>CP070790.1:2147680-2153304 GCA_020346805.1 Planctomycetota bacterium
ATGATCTTTGATTACGATCATCTTATTATCTGCGGCCCGGTATTTCCTCATGAGGTGGTTGGTTTTTCCGGGGGGCATAAATATTTGTTTCCCGGCATAGCGGCTCCACAAATTATCAACTTTACCCATTGGCTGGGGGCCTTGAACACGAATCCCAAGATAATCGGCAATCGCGACACTCCGGTTCGGTCGGCCATCGAGGCAGCGGCGGATCTGATAGCGATGGAGCGGAGTCTGATCGCCTACGTGGTTGATTCGAAAGATGTGCGGGGGGTGTTTGCCGGTGAGGTGCGAGAAGCCTGGAAAGCTGCTGCGGAACTGTCCGGCCGAACCCAAATCATTTATCACGATCGGCCGTACCAGACGGTATTGTCCTGCAGTCCAGAGATGTACGATGACATTTGGCTGGCCGGTAAGTGCATGTATAAGCTGGAACCGGTGGTTGCCGATGGAGGAACACTGATTATCTATGCCCCGCATGTGGAGGAGGTTTCTTATTCGCACGGCGAGGTACTGGATGAAGTCGGTTACCACGTGCGCGATTATTTCGCAAAGCAATGGCATAAATTCAAGGATTATCCCTGGGGGGTACTGGCCCACAGCACGCACGTTAAAGGAGTGGGGCGGTATGAAGATGGTGTGGAAACACCTCGCATTAATGTGGTGTTGGCCACCCGAATACCCGAGCGGCGCTGCAAACAAATCAATCTCGGTTACATGGATCCGGATAGTATCCAACCCGACGACTATGCCAACCGCGAAGAGGAGGGCATTCTTCTAGTACCCAAGGCCGGGGAAATGCTGTATCGGCTCAAAGATATGAGCAAGTTTGAAGGTTATTAGAAACATTCCGCTCGCTTACGCTCGCGACTAATATATAACGCATCTAATAGTATATGGCTTATCTATTGTGCTTCCCATTCGCTATAGCATTGGGCGATGCCGTCTTCGAGTGAGGTGAGGGGTTCGGTGTAGCCGGTGTTGTGCAAAGCGTCGATGTAGTCGATATCTACTTGTTCGATTTTCCGACGGAATTCGTGCAGGTCCATATAGTCGGCGATTTGACAGTAGCTTAAGTTGGCGCACTTTATATTCTGCGAGAAGTCGTCGACTACCAGGATCTTGTTGGTTTCGCGATGGTTCAGGTTTTTACTATATGGCTGCCGATGAATCCGGGCTGCCGGTTGCGATATACATACCGGGTTCCTGTAATATTATGTGTGTTTGAATAGCGATACGAAAAAGAAACATTGGTCTTATCTGGGTGTAGATTCAAGGGTGGTTTTGCCAGAATGAGCTCGATGGATGGGTAGAAGGGTGCGTTTTGCGGCGAGTGGAGTTATTATAATAATTCAGAGCGGTATGAACGGGTGGTGTAGAGCCGTTGATGGGGGAGGCGGATGTTTTCCTGGGGACGGATTGGTGGTATAAAAGGGCGACAAAATTTGGGGTATTGGTAGTCAGGTGATGCGATGAAGATAAGACCGATCAAGGCACATTTGCAGGAGCCGGTTAATATGCCCGGGGCCAAGGGGGCCCGGATACGAGTGCTTATCGGCCCGGAGGATGGGGCATCGAATTTTCATATGAGGCATTTTGAGGTTGATCCCGGCGGTTGTACGCCGCACCATCAGCATGATAACGAGCATGAGTGCCTGGTGCTCAAGGGCAGCGGAGTGATCAAATCGGCGGAGGGCGACCGGTCTTTCAAAGAGGGGGATGTTATCTTCGTTCCCCCGAATGAGACGCACCAGTTCTGCAATACCGGGGATGGATCCTGCGAGTTTCTTTGTCTGATACCGGCCCCGCAGCAGTCGTGCGAGTGTCCGGGTTGATTATTTCTGTTGATAATCGGGAATGAGTGATACTTTTGTTGGGGGGATCTGAAAAACATCAATTCGGTGGAAATGACTAAACGGGAAGCGGAAAAAAAGATCGTCCAACTGCGGGAAGAGATTCGCAAGCACGATTACAAGTATTACGTGCTGGCCAAGCCAGCGATCTCCGATCGGCAGTATGACGCCCTCTACGATCAGCTCGGGAAACTGGAAGCACAATTTCCCGATCTGGTTACGCCCGATTCTCCCACCCAGCGAGTTGGCGGTGAGCCGCTACCAGGTTTCAAACAGGTAACCCATGCGGTTGCCATGCTGTCGATCGATAACACCTATAACGAGACCGAGCTTCGGGAATTTGACGAGCGTGTTCGAAAAGGATTAAAGAACGATGCTTATCAATACGTTATCGATCCCAAGATCGATGGAGTGGCGGTATCGCTGCGTTATGAAGCGGGTCAGTTGATGTTGGCGGCGACCCGGGGAGACGGTGCGTCAGGAGATGATATTACACAAAATGCCCGGACGATTCGGGCCATTCCGTTGAGTCTCCAGGCGGGTAAGTCACGGGTGCCGGCGGTGCTTGAGGTTCGCGGCGAGGTATTTTGGCCGATCAAGGCCTTCAGTGCGTACAACCGGGAGCGCGAGGTCCGCGGTGAGCCGGTGTTCGCCAATCCGCGTAATGCGACGGCCGGTACACTCAAACAGTTGGATTCGCGGATGGTGGCCGAGCGGAGGCTGGCCTTTGTGGCCCACGGTTTCGGACAGGTCGAGCCGACGGCATTTGATACGCAGTACGAGATGTTTCAGCAGATCAAGCAGTGGGGCATTCCCATCAGCCCCTATATGAAACGCGTGTCGACAATCGATGAGGCAATCAAAGAGATACATAAATGGGATGTCAGGCGTGAGGGATTGGATTACGCTACTGACGGGCTGGTGATCAAGGTGGATAGTCTGGATCAGCGGGGAGTGTTGGGTGTGACGAGCAGATCTCCGCGTTGGTGTATCGCCTTTAAATATGCTGCCGAACGTGCCCGCACCAAATTGCTGTCGGTCCGTTTCCAGGTGGGCAAGCTGGGGACAATCACGCCGGTGGCCAATCTTGACCCCGTTCAGTTAGCGGGCACGACGGTTAAGAGCGCGTCACTGCATAATTTCGATCAGGTGGAACGTTTGGGAGTTCGCGTCGGCGATTTTGTATATGTGGAAAAGGCCGGGGAGATTATTCCGCAAGTTGTGGATGTCGATCGACAGGCCCGGGGTAAGGATACCAAAGCGATCAGGCCGCCGGGGCGTTGTCCGGAATGCGGCAGCGAAACGGTACGGGACGAAGGGGGGGTGTTTTTACGATGTGTCAATCCTTCCTGTCCGGCCCAGATCAAGGAGCGACTGCGTTATTTCTGCGCCCGCGATCAGATGGATATCGAAGGAGTGGGCATCGCTCTAGTCGAGCAGTTGGTTGATACCGGCCTGGTGTGCGAGTTTGCCGATTTGTATAAGCTCGAGGATCGGCGTGATGAATTAATTGACTTGGAGCGAATGGGTGCCAAAAGTGCGGATAATCTGCTTTCCAATATTGAAAGGAGTAAATCGCATCCACTGGCGCGATTGTTGGCGGCTTTGAACATGCCACACATCGGAGTCAACACCGCTGCGATACTGGCTGATGAGTATGGTTCGATGGACGCTCTGGTCGAGGCGGGGGTGGAAGAGCTTCAGGAAATTGAAGGCATCGGGCCGGAATTAGCGGAGAGTATTTACAGTTTTCTGCATAGCAGGCAAGGGCAAATAACGATTGAATCACTGCGAAAAGTCGGGGTCAACATGACTCAGCCGCGGAAGAGGGCGAGGGTTGGCGGTCAGCCTTTGGCGGGCAAGTCTATCGTGGTTACCGGTGCCCTGGAACACTATAGCCGCAAGGCAATAGAAGACTTGATCAAGGAATTGGGAGGCAAGGCGGCCGGTTCGGTCAGCAAAAAGACCGACTTCGTGGTAGCGGGTTCCGATGCGGGTTCCAAGCTGGACAAGGCCCGCTCTTTAGGCGTCGAAGTGATCGACGAAAACGAATTCCGCAAACGGGCGGGGATCAAATAGTAATACCCAAGGGAGTATTTTGTGGTTAGGTGTTGTTGAGATAATTTCTTTTCTTTAAGAGTTTATCCCGGGCCGGTCGCGCATGTATTAAATCGAATGCATATAATCTCATTTCAAAGTTGGATCATTACGAACTGCGTATTCGATAAGCGGTTTTGAAAGGTTTTGTGCTATTATTATTGCCATCCGATTTGGTTGCCTCTGACCCATTCTACATGGGCGTCGGCAAATACGGTGTTGGTTCCTCCGCCACGTCCGGTGCGATGGCCGTTGAAGTTGCGAACCATTACCAGTTTAGTTTGGCGATGGGTAAATCCCGTTGATTCTCCCAACAGGCAATAAATTACGGTTACATCGGAAAGGCTTCCCGCTTTTACCCTTTGGGCGTGGGCTACATCCCACTTGCGATGGCGATTCATGACCAGTGAATTAGGATTCAAAATATCGCCGCCGCCGCTTTTGTAGGCGTAGAAGTCTGAAGGAAAATATTTTGCAAGGTAGACATCTGCGTTCATCCTTCGGAAGTTCCAACTGAGTACGGAGTATTTGGGTGTTCCGTTGTATGGTCCGGGGGCCTGGCCGCGAACACATAATGGGATTTCCCCTTTGACGGTTCGCCCTTCCCACTGCCAGGTTGCATAGGCATTTATTCGTCCGTCCAGTTTTTGCGGAGTGAATGAGCGATTGCCGATCCTGGTATTGGGCAACGTATCCCAATCAGAGTTGCCTTTCTCGCGTCCGAAGGGACAAGCGTAATAATCGGGCATTAATCTTCTTTCGAACTCGTGAATTTTATCGTATTCCCACCTTGCATCAGGGTCATTGGCAACCGTGGCCCTGGGCTTAAAAAATGTTCCATCAATGTTGCATCTAACTTTTGCCATGCTCCTGGTTCCTTTGTCGTAGTTATAAAAGGCAACGGGGAGCATTTCGTTGCCGGCGAAGGCGGTTTGAGATGCCTGGTGGCCACCTTCTGAACTTAAGGCGTTAAACATGATGGGCAGGTAGCCTTTGTACTCGGATTGATAAGTAGCCATTATGCCGGCGATCTGCTTGCAGTTGGCGGCGCAGGAGGCGATTCTGGCCTGTTCGCGGGCCCGCGATAACGAAGGTACAAGGATGGCGGCCAGCAAGGCGATAATGGCGACAACCACCAGCACTTCGATGAGAGTGAAGGCATGTTTGTGGTGTGATTGTTTACACATGCTTAGGTACCCAGGTTTTTCCCAGCGCATTATAGAAACTCCATAACGATAAGATCGATAGCCTTTTCCGCGATCAAAAAAAGGTTTCCAATAATTATTATAGTGCGCGGTTATGAAATATTAAAATACTTGGATATGATTAAACATCGGTATTTTATGTTTGATACAATTTTTATAATGGAGATATAAGAGCCCGGCAGTAAAAATTCGCCGGGCTTGTTAGTTAGCATGAATATATCAAATCAGCAATGTAAATGTTGCCTTTTATGGCCAGCCGATTTGGGCACCGTTAACCCATTCAACGTGAGTATCGGCGAAGACAGTGTTAGTTCCTCCCCCTTTTCCGGTTCGATGGCTTTGATAGTTGTATATAATGGGCAATCTGTGGTGTATATCTACGTATCCCATGGTTTGGCCCGTTATACAATATATTACTTTTACATCGGAGAGACTTGCAGATTTTACTCGATGTGCATCCCGATCAATC
>CP070790.1:2153404-2156029 GCA_020346805.1 Planctomycetota bacterium
ATATTCCAACACTGATCGGAGAATTCGGCCTGCCATTCGATCTTGACAATAAGGCAGCCTATGAGGATGGCGATTTCAAGATACATTCCCAAGCCCTGGATGCCTATTACCATGCCATGGAGACCAATCTGCTCAGTTGTACAATCTGGAATTACACCGCCGACAACACCAATAAACGGGGAGATATGTGGAACGATGAAGATTTATCGATTTTCAGCCGCGATCAGCAGGCGAATCCAAATGACATTCATTCCGGTGGGCGTGGCCTTTCAGCCATTGTCCGACCTTACGCAAGCAAGATCGCCGGTGAACCCTTACATATGCAATTCGACCCGAAAACCCGTGTCTTTGAGTTTGAGTTTCGGCATGACAGCAGCGTGCCCAAACCTACTGAATTTTTTGTGCCGAATTATCAGTACCCAAACGGCTACCAAGTGGAAATTTCCGATGGCAAATACATCATAGACAAGGAAACTCAGATACTGATGGTGGAATGCACTCGTGATCAAACCACTCAGAGGGTTACCATTCGTCCCACCGATTAGAGGCAAGGAGACTCTTCAGGGGAAAGGCTATTTTAGATACGAAAAGAATAAGGGAGTTAGATCTGCTCCTGACTCATCTCTAAATCAATTTAAATTGAATGTTACACATACAATACTAAAAACTTTAATTTTTTCGATTACTTGGCTTTATAATAGCAATGTTACCTTAAAAGTTAATCCATTTCTCCAATGCGATCTGAAACATAAAATGACTCGTATAAAATTCTGGGGGGATGATTAGGTATTAAGAATAGGGAGCAGGTGAAATAATTTTTGACACACAATCACGGTTTTGACATAATCGCGGGGAAAAACAAATACCCATCTTTTTATAAAGGAGGTTGAGAGAATGACCACGTGGCATGACTATTTAAAGGAGCAAGGAGAGCCACCGGATTGGCCCTATCCTATCCGCTTCGACCAGGAGCAAGAAATCGAAGCCGATGTCCTTGTGATTGGAGGGGGTATCGCCGGTTGCTGGGCGGCCATCAGCGCTGCCAGACAGGGGCTGAATGTGGCTCTGGTGGAAAAAGGTGACACCGTCAGGAGCGGGGCTGGAGGTCCGGGATGTGATCACTGGTGCAATGCTCCGGCGAATCCTTTGTCCAGGGTGGATCCGGATGAGTGGGCGCAGCATATGGCCGACCGCCCCTACTGCAACGGTATCGGCATCCAGATCCAGTGCCGGGAGGACTATGATACTCTGCTGGAAATGGAACAGATGGGCGGTAAAATCAGGGACACCGATGAAGAATATATCGGCGCCGAAGGCCGGGATGAGGAAACCAAGTTCATGATTTCCCCGCGTTATGGCACCATACACAGCTATCTCCCCGATCCCAAGATGGGAGAAGAAAATTTTAATCCGCCTGAAAAACGGAACAATGTTGTCATCCGGGTCTGGGGAAGCACCTTTAAACCCGCCCTTAAAAAGGAATGCAAACGCTTGGGGGTCAAGATCTATGACCGGGTGATGGGGACCAGCCTGCTGACCGAGGGTGGTGTACAGGGCGCTCGGGTTGTCGGGGCCACCGGTCTCAACAACCGCACCGGAGAATTCATGATTTTCAAATCCAAGGCAACGGTCCTCTCCACGGCAGGGGCCGGTTCCATATGGTTGATGAGTATGGAACTGGGCGGATACTGCAACATGATGTCCCGGGCTACAACAGGCGACGGCACGGTTATGGCCTGGAAAGCCGGCGCAGAGCTGACCAAGATGGAAAGTACCGGGGTCGTGCGCATTGCTACGGGCCACAAGCATGCATGGTATACGGGGGGCGGTGACGCCAGCTATGAAAATGTCCCCATCGTCGATGCCAACGGCAAAACCGTACCATTTCCGATACAGGGTTGGGTCGATGCAGGGGCCATGGTCCCGACTCTCGAAGTTATGAATGCTGTTCGGGAGGGCATCCGTAAAGGCGAATATGCATTGCCCTTCTACGGTGATTTTCCCGCCATGTCGGAGGTCGAGAGAAATGTGACCTGGAAAATGATGCTGGGGGAAGAAGCGACGACAAAGATCATTATCGATACCTTCAACAAGGGCGGTTTTGATCCGAGCCGGGACATGCTTCAGAGTTACAGGTTCATCGAGGGCGAGAGTTTACCCCAATGGCGGGAAGCCGGTTACGGTGGCGGTCTATTGGTCGACTGGAACTTAAAAACCTCTCTCGATGGGCTGTATGCCGCGGGAACGCAGATGTTCTCTCCCGAAGATCACAGTTATGCGGCCGCCACCGGCAGGTATGCCGGCCGTAAAGCCGCAGCCTATGCCAGGGAGATGGGTGAAACTAAAGTCTATCGGGACCAGGTCGAGATTGAAAAAGCCAGGGTCTATGCCCCGGTTAAACGCACTAGCGGCATTGAGTGGAAAGAGCTGCACGCCGGTATTGCGCGAGCCATGCAGTATTATGTCAGTGAATATAAAACCAAGTCTCTACTGAATATGGGACTCGATGCCTTGCAAAAAATCGAAGAGGAATCGGTGCCTCGACTGTTTGCCCTCGATCCCCACAAGCTGATGCGGAGTCTGGAAGACATTAGTCTGTTAACCTGCGCAAAAATCATCATTCAG
>CP070790.1:2156129-2161562 GCA_020346805.1 Planctomycetota bacterium
GAGATCGTTTATATCGATGCGGTGACGAAATTGTTGCTGCGGGACAGTTTTTCCATACGGGTACACCGGTGGTGCTTTGGATCGATCCCCAGGGATATGACGCCTATCGCTGCCGCCGCCATTTTGAACCCTCTGAGATTATGCCGCGCAATCCTTCCGCCCCGGATGATCCCAATCGTTATAACATCCGACGCATCCTTGACGAAGACCTTAAGGATCGAATTGATAAACAGGGGTGGACTTTGGAAAACCTGCAGAGTGTCGTTGATCAGTTCGTGATCCACTACGACGTATGTGGGACATCCTGTAGGTGCTTCGAGATATTGCAGGATATTCGGGGGCTATCTGTTCACTTTATGCTCGACGTTGACGGCACAATTTACCAGACGCTGGATTTGAAGGAACGAGCCTGGCATGCAGGCACAGCCAATGACCGATCGGTAGGTATTGAAATTGCACACATAGGCGCCTACCCGGACATGGAAACGTTAAATGAATGGTATGCCTTGGACGATGGTGGTTGGCCATATATCACCTTCCCCGACTGGATGACGGAGACCGGGATTCGAACACCGGGCTTCGTTGGCCGGGCGGCTCACAAAAAGATCATTAAAGGAACCATAAACGGTCGGGAGCTGATGCAATACGATTTTACCAACGAGCAATACGATGCCCTAACCAAACTTACTGCAGCGTTGGCAAGGATCTTTCCGCAGCTCAAACTCGACGTTCCCCGAGATACCCAAGGCAACCTTCGCAGGGATGTTCTTTCGCGCGATGAGCTGGAAGCTTACTCCGGTCTGCTCGCTCATTGGCATATTACAAAGGCAAAGATAGATCCTGGGCCGGCATTCGATTGGGATCGTGTCCTTGGTGGGGCTCGTTAAAAACCGGGAACCGGCTTTTGATGACGAACACATTAGATAATCTGCCTAAGCCTGAGCCTGACGTTGAGTCTTTCAAGACCATGCTGCGCAAAGGTGTACCGGACCGCGTCCCGCTGGTTGAACTGGCCATCGCAGATGAGCTTCTAGCAGAGATAAATGGCCAACCACTCGCACCGTATCCCCCCGATGATAATTCCATACAGCTTCGCATGTGGGCCGACCAGCGTGTTCGCCTGTGGTGGCGCATTGGCTATGACTATTACCGTATACGCGCGGAAATCCCCTTTACCATAGATCGACTCTCATCCAAGGACACAGCCGCACTGGCTTCCGGCAACCGGCAATGGGTAAATGAACACCAAGGCATTATCCGGTCTCACAGGGATGTGGATAATTACAATTGGCCCCAAAAGACAGATATCAACCTCGCCCAGATAGAAGCTTTGATCAATTGTTTACCCGAAGGCATGGGGGGCATTGGTTTCTCCGGTGGGGTTTTGGAATGGGCAAGTACTTTATTTGGACTCGAGAACTTCTCGTTGATGTTATACGACAACCCGGGACTGGTTCGTGAAGTTGTTGATCACGTGGGACAGGTAATCTACGAAACATTTGATATGTTTTGTCAAATGGAGGTAATTTTTGCCATCTGGCTCGGCGACGATTTGGGCTTCAAGACTTCCACACTTATCAAGCCCGAACATCTTCGTAAGTACATCTTACCCTGGCACAGGAAATATGCTGAATTAGCCCACCGCACCCATCGATTCTTCCTGCTTCATAGCTGTGGCCATATTGAGGCGGTCATGCCAGATTTGATAAATAATGTAGGAATAGATGCCAAACATAGCTTTGAAGATGTAATCATGCCGGTAGAAGAGTTTAAACAAAATTGGGGCAAACATATCGCCATATTAGGCGGAGTCGACGTCGATCTTCTTTGCCGAGGAACGGTAAGTGAGGTGTGCGAGCGAACCAAGCAGATTCTTGACATATGCGCCAGTGAGGGTGGATATGCCTGCGGTTCGGGGAATTCAGTAACTAATTATGTCCAACCCGCCAATTATCTGGCAATGATTGAGACCGTCCATCGTTACAATGGTCGATTGTAAACCGCTGCAAGATCCGCTTGGCAATTAAATCCAGGGAGAACAATTCCTACCAATACTTTACGAAATCATTGCATTGCATATCGAATTCAACTTTATAATTGACAACATCTCCCTGGATAAGTGAAATTTGCCTTCATACACACCGAACACCTCTACAAACTCTTTGTAGAGGCTAATTTATAAAACCTGCATCAAGCTTATTAATGACATTTAGATGGGTTTATGGGGGCAAATAATGCAATTGTTATACAATTTCCTAACTACATTAGGCCATTGACAATAGGCTGTGGATCTGTTAGTCTACAAATATACGGGATTTTTGTCAACATTGACAAACGCCATCCAATATTTCTTTTTTCCATAATAAGTGGTGGAATAAATCGAATATTGGCGTCTTGTCCAAGGCATAATTTTGTAATTATTAATTACACAATTACAGCTTTAACGGAGAGATGATATTCAGTCATATTGATTGCTTGGTAATATTCAGATATTGTTCCGATTTTCTATCTTGATCCTTGGTCGGAGCACGAGCATATGCTAATACAAGGTGAGGGAGTTATTAATGAAACGTAGTGCTATCAAAGCGAAATTAGCCCGTAATGAACCAGTCTTGCTAACACAGTTACACTTAACCGATCCATCGATCTACGAGCTGACCAGTCTGATGGGTTTCGACGGTATATGGATGGATCTGGAACACCATACCTATAGCATGGAAACGGCAACGAATTTGATGAGAGCAACCCGTGTCGGCCATTCGGATATTGTGGCCCGGGCGGCCAAGGGTGAGTTCATGCGACTCAGTCGACTCCTCGAAGCCGGCGCTCAGGGTATCATGTATCCCCGTTGCGATGATGCGGCCGAAGCGGCTGATGTGGTCAAGTGGAGCAAGTTTGCCCCGATGGGCAAACGCGGTTTTGACGGCGGAAATCCCGACATGCCTTATACCACCATGCCGGTAGAAGAGTATATCAAACTTGCTAACGAACAGACCTTCATTGTCATTCAACTCGAAGAGGAAGATGCCATTAAAAATGCCCAAGCCATCGCTGAAGTGCCTGGTGTGGATATAATATTCCTCGGGCCAGGTGATTTCTCGGTACTTAGTGGCATTCCCGGACAATTCGAACACCAGAGTGTGACCAAAGCTACCGAGATGGTCGGCCGAGCGGCAAGGAAAGCCGGTAAGCTTTGGGGGACACCGGCATTCTCGCCCCAACACGCCAGGCAGTTATTGGACATGGGTGCTAGATTTATCTGTTATACGGCCGACATCGTAATAGTCAAACAGGGCCTGGACCACATTCAAGAGCAATTCGCCCCGCTGGGATTTAGTTTTAACAATCGACTCAATAACAACAACCACAGTTAAGATAAGGAAGTAGTAAGCAGATGGATACACATAAGATACTGATTTTAGGTGTAGGATCTATCGGCGAGCGCCATTTACGATGCTTCAAGGCCACGAAACGTGCCGATCTGTCCTTTTGTGAGACCAACGAAAAGCTGCGCAAAACCATCGCGGATCGCTATGAGGTATCAGGTTGCTACAATACTCTGGAAGAGGCGCTTAATGACCGCTCTAAAACTTTCGATATTGCGGTGATCGCCACACCCTCTCCGCTACATATCCCCATGGCGACACAATTGGTTCAAGCCGGCATAAACATCTTCATCGAAAAACCGTTGAGTACCAGCCTTGATGGGATTCAGGAACTTATAAATCTAATTAAAAAACAGCAAGTAATAGCTGCGGTGGCTTATACCTATCGCAGTCATCCCGCCCTACGATCGATGAAACAGGCGATTGATGAAGGCCGTTTCGGAAAGCCGGTTCAGGTAGTATCAGTATGGGGTCAACATTTCCCGAAATATCGGCCGGCCTATCGCGAGATTTACTACACCAGCCGGGCCACCGGTGGCGGAGCTATACAGGATGTCATGACCCACGCGATCAATGCCGGTGAGTTCCTGGCGGGTCCCATAGACCGCCTCATGGCCGATGCGGCTCATCAGGTACTTGAAGGAGTAGAGGTTGAAGATACCGTCCACGTCATCGCCCGACATGGCGATATACTCGGCTGCTACAGTCTTAACCAGCACCAGGCTCCCAACGAAAACACGATCACCGTGATTTGCGAGCGGGGAACGGCCAAGTTCGATCTCAACAATGCCTGCTGGTCATCGATGACTGAACCCGGCGGCGAATGGCAGAAAGAATTCACCTTCTCACTCGAACGTGACGACATTTTCATCGCCCAGGCCAATCTATTTCTCGATGTAGTGGAAGGCAAGGCAGAACCAGCCTGCACAGTGGCCGAAGGCCTGCAATCCTTACGCGTGAATCTGGCTATGCTGGATGCAGCGGACCATCCCAATTGGCGACTGGTAAATCCAAACAAATAACGAGTATCCGCTTGGTGAGCAATCTTATCGCATAAGGAGTGAAATCCGATGAGTAACACCGAAAGCAAAGAATCCACAATCAAAGAACTTCTCGATTTAAGCGGCAAAGTGGCCCTGGTCACCGGGTGCACCGGGTACCTCGTCCAATCCATGTGTCGGGCACTGGCAGAAGCCGGGGCCAGTGTGGTCCTCGCCGATATCCCCAAAATGATGGAACGTGCCCAGGAGTTGGCCAACTCACTACCGGCAGCAGGTAAGGCAAAACACCATTGCGTCGAGCTCGACTACATGGACTACGAGTCGATCGATAAGTGTGTAAGCGATGCGGTCAAAATGGCCGGGCGGATTGATATATTGGTTAATGCCGGTTACGAGCGGGTAACCTCAGACTGGACTGATGTTACAGGAGAACAATTCACCCGTCAGTTGACCAACGCTACCGGATGCTTTCTGCTGGCCAGGCGGGTTCGCGACCACGTAATCGAACGCGGCGGTGGGGCCAGTATCATCAATATCGGATCGATGTACGGCATCGTCGCCTCTTACCCAGACGCTTATGTGGATGTCCCCATGGCCAGTCCCGTTGCCTATCACGCACTCAAGGGCGGTATCCTGTCCATGACCCGGCATCTGGCCATCTATTGGGCCGATGACGGCATAAGAGTTAACTGTTTGAGTCCCGGTCCATTCCCTGCCCCCACCGTTGATCCGCGAATGATCGAACGCCTATCCTCCAAAAGCCCGATGAAACGTATGGGCAAACCATATGAACTCAAAGGGGCAATTGTCTTTCTGGCCAGTGAAGCCAGCAGTTATATGACCGGACAAAACCTGATCGTTGATGGAGGGTGGATGGCCTGGTAAGGCCCTCGATAATCCACCTGCTGAATGAAATAAAAAATTGACCCGCCCCTTTGAAGAGCGGGTCAATTCACCGTCACTTATGCTGTGCGGTTATATGAGGAAAGAAGAAACAGGGGTCAATCATCACAAGCCGTATTAGCCGGCACATCAGGTCCGCTGGC
>CP070790.1:2161662-2164834 GCA_020346805.1 Planctomycetota bacterium
ATTCCGCTGAGTGTGGTTTTGAATAACTCTGACAGCAGCTTCGACCGCCTCGGTTCCACTGTTGGTCAACAGAATCCGCTTATCCAGCCTGCCCGGCGAAATCTTTTCCAGCTTTTCCGCCAATTCAATCGCCGGTTCGTGGGAACAATACGCCCCGCCTATATGTACCAGACTGTGGGCCTGGGCTTCAATGGCCTGTACAACCTGGGAATGACAATGCCCCACCACACAAACACCGGCACCGGTGTTAAAATCCAAAAACCGGTTTCCATCAACATCTTCGACAATTGTGCCCTGGGCCCGGCGAACAACCAGGTGATAAGGTCGATCCTCGGCAGGCAAATTTACTCGACTATAGCGGGATATTGCCCATTGAGTCATCGGGCCGGGAGGTGAGGTTACAATCCACGGTGCGGGGCCTATCCATGTATCCGCTTGATTTTCATGTGCCAATGGTCGATGAACCGTCAACATAAAAATAATGCCTCTCTCGCTAACTGCTCCTATTGGAGTATATGCACGGGATACAAGCCAGGTCTACTATCAGTTTTTCAAGAAAAATTCGAAATGTTCTCGACTGTTTGTTATCGGTCATACATTTACGTCCAACCAAATTAATCGGACAATTATTCACCCTTAATACATCACCAACGGCCATTTACATGGATCCGGCCCCAGGGGATTAAGCGATAATATTATGAAAATGGGGAGCTTGCCCGGACTTATTAAGTGGCTTGGTTCCTGAATAGACGGGTGAGGGTAGGATTACGATAAAAAGTTCGAAGTCCCTGCCGGTTACCCAGATTTTCGTGGCGAAGAGGTTTATGATCTGCGGTGAAATAAAATCTGCCTCCACTACCCTTGCCCATCTGGTCGCCCCGAATTTAACAACCGGGCCGACGTCGGATTTGCTGCCTATATATATTCCCCTCTCACGGGCCCTCAAACAATTCTAATGGTAAAAATATCGGTTATCCGCCCCTATGCCATTGTGATCTATCCATCGATCCCGTAATATCACACACTATAAAGACTGTCTGAATTGTTTAATTGATTGGCCAACATGATTAAGGAGCGGGCTCGTGCTGCACGAATTGTTTGAACATCAGGCGGAACTGAATCGACGTGTCGGATTCGATCCCAAGGAACTGAGAAAAAATTTCGATCCCCAGCGGGCAGGTGAGTGGCTTAACAACTACCTTGCCGCCATGAGTAACGAGATTGAAGAACTGCGCGATTGCATCTTCTGGAAACACTGGTGCAACGAAGCCAAACAAGGCAAACGCTTCATGCTACATGATATTCAGAACGCCCGCGTCGAAGTAATCGATATGTTGTTCTTCTGGATCAGCCTGGCCCAATGCGTAGGTCTTGACGCCGACGATGTTATGGATCTCTATCGGCAAAAACTGAAGGTAAATCATCAACGCCAGGTGGAAGGCTATTCAATGGCCAGCAAGGACGAGTCCGACAACAAAACCGTCCAACTAAAAGACAAGTAATCGATGCCACAGATTATCGTCTTGTAAACCGGCGGTAATTCACCAATGAAAGGATCGCTATGCGTACCGAATCGTTTGAATTCCTCAGAGCCATCCAGGAAACACCCTCGGTTTCCGGTTTCGAACAACCGGTGGCTCGACTGATACGTAAAAGAATGAAACCATATGCAGACAAAATCACTACCGACGTTCATGGCAATACCATCGTGGTTCTGAATCCCAAAGGTACGCCACGGGTAATGTTAGCCGGTCACTACTACCAGATTGGTTTGATGGTCAACCACATCACCGATGAAGGTTTTTTACATTTCAGTGCCGTCGGTGGAATCGATGCCGTCATTCTCCCCGGGATACGGGTTACCGTACACAACAAAAAAGGACCGGTAGAAGGGGTTATCGGGCGCAAACCCGTCCACCTGTTAAAACCCGAGGAACGCTCCCAAGCCAAAATCGAAATCGCCGATCTGTGGATCGACATCGGAGCCCGTAAAAAAAACGAAGCCAACAAAATGGTCTCCGTGGCCGACCCTATCACCTTCAAGCTCGGCCTCGACCGTCTGGGAAAGGATTACATCACCTCACCCGGCCTGGACGACAAAGTCGGGGCCTTTGTGGTTATGGAGGCCCTTCGGTTGGCTTCCAAGAAAAAACTGAAATGCGCTTTATATGCCGTCGCCACTGTACAGGAGGAACTCGGCCTGCGCGGTGCCCGAACCAGTTGCTTTGGTATCGATCCTCAGGTAGGAATAGCCGTTGATGTAACCCACGCTTCGGATTATCCCGGTGCCGACAAGCGCATTACCGGCGACCTCGCTTTGGGCAAAGGAGTGGTCATCGAACAAGGGGCCAACATAAATCCTTATGTGGGGCAGCTACTGCTTAATGCCGCCAAGAAGAATAAAATACCTTATCAGCTCAGCGCCGCTCCTAACGCCACCGGGACTGATGCCAACGTCATTCAGATTACCCGCAGCGGGGTGGCCGCCGGTCTGGTCAGTATTCCCAACCGTTACATGCACACCCCGGTTGAAATGTGCAGCCTCAATGATCTGGATAACTGCGCCAAATTAATTGCTGAAACCGTAGATCGCATCGACGGCAAAATGAATTTTGTCCCACAATAATAAAGTGATAACGAAGTGGTATATTTTTAATATGTTTTTAGATATAATGTCTAACTATAATTGAATGATGACAATAATGTTTCAGGAGTGGATCTATGGAGAACCAAAAAGATAGGATATCTCGACGTGAACTTTTCAAGCAGACATCCAAAGCTGCAATGGCTGGAGCAATAAGTGTGCCGGCAGTTGCCAAGGCGGCCGATGCCGCTGTCAAGAAACCTGCAACCCAGCCGACCAGCAAAATCATCAACTACCACCCCAAAATGAAATATCGCCGGATGGGCAAGACCGACCTGATGGTCTCGGAAATAAGTCTTGGCGGACACTGGAAACGCCGGGATGCCGGCCGCGTCTGGCAATTGCGACATTTTGAAAACAGGGAATCAGTCCCTCAAGACGTCGCCAAAAATCGTACTGAGGTGATGAGTGCCTGTATCGATGCCGGTATTAATTATCTCGACATTACCACTGGCGCCGAAAGTATGGCCTATGGTATAGCCCTCAAAGGCCGGCGCGAGAAAATGATTGTCGGGGCCGACGATCACC
>CP070790.1:2164934-2169500 GCA_020346805.1 Planctomycetota bacterium
CGGACAATATCCCCGGGGTCAGGGGCATAGGTCCTAAAAAGGCGGCTGCGCTGATTTAAAAATACGGATCGGCGGCAGCGGTTATTGAACATGCCGACGAACTTACGCCGGCCATGCGCAAAAACGTTCTGGCCTTTGCCGATCAAATCGAAACCACCAGGGAACTGGTTACCCTGCGCAAAGATGCGCCTATTGATTTTAACCTTGGAAAATGCAGGTTCACCAAAGTTGATAAGCGGGCTCTTCAACCAATTTTTGCCGAATTGGGTTTCCGCCGATTGCTTGAGCAGATGTCTGATGGTGCTGAGACGGGAAGGTCAACACCGACAACGGAGAGAAAAGAATTGTCAGCTCAGGCAGGAGGTCCGGGAAAAGAGGGATTCAAGAGGGAAACCAAGCGCGACTATGTGCTGGTGGATGATGACAAGAAGTTCCGTGATTTTCTGGTCGAGTTGGATAAACAGTCGGTTTTTGCCTTCGATACCGAAACTACCAGTTTGAATCCGGCCTGGGCCCAACTGTGCGGGATGAGTTTCTGCTGGGAGGCGGGCCGGGGCTATTATCTGCCCTTAAGGGCGGCAGGCAATTGCTTGCAGATGGATGCTACCTTGAAAGCGTTAAGGCCCATCTTTGCCGATCCCAAGGTTAAAAAGATCGGACAAAACCTTAAATACGACCTGGTTGTGCTTTCCCATCATGATGGACCGATGTCGGGGATTGACTTCGACACCATGGTTGCCAGCTTCGTATTGGATTCGGCCCGCCGATCGCACAGTATGGACGCTTTGGCTAACGATCTGTTGGGTATTGAAACCATCCCCATCAGTGACCTGATCGGCAAAGGTAAGAATCAAGTCAGCTTTGATATGGTTGATACACAGCGGGCGTGCGAGTATGCCGCCGAGGATGCCGACGTGACCTGGCAGCTTTATGAGTTTTTCCGCGAACAGCTTACCGGCAGCGAACTCGAAGAACTCTTCCGTGAAACGGAAATGCCTTTGGTTGAGGTGTTGGCGGCTATCGAAGCAGAGGGAGTCAAGATCGATACAGATATTCTTGCCAAGATGAGTAATGAATTGGCGGATCGACTCGATGAATTAAGTAAGGGAATTTATGCACATGTCGGCCATTCTTTCAACATCGATTCGCCCAAACAATTGTCTACCGTCCTCTTTGATGAATTGGAACTTCCGGTAATCAGAAAGACCAAGACCGGCCGAAGCACCGACGCTGAAACCTTGGAGACGCTTGCCTGGCAAACCGATCATCCGGTACCCGGGCTTATCAGAGAGTATCGTGAAATTACCAAGCTTAAAGGCACCTACGTTGATACTTTGCCGCAGATGATCTGCGAACGTACAGGGCGGATTCATGCCAGTTTCCATCAGACGGCAGCGGTAACCGGAAGATTGTCGTCGAGCGATCCCAATTTGCAGAACATCCCCATTCGCACGGAGATGGGCAGGCAGATACGAAAGGCTTTCGTACCCAGTGATGCCGATCATGTATTGTTGACTGCCGACTATTCGCAGATCGAATTGAGGATTCTGGCTCACTTCTGTCAGGATGAGGCCCTCAAATCGGCATTCGTTGAAGATCGGGATATTCACCAGTTTGTGGCTTCGCAGGTATTCAATGTTTCGCTGGATGAAGTAAGCAGCGAACAGCGAGGACGGGCCAAGGCGGTAAACTTCGGCATTATTTACGGCCAAACTCCTCACGGACTTTCGCGAACTACGGGTATGCCCATCGGCGAGGCCAAGGCCTTTATCGATATGTACTTTATGCGTTATCCCGGGATACGGATGTTTTTCGACCAGGTGATTGCCGATGCCAAACGGGACGGATATGTAAAGACCATACTAGGCCGGCGACGTACCCTTCCCGACATCAACTCCCGCAACACCAACATCCGTATGGCTTCTGAAAGATTGGCGGTAAACACCGTCCTGCAGGGTAGTGCCGCCGACCTGATCAAGCGGGCCATGATTAACATCCATCGAAAAATTGTGACCGACCGCCGACCCACGCGTATGCTGATTCAGGTACACGACGAATTGGTTTTTGATGTGCGGCGCGAAGCGGTTGAGTCCGAGGCCGATTTTATCCGCCACCAGATGTGCCACGCCTTACCGCTGGATGTCCCCGTCAAAGTCGATATTTCCTGGGGTGATAATTGGCTGGAAGGGAAATAGGTCTTCCGTTAGTACTAATCGCTTATTGATTGGAAGTGAGACCGGCGGCAAGCTATACTTGTTGTATATACTATTGTTAAGTAATTGCCGATTGTCTACGGATAGATACAGATGGTTATGTTATATCAACCGCCGATACCAGCCGAATATTCCCGCCTTTCCGAACCGGAATTGGCCGACCGCATAATTGCCCATAAGAAGACCTTCGGCGATCGGCTGGTGATCCTCGGGCATCACTATCAGCAGGATGACATCATCCGGTTTGCGGATTTGACCGGCGATAGTTTGAAGCTGAGTCAATTGGCGGCCGAGCAGAAAAATGCGGAGTTTGTGGTTTTTTGCGGTGTGCACTTCATGGCTGAGTCGGCCGACGTCCTGACCGACGATAATGTGGCGGTCCTGCTGCCAGATTTGTCCGCAGGATGCAGCATGGCGGACATGGCCACCCTGGATCAACTTGAGGAAGCTTGGGCGCGGATTGCAAATCTTGCCGACGCCAAGGTTATTCCCATTACCTATGTAAACAGTGCGGCCAGCATCAAAGGTTTCTGCGGCCAACACGACGGGGCGTGTTGTACCAGTTCGAACGCTCGCCAGATATTGGAATACGCCTTGTCTCGAGGTGAAAAGGTTATTTTCCTGCCCGACCAACATCTGGGTCGAAACACCGCTTATGCCATGGGGTATCCGTTGGAGACGATGGTGGTATACGATCCTGCAACAGAGAATGGCGGGCTGACCGACGAACAGCTTCGCGAGGCAAAATTCATTTTATGGAACGGTTACTGCAGCGTGCATCAACTGTTCACTGAGCAGCAATGTGATGAAGTTCGGCAATCCGATCCGTTGTGCAAGATTATTGTTCATCCCGAGTGTAAGTGGGAAGTTGTTCAAAAGGCCGATCAGGCCGGCAGCACGGAGCGCATTGTAAAGGTACTCGATGAGGCCCCCGAAGGTTCACACTGGGCGGTAGGGACCGAAATAAACCTGGTCAATCGGATGGCCAATCAATACACCGGCCGAAAGCTTGTCCAATCATTAGCCGGCTTACAGTGCCTGTGTACTACCATGTACCGCATCGATCCGGCCCATCTGGCCTGGTGTCTGGACGAACTGGCCGCCGGGCGGGTGGTTAATCGCATTATGGTCGATCCTGAGACCAAGAAAAACGCACGTATCGCCCTGCGGCGAATGCTGGACCATGTTCAATCTAAACCTGTGGCTACCAAGTGATAGAGTAAATAATTTCAATCGGAAACTATAAAGTTTGGTACATACGGTGGAGAATGTAAAAAGGCAAGGACCGCGTCCTCCCCCCCGGGATAACACGGCCTTGCCCAAATATGAGATCCTCGACTAAAAGAATCTCTTATGCTAATATATTTGTTGGCGGTGGAGCCGGCCGACCATTTCCCCGCGAAACGATCGGCGGCTCCACAAAAAAGCCCTTTCCCCTCCAACCCCTGTCCCTTCCGCAACGCTCCCTTTCGCCCCAATAATGTCCCAGGCTTGAAAAATATCAGGCCAGGCGATTCCAAGGTTCGGATTATCTCCTCGGCCAGGCGTATCCCCTCGCGGAAAGCCCCGGTTCTGTTAATTATGGAGGCACGCCACTTCTGCCCTGGAGATGTAACCCGTGCAATAATGTTCATACATCCATGTCAAAGATCTACTTGGCTATCGCCTTTGCCGATACCATGCCCTCGGGGACATCGTGCCCTCTTATCCCCTGCGGTATATTTACTAATCTTTCCGAAGAGGTCTTCCTTTGTCCGATTCCAAGTTGCCAAAGTTTCGGCTCGGTCGTCCGAACGGATACAAAAACATGTTTATATCAATTGCCCACGATCGATTCGCCCTGAAATGTCGCATTAATTTCGGCGGGGGGAGATGTGGTAAACCGCCTTCTCAATAGTACTTATTTATCGATCGCTGTTTGAACACTTATCGGGCTCGGCATCAAACGCTTCTACCCGTCGTTAAAAAAGAATCCTCAGTCCTCCCTATATAATTAAAAGACCTTTTTGCTGTCATGTCCTATATGAACTCTATTGAATTATTTATCGCAATATTGATAAGGCAAGCAGGTTCCGAAAAAAACTGCTCTGTTCGGATCGATTTCGAGCTTTTAAGCTGTGAAATTCAGCAAAGCGGCTAAATAATGTCTCGATATCGTCGATGTTTATAAGGACTAATAAACATTTAGTTACACTTGTTCAACAGGTGTTTGCGGGGTCGTATTATTAGCTTTTGGACATGAAGGATGTTATCTGTAACTTAATTTATAATTATATTTTTGTGGACTGATGAAATTCCGACACTCAACGCGTGTAGTTTCCTGCTGAAATTATTTTTCATCAGGCCGGTTGTC
>CP070790.1:2169600-2176994 GCA_020346805.1 Planctomycetota bacterium
CGGATTCCACTTCAAACGTGTGCCGGGTCTGGCTCAATTATTCCAAAGGAATATTGTGCCTGACCCTCTCTCTTAACGCATGTTTGAAGTGGAATTCGTATAATTCGGATTAATCAGAACAATATAAAAGCAAAATCAAAATATCCCTTCTATTGTCTTGGCGGTTTTTTAACTAATCGACAGGTGCCAGATCCTCGATTTGATGCATCAACATGTTACTGAGCTTGGTTAGTTCCTTTTTATCTAACTTGTCGATCCAGTATTTTCTCAGGTCGATGGGTTTTCCGAAACGCACCCGGGCCCGATGTCGTCGGAAAAATGATCGCGACACTTTTTTGTCGTAAATGGTCCCGGAAATGTGGGCCGGTACGATCAACGCTTCCGTATGCAGGGCCAACATCACCGCCCCTTCTTTGGGTTCGACTTTTTCACCCGGTTTGGGGATTCTTCCTTCGATAAATATTCCCAAGGCCTTGCCGGCCCTTAAATGTCTGAGGGCGGCCCGCGTGGCGGCGGTATCTTTTTCCTCGCGTTTGACCGGAATGCATTCGATCATGCTCACGAATTTCTCGGTAATCGGCAGACGGGCATATTCATGGGCGATCAGAAAACCCAGTGTGCGATTGGGAATACTTGCTACCAATAGCAGCGGATCTATCGAACAGGTGTGGTTGGCTATCACAATCACCGGACCATCCGCCGGTACCGTGCATATCCCCTCCCGTTTCAGTCGGAACCACCATTTGCAATAGAATTCGTTGACATTCCACCAGAAATGAAGCTTGGGTCCCAGTCGGCCGCTTCGCAATCGAATGGTGAATGAGGCAACCGCCGTTACCAAAACAATCAACGTTGTCACCAGAAGAATCCAGCCTACCCATTGATCGATGTTTTTCCAGGCCGGTATACCTAATAATCCCGTCGCCAGCAGCAGGCCGGCCATGAGACAAAAATCACGTATCCCTGAAACACGACCCAGTAGCCTATTGGGCACAATACGCTGCAGCAAGGCGTTGTAGCTGGCTATTACCCCGGTACCGAAAACACCTGACAATATAACCGCAAAACCACCCATGTGATAGGCAACCCCTGTGGATACCGGCAGAAAAACGCTTAGGGTAATCATACCGATCGATATTCCGATTCCTGCCAGCGACCAGGTGATGGCAATCTCACTACGCAAAGCGTCACCGAGCGCCGTTAATATCAATGCCCCGATCAGCATCCCCAATCCAAGCCTGACCAGGAACAAGGAGATTCCAAGATAATCATTCTGACCGTAGAAATCGCGGGCCACTGCCGGAATGGTGCTGCGTACCACCGAACCGCACAACCAGACCACCACACCAACGGCAATTAACTGAGCTACACGCTTGTGCATACGGATATAGCGAACCGCTTCGCTCATGGCGGCCACACCTGCCTGAGAACGATGACGCTGAACTTCGCGCCGTGGCGGACGAATGAAAATCAACAAAATCGCACTGACAATGAATGTACAGGCGTCAACGTTGAAGGAAACCTCCGGAAGATATTTATTGGCGAGCCATCCGCCGATGGCCGCGGCCAGCATAGTCGAGATCACCCCCAGCCCGCTGATCATTGCGTTGCCTCGAACCAGTTGATCCTCCCGAATCAAGGTAGGCATTAAGGCAAAACGCGCTGGCGAAAATAACGCAGCGAAAATACCTACAATCAACAACGGCATAAATGTGCCGAAATTGCCAAACGGGGCGAACTTGCTAAGCAGGTACGCAAAATTGAACATGATCAACGCCCGAATCAAATCTGCGAATATCATTAAACCCCGTCTGGGTAAACGGTCGGCCAGCATGCCGTTAAGAGGTCCCAGAAAGAAAAAAGGCAGCATGAACATAAAGGTAATCATCGCCTGATAGCGGGTTATCTGAGGTGAGTCGATGGCATTAATCCATTTCAGTACCGCCATCTCGGAGATATGATCCCCCATGGCGCTGACCCCATACGCCGACCATAGCAGCAGAAAGCCGGTGTTGCGAAACAAATTCGGCGGCAATTGAGTGTCGGATCTTGAGGATGTAACTGAGGTGGTGTTCATAATCGATTTACTATTACAGAACGGATAGTCTTTGCCGCGCCGGCGGCTAACCTCTTTATTGCATAAATATCGGTCAAAACTCCCGAGCGATCTTATTCAAACAACATCCGCCGGATTGTAATGTTTTATACACTTTTTATCCAAAAGGATTACCTGGATTTGAAGTATTTGTCTTGATTTGTGGAGAAAAAGCTATCTTCGCCGCCGTAGCACGGCCGGCCCGCCCAGGGCCAGCATGACTACCCTCATCGGCTCGGGAATTTGAACCAGCCATCCGCCGTTGTAGGCAATAATCAACCCCGATTCAATGTATGTGGTTAGTGTCATTCCACGCCTCGCTTGCCCTGAGACTCGGCTTCATAGAAGTTCATCGAAGGGCTTGCCCTGAGTTTATCGAAGGGATTTGATCGGGGAATCCATTCGTCCCAGAAAACTTGTCTATATAGGCCGACGGGTGCCCCATCCTTGTCTTGCAAGGGCGTAAGCCTCTTGCGATACAAGGATGGGGGACGAATCTAAAGCAGCCTGTACCAAAATACTATGAACAAAACACCTCCCGCCCAAGTATTGACGGGGAGGCGGATTTGGCTAGGTTTGAAACACTAAACAGGCTTGAATCGGCCTGTTTTTACGTTAGTCATTGAATTTCAAGAGGTTATGGGTTACGGTGTGTCTCGGCGCGGAACTGGAAACCATACCTGGTGACCCTTTGAAGCGAATCGCTTAATGATCGGTACACTGCAAAGATACGTTACTCGCGAGCTGCTCAAGACTTTTGCCCTGACCGCTATCGGGCTGACCCTGACCTTCAGCCTCTCCGGCGGGGTCTTGAACATGATCCGGGCCGAAGTGCTCACCACCGTTCAGATGGCCCGCATATTGGGTTTTATTCTGCCGGTAGCCACCACCCTGACCCTCCCCATATCGGCCCTCTTTGCCTGTGCCATCGTCTATGGGCGATTTGCCGCTGACAATGAGTTCGATGCCTGCAAAAGCAGCGGCATCAATATCCATAAACTGCTGGCGCCGGCCGTGGGATTGAGTGTACTTATCGCCGCATTCACCTTCAGCTTTACCAACTACGTGATTCCCAAGTTCATCGAACGCCTGGAGGCCTTGGTCCGCGAGGATATCCAGAAGCTGGTGATATCGGCCCTTAAAACCCAGGGCTATGTCAAACGCGCCGGTTACGTTTTATACGCCGGCAGCTCCGACCTCATCGAGGAAGATGATGATGCCAAGACAATTTACATACAGCAGGCCGCCTTCCTCGAGCTGGAAAACGAAAACCTGGTCATGTGCGGTACCGCAGACGAAGTGCAGGTCAACTTCCTGGCCCGTACCGAAACCGGAGATCCCGTGGTTGAGGCTTCCATGTTCGATGTCCGGGCCTTGGATATAAAACGTAACCAATATTACGAGGAAAACGAACAAGCATTCGAACGCGTTGCCCTTACCGGCCAATACGAACAGGATCCCAAATGGCTGACCCTGAACCAACTTCTCGATTATCGAGGCCGGGTCACCGAATTCCCCACCGTCCTGAATAAGTTGAAGCGAATCCGGATGATGGTAAGGGATTCGCTATTCTATAAGTATGCGATTGAACAGTTGACCGGCTCCCGTAAGGCCCTGGTTATTAAAGATGAAAAACGACAGTATCAAATCAGTGCCCATGAGTTCGAGCGGGATATAGACGATCTTAGACCGACCCTGCATAAGGTTACTATTAACGAATCGGGCGAAAACAGAGAGCTGAAGTACGAGGCCGACGTCTGCTCGATCAGAGTCAGGCGGGGACTGGGCCGGGAATCCGATACCGTACATCTGGCCTTGGAGGGTAATGTAACTTACCGTGATATTCACGACCCCGACCCTACCAATGTAGTCCAGCGTCGCCGGATTGATTTGGATGCCGTGGCCCTGCCCCGGAATATTCTCAAACAGGAAAGTCAAATTTCAGATACCGACCTAACCAGTAGAAGCTATCCCATCGAAAATATGCCTGCCTTGGGATTCGGGCCCAGAATCGACGATGCCCGTAAATCGCTGCGAAGGGATATCGATAAACTCGGCCAGGAAATCACCGGTATTATTCATTCACGTTTGGCATTCAGTGCCAGTGTTTTGGTTACCTTGGTGTTGGCGGCGGCATTGGGAATCATATTCCGAGGCGGACAATTGCTGACCGCTTTTGTGATCAGCTTTATCCCCGGAATACTGGTAGTGGTCATGAACATCATGGGGCGGCAGCTTACCGAAAACACCGGTACGCATGCCATCGGTATTATGGTTATATGGGCCGGTATCCTTCTCTTGGCCCTGGCCGACGTCGTGGTATTGGCCAGATACTTGAAGCGTTAACAGGATCGATCGATGATAAGAACCCTCGACAGATATTTATTGCGATCCTTCTTTATCAATTACCTGCTCTCCTTGTTTGTGTTGATCAGTCTGTATGTAGTGCTGGATCTGTTCGTCAACTTCGATGAGTTTACCGAAGCGGGCAAACCGGTTTTACTCGTGTTGCGCGATATCGCAGATTATTATGCGTATAATCTGCCTCTTTATTTTTCCCAGCTCTCAGGTGTGATTACCCTCTTTGCCGCTTGCGCCACCTTCGCCCGAATGCAGAGACAGAACGAGCTGACCGCCGTCCTGGCTTCCGGTACCAGTATGTATCGTCTGGCTACTCCTATCATCTTTGCCGGTCTGCTGATGAATGGGCTGTTGATCTTCGATCACGAGGTACTCCTGCCAAAGGTGGCACCCAAACTGGCCCGTGAAAGGGACGACGTTCAGGGCATGCGGGTATACAACGTCTGGTGTGTCCGCGAGGGGCAAAGCCGATTGCTTAGCGCGTTACAGTTCTCCCCTCAAAAAGAGATGATTCGCGGGCTTATGGTTATCGAATTTTCTACCAATCCCCAGGATCGCGGGCGGATGCGCAATTTGGTTATCGCCGACAGGGCTCAATGGGATCCCCAGCAGCGGGGTTGGAAACTGATGGGGGTCAGCAAACGTATTGGGGTATCGCTGGATTCCAGGGGAGGACTGAGCGGAGATAGTTCAATTGTTACCACCCCTTTGGCGTTTTATGAAACTAATCTGGCACCCGAAGAATTGCTGCTCCGGCAACAGGCCCAGTGGATACAGTTCCTCAGCGTTAAGCAACTCGATCAACTGAAACGGCAAGGCGGGGTGGATCCGGTCCAGATTGCCAAAGTAAAACATGGTCGATTCACCATGCCCATCAACAACATGATTTTGCTGCTTTTGGGTATTACCTTTTTCCTCAATCGTTTGCCTGAGGGCGTACTCACTCAAGGGGCCAAGGCCCTGACCACCTGTTCAATTACTTTTATCGTTACCTTCGTCGGCCACCAGCTTGTCGGATCGGCTGAATTCTCACCGGCCCTGCCCGCCTGGCTGCCCATCTTCCTCTTCGGACCTCTGGCCGTCGTACTCCTCGATAACGTTAAAACATAGGAATATTTAAACCTAATTTTGATCCTGGTGTTGGCCGCGTTTGTATGCCGGACCAAAATGGATGTTCAAGAAGTCAAATAGATGTTTCGTATATCCATCAGGGTCTGTGGTAACGATGTTACTATGAGGGCCCGGGCCAAACCAAATCTCGTGGGGACCTTTAGCCGCATCGTATAAGCGCCGAGAATGAGATTTGGGCATAACGAAATCATCTTGGCCGTGTATTATAAGCACCGGTCGCAGGCCGATCTCAGATATTGCTTTCTCTGCAGACACGGTAAAGAAATTGGCGCCGGTTTGAACGGACATGGCGGCCAGAAGGATATTTGTTAGAAATGGTCCGATTATTGGCAGGCGGCGGGCATGGTGCATGGCTAACTCACCATGCGAAGCGAACGGGCTGTCGAGGATAACCGCGTCGATGCGTGGATCTTCTGCCGCCGCCAAAATCAAAGCCATCGATCCTAAAGACGAACCGAGACCTATGATCAGGCGTGATTGATCGGACCGTTCGCGTTTCAACCAATTGACCACTGCGATAACATCCGTCTTTTCATGAATACCATAAGTTGTAGTTCGACCACTACTACCGCCGTGAGCACGGAAATCGAAAAAAACCACGTTGTATCCTTTGTAGGCCAATGGACCGAGAAACCATACAAAGTTGCCCTTGTTGGCACCGGCACCATGACATATGATGATCGTTCGTTCCGCATTTTCTTCACCGATGAACCAACCATCAAGCGTTAATCCATCATTTGTCCGAATACGTATCGATTCATATTTCATATTGAAAATGGATTGAGGATCCTGGCCATCGGTCAGTTTGCAGCGATGTGTCAGTACTGTACTGAGAAACAAAGGAATAAAGATTATCACCGTCAATGTCGCTCGGCATATCGGAATCAGACGAATTATGAAAGGTGCCCGAAGGCCGCCCCGGCGCCGCATACGCCCCCAGCGTACCCACTTTTGCCCCAGTCGGCCGACCGTTCTAACCCAAATGGTCCAAGCCAGACGCCAACCGATGGTAAACCACAACACAATTATTACTTCTACAGCAGGGACTTTTGCTCGCGCTATTTGGGCGACAATTATAAGAGCTCCCCAAATCAATAGAGTCATAATGATCACATAGACTACTAATGATTTGTATCGCACTCGACGACAACCAGGAAATCGCCAAAGTAAAAACGACCCCAGTAAAATCGGTGCAAACAGGAAGATCAACAAACCCGAAGAATAATTCATCTTTACAACGTTTCCTATATACCTAATATAACCGTTCCTTCCCATTAGATATTATGCACATAGCCTAAGGGTTCTCCAGAGAGTATATGATATTTATCTTTCCAAACGGTTTTTACCCTCCATCCGACTGGACGGAAAGTGGATATTCGGTCATGCTGTTACTATGGATTCAGTGACAGCCATAGACAAAGGGCCTGTAAAGACACCAATGGACCGGTTTTTGGATCTGCTGGTGATTGTGGTCCTGATCGCTTTGCCCATTCGGCTATATGTAGCCAATCAGACGGTAATGATCAGCCGGGATGGTGTGGTCTTTATCTGGTATGCACAAAAGCTGGCCGAACATCCCATCGCTCAAATGAAATCCCAGGCCCACCATCCCTTTTATCCCGCTGCCGTATTGGCTTCTCATAAGTTGTTGCAGATCATAAGACCGGTTATTCCCGTCTTGCCTGATGATCCGGTATTGAGTTGGCAGTTGGCGGCAAAGACCGTAACCATGATCGGCGGGCTGGCCGTGGTGGTGGCGGTTTATTGTCTGGCAAACCTGTTATTCGACCACCGAGTCGGCATGATA
>CP070790.1:2177094-2184325 GCA_020346805.1 Planctomycetota bacterium
CCCTTGCGGATTACCGAAACGTTCCATCTTTAGCGAGACGGTAACGGTTTTAGGCTCGTATGGCTGGTTGCCGGTCGCCGTGTCGATCAAGTGTACTACATGTGCATCGCCGACTTTGGTAACAATGATTCGGTAACGATCTCTCTGAGAGCACGTCAGCGTCGGGTTATTGGTAATACGTCTTCCCAGCCAGGTCCAGAATGGCCGATTATCCCGGAATGTTCCTTCGCTGGCGGTGATGAGAATCGCCTCACCGTTGCCGTACCGATTTGCCAGAATCATCGGAGTACCATTTTTATCATCGGCTCGAGCGATTATTTGTGCCGTGAGAGGTTTTACATCGACGGCCATGGGCAGGCACGAAATCGGATGGTCTTTGAAGGTCGCCTTCAACTTGGGGGTTACACCAACCAGTTTTATTGATTTGCCCTTACCCCTTGCCCAATCACGTCCCGCCTTGTCTAAAACACGAATAGCTTCCAGTTCGGCGTATTGCCGCTCCTGTCCGCGGCACAATTCGCGGAGTATCTTGACGCGAATCCGTTTCGCGCGTAGCGGCTGATCCAGCAAAATCGAGACGGTTTGTTCGGTCGCTCCACGAACAGACTTGACCAGCGTCCAATCATTACCGTCATGGGCCTCGATATCGATATCAGTCACACGGAAGGGGCCTTCCCGATTGACCAGTTCAATTTTAGCCACGGCGACCGGCCTGGCCATGTCGAGCTCCACCCAGTGAGTTCCGGGATCCCTCTTCGACCACCAGAAACTCGAAGTACCATCAACCAGGTTTTGGGCGCTGTACTCAAGAGAGCGTTCGGAATCAGCTACCACAATCGTCTTCAGGATTTCGGCGGGAAAGGCGATTTCCCCCTCATACTTGGCGCCGAACAGGTCACCCAGTGCATATTGATTATGTTGTTGTCCATTAGCGTCAAGCTGCGAAGCATGACCAAACGCAATCAGAAGCCCGCCCTGCTCTACATACTGCTTCAGCTTCTCGATGTGAGCCTTGTCCAGCATAGCTCGTTCGGGAAGCAGAATAGCCTGGAAGCCGGCCAGTGATGGAGGCCAATTGCTGTAATCCCCATAGGCATAAAGAAGTTGGCTGAATAAACCTTCGCGGGCCAATTTATCGCTGATTGCGAATGTCTCTTCACCGGTGCTCATCTGTCTCGCTTCATAGTGCTTCCAAAGGTTATTGCTGCCAGCCAGGCCGGGACCATCCGGCGAGGGTGTACCTAGCACGATGCCTATGTCGGCATATGGCCGGGCGTTTTTGAGGACCGGTTCGGTCTGCTTGAACCACTTTCCGATGGTCTTGGCCAACTGCAGATCTTCGCCGAACACTCCAGAGTGGTCCGGGGTGAGAGCCATGTAAATGCTTGCTCCCTGGCAGAGAGCGATTGCCGCCGTAGCAATTGCCTGCGGCCGGGTAATGTTGGCTGGATGGGCTACATCCTCGATCGGCGTAAACCAGGATTTACACAGCAGCAGACCAAGTTCGAGCGGCTTGGGATTGACCCAGGCCATTCGAGCGAACCGGTCCATGCGGTGGAATCTATGACCCTCGTAACTGCCATAATCAAGCCGGGATCCCACCCATTTGACCCATACTCCAGACTCAAACATGTATTTGCCCGATCCATTAGAGGTCCACACGCAATCCGGCTGATGCTTTTTGGCAATGGCCTGCACTTCATCCAGATAACCGGCCAGTGTACGGACATTGAATTCCTGCAGATTTTCCGGAGTAGCCTGGTCGAATAACGTGCCGTACATCTCCTCGTAACCCCGAGCCACCCATTTACTTGATGTGTTTAACCTTTCGCTAAAAATATCCAACCACATACCATCGATTCGGCCGTAGTTGGTCATCAACTCTCGCACCTGTTCGACAGAAATCTTTCTAAACGGCGAATGGAGTGTTTGGTAGCGCGTCGGCCAGACAACATTAAATACAATTGGTTTACCCTTGCGATCAAGCAGCGCCCACTTGTCGAATTCAGGATTGCCATCACTTACTGCATTAAAGTAGATAACCAGCTTCAAACCGCCGCGATGGCAAGCATCGGCGATCTCGCGGAGGAAATCACGGCTGGTCTTGAAGTTTGTGGTCTTTGTATCGTGAAAAACATACCCGTCAATCCACTTGTCGTAAAATATGAGGTAGGTAGCACCGGCTTGCTTAAAGTCCTTCACCCAGCGGTCGGCATCCAGCTTGTTGCCGAGCCCCTTTTCCCATTCCTGGATGGTATAGGGTTCCCGCGGATCCTTTATGAAGCTCGTCATAACTGAAAGGGTTGGCGAACGGTACCAATTCTCTTCGGCCGCAACAGGTTTCTCAGCCCACTTATGCATCAAAGCAAGCGCTACAAACACAACCAACAGAGGATAATAAGAAGATCGCATTGGAGGTCCCTTTCTGTAAGTACTAACCTAATCAGGTTTTCTCATTTGACGCCGTATATAAAGTTGACAATCGTCGCTTGTTGAAAGGTCTGAGATTGTATCTACTACATGTCGAAAATATTGACCGGAGGTATCCTATTCACCTTGATCTCATCATATAACGGTCCTCTTACTTAACGGTTGCCGGCTTTGCGCGAAGTCGGTTATAGATCACACGATGGTCGTAGGTCCTGCCTTTGTCGTCGTGATAGCCGTGATAAAAACCCCTGCCGCCCCAGTATGCCGGGGGACGCTCGGGAAGCTCCAGCAAGACCGCCCGCATGTGAAGCAGGGCAAGTGAAGCGACATCGTCGAAGCATGAGAAAATATGGTTTTTGCTTGCGACAAAAAAACCGTTGTGTATTCGGGTAACCAGTATGTTATCGGCCACCCGCTTTGCAAGCTTGCGGTATTCGTTCTCGCGCGTTGTTTCAAACAACTCGAGGAGACCAAAGATAACCAGCGAATCGTTATTCGATGTCTGCCGGTTGATGGCTTGGGGCTTACCGGGAGCCGCTCCTAGGTCACCCAGGTCCAGGCCGCGTCCGATAGAGCGCACCATCCGCCACATCAGCTCCTTCCCACTAAGCTTGTAAGCCAGAGCATAAGCATAAAAATGTCGGCTATTTGCCATACGCGGCTCGAGCCACTCGACCTTAACGTATCCTTCCTTCTTCCTGTCGGCCGGTGTGAGCACGGTACCGTCGATAAGCATAGCCGCGAAGGTATTGGTACTCTCATCGTAGCCGTGCGTTGCCCTTGCCGTCAGATCCTCGATACCCCAGCGCAGAAAATCTCGTCCTTTGGATCCCAGCGTCTCGCCCAGTTTGAGTTGGCATATCGCGCCGTAAGAGTAACGCGAGCCGTAAATGTCGGTGACGGTGGCTTCTGTGAATCTACCGTCAAACTGCGGGAACTGTTTCCGCATTCTGTGTGTGTAGGGGACACTAAAGTTCGATGCTCCAAGACCGGTTTCGGGATGTCGCGCCTCGACGTATCGTTTGGCCAGCCGACTGGCCCAGACGAGCGGTTTCTCGTCGCCGCTGAAATGGCTCAGGAGTGCCGCGGCGCAGAAGAAATCTGTGCCCGACATCATGAACGACAGTCCTTTTGAGTCGAAGTACACCGGGCCCCCTTGATAGTCATGGTCCCAGAGTTTCCCGATAGTTCGTCCGTAGGAACCGTGCCGGTTGACGTCCAAATTCTCCCATCGCAATACATGGGCATCCCAGACCGCCTCAATGAACCGCCGAGTAGCGCCAGGATCGACCTGCCACATCAACTCATAGTAGGGGTAGTGGTGTTTGAGCTCGTGTACCCCGGACACGGCCTTGTCCTCAAGTGCATCATAATAGGCATGTCCGCCCCAGTAGAGCAGTCCACTGCCGTCCTGGAGATGCCCGAAAGCGTAGCGGACGGCGTCGACCGCAGCCTGGCGATACTTCGGGTCTCCCGTCGCTGCCGATAGACCGACGAGGGCACGAAAAAGGTTTTGCTGGGTTGCCTGATTTGAGAGCACTCGTTTCTTGCCCTTCCATACCCATACCGGCGGCTCTAATGTATCGACGTTGATCCCGTCGACGAAGAGCGGCGTTTTCTTCGGTCCGTATACATCGTAGCCGTGCTCGAGTACCTTGTCCGCGAAGTTGCTGACAGCCTGAAGGTACCGCTCGGCCGATTCTCTATTCTCTTGCGTTACCGGAACATCAGCATGGGCCATCAGTGGCGCGAACCAAAACAGCACATATAATCCGAATGCCCTACTCATAACGTGCTCCCTATAATCATCGACTGACCTTTTTCAAACGAGCTTGGAAGAATGTCGTTTCACCTTCCTTTAATTCCACAATACTCAATATTCAGGCCAGATCAAGCCTCTTTCCCCTAGCGCTTACAGTATATCACAGCCAGGGCGATCGACATGTTATCAAGAAAAATGAATAGGGTATCGTTAAGCAAGATTTCAATGTAAAAGCAGGTATACCTAACCTGTTTAGTACCAATGTACATGACTCGCCTTGAAATCGGATCCAAGACTATATTTGAACATAGACTAATAGGATTGAAAACGGAATTTATAAACAGCAGTGCTTAACATGCAATCGGTGATCGTGCCTTGAGATAAGATAGCTGAAAAAAGGAATTACCAATAGAAGCATATACTGTTTAAAATATGGATCTGGCAAAGGTGTATGTGTTAGGGTTAGTGTTTGTATTACATGAATCCTCTTGATTACTTGATCTTTCTTGTTGGTATGATTAATTCTTCTTGTTGACACTCCTGCCGGATTAAACGAGAATCGACGCAGATATCGTCAATTTTTAAGGGGCTAGGCATGAAGGCATGGATATTACTACTATCTTCGCTGGTTTTAATCCTGGCCGCTTGTCTCCAACCCGTTCAGCCTGGGAAAGCGACTACCGGCCAACCGGTCTGCGCGAAGGAAAAGGGTAAACGTCCCAAATTGTATGTTTCCTTTACCATGGACTGCGAGCGGATTGGTTCGGAGTGTATGGCGGGTGGGCCACGGTCTTGGGAACTAAGCGAAAAGGCCATCCGCGGTTATTGCGAGACACTTCTGGCGGCGGGCATTACTCCCACCCTATTCATCGTACCAGAATGCGGACAACAGCAGGCGGAGTTGTTTAAGTCGCTGGCCAAAAGAGGCGTGGAACTTGGCATGCATCTTCATCCGCAGTGTTTCCAGGATCATCGGTATGACAAGTTCCTGGGCGAGTATGACGGACAGATGCAAAAAGAGATTCTGGCCCAAGGGACTGAGATGCTCGAAAAGGCGTTAGGGGTTCGGCCCAAAGCGTTCCGCGGTGGCAACTTCTCGGCCAACGACGAGACATATCAGGTTCTGGTGGGTCTGGGTTTTCGGCAGGGATCTTTGTCGGATCCCGGACGTAATGCTCCCCGATTTGCCGCCCTTTGGACAGGGGCCTGGCCGTATGCTCATTGGGCCAATGCCGAGAATAAACTTATTCCCGGGGAGTTGCCGTTCTTCGAGGCCCCCCTTACCACCAATCCCACCAAACACCACAAGCACGGTTTTCCGCATGAGCTGCGTGTTGAGAGCGGATCGTTCGAGGAATGGCACCTTCCGATTATCGAAAATGCGTTGGAGATCATGGAAAAGGACAAAGTGGATTTCCGGGTTCTTTCGATCTTTACACATAACTACTACGATTACAGCAATCCTGATAACGAAAAGAGCAAGGTCATTTGTGGTTATGTTGAGTATCTGGAAGAGCTTGGCAGGAGATACGAAGTTATTCCGGCCACGTTGGAAAGGATACGACAGGCGTATGTGGAGCATGGTGTTGGGCAGCGCCGAGATGATAGGAGATGTATTATGGAGGCAGGACAATCAACGGCAGTATTGATTCGGCACGAAGGTGAGGCGCCGCGGGAACGAAGTACCTGCGGCTGGCGCGATCGGTTGATCAGCCGGGAGGATCGAAATAAGGGAATCGCGGCCTGGGCCCACGCCGTAGATATTGACGGCGCCAAGGAACATTATCACAAGGTGGGTACGGAGCTATATTACGTACTGGAAGGTGAAGGGGTGGTTCGACTCGACGGTATTGATCACCCGGTACGGAAGGGATCACTGGTACACATCCCACCCGGAATCATGCATGGCGCGATTGGACGTATGCGAGTGTTGGTTATCGGAATTCCCGACATCGCCGATGAGGATCTGTTTTTTCCCAAGGATGCCAAGGGAAAGAAAAACGACTAGCTAACACTGGCTCGTGGAGTCTGTCCTCGCCCCTCGGCACGGCAAGAGATTCCCCACCATAACCATACTTGGGCAAAGTAGCGAAGTCTTTTAAAAGTCATAGGAAAGATTCAAGATGAGCTATCATCCACATATTCTTTTTATGGTCAAGATTGTTTTTGCATTGGCAATTATTTTTATCCCGTTACAGGCGACTGGCGTTGTATCGATGAGCGACATGACCGGCCCCTGGCAATTGTTTGTGGATAACTACCTTATTACCGACAAGACCAATGTGGTGCGCACGTACCATCCGTTCGAGAAGTATGAAGGTAATCCGATCATGGTCGCTGACAAACCATGGGAACACAAAGTCGTAACGGGCGGTACTATACTGCCGAACGAGGCAAGAACCGGATACCGCATGTGGTATAGCTGTCGGACGTCGAAGGAGGACCCGGCCCGGGGTCATCCGCTTTATGCGACCAGCGAGGACGGCATTACCTGGGTCAAACCCGCCCTCGGCCTTGTCCCTTGGTATGGCGGTTCTACCGACAATAACATTCTCCCAAGCAGGGCATCGCCCATACATACCCCATGGAACGCAGATCCCAAGCGTCGGTATACGAGTATGGCCGGTCATAAGGGACGCTACGGTCCGTCCTGGTCCGAGGATGGCATCCACTGGAAGGCCGCGCCGAAACCCCAACTTCAGGACGGCAGCGACGTGGGCAAATTTCAGTGGGACCCGCACACCAGGCAATACCGGGCATATGTAAAAATCATTCGCGAGGTGAGCGGTCTCAGGCGGCGCTGCGTGGGCTTTTCTTCGACAGCCGATATCGAATCATGGCCGCCCCTCGAACTGGTTATGACCCCGGATGACTTTGATGATCGATGGACCAAGAAGGGAACCGTCCAACGCACCCACTTCTACGGCTGCCCGGTGTACTCTTACGAAACGATGTATATCGGCTTGGTGGACATCTTCCGCGGCGAAGACGAAAAAGGTTACTTCCACGGCCCGGTTTTCACAGAACTGGTAACCAGCC
>CP070790.1:2184425-2191392 GCA_020346805.1 Planctomycetota bacterium
TCGAGCTTGTGCTGCAGGTATGCCCACCAATGAAAGGACGTCGAATACCCGTTTACGATGATCAGTCGGGGTCGGCCGGTGAAGATTTTGAATTCCCCGGCGGTTGGTTTTGTAGTTGCGGGGCCTGCCTGGGCAAAACCGCATGTATTGCTAAAGACCGCCGTTAACAGGATGGCAAGTACTCCTGATTGCATTTTTGTAGTCATCGGTTTCTCCTACTATGGCTATCTTCTTTAAAGATATCTACCGCGGATTATGGCCAACATCAGGGTGTGATCTATGGTTAACACCGGGATCATAATAATAACGTTGACGATTGTCATTTATTGCCTGGAAAATTCAATTAGTTCAAGAAGTTGAAATTGGGGAAATAGGTGTTTTTTCGTAACTTGCGACGGCCGGAAGCCGCCCTACAATGGTCGATAGTTACATGCCCACTCAAAGCAGTGAGCATGGTACCCGGCATCCAATGGTCGTTACACGACCATTCAAAGCAGTAGTATGAGTTTAGCGTCATTCTGAGCCGAAGGCGAAGAATCTCGGTCTCCAAATGATTGAGATCCTTCGATCGCCACGGCAACCTCAGGATGACCGATCTTTTCCTGGTATAAAGTTTAAAATCCGCCGGAGAAGAGACGAGTTTTATACGCTGAATACATACCAGCAGTGGGTATGCCACGGAGTAAGATTTGTTAAATATGTATATAAAAGAACGGTGAGTGATTTGAGTAGCAGTGAGAAAGATGTTGAAATAAGAGCGGTCGGAGAGGCAGGCAAGGTCATCTTGTCGCTGTTTCAACAGGATCAGACCATACAAACCAAAGGGAAGGCATATAACCTGGTAACGGAGGCGGATATTAAATCAGAGGAGGCGATCGTTTCGACGATCAAAGAGTCATTCCCCGACCACGCATTTCTGGCGGAAGAGACCGGCAAATCGACCGGTGAATCGGAATATATGTGGGTGATCGATCCGCTGGACGGTACCAACAACTATGCCCATAAGTTTCCCCACTTCTCGATTTCCATTGCCTTGTGCAAGGATGAAAAACCGGTGCTGGGTGTGATATACGATCCCCTTCGAGAGGAACTGTTTTGTGCCGAGCAGGGCAAAGGTTCATATCTGAACGATGAGCGCATACGCGTATCTTCTACATCGGACTTGTCGGACAGCATTCTGGCCACAGGATTCTACTACGATCGCGGCAGCCTGATGAAACAAACGCTGCAGCAGATGGAGGCCTTTTTCGGCAAACCCATACGAGGGATTCGACGAACGGGGTCGGCGGCTCTGGATATGAGTTATGTTGCCTGCGGCCGACTGGACGGTTTCTGGGAATTGATATTAAGTCCGTGGGATTATGCGGCCGCCGCGGTGATTGCGACGGAAGCGGGCGGAAAGGTTACCGATATCAAGGGCGGTGATTTCGATCTGTTCATGAACAATATTGTTGTTTCAAACACGCAAATTCACGACGGTATTATTAAGGTGACTGAAGGATCGGTATTGGATTAGTCTTTGAGGGTTTGCCATCTTGCGGCCCCAAGGAGCATACTGGATGGTTAATGGTACGAATTACGGAGGTAATGAGGAAGCACTACTGAATGAAAAGGGCAGTATTGTTTACGCATATATACTTGCGTGTGTGGCGGCGGTAGGGGGGCTATTATTCGGCTATGATATCGGGGTCATCTCCGGGGCCATTGATTTCGTAAAGATAAACTTTGAATTGAACGAGCATTGGGAAGGATTTACCGCGGCCTGCGCGATGATCGGATGCATCTTCGGGGCCCTGCTTGCCGGTATTTTGAGCGACAAGTATGGACGCAAGAAAGTACTGATCGGGACGGCGTTTTTGTATGCCCTGTCGGCTCTATGGTCCGCCCTGCCTCACAGCTGGGCGGAACTGGTCCTGGCCCGCTTCGTCGGCGGTCTGGCGGTGGGCATCTCGGCGATGGTTTCGCCCATGTACATAGCGGAAATTTCACCGGCCAGGATTCGCGGTCGGCTGGTGGCCATAAATCAGTTAGCCATAGTCTGCGGCATGAACCTGTCTTATATCGCCAATTGGTTATTGGTAAATGTCGGTCAGCCTGAGTGTCCGAGTGCGGTTATGACCGCCTTGGATAACAGGTTGCGGAGTTGGTTCGGCTTTGATGGGGATACCAACTGGCGATGGATGTTCGGGGCTGAAGCTATACCCTCGATTGCCTTATTCTTTGGTTTGTTTTTTGTGCCGGAGAGTCCGCGCTGGTTGACCAAACAAGGCTGGGCCGAGCGGGCCCTGAGGATTCTGGCCCGAATCGGCGGCCGACAACACGCCCGGGAAGAGATGGAGGAGATCCAACTGACTCTGGCTATGGAAGAGGAAAAAGGTTCGGTCTTCCAACTACTCAAGCCCGGGTTACGAACGGTTCTGTTCATCGGGATTGCCCTGGCCATATTGCAGCAGATCAGCGGGGCCAATACCGTCCTGTTTTACGCTCCCAAGATATTCCAAAAAATAGGTTACCAGGAATCAGAATCGGCATTCTGGAATACGGTATTGGTAGGAACTACATTCGTGATTTGTACATTAATAGCATTGGCGGTCATCGACAAAATGGGTAGAAAACCGCTGCTGATGATCGGCGCGGCGGGGATGAGTCTTTCCCTGGTTCTGATGGGCCTTTTGCCGAGATACGAATCGATATCGGACAAGTGGACGTTGGCGGCTATTCTTGCATACATTGCCTTATATGCGGTCAGTCTGGCTCCCGTGGTATGGGTATTATTATCTGAGATCTTCCCTACCGATATACGGGGTCGGGCCATGTCGATTGCTACTTTCGGCCTGTGGGTCTCATGTTACGCGGTAACCCAAACCTTTCCCTATCTGTGGGCCCGATTTGGAGAAAATACGTTTTTGGGTTATGCCGCCATCTGCGCATTTGCGTTTTTCTTCGTGGCGTATATTGTAAAGGAGACCAAGGGTAAAACCCTTGAGGAAATCGAACGTTCCTGGAAACGGTAAGTGGAATTTGATTAACCGGTAACCTGATAATTTGGTGAATGAAGATGAACAGCAAATATGTAATTGGATTGGATTTCGGTACGAACTCGGTACGGGCGTTGATTGTGGATGTGGCCGGCGGTGAGGAGATTGCCACCAATGTTTGTGATTATGCACACGGGGAGGCGGGAATCATAATCGATCCCAAGGATCCGGATCTGGCCCGGCAGCATCCCGAAGACTACATCAGGGGGACCAAGGCTTGTGTCCAGCAGGCCCTGAAGGAAGCTTCGTCGAATAAGGATTTTTCGCCAGAGCAGGTAATTGGTATCGGCGTGGACACCACCGGTAGTACGCCTATGCCGGTGGATGAATCGGGCGAACCGTTGGCCTTTCAAAAAGAATTCAAAGACAATCCGTCGGCGATGGCCTGGTTGTGGAAGGACCATACCGGGCATGCCGAGGCGGAGGAAATTACGGCGCTGGCGGCAAAGATGCGTCCGCAATATCTGGCCAAGTGCGGGGGGACTTATTCGGCAGAATGGTTCTGGTCAAAGCTTCTGCATTGTTTGCGGGTTTCGCCGGATGTGGTTGAAGCGATGTATACATGGGTGGAGTGCGCCGACTGGATTCCGGGATTTCTTACCGGCACAACGCATCCGGATAAGGTTAAACGCTGTATCTGTGCCGCCGGCCACAAGGCCATGTTCAATCCTTCATGGAATGGATATCCGGATGTCGAGTTCGTGGGGGCGCTGGATGAGCGCCTGGTCAGGATTCGCGAGACACTGCCGGACCATGCTTACAATATAGCCGATACCGCCGGCAGTTTGACTGACGCCTGGTCCAAGGAACTGGGACTTCCGGCAGGAATTCCGGTAGCCGTCGGGGCCTTCGATGCCCACCTTGGTGGGGTGGGGTGTGGAATTGTGCCGGGGGTCTTAGTGAAGATCATCGGCACTTCGACCTGCGACATGCTGGTTACGCCGATGGATAAGGATTTGCCGGATATCCCCGGGCTGTGCGGCATCGTGCCGGAATCGATTTTGCCGGGAGCCTACGGTCTGGAGGCCGGTCAATCGGCGGTAGGAGATATCTTCAACTGGTATGTCAATTACATCAATCCCGGCGGCGACGGCAAAGGATCGCACGAGGCGCTCGCCGCAGGAGCGGAAAAACTTAAACCCGGCGAAAGCGGATTGTTGGGATTGGATTGGCACAACGGCAACCGCACCGTCCTGGTCGATCAGCGACTGACCGGTCTGCTGCTGGGCATGACGCTGCATACCACGCCGGCGGAAATCTATCGAACCTTAATCGAATCCACGGCTTTCGGGGCCCGGACTATCATCGAAAGATTCGTTGAATATGGATTGAAGGTCGATCGGGTGGTCAACTGCGGAGGTATCTCGGTGAAAAGTCCGCTGGTGATGCAGATCTATGCCGACGTTACGGGAAGGGCCATGGAAGTTTCGCAGAGCGAACAAACCTGTGCTCTGGGTGCGGCGATGTCGGCGGCGGTAGTAGCCGGTAAGGCCAATGGCGGCTACGACAACTTTGCCGAGGCGGCCAAGGCCATGACCGGGGTGCGCGACAAGAAGTATGTACCCAACGCCAAGAATAAAGCCGTCTACGATCGGCTATACAAACTTTACCGTCAACTGCACGATATCCACGGTACAAAAGAATACAGCGAAAACCTTTTTGATCTGATGAAGGAGCTTCTGGCGATTCGCGACGAGGTAAGGAAGTAATGGCCCACGACAAACTCAAGCAGGAGGTTTGCCGGGCAAATAAGGCACTTGTCGAGGCGGGCCTGGTGGTGTTGACCTGGGGCAATGTCAGCGGAGTGGATCGGGCTTCAGGGGTGATGGCCATTAAACCCAGCGGGGTGGGATATGATGACCTGATCCCGAAAGATATTCCCCTTTTGTCGATTAAAACCGGCGAGATTATCGAGGCAGGCTTACAACCTTCAACGGATACCCCGACCCATTTGCTGCTCTATCAAGAATTTGAATCTATCGGCGGCGTAGTTCATATTCATTCGACTTATGCGACGGCCTGGGCTCAGGCCGAACGGGAGATTCCCTGTTTGGGGACTACCCATGCCGACCATTTTTCAGGATCGGTACCCTTGACTCGGCCGTTGAGGCCCGCTGAGATTCAGGATGATTATGAATGCAACACCGGCAGAGTCATCGTGGAGCGGTTTGCCGAGTTGGGCCTGAATGCGGCGGATACGCCCGCGGTATTGGTGCGACATCACGGGCCTTTTATCTGGGGTGAGAATCCCCAATCGGCTATAGAGAACGCGATTGCCCTGGAGGAAGTGGCCAGGATGACCGCCGTTACCATGCAGATCAATTCGCAGGCCTTGCCATGTCCGGAGGCACTTTTGGAAAAACATTTTCTCCGTAAGCACGGTTCCAATGCCTATTACGGGCAGCGGAGCGGTGGTGCTTCGTCGTCTTGATATATGTGTTATGTCATTAAGCTGATAACATATGCTTGAGTTCGGCAGATTTTATCGATGACCGCCGAAAGGAGGATATTCAGATGGTAAAGTTAGGTTTGATAATCGGCAATCGTGGTTTTTTCCCGGATCATTTGTGTGATTCGGGGCGAAAAGCTGTTATCGAGACTCTGAAGGGAGAAGGGATTGAGATTATTGCCTTGGGTACCGATGCTACGAAATTCGGGGCGGTGGAGACGTTGGCCGACGCCCGGAAATGTGCGGTCTTGTTCAAGAAACATGGCGACGAAATCGACGGCGTGCTGGTGACCCTGCCCAACTTCGGCGATGAGAAAGGTGTTGCCAACGCCCTGAAGTTTTCCGGTTTGAATGTACCGGTAATGGTTCATGCCTTTGAGGATGATGCCCAAAAGATGACCCTTCAAGATCGGCGGGATAGTTTTTGCGGCAAGATTTCGGTATGTAACAATTTCAGGCAATATGGCATCAAATACTCGTTGACCCAACGCCATACGGATGGACCGAACAGCGATACCTTTAAGAAAGATTTGCGAAAGTTTTCTGCCGTTTGCCGGGTGGTGAGAGATCTGCGAAAGGCGAGGATAGGGGCGATCGGCACCAGACCGGCGGCGTTTAATACCGTCCGCTACAGCGAAAAATTATTCGAAGCCAGCGGTATCTCCGTTGAGCCTATCGACTTATTCGACCTGATGGGTCGGGTGGAACAACTGACCGACAAAGATTCCAAGGTAAAGCAAAAGTTGGAGACTATTCGCAATTATGTGGATACCAAGGGAGCACCTGACGAAAGTCTGATCAAACTGGCCAGGTTGGGGGCGGGTATTGACGATTGGATGGAGGAAAATGAGCTTTCGGCGACGGCTATTCAATGCTGGACCGCCATTCAGGAGTTCTACGGCATCTCGCCCTGCGTTTTGATGAGCATGATGTCCAACAAGTTAATGGCCAGCGCCTGCGAGACGGATATTTCCGGGCTGGTAGGGATGTATGCCTTGCAGTCAGCGTCGGGCAGCCCGTCGGCATTGGTCGATTGGAACAACAACTATGGCCAAGACGATAACAAGGGCGTTATTTTTCATTGCTCCAATTTTCCTGTCGAGGTGTTCGAGAGCGGCGGAAAGTTGGATCTCCAGGACATTATAGGTAAATCGGTGGGGAATGAAAAAACTTATGGTACGGTCATCGGACGCGTTCGGCCGGGAAATTTTACCTATTGCCGGGTCTCAACCGACGACGTTAACGGCCGGGTGGTAAGTTACCTGGGGCAGGGGCGCTTTACTGATGATAAGATCGAGACCTTCGGGGGTTACGGTGTGGTGGAGGTACCCAACTTCCAGAAGCTGTTGGCCTACATATGTGATAACGGTTTCGAGCATCATGTGGTGGTCAACTTTTCTGAGGTTGCCGACGCCGTCGAAGAGGCCTTGTCCAAGTACATGGGATGGGGCGTTTACCATCACGAGGGGTGAGTGAAACA
>CP070790.1:2191492-2200086 GCA_020346805.1 Planctomycetota bacterium
ATGTTGGTGCTCGGAAGCTGATTTTGTTCGGCTCCGGCGGCGGGGTTGCTGAAATCCTTACTGCGGCAGTGAATCTGAATAATGCCGCTTCGGAACTGGAAGTGATAGGTGTTGCAGCGGACAATATCACTGTCAGCTCGCTTAGATTTGGGGCAGCGGGGGCTACGCTGGATGTCGATGCGAGCTGTCAACTGACGTCGACTACCTTTCTGGCAAACGGGACGGTTGATGTAGCCGATGGGCAGACTTTGACGGCCGATCTTAATATTAGCAATCATACACTGACCTTGACCGGGGCCGGGACGGTTACCCAGGTTACAGGTACGGCAGGGCAGATTAACGCCGACGGAGCTACGACCATCACTGCATTGACGGCCAATGCGGGAGCCAGTGGGATGTTTACTTACTCAGGGACGGGATCGTCGACGGTTACCACCATTACGCCGTTCGATATAGCGGGTGAAATCCTGGCCAAGACCGGCACCGGTACGTTAACCGCGACTAACGGTTTCAGCTTTGCCGGTACTACCGGGATCAAGTTACAGGTTAATGCGGGAACGTTTGTTGACGCCGGCGGCAACGCCGTCACCTTCGGCGACAACGACGAGGAGATTACGGTGGCCAATGGGGCGACCTATACCACCTCCAGCGACATCACCGGCCAGTCGGGAACCAATGCCAACCTTGATGCAGTTGCGGGATCGACGATCAACTTCGCCAAGGCCGGTACCTTGACCCTGACGGCAATGGCGGATGACGATTTCAAAATGTTGGGGACGGTCAACGTCCTGGATGGCTGTACGGTTCAGATGGCGGGGGCTTTACAGTCGCAATTCGGAAGTGTAAACGTCAAGAATACCGGGGCATTGATTAATACGGTGCCGAGTTCAACCATGTTGTTTACCCAGGGTTCGACCTTGACCCTTGAAGGTACCGGCAGTGGAATGCTCAATGTGGATGGGCAGGCAACCACCACGCGGATCACCGTCGATACCACCACCGGTTCGGGGACATTCACCATCAACCGCGGCTCATCGAGCAGTATGACCTTCAAGAACGTGGATCTGTCGAACTGTACATACGCCAGTACGGCCGGTGGAGCGGCGGACACCGAGTTGGCCTTGACCGGTGTTCTCGATACCGCGAATAATACGAACTGGTTCAGTTCCTTGGCGGCCAATGCTGGTGCGGACAAGACAATTGTTAGCGGGAACAGCACTACTTTGGACGGTTCTGCATCGGGTGGTACAGGTACATATACCTATTCCTGGACGCCTACCACCGGTTTGAGCGATGCAACAATAGCTGCCCCTACCGCTTCTCCGACGGAGACCACCACCTATACTTTGACCATCTCGGATGGCGTAAATACTGCTACGGATACGGTTATTGTGACGGTTACGGCCGCCCCGACACCTACACCGGGGCCGACCACCAGCGGTATACCCTTGTGTGGTCCGGGGGCCGCTCCCTTGATGCCCCTGGCTCTGTTGGGCTTGGTGGGCTGTAAATGGTCGCTAAGGCGTCGTAAATTGCTTAATTAGTGATTATTCTGTAAGGATCTGTAGCCTATTATTGTCGGACATAGGTTGAAAATCATGAATCCAGGGCCCGACGGGTAAAATCCGCCGGGCTTTTTCTTTACATAAATAATACCCACGAGATTATTAGAGGGTGGGTTCGTATGAGCCTTTTGGCCGAAATCGCTGATGTGATTTAGTCTACCCATATAAGGTAGGGTATCCGGACACTAACAAATAGTGTTTTTTGTCCCTCACAATACGCATAAAACTTTATTGTTAAAGGATTTAAGCATTAAAGCAATATTGTCTGGGATGATGTATTTTTTCATCATATTGCTGCAGACGCCGTCGGCTGGGTATGTTAGCGGCGGCAATATTCAAGGGCTTGTAAGCAGAAACATGGGATCTTTGAATTGCCGAAACGCATCTGGATGTAAAAATCAGGTACAGTTAGAAAAATATATTAGCGATTTATTATGAAATTCGCCGATTTGTGAACATAAAATCCCTTGACGATCTCAATGTGGGATATACACTTTCCCCGGAAAATGATTGAGGGCCTGTGGATGTTGTTAAGGAGCAAAGTCATCATGCACGGTCTGGAAAACATGACAGAATGGAAAGGCGGAGTTGTTATAGAAGAACCGGATGAGACAGAGGAAGTAGTCTTGACAGAAGAACCATGGAAGGAAAAGATTCGTCTGAGAGACAAATCCGGTTTGTCGATTTTATGTTCCTATGACGACGATGATGAAGACGAAGATCTGGATTCGGATTTCTTCTATGATGACGACGAAGATGATGATTTAGACGATGATTTTGATGATGATTTAGACGATGAGGAAGAGGATTTCCTTGACGATGATGACGATTTGTAAGTATAGCCGGTTTTGATCGTCAATGGTGTAAGTTGTGTGAGGTGTCATATGGTCGAGGAATACCCCGGTCCTGAAAAGCGCAAGAGTGAACGGCGTAGCGCGATTGATCGAAGATTGGGATTGGAAAGACGGAGGGGACCGGGTCGTCGTCGAAGTGACACGCGCCGAGAGGCTGAAGAAGGCGAAATGAGTGATGAACTTTTGGAATTTGTTTTGGCTATTGATGATTATAAGCGGGCAAACAACAGACCTTTTCCCGCTTGGAGTGAAGTATTCGAGGTAATCAAATATCTTGGGTATCGAAAAGTCGAAGCGCGAGGTGAGCATATCGATCATCCCGGAGATGATTAACCGCAGTTTTTCGGAGTTTTTCTTGCTGCAGGTTATTAGAAGATATTTTGGGCATGGGGTGATCGTGGAGTGGTATTATAGATTACTACAAGATCTGATATAATTGCTGAATAAGGGGCCTTATGGGTCGGCTTACCTGATACTTTGCATGCTTTCCTTGGTAAAAAGGGAAGTCTTTGTGTAGCATTATTGATTTGGATTGGCTGAAAGAACAGGGATTATCACTTTGAATTCCGCTGATGAAGTTGTCTTTGTTTTGCACTTGGCCCTGGTGCTTGGTCCGCTGGCAGTCTACTTTTTGGGACTGGGTTTGGTCAACAGCCAGGCACGTCCGTGTTTGGTTAATGCCCGGACTGATTTTGTCTTGTTGGCCATTGCTGTAATTCCGGTTGTAATTTGCCCCTTGGTGGTTATAGTCGAGCTCGGGCGACAGTGGTTGGCCGTTGGAGTGGTTATAGTGGTGGGGGGATTATTTTATTGGATGTTGCCGAGTCGTGACGCCGGCTGGGTTATCTACAATATCGATCCTCAGCGGTGCCGACATCTTTTGAAACATGTCTGCCGGCAATTAGGGTGGGATGTCGAGGAAGACAGCGCTGCTTTGCGAATCGAGCCTGTGGGCCTGATTGTGAATATGAGTATATTACCTTGGTTGCGAAATGTGACGCTTTCCGTTTGTAAAAAGACCGGCGGCAAGGGCGGGTCGGCACACGTTGATTTGATTAGGGGTTTCCACCGCGAAATTCAGACCGAATCGATGCTGCCGTCACCTGCCGGCGCGAGTTTGGTGATTGTCGGGGGGGCTCTTCTCGGCCTGCCTATGTGGTATCTGTTTCATCATATGGATGCAGTTGTTGTTGTGGTTCGACGGATACTGCTTGCATAAAGGCCCACTGATTAACGTATCATTTGAAGAAGTGGATTGGGGATAGGGTTTGGATTGACTGTTTTTGACTCATAAGTTGGTTTTCCGGGGTTGATTTCCAAAGCCGCTCGAGGTTTACCAGATGTCTGGGGGGCGGATTGTGCCGTTTTTACCGGTTGCAACCGTCTCATATGGGGTTATAATAAACATAGAGGGGGCGATAGCATTGTAAGCTCTTATCCCGCAAGTGCCTGCGATATTTGCACACCTTAGGGTATGAGGATTCACATGCCTGTGCGATCGGACCATTACCAGCGACCAGAGCCGGATGACCCTGAGGCGGTGTCTACTTGTGGGATGTTGCCCCGGATCGTGGTGACCACTCAATCGGGTCAGCAAAATGTATTGTGGATGGTCACCGTGTTGCTTGCGGTTGTGGCAACGGCGTTGATTATGCGTTGGGATGAAGCTCGCTTGACGGAAACAGTCTATGCCCAGGTTCCTGGTGCCGGCCAGGTGGGGGCTCGCGGCATCTATGCTTTTACCGGTCAATTGTCCAGCAAAAACTACGGTTTGTTTATGTTAGACGTGGACACGGGTACGATATGGTGTTACGAGTTACAGAAGGGCACACGAGGCGAACTTCAGTTGAAGTTGGTGGCAGCCCGTAGCTGGATTTGGGATCGTTATCTGGAGGAATTTAATGTGGCCGATCCGATACCTGGAGCCGTTCGAGCAATGGTAGAACAACAGCGATCGCATCGGCAGGAGTTATTGGAAACGCCGGAATAATATTCCGGCTGGGTAGAAACAGATAAAAGAAGAGGCCGAAAAAAATGGCCAAAATGTATTATAGCCTTGAGGAAACAACTGCCAAACTTAATTGTACGGAAGAGCAATTAAAGGGTTTGGTTCGTGCGGGAAAAGTTCGTGAATTCCGAGATGCGGGCAAGTTGGCCTATCGCGTTGATGAGGTGGATAGGCTCGCCTCGGAAACAGGGGACAATGTTGTTGTGGAATCGGATGATGAAGAACTGGCTTTGGAAGACTCCGGTGAAATCGCCTTAGCTCCGGAGTCGGAGGGGGAATCCGATAGTGGAATTACCGCAGCCCTTTCCGGTTCGGGCAGCACCGCCGGTCTCTCCGGGTTTGATCTGGAAGAACCGGATACGGCGGCATCGGAATTGGGGGAAAGTGATGCGGCCGGCATGTTAAATCTGGAGGATACGGGGGGAAGTGGTGAAGAATATAGTTTGACCGATAGCAGTTTGGAAAGTGATACGGGTGAAATTGCCCTTGAAGACAGCAGTTCCGAGCAAGGGGCCGGTGAAGTTGCTTTAGAAGACAGCGGTTCCGCTGATGCAGGCTTGGAGGACAGCGGTTCGGGAACCGGTGCAGACATTCTTAGTTTGGATGAAGTGGATAAGGATGTCGCCGAGGGGATGAAGAAAGACGACACGGTCATCACCAATATCGGTATCAGCGTCTTTGACGATGACGACTTGGAGATAACCGCTGATCCGATGGCCAAGACATTGATGACCGGTGCGGATGAGCATCTGGGCCTGGACGGTAGTGGTGCCGGTTCTGGGCTGCTGGATTTGACGCGGGAGAGCGATGACACGTCTCTGGGAGCGGAGTTACTCGAAGGTATCGATATGGGAGATACCTCAGAGGCATTATCCCAACCGGTGGAGGAGGCCGAGGAAGCTGAGTCTGAAGAAGAGGTGCAATTGGCGGAATCGGCGGCAGAGGCGACTGTGGCCGCCGCTAGCTTGCCTATGCAGGTGGCAGGGGCTCCCGTGTTGGTTTCACCGGCATTTACCGGGCTGTTGATCGCTGCCACTATTGCCCTGGTTTTGTTGGGAGCCCTGGGTATAGCGACGGGTATGAAAGTGTGGCCTAACTATCTGGCGGTCTTGGCTAATAATTTTTGGTTTTTTATAGGGGGGACGTTAGTGCTCGGTGGCCTGTTTTCCTTGGTTGGTTGGTTTATGGGCAGGCCTCCTTCTGGCCCACGTACGCCAAAAAAAACCAAGGAAAAAAAGGGTAAGGGTAGAAAAAAAGCAGGAAAGGGTAAGGAGGCTGAAGCTGCTTAACAAATTGGAACTGTTGTATTTGTGAGCCTTGCTCGGACGAGCGTTTTGGATGAAGCGGGCCTCGGGAATTCGGTAGGTTTCCTATATTTGGGTGTTTCTGGTCTGGCGCGGACCGGCACCAGGACAAGCGTATCTTGAAAATTCCGCTATCTGCGGCGATTTTTCGGTGTTATACGAATCCCATAGACCGGTTTTTGCCCTGTGAGTTTTGTGGGCATTTATGGATTATGTATCAATATCGGTGGGACATCACTTGTTTTTCAAAGTGGAGATGCCCGCCGCACGGAATTTGAACTGGATTCGTGAGAAGTATTAGGTATGATACGGGCTGATTGGGTGACTGTTGGAATTTTGGAAAGACGGTAAAGGAGTCCGTGATGAAAACGTATTGGTCGATAGTGGCGATTGCTTTGGTGATGTCGGTGGTGAATATTGGATGTGTGGGTTTGGAAAAGTATCAGGCGTTGGAGAGGGCCAATAGTGTTTTGGAGGAAGATCTGTCCCGAGCCAAGCAGGATCTTCTGGATTGCCAACATATGAATCGCCAGAAGGATACTATGCTGGAGTCATTGAATAATCAGATAGCAACCAAGGATCAGATGATTAATAGTCTTACCGACGAGAACAAGAGTCTGCGTACAGCCTTGGCCAGAGCTCAGGATATTCTTGAAAAACAAACCAGAATAGGGGATGTTACTATTGTCAAACCGGCATTGCCCGAGCCGCTGCACAAGGAACTTAAGGCTCTGGCCGATGCCTATCCAGACGAAATCGAGTATCTGCCCAACAAAGGTGCCGTACGCTGGAAGGCGGATTTGCTGTTTCCTTTGGGAAGCGACCAGGTATCCGGGTCCACCGAGACGCTCAAGAAATTTGCAGAGATTGTTTCTTCGGAGGCGGCAACGGGCTTTGATGTAATTATCATCGGTCACACCTGCACCACGCCGATCAAGAGACCGGAAACTTTGGCGGAGCATAAGACCAATTGGCATCTGTCCGCCCATCGGTCGATATCGATCATGCAATTGTTAGCCGGCGAGGGATTGAGTGAGGGGCGGATGGGTGTAATGGGTTATGGCGAGCACCGTCCCATTGCGGACAATAAAACCAAAGACGGCAAAGCTAAAAATCGCCGAGTTGAGATATATCTGGTTACCAAAGATTCAGTTCGGTCAGTAAGTAATGCTGTATATCAAGTGCAGAATATGGGATTGGTTTTTGTGCATCCCCATGAGACCAAAAGCCCAGGCTAGCCGCCTAATGTGGATAGACAGATTTGGGCCGCGAGATGATTGTGTTGAGGCGGCCGATTGCGGGTATTTGAAAGTTGACATCACGGCAATAATTTTTTCAAGCGCCTCACTTGATGGGGCGCTTTTTTTATCGGCTGGAGTATAATTTGTGATTGAGTTGATTTGGGGATTTCATATAGTCCGTCGGTCGTTGCTGTAGGCTGCATTTTCGTCGTCTTAATTTGGCGGCAGTATTGGTAGTAGTGGTTTATTTGATTATGTTGTGCAATTTGATCATGATTGGTTTATTTCTTGCTGCTCTGCATAGCGACGCATGATGTGAAAGGATTTATTATGTTACGAAGGAAATCTGCGTGTTTATGGTTGGTGTTTTCTTTGATATTTCCCGCCTTGTCGCAGGCCGGACAACAATTTAAAGTCCAGCGGCCCAATATCATCCTGATTATGGCCGATGATATGGGTTTTTCGGATATCGGTTGTTATGGTTCTGAGATCTCGACCCCAACGCTCGATCGGCTGGCTTCTAATGGTCTGCGTTTCACTCAGTTTTACAATACCGCACGTTGTTGTCCGACGCGGGCGGCACTTTTAACGGGATTATATCAACACCAGGCCGGTATCGGTCACATGGTCGGTGATTACGGTTTCCCGTCTTATCAGGGATATCTCAACCATCGATGTGTTACCATTGCCGAAGCCCTAAAAGGCGGGGGATATCAGACTTTGATGTCCGGAAAGTGGCACGTTGGCGAGGAGCGACCTCATTGGCCGACAGATCGCGGTTTTGATCGATACTACGGATTGATCAGTGGAGGAAGTAACTATTTCAGGCTCGATTCTAACAGACAGATGGCTGTTGACGATCAGCCTTACCTCCCGAAAGGCGAAGATTTTTATATGACTGACGCCTTCTCCGATAACGCAGTTAATTTTATCGATGAATACGGCCGAGAGGATAAACCGTTTTTCCTTTATCTCGCATACACTGCTCCCCATTGGCCCTTGCATGCCTGGCCGGAGGATATTGCCAGGTACCGCGGCAAATATACGATCGGGTGGGATGAACTGCGCAAACGTCGGCATAAAAAAATGATCGATATGGGAATCGTCGATGTGAGTTGGCCTTTGACGCCTCGCGATGAGCGTGTGCCTGCTTGGGCGAATATCCCTGAAGAGAAAAGAGATATGTGGGATCTGAAAATGGCCGTTTATGCCGCCCAGATCGACCGCATGGACCAAGGCATCGGCAAGATACTCGCCAAGATCAGAGAAATCGGTGAGCTGGATAATACCTTGATTATGTTTTTGGCCGACAATGGGGGGTGTGCGGAAATAATTAATCGAGGCAAACGAGGCGCGCCGCCCGGACACAGAGACTCCTTCACCAGTTATGAAATCGGCTGGGCCAACGCCAGTAACACGCCGTTCCGTTTATACAAACACTGGGTTCACGAAGGTGGCATCTCCTCGCCTCTGATCGTCCATTGGCCGATAGTGATTAAGAAGCCGAATATCACCCATCAACCCGGTCACCTCATCGATATAATGGCCACCTGTCTGGATGTTGCTGGGGTGGAGTATCCTAAAACTTACAACGGCCAGCCAATTACTCCCCTTGAAGGTAA
>CP070790.1:2200186-2211665 GCA_020346805.1 Planctomycetota bacterium
CTGGGGCGTCAATGAAAAACATTACCCACCATGCAGCTATCACGCCAAGCTGGCCGGTTCGGGGCAGGTCAGCTTTGACGGGTGTCACTTTACTATGTGGGATCTGGAGAAAAAGGGAGTGCCCTGTATCGACGTCAACTGTCAGGGTATAGCTGTTCGCAACTGCGATTTTGTCGAGGCCGACAAACAGCAGATTCGGATAGGACCCGATGTTCAGTCGGCAATTATCACAGGCAATCGATTACGGGGCGGGGCCAAGATCGATGCCCCGGAAAACAAGAATTTTACCATCGGATTGAATTCACCATCCTGATATCGGGAGAATGACAGGCGAATAAGAACATATATGGTATGTATGTTTGAAGTGGAGGTTAGACATCCTGATATTACTCCACTGTCAATCCTTGACGGTGGCATCATCGGTGGGAGCAGGTCGTGGAAAGCCGTCACTTACTCAAATCCGAAAAAATGCCTCATCTGTTAGGAAACACTACACCGGGGTTCAACAATCCGTAGCGGATTAACTAATCAGCGATTTATGACATAAAACACTGTCAATAAAAGACTTGCGCAAAAGATTTCATTCCACTGGGAAAATGTTAATTTTGACTATTTTCTATTGCAACCGATTATAGTTAATTGTATAATGATTTTATGAGATGAGGGAGAAGTTATTATTTTAGATAAATTTTGTCATACGAATGACAAAAAATACATAGTACTTTTGGCTGGTTATTCTTTTATTACGACACGTCCGTAGATGTATGAAGGAGGAATACATAATTAGAACCATAATATTATTTTTGATATGATAATATGATAACAAGTGATAGGAAAATTCTAATGGATTAGCCTATTTGCTCAGTTCTTTTGTTTCATACTTTGTTCAATGGAAACAGATCGGAGAGGAAAGAATATACGTGGCATCAAATAATCGTCAATCTATTGTCATGATTGTAGTGAACCGAATTTTACCAAACTCATGGACATGAGGCCGGGCAGCTTGACCTGTGTGGACGCCGATATGGTAATCGATGAAGATGGCGACATGATAGTAGTACAAGCCCAAGTGCCCACAAAAAGAAAGCAGCTAAAGAAGGGCAACTAAAATAAAGATCTTGGTACAATTTCTGCTACTTAGGTAAATAGCAGAATAGACGGGAAGAAAAGGCGGACAAAAATTAAAAAAGGAGGTTTGAAGTCATGCAAATAAGCATAGTAAAACTAGTTGTAATAAGTGTAGCTGTGTTTCTGTTCAGTGTAGGGATGGCAGGAGCGGCCCCGATTGCCACGCAAGATTTCGAAGACAACACGGTGGACGCTAGTATCAGCGGACAGGGTGGTGGGACGGGCTGGAAACCCGGCGATCTCTGGCTTGCTTCTGATTTAGGTTCTACGGGTAGGACATGGTGGGTAGAAAAACCCGCAACAAACACCTACATGCGCAGTCTTGGTACTGGCTCACCCTACGCCTATCGCACCTTCGCTGCTTCGGACACACTGACCGAAACCTGGCTTTACTGCAAATTTGACATTGCCGTTCAAGACAGTATGGCTGCGGATTTTCAATTTCGTATCCTTGCCGATGAAGTATACGAGGGCGCCGCAATGCGGGTTAGAGTAAAGTTTGCCGCAGCTGGCGAGATAGTCTCTATAGGTACTACAGGTGGCATAAAAAACCCGACTATCGGATACTGGAACGGCACGGGTGGTTATGCGGACTGTACGAACAACTTTGTGACCATGGAACTGTACATGAATAGAGACACTTACACATATGTGATTGTATGGGATGGTGAATACCTCGGCACCTATAATTGGTATACTTCCACTAATGCTAACCTCACGGATATAAACCTTCTTGGCGGAACTAGCGGATCTGTTGATCCGGCTGTGGCCGGGGGGGTGATGCTTGACAACCTTTATGTAGAAGAGGGAGTGGAGCCGCCGCCGCCGCCGGCGTGCTCTTCCGAGGTACTACCCATGGTCAAACAGTATCTCGGTCCGGCTCCGGTAGGTGGAAGCATCGAAGACTCCACCGACTATGTGATTAACAATAACGGTTCAGCTAATATCTCCCAATTTACGGTCGCAGAGGTCGATCAAAACGGCGATCCGCAGGAGTACACCTGGTTGACCGTGGCACCGTTGACCGGCGGTCCGATTCTGGCGGGGGAAAATAGCGGCCCCATCACCGCAACCGCAAACAGCACCGGACTGGATGTAGGTGTTTACAACGCATACCTCAAATTCACCGACGACTGTACCACTGGCGGGCATATACGGGAAATCGAATATACAATCTTGCCCATCGACGTAGATCCACCTCAAAAGAATTGGTCGGTAACGAGTCCATGGTACGCAGCCATCCGGGCTCGTAATTGCCCATCGGGAGACCAGTACGTATTTACGGTAACCAACAATGACGATGTGCCACAAACATACACAGCGCTTGAAGTGAATGGGGACGATGAACCGTTTTCTCCAGCAGATTGGGTAGAGATAGAAATCGACGCAGGCCATGATGGTGTTCCGATAACGCTCAACCCGGGTGAAAGCGACACCCTGACGGTGACTATAACCGAGGACGCTATAACCTCGATCGCAGGGAGTGCCGACGATGTCTACATTGGATTTCAGACTGACATGGGGTGGCTGGTGCGGACGATCAGAATTTACGATTATACTACTGACACACCAACTGTCTATTATTATGACGGTGCTAGGTCCCCTGACTCGGCCGATTCATTCGGCACGGGTTATACCTTTGCATTATACAGTGAAGCAGACAACATCAAACAGGGTAGCGTGGTGGGTGATAGCGCTGCCCATGACGGCAGGGCCTGGAAGATCGTGGATGACGATACTCACAAATCGAAGTGGTATAATTTTCCGAGCGTGAACATCGCTCCCCCCATAGGTGCCACGATCCTAGCCCGGGTCAAGGTAGAGTCGGCCAGCGGCAATCCAGGGGCCAACCTCTCAATGTATGACGGTGGCGGATTGACAGCCGGCTACCACTTCGGAGGTCCGGACCAGGGCCGCGTAAAGGAAATCGAGCGGGGTAATGAAGATATCGATGCCGGGCGGGCCGATAGTAACTACCACACAATTCGTCTTGTGGCGGTGGGGGGGGAAGACGGCGCCGGGTATCCCCAGAAAATATCTTTATACTTTGACGAGAATCCCACGCCCGTGGTTGATATCCCCGCCGCGTCACTAGTAAAAGTAGTTCCACCCGAAGACGCCTTTGGCTTCGGAGCGACGGACATTGCCGGCACGCAAACGATAAGCTTCGACTGGATAATGGCTACCCGTACTGGTGCGTTCGCCCCAGGCGATGAACTGACATGTATTGGTCAGGTTCTTGAACCGCCACCGCCCCCGTGCAACATCCCCTTTGCCGATGCGGATAATGACGGTGATGTCGATCAGGATGACTTTGCTGAATTCCAACTCTGCTACACGGGAGCTACTGTTGGCGTACCCGAAGGTTGTGAATGTTTCGAGCGTGACGGTGACGATAAAATTGATCAGGTGGATTGGTTTGCTTTCGAGGAGTGTGCAAGCGGACCGAATATACCGGTGACCCCGGAATCGAATCCAAATTGTGGTAATTAAAAACAGTGGATTGCTGTTTTTTTTCACAGCGCAGGAAAACAAGAAGAAACGAATAAAAGATTGAAGGTGAAGAACATATAGGCGGATAATTGTTGTGAAAGATTGGCTATGCGGCCGAGTGTCCAGTGGAAAGGAGGTTTGAGCTATAACAAATTTTGAGAATGACCTTTGTTCAAGTTTCTGCCGCTTAACCAAGGGCAGAAGGGACAGGAAATTTAGAAACGTTACAAAGACAAAATATAGGAGGTGCATAATGCATTTAGAAGCAAGAAAAGTAGTTATTCTTAGTGTGGTCGCATTGCTGTGTACTGTAGGCACAGCAACAGCAAACATGATGATTGCCCAGCATGATTTCGAAGATATTGACCTTGAAGAGGGGCCAGTTGTTCTCCACAGACAGATGGGAGGTATTGGCTGGAAAGATTCCAGGTGGTCCGCCTCAAACTATTCCAACAAGAGATGGATGGTGGAGGAAGAGGATCCCGCTGCCCCGGTAAACCAGCGCATCCGCTCGGTGGGTACGAAGCCGCCAACCGCTTGGCGTACATTCATAGGTTCGGGCTCAATGATCCATAACCAGCTTGATTGTAAGTTTGACCTTGCGGTTGATGGGAGTTTTGATGGCAACTTTGACTACCGTATTTATGCTAATGAAAGGACTGCCGGCAGTCACAGGCGGATCGATGTGCAGTTTAAGCCGACTGGGGAGATCTTGGCTATGGGTATCCAGGGTGATCAAACCAATCCGGTGATCGGATACTGGGATGGCACTGACGGTTTTCCTGACGCCACTAACAACTTTGTGACCATGGAACTGTTAGTCGATAAAAACAATTACACATACGATGTCACTTGGGGCGGGCAAGACCTCGGCACCTGGAATTGGCGAAGCTCCGCCGATAATAACCTCACGGATGTGAATATGATCGGTGGTAACAGTGGCAGCGACGACGAGGCTGTTCCCGGCGGAGTGATGATTGACAACCTTAACTTTGAGGGCGTGCCTGATATTACGCTGGCTTTAGATATCCTGCCCGACGATGATCCTAATTTGTTTACCGTGAACACGCAAAACAAGGGCAGATTACCCATCGCTATTCTCGGTTCGGAGGATTACGATATAAACCTGATCGACGTTAACTCGATCTCGATAGCCGGTGTGGTATTACCGGTTAAGACTCCTAAAATCGGGGGCAACGTGGTGATTCACGTTTCCAGGCGGGAGTTGATCCTCGCTCTGGGTTTGGATCTGCTTGAACCCGGCACAGTGGTACCGGTTACAGTGTTGGGCTTATTCTCGGATGGAAGGGTGTTTGAAGCCACCGACTACATCGTACTCGTGGAACGGGAAGATTAAAACCAATAGTATGATGACGAAAAGGCCCACGGCATCCTCCTCCCGTGGGCCTTTTTCTTAGAGACTGTCTCACTAAGTAAATAATATAGAGAGAAAGTTGTAAAGTTGCGTCAATTATGCCTTACTCTACGAATATACGGACTGACAGTTGAAATAATAAAATTTATTGCTCGTGGTGGAGCGTGATTCGATTCGCCGATTCTTATAAAACTATTTGGAGGATTAGGTGATGTTATTGACCACTTGTCGTTTTTTTTCCTTATTTATTGTACTTGGTTGGCTGGGATCGGCAACGCTCGGGCAGACGCCGATCTTTGAGGATCTGCTCACCGATGCGAGCAAGATCTCCGGCCAAGCGGGCAGTGGGATCTTCTCGGCCAATGGCTACACCCTTACTCACACCGGCGGGACCAGTACGAATGGTGAACCTCGCAGCTTGGACTTTGTCTGGTATGACCTGCCCGGCCTGGGCAGCGATGGCACGGGAAGCTTCGAATTTGATGTCACGGGTCTTTTTCCCAATGCCGGCTGCACGGGTAATGAAGTCGCGGAAGCCTGTGACAGTACAGGACTAAATCCAGCGACGGTCAAAAACGACTTCTGGGCCAGCCCGTATGCCGTTATGATGCGGAAGATTAATGACCCGGAGTGGGCCACCTATACCAACAAGTTAAAGCTGTCGGGGCGAGCCGGACCCGATGCCGAGACCGACTGGAAGGCCGGCTTCTCCCCCGTCCTGTCGTGGGATGGCACTGTGACCTATCGGTTCCGCGTCACCTGGACCGGGGCCACGTTGAGAATCTGGCGGGGGCTGCCCGGCCAGACGCTGTCGGTACTGGCACCGTCTTCTAACTGGACACTGAACAACTCCTTCACCCCCAATATCCTTCACATTCAGCTCGGCTCCAGCTTCTGGACCAGCACGACCGTCAACCGGGAATTCGGCGGGGCTCCTGGTACGACCTACTCCTTGCTGCGGGTCTATGAGGAAGACCTGGGCGGTGCAGCTACTCCCCCCGGTTCTCCGCCGCCACCGCCACCCACCGAAGTATCGATTGATCTGGGTTCGCCCGACGTCGCAGATGGAATGACTCATCCGCAGGTAGCTGACGGCACTACTACGGCCACCACCATCGGGAGCAAAAGTTGCAGAATGAATGTCGACCCGGCAACAGACCATTATTTCTATTTCACCGTCACTGACGAATTCGCATACAATGGCAACCGGCCGAATACTGATATTACCATCGACTACTATGATACGGGTTCCGGAAATCTTGATCTGCAGTATGATTCATCTGATCCCAACTGGCTACCCAATCCGGCATACAAACAAAGCAGCGATTCCATCACTTTGACGGGGACCAACACGTGGAAGCAGCACACTTTCCATGTTACCGATGCATATTTTGGCAACCGCCAGAACGGTGGGTCCGATTTTCGTATTGCCAGACCCGGCACTAACACATTTTATCTTGACTTAATCCATGCTACCGGTCCGCCCTGCAAGGCCACTAATCCCATTCCCCCCCACCAAGCTAACTATGTTAGCGTCGATGCCGACCTTGGCTGGTCGACAGCCGCGGGGGCGAATTCTTATGATGTCCATTTCGGTACCACCAGTCCGGGTACCTTCCAAGGCAACCAGACGGGAATAACCTTTGAACCGGGTACCCTAAATTTTAATACCACTTACTACTGGCGCGTAGATTCCGTCGGCGACACCGGTACCACCACCGGCGATGTCTGGAGCTTTACGACCAAGTCCGAAACAGCCACCGGAGTAACTTTGGGAATCTCCCCGGATGGGCGATTCTTTACCATCGACGGTGTGCCCACCTTCCTGCATGGGATCAGTTACTACGGTAATCAGTACATTACCACAGGGAGTTTTCGCACCCAGGATCTGGACGACATGCTAGTCGACGGTTTTAACTGGCTGCGCGTTTGGGCTTACTGGGCATGGCCGTGGTACACGGGCCCCAATGTGTCGGCCCTGAACAAGGACGGCACCGTCCGTGAGCCTTACATGACCCGGCTGAAAACATTGATCGCCGAGTGCGACGCCCGGGGCATCATCGTTGATTGCGTGATGCTCCGCGATACCTACAACGAGTGGCACAGCCCGGACACACTAGCTCGGCACTTGACGGCGGCTCAGACGTTGGCGACGGAGCTTCTGCCTTATCGCAATGTGTATTTCGATCTGGGTAACGAACGGGACAACCGCGGCTGCCTCGTCCCGTTCGATGAAATGCCCCAACTGATCAATGCCGTTAAGACCATCGACCCGGACCGTCTATGCACCTTTTCCCAAGGCGGCATGATTGACTCGCAGAGTGTACTGAACGATTACATCAACGTTGGAATGGTGGACTTCTTCGCCGTTCATATGTGTCGCACATCGGAGTGTCCCTCGCTGACCTATGGAGAAGTGCAGAAGTATATCGGCTGGATGGCCAACCTCGGGACCCGCGTGCCTATCCATCTGCAGGAGCCGTTCCGCAGAGGAAACAGGGCTGCCTGGAATCCGGTGCAGGAAGATTATTATCGAGACGAAACCGGAGGCAAGGTGGCCGAAGCCGCCGGTTGGTGTTTCCATAACGGAGGTAACGATGCCTACTCAGCGGATGGCCGGCCGTACCGCAGCTTCAACATGAGCGACCCCGAGGGACGCTTGTATGATCAGCTTGATAGCGTCGAGTTGTCGGCTACCGACAACGCCATTCTACAGATTGGCTCAACCGATGCGAATATCCGACGCTATCAGGCCGAATATAACGAACAGCTCTCGCATAATATTGGCCGAAAGGAGGATCTGGTTTGGTCTGCAAATGTCGCCCAGGATTCAGCGGGTTACCTAACCACTGGTCCGTTTATCGACACGGTTCCGGTCGGTAACCACCAAGTAACTTGGCGACTGATGATCGACAATAACACCGTCGATAATGACCCGATAGTTACGCTGGACGTCTACACTGGTGGCAACCAGTTGGCCGCACATACCGTAAATCGTCAAGATTTCAACGCCGCCAATACTTGGCAGACATTCGACTTGAACTTTGGAAGCACCGGGCAACAAGATCTTGAGTTTCGAACCTACTGGTACGATGAAGCCTATATCAAATGCGATTGGGTCCAGCTAACCATTGGCGGCGGAATTCCGCAGCCCCCCATCATTGCCGAGGTCTTCCCCGATCCCAACATCGTGCACCCCGGCACTGAATACATCAAGCAGTTGACCTTGGTCCAGGGTAATCCCGCACCAACCTGGTCGGTGGTGCAGGGGCCGTCCGGAACACAAGTCAATGTAAATGGAAGCGTAAGTGGCTGGACACCCACTGTCAGTGATTTAGGCAGCTCCTATAGATTCATAATTCAAGCAAGTAACACGGAAGGTTCGGACATCGAGGAATGGGATGTTGAAGTACATTCCATTGCTGACTTTGACGACGACAATGATGTGGATCAGGAGGACTTCGGATGGTTTCAGACCTGCTATTCCGGCCCGGGTGCGTTTCCTACCACCGAGTGTGAGCCAGCGGATTTCGACTCCGACCGCGATGTCGATGTGGAAGATTTCGTTACCTTCCAGAACTGTATGGGTGGTCCGAACAATCCACCGGGATGTTAAAGCTGTCAATTACAAAAGCTGCATATGATGAAAGTAAGTACGAATAAAGTCCTGATCATTTCGAGTGCTATCTATCCCGTCATGGTGGTATTTGTTAGCTCAGCCCATGGTCTGGAGCCACTGATTCCGCACGAAATCAAGGACATGCTCTTGGTTGGGCAGGAAGGCGACTCAAACAGTTGGGATGTACGGGGCATGACTCTGGTTGGTAACTACCTCTATTGTTCCGGAGGACCCAGCTTACAAACGATCGATGTCTCTGATCCCACTAATCTGGTCCTTACTGACGACTGGGATGGAACTTCAACGAAAATGAACGGCTCCGCAGTCAAAGGCAACGTGCTCTACGTTTCAAACTGGACGCCGAGTATTGGCTTGAGGCTGTTCAACATTGATGCTGACCCTGCCCACCCGGCATTGATCAAGACTATCAGCACCACAGCCAATACCTGGGACATCGAGATATTCGATAACCTGATGTACGTCACTATTAACAATGGACTCGACCCGCCGTCGGGGATAAACGGGATTAATGTCTACGATATCACTAACCCTATCGATCCGATTCTGCTTACCCACATCGATCCGGACGGACGTACGGTAGGCAACGCCGTTCAGTATGGCGATTATCTGTATTTTACCTCTAAATGGTGGCTTAATGTTTATAAGGTGAGTAATCCCTCCAGCCCAACGTTTGTGCGGCGGTTCCAGTACCTTGCCTGCCTGGGAATATGTCGCGTTAAAGACGGCTACCTTTATATGGTTGGCCTGAATGACGCAGCCTTCGGGTATGAGGGCGGTCTCTATTCATTCTCGTTGGCCGATCCCTCGAATCCGCAGTTAGTCGACTACCTGGATTTCGCCAGGCCTCGCAATATACATTTTCAGGACCACTACTGTATTGTATCTCATGGCAGTACCGGCAACTACACGATTAACACAGTAGATCCGGCCAACATGGATATCATCTCACATTGGAACGTCTCGTGGCCTGGAACGGGAGAGAATGGTATATCGCTTCATGCCAAGGGGATCGGAGCTTACGTTTTCATTGGATGCTGCACGGAAGTCACCGATACCTGCAGCAATTTTGATTGCCCGGATTTCGGGGCCCGCGTCTATTCGGTAGAGGCCTTCTCTCTTGTGCCACCGATAATTGCCAAGGTTACTCCCGATCCCGATAGCGCTTACATCGGCCAGGAGTACAGCGAGCAGTTGATCCTCACGCAAGGTAATCCTGCCGAAACAGACTTCTCGGTGGTGCAAGGACCGACCGGAATGCAGGTAGACAACAACGGCCTGGTTAACGGCTGGGTACCCGGTCCGGATGATATCGGCAACCTTTTTACCCTTGAGATAAAAGCAATCCACTACGACGGTCAGGATACCGAGCAATGGCAGGTCAGGGTAAAATCACGGGCTGACTTCGATTACGATTACGACGTGGACCAGGAGGACTTCGGATTGTTTCAGACCTGTTATTCCGGTTCGGGTGAGTTTCCCACCACTGAATGCGAACCCGCTGACCTGGACTCAGACCGCGACGTTGACGTTGAGGATTTCGGTATCTTTCAAACCTGTATGGGGGGGCCGAGCAACCCGCCGGGATGTTAAAATAGTATATGAGATGAAAGGGCACTTTTGATGAAACCCAGTAAGAAACAAACACGGATCATCCCAGGTATGGTCGTTGCCGTCGCGTTAGTGTTTATTAGCCTGGCTAAGGGTGGCGAGCCCCTCATTCCGCCGGAAATCGTTGACATGAAGATCATCGGGGCAATGGGGGATTACTCTAGCTCAATTACCAGTGAATTGTTACTCAATGGCGACTACCTGTACTGCTCGATGATATGGGGTGGGGGCCTCAAAACGCTGGACGTATCCGACCCGAGCAACATGGTGCTCACCAGTGAGTGGACCGATGGGGGAGGCGGGAGCGGGCAGGCTTATGGGCTGGCTATGAAGGGGACCGTGCTTTACATGGCCAACTGGGCCCCCAACATCGGGCTTCGGGTCTTCAACATTGCTGATCCTGCCCACCCGTCGTTGATCCGAACTCGTAACACGACGGTCCACGCGTGGCAACTCTGTATCGAAGGGAATCTGCTGTTCGTCTCGGTTAGTAATGGTTATGACATTGCCGGCATCGATATCTTCGATATCTCCACTCCCAGCAACCCGACTCACCTGACATTTGTGCAGCCCTCCCCCTTCCATCGACTGGTGGGCGAACCTGCCGCCTACGGCAACTATATGTACATGCTCTCCAACAACCGGATGGAGGTCTATAACATTTCCAATCCGTCCAGCCCGACCGAAATCCGCCAGCTCAGCTTCAATGCCCGCACCGGCACCGGCAATCTCGTGATCAAGGACGGGTATCTGTACATGCGGTGTGACGATGATACCTATCCAGATCCCGACTGGCTCGACGGCGGGGTGTACGTTTTCTCTTTAGCCGATCCCTCAAATCCGCAGCAGGTGGAATTCTATGAACGACCATTGGGTAAGGATCTCCATCTGCAGCACGACAGGTACTGCATCATACCGGCGGGCGGTAATGCCGTGTACGGCTTGGATGTGAGTGATCCACTAAACATCTCCCTACTCTGGCATGTTGGCATGGAATGGCCGGGCACTGGCCCCGGCGGATATGAGGAGTGCGCGGCGGGGACAGGCGATTACGTCTTCGTCGGAGTCGTACAGTCCAATGGCTGCACTCAGTGCGGGGGCAGGGTCTATGCCGTCCGCATCGAGGAACCCAAGCCCCCCATCATTGTCGAAGTCACTTCCGATCCCGATATCGCCTACATTGGCCAGGCATATAGCAAGCAGCTCAGCCTTCTGCAGGGCACGCCGTTGCCTAC
>CP070790.1:2211765-2216188 GCA_020346805.1 Planctomycetota bacterium
CAGGTGCCTGCAATCTCCGCTTCGTCTTCAAGCGTCAAGGACTCCCGGAGGACTCGATTGATGCCATCCACCACCTCGCGTTGTCGGCGAAGCTGTTGCTCAGTGTCGCTGTGGGTGGCCTCCAGCTGCTCCAACTGGGCAACCCGCCCGCGCAGTTCAGACAGCTCCCGGACGAGTTCGTCTCTTGTTTTATCCTTATCTTCCATCACCGTGTCCTCTCCAAAGCAACAGCGCTCCCTCTTCTGCTTAACCATCCGTGGCTCATCCCCGCAGTCGACAGAGTATACCAGATACTCAAGCACAACTCGCAGGGGGCGAACGGCAATCAACTTCCCATCTGATCTCTGCGACCGTCTCGGTCGCCCCGTAACCCACATTCTACCTTTAGTGATTCGCTCCTGACAGCCATATCCTCATCCTCACCAGAACATCATTTTTCTAGTACGGCGGGGGCTGTAGACACCTGAAGTTCGCATGGTGTTAGGGATTTTTTTGCTCTCCGTGTAATCCCTTCACATGCCAGTTACTGAGTCGTAAACACACTCAGATAATTTTCTTCTTATCTTGGCGATCAGCTGAGTTGTTTCGACTCGTTCTTTTTCCCTTTTGTGTTTTAAATTGCCTGTTATCCTGTACCGCTTGCGTCATAGCCCGAATCATATCTTCTCACCACATTCGGGGCAGACGCCGCTGACGTTACCCGTCAGGTTGTAGCCGCACTTAAGGCATAGTCCTTTCTTACGACGACGGTAGTGGCGGTAATAGCGACGGAAGGTGAAGTTGGCGATGGGATAAGCACAGAACAGAACGAACAATAACAACAATGGTACCCTGATATGTGTCTCGCGGCACAAGGTCAAATACGGTAAGTTCGGAAGACAGACAGTAGAGACAGCGTAGTTGTAGTACTCCGTGATAGTCAGCGATACACCGAGTCTCTTCACATCGAGGTAGATGTGCATCGTAAAGCAGCTACTGTGGTTCCTGATATATGGTGGGGTCAGCTCGGGTTTATAGATAAGGTCGTATGGACCTGTTCGCATCTCGGCGAGAAGTCGAGGAGTATTCAAGGAGCTCGGTTCGACCTTGAATGGCTAATGACGGGGCCGACAGCGACGGCACCGGAAGCCCTAAGCAAATGGAGCGGCAAGGGGGATCATCGGATTCTGGTTCGCGTGGAGCCTGTTGATTTGGAAGGGCGCGACTGCGATGAATCAGTGGCACACTGCGATCTCGATTTCGCTAGACTGCTTCCAGAAGGTGGCCAGGTGGATCTATCCATGCTCCAGGTGCACATGTACATACTTGCTTATTTTCGCCATCGGTAAGGACCGTTCAATCCTTTGTAATATCGCACCACGGCATCAACAGTCATTGAAATCTTCGGATCGACCATGTTGTAATCCACAGTTGTCAATTGAATACCGGCAGCACCATGGTCGTACGCTTCTTTTAAAATCCGGTCAATGACGTCATTTATGTCATCCGGAAGAGAGTAACCCGAGTTTTTCGCCAGGGCGGTCAGGGTGCGCTTGTATTGAGCCAGAGGCCAGACGACCTCGCATTTACCCTTACACTTGGCGTGTACGTATTCCATGATATCGACCAAGTCATCCAGAGTCTGCTTTCCGCCGTTGATATCTTCGGCTGGTATAATCGGAGACATGGCGGTCATCAGTCCCTCATCAACCCATGTTTCCCAATCACATCCATACGCCTTGACCGAGGTGAAAGGATCTTCCGATACCGCCGGGATCGCCATAACAATTTCTATTGTTCGTCCACTGGTCTGCTCAAATGCATCAATACATTTCCTGAATTCCCGGAAGAAATTGGTATGATACCGCGCACAGAATTCGATCCAGCGGCGGTTGTTGTCGGGTTCGGTTCTTGGATCGACCCCATACTCGTGTTTGTATGCTTCAACAACATGCGGAACGTATTCCCTGTCCCATCCCCCCATTCCCCGATGATGATAGGTCAGGCTGCGTTCGGAGAACCACCCCCAGACCCTTTGAAAATCAAACACAAATCCGTCAACGCCCCGGTCAAGCACCTCCTGGGCAATGGCAAGTTTATGCTCGATCACTTCTGGATAGGCCAGGGAGGCGTAAGCCAAGGCGAAGGTGCCGTCCTTGCGTTTGCCCATAAACTGCGGGTGCTCAACATTGAAGAAACTCAAGAATGATGTATAGCCGTGCGCATCTTCGAAACACCACACGGCAAAGGCTTTCTTGCCGTAAAAATGGCACCACTTAACCCACTCGCTCAGCACATCGGTTTCAATATCCCCAAACCGATAGCTGGCCCAGGGGTCACGGATGTCGGGACCGACAAGTTTATCGATATAGCGGGCCCGTTCACCTCGTAGAATCCCGCTATTATAACGAGCACTTCCACCGGCCATAAAACGATGGCCCAGGCTGTTGCATCCGTAGTCGCAGAAATAACGGATATATCGGTGGATTGCCTTGGGCGAGTTATGCCACCAGTCCTTCTCAGGCCTCTGAACCAGTTCAAGTTGATCCATGTAATCCTGCCAGAGGTGGACATCAAAGGGTTTTTTATTTTTACCGGCTTTTTCGACCACTATCTCGCTGGCGGCAAGGGGGACGAAACGGAAATGGGTGATATAACTCCAACAACCCTGCGGGTGATAGATGATAATCCGCCGACTGGTCAGGTCTGCGGCCTTGAACTCGACTTCAACAAAGTCGGCATCCAGGAACGACTTCCACTTCTTTCCCCTGTCTGCCAGAGAAGCCCGCGGATCGGCCACGCAGGTATATGAAATCTCATGATCCAATTTGGCCGCCACACCTGTATAAGTGATATTTTTCGGCAGATAGAAACCAATATAGATCCTGTGCCAGCCGGTAAGCGTGGGATCATAGAAAAACGGATCTGCGGTGTGGTATGTTCCCGCGTAAATCATCGGACCCGGCTCAATCGACAAGCCTTTACCACCGGGGGGTCTATCAACCACGGTCCAAAGCGAAAGGTCATCTTTGTCTTCCGAGGCCAGGCCGGCGGAAATAACCTGTTGCCAGTTTCTTTGTATTATTCCCTCTGCTTTGCACGTTGTCCTGTGGCCGAATATCCCAAGTAACAGTATACAGAAACAGGTCAAAGATCTTGCTAATAAACATCTTGTCACGTTATTCATGATCGGGCTCCTTTCCTTGGATGAATACTCAATCCCGCATTGATAGTTATATCTCGGTCAGAAGACTTTATTTTTGTCCACCTGCCACAAGAATTTCTTTGGCTACCTCTATCACATAGATGTTATAGTTGCCGTCACGGTTGGAGGCGAAAGCAATCCGCTTTCCATCCGGAGACCACGCGGGATTTACATCATTGGCCGGATGTTTAGTTAACCGAATCGCTTCGCTGGACTCATAAGGTTTAGGTAAAATCCAGATATCCCAAGCCTCGCCCTTGGACATTACAAAAGCCAGTAGATCGGCCTGGGGCGAAAAGGCCGGGCTGTAATGCGGAAAACCAAAGAACTGTTTCAATTCCTTGCTCTTGTCTGCATGTAGCTTGTCCGCCGAGGTTGAGACCAGACGTACATCCACTTGATGCCCCCTTTTCCAGATGAAATTGCGGGAGAAAGCGATGGTTTGCCCATCGCGCGACCAGGTCGGTTCCAGAACCCCGCCGGGGCTAGTTATCAATTGCCTGCCTACCACCTTAAAACTTCCGGCCCCGCCTTCCATGCCATCCAGGCCTTTTTGCATAGTGGCCTGCTCGCCTTTAGCCAACATGACAAACAGGGCCAGATCTCCCAGCCGGTGACTTCCGGGTAAACCGCAACTGTAAGCGATATGTTTGCCATCCGGCGAATAACTCGGCAGGTATTCCATCACTGCTGGCGTATCCGTCAGTTGTTTGGGCGGTGACCATTCGCCGTTGATCAGATCAATAGCGTAAAGATCGTATGCACCCATCGACTGCTTACTCGTATCCAAAATCCAGTCTCTGGCCGGGTCGGAAGCAAATACAATCCGTTTACCGTCAGGCGACCAGGTCGGAAATCAATTGTAGCCCGCTCCTTCAGTAATGCGCTGCGGCACCGAACCGTTCGAGCTTACTATCCAAAGGTCAGGCCGCCCCGAGGAATCACGGGATTGATATACAATCCACCTGCCGTCGGGTGAAAAGCAAGGCTCATCATCATCACCCCGATAAGTCGTTAACGGTGCAGCCGATTGACCATGAATCGTTGACACCGTTGACATGACAAGCAGTAGTGCAATCAACCCTCTAAAAACAACACTTTCAGGTACTTTTCGGCTTAATTTAGGAATATATATCATAACTTTGACTCCCCTTTGGTAATCGGCAAGATAAATGGACCCACATCGGCAAGCAAACTGGACCCACCTACATGATCATAGTCCTTTCTCCAGCGCACACA
>CP070790.1:2216288-2220166 GCA_020346805.1 Planctomycetota bacterium
GATTGTATGGCTTCAAGCTCTTTGGGATCGCGCGTGGTGGGTATTTCCATCCCCTCGATCCCCGCTTCCGCCGACAGCTTGAATCTGTCGGCAACAGACAGCGATTCGGGGAACGAGTGCAATATCAAAGACTTTTTAAGTCGGGTATTTTTAAAATTTTTCGAAGATGTGTCGGATGTCTGTGCCACTATTGTTTGAGCCGTCGAGGTTGAAATTACCCCCGCCAGGGCCGAGCCTGCCGCCTGCTTGAGAAAATGGCGCCGATTAGTGGTCTGGTACATGTCAACCTCCAGCATATCCTGCAATTAGTGTTGCAATTTCGAACCATCGGCCGAACTGCAATCATAGCTGGCAAATATCAGGTTGGCAAACCACTTCCTTCGCAATTTGCCACGGGATTGTTATAGTGTATTACTTGAGGGAGGAGAAGGTTGAAGTGTTTAGAAATGACGTTCGAGATTAACGGAGTTTTTCAATGGAATGCAACAAAGATAAAAATCTGAAATTTTGTACTTGTACTTACTCGGGATGCTCGCGGCAAGGTATCTGTTGCGAGTGTATCCAGTATCATCTGGCTAATCGCCAGTTGCCCGGCTGCTGTTTCCCGCCCGAAGTGGAAAAAACTTACGACCGTAGCTTCAAAGCCTTCGCCCGGGCCTGGAAGCTTTAGTGGTCAGTTGTGACCTTAACGGATTTGGATTGGCGATAGAAATCGCTGACATTCCGCACTAACGGATGATGATATCGGCCGGCAGGATCATTAGGGCCTTCTCGCTGCCTAACAATTCAATCCTTAATAACGAGCTTAGTATGGTTCGAGCCCGTTGCGGATCAATCCGCTTGAGCATGGGTAACAATTCCTGAATGGCAGGGGCTTTTAGCGTCCAATGACCATTGGATGAGATTACGTCGGCATCATCATCGTTGTTGGAATCGCCGGACAATTCGCGGAGAAAAACATCGAAAAAATTCTTCGGCTCGGGCAGCAGCCTGATCTCGTACTTTTTAATATTGGCCTGCTTGGCGGCAAACCTGATCGCGTCATGTAAACCGCCGAGTTTGTCGACCAGCCCGTTGGCTGCCGCCTGTTTCCCCGTGAAAACCCGGCCTTGGGCTAAATCTTCAATCTCCTTGGTAAGTCGGTCTTTGCGGGCGGTTACCACCCGATTTTTAAATTCATCGTAAACATATTGCGCGTAGTTGCGAATCAATGCCCGCTGTTGTTCGTCAAATCGGCGGTTGGAGTTATAAAGGTCGGCATTTCTGCCCCGTATGATTTCGTGGAACGAAACTCCAAGCCAATCCCATAATTCTTTGGTGATCAGTTTGCCGGTTATCACGCCGATCGAGCCGGTAATTGTTCCCGGGTTGGCAAAAATGGTGGCCCCGCCCATGGAAACGAAATATCCCCCGCTTGCCGCCACGTCGCCCATTGATACCACCAACGGTTTTTTCTCAACCAGTTCCCTGGTAGCGTTCCAGATGATATCGCTGGCCACCGCCGATCCCCCCGGTGAATCGACCCGCAATACCACCGCCTTTATGCTGTCGTCTTTGCGGGCCTTGTCCAGAACTCGGCGGAGGGTGGTGCTGCCCGTTGAGCCGCCGGAACCGAAAAATCCCCGCTCCGTTTTTCCGGTCAATATGATCCCTTCGACGTAGACCACAGCTATGCTTTCTTTGCGTGGTTTTTTGGCTTTACCCATCAACATGCCGAAGGTCTTGAAGAAGGAAAACATATTGGAAAAATCGAGTTCCTGTCCCTTCTTACTGCCGTACTTGCGTATGAATTCTACATCCTTGCCATGCCGTTTTCTCAATGTTTGAACAAAACTGTCGACATAAGCGATCTCATCTATCAGGTTGGCTTTTAATGCCTCTTGAGCGTTATAAGGTCCCTCATCTATGATTTCTCGCACCTCATCGGCAGGTATGCCTCGTCCCTCGGAGATGGTTTCCACCATCTGTTCGTACAGGTCGTCCATCAACCATTGAATCATCTCCCAGACTTCATCGGACGGTGCCGTCCGGGTATATGGTTCACCTGATCCTTTGTATGCACCCATATGCTCGACGTCCGCTTCGATGCCGATCTTGTCCAGTAATCCCTTGAAATACGCCAACTCGGTATGTAGACCTGTTAGTTGAAGTTCACTGATCGGCGTCATATAGATATGCGATGCCGCAGAGGCAAGCTGGTAAGTACCCGCACCGGCGTCCTCCAGATAACAATAGACGTCCTTGCCCGCTTCGCGGAGTTCGCATATTGCGTTGCGAATCTCCTGCATTTGACCCCAGCCCAACATTGGTTTGTCAAATGTGAATACCACTGCCTTGACCTTGTCGTCTTTTTTGGCTCTGTTTAAACGCAGTAGCAGATCGTGGAGCGTTCGTTGGGGCTCAAAATCAAATCCGAACTCAAACTCGGCCGGCGCTTCGAGTAGAATGCCGCGCATATCAAAAACTGCGATTAGCTTTTTCGAAGTATCCTTGGCCGCCTGTGTTGTCTGTGTGGTGGTTGTCTTGGCAGTAGCTGAACTGCTTGCCAACAGAATACATGCCAGCACAGATATTGCATGCCGGTAAAATTTATCGGGATTCATGGCTTCATTCTCCATTATTTGCCGTCTCTAGTATCTCATATTGGATGCAAGAACCTTTATAACTCAACTTTTCACGGATTGTATTTATATGACAGCTTTGTCCCCGAAGCAGTGATTAATAAATATGTGGTGTGCCCCCCTTCGGGGAACCGACCAATTAGTATTAATTATCGCCTCCCGGCAACTCACCGTCAATTCGAGCTTACCGGCACCGCCTCCTTCCACCCTCCATTCAACAATTCACGCATTCTCTCGACCGTATCTGCATATTGGGGATCCTTGGCCAGGTTGTACCATTCGTTTGGATCGTTTTTCAGGTCATACAATTCGTTTTGGTTGGGGTCGTTCCATTCGGAGTACCGCCAACGCTCGCTGCGAACCGCCTTACAGGTAATTTCCTGCTCTGGCCCGCGCTGAACCACTGTAAAGGCAGCCTTCTTCCAGGGGCGGTTGCATTCAGAGAGCAGCGGCACAAAACTGGTCCCTTCGAATTTGTGGGGGGCTTTCAAATTGCAGAGGTCGACCAGAGTAGGATATAAATCAACGAACTCTATCAATCGCGGACAAGCCGAACCGCCCTTGGTTATGCCGGGTACGTGGACGAGGAAAGGTATGCGATCGCAGGGCTCAAAATGGGTGACCTTACCCCACATACCGTGCTCGCCCAGATGGTATCCGTGGTCGCTGGTGAAAATGATAATCGTGTTATTCCACAGGCCTTGTTTCTTGACCGCATCCAATAGTTGGCCGACCATCGTATCGATGTGCGTAATGCATGCATAGTAAGCTTGATGGGCCTTTCGGCGTTCCCTGTCGTCGGGGCAGCGGGGATTTTGCATGAAAACGCGATACCGCCCCCATAGTGCCAGTTCCGGGATGTCGTCCCAATCGCTGGCCGGATCGTTTACCAGATTGATTTGGTCCAACGGGTATCGATCGAAGTATTTCTGCGGTGCAAAGAAGGGTACGTGGGGCCTTTGGATACCGCATACCATAAAGAAGGGCTTGTCGCCATAGGCCTTTTTTTCCAGCCACTCGATACACTGGCGAACATTTTTCCCATCGCAATGTTCTGCATCGGTCATATCGGTTGGGCCGTAGCCGGCGGGGGTTTGGCCGGCGGCACGTTTTCGTAACTCATCTGAAGTGCGAATCTCTTTCCAGAGAGTTTTGTTTTTCCGTTTATTGATTGAGCCGTGTTCGGCCTCAAATTTACATTTGGCTTCTTCGATTACCGGATTGCGCGTATTGCCGAAACTTTTTCGTTCATCCCAA
>CP070790.1:2220266-2224578 GCA_020346805.1 Planctomycetota bacterium
ATCCAACCCGAGGGGATACGGGTTCGCCCCGGACAACTCAGAGGTTGTGAACTCGACCTCAACGCTACGCCTGACGCCCTGCCCATGATGGCGGTGGTCGGCTGTTTTGCCGACGGGCGCACCGAGTTGGTCAACGTGCCCCAGGCCCGATTGAAAGAGACCGATCGCATTGACGTTATGTGTAGAGAACTCTCGCGCATGGGAGCGAAGATTGAGGAACGGTCCGACGGCCTGGTTATCGAGCGAAACGATCTGAAAGCGGCTGAAGTCGACGGGCATCACGATCATCGTGTGGTCATGGCCCTGGCGGTCGCGGGTACGGCGATTTCCGGCGAAACCCGGATCAGAACCGCCGAGGCGGTCGATGTTACCTTTCCAACCTTCGTTGAGTGCATGACCTCTCTGGGTGCGGATCTTCGAATGGAACCTGATAGCTGAATTGTTGATACTATTGCTGGGCCTCCTCTGGTAAAAAACGGGCGTATAGCCTATATTATTCAATCTTTGCATTATGAGTTACAACTGTCGAAGAAACTGAGACATATTGATTTTGGATTAAAAACGCCAAGGAGTATGATGAATGTTAGGTTGTGATCTTGGAACGATATTTCGGACGACGGTGGCCGGCGGTTCCTATCAGGATGGATTGACCATTCATCTGCAGGGAGTCCCGCCGGGGATGCTGATAACCGAGGAGCAGATATATGAGGATCTGTTGCTGCGCAAGCCTGGGCAGAGTGAATTGGCCTCCCCGCGTCGCGAGCCCGATATCCCCATAATTTACAGTGGGATCAACGCAGCCGATACCATGCCGGGATTTACCAATGCCGGGCACACTAACGGCACGCCTTTCGTGATTTTGATTCCCAACCTCGATCGCCATTTTGAGCATATCGACCAGTATCAGGTAACCAACCGTACGCCTCGGCCCGGCCATGCATCGTATGCCTCCTATCAAAAATACAACCAATGGGACGATGCCATCGGTGCGGGTATTTTCAGCGGTCGTTATACCTCGACCATCGTTGCCGCCGGTGTGGTAGCCAAGGCCGTCCTGGCCGACAAAGGCATACAGGTTACCGCGTATGTCAAGGAAGCGGCGGGAGTCAAGGCCCCTGAGGTGGGTATCGATGAGATCCGAACCAAGGCCGCCGCCTATCGCAGGATTCGCAAGGAACACGATCCCATCTGGCAGTTTGTTTATCAATCGGGCCGGATCAAGCCGGGGATGCGTTTCCTGGAGAAACTGCCGGTACTGGCGGAAGTCGAAAAGATGATCGGCAAGTTCCCGGCAATGGAGATGGACGAAGCCAGGATCCGCAAGGAGCATGGCATCAATTCCAAACTCTTCTGTCCCGATCCGGACGTGGCCGACGAGATGGTCAAAAAAATCGTGGAGATAAAGGAATCCGGCGATTCCAGTGGTGGGGTGGTGGAAGTGGTGGCAACCGGCGTGCCCGCAGGTATGGGTGAGCCGGTCTTTAAAAAGCTCGATGGCGAATTGGGCCGAATGATGAGCATCGGCGCGGTAAAGGCCGTCGAAGTCGGGGCCGGTCTGGCGGTAAAAGACTTAACCGGCTCGCAGTGTAACGACTCGATGTATGTGGATAAAAATAAGAAGGTCCAGTTCCGCAGTAACAATGCCGGCGGGATCACCGGCGGCCTGACCACCGGGCAGAACATTGTGGTTCGCCTGGCGGTCAAACCCACGCCGACCATCAGCAAAGATCAGGATACTATCGACAAGGTTTCCCTGGAAAACAAGATTCTATCGGCGGTTACCCGGCGCGATCCGACCCTGGTGGCCCGAATCTGGCCGGTGGCCGAAGCCTTTACCTCATTGATTCTGCTCGACCACCTGATGATGCACGTCGGCTATCAGGGCATGTGGCGGGAATAGCCAGAGACGTGAAACAATTTCATTAATATTATTCCTGGAGACAGGTTATGTCAGGACGTTCTGCGCTACTTGGGATAGTTACTATATCGTTGCTGCTGTCGGCCGCTTCATTATTGATGGCCGATACCGTACCCGGCCCGTTTGGTATCCTCCGTTTGCCCGCGGATTATGAAAGCCACCGCTCTACATTCCGCACGCGAATTAACCGTATGCAGGAAACGGTGGTTGCAGATCTGGAGGGTGAGGGATGCCTGCGACACATGTGGATGACTATCGCAGGTGTTCGACAAAAACCTATTAACGGTTTGATACTCACCATGCGTATTTATTCCGACGGCAATGAAAAGCCCGACGTGGAAACACCGGTGACTCCATTTTTCGGCATGCATCACGGTCACCTTGCCGGAACCATCAACTCGCCGTACCTGCAAGTCACCAACCGTTCCGGCTTCAACTGCTATTTCCCCATGCCTTACAAAAAGGGGTTGCGAATTACCCTGCAAAGTGAAAGTGAGAGAATCGGGATTTGGTTCCAGGCCGATTATCACAAATACAAGACCGGTTCGTTGATCGAACCGCGCCGTTTCCATGCCGCCTATCGTCGTGTCAATCGTGCCAAAAATTATGGCAAACCGTACCACCTAGGCCATGGTATAGGCCGGGGGGTAATTGTTGGAATGACTCTAGGGGTACGCGTTTTCGATACTGCCGATGCCTGGTACCACTGCGGAGGCGATCTGGTTCTGATGGACGGGAGAACGAATGGCGCCCATCTTTTGAGCGGCATCGGGGGCGAGGATTACTTCGGTACCGCTTGGGGCCAGGAAGTCTTTTATAACCGATCGATTGGAACGCCTTATTATGATGTCGCTGAAACTCCCGAACCGGATAAACCATTGATTGAGTTTGCCGCCTATCGCTTTTTCGATCGCGATCCCATCGCCTTTGCCGATTCGTTCAGCTATGATTTTGGTTCATTGGCCAACGACATGTCCAGCGTTCTTTATTGGTATCAGGAAGGACCGGCAATTTCGGTAAGCAGGTTACCTCCGTTGCACGATCGTGTGCCCGATGTCTTGGTCCCCGACGGCAAATACGATATTACCCTTGAGGGCGGAAGAATCTGGAATCTCTGCGGGCCTTTTTCATGTAAAGATAAAAACGAATTCGATCGTAAGGAATTCCCCGAGGACGGCATCGATATTTCCCAGGTCGCATCGGCCAATTTCGGGCAATATGCCGAGGCGGTTACCAAGAAACTAGGCCCGCCGACGGTTACCCGATGGAAACAAGGTGTCCAATCCGTGTTCAACTTTGTCGATCTCACACCTCATTTCCGATCGCGCATGCGGACCAACGCCGGTTTTCCCATTGATGTCAGTGCTTATGCCGCCACTATCGTGGATTCTGATGCTGCAAAGAGGATACGCCTTCGCCTCGGCCACGACGATTGGTTCAATTTGTGGTTGAATGGAAAACTGATATACGAGGGTAAAGAGCAAAACGGATTCAAGACCACGGAAATCGAAGTCAACCTGGCCAAGGGCGACAATCTATTCATGGCCAAGGCGGCCAACTGTGAAAATACCAACTTTAGGGCATGGGTGTTCTTGTTTGATCTGCTTCCTTGATTAATTCCTAATCAGGCCTTGAGGGCGAAAGTCGGCTTTTTTGTTTTCCATTTTCCGGCAGTAAAGTCCGGGCATTTAATCGGTGCGCTGCCCTTGGCGATTGACTCCTCCGACAGGGGGGTGATCACGCTCATAATCACTGAATCGTAAACGTCGATCGGGGTTTGGGTGCGATTCCTGACCGACTTCAGGAATTGCTGCAATTCGAGGTAGTCGGTGCCTCCATGTCCGCCGGCAGAGATGACCGATCTCCACCAGGAATGGTCGTACTTTTCCTGGTAAGGGCCGAACGATTCCCACTTGTGATATTCCGGACTCCTGCCCGCCAGATAAATAGCGTTTCGCTGTTCGTTATAGATTCCCAATGTGCCCTGGACAGTCCATCGATTATCGTAAGGTCTGGGTAGCTGCATGTCGTAGTTGATTACAATAGTCCTGCCCTTATGGGTTTTGACCACAGAGGTAACTATGTCACCCTGGGCGTATTTACGTTTGGCGCTGGGGTGGTCCGGGCCGAACTTTCTGGCGAAATAGGCGTTGATCCCGATGGAGCTGGTGGCGGTCGACGTCAGGTAGTCGAAATAATCGCCGCATCCTATATCCATCCAACTGATCACCGGGCCGAGGGAATGAGTCGGATATTGATCGCAATTTCGTTCGATCAAATACTTGGCCGACCAGCGGTCGTTGCCCTTGGTATCGAAAAACCAGTGATCGATACAATCGTGGGAGTGGGCACAGTGACAGTGAACCATCCGGCCGAACAGGCCTTGGCGGATCA
>CP070790.1:2224678-2227768 GCA_020346805.1 Planctomycetota bacterium
GGCGGTGAAACTTCCGATTATTTCCAGGTGATCCTGGCCGACGGTCAAGCGATCAATCTGTTTATTGCGGACCATCCGGGCAGCGATTTAGACCTTTATCTTTATGATGCCGGAAAAACACAAGTCGGTTCTTCACTGGGTACGGATAGCACGGAATCTTTGACCGTTTCGACGGGTTCCGGAACCTATTTCATTGAGGTCACAGCGTTTAGTGGGGCCTCTAACTATAACCTGACTATCGGTCAATCAGGTGCATCTGTCGGAATCCGGTCGCTGCGCCTTGAAGACGAGTTCGTTCCGGGCGAAGTGATCGTTCGCTTCAAGGATGACCACAAACTGACAAAAGGTGTGCCCAATGCAGCCGGATTAGCCGCCTCGGTGGGGCTGCAAGTTCGGGCCGGTGCACCCGACCGGGAGATGCTGCTGGCATTCGACGATGAGATCGATCGCCAGCAGGCTTTCCAAGCATTGAATATTGATTCGGCCGTGGTAAAGCGCCACAGTTACCAGACTGCCGCTGCGGTAATTCAGCGCAAAATGGACACTCTTTATATTGTCAAAGCCCTGCGCCAGCGTGCGGATGTGGTATCGGCCAATCTCAATTATATACGCCGGGCAACGGTCGTGCCGAACGATGATCAGTATGATCGTCAATGGCACTATCCCCTTATTAATTTGCCCCAGGCCTGGGACATTGAAACTGGAGATGATACCGTAATCGTGGCGGTTATTGACACCGGCGTGCTCCTCAGCCATCCCGACCTTGCCGGCCGGTTGACATCCAATGGTTACGACTTTATTAAGAGTACTCTCATTTCGGTGGATGGTGATGGTATAGATCCGGATCCCGACGATCCGGGGGATCAGAGTCCGGGAGGCAGTTCCTTTCACGGCACCCACGTGGCCGGCACCATTGCGGCAACCACCGACAACAACACCGGAGTGGCCGGCGTAACCTGGAGCACCCTGATCATGCCCTTGCGGGCCCTCGGGCGGGGGGGCGGCACCTCCTATGATGTGATACAGTGTGTGAAATATGCCTCCGGTCTGGACAACGATTCATCCATCATTCTGCCTCCTGGAGATTATGCCGATATCATCAACCTCAGTCTGGGTGGCGGCGGTTTTTCTGATGACGAACGAAAGGCTTTCAACGATGCCAGAAACCAAGGTGTTATTGTTATCGCTGCGGCCGGCAACGAGGCTAGCAGCTCGCCAAGCTATCCGGCCGCTTACGACAATGTAGTTTCCGTCAGCGCCGTCAACTTCAACAAAGAATTGGCCTGGTACTCCAATTTCGGCGCCACCATCGACGTGGCAGCTCCGGGGGGCGATACCGGTACCGATCTTAACGCCGATGGCTTTCCGGACGGCGTGCTCAGCACTTGCGGGGATGACACTTCCGGAAGCATTCTGTTTACCTACTGTTTTTTCCAGGGTACCTCCATGGCCAGCCCCCACATGGCCGGCGTGGTAGCCCTCATGAAGGCTGCCAATCCAGCACTGACACCCGCCGATCTCGATACACTGCTTATCGGCGAGCTCATCACCGAGGATCTCGGGGACCCAGGGCGCGACGACCAGTTCGGCTATGGTCTCATCGATGCTTTCAAAGCCATAGGCGAGGCCTCCGGCTCCATACCGGCTATTCTGGTGCCCAATCCATCTTCGATAAATTTCGGAACATCCGCCACCACCAGGATACTGGATCTGACTAACGGCAGCAGCAGTGATACCATCCAGATAACCGACGCTACCGCCAGCGAATCCTGGGTGACGGTTACTCCGGCGGCGGCACTCCCCAACGATCTAAACCCTTCCGATATCGCATCCTTCATCGTCGACGTCCACCGGACCGGGTTGGCCGATGGTGTCTACGATGCAGAAATCACCATCACTTCAGATGCCTTCAACAACCCTCTGACGGTTTCGGTTAGCATGCAGGTGGGAACGCCTTTTTTGGGGGGTAATGCCGGATTCCACTATGTGCTGTTGTCGGATCCGGATACCCTTCAAACCCTGTATCAGGTCGAGGTCGGATACAACCAGGCTACCGGCGTATACGCCTATACATTTACGGGAGTTCGGCTCGGTACCTATCAGATCTTTGCCGGAACCGATTCGGACAACGACTTTTGGCTCGGCGATGACGGCGAGGCCTTCGGTGCCTACCAGACCGTGGACCAACCCACATCGATAACGGTATCCGGTAATCTGAGCGGGCTGGATTTTGCCACCGGCTTTGATTTTAACCTGCCTCCTAATCGTTTATCGCCAGACAGTCCGGCCAGCGGTCCACTCCTCCAGCGGCTGGATGTACCGTACTTGTCGAGGTAGGAAATGATTCGCCCAGCAACCTGCATTACAGTATTAATGCTGTTGTCCGTCAGTGCGTGTATCAGTTCAAAGCCGAGCGATGCCGGGGAGACGTCGGTCAATGTCCGATTATTGTACAAAAGCGCTTTCGGGGGTGGGACACATAGCCGGCCGGCGGCTACCTGGATCACCGAACCGAATATGTACCGGCGCACATATCAGCGGCTGGGGAAAACTACGGTCGACTCCAAACAAAAAAAATTGATGCCGGTCGTGGATTTTAAGCGGGAAAGGGTTTTATTAATAACAATGGGGCAAAAACCTACCGGCGGTTACCTTCTTGATCTGGCCAAGCGATCGGCTGATGTCAAATCCGCTACGGCCATCCTCCCTCTGGTGTGGTTTAAACCGCCGCCCGGTGCTATTTTACCGCAAGTTATCACCAGCCCGTGTATCTTGCTGTCCTTACCAAAAGGCGATTACTCCCGGATTCAGGTGATGGATCAAACCGGCCGAATAAGGTTGCAAGTGAATATTGATGAGTAGAAGTCCCGGGCGGGGCTTGCGGGGAAGCATATTGGTCAAACTATCGAATACAATCCCCACCCGGGATTTTCATATATATGGTAAATTACTCAGTCATCATACCAGCCTATAACGAAGAAGCATTCTTACCGCAAACCCTCAAGGCCCTGCAGACGGCCATGGCAGCGTTGACAATGAAGGGTGAAATTATTGTCGTAGATAACAACTCCACCGACAAAACGCCTGACC
>CP070790.1:2227868-2230386 GCA_020346805.1 Planctomycetota bacterium
GGCCGATTTTTTGACTCCAAATTTCTTTCGGTTTGGTTACAATAAACAAGGAAGACGGGTAAAGAATTTATCCAGCTTTAATTAGTTTTAGCCCTGTGAAGGAGGAAAAAATCATTATTAAACAGTCAACTTCATTTGAACGTCTCACATGTTAATATGAAGGCAGAAATATTTGAAAATAAGGGCGATCGGAAACAATTAAGTATTCGGTAAAAATATTTTGAATATTCGGAATGGTACCGACTTTGAGGCAGGCTTAATTTGTTGAAGACACGTTCGAGAATAAGGAGAAACAGATGAAAAAGAAAATTATGTTTTGTTTGTTTGTCACTTCATTGGTATTTGGCTGCCGGACTTTAGCTGAACCTCTCGAAGTGCTCAACTACAGCTTTGAGTATAATGAATTCGGTGAACAGGTACCAGGGTGGGTCCCGGGTGTTACTGGCACGCCCCAGTATTGGGCCTATTCGAGTAACTGCGATGACGACACCTGGGAAGATGCTTCTACTGATGGTATCGTCTCTGTAGCCGTCGGAGGAACAGATGACCTCTTCCAGTTGCTGGATCACAAGGTTTATCCTGGCGACGAGTATTTACTCAGGTTCGACTGCTATTATGCCTGGGCTGAAGGTGGAATCTACGACGGTACATATAAGGGAAAATTGTACTACGATGACGATGGCGGCCGCATACCGATTGCCGTAACCGGTGACGCGGCGGGGAGACCGTGGAAGCTTGATAATGACCTGAAGATTACGGTCCCAGCGGGCAGCCCGGCGATGGGCCGAAAACTGGGTATTGAACTTTCAACTTATCAGGAAACGGGCAACTGGATATCCCTCGACAATGTGAGGCTTGATATGCTGGCATCGCCCGGTCGTGCGCATGAACCGGACCCTGCCAACGGAGACCAGATGGTTTTGCTGGACAAGGTTCTTAATTGGCGTACAGGTGTGAATCCTGATAATTTATCTGAGCCCAATCCGGCCATAACCAACCATTATGTGTATATGAACAACGGCAGTGCAACGGACCCGAATCTAACTTTAGTTTCGACAATACCGGCAGGCGACCCACCCGCCGAGACCGCCGAGTATATTCCGGATGAAGGCCTAATTCGTGACGGCGTGTATTACTGGAGAGTAGATGAGGCGGTCGGCAGTATCGGCCCCGATGACCCAAACATCATAAGGGGGATGTTGTGGAGCTTCGAAGCCGTCAAGTCTGTACCGATGTTTATGGGGGGCCAGCCTGAGGATACGGCAGTTTGGCCCGCTGAGAGTGTGGTTCTGAGAGTCGAAGCTGTCAATCCATATACTCTTGACACAACTGATTTGATTTATGCCTGGTATAAGGCCGGTGACACCATTGTGCTTTCGGAAACGGACACCCTTGAAATTACCAATGCCCAGGTTGCCGACGAGGGTGATTATTATTGCAAAGTTACAGTTATTTTTGAAGAAACCGAATTTACGGCCTACTCTCCCACAGCCCAACTGATAATTAAAAGATTGATAGGCTACTGGCCCTTCGACGGGAATATGAAAGATATCGCAGGCGGCTACGATGGAACCATGATCGGCGGAGGGGCAAGTTATGAAGACGGCATAATTGATTCAGGCGAGGCTCTTGAGTTTACCGGTAATTCTAAAGAGGCGGCAACATTTCCGACGGATGCTCACATCAATCTTGCCTGGAGTCTGAGCTGGTGGGAGAACAGCGACCCAACCAAAACGGGAGGCGACTGGGAAACGATGGTTGGGTGCGGTGGTGATGTCGGCTGGGAGATATTTGATTTTACACGGTACAGAGCCGTCAGATACGCATTCGGCTTTGAGACGGATGGTCAGCAGAGAACTATCAGCGGAGACTACATATTTACTGTAAACGATCCGGCTCTTTACCCGAGAGGTCAGTGGCATTATCACGTAGTAACCAATGAACCATCGACTCAGACAGCAACAATCTACATCAACGGCGTAAAATTCGATGAGTTTGTCGGCTTCGATTTCGATGAATTTGATGAGGTCCTTTACTTAGGCAACCTGCGGGACATGAGCCAGCCTTATGCGGGTCTTATTGACGACCTCAAACTTTACAATTATGTTCTTGAGCCCATGGATATAGCCAATGGTTACGCGAGCGTTACAGGGGAAGAAATATGCGTTGAGCTTCCGGCCGGTGATACAACAGGAGACTGCTTCGTTAATATAAGCGATCTTCTTGAAGTTATAGACTCCTGGCTGCAATGCAACCTCTATCCGTTTGAAATGTGTCCATAGTCAATCATGGATTTTTTTCCTGATAAAATATACAAAAAAACGGCAAGGAGATACAAAATGAAAAACAAAAGCTCACCTTTTTTTGCGGCAGTCATTTTCTTCTTATTAAGCAGTGTCATCTTCGCCGAACCTATACCCATCACAGTATTGAATCCGAGTTTTGAGTACGTTGACGGCGAACTGATTTATGTGTGGACGGATTTTGTAATACCGGACTACTGGACATTCGCAATCGA
>CP070790.1:2230486-2234724 GCA_020346805.1 Planctomycetota bacterium
CTTCGCATTTCATGTCCCAAAAAGGGATTTCATACTTCTTGAAGAATTCCAGAGCGTAGCGGCATTGATTCCATACCTTCTCGCGCGTGCGATAATCCTGACAGGTCAGGTCGCTATGAGGATGCTTATAACCGAAGTACCATTCAACACCCGCACCACCTGCCATGATATTACCCCATAAGCCGTTTTTACGTGCGTTGTCTCGTGTGGGATCTTCGGCATCAGTAATTAGACCATGTTGTGCATCGCCCGGCTCATCACAGGCGACTACCCAGGGTTTACCCGCGGCCACGGACCGATCGATATAGTTACGTGTTCGTCTGTGCACCTGGTTGAAATCTGGTCTGCTTGTCTGCAGGGAAAAGCCCGTTAGTTTTGATGCGTCACCCAGCAGGTCATAGTGTGGATCGTTCATGTTGTGAATTACAATATGGTGTTGATAAGGATCAGTCGTCCAGAGGTAGTTCGCCCAGGCAACCTTCTGAGCCGTCGTTGCATTGTTGATCTCTTCACCGAGGTTCCAGTTGAGAGCCAAATGATGACTGAACCGCGAAATGAGTTCGCGGTAGTAAAGCTTTCGCTGTGCACCCAGGTCTCCATTGTCCAGCAATAATTCATTCTCGGTTTCGAGCGTTTTAAAGTGCAAATACATGCCGAGTTTATCTGCATGTTCGAAGATTATCTCCCACTGATCGAGTCGTGATACATCCATTCGCAACCGTTCATCATAATTGATATAGGGGAAGACATTTTGGTCGTCGCCCACGATATTCAAAGTAAGGAAAGAAAAGACGTTCATGCCTTTGGATGCCAGATAGTTAACTGCCCCGATGATGCCTTTTCCTTTTCCGTTCTGCCAGGTCGGGTCTCCAGATTTCCAGTCAACAATATGTGGAGCCCAATCCTTGACAAAGTTGTCTTTGTGGCCGTCAAACTTAAAATCGCCGTCGAATTCTTTATAAGCCAGGAAATTTTCCGGAGCGTCCGCCCCACACTTGAGGAAATATTCTCCGGTTTCGGCAAATTGCAGATGATGTTTTCCGATATATTTGAGTAGACCCTTTCCTCGGAAATCCCGTCCCTTTTTGTCGGTTGGTCCGACGTAAAAAGAGCCAGTCTCACTATCCATATAGCCTGCACTTTCACCAGCTTCCTTTTCATCGCTAACTGCAATATTCCTGCCCTTTCTGAATGAGACGCTGTACTTCCATACACCGGTTTGGTCGGGCGCTAAATGGACACGCCATTTGTTACCTTTGTTGGCGCTGGTGTTGGCCGCATCGCCGTCGGCGGCAAAATAACCCGGTACATTATAAGTCTTGCCGCTCTTTTGGTGTGTAAAGGTTACATTAAGTCGATAATAAAGAAAAGGATTCGGATCGGCCTTTTCACTAGTTTCAGGCCCATCGAAAGTCAACGTGACCTTATGCCATTTCCTTGTCTCTCCACCTATTTGTGCGGCCGATGATGTCCGGCTCAATATAACAATGACCAAAATTAGACAGACTACGTAACCTAACATTTTCGAACACTTTTTCATAAGACACTCCTTACCTGATAAGTTGAATATTTTTGTGAAGATATATGTCAGTTCACGAGATTTTATACATATCATATGAAATGTTATATTATCGCTTATAGCTGATAAATCGCTGCCTGATGTTCAGTCCACCACCTTTCGGATGCTTATTTGATTTGACAGGGATTATATATAAATTTACTTTCCAGTCAAGCTAATGGCTGTTAAAAGGTATCAGTTCTTATTACAGTATAGGGGCCCACACTAAAAACATAGCTATGGCCCCCTTTTTTCATTTTCGAGCAGGACGCACTAATTCAGCTTTATCTGAAATACAATTTAATGAGCAATCACACCTGAAACACTCGTCAGATCAAAACCTAAGGGCTGGTATCGTGAAGTCCGATGTCATCGATAAATAATGTACCAGTAGCGCCGGTTATTTGGCCAGTCTTATCTCCAACACCTATAGTCAGGTTCTTAATATTTTGCAGATTTACACCTTCGTTGGTAATTTCCTGCAAATCAATCGACCACTGTTGCCATACAGGAGATTGCACTACCGTAGGATTATCAGGATTCATCATCATAGCTGTGTTACCTGCGCTGTCCTCAACAATCACATACAAGTTGTCAGGTGAATTTATCAGCATACCAATATCTAAAAACGTATCGAATGGTCCAGCTGAATCGACGGTACCACTCACTGTCGGCATGGACAAAACCGATGTTGTGGTAGCGGGATTTGCGATTCCAACATTAGCTGAAACAGCCAAGCCTATAAAAACCTGCTGGTTCATCGTAACCGTTACGGGATCTCCAATCGGCTCCCAAGTCACTTCATCTGAAGAGTGTGTGGCCGTAAATACGTTGCCTTGACGTTCTATTTTTACCCAGTGCGGCAATACAAGAGTAGCCGGGAATGGGGGCTCTTCTGCTGTCCCTGCAAGCTCCGCGTTCTCTGTAGTTCTCCATCTCAGAAAGGCCTGTCCAGTCGCCCTGAAACCGCACATGGCAAAGACCGAACCAGAATCCAGAGTATTGCGAATCATCGCACCTGATACCGCCCAGCCACTCGTATTCTCAAGGCTATCTACCCTCACAGTAATACTACCATCACCGGTGAGCTGCTTATAAGTAAAGCGGAGTCCATCAGAGCCTCCCTCAACTCCGGTTCCGCTGGCGGCAACAGTGTATCTATCCCTATCTGCATCGTATTCGAAGTTGCCTTGAGGAGCACTACCTCGATACCAAAGCACCAGCGAATCAACGCCTTCTGCTGTCCAGTCATTATGTGTTGTTATCGGCAGGGTTGCTTCGGAAAATGCTGCCGTATCAATATTATCATAAAACATGGGTGCCGACTGAAGCCCACCGTTCACGAAACCGGTCTCGACGATGTGCTCGCCAGCTGGGAAGTCTGGATTGGGATAACCTATTGTTGAACCATTCGTTGTGCTGTTGAATCCATCTAACCATGTTAAATATATCCTGTCACTATCAGGATCCGCCTCGTCAACATCGTTGTAGTTTTCAAAATCGTCGAGAACTAGGTATTTTGCCGTGGTAAAATTCCAGACATTTCCCTTTATGGGGCTTTGAGGATCACCGGCTATTACTTCATCCACCCTCCAGTAGTAAGTCTTATCGGCTTCGAGATTCTCAATGACAGTAGTAGCTACATCCAGTTGTCCCTTATAAATATTGCTCGTTGCCGTGGTGGCTTGGGCCACCGCATCTTCATCCTGACCGATATAGAGATCGTGCTTGGCGTCACTGGTGGCTGCCACCCAGCTAAGCCGTGGATTCTGAGAAACATCGGCGGAACCACTGGCCGGAGCAACCAGCGTAGCCCTCACTACCGGCGAGAGTACTACCGATGGAATGACCTGTTTTGGGATTAGAGAACTTTCCCATGACACAACTATGTTGGCATTGGCGCCATCCTGCATATACTCTACAGTGATGGGATAGCTACCGGCCTCAAGATCCAATGTCCCAGAGCTGTCTCTTGCTGCATGAGTACCCCAATCCTCAACGACAAGCTGATTGTTCACATAGATGCGTGAACCATCGTTACTGCGTGTGGTGAATGTATAGGTATCTGTCAGAGGTATCTCTATCTCGCCTCTCCATCTGACCGAGAATATTGCACGATTTACGGCCGGGGCAGGTGAATCCTGGTTCCAGTTGAATTCAATCTGCGGATCTACACGAACTTCCTTAGCGATACCGCTCATATCAGTGACATCAGAGAAATACTCAGCCTGCAGGCCACCGATACCCATAGGCTGTGTCGTAAAGCTCCACACATTACCGGTTACCGTCTGGGTTCCATCGAATTCGTCCACGCGCCAGTAGTATGTTGCATCATTCTGGAGAGTTCCAGGATCGTAGATTGTATCTGTTATAGAAGTGACATCTGTTGCGGCCGCAACTGCATCACGGTCCGTACCAAAATATACAGAATGCAGTGTTGCATCCAGACCAGCGGTCCAGTTCAAATGTATATCAGGGCCGACAAATATTGCCCCATCGGCTGGTATCGGATTATGGGCGGAGCCAGGTAGTATCGAAAAAGTCCAGACTTTCCCGGCTATCTCTGTCTGGTCGTCTTTGATCGTCACAACGCGCCAGTAATACGTACCTGAAGGCAGACCATCCGGATATGCACTCCCTTCACCCCAGACTAATGACACAGTCTGGGCAGTCTCCTCAA
>CP070790.1:2234824-2237937 GCA_020346805.1 Planctomycetota bacterium
TGCCAAATCCAAAAAACACCCTCCCATCTGAAATCAAGATCCGCGTATTGTCCGTGTCCGATTTTGATTGTGTTGTCGTGCTGCTCGTGCCATGAGAAACCCGTTTCTTGAGCTTGGTAGCGATCGCAGATCGACCGCAGTTTATCATGTGGAACTACGCGGGTAACCTGTGGCGGCCGGCGCCGGGGATTGAAATGTTCCATCTCTGGAAATTCGTACGGTGTCGCTCCCACCAAATTGAAACCAAAATCGTAATGCAGCGGCATATCCTCGCTGCTGAGACTATCCACATCGAAACTGTACCGGATATTGACCATCCCCATCCGGCGCATCTCTTCCCCCCATTGACCTCGATATCGTCTTGCGTCGTTTGCATAGTCCGGATTAACAATTGCATCATAGGTAAGCGGGACCGCACTGACGCGAACCACCACCTCGCTATAGCCATCATCATCGGTGTCATAGAATGCGAAGGGGCATTCGGAAATCGGAATCCACCGGCCGTGCACCGGATCAAACTTGTTCATAAAGATCATGCTGTTTCCGTAAGGATCGCTCTTGAAGAAGTTACCTGAATATTCGTAGCCCGCCAGGTCCCACATTGCACTGTCGTCATCCAGGTCCAACCCGCACCACAGTTGGCGAAGCCGGCCGTCTACAAAGTAGCGGATATCCATCTCGTCTGGATCGCCGTCGTTATCGTCATCAATGTAATCAACCATGCGGTCGACTACCCCATCCGCTCCGTAGTCCACAACATAACAATCGGAATCAAGATCACCGCCGGTTTTGATACTGCCGTCAACATCATCATCGATTACCCAGACTATCGCCTCAACTTCCCTGGATCGATTCTTAAACTGCTCCCGCCGTACCAGCATCTGTGCATGCGTGGGACTATCAACACGTTTCGATAGACTGGTTTTTGCATTTGCGGTCTCTACTGGTACATCAATAATGAAAGACCCATCGACTTTAAGTTGCATTGCTCGCGGCCACCAGGGACGGTTTGCCAGCTCGAGTTTCCCCTCTTTTGTTAGTGCCGTCTGCTGCATCCACCAGGATCCAGCCTTACCTTGTCCCGCGACCATGGGTTCGTACGGTCCTGGCGTTGTCATACAACCGGCAAGCAGGAAACAAGCTATCAGAATTGTTGATCCTACCCCACCCGGCGTTCTTCCTGTCGGCAGTAAAATCCTTCGATGCATAAAAACATCCCTTATTCATCAAGTATCTTCAAAACTTTTGATAACCAACTTGTAGATGCAATCAATTAAATCCAGGTACGTGAATAATACCTTCACCGCTTCGCATAAAACTTTATTGACCGTCTTGTTTAACCGGATTGATTAATTCACCAATACCGTCAATTTCGACCGTGATAGTATCGCCTGCACGCAAGAAGACGGGCGGTTTACGCGCACAACCTACACCTTCCGGGGTTCCGGTAACAATTACCGTGCCCGGCAGAAGCGTGAATTGGTGCGAAAGATAACTGATCAGCTTGGGCACGGAGAAAATCATGTCCGCGGTGTTGGAATCCTGCATCAGCCGACCATTGAGCCGAGACCGAATCGGTAGTATGTTAGGATCCATCTCCGGATCGATCACCAGACAGGGACCCAGGGGACAGAATGTGTCAAAACTCTTGGCCCGCGTCCATTGCTTGTCTCTGCGTATTTGACAATCACGAGCCGATACATCATTGGCGCAGGTATAGCCATGAACATAATCCAAGGCCTCCGCTTCGGTCACCTTGCGTGCCGTCTTGCCAATAACTACCGCCAGTTCACCCTCATAATCCACTTCGTCCGGAGCATCTGTCGGCAGAATGATCGGGTCTCTCGGCCCCGTGACCGAACTGGTTAGTTTTGAAAAGATCAACGGCTCATCCGGTATAGCCAAACCGCTCTCTTCAGCGTGCCGTCGATAATTCAGCCCGATTGCAATGATATTCACCGGATCCAGTGGAGCCAGCAGCCCGCCAATTCCGACAGTCGTATCGGTCACATTGAAGGAACCCATCAGATCGCCTTCGATCAACCGCGCCTTCTCATCATCGATAGCTTCGCCCAATCGTATACGCCCTTTTTCGTCTTCAAATCGAATAACTTTCATGCTTGCTCCCGCTTTGAATACGTAAACAAGAAAAGTGGTTGTTTCTTATGTGTTGTGTTTAGAGCATCTAACAATACTAGCCGTCCGCCGCGGCGGATAAGTAAGCGGATTAATAATTAACAATACTAGCCGCGCACGCAAGTAAGCGGATTAACGTTGTTTTATGGTATTTTGGTAGCAACACCACATGGTTTTGCTATACCCTCTAAACTTGACAATAATCTTCTACAACCGGCATCATAACCGCTCCAATAAGATACAGTCTTCTGTCCTGTTTGGCCACTTCCGCCTCCGAGTCCTCTACCCCAAGCATAAATAACCGTCGCACGCTTGGGGGGATATACGACATGCCGGGGACTGAAATCATAAGGTAGGGGCAAATAGGGAATTTTTTCTTGCATATCACAGATATAGGAGTATATTTTAATCATAAGGCTAAAGGTCGGGAAAGGCATTTCTACCTTAATTTCCAATTGGGATAGAGAGTGATGCGGGAGAGAAACGCTGAAAGGCGGACCATATTTTTCATTTCAGGAGGAAATACAAATGTTGAAACAACTATCAATTAATGTGGCAGTGGTAGGAATCGTTTTGGCTTGTCTATCCAGTTCTTTGGCGGTGAGCATCGAGACTGTGCCGGTGGGCAATCCGGGTAACACAGGGGAATTGTCAGGTGAAAGTATTCCAGGCGGCTATGGGCCCGACCGCATCTGCGGGGCGGTAGACTACGAGTACCACATTGGCAAGTACGAGGTAACGGCGGGCCAATACACCGCATTCCTCAACGCGGTGGCGGATACGGACACGTATGGGCTGTACAACTCGGAAATGTGGTCGTCTGACTACGGCTGCAAGATTCGGCAATTCGGCGCGGAGGGAAGCTACACCTACAGCGTTACCCTGGACTGGTGCAATCGCCCCGTGAACTTAGTGTCATGGGGCGATGCGGCGCGGTTTGCCAATTGGCTGCACAACGGCCAGCCCATCGGCGAACA
>CP070790.1:2238037-2241588 GCA_020346805.1 Planctomycetota bacterium
AAGCAAACCGTTTTTACATCGACACCCACTCGGGGAAACGCCAGTCCCTGAAGGTCGTATGTGGAGGCTGCGAACACTGTCGACCGGGTTATCGAATCAACCGCCCTGATTTTCCATTCTGTTCTATCGAGTTCGTGGCAAGGGGCAAAGGGGCGGTGACTCTTCAGAGCTCAAAATATGATCTTTTTGCAGGAAGAGTTTTTTCTTACGGGCCCGGTATCGCTCAGGTGATTACTACAGAAGCTGATAATCCTTTTGTTAAATACTTCGTGGATTTTATAGGTCACGACGCGTCGAACATGCTTCAGAAGTTCGGTCCTGCACTTGGACACGTGGCACAAGTATCTTCACCGGAAGTAATACTGCGTATCTTCGAGGATCTCATCAAAAATGGCCAAACCGGCAGCCCTTATACACCCCTATTATGCACAGCAATTTTACAGCAGTTAATCTTAAAGATCGCTGAGACATCAATCGTCGAACATAAGCACACAACGGCGGCCTTTTACACCTATCAGAGTTCTAAAGAAATCATACGAAAGAATTGCCTTACTCTTAATAGTCTCGAACAGATTGCCGAAGAATGTCGTATCGATGGCGCCTATCTATGCAGACTCTTCAAACGATTCGATAACCAGAGCCCTTATCAATACCTGATGCGTCTTAAAATGAACGTCGCTGCCCAAAGACTCCAGTCACCGAACACCTCGGTGAAGGAAGTGGCGTTCGAACTCGGTTTCGGTGACCCTTTTCATTTCTCCAGGGCATTCAAGCGAATCTTCGGAATGCCCCCAAGCACCTTTAAGAACCTGCGCTAACAAAGTATTAAGAATAATGTTTTCAATAACCGGTATTAAAATATAATAATGATAAACGGGATTTGCAGATATCTTACTCCCGGACAACACGAAGATAATGGGTAAGTTATGGGGCTATTATTGCCTTTCATCTTGATTCATTCTGTGATTTTTGCTATAATAAAATGAAGGTTATATTTGTTTGCGTCCTCTCTGGAGACTCAAAGTCTTATAATACCAGAATTCTGTAAATGACTGAGGAAGGGGATATAAAATACTTATTACTATGAATAAACTTCTTGCTATTTTTACTCTGAATTTATTATTGGCAGTTTTTCTGCCGGTTCAAAGGGCTTATAGTGCCCAGATACCTTTGGTCATAAACGAGTTCATGGCGTCTAATGACAGTTCTGTTCGTGATCCTCAGGGCCAGTATGATGACTGGATTGAAATCCACAACTTTGGCTCTGATGCTATTGATGTAGGTGGTTTTTATCTGACGGACAATCTGTCTATTCCCACCAAATGGCAGATTCTTGATGGTATTCCAATTTTGACTACTATACCTCCACAAGGCTATTTATTAATATGGGCAGACAATGATATCGAATATTCGGGACTCCATGCTAATTTCAAACTTGACGCAGAAGGCGAGGAAATCGCCCTGTTCGATTCCGATGGTAGTACTCTGATCGATAGTATTGTTTACCCGGACCAGACAACTGATATCTCGTTCGGTCGTTATCCCGATGCTAATGACGATTACCGGTTCTTCGCTTATCCCACCCCGGGACAGCAGAATATCGCCGCATTTTTAGGGCAGGTTGCTGACACTAAATTCAGCCACAACCGAGGTTTTTACGATACTCCTTTTTCTGTTACTATCGCTACTGAGACCGAGGGAGCTACGATTTACTATACTCTTGATGGAAGTGAACCTTATGACCTCTCGGGCCGTTCCCTGCGAGGTATGATTTATACAGATCCCATCCCCATCAACGAGACAACATGTTTACGGGCAAAAGCTGTCAAGCATGGCTGGAAACCAACTAATATAGATACCCATACGTATGTCTTCCTTCACGATGTAATCAGGCAAACTCAGCAAGAGGCATTGTCCGCAGGCTACCCGAGTGAATGGTGGGGTGGACATCCGGCAGATTATGAAATGGACCCGGAAATATATAACGATTCTGACTATGCCGGCCTGATGGATGATGCCCTGTTGTCGATTCCCACTGTCTCTCTTGTGACAAATAAAGACAATCTTTTTAGCCACGAAAACGATCCTGAACATGGCGGTATATATATTTATACTGGTCATTCGATTACAGGGGGCCGGGGATGGGAACGGCCGGTTTCAGCTGAGTTCTTTACCCAGGATGGTCTTAAGGAATTTCAAGTCAACTGTGGTTTGCGGATTCAGGGCGGTGAAAATCGCAGACCTAACAAGTGCCCAAAGCATTCGTTCAGCCTCCGATTCAAGAGCGAGTACGGCCCGAGCAAACTTAACTTTAAGCTGTTTGATGATTGGCCGGTGAATTCTTTTAACACAATACAGTTTCGCGGTGTATTCAACAATGCCTGGACCCATTGGTCCCCGGAACAGCGAGAACGAGCACAGTATATCCGTGACCAATGGATGCGAGATTGCCTTACTGATATGGGATACCAGGATGCAGGACAGGGCTATTTCGTCCATTTATACTTGAATGGTATATATTGGGGTGTGTATAACCTGCATGAACGGCCGGTTGCCTCTCACTATGCCGCCTATAACGGTGGCGATGAAGAGATTATCGACGCTATCAATGGTGGTCGGGAAACAGACGGTACCACAAACGCCTGGAACCAAATGAGAAACGTCGTTGCCAGTCGAAACTGGAAAGAGATCTGTAAGCTCCTTAATATCGATAACTTTATCGATTGGACAATTGCGAATTTAGCGGTTAGTAACAGAGATCTCAAAAATAACGGTAACTGGCGTGCGGCCGGTGGTGGTGCACAACGCAGACCCTGGCATTTCTATAGTTGGGATGCCGAGCACATAATTGAAGGAATTACTCAGAGCGGCACAGCACCCTCTGATGATCCTACGGGTTTGTTTAACTATCTTGATGATATTGATGAGTTTAAAATTCGCTTAGGTGACCGTATTCATAAATACCTCTTCAATGAAGGTGCTCTGACACCACAGAGAAACATACAACGCTGGCTAAAACGCACTGACGAGCTGGACCTGGCCGTTATCGCTGAGTCTGCCAGATGGGGTGACTATAGAAGAGATATGCACTCTTTCAGTTCTGGTCCTTACCGCTTATATACGAGAAATGACTACTGGATTCCTGAGAAAAATCGATTAATAAACGATTACTTTCCTCGAAGAACAGACATAGCAATAGATCAGTTCCGCTCTCGCGGTTTATATCCAGCCACAGATGCACCCACATTCCGTATTAATGGCTCTTATCAGCATGGAGGCCAGATTGCGCCGGATGATGTACTTTCGATGACGACCTCTACAGGTAAAATATATTACTCACTTGATGGCACCGACCCGCGTATAAAAGGGACGAGGCAACGGTCGAGCACTACTACCTTGATAGCTGAACATACAGCTAAACGTGTATTGGTACCAACCAGTAACATCAGCATAAATTGGAGAGGTAGCGGCGTTTTCGACGACTCAGCCTGGAGATTAAGCACTGGAAGTCCCGGCGGTATTGGTTATGAAAGAAGCTCCGGTTATCAAAA
>CP070790.1:2241688-2246518 GCA_020346805.1 Planctomycetota bacterium
AATCCTCGTGCCCGTCCCCGCCAACACCGCTGCGGAGATCGCCGATACTGCCTTATCATTATGCACCAGGGATATCGACGCCATCTGCCAGATCTCGGACAATCTGACCGCCTCAGCCTTTTCCAGCATCGCCATACAGGCCCAAAAGGCCAAAATACCGATTTTCAGTTTCAGCAGCATACAGCCCCTTAGCGGAGGAACATTGGCCATCGCCCGCGATTATTATGACGGCGGCCGGGAAGCCGGCCTGCTTGCCGCCAGGGTTATGCGCGGTGAAAGCCCGGCCCATATACCCTTCACCAATGTCAAGACCACCCGACTGGTGGTGAATCTGGCAAGGGCCAGAGAGCTGGGAATAGCTATCCCGGAATCCATAATCAACCGTGCCGATGAGGTGATCGAGTAACATGCGGATTACCCGGAAAAAACAGGATCAATTACTCGAGCTTCAGGTCGAGGGGCATCTTGACGCTTACTGGGCCGACCATTTCAGGTCGGTTGTCCAGGGGATTATTCGCGAAGGAAATCACCAGATCGCGGTGAATCTGGCCCAGGTCGATTACATCAGTTCTGCCGGTCTCGGGGCTCTGACCGAATGCTACAAGGAACTGCTGAGTATCCATGGAACATTTTCTATCATCAATCCGTCCGAATTCGTGGCCAAAGTGCTCAAGAAGACGAGCTTGGATGAATTACTTATCAAATCTGAGTCGGCCGATTCTGTCGCCGTCCAACCATCTGAACAAAAAGAATGCATCGAGCTTCCCAACGCCGACCTGCAGGTTTATCACCTTTCACCCGACTCGCCCGACGCCAATGTTGTCTGTCGGCTTATTGGAAATCCAGACGCCCTGGCCCAATGCGAGTTCGAACCGGCTAACTGCCGTAAGCTTGCCTTTCCCACTCACTGTTTTGGTATTGGTCTAGGTGTCCCGGGAATCAACTATGATGACTGTCACGATCGATTCGGCGAGTTTGTCGCCGTCGGCGGAGCCATAGCTTATCTGCCTACCGGCGAGAAAGGTGCCCCCGATTATTTGATATCTGCCGAACAGTTCGTTCCCGAGATACAAATCCTTCACAGTATGGTCTGCGAGGGTGATTTTTCTCACCTGATATGTTTTGAGTCCAAAAGCGCTTCGATAATGTCCATGGAACAGATCGCCTTGCAGTCACTAAGTGTGGTTGGCGTTGATACGATAGGCGTGGTCATGATAGCCGAGGTCGATGGTTTGATCGGTGCCGCTCTTAAAAGATCACCCACCTCAGCCAACAGCGGCACACATTTGTTCCGGCATCCAGATATTCGAGAATGGATAACCTTCACCACCGAGCGTGCCTATCCCCGCAGCCTAGTTATAGTTGCCGGTATCGCCACTCGCAAAAATGATACTCCTTTGGGATGGTACCTTCGTCCCCTTGGCAACCAGTCCAAAATTCGCGGGCACTTTCATGCCGTCGTATTTTCATATCGTCCCTTACAGAAAGGACGAATCGCTTTAATCGAAACCGTCCGCACCATTTTTGAAACAGACCGGCCACAGGGAATCCTCCACCTGATCAACGATGATCGTTCCCTCGTCGGCAGCGGCCAGAGTGAGTTTGTTCGCGGTAAGTGTTGGGCTTCCCCTGTTTCGGCAGTAATTCCGGAGACGTATTGAGATGACCTTGCTCGTCGGTGCCCTTACCATCGGTTTGATCCTTTCGCTGCTGGCCCTCGGTGTGTTTATCAGCTTTCGTATCTTCGCTTTTCCCGACATTACTGCCGATGGATCGATCGCCGTAGGGGGGGCGACGTCGGCCAGTCTTATCGTCGCCGGGGTAGATCCGATCCCGGCCACTATATTGGCCACCCTGGCCGGTATTGCAGCCGGTGCAACCACCGGGATCCTTCACGCCCGCTTCAAAATCCACGGCCTGCTTGCCGGTATCCTGGTAATGACCGCCCTGTACTCCATTAACCTGCACATTATGGGCAAGAGCAACGTTCCCCTGATCTCGCAGCAAACGCTGGCCACCAGAACCGAAGCGATCGGGGTAAGCCTTGCCGGCGGGGCGGAGACCGTCAGTCTTTGGGGCTGGGAGCTGAGAATTCGGGATGCCTCAACTTTGACCGCCGCTTGGATCGTCACCGTTATGATCTGCCTTATCCTGTACATCTTCCTCAAAACCAACCTGGGGACGGCCATGCGGGCCACCGGAGACAATCCTCAGATGATCCGCGCCTTGGGGGTAAACGTCGATAACATGATTATCCTCGGGCTCGCTATATCCAACGGAATCATTGCTTTATCCGGGGCCCTGCTGGCTCAATACCAAGGATTCGCCGACGTTCAGATGGGTATCGGCATGATCGTCATCGGGCTGGCCAGTGTCATCCTCGGCGAGGCTTTGGTCGGTAGGGCCGGAATTGGATTGACCATTACCGGGGCAGTTATGGGTGCGGTATTGTTTAGACTCATTGTTGCCATTGCCTTGCAATGGGGCCTCGATCCCAATGACCTCAAACTGGCCACCGCCGTTTTTGTCTTCGTCGCCCTGGTTATCCCTCATATGCTGGCCCGTACCGGTAGAAAACTGATAGGTGCCGCCCATGCTTGAGATTTACAACGCCTGCAAAACCTTTAATCCCAGAACACCCAACGCCGTGTTTGCCTTACAGGGCGTCAATCTGATCGTCGAGCCGGGTTCGTTCGTTTGCGTCATCGGCACCAATGGTTCGGGTAAGTCGACACTGCTCAACGCCATAGCCGGTACCTTTGGCCTCGATACCGGCAGCGTGCGCATCGACGGTAGCGACGTAACCCATTGGCCCGAACACCGCCGGGCCTCATTCATCGGGCGGGTTTTTCAAAATCCCTTTACCGGAACCGCCGCCGGCATGACTATCGCCGAGAACATCGTGCTTGCCCTCCGCCGCGGCCAATCCCGGGGGCTTCGCCTTGCCCTCAACCGAAACCTGCGTAACGAAATCAAAGGGCGCGTACGCCGCTTGAACCTGGGCCTCGAAGAGCGTCTCGACGATTCCATCGGTACCTTGTCCGGAGGCCAACGACAAGCCCTCACTCTGCTGATGGCCACCTGGATAAAACCCCGCCTGCTCCTGCTCGACGAGCACACCGCCGCCCTCGATCCCAAGAGCGCCAAGCAGATTGTTACCCTCAGCAGGGAGATCATCGAACGCGATAATCTGACCACCATTATGGTTACCCATTCCATGCAGCAGGCCGTCCAGCTCGGCGATCGCCTTATCATGATGCATCAAGGCCGTATCATCAGCGATTACCGCGGCGAAGATAAAAAACGAATCCTTACCAATGAACTTAATGAAACCTTCGAGATGGTCCGTCGACTCGATCAACTCGACGAATCCGCCGCCGAGTTACTGGCCCGCAGCTATGTGTAACAATTAATTGACTGATGGCTATCGCCGCAAGGCAAGAATAAATGATCTGATTAGTAGTATCATTGGTAGGATCAGCTCACTTGCTGACGCCGACATCGAGATCAGTCGTCACATTCACGGGGGGCGGGTACATTCGTGCCGCTAAGGCAGCCGTACAGAACATCGAAGTCTAACTGATCCACATCCAGATCCCGATCGAGATCCGTGTCCTGACAGGCTGGATCTATCAACAATACCCCGGAACCGGTATAGCATAGCTGGAGGTGGCCGAAGTCCTCCATATCCACATCATAATCGCCATCAAAATCGGGCGCGACGGTCAAAACCGACAGCGTGACAGCGAGCGTCTGCGGACTGTTTAGTACATCGCCGGCAGATACCGTAATATTGGCGGTGTAATGGCCCCGCGGCCAGCCCGCGATGGTGGTACCGTCGTAAATCACCTCGATGGTATCCGCTCCGCCTGAGGTAGTCCCGCTTGTCGGTGAGACGCTGAGCCAGTCGGTATCATCGGTAATCGTGTAGGTAAGCGGTATCGGCAATTCATTGGCCACGGTAAAGAAATCGTTGCTTTCGGGCCCCTCACCAAGATAGACATCACGTTCGATACTAACAGGATCAAGCACGATTCGGGGTGAACCGTACGAAAAAGTCATGGTCGGCCCGGATGCGCTGATCGCAAAGATGCCCAGTGTCGAAGGGCTGCCGTCCCACCAGTTGGTGTTGGGATAGGTGTAGGGCCCGCACTCAGTGAAGGTAGGGGCTTTGTACAGGTCCGTCGAGTCGCCCGCATTTACGTCGTTTTCGAGGTCCCAGTTGCCGTCGGCCTGGACCAGTGTGCACTCGTAATGGGATTCAGGAGTCATCTCCTGGTTGTCGTTATCACCGGTGGTATCGATATGCCAAATAGCCAGGCCGGAATCGTTCATAGCTACATCACGGCCGGTCTCCTGGCGGTTCTCGATCAGGTAATATTCATTGCTTAGGGTGGGATGCTCGAACTTGTAGACCTGATTAACCCCTGCAGTGGCGGTGAGACCGGTCTGGGAAGTGGTCAACAGCGTAGTATTAGCCCAACCCGCCAGATCCTTCAGATATGCGCAGGGTTCAACTGGATTGGTATAGCTGTGGTAGTAACTCATCAGGCAGAAATAACCTACCCCATTCGACTCGCGACCAGAATCATACAGGTCCGGCCAGAAGCAGAGTAAGTGGCCGTTTTCATGACAGAACGTACCAAGACGAAGATAACTATACATGGAACAGATCTGATAACGATGCGTAGATACACCGTCTGCGCTGAAAGAAGTAATCCAGGAACAGTGCGCATAAAGTCCTTCTGCTGAATAGCCGGCATACATACAGTTGATTGCGTCGATATACCCGTTGTTATCGGAATCGTACTGGCTGAAATCAAAACCCTG
>CP070790.1:2246618-2250070 GCA_020346805.1 Planctomycetota bacterium
AGGCGTGAACGAACCTTTCAGGGCTGCACCAGGCATAACCGTAGTAGTCTTCCGTACCCGTACCGAAGTGGCTGGGGAACTTCTCACCATCCACATAGATTTTTTCGTCACCTTCTCCCCACCATCGGCGAATTGGGTTGATGATGTGTAACATTCCACCCACAAATCGACCCATACCCTTACATTCCAGGTGTGCCCAGTCGGTGAACGGCCGGGTCGGAATATCCCGTTCGATCCGCCACTTGGCGTGAAACAGCAGGCTCCGATTATCCCAATGATAGGGCATGGTGGCCACTGATCCCTTCACTTGGACCTGCTGATTGCCCAAATTCTTTACCCAAATTTTGGCGGTTTTGCTGAAGGGCATCCACCAGTGGCACCACATATCCTGCGGTTTGTCTTCGGTAATCCCCAACGACAGTGAGGCATACGATACCAATCCCGGCGCCGTGCCGAAGAAATCACCGATCGGGCATTCGACCGTCTGCTCACCGTCAAAATCCATGTATAAGACCACGTTACGGCCCGCCGACTCCAGGTCGTCTGCCGCCAGATGAACCAGGAAATCGCGGATCGCTTTACGGCCGCTCAACTCTGATAATGTTTCTTCCTTACCTGCGGTTAATTTCACGTCGAAGGAGGTTGTTTTCTTGCGATCCGCCGGTAGATCCACGCCGAAACGGGGGGAGGAAAGTTTATTTGCCACCTCCGTGATTTTATTTTCCAGGTTCTTCACATCGTCAGCAGTAAAGCTTTTCACCTCTGTCCCTGCTTGGTAGGTACGATAATTTACATGGTAGTAAAAATTACCCTGGTCGCTGGTGACCTTGCAATGTTTGGCGTAGGGAATGGGGAAGTAAAGATTCCAACCTCTGGCTCGTACCCCCGCAATCGGTTCGGGCAGACCGGGGTACTCACCTTTCATCAGCTTTTTCATGTCGGATTCCAGTACCGGTGTATCATTATCGTCGATGTATATCCGCAGCGTCCCCTCCGGATTGGCCGACCATATCCGCACGATAGCACCCGGACCAGCGGTATCCATCATTACGAATTCTTTATGCCCGTCTTTCTGCTCAACACGCAGGTATTGGCCCGCGTCTCCGTTGGCGAACCAATCTTCATTACCTGGAGACTTCGATTTTCGGTCATAGCTGGAAAACTGCTTGGTTGTATAAGCGGGATCGGGAAGCCTGGTCAATCGGCCAAGATCGGTCATTTCCTGCAATAACGATTCGGTGGTTATCGGGGCGCTGCAACCCAGCAAACTCACCAAGAGCATCCCAACAATATAGGCACGTTTCATGGCTCTACTCCTTGATTTGAATGAAACTCAGGTTCAGACACTTACGTCCCGGATAATATAGGCCGGTCGAAAGATCGGTGATTTTATCGATTTTTGGCCGGAAAGTCGATGAGACTGCCGATTCCGCAGGTACGGCCCCCCAATGGCCTTGGTTGCCGGCTCATGGTATAAAACATCCAAGTGATTTTCCGCCGCATTCCACAATAACCTATAGAGGTTGATATGTTACGATTGAAGTCAATACCGATTGTTTGTATCGCCTGTCTGTTGTCGGCACCTGTATGTGCCCAGGTTCAGACTACCCGCAAAACAGAGGTCTATAAGCGGATCAAGGCCTATCTCGATTCCGTACCGGCCATCGATACCCACGATCACTTGTTCCCTTTCGATCATTTATCCGGCAAGACCGGACAATTAGCCGGCCGAGGGGTGGATTTGTGGGCTTTGTGGCAGCATAGCTATTGCTCATGGATTAATCCCATCGCTCGCCGCGAATCCGGGCAGCCGTTTGATGAGTGGTGGTCGGCGGCCAAAAACGATTTCGATAACGCCCGGGCCACTACCTTCTATCGTTTTCTTTTGCCGGCATTTGCGGATTTGTACGGTATTAATTTCGATCGCATCACCGACCATCAGGCGCGAAAGCTGGATCGGCGCATTAACGATAATTATCGTGACCAGAGATGGGTTTATGAAGTAGTGACCGAACGGGCCAATATCGAGTTGATGCTTATCGATCCGTTCTGGGATGCCATTGGCATGAAGAACGAGTACAGGTTCACCGTTCCGGTGTTGAACGTGGGGATGCTTATCCACGGCCATCATCGTTCGCGGGTCAAACAGCCGGGTAATAATCTTTATGCCTTTGCGGAAAAAAACGGACTGGAAATCAAGACCCTTGACGATTACCTCACCGCCCTCGACATGTTAATGAGCCGGGCAAAAGAAAAGGGAATCGTTTGTTTGAAATCCGCAATTGCCTATCTGCGCACCCTGCAATTTGCCAAGATCCCACGCGACCGTGCGGAAAAAGCCTTTGGCAAACGAACTTCCGAATTGTCAAAGCGACAAATCAAGGATTTTGAAGACTTCATCGTGTGGCGGTTGGTGGAATTGAGCGCCAAACACGACTTGCCCTTCCAGATTCATACCGGCCACGCCCGCATCCAGAGTTCCAATCCCATGTTGCTGGTGGACATGATCGAAGCCAACAAGAATACCAAGTTCATACTCTTCCACGGCGGTTATCCCTGGGTCGACGAAACCGGGGCCATCGTCCAATGGAGCTTTTTGAAGAAATACAACAATGTCTGGATCGATTCGGTTTGGCTGCCGACTATCAGCTATTCGATGGGCAAGCAGGCCTTTCATTATTGGCTGGAGATGATGCCCTCGAATCGCATTATGTGGGGTGCCGATTGTCTGCATGTTGAGGGCATTTATGGGGCCACCGAGATTACCCGCCGCTGCCTGGCCGAGGTGTTGGCTGAGAAAGTAATGCACGGCGATCTGCTGGAAGAGCACGCACTGCGAATCGGCAAACAGATCCTGCGCGATAATGCCCTGGAGTTATTCCCAGGGCTTAAGCATCGGCTGTGGAAACACAAAATTGATAAGTTGACGCCTGCCGAACCATAAAACTTCTCGGCAGTCCTTGTGGAAATCATGATTCAAGGAGTCAGGTAATGTGGAATGAATATGAAATTAAGCTTGTATTGGTCATTACGATTGTAATTGGGTACTTTGGATCTGCATGTGTTATTGCTGATGATTCTGCCGGTGCGGTATACATTTCTGATAAGGCGGATGAGCTGATCGTCTACTCTACGCAAAAATGGGGCAAATTGGGAATTAATACTGCGGTTAATCCGGGGGGTGACGAATCCGTCCCCAAATTGCGTATCCGAGATCGAAATTACGATCGCGGTTTGGGGCATCATGCCAATGGTGAAATCTTTGTGGACCTGGCCGGACGATATAAACTTTTTGAGGCGGAGGTTGGTATCCAGTGGCAGGGCGGGAACGTCGGAAGCGTTGTCTTTCAGGTTTTTGTTGATGGTGAAAAACGTTTCGATAGCGGTCTGATCACCGGCAACGACCCGCCGAAGAATGTCCGTTTGTCCGTAGAGGGGGCCAGTGAGTTGCG
>CP070790.1:2250170-2253046 GCA_020346805.1 Planctomycetota bacterium
CACAGCAACCGCCGGTCGGTCGGCATGATCGGCCTCAGCTTCAAGAGCGGCACCGACGACCTGCGGGAGAGCCCGCTCGTCACCATGGCCGAACGCTTCATCGGCAAGGGGCTCGATCTGAAGATCCACGACCCCTAGGTCAACATCGCGCGGCTGTTCGGTGCGTATCGGCTCGACCATCCGGATGGCAACTCACACAGCTTTGCCATTGTTGAAAACACAAGGTGGCATCATGAAAAAGCATCTGGCCTTTACGAATTTCGTTAAGTGCTTTCTTGCCACCCAAATGAATTGACCGAGCCCGGGCATGCTTGTCCGGGTGGATATCGATCACGCCCAAACTGTCTGAAAAATACTCGACGGCATACACTTTCGTTCCGACGACCGTCAAACTTCGAGGTCCATTGCCGGCTAATTTCAATCGTCGCCGCAATCCAACCAGGAACCTCAAATCGTTCGGTACATTTCCGTAATGGAATGCCCTCTCTGGTATACTTCCATCCCCACCATCCGTATGTTCATCCAGTCCTTTCTTTGCCGCAGCGTAAAGCTTTTTCAACATACCGGGTTGGTCTATCACACTCACCTCATGCGTCCCGGCATGGGTAACACAGAGATATCGACCATCCGCGGTACCCGAAACAGCCCACGGATTGGCCGCTCCCGAAGTTATAGTATCCAGCAGTACCGTGTTCAAAAACTCCCGCTTGCGTATATCAATGACGGCAAGTGCATTGGTATTCATCCAGCCCCGTTCCAACTGTGTGGTCGGTAACTGATATCGGGCGAGAATCAAGGTCACGTAAGCATACGTTCCATCTGGTGCAATAAAAACGTCTCTCAGCCCCGTCGCTCCGTTTGGAAGCCTGATCGAGTGAACTTGGTATTGATCCGTATCGACAATTGATACTTCCGCTGCGATGAAGTCTTTGTCAGCCGGTCCGGCCGGAAGATGGTTAGCGACGACCAGATACTTGCCGTCCGGTGTAATATCTGTGGCTATGGGCTCGCGGTTCACTGCAATCTGCTTGCTGCATTTCAATGTTTCCAAATTGATAACCGAAATCGCATTATCAAAGCGGTTACACACATAGAGCTTCTTGCCGTCCGGCGAAACCACCGAACATACAGGGGTATGACCGACCTGTATTGTGGTGATGATTTCACTGGTTTGAGTGTTGATAACAGCAACTCTACCTAACGGTCCACCACATGTTACAAACAAATTTCGGTTCAAAGGGCACAATTGCAATCCAGTTGGCTTCTCTGATAATTGGATGCGTTCGACTACCGCATTGGAGGAAAGATCAAACTTAACCACTTCCATACCGTCTAAACAGGCGATAAAGAGATACTTATGATCAAAGGTGTTGACAACATCAACAGGGCCTAAATAGTCGCTATGAGCTATTGCTGTCCCATCAGCAGAAAACATAGAAATCCCCCCTATGACTAAAACGCTCCAAAACTTCTTTGATAAACGTTTATCGACCATCTATTCTACTCCACTAATCTCGACATGCAGCTTTGCAATCGGCCTGGTTTGCTCCAGCGATTGCACATCCCGGCGCGGATAGGACCACGTCTGCTGGACGGCCTTGCTGACAAGATTCAAGGCAATCTGATAGTCGAGATCCTTTTCAGTGGCATAGACGGCCGGACTACATTGATTCCGGCCATCGCTTTCTTTGGCTAATGGTGCAACCAGAAACAGGCTCCGTCTAGGTTCATAAATGTCTATCCAATCCAGACGCGTTACTTCGTCTGGCTGGTGACACCTCGCACAACGGCGCGCGTGAATAGCCAGAAGTGATTGACGCAACTTCTCATCGGCTGGCAGATCGTAGGCCGGTCGTTCTGCTCGTTTGTTGACAAAACGGTCGTGGTATGGGCCGTTACTATCGATCCACATCACCAGGCGCAGTCGATCCTCGGAACTTAGTGATACCTCATCGCGATGGTGCTTATCATTCAAGGCCTTTATGAGTCGGCTGCGGTGCGAGCCGTAAGCCCGGGGTCTGGTAATACTGGCATCCTGTTGGCGCGCCGGTGAGTTGGCGACCAGCCCGGATGTCATGATAGTAACGTATGCTCGGTTATAGCCATAGCCCGGCACCGCAAGATCGAATGAGGTCAATCCTCCGTAGAAATCGAATCCTCCTGCCGCCTTGAGCCCGCTATGGCAGCGTATGCAATGCCGATCGAGGACCGGCTGCACATCACGCAGGAAACTGATCGTCCGATCCCCCCAGGGCGGTAGGATCATCTGGGCAGGATCGTTCAGCACGGCTCGATTAATCGTTTTGGTTTCTGTGCTGGCCGTCATGCCGCGAGTTTCATGACAGCCTACACAGGCGCGTCTCTCACCCGGTTGAAAACTGATGAATGACCGCATGCGCTGCAATTCCATGCGGTTTTTGTCAAGCAATTGAAAATAGACGGCCGTGTCAGCCGGAACTCGAAACGTCACGCTGCCATCGGCCGCCACCGGCACGTCGCCCAAAATACGAACGGGTGTCCAGCTCTCGTTCGGTATCTTTTTTTCGCCGCTCCCCTTTAGTACATTGTGGTCTTCCACGTACCGATGGCCGCCATACTGGTTATCGTAAGGCCAGCCAATGGGTTCGGCGATACGCAAGAAAGCAACCTGTTCGGGTAGGATCGGATCACACCCATAAGTAATATCGCTCACCACGCATGTGGCATACTCTGCTGTTGGATCGGTCGATTCAGGTAAGATAGGCGGTCGAGGTCGTGATCGTAAAGGAATTGGAATGAAACAGGAGATCGCCGGATCACGATAAATCAGTTCCTTATTGCCGAAGACGTCGACCAGATAGAGGGCGTAACCATTGGGATCTACTTCCGAGGCAAGG
>CP070790.1:2253146-2263038 GCA_020346805.1 Planctomycetota bacterium
GTGGTTTTATATGTAATCCCTTTTGCAAACTCGGCATCACAATGACCTTTCTCAAATACGGTAAAGCCTCCGAAAGCGCTGGATCCGAAACCATCGATCTTCTGCAACTTCTGCGAACAATCTATATACACGCGGGTTGTTGAAACGTCTTTGATTCCCGCGCCCAATACATCAGACAGCAATAACCAAACGGGAAGGATAACATAAATAAGACGGAACGATTTGATCTGGACTACATTCATTACCGCCATTATATGTGCCACCTCTTATAATAAATATATTGGGGAGCGTTCTATAGCCACACAATAATCATAATCAACCGGGATTAATCATATATCAGACGTTGTTCTATTTGCCAGCCTTCTCACAAATAAAAGATCAATATGTGCCGGTAAAACCGGGGATAGATTCGGACTTGTTGTAGAGCTATCAATAGTCACTGGTCAACAATCAGGCACCTGATTGGGACCACTCATACAATTATAAAAAATGTCGAAGTCATTGGAGTCTACGTCGTCATCAGTATCCAGATTGGCACCTTCACATCCCGGGCCGTGGGGCTCGCCGCTGCCGGAATAGCAGGACTGGAAGAGTCCGAAATCTTCCTGATCCACATCGAAATCACCATCAAGGTCCGCTATGGACTGGACAACAACCTCCCACTGTTCGGTGTCCGAGCCTTCGGAGTTGGTAGCCTGGATTTCAAAGGTAAAGCTGCTGCCAATATTGGCGGCGGCGGGCGTCCAGCCGCTGACTCTCCCGTTACCATCCACCTGAGCACCTGTGGGGGTTTGAATCACCGACCAGATGGGAGATGGTAAGCCCTGTTCCAAAACCAACTGCTCGATATATTCGGAACCGGCAAAGACACTGTCGGGATCGGGGGTTACTTCAGCGATTATGGGTGAAATTGGGGTGGCGAGAAACCATGGAGAGGCGAAGGGCGAGTTGAGCATGAAATCGAGCAGCATGGTGCCTACTTTTTCTTCGCCGGATTGCGCGGGATGGGTGCCGTCGGACTGGAAGTCGCTACATACCCAGGTAAGGCCGTCGCTGCGGGGATTGATTCCATCGGCCCATAGATTAGGTCCCCAGGCGATCCAGGGAGCGACGGTGTTGTAGTTAAGATCGCCGGCGATGGGATCGACCGGCTGACCGGCCATTTGATCGATCTGGGCTTCGATGAGCCACTTGCATGAGAATCCTGATTCGTATGCATAAGGCTCGGGATTTAAACCTGTGTCGGCATATCCGGCATAGATGCGGTTGGAGAAGAATACGATTTGAACGTTGGGGTATCGTACTTTCAGGGCACGTGCGCAGTTGGCCAGCCGTCCTATCAGGTCATAGGCGTCGGCGTTGGCATTGGGTAACGAGACCGAAGGAGCGGCATTGGCGTTTTTGACCCAGACAATCTGAACCTGTGCTTCGGTCAATCCTTTGGGAGCCAGACGATTATCGCGAATACGATCGTAGTTTGACGCTGTTGGTGATTCCCAGACTGAGGCTTCCTGTCCTCCTCGGGCACCGTTTACGATGACCAGCGTATCGTGATTTACGTTTGGATCAACAGCGGCTTGGCCCATGAATGTCCAGGGATCGCATGGTTCGGCTGAGGTATAAGAACAGAACTCCTGGGTAGTGTTGGACATGCCGATGGACAAGAGGACGTACTTTCCGCCCGGGTTGGGGTCGCCATTGGTATCAAGCGGTTGAATATTCTGGGCTCGTAACAAACCCTCAGTCTCGTGGGCTGCTGGTAAAGTATTCAGGCCGTTGGGATAAAGTCCGCCCTGGAACTGGCCCAGGTATAATCCGGTACCCAAATCATCGATAGGAATCATACCCGTGGAAGTTCCACCGCAGTTTACCGCCCAACTTTCGACCGTCGGGGCTAAAACCAATATAAAAGCCAACCCCACGACTTGTATCCCGGTCTTCAGCTTCATGATATCTCCTACTTCTTTTGCAAACTGATATGTCGATGGAAGATATTGTTACTTTAATGCCCTCGTTTTCGCTGAATCTTTATTATAAAATACAGCGTCCAATCAACTATATCTTTACAGCAGCTACAGATTCATAAGATAACAGATATCTGATAAAGCTTGACTTTTTCGTGTGTTGTTAGCGGTACTTTATAATCCTTTGCATAGAAGGCTAACATCCTGATTATCTGTTGACAGCAGACAAACATTCATGGAAACTTACGAAATCTTCCTGGTTCATATTGTCATCACCATCAAAATCTTTGGCAGTACAAAATCGGAATTGGACAATAAAGGCACCATCTGCCCTGTTCAGCTTGGACCGGTAAGGATTACTTCCGTACCAATCATTATCTGACTAGTAAAAAAAGAGTGCCCGCGCTGATAAAACACGGGCAACAACCTCTTTCCCCATTGTATCCAAAATACTTTGGATTATCGCGTACAAATACTAAACTGCTTGTACGTAATATATATAAAGGCCTTGAACGGCCGTTGTTCTTTCTCCCCCAACAGCCCGTTTAATCGAGCTGGCATTGCCGCATTATGGTTACTCTGTTAGCGCCAATACCTACCTGCCCATATTCTTTCCCAATCGCCCTTATGTGCCGATTTTCACATAAAACCAGCACCTATTGCGACTTCTTACCATCCGGAAAGCATACACGGACTCATGTATATACTGTAAGTCTTTCTAACAGAACAATTTACGTTGTCATATTTCCAATATTCCAAGATCAACCGGCTCAATTACAAGAAATGCTCAAGCTGATCATATCTAATATGTTGCCCGTTAATATTGCAAATCTCATGCCAATTTGGAACGGACAAAGCACCTGAATTACAAGAATAAACCCAAGTCTTGTAAAAATCGGCAATTATGGAAACGTCAAACTTTAGAAAACAGGGACAAGAGGGCAATGTGTGATAAAATCCACATACTTTGTGATGCCTACAGTCAACATAATAATAATTGACCGATAACTCAGATTGAAACGCAAGATCATTTTATATAAGGATCTATATCCATATTTGTACATCTGCAACTTCAAGACAATGGAGATGCTATTATGCAACAAGCTCGCAGTATTATCAGGGAATACGAGATATCATATTTTATCTAAATTATAAGGAAATATGCTCAGGAATCGGCCTGTTTTCTTAAGTTCAGTATGAGTTCGACCTCACCGGGGCTTTTACCAAGGTCTTTGGCTATTTGAACGGGTGTAAATCCGGCATCGGCCAATTCGTATATCACTGCATGTCTCGCTTCATGGTCACCCGCTTCCTGACTATTCACACTGGTCTCATCAACCATGTGCCGATCAAGGCGGTTTAATACGGCAATTCTACGGTCGGCATCACGTATGGCGGCCTCCAGCTTGGCAAACTTGGTATCAATATCCGCACTGATTCGACGGGATAATTCCTGTAACTCGACCAACAGATCCTCTAAATCCCTGGTAATATTACTTTCTGCAGACACAGGTGCTGCTGCTTTACGAATCTGCGAATCCCGTTCCAATTCCCGATTTCGCTTCCGCTGCCGGCGCCATAACGAAGACAAAAGGAAAAACACAGCGATAAAAACCAGAGCTAACGGAAAAAGACCATCATAGTCAAGAAGCTGAAATGCGATGATGTTATCTAACACCAACGTTAACATTTGAAAATATCCATTTCTCAGGTACCCTTCCCGGTCCCACTACCCGTACGCCAGGTTTGTAAGGCCAATTCCATTATCTCCGACAACGGCTTATCCGAACGGCTGGCTATCTTTCGGCAGTCTTCAAATTCCGGCGAAGCTGCAACCACCTGATCGTTGTGTCGTCCGACTTTGATCCGCACCGGCCCATATTCCGTCTCAACCGTTTCAATGGTTCTCAATAACTTCCGTCGATGGGCATGATGGCAACGCACCCCAAACGTTGTTGTCTCCGTAAACAAAATCTTCTCCATAATTTCCCGTAACCCAGGTTCAGCCAAAACGGTCAGGAGGGTACCGGGCCTGTTTTTCTTCATGTATATCGGCGTGGTGAATACATCTAGTGCACCCGCTTCAAAAAGACGATCATACACGTAACCGACCACCTCAGCCGATATATCATCAAGATTGGACTCTAATACAATAATCTCATCAGATTCGCTTTCACCGGCCACCGCACCGGCCATATCACCTATCATCAAACGCATAATGTTGGGCCGCTCTTTCCCGTCACGCTGACCGGCCCCAATGCCGACCCGCTCAATGGTCATTGCCGGCATTGGCCCGTAGTTTTGAGCCAGGGTAGACAGAATGGCCGCACCGGTCGGAGTTATCAGTTCGCCTTCTTCTTCACAAGCAGCCAAAGGTACACCCTTGAGCAAAACTGCAGCCACCGGCGCCGGAATGGGAATCAGGCCATGCTCGCATTGCACGGTACCGCTGCCCGGTGGGATAGGCGAACAATAAACTCGTTCGATGCCCAAGCGGTGCATAGCAATACAGGTACCAACAATATCAACAATAGCATCAACGGCACCCACTTCGTGAAAATGAATTTTTTCGATCGTCGTACCGTGAACAGCGGCTTCCGCTTCAGCTAGCCGGGTAAAGATAGACAAGGCCTTATCGCCGACGTCTGCAGACAGACGGCTGTTATTGATAATCTCACGAATGTGTTTCAAATGTCGATTGGGTTGAACGACCGTCAAATCCAAACGTACATCAAACCTGGTAGCATTGAAACCCTGCTTACAAACTGATTTAGCATCAAGCGTATAACCGGCCAGGGGCATACCCGCAAGGTCAGCTCGCAAGGCCTCCAGGTCAAGCCCGGCGTCCAAACACGCTGCCAGGATCATATCCCCGCTGGCACCACTAAAACAGTCAAAATATCCAATCCGCATCACTTTGCCTTCTTGACACAAACATCCAGCCGCAAGTTCCATTCCTCAGACATATCGAACAAATAAACACAACCCTTACATCTGTCGAGCCCGGCTAATAAAGTCTATACCACTTGGTTCCGATATAACAGACATAGAAATCCCAATATCGAGACACTTGAGAGGCAATTTTAACCATATTTAAACTGCAGGCAAACTGCCTTTTGCTTTGTACTACCTCAATGGCTATAATTGTATTGTTATGAACCATCCATTGGTCGAAAGAATGGAACAGCCAAACCAAGCGAACGACGGCTCTTCTGCAAGCCGTATCCTCGTTACAGCATCTTTCTGTCCACACACCATCATCTGTCCGTGTATCAGCGGGGCCGGCGACTCTGAGTAACCCTCCTGCCGATACCCCGCATAATCCGATTTGATTTCTCAAATAATGATTAAGTCTTCTAGAATTTAATACAAAGATACCACCGAAATATTTCTGGCCGGCATCGATGCCCTTCCAATCAAATATGACCAAGGATCAGATGGTTAAATCGGTATCAAACCGGCAAAAACTTTCAAGGAGATTCAATAATGCCTGCAAGATTCCAAATTGGCGATCATTTGCCACAACTGGTCGAAAAAATAATCGACAGCTATAACAGCGACCCACGAACCCGCCATATTAACCGAGCATATATGCCCAGCCGATCGGAAATAATTGAGATTATTCATTTGCTGCTGGAACTCGCCTTTCCGGGTTTCTTCGGTCGACAAAACCTGAACCAGCACAACGTAAATTTTCATGTCGGCGAAATGCTACCCAAAATTGGTGAAAAACTCTACGAGCAGATATACCAGGAACTCTGCTATCAACAGGAAAACGGAAATGGCAGAAAAAATCAAAACCAACAAGGACAAAGCTCGTGCGAGGAAAAAGCCCGACAGATCACTTTAGAATTTCTTGAACGTATACCCGACATTCGTAAGTTACTGGCCACCGATGTCCAGGCAGCTTATGATGGCGACCCGGCTGCGCGCAACACCGATGAAGTGATCCTGGCATACCCCGGCGTGTTGGCCGTATCAATATATCGTTTTGCCCATGAACTGCACAAAATGAATGTACCTTTAGTCGCACGTATTATGACCGAATGGGCTCATACCGCGACTGGAGTGGATATCCATCCCGGGGCCACTATTGGCAGCCATTTCTTCATCGATCACGCAACCGGCGTGGTCGTCGGCGAGACAACGGATATCGGGGATTACGTCAAGCTGTACCAGGGCGTGACTCTGGGAGCAATGTCATTCCCAAAGGATGAAAGAGGCCGATTGATTCGCGGTTACAAACGCCATCCGACGGTCGAAAATAACGTCACCATCTATGCAAATGCCACGGTGCTCGGCGGTGAAACAAAACTCGGCGAAGGATCGGTAGTCAACGGTTCGGTATTTCTCACCGCCGGCATACCGGCCAACGCCACCGTGAGCATGAAAGCCCCGGAGCTTAAAGTACGCAAACGCCGAACACGGGAGACCAATAAACAGACTAAAGCAGAAAATTATTAACAGATTCTCACTGATATGATAATGGGATTTATTCGCCACATTTTTTGTTATAAGGCTTCGAGATTCTTAATGAATTCATCGATTACCCAGGGGGGGGTGGAAGCACCGGCGGTTATACCGGCGGTCTTGTGCCCGTTCACATATTCCCTGCTAAAAGATCCCCAATTCTCGAGGTGATAAGTAGTCACTCCCTGCGCGCGGCAAAGTCTGGCTAACTCCTGTGTGTTTGCACTATGATGCCCGCCAAGCACAAACATGATATCCACCCGCGAACACAAGGCCAGGGCGGCTTCCTGACGACGGGCCACTTCCAGGCATAATGTGTTTACCGCCCTGATCTCCCGAAAAGGTCTGGTGGCGATGTGACCCAGCATCTCGCCGAATTGTTTCTGTGAATGTGTGGTTTGAACCACAACACCCAACTTCGCGCCTTTAGGCAAGCGATCCAGATCCTGGGGCCTATCAATAACTATGACATCAGGTGCATACCCGATAATACTTTTGACTTCCGGATGATTGGCGTCGCCGATCATCACTACCTGATAGCCTTCCTCGTGCAACTGCTTTACGATATCCTGTGCACGACGAACCAATACACATGTAGCATCTACAAGTTCTCTGTCTGTCTGATCTATAGCTGCAAGAACCTGTGGACTAACTCCATGTGAACGGATCAACACCGTACCATTATGGACTTGATCCAGCGATTCGACCGTAGACAGCCCTTTTTCGGCAAGGCGATCCACTACTTCCTTGTTATGAATAATAGGACCGAACGAATAGACCTTATCTTTGCGTTCCAGGGCATTTTCAGCCAGCCCGATCGCACGCTCCACACCGTTACAAAATCCCAGTTTGTCGGCACGTAATACCTTCATTGTTTATCCAATTGTCAGGCTACTTGTTTCTTACGGAACCAAACTTCAGCGAAAGATCGGGCAAGGCAGACGCTTGCAAATCTGCCAGCCTACGGAATCGTCGAAGTCTTGGCCACAGGAACAACATGTGTTTAGCTGTTGCCTTCGCTAGCAGCCGCTTGCTGCGGAATATGTCTTTCGTTCCTCCATAACTGTATGCGAATAAATCGCGCATTTGTGTATCTGCATGCAGAACCGACAGAAACGGTTCAAATAAACGACCCCAGACGTATTTGGACAGCATCATATAGACCTTCATTTCGCGCCCAACACGACTGTTAAGTACCTGCTTGGTATAATTCAAGAATGATAAATCATTATGCTTAAATCCATCGACCAATGTGTATGCCGCTAAGCGTCCCATTGATAACGCTTGTGATATACCCTCTGAAAATAGAGGATCAGCGCCTATCGCATCTCCCGCCAACAGCAAACGGGGCTGGGAAAACGTTTCTTTCGGATTAAAAGGCCGAAGGGGATGACTTAAAATCGGTAGGCCATCAACCGATACACCACGCCGCTCAAGAATCTCGCAAAACAATTTCTTGCCATCTATTCGAGATTTCTTGTCAAGAGTGCCCTCAACTAAACCCCGATTGGTATATGGCTTACCGTTTATTAAACAGGGAAATTCCCAATAGTATCCTTTCACACCCAAAGATGCATAACTAAAATCGACGTGCATAATCCTGTCGCGATAAATGGGAGTCTTTTCAGGATCGGCAGGAACTTCAACCATCCACAACCGGCTTACCCTATCTCGCGGGCCAAAACCAGGCGTTTTGCGCAAAAGACCTCCAACACCATCGGCACCAACCACTGCCTTGGCACCAAAATCCCCTTTGTTCGTGTGAACCAATACACCATTTGCTTGCCTGGTTACCCCAATCGCCTTTACTCCTTCAAGCACCTTAAAACCCCGATCCTTTACCGTATTGATTAGCATGGTATCAAATTCAGACCTGCGAATAACCTTCTTTGCAACACCGTCCTCGGCTAAATCAATATTTAATCGGCCATAGACAAATCGTGAATGATGGATAGGGACTTGTGGTACAGTTACTTCAATATCCAATTCCGCCAATAATTTTTCGGCATTAATGGTTAATGCACCGCCACACACTTTCTGCCTTGGATGGAACGACTTTTCCAATAATATAGAATGCTTTGCAGTTTGAGGATCCAACCGCAGAAGGTGCAGTGCTGTTGCGCAACCGGCAGGTCCACCACCGATTATAATTACATCATTAAAATTGTTTATATTATCTGCCGGGTATGACATGTTCTTTTCCCTAAAATATCAATCCTCCCATTATTTCAGCCCCCTGCTGCCCAGGTGAAGACGCAATAAATTATCGAGCCCGTAAACATATCCCATAACGTCTAACGATTTGACTTTTTTAGATAAAAAGCAAATGTTCTCACGGTATTGATACCAGTGCATTAAGTAATATTCTTCGCAACGATGCTTACGAATTCGCCGCCGAATTTCCTCCGGATCAAGAGTATGAAGCTCGTCAGAAGTTAAATACCCTTCATCAAGTGCCAAAGCATAAACTCCACTACTGAAATCATGCTCGTATAACTCACGTTCCCAGGTGGTCGTCAAATTCCCCGCCCGCCCCATACATGAACCCAACCACAGTATGCCGCGAATCTTGCCTAATTCATTGAAAGAAAAACCTGATGAGCACATCAAGTCCATAGTGCCGTGGACCACCATATGCATGTTGTGTGGTGTATATAAATTGTGCTCAGTCATGTTAATTGCAGTCGGCACTTTATTAATCAGCGCCGAATATCGTATTATATTAAAAACCTGCAGATAGTCGTATCGGAGCAGTTCCTTTAATTCATCAAATCGCGGATAACTACCTACTCTTTTATAAATCGTTTTCCATAATTTTAACGCAAACTGCGCTTTTTTTCGCTGTATTATGTTTAGAGAATTAAAATTTGTTCTCCCATTCATGCAATTCGTCAATATAGTCAATAGTTTTTCAACAAATTCTGAATCTTGCGTGTTGTCCCCAATATCATCCAACACAACAACCAACATTACACCAAGTAATTTGGTTTGATTGTTCCAATCTCGCAAGTCTTGATCCACACTCGGCAGAGAAGTCACTTCAATTGCTCTCAAACACCACTTCCATAAGAACTCATCTCGGTGGCCAACCATTTCATACTCACGTACCCAGCATTCTAATTCATAGGGCAATGGGGTATTTGAGATTTCTTCGATCTCCGAGCGAAACGGTTTCGGATCACTTACGTCAATCTCATCTAATATTTGCGGTGTTGTCGCCATTGTGTCATCTTTCTAATTACCACAAAACGAGCGTTCGGCCAGCTAACACTGGAAGAATCTCACGGGTGACTAATAATAGTCATTAATTATAAGTGATACTAATTTATATGATTAACACCTTTTCGTTAATCCGTGTCATTAAATTTTTAATCACTTCCCAAGAATTTACTCTCTTATTTATTTATGGATATGTATTCTCTTTGACAATATAAACTATAACCCCGGTATTTGCCCAA
>CP070790.1:2263138-2266501 GCA_020346805.1 Planctomycetota bacterium
AGCCTCGGATCCGGCACTTTTACTAACGCTATATGTTCGCCCATCAGATGCTGATCCGAAGCTGCTTGTCATGTCACCGCTCTAAAGAGGGTGGATTTGCCACTTTGCAGCGGTCCGACAAATGCTATTCGCATAGCAATTATGCTCCTGGTAATAGATCGACATGCATTTTTACTCAACCAGAGATTTTAAGCAGCATCCGCCGGCGGTCAACATGTTATTTTATGCTCCCCATTTCCAGAATTGCCTGTATAACATCGCAGACGTTCCATTAATGGGCTATACAAATCGATCCAGGGCTTTTGCAGGTCGGTATCGTCGGTTTTGAAGATTTGGCCCGAGGCGAGCCCAAGATAGACATCGTTGCCGCGAACACACGAAGCCGATATCCGAACTGGTAGCTCCTCGATGGTATAATCGGTTGTATCGACTGGCCAAAGGGTAAAGTCGAGCACATTGAGGTTGGAGCAACTTGTGCCTCCAACAATTACTATGATGGATAATGTTACTGCGTAGATAATTTGCCATCGATGCCTGTGCATACTAATAAGTTTGTTTGTAATAGGTCAGGTGATCAAATTGTTAAATTCTATGATTTTCTCTGGTAATCAATTAACGTGGGCCGATGGGATCGGTTTGCATGAAAGGCGCATCTTTTCGAAGGCGGTAAGCGACAAACCACACATCGCGGATTTGGTCAACGGTAATTTGTCTTTTCAGGAGTCGATCCTGGTAAGAATCGACCGTCTGGGTAGTCAAGGGCGATTGGAATCCGATTTGGTTGAAATTATCAAGTCGCTTATCACCCGGGGCCAGGCCGGTAATTGTGTCAATCTTTTCGTATAAAACTTCAGGGACATCGGCGAAAACATTTTTGCCGGCCCGGGCCAGGGTATTTGCAACTCGGGCCTGGTCGCAAAGCGGCGGATTTTTATACCGAATGATGATATTGCGGTTCAGTTCGGCGGCACTGGGCTTTCGGGTAAGGCGATTGAAGTGGACGGCCCGGTGGGCCTGGTTCCAGCCGTCGAAAAGGTTGTGTTCGATACGGGGAGAATCGGTCCGTTTGCCGGTGGCTACTGCTGCATAACAGGGGCCGAGTAATAAATTGTCGGCCACCACTGCCTGGGGGGCCAGATTGGTTATCAAGTAATGAGTCATGGTAGTGGACTTGAGTTTTTTGACGTCTAAATCGGGGACGTTGAAGGTAGCTTCCAGGCCGGCCACTCCGATCAATACGTTGCCTTTGACCAGACGGGGAGCGGATTCGATAACGTAAGTACCGCCGATGAGTACATTGTCCTTGACAACGGCTTCGGTTGTTTGGCATCTGAGGACATATTTGCCTTGATCGCGGCCGGTTGTGCAGTGGACATAATTGCGGGCAATAGTAACCGCTCCGGCGTTGGCGGCAGGGATGGTGATCGCCGCCGACTCGCCGACCAATATATTATCGACAATAAGTGTCTGCGGGCATTCGATACGAAAGGCAGCGTCGGCGATGTTGCCGGCGATAACCTTGATACCCGAACCCGTACCGGTGATGAACAAGGTCACATCACCCGAGGTATTTGCAAAAACATTTTTTTCGATTTGTGCCCCGGCCCCGGGTCCGAAAAATTCACCGCGGACCGGCCCGCAGTTTTCAAATCGACAATCGCTTATCCAAAAGTCGTTGTCGGGCGAGGCCAGTTGCAGTTGGATGGACGGTTTGCTGCGTTTGTCCGAGGTGGGGGTGCCAAGCCGGCGAAAGATTACGTGACGGGCGATTATCGAACCACAGGTGCGGGGGCCGGCGACGATGGCCCCGGGAGGCATGTCCTGCGGAGTTTCGACGATGATGGGGCGTTGGGTGGTGCCGGCAAGAATTAGTTTTGCACATGTTGCTTCCCGGCCGGCAAGCAACGAAGGACTGTTGAGCCGAAGTACGGGGCCGAAAGTGGTATAACCGGCGGATAAAAAACGTATTTTCGAACCAGGTTCAACACGTATGGTGGCATCGATAACAGTTACATCGCCGGTAATATTAATTTGGCCGCTCCATACCACATCATGGCGGATTATGCCGGCGGGAGTGGTCTGGGCGAAGAGGGTGTTGGTTTTGATGGTTGATCCTAAAAGGGTGGCGAATAAAGTAATGAGGAAAATAATTTCATCAGTTCCCCGTGAAGTCATCCCTTTTCCTTTTGTCTGGGCCTGCATATTCTACGTCCGCAGTATTAGTTTGTTTCGAGCAAGAAACTCGATGAAACTGGTGCGGAAATCCTGGATATCTTCTTCGGTCAGGGTGCGATGGGAATCGGCAATAGTGGCCCGGAAGGTGAAACTTCTCTGACCCGCAGGCACCGAGCCGCCTTCGTAACTATCCATAAATACCAGTCGGGTAAGCAAGGGGTGGTCGTATTTGCCGAGGGTTTTTTCGATGTCGGCGTAACGTCGTTGGGCATCGGCCAGGACGGAAAAATCAACGTCGATACACGGATACACCGGCACGGGCAGTAGTTTTTTTTCATCCAGCCGGCAGGATACGGCAGAGGATAAATTGATTTCAGCAATGGCGATCGACCAGGCGGCCAAGTGCTCGTCGATGCGGCGTTTGCAAGCCGTTGGTGCCGCGGTTAACCGGCCGATGGTTTTGTTATGAATGGATATGGAAGCGGTCTTGGCCTCATGCTCCCAGGGGAAAGCAGGATCGGCCGGTTTAAAGGCAAGATGGGCGTTCAGTAGTTGATGGGCAAAGGTTTCCAAATCGGTTTTTAATCGGCGTAAAAGGGCATCTTCATGGGCGGCCTTTCTTCCCGGGGCCGCCAGAGTAAGGGCCAGATTACGTTTTTCCGCTTGTGAGGGGTCATCGAATTTGCCCGGCGAAAAGACGCTGCCGATTTCCAGAAGTTCAAACTTATCGTAGTGGTGGCGATTGAGATCGACGGATGCCAACATTGAGGGTATGAGGGTGGTGCGGAGGCGATCCATGCCCGCAGCGGCCGGATTCTTCAGGGTGATTGTTTTGCCGGGATCGTAACCAAGTTGGTTCAGCCAGTCGGCATCGAACCAGATGTGACGATGGGTTTCAGCATAACTCATCGGGCCGCATAACAAACCGAGCGTTCGCTTTTCGAACTGGGTAACCACGTCAGGTTCGGCATAACGAACTGTAACCTCGGGCAGTTTTGGTTGGATAGTATTGTAGCCGATGAAGCGGGCCACTTCCTCAATGACATCGGCCTCAATAGTTATGTCCTTGGTAGCCCGGAAGCTGGGCACGTCGACTTCAAGCATGCTATTAATCTGGCGGACCTTGAATTCTAACGGGGTAAGAATGTTTTTGATTTCATCGATCGAAACCGAATGCCCGACGTATTG
>CP070790.1:2266601-2275146 GCA_020346805.1 Planctomycetota bacterium
GGTAACAGCCCGTTTTGTCAGACTGAATATTCTTAAAGCCAAGCGCCATATCTCGATCTGGGACTTTCAGCTTTTTGCTCCAAAACAATGATGGGAGTACCGGCGGGATTGTTTGCCGGCGGGGTGTGGCCGGTTAGCGGAGGAGCACTAATGAATATGGGCCGTAAGTTACGGCTAACCGGATTGTTTGTTGTTCTTGGTGTGATTTCACAAGATCGAATTCAAGGCGTTCAAGAAACATTTTATGGAGAGCCGGTCGAACTCAAAAGCAACTTTATTTACTTTACCAGTTGGAAATATGTTCGCCAGGGAGCCTTTACCTGGAAAGTCGAATATACCAATGCCACCACTGAGGCGGAGAGGCGTCAAGGTGCATGGCTCAAAGGCGATGGTGACAAACCGGCCCGTTTTACGACCGTTGACATGCCCAGGGGAATCCGGCTGGTCGCTCAAAAGGCCGAAAAAATACCATACCGGCCAGGGCAATTGGCCGCTCAGGTTTACGACCAAGGCAAATACAAAAGCTGGTATACAATTCAGCCTTGCCCTGATCCGGAATCCTTCAGTAGCAAGGATAAAATCATGCCGGGCCACAATGGCCATGTCTGTTATGCGGAATCCGAAGATAGCGTGACTTGGCATATACCCCAACTGAGGCTCTATGAATATGCCGGTAATCGGAATAATAACGTTGTTTTCCGGGGTGATTTGAATGGATCGGTGCGGGGCTTTCACGGGGGCAGTGTTTTTGTCGATCCATCCTCCAACGAGGAACGCTATAAGATGTTTTATCTTGGTCAAATAACCGACGAAGAGTGGGAAGCTTTCGCCGAGAAATATCCGGGAGAAGCGGATACCATGGCCCGACGGCGCGATGTTGGAGGATATCGCTGTGTTCAAGCGGTTTTTGGAGCAGTCTCACCAGACGGGATCCATTGGAATTCTCTGCCTGAACCGCTGATGATACAACACGCCGATACACTCAACACCTGTTATTACGATGTTGACTTGAAACAATATGTCGCCTATATCCGAGTCTGGGAAGTCAATCCGCGGATTTCGAAGTATACTAAAGGCGATCCGGATAGTTGGATTACTGTCGGCCGGCGTTCGATCGGACGATCCTTAAGTAAAGATTTTAGGCATTTCAGCAAGCCGGAAATTGTATTTTCGACCGGTGCCGACATGCAAGCCAGTCACCTATGGTATACGAACGGTAAGACAACGTTGCCGGGTTGTCCCGACAATCATGTAATGTTTCCCTGGCTTTGGGAGTTGGAGAGCGACGGCGGTGCGGTATGGTTATTGTCCAGTTCGACGGGTGCATACTGGTCGAAAGTTCCAGGCGGCCCGGTGGTAGATACCGGCGCTGTAGGTAGGGCAGATGGGATCTATATTGTCTGCAGCGGTAATCTCCTCGAATACCCCGGCAACAAATGGGGCATCTCCTATAGCGGCCAACCTATTCCACACAAATATCCGGGGCGGGACATCAGCAAACGCAAGGGATTGTTCCAGGGCTTGAAGGGTGTTTCGGGTCTTGCCACCTGGCCCAGGGGCAGATTGGTGGCCCTTCAATGCGATGAAGAGGGAGAATTTGCCACCGTATCCGTCATGCCGCCAGGTAAAAAAATTCGTCTCAACGCCAGCGTAAAGCCTACCGGTTACATTAAGGTTGCCGTGCGGTTGTATGGAGCCGGTACTGATGTTCCCGGACGATCTTTTGAGAATACCGACCGTATGATTGGAGACAGCCTGGCCATGCCGGTAACCTGGAATGGAGAAGCGAATCTTAAACATGATGGGGCCCCCATAAGTCTTAGATTCCAACTCAAGCAGGTCAGACTTTTCGATATCGAGTTTTACTGAATTATGGATGGAAATAAGAACCGATATTGATCCTTAGCGTATATTATGGATAATCTTATTCCGGTTGGATATTATTTGTAACTCTCCGTGAAGGAAGCAGGTTGTATTATGATGCAAATTTCGCTGCAGAGGGGTTATTGTTCCTCACATTTACAGGATTGTTTGTTGTTGGTTTTGTCGACATTGATATTCGCCTCGGTGGTGGGCTGCGGTGGCGGCTTTGCCACCAAGGATCCCGAACGGATGTCGGAATACCCCAAGCGATATGTAAAAGAGGGGCAGCGGATCCAGGCCGACCCGGTGTCGTATATCAAAAATATGTACGCTCGATGCGAAGCCCTGGAGCAGTACCGTCTGATGTTCTATCGCCAGGAGCGGTTGGGTCTCTTCGGTCGTATGGGGCCGATGGAAGAGATTCGTGCCTGCTTTCGACGGGATCCGTTCAGTGTGAAGTTTGAATGGGACGATCCGGAGCGTGACTATTATGAGTCGGTTTATGTGGCGGGTGAAAATAACGATAAGCTGATCGTTCGGGAGCGGAAGGGCCTGCTGGGTTTTGCGCCGCAGGTACGGGTGGTTAATCTTTCCGATCCGGTTATCTGGGGTAAGAGTAAGAATCCGGTTACCGATTTTGGGCTTGCTCAGGTAACTCGTCGAACTTTGTTGCCGTTTGAAGACCCTGAAGTAGCGGCGGTGATGACTATTAAATACGCAGGATTAGTGGAATTAGGGCCCAAATCCGGACCGGCCCATTATCTTCTCATCGAACGCCCCAAAACCGAGGGGCTTCGCTATACCAGGCAGGATTTCTACATTGATGCGGAAACGGGTTTGCCGGCGGGTACCGACCTCTGGCTTCCCAGCGGCAAACTCGATGCCCGCTATCGTTATAGCGAGGTAGATACAAAAGCCACCTTCACCGATGCCGACTTCCGGCTGAGCAAGGATCATCCCCAGGTGGTGTCTAAGTAATAAATTGTCCGGCGATTAATGTTCTGCCGGTTCGGATTCGAATTCGGGTTGTGGTTCGATGACGTTCAATTCGCGCAGGGCCAGGTAGGCGGCTTTTTGTTCGGCCTCTTTTTTGGAAGGGCCCCAGGCGCTGGCATATCGACGGCCGTTGATAACCACGCTGACTTCAAAACACTTACTGTGGTCGGGGCCTTTTTCGTCCATTATGTCGTATATAGGTGTGGACATCAGGACTTTCTGGGCATACTGCTGCAATTGGGATTTGAAGTTTCGCTGGTGTTCGGATTCGGCGGCCTGTTGGATATGAGGGTATGCGGTGTCAAGGATAAACCTGCGGGCCTGGTTGATATCGTTACTATCCAGATAAATTGCAGCGATGAGTGATTCGTAGACGGCGGCGGCCAGCGAGTTGGGTAGTTGGGCTCGGGTACTCATACCCTTACCCAGGAATAAAAATTTGGTCAAGCCCAGTTTGCGCGATATCTGGGCGCAGGTCCTGCGGGAGACGACGGCTGATTTGATTTTGGTTAATTCACCCTCGAGGTAATCGGGAAATTGGTGATAAAGTTCATTGCAGACCACCATACCTAGAATGGCATCGCCTACGAACTCCAACCTTTCATTGCTGTTGACACGTGCGTCGGCAATTGATGCGTGGGTCAAGGCGGAGGTCAATAATTGGGCATCTTTGAATTGATACCCGATGATTTCCTGCAGTTGTTGCAGGTCTTGTTCTTCGATCACGGTCTTCAACCCAGCTAGAACAGCCAGGCCAGTGGCGAATGTCGCACCTCCAGTAGTGCGAGGTTCGCTACGGGCCCGAGGGCCTTGGTTCTCAGGCCACTATTTACATTAACTATATATTATAGTCGTCGGCAATCGGAGTCAAATTAAGTTAAATGCGTAGATTAGGATTACCGGTAAAGATCGGCTATTCTTATCGGCTCTATTGCAGTGGGCAACTTTGATGTATACATTGGCGGTGGGGATGGGGATCGTGATGGAGGAACGATATGGTTGATGTTAGTGGCCTATACAGATTGACCGGCAGGGTACTGGTTGGGGTATTGATTCTGGCATTGCCGGTTTTGTCTGCTGAGAGAGAGATTGATCGATCTCGTTACATGTCCCCCGCTGAATTAAAGGCAGGGATGAAGGGATTTGGTAAGACGGTAATGTCCGGCAGTAGAATCGAGACCTTTCAACTGGAGATTATTGGGATTATGGGCAGTGCCTTTTATCCCAAACAGGATGTGATTCTGATTCGTTGTTCGGGTTTGAATCTCGAATACAGCGGTATTGTGGGGGGGATGAGCGGCTCGCCCTGTTATGTCTGGGACGAATCCGGTGAGCCGAAGATGATCGGGGCCCTCGCTTATGGATGGATGTTCAATAAGGATCCTATTTGTGGCGTACAACCTATAACTCAGATGCTGGATATTCCCGAGGTGCGAAAGCCCAAGCCCAAACAACAAAATCCCACCCACAAGGGTGCATCGTCTGCAGTCGGTCCCCAATCGCGACCGGCTTCGGGGAAAGGGGTCTCTTTGGGGCGGGTGATTGCCTCAGCCTGGTCTAAACCGATAAAGAACACTTCTCGCTTCTGTATTTTCAACGATGAGATCGAGACCTTTGGAGCCCGCAAAGAAGAATCTTCCTTAAGGGACGATCAACTTCAACCTTTAAGAGTACCGTTAATGATCTCGGCGGGCGCCGCTCGCACAATTGACTATTTACGCGGTCATTTGGAGAAGTTCGGTTTTGATCTGGTTGTTTCGGGGAGTGCAAGAGGCGCTTCTGCCGGTGAGTTTGATGCCGTCAAACTTGAGCCGGGATCGGTGTTGTGCGTTACCTTAATGACCGGCGATATGATAATACAGGGTTTGGGTACCTGTACCGAGGTTATCGGCGATCGCATCCTTGCTTTCGGTCATAAGTTGGAAAGACGAGGATCTGTAGAGTGGCCTATGGCCACCGGGATTGTGCATACGGTTATTCCCTCGGTAATGCGATCCTCCAAGGTTGGTGCTGCGGTTAAAACAGTTGGTACGCTTTACGGTGATGAGAACACGGGTGTTTTTGGGATTCGAGGCCGAGAACCGACGACGATTCCGCTGGAAGTGGTAGTCAAGGATATTCGAGGCCGGCGAACCTATCAATATGAAGTGGTCCATGATGAGGATTTCACCGCCTTTATTATCGGTGGCGGTGTTGTGAACAGCATTTTGGCGCACAGCGATCTGCCGAAGGAGCATACACTACGCTATGGAATAGAGTCTGAATTTAAGGATCTGGGATCATTTAAGACCGGCAACATGACCAGCGGGGACGATGTTTATGCTCTCAGTATGGACGTGATGATGCCGATCCTGTCCATGTTGGATGCCCCCTTTGCCAGGGCCAGGATGGTTCGGGCGCGAGTTGAGGTGACCGTACAGGAAGGTGCGCGTTCAGCGAAAATGGACCAGGTGACGCTACCCAAGACTATATATAAACCGGGGGAGGCGGTCACCGCCCACGTTAGATGGTTTCATTATCGGCAAAAACCGGTTTATACGTATGCCAAGTATAGTCTGAGATTGCCTGACGATTTACCGGATGGCGAGTACGAGCTAAGTATCGGATCGGCGACATCCCATTTGATGGCTTTGAGGTCTGAAAAACCTCATTTGTTTTATGCCGAAAACTTACCCCAGGTACTTGAGGCTTTGAATCGCATAGGTTCGTTTGCTGAGAATAAGGTATATATGCGTTTGAAATTGCCGGTTAGTGGATTGGCGATCAAGCATACGGAAATGCCCGAGCTACCATCTTTTCAACGGCAGATACTAAGCGAATCAAAGCGTTTGGATGTTCGCAAGTTCACTGAGGCGCTGGTGGTAACCCATGACACGGATTATGCGGTAAGTGGAGCACATTCATTCAAACTAGAGGTAAAGCGGCGGGCCGATCAGTGATATTTTCGGTGGTCTGCGTTATGTATAAGTTAATAAAATTAATATTTGGTTTTTGTTGAGATAATTAGGATATTGAAGGTATGAACAGATCATGGGTTACATCCGGTGCATTGGTTTTTTTGGGTTTGTTTGTCCAGCAGGCCTGGGGGGTTAAAACTGCAACTTGGGTGCATGAACAGCCCAAGGATTTTACTGCGGGCAAATTGGGAAATGTGGTGGTTTCCTCGTTGGGGGAGGTAACGCTGGGACGTGAGGCCAGCACTATTTTTGAATCGGAAGATGATGCAGAGGTGATCAACGCCTTAGCCCGGGCGGGTGACGGGAAGATTTATGCAGCTACAGGTCCTTATGGTGTGATTTATCGGATTGACGGCGAGGAGGTAAATAAGTTTGCGACTTTGCCGGTTGGAGGGACAATTTTTTCATTGTTATTTACCAAGGATGGGAGGTTATTGGCTGGTACCGGCGGGGGCGAACAAGCCAAAATTTATGTAATTGACGGTAACGGTAAGGTGCGGGTTTTTTATGAACCGAAAGATGCCAGATATATTTGGGCAATGGCACGCGGATCTGGGGGTGAGATTTATGCCGCTACCGGTATCGAAGGGCAATTGCATGTTGTGGATGCCGACGGCGGTAACGGTCGAGTATTGGTGGATGTAAAACCCAAGAACATTCTGTGTCTGGCCTTTGGATCGGATGGGATGCTTTATGCCGGTACGGATATGGACGGTTTGGTTTATCGGATAGATCCCCAAGCGGGCAAACCGTTTGTTATTTATGATGCCAAGGAGCCGGAGATCAGTGCGATTGTGACCGATGCGGAAGGTAATATTTACGCAGCGACGGCATCGGCGGAGGGAGCCAAACCCGGCAGGGAGATTGCCGACAAACCGGGTGGTAAACCTGATATCTCACCGATGACTGCGCCTCCCCAACAATCTTCGTCGACGACGACCAAGCCGGGAGATAAAGACGAGTCAGCCAACGGCAAATCAAGCAAAACTACAACCAAACCGACAAAGAAGAAGAAACCCAGCAGCATGGGATTACCCGTACCCTTAAAAGGGACACCGGATGGAAATGCGATCTACCGGATTGATAGTGCCGGTTTTGTGACCGAAATTTTCCGGGAGTCGGTGATTATTTTGTCGATGGTGGAGTACAAGGGTACGATTTATGCCACCACGGGTAACGAGGGGAGAATCTATCAGATTTCGCCCGCCCAGGATCGTACCACCATGCTGGCCAAACTCGAGCCCTCGCAGGTTACGGCCTTGCTTCGCATGGATGAGGGTCGTTTGTTGGTTTCGACGGCCAATATTTCCAGTCTGGTTTGGATCTCGGATGGTTATGCGTCGCAAGGGACTTTGGTGAGTAAACCACTGGATGCCGGTCAAGTTGTCAAATGGGGTCGGATCAAATACCAAGCCAATCTTCCTGAAGGAACGAGATTGACGGTTGCGACCCGCAGCAGCAATGTCGAGGATGAAGAATCCGAGGCCTGGGAAGATTATTCGGATGAGATGGAGGCGTTCGAAGCGCAGCAAATACCCTCGACTGAGGCTCGATTTCTACAGTACAGGTTGACGTTTGAGACAACCAAATCGTCGGCAAGTGCGTTGCTCAGTAAGTTGCAGATTACCCGTATTGAGGAGAATCGCCCACCGCGGATCAGCACCTTGGAAGTTCTTTCGGCGCGAGAAGCGTCTCAAAAGCCGGGCAGTTCCTCCAAGATCAAGGCGGCGGCAGGGGGCGCAGGATTTGGCAACTCGAAAGCCGTTGTACCCGAATACAACTGGGTGGCCCAATGGAAAGCCGAGGATCCCAACAAGGATCCACTGGTTTATGACGTTTTTTATCGTGCCCTGGGCAGTTCGCGCTGGATACGAATGACGGAGGATATTAAAGAAGCATTGTATATTTGGAATACGCGCACCATGGCGGACGGCAAGTATGAAATTCGCATTCTAGCCAAGGATTCCAAGGGCAATCCTCTGGGTACGGAACTGACCTATGCGCGCATCAGCGATCCAATTTTGATAGACAATACATCGCCGGAAGCTACTATAACCTCTGTCGAATATAAAGGAGGCGGCTCGATTGATGTACGGGCTGAATTTTCCGATTCGGCCGGTTCGATCGCCGATGCTGGTTATACCATCGATAGCCACGATGAGTGGAAGCCCCTGGCCGCCGACGACGATATTTTTGACTCGCCTACTGAATCGGTAACCTTTACTATAGACGATCTCAAGCCTGGCGAACATCGCATCGCCCTTCGGATCAGAGACGACCAAGGCAATGCCCGCTATGTGGGCCGGTCGGTGACCATTAAGGAATAAGCCGGGAGATTTATAGGACGGTATGTTGGGCTTTGAGGGGAGGGGTTGGTTTTTTTGATATTTTCCGTTACTATGTGGCGGTCGCTTTTTAGATAAAGGAAAGGTCAGCGATGCATTATCCGCGTAGAATTAGTCGTATTAAGAAGTTGCGCAAGCAAGGGTTTCGGACCCGGATGCGGACCTCCCGGGGTCGCAAGTTGTTGAACCGTCAGCGACGCAAAGGCAAACATTCCCTATCGGTTAACGTTTGATAACGATGATCAATTTGACTGCCAAGTATTAATTTGTTGCAGTTTCCGGTATGCGCATAAAGCGGGCCCGGTTGTTAGCCGGGCCCGCTTTGAATCCGAGTCGGACTACTGATTTCACGGACAATTGGCTACAGCGAACCAATTCTTCTGA
>CP070790.1:2275246-2278675 GCA_020346805.1 Planctomycetota bacterium
ACATGACCGTCGGCCAAATGGTGCAACACATGAAAAATGTAATAGAAAAACCGGGATAGCTACAATAGATCAGGACCATGCCCGCCCGATCCCGAGCTGTGTACGTGTTTAGCGCCATTCCCCGACTTGATCGAAGAATCCACCTTGGTGGTGAACCCAACCGTCGTCCCCGTGAAAACGGGATTCCCAATTAGCTTGGAAATGACAGGAAAAGGCCCACTAACCCGGCTGGGTTGATGGTTCATTGTTGGCCGCGATTAGTTTTCCGCCGGTTCGATCTATGATCCGAACGCCAGCGATGCCGTTGTTGCCCTGGATGATGGCGTGTTTTACGTTGGGCCCCAGTAGCACGCTGGGTTGACTAGTGGCGAAGGTGGAATTGTTGATCTGCAGACGGCCGGATTCGCATACCACCAGGGATTTGTTACCAGCGTCCTTGTTCCAGTTGCTGAAGTAGCAATCGGAAAAGGAGGCAAATCCCCTTCCCTGAATGATGGCATTATGCAGGGCCGGTCCCCAGAATGCACAATTCACAAAACGGGCGCTGCCATTGCAGGTATTTGAGATGCGTACCTGCACCGGATCCTTACCAGTAAATGACACGAATTCTCCGCCGGTGATAAGCAGGCCCATCGGCTGGATGGCATCAATCTGGATGGCGGTTTCGCAGGCATCGGCGCCGCAGCCGGTAAGATGGCCGTTGGCAGCGCCTTTTTCCGTCTGGATAAACCGCCAGCCGATTTTCGCCGGGAATACAAAGTTGTTGGTAATATATTCCCAATCAGTCCGGCCAAAAATGAAGGCTTCAAGGTTTTCGATCATGTACTTGTACACCAGAGCCCAGTTGCCATTGGTCGAGGGTTGACTCCACCAGTGAACGTGGAACTGGCAGTTCTCGATTCGGCCGATATCAACGCAGAAATCGACGAATATGCCGCGGCGAAGCACGCAGCCATAGATGCTGCGAATGCGATGACGAACATTGTGCTTGGGGCCGACGCGTATACCATTGTAACTGTTAATCAGGGTGATGTTCTCCAGGGTGTTATCCATACCTTCAAGCTGGAATGTCCATGGATATGGTACTATGGCCGATGGCTTCTGCTCGGGATACCAGACGGTCAGGCCGGTTACAGCACTGGCGTGACCGAGGTGGAACAATGGCGGGGCGTTCTCCTGGTCTCGTCCGCCGGTGGCCAATATGACGGTTCCTTTGGGCGCGAGGATGGATTGAGGCGCCTGGTTAACGCCGGCAAGGGCCACGCCCTCTGCAATATTGAGTCGGCCTGCTACAAGATACCGTCCCGATGGAAGTACCACGACGCCGCCTGTTTTCCCGGCCCGATCGATAGCCCCCTGGATAGCCCCGGTGTCATCAGTCATGCCGTCGGCCTTCGCTCCAAAGTCGAGCACGGATAACGAAGTTACCTGTGAGGAGGTCGGAACCGTTGAAGGTTGTGGTACGGTCCAAACGAGTGACAAAACTGTGATCGCCAGAGTAAGGAAGTATGACATGACTGATCTCCATTTTACCAGTTTCAACAAATTTGGCTGTGGCCGCTATTGTAGTGCAAATCCCAATGGCCTTCATAGCCCTGATAAATCGTGCTCCTGCGTATTGATGACCTCCCAAGCTGACATACGTTTTATAAAAACTTGAACCATAAACCATATCCCATACACTGACCATTTATGGATGACGTAAGACTCTTTTACCGTTCCTGCCGAATTGTCTGCCGGTGGTCCGCCGTGTTGATGTTCAAAATCCGGCACGTTGGCACCCGCCACGTGCCGCGCAAGGGCCCCGCCCTGTTGGTAAGCAATCATCAAAGCTTCATGGACCCCCCTCTCGTGGGCATGCCCCTTAGCCGTGAATGCTGCTTCATGGCCCGTGACTCGCTGTTTCGTAATCCCTTATTTACCTGGCTGATCGTCAAACTCAACGCCTTTCCCGTAAGCCGAAATACAGCTGACATCTCAGCCATCAAAAAATCGCTCCGCCTGTTAAAGCAGGGCAAAATAGTGGTCCTCTTTCCCGAGGGAACACGCACCAACAACGGCAAAATCCAGCCCATGCTCCCCGGCTTCTGCGGAATCGCAAAAAAAACAAAAGTCCCCATCATCCCCACTCTGATCGACGGCGCCTTCCAGGCCTGGCCCAGAAACCGTCTACTCCCCCGTCCCGGCAGAATCATCGTCGAATATGCCCCGCCAATTAGGCCAAACCAGTATCAGAATCTGACCGCCGAACAAATGATGGAACAAATTCGTAACCGTATTATCGCTATGCAATATCATTGGCACAGCCGCCTGCCCCAACAGCGCCTGGAATGGTATGGATCTTGTAATGAACAAAATGATATAATACGCTCATAGAGACGAAAACTCTGCGCGATCTGATTGAGAAACGGTATGAAGGTTATAATTGCAAAAAAAAGTGGATTTTGTTTGGGCGTTAAAGGGGCTATCGAACTGGCCAGGAAAACCGTGAGGGAAAATAAAGCCGGCAAGGTAGTCGCCCTCGGGCCCCTTATTCATAATCGCCAGGTTGTCGAGGAACTCGAAAAAGTAGGACTGAATCAGGCAGGCAATCTTGAAGACCTTGAAACCAACACCACCCTTTTGATCCGATCGCATGGCGCACCACCGGAAACTTTCGCCCGCGCCAAGCAGCTCGGTCTAAACATCGTCGATGCTACATGTGTACTCGTCCGGCGGGCCCAAAAAATCGTAAAACAATTACACGAGGAAGGCTACCAGGTAGTCATGATCGGCGATGGTGAACATCCCGAGGTAAAAGGCGTGATCGGTTATGCTCCCAATGTAATTGTCGTCGATCGTAAAGAGGAATTGGAAGAGGCCCTGCCCCAAAAAGGTAAAATAGGTATCGTCGCCCAGACAACCCACGCCCCTGAGCATGTTGGGGCAATGATCGCCGCCATTACCTCCAGACCATTTGATGAGGTTAAAGTGGTAAATACTCTATGTATGGAGGTGGTCAGGCGTCAGAAGGCCGCCCTCGAGCTTTGTGAACATGTGGATGTAATGTTCGTACTCGGCGGTTTACACTCCGCCAATACTCAGGCTTTGGCTAAAATCTGCATGGAAAAGGGGATACCCACCTATCATCTGGAATGCTGGAACCAGTTTAAGCCCGAAATGGCTAACGGTCACCAATGTGCCGGCATCACCGCCGGTGCCTCCACTCCCGATTACATTATCAATGAATTTGCCGAAAACCTAAAAACTTACCAAACCATACTGCAAACCTGATTATATCAATTCTGATTAACCCGTATATTTCACGGGTGTTTTCGCTGATATTCGTAAGGTTCGCCAAAAAAATCAGTTATATCGCACAACGATGTTATGCTAATTTACAGAGTGTAATTGCCGGCACGATGATTTTTTCGTCCCGGCAACCAAGAG
>CP070790.1:2278775-2284015 GCA_020346805.1 Planctomycetota bacterium
ATCCGACGTTGTCGGAGACGATAGGGGAAGGTGCTGAACTGGCCTTTGGTACCACGACCCATGTCTATCGGCCGCCAAAATGATTTGTGAATCTTTATTACGTATGTCTCAGGGCTTCGATGGGATCGAGTCGTGCGGCGGCGGAAGCGGGGTAGATTCCAAAGAATAAACCGACGGCAAGAGCCAGCCCGAAACTGACTAATATGGTCCATAAATGTATGATAGTGGGCCAGCCGGCCAAGTCGGTGATCAAATGTGCGCCTACCGATCCTACGATAACCCCGATCATCCCGCCGACGGTACTTAAGATCAGTGATTCGATGAGGAATTGCATGGTGATGTGGCGGCGTTTGGCCCCGAGGGCGCGGCGGATGCCGATTTCCTGGGTCCGTTCGGTAACGGTGGCCAGCATAATGTTCATGATGCCGATGCCGCCGACGATGAGGGAAATTCCAGCAATGGCACCCAGGATGATACGCCGCCGGCGTTTTTCGTTTTCAGCGATCTTCAATCGTTCGTAGGGAACTTTGACGGTGTAATCGGATTTGGTGTGTCCGTGGGTCAAGGCCTGGTTGACCATTTCGGAGACGGGTATGACATTAGAAAGTTCGTCGACCTGGACGTAGAAATCGCTGTATATACACCGGAAAATCTCGCGCGAGCCACTGGTTCTTTTATATTGCAGATCTCCATAACGTTTTTCGGCAGTGGAAAGCGGAATGAAGACATCGTTGTTCAGGTTTCGTCCGCCGATCCCGGTGGGAGGTGTGCCGGCGGTTTCAATGCGTTCCAGCACACCCACTATTTTGAATGGTATGGTACCGGACGCGTAGGTGCTTACGGTAATAGATCTTCCGATAGGGTCTTGGTAAGCAAAGAGTTGGGCCCTGATTTCGTCACCGATTACGCATACTTTTGCAATTTTTTCATTATCGATCGGTTGGATAGCTCTGCCCTGGGCGATATTTACATGTATGGTTTTAAAAAATGTTGGCAGTGTTCCGACGACCTTTACGGGGAATCTTTTGGGGCCAAAGCTGACTTCGTAGGCCACTTCGCGAAGTGGGACCACCCGCTGAATGTGCGGGATGGTATTTTCGATTATGGCAAGGTCCGTTCTGTTCAGGCCGTAGTCCAGCAGATAGGCTTGTTCCTCAGCGACGTCGCCTCCACCTTGTGGCCTGATCGATCGGACGATCACATTTTGGGTGCCGAGCAGCCTGATCAAGATCATCTCGGCTTCGGAAGCGCCTTCGGAAATAGAAAGCATGCAAATAACAGCGCCGACGCCACAGATGATGCCCAGAGCGGTCAGGAACGAACGGAGCTTGTGTAAGCGTATGCTCTTGACCCCGATGCGAATTGTTTCAATGGCCAGTCCGCTGAACATGGTTATTAATCTTTATTTAGCTGAAAACGCTTGCCTCTTTGAACCGCGGTTAATTTTCTAATCTCAGTATCGTGATAAACCCATCGCTTACCCTCAGGACTCTGATATATTTTAGGGCTTTGATGTATTGCTCCTGGTATCGATATCTTCGATCACGTACCCGTCACGCAGGGTGATTATGCGCCGGCAGTGTTCGGCTACACTACGTTCGTGGGTGATGAGTATGATAGTTTTGCCTTCATTATGTAATTGGTCGAATAATTTCAGGATTATTTCTCCGGTTGCGGTGTCCAGGTTTCCGGTTGGTTCGTCGGCCAGTATTAGTAAAGGATCGTTTACCATGGCGCGAGCGATAGCCACGCGCTGCTGCTGCCCGCCGGAAAGTTCCATAGGGCGATGATTTATCCGGTCGCTTAGTTCCACTCTTTCGATGAACTCCAAGGCCCGCTGGCGACGAAGGATGGGGGAGATACCCTGGTAAATCAGGGGGACTTCCAGATTTTCCAGTAAGGTCAATTGGGGTATCAGATTGAAGCTCTGAAAGACAAATCCCAAACGTTGGCTTCTGATTTCCGACAGGGCGTTATCATCAAGTTTGGACACATCTAAACCACCCAGCGTATATCGGCCGGAAGTGGGATGATCGAGACAGCCCAAGAGGTTTAATAATGTGCTTTTGCCGGATCCGCTGTGACCGCATATGGCAACGTATTCACCCTCCTTTACCTCAATAGATACACCGCGGATAGCGGGTATCTCAACGGGCGAGCCGGGTATTGTGTAGATTTTGACGATATCGGCCAGACCGGCCAAAACCCGCCCATTACCCGATGCGGTTTGTGCTATTGGCGTTTGACGATGAGCTGATGTTTTTGGTTGATGGGACATGGTGGTAATTTGTCATTTTTGAGCATTGGGTCTTGTTTTCAAACGTCGAGGCGAAGTTTTCCTTTTAGCCGTTTCAGAAGGCATTGCTTTAGATTTTTCTTTACCTTTACTGTCAGGGATTTTCAGTTTCATTTCGTCAGTAATCACCAGACTTACCATTTGTCCTTCCTTCAGGCCTTTGGTAACTTCCACATATTCATTACTTGAAAGGCCCACCTCAATTTCGGCGGGTGCGAATTCTCCCCGTTTATCAATAAAAACATAATATTTCCCTCCTTTACCGAATATGGATTGAACGGGGACGGCGAATACATTTTTTAATTCGGTGACCTGGATTTTAGCGTGTGCGGTGATCCCGGGTTTGAGATCGGTGAATTCTCCGTTGAGTAATATTTCGGTTTCATACTCTTTCAGATTGGGATTCAGCCAGCGATTTCGCGAGTCGGCAAGGACGCCTATTTTTGATACCTTGCCGGTAAATTGTTTTCCGGAATGGGACTCAATTTCGACGACGGCGGGCAGACCGATCTCCAACAATTCGGTCTTGGCTTCATGCACGCGGATGACCACCTTCATTTTTGAGGTATCGGGCAGTTCGATGAGTGATTGTCGTTCGTATACCTGGGCACCAAGTTCTATCTGCTTGTCTTCACGGTAATGATGACCTGATCCAGAACTGGTATAGACTACCATACCGTCTGCAGGGGCTTTTATGGTTGCTTTCTTTTTCTGGTCCTTAAGCTTAGCCAATTTTTCCTGCACCAGGTCGAACTCACTTTTAGCGGCATTGACTTTGGCTTCGGACTTGGCCTCCGAAGCAGAGGCTTCTTTTTCGGTTCTTTTCAATTCTTTCTCGGCCTCAACGACGTCTGATTTTTTTTCCTCCATGGACATGGGAATGGTATATTTCTCAAGTACTTCTTCGGCTAGAATGGCTTTTTCACGATCCCACGCGGCTGTTTTTTGGGCGCGTATATAATCTTCCAATTCAATATCAGTGACGAAACCTTGTTCATGAAGTACACGAGCGTCTTTTAATTCCTTCTCAGCTCGCTCGATATCGTAATTGGCTTTATCCAGGGCCAACTCGGCGTCCTTTCGGAGTTCTACTCCTTCTCCTTTTTCGTATTTTTCCAAAGCAAGTTTGGCCAGCTTCAATTTTAAATCCGCCTTGCGAATATTGCTGGCGTTCTCATCCTTTAGGATTTCATGTTCTTTGACGGCGGCTTCATAATCAGCTTGCTCTGTGGCCACCCTGATCTCCGCTTCGCGAAGTTCCTCGTCTATTTCATCGCTCGCCAGTGCAACGAGCAATTCACCTTTTTTAACTTGTTTTCCTTCATCAATCAAAGTGATAATGGTCGAACGGCCCTCAAGTTCACACTTGATATCGATGGAATTTGCGGCTTGGAGTTCGCCTTTTTCCTGCAGTATGATGGGGAAGCTTCGTCTGACTACTTTATATAGCTGTACGTTTTCGGATTGGTCCTGGCCTAATAAGCCGTGTACACCGAAGTAGGCGGTGGGGATAATTATGATCGCTGCAATCAGTATGACTATCAATTTTTTGTTTAGCTTGCCGATGATTGGAGGCGCTGCTGACGGGGCCCATCCGCTAGCGGCCGATTGCGAGTCGGTGGCCGTAGCCTGGTGTGTGGTGATTGGTGTATCGGTCTGCATTGATCCCAATTTATCGATCCTCTACAACTTTTGTTGAGTCTCCCTGGCCTTGCTAATTTATCGGCATGGCCCCCTAATCAAACATTATTTATTATATCGCAAACAGGGATCATTAACCACCCCGGCTTGTTTTCTTTTTTGTGGGCAGCCATTTCCCCTCATCATCGATACGCAGGGTGCCCGTATCCCGCCTGAACTGAAGGATGGCCAGTCGTAAATCGGCTTGGGCCTGGGCCAAACTATTTCGAGCATCGAGCAGGTCTTCTTCGGCTTCGATTAAATCGCGGTTGTTGATCTGCCCTTTATCAAGCCGGATTTTAGCGGCTTGTCGCCGTTTCAGGGCCAGGTCACGGTTCATGATTTGAATATCCAATGAGGTTCTGGCCTGCTGGACACGTCGTATGGCCCTGCGTACCTCAAGACGAACCCTATCTTTGGCCAATTCGTAATTTCGTTCCGCCTGTCTTTTTGAAATCACTGCTGAACGGAGGGTATTTCGTTCTTCTTTACGATCAAGAGGCAACTCAAGAGTCAGGCCGGCACGCCAGGTTGTTCTCTCAGTGTTGTATTTTGTAAATCCCAATTCAGAAGGATTGGTATCCATCTGGACGCTGCCGAAAGCTTCCAGGTCGGGCAGCAAATTATTCTGGGCAATCCAAACGCCACGTCTGGAATCGTCAATAAAATCGAAATTGTTAAGCAGATCAAGTCGGTATTTTAAGGCCACGCGAATAGCCTCTTTTTCCATAACCTCGGGCATGCGGATGGATTCTTCGAGCGACTCGGCTTCCATTTTTCCTGTTTTGCCTGATTTGGTAGTAGGATACTCGGGATATGGAACGTCACTAGGGGTGTCTATGGGCATGCCGATATTGATCTTGAATTGGTCGAGGTTAGTCTGATATGTTTCGATGTCATCAATTTTGCCACTGATTGCTTGGAGTCTTTCTTGTTCGGCACGTCCTACATCCAAAGCAATTTCCCATCCTGCTTCCCATCGTGCTTTTGCTCTTTCCGCTGCGTAATTATAGGACTGGATGCTTAGATCGGCATTTATAATTACCTGTCGTTGTTGTTGAAGATTGAAATAATCACTGGCAATATCGACGGCCAGGGATCGGCGAAAACGTTCGAAGGTCCTGACGGCATAGATAAGGTCCCGTTCGGCCTGATAGCGTGATTCGTAGGCTACCCGGCCGGCCCCTCGCAGCAGGGGGATATTGGCTTTGAGAATCATGGCCCCGGTTTCGCCGCTAGCCCCGTTTTTAGCACCCGTAATATG
>CP070790.1:2284115-2290879 GCA_020346805.1 Planctomycetota bacterium
AAGTACGGCCGGGCCATATCGCCGGGATGAGTAACAATGAAAGGGTAATTTTCAATAAGCATAGTAAATATGTACTAAGTTTTTATCAGGAACGTAGAGGAGAAAAGGATTTTCAACACCTTTTTTTCTTGCCTCATTCAAGGCTTCTTCCGGTGTTTTTCCGGCGCCTACGATGGTATTATCTTCCGCGCTTACCATTGCTACATATTGCCCATCGTATTTATCCGTGTTTACCAATAGTTTTTCCATAATTTTGCCTCCCAGTCCAGTATATCATAAAAGCTATTTTATTTCATTACCCATTTATAAAGTCTAACGTCCATGCTCATCGGCAGCAATGCAGCGCAGCCAAAGGATTTTGTGTAAAATTTCACCAGAAGGTGCTGGATGGAAAGCTCGGGAGCGTCCCTCAAGGGGCCTCTCTCAGGGTAAAATGTTGGACTATGTCAATTGCCGTCGAGTGAGCGTGACGGACAGGTTGAGGTTTCTCAAACGATATCTCGATGGTATGAGGCGACCGGCCGAAGACTTCATAACCGTCTGGCGGGAACTGGCGAGCATATCCGATCGAGAACGTAAGGTCGATGAAAGGCAACAACGTTTGCTTAAGAAGTATGGCCGATTTTAAAGCAATCCTCTCTCAACTCTTCTTAAAATATTGTTATTTGTTTCCTATGTCTTGAGTTTTATCGATAAATGGTTGTTGTCTCTCAACCACAATAGTGCGGGCCACCAGGTCGCCGACGCGCTGGCAGTTTCTAGTGAAAAAAATTATCATCATGAAGGGCCAGATATAAAATATTGGTGTAAGTTCGACCAGTCTCGATAGGTTGCGAATCACAATCTGGATGTAACCGGGCGGTTCGAGTGTTTCCGACAACACTTGGGCACCGAACAATTTCTTCCCCGGGGTTGCGAACATAATTATTTCAAAAAAGGTGCAGTAGGCGGTATAAACGATGGTAAGCCAGGTCCATGCCCAGAATAAATCCTTTGGAAATATAATGGCCTCGGCTTGTTCGGGATTTTTTGAAGCGGCCTGGAATTCGTCGAGAAATTCCATTAGCGGCGTATAGTATATACTGATTATTACCATAGCCGCCGGTGCCAGGTCGATCACAGCGGCCAGGGCCCGTTTTGCGAGGCCGACTATTGAAAGGTCCGCAGGCAAAATCACCGGATATAAAATACTCGTCTGACGTCGCCAGAAGACTAACAATAATGCGGCCGTGACAATAGCGAAGGTTATGATGTCTTCTGTCCCCGGTTGGTCGCCAAATCCTTGATCTGTAAGCTGCAGGGGCACCTTTCGGAAAGACTCGGCCCGTAATTTACCGCCAAGAGGACAAAGCCCCACTTCTGCATCGCCCTGGTTCATTCGCAAAAAAACCAGTTGGTTACGGTAAATTCCGAGGGCTGTGCCTGTTGGCAATATCAGCTCCTGGTCGTCTGAGGAGGATAATTCCGGTTGCGGTACCCAATCTTGGGAATTTATTTGGTCTGTATCGGTTGGTCGGGCCCAATACTCACCTCGTAACTTATTGGGCTGATCGCGGTCTTCGATCAGGACGGCAAAATACAATTTGTTCTCGCTCAAGCTCGCGACAGCGTTATGAAGGGGATTGGAAACTAATATTGATGGTCCGGTTTTCCAGAGATTGTTTTCCCGCCAGGCATAAAATATTTGGTTATCGTCGCTATGGGGCTGCCAAAATAAATGATGTTGTTTGTCGCTTGCGCACAGCCAGACTCGTTCGCTCTCAATGAAATCGTCCGGGGCGGGAAAGCCCGGCTGCCAGTTTATCCCGTAATATTTAATCAAATAGTATGTTCCTGGGGATCGTTCGATTGAGGGTCTGCTTATAAGGAGTACTTGGGTCTTTGGTGAGGGTGAATTATCGTCTTGGTCCCCTCTGGCCCGATCGGCCAGGGTTTGCTGCCAATTGATATCCACCTGATCGGCGGTTTGTGCATCAACCACCGCCCACAGTTGTGGATGTTTAACGCCTGGACCGAATTCGCCGGCGATTGCCTTGGGGATGACGGAGTTGGGCAATCGGATTTGCCGATCCGCACCTGATTTCCGGTAGCGATAATGAGTTCCGTCTTTATAAAAAACATGAGTATTTTCGTCGATTGCCGCTTGGCGGATAATTTGTCCTATCTGCGGCCCCACACCCCAGGCCGGTCGAATTTTTTCCGATTCCGATGAAGTGTCGAGGTAGAAGAAACGTTGTAAAATCTGCTGCTCCTGCTCGCGATGGCCGACGATGAGCCAGACTACCTGATTATTACCTGCAACGGACAGCTCATAAGATCCAAGTGTGTTTTCCGTAGAAAATACTGGAGTTAAGGATAGTAGAATTATGAGGCATACTAATTGAGATGAATATTTTCGTTGCATCAAGGTTTCACCTGGTTGTCGGATGGAGTTGTGGGCGATAGAGTCGGGGGAAGCGATAACTGAGACGGCTCATCGATCCGTTCCACATGTCCGAGCCGTTCTCCGCGTTGGCGGGGCGATTGGGAAATCAGTTGCTCTTCCGCGGCGGGATTATCGAATCTTTCCATTTTGTCGAAGTCCAGCTTCAGGTGATTCTTACTCTTTAAGCTGAGTATCTCGATTTGATGGGGTACCAGCACGTTACTTCCTTCGATTGTTTTGTATTTGGAAAGTGTTGCATTCATGATCTGACGGCCGCTGAGATTTGAAAATATTATCTCACGTATAAGAAAGGGCTCCCGGCGTTCGATACACAGGGTTTTGGTAATGTATAGTTGGCCTTTCTCGGTGCGATCCATGAACATCAACTCATAGTGGTCGGATCTCACTCGAAAAACGGGACCGTTGTCTCCAGTGGTGTCTTTCGGTAAATCCCCCAAGCCCAGAACGGCTAATAAATGGTCGGGACGTACGGGGATATTGATTTCATCGGCTTCACTTGTCTTTGAATGCAGGCCCCACCAGTATTGCTGATCGCCCTGTTTTGACCATACCCAGAATTCAGTGTCGTTCGAGCCGATTTCCATTACCACGCCGCTCATCGAGTGTTCGAGTTGCAAATATAAGTTTCGGGGTTTGCGATATAGAAGAATATTACGCAAGTGGAATGAGTTGCGACTGCCGTCCGGTTTAACGTATTCTCCTCTGGCGTCGCCTATTGCTCTCATCAGGAAATTCATTCCCGCACTGTTTTGATTGATCCGGGCAATTACCGTTTCCATGGGGGCGTCGTCGAGCGGTTCGGTACCGAATGGATGTTTCTTTGATGTCGCATCACAGCCTGTCAGGCCGAACCATATTAATGACATTAAAGTGAGTACCGGTATGGTTATCAGTTTATGGTGTTGCAATCCCATCCTCGCTTTCTGTATTAACAATGTCGGGATTCGTTTCGGTTTCGGACGCGTCTTCTATTTCCGATTCGGCCATGGAATCATTTTCATGGTGGTCCAGTGTTTCGATTGCCTTGACGTCGCCGCTGAGGATGGTGGTTAATTGTTGGGATAACTGGTCCACCTGTTCGCCGGTCAGTTGTGGATTCAACACCTTGTGTTGACTCTGATCTTTAACCAATCGCAAGATCCAATACTCATGTTCGTCTTGCTGAAGGGTCTGTTCGAGTTTCAGCAGTCTTTTTCGCATCAGCAGCAGGGCCAACATAAAGCGGAAGCGCTGTTTAGGTTCCGAGTCGGCATCTTCCAGCCTGAGGAACAGATGAGTAAGTACCTCGAAATCGACGGCCATTGTTTTGTTCTTTTCGCGGATGGGGATTTTTCCTCGCCAATAGCAGAAGCTGCCCTCCGGCGGCCCATCCCAGGCGTCGAAGGAGTAATCCCGGCGTTCAAAAGTATCGGGATTTTCGATTAGAACCGCATAATAAGCCTCACCTTCGGCCAACGGTCGGCCTGTTTTGGCACACTTGCCGGTCGTTTTTGCAAATTCCCATTCATTTGCCATTATTTATCATCCACCAAAGCCCTGAGCATACCGAAGGGCAATTCTTGCTGATGTTGTATTAAACATTACGACAATCCGGCCTTCTATTTATTCGATAGCATCGGATTTGTCGATGTTTGGTCTATAATATCTTGTCAAACCAGCCCGTGAAATATGCGGGCTAAGAGCTGGGGCCGGCTGGGTAAATACCCAGAAAAAACGGCCGGCTCCGTACCGACCGTTTCTTCCATGTTGATCCCGTATGATACGAGTTTTTATCTGTTTGAACCTGTTTGTCGTTTGTTTATTCTTCCTCATCATCCGCGGAGGCGGTTTCCTCCGTATCTTCAGGCTCTGTTTCCGGCGATTCGGCTGCTGTTACCTCACCCGCAGCGGTTTCTTCCCCCATTTCAGCTTCCTCTTCCTCTTCCAGGTATACGTCCTCGATATCGGTGGCATCAACTTCACGACGCAGCAGGAAATATATAATGGTCGAGCCCGAGAAATAAAACGATATCAGGAAAGCGACCATCAGGCCGACCACGATTAGTAACCAGATTCCGATCAAGAAGCAGCCGGCAGGATCCCAACCTTCCATCCCCAAGGAAGCTGTCGGAGGCCTGAAATTACCGAAAGTCGGTTGGGGCCAAAGGGTATCCAGCTTGGTTGCCCCGGCTATTCCCGTACCCGGGCGATCCGTTGCTCCCATTCCGATATCGACAAAAAATCGTGTACCCTTCAACATGATAAAGGTAAAGAAACGAACGAACATGTAGCATATGGAGCCATATACCATGGCTACCAAGGCATAGAAGCCGGACCGCCACGGCTTGGAATATATGTAGCTGCAACTGCGGGACATGGCGTCAAAGCTGTCTGAGCCTTCGACGGCGATAGTCGGCCAAAGAAGACTGCCACCGGCGAGTAAACCGATTATCACCAGCGTCATAAGAAAACCGCCGATTAGAGCCAATCCCATGGCTACACCGGCAAGTATCTCCCCAAAATATGGAATTGCACTTACCAGGCCGCCGAACGTTAATACTAAACCGATGAAAATTATCAGTCCGATTGGAATCAGCGGGGCGGTGAAGAAACCCACAAACCTGCGGCTGGCAAATCCCAGGGCTTCTTTGCAGGAGATCCGTTCGTCCCGCGTGAAGTGGAGGGCGGCAATCCGGCAAATAGCGCCCCCGATTAAAGACCAGATTACCAAAGTAACAACCGCAAACAACAGGAAGTACAGCGGATGCTCCATCATCATCCATTGCTCCCCGCGGGCCATCAACATCAGACAGGGGACAACACCTATTCCCGTCAGATTTCTTGTTCCAGGTTGAGCGGTGATCCTGTGTCTCCCGCGAAGTACGTCGTCGAGTTGCCCGGTGAAATTCAGGGAACGGGCCGCATCCAGAAGTTGATGACACACTGTTTGTTGATAGGAAACAAAGCTTTTGAATATGCCCACCGGTTTAAGGGATTTTAGTTCTGCATATGTGGCGTTGTACCGTCGTGCGATCTCGGCAGTCTGCTGGTCATCGGCATCGATTATGGCACTCTGATATTTATCTTTAAGTTTTTCCAAGGCACGGTTGACCTCTTTGTTTGGATTTTCATTGAAACGATCTTTGAGTTTCCCGGGGATCTTATCTTTAATCACCGTGGAATAAATCGTCTGGAGTTTCTGAAGTTGGGTTTGTTGTTTTTGTTCGCGCCACTGATCGATGTTCGGCATCTGCCAGAATGCATGTACCTCACCGCTGAGGGATTTGTGGCCGGTGCTCCAGATTCCATCGAGGATATACCCCGACAGCACGGTCAAAAGGATACCGACCAGAGCCAATCCCAGTTTTCCGGGGTGAATTGCCATCTTGAACGTTCGGAAAATATGGGTAAAGGGGAAATTGTCCGACCAATTGGTCCATTTGAATTCGGCAGGCTGATCTGACATTGATCGATCCTCCAAAAGTAATGGGGGATAAACATTTTATTTGACATTTAAGATACGTATCGTTATCCCGCGCCTGGTATATGCAACGATACGACGATTTGTTGACATTTGTACCGAAATAACCTTTCAGCTGGGCATATTTACCACACAATTCACCGGCAGGTATTATACGCTTGTTTACGTCCACAGCAATACCTTTTTGCCCCAGCCTGGAAACTCATAAATATCTGCAAAATCAGACGTTATCGCCTTCGGTAGGGGTATTATGGTCACGTTCCCGATCTTTAGGCGATTTTTCTTGGCGCATTAGCGCGTCCGAGTGGGGCAATTCTTCTATGATGCGGTATTCTTCATTGAGCCATCTGCCCAGATCGATAAGTTTGCATCTTTTGCTGCAGAAGGGGAGATAGATTGCTTTTTCCTCCGATGGATATGTGACCTGATGCTGGCAAATTGGACATTTTAGCGTGTACATATATGACTTTTTTGTCTGGATATCGCAGTTAAAACCTGTCTTGTCTTTATGTAAACCTGTCTTTTATGGTACATGGATATGAGCTAGTTGTCAGTACCGGTTTTTTTGGATTCCGACGTTTTCTTTTTATCTGAGGTTTTATCTTTTTGTCCATTTTCGGACGCGGTATCGGTTTCGGCCTTGGCGGCTTTCTTGTAGCGTTCACTGCGATAATCCGTCTGATAGAAACCCGATCCTTTGAAGATTATACCCGAACCGGCACCAATCAGACGTTTTGCCGTGTTGTTGCCGCATTCCGGACACTTTTTGATCGGTTTGGCAGTGATTGACTGAAACAGTTCATATGTGTGTCCGCAGGTGTCGCATTCATAATCGTATGTCGGCATGAGTCACTCCTA
>CP070790.1:2290979-2295502 GCA_020346805.1 Planctomycetota bacterium
ATACCGGCCTGTTGTTCGCCATCCCGCACCGTCAGGTCATGAATTTCTATTTTTTCCGGAAAGTGGAACGGCCTGGTCACTTCAGGCAGGTAATTCCAGGGGCTGACAAACCAATGTCCAGTATGCCACGGTTGCAAGGTCACTGTTTCATCCTTTCTTTTTGTATTTATTTAGTCCTGGGAGAGGGTAATCCCTTGCGCTTCTAAATCGCGCAGGCCGCGCCCTACGTCTTCCACGTGCTCACGCATGGCCAGGCACGCTGCTTCAATATTGTGCTGCTGAACCGCCTGGACAATACGACGGTGGTACTGCATCGCCGTCTCCACAGCCGAGGGATGATACCTGACCAGAATGGTAATATTCCGGCGCAAAGCACCCCGGATAGAATTGAGTAGAAGCCGCAAGATTCCATTATCAGCCACCGTGGCCAGGGCCTCGTGAAAGTGAATATCCGCCTCAATATAGGCGTCGGGGTTGTCAATCACTGCCTCCATCTCATTGAGCCGAGTCTCAATAAGTTGACAGTCTTCGGCGGTAGCCCGTTGAGCCGCCAATCCGGCAATTTCAACTTCAAGTAAGCGGCGTGTTTGAATGAGATCAAATAGGGCAGAGCTACTGAAACGAAAGAAGAAGTCGAGAGTATCCTGCAGAAATTCAACAGTGGGACGAGCTACATAGGTGCCGGAGCCAGGGCGCACCTCCAGCAATCCTTTCTGGGTTAATACCTTGATGGCTTCGCGCAAGATATTCCGGCTGACTTGCATCTGAGCGGCAAGTTCCCGTTCTGGCGGCAAAATGTCACCGACTTTCAGCTCTTCATTGAGGATAAGACGCTCAATTTGATCGGCAATATCTTCGGTCAGACGGCGATGGGATACAGCTTGGAATATTGATATTTCCCTATTATCCGCCATTTTCGACACCATATGGATGTGATACCACTCCCTGTTGTAGAATAGGGGCCAATTTGAGAATCGCTAACGTTCTCTTATTTCGACTGGAAATGCTCTTCTTGCCCTTCCAATTCCTGTAAGCCCCGGTGTGCAACCTCAAGATGCTGACGCATTGCCGCCCGGGCCTCTTCAGGATGACGTTTTTGGATGGCCTGCAGGATGCGCTGGTGGTAGAGATGAGCTTCTTCCAATACAGCCGGGTTGTGTTTGACGAAAAAGCGGATATTCTGCCGCAGTGCACCCCGGATTGAACTGAGCAAAAGGCGATAAATCTCGTTTTTGGCTGCTCTGGCTAAAGCGGTGTGGAAACGTATGTCGGCTTCCACATACGCGTCAAGATCATCCGATTCTGCTTCTAATTGCGTAAGACGCTCGGCAATCAGCGCTATGTCCTGCTCAGTGCCCAGTTCGGCCGCCAGGCCCGCAATCTCAACCTCAATCAGGAGGCGAGCTTCGAGCAAATCATACAGCGCGGTTTTACTGAAGCGAATGAGGAACGAAATGGAATCCTCCAGAAACTCAGCACTTGGTCGGGCGACAAAAGTACCCGACCCTGGCCGCACTTCCAACAACCCCTTCTGCGCCAACATGGTAATTGCCTCTCGCAGGATATTGCGACTGACCTGCAATTGAGCCGCCAGTTCACGCTCTGGCGGCAAAGCATCACCAATCTGTAATTCGTGATTTAGAATCATCCGCTCAATTTGGTCGGCAATCTCTTCCGCTAAACGGCGATGAGAGACGGCTCGAAATTTAGCAACCGTGGCGCTAGACATACGGCTACCTCTGGCCAACTAAGATTAGGAGCTTCCTCAAATGGCCGCACTCCCTAATATTTGGTGGTGATGGATTACTGATAAGCCGAGACATTTATTAAAGTAATTATTGACAAATCATCTACTTCATGGTACAGTGGACGCGTGGTACTACCACACTACCACAGAACAAGTGATTTGTCAATTAGATACTCGCTTGTTCAGCAAAACACAAGCCAATTAGTCGACTGATCTCCAAAAACACCTCCTCACAAACGATGCTTTTGAAGAACATATGATCATAGCCTCAGTCACCTAAGTCGTTCCCTGCACCGCCCATGAGATCGGTCAAGTACGGTGGATGAAAACTGATAAAGCCAGGAATTGCGCAGTCCGCAGCAGATCAAAATCCTTGTCTCTGATCAGTACCTTTCATTTAGCACCACACACTTAAAACAGTAACCGCAATAGATTTCTGAGCCGGCTGAGGCAGAGAAAGGAGGCAAATTAAGAACCTAATAGATCCTTTCAAGCTGATTGGTAGTCCAGTGAAGGTAGGTCAGTAATGTATGGCCGGAGTAGATTTGGTAAATCAAATTTCAACAATAAGAAGATTTATATTTTTAGGAGGACAATGATGTTTAGCACACGAACAGTCACCGTTCTACTTTTGGTGAGTTTGCTGCTGTTATTTTTGGTAACTGCCTGCGGCGCTTCAGAACCGCAAGTGGTTGAGAAGGTCGTGACCAAAGAGGTTGAGGTTGAAAAAGTCGTTGAGAAAGAGGTAGAAGTAGAAGTGGTGGTCACGGCCACACCTGAGGCCGCTCAGGCCGGTGACGGACCCATTCTCATTACCTGGTGGAGCCACTTTGCCGACCAGCCCAGCAAACGAGCCATGATCGAAAGGTTGGTCGCCGATTACGAGGCTGAACACCCCGACGTGGACATTGTGTTGACCTGGTGGGATAAAAACCCCCTCCGCGCCGCCATCCGCAGCACCATGACCGCGGGTAAAGGCGCGCCAGACATTACGACCTTCGATACCGAAGTGATCGAGTGGGTCGAGGCGGGCTGGTTGCTGGATTTGACCGACGCCCTGCCCTGGGAAAACTTCATCCCCGGCACAGAGCTTGACGGCACGTATCCCGACCAGGGTTATCCGGGCGTTTACAAGTTCAACATTGGTTTCAGTGTGTTCATGCTCTTCTACAACCCCGATATCTTTGAAGAACTCGGCATCGAGGTACCCGAAGATCGCCAATTCACCGAGCAAGAGTTTCTGGACGTGGTGCAGAAATGCAATGATGCCGGCTATGCGGGCGTCTCCGATGCGATTGGCAACCGGCCCTATCCGGGGGTCTATCCCGTGCAGTATGCGCTCTTTAATCTGGTCGGGGCGGAGGAGTTCCAGAAATACGAGAGTGGCAAACAGTCGTGGGATACCCCTGAAGCCCGCAAGGCGCTGGAATACTCGGTCCAACTCCGAGATGCTGGGCTGTGGCCGGATACCTTTACCACCATGACCCTTGATGAAACCCACGCTTACTTCCACACCCAACACCAGGCCTGTATGTTCTATATCCCCTCCTGGTATACGGGCCGGGCCTTCAAGGCGGTGGAAGAGGGTGGTCAGGACCCCAACTGGCACTTTGGGATGCTGCGCTACCCGAAGATGGACGGCTGCCAGGCCTGCGACACCATTTGGGTAGGCTACGAGTCGGGTTATGGCGTCCTTTCCTCTACGCCCTATCCGGAGGTGTCCAAGGATATTCTAGCTCACTTCTCCCAACCCAAGTATGGCGCTTTGTGGACAGCGTTGACTAATATTCCTTCAGCCGTGGTGTATGATCAAGAACAAGATTGGCCCACGCCTGAATTATTGGACGAATTGGGCTTTGAGGCCGGTAAATGGGACTGGTACTGGGCAGAATTTGACAAAGCCTATGGTAGTCTGCCCACGGGGCTGGCTATCAGCGCACGCTGCGGCGATTTCAATGACGCCGTCGTAAGCGCGCTGAACGAAGGACTCCCGCTTGATCTGGTTACAGTGGATGAAGCCGTAGAGATGTTAGACAGTAATTTGTGTCAGTAGGCAATCAGGGGTGTGTCCGAAATTTTTGGGAAGCACAGGGAGGATTGGGGAGACACCCCCCACACCCTCCGGTCCTCCCAGAATGTCGGACAAATCCGTCAATCAGTTCCGGATGAATGAAATTGTAAAGGATTAGTCTGAGGGGCGGGATAAGGATCCACGCTATATTCCGCCCCTGGTCATAATCTTGCGCTGAGGACGAATTTTTATGACAACAAAGACTGTACCTTCCCAAGAACAGTTCGCGGTCAGAAGAAAAACCCGCCGGCCGTGGGGAGCCATTATTATGTTTATTGGTCCGGCCATGGTCTACTTTCTCATCTTTGTGCTTTCCCCGTTGGTGCAGACATTTTGGAATTCCGTGCACACCATTGCCCCGATTCAAGGCGAATTAATTACTTCTTTTGTCGGCCTGCAAAATTTTAGGGAGCTGTTCGAAGATGATATTTTTATTCTGTCGGTGAAAAACACCCTCATTTGGGGCACCGTCGGACCATCCATTGAGTTTATCACCGCCAATGCCTTGGCGTTCCTGGTCTACTTCAAAGTGCCCCTGCACCGGTTCTACCGGACCGCCTGGTTCACCCCGCTGTTAGTCTCCGGGGTTATCGTAGGGCTGGTTTTCCGCTGGATTTTTAACTTTGATTGGGGCTTGGTAAATGTGGCCTTACGTTCGATTGGTCTGGATGAGCTTGCTCTGAACTGGCTGGGACGACGGGATAC
>CP070790.1:2295602-2298206 GCA_020346805.1 Planctomycetota bacterium
AGAACATCCAGTCCGCCGTCGGTCGACCGCTCCAATAGCACTGGACCCATTCTTTCTTGATCCAGACATTGTCCCAGTAGCCGTCGTCCGGCTCGCGCACGACCTTGATCTTGACCCCGGCCTTGGCGGCTGATTCCTGGATCAGCACAGACGCATCGACAGCGCCCGGATAGGCGGCATCGGCAGCATGCAGATTGAAGGTGTGGTCCAGCATCCCGGCCTTTTTCAGATGAAACTTGGCCTTGTCCGGATCATACCTTCTCTGAGGTAGATCCTTGGCAAAATATTTGTTGTTGCGCGGAATCGGGTGATCATTGCCCAAATAGCCGTAACCGCGCAGAACCTGTTTGATGATCTGCTCACGGTTAATGACATATTTGAGTCCCAGCCGGACATCGTTGTTGTCATAGGGTTTTATGGTGGTCAGCATGGGGATAGTGTAATGCCTGGCGCCTTCTAACTTCAAGCCCTTAACGCCGGGGGCCCTTTCGAGCAGATGAAAGGTTTTGGGATCACAGCGGTTCATCATTTGGATCTGGCCGGTCTTTAAGGCATTGGTTCTGGCAATGGTGTCCTCAATCACGATGACCTCAACTTCGTCAAAGTAGGGGCGGCCTTCTCTGAAGTAGTTGGGATTACGCGTGGCAAAGAACCTGACGCCGGGCTCCCAGGCTTTCAGTATAAAAGGACCTGTGCCGATGCCCTTCTCATATTCTTTTCCCTTGGTGCCTTTGGGTACGATCGGGATGTGATAGTCACTGGCAATAAAGGGGAAGTCGGCGTTACCTTCTTGCAGGGTGAAGATCACCGTGTTCTTACCGTCTGCCTTGATGTCTTGCACAGGCTCAATAATTCCCTTAGCCGCCGATTTGGTATCCGCTCCGCGGTGCTCATTAAAGGAATACACCACATCCTCGGCGTCCATGGTTTTGCCGTTGTGAAACTCTACCCCCTTGTGCAGCTTGAAAGTCCATGTCTTTGCATCCTTTGAGGCTTCCCAGCTTTCGGCCAGTTCGGGAACCGCTTCACCTTTGTAATTGATTTCTACAAGATTACTCCGGATGGTTTGATTGCACATCTGCGGCATGCTTTGCGCCAACGTTCCGGGTTCCATGGAATCGGTGGTCGAACCGCCGGCAGATCCGATGATCAACCGACCGCCTCGTTTGGGGGTTGCAGCTTCTGCTTTGGTGTTTAACAAGGCCGGAGAAACCGCGGCCATGAGGCCTAACGCAGATACTCGTCCGATAAACTCACGGCGAGTTATTTTACCTTCAGTGAACAATTGCTCTAATTCTTTTAATTTCGACATTGGCAATTCCTCCTTTCATGGGCTGGATGAATTCGAGGACTTATCCAGCGACTTAAGGTTTTAATTGTTAAAAACTTATCGTTACGCCTTTCTCTTTTCCGTTCTATGTTTCAATTCTATCCGCGACCCAGATACGTTAGTATACGTTAGATTTCCCGATGCTATTTCTTATGCCACATGCTTACTTAGGAATGCAAGAAAAAAGTGAAAATAACTCACCTTATGGATCCCATTCATTATATAAGGCAAAATAATTAATACTGATTCTTATTCCGCAAAATAGAAATCAACCGCGAACTCGGAGGCTTCGCCTCATTGCTCCATTTCCAAGCAAGTCAGTATCAGCAGATAACCTGTTTCTCTTTATATTCTTTAATTTTTTCAGTTAATACCGGCACAAATTCCCGGCAGTCGTCAACAACACCGAAATCCACCTGTTCAAACACCGGTGATTTGGCATCATTATTAATCGCTATCATCATTTGCGAACCGACAATACCTACCATATGCTGCAATTCTCCGGATAAACCAACCCCGATATAGCATTCCGGGCTCACCATTTTACCGCTTTGCCCGATCATCGTTTCCAGAGCAGCCCAGCCTTCATCAACTGCCGGACGGGTGCAACCCAACGCGGCATTCAGTGTCTTGGCCAAATCCGTAATTTGTTGCCAGCCATCCGGATCCCCGGCGCCTGCCCCTCCGGCAACAATAATCGGTGCCGATTCCAATGGTACACCTTCCGGCTCTTCCCGGACAACCTCCAGGATTTCGATTCGTCCTGGGACGTCATCCGGCATCTCCAAATGAATAACCTCGCCTGTCCGGTCGGCATCCATGTCAGGCTTCGGGAACACTCCGCTGGCAATGGTCGCCATCTGGGGTCGTTTCTGCGGGCAGATAATCGAGAGCAATCCCCCATAAGCGGGTATTTTTTGTTCTAAAATTCGATTCTCGTCAAGCACCAGATCGATACAGTGTGCCGTCAAACCGGTTTTCAAGCGGGCGGCAACCAGCGGGGCCAATTCCCTTCCCATCGAGGTGGATCCAAGCAGCATGATCTGCGGCTTCCGCTCCCGGGCAAGTTTGACGATGATTTTGGCGTAAAATTCCGGTTGATAAAAAGAAAGTTCCGGCGAGTTTCCCAGGTAGACCCTGTCGGCGCCGGCGGCAATCAATTCCCGGGGCTGTTCGAGGATATTGTCTCCGAGTAAAACCGTCTCCACGGAGGTTTGCAGCTCATCAGCCAATTTTCGCGCTTTCCCGATGAGCTGAAAGGAAACGCTGAGAAT
>CP070790.1:2298306-2303462 GCA_020346805.1 Planctomycetota bacterium
CCACGGATATGAATTCAGGAGCCCGCACGCGAACGGAATCAGCGCCATCGGTTCTTGCATAGGTCATGAGGCCCTCTCGATCATTTCTCAATACCAACGCAACAACTAATACAAGAACCATCACACCGATAGATAGCAGGATCGATTTTTCCATAATTCATAAACACCATTTAACCTTCGCTTACCTGGACCGACATACAGTCCCCTATATAAGCGTAGGTTAATTAAACACTAAAGGCCAGCATGTTCTATCAAATCGGATATAGGCCGTTTAAATTGGCAGGATTCAATTATGTAATACGAATTCCATTTAAATTCTGCGCGGGGTCTGGTTCACTTTTTCCATAGGAAAAAGTACGTGTTTAGCATCCCCTTCCTTTAGCAAGGGGTATAGGGATTAACAACAAACCGACTTACCGCTCCGACAACCAGGACCAAACCTGGGAAATATGTCTCGATATCCCCGTCTGGCGCATGGATGAAGACGACCAGGGCTTTATTGCCGAGTCGCGCGAACTGAGTGCTTTGGATTGGCTATATTGCGATAATGGGAAGGTATCCTGGTGGGCACGAAAAAAACCACTATAGTTCATGTATCAGCTCGATATACCCGACATGATAATACACGTCATCCATGTTGTGTTTTTGCCCCCGATGTTTAAACTGTTCGTGACTTAATAAAAGAAAGGTGGTGTTTTATGGACGCGTTAGACGCCCTGGTTACTCGTCGAAGTGTGCGCAAGTACAAACCGGATCCGGTGCCGCAGGATCTTTTAGTCAAGATCGTTGACGCCGGCCGACTCGCCCCTACTGCCCATAACGATCAAGCATGGGAATTCGTGGTGATTACCGATGAGCAGAGGCGGCACCAGTTGGCCGACCTGGCAGACTACGGAAAATTTATCGCCGATGCACCGGCCTGTATCGTGGTACTGTCCGAACCGACCCGCTACTATCTGGAAGACGGTTCTGCCGCCACCACCAACATAATGCTGGCCGCCACCGCCTTGGGATTGGGATCTTGCTGGGTGGCCGGCGACAAAAAACAATACGCGCCCCAAATCGTATCCCTGTGCGGGGCGCCGGAGAATTACAAGCTGGTCTCCATGATCGCCATCGGTTATCCGGCCGCCATCCCCGCCCCCAAGAAACGGTCAGTCGACGACGTGTTGCATTGGGAAAGTTTCAGGGGCGGTTCGTAAGTTAAAACTTGCTTCGACATCCGATACAATTGGGGCATCCAAAATGGCAACCATGATCAAGGGCATTAACCTCTGGACATTTGATCGTAAGACATCCATTGCCGAAGCGGCCAAGGCGGCACGTGAGGCGGGATTTGAAGCCATCGAGCCAACCCTGGAAGCCAAGGGTAAATTAACTCCCAAAACCACCGAGGCCAAATGCCGGGAGTTGGGACAAACAATCCGGGATGCCGGCCTGCAAATTGCCTCATTGGCCTGCGGATTATTCTGGGAAACATCTTACGCTTCGCCCGATCCGAAGGTACGGGAACAGGCTTATCAGTTGACCATAGCCGGCCTCGATCGTGCCCGATGGATCGGGTCCCCCGTACTGTTGGTAGTGCCCGGGGTGGTCCGACGGGCCAAGACTAAAACCCTCGAGATCGGCTATGCCGACGCCTTGGCCTTCTCTTGCGATATGCTGAAAAACCTGGCCTACGAGGCCGCGACTCGAGGCGTGATCGTCGCCATCGAGAATGTCTGGGATAACATCCTCATCTCACCGGTGGAAACCCGCGAATTCATCGATCGGATCAATTCTCCGTGGGTTGGTGTTTATTTTGATGTAGGCAACGTGATGAGATACGGGGTGCCTCAGGATTGGATCACCACCCTGGCCCAACGAATCGTCCGGGTGCATCTCAAGGATTTTCAACTGGATGCAGGCAACAGGAACGGCTTTTGCTCGCTTGGCGAGGGGGATGTGGATTGGGCCGCAGTTGTAGCCGCACTGCAATCCATCGGCTACCAGGGACCTTTGACCTATGAAGGGCCGGGCGAACCAGCCGATATTTCCAGCAGAATTGATCGAATTCTTAAACTTCTTTAGAGACGCTACGGCATCAGTCACAACTATCAACTGCAAATTAAAGCAAATCCTACCATTCCTGCCGATAGTGACCATAGCAAAGCAGCGGCGAGCGAGGGGTCGTAATTTGAGTGGTTTTCTGTTATAAAGTGGAATGCCGCGGGGTTTTCAGCCGTGTGGAACAGCTTCACTATTGTTGAGTCGCAGAGATTATGCCGGAATGGACCTCATTGAATTTTGACCGATATGCTTTTTCTATGTGTCTACGCATAATTATTGTCGGAAGCGTCGGTCTGGCGGGGTGTTCGTCCACCCAGGGCCGCGAGATTGAGTCGGCCATAGTATCGGCACCGGCAGGGGTGAATCGCCGCCAGCAAATCGAGGATACGCCAGCCAAAACAGAAGACACCAAAGCCCCGGCAACCCGGCCGGCCGTGGTTTCCGACCCCCTGGCCCAACCCCAACGCATCAATCCCAAAAATATCATCCACATGGTATACGAACTGAATCCCAGCGTATTAGCTTCTCGAGAGGAGATGGTTGCCGCCCAGTATGGTTTGGAGGAATTTAAAACTAACCTTAGCCGGTTTGAACCTTTCATGAGGGTCGAAGGCGATGTAGCCGAATTCCCCGAGAGGCGGGATTCGGAAGGTATGACCGGAGAAATTGTGGGGGGGATTGAAAAGGAAACTTTTGAGGGGGCCATCCTCCGCGTTGAAGGTGGAGCGAGCGGATCCCGGTTTGAATACGGGGAAGTGGATGAGGACCAGGATGAGGTGGAACAGGGCAGCGGGGGATTGGTCCGGGCCAGGTTCGAAATCCCCTTTGTAGGATCGAGGAAACGACAGAACCGGGTTATTTCCCAGGCCTTTCAGGAATCCAACGCCCGTGAGGCAGAATTGGATTATCTCAGTCGCTACCGCGATTACACGGAAAGCGCCCTGAGCTACTACTACACCACACTGAGGTATTTAAACTATGCCCGCGCTTACCAACAAAAGCACCGTGATATTGAGATGCTGATTAATGACGCCCGCTGCAAAACTGAAGACAAGTTGCGTTTGGAAGCCGAAGTTGGTGAGACACACGTATACATCGATCAATATCACACTTTATACCGGGATTCACTAGCCAGACTATTAGCATATTTAGGCCTCTATCCTGATGATAAATTTATCCTTGAAGAGCCGCCCTATAAAGCCAGTCCCTATCTTGAGATGTCCAAAACACCCGAGGGACGAGAGAAAATGACGGAAGAAGCCTATATTAACAATCCTAAATTCCAGGTACTTAATAACGCTATCAAGGATGCCCAACTGCAACGGGATCAGGCCATCATAGGCAAGTTCGATATAACCGCATTTGTGGAAGGTACCCAATTCGCCTTCGGTGCCGAAACTTTTGACGATCGGGTAGGCGGTTGGGAGATCGGTGCGGGATTAAGTGTTCGACTTAACGATTCTCGCGTATTGAGTGCCTCCAGGCTTAAGGCGGAGGCACAGATTCGTCAGTTCCGTGCTGAAATCGAAGCGGAACGGATGAAAATACGACGACAAATTACCACCGAGAGCGATAGCCTGCGCTCAAACCATAAAATCAGACTGAAGGTCCTGGAGAACATTAAAAAAACCAGTGCCGAGTTTGAGGAGCGGATCAAGCGATATTTCAACAGCGGGAATGTCGGCAACGGCGGCAATGGGGATACAAATCCAATCACTATCGACGATGTATTGCTTTCCTTGAGTGAGAAAACCAGCGCCATGACCTTATTAGCCTATTACAGTTCCTTAGTTGGGGATGCAGAAAGCGATCTAATGGCCGCCACCGGGGAAGTATATCGGCTGGTAGGGATGAAAATCGAAGACAACGGAGAGATGGCATTTCCCGAGGCTAAACCATAAAAACCAATTCCCATTCACATACATTTTCGCCCACTATACACAATATTCCCAAAAAGATAACACTTTGGACTCCAATAACCGTAAAATCGACCCCATACGCAGACGCGGGCACCGGCAATTTCCGATAGCTGATTCTTAAACATACCCTTGGCATTAAGATGATTTGGTCTTTATAATCGTGGTCCATAGTCGGCCACCGCGTACAAACCGTCGCCGTCGCCTATGTAAAGGCACTTATCCAATTGTCGTGGCCCGAACGTGGGAGAAATCAATTGATTGAAAACCAGGAAAAATCACTGCCTCCTTCCAAGGTTCTGATCGTCGACGATAACGTACAGAACCTCGAACTTCTGGTGGCATATATGGAAGAGGTGCCCAACGTTACCACCATCCCCGCCTACAACGGAATGGAAGCAATGCAAAAAGTAGCCGAGGAAAAACCGGACCTCATCCTCTTGGATATCATGATGCCCAAGATGTCCGGTTTCGAGGTATGCCGACAAATAAAAAGCGACCCCGAAACCCGAGATATTCAGATCATAATGGTAACCGCACTCAATGAAGTCGGTGACCACGAGCGGGCCGTCGATTGCGGCACCGATGAATTTCTAACCAAACCGGTAAATCGTATAGAACTGATAACCCGAGTTAAAAGCCTGCTCCGTCTAAGGCATCTTAAACAAGAACTCCGAAGTACCCTCGATTCTCTCGAAACGCATAAAGGCGGCAATTTGCCGGAAGAATTATGAACAGACGATATTTGTTGATTGCAGCGTGTGCGGTTGTCGCAGCCAACGTGGGCCTGCCGGCAGCCGAACAAAACAAATCCGCATTACCACCCCTCACTGAACACAAAAGGACTGTGGACCGCGCGGACGAACGAGTCAGTATTTTAGATAACGGCCTGACCGTCATCCTCAAAACACATCGGACGGCACCGGTGGTTTCGGTGCACATGTATTGCAAAACCGGTAGCATCTACGAGCAGGAATATATCGGCAGCGGAATGAGCCACCTCTTCGAGCACCTGCTTCACGGAGCCCAAACCAACACACGTACCGAAGAAGAATCGCGAAAAATCCTTAACGCCATCGGCGGCGACACTAATGCCTATACCAGCTTTGCCCAAACGTGTTATTACATCAACACTGCTCGAGAAAATACCGAACAGGCGATCAACTTATTGGGTGACTGGATTACCAACCC
>CP070790.1:2303562-2307366 GCA_020346805.1 Planctomycetota bacterium
ACCGTTTCGTTCTCTACATCAATGGAAGGGAATTAGCAAGGGGGCACAATTGGTTTGAGGTTTATGAGATCGACGTAACCGGGGATCTGGTCGGTGACAGTAATGTCTTGGCGATATTGGCGACCAATGAGGCAGGCTCCGCAGGATTGATTGGTAAATTGATAGTCGAATTCGAGGAAGGCAAGCCTTTGGAAATTCCAACCGACAGGGCCTGGAAGGTATCAAAGCAGAATCAACAGGGCTGGCGTTTCGACGAATTCAATGAAAAAGGATGGAAATCGGCCAAAGAAGTGGTTGAATTCGGTCAACTGCCTTGGCGGGATTTGACCCAACCCAGCGGGGAAGGTCCGGCCCCAATCTTCAGAAAATCATTTACCTTAAATCAAAAGGTGAGATCCGCCAGGGCCTATATCAGCGGCCTGGGATACTACGAACTGTATCTCCACGGTAAAAAAGTAGGCGATCATGTCCTCGATCCCGCGTTCACCAGATATGACAAACGGGCCTTATATGTAACATATGATGTAAACGATCGACTTCGAAGGTCGGATAACGCCGTCGGTATAATGCTGGGGAATGGCTGGTACAACATGCCTACCCTGGCGGTATGGAATTTTGACAAACCCCCCTGGCGAAATCGGCCCCAATTGATATGCCAACTACATATTGAATATGAAGATGGCACTACCAAAATAATCACCAGCGACCGAACCTGGAAAGTTGCCGACGGCCCCATCACGTTTAACAGCGTACGTAGCGGTGAAACTTATGATGCCCGGTTGGAAAAGGATGGGTGGTCTAAGCCCGGTTACGACGACACAGATTGGCGGCACGCAGCAGTGGTAGACGATACCAAGGATATTTTATCCGCCCAGCAGATGCCGCCCATTAAAATAGTCGACACCATCCGGCCGGTTGAGATTACCGAACCTAGACCTGGACTATATGTTTATGATATGGGCCAGAACTTCGCCGGCTGGGCACAACTTAAGGTCACAGGGCCGACCGGTACCAAAGTGGTGATGAAGTATGGTGAGAGGCTTAATAAGGATGGAACGGTAAGACAACGAGAGATCGGGAGATTTGTTAAACGTCACGAATTTCAAACCGATACCTACATCCTCAAAGGCGAAGGCCTTGAGGTTTGGGAGCCACGATTCGTATATCACGGTTTTCGTTACGTTCAGGTTACCGGTTTTCCCGGGATCCCAGATTTGGGTAATATCCGCGGACGAATCGCCCATACTTCATATGAGCAGATTGGACGTTTCGAGTGTTCAAACGAGATCTTTAACAAGCTTCAAGAAAACATGACCTGGTCTTACGGAGCCAACTTTTTCGGTTACCCCACCGATTGCCCCCATCGCGAAAAGAACGGCTGGACGGGTGACGCTCACTTGGCCGGTGAATTGGCCATGTTCAATTTTGACAATTGTGCCGCCTACACCAAGTGGATGAACGATTTTATGGATGAGCAGCAGGCAAGCGGTGAGGTGGCTTGCATCATTCCCACCGGAGGGTGGGGCTATCATTGGGGCAACGGCCCCGCCTGGGACAGCGCCTACATTCTTATCCCCTGGTATATGTATTTATACTATGGCGATCTGGGGATTTTCGAGAAACATTATGCCCGCGTGAAACGATATGTTGATTTCCTGACTGCCGAAAAGGCCGAAAACCACATCGTTTCCTGGGGACTTGGTGACTGGGTGCCCGCCAAGACCGTAACCCCACCGGTAGTAACCTCCACAGCTTATTATTATCTGGATGCTCTTATTCTTTCCAAGGTTGCCGGACTGCTGGGGAAGGATAGCGATGCCGCGAAATACGCCGATCTGGCGGGTACAATTAGAGACGCCTTTAACGCAAAATTCTTTGACCGCAACACCGGCCTCTATGCCGAAGGGACCCAGACGGCAATGAGTTGTGCCTTGTATCAGGGATTGGTGGAGCCCGAGGATATCCCCAAAGTGGTGGAAAATCTGGTTGCCAATATCGAAAAGAATAACAACCATATCGATACCGGCGTGTTGGGAGCCAAATATTTGCCACACGCATTAACGGAAAACGGTCGGGCGGATATAGCTTATAAGGTCATTGCCCAGACAACCCAACCGGGTTGGGGTTACTGGATAGCCCGGCGAGCCACCACCCTTTGGGAAGATTGGGGAGGGAGGGCCTCGCTGAATCATATTTTCTTCGGCGATGTCAGCGCCTGGTTTTATAAGGGGCTGGCCGGGATAAATCCCGATCCCGACCTTCCCGGTTTCAAGCATATAATCATCCGGCCGAATGTGGTTGGCGATTTAACCGAGGTGAAGGCGGAAGTAAATTCCATTCGCGGCAAGATTGTTAGTGAATGGGAATTGGATGAAGATAAATTCGAGTTGGACGTCAAGATACCGGCCAATTGTACGGCCACCGTTTATTTGCCGGGCGCGGACAAGAATAAGGTTGTGGAAGACGGCGATCCGATTGAGGAGGCGGAGGGGGTGAAGTTTGTCGGCGTGGAAGGTGGATATCTGGTGTTTACAGCGGAATCAGGGGAATACGAGTTTGAGGTGGAGCGTTAAATAGAGCAACCATATTGAAATACTTCCTCTGACGCTTATTTGAGGAAAAGGCCGATGGTGTTATATCTCAGAGTGGCGGCCATGGTGTTGTTGGCCGTCAATGTTGTGGCGGGCGCTAATGAATCGGCCTCCGTTTGCCGGTTGCGGTGTGAATATTTGACTAATCCCTTGGGGATCGATGTCACAGAGCCGCGGCTTAGTTGGATAGTTGAATCCGGGGAGCGAGGTGTAAGGCAAGCCGCTTATCGTATTATTGTTTCCAGCAGTCTGTACAATTTAATTAATAACATCGGCGATCTTTGGGACACGGGGAAAATTCAATCCGATCGATCCGTTCATATTGTCTATCGGGGTAAAGCGCTGCAAACAGGAGTGCGTTGTTATTGGAAGGTGCGGGTCTGGTGTAATAAAGGAAGAGCAACCGACTACAGTGAACCAGCGTGGTGGGAGATGGGATTATTGAAGCCGGGTGATGTTAAAGCTCGGTGGATAAGTGTAGTTCATCGGGAAGGTACCAAACCGGGGAGAGGCGAACCGAGTCCCTGTTTCCGCAAATCTTTCATTTTAAGCAAGTCAGTGAAGTCCGCCAGAGCTTATGTTTGCGGACTGGGTTATTACGAGTTGTATTTAAATGGGCGAAAAGTCGGCGATCATGTTTTGGATCCTGCCTTTACTCGATATGATCGGCGTGTGTTGTATGTTACTTATGATATTACCGACCGATTGAAGGAAGGGGAAAATGCGGTCGGAGCGTTATTGGGTAACGGTTGGTATAACCTGGACAAGCAGGCGTCCAGGAGATTTCATCAGGCCCCGTGGCGTGGTTGGCCGACGCTGTGGTTGCAGATAGGGATTGAATATGCGGACGGTACCTCCGAGGTGGTAATCAGCGATGAAACATGGAAGGTGACGAAGGGGCCTGTTATTTTTAATGTTATACACAGTGGGGAAACTTATGATGCCCGCTTGGAAAAGCCGGGTTGTTTTGATGCGAGGTATGAAGAAAGCGATTGGGATAGGATTCAGGTCTGCAGGGGCCCCGGTGGGAGGTTGAGTTCACAGATGCTGACCCCGATTAAGGTGATGGAAAGTATATCACCTGTGAAGCTGACCGAGCCGTCACCCGGGGTATTCGTTTATGACATGGGCCGACATTTGGCAGGCTGGGCCAGGATCAAAGTATCGGGCCCTGCGGGTACCAAAGTTGTTTTACGATATGCGGAGCGGCTCA
>CP070790.1:2307466-2312156 GCA_020346805.1 Planctomycetota bacterium
GGCTGTCAGTGGTTGATGCGGGTTCTTTCGGACAACGGCCGGCCTGATGTCGCCTATACCATCGCCACCCAGAAAACCTATCCCAGCTGGGGGTATATGATCGAAAACGGTGCCACCACCATTTGGGAATTGTGGAACGGCAACACCGCCGATCCGGCGATGAATTCGCACAACCATCTTATGCTGGTTGGCGATCTGGCCGTCTGGTTCTACGAATATCTGGCCGGGATCAAGTGCGATCCGCAACATCCGGGCTTCAAACACATCATTTTTCAACCGGTTCCCGTCGGCGACCTGACCCACGCCCAGGCTTCATATAAATCGATACACGGCCTGATCGAAAGCAAATGGCAAATCGAAAACGGCCATTGGCATATGAACATAACCGTCCCCGTTAACACTACGGCCACCGTCTACATACCTACCAGTGATCCCGATCAAGTCAGAGAAAGCGAAAGGCCGGTCGGCGAGGCCGAGAGTGTAATCTTTGTCGGTGTTGAAAACAAAGCGGCGGTATTTGGAGTCCAATCCGGAAAATACAAATTCACCGCCCCATTTGTTAAAAAATGATCAAATTGGGGAGGTAAAGCATTTAACAAAACCATCCCCCCCTCCCGATAAATCGGGATAAATGGATTAATTAAACCCTACCCGTCGGCCATATGAATTTGGCCCGGGAGGGCTATTATTTACGATCCAGGGCACTGTAATGATCCTCCTGGACTTGTATTAAGGTCAGGCTGATTTGTAAAATAATAAGCGGGTATATGTCTTAAATACGAAAGGCTGCGATATTGAAGTCCAAAATTTCCAAAATGACCGTTGATGAAAAATCGAAAGGGACTAAATCGATTTGTGCCCAACACGTCAGGCGCTTTGTTAGGTACTTAATTATCGGCGGATTGGTTTTCATTGCCGGGCTTGCCGTTCTGGGAACACATCGCCAAGGATTCGCCAGAACCACTTTAATCCCGGAACTCCCCCGAATCATCCCGGATACCGGGGGCCCTATCGCCGAAGTAGCCCTACACTATCTTCAAGACCAGAACGAAAAACTCTATCCCGCATATCGTGACCTGTTTATGAAGCTACCCAACGATATTCGGATTCTAGTCCTCTGCCAATCCAGAAAAGAAGCGTTTTATTTCAATAAAGTCTGGAGTTTGTCTGCTTGCAATAGCGGACGCGAGGTCAAGATCGTTAATGTGGACAAGAAGATCAGTCCCTGGGCACGCGATCGATATATCGCCCGGCAATACCTCCCCTCTTTTGAACCCGCAGATTGTTTTGTACCAATCCACACCAATAATTACGAAGCAGAAAGTGAATTCTATAAAATTAACGAGCTCGGTGTGTTTTATCACTTATGCCAAAAAGGACTTCGTCCACCAATGATCAACAGTTATCTGCACCTGGAAGGAGGTAATGTAGTTTCCAACAACCGTCACGTATTTATCGGATCCAATGTTCTGAGTGAAAACAAAAACAACATATTGTCTGACGATCTCATTGAACAAGAGATTAAACGTATCGTCGGCAGCGATTATATCCTGATTGAAGATTCGAACGGAATCGCACCTTACAATCATGCCGATATGTATATTACACCCATTGACGATCAAACGGTTTTCATTGCCGACATAGTCAAAGGCCTCTCCTTACTCCGCAAGGGAGACACTCAAAACCAATCGACAAGTGCCCCGCAGTTCGTTCTTGAAGGAATGATGAACAAGGCCAGGTTGGGCAAAAAATTTACCCGAATCGCCAGAAAATTAGATTCCGTCGCCTCCGGAATCGAGGCCCTGGGCTATCGAATAGTACGTCTGCCCATCATCATCGAAAAATCAGATCCCACCGACTGGATAATCACTTACAACAATGTGCTGATGGAACACCGGGGAAACCACAACGTCGTTTACATGCCCATCTATAAAATACCCGCCCTTGATCAGGCTGCCCAAGCCACCTACCACGATCTGGGATTTGAAGTGCGCACGGTAGACGTATCTGAACTCTTCCACCTGGGTGGCGCTGTACGCTGCCTTGTTAATGTCACTGCCCGCAAACCCCACAAAATCCAATCCATCACCCTCGACAACAAAGATAATAGCTGAAAAAAACGTAAAATAATGCGAGTGCTTGGGACCGAATTCTCAATTCCTCCAGTTGTGCCAATCAATTTCGGCCTTTTCATTTTCGAGATCCACCCAGACCGAGGCATGCTTGAACTCTCTGGTATATATCCAGCCCTTTCTATTGGCCGGCCCCTGGGGCGGCCCCAGAGGTTTGTCGTATTCAGGATACCGCTGAAACAAACCGTGCGATGCCAGATAACCAAATGAATATTCAAAATAGCAATACTTCTCGGCCGCGATCAGAAAAGCTGCCAATGGAAAAGTAATTCGTTCCTTCAGAATCCTCTGCCGGTCGGCCTCTGACAAACTCTTAAATTCTTTCGAAATCCAGTTCAAATTCCCCGGCCACCCCTTTACTAACACAATCTTCCCCATCCGGGCCGCCTTACGAATAAGTTCGATATCCGCTGCCATCCATTCAGCATTCAGCGACCCGTCGGCATGCCGACCGGAAAATGCCCCGAAATGCTCCACGATCGCCCCGGAAGTATGTTCAAAATAAGATAACCCTCCATCCCAGGCCTCAAGATCACCCCGCAGTCCGTTGAAAATTATGAGCTTCTCCGGCCCCGCCTTTTCCCTGGCCTGTTCAAATAGTAAATGCATACCTTCTAAGACCGAATCATGCTTTCCCTCACTCAATGTTCTACCCAGCCCGGTCTTCGATCCTATCGAGCAAACCGTATCGGCAAATATGCCATCGATATACTCATGGCCACAGAGAACCGCGCAAACATCCGTCCACCACTCACGCACTTGTGGATTGGACTGATCGTATACCTTAAGGCGTTTCCTGATCAAAATATCCTCACCTCGCTTGTTCTTTAGGGCCCAGTCCGGATGCTCCCGAAAAGTGCCGCCCCAACTGGTTCCCGGATAATCGAGTACGGTGTTCAAATAAACAATAACCTTGGTTCCGGGATTAACCTTCTTGATGGCCTTGGCGCACAAATACATTTCTCTTCCCACCGTCTGCTCCGTTCCCGCTCTTTGCCGCTTACAAACCGCCACCAGTGGAAAATGCCTGGCCAGATATTCAGCTTGTTCTTGGGTAAAATGATCATTTGCTGCCATGCTCAAAAAACCGAATTCCGGCACCTTATCCCAGCTAAAATCAGGGTAACCGGCAAATCCGGCCTTGTTCGATGCACAGCCGCAGGGCGCCAACAAAACAACTATAAATAACATTGACCAGCTACTGATAATCTTCATAATCCTACCTCATTTTCCCAGCATCGTTGCACAGAATCGCAAACCTTTGCATAAAATCAAAAACAATGATAAAAGACAATTCTGATACAGGAGCATAACCGATGATCACAGATAAATCACCGCACAGCAATTCCCTCATAGCCTTGGGATTGGCGTTGGCAACAATAGCCCTGCCGGGATGCCTGAATCCCGCCTGGCAAAATCCCGCCGAATTTAAAAAACCCAATATCATTTTCTTCCTGGCTGACGATTTAGGCTATACCGACCTGGGCAGCTACGGCCAGAAAAACATCAAGACTCCCTGCCTCGACCGTATGGCTGACGAGGGAATGCGCTTTACCCAACATTATGCCGGCAACACGGTTTGTGCTCCTTCGCGATGCTCGCTCATGACCGGCCTGCACCCCGGACATGCCTACGTTCGTGGCAACCGGTGGATAAGACCCGAAGGTCAACTACCCATACCCGACGAATCCATTACGGTAGCCGAAGTCCTTAAAAAGGCGGGCTACACCACCGGGGTCACCGGCAAATGGGCCCTCGGAGGACCGGGTACCACCGGTGAACCTAACCAACAGGGATTCGACGACTGGTTTGGATACCTCTGCCAGCGGCAGGCACATACCTATTATCCCCAACACCTCTGGCACAACAAAGAAAAAATTATTCTAAAGGGCAACCTGGATGGAAAACGTCAGCAGTACGCCCACGACATGTTCACAGATTATGCCCTGGATTTTATTCGTAAGAGCCGCAACAAACCGTTTTTCCTCTATATTCCCTACACCATCCCCCACGGCAAATACGAGATTCCAAGCGATGAACCCTACTCCGAAAAACCCTGGTCGGAGGGTGAAAAAAACCGCGCCGCCATGATCACCCGTATGGACCGTGACGTTGGCCGAATCCTCGACCTGCTGAAAAAAATGGACCTCGACGAAAAAACCGTTGTCTTTTTCAGCTCGGACAATGGCTGCGACAAACGCTGGGAAGGACTCTTCGATAGCTGCGGATCCTTTAAAGGATTTAAACGCGATCTCTATGAAGGCGGCATCCGTACCCCCCTGATTGCCCGTTGGCCGGGTAAAATCAAACCCGCTACCATCAGCGACCACGTGTCGGCTTTCTGGGATTTCATGCCCACCTGGGCGGAATTGGCTGGCGTTAAACCGCCAAAAGACATCGACGGCATTTCTATGGTGCCCACCCTGCTCGGCCAGTTTGACAAGCAAAAAAAGCATGAATTCCTCTACTGGGAATGGCACCATCCCAGCGCAAAAAAATATGCCAAACAGGCGGTAAGAATGGGAGATTGGAAGGCGGTCAGACGGGCTAAGGGAAAA
>CP070790.1:2312256-2315041 GCA_020346805.1 Planctomycetota bacterium
CATCTACCGCAAAGGTGCCGACCAGATCGGCCAACTCGCCGACGGAAAAATCTCACTCACCGAACCCGCCGAAAGACTCCTCGGCCGGCAGATCCTCCGCTTCGCCGAAACCATCGACAGCGTCTGCCAGGGATCAAGAATCAATCTGCTTACCGATTACCTTTACGAATTGGCCGGCGCCTTCATGAAGTTCTACGAATCATGCCCCGTACTAAAGGCCGACACCGACGACCAACGCGCCTCCCGCCTCAAACTCTGCGATCTGGCCGCCCGAACCCTCCGCATCGGCCTGAACCTCCTCGGCATACGTACCGTCGAGAGAATGTAAAACAAAAAAACCTCCTTGCCAAACAGGGATTGGGGAAGTTTCAGTTTCCCGATTACCCGTGACTCCTGATTCATACAAATTATGTTCAAAGCGTATGCGGTCCTGGGTGGCATGGACAACGCAGTAGCCCGAGTGTAAACGAGGGCCAAACATACTCCACATTTATAGCTGCGATCATAAACGACCACACATTTTCAACCGCAAGCCCCACCATGCTCACTGATGGGTGCCCCATCCTTTGTATCCTGAGCGATAAGCGAAGTCGTAGATCCGCCTGTGGCGGGGGAACAAAGGGTGGGGGACGTATGAACTGCCGGAATAATCAATCCACCTTTTCAACCTTCAGATGATCTATCCCGACCGCAGAATTACCGCCAACAACAATAATAAGCTTCTTGTCCTTTGAATTAACTTTTCCCAGATTGACATAAGGAACCTTGTGTTCGCTGAACTCGCGCTTTTCAATACGCCTTAATTCACTGCCCTTTAGACCAACCTCAATAAAACCCTCGATAATATGATTGACCGGTTTGAGTTGTACGCGATAATTCCCCTCCTCCGGTACGGGAATTTTCATTTCCACTTTGCCTCTCTCTCCTGTCCGAACACGCAGCCATCCTCCATTCTTGTATCCATCGTGAAGCTCGGCAGTAATTGCCCTGGCGGCAATACCCTGCGACTGAAGTTCAGGCTCCAACTCCGTACCGTCCAGCTCAAACGTCGACGGTCGCGGTGGTTCCTTCTCGTAATTGCGAGGATGATTGTCTTCCGCATAGGGCAACGGCCGACGTCCCTTTATCGGTTCCATCTGATACCAGAATGCCACCGAAGAATAATCATTCACCACCTTGGGATGAAACAAATGTTCGATGGTCACCCGAATATGTTTTTTGAATCTGACCGGATCATGAATGTGCCAGCGATAAACGGTGGTAAAACTTCCCTTATCGGGACGCTTCTCCAGCAACGGGGCCCCGTAAAACGGATAACTGAAAGCGCTTCGATAACCCCAGGCATTACAGAAATAATCCTCCGAACCCGTCCCGATGATGACCGGCCGTTCGGAATGATCGATAAAGATCATGTCGTCACCCTCGCCCCACCATCCGCCGGCCTGGGCATCGATAAACAAAGCGCAGCCCACATAATGACCCCTACCCTCGGTCTCCAGAATCACATAGTTATCCTCTCCCGTCACATTTCCATGTCGGGCCTGGGTCCTCAGCTCTTTATCCCGGCGAAACTCAGCATGAAAAAGACCCTGATCCGCCGCTATGGAACCCAGTTCATAATCGATGTGGTAGTAAATCCGCCGAATACTTCGCCGGCCATTGTTGTATAGCTCAATTCGGGCATGTTTGTAAAACGGCATCGGCCAATAGCAATTCAACGCCTTCCTGTTATCCCCCACCGCCACCGGTATGGAGTGCACTGTGTAATATTTGTTATGTCCCAAAGCAAAAAAATCTCCCAACGGCACCTCCACCGATGGTACCGACGAATGCTCCCAGTACATGCGAATTACCAGGTCGCGCAGCGCGGTCTTATTTCCCGGAAAAGGGGTAAAGGTGAACCAGACATGCGTAATCTTCCCCGGCCCATCGGTATCCAGCAAAACTTCACTGGCCCGCGGAGCAAAACTGGAAATAATATCGATATTTCCGCCCGCCCGATCGTAACTCGACGCCCGATGCGACGTCCTATCCACCACCGTAGCCAAATTCTCCAGACCCGCACCACCAACACCCGCCTGAACCAAAAGAGCAATAACAAAACTCAACCAAACCGATTTCATCATTACACTCCTGTACTTAAACGATCACACATTTTCAGCCACGAGCCATAGGCGAGCGCTACCTGGGTGGCATGAGCAGGTCCCGATCTCTGATAGGGATTTGCCCGTGGCTTTACCACACAATCAAGTGTGCATAGCAGACTACCACTATATCTCCATCTAACTCATACGCATCCGATTTAGAGCATCTAACAATACTAGCCGCGCACGTTAGTAAGCGGATTAAAAACATGGTTTTATTATATTTTGGTTGCAACTACCCATGGTTTTGTTATACATTCTTGATACATGTGCGACAGGCACGGGATAAACTCTTAAAAGAAATTATCTCACGAACACCAAACCACAAAATACCCCCTTGGGTATCACTCACAATGAAAAACCTCCTCCATCTCCGCCCACCATTCACCCTCCTTACGCGTCGGCAGCGGCTCCTGGCACGGCTCGCAAACCGCCCACCACTCCTGCGTAACCGGATCGGCCGCCATCTTGGCCATGTCCGCCTCAAAATCATCCCCGTGATACTCGAAGTAGCTGAACAGATAACCGTCCTTGTGATAGATTGAATAGTTGCGAATATTACACTCGCCGATCATCTTCAAAACATCCGGCCAGACGTCGGCATGCAGACGCTTATACTCCTCGAACTTCTCGGGGCGTAC
>CP070790.1:2315141-2322034 GCA_020346805.1 Planctomycetota bacterium
GGAAAAGCCCAGGTATCTCGTCGTTGAGTCCCATGCTGATCTTCAATCCTTCGAATTTGGTGCCGAAAGAAGCACCGCGTTCGTGAAGGGTATATCTCTGAAATGTTTTCGGGGTAGCGGCTTCCGCATAGTCGATTTTGTCCCTTACTCCGGGGATATACTTGTCCAGGGCATCGATCGTTGTCTCGATTAGGTCTTCTTTGGAGGTGCGGTATTCCTCTTCGGGCAGGTTCGCCCAGTCTTCGTAGTTTGCATTAGTAGAAGCTACGATCGAATACATACCGGAGCCGGGCCGCGTTTCCGGGTAGTATATAGAAAAAGTGCGGCTGGTGATATTCCTGCTGCGAAGCATCTCGGAGTCGAACTTCTCAGCGGTTGAGGTGAAGAGCAAATCGCCTATACGGTCGATCTTCTCACCCTTCCTTATGCCCATATATACCTGGCAGCTGCTGTTGTTGAGACGTACCATGTTTGCTTCCTCGATAAAATCTGAGGAAAAATGCTCATCCCCGACGAGTTTATGAACGGTCGACAGCAGATTACCGTTTGAGACCACAGCTCTGCACTTGACAGTCTTCCCGTTAGTGATTATTCCCGCAACTCTTCTGTCTTCGACAACTATTCTTTCCGCGGGGCACCTTGTCCGAATATCGACGCCGTTCTTTATGAGTTCATCCTGCATCCTCCCAATAAATTTGTCTGTGCCGCCTTGAACGGTATACACTCCCTTGCTCATAAAATTGGAGAACACAATGCCATAGCTTATCGCCGGCTCATCCAGAGTCGAACCGTTCGCGTATGTTATCGGCTCCATTAGCAGGCGGACGACATCGTCACGGCCAGGGAAGTATTTCTCGAACAGCTCCCTGGCCGTCATCGTTTGATCGTCATAGTAATTCATGTCCCTCGCTTCGTTGAAGAAGCCTTCGATATTGTCGGCAGGAACCTTGAACTGTTCCTTGAGGATACGAGTGAAATCCTCCCGGTCGAAAGTTGTTGTGAATGAGAACTGAGGGTTATCAAACCTTATTCCCTTCAATTGGACAATCATGTCAGCTATCTCGGGGGACCAGTATTTGCGGCAGGTCTTGATCATGCCCACGGGGAACCCATGCAGCGAGACATCGAAGATGTGGCCGCCCTTACGCTTAAACCAGGCAGCCAATCCGCCCAGCTGGTGGTGTTGTTCCAGAAGCAAGACTGAGTGGCCGCTTCTCGCCAGCATGTTGGCGCAGCTCAGTCCCGCCAATCCGCTGCCGATCACCACGGCATCATATTTAGGTTTTAGGTCCTTCAAAGGATCGCTCATAGATAACCTTCCCTTTTCTTATCCTCTCTGTAGAACATGAAGATTTGCCATGGAGATGCCGCTGAGCATCGCCCCCACTATCCCCAGGAACCCCTGATCGGTGCCGCAGAGAAACAGGTTTTCCAAGTGTGTAGCTCCGGTCTTGATCTTGTTGGGTGTACCATATACAGCGCCATTCATGTGACCCGTGAACCTGTAAATCGTTTTGGGCGTGAAAACATCTGTGTAAACTATCAGGTGGCGGAAATCTGGCACGAATTTTACCACTTCATTAAGCGTGGTTTCAAGCCAGGCGGTCTTTTGGGCTTTATATTCTTCGGGCTCCAGATTGTTCCAGAGGTCGAAATTGGCCATGTTAGTCACTCTGATCATGGCTTCAGGCAAAGGCGAGTCAAAGTGGAAATTGTTGGGGCAGCAGATGACACCGCTGGAAACATCGATCAGATCAGCCGGTTTCCGGTAGTTGAATTTATCGGAGTTATTGAAAAATATGATTGTCTTGTCGTAACCCATTTCGGAGAGTTCCTTATCCAGGACCATGATGAACTCTACGAATGAAAGTGGCCCGATATCATTCTTGAACCTGGCAGGATCGTAATCAGGCAGCAGTCTCATGGTTTCGACGTAACCGGCAGATGATATCACCTTGTCCGCAGTCAGCACTTCACCGTTATCGAGTGTTACCGATTCGACTCTCTCGTTTGCAGTTTGCATACTCTGTACGCCGCACCTCAGCCTCAATTCGCCACCGCACCCCTCATATTTCCTGACAAGCACATCGAGAATTTGCCGTACTCCGGCCTGGGGCCTGGCAAAGCCTTCGCAGAATATGCTGTTGAACATGATAACAAACTGACCGAATTCCATATCGTTTTCCTGGGCATTGCCGTAATACATTAGCGGACAGAAGATCATGTCGATGAGGATAGGGTCGGAGATGATGGAGCCTACAACTTCACGTGCCGACATCGGTTTGGCATCAAGGGCGAGCGCGTCATATTCGGCAATAGTCTTAAGCAGCTTCTGGAAGTTGTCGGCCTGTTTGGGGAAATTGTCGGCTACCTCTTGAATGAAAAAATCCAGGTCGTTGTTGAACCGGAGGGTTTTCTCGGGAAATCTGACCGCTGACATGCGCTGCTGGCAGAGGGCGAAATCTTCAGCTTGCAGCTTCAGCTGACGTAGCAGTTTTGGCAGCGGCGTCGATTTTGTGCCCCTGGGTACGTAGTTGGTCATTGCATGGAGACCAACATCGAATTTGTGCCCGTCCCGGCTGTAGAACGAGTTGAGCCCCCCGACACGATAGTGTCTTTCCAGAATGCAGACCTTTTTGTCGTAGTAGGCCAATCTGATGCCGGCCGCCAGACCGGACATCCCGGCGCCAATAATCAGAACATCGTAGTCCATAATCAAGCTCTATTGAGAGATTTCTCCCCTGTATTACAAGGGGAGAAATTCATGTGAATCCTCGGATTGTCTATTGAAAAGGATTATGCCTGTCATCCTCGATTAGCCAGTGCTTAATACGCGGCTGTAATTCTGCTCCGTTCTAGGCCAGTGATAGCGTCATCTTATTGCATAAACCTTTTCACGATAAGGACGGAATTAATACCGACCATACCGAAAGAGTTGTTCAAGATGTAGTCAACCTTGTCGACCTTCACGGGTTTGTTTATTACCAGGTTCTTCAGAGCACAATCGGGATCAAGATTGTCTACATTGATCGTCTGGTGGACGATATGATCTTCAAATGAGGGCAGATTGCCCACTAGCTCCAATGCGCCTGCTGCCCCCATGGTGTGTCCGATATAGCTTTTGGTGTTGTTTACATAGGCATTCGAATTGCCGTTGAAGATTTCCCTGATTGCCTGACATTCCACTTTGTCTCCTTCAGGGGTTGCGGTCGCGTGGGTATTGATGATGTCGATGTCGCCAGCCGATATGCCGGCTTTTTTCAGAGCAAGGTCAATGCACTCGGCTTGCCTTTGAGGGTTCGGAAGGACGTAATCGAACGCATCCGAGTTAATGGCGTATCCTACGATTTCGCAGTAGATTTTGGCGCCTCTTGCCAGTGCGTCGCTCAATTTCTCCAGAACACACACACAGCCGCCTTCGGAAGCAACGACACCGTTTCGGTCCCGGTCAAAAGGACGCGACGCTTTCTCGGGGTCTGGATGGCTTGCCAGTGCACGTTCGTTCTTGAAGCTGGCGAAGATACCAAAGGCATGAATGACTTCTGAAACACCGCCAGCCAGAGCTAAATCGACTTCACCCAGGCGCAGCATCTGTACGCCATGTATAAGTCCAATGTTGCCCGCCGCGCAGGCGCCTCCCAGCGTGTAGTGAGGCCCGGTAATCTCCATGTTCATGGTGACTTCACCGGCTGGCTCATTAGCAACGCTTCTTGGACTGTGGTGGTGAGACCAGAGATCTACATCATAATTAAACTGGCTTATGTTATAGATTTCCTTTTCGGTCTGCACATTGCCATGCTCGGTGATTCCGAGGTAGACGCCAATTCTCGATTTGTCAAGAGAGTCAATGTCCAACTCGGCGTCGGCGAATGCTTCATGAGTGCAGTAAATCGCAAAGGATCCCGCTCTCGTTCCCCGTCGCAGTTCCTTCTTTGTCTGATACATTGATGCGTCAAAGTCACACGCACCCGCTATGACTTCGCCCATGTAGTGGGCGTCGATTTTCCCGATACCGGATTTGCCCGCAAGCAGATTCTCTCGAAACTCCTGGAGATTGTTACCATTCGGTGCCGACAGGCCGATTCCGGTTATTACGATTCTTGTATCATTGTTCATCTTTGGCAACCATCTGATTTTACAGGCATCTTCGGATGCTACCATTCCAGACCGAGCATAATGCAGGACAGCCCGCTGCCGATTCCCAGCATAGTGGCTCTATCGCCAGCCTTCAGATGCCCCTCCTCAATTCCTATGGCTGTTGAAATAGGCAGTGAACACGCGCCGACGTTACCTAAATACTGCACGGTGGCAAATCCCTGTGATTTATCGAGGCTGAGTGTGCGAAAAACCATTTCCTGGTGAATAGCACTGACCTGATGGCTGAACACCTTGTCCACATCTCCGTTAAACCACTTGAGTTCCTGCTGGAAGGCCTTCCACGTATCGGCTGCCAGCCACAGCCCATTCGTCAGAATTCCCTCGAAGTCGGCATGCATATTGGGGTAGCATTCCGTGTCGAAGTAGCATGTATCGTTTGGTATGCGACAGAGGTCGTTGTGCTGTGAAGCGGTCCTCACGGCACCGCCTAGAAGTCTATGCCCGGATTTCGATACAGAGGAATGGGCCATTACTGTTGCCACCGCTCCGGAGCCCAGGGTTAGAGAAGCAAATGAAGGTTTGATCTTGTCCCTGGTCATGTCCGGGTCGTTCAGGATATCGTGGATTGTTGCCTCAGTAATCCGTCTGCTACTCTCGCTGCCAACGACGATTCCCGCTTTCACCTGTCCCAATTCGATCATATTGGCAAGCGTTACCATGCCGTTGATATAACCGATACATGCATTCGATATGTCAAAGGTGGTGGCTGTGCTAGGGAGATTCAAGGAATCATGGACTATAAGAGCCGTTGCCGTCTCCAGGTAGTCACGGGATACGGATGTATGAAGAAGACACTCAATGTCTTCCTTATCTATCCCGGAATCAGCGATGGCCTTCTCCGCCGCTTTCGCACTGACTTGACTTGGCCGTGTGCCCTCATCCCAGCATCGCCGCTCGCGGATCCCCGTCATCATCTCGAAGCGTCCGAAAGGGAGCTTCAGTTTTTCATATACGGGCGCCAGTTTCTCTTCAAGGCTTTGTGATGTGATGATTGTATCGGGGAGTTCGTATGCGAAGGACTCGACGCAAACATTTTCATATCGCATTTCTGTTAACCTTCAATGGCGTCTCCAGCGTACGTGCGATACATTTGCCTATGTTTCCAGCTATACATGATCATATGGCAATCAAAGGTACTATATTATTCCATGTAATCTAGTACTATTGCACTTCCTGGGGTATCTGTCAACAGCATCAAATTAACTATAATTCACATTTCCTACATTCATTACTTTCAAATCGTTGAATTCGGGTTGTTATAAGGAGGCAACCATCATTGTTCGAAATAGAAGGGCCGGGTTGGTTGTACGTGCTGAAGTCACTATTGGAGCCCGGATGACGCTGTGACGACAGTGGGAACAAGATTTCTCCCCTGTCTTACAAGGGGAGAAATTGATATGGGCCGGGAGTTTCACTGTGAAATGAATTAGAGCAATATATTTTGATTTATCGACATCAGTCGATTAGATATCTTTCATCAGCGGCTCTAAATATTCCACCGAACTGTCAAGTGTGGACAGTTTCATATAGTAGTCTTCCGGCACAGTGATACCATATCGCTTGCGCAATTCCATTATGATGTCCAGGAAATCCATCGAGTCCATTTCGATCTGGTCCCTTATGCGGACATCAGGCTTGAGATCGCTCAAGTCTTCATCAGGTACGATCTCGTGGATGACCTCAAGGATCATGGATCGGATTTCGTCAGCTGTCATCTGTTTCTCCCCTTCTTTTACAGTTATATTATTTTCTTGAATATTATTCGGCGTATCTTCTGACAATAACGGCGGAATTAATGCCCATCATTCCAAATGAATTGTTAAGGATATAATCAACTTTGTCAACCTTTTTGGGTTCGTTGATCACAAGGTTCTTGAGGGCGCACTCAGGGTCCAGATTGTCCAAATTGATTGTCTGATGAACGATAAGGTCTTCAAATGAAGGTAAGTTGCCCACTAATTCAAGTGTGCCGGCCGCTCCCATAGTATGACCGATGTAGCTCTTGGTGGCGTTAATGTATGTATTTGAATTATTCCCGAAAACTTCTCTGATCGCCTGACATTCCGCCTTGTCCCCTTCAGGGGTGGCCGTTGCGTGGGCATTGATAATATCGATGTCGCCCGCGGAGATTCCTGCTTTCTTGAGAGTAAGATTCATACACTCAACTTGCCTTTGAGGGTTCGGAAGGATGTAATCGAACGCATCCGAGTTAATAGCGTGTCCAACGATTTCGCCGTAAATCCTGGAGCCTCTTTCCAATGCATCATCAAGTCTTTCCAGTATGCATAAACAGCCGCCTTCGGAAACGACGATACCGTTTCGATCTCTATCGAATGGACGGGACGCCTTTTTCGGGTCGGGATGGCTCGCCAATGCTCCTTCGTTCTTAAACGCTGCGAAAACTCCAAATGTATGAGGGGTTTCAGATACACCACCGGCTAGGGCATAATCCACTTCACCCAGGCGCAGCATTTGCAGGCCTTGAATAAGGCCTATATTGCCGGCAGCACAGGCGGCTCCCAGGGTGTAATGCGGCCCGGTAATCCCCATGTTCAAGGTGATTTCGCCGGCGGGACTGTTAGCTACGGTTCGAGGGTTGTGGTGGTGCGACCAGATGTCTACATTGTAGTCATATTGCTTGATGTTATATATCTCGTGTTCCGTTTCGACATTTCCGTGCTCGGTAATGCCGAGATATATGCCTACCCTCGATCTGTCGATTGAGTCAAGGTCAA
>CP070790.1:2322134-2324930 GCA_020346805.1 Planctomycetota bacterium
ATGCATTTATTTTGCTTAGCGTAACTACTTCATGTTATCATTACTAATCCGCATTTTTCTTGTTTCGACTTGTCGACGTTTTGACTTTTCGACTTTTCACCTCAGGTATTCATCCACCAACTCATAATATTCCGCTGCCAACGAAACAAACCGCACCCGTTCGCGTGGGTGCCCCGTCCTGTGTGTCCTGAGCAGTATGTGAAGTCGAAGATAAGCCTGTGGTGGGGGGATAAAGGGTGGGGGATGGATAGAACCTGTGGGGTAGCGTCTAGCCCAGGCGCGTCGGGGCGAAACCCGACGCAACTCATCTTTTCAAATATTAGATTTCCAATTTCAAATTCTGTCTCATCGGGACGTAACCGGCTGTTGCAGTAGCTCGACCATCACAAACGGTCGGGATTTTGATTCTTGCAACACCCCACTCTTTCCCTTTCTCCCATATGTTTCAACTTTTCACCTCAGGTATTCATCCACCAACTCATAATATTCCGCTGCCGACGAAACAAACCGCACCCGTTCGCGAAATTCCGGAGGATGATCGATTTTCTTCAACAGCCATCTGGCCCGCTGCCGCATCGTTAAACACCCTAATCGTTCCCCCTGTATTCTGATCAGGTGCTCAAAATGTTGATTCATCAGTTCCACCCGCTCCGTATTGGTCGGCAGTGTCGGCGCCTTGCCGGTTGTTAAAAACGCCTGCGTATCACGAAAGATCCACGGATCCCGCAAAGCCCCTCGCCCGATCATTACCCCCGCGCATCCTGTGTGTTCGATCATCTTTTTGGCATCCATCGGCAAACAGATATCCCCATTACCGATTACCGGTATCGAGCTGACCGCCTCAACCACCCGTCCAATTTCATCCAGCCGAACTGTACCACTCAACTTCTGCTCCGCCGTCCGGCCGTGAACCATAATCCCCGCCACCCCCACCTCTTCCAGTTGCCTTGCCAACTCCGACGCCACAATCTCGTTGTCATCCCAGCCCAAGCGCATTTTCACCGTAACCGGTATATCCACCGCTTCCACCACCCGCTCCGCTATACGAATCGCCAGCGGAATATTATTCAGCAGTGCCGCTCCGCCCCCGCGCCGGCAAACCTTCTGGGCCGGACAACCCATATTGATGTCCAGTAAACCCACATTCTTATGTTCCTGACACCAGAGGGCCGCATCTGCCATCTTGTTCGGCTCATGCCCGTAGAGCTGGATGCACAATGGCCGGTCCCCCGCCTCCGTCTCCACGATCCGCATCGATTTACGCGTCTGCTCCAACAGCCCCCGCGGATTCACCAGATCCGTGCACGCCAATCCCAATCCGCCCAGCGGCCGAATCGTCAAACGAAACGCCAGATCGCAATAACCCGACATCGGCGAAAGTAACAAATTCGTAGCCAACCTTACCTTGCCAATCCCTAACACTGCATACACCTTTTTCTGTCATACTATCTGTTACCGAATAGTCATCTTCCCTAATTGCTGCGGATAATACAAATTGCTGGACATATGATCACATACATTGTAAATCAGTGCGCATAGATATTAGTAGTGAGGCGGGTTTCTCCCGACGGTGCTTGGCAGGTAGAGGGTAGTGTGGTTTGTGGGCCCACCTCTTTACTAGCCGTCCGCCTATGGCGGATGAGTAAGCGGATTAAATTGTTACTATCCGCGCATTCCAACGAATCGGAATAAGCGGACCAAGATAAGGAGTTTCCATATGCTTTCATCTTCATTTTATTGGTTTTCAACCATTATTGCCCTATCTTTTGCAACTTCCGTCTATGCAGCCGAGGCTACCGGTACCCTGATCGGCCAAGTTGTTGATGATGCAACCGGCCAAATTATCCCCGCTCGCATCTACATCACCGGACCCGACCGCAAAACATATATCCCCCAGGCCCGCCAAGGCCAGATGATCGCCGAATACAATAAAAGACGCGGACCGCACGAGCATTACGCCTGCCTAGGCCCCCATCCCTTCAAAGTCGAATTACCAACCGGAAAAAGCCTGGTCCAAATTTTCCACGGCAAAGAATATAAACCGATCACCCGGCAAGTGGAGATCACCAAAGGCCTAACCACCGAATCCGCCTTCAAGCTCCATAGCCATTTCAATATGGCCGACCAAGGCTGGTACGCCGGCGACCTTCACGTTCTTACTCCTTTAACCGACCTGCCCGCATTTCAACTCGCCGAAGACTTAAACGTCGCCTTCCCTATCACCGCCTGGGCCCGCGATAGCAGGGAAGTTCCCAGAATCAGAGGCGGCCGGGTGCCCGAAAAAGGCGAACTAATCAAAATCGACAAAAACCACGTCTACTGGAACCTCAACACCGAGTACGAAATCTTCAGTCTTGAAGGTAGCAGGGGAAAGCAGGGTGAGTTGGTCCAAGGAGCGATTATGTTCCTCGGCCATCAAAAGCCCTTTACCCAAACCTGCCCGCCCATCGGCCCCATAGCTGCCGAAGCACGCCGGCAAGGGGCCATCATCGATTGGGACAAACACAATTGGCCCTGGTCCGCCATGTTAGTCCCTGTCGCCGGCATCGAAACCATCGAACTAAGCAACAATCACATGTGGCGCCTCACCCCTTTCGTGTTCAGCCGGTTTGGCGAACCAGCCCCTGACTGGATGAATCGAACCTTCGATAATAGAGGATGGGCCGAGTTCGGCTTCCAGACCTACTATGCCCTGCTCAACAGCGGCTTCTTCATCAGAGCCGGTGCCGGAACCGCCAACGGTGTGCATCCCGTACCCCTCGGATTCAGCCGGGTATACGTCAAAATCGACGGCCC
>CP070790.1:2325030-2345560 GCA_020346805.1 Planctomycetota bacterium
ATTCGAGGCCGCCTGGCCGGTGGCCATCAGTCCGGGAGGTACGCTGTCGACCAGCAATTACTACAGTTCACCCCAGTCGATTTATATTGGTACAAAGCGAGCTCGAAACCATCGGAGTATGACGCCAACCTATGGTACCGATAGTAATCCTTTGGTATGGTCGATTCAGTATTATGACAACAGCGCCTTCAATCTGGATCGGCAATACGTCCAATTGCTGGATGCCAGTCCTTCGGTAACCCAACTTCTGGCTATGGGCACGTATAACAACAAAACTGCCATGCGCTATTATTATTCGGCGCGAATCGCATATTCCCCCGGTCCGGGCTGGGTTATTTTGAATGATCCGGGTGCACCGGGGAGATCGATTGGCTGGCACGAAATTAAGGCGGTGATCAAGAGTACAACCATCGACTTCTACGTGGATGATGTGTTGGCCAAATCCAACGTGCCTTACTCCAGTTATGAGGGTAAACACACCTTCGATCAGTGCCGAATCGGCTCGGGCTTCAGCTCGACCAGTGCCGCCTACTATGACGACTTCTCGGTTGCCGGTGGTCAGTAACAAATCAATATTACCAGAGACATGCAAGCCGAGTGGCTCGCATGTCTCTGGTATGCTTATCAGTACACGGAAATGGGATTTTTATTTACAAAACATTATGAAAGGAGGTTTTAATAGAAAAAATAATTAATTTTTGTGTATTTTGAGGTCATTACCAGTTACCCAGAACGACGATGGGAAAATTTTAGATTCTTTTATGGACAGAGGAGGCCCGAAATGAAATGGAGACTGTTTTCATACTTATTGGTTCTACTTTTATGTATTTCCATAAAGACGGCATATGCTGAATGGAGTAGTGTAGGAACCGGGATCGACTATCAGCAATTTACCCTACCGTATCCAAACAATGTTTTTGTGGCCCGTCATACTCGCAGCAATACCAATGCTTTCATAGAAAGCAGTATTGCACAGGGCCGAACCTCAGGAGGAACCGAAACAGTCAGCAACCAGGCCAGTCGATACGACGAAGCCATTAACTATTGGAATCAAACCTGGGGGAATCGTAACGATGTCATAGTGGCCATTAACGGCTCTTATTACAACACCACCACCGGAGTGCCGGAAAGCGGAGTTATTCACTCCAGTTGGTACGACAAAAGATATGACAATGCTAGCGGCATGAGTGGTTTTTTATGGCAGTTGGACCGGGATGCTTTTATCGGTGAGTGTATTACCCATTTTAATTACAAGAATATTGTTACCTACGTCAACACTACTAATACACAGCAATTCCAGGGCGTAGGCCGGGATCGGGGTTCGAATGAGCTCATTATTTATACGCCTCAATATGATAGCGACACCAATACCGACAACACCGGTTCCGAGGTGCTGGTCGAGCTGAGTACCCGACCCGCTCTGATTATTCCAACACCCAACATGGTCACCGGCTATGTCCGCCAGATCCGGGAGGATCAGGGTTCCACACCGATCCCGTTTGACCATATAGTCTTGTCGGCTACGGGAACTGCCGAAACAACCATGCTTAGCAACGTCAGTATTGGTTCAGAGATCGGCATCTCGCACGAAATCAAGAGTTATGAAAGAGACTGCAGCACGGCGAGATCACTTGACTGGACCAAAACATACGCGGGCGTCTCGGGAAACTGGGTCTTCCTCAATAACAACGTGATCCAATACGGCATAGATCCTTCGGGGGAGACACATCCTCGCACCGCCATTGCCTTAAACGACAGTTATGTTTTTTACATCGTTTGCGACGGCCGGGATCCGGGTACCAGTGTCGGCATGACCATCGACGAGCTGGCTGAGTTCTGCAAAAACACCTTGGGGGCCACTTGGGGTGTGAACCAGGATGGCGGCGGCTCATCAACCATGGTGGTCAACGGTACGGTGATGAACAATCCATCCGACGGCTCGGAACGTTCGGTGGCCAACGGTATGCTGATGTGTAATTTATTGGCAAAGTCACAAACAACGACTTTTGCCGCCGACGACCCTGTGCAAACAAACGCTGCCGCCAATATTAGACTTGGACCGGGCACTAACTATGCAGTGATAACCACGCTTTCCAGCGGTGCGACGGGAACCATTGTGGCCCACTCTCTCAATGGTGTGGCCGCTAAAGGCTATAACTGGTGGAAGTGTGATTTCAGTGGCACCGTCGGTTGGGTAGCTGAGTCTCTGCTTGAACCATACGGCCCGCCTATTACCTGTCACGTGGACTCGATTGTTTTAAGCACTGTGCCTGGGTCTAAAGGAACCAAGTATGGGCGCGCTACGGTTACAATTAAGGATAACAACGGAGGTTTGGTCTCTTCGGCAAACGTGACCGGGACATTCACCGGCGACTTTGATGAGACATTATCGGAAACGACAAATATCAATGGCGTGGCTGTATTGACTACCACCGCAGCCGTGAAAAAACCGAGTTTCACCTTCTGTGTCGATAATATTACACATGCTTCACTGACTTACAATTCTGATGACAATGTTGAGACCTGTTACTCATATTAAGATCGGCGTTTGTGATAATGGTTCGGCAGCGGCTTGAATTGTATACCGACTTTAAGGCAGTTAGATCATTAATTCCATGATCGGCGGGCATCGTGAAATAATCACGATGCCCGCTCATTTGTGCAATTAACACGTCAAAACCGTAAAAATTATTTCAATTTATTTGAATGTACAAATATTAATCTGATTTATTCCCCCACCGATGCAGCCTGGTAATCGGTTTGGTATACGGTCACCTGCGAACCGTTAATATTTCCGGCCCGGTGCAGGGCCGCTTTAACCATTTGCAGCAGCTCGTCTGCAGAGGCGGGATTGTTTTCCCGCAACGAAGCGATCCCTGCGGTCATAGTCGGCTTGGGCTCGATGGCCAGCAGCTTGGTCTGCTGGTTAAACATACGGATGATTCGCCCCGCGATAACCTGGGCATCCTGTACCGGAACCGAGGGCAGAATCACCGCGAAATCCACGTTTTCGCAACGGACGGCCAGATCCTGATTGCGGGTGTGCTGTTTCAACAATTCTCCAACAAATTTCAACACCTTATCCCCGGTGTTAGATCCTAAGTGGTCATTGATGCTATCGAAGTTACCGATCCCAATCATCACTACCGAAAGATCGTGATTTGCTTCCCGCTGCGAGGAGAAAATATCCGCAAATTTCTCCTCCAGTAGTAAACGGTTCCCCAACTTGGTCACCGGATCAGTCCAGTTTTTTTCCTGGGTCTCCTGTAATTTGCGGATAATCTTTTCGGTCTCTGCTGCCACACGATTGTCGACCGATCGTTCGAGTCTTTCCACCCGATCACGCCACGCATCGATATCCAGGCTCATATCGGTCAACACACGAGCCAGATCCCCGATCTCGTCATCACGGTCGGCATACAAGGACACCTCCTTGGATTTTTGGCGTACAGTTTTGGATCGGCGGGTTAATTGTGTAAGTGGTTCTATAACCTTTTTATTAAGCCATAAAATCCCCAGTATCATACCGGTAGCCGATATCAAAATTAATCGACTGAAAAACGATCCCACTTCCCCGGTAGTCTCATCCAACTCTTTTGAGAACCGGGTTGCACAAACCAGCGTACCTGCCGGCTCCTCGGAATCTGCCGCCATTATCGGGACAGCGGCCAGGGTTAAGTCGGGCAGCTTCTGTTCTCGGACGGCAGATATGTGTCGAACCCATACCTGGTTTTGTCTCCTCTCGGAAACAAGCAGCTCCGAATATTTATCCAATAATGAGGAATGTCCCCGCACAGCTATCGGTTTATTAAGTGAATCATACACCGCCATCAGGCAGGTGTCGGGGTGCCAATTTTGTTCTTCAATAAATCGGATTAACTCGGATTTAATGCCCACCAGGAGTAACGGTTTGATCTGGATCGCATATGTCTCGGCAATAGCCTTGACCCGCAGTCTCTCTGCCCGCCGACCGCTGCGGTAGATTTGCAGACCGTATAAGGCACTGGCCCCCAAAATAGTCGATGACACGGTCAATCCGATCGAGAGCCATAACGTCTGACGCAGGCTGAGCGGTTTGCGTTTTCTCATCTTTGGTTGGTCCTAATATATATAAATGTCGTAATCCTGAGGTGATATCGGCAAATTATTACACCATACTGAGTTACGTGTCGGTCCAAGTTAATCGCCAATACGCATTTATCATTCGATGATTACAAAATCCCCGTTTTTTTATATAAGGATCCACTCTATATCGGTACTTGTCCGGCAAAAGTTAGGTAGACGTTTTACAAGATCAAAGCCCTGCTGAATTCCCATTAACAATATTACCCAACCGATGCCAGCTTATTTGACTCCACTGTTGATATAGTACCTTTACTCCAATCAGATTATCAATAAGGTATTCTGAGAATAGGGTCACAAGACATGTATCCCAGGCTCGGTAAGAGGATCGGAATAGTGGACAGATTAGACCAATGCCACAAATGCTTCACCTTGATCGAGGTTCTTGTTGTTGTAGCCATAATCGTGCTGTTAATCACCATTCTGCTTCCCAGCCTGGCGTCGGCCCGAGAACAGGCCCGATCAGCTTCATGCGGTGTCCTGCTTAAACAGATCGGTGTCGCCGGAGCGGGGTATGCAAACATTAATCGCGGATGGTTGGTGGGATCGCCCAACACCAGTGGTAATGGTACCCGGCCGGGATTCAATGCCGGCGCATACACAGATACCGTCAATCCCAAACACTACCCGGCCATGCACATCTTCGACTGGGCCAGTCCGCTGTTGCGTTTTTTGAGTGTTCGACCGCCAATCGATATTCAGCAGCGTTATGCCGCAGCGGTGGACGAGGTCTTTGGCTGCCCGACAAATCGCCGCAAGGCCGGTCCGGTGAATTTCCCGGCCCTAAAATATTTAATCCCCGCTGACGCATCGGCCCCAAGTTATGCCACCTCGCGGCATTTCATGTTAGTCGGTAAAGGGGCAAAAACCGGCAAGATACGCGGAAAATTGTGGTGGAGTAAGGACCATGTGCCCACCGGCTACGTGCCCAAACTGGACCGCATGCGCAAACCGGCAAATAAAGCATTTCTTGCCGACGCCCATGTGGTCTCAAAAACCAAAGGGCAAATCGCAAACGCCAACTGGGGATTTACTTCTCAGGGGGCATGGCGCTCGCATGACATCGGGCCCGTAACCTATCGCGGATTATTCCTGCGTAAGCAGATGTGGCGGCACCAGGGGGCAATCAATATCCTGGCTTTCGACGGACACGTCCAACGCCTCACCGAAGGTGACAGCTTGACCCGCAACGGATATGGCCAAGGGGCCAGGAAAGCACAATGGTGGTTTCCCTCGGGAACCAAAATTATCGATCTGCAGGACAGGGGAACAAACGAACCTGAAGACCTGGTCGTACCCTAAACCAATAAATTACACCTATAATTATCTATCTGGAAATATCACGCTGAATTATTAATGTAACCACTTCAGTTTGACCGGTACCACCCGAAGATGCGCCCTGATCCTCCACGAAAAACATAATTGTCTCGCCACATGGAACATCTACATCTCGATACACGGGACCATCCTGATCAGTCGGATTCGTCAGTACGTTGCCGGTGGCATCGGCAACCGCTGCGGCAATGGTCTTAAGTGCCTGGCATCGAATTCTTATCCATCGCGTGTCCTGACTGGGCAAAAGGTTGATGGGATTGGGAGCCAAGTTGTCATTGAGATTTACATTCTGAAATATTTCAACGAAATTTAGCATACATTCGCCATCATCCTTGCCGGGACATGGACACGGACAGGCAACTGTTGAATTAGGATTGGTACAACATGCAAAACTGGGAGTATCGGGATATTGATCGGCGGGATCATACCCGTCGTGTGTATAAAGGGCCATTTGTACGGGAACACTTGTCTGATTGCTCAAAACGATACAGACAAAACCGGATTCACAACTGGCCAACGCCTGACTAATAAGGCTATCGTCATCGGTAATCACCGAATAAGATGACGGCGTCGAAGGCGGAGGACAGCTGGCTCCGATAAAAATTGGAACTATGATGCAGCAGGAAACCAGAATAACAACCGCCCTGGATCGCATTAACATTGTCAACTCCTGAATAATCCCATAATCAATCCATAACATACATCATTATATATATTCACCGATTATTTCTCCATCACCGTCTTGTCCTGCCGCGTCAAATTAGTCATCCTGAATGCGATGTTCTATTCAAGCGAGTGCACCCTCGCATCATAAACAGTCAGGGGATCATAAATCCGTTCCTTATTAACAGCAAACGAATGGTTTCAAAGGTGTCCGCTCGGGTAAAGGGACCCTGTTGGGTAGCCCCGTCAATAATTCCTACGGATAGGGCGATACCGGTTTCACTTCGCGGATCTTCAGTGAACAAAAATACTATGGCGTCTCCACTGTCAAAATCCTGACCGGCCACCAGGGGGGGGCGGCCAAAGGGTATCTGCACGGTCAACCCGTTAGGATAAGTTGCCACTACAGAAGGTTCATTGACGTTGTTGGGATCGCCGATAGATATCTGAATCATCGGCCAGTCAAACAATGTGCCCACCATCTTGTCTTCGGGACGCAGATTGACAAAATAATTAAACGGCGGTTGAACACTCCCGTCATCCGCGAAAATCCTAAGGTCCAGATCTGCAGTGGTCTGGTTCACTACACTGGTCAGTACAAAAGGCGTATCCCCCGGTGCCGTTGGGTATAATCCCCCAAACGTTTGGTTTATCAGTTCGGGGTTTAAGCAACCACCAAGAAACGGTGACAAGCAAATCAGTACACCGATAGCGAATAATCGGCACGAACGATGGAGCATATAATCTCCTCTGCTGGTTATATGTTATTCAATAACTTACCTTTGCTGCATTAATTCAATTGTCGCCTCTCTCCAATAAATGTATAATTCTCAAGCTGCCCGATCATTTACCACACTTGTACCGAAAAAGTCGGGGGAGTACCTGTGGCCTGAATGACTATTATTCTGCCGCATTCCAGGCTATCACCCATAACCAGACTCCCCAGATTGGTGGGGATGTCGACAGTACCACCCACATCCGTATAGCTGAAAGTCACAAAGGAAATAGTTTCTATATCGCAGTCCAGGGTCATTACATAATAATCTGCCGGCCCTGTGGTCAAAGACCAGTCTTTTAAAATACCCCCCTCCCTGGTTACATCCAACTGGATTTCGACTGATGCTGCCGAATTATTCATCAGCAGAACCGCTACATAACCTTCCGGCGATTCCAGTCCGGCAATGGGATTGCCCCCCGCCAGCCCCACTAATGCCGGATTAAGCACACCGCAACCGGCGTTTAACGCCAGCCCTAACCCTGCCAGGGCAAGCATAATCGATTGTCTAATGGACAGGCCCGCATACCGGTAAATCATCGGGGGAAACCTCCTCGGGTGGGTAAAATCGGCCCGCAGCCTACCCACGGGCAACTGCAGATTCTACATGATATTACGGCAAACCATGTGGGTCAGGCAAGGGCTTTGAATTCAGGCCGATTTTATGCCTCCCAGGCCGATTTGGCGTAGCACATACCACCACTGCAAACCGGTCTCAGTTGTTGTACAATCGGCACAAAGCAAAAGCGGATCACAAACAGTTTGTCAGCGAAAGGAACGATAATGGCTGTATCAAATAGAATATCCAGAAGGCAATTTTTACGTACCAATGCGGGATCAGCGGCGGCGGTCTTGGCCGGTCCGGCCGTACTGCGGGCTGCCCAGTCCAACCAGCCGGCTGGCGACGACATCTGCTGCGGGATGATCGGCACCGGAGGACGCGGTACCGCCATATTAAACGCCCTCAAAAACGTCCCCGGGGCACGCGTCACCGCCTTGTGCGACATCGACGCTAAAAATCTCAACCAGGCTTCCGAGATTGTCGCCGACGATAATCCCAAACTCTTCAAAGACTACCGCAAGATGCTCGACTTCAAGGATCTCGATGCCGTCTTCGTGGCGACGCCCTGCCACCTGCATAAGGTGATGTTCGTGGCCGTTCTTAAATCCGGCCGGCACTGTTACGGCGAGAAGCCCATGGCCCTCAACGTCGCCGACCTCAACGAAATCGTCCGCGTAAGTAAATCCAGCAAAGGGATCTTTCAGATCGGTACCCAACTTCGCTACGACGGTAAAGCAAGGGCCGCCGTGAGGGCCATCCACGAGGGGAAAATCGGCAAACCGATTTTCATCCGTATGTCCCGTCACAATGACTGGGATATGGCCCACGATCGAAAGTGGCTGTTCAAACGCAAGTTCTCCGGCGACACCATTGTCGAGCAGGCGGTTCACGAGTTCGATGCATGCAACTGGGTATTTAAGGGTGTTGCCGTCCGGGCCGCCGGCTTCGGCGGGCAGGCCGTCCTCTTCGAGCCTGAGGGTCGAGACTTGATGGACCACTACACCTTGTCGCTGGACTACGGCAAAAATAAAAAGGTCTCATACAGCCATTCGTGGATCTCCGGGTCCAAGGCTCCCATTAACAACATCCAATTGGCTGTCCTGGGTTCCGAGGCCACCATCGATTTATTACAAGCAACCATCTACCCGCGTACCGGACGCCGCTTCGACAAAACCGAATCCATCAAGCTCGAACCCGAGCTGAAGGGACATCGTAACCGCTTGGCCGTCGAGGCCTTCTTCGATTGCTGCCGGCAAGGTAAAAAGCCCTTGGCCAACGTCGAGACCGGCCGGGACGCTACTCTAGTTGCCCTGCTGGGCAGAATGGCCCTCGATACCGAACGTGTAGTCACCATGAAAGAATTATTAGCCTAAGGGTAGTCACGTAGTCATCCTGAGGTCGCCGCGGCGCTTTCAAAGATGACGAGAGAAAGAGTATCGGGTAACAACAAGGGTGCAAACCCTGGATCAGGTTTTGTATCCCCTATTTACCCCGCGGGCTTGTTTCGCGGTGCTTCGCAGGACCGTGTCACACTAAAATCAAACACTTCAACAAAGCAATGGGCGGACGAATTCCTCACGGCAGAATCTGTGTGCCGACACCTTTATCGGTGAAGATCTCCAGCAACAGGGAATGGGTGATTCTGCCGTCGATGATATGGGCTTTCCGACTACCGGCGTCAAGGGCCTGTATACAGGCTTCCACCTTGGGAATCATTCCTTTGCCGATGATCCCCTGGCCCATGAACTCGGCAATTTCCTGTCGATTTAGACTGGGCCGAAACGATTCCGGATCGTCACGTTTGGTCCGTATCCCGTGCGTATCCGAGACCATAACCAGTTTTTCGGCCTTGACCGCGGCGGCCACTACGCCGGCCACCGTGTCGGCATTGACGTTTAACTTGCCGCCGCTGGCATCCAGGGCGATGGGGGCGATAACCGGGATGGTGTCGGCTTTGCACAAAAGCTGCAGTACCTTCTTGCTTACCCGCTCGATTTTACCTACCAATCCGATATCGATCCGCCGATTGTCCGGCCCCTCCAGGTAGGTCCGCTCAGCAAACAAGACACAACTGGTCAGACTGTTCAGCCCGATGGCCTCCACCCCGAAGGATTTCAGCGTCTCCACGATCCGCTTATTGATCCGCCCGCACAGAATCCGTTCGGCAATAGCCAACGTCCGTTCGTCGGTATAGCGCAGGCCTTGCACGAAGTTAGGCTCCAGCCCGGCCTCGTCCATGGCCCGGGAGATCTCGTTACCCCCACCGTGCACGATTATCGGCTGCATCCCCACATAATTCATAAAAACCACATCCCGCAACAATTCCCGCTCGGCATCCGGATCGTCCATGACCGAGCCTCCGAGCTTGACTACGACAATCTTCTCGTAGTACTCGCGGATATACGGCAGGGCTTCGATGAGGGTGGCGGCTTTGCCGATAGCCTCTTGCACGGATTTGTTCCTTATCAACCTGTAAACTTTTGCCAACAACCGACTACGAATGAAAAGACGGTACGAAGGGTGACTCGGCAAGTCAAGAGCCCGCCGAATTTTTCGACATATTCCTGCAAGGGAATTGGATCCTTGGGTCGTTGATACTTAGACGCTGTTATTGGACTAAAGAACGGGCCTGCCCCCCCAACAGGTCCGTTCTTACATGAGAACTGTTTCGGATTATCCGCTGGCCATACCCCGCGTGGTCGGCAAATTGGTTGCTTCGGTCCCCCAAAAGCGTTTATCGCGTCGCTTGCGTCGGCTCGTATAACACCTCGCCCGGGCTCAAGCTTTTGTCACTGATTGTTGTCTTCCCTATCTTTCCCTGCCGGAAAACACCTGGCAGATGAGGGCGGGCACTTGGCGGTTTGATTTGTCAACCACGTGCAATTCCCATCATCAATGTCGGCAACAAGTGACCTGCTGTTCACTTTTGAAAAACAAGAAGTATAAAAATTAAAAACGCTTAAATTAGTGGTGATAATACAAGTTTCGATAATCTTTGATGTTGCCAATAATCGGATGTGAACGGATGGTTACGGCCCGAGTTTATCGGAGGGGCGAATGTACCGGTATGTTCGAAACCATGTGCAGTATTATTAAGGGACCTCGTTTGCCGATTCGCTTGAAGACGAACTGTCGGTTTTTTGTCCGGCGGCCTGGCAGGGGACGGCCCGCGGCGAGCGGAGTTGTAACTTCTGAAGTATAAAGAATCCCATAACACTAATAACAAAAAGGGCAATACTGATGGCCTGCGATGCGGTCATGCCCAAGGTGTCGCGAAGATTGTCTATGCGGATAGCTTCCTCCATAAACCGCTCGACGGCATAGAGCGTCATCGCCAGTAAAAATACCGTCCCGTGCCTTTTGCGCCGATAAAAGTAAGCGCTGGTCAACCAGGCCAAAAGCAGTGGTCCGATAGCTCCGTAGATCTGGGAAGGATGCACCGCCGTTGCGTAATATTCTGGACCATCGGCTAAATCGGCCAGAGCCGTCGTCGTAGTGTCGAATGACTTAAAGTGATTGAACAGGGGTTGAGCCATCTGTTCCCACCTTTCATAATCGGTTCTGGCCCGTTCGATCTTCTTTTGATCGCCCTGTTTCTCGGCCTCGGCCAGGGCCGCCGACTTGCGGTCGAGTTTTTGTTTGATTTTATCCAACCCGTCGGGAATCAGGATCTGTTTAGGCATTGGGGCCGCAATACCTGATGAATCGATGAAGATTAACTCCGCCGGTACGGTAACCTGACGCTCCTGCCATTGCCGATTGTGTGGCGGGCTGCCGAAGGGAAATTTCACCGCCCAGGGTACACTCTCCGGGCAAGATCCGCCCCAACAGCAGCCAAAGAGAAAACAACCGATCCGCCCCACACCCATCCCAAATAACAACGACGGTGCAACCAGGTCAGCATACAAGCGCTTGGAAAGCCCCTTGTACCATAAGTATAAAAAACAGGGGATGAAGGCACCGAGCACCCCGCCGTAAAGTTCGAATCCGCCGGCCCGAATATTGAAGATCTGAGCCGGATTATGGGCAAAATCGGTATCCCACCGATGCAGTACGTAAAATGCCCGAGCCCCGATAGCGCTGAAGATAAGGATGATGAAGCCCAGGTTGAGTACGATATCCGGGTCGGCCTTGACCTTCTTGGCCCGGTGGGCCATCCAGAAGGTGGCTCCCAAAAAGGCTATCAGTACCATGGCCCCATAGCTTGGTACAGTAAAGTTGATTCCAGGTATGGTAAAAAGTTCAGGATGCATGGGTCGTCCCATTCGACTTCACGAAAACTCAGGTTTAACACAAGACCGCTAAAACAATGAGGGTAACATCATAATTCGTTTTCGTCCACCGGCCATAAAGCTCGGTATCCCCGGCAACCGAAGCTGGGATAACGGTTTTACAAAGCCAATATAAAAGGGTAAAGAGCAGCTATGAAAGGTCCCACATTAAAAACGAATATCTGCCTGGTATTCCTGCTCGTAATTGCGTCGGTTATACCAGTTTGCGGTGGCCAAATGGTCTGGCCGATGCCCGAATGGCCGAGGGCCACACCGGCCGATATGGGTATGAACGGAGCCAAACTTCGTGAAGCACGTGATTATGCTCTTGCCGGCGGCGGGTCGGGGTATATTACCCGCAGCGGCAAACTGGTGCTCACCTGGGGTGATCCCAAACGTAGATACGATCTCAAGTCCACCACCAAATCCTTCGGCTCCACCGCCCTCGGTCTGGCCATCAAAGACGGCAAAATGAAACTGAACGACAAGGCCCGCAAGTATCACCCCACCTTCGGTACTCCACCGGCAGGTAACACCGGTACCGGCTGGTTGGATGATATTACCCTTTGGCACCTGGCCACCCATACCTCCGGCTTTGCCAAATCCGGAGGATATACCGCCCTCGAATTCGCCCCCGGCACGCAGTGGAACTACAGCGACGGTGGGCCTAACTGGTTGGCCGAGTGCTTAACCCTTCTCTACAAGCAGGACCTCAGAACACTGATGTTCGAACGCGTATTTACACCAATCGGAATCAAAGACGCAGATTTGACCTGGCGCGATAACGTATATCGGCCGCACGAAATCAACGGTATCAAGCGTCGCGAGTTTGGGTCGGGCATCAGCGCCAACGTCGATACCATGGCCCGGATCGGCTACCTGTACCTCTGCAACGGCCGGTGGCAGGATAAGCAGATACTGCCTGGAAGTTTCGTTGATGTCGCCCGCAAGCCGATATCTTCGGTTGTGGGATTACCCGTGCGAAACCCCGATGTCAATTACAACGCCTCCGATCATTACGGTCTGCTCTGGTGGAACAATGCCGATGGTACACTCGAAAATGTACCCAAGGATGCTTATTGGTCGTGGGGTTTGTATGAAAGCATGATCGTGGTTATTCCCAGTCTTGATATTGTGGTAGCCCGTGCAGGTAAAAGTTGGCAGAAAAAGCCCAGTTCCAACTACAAAATACTCAAACCCTTTCTTGAACCTATCGTCGCATCCGTTCGGCAATCCTCCTCGAAAGACAAGCCACCTTATCCGCCCAGCCCGGTGATCGCCAAACTTACCTGGGCCGATCCATCAACCATCGTCAGGCGAGCCAAGGGCAGCGACAACTGGCCTCTTACCTGGGCCGACGATGATCATTTGTATACTGCATACGGCGACGGATGGGGTTTTGAAAAAGCCAAGGTGACCGCCAAGTTGAGCTTGGGCGTGGCCAGGATCATCGGAGCGGCCGATGACTTTGTCGGTATCAACATTCGCTCGCCCAGCGCTGAACAAACCGGCGACGGACCAACCGGCAAAAAGGCCAGCGGTATGCTCATGGTAGACGGTGTGCTTTACATGGTGGTACGCAATGCGGGCAATTCCCAACTGGCCTGGTCCAACGACCATGGTAAAAGCTGGAAATGGAGCGAGTGGAAGTTTACCCAAAGTTTCGGCTGCCCGACCTTCTTAAACTTTGCCGCCAACTACGCATCGGCCCGCGATGAATATGTTTACGTCTATTCGCATGATAAAGACACCGCCTATATTCCATCTAATAGAATGATTCTGGCCCGCGTGCCCAAAAACAAAATCACTGCCCGTAATTACTATCGGTTCTTCAAATCGTTGGATTCCAAAGGCAAACCCTTCTGGACTGAAGAGATTAACAAACGCGGAGCGGTGTTTGTCAACCCCGGTCAATGTTACCGCTCATCGGTCTCTTACAATTCAGTTCTTAAACGTTATCTCTGGTGCCAGATTATTCCCGCTCGTAATAAAAACTCTCGTTCGGGAATCGGCCTTTACGACGCTCCCGAACCTTGGGGACCTTGGACCACGATCTATTACAACAACAAGTGGGACGTCGATCCCGGCGAAAGTGCGTCCATCCCTACCAAATGGATTTCCCAAGATGGCACGGCTTTCCATCTGGTTTTTTCAGGCGACGATACTTTCTCGGTACGCAAGGCAACTCTGACTCTGTCCGAGCCGCGAAAATCGCCTGACAAAGTTAAATCCTAATCTGATGTTTGCAAGGATTATCCTGTAGGGTAGAATCAAACCATTGCGTCTCGCGCTAACAAAGTTTTGAATAGGATGATAAACATGACTTCCAAAGAACGCGTACTCACCGCCCTGCGTCATGAGCCGCCCGACAAGGTTCCTTATTACATGGCTTTTTTGGTACCGGAACATGAAAAGCTGGTGGATTATTTCGGCGATCCCGATTACTACGACAAACTAGGCTGCGACATGACCATTACCGCCGTTACCCGCGTTTCCTGGGGAGTGCGCGACGCCGACGGCTATCATACCGACGAATTCGGCCTACGCTGGAACCGTAAAATCGATCCGGATATAGGCATCCCCGAAGGCACGCTTAGCCAGGAGAATTTCGACAGTTATCCCTGGCCCGATCCCAAAGCCTCCGGCAGATTCGACCAGCTCGACGCCGCCCTCAAAAAAAATCCGGATAAATTCAACATCATGTCCCTTACTTTCAGTTTGTTCGAGCGGTCGTGGGGGCTGGTTGGGCTGGCCAACTTTCTGATGGGCATGATCGAAGACAGGCCCTTTATCGAGGCGGTGCTGGATCGGGTTTTGGAATTTAATCTGGCGGTCGTCGACGAGGGCGTGAAACACTGTCCCGATATCGACGGCATATACTTCGGTGATGATTTTGGTTGTCAGCGGGGTGTAACGGTGGGGGCCCCGCGCTGGCGCGAGATACTCAAACCACGACTGGCCAGGCAGTACGCCCGGGCCCACAAGTACGGCAAACCGGTTTTCATCCATTCCTGCGGCAAGGTCGAGGAGCTGTTTGAGGATTTCATCGAGATCGGAGTGAACTGTTTTAATCCCTTCCAGCCGGAAGTAATGGACATCTACGAAACTAAAAAGATGTACCGAAACCGATTAGCCTTCTATGGCGGGATCAGCCTGCAGAGTTTATTACCCTTCGGCACGCCGCAACAGGTCAAGGATGAGGTGGCCAACATTGTCAAAAAGATCGGAGGCGAGGGCGGATTCATCGCCGCCCCCTCCCATACCGTCACCGGCGACGTACCTGCCGAAAACATCGTCGCCATGCTCGATGTGCTGCAGAATCAATAATCCCAGGAAAAATCAAAATATCAAAATAGATTTGGGTTTCCCGATGAATCGGGAAGGACGGGACATCCACCATGTTTGGCCCTTGTTGACTCGTCGCGGCGGAGCATGCCGCCGTTAGGCCACGGCACGCCTGCCGTGCCAGGGTAGCCGGGCACTCGGGCTACTGCGTGTAGGCTGCTGCATCCGTCCACCATTTGACAACCACGGGCAAAAGCAGATCAGAGATCGGGGACTTGCCTATGCCGCCTGTCGTTGTTTTAATCGCTCCCCCACCTCAGCAATTTGCTGATGAGGTAGGCCGCCCAGATAATTGAAATGGTTCGCACGGCAGACCCTACGATCTAATATAGTGATCCGGTGAGGGGAAAGGTTTGTGTGAAAAACGGGTGGGAAGGGAGGTAAGGAGTGGGTAAGCTTTGATTTATGGGTCGATGGGATTAAAGGATTGCTGATCGATGAGGTGGCTTTTCGGGCGGCGGTCGTTTCCTCCGTCCGTGCGGAATTTGTGTGATTATGACATTCCCATTGAACCGACAGCTTTGTTACGAATCGGTCCATATTCATCCTTGAATACGTGGTTCAGGTTCGAGCTGTATGCGAACATCGGCACATGAAGCGGCGGCCGATACGATCTCTGTATTGGCCCGGTCGTTAAGCTCGAATTTGGCAGAGGCGGTTTGTTCGGTTAGGCCGCCGCGAATGTGGCGGGCGATAACCCGCTGGCGGGCGAGGTCGGCATCGCATTCCAGAAATAATTTCGGATGCAACTGCGAGGAAACCGCATCCCAGGGCGGGTTATCATCGAGCAAATAATTACCTTCCACCAACAGAACACGAGTCTGCGGTAAAACGGTCAAGGCTTCGGGTATCGGATCGTGCCGCTGGCGATCGTAGACAGGAAGTTTGACGATGCCCTCGGCCTGGTGCAATTCGGCCAAAGCTTTGCATAAAACCGACACATCGAACGATTCGGGACAACCCTTGCGCCGCCGAAGGGGAATTGCCTTGCCCGCTCCATTGTTGATGGTACGTTTGTCGAGCACCTGGTTAGACAAATGCCAGCCGTCCATGCCGACGGCCGAGAACCAACTCATGGGGAACAAGGCATGGGCCACATGCGTCAAGGCGGCGGTGAAAGCCGTTTTTCCGCTGCCGGGTATTCCCGCCAAACCGGCGATGACGCGTTTCTCGCTGCTTTGCTGGAGGTCTTGAAGCATAGTCAACAGTGGGAAATAAACACCGGTAAGCTGAGCCTCGGTGATTTCAATAGTCGTGGCATAGCCGGCCACTTTAAGAGTAACCGGACCGGTAAGGGTGGCTGCATATTGCGACCATGCCTGGGGGTAATTTGTGTTTCGATTATATTCCGACATCGGTCTAATTGGTAACAATTCTTTCGCCCCAAGAGGGCTTAATAATCCGTTTGTCAACTTACTCATGGTTTAAACAATGGACTACATTCCTCCGTTACTTAGAGACTGGCTAATTGAAAATAATCCACCGAATGGCTGATTTTCAACCACCAAGTGGTTGATTTTCATCCATTATGTCAATCTTCTTAGTCCGCAGACCTTCGTTTTACACATTCAGTTCCACTGATTTGTTACGTGCCGAGCGGTAGCGGGTAAGAATGGGACGGACGACGTCTTTTAGAAACCGATCGACCTGCTGGGGGGCCAGCCCGACGAATTGCCTGGCGTCCAATGCCTTCTTGAGGTCCACATCGGCAAAGGCCGGGTCGGCGGCCAATCGGTCGATGAGATCGTTGGATCGGCCGTGCATTTTGACCTGACGGGCGGCGGCCTGCGAATGCTGCCGTATTATTTCATGCAGTTTTTGACGATCACCGGTCTTGGCCCGTTTACCCTTTTTCGGCCCGGCGGTAGCGGCCATTAATATATCTTCGGTGGCCATGAAGGGCAGCTCCGCATCTACATGGGCCTGAATAACCTGGGGATAAACTACCAATCCGCGGGCTACGTCAACCACCAGCCGAAGGATGCCGTCGGTAGCCAGAAAACCTTCCGGGGTAGTTAGCCGCTTGTTTGATGAATCGTCGAGGGTACGCTCGAACCATTGCTCGGCCGCTGTTTGATAGGGCGAGGACATCATGGAGATAACGTAGCGTGCCAGTCCGGTCATTCGTTCGCAGCGCATGGGATTACGTTTATAGGCCATTGCCGACGAGCCCACCTGTTTTTTGCCGAAGGGTTCTTCGATTTCCTTCAAGCCGGCCAATATGCGGATATCGTTGGCGAACTTGTGGGCGCTGGCGGCAATGTTGGCCAGGGCGGCGGCGATCTGGGCGTCGATCTTGCGGGTATAGGTCTGCCCGACGATGGGTTCAACCTTGGTGAAGCCCAATTTCTTGGCCACCATTTTTTCCAGCCGGGCTACTTTGCCCTGGTTACCGTCGAACAAGGCCAAAAAGCTGGCCTGGGTACCGGTGGCCCCGCGTATGCCGCGGAACTTCAGATCATCGATACGATGTTCGATCTCGGCCAGATCGCGAACGAATTCGTAGCACCACAAACATCCCCGGCGTCCCACAGTGGTGAGTTGTGCGGGTTGAAAATGGGTGAAGCCCAGGCATGGTAACTTACGCCACTTGCGGGCAAACTGTGCCAAGGCGTCGACGGCATTAACCAACCAGTCTCGGATCAAAATCAGGGCATCGCGGATGATAATTAAATCGGCGTTATCGACCACGTCCATGCTGGTGGCCCCGAGGTGGAGTATACCCCGGGCCGCCGGCGCCACATCGCCCCAGGCATGGAGGTGGGCCATTACATCGTGCCGAAGTTTCTTTTCGTGAACCGCCGCCTTATTGAAATCAATCCTGTCGATAGTACGGCGAAGCTGGGCCAACTGATTTTTGCGAATGGGCAGCCCCAACTCGGCCTGGCACTCAGCCAGGCTCAGCCAAATCCGCCGCCAGGTCAGTATCCGCCGGCGGGGGCTGAAAAGTCGGCACATCTGTTCGGATGCGTTACGCGTTACCAGTGGATTTTCGTATATATCTTTGTCACTCATAAAGCACCCTTGTAAAACATAAAAACATCGACATCGCTTTAAGGGCCGAAACCGTCCTTTATGGAGAATCAGTTTAGCCAATGTTTCACTTTTGGCAATTAAACCTCTATGATAAAGAAGGAGTCGAGCGGGATCACCCGTCAAATAAAGATTTTTACAGGAGATTAACGGTGAACGATCATACTGGCCAAGAAGATGTTTCCTTCGGTTTGGACGACATATATTGCAGTCAGGAAAGGCGGCGTTTTCTTAAGCGGTTGGCGGTGGGGGCCGCAGCGGCGGCCGTCGGAATCCAGCGTTTGCCCAAGGCCGAGGCAGCCCAAAACGAGCCGAAATTAATCGAGAGCGCCCCCGGCGAAATGCCCACGATCAAAATCGGAAAATATACCCTCAGCAGAATGGTGGTGGGTAACAATCCGCTTGACGGAATCTCGCATTCCTCGCGCAACCTATCCGATCACATGCGCGAATACTTCACCGTAGAGCGCATCACCGAGTTTTTAATGCGCTGCGATAAGTTGGGGCTCAACGCCTGGCAATCGGAATATAAAGACAAGATTCATCGAGCACTGCAAAATATTCGGGAGCAGGGATCCAAGATGCAGGCCATGTATCTTTCCGCCGATCATCCCCGGGCCCGACCTCTGAAGGAACAACTGCCGACCAAACCAATAGCCATCGTACATCACGGCGGAGTGACCGATCGTCTGTTCAGGTTGAACAGACATGAAAAGGTGCACGACTACCTAAAGCAGATCAAAGACGCCGGGGTGATGGCCGGTGTCTCCGCCCACAATCCGGACTGTATCAAGTATATCGAAGAGAAGGGCTGGGAAGTCGACTTTTACATGTGCTGCTGCTATCAGGTAACCAGGCCGGGCGAGCAGATAAAGGCGAAACTGGGAACCGTACCGCTGGGCGAACCCTTCCTGGCCGGCGACCGCGATGAGATGACGGCAGTGGTGAAGCAGATAGACAAACCATGTCTGCTGTTCAAGATCCTTGCCGCCGGCAGGCTTTGCGGTAGCGACCGGGAGGTGGAAAACGCCTTTAAATATGCCTTTGCCAATATCAAAAAGACCGACGGCATCATCGTAGGCATGTATCCCAGGTTCAAGGACGAGATCGGCGAGAACGTCAAACTAACCCTCAAATACGGAAAACCGGCATAAGATCGCGCCTTACATTTTGAGTTCGCCCTACAACTCACTTGTTTTTCTCGAAAAACAGGGATAATCTCTGCGTAGTTTCAACCGGCATTCGCACGAGACTGGTTCGTCAACGTCACATGAAAACAGGAAAAGCGGGAGGTTTTATTATGAAAAAGGCATACCTCAAGCTGGGATTAACAATGGCGTGCATTCTGTTTTGCTCATGCTCGCAGGATTCTGCTGAAAGAGATGATACCATTATGGCAAAAGGCAAATAGGAGATGAATGTGGTAAAGAAACCGTTCGGCAAAACTCCCGACGGCCAAGAGGCCGATTTGTTCACCCTTACCAATACCAAGGGCATGAAGGTCGATATTACCAACTACGGCGGAATTGTGGTCAGACTGCTGGCGCCCGATCGCAACGGCAAATTTGACGACGTGGTTCTGGGATTCGATACGCTGGCCGACTATCTCAAGGGCCATCCCTATTTCGGGACCATCATCGGGCGCTACGGCAATCGGATCGGCAAGGCCAGGTTTAAGCTGGACGGGGTGGAATACAAATTAGCGGCCAACAATAATAAAAACCATCTGCACGGCGGATTGAAAGGTTTTGATAAGTACGTCTGGGATGCCGAGCCCTTCAAGCGTGCCGACGCGGTAGGGTTGAAGCTGACCTACTTCAGCAAAGACGGCGAGGAAGGCTATCCCGGCAACCTTAAGGCCACGGTGTACTACTCACTAAACGATAACAACGAATTGAAAATAGAATATTATGCCGAAACCGATAAGGCCACGCCCGTTAATCTGACCAATCACAGCTACTTCAACCTTGTCGGTGCGGGTAACGGGGATATTCTCAAACATGATTTGATGCTCAAGGCCGAGAAGTTCACACCGATTGACGACGGCTTGATCCCCATCGGCGAAATCCGCAACGTCAAAGGTACGCCTTTTGACTTCACCAGGCCTACTGCCATCGGGGCCCGAATCAATCAGGATGATATACAACTAAAGTACGGTAAAGGCTACGATCATAATTTCGTGCTGGAAAGCGGTGGCGGAGCGTTGGCCCTGGCAGTGAGGGTACATGAGCCGACCAGCGGGCGGATCATGGAAGTGCATACCACCGAGCCGGGCGTCCAGTTCTATACCGGCAATTTTCTGGACGGCAGCAAGATCGGCAAAGACGGGAAAGCGTACAAGCACCGCTACGGATTCTGCCTGGAAACGCAGCATTTTCCCGATTCGCCGAACAAGCCTGAGTTTCCTTCTGTGATACTAAGGCC
>CP070790.1:2345660-2348994 GCA_020346805.1 Planctomycetota bacterium
GTGGATCAGTCCATGCGCCGTCTCCTCTCAATCCACGCGGCTCACCCACGTCTACTCGATGAAAGCGGATTGGAAGAGATTCGCGCTAACACCATTCAGGCCGCCGATGAGCACCACGAACACCAGTTGACCGCCCGCAAGCTGGTTGAGCGTGGACGGACCGTCGCCACCGAGGTCAAGAGGCTGGCTGCCGTCGTTCATGAGTTTCATCGAGTAGCACGGTCGGCTCCGCACACCAGCAAGGAGTTTCACAGCGCCGAGGCGGCGTATCTCCGGGCGATCCAGGAGGTTCGAGTTCACGACAAGGAATGGTTCGTGGGCTTTGTTCTCGAGCTGGGCGGCTTGCTCGCGGAATGGACCATTCCGCCGCTGGAGGCGGAAGGCCGGATCGATCGCTTCTTGGATCGCATCAGCGCGAGCCTGAATAGTATACGCGCAGAGATGCGCGAAATTGAGACCGAACAAGACCAGGCCGAAGGCCACACGAACGCGCCGCGGGGAGCGTAGCTTAGACCGGGTCGAATGGCCAAGGATCACCTACCACCCTTGTGCGGTTGTGCGGGCGCGACAGTTTGCGCAAGCAGTCTTTACGTATTTCATCCGCAGATTGCCGGTTATGTTACGAGCAACCACATCTTCTTGGTCGGTACTTCGGTCTTCCGTCACCGGTATCGGTCAGAAGGGCGTCAAGATGCGGAAGAATGTGACTCAGGCCGGAATCCGCAGCAAGGTCGAAGGCGACTCGGGCTAGCGCCCTGTGTTGGCCGGCTACGTTCCCGTCACCTGCAGCGGTGGACGGCCGGCACGGGAACGTGTCCAGTTCATGGCCCGGATCAATAGGCGGCGGCTGGCCAGCCAGCGCTCCAGCCGGAATTTGCCGGGAAAGTCGCTGAGTATTAGGCCAACGACGATCGTGATAATGCCCTGGCCGGGCAGTACCAGCATGGCAATCCCGGTGGCAATGAACAGCCAGCCTGCGGCGTTTTTGAGGATGACACCGGCCAGGCGAAGGACGGGGTGTCGCTCCCAACAGGGCAGGCGATGGTGGCGGCGTTCCATGAAATAGTTTTCGGGAATACGAATGACGAGTATGGGAATGACAATCAGCGTGCCTATGAAGGTCACCAACGACAAGGTCGCCAGCCACCCCAGCAAGACTTTGTGATCACCGATCCATTCGGGCATCGCACTTCCTCCGGAGGGTCAATCGACATTTCCTCAATGGTATGAGCTTCAGTCGACCTGGCCCAATATACTGTACCCTCCCGGGCGGTCGAAGTTCAACACCATGGGCATTACTCCCAACCGCTAGATTACCGCTAAGTGGAGTTTCGAATATCTAGGGACGAATATCTAGGACAGCCACCTATTATGTCATTCCGCTTGATTAGAAAGATGTATTTTGTCACAGGATTACACTCGAATCAATACATTATTTGCAGTACCCCTACCGACATAATCAGATTTTCAAGCTTGCCTGACGATTCTCAGTTCTAACTCTCAATTCTAAATTCGCATCGGCGGTTCCAAACATTTCGACTTTTAGTTTTTCGCGTTTTGACATTTCTTAAATCTCGATCACCTTACCCGTGCAGATGCTTTCAGCCTCAGCCAGGGCCAGGGCCACAGCATCCCGGCTCTGTTGGGGCGTGGTGAGTTGCGGATCTCTGTCCTGCTCAATACAACTCAGAAAATAGCCAATCTCTCGGTAATAGCCATCCGTGCTGATCATCTCCGGCATCTCGGATTCGCACTCCGGCTTTTATACGGTTAATTGCATTTTTTTAGCAGATGAGATTTTTATCGGTTGTTTGGAACAAGTTTGGATTTTTCCCTGTTTCAGACTTAAGTCGATAGTCGATCGGGCCGACATCAGAAATGGCATGATTCTCGCTGGTGGTGGAGGGGCCGGCAAAAGCCGGTCATGCCCGCAACCCGGAAATTCTTGTTGCCGCTTTCATTTTAAGGTGGCCAAAACACTACGTGAGAGGATCTACATTGATTGGTAAACATGGATCAGAATACGGGGGATTGACCTTGCGTGATCGTCGGGCTTACAGACGGATGGGATTTACCAGCCCGGTACGCTGGAGCTATGATGGTGTGGATCGTTACGGTAGGGCCCGGGATTTGAGTGAATGTGATGCAGGCTTTACGGTCCGGGCCCTGAATGCTCCCCAGGTTGGTGATAAGATTCGATTGGTATTTGAGTTGACGGACGATCATGAATGGGTTGTCGATGAGGGAGCGGAAGTCAGGCGATGTGACAAGGGTGAGGCTGATCTATTCCATGTTGGGGTTCGGTTCAGCCCCTTAACTGTGGATTGAGCTGCTTTCCGGTTCCAAGGTCAATCAATCTGAGCGTCACCGCCGTTTCTCGCAAACCATGTCGTTATTCGGCGGCTGCCTGCTGTAATTGGTATTGTACTTTACCGCCGACGATGGTTGTAACCGCCCGGCCGGTAACCTGCCATCCATCAAAGGGGCAGTTTCGACTCTTGGAATTGAATTGTTTGGCGTCGATGGTCCATTTCAGGTCCGGATCGATAATGGTGACGTCGGCTTCTGCCCCAACTTCCAGAGTTCCCTTATTAAGCAATAACACTTTTGCAGGGCTGAGGGTCATGCGTTCGATTAGTGCCGGCCAGTCGAGACGCCCCGGGGTAATCAGGGCCTTTATGTACAACGGCAGCGCGGATTCCAGACCTATAATTCCGAACGGGGCGTAGAAAAATTCGAGTTCTTTCTCCTGCATGCCGTGGGGAGCGTGGTCGGAGGCCAGACAATCTATAGTTCCGTCGACGATCCCTTGCAGACATGCTTCTTGATCGGCTGATGTTCGCAGCGGAGGATTCATCTTGAGGTTTGAGTCGTAGGTAGTGCAAGCTTCCTCGGTAAGAACCAGGTGGTGTGGGCATACTTCTGCGGTTACCGGCAGGCCGACGGCCTTGGCTTCACGGATCATCTCCACCGCACGTGCGGTGGAGATGTGGCAGACGTGGTACCTGGCCCCGGTTTCCCTGACTAAGGTAAGATCTCGTTGGATCATCAGTTCTTCGGCTATGTGGTTTATGCCGGGCAATCCCAGCCGGGTTGCGGTCTCCCCGCCGTTCATCACTCCGCCGGCGGCAATGTCGGGATCCTCGCAGTGTTGCATGATGGTCTTGTCGAACATGAGCACATATTGCAGTGCCCGAAACATCCCGCCGGTACTGGCTACCCCTTTGCCGTCATCGCTGAAGGCAACCGCACCGGCCCTGACCATTTGTCCCATTTCGGCAAGTTCCAGACCTTTTCGTTCTTTGGTTACCGCTCCGATGGGATAGACGTTGCA
>CP070790.1:2349094-2352048 GCA_020346805.1 Planctomycetota bacterium
GAAGCCCAGTGGGAATATGCCTGTCGTGCAGGTACAGCCACACCTCTGTTCTTTGGTGATCTGGATACGGATTTCTCACCCTATGCAAATCTTGCAGATTACACGATCAGGGAATTAGCCTACGGAAGCTGGCGACCGAGGCCGCCGGATCTGGTTCCAAGGGATGCCCGTTTCAACGACCATGCATTAGTTACTGCAAACGTCGGTTCATATAATCCCAATACCTGGGGTTTACACGATATGCACGGTAATGTGGCAGAGTGGACTCGAACAGCCTACGCGCCCTATCCATACAATGAGACAGACGGCCGTAATCGGATTACTGATGAAGGTAAAAAGGTGGTTCGCGGCGGCTCATGGTATGATCGGCCCAAGCGGTGCCGATCTGCTTTTAGGCTCAGCTATCGAACATATCAGCCAGTCTACAATGTCGGTTTCCGGATTGTTATCGAGTTGGGATCTCGAAACAAATCAGTTGCCCAAAGAGTACCATAATGAGCATGGGGACATTGATCTACTGGGTGATTATCTCCGGAAAGCGTAAAACCTGCAGGTTGGCACTTTCATATCTTGCCGGGCGAGAAATTTGTGAAGCATTAGAATAAAATGGCTTTGTTGTCAAGAAAAAACCTTCACTGCTTTTCGATGCCATTTTTATGACATATATAGTGGTAAAGCTGATACGCTGAAAGTAGGAGCAAGAAATATGTCTCAGTACAGAAACAATCGTCGTACTTTTCTCAAGAAATTCGGCGCTTCTGCGGCGGCGCTGTCGGCCCCATCGGGGCTATTCGCGGCCGGGGCGCCCGCCGATGAGCGCCTTCTTCCCAAGAGAAGTCATCATCTTGATGGGTATACGACCGACGTCTTGGTAGTCGGCGGCGGCCCCGCTGGGATAGGCGCAGCCCTAGCAGCAGCCAGGCAGGGGGCAAAGACTCTGCTGATAGAAAATCATGCATTCTTCGGAGGGGTGGCTGCGTGGTCTCTGGGCATGCCAATGAATCAGATGAGACCCGCCCGCAAGCCGCGCTCTGACGTACACGAATTGATCCTCAAGAAGCTGCTGGCACTGGGAGATCAAGCCGTCCGCCTTGGTAAGCATCAATTCTATTGTAATGTGGACTACCTGAAAGTCGCCGTGCTTGATGCCTTGGACGAGGTCAACTGCAAGTATCTTGTCCACACCCAAGCGGTGGACGCCGTCGTCGAGAACAACCGCATTACCGGAGTTGTCGTGGGAACAAAGGAGGGACTGGCCACCATTCGGGCCAAGGCGATTATCGACTGCACGGGCGATGCCGATGTCGCTTACTTTGCCGGCGCCCAAACCATGAAAGAGGTTGGAAACCTCTCGCCCTGCACTTTGTTGCTCAACCTGGGCAACGTTACCAAGGAACAAGTCCACAAAGCGAAAGTCCGCCAGATCGGCGGGAAGGCACGCCATAAGTATCCTCTCATTCCCAAAAGTTGGGGCGTGCTCGGCGTCGCCAACAACCATCATTTTTATATTAATCATTCTGGTACCCGAGATCTCGGCCAATTCGACACTACTGACCCATGGCAGAGAAGCAAAGCCGAGTGCCTTAGTCGCCGTCAGGTCCTGCAAATGACTGAGGCGATGCGGGAGTTCGGCGGTGAGCAACTTAAAGAGATCGAACTCATCGGAACCGGTCCACAAATGGGCGTTCGCGAAACCCGTCGTGTCAGAGGAAGCTACGTGCTAACCGAAAAGGACGCCAAAACCGGACGTAAGTTTGACGATGTGATCGCCTGGCGCAGCGGTCATCTCGATATCGGCTACGTGCGCCTGGAGAAAATGAAAATCCATGATGTTCCCTATCGGGCCATCGTGCCGGAAAAGCTCGACGGGTTGCTGATGGCTGGGCGGTGCATCTCTGCCACCCACGTAGCAGCCTCGGCGGGCAAGAGCATGGGCAATTGCGTAGCCACTGGACACGCCGCCGGAATTGCCGCCGCCCTATCCGCCAAAAAAGACGTCGTGCCGCGTGAGCTTAAGGTTGGGCAAATCCAGGATGCCCTGCGGGCCGACCACGTAGATTTAACTCGCGGCGGGGAAGATCAAACCCCATGGCTTTGACCGGCCGGAAACAATGTGTACAGCTAGGTGGAAAATACCGATGCTGACATGACAGTTATTACTGTACCGACCGCAGGTGTTGAAGCGACTACCATGGTTTCATGTTAGACATTGCGAGTTTTTGAGCAGATCTCGGATATTGGTGATTCCGATGCCCGGGCCACTAGGTACACTAAGGTTACCGTTCTTGATTCTCAGCGGCGGATCGAACAAATCTTGATATCTATCAATCCCCATTTTGTACTCTTGATACTTGCCGATGTCAGCCACACAAGAAGCGAAGTGCAGCATATAAACAAAGCCGAAGCCGCCGGAGATATGCACCGTCGTGGGCATATCAGCTAACGCTGCCATGCGGGCCACCCTAAGGGAGCGGATCATTCCCCCATAGTAATGCAGGTCGGGCTGTACAATATCCACCCCGCGATTATGAATCATCCAGCGGAATCTCCGTTGGCTGTATTCCTGTTCACCACCGGCAACCGGGATAGTCAGGGCGTCGGCGACCCGTTTGGTATCTTCCAGGTGATCAAAGGGGCACGGTTCCTCGAAATAGACAGCCTTGATATCTTCCAACATTCTACCGATTTCAATGGCTCGGTGCGGATCGTACGAGCTGTTGGAATCAGCATGGATAGCAATCTCGTCTCCCAGGATTTTACGTGCTAGCGGGATCAGCTTCTTCGTTCGCCCCGGCATAGCATCGGCGTTGCGGCTCATGCGACCGCCTATGCGGAACTTGACTGCCTTGGCCCCTGTTTCTTCAATTAAACGCACCAGGTAGTCTACTTCTTGCTTGGGCGTGGTGTCGCGCCGGCCGCTGGCTATGTAGAACGGGACTTCCCTTCGTATCACC
>CP070790.1:2352148-2356769 GCA_020346805.1 Planctomycetota bacterium
ATAGCTCCTTTAACGAAATTGCGACGGTTTGTTTTGGTTTTGGTCATCAAATTCTCCTGCTTAACTTGTGTGTCCGGATGGTTGCACTGATTGGTCTCGACGAAGTTTATCATTTCACCAATAGGTTGACTATATAACTCATTCATGTCCCGGTATCCGTTAGTACTTTATCTGAATACATGACATCGTTGCAGTAAGTTATTGTGAGTAAAATATTTATGTTACTTTCGTCTGATTTGCTGGCTTCTCTAACAAATCGCGATCTTTGCTCAGCTTCGTTTTGCTTTGATGTTTTGGGCGTGGTTTTGTATCGCGCGAATACGTTCCCCACCCGGCACCACTTACGGGGCGAGAATGGAGAAAGGAGAATAGTCGATCAGGAGAGCAAAGTTGGCCCTTGTTGACACGCGGGCTACTGCATCCGTATTTCTCTTTCTTTATGCGAAGGATAGGGCACCCATCTTTGCTGATTCAGTGGACTATTGTATTAATATTTACAATCCGGGTATCAAATGCGTTCGCCACATTCCGGGCAGCGGGGTTCGGAGATGCCGCGCAGGATATATTTACACCTGCGGCATCGGGTTTCACCGTTATACTGCCATATTGAGCCGTAGCGTCGAGTGATTAAATAATAGGTTACCAGGGATATGACCACGATGGGTAATGAAAGGGATAAAAACTGTACCATAAGATACAGAGGTAAGCTTGTGATGGGCAGATAAGGGTTGAATCGATCAAGTAAATCCCCAATTATGTTGGCCAGTTGGTAGTAAACATTGTCGAACAGGATGATCATGGGGATCTGGAGAATCAGTATCATCGCAATTATCCAACCAGCCGTCCTTAATAACATTTTGCGTTTATTTTTGGGTTGCATGGGTGTCATTTTCTGTTTTTGGGATTGCAATTAGGCTGATATCGTTTAAGAATATCCCCTAATACTGCGTGACCTACAAATACCGGTATTGCTTCCTAATTATATTAGACATTTGTTGTCCGCAAATTGTTGCATCAAATTTGAAAAAATTCAAAATTGCAATGCAATAATCCCCTATGTAAGTAAGTAAAGATTGCTTGCGTATTTCATCTTTTTACCAACCACTTATACGAATTCCACTTCAAAAGTGTGCCGGGTCTGGCTCAATTATTCCAAAGGAATATTGTGCCTGCCCCGCTTTCTTGGCGCATGTTTGAAGTGGAATCCGTATAAGTGGATCACTCAAAGGGACTTTTTACCGCGTTTTTGGTATGCCAGCAGCAAATTGGTGAAAGTTGCAAGAACAAATATGACGACACCCGGAGTCGCAAATTTGCCGAGGGTAAAGTTAATTCCGACAGTCCATAACAACAGCAACAGGTAGATATAGAAGAACAGCATCACCAATAAGATCATAAAACGCTCAAAAAATATTTTCGCCCTTATGTCAATTGTTGATAAAGCAATGCCCGGCAGGGCAATCACCGGCAGGATCAGGATAACAAGCATAGGCACCAAAAATACGCCCCAAAATTTCCCCGCTATATTATCGGGTTCCGGATTCGTACCGCTCCAATGTACGCCCATCTGATCCGGCAAAAAGGGATAAAAGCCCAGGCCCATCAGGGGCATGGATAATGTGATACATAATGCGATGATGTGGATCTTGTTTAGTTTCATTAGTATTTTAACTGACATGCTAATGATTTCCCTGTCAATATGCTACGTTTGAGAATTTTATTATCGATCGGAAGTTGGGTAGGCGCCGGCCCAATAAGAATGCATCTACTCGTCTGAGGGAACCTTCTTGAGTACATAATAACCGGGTTTCGCTTGCCTGAAGATGTAATCGCCACTCTTCCATTCAAAGAACATATAGGTCGAACCGTTCATCTGCTTGAGGATATATTTGCTGGCAGTTTTGTTATCAGAATCGAGTATGAGGCCTCTGGTCCAGGTTACATTGGGATCGGGCGTTTCTCCGTTGGGCAGGATGACCAGTTCTGTCAAATACAGGTCTCCTACCCAGTACTTTTTGTTGGGATTGAACTTCTCCGGCTTACCGACGAAATCGACGCTCTTCCATGTACCGATAACTTCCGGATCATTGACAAATGGATGATCGATCTTGTCAACGGTCCGGCTTTCCACGTAGACTAAGGTATCGTCTTTTTTGAGAACGTAGTATTGGGGTTTCATGTGTCGAATGGTGTAATCGCCGCTCTTCCACTCCATAAACATATAGGTTGAGCCGTCTATTTGGCGAATATGGTATTTGGCGGCGGTCTTATTCCCATTATGGATGAACAGCCCCTTGGTCCAGGTAAAGGCCCAACTGGTTTTGCCCTTTTCGAAAATAAATATTTCCTTCAGGAAAAAATCGTCTTTGAAACTTTTGATCCCTGGTTTGAAATCCTCGATCTTTCCGACAAAATCGACACTCCTCCAGCCGCCGATGGCCTGGGGATCGTTAACGAAAGGATAATCGATTTTGTCTACGATTCGACCGTTTTCGTCGATCTTGCTGGTGGCGGGGATATAGGGCTTTGCACTTCTATCCAGCGACGGTGAATACTCGACCGATTGTTCAACGATTTTGTCTTCTTTGATGATGACTTTAAGAGAAGCACTGTTATTGTTTTCGTTGGACTCTACAACGGTGTTGTCCGGATCGATTACCACATCTATGTTGTTAACGCCTTCTTTTAAGACAAAAGGCATAGAACGTTCGTTCCATACATTGCCCGGCTTTATAGGGCCGGCGCCATGGGTCATTGGTTTCTTTTTCTCTGGGTAGACACGATAAAAATAAACTGGAAATTCGGGACTGATACTATCACCCTTATTACGTATCGAGACGGTTACAGAAAATAGTCCTCCTTCGGGATAGGGATGAATCTTGAAATTCTCAATGGCCAGATCGATAAAGGTGGCTTTAGTCTTTTTGCTACTTATTTTCCGGGTCTGTACTATGACCGATTTTTCTGCGATTTTACCTTCTTTGACCACAACCCTCATCGAGGCACTGTTGTTGTTTTCATTGGATTCGGCAACGGTATTGTCCGGATCGATGACTACATCTATGTTGTTGACGCCTTCTTTTAGTGCAAAAGGCATCGACGCCTCGTTGAATGTACCGCCGGGTTTAATCTTGCCGGCACCATGAGTCGCTGGTTTTTGTTTATCGGGATCATCCCGGAAGAAATGGACTCCAAAATCGGGACTGGTGTAATTGCCCTTGTTTCGTATGGAAACAACTACATAATACAGACCGCCGGCAGAATAGGATTTAATCCTGAAATCATCGATGTACAGATCGATGGTTGCTTTTGTTTGCTTTGCTGTTTTTGGTTCGCTGTCCGGTGTTTTAATATTGTTTTCACTTTCTTTGGTGGGCACGGTTTCCGTTTCAGGAGTCGAGTAATAATACCAGGGCTCCTTTGCTTTTTTCATCTTGGAGTCCACCGGTGGCAACCCCCGTGTTTCAGGTTTGACCTTTACGGAGGGATCGGGTTGGCCGACGATTTTTATTCTTTGCACGGCAATAGTGGAATTGACCGCCGACTGAACCGAAACGGTGCCCTGTAAAACTGCTTCCGTCGTATATATGATTTTTTTATCGACCCAGACCAGGACCATGTTGTCGACCTGTTTCAGTTCAATATCTTGCCATTTTCCCGGAGTCAGGGCGTAGGGAGTAGTGGTTGTACAGACGGCATTGTTTCGATAGTGGTTTTGTAAAGCATTTTTCCAGTTGAAGATCATGTGAATGGGGCCGACCCAGATTCTAAATTCCTGGTAACAGGGGAGTACGATTTGGCCGCGAATCAGCACGGATGATATTTTCTTATAATGTGTTTTGTAAGTGGCCCAATTGTTACCCCCGGGGCAGGTGGCCACAAGTGCATTATCTTCGATTTTGAAATCGCCGCCACTGATAACAAATTGATTCAGGTCGTCAGGCGTTCGAAAACTCAGATCCACGGTTGTGGTTAATAATTTACGGTCTGTTGTTTTTTTGAAAGTATCACGGGTGGTTGTTTTTGAAGAATCAATTATGCGGTAAAGCTGTTTGATTTCTTGGGGGGTTAAGGCCCGATTGAAAATAGCCACCTCATCCATCTTGCCGTGCCAGAAGTTCCCGTTAAACCTGTCTATGCCTCCGATGTGAGCGGTTCCGCTGACACCTGCTGTATTAATATCTCCGGTTTCTGTCAGTTCTCCATTCTTATAAATCTTGAAGTTGCTTCCATCGTGGGTCACCACAATATGGGTCCAGGTGTCTAACTCGAAACTCCAATTGTATTCATTGACCTCTCTATGGCCGGTGACGTCAACGCCGATGGCCCCTCTTATATTACCCTGTAGCGCATAGTAATTCTTCCCGTCATCCAACAGGAATATCCGTCGATTGTTAATCGGACCAGCCGTTTGCAGGGTTGTTATCCATGCAGAAAAGCTGAATTTTGCCAAATGAATATTGGGTATACTCAAAAAGTCGTTTTCCCCGTCGAAGTACATGGCTCCGCCGGCAATACCATTCTTGGTGTGTTTCGGTCCATACACCTGAGCATGCTTTTGCTTTCCGGAAATATCGTGTACTTTCGTTTCCTCGTGCTTGTCGAAGGAATAGTACAAAAC
>CP070790.1:2356869-2363105 GCA_020346805.1 Planctomycetota bacterium
CACTTTATGGTAAATATCTTGTATGACCGGCACCACTTTCTGATACTTAGCTATATCAAAGCCAAGTTTATCAAACGAGCCTCCGGTGGCTACAAATCCATTTTGAATATCTATGATTGTCAGTGCTGGTCTAATCTTATAGGCCATGGCATTCTCTTCAATATTGTGCCAACACAGAACCTTACGTTTTACCTCAATAATTTGAATAATTCAATTCGTTTTCTTTTATTTATCGCAGCTCCCCTGGGATGAGATCGGCAACCCTAGCTGTGGCAACACTTATTACTGTATCTGCGGCACCATAGTAAACTAATATTTCGTCTGCGGCATCCAGTATTTCTTTATTATCTTCTCTGGGCACTGCCCCGCAGGTAAAAACCACGTTGTGCACATAACCGGTCACCTCCCACGGATCTTCGGGCTGCAAAATCCAACGGTCGCACACGCTGATGACTTTTGAAGGATCGTTTAAGTCGTGCAGGGCGACTCCCAGACGATAGATGGCCCCGTCCATGGTGGGGAACACCCCGTGGTAAATGTGCAGCCAGCCTTTCGGCGTCTCGATGGGCGTGGCTCCCGGGCCGATCTTCATTTCATCCCAGTGGTATTTGACCGGATTCATTACCACACGGGAATCGCCCCAGTAAATCAAATCGGTGGAGTAACTGATCCAGATCGACCAGGGGGAGATCTCGCTGTGTGGCCGATCCAGACGGGCGTATCGCCCGTCGAACTTGCGGGGGAAGATGACCACGTTCCGCATGTCGGCCTGGCTGATCAGCCCAACTCGTTCCACCCTTTCCCAATCCTGTGTTTTGGCCAGCCCGATTCGTACCCCGTGTTGTGAATAGGCGCTGTAGGTTATGAGATATTCGCCGTCGATATAACAAATGCGTGGATCCTCCACCCCATAGGCTTCATATTCAGCAAAAATCCCTTCGGTCGCCGGCACCATGAACGGTTCGGGCCGGACCTTGAAGTTGAAACCGTCGTCGCTTTCCGCCAAACCCAGGATGCATCGCCCGGTAGGCAGATGAGACCGAAAGAGCATGATATATTTGTCATTATATTTGGCCACTCCGGCGTTATGTACCGTCTCAACTGGATAAGGGATGTCATCCACCGTCAATATGGGATTACCTTCGTAACGTTTGACGATCGATCGATCCATCATAACCTCCCGGTTGACTGTGGGCATCTAATTATCTGTGCACGCAAGTAAGCAGATTAAAAATTTGATTATATGAGACTTTCACACTGGTACTCAATAAGTTTGTTATACGTTCTACGTATGATAATCGGCATTGATGGTAACGTATTCACGAGATAGATCGCAGGTCAGTACTCGATCCCTGGATCTGCCCGCACCGAGATCGATGGTGATAGGTACGTGCTTTTGCTTCATGATTTTGGCCAGTTGGCGATGTTCCAATCGTCGGGCCGGCGCACCTTTGGTGAAAATGGTGGTATTGTCCAGCCGAACTGTGACTCGCTCCGTGCGGTAAGCAACGCTAATGGCTCCTAAGGCCTGTATGATTCTGCCCCAGTTGGGATCGCCACCGTTAACCGCGGTTTTAACCAGTGGGCTGACCGCAACCGCCCGGGCGGCTGCGTGGGCGTCTTTGGTGTTCTTTGCCCCGGTAACTGTGACTTCCAGCACCTTGGTTGCTCCTTCTCCATCTGCCACAATCTGATAGGCCAATGATTCACATACCGACAATAATGACGACGCGAACGATGCCTTTGCTCGCCTGTTTTCTACCGTACCCCCCAGGCCGCTGGCCATTATTGCCACTGTATCGCTAGTTGATTCGCACTCGTCGATGGTCACCCGATTGAAGGTCGGTTCGACAGCGGCGGTTAGCAGCCGCTTGAGTTCTCTTGCCGATATTATGGCATCGGTGGTTATAAAGCCCAGCATGGTAGCCATGTTGGGAGCAATCATGCCGCTGCCCTTGCAGCAGCCGGCAATAGTCACTTGCGAGCGCCCGATACGAATTTGCTCGCAGGCCTCTTTCGGTTTTGTATCTGTGGTCATGATTGCCCGGGCGAATCGACGGCCGGCGGTCGCAGACGAAGACAGCGAGGCCAGGGCTTGGTAAATACCCTGTTGTATGCTGGCCATAGGCATGAATTCGCCAATCACCCCCGTACTTGAGGGCAGGATATCGGTTTCGGCAGCCCCGATTGTTTTGGCTACTAGCCGACACATCTTTCGGGCATCGGCGATACCTCGTTTGCCGGTGGCTACATTCGAGCATCCACTGTTGACTACCATGGCCCGAAGTCTGCCGTTGCGTATGTGTTCACGGCCCACGATTACCGGAGCCCCGCAAAAACGATTGCGGGTAAATACCGCCGATGCCGAGCAGCTTGCCTCTGCAACCAGAACCCCGAGATCCAGATTGCCGCTGTCTTTGATTCCGCATGCTGTCGCACCGGCCCGAAATCCTTGCGGTGAAGTAATGCTGCTGTTTTTCATTTTCGTTTATCCGCGGTTAAATTAAGCCTGCGGTTTCATCGATTCCGAACATAAGGTTCATATTCTGAATTGCCTGCCCCGAGGCGCCCTTGACCATATTGTCGATGGCGGACAACACGATGATTCGTGATTTGGCCACCCGGGCGGCGAGATCGCAGAAATTACTCCTGGCCACATCCGAGGTCCGCGGCAAATCCTTGCGCAGTCGAATAAACGGCTCGTTCTCGTAGGCATCGGCCAGCACCTGCATAACGTGTTCGACGGATACCGGTTGCAGCGGCTTGAGATAGATGGTCGATAGTATGCCCCGTTCCATGGGTACCAGATGAGGTACAAATAGCGCCGAGGTCTTTCCGGACCGCGCGTAGGGATCAAGAGTCCGTTCAATCTCCACCTGATGCCGATGTTCGCCCACATTGTAGGCTTCGAAGTTTTCATTTCGTTCGGTAAAATGAGACTCCTGTTTGGGCACACGCCCGGCCCCGCTCATACCGCTGGCGGCGTTGACCACGATGTCCTGGGGGTCCACCAGTTGAGCCTTGAGCAGGGGCACGATGCCCAGGGCCGCCGACGTGGGGTAGCATCCGGGGTTGGCCACCAGGGCTGCCTTGCGGATTTTGTCGCGATATAGTTCCGGCAACCCGTAAACCGCATGGGCGAGATTGTCCGGATCGGTATGCTCTTGATTGTACCATTGCAGATAGTCGGCCGGTTCTTCGAGTCGATAATCGGCCGAAAAATCGATGACCCGCAAACCCGCCTTGAGCAAAGCTGGTGTCAAGGCCATTGATATACCGCTGGGCACACAGAGCATGGCCACATCGGCCCGGCCCTTGAGTTTGGCCGGTTCGATAGGCTCGCATTGCATATCCACTCGCCCGGTAAATTCCGGAAACAACTCGTCGATCCTCGGCAGGGGATCGAGCGGCGAGTATAGTGCGGCAATCTCCATCTGGGGGTGGGCCAGCGACAAACGAATGGTTTCCCGCGAGGTGTAGCCGTCTGCACCGATGATGGCAACACGTATTTTGCTGTTGGCAGACATTTCCGCTTGCGCTCCAATATTTGGGTGAGTACAGGTATCGATCGCAGGACGATTATCACCATATACATAAAAAACAACCCCAGCAACTCGTTGCCGGGGTCATGTTTGATTCGGGAGTATCGGTCAACGAGTATTTAACGCTTGGAGAACTGGAAGCTTCGGCGAGCGCCGCGCCGGCCATATTTCTTCCGTTCCACCATTCTGCTGTCACGGGTCAGGTAACCGCCGGCCCGCAGCACATCGTCATATTCGCGATTTGCCTTTTTCAGGGCCCGGGCTACCCCGAGAACAATGGCCCCCGCCTGTCCTGAGGTGCCGCCGCCTTGGACATTAACAAACACATCGACCTTGCCGAAGGTCTCAGTGGCCTTAAGCGGTGCAACCGCGTCCAGACGGTCCTTTTCTTCGTTGAAGTATTTGTCCAGCGGTTTTTTGTTGATCTCAAATTTGCCCTCGCCGGCACGGACGCGTACCCGGGCTACCGACCTCTTGCGGCGGCCAGTGCCCCAGAAATAGTGCAATTTGGGATTCGGTTCGGGGAAAGTCGCGGATCCCGATGCTGTTGTTTGTTCTGTCACGTTTGTTACCCTTAATTTATCTGATATTTAAGTCAGCCCTGTGGCCGATTGTGACACTCTGACATAACCGATTTTATTTCGTTACCAGCTCCAGCACTTGAGGTTCCTGGGCCTGGTGTGGGTGTTCGCTGCCGCGATAAACCTTCAGCCTTTTAATCATTTGCCGACCGAGTTTGTTCTTGGGCAACATCCGACGGACGGCCGACTGAATAATCCTTTCGGGATGTTTGGCCATCACCTTGGCCACGGAATCGACCTTTCGCCCGCTGGTGTAATAGGTATATCTATCGTACACTTTTTGTTCCATCTTTCGTCCCGAGAGCTTTACTTTTTCCGCATTGACCACCACCACATAATCACCGGTTATCACGTGCGGGGTGTAAGTCGGTTTGTGTTTGCCCATCAGGATGGTGGCCAATCGGGTAGCCAGCCGGCCCAGGGTCTTTCCGTCGGCATCGACCAGATGCCAATCCCCCTCGATTTCATCCGGCTTGGCCAGGTATGATTTCATTGCTGCGCTACGCATGAGTGTGATAATCTCCGATGACTGATTTATGGTCCTAAACTAACCAGGATACAAAAGTTACGAGCCCCTCATATTAGACATAATCCGCTTTTCGGTCAAGGCGAGGGCCGCCTTGGTCGGCCCATAAGAGGTATAAAGTGGGGCGAGTCTGTAACTTGTTATACACAAACGGCTTAAATTGGGCCTCGTCGGTTTGTTTTCATGCCGCTCTTTACCGGGCCATCGCACCTTAACTGATCTGTGACCCGGGTTCAATATCAGCATCGGGTTGCAGCAGGATTATACGCGAATGATCAGGGGTACTGGCGGCCAGAAGCATGCCTTTGCTTTCCTGCCCCCGCATCATTCGGGGGGCCAGATTGGCCACCACCACGATATTCCTTCCCACCAGCGATTCCGGATCGTAATGGCCTCTGAGCCCGGCACAGATTTGCCGTTGTTCGGTGCCCAAATCGATTTTGAGGACCATCAGTTTGTCGGCGTTGGGGTGGTCATAGGCCTCCAGGACCTTGGCGGTTCGCATATCGATCTTGGTAAAATCATTAAAATCGATAATTTCGGGCTTATCGCTCATGTTAAAAACTCCTGTCGGATTCCTGGGAAAATCATATGGTTCGGACAACCATGCCTTTTTGTGCCTTAGAGTTTACCTGTTGCTATTGGTTAAGTCGAGTGCAGTATGTTGTACTTTGTGTGGCCGTACAGGTTAGAATAATATCAGATGTAAGAATGAATGTTGAGGCATAATCATGTGCGGGCGGTTCACGCTTATCGATCCGGAGATGGTTGTCGAGGAATTTGAGCCCGACGAAATTGAGTGCGATCTGGGTGGATCTCGGTATAACGTTGCCCCTACCCAGAAGGTTCTCGGATTGATGGTTCGCAGCTCCCGTCGGATTCTGCTTGAGTTTCAGTGGGGTCTGGTGCCGGCCTGGGCCAGGGATCCTTCGATGGGCGGCAGAATGATTAATGCCCGGGCGGAGACCCTGGCGGAAAAACCGGCGTTCAAATCCGCCTTTCAGCGGTCGCGTTGCCTGGTACCGGCCGACGGATTTTACGAATGGGGCAAACGCGGAGGCAAAAAACAGCCCATGTGGATACGGGTAGACGGCGGCCGACCATTTGCTTTTGCCGGTTTGTACGAGATTTGGCATCCTGGTCAGGATGATGAAATATCTTCCTGTACCATCATCACCACCGAACCTAACCATTTGATGCGTACCATTCACCATCGCATGCCGGTGATTTTGCCGGAGCAAACACGCGATCGCTGGCTCGATCCCGATCTTACGGACCAGGCCGAGTTATTAGGGATGTTGAAGCCGTTCGACGCCCGGCGGATGGAGGTCCGGCCGGTATCCGATTACGTCAATTCAACCCGACACGACGGCCCACGTTGCATCGAACAAGTCGGGTAGGATCTCCCCTGCTCGCCAATTAGTCTGCCATTCTCAACTTGATTGGGAATCCGGATTCGCGCTGGAGTTTGCCCGTCGCGGCGGGTGGGGACTAACATTGTGGCTTTGTCGACCCCGATACATTTATATCGTTATTACACCAGCATATAAGGCCAATGCCGCCCCAGCCAATAATACCGGCCGAGGC
>CP070790.1:2363205-2366241 GCA_020346805.1 Planctomycetota bacterium
AACCGGGAAAACCTTATTAAATGGCTTCGTTCCGGGGGGGCATTAATTGGCATACACAGTGCCACCGACACCTTCAAAAATTGGCCTGAATATGTCCAGATTATCGGTGGGTCATTCCAAACGCATGCCCCCGGCAAATACGAAGTGACCGTAAAAGTTGAAAACACTCAACACCCGGCGACCAAAATGCTGGGCCGGGAATGGAAACTGGTTGATGAAATCTATCATCTCAAGCACTTTTCCCGCAGCAACGTAAATACCTTATTGAGCATCAACAAGACCAAGACCAACCTGCAACAGCAAAAGATGAAACCCAATAAGGACTATCCCCTGGCCTGGACCAAGGAGGTGGGCAAGGGTCGGGTCTTTACTACGCTACTTGGCCATCGCGAGGATGTCTGGACCAATCCCATATATCAGCAACACCTGCTTGGTGGAATCGCCTGGGCAATGAAGTTGGAGGATATATCCGCGGCTGCGCCCGCTACCACCAAACCTAAATAAGAGAACTACCCATACCGAACGGATTTTATAATCACTAATCCGACGAAGAGGCACTGGATCGAGATGAATTTTATGTGGAAACTGACTCTGCTTGCAGTGGTGATTACGGTTGCTCTCTGGTGGGCGGATGACGGAGAAAAGCAAACCGCCAAGACTATCGAAAAAGCTACACCGTCCATATTTACTCCCGCTCCAAGACTGCCCTTACTCAATTCCGACCAGACCTATCACGGCGTTGCCTGGCAGATTCACCATTCCAAGGATTGCGTGGAGAAAGCCGGGAAAATTCTCAGCGAAATCGCCGATCTAGGTGCCGACACGGTACTGATTAGTAACGCCGGTGTTCAGGAACATGCCGGCTCGGAAACATTTCGTATCGATCCTGAGGTTACTCCCACACCCCAGCAGTGGCAACAGATTTTCAAGATTGCCCACGATAACGGCCTGCGGGTAATCCTGATGCCCATCGTTCTGCTCAGCGATCCGCGGGGAAGCGAATGGAGAGGCGTTATCAATCCGCCCAGTTGGGATGATTGGCTCGAACAATACCGAAAGTTTATGCTGCACTTCGCACGTATTGCCGCCGACGGTAAGGTTGAGGTATTAATTGTAGGTTCCGAACTGGTCAGTGCCAAAACATACGTCGAACATTGGCAGACAATCATTCGAGAGGTGCGAAAGGTTTATCCCGGAAAACTCTCCTACTCCGGTAACTGGGATCACTACAAACATGTTGAATTCTGGGATGAACTCGATTTGATCGGCATGACCAGTTATTACAAACTTTCCGAGGATCCGAATCCTACTCTCAAAAAGTTGATCGATGAATGGAAACCTATAAAAGCAGGCTTGCTCAGATGGCAAAAGAAAATCGGCAAACCCCTGCTTTTCACCGAGGTGGGATGGTGCAGCCAGGAAGGAGCCTCGGTCGAACCGTGGAACTATTATCATAATCAGAATGCCACGCATGCGGGACACCAGGAACAGCGGCGCAACTATCTGGCCTTCATGGATACCTGGAAGGACACACCCGAGGTGGGCGGTATCATCTGGTGGGAATGGCCCGATTCGGACGGCGGCCAAGACGATTACAACTACACTCCTAAGGACAAACCGGCAGAAGGTGAACTACGTAGATGGTTTCAAAATATAAGACAAAAAAGCCGCCCTGCTACTCGGCGAACCAGGCCGACCTCCATACCGACATCAGTTGGCAACTAAGCTGAGGGGACTCATGGCCTTATGATAAATATCCAGACATTGCCGGGCGGAATCGTTCCAGGAGAACTTGCGAACCTCGAATCTCCCATGCTCTTTAAGGGTCTTTTGCAGGGACGGATGACGTAAAACCGCAATTATCTTGTTGGCTATCTCGTTTATATCCCAGAAGTCAACCTTGAGCACATGGGTCAGCACTTCAGATACCCCGGATTGCTTGCTGATAATTACCGGTACGTCGTGGGATAGCGCTTCAAGCGGGGCAATACCAAAAGGTTCGGAAACGCTGGGCATCACATAAAGGTCTGCCATTTTGAACACACGCTCAACATCCGAACCGCGCAGAAAACCGGTAAATAAAACTTTGTGGCCGATACCCATCTCGGCCGCCATTTCTATGGTCCTGCGGATCATGTCTCCCGAACCGGCCATCACAAAGCGCACGTTGTCCACCACCTCAAGCACCTTCTTGGCGGCACCGAGAAAGTATTCGGGACCTTTCTGCATGGTGATTCTGCCCAGAAAGAGTACTAGTCTCTCATTGCGACCGATGTCGTTTATTTCTCCCGGTAGGTTATTGCCGTCGAAGTCAATCGCGTTGTAAACCACATGCACTCGATCGGCAGGCACTCCGTAACGTGAGGTTATGATATTTTTGGTTAAATAGCTGACTGCTATCACCTGTTGGGCTGCGTGCATCCCCTGGCGTTCGACGTCGTAAATCCGCTGATTGACGTTTTCGCCGCTGCGATCGAATTCCGTGGAGTGCACATGGACCACCAGTGGTTTACCGCTCAGGGCGGCAACGGCAATTCCCGCACGATAGGTCATCCAGTCATGGGCGTGAACCACATCGAACTGTTCCTGGGCCGCTATCTGAGTGGCCAATCGGGCGTAACGGGCGATCTCCACAAACATGTCCCCATGATAGTGTACGCCGCCGATATCCAGAAAACCCTCGGTAGGGCTATTGGCGTAATCGGTCGAAGCATAAATGCCGGCCGTCTCCAAAGCTTTGGCTTGGCGTGCCTTGCTTTCCTCGTCGACTGGCGTGTTACTCTCTAACTCCGGCTTGGCATAGGCCGACAGCCCCACACCGGCATCCAGGGTCCGGAAGATCACATGCTCGAACTCTTGCATACGATAGGTGGACGATCCCTCGATCGGGCGCCCCTTCGGGGATACCATGGTGACGTGGGTGCTGTAGGAGGATTCCACCGGTTTGGGCAACAGAAAGAGCACTTCAGTGCCACTTTCACTCATTGCCTTGGTCAGTCCATAGCAAGCAGTGCCTAAACCACCGGAAATAAAGGG
>CP070790.1:2366341-2369351 GCA_020346805.1 Planctomycetota bacterium
AGCTCACTTGTAAATTATAACTCAAGGGGGTGCGAAACTTGAGTTATAACCCTAATTGAGCGACAACACTCGATGTCCGTGGTCAGTTGTCAATAAAAGGTTTTAAATCTGAATTTTATATTACCGCAGTGATAGCAATATACATTCAACTTTTAAGAGTTATTTGGCTGGGCATGTTGGGTAGGATATAATAATAAATTTGATAATCTTAAAAGTTGTATACCTGTTAACCCGACCCACAAAAACAATTAAACTGCTCGAAAATTTTATTACTTTTTGCGAACGAATAAAAAATCACCACCGTCATGGCCGGCCTTGCGGATATCGGAGTACTCCGGGGTTTGGTCGGAATTGAGCATCACCGGTCGGCGAATCTTGCTAAACAGTTGCGTGCCATCCATAACTTGTGGATTTTCTTTGAGTGCTTCAATAAATGCAGAAGCAAATACGGAATGATTACCTTCACCCCCGCTATCGATCACCGGTTCCAGTCCACCCGAAGAGAGAACCGAACGGGCTTTTTTTTTGGAAATCCGAGCCAGGTAACTCGGCGTGATGGTTCGGATATGGAGCCCTCGGCCCAATTTGCCCGAGTAACAGCTGTCCGCAACGATCAGCGCATGTTTGGCTTCAAGCGCCCTGAGAACTGCTGTAATCGAAGAGTTTGATACCCAGTTGATTGTGTTATCGGCTGAGGCATCGATTGGCAGCCAATAGCCTTCATCGGCTTCCTTATCCAGCCAACCATGGCCGGCATAATAGATCAGCAGATTATCTTTCTTAGTGAGGCGTTTTCTGAGGTTTCCAAGCGCCGTTAATATTTGGGCACGATCGGCATCCAATAGGATTTTAACGCGGAAGCCATAATCGTTCCGGAGAATTTGCGCCACGGCCCGGGCATCATTTTTAGCAGCCAACAGTTTTGGCAGTTTGCGATAGTTATTATTGCCGATGACCAGTGCATGGTAGTTGCCAAAATCGATTCTTGAAATATCAGCGCCCGTGTCTGACGGTTTACTTGCTAGCTTGGATTTTTTGTATGGCTTGGTCTTTATTTTCGGTTGCGGCGGAGATTGATATCTTTTTGCTATTTTTTCAAGCGGCAATAAAAACTCTGATATTTCGCCACTCCCGCGCTTTCTGGCAATTTGATAGGCGGTTTGGCCGGCCTTATTTTTTGCACGGATATCGATGTCATGGGAGGATAAATATTTGACTATTTCCAATTGATCATATTTCACGGCAGTGTGCAAAGGGGTATTTCCTTCTTGGTTTTTCACATTGAGATCAGCACCGTGAGATGATAGATACTTTACGATCTCCAAATTGCCATTTGCCGCTGCACTGTGAATGGGTGTGCAACCAAAGTCATTTTCCAAAGGAAGGTATCCCGAAAAGCAGGCACCGGTAGTATTAACATCAGCCCGTTGAGATATCAAATACTTCACGATTTCATCTTTGTTCGTGTGGGTCGCCAGATGCAATGGCGTGGTCCCGTATTTGTCCTGTAGGTTTACGTTCGCACCCTGGTATACGAGCTCTTTAACGACATCTACGTGGTTCCTGCCGATGGCTTCGTGAAGGGCGGTTTTTCCGTCAATATCTTTGTGATTAATTTTTTTGCCTTTGGAAACCAGATATTTTACAATGTTTAAGGTGCCGATTTCTGCCGCATGATGGAGTGGAATCGCATTATTTTTATTGAGAGCATTTACGTCGGCCCCGTATGATACCAATAATTTAATTATATTGATGTAGTTGAAATACGTCGTCACATGCAGCGGGGTTTCGCTGAATGATCTGTTTTTTGCGTTGACGTCGGCACCCTTTAATACAAGATGTCTCGCAATTTCATAATAACCATTTGAAACAGCGTAGTGCAGCGGTGTATCGCCTTCGGCATCACCAGCATTCACATCGGCACCCTGGGATATCAGCAATTTTACAATTTCGATATGACCGTTGTGTACCGCCTTATGCAGCAGTGTGGCACCGTCTTCATCTCTTGCATAAATTTTACTGCTATCCCTTTTCAATATTGATGCGACGCCATTCAGATCCCCCTTTTGCAGAGAGTCATTGATGTTGGGTGTGCATGCAACAAATAACAAAACCAAAAGTAACACCGGACTTTTTAACCGCCAGTTTTTCATGATAAACTCCTATTTCTAAAACTTGAATCAAATCATTTATGGCCAGTCATCGAATGCGATATCATACCGTAAAGATCGGCTCCTAATCTTTGGAAATAGGCATTCCGGGGTCAATAAAAAACACGTTCACCACGATGCCGGCAGAGATTACTGGCATGGCGCTATACTATCGCCGGACAAAAAGAGAGAATTTATTATAGCTTTCAAGCAATTGTGGCCGGTACGCATAAAATGTTAACTGCATATCACAACTAAACTGAAGGAAACTGTCTGTAGGAGAAACAACTTAGGACAGGCTAGAAGTCATCTCAACAGCTATAAATCTCAAATACCAAGCTAGGCATAAAATTTAAAGTACATAATAGTAAGCACAAGGCCGGGTAGTCTTCAGTTTATAAAATTATACTCCTCATACTCTCAAGGGGCTACCTCCAGATTTCAGGCTTACTCATTTTGCTTGATCCTATTATGGGCTCAGGTCCCACTTCCCTCAGGGCCGTCTCCTGGTAGACCCGAAACACGGCCACACTAAAATTCTCCCAGGCTACTGCCAGTCGGCGGGAGCCTTTATCCAATTCTTGGAAGGGGGATTTAGCTGCGAACTCCACGGCCCTATTGCCCAACTCGGCTATCTCGTTTTGGGGCGCGCCTGAAAGAAGGTGACCCAGAAACTGATCAGGGGGGTAGAACTCCGCAGCCCGTCCCATGTCGCGGTACACCTGCATTAAAAGCACGTTCCGTGGGCCTTCCCACAACTCATTAACCATTGCGTCCCGGAAAATGCGCGCAAGGGAACAGAAATCTTCGATAACCCCGTGGCCACCGAAAATACTGATGCCCTTGCGGATAATGTCCAC
>CP070790.1:2369451-2373011 GCA_020346805.1 Planctomycetota bacterium
AAACGATCCTTGAGAATACGGGCCCGTTGAGGCTCTGCCTCTGCCAAATTAGTTTGTTCGCCCGGATCATTTTGAAGGTCATACAATTCCGGACGCGTGGTTTGAATATACTTCCACCGCTTACTGACCAAACCCAGCAGTGTGTTGCCTTCGTATTTCGTCGGGTACAAACTCTCGCAATAGAGAACTCTGTCCTCTGACTCAGGCGGCGTATTACTGAAATACCCAGCCAGATTCTTACCCTGAATCCCTGCAGGAGGTTCTATCTCCACCAGGTCGCACACTGTCGGAACAATATCGATGATGCCTGCTATATCATCGATTCTTTGTGACGCACTTGACCCGGGGAGTTTGTATATAAGGGGCACCTTTATCGCACTTTCGTAGATAAAATACATGTGCGTGGTTTCCCCGTGCTCACCTAACATCTCCCCGTGGTCACCCGTTACAATGATCAGGGACGATTCATACATACCAAGGCTCTTCAGTTTAGCAAAAACCTGACCGATGCAGTGGTCCGTATAAGCGATCTCACCCGCATAAAGACTCTCTTTAAACGTTGTGGCGAAAGGCTCAGGCGGAATATAGGCATCATGCGGATCATAGTAGTGCAAAAAAAGAAACACCGGATTATCTTTCTGTTTTTCCAGCCACTCAAAAGCTGCACGATTCACTTCTTCTGCACGACGTTCGCTCTGCGCAAAGCTGTCATCATAGGTGTCAAATCCCCGATCAAGGCCTAAACCACCGTTTAAGACCTGCGCGCCCACAAAGGCACCCGTATGATAACCCTTATCCTTGAGCAATACCGCCAAAGTCACATGCGACGGATCAAAATACACGTCCTTGTTTTCATGCTTGCCGTGATGCGGCGGGATTGTGCCGGTCAACATGGAAGCATGGGCCGGCAGGGTCAAAGGGATTGGCGTCATGGCATGACTGAATAAATACCCCTTTTTTGCCAATGCATCGATATTCGGCGTTGTCGGCCGGGCATACCCATAACAACTCAGATAGTCGGCCCGACATGTATCCAAGCTTATCAACACTACGTGGCGAATAGCAGATACCGAAGAACGCCGCTGTACAACAAACCAAATACCCACACCCGTTAGCAGGATGGCCAGCATGGTTAGCAACAAAATTTTCCTGGTCTTGTTAGTGGCCATAAAGCACCATTTAATTCGAAATGAGTTGTCGAATCAACTTACCTGCGTCAGTGGCCGAGACGACCTCCACAAATTCAACAGTCACCTGCAGGTGCAATGTATTGTAATCCGAAATTTCCCATAGAAGACGCTTAGCTACGCCGCCAAGTCTAACTTCCATTAGGATATCAAAACTGTCTCGATGACGCAAAACAAATTCGATTTGCTCGAACAAAAAGAACTGCCTCCTTCGGTTTGTCGCTAGCATTGTATACCGACGAAAAAGACGGGCTGATAACTGGACAATCTTTCCCTATCGGATTCATTGGTTGGACTTTGTACCCGTGCTTCACGAGGAAGGAACTACAGTAGGGATGGTTGACGGTTCGCAATTTGGGGAAAATAAAACGCGAAATGGCGTTGTTTTTTTTTGTTTCTTCAGTATAATGATAGATGTTTTAAGGAATCAATAGTGATTTTAACCGTGTAAATGGGATTGTCAGATTGATTTCGAAAGGAGTAAAACAATGAGAAAAAAAGCATTTACGCTGATTGAGCTGTTAGTCGTTATCGCGATTATTGCGCTGCTGTTGTCGATATTGTTACCTGCCCTGAAGAAGGTGAAAATGCAGGCGAAAACCTCCGTCTGCATATCTAATTGTAAAACCATGGCTGCTGCATGGGGTACTTATGCCATGGAAAATGATGAGGCTATTGTGTCATCTTTCACGGGGTATTCAACTTATTTTAATGAATTGGGATACGACCCATAAGTGTGTCCTAATCCATGGACCGGTTGGGCCGGCTATCAAGATGATTCTGCCGATAACGAAGAGAGGCAAACTCAGGCCATTGAACAGGGCAAACTATATCCTTACCTTGAGATGGTGAATGTGTACCACTGCCCGGCAAGTGAAAAAATTGAAATTCGCTGTTATTCTATTCCTGATCCTTTGGGTAATCCAGACACTGAAGGTGCATCATATATGGGGGATGCGAAGCCGGTGATTAAAACGACACAGGTCAAAGCATCATCATCCCGCATTGTATTTCTGGATGAGGGATACGCAACCTTTGGTGGATATACCATATACTACGATCGACCCGAGTGGTGGGATTGGCCTCCAATCCGACATGATAATGGTGTTACATTAGGTTTTGTGGATGGCCATTCTGAATTCTACAAATGGCGGGATGAACGTACTATAGAAGCCGGTGAGGGGGAAACAGGCATTAACCATGACGGCAATGAAGATCTCATGATGATGCAAAGAGGGATATATGGCAAACTAGGATACCTGCCGAATTGAGGCTGTACCACTTTTTTTGAACACCCTGAATTAATTTTAAGGGCTTCTGATGGCAATTGAAAGTCAAAGTCGAATAGAGGATTCCCATTTAACGAAGTTTATTGGATTAGAACCAATAAAAGAATATACAAGTATTGATCGAGTTGCAGCAGCTTTGGATCATAAAGAGCCTGATCGAGTTCCACTGGATTTTGGAGCCGCCGAGGTTGCTTCGATGAATATACATATTATGCGCCGATTGCGCAGGCATCTGGGGATGAGCGAAGAGGTTACCCTTGATGATACCGTTATCCAAACCGGTAAGATGGAAGATGATCTAATCGAACGTCTCAATGTTGATGTTAAGATCGTCAGGCCACAGCACCCGGCTGACCCGAACCTAGCCAAAGAGGTTGGATTGCAAGATGGGTACTATCGCCTGATCGATGAGTATGGAATAGGTTGGGCCATGCCTGAGCATGGAGGAATGTATTACGATTTATACTTCAGTCCACTTGCAAACGCTGAAACAGTAAAAGATGTGGAAAAATATCCCTGGCCGGATCCGCTGGATCCTGGCCGGTTTGTGGGCATGAAGGAAAATGCCAGGAAAGTTGCAACTGAGCAAAAGAAAGCGGTATTCCTCGGCCGTGCGAGTTCGGGCATGTGGGAAACCGCCATATGGATGACGGGATTCGAAAAGTTTTTCATGGACATGGTTCTGAATAAAAAAATCATTCACGCCCTGATGGAGAAGATGCTGGAAATCAAAATGAAGTACTGGGGCCGGGTGCTGGAACTGGTTGAAGAAGAATACGTGGTGATTTCATGCGCGGATGACCTTGGCGCACAGCGTGGTCTTCTGGTAGGTCTTGACCTTTATAAAGAAATGATCTGGCCTTACCACAAAAGGCTGTTCGATTTTTTAAAGAGTGAGGCTAAACAAAAGGTTTACATCTTCTTCCACAACGACGGAGCGATCTACGAGACGCTTCCGCTTTTAATAGAGGCAGGTATCGATATTATAAATCCATGGCAGGTCAATTGCACGGGCATGGACGATACCGCCAAGTTTAAACGGGAATTCGGGAATGATCTTACAGTTTGGGGCGGCAGTTGCGAT
>CP070790.1:2373111-2375823 GCA_020346805.1 Planctomycetota bacterium
CCCAAGATGGTCTCACTAATACGTATTTCCTGGGCGATACCTGCCAATAACGCCGTTTCTCCATGAATCAGGGTATCCAGCATAGCCATAGCCTTGATACCAATAACGGGTTTGCTGCAAGCTCCAGCCTCGATTTGAGGCATACCAAAACCCTCAAGACGAGAAGGAGCCGCATAAATATCACATGCCGCAAGCAAATAAGGCATGAAATTCCGCGATACAACATTGGTTGTAAAAACAACGTTCTTTTCGATGCCCAATTGCGTGGCGAATTGCATGTCCAATAAATTCTGATGCTCGGTACGCGGTTGAGGCCATACCTTACAAACATATTTCCATGGCGGCACCTTTTTTCCCAGCAGAGCCAGGGCCTGCATAACTTCCTGAGCTCCTTTGGAGGTCGCATCGCCCCCCACAGTAAGAATCATCAACTCATCGTTTTTGATCCCTAAAGCTTCACGGACTACCGCCACTTTGTTTTCGCTTTGTTCTCTGGGTATAAAGGCATCGGTATCACAACCAACGGGCAATACATAAATATTATCCCCGTTGATACCGTCTCGAATATAGACGTCCTTAACCCAGTTCGAAGTAACGAGAATAAGCGGCAAAGCGTTAAGTACTTCACGATAATTGGCAATATAGCCGTCGGCAACCAGCCACGGTACGGTTTGTATGCCGAACCGTTGCGGGTGGAGTACAAGATGCTGACTGTGCCCCCAGTATCCCACCCCAACGACTACATCCGGTTTAAACCATCGATAATACCATTCCTTTTCCTGGGCGGATTCAAAATGGGCTGCTTGCGCCTCCACACCGAGATGAAGCAAACCTCTGTACAAAAGATCTCCCTGGGTGGCCAGACCGCCGGGTGAAGCAGGGTAGTCGTATGTTACCAATGTTTTCATTGTGTCATTCCTTTTAAACTCATCCAACTATTAATTTCATCCGGGGATTCAAAATACCAGAATGCCTCTTCACGGGGAGTCGTCCTTGCCTCCCAACTGTCCTCACTAAAACCATAAACATCGGTAACTAGTCGGTATTTCTGTTCCCATCGCTTATTGGGAAGCGGCTCCTTGATATGGGCATCCTTATCCGCTTGAGGATAATAATTCCTTTGTCCATCTTCATAAGCGAACATGAGGACGGCCTTGGCGCGTATCTGCTCTGTTTGCCAAAGTCCCACAACCGCCCTTGCTAATTCTTCATGCCTGAGATGACGAGTATATTCTCCCCATGGACTATGGGTTATGACAATATCGAAATCCGTAGTCGGTAAATAGGAAAGTATTGTTTTTTCAATTATGGGAAGCTCAAGGGGTTTCTGCTCCGGATCATCATTCAGATCGGCCATATTGCCCAGGGCATTCAGATGATCGAGCACCCGCCAGAATTTGTGAGCGCGATCCACATCATTCCCGCGACACATGGTGAAAATAAACCAATCCCATTCGGGACGGGCCAGTATCATCCCACCCGTCCACAAAGTCTCGTCATCGGGATGGGCTACGATCACCGCAGCGGATAATCGAGGACTTTCTAAAATAGGTATTGACACTATCAGACCTTAAAAACATATATCCACATAAACAAAAAACCGGGAAACAAATAGTTATTCTATCAACACTTATTTTATATACTAGCTCTTAATTTCTATAAAGCAAGATGGGGTAACGTACAACCTTGTTTCAACAATCCCCGCCGGCCGCAACACTGCTAATTTTAGCCACCGGAACCTACAGGAAAAAGACCTGAACAAATCATGGCGCTTCTTTAAACCGAGAGCTTTAATACAAATATAGATAAGATCTACAAGATACATCATGCCTAATTAAAGAGGCACAGATTCCACCTAAACTAATATGCTATTTCAGGCGGGAAATACTGATATATTTTCATAAAACTTGACGTCCGTCAGCCGTTCTGGGATGGTACAACAGTTAACATAATGGTTGGCATTGCAGTATTGTCACTTTTGATGTTTTGACTTTCAATTAAGGAATAAATCCATTTCCAAATCATACACTATATCCGATCGAATCCTGCGGCACCTCAGCAGCAAGGACTATCGCCCCCAGCGGGTTCGCAGGTTGGCCAGGTCGATGGGCGTCGGTCAGACCGAATACCAGGCCTTTCGTGCTGCAGTCAAAGAACTGATGCGAGCCGGCCGGGTCATGCGCGGCGGCGGTAACTGTATCATGCTGCCCGATGCAACCAGCCTGATCATCGGCACCTTCCGCGGTAATCCCCGCGGTTTCGGATTTGTGGTGCCGGAATCCCCTACCGATCATGGCGATCTTTATATCTCACCGGATGCAACTCGCGGGGCCATTACCGGAGATACCGTGGCCGCCCGTATCTCCCGTCGGGGAAAAGGTGGCGATCCATCACGAATCGAAGGCGTCATCGTCGAGATTATCGAACGCGGCCAGAGCCGATTCGTCGGCGAGTTGGTCAAAGAAGGTCGGCAATGGTTTGCAATACCCGATGGCAAGTTACTTCATACCCCGATCATGCTGAGCGATGTCCGCTCATCACGCGCCAAGGTCGGCGACCAGGTGGTGGTGGAACTGACCGCATTCCCCACCAGCGATACCCCCGCCCGCGGAGTCATCGTCGAAGTACTCGGCCCGCGAGGCAAGCCGGGCGTCGATACCATCAGTATCATCCGCCAATATCACTTCCGTGATGAATTCCCCAAGGATGCCA
>CP070790.1:2375923-2381380 GCA_020346805.1 Planctomycetota bacterium
AGTCGACTATCAACCTCCACCCGTACATATTGACAGCCGCCGACGCCTATAAGAACAGGGACTAAAAACGCCATTACCCGGCCCATTTCCTGTTCCCTAAAGTCGATAAACAAAATAAGAGTACCCAGCAATATCGGCCGTCCGCCTATGGCGGACCAGTAAGCAGTTTAAAAACATGGTTTTACGGTTTTTTGGCAGCAACTCCCCATGGTCTTGTTATACACTCTAGGAATTACGGGTTTTATTCAGGTTTGCCGCCGTCATCTAAGAGCGCTCGTTCAACGGCACATAAGTGCGCTCTTTTTCCCCTATATAAATCTGCCGTGGTCGGCAGATCCGGGCATTGGGATCCAGGTGAACTTCCCGCCAATTGGCGATCCAGCCGGGAATTCGACCGATACCGAACATTACCGTGAACATATTCAACGGGATGCCGATTGCCCGGTATATAATACCGCTGTAAAAATCCACATTGGGATAAAGCTTGCGATTGACAAAATATTCATCTTTCAATGCAGTTTCTTCCAGTTCCCGGGCTATATCCAGCAGGGGATCGTGAATTCCCAACTTATCGAGAACCGCGTCGCATGATTGTTTGATAACCGTGGCGCGGGGATCATAGTTTTTGTATACGCGGTGTCCAAAACCCATCAGGCGAGCTTTTGACTTCTTATCCTTGACCTAGTCGATAAAACATTTGACGTTCTCGCCGCTGCGATGAATATCTGAAAGCATTTGTACGCAAGCCTGATTCGCTCCGCCGTGCAGCGGCCCCCACAACGCACATACTCCCGCCGCCACCGATGCGTACAAGTTTGCCTGGGCCGATCCCACCATCCGCACCGTCGACGTCGAACAGTTCTGCACGTGATCGGCATGCAGAATCAGAAGCTGATTCAAGGCCTTTACCACATCCTCATCCGGCTCATAAATAGAATTGGGCTTGCTGAACATCATGTGCAGAAAGTTGGACGTATAAGGCAGATCATCCCGTGGATACATCATAGGTTGACCGATCGATTTCTTATAACTGGCTGCGGCAATGGTCCGCACCTTACTTATCAGACGGGCAACCGCATCAGTAAAATGCTCATCATCCTCAGGCTGCAATAACACGGGCTGATAACAGCCCATGGCATTGATCATCGCCGACAAAATAGCCATCGGATGAGCATTAGGAGGAAATCCCTCAAAATGATGACGCATATCCTCATGAATAAACTGATGCTCGGTGAGCATGGCCCTAAATTCCGCCAACTGATCGGCCGTCGGTAACTCACCGAAAATAATCAAATACGCTACCTCAACAAAAGTCGATTGTTCGGCCAATTGTTCTATCGGATAGCCTCGATAGCGCAGTATCCCCTTTTCCCCGTCAATGAACGTAATAGCGCTCTGACAGGAACCCGTATTGGCGTACCCGTCATCAACAGTGATCAACCCGCTTTCCGAACGAAAAGATCTGATATCAATACCGGATTCGTTCTCCGTTCCGGTAATCACCGGTAGCTCATAGCACTTATCTGCGTATTCAAGTTTTGCTTTGTTCGACATACTTACTCCCATAACCAGAGACTGACATTAATAACCGCCAATACAATATAAAACCTCATATCTTTGTGTCTAATAGACCGCTAATAAATACAACAAATCCCTCATACATCAAGGATTCGCTGCCCTATACTTTTTCAAAAAGTTGGGCGCCCCAAAATAGCGGCCCTGAATGATTATTAAAGGTGCCGACATGATATTAACCGAACCTCGTCCGCTCGGCAAGCAGACGTATCAATAGAATTGGTATCTTCATTACCGCCTTAATCCGAGACAGATTAAGTGGTTAAATCAACCGGGGCCGAACTTCTCCGGACTTTCTTCCTGGGGGGAAATGCTTCGTTCACTACCGGGGCATGACCGGCCGCCGCTTCATAGAGAATGTGGGGCATTGCCAGCTCGGCCCGGGCCATCTGGCGAAGCTGACGACGCTGCAACTTGGTATATCCCAAAGCCGCATTCCCGTTCGGATCTTCATGTAATACCGGTGATTGACGCCAATTAACCAGCTCGTCGATAATTCTCCCCAAACACTGGGTACGGTACTCACGCATCAACTGGTCGGACAGCGGCCAACGTGACAAATTATACCAGCGATCCATGGCCCGACGCATAAATCGACGACTCACAAAACGACCCATTTGACGAAACAGTCGACGATTCATCGAGAAGGGTAAAAATGTATCCGTAAGACGAACCGACAAGCTGGCTTCATGCTCATCGAATACTTCTCTGAACATCGCACGCAACTGATCCCAATAATAAGGTCCGATCGTGGAATCCGCCCGAAGCTCCCAGTAAACATGACCAAAAGACATCGTGGAATGGGTCAGGGTCATTTGCCGGGGGATAAATTTATTATGGGCAACCGTATCCGCCGCCAGATGGGACAAATAGCCCAACCCAAATGCACGACCGCAATCCGAGTCCGCATCATCGAAAATGGCAAATCCTGTTTCCCAGTGATGACAGAATTGCTTGATTCGGCTCAAACGCTTGGCCAGCACCACGTCGGCAACGATATTCCCGAAAAGAAAATCCTTCCTGTGCCTGCCTAATAAAATGGCGAACGCCGCCGGCAGAAGTTCAAGCTGGCCAAAAAGATCGCTGGCCAGCTTGATATGGGTGGCCGGACCCCAGGCATATACGTCATCAGGTGCCAGCAATACTATTATCGCAACCGCTAAAAGCGTTATCCGCCAGTTCGACACGTCAAACCCCATCCTTTGTTGACTATCCGGGCCTTCAGTAAACGGAATATATATCATAGTAAAATAGATACAAAAAACCAACGTTCATACCCTCCCCCAAGCATTGCCACGTCGTATAGACCTCCATTTTTCCCCCAGGCGGTTGACATTCCGGCACGGGGTGGCTCTAATCATTGGGAATTTGTGTCAATATTGGTACCCTGAGGCTTCCGGAGTTAAATATATGCCCGAAACACAAGTCAACCTAACCATCCATAAGCAGACCGATCTCTGCATCGTCGAACTTCAAGACCGTAAAATCCTTGAAGAATTGGCCATCAACCAGATCGGCGAACGATTAAGCGAACTGGCCGGAGAATACGATAAACCAAAACTCCTGCTGGACTTCAAAAATGTTGAACATTTATCCAGTGCCGCTTTGGGAATGCTGATTACCCTGAACAAGCAGCTTGGCAAACAGCAAGGACAACTGGTATTAGCAAATATTAACGACCAGATTCTTGAAGTGTTTAAGATCACCAAACTTAACAAGCTCTTCAATATCCAAGGTTCAACCGACGATGCTATACAGGAACTGAGCTAGGTGATATCATTCTGTATAATAAACGCCATCAAACCGGGTGAGGCTGTGTGGTTGCCACCCGACCTGATTCGATAAATAAGACAACATCACATGTTACGCAGATAACGGGTGTTATGGACTTAAACCCTCAAACACTACCCAATAAAACCGTCATCCCCAGCGACCTGCATGCCGCCAGGGATATCGAGGAACAAATTGTATCGGCTGCAGAAAAGCTGGGGTACACAGAAGAAACCGCATTTGCCATTCGACTGGCCCTGGAAGAGGCCATCGTAAACGCACACAAACACGGCAATGGGAATGATTCCAACAAACAGATCACCGTCAGTTATGACATAAACCCCAAGCGATTGATAATTCGGATTCGCGATCAAGGTCAAGGATTCGATCCCAATGTCGTTCCAGATCCTACAGAACCAAATCGTATTTCACTTCCCTTTGGCCGGGGAATCATGCTCATGAGGGCATACCTGGACGAGGTTACCTATAACGATAAGGGAAACGAGGTCCAGCTGGTTAAGGAGAGATCCTGATGTCTGAAAAACCATCACCATTTAAGGATGCACTCCGTTACGACGTCGATCGCCGAGACAACGTTATCGTGGTTAAACTCGCAGGTTCTGCCCACATGGAAAACCTCACCGACCTGCAGGATAAATTATTGAAACTGGTTAACGACCGACCCGAACAATTGATTATCGATCTTTCAGATCTGAATTTTATCAGCTCCATGGGCCTCGGCGGGATTATTGCCGCCCATCTCAAATGTCGCCACCACAACGGCGTGGTAAAACTGGTCGCCCCCCAGCCGGCCATTATGGATCTCTTGGAAGTAACCAGACTAACAAAACTATTTCCCATATACGATACTGTCGAAAACGCTATCGCCGACAAATAATTCAGCAAAAACAATAACCCTCTTTGGCAAGCAGTTTCAAGATACTTCATAACAATTCGTGCCGTCCTGGATCCGAGACATGAACCTGTAAATCTCCATATAGTCCTGCTTCCATAAGAGTGGGAATAAAGATGATCATAAAATGCTTACCAAGGTATGTAACTGACATGCTCTGAAAAACTGGGCACTGGCAGCGATTGTACTTATCGCTTTTTTTGATATCATAAGCATCCGATTTAATACTTGCACGGCCGGACCGGGATAATCTCTTAAAAGAAATTATCTCACCAACACCGCACAACAAAATACCCCCTTGGGTATTATAAATAGATTTTGTTTTTCTGGTCACGACAGAAGGTGTGTATTACAAATAATGGAGGAATCAAACCGTGCGTACCATCCGTTTACTTACCATAACGCTGATAAGCACAAACCTGATGTGCACAGAAATAACTAAAACGCCCTCACCCGGCGGCGATACCTCCCGGCAGGAAACCAAGGAAGAATTCATCACTCTCTTCGATGGTAAAACTCTCAGTGGTTGGCAAGGCGACACCCAGGGATATACTGTCGAAGATGGCATGCTGATCTGTAAAAAAAAGGGGGGCGGCAATCTTTTCACGGATAAGGAATATAGCGATTTTATCTTGCGCCTGGAATACAAGCTCGAGCCCGGCGGCAACAATGGGGTGGGTATCCGTGCAAAGTTAGAGGGTACCCCAGGATTTACCGGTATGGAAATCCAGGTTCTTGACGATTCCTTCCCTAAATATCAAAACCTCAAGCCCGTTCAATTTAACGGCTCGATCTATGGGGCGGTGGCGGCTAAACCAGGCCACATGAAGCAGGTGGGTGAATGGAATGCCATGGAGATTATGGCCAAAGGCACCCATATCAAAGTCACCCTCAACGGCACAGTGATAGTTGACGTAAACACCAAGACCTTCGGCCCAAAGGAAATTCATGGTTTTAAGCTGGAAGGACTGCAACGCCAGAAGGGTTATATTGCATTCTGCGGACACGGACACCGCGTCTATTTTCGTAACATACGCTTGAAGAATCTATGACTCCAACAAAATTCGATAGGTTAACCGCACCAACATTCTGAAAGTGTTTTAACTACCAGCCGTGACTGTAAAGGAGCGGAAATTTCTGCCCGCAAGCCAAAGACTTGCATGTATCTAGAGCAGTGCGCGATTTATGGTAATAACCAA
>CP070790.1:2381480-2385010 GCA_020346805.1 Planctomycetota bacterium
CTTTCGCAGTTAGCCAACGATTTCCCACGAATCGCGGAAATGGATATTAATCCGCTAATTGTCCATTCAGCCGGCCAAGGGTGCGACGTGGCAGATATTCGCATTCGGCTGGAAAAATGCTAAAATCCCCATGGACCGGACTTCTGAGGTGATTCAAAATATTACCTACTGGTAAGTTTATTGGAGGTTTCTTGAATGGCAGATAAGGATGTTCTTGAGCGAGTAACCATGGTAACCGCCCGCGTATTGGGGCTGGATCCCGCTACAATCCAGCCCAGTTCGAACTTCGTATTTGATTTGGGAGCCGAGTCAGTCCAGAGCGTTGAGCTGGTTGCCGCCTTCGAAGAAGAGTTCAATATCGAGATGGATGAGGACGCGGCCCTGGCCGTCCAGACGGTCCAAGGGGCTGCGGAATTCATCACCAAGCACCTGAATAAGTAACCAACACAATCACAACCATTCGAGTCGGTTTCCCAGGCGGGTCAGGGTTCCGATGAATCGGGACAACGACCTGCCCTACTTCAACCGGATTCCCCGATCAAGTCGGGGAATGACAAAAGAATTTTATTGTACGCAACCATCGCCTTATACGAATTCCACTTCAAATATGCGCTAAGAGAGCGGGGCAGGCACAATATTCCTTTGGAATAATTGAGCCAGACCCGGCACACGTTTGAAGTGGAATCCGTATTACTCACGTGCGCGGCTATTAAATGGCCTTTAGCCCTGGTTAACACTCGGGTTACCGCATAACATGTTTACGCTTGGACGGAATAGAATTTGAAATCCAAAATTTAATATTTGAAAGAGAAACGGTCCGCGGGGCGGATGCTACGAGCCTGTACATATATATAAAACCACCTAGTATAATTATTAACCGGCCGACAGGATTGAACCTCCACCCGATGAATAACAGGATTTTTCGTTTCCAGGAGTATTAATTATGCAGCGGTTGATTTTGGTTTGGTTATTGATGTTGTTGAGCACTGCAGGGGTTGAAGTCAACGGTCAATCGGCGCGGCCGTCTGTCAGCCAACTAACAAAGAATAAGATCCCCAAATCGCTGGCGGATCGTCTTGGCTGCACGCACTGCCAAGGCAGCTATAATTTTACGGACAAGGATTATCTGAACGAGGGGGCGGATGAGATACTGGCGACGGGGATGCGGGTGATAAAAATCTGGCTGAACAAGCCCAGGGGCAATTATCCTTTCAACAGTGACTATCCGGATTATGAGGATCTGGTAGATATCGTGAGGGATCCCAATTTTCGCAAGCTGTTCGCCAAACCCTTCAGCACCTTCATATTGACGGCATACTCCTTTCCGGAAGCGCAGGATCATTTTCGGTTCGGGGTCGACGAAGAGCGATATTCGGGTGAGGTCCAACAGTTTTATAAACTGACCAAGTATTTACTGACCGCTTATCGAGGGACGGGCAAGACCTTCGTGCTTCAACATTGGGAGGGCGATTGGGCGATCCGCCCGGCGGAGGACAGACAGCCCCCCAAAGACCCGACGCCGACGGCTATTGAAGGGATGATTCGGTGGTTGAATGGTCGCCAGGAAGGGGTGGATAAGGCGCGGAAAGAAGTCGGTGACAGCGATGTTAATGTTTATCACGCTTGTGAAGTCAACCTGGTCGAGATAGCCATGGAAGGGAAAAAAAGCGTGACCAACGATGTGGTTCCTTACACGCATTGCGATCTTTATTCGTATTCGGCGTACGATACGATCAATTATGCCCGTTGGGATCCGGGTCTGCTGAAGGCCCCGAAGTTATTCCGTAGGGCGCTTGATTATTTGGCCTCGAAGGCCCCGGACAGCAAGGATTTCGGGGATAAGAATATTTACATTGGGGAGTTCGGTCAGCCCTCGGTGAGATCGGAGCGTGATTGGACGGCTAACGAGCAAAACAGTCTGCGGGTGATTCGGATGACGGTTGAAGAATCGCTGGATTGGGGTTGTCCCTACATTGTATATTGGCAGGTTTACGACAATGAAAGGCGGGTATACCATCGCAGGCCCGGCAATGACGAGGTTCGGGGTTTTTATCTGATAAAACCGGACGGCACACGGGCGCCGGCGTGGTACTATTTTACCTCGCTGCTTAACGGGGAAGGTTTGCCCAGTACCCAACCCGCTGGATAATCCGGGTTAATGAAAGTCCGGACTTACCGTGGTTCATTATTCCGGTCATCCTGGATATCCAGACCATCACCTTGCTCGCCGGGCAGTGATGGTGCAATAGTGGTTGGGGCCAGGGCCTCTTCGGGCTGGTAATCATAATAGGTACGAATCTGTTCGCGGAAGTATCCTCCACGACTAACGCGAGCGGCGTTGAGGACGGCGCCAAAGACATGTGCATTAACCCGCTCGAGTTGTTCGCGTGCCCTCATGATTGCCCCGCGGGAACTGGTTTTTGCCCGGCAAACGAGGATCATGCCATCGACGTTCGAGGCCATTACCAATACATCAGTAACCAAGAGTACGGGGGGGCCGTCGATAATGATCTGATCATAGTTTTGGCCCAGTTGATTTAAGATATCCTTAAGATACTGCCCGGCCAACAATTCGGTGGGATTGGGAGGGACGGGCCCGCTGGTCATCACATCAATATTCGGCAGATCTGAGGGGGCGGTCAGATCCTCGATTCTACCCTGACCGATGAGCAGGTTGCTGAGGCCTTCTCGTGGAGCGTTGGGGAACATTTGATGCAATATTGGCCGGCGGAAATTGGTATCGAGCAGCAAGACCCGTCTTCCACTTTGCCCGATTGAAATAGCCAAGTTCATGGCGATGGAGGTTTTTCCCTCTTCGGGTCTGGCACTAGTAATCAAAACGGTTTTTTGTTTTTCGGCCGGTGCGCTTAATTGCAGATTTGCGCGTATGGTCCTAAAGGCTTCGGCAATCATAGAGTGTGGTGCGGTATGTGCGGCCAGTTCCATTTGTTTAATATCCAGTTCTTCATCGTCCAGATCGGGGACGGTTCCCAGGAGGGGGATATGCACGTGTCGCACTATATCCTGCGAGGTTTTCACCGAGGTATCGATAAACTCGAGTAAAAACGCCAGACCGATTCCCAAGAGCAGTCCCAATATACTTCCGGCGGGTATATTCAATAAATGGTTGGGGAAACTGCGTAACTTTGGGAGCTGGGCCTGTCCGATCTGTCGTACACGAACCATGTCGCGATCTTTGATAATCTTTTTCAAGAGGTTAATGTGTTCACGTATCTGGGTAAGTTGATGTTCGAGTAATAATTGATCCTCTTCGAGTTGTCGATAAACGGTAAGGGCCTGGTCCAAATCGCGCTGCATAGCTTCGGCCTCGAGCATTCTTTCACGCAGTTGCAGTTCGGCCTGCATGGCATTCAAGAACGAGGTATGGGCCACATTTTTCTGGTACTCGCGGATTTCTTTTTCCTTCTGGGCCATTATTTTTTGTAAAGTTTCATCTACTACGAGCAGTTGGGCCTTGAGATCCTGGACGGCTCGATGATTTTGGCCCAATCGTTGTAAAGCGGTGGCAA
>CP070790.1:2385110-2393420 GCA_020346805.1 Planctomycetota bacterium
AAGCGCGCCCGGCAGTTGGGATGGTGAATACCTGATTGCGGGCAAACAGCTCCTGCCGTTAGGCCAGGACCGTATCGCCATCCCCTACACCGGATACCCATATCCGCACAAGTACCCACGCTGGCCCAATGTGCTCGCCAGCAAGACCGGCTGGGCGGCTTGGCCCCGGGGCCGGCTGTGCGCTCTTCGCACCGACGAGGATGGCCGATTCAACACTTTCCCGGTGCGGGTAACCGGTCACCAGCTTCGTCTGAACTTAAGGGTACGTCGTGCCGGCGGCATCCGTGTGGGGCTGAAAGGTGTTGATGGCAGGTCGGTGACTGATTGTGATCCAATTCTCGGCGATCACCTCGATCATACAGTGACCTGGAAAGGAGATGCACGACCGGGCATCGAGCCGGGCAACAGCGTTTCACTGCAATTCAGAATGCGTGCGGCTGAGCTATTCGGTTTCGAGTGGAAAACCTAGTTGTTATCTCAACGCGAGTAATCGAGTTATCCAATAATGATTCCGGGCCCCGTTCTTGCGAGAGATCATGGAGAAAGCAAGCAAGGAGATTTCCGCTATGCATAGAGATATGATTAGAAAACAGTTTGTCTATGAACGGGATGGGCTAGTCATGCTGCTATGCCTTCTTATGTTGGCAGCAATGGCCGCACGGACCGATGCCATCGAGCATGGTAAGCCAGTTGGCGAGCCCTATCAGCCGCTCGGCAAGCGTCTGGTTTTTACCACATGGTATTTTGTCCGGCCGGGGCAGCTCGACTGGGTTGATGCTGAGGGTAAGAGCGTTTACGCCTCAAAGGCGGTTAAGCATGGGCCGTTCGATGCTCAATTCAAGCTGTACGATGCCCCTCGCGGAATCCGCATCATTGCTCAACCGGCCCGGCGCGTCGGGCCGATCATTTCCGTCGAACCGCCGTGGGAAAACGTCAGTGTCTCGACCGTAATCCATGAAGATGGTAAGTATCGTCTGTGGGGCGGGTGCCAGGATTCGAACGGCCGCGCTTACAAGTGCTACTTTGAGTCAGAAGACGGAAGGAATTGGCGACGGCCGAGCCTGGGATTGGTCCAAATCGACGGTAGCCGCGAGAACAACCTGCTTCCTTTAAATATCGGGACCGTTTTCAAAGATCCGAACGCCACACCCGAAGAGCGATATAAATCTGTCTGGCACGGCGACTTCGATCCGAAACGTTTTGCGGACTACAAACACCGACGCCCCTGGTCGGTGCTGGCCACAGAGAGCGATCCGGGTCGTGTTCATTCGATTTGTGCTGCCATCTCACCGGATGGCATTCACTGGAAAGAGTTAGAGGATTCAATCAGTGTGGAGGCAAGTGACACGCAAGTTGTAGCCCACTTTGATGAACGATTACGAAAATATGTCATGTATACGCGCAACTACATGATCGGCCCACGAGCTGACGAATTCCCCAATCCCGTGGCACGACGACATCAGTTTCTGGGGCGGCGATCGATCGGCAGAAGCGAAAGCAGCAATTTCCGTGAGTTTCCACTCTCCGAGGTGATCATCGAGCCCGGCTGTGATATGTCTCCCACCGACACGTACTACACAAATTGCTACACGGCAATTCCGGGTAGTCCGGACCATCACCTGCTCTTCCCGGCGGTTTATCACCAGGATCGTGACACCACCAGCATCGAACTTCGCGCGAGTTACGACGGCAAAATCTGGCACCGAGTGCCGGGCTCGCCGGTGCTGAAGACCGCGGAATTCGGCGCCTGGGACGGCGGCTGCATCTTCACCTGTCCGAATCTGGTGGAACTGCCGAATGGGGATTGGGCGCTGCCTTATACGGGATATGTTTATCCCCATAAGTACCCGCGGGGAGCCTGGAAATATGACGTCGGTCTGGCCATCTGGCCCAAGGGGCGGCTGGTCGCCCTGGAAGCTGCGGAAGCAGGTGAGTTAACCACCGCTGCCATGGTGGCGCCGGGCACGCGGTTGCGCATAAACGCCGTCACGGAAAGGGCGGGATCAATTCTTGTCGAGGCGGCAAACCTGGAGGGTACACCCATACCGGAGCGGTCCTTCGGGGATGCCGTTCCGCTCATCGGCGATCTATTCTGGACGCCGGTCACGTGGAAAGGTCAAGAGGACTTGGGTGTTAAGGAAGGTGAACCAGTCGAGTTGCGCCTACGATTGAACAAGGCAAAAGTCTACGGCCTTCAGTTTGAATGATTTGAAGAAAGATCCTTGCCCCCACGATAGATCTTCCTATATCACAGGAGCGCCCGAACAAATTACTGGCGGGCCGATCATTTCTCGCCGATTGGCAACGTCAACCGCCATACATCATTGACAACCGGCCAGGTATTGCCGGCCACCACCCAAAGGCTGTCATTGAAGATGTAACGAGTCACCGCATGACGAGGGGCGAACTGCTGTATTGCATGGAAGCGCTGCCAGGTTCGACCGTCTTGCGTGGTCCAGACACCTCCCAGGTTTTTACGATGAACGTTATCGAAACCGCCGATGAGCCAGAGACGTCCGTCGTAAACGGCAGCCACCGGCCACATTCTGGGCGGCCAGGGGGCATGTTCCAATACGCGCGTCCAGTTCGCTCCATCCTCGGAACACCAGACGTCGTTGTAGGTGGTATAGTCCTTGTAGCACAGTTCAGGCGGATTATTTGCACCTACCATGCGCCCACCCATCAGCCATAGTCTGCCATCGTAGCTTGCCACCGCACAGGATGCGCGATCGCCATAAGACGCATGATCCGTCGCGCATGTCCATTTCACCCCATCCGTCGTCCACCATACGCTCGGATCACTGCCCAGTAGCCATATGCGATCTTTGAACACCACCGCACCCTGATGTGCGCCTGCGTTGCATGGCGCCTTATCCAATACCTTATGCCAATGAATACCGTCGTCCGAGTTCCATACACTGTTGTAGATGGCCCACACCTTACCGGCATAGACCACCATCCGGCTATAGGGATCATAAGGAGTGTTGTCGCTGACCAGCTTCCAGGAATGGCCATCTTTCGAGCTGCACCAGAGATCCCGGATGGTGATACCCTCCGGATACCAACCGTTGCTCAACCACATTTTGCCGTCCAGCACAAAACCTTCGGCACAATCCCGCGGTTTAAATGGAGCATGGAGGGCCACGCACTCCCATGATCCGGGGGAATATGCTGACCTTATAGCATCGCTTTTTTCGGAGACTGCAGCAGTGGAGATCCTTGCTACGGCCTCATAAGCCGACCGGCCAACCGTATCTCGGGGACTGGTATAGCCCGGACCACCGGCCGCTACGTATCCGTGGCTTGCGCCGGACTGATCCGGACTTACCCAGAAGGAATACAATTTCCCATGAGTCAGATGGAACCGGAACCGTACCAGTTTGCTGGCCAGCGCGGCCAGATCCGTCGGTTCCAGCCATCGCACCGGCTGAATCGTGCCATCGGTCGTAATGGGCATGCAGCGTTTCCGGGCCAGGGCCGGGTAGACCTCGCCGTTGCTATCGAGCACCTCAACGCGGAGTTCGCCGCCTCGCGCATCTGCGTTCACGAATAGCTGCTTGCCGGTAAATCGCAGGGGGCGGGTCGTCAAAGTACCTGTGGTTTCCCCCGCGTCCATTGATGCGAATCCGTCACGCCGCAGCACGGCCAGCCCGGTGGAAGCCGGCTCGCCCGTACGCCCTCGTCCGCTGACGTAGAAGTACAAGTAATCACCCATAACCAGACATCCGCTGGCACACGACTGCACGTTAGCATAGTTCCATGCGCCTTTCGTTTCATTTACACCGGCGAACGGCCGGCGATAAGGGCGGTGCCAGTGGAAACCATCCCGAGTGTAGCCCACCAGGACTTCGTTTCGCTTCTCAAAACCACCCTTGAGCTTGCCCTGCCAGATAGAGAACAAGCCGACCAGGAGGCTTTCGTAGGGGACGACATCGAGGTTGTACAATTGTGGATCAGTTTCTTTAAGTGCGGGATTCGGATTGCGCGGGTCCAGCCGATCTGCGGTCAACCAGAGACAAGCAATCTGACCGAGGTTGCCAAGGCCTTCGACCAAGTCCGTACATTCTGCGTACCGTCGTGATCGCCCCCATGGCTCGATCAGACTGCGGATGCTGTACACCCAGCGTTCGCGGAAGGGATTGTAGAAAATCGTCGAGCGGTCACCGATCCCGCCACCGACGATCAGCGGCTCGCCCCAATTTATACCGTCGGCCGAGTAGTAGATTGCCGGCTTGAATCCATCCCCTTGGGGCCGCGGTACGGTAGTGAACATCTTGTATCGCCGGGATGGATCCCTCTCGTTGAGGTCGAGCCACACAGTGCTCGAATCCCGTTCCTGGTCCAGCAGGATATTCGTTCCTGGAACGATATCCAGCGACGGCTTCCCCCAATGAATTCCGTCCTTACTCGTAGCGTAACAGGTCCGTTTGAGGTTGCTGCCCATGTACCACATCTTAAAAAGCTTGTCGGCCGGGTCGTACCACACCCCGTCGCCGAACACAATGGCGGTTGCCTTACGAGGCTTGCCCTTCATCGAGTCGTTTTCCCACGGCTTGTCGGGTTTGAGCACCGGACAGTCCGGATGGTAACGGGCGGCGTGGACGGTGCGTTTTAACGTGGTTTGTTCGATAAGGAAGTCGTCCACAAAAAGTTGCCGGCCGACGTCAATAGGGATTACCTCGGGAGGATGCTCCAAGTATGGAACGGGCATGGGCTCTCTACTTAATTGCTTGATCCTGGGCGGCCATTCATCAGGTAGCACAATGCCGTTATAAAGCTTTTCGGCGGCGATGCCCGGATACCCGGCCGATAATACAACCACCACATGAATAATCATCAACTGGAACCTGCGATTCGAAAGCTGCCACATTATATTACCTCCTTATGGATCTCCAGATCGTCCAAGTGTAGTATATTCTAAGGGCAAAGTCGGATAAGAGAAAACCTTTTGTGCTCGGACAACTTCCCGGTCCGAAGAAGGAATATGCAAAGGAAGAACGAACTGTACAATAGCTGCCGGAGGTTCGACGGTGTAGTCGGATAGGGTTGTTAGACAAACATTGACATACGGCCGACGGATCGTTACCACCGACTTGGAAGACATTAATAATTATTGAAATAAGGTAATTGTCTCATGAGCAGGATATTGTTTGTATGTGTATGTTATGTATTTAGCGTGACTTTTGCCGTTGCCGGAGAGGCGTTGACCTTGTGGAGCCGGCAGCCGGGTCAGGAGTGGGCTGAGGCGTTGCCACTGGGTAACGGCCGGCTGGGGGCGATGGTATTCGGATCCGTTCCCAAAGAAAGGATTCAGCTCAATGAAGAGAGCCTCTGGGCCGGAGAGCCGTTTGATGTCTATCCGGACAACTTCGCGGAAAATATCAAAACGCTGCAGCAGCTTGTATTGAAAGGCAAAATCCTCGAGGCCCAAAAGTTCGGAATGGAGCACCTAACCAAAACGCCGACTTCTTTCCGCTCCTACGAACCCCTCACGGATCTCTGGATCGAATTGGATCATGTACTGCAAACAGATGACTACCGGCGCGAGCTCGATCTACATACCGGTATAGTGCGGGTGGAGTACCGTACAGGGGAGGCCCTTCTGAAACGCGAAGTCCTGATCTCCGCGGTTGATGATGTAATGGCTATCCGGATTTCCTCCGACAAACCCGGGACTGTGGGGGGCAGAATCCGCCTGACCCGTGATAAAGATATGGAAGTATCCGTATCCGGAACAGACCGCCTTCATATGAACGGACAGATCGTAGATATCTCGGCACCCAAGGGATACGACGATAATCCCGGCGGATCGGGGCCCGGTGGTGAGCACATGAAATTTGCTGGCCGTCTGCTGGCACGTTCGAAGGGCGGAATTGTCAGGAAGGATCCTAACATCCTGGTGATCGAAGGGGCCGATGAGGTTGTCCTGCTCTTCACCGCCGCCACCGATTTCAGCCTCGACAAAATGAACTTCGATCGTTCCATCGATCCGGGAGCAGTAGCCGATAGAATTCTAGAAAAGGCAGCAAAGAAATCGTGGAACGAGATTCTCCGGGACCACGTAAAGGAACACCGATATTACTTTGACCGTGTTTCAATCGATCTGGGCAAGTCGAAGCAGGACACACTGCCCACGGATGAACGACTGGCTGCTTTAAAGAAAGGCGGGGATGATCCAGGCTTGATAGCACTCTACTTCCAGTTCGGCCGCTACCTGCTGATGAGTTCTTCCCGACGTCCGGGGCGGATCCCGTCCAACCTGCAGGGGATCTGGAACGGTCAGATGTGGGCGCCATGGGAAGCAGACTTTCATCTCAACATCAACATGCAGATGAACTACTGGCCGGCCGATCTCTGTAACCTGTCGGAGACCGTGGATTCGCTCACGGATTGGTTTGAAAAAGTGGCCGAAAAAGGAAGGATCTCCGCCAAAAAGCTGTATGGAGCAAACGGCTGGGTGGCCTACACAACTGTCAATCTGTTTAGACGGACGACACCAGGCGGTTCCTTCAGAAGTTCGCAGTTTCAAAACGGTGTGTTGGACCCGCTGGCCGGAGCGTGGATGGCTATGGCCTTATGGCGGCACTATGAGTTTACTTTGAACGAATCCTTCCTGCGAGATCGCGCCTATCCAATATTGAAGGGCGCTTGCGAGTTTCTACTTGACTGCCTTGTTGAGGATAAGGACGGGAATCTCGTCATCGTTCCCTCGACCTCTCCGGAAAACAGCTATCTCCATCCCGAAACGGGAGAAGCCGTGCGGATCACCCGGGGATCCACCTATCATATGACCATTGTTCGTGCCGTCTTCGACGCGACAATCGAGGCATCAAAGATCCTCGGCATAGATGATGGTTTCCGCAGCAAGCTGGTGCGTGCCTTGGAGAGAATTCCACCGGTAAAAGTCGGCATGGACGGGACGATCCGGGAATGGGTTGAGGACTTCAAAGAGCACGAGCCCGGGCACCGCCACATGTCTCACCTGTTGGGACTTCACCCCTTCGCACAGATCACGCCGCGGATTCCAAAACTCTTCGAGGCGGCTCGCAAGACAATCGAGCGACGGCTTAGCCACGGGGGTGGCCAGCCCGCATGGAGTCGTGCCTGGATCGTAAATTTCTATGCCCGGCTGCTGGACGGTGACGAGGCCCGCAAACACATCTTGACGCTTATCCGCAAAAGCACGCATCCGAACCTCTTTTACAATCATCCACGCTTCCAGGTCGACGGACACTTCGGTGGAACGGCAGGTATAGCCGAGATGCTGGTACAAAGTCATGGAGGTCAGATCCATCTCCTCCCGGCATTGCCGAAGGCCTGGCCGACAGGTTACGTACGCGGTCTCAAGGCCCGGTGCGGATTCATCGTCGACATCGAATGGGAGAAAGGGAAGATCAGTGGGGCGCGTATTCAGTCGGAGTTGGGTAGTCTGTGTCGGGTACGCTGCAGTGTTCCTCTTAGTGTTACGTCAGAAAGGCAGACAATGAATGTTCGTAATCCGGAACAATCATTGGTCGAGTTCGCCACAAAAGCTGGAGGAATCTACAATCTCAACGTGAGATAAAATTGAATAGCGAAAGCCAGTTGCACAATGTGCCGCATTAAATGGCTTATCCGCTCATCATCTCACTCGCGCCGGACGAGCCTGGTGCTCAGAAAAATGCGCCGGCAGAGAAATAAACACAACAAGGCGGCACTATACTATGATTTAACAGTGCTTAACGATGTAATCAGACAATATTATCTGTAAAATGTCGGGTATGAGCATGTTGTTTTTGGAGATTCAGCTATTCGGCAATTATTTTTTACTCTGCTCGAAACTCTATTAATTTTTATGCCGGTTTTTGCCCAGGAAATGGCCGAAACACCGTCGGCCTACGCTCCCAGCACCGTGGCGAAAGGCGAAACCGCATTCCTGACGGACGTTTTCTCGTTCGATGATGGTCAGCGATCACGGATCGAACTGAATGGCCTATGGGAGTTCCGACGGGATCCGGACAATCAGGGCCGAATCCGCGGCTGGCATGAGGGCAGGGAACAATTCCCTCAAAAAATCCGGATTCCAGGTGTCCCCCAGGCCCAGGGTATCGGTGAACCAAATATGCGTCAGAAGACATTCTTCATGGAACCCTTCTGGGTACGACGGCACTTTGATTTGCCTGCCCTGGAACCGAACCAGCGAATCTGGTTACGAAGCGGCGGGATTTTGCCGGCGGGCGAAATCTATCTCAACGGTCGCTGCGTAGGATATACAAAAAGTTCGCGAACCCAACAGCGTGCGGACGTAACCCGTTTCGTCAAACCCGCGAC
>CP070790.1:2393520-2397797 GCA_020346805.1 Planctomycetota bacterium
AAAACGACATGATTTCCGCCGATCAATATGCCGCCGATGCCGTCAGCTGGGAACAAACGGTCATCGCCGAAATCTACACCGCTTAAGATGCCATCCTGGCCGAACAGAATGCCGCCGACTTCGACGACCTGCTGGTCAAAACCGCCCTGCTACTGGGCAACAATCCCGAACTCCGCGAACAGTTGGAGCAACGATATAAATACGTGCTAGTAGACGAATATCAGGACACTAACCATCATCAATATCTGATCGCCCGCGGTCTGGCCCTCGACCACGAGAATCTATGCGTGACCGGCGATCCCGACCAATCGATCTACGGCTGGCGGGGGGCCAACCTGCAGAACATCCTGCAGTTTGAGGAAGACTTCCCCAAGGCCAAGGTGGTTCGGCTGGAACAGAATTACCGATCGACGCCCCAGATCCTGAGCGCCGCCGATGCGGTAATCACCCATAACAAATCGCGTAAAATCAAAAAACTCTGGACCCACAATCCCGACGGTCCCGAAATCCGCGTCGCTGAATGCGAAGACAACCACACTGAGGCCGACTTCATAGCCGAACAAATACAACAGCACGTGGGAAACGGCGGCAAATACAGCGACGTGGCCGTCTTCTACAGGGTTAATTACTTGTCGCGCAATATCGAGTCGGCACTGATGGAGCGGACTATTCCCTATCAAGTGGCCCGCGGCGTGGCATTTTACAATCGCAAAGAGATCAAGGACGTGATAGCCTATCTGAAGGTGGCATCAAACCCAATGGACAAGGTAGCATTACTTCGCATTATCAACGTACCTTCGCGGGGCATCGGCAAAACAACCGTGGAACGGGTGCTGGCCTTTGCCGAATCTACCGGCCAAAATCCGCTGGAGGTAATCACAAATCCTCAGCAAATACCAGATGCATCTCGGGCGGTTCGGCACCTCCAATCGTTCGCCCAACTAATGACCGACCTGAAAATTACTGCCGAACACGGCACCGTACAGGACGCCATTGAATTTATCGTCCGTAACAGCGGTCTGCTGGCCATGTGGAGCGGGGCCGACGACGAAGAGGCCATGCAAAACGTGGACGAATTGATAAGCGCCGCCGCCGAATACGACCGTCAACATGCCGACGGCAGCGGTTCATTGACCGATTGGCTGCAGCAGGTAAGTCTGGTCAGCGACATCGATTCGGTCGACCCGGAAATCGGTGCCGTCACCCTCATGACCATGCACGCCGCCAAAGGCCTGGAATTCCCCGTGGTATTCATCGCCGCTATTGAAGACGGCATCCTGCCCCACGAACGCAGTCAGGACAGCAGAACCGAACTGGAAGAAGAACGCCGACTCTGTTTTGTGGGCATGACCCGGGCCATGCGCTCGCTGACCTTGACCTATGGGAAGTGGCGGGATTATCGAGGTCTCATCCAGCGAACTTCGCAATCTCAGTTCCTTGCCGAACTTCCCTCAGAAGGGGTAAATTGGTTAACAGTTGGCGAAAAGGACGAAATCGGCGATGATTATGAAGATAATGATGATGAAGACCTCGATATACCAGCCTCATCTGAAGACTTTAGGCGTTGGCGGCCCGGCCAGTTGGTTCTTTCGCCGTCGTTTGGCATCGGGCGGGTATTATGGATTCGGCCTCAATCCCAAAAAACGTACGCCAGCATCAAGTTTGCGGCCTACGGTGAAAAAACATTAGTGTTGGAATATGCAAAACTCGAACCTGTCAATCCAGAGGAGATTGGATAAACAATGATGAGTACCGATGTATCTTTAAAACTCGACACTCAATATATTTTCCACCCAAAACTCGGCCCACATGGATTAACCCAAGAACAAATAGGCGAACTGGAACCGCGGGTCGGCAAAATCCTGCAGGAAATCGCCGAGGAACGAGCCCGGGGAGAACACGGCTTTCGCGAACTGCCACATAAAAAACCGCAACTCGATGAAATCAAACAAATGGTGGCCGAACTCCACGACTTTGCAGAAAACCTGCTGGTACTGGGCATCGGCGGATCGGCCCTGGGCAACATCGCATTGCAGACCGCTCTCAATCCCTCAACCTACAATCTGATGCCCAGGACCCTGCGCGGCGGGCCGCGCCTCTTCGTGCTCGATAACATCGATCCGGTGCATTTTGAGGCGGTCATGCAAGTTATCGGGGACGATTGGTCGGAAACCCTGGTGAACGTCATCACCAAATCGGGCGAAACCGCCGAAACCTCAGCCCAGTTTCTTATCGTCCGCGATCGGCTAATCCATGCTCTGGGCAAAGACGAGTTCATGAACAACCTGATCGTCACCACCGACACAGAAAAAGGTACTATGCGCGGTATCGCCGAACGCGAAGGCTATCGTTCGCTGATCATGCCCGACGACGTGGGCGGACGTTTCAGTGTACTGTCGTCGGTCGGCCTGTTCTCGGCGCTTATGTGCGGCATCGATATCGATGAACTGCTGGCCGGGGCGGCGGAAATGGACCAAGTGGTCAGCGACCCCAATCCCCTAACCAATCCCGCGGCCCGAATCGCCATGATCCATTATCTGTACGACCAAAGCGGCAAACCTATGCACGTCATGATGCCTTACAGCCAGCAGCTCCGCGATCTGGCCGACTGGTATCGCCAACTCTGGGCCGAAAGTCTGGGCAAAATTCGCGGCAACGACAATGAAAACGTCGGTCCTACCCCCATCAAAGCCCTGGGAGCAACCGATCAACATTCACAATTACAACTCTATCGCGAAGGCCCCAACGATAAAGTATTCACCTTGCTGGAAGTTGGCGAATTCGAATGCGATTCCATCATTCCACAAGCCTTCGAAGACGTCGAAACCCTTAACTATCTGGGGCGAAGCAGCGAAGGAACCCTGGGCGGGCTGTTGGCCGCCGAAAAAAAAGCCACCCAATTGGCTTTACGAGAGAGCCAAAGACCCTCGTTGACCATACATTTTCCGGAAGTTAACGCCAGAACTGTCGGTGAGTTTATATATCTATACGAGTCGGTTATCCCGATCATGGGCAAGCTGTACGATATTAATCCGTACGATCAACCGGCGGTAGAGTTGGGCAAACAACTGACCTTCCACTTCATGGGCCTAAAGGATTATGAAGAACCACCCATTGATATAGATGACTAAAGGAGTGAGTGAATGCGACATGCAGTGATAATGGCCGGCGGCTCGGGCACGCGCCTTTGGCCTTTAAGCCGGCGAAAAAAACCCAAGCAGCTATTACACATTTTTGAGGGCAAATCGCTGCTGCGAAGGACCGTCGAGCGACTTATCGGCTTGTTCGATCCCGAACATATATACATCATCACCGGCAAGGATCATTTGCCGCCTATTGAGAAAGAACTGCCCGAACTACCCAAGGAAAATCTGATGGGCGAGCCCTGCCCCCGCGATACGGCCAACGCCGTCGGCCTGGCCGCCCACCTGCTGGCCCTCAAAGATCCGGACGGCACCATGGGGATCTTCACCGCAGACCACATCATCACCCCCAAGGACGTGTTCCAGGATACGGTACGCAGGGGTTTTGAGGCCGCCGAAAAATACGACGACGCCCTGGTAACCTTCGGCATAAAACCCACCGTGCCCCACACCGGTTATGGATATATCTATCGCTGCCACGAACTCGACGCCGGCGTATACGAAGTCCGCGAATTCAAGGAAAAGCCGAACCTCAAAACGGCCAGACTGTACTACAAAAGCGGCGAATATTACTGGAATTCCGGCATGTTCGCCTGGAAACTGTCCACCATCATCGATCAACTGGCCAAACATCAACCGACATTGAACGACGGTCTCAAACAGGTTGCCGCCGACTTCCACGATCAAAGCAAGGCCAAAACCGTCGGCGAACGATTCGCCGCCCAACAAAAAATATCCATCGACTTTGCGGTAATGGAAAAGGCCGATCGGGTGCTGACGGTAGAGATGCCGTGCAACTGGCTGGACGTCGGATCATGGAACGCACTGGCCGACATCTTCCCGCCCGACAAGTTCGGCAACATCCTGGCCGCCCCCAACGTGCAGTTACTCGACGCTGAAAACAGTATCATCGTCTCAGAATCCGACCATCTGATCGCCGCTATCGGTATAGAGGACCTGATTATCGTCCACGCCGACGACGTCACCTTAATCTGCAAAAAAGACGACGCCCAACGAATCAAGGATATGGTCCAACAGGTAAAATCCACCACCGGCGAAAGATATATGCAATAAAGTATACGTTCGGTGAACCGCATCTTACATTTTGGTCGCTAATCTCAGATGATCTTGTCG
>CP070790.1:2397897-2401383 GCA_020346805.1 Planctomycetota bacterium
AGGAGGGGATTGTTGGTTCGTTTATTCCGATTGATCGGGATTCTCGAACTTGTACTTTGTGTCGAGATGGGAATCTTGACACAGCCGAGAAAATCAGTCCCCCACCCTTATTTCGTGAAAGAGGTATATTTCACGAATTAAGGATGGGGCACCCGAAGCTCTAACTAAATTGCTCCCCCGTTCCTGAAGTCATGGGGAATCTGATGCTTATCCCGATTTATCGGGATGCGCGGCTAGTATTGGAATTGCCTGAATCAGTTGCGTTCCGAGGGGTAGGCTTTAGAATGCTTGATGTGGTAATGGAGAGGTTCATTGCGTTCGAATTTCAATCAGGAGGCGCAGTCATGGCTAGGAAACGGGCGAAATCAGCTTTGGCCGATGTTCCGGTGATTAATCCTTCACAGTTGGGTGGGATCGAGACATCGGTATTGGATAACGGTCCGGGACGGGGAGTGCGAATTGCATGGATTAATACCGGTGGAGGGTTACGGTACAAGGTGGTTATCGATCGGGGTTTGGATATTGCGGACGCGGAGTTGATGGGGGAATCGCTGACCTGGCATTCGTTGACGGGCATTACGTCGCCTTCGCTGGCTTACAGTCGGGGGATTGATTGGTTGCGTGGTTTTTACGGCGGTTTATTGGTCAGTTGCGGGCCGCTGCATACGGGTGCGCCGTTTGAGGAAAACGGTGTTGAGTATGGGCTTCACGGCACACATTCCCATACGCGGGCGATTGTCGAGACTATCGAGAATCCCGATCCTAAGGCCGGTAAAGGTGAGATGAGGATTAGCGGGCTGGTGCGGACGGCCATGGTATTCAATCCCAACGTGGAACTGCGGCGGACAATCAGCAGTATGCTGGGCGAGAATTCGATTTGTGTTCACGATAAATTCACCAACCGCGGTAATAAACCGATCGAACATGCCTGGCTGCTGCATATCAACTTCGGCTACCCGCTGCTGGAGCCGGGGGCCAGCACCTATTGTTACAAGGGTAAGCTTACTTATCGTGGAGACAGTGTGGATTGGTTCGGGAAGCGGAAGGATTTTCGTGCCGCCCCCAAGCCGTTGGAGTCTCATCGGGGCAGGGGTGAAGTGTTTACCTATATAGATCCTCCGACGGACAGCAAAGGGATGGTGACCTGTGGGCTGGTGAACAAGAAGCGAGGCTTTGCGGTAAGGATCGAATTTACGAAGAAAGACTACGCGCGATTGGGGAATTGGCAGCATTGGGGGCCGGACGGATCGTATACCGGGGCCTTGGAGCCGATGACCGGTGGGGTTGAGGGCCGACCGGTGGACCGCGAGCGGGGCTGGGTGAAGTATCTAAAGCCGGGCCAAAGCGTTGATCATCGCTGCACGATCACCGCCACCAACGACAAAGGGGATATTGATCGGCTGTTGAGATTGAATCGATAAATAATGTTAACATTGGGAAATACACGTGTCAGGAAATTCCGGTAAGAAAAAATTGCTGCTGGGTCATAGTCCGGATCCGGATGATGCGTTTATGTTTTACGGCCTGGCCAAGGGTTTGGTAGATTCCGACGGTTGGGAATTTGAGCATGTGCTGCAGGATATTCAGACGCTTAACGAGCGGGCGCTGCGGGGCGAACTGCATATTACGGCAATCAGTATTCATACCTATCCTTATGTGGCCGACAAGTATGCGTTGACCAACTGCGGATCGAGTATGGGGGATGGTTACGGGCCGATGGTAGTGGCCCGTGAGGCAATGGATTTCAATTCGCTGTGGGGCAAAAAGATAGCGGTTCCCGGGGAGATGACGACGGCGTTTCTGGTGTTGAATCTGCTGTTGGGCAAGGGCATGTTCGAGCATGAAGTGATAATGTTCGATCGGATTCTGGATCATGTGGCTTCGGGCGGGGCGGATGCGGGATTAATCATTCATGAAGGGCAGTTGACCTATCGCAACCATCAGTTGCGTTGCGTAGTCGATCTGGGGAAATGGTGGCAGTTGGAGACGGGTTTGCCGTTACCTTTGGGGGGTAACGCGATTCGCCGCGATCTGGGCGAAGAGAATATGCAGGAGATCGGAGGCATAATCAAAAACAGCATTCAATATTCGCTGGATCATCGAGAGGAAGCGGTTGATTATGCCCTTAATTTTGCCCGGGACATGGGCGGCGACTTGGCCGACGAGTTTGTGGGGATGTACGTAAACAAATGGACGCTGGATTATGGCGATGTCGGCCGGTCTGCGGTAGGTGAGTTATTGCGTCGCGGTCATCAGGCGGAGTTGGTCCCGGAAGTTGGAGAGATCGATTTTATTTGATTGCCGACGTGAGCGACCTTGTCGGTTTTGATGTCGCGGGCAACCAGCCACACACCGATCAGGATGCATAGTACACCAGTCAACTGTAAGCGGGAGAGTGATTCGCCGAGGAATTTCCAGGCCACCAAGGCGATAATGGCGAATCCACCACCGACCATTACCGGATATGCGGCGCTGACGTCTATTTTTTTAAGGGCGTAAGCGTAGAAAAGTACGTTGATGGCGAAGAAGAACAGGCCGAGAATTAACATCCAGTTGCCGGCCAGCGCTGAGAGCGCGGATGTGATACTTTGCGAAATAGCTTGGCCGGCTGAATCGAATCGTTTCATGCCGAATTTGATTAACAGGTTTGCGGTTGCATTCAAAATCAGGGCTACGGTGAGGGCGATGCCGTATTTCATGATTATTACTCCATATTTGGTTAACCACGGGCAAACAAGTTTGCCCGCTCCTTCGGCAGATTCCGTCATAGGCGGATCTTCGACTGCGACATGCCACCCAACCAATGAGCTGAAAATGGCAATACGTCGGGGATGATTGTATAAGATTTACGTTTGTTTGGCACTATGCCTGGTGGGATTATTGGAGAATGGTCATGTATGTTCATTCCGTTTATTTCACCTATCAGTCGCAGATTCCCGAGGGTGAGAAGGATATCCTGATCGCTGATGTGTATGAGCTGCTGGCCCATATACCGGTGGTTCGCAAGATAGATGCGGGGCGGCGGGATCCCGACGCGGATCGTGAGGTAAATGATAAGGATTTTCACGTGGGGCTGACGGTTTATTTCGACGACAAGCAGGGGTATGACGAGTATCAGGTTGATGAGAAACATCAGGCCTTTGTGGCCAAACATAAATCGAATTGGGCAAGTATTCGGGTGTATGATTTTGTTTCGTAATCAGAAAGGAGACGATTGATGCGAAATATGAACTATAAAGGACTAATCATACTGGCAGTCCTGGTATCGGTTATTTTGATCGGTTTATCCGGTTGTGCCCAACCCAAGTACGTACATGCGGTGTTCTTCACTCTGAAGCCGGACACTCCGCAGTCCCAGATTGACAGGTTGGTCGATGATTGTTGTACGATGCTGCCCAAGGTGCCGTCGGTACGGAAGATTGAGAGCGGTAAGCGGGATGTCAAAGCCGATCGGAAGGTTAACGACAAGAATTTCCATGTAGGCCT
>CP070790.1:2401483-2405135 GCA_020346805.1 Planctomycetota bacterium
TAATAATTAGTCATCGGTGTTGAACCGCTCGAATTGGATACCAAGTATCAGTAAATATATGCCGACTGGATAGGACCGGAGCTCAAGTAATATATGTTATCAGTGAAGACTAATCATTTGTTGCTACCCCAGTGGGGCGTGTAGTAGGGGGATATAGGTGGGGCCTTGGGGTTTGAGGATCGATTGGAACATGACCAGTTCGTCGACGGTGAATCGGCCGGCGGTGAATTCCTGCATTTGATCGACGGCGGCGCGGATGTCCGCCGATGCGGAGAAATTCTTGACCCGGCCGATGGTCAGGTGCGGCTTGAAGGGGCGATTCTCCTTCTTGAAACCCAGCTTGGCGTAACTTTCTTCGCACACCCGTTGGCAGTCGAGCAACATCTGTGGCGGGTTGGGCATACCCACCCAAACGATGCGTGCCGCTCCGCCCGGTGGGAAGCAGCCGGTACCGCCGATCTCTAGATCGAAAGATTCAAACCCGGCGGCCACCTCAACGGCCGCATCGCAGATTTCGGGCACCTTGTCATCCGGCACTTCGCCCAGGAATTTGAGCGTCAAATGGATATTCTCCACCCGCGTCCAGCGAACGGCCCGGCCCAAGGAACCAATCTTTTTCTGCAGGTCGCGCAGACGGTCACGAATAGCAGACGGTAGTTCGATAGCCAGAAAACAACGCATAACGATATGTTACACGATGTTTACGTTTGATGAAACCGCAGATGGACGCAAATCAACGCGGATTGATATTTTAGATATTTTGATTCTTGACGCTGAGCGTTCAAACGCAGATGATCGTTCCTCATGGATGACATTCAACCTACGGATCTGAAACCGATTGCCATTTCGCCGCGATATCGACGGCTGCTGGTAAGTTCATTGATTGTCGTCTTGCCGGTGGTGATTCTGGTTGGTGCCTGGCGGCTGGGGGGGGCGTCGGCCATCGAAGACGATCTGATTTATTACCTCCCGATTCGGCAATACATCGGCCAACAGATACGGGCCGGTGATTTTCCGTTGTGGAATCCGCTGGTGGGTATGGGGACTTCAATAGCTGCCGACCCGCAGAGCGGTTTGTGGTATCCGCCGACGTATTTGTTCGCTTTACTTCCGCCGTTGCTGGCCTATCCGGTGACTATAATTTTGCATTTTGCCTTGGCCGGCGGGGGGATGTATCGTTTTTTGCGGGCCTGTCGGCACGATTGGCGGGCGGCTTTGTTGGGGGCCATTGCCTTTGAATTCTGCGGCTACTTGGTAGCCCATCGGGCCCATCTAACCATTCATCATGCTGCAGCCTGGGTACCCTGGATCTTTTATGCCTGGCGGCGCTTTGCCGATACCGGAAGGTATCATTATTTCGTTTTGGCGTCGTTGTGTCTCGGTTTGCAGATGTTGGTCCAGCACATTCAGATTTCGATCATTACCTGCGCACTGTTGGCCGGTTATGTAATTTTCGTGCTGCGGCCCCGGCGACGCGGATTATGGTGGCAGTTCCCGGCAGGTTTACTGCTGGGGGTGATGGTGTCAGCCGTTCAATTGTTGCCAACCTGGTTCTATTTGACCGAGTGCGGTCGGGGGGTGCCGGCCTATTATCTATTCGTCGAGAACAGTTGGAAGCCCTGGTCGGGGTTGATGTTTATATTTCCCATGCTGTTCGGTTCGCGGACTCCGAATTTGTGGGAACAGCCCTGGTGGGGATTGTCCCATTTCTGCGAACAGTCGGCTTATGGCTCGATTATGATTTTGATGTTGGCGGCGTCATCACTGTATTTAATTCGCCGATATCGTGAAGTCGGCTTCTGGTGGGCGGCATCTTTGGTGGCGTTGGTTATCGCTTTAGGTGATTTAACGCCGATAAGTAAATTGCTATTCCACGTACCGTTGTATCGCAATCTGCGAGTGCCGGCACGGTGGATACTCATCTGGTCGATGGCCATGCCTATTCTTGCCACGACAGTAGTCTCGGTGGCGTTGCAGGGACGTGCTGAAATAGATCGAATCAGGCGGGGTATTGTTTTTAGCCGCAAACTGATAATGGTCCTGACCATTGTCGGCCTGGTTTTGATGCTGATCGCCCGTTTGAATGTGGAGAGGCTGGCCGGAAAGTATACCGACGAATACTTTCGACCGGTATTCGAAGGACTGAGATCGGCAATCTATTTAGGGAATCCGGCCATCTGGTGGCCGATTTTATTGGTTCTGTTGTCGGCGTTATTGGTTTCATATTGGATCAAGCAGCGCGGACGATTCCTCTTTATTTCGATGTTTGTATTGTTTCTGGTGGATCTAGCCAGTGTGGCGGGATTTGTTGATGTAGATACGCGGATATACGCCCGCTCGGATATTCAAGACCCGCCGCCGCTGGCTGAGGCAATCAAAATACTCGATCCGCGACCCGGCGATCGGCTTTTGGTGCCGAGGTTTTCTGCCAATTATCAAGATCCGATTGAGATACTATGGCCACAGACAAACGCCCGGCACGGTATTGCCACGTTTAATGGATACGGTCCGTTTTGGCCGATGGCTAATCGTATGCTTTTCAGATTTATGCCTTGGGGTTCGAGCGAGGACATTTTGTCGTTGCTGCGTAATGGACGACTGATGCGTTCAATGGGAATAAGATTTGTGGCGGTACGATCGGATGAGGAAAAGGCTTTGTTGGAAGCGGCTATGCATCCGTCGTTTGACGAGAGTAAGGTTAAGCCGATTCATGGAACGGAGCAGCCTCAGCCGGTTCAAGCCGGTGAAGATCTGCTGTGGCCGATTAAGATTGACGCTGCCGGAGTTTATGAATTGTCTTTTGATGCCGACCCGCTTGCCGGTTCGCCAAGCCGATGGTTTGTCCGTTTGGAGAATGCTGAGGGAGAGCAAATCGATGAGACACGCACCATGGGTCCGGTGGATCTGGCGATGGGGCCGCGGCGGTTGCGATTCTTGTTCGTCTGTGATGAGCCGATTAGTCAAGCTTACGTACGGATCAAGTCTGAGATGGGGCAGGCCTTGTCAGTGAGAGGGGGGCAGTTCGGCCAAGTAACGGCTCCGCCGAAACCTAATGTAGTGGCATCCCGATTGGATGGTAATGCGTTATTCTCTCACCATGCGGATTTGCCGGGGGGAATAAGTTTATATGAAATTCGAGGCACCGTTGATTTGGTACGTTGGGCCGACAGAATTGAACCGGTTTATGATTTGTTATCGGCTGTGGAGTGTCTGCAGGCTCGCACGACGACAATCGGCTCCCCCGAAAGCGCGGTAGTTGAATGTGCGGCTGATTGGGAGGCGATTCCGCCTGTAGGGCAGGGAGTGGTGAGCTATAATCGTGTCTCAGGTAACGATCTTTGTGTTCAGGTAGACGCATCAACGGAAGGTTTTATAGTATTCAACGAATCATACGATCCCGGTTGGCGGGCAACGATAGATGGCAAATATGTCGATATTTGCCGGGTAAATGCGGTCTGTCAGGGGGTATTTTTGCCGGCCGGCGGGCACCAGGTACGATTTTTATATTACCCCCGGGGTATAGTAATAGGGTCTGGAATTACCGGGCTGGCTATACTAATTATAGCGGGTATATTTTTCGCAACTTGGAGGCGGAATCAAACGTACAAAACCATGAATGGGTATTTGTGAGTATAATGGGGTATACTCCCCA
>CP070790.1:2405235-2408361 GCA_020346805.1 Planctomycetota bacterium
ATATCTTCATAACCCTCGATTTCCACTTCGCGGGTAAGCATTCCTTTGGCCTGCACCCGTCCCTGGTGATCATAATAGCGTATGGCAGTGGTATTACTTACCGGATTTGCCGGCTGGAGATCTTCGGGGATGGGTTCCATCGGCTTTTGCAGTTCGATAAATATCGACATTCCCTCTTTTGGAAATGGCGCGGCAGGACGAATTATCGGAGTCGGCTGGGATGCCGGCGAAGTTACAGGCGTTACCAGATAACGGCTCAAAGGCGAAAAGGGGCGATTGGCCAGAACTCCTTCACTGAATCGGACCAAAGAAGCCGTTCGGGTATAGGTGGTAATGGGTTGATCTTTTTCAGGAGGAATGGTCTTGCGTTGGTAGGCCCAAAATCCGATTCGATTGGCCCGGAGGTAGTCGCTAAGCGTAACTTCTTTTTTTTGCGAAATTTGGTCGGTTTGCTCAAGCCCCGGCCGCCATGAGCCGTTGCAGCCGGCCAGGGATATAGTTGCAGTGACGGTGGTTAGGGCAAGCTTGAACGAAAGTGATGGCATAAAATCGATCCCTGACAGCATAAACAGACATCACATGTATCGATAACTAGCTGGAAAACGGTTTATTTATTTGCAGCGGCGGCTTTGGCCAACAAGCGACTTACCACCCGCTCCCAGCCAAAGGTGGGATCACCGCTCATTACGATCTTTCCATCCGGCCCGATGAGGAATGATGCCGGTATGGAGGTGACATTGTAACTTATCGCATTAGGGCTGCTATATGATTGACTGTCGAACAGCTGCCGCCAGGGTATCTGATTTTGCTTGATAAAGTTTTTCAATGCATCGATGGTGTAATCGAGGTTTATGCCGATTATTTCAAATCCCTGGGGATGGAATTGTTCGTGAACATTCTTGATTTGAGGCATCTGGGCTATACATGGCCCGCACCAGGTGGCCCAGAATTCGAGCAGAACAACTTTACCGCGATAGTCGGCCCAATCCACCTTTTTACCGTCGAGATCTTTACCCATTATCGGAGGCGCAGTACGCCCCACCCAGAAAAGTTGCTGCTCTTTCATTTTTAACAACATTTCCAGATCGCCGACGAAAGTAAGTTTTTTTCTGAGGGTATTATATATAGCCTTGGTTTTATCGACCTGGCGAGCTTCTATAAACCGATCCGATATGTTCATACCGGTTTCAAATACGCTTTGCCAATTCTGTAGATTTACGTTGCCGCATGCTTTTTCCCATTCCTGATATGCCTGATCCAAACGCCCGCTGTTCATCAGGGCTTCAAAGCGGGCATTGAGCACTTTCCATTTGTCGGGATCTTTTGCGTAATTTTTCAAGATGGTGCCGGAAGTGGAAATAACCTTGTCATATTGTCGCAGAAAATCGGCGGTTTTCAGCATGTTCATCAAAACTCTTCGCCGTTCGGATTCCGGTGCCCTTTCAAGATAATTTTCCAAGGAGGCAAGTCTTTTGATTTCAAGGGTGCGCAGGGCTTCTTTAATTTTGTTATTGTAATGAAGTAATAACTCGTCAACCGATTTGAATGTGGGCTTATTGGTTGTATCAGTTTCTTTTTGTGCATAGGCCCCGCAGGTACCAGTTATTATGATCAGTAAGATAGTAATCCATTTTATTTTATTGAGGTACATAATATCCTTTCACATGGAACAGTACCAGAAACGCGATCTGATATCCTCACCTTGGCCAAACGATAAAGAATTAAGTAGTATCGTATTTATCAAGCGATTTTGCAATATAAACAAATTGCTGCATCTTTTTTGCGTCTTTTTTGCCCGGCGCATCTTTCTTTTCCACTCCCGATGAAACGTCCACCGCAAACGGTCGAACGATGCGGACGGCCTCGGCAACATTTGCCGGATTAAGCCCGCCGGCCAGGATAATCGGCGGCCAACCTGATAATTTTCCGGACTCCCGAGCCTCGGCCACCCAGGCCCACCGGAAAGTTTTTCCGCTCCCCCCCTCGATATTCGGATTATAGGCATCCAGTACCACGGCCGGTGGTTTAAAATCGGGGCTATCTGATAACCAATCGTTCATGGTATCGACAAATTGCTCATCTTTTACCTTTATTACGGGTATCGGCCGAAAACCATCCTCCGACAGCCGGGTCATAATTTTACCGTTAACATCACCATATAGCTGAAGGTCTGTAACCCGATGTTTATTCAGGAATTCAGCCAGATCACCGGGGATCCGGCCTTTACCCAGTTTAACTAAGGCAACAGGGGTGATAAGTGCGGGAAGAATGTGTAGAATATCGCCGGCCCTGACCGGATCGATCTTGCGGGGGCCGCCGACGAAATTTAGCCCGATGGCGTCGGCACCGGCTTCGACCGCCGCCCGGGCATCGGCAATATAAGTTATTCCGCAGATCTTGACTCGCATGAGGCACCTATAATATTGTCTTTAGGGCAGGAGGTGATATTAAGACCCCGGCGGTTAGGGGTCAAACTATCTTTTTTCCAGCTTAATGCAAAGTCCTTGACTGGTACGGACGATAGCCTAGACTGGCATTTTCGTATGATCTTTTGGATGTTCATGTCAAGGTTGCAAAAACTGGAGTACGAATTGCCGTATTTATCGGCAGCGGGTTTGAGGCATAATGACTAGGATTACAAAAATTTCGAGATTATCGGGAGCATACCGGTCGATGGTGCTGGCAGTTGTTTTATGCGCATTTACCGCCGGTTGCGGCGGCGGTGCCCTCACTTCGTCAAAATTTGATCAGTTTGGGCGGACATATTATATCGACGGGGCCGGCAACTGGGGATTTGGGGTGGTCGAAGTTAATAACGGGCTTCGACAGGCCGGTTACCGCGGCAACATTATTAATTATCGGTGGTCCCCTACCCTTAATCCGGCCCTGGACCAGACCATAGGCCGCCCCGCCGCCCGACTCAGGGGAGCGGATCTGGGCAAGGAAATCACAGGTTATCTGAAAAAATACCCCGACAACCAGGTAAATATTATTGCCCTGTCCGCAGGTACCGGTGTGGCTGTTTGGGCTTGCGAGAATGTAGAATCGCCGGCCAAGGTTTATTCACTGATTATGTTGGGGTCCTCTCTGTCGTCAAGATATAACATGCAGAAGGCCTTGCCCAAT
>CP070790.1:2408461-2411423 GCA_020346805.1 Planctomycetota bacterium
CCGAGGTGGTTGAGGCGGCCATTGAAGCGGGCGCCACTACGGTGAACATACCCGACACCGTCGGGTATTCAACGCCGGACCATTTCAAACGGATCATCGAACATCTGTATGCAACGGTGAAAAATATCAACCAGGCGGTGATCAGCGTTCATTGTCATAACGATTTGGGGCTGGCGGTGGCCAACTCCCTGGCGGCGGTGCAGGCGGGTGCCCGGCAAATTGAGTGTACGATCAACGGTTTGGGAGAGCGGGCGGGTAATGCCAGTCTGGAAGAGGTGGTAATGGCAATCAGAACCAGATCAGATGTTTTCAACTGCCGGACACAAATCAACACCAAACGGCTCTTTCCCGTTTCGCGTCTGGTGAGTTCGCTGACGGGGATTCACGTTCAGCGAAACAAGGCGATTGTAGGAGAAAACGCGTTTGCCCACGAAGCAGGCGTACATCAGCATGGAGTGCTGGCTCATCGGGCAACCTACGAGATTATGAATCCGGAAGATGTGGGAATCGACGAATCGAAGCTGGTTTTGGGGAAACATTCGGGCCGCCACGCCCTGCGTGAGCGTCTGATACAACTGGGTCTGGATCTGGATGAGGACAAACTTGAAGTGGTCTTCGAGCAATTCAAGATCCTGGCGGACCGCAAGAAGGAAATATTCGATGAAGACCTTGAATCGATCGTGGGGCAGATACTGGAGGAGTCGGAGAATGCGCGATCCTGGGAGCTTATCGCCCTGCAAACCACAGGTGGTACGGGCGTGGTACCGACGGCAACGGTTCGGTTGAGAAATGTTAGTGAGGGGACGGATGTTACTGATGCGGCCACCGGTGACGGACCCATCGATGCAGCCTTTACCTGCATTCTGAAACTGACAGACATGGATGTTGAGTTAAAAGAATACGACCTGCGTGCGGTAACCGGGGGTCGGGACGCCCAGGGCGAGGTGCATCTGGAACTGCAATACGGCGATCGCACCTACCGTGGCCGGGGCCGATCCACGGATATTATCGAAGCCAGTGTGTTGGCCTTTCTCCACGCTATTAACCGAGCAATCATCGGCGCCAAGAAAGGCAAAACCAAAGAATCAAAAGAAGGCGTATAATTTTGACCTTGTTGACTAAATGCTTATAAATGTATCAAGAGGTAATTTATATGACACGCTTATGTGTGCCTATAACCGGTGAAACCTCTCGACAGATGATAGCCGACATTGAAACCGCTGCAAATGCCGGCGCGGAGATGATCGAACTGCGCCTGGATTACTTAAGCGAATGGAACAACGATTCCATGAAAGAATTGATGAACAAGGCCCGGCAGTTCGGCGGCGAGGTAATCGCTACCTGCCGAATTACAGATGAAGGCGGCAACTACAAAGGCGATGAAAACGAACGGATCACTCTATTCGAGTTGGCCGGACAAAGCGGGGCCGATTACATCGACGTGGAATATGAAACCTGGAAAAGATCGTCAGAGCTTAGGGAAAAAATTCGTGCCTTGTGCAGCTTATATGACAGTAGTAGATCGGCATGCAAACTGATTCTGTCCAAGCACAACCTTGAGAGCACGCCTACGGACCTCAATGCGCTTTTCTCCGAGCTTACCCTGGAACCCTGCCACGTGGTCAAATTGGCATGCAAAGCCCGGACTATCACCGACTCGGTGCGTATGTTAGAGGCCTTGAAACAATCGGCGGCTATACGCCCGACTATCGGATTGTGTATGGGTGAGACGGGAATATTAACCCGAGTGTTATCCAAGAAGTTCGGGGCACTGCTGACCTTTGCCTCACTGGAAAGCGGCAGAGAGTCGGCACCGGGACAAATATCGATCGAGCAAATGCGATCCCTCTATCGATGGGAAGCAATTAATGCGGAGACCCTGGTTTATGGGGTGATTGGTTGTCCGGTGGCCCATTCAATGAGTCCCGCCATTCACAATGCAGCTTTTGAGGCCATCGACTACAACGGTGTTTATCTGCCCATGCGGGTTGAGCATGATTATGAATCGTTTGCCGACTTTATCGACGGATGCCGATCGCTGGAGGGCATGAACTTGCGGGGCTGCAGTGTGACCATACCTCACAAGAAACACCTGCTGCAATATGTGGAGCAGCACGGTGGAGATATTGAACCACTGGCCCTCAGAATCGGTGCAGCCAACACACTTTGTATCGAGCCCACGGATGGCGAATCGGTTGATCGCCTTGGTGCATTGAATACCGACTACCGCGGGGCGTTGGACGCGTTGTGTGAAGGCATAGGCTGTGATCGGAAACGATTGGGCAAGCTGAATGTGGCGGTACTTGGTGCGGGCGGAGTCAGCCGGGCGATAGTAGCGGGCCTGCATGACTGCGGCAGCAAGGTATCCATTTACAATCGCACGGCTTCTAAAGCTCAGGCCTTGGCAGATGAGTTCGACTGCACGGCCCGGCCCTGGCAGGAACGTGATAACCTTCAAGCAAATGCGGTAATCAACTGCACCAGTATAGGAATGTGGCCGAAAACCGAAAATACTCCGCTGCACAGCAGGGCCTTGTCGAAGCGAACCGCAGTTTTCGACACCGTATATAATCCGATTGAGACACGCTTGCTACATGAAGCCCGTCGTCAGGGATGCAAAACCGTTGACGGGGTGGCAATGTTCGTCAACCAGGCAGTAGCCCAGTTCGAGCGCTGGACCGGCCGGAAAGCGCCGGTCGAAATCATGCGACAAGTTGTTACGGCCAGGTTGTCGAGCTAATACAACTCCATTAGCTCTGATCATCAGCCAAAACAAGAAATGCTGGAGACACAAGATGGCAAATTTTGAATTTGACGGCAACCAATACACAAAAGCTTCAAAGCACCAGAAAGAATGGGGCAACAAAATCATTGCCGAACTAAAACTAGCCGGAAACGAGTCGGTGCTCGATCTGGGCAGTGGCGATGGAGTCTTGACCGAACAGTTGGCCCAGCGGGTACC
>CP070790.1:2411523-2414806 GCA_020346805.1 Planctomycetota bacterium
AACTATGAACAATGAACAACGAACCAATAACAACCAAACCCAATTCCAAACCTTACCTTGCAAAAATGGGGCTCATCAGTCGAAATACGTTGACAGGCCGGCTAAATTAGCGTTAAATCTACAAAAGCAGAAAGGACCTGAACTAATTATGAAAAAATTGTGGGTAAACGCTGTTCCATACAATAAGGAAATCGCCATAGCCGCACTCGAAAGCGGCGCTGAGGCGGTGGTACTGCCTGATGGTGATAGTGAAAAGGTACGGCAGTTCGGAAAAATCAAAACAGTCGAAAAAAACGGCGATATCAAGCCGGGCGTCGATGTCGACTTTATTGATATAGCAGCCAAAGACGACGAGGACAAAGCGGCGGCCGTCCAGGCTGATAAAATCGTTGTTTTACACATGCTCGACTGGACGATTATCCCCATTGAAAACCTGCTCGCCCGCCGAGGCAAAAATATCATGGTCCAGGTCCAAAACAGCGAGCAGGCCAAACTAATGGTCGAAATAATCGAAAAAGGCGTCGACGGCGTTGTCCTGAACACTACCGACGTAAACGAAATTAAAAAGACTGCCGAAATCATTCACGGTATAAGCGAAAAAGTCGCCCTCGTAACAGCCACTATCACCAGCACAAAACAGCTTGGCATGGGCGACCGGGCCTGCCTGGACACCTGCACACAAATGACCGTCGGCGAAGGCATGCTCGTCGGCAACACGGCTGCGGGTTTTTTCCTCGTCCATTCCGAATCCATTGATAATCCTTACGTGGCTTCTCGTCCGTTCCGCGTCAACGCCGGCGCCGTACACGCATACACCCTCGTTGCAGGAGGCAAAACAAAGTACCTGGCGGATCTGAAAACCGGCGACGAAGTACTGCTCGTCGATTTTAAAGGCAATAGTAATACTGCCTATTTGGGTAGAAACAAGATTGAAAAAAGGCCTATGATACTCGTCGAGGCCGAGGCGGAAGGTGAGCCGATAAGCCTGGTTCTGCAAAATGCCGAGACGATCCGACTGGTCTCACCGGAGGGCAAGGCGATTTCAATCACAAGCCTGAAGCCGGGCGACAAGGTACTCGGCCACATAGAAAAGACCGGCAGACACTTCGGCATGCAGGTCGATGAAACGTTGATAGAAAAGTAGCACAGACGAAAATTTGATTTATTAGTCCCTCAGGGGATTTTAGGGATTGGCGGTACCCGGCGAAGGTAAAGCACCTTTCCAGTTGGCTACGTCGTTGCCATAATTGCCCGACACACGGCGAGAGAGCGAATGACCAAAACCATCGGTCATAAACGGCCAGTAGTCAACCCCGCCGGGAACATCCTCATCATGAAAACCGTCGCTGTAAGTGACCCTGTCAATCCGGATGTACTGACGTTCGCCAAGATTATCGAGGTCACCGGGCATACCAATCTGCAACCTCTCGCCGGCGTTGCTCAAATAGCCGGTATAACCATCGAGAACCCGAACGTAGGACGGCATACTGCCATATCTTGCTGTAAAGGTTGTCAGGTCCCTGGCCAATATCAGATAACCATAGGCAGGTATCGTCACAGCGGGACTGGGATTGAAGGTATAATCAATGCCGTCGGTGAACTTCCACGATGCGGATTTGTCATAACGGTATAATGTCACTGGAAATCCGGTTATGTTGTGCAACTCGATATATTCCTCATTCTGATTGCCGGTCGGCGGATTGTACATTATCTCATTGATAACAACGGGGCCAACTTTGGGATAAGCATTATTGGAATCCGGCGTATTGTAGTCCATCGCCACAAAGTTGAAATTGTCGGTACTGGGCTTGTAGTAACGGCCAAGCGAAACGTTGGTCTGCGATGCACCAAAATTCTCCACCTGGCGATAGCCGGTCAGGTGGCCATTCGTGTCAAGATACGACGACAGACACACCTCTTCGCCATTCTCACTTAAGCCAAATGGTATGAGAGTGCCGGGATCGGAGGGATTGTTGAAGTCCGTGTCCTGATAGAAAACCAAATAATCATTCCCGCCAATCGTTGTTCCATCGGCTATCCTGTATTTCATTAGGTTCGGTTCATCTCTGTTATCGTCGCTGAGGTACCAGCCGCCAATGTTAATAGTATCGCTGGTGGTGTTGTATAGCTCAATCCAGTCCGGGCCGGCGTTTGAATGCGCCATAATTTCGTTGATTACCACGGCACCGGGATTGGGAAGAATTCCACTGTCGTCGGAGCCGGGTGAGCCGTGGCGGTATACACTCGCACGCCAGGAATCTTCCAGATTCCAGCGTCCCGTCGGGTCGGCTATATCCTGAAATTCGCTTTCGCTGACTGCGCGGTTATAAATGCGGACATCATCAATCAGGCCGGTGAAATAGAAACTTGAGATAGAATCGGAGCCAATATAAGCATTGTTGGTTTCCCCTGTATAACCGGCCGAGGGCACGCTGGATTTCAACAGGCCGTCAACGTACAACTTCAGGTTGGTGCCATCATTGGTCCCGGCAACATGATACCACTGGTCCGTGTTGATTGTTTCGGGAGAAATCGCCTGAGCAGAAGAGAAACCATCAGTAAGATAAAATGTGGGCCTGCCGCCGGAAACCTGGAAATAGTAACCATCTTTAGTCATGCTGAAGATATTCTGTGTCAGTATAGGATTCGAACCACTTAAATCGCTTACACGTATCCAAGCCTGAACAGTTACAGTGTTCCCATCCAGGACAGAGACGGGAGCAACAACAACATAATCACCATTACCGTCAAAGCTTAATGCTCCATCAATTCGGCCGGCCGTCCATGTTGTGTCTCCAACCAGGGCCCCGTTATTTGTGCCGGCGCTGTCTGTTGCGGTTCCGCCGGAGCCATCATCGAACTTCCAGTGAGCTACCAGGCCTTCGTCAGAGCCGTACGTATTTTCGGGATTTGTAATAGTCAGAGAGAAACCATCACCGTCGGTGATTGAACGCCATCCATCCTTGTACTCAAAGTCCAAAATCGTTCGGCCGATAGCATCCTCCAACTTAATCCTTTCACCATCATTGGCCAGACTGCCGGTGTACTGACCGGCCGTATTTATCGATGTTCCGTATTGTGCCTGGAATGCACTCTGGTTCTTTACGACTACCACGTGTTCGCCGGGGTCAAGCACCATAACAGGGAAGGTAAAATCGATTCCCTCGGTAAACTTTACCAGATTTAGATTCAGTGTACTTGTTCCGATGTTTTTCAGCTCAATAAATTCCTCATTGGGGTCATTCAGGTTTCCGGTGTACAGTGGATGGTACATAATCTCTGT
>CP070790.1:2414906-2420053 GCA_020346805.1 Planctomycetota bacterium
ACATCTACAACAACGACGGCAGCGGCAGCGTCGATTTCAATAATTCGGTAGCCGCCATCGATTATCGCCGCGGCCGATTTCATTACTGCTACCAATCGCAGGCCTTCAACGACGGTACCTGTGTCAAATGGGCGGTGCGGGCCGAATCGGCTTCGGGTGTCGAGGAGGATAACGAAACTATTGTCTTTGCCTGGGCGGATGCGACGGCCCCGCCCATTAATCCCCAGGTGGTGATAAGTACGGATACATAGTTAACCAAGAGGCACTATGGAGAAACCAGGAAAAATTCAAAATGTTGAGTTCGCCGTGGTGAACGAAATCCGCCTTTGGCGGATTGAAAGGCATGAGGTCGGAGGCTGTAGGCCGTAGGCGCCCTGACTACTATCCTTTGTCTCCTGCCTCCTGAATTCTGACTCCTGTCTCCTTCTCTTTTTTTGTGTCTTGATGGTTAATGATAAACCGATGCATGGCATGCTGTATATGAAATGATTGGGGAAACTCATGATTCGATCGCTTAAAAATCTGCAACGGGATCAGGCCGAGATCATGTCTTCATTTCGCCAGGAGCAAACCCCGCCCGATTCCGTGGCCCTGCTTCCCCGCCCCGGCGGCTCGACCGCCATATCCGTCTTCGGTAGGATCACCCAGGTGATATCCTCCGATCCGGATTACGGGCCCCACCTGATGGTAAAACGCCAGCAATGGACCGGCACCCCGCCGACCGCTTCCGATTCCTCCGTGCCCGCCGTCCGCTGCTACCCCACCCCCAACCATACGGTCACTGACTATTTGGTTGACGACTACGTACTCATCCTGACCGCCAACGGAGCCATGGTGGCCCAGCGGCTATTATAATTTCATCCTCGATCGGATTATTTGTTAAAAGTTTTGATCAACCGGGTCTGTAGTTACGCGCTTGTCATCCCTCCTTCAAACATGGTGATTCCATAATATATAGGATATATGGTATGGTGATTGATTGTGGGGAATGGCGTTGACTTTCGGATGATGATTGGTGAGCGAATATTCCCTTGAATTTGAGGCCCCGGATTTGGCGGGCTGGATTTGGGTGGCGGTCATCCTGCTGGCCGTCACCGAAGGGGTGCGCTATGTGATTGTTGGTCGGCGGCCGGCCAAAAGGGGCCCGCGAGCCATCATGGTAGCCATCGTGGCTGCGGTAATCGCCGCATTGAAAGTCAGGGGTTGGCTCCACCTCGATGCCTCCAGCCATGTCTGGGCCTGCTGCTGGCTGGCGGTATTCGGCATAGCCTGGCTGGTCCGTTCCTATCGGCAGACCACCCGCCAGATAAAACATTCCACCCGGTTGATGCTCCTGACCCTGCGACTGGCGGTGGGGGTGGTGGTGATCCTGATGCTGATGCGGCCGGTGCTTAAATCGACCAGCGAAAGGACCGAGCAGGCGGTACTGGGATTGCTCCTGGACAACTCCCGCTCCATGACCCTCAAAGATGTAATCGTCGAAGATGATAAACAAAAAGAAAAACCTGTCGCCCGCATGGAAGCGGTACGCAAGGCGGTGAGTAATAATCGAGATCTTTTGGTTCGGCTGCAAGACGATCTCGATATCAGATGGTTTACCTTTGCCGGCGATATACAGCGGGCAAAAAAATGGTCTTTTAAAGCCGACGGTACCTCAACCGCCCTGCTTGATGCCGTCGACGGCGGGCATGAATTATTAGCCGCCGAATCCGCTCAATCCGCCGGCTTGATCGTGATCTCCGATGGGCGGGATAATTCCTCAAAAACAAGCGATCCGCTGGCCATCGGCGAAAAACTAGCCGCCGCCGGTTTCCCTGTATATGCCGTCGGCGTGGGCAGTGAAATGCCTATCGGCCAAACCCGCAGCCTGCAGGCCCGCCGATTGGATTGTGCTACCCGGATCTCGGTGTTGAATCGCCTGGACATCCGCGCCGAATTTTTTGCCGCCGGTTTGGCCGACAACATCGTGGAAGTGGAATTGTTATATGACGACGAGCTCATCGAGCGACAAGAACTTATTCCCCGCCAATCACGTGAGTTGCTTCAGTTGGACCTGACCCACACCCCAATCGATCGAGGTCTTCATCGTCTGGTCGTCCGGGCTGCGGCAGCGGATATCGCCGGCCCACAAAGTAAGGTTGCCTTGACCCAGTACATACGGGTCATCGACGACAAGATTCGCGTACTCTATCTGGATCGGCCGCGTTATGAACGGTCGGCCATCGTCCGGGCCTTGGAGTCGGCCAAGGAACTGCAGCTCACCAAGGTGGATCTGAATCTTCCTGCCGGCGCGGATTCTGCTTCATTGTTGCCTCAACAAGATACCGACTGGCGGCCTTATCATGTGATTTTGATCGGCGATATAGACCGTGAAGCCTTTTCTGATACCGCCCTGACTACAATTTACGATCTGGTCATGGATCACGGTCGGGGCCTGGCCATGCTGGGCGGGCTGCGAACCCTGGGCAGCGGAAAGTATAACGATACCAGGTTGGCCGACGTTTTGCCCGTCGATCTGTCGGCCATAGGTCATTGGCCGGAACCCTTGCAGCTCGAATTAACCGAGCAGGGCCGGGAACATCCAATTTGTCAAATAGGTCCCGATGCATCCGTGACTCCGGTCACTTGGAAAAGATTGCCCCCCTTTGCCGGTGCCAGCAGATTGGGTAATGTGAAACCGGCCGCTCAAGTGCTTTTGCGTTCGTTGAAAGGTGAACCGCTGCTGGTGGTACAGGAAACCGGCAAGGGCCGGTCGGCAGCGGTCGCTTTCGATTCCACTTGGCAGTGGTCGTTGGTGGACGACAAAGGGCGGGATGCCCAGCGGCGATTCTGGCGGCAGCTTGTTTTCTACCTGGCCAATTGGCAGGCTGACGTCTGGGTTACCACCGACAAGTCCAGATATGACTTGACAAAATTGCACACCGGCGATCAACAGGTGACGGTCAAAGCGGGATGCAGGGATCTCAAAGGCGAAACCTCGCTGGATGAAGTAAACATGACCGGTAAACTTGTTAGACCGGATGGCATATCACAAAAAATCGAATGGTTGAAAAAACAGGATTTACTCGAAGCGAAATTGATGATCGAGAAGGCCGGACAATACGGCATCGAAGTTGAAGCCCGAAAAGGAGGCCGAATTATGGGCCGGGCCGAAACCGCCTTTGTGGCCGAATCCGTTGACCTTGAAATGCTCGAGCCCGTCGCTGACCTGGAGTCCCTGAAACAGATGGCCGTACGCACCCGGCAAGTCGGAGGCGAATATGTACCCCTTAAGCAATTTGCCGATCTGCTCCAAAGAATTGATGCGGCAGGATACACAACCCGCATAACCCATACCCAACGAACACGACTGATAGAGGATTTCCCCTGGCGTTGGTTCGCCCTGATCCTCATCCTGATATCTATCGAATGGATCGTGCGCAAACGAATGGGACTTATATAAAAGCTGCCGACCTCATCGTCGCAGGTCGCGAACAGGAAAGAAGACACTATTTAGAAGAAACAAAGCAATACTAGACGAAGGTCCGTAAAATGTCCCCCGGAGGTTGGAAATTAGTGGAAAACAACTTCAGTATCTGCATGCCTTTATGGTTAAACCCATAAAAAGCTATAATATGATGGGGGAGATACCCGATAGGCGAGATTGCCTGGCAAGCCCGTTGCAATGTTACTGCACGACGTCTATACTTATTTATAAAGGGAAGAAAGGGAAGAGCTGGTAAATTCCCGGAGGATATATTTATGGCCGAACCTTATGATGGTAAATCTATACTTATTGTCGATGACGAAGAGGACACACTGACCGCTATTGAGGAAACATTCAAGGATAGCGGCGCGGAAATCTACAAAGCAACCAACGGCGACCAGGCGGTCGAAATAGCTTTGGACAAAAATCCCGATCTGTTGATCCTCGATGCCATGTTACCCAAGCGCAGCGGATTTCTGGTATTGGAAAAACTCAAGGCCAAAAAGCCGCGGGGCAGCAAGCCTTACGTCATTATGATCACCGCCAACACAGGCAAGCGGCATCAGGTTTGGGCGGAAAGCCTTGGGGCCGAAGATTACATCAATAAGCCGTTCCGCATGAATCGCCTGGTTGAATCCGCAGAAAAACTGCTGGCCAAAGACTGATTCTCATTCCCAAGGTCACTTCGTGGATTAGGGCTGATTTGTACTTGGTGTTGAATAGAGTGTGTCGGAATTTACGCAGCAGACAATATGCGCCCCTTGATGGCACTGCTTAGGTTGCCGATCCATATTGACATCCATACAATGCGGCAATGAGCCGATCGAAAGTAGCCATCGTTCGAACCAAACCCGCAACCGTCCTGGCCGACTACCATCGGGTTATGAATCTGGCCGGCTATCAAGAGGTGCTGGATCCCCAGGCGGATACCGCGTTGAAGATAAACATATCCTGGCACTTCTTCTATCCCGGTTCCAGCACTCCCCCCTGGCAGCTCGAAGGGGTCATCCAGGCCATGAAACGCGACGGATTCGATTCCAACCTCATTCATGCCTGCCATAACCGAACGGTGGTCATCGATGCCCGCCTCGGCGAGCGCGAGAACAAACAGATTAATGTCATCGAGGCCCACGGCCTGCGTAACATCCATCTCTACCAGGGTCAGGAGTGGATTCACATACGCGATGCCGTTGGCGATCTGACCGGGGAATTCCTCTGCCTCAATCAGGTCTATCCCAAAGGATTTTCCATTCCCCAACGTTTAATCGGTGAAAACATCATTCACTTGCCTACCATTAAGACGCATATATTCACCACTACTACCGGGGCCATGAAAAACGCCTTCGGCGGTCTGTTGAATGAACACCGCCACTGGACCCATCCCGTTATTCACGAGACTTTGGTTGATCTGCTCATGATCCAACAGAAAATTCATCCCGGTATATTTGCGGTTATGGACGGGACCTTCGTCGGCGACGGCCCCGGGCCGCGCTGCATGATCCCTCATGTAAAAAATGTCCTGCTGGCCTCGGCCGACCAGGTGGCCATCGACGCCGTGGCCGCCAAGCTGATGGGATTTGATCCCCTGAAGAATCTGAAATACGTTCGCCTGGCCCACCAGCGGGGGCTGGGCTGCGGCGATCCCGACCAGATCGAAATCGTCGGCGATCTCGACGCCGCC
>CP070790.1:2420153-2424074 GCA_020346805.1 Planctomycetota bacterium
ACATTATATATGCCGTTAAACAGTCACATTTTCGATTATAGAAAAGGGTATCCGCTATAAAATTCAGGGGCACCTTTGCAGGTAATTTTTTGTAAAAAACCCGAAAAATAAGTAAAAAAGCATAAAAAAAGCGGGCGACCCTGTATTTCGGATCACCCGCTTTTACTAATTTTACCGCCATTATTTCTTTTTGCGTTTGGCTTTCTTCTTTGGAGCCTTCTTTGCTTTCTTCTTTGCTTTCTTCTTTACAGCTTTCTTTTTGGCGGCTTTTCTTTTCTTCTTAGCCATGGCATCTGCTCCTTATAATATGGAGTTGACAATCCCGCGTGACGCAAACGGGAATCATCAATAATGTACATTCATTTTAACTCTGCGTCAATATTTTTTTCGTCAATATTCAATTTTTTCTAAAGTGATATTGCATGCTGGAATCACACCAACCCAAACCGTCAGGAAATACATCAACTAAAAAGAGGACGAAATGTTTATCGTGACGTAATAAAAAACATTACATGTTAAATCTTCCGAACATCAATCCTGTTGACTCTGCCATTCGAATGATGGAAACGTATATGAATCAAAGGCAAATGGGTCATCAAATAGTCAAAATTTCCACCACAACCGCCATTAAATGACAAAATAGGGCATTTGATCAGTCTGCATGGCAGATTTTGGCCTTCGATAACCTTGATATCTATTTATCGGAAAAACAGCGGAACGGTAAGGCGAAGATATAAAAATGGTCACGTTTGATACGCTAATGGAAACGTTCTACAACATCATCATAAAGTATAATCGGAACTTGGGGACTAAAGTGCGTCGGTTTCGTTCTCGCTTCGAGGTGGAAGGCTCTGGCTCTGGATCTCGACCACTTCCGGCACTTCTATCATCTCAAAGAGAAACGCTCGATGCCCACGATGAGAGTGGCAGTATTCGACATCCAATACTTCGAGATCATCCTGAGGTGCTATTATCCAGGTATGATCGGGGATGTGATATTTATCAAGAATACGTAATAAACGAATCCTGGTCTTCCCCTTGCCGATGCGGTAGAGCAATCGGCATTTGGAATATTGGCAACTTCCGAATACCTGACGTTCAAATCTGCGAACGAAGGTCAACATGGCTACCACAACAAAGGTCAATGCCAATCCGGCAACGGCATATCCCATACCAACTATAAGCCCGATGGCTGCCACCGTCCAAATGGTTGCCCCAGTAGTCATACCAACGACCGTACCACGTTCACGAATAATCGCACCCGCACCGAGAAAACCAATACCAGTTACTATTTGAGCGGCGATCCGCCCTCGATCGGCAAAGCTTTCTCCCGCAATCATTATAGAAGCAAAGGTAAAAATGGTACTGCCTACACAAATAAGCGATACGGTTCGAAGACCTGCGGGCTTATCCTTGGATTCCCGCTCCACACCTATAATGGTTCCACAAACTACAGAGGTGAGGATGAGCACAATACCGACCCAAGGCTGTGCCAATTCATCATACAAATTTCCCCAATAAATATAGTTTCCAGGCATAAATTCATCCCCTATAGCAGATGGCAACAGATGAAAAACGTTTCATATCAAAGAATTCCGTATTCCATCCAGCAATGATATCACGACGTGCCTGCCAAGATCCATATATGAACCACGTAATAATAAACCTTTTTATGGTATCGGTAAATACCCTAAATTACTGCCTTTCCTTATCAATTATAGATCCACATTTTAACGGCAGAGGTTCCAACTTACTTCCCATAACAGTTCAATTTAACAGATATGATAAATACAAAAGCATGTAGGGATCGTCCAATATAAACCAATTATTCTGAATTTATCAGGCAATATCACGGGCAAACTGATTTGACGGCAACATCAGGATAATCCTAGTTTTTCAATAGGACTCCCAACAAACTACTCCAGCCTGTATATCGGACACACAAATCTAAGGTCCAGATATCATAGATGCCGTGTTACATATCAATGCTCTAAGTTTTTATTGGTATAACTCAAGCATTATTCTTCATAATCGACACCAATTTATCACTCACTCAACAAGGCAATCAAGACGATAAAGCGTCTACTAGATATAAATTGTGCCTCAACATCATGGTGATGCATTAATTTTTACCGGGGCAGCTCAACATAAACTGTAAACATTGTTTATCAACCGTTGTAAGGGACATTATTCGGTACTTACGACATCTGTTTGTGCTTTACTAATATCTAATGCGGAAGTTCGTGATATGGCAAAAGCCGACCAACCAACAATACTGGTGGTAGACGATTACCGATCGAACCGTCTCCTTTTTGAAAGGCTTCTGGCGCGTAAGGGATACACGGTTGCACACGCAAGCAACGGTGTTGAGGCCATTCAGGTGGCGGAATCGCTTCTGCCCCACGTAATCCTCATGGACGTGATAATGCCGGTGATGAACGGTCTTGATGCCATCAGAAAGCTTCGGGAAAATCGTATCACAGCGGGGATACCCATCATCATCATTAGTGCCAAGGATGAAGAAGAGGATGTTCTAGAGGGCCTATCCGCCGGTGCCGACGAATATATTGTCAAGCCAATTGAACCCAAAGATTTATATCTCCGTATCCAGTCCATGGTTCGGCTACGAGAAGCACAATTAGAGATTGTGCAAACCAACACCTTTTTAGAAGCTCAAACCAAGTTCTTAACCAAGCTAAATCGATTCAGTGAGTTAGCACTTGCGGATAACTCCTTCGAAAATACCTGCAGGCAAATCGTTGAAACAACGTCGGATATAATGGAGAGCAAAAGAGTCTCACTTCTGGTTCCAGATATTTCGAAACAGACGCTTAGCATAGCATATGCATTGGGGATCGAACGGTCATTATGGTCAAAACTGACGATTCCGGTTACCCGCTCGATTTCCGGTCATGTTTTCAGGACCCAAGAGGAGATGGTGGTTAACAAAAACACTCCTCAGCCGCCGACCATCAATCGTTACGATTCAGTATGCTTTATCAGCATACCATTGATTTGTACTCCAATTCGAGCTACCGACGGCCCGATCGCAGTGCTCAACGTAACAGAGAAAACAGATAGCAGAGATTATCAGCCCGAGGATGTTGAGAGGCTTCGACAACTTGCCCAGACTGCGGCTCTGGCATTGAACAACGTCCTAACACATCACAAGCTCGATCAAATACGGGATTCAATTATTATTTCAATGGCCAAGCTCAACGAATACCGCCATACACCGACAGGCAAACACATTGAGCGAGTCCAAGAATTATCCCAAAGGCTGGCCCGACAACTAGCCGGTACTCCACCTTTTGATGAGATAATTGATGATCAATTCATTTTGGATATTAGGCGTGCGGCCCCACTGCATGACATCGGTAAAGTGTCGATTCCCGACCACATTCTGCTTAAGAAAGGCAAATTGACCGATGCGGAGTTTCGAGAAATGCAAAAACACGCCCATATAGGAGCCGAGACACTCCGCTCGGTGATTTCAAACGGTCACGATGCAGGCTTTCTCAAGATGGCCATGAATATTGCCCATTATCATCATGAACGTTACGATGGTACCGGCTATCCGGAACAACTAGCAGGTGAGCAAATACCACTTTGTGCACGTATTGTGTGTCTGGTAGACAGTTATGATGCGATTCGTACAGAGCGTGAGTACAAAGCCGCCCGCAGCCATGAAGAAGCGATTGAGGAGATTATCAAGGCCTCGAATTCACAACTTGATCCTCGGGTGGTAGAGGCATTTTGCACAATAGAAAAGCAGTTTCGAGAAACCTACGATGCCCTGACAGTAGATCAAAATGTGACCATCGCCGCGGAAACGGATGGGGTGCTGGTTGCGGCTGGCGGGTATTTTCCAATTCTCACAAATACTCCTGATATGAGCTTCAGGAGCCTTTGTATGTGCCC
>CP070790.1:2424174-2430625 GCA_020346805.1 Planctomycetota bacterium
TATCTTCTTCGACGGCCACATCACTACCAAAACCTGTACCTAACACGTTAGATGCCGGCTGAGCAGACCAACGGCGCGACCATTCGTTCCGATAGTCGTCGCGCTCGTACAGGTAGGCGATCCCAAAATCAGCCGTGCTGTAAGGGCCACTCTTTTGACTGTTGCCGATCATCATTTGTGTACCACGCAGCGCAATCGCCCCGCCGAGCAAATCGAGCCTCGCCTGGATTTCCCAACCGCTGACAGTCTTATGGAAGATGGTGATCTCACTATGATTACCAAAAGTCGTCGCCACCACGTAGTCGCCACTCATGGCCTTGACATATACATGCTCATAGTCGTTGTATCCGGTATAAGGATACAGCTGAGTCTCCTCGATCCACTGTGTCCCCTGTCTAGCGAAGACATAGATAGCCCCAATGTTATTCTGGCCGGCGTCGTGGTAGGCGGAGGAAACCACGACACGATCACCCTCGATCAGAACATCGCTTCCGAACTTATCGCCGGCCACAGTATTCGATCCAATCAGTTTCGCTTCTTCGACCCAGTTATCACCTTCGCGATGAAAGACGTAAGCTGCTCCTGAGTTCAAGCCGTTCGCGTCATTGAGGTAAGCACCGACCACAATTCGATCGCCACTGAGGCCAACATCCCAACCGAAAAGATCGTAGGCAGCACCATCCGAAGCCACAAGCCTGGCCACCTGACAGGGTGTCTCACCAAAGGCAAGCGTTGCCACTGATATTAGGACGACCATGCTGAAGCACTGTACTACTTTGTATGAAGGGTGCATGGCAAGGCCCCCTAGACAAGACCAATGTAATGCTTCTCAACTGTCAACAAACATATCCGTATCTGTATAGCGCCTTGACCGGCGCACGCGACCGGTTGGTTCCGTAAGATTCACCCATTATACCACCCCAGTCGCTGTCAGCAAGTACTATTTCGGGTGGCTTTTTTTCGTGTATACGCCGAACATCGTCCGAGAACATCCCTGCCGACGCCCGCTAGGCATGAATAGAAACGGGCGATAAGGAGTAATCGGGATGACCCGGCATACCTACGATCAACTTTCTTAAACACCACTCAATACTCATGTCGTATCGGCACATCTTCCATCTTTCCATATACCTGGGATTAAAGTTTTGGTGCCATATTTGACTTGTCGTGGTTCTATCCTTACACCAAGATCGACTAGATTTACATCTCTTTCGTCAAAATGCTCCTAATATGATCTTCTTTGGGGCGTTTTTTGGATGTTTGATTATCAAAACCAAGCGATAATACATGGTCTAATTGTTGACTACGCTGGATAACCCACGGTTTGTGCATAAAGCACTCGCTGTTCAGGACGCAGCTTCAACTCAGTAGCCAAGCCCGCCTTGTTGCAGTTGTGGAACCACGCCGCCAATCCCTGCGAGGCAGCAAACAAATAGACGTTTCCAGCAATGAGACCAGTGGCCACATTGTAATAAGACTTCTGGATCTCGGGATCTCTAAGCCCAGGCTCTTGCGGTATTCCCTTGCTGTATTTGGCGATATCCCCAACATAGATGAGATTCACTGGTGCTTTAGCTGCACCTCCCCGGCGACCACGACGACCAAGCTTACCGCGATGATCCCCGGCAAGAACAGGCATCAGACGGTGAGAAACTGCTTCATAGAGATAAATTCCTTCCGGCAGGACAATGTACAGGTCAATCTCCTGCGAGTTACTTGCCGATGCAGCCGTTCTACCAATCCTACCACGTGGTCCATTCTCTCGATTCACGCCCCACGCTGCCCAGAGAAGATCGGACAACATCTGTGACGGAAGTTTCCGCTTACTGATGCTGCGGTTAGTCTTCCTCTCCCACAGGGCTGCCAGGACGGACTTGCCACCTTCTTTCTGGGGTTGGGGAAGAATGATTGGTTGCAGATCCTGGGTGGAACTGTTCGATGTACTGGTGTCTTGGGCAGAACTGGACGTACGGGTAGCCAACACAGCAACAGTCGGTATAGCCTTTAAGAATATCCTGCGATTCAAGTTGCCCTCCAATCTTCGAATTTCATTCGGTGGGACGGATTTTCGCGACCTCGTATAATTAGTAGAAAAGGTATTGAGATTAATCTTCGCTCACTTTAATCGGACAGGCTGTGCTTGTCCAGCATATACGCTGTGGTCGTCGTTTCATATTATTAATGATCAAATCCAATCAAGTTATTACTGATGTTCTGACGTAATGCATTGCAATCTTAGACGTGTTGAGCGTTATATCTTCTTCCCCTGTGACCTATCCAACGTAATGATCCCGACCGGCTTTTTATCATAACATATTCTTAATTCGCACAATAAGGATCCGCCGGATTGTTTTGCCCGCTATAACATCGCTGGAAGATTGAAAAGTCATCCTGGTCGACATCATTATCAGTATCGAAGTCTTTTTCTTCACAACCGGCGCTCAATGGTATAGCCGGTCCTGACGAACATGCTTGAAATGCATTGAAGTCATCCTGATCCACGTCGCCGTCGCAGTCAGCATCTCCCCACTGCGCCCTTCTTGGACATATAAAACAACCGTAGCAGCCGCTTCTACCGCAGTCGTACTGAAACTGCGGCCACTCCACGTTCTCTTCGTCATAGGCACCACCGACATTCCATGCATAAATCACAGCCCTTTGCCGGTCAGCATAGTCGTTCGCACAGGCCATCAAGTCGACATTGCCGTCACCGTCGATATCACCTAGAAGCGGTGTGCTGAACTCGCTCTTGGCAATCTGTTTGGGGAATCCGTCCAGCACATCCCCCTCAAAATTCCAAGCAATGACCTTGTCCTTAACTGCGACGACTATATCCGGGATATCATCACCATCCACGTCGCCAATAGCGCTCGAGCCGAGCGGGAAGTTGGTGCTGTAATACTCTACCAAGTCGTCATGCAACAAATGGCGCACAGCATTTCCCTGATAATCCACTATGCTTGTACGGCGCACCGCGGACCGGTTGTAGACAACTTTCAGATATCCATCCCCGTCAAAATCGGCCAATGCCGGACTACCTCCACCATAACTGCCACCCACTGTCCAGAGAACACCACCCATATTGTCCAATGCGTAGAGATACACGTCAGTCAGAAACACGATCTCAGCTGTGCCATCACTGTCTAAATCACCTACTACCGGCGAGGCGATCTGCGAATTGTGGTCATATATCTGCGGCCATCCCTCTACCATTGTGCCGTCGCCATTCAGTACATAGATCTCCGTTTTCCACGGCACTTCCTCGCCCGAAAGGTACAAGCCGTTGGCATATACGATTTCAAATTCGCGATCACCATCCAGGTTCCCGACTGCCGGAAGACGATTGTAGAAACAGGTCTGGGCGAGGGAATACGGAATGCTCACGGGCCAACCTGCTCCCAAGTAGTTACCTGCATGGTCAAAAACCTCTAAATAGACTATAGCCGCCCCTGACGATTTTGACAGGACGATGATCTCCGCCTTTGCATCCAGGTTGATGTCTGCCACGACGACGGAGTTCATGTTCAACGCATCGCCAGCCAGTGACCAACTGTTCTTGACCGTGCCATCGCTGCTGAGAGCATACAGGTACACACCATCCGGGAAACTCACGGCGAAGACAACGTCTTTTGAACCGTCGTCATCGATATCTCCAATGGCCGGCGTTGAAAAGTAGATCGATCCATCGGGAGCAACAGGCCATCCATCCAGGTAGCTACCATTTCCCGAGAAGGCAAATGCGCCTCTGGAATGCACCGGATAATTCATCACGATTTCCAGGCCATCTTCTGCTGTGAGGTCTGCGGCTGCGAGTTGCATCATGAAATAGGCCGCGTAGCCTACCGGCAATTTTTGTGGCCAGCCCTGCTTCAGCGTAGGATCCATGTATACCGGCACAACCTCTGCCTCACTGCCGTTGACAACGATCCGGATGCGATAGCGACCCGCTTGCTGGATTGTCATTTGACCTGTATCCAACTGAGCGATCAAGTCATCATGAACCTCTTGGAGACCTCCATTCGCAAGCTGCACACCGTCGGTATACCATAATCCTGGGTTCTGTTCGTATTCATACTCAAGGTAGTAACTCGAGAAAGCTGGCCATTTCACTGTACCTATGATGTCTATCACGCCACCAATTCGCAGCACATCATCCGGTTCAGGAGAAGTAATATACGTTCGGTCAACTATCACCGAACAGTAATCGGTATACACTTCGTTGAATGTGTCTGCCACAACAAGCTTCAGCAGGTAATTCCCATCAATGAAGGGCATGGTATCCCATGCCAGAAGTTCACCGTACGCAACCGGGCTGTAAACAGTATCTCCAATCTGCTGCCACGAAACACCGTCCAGGTCTTTCACAAAAAGCTCGTAGGAGGCGAAATCGACGCCGTCAGCAAGACCCTCTACAGAAACCACCCCGTCGACAAGGGCCTGGTGTTGTGGGTCGGTGATAAGTGCAAGGCACGGCTCATGGCCGATTTCCAGAGCATGAAGGGCATTGATCTGGCCGTGCCCAAATAACATGTCCCAACCGGCCTCACCCAGATCGTCGCTTGTGGTCCTCAGAACCTGCCTTACCTCCTCACTGTTGAAAGCCGGATAGTGACTCAGAACCAGCGCGGACAGGCCCGCCACATGCGGTGCCGCCTGACTCGTCCCCGAAAGCACTGAGTAGTGATCACCGACAAGTATGCCTCGACTAGTCCCTTACGAACTCAGAGACAAGATATCCGTCCCAGGACCAGCCACGTCGATAGCACTACCAAAGTTCGAGAAGCCTGCCAACAATCCCTCATGATTAGCGGCCGATATAGTGATAGTTTCTTTGAGATTCGCTGGACAATAAGCGGCTGCGTCGGCCTCGTCATTACCAGCTGCGGCTACCAGTATGACGCCGCCGGTGTAGGGGCCGTCACCATAATATGCGTATCGAATCGCATCCACGATGACCGCGGATTGGACAGAAAGGCGCCAACTCATGTTGATAATATCAGCCCCGTTGTCGGCGGCATATCGTATTGCTTCAGCATACGACGACGAGGACGTGGCCTTTAAGCACATGACTTTCGAGTACCAGGTGACACCCGCTATACCGCGCGCATTATTCCCGATCGCTGCGGCGATCCCGGCAACGTGTGTGCCATGCCCATAGCTGTCAGTTACATCATTGTTGGATGACGAGAAGTTCCAGCCGCGCACATCGTCGACATATCCATTGAGGTCGTCATCGACTCCGCCCACACCATTAAGTTCCAGCCCGTTAGTCCAGATGTTGGCAGCGATATCTTCGTGGGAGTAGTCAACACCAGTATCCACGATCGCAATGATGATCTCATTATCCCCTTGCGAGATGTCCCATGCCATGTGCGCTTGAATGGCCTCTAAACCCCACATGTCGTTAAAATCCTGGCCCCAGGAACCGTATGACCAGTCACCATTCTGATCGGGATCGATATATGTGTCATCAGGTAGAGTGGAAGACTCGGGAAGGTAATCCGGTTCCGCGTACTGAATGGCGGGATCGATCTGGCAATCGTGAAGCAGAGGAAGGAGATGAGCCTCGGCCGGGAGGCCTAGGAGGTAGATGTTGTGCATGTGGAGGGGCTCAAGTCTGGCGGGGGCTCTGAGGCTTCGGCGCTGTAGCCTCAAGAGAAGTTGTGAATTCACAACGCCTTGTGGTTGCAGATGACCCACGTCCCCGTCAGGTTGCCCGCCGAGAAGTTGCGGCGTGGGGGCAAGTCGCCTGATCGGGGTAACATTGTACTTGGCGATTAGGTGGCTAATGTCAGCCAGCGTACGCCCCGGATTAAGCTTCACGATGACTTGATTCGGTAGAAACGTGCTGCGGGGGGAAGGCCCAGGTACCCGGTACTGCCCGGGGCGCTTGGACGATGAACTGTGGATCCAGACAGCCGGCTGCTCGCCGGGAAGCAAAGGTTGATCCACAGTGCGATGAACAGGGGGGATTGGCGAAGCGCCTAGGGATTGAGGGGGTAAAGAAGCGGCAAACGAGAGGATAAGTGCGGCAGGTATTGCGTTCATGGCCATACCTCCAATCTGCACCAGGATATCCCAGATGAACCGAGTGACTTCCCGCTAGAAATTTCTGCCGATTCTCTCTCCTTTGTTCAAAATAACTTATTGTCAGTACGACAGTCTACCTGATACCTCCAACAAAATCAATACAAATTCGTGGTTCGCTTTAATGTAATATATCCTTATCAGAAGCAGAAATCTCCTCCAAATCAGGTAGCATCTGCAAAGTCGATTCCTACAGATTGTTTCCAAGATTTCAACCACATTAACCACTTTTTCATTAAAGAACGCATGATTTGTAGGGGGGGCTCGTTAACAGCCTTCCATGTAAAAGGCCAAACAACATAACTACTAATAAACAGTTTCTACTCTTTTTGCCCGATTACATGTTTTTATCTTCTGATCATAA
>CP070790.1:2430725-2435199 GCA_020346805.1 Planctomycetota bacterium
GCCGCAGCGGTCGGAAGCTTCGGCGAAATTTACATATATACCCGTATGGAACCAGAAGTGACGAACTCTCAGATTCGACTACTCGTACTGGATGTTGACGGCGTATTGACCGATGGCACCATCCTCATCGATGAAGCCGGCAGACAATACAGGAGATTCCATATACAGGACGGTCTGGGCGTCTCAATGTGGCGTGCCATCGGGCACGAAGTGGCCATCTTGACTTCAAAACAATCTGAATCGGTAACCGCTAGAGCCAAGATGCTCGGTATTGAGCTGGTCGAACAAGGCAAAGAAGACAAATTACCCGGACTGCAACGCTTGCTGACAGCAGTTAAAGTAACACCAGAACAAACCGCCTATGTGGGAGATGATCTGCTGGACGCAGCGGCTATGAGACAGGTAGGTTATCCAATCGCGGTGGCCAACGCCGCTGACGAGATAAAAAAAATAGCTCGGTATATAACAGTCAGAATCGGCGGCCAAGGGGCCGTACGTGAGACCGTCGAACATTTACTTAAACGTGAGAATCTATGGTCCAAAGCATTAAATGCCATAGGTGCGGACAGATAACCAATAACTCTTAATAAAACCGCTGATCCGAACTATCAGCGGTAGAAAAATTGTGAGGCCTGCGGTGTTTAAAAAAATAATTCTCGCTGTCGCCACCTTCGCTTTCATCGCCGTTGCCTATACGATTTATCAGTGGCAAGACGATACCTTTACCCACCAAGAGCGGAAAACCACCAAGGTTGTCCCGCGCCGGAAACCGACCATACGTTCCGGCACCACCCAGCCGGTGGGCAGTTCCAACATTCAAAGTAAAGCCCTGAGTTTCAAGGATGCCAATATTCCGCCCGGCAAATCACCCAAAATCAGTATCTTTGATAAGAAGGGCAGAGAGAAAATACGATTCCGCTCTACCGAGTGGAGTCCCGTCAGTGACAAAGAATTCCATCTGGTAGAACCGACCGCCCGTATTATTCTGCCCGGCGGACAGGTGGCCTATGTCCGTGCCGATGAAGGACAGGTAATCGTACAAAGAGGAGACAGCGACAACTACAATCCTAAAAGTGGATGGTTGCGCGGGCACGTGCGTATATTTATCGATCGCACCACCCCCCAGTGGCGGGCCGACCACATGGATCTGGCCGAGCCCGATCAACATCCCGAGTCGATTGTCAAAATCTGGCTAGATGACGTACAGTTTGATCTGGACATGGCCTGGCTCAAAAGCAAGGGGCCAATCATCCTTCAAAGCCCCGACGGAACTATCGAGGGTAAGGGGCTTAAGCTGGTCTGGAATGAAATCAATCGGCAGATCAAGTTACTGCGAATCGATGAAGGGAAACGGGCAACCGTTCGCAGTTCCGCTCTTGTAGGTTTCGATTTCACCAGCGGGGTTCAGGTGGTTCGCAAAGCGGATGGAGATGTTCCGTCGTCCACTCAACCGGCGAAAGTCTCGGGAAAGGAAAACGTCGCAGAATTGGCCAAAACAAAGACAGAAACAGCAAAGGGTACTGAATCGCTGGAATTTATAGAGCCGGGCGAAAAGCCCACCAAGCCCAAACCCGATCGTATAGATACATACCAGGTTGAATTCAAAGACAATATTATCGCCAAGCAGTTGGACGGGGCTTGGGTTAAAGGTCAACTCAAGGCCGACATCCTAAGAATGATTCGGGACTTCTCCCGCAGCGAACGTTCTACCATCGAGTACGTTTCGGTCGATGATTCTACAACTAACGCTAAAAAGTCTTCTGAAACCGCGCCCGCCGACCAGGAAAAAGCTACCGAGAGTCGAACTACCATCGAATTGGTATGGAGCGGGGAGATGGAAATCACGCCGGTGGAAACCCGACAAGGCGACCAGAAAGCTACCGGCAATCGTTTTCACATAACCGCCATCGGCAACCCCGTAGAAATCATCGATCGTAAAGGAAAAGCCAGGTGTGGAGAACTGGTATATCACGACGAAACCAAGCGAGTTTGGTTAAAACAAGGAACCGCCGACAAGCTGGTTATGATGAGGGCGGGCAAACATCGGCAACTGATGGGAGAGGAGATTTTCCTGGATCGTAAAGTCGGAGTCGCCCAAGTCAAAGGTTCCGGCAAGATCATCGATCAAGTCAGTAACCTTGAGGATCAGTGGTTGGGTGATTACGTAAAAGCCGATTCGGACTCGACAGATACCGACAAGGATGAACGAAACAAGCTGGAAATCACCTGGAACCGGAATGTTGAAATTGAGTTCGGACTGGCGAAGACGGAATCATCGACCTCAACTCCGGATCCCGATTCGCCTCTACCTGAGGGAATATACATCAAGCATGTTACCTTTGAAGGCAATGCGAGTTTCGCCCTGCCCGGCAAATCGATAACTGCCGACCGCATCGAGGCAACTTTTCTTGAGCCTTACACGATTCCCGGAGTTTCGCCCGACAGTACCCTAGCCGACACTATACGGGCAACAGGCAAGGTCCGCATGAAACAGGATCGCAGCAGAGTTGAATGCGGCCGGCTTGAAGTTCAAATGACCGTTAACGACGTTGGGCAAAACGTGCCTGAGATCGGGAGAGCCTTTGAAAAGGTTATGGTACGCAACCAGGTCCGTAAAGGTAAAGCCCGGGCCGGCAACCAGCGGGTCGAATTCATTCGCGCTCAGGATGAACTGACTATTTATTTAGCCTCCGTCCCGGACCCGGTCACCCCTGAGGAAGAAGCAAAATATAGAGCCGCCGCCAAAGAACAAAAAATCGATCCGGGCTCACCCAAATGGGATGCATTTGAACGGAAATTGCGCAACCGCCGAAAGATTGAGTTAACCAGATTGGACGCCAAGGGCGAAGTGGGTGTTTTTTCGGCAGAAAACACACTCTGGGGAATTCGGGAACGATTTAATCTGGCTTCCGATTCACTTAATTGCTCGTTCGCTGAAGATAATTCGATCAAACGGGCTCTGATTGTGGGCCGGGACGAGGAACCAGCCCAGGTGGCTATGGACGACTTTTACATCGAAGGCCCGCAGATAAGTCTGGACATGATTGCTGAATCGGTAGAGGTGCCTGGCAGCGGGATTCTACAATTTTATACGGAACAGGACCTCGACGGCCGAAAAGTTGATGATCCGGTACCGGTAACCGTCACCTGGGATAAGCAAATGTTCCTTCGCGGACAAAGTAATGACGGCTGCTTTACCGGCAATGTTCGAGCTGTTTCCGAGAACAACGTCCTTAACTGCCGCCGCGAACTCAGGATCGAATTTGAAGATCTACCAAAAGAACCTGAAGTTACATTGTCTTCAACCCCGGATTCCGATTCCAAGGGGGGCATCGGAACAATGCTCGATTGGTTCAAACCCAAAAAAGAACCTTCGGTTACCAGCAGGTTCACCAAAAAAATCCGAAAACGTCCCGTCTGGCTGCACGCCGTGGGCGACGCGGTAATTTTATCCTCCGATTACAAGGAAGGCAAACAACAAACGGGGGGAGCGGTCTCACGAATGCTGGGAAGTATGCTGCTGGCGAGCAATAAGGATACCAACACCCAAACGGATGATACCCGTCAACGTCAACTTGTCAGCCGGGTTCGGGTAGCCGGCCCCCGTATCGCCATCGATCTGGCCAATGAGTACATGAATGTAGAGGGTACGGGTAATCTGCAAATAGAAGATTATCGCCTGCCTAAAACCCGTAAGAGCGGTTCATTTAGAAGCTCTTCTTTGCTGGGCGGGTCATCATTCTCGAATCTTCAAAACACGAGGCTCAGCCAGACGCAATTCCGCTGGCAGAATTCCATGTCTTTCTTCAATGATCGTAACCTCGCTGTCTTCGATCATCAGGTAGAAATGATTCATCTTTCCGGATCGCAGATGGTGCTCTCGAAAGAACTTGAATCTGCCTTGGGTGTCGATGCCAGTAAACTGGAAAACATAACCGGCCGCAATGCCGACATGACCTGCGATAACCTCCTGGTACAATTCGGCCGGGACGACCAGCGGAGCAACAAAGGTCCATCGCTACTGTCTCGGGCTACACAATTAAAAGCCTTCTGGGCCACCGGTCGGATCAGCATGAGAGAGACTAACCGATCCGTGCAGGGAAATCTGGCCAGCTATAATGAAGACACTGCCCTAATACGCATCAGCGGATCTTCCCAACAGCCGGCTCAAATCATTGAGCTGGACAAAGATAGCGGAGCCCTCCGGGCACAATGCACGGGCGAAGTTATCGAATGGAACCTAAAAACCGGGACCTACAGAGCCATCGAACCGCGTATCCTGGCTACCGGCAAATAACCGTTTTTCGGGTATATACCTCCTATTATATAATATGGGGCAGCCGGTCTGATGAAAAATAATTTCAGCAGGAAACTACACACGTTGAATGTCGGAATTTCATCAGTCCACAACAATATACTTATACATTAAGCTGCAGATAACATCCTTCATGTCCAAAAGCTAATAATACGACCC
>CP070790.1:2435299-2438058 GCA_020346805.1 Planctomycetota bacterium
GGAACCGCGGCCGGAGTACCAGATACGCCAGCGGTTCTCGTCGAGCGGTTCTGTTGGAGAGGTAAAGTTCTGGATGCGACGTCCTTCCCAGGATTCGCTAGCTTCAAGAATAACACCATGTTTATGCCAGGATGTCGGTGGGCAGGGTTGGGGTGGCTCGAACTCAGCGGGTGCGGTATTACGGTTCTCAGCCTGCGATTTAACCATTATCCCTGCGGTTGCCAGTAACGTTTGGTGGAGAAACGAACGACGATTAAGATAATTCTTCATGAGCATACTCTTTTCTGCTGTGTCCTACGATAATCTATGGCCAGACTTTCAACTCGCGAATCATTCCTATACCTACCGGTAGAGGATTGATTGTCGGGCGAATGATGCGTTTTGCAATCAGCTCGGCAAATCGTTCTCTAATCCTGGAACGGATACGTTCCGCCTCATTTGGGTCTGTGTGTTTGATGGAGGCGTACGAGCCGGTATTGAGATTCCCAAACGAAGCATTACCTTCATACTTGTTTTTACTACTTCCGTTATCGGTAAAGCCGGTTGACAGATTCCAGGTTGCCAGGTTGTTTCGCACTACGTTTTCTCCGCCATTCCAGGGATCGTCTTTGCCGCGATGCTTCCACTTGCCCCCCAGTTTGAATCCGTTACCGTCGCCCTCCTTCTGATCACCATTGGCGCATGCGAAGTTCCATTCGATCAGATTGCGTTTGCTGGTCCAAGTATCCAGGCCGTCGTCGTTGTTACCTACCAGCACATTAAATCGATAGGTGTTTTCCACACAGTCACTGGAAGCGATGCCATCTGCGTTTTCGCTTGACCGGTTCCCAAAAGCACATACGTTGCCCTCGATAAGGTTTCGTGTCGATCCTGAGCCGGCGTAAATACCAGTGTCGTTGTGATAGCAGATATTGCCCTGCACCACGTTGTCATTACTTGCGGTGAGGCGAATTCCCACACCTTTACTCCCGTGTATAACATTCCCTTCGATTATGCAATGGTGAGAGTTATTTATGGTAATACCGGCCCCTTGTGCTACGCCCGCGATTTCCAGGTTGCGAATCATAACATACGCACAGCCTTCGATCCGGATGCCCGAAGATGTTTTTGCCGATAGATCCACCAAGACACGTTGACCTTCGGCCGCACTAAATACAATGGGATGATCTTTGGTTCCTTTCAGGCCGGATAAAACAAATCCTTCCTGATATTTGCCGCCGGATACGAATACCTTATCTGAGGCATCGAGGGCCTGAGAAGCTCGGGCCATCGTTTTCCATGGCTGCGCTTCACTGCCGTCGGCGTTATCGTCACCGGAGCACGACACAAAGTACGATGCCGAAAACGCTGGGTTCTGTAATCCGGTCAGCGCCGTAAGGATAAATATTACCAATAGATGGGATCTCATATATCCACTCCTGTTAGATTTTTATCCTTTCTTTTTTCGAATACTTCGTACCCCCAACAGGGATTAAGGGTTGTTCTAATGATTGTTAATCTCCAAACTGAAAAGCATATAAGTCGGCATCGCGCATCACAAAACGCAGCCGAACGGATTTTTCAGCGAGCTGGTGCACATCGTCTCGACCGCCCCAAGTAACCACGCGGTTGATCTGGTTGGCGGTATGGATGCGGTCGCAATCTTCCAGGTGATAACCGTCCACAGGTGTACCGTCGGCATCGAGAATCTCGATCCGTACGATACCGGTAGCGGAAGTATCGATATTCAGGAACAACTTACGACCTTCAAACTTCAGCACCGGCGTCGTGAATTCACCACCGGTGTACGCGGCTCTAACTGAGACAAAGCCGTCCCGGCGGAGCACAAGTCGGCTGAGAACGGCAATATTTTGACTTGCTCCCAGCCCTGCTTTGGTTAGCAATTGCTTATTCTGTTCGTTACGGTCCCATCCGTGTAGCCAATCGCTGCCGCGATAATACATATACATCTTGCGACCATCCGCACCGGGCACGATGCCGCGAATCGTTCGAGCCGATGCCCAATCGAACTCTCCCTTCATGCCCAGGTCCACGAAAGGCCGCCGCCCGTACCGCTGCCAATGTATACCGTCGCGGCTGGCGGCAAATTGAGTATGGAGGGGGCCGGCATTTGTTGGGACCTTATCTTTGAATTCGGCAAGCGCTCCCCAGACGTAATGATAGTAAGCCGTGGGAAACATATAGTATGCGCTGTCGGCCCAAGGATACTTAACCGCGACGCTCAGATAATAATCGACCACATGAATTTGGTCATGAAAAAGATCCAAACCGTCTGGGGTGATCACCACCGGCATGTCCTGAACTACGGGGAATCCGTCGAGCCGATCGGCTTCACCGCGGAATACTGATCTACCGGCCCCAAAAATATTCCTGCGACCATAAGCTACATATTTGTTGATCCGGTTATCCCAGAAGATTACGTTCTGACAATCCAAGTGGTGACCGCGCTCCTGGGGACGGGCAGTGAGAACGAAGCGATGGGTTAGTTTCCAATGAATACCGTCCGGTGAAGAAAAGATATGCACCCCATCCCCCACATCCGCAAGGCGTATGACCAGGCGGAATTTTTGATCTTCGGGGGCGTTCGGATCGATAAAGACCATGCCTCCATCCTGACCCATTTTGACCCCGGCCGCTCCGTGGCCGAAGACTATGTTGTTTTTCTTACTGCCGGCGAATTCCACCAGGCCCAGGGCAGGCTTGTCCCAATGAATCCCATCGTCCGATCGCGCATAACACATGGCTCCACTATGGGGACC
>CP070790.1:2438158-2443164 GCA_020346805.1 Planctomycetota bacterium
TCGATCCCCGTGACAAACTCATCCAGCAGCTGATGCAACAATGCCACCCCCCCGACGTCGTTATCGATCAAATGAAAAACAACCAATAGAAACCATAGTGAAATCCTGGAGAAGTTAACAATAAAACTAATTTTCCCCTCTGTTTTTGCCGCTCCCTACCAATGACAATATAATCTCGCCTGTTCGTGTCGTAATAAAATACCCACCATCGAATTAAGGAACTCTGTTATGAAAAAAACATCATCGCCAGTAGTGACTGTTTTATTAATTACTCTGTCTGCGGGATGCACCTTTGGCGGACAAAATACACATAGGGCTGCTAATATGAAGAGTTCTCATCAAACTTTAAGCGACCACGATTTGTACGACAAAATCTATGGGGCCATGTACGGCAAATGCATCGGTCTGGCTCTTGGTCAGCCGGTAGAGGGAAATCCCAAAGATACCATCGAAAAAAAGCTCCGCCAGGTCGATGCCTACCCCCTCGAATATTATTTCCCTGACAATTTCCCCACCAATCACAAAAAATTCCTCCAGGGCAATCTCGATGGTGCACCGCCAAACGATGACACCACCCTGATGATGGCCTCCTTGCTGGCCCTGCGCGATAAGGGAATAAACCTCACCGCCCGTGATATTGCCCAGGCCTGGCTCGACTATGTCAAAGGCGGCTGCACGGCCGAGGGTGTGGCCCTGGCCAATCTCAAAAAGGGTCTCTGGCCCCCGCAATCTGCCATCGTTGACAATCCATACCGGCAATGGATCGGAGCCCAGATGAAGGCCGAAATATGGGGCATGATCGCCCCCGCCATGCCCAAGGTCGCCGCTCACTATGCCGAACAGGACGCCATGGTCACCCACATAAGAAACGGCATCTACGGCGCACAGTTCATTGCCGCTGCCGTCAGCATCGCCATGATCGAAAACGATCCACGAACCGTTCTTACCCAAGCCCTTAAAGTAATACCGCCCAACAGCGAATACGCCAGGATTATCCAAGATGCCATCACCTGCTTCGATCAGGGCAAAAGCTGGCAGCAGGCCTGGACCGTATTGGACCAACGATACGGCTACAACGATGACGGAACCCGCAACGGCAAATTCCCCGAAGAAAAATACAACACCCAAAAAGGTTTATACAAATGGGGAAACTGGCGATGGGTTCATGTAATACCCAACGGCGGGGCCTGCGCCCTGGCCATACTCTACGGCCAACGGGATTTTTCCAAGTCCATCTGCATTGCCACCATGTGCGGCTACGACGCCGATTGCAACGCCGGTACCGTCGGCAGTGTTATCGGCGCCATGTTGGGTGAAAAACAAATCCCCGAAAAGTGGAAAACACCCATCCACGACGATTTTAATCCCGGTCTCACTAAAGTCATGCCCGAGAAAATCAAAATCTCCCACCTGGCCAAAGAAATCACCGGATACGCCATGCAGGTCATAAAAAACAACCAAAAAAAGTGATCGTTAAAAATTATCCCGCAAGATCAGCAACCATAATTATAATTTGCAGCGCGGATTCCCTCCTTATAATCTGTCGTTCTTCCCATTTCGACTTCCTGCCATGAGTAAATCGAAGGGCTTGCCCTGAGGCCCGAGCTTATTGCGGGATCGAAGGGTTTGACTTTCGACTATCCTATATTTTGACGTTTTGACTTTTTGATTTTTCGACTTTTATTCACCACCACCTTTTGTTTTTGCATTATTGGCTTTCCATCAATCGTCTTTTTTGCGGTCATAATGTGGATGCCCGGGGTATTGAATTTGTGACTCACCTCGGAATCGGAAACATAATCGTCGATAACTGTACCATCGCCGAAGTCAATGGTCATATGTGTCCCTTTATTGGCCGGCATCCATATCCGAAAATATACCGGCTGATCGACGATAATCCCTTTCGAGGGCGCGTGGGTCATAAAAATTGTTGGAATCCTGTCTTCCGGAGCGGACTTTGTAAAAACCTTCACCTTGCAGAAGTCAGCATCTACCGCACCTTTTTCATCCTTGACCCACAAGGTTGCTATATATACACCCGGTGAATCGAAGGTCTTTTCCGCCCTGACATCATTTACTTCTTCCCCATCGTGAAAAACCCACCGGTATGAGACAATCTTCGTTCCCAAAGCAAGTGAGTTTAATCCGTCAAACACCACCTCCTCGCCCGTTGAAACCACATGGTGCGGCCGAGCTACTGCATACAGATTTTTATGATATTGCTCGTGATATGCCGTTACTATCCAGGGATAAAGATTAAGCCGGCGATTTCTGGTGTCCTTGTCCAAACCGGCTTTTGACAAATAGTTGCCCAAATGCAAATGAGAAAAATTTCCCGAAGGACCGCTTTTGCCCAGCATGCCGATTTTCTGTCCCTTTCTAACACGTACTCCCTTCCTTATGTTCGGCATAACCGAATCAAGATGGCCGTATTCCCAGAAAATACCGTTATCGTCTTTAATCGCCACCGAACATAACTTTTCCCGACTGGGCCAAAACAGGGTTACTTCACCATCCGTGCAGCTGACAATCTCGTCTCGGCCTATATATCCGGCAAGATCGATACCGTAGTCATGATGAAAATTGGGACCTTTGGGATCACCGTCGTTGCCCCCCAGATGCACTACTTCGTTGTAACACTGTATGCCGTGTGAAAATAACAGGTAGTTGTCTATCGGGAAGCCGAAGCGATCCGCGTTCACAACCGGGTCCGCCGAATCCCAAATGGAGAATTGTATCTTCTTGGGTATATCACGCCATCCCGAAATTGCATCGGCCTGTATTCTTATTCCATCGCTCTCCGTCGGCATTACATAGGGAGCACAGATTAAACCCAGAGGCTTACCATTGATCTCCACCTTAACCTCTGCCCGCCTGATTCTTCCCAGAACACTGTCGCTGAATTCCTTCACCGACACCAAACGGATTACTTTTTCCAAACCGCTTTTCAGTTCGAACGTGTATTCTTCATTAATATCCAAACAAAATATTCGCTGTTGCGAATATCCCCTGATCATCCTGTTCAATTGCTCATATCTTGTATGATCCGCACCGCTTTCTAAAACACTTTCTTCTTCAGAACCCTTTACTCCCGTATCCGCCAGGCCGGCTCCCGAAAAAACAGCAATCGTAACCAGGCCCAATAGCATTCTGCCAACCCACATCATCTTTATGTGCCTCCAAAATAAAAAGGCAACGCAGCCTCTTTTATTGTCCCTGTCTCTTCTCTCTGGCCTTACCTTTTCCTGGGCTTAACGGCATTGGCTTCTCTCTTACCGCGTTTGGCCCTTTTAATCTGCGGCGCCATTTGCTTCCTCCAGTCGGTATACCTCCGCTGAAGACGCTTGACTATTTCCGGATGCCGCCCTGCCCGGTCGTTCTTTTCGCCGATATCCGCCTCCAGATCGTACAATTCCAAATCACCTTTATCCTTGAGTAATTTCCATCTGTCCATCCGAACCGCCCATTTGCCATCCCTTTTCCCACCATCCCAGAAAAGGGCCTCATGCAGCGGACCTTTTGCTTCGCCGACCAGCAACGGCAGCATATTCTTTCCGTCATAGATCCGACCGTCGGGGAGTTTTACCCCAACCGCTGCACAGATGGTGGGCATAATATCCAGGCAGATCACCGGCTCCGAACAAACCTCACCCTTGGGCAGTTTCCCCGGCCAACTCACCAGAAACGGCACACGCAGTCCCCCTTCGTAAACACTATGCTTGTAATCCCGCAAAACGCCGTTATTGGATTTGTTCCTCTTGGCCCCGCCGTTATCCGAAAAATAGAATATCAACGTGTTTTTATCCGCACCGCTCCGTGCCAGCGCCTCCAAAACTCTGCCAACTGCCGAATCCATCCGCCCCAGCATAGCCATAAGGATATCCCGCTCCTTGTCACCCGTATCAAACCGTTTGATATCCCCCTCCGGCGCCTGCAGCGGCCAATGTACCGCATTAAACGGCAAATAAAGAAAAAACGGCCTCTTATGATGGCGCTCGATAAACGACACCGCTTCCCGGCCCAGGTTGTCCGTCAGGTAACCCGTATCATCGATGATTTCTTCATTGCGATAGATCGAAGTGTAGGCGTCGGTTCTTTTCAAATTGAAATAGTCATGCGCCCCATGCCCAAGAAATCCATAAAACTCATCGAAGCCCCGTTTCATAGGATGATATTCTGGTTCAATCCCCAAGTGCCATTTTCCGAACACACCCGTAGCGTAACCTTCCTTCTTCAAAACGTCGGCTACCGTAATCTCGCTCAGCGGCATCCCCGTCCTGGAATCACTGGCTGTATAAAAACCGAAACGCTGCTGATACCGGCCCGTCAATAATCCCGCCCTCGTCGGGGCACAAACATAGGCACTCGCATAACCGCTCGTAAATCGCACACCTTGCTCCGCCAACCGATCGATATTCGGTGTGCTGACTTCTTTCGGATGATCGTAACAACTGATATCCGCATAACCCTGATCGTCGGATACCATCACCACTATATTGGGTCGGCTGCCATCTTGATTCCCTTCCACCGGCCAAACCCAATAACTGTGGCATACCCCCCAGGCCGCTATTATCAGTAAACTGAAACAATTTCTTCGGTTGATGGAATTCTTTATCATTTTTACAGCTATTCTCTGAATCTTATTGTGAAATATCTGCTATTCAAAATACAACCATAACAAACAACAGATCATTCCACAAAACTACGCCTTGCGGGAGACATATAAGTGAATAATAGGGAGTGAAAGGACAATAAAACTAAAATACATCAAAAAGTAGAAGGCTACCCTTCTCTTCTTCCCAAGCAAAAAAATGCAGCCGGAGGGTTTTAATCCACGGCCATTACGGTATCATCTGGGGCATGAAAATACACCCCCAAATCCAAGAGACCGTGGATGCTATCCGGGTGATCGACACCCATGAGCACCTTTACGAAGAGAACCACCGTCTCAACACACCCATCGATTTTATCGACCTCTTCGATCAGTATGCGTGCTATGACCTGCA
>CP070790.1:2443264-2448605 GCA_020346805.1 Planctomycetota bacterium
AATCTCAAATCTTCACTCCCTCTATCCCTCAATATAGCTCCAATATTTGGCTTTGGTCTGCATCCATCTGCGGTGTATGTTTTTATTCCACAAGTCTCAATTCTACACCCTCAATTCGTTCCGCTTTAGCGGAACACTTGTTGTGTTGTATATATAAGGATCTTTGACATGTTAATAGTCTGGATACCGGAGACTGGAGGCGCCTCAAGACTATGGACTACAGACTCAAGACTCAGGACTAAAGATCTGCTTTCTCAGTTCCCTTGGCGTTCATGGCGTCTTTGCGGCTTTGCGTGAGATATATTAAATGTGCAAAACAAAGCCAAACTACAAGAGAATCAATATAAGTGCTTGATGATAAAGGACTTATGCAAGTTAATGCCCACTAACCATAAAGCACCAACGGACACCGGTCCCTACCCCAATACCCCCAGATCCACCCACCGTCGCTGCTCCCACGACTCCAGCCCGCATTCCGCCAACTGCACCCCCTTGGCACCTTCCAGCAGGTTCCACCGGAACGGCTCACCCTTAACCACGTGCTTCAGGAACAGCTCCCACTCCGCCTTGAAGGCGTTGTCATAATCCCGGTCCGGTTCCACCGGTTCCCAATCCTCGAAGAAGTCTATCGGGTTCTCAATATCCGGATTCCAGACCGGGCACGGCGTATTAGCCAGTGGTTGAATCAGACATTTCCGCAAACCGGCAACCGCCGATCCCTTGGTCCCGTCAACGTGCAGCGTTAACAGATCGTCTCGCCGAACCCGTACGCACCACGACGAATTGAAATGGGCGATTATATCACCTTCAAGTTGGAAGCTGGCATAGGCGGCATCCTCCGCCGTGCATTCATAGGGCTGGCTGTTCTCGTCCCAGCGCTTGGGAATGTGGGTGGCCCCAACGCAGGAGACGGCCCTGACTGCCCCGAAAAGATTGTCCAGAACATAACGCCAGTGACTCAGCATATCGAAGATGATCCCACCCCCATCCTCTGCCCGGTAGTTCCACGACGGTCGTTGACAGGGAACATCGTCGCCTTCGAAGACCCAGTAACCGAACTCGCCGCGGATAGCGAAGATTCGGCCGAAGAAGCCGGCGTCGATAAGTGATTTCAGCCTGAGTAAGCCCGGAAGCCACAATTTATCCTGCACCACGCCGTGCTTGACGGCCGCCTTTTCCGCCAACGTATAAAGTTCCATCGCGTCTTCGGTAGACAGGGCGGTTGGTTTCTCGCAGTATATGTGTTTGCCGGCAGCAATAGCCTTTTTGACCATCGGCACGCGGAGATCGGTCGATAATGCATCGAAATAGATTTGATAATTATCGTCGGCCAGAGCCTCATCCAGATCCGTAGTCCATTTTTCCACTCCCGACATCTCCACCAGCTTTTTGAGTTTCTCTTCGTTTCGGCCTACCAGAATCGGATCCGGCACAATAACCTCATTGTCGCCGACCTTGACTCCGCCTTGTTTGACGATGGCTATTATAGAGCGCATCAGATGCTGATTGGTGCCCATTCTACCGGTCACCCCGTTCATTATGATTCCGACTTTATGTGTTGTTGACATTTCTTTTATTCCCTCGACGTAAAATTAGGTTTGTCATGATTTTGGTTTATCCGTACATTGCGGGTATGCACCCGCCGGTAGGGGGGGGACATCAATGCCGGCTTTGGGCAGCGTGCCTTCAAGTTCCTGCCGCCAATGCGCCACATCACCCGCCGGCCCGTAAATATAAATCATCTTCAACGGCGTATCGCCCAGGTTGGTCATCTGATGAAAAACACCCGGCGGAATATTAACCGCCTGTCCCGCAGTCATAATCTGACGTTCTTCGCCCACACACATTTCGCCGGTACCTTCAATGACAAAATAGATTTCTTCCTGCTCCTGATCGTGCCAGGGTACTTGCCCGCCTTGGGGTTCGAGAGTCACGTAACCCACGCAGAAGTTCTTTAATTGAATGGGCGAAGCCCCGCCGACCACATTTTGCGTTCGCCGGCGGGCCGGATAGGTTCGTCCTTCGATCTTACCTAAATCTGCAATAATCATGGGATTATCTCCGTTTTATTGAAGTTTTGGACCAGTCGGTCGGGCCGTTGTTGGTTGATCTCGATCGTAAGTATTGGCATTATTATATCTTTCTGTTTCGAGCAATAGCGGTTCTTCGCTTCGCTTGGAATGATGCCAATAAATACTCCTGACCACCTTGTTAGTCGGGCTCGGAATGACACAGATAACCTGTATGGTGCTTGCCGTACACTGACTTTGTGTATATGCTCTGGTTTAAGAGGTGTCAAGGTTATTGGTTCAATATCGATCGTTCGATGCCGTCGGTAGCGGGGGGATTCGAAAGAAGCTTAAAGAACAAATGCTATAATCCCGATTCTAGGGATTTTGACGTTTTGATTTTTTGACGTTTTGTTGTTTCCAATTGGCCTAAGTTCCATGTACAGAATCTCCTGGCCCAATCGGATTACCATTACACGAATATTGCTGGTGGGGCCTTTTGTGGTGGCCCTTTTGAATTTACAGGATCCTGTGTGGAGTGAGTGGGCCCGTTGGTTTGCCCTGGTGGTTTTTGGGTTGATGTCCGTCAGCGACGGCTTGGACGGGTACCTGGCCCGCAAATTGAACCAGGAATCAATGGCCGGACAGATCCTCGATCCCCTTGCTGACAAAATCTTGATATTCAGCTCGGTAATGCTTTTGGCACACGAAGGTACACACGTTACCGGTGCACTATTGCCCCCTACGGTAGCGGTGATCGCGGTGGGGAAAGATCTGATTGTGGTCCTTGGATTCTGCATCATTTATTTCACAACTTCAAAGTTATACATTGAACTCCAAAAGGTGGGCAAGTGGTGTACCACTTCTCAATTGGCTATGATCATCGCTATTCTTCTCTCTCCCAATCTACCCGTACAACTGTCTCTTTTACCCAATATAATGTGGTGGTTGGCGTCGGCCCTGGCCATTGCCGCTATCGTTCAATATTACCGGATCGGGCGAAGTTATTTGGTCCGTTATGAAGCGACCGTTAAACAGGATGTTGACAACGCTGAAAAGTGAAATACGTTCTTAAGGTTGCTGTAAACATTGGGTTACGAAAAGTAACTTTGCTATAAAACATAAAGTGTTATAGTCATCCAAAATTGTGGACTACTGAATAATTGTATAAGTATTTCCGCCGGGCATAATGTAACCCATTGTTGAGCTATAAATTATGTTGTGTTGTCTTTGTGGGCATGAATGTTTTGGTTTTATACGGGTGATTGCATCAGTTTACCGGGTTAATTTTGCGCTTTTTCCAGCAAAATTCTTGCATTTGTCATTCGTCCGGCTATGATCTTGTTTTTCTTGGCCAGAGAAACGAACTTGTTAGTCAATAATTGAGAAGATGGGAGCGAGACGAATATCAAGCGCTGAGCGAGGAGGAAAGAGGTTTTAAGGAGTCCGGGGAAAGGACATAGAGAGGCGTCGACGGGCGGCTCTCTACTTTTTTGCCCCATATTTAGGCCGATGTCAAACAGTTGGCATCGGTATTTTTGTTATTTTGTATTATTCGTGTAAGTGAATTTATTGTAATTGACGTATAATGCTGTTTGCCATATTATTTCATCCTACGGTTTATAGTAGTCTGGTAAAGCATTGAACGAGTGTGTGTAAGATCGACGGGGATGAGGGAGATTGGAAGAAGATGAGGAAGTTTAAGTGGATTATTGCCCTGGTTGTTTTTGTGGACGTTGCTTGGGGTGATATTTGGATCGGCAATGCCAATTTAACGGGCCCGGTGCCTCGACCGAAGTCGTATCAAGAAGCGGTCAAATTCTTCAACCTGGACAAATTGAACTTCGATAATTTTCAATCCGGCAGCATGTTAAACCATATGAATCTTGGCAAAATGATTATGTATGCCAGTCCGGGGTATGCTGGCCTTACGGTTAGACATAACACCGCGGCGGGGGCGGAGCCGGCTTCATGGCCTGGGGCATTGGAGGTGGACGAAGCGATTTCCGGACCGACCGATCTCAAAATTACGATGAATCAACCGGTGCAGAGTATCGGGTTTGTTATGATGGGTCTTGATGTTCGAGGTTACTTGAAGATTTACGGCGATGGGGATGTGTTGCTGGGGGACTATTCCATATCGTCGGCGTTGCCCGGGGAGCGGCGATGGATTGGAGTGGTTAATAGCGATTGGGATATTTGGAAGGTACATTTTGAGCCTATTGCAGCCGATTGTTATGCCATCGACGATCTTGAATTGGGAGTAGTTACACCGGAACCGGCCTAGTTGTTATTATTTAGTGTTGCGTCCATAATATTGGGCAGGCGATTTAAACGAATTGGATGGCGAGGACGGTAATAAACCGGGAGCGTAATGTGGTTCAACGCAAGGTGGGACGTTATCTGCTGGTTTTGGTGGTATTGATCGTGTTGGTGGCGTCGGCGTTAGTAGCAGCCGATCAGATCCGACTTCGGCAGTGGAAGAACGGTATACGCAGTCCGGATGCCGATGTTCGAGACAAATCTTTATATCGGGTGGCCAGAGAGCGTGAGTATCGGGCCGTTGATGTTGTATTGGCGGCCCTTCAAGATGAACAGGATCGTGATGTTCTGGATCAGGCCGGCTATGCCGCCATGCGTTTGCGTGATCAGCGGGGTATCGAGCTGTTGGTTCAACGAGCTGGTGATAGGCCGGACGATATTGTTCGAGCCAGTTTGATATATTATGCCGCGAGGTTATCGCGACCCTTCGATTTAGGTTTGCTTGAGTGGCTCAAGGCAAGGGTCGAATCTGCAGAATCTTGGCAGCGTGCGGGATCAATAGTGGGCTTGCTGGAGCTGGGCCAACCGCGGGGTGGTGAATTGTTGATTCAATATGCCGGCGAAGCGGAAGCGGAGGTCCGCGGCTTTATGCTTAGGGAATTCCGAAGAATTGCCGGCCCCATGGCTGAAGCCGTCGGGCAGAATATTGATTGGCCGGTGGACGATGTCGGCTCCCAAGATAAGCAGCAATGGGCGAGTTTGCAGGCGTTTTGGCAGAATTACGGGACAGAAACTTTGCTTAATGATGTATTGCGGAGGTTGGAAATTAAGGATCCAAGATGGTATGAGGTAAATCGTTTGCTTCACGCCCGAGATCGGGTGGATAATTGGCTCAAATAACTTAACCTGTCTATCATTTCACATTCGGGTTGTTATAGTTTATTATTTGGCGGCATGAAAATCCCTCCACCACTTCATCGTTGGTCAATGAGTCCGCGGGCGGCAATTAGTCTTCAACGGCAGCTGGCCGGCAGGGTTCGAATCGAAAAACTTACTGGGAAAGTTCGTCT
>CP070790.1:2448705-2451501 GCA_020346805.1 Planctomycetota bacterium
AAGAGAGCCGACTTCCTGGTTTCGGGTAGTCAGCCTTTCATTATGCTCAGATAGGATACAATGATTCGCTTTGCGAAAATTGATGCGGCCAACACGCGGAATCAAACCTGTATACGTAGTTTAGATGGCATCTTCAGATTTTATTTGACCTTTTCGATTTATTGTCGGAAGAAAAGGTGTAAAGCCGTTCTTTATAAGAGAATTGAATTCAACCATCATCTGTGGTGGGCTGGGTGTGTAAGTTGCAGATAGACTTGGACAGAAGGGGGGACGGCAGGGTAGAATACTAGGTGGAGGCGGTCGGAGTCTATCTACAGGAAACCGACCGGTCGCAAGTGGGATTCGCGGAGTGCGCAAGCAAGGCCAGAAAACGGCGCTAACGAAAGGCTGTTCGCTATGAGATGGTTGGTTGCTGTCATTGCGCCCTTAATAGCCGCGGTACCCGTGTTAGCCGAGGGGATCGTGTTCTGGGACAACTTTGACTACGGATGGGGTACTGAATGCAATTCAAATCGAAATCAGGCGGCGTTCACTACCGCCTGGCCAATCGTGGGTGGGTGCAATTCCTTGCAAGTGGATGATGACTATGATGGGACCTGCCCTGACGGCTTCAGGGGCTGGGATCCGCTATTTTACGTCGAGCATGGCAGAGATCAGTTTTTGCAAAATGTCAAGAATCTCGTGCCCCTTATTTATGACCTTGATCCTAGTATGGACGCAGTCAATGGAAGCAATGAAGAGCCGCTTGTACTGGAAGTTTATGTCAACATGAAGCCCGATAACCAGAAGGAACGCGCGACCACATTCTGGATCCAGCTTTTTGCTGCCGACGATCTAGCCCCCAACAACCAAAACCTCATCCATAACGACTGCGTTCTGACGAACGAGACACCATCCAATCCCCATAACAGCATTGCATTCGGCGGCTACCCCAAGTTACTACCGTGTGTGGAGTGTCCAAATCTGCCGGAATGTCAGCCGCCCGATGGCCCACCATTGTTGAACGCAGATGCGTTCTATAATGGCGATCGTTGGACTCTGCTCGAAACGGATGTCCCGGTCCCAGGTCCTGCGCTGAGGCCCGCCCCGGGGGCGAGCTGGTGGACGATCACGATCAAAACTGACACAGTTGATATTACGGTCGATTCGGATGCCTACGGTGTCGTGACACGCACCGATATTCCACGTTACCATACGGGCCCCTTCCAGGCGATTGGTTTGGGATCTTGCGAGAAGAGCGATTATCCATCATACATCGACCATGTAGTTTTATCTGGAGGCTATCTGACGACGCTAGTTACGGGCGCTTGCTGCCTGGTCGACGGCTCGTGTAACAATGTTACGGCGGCAGAATGCGTGGCACAAAATGGCACGTGGAACGGTGAGGGCTCGATATGTGCGGGTGTGATATGCTGCCCAGTGCCATGGGCGGATATCGATTTTGACGGCGACGTGGACCAAGTGGATCTCGGTCTATGGCAGCGCTGCTACAGCGGGCCGGGGTATGCCTATGCAGAGGGGTGTGAGTGTTACGACCGACATGCCGTTACCGGTATGCAAGGTGGGGATGGTGACGTAGATTTCAGTGATTTCATTTGGTTTGGGTATTGCGCCACGGGCCCGACGGTTCCGCTTGATATTTATAACCCGCCTGCCAACTGTATGCCTTGAGTTAACCTGCCTGGGTGACTGTGCATCTAGACATGCGGTCGCCTATAATAAACCATCTTAATATCGAAGAAAAATGTGTCTGCCATGAGACGGGCTCGATGAGCAAGACTACAACCAAGACTGTTTCTCTAGCCTATGGTAAGGAACGAATCGATGTTACTGTGCCATCAGATGCAGTGGTGATCGAGCCACGATATGTGCCAGGCTTACCAGACGAGCAGGTGGCATTGATGGCGGCGCTTCGTGCGCCGATAAACAGCCCGGCCTTGCGGGCCCTGGTGCGGCCCGGTCAAAGTGTGGCCATCGTACACACCGATATCACCCGAGCCACACCCAACGAGCGCATCCTGCCGTCGATTCTGGCCGAGCTCGAGGCGGCTGGTATCAAGCCGGCCGACATCGTATTGATTAATGCGCTCGGCACGCACCGAGCGCAGAGCGAAGACGAGCTGAGAGTTATGCTTGGGGACCAGATCGTTGACAAGTACTGTTGCATTCAGCATGACGGCCGGGACGACGCGAACCTTGTCCACGTGGGCAGGACAAGCTTCGACCACGATATCCGTATCAATCGGTTTTTCTTAGAGGCCGATGTGAGGATCCTTACCGGTTTTATCGAGCCACACTTTTTTGCGGGCTTCAGCGGCGGGCCGAAGGGCGTGCTGCCCTCTATTGCCGGAGCCGAAAGTGTACTGGACAACCATGGCGCGCAGATGATCGGTCATCCGAACGCCACATGGGGCCGGACGCAAGGTAACCCGATCTGGGAAGAGATGCTGGAAGCGGCGAGGTTGGCAGCTCCGACATTCATTGTGAATGTGGCTATGAACCGGGACCGGCAGATCACGGGTGTGTTTGCAGGCGAAATGCTCGCGGCTCACCAAGTGGGCTGCGCATTCGTCAGGGAATCAGCTATGGCACCTGTAGCTGAGCCGGTCGACATTGTCTTAACCAGCAACTCAGGGTACCCGCTCGATCTCAATCTGTACCAGACGGTCAAGGGGATGTCGGCAGCCGTCCAGATCGTTCGGCCAGGCGGCAGCATTATTATTGTATCCCAATGCTGGGACGGGGTTCCGGAACACGGGCAATTTGGCCGACTGTTGCGTGAGGCCAAGAGCCCGG
>CP070790.1:2451601-2455253 GCA_020346805.1 Planctomycetota bacterium
AGTATTCGGGCTCAAGGTCTCGGTCTGGCCCGACGATGCCGTTGCAGACCATTGTTCCATCGGAAGGAGTTCCGGGCGGGCCGTAGTCGCCGCCGTAGGCCCAGAACATTTTGCCGTCCGGTGAGAATTCTCTGAGAGCTTTGTCAGCCCAGTCCCAGATTAATGCGCCGCAAAGATTCTTGTGTGATTCGAACGTATCCTGATACTCCTGCAGGTTGCCGACGGCATTGCCTCTTGCATAGGCGTATTCTTCCATAAGGTAGGGGCGGTCGGGGTGTTCGGCGGCCCAGTCGATACACCACTCGACGGTCTGGTATGAGAGGTTGTCGGTGTCGACGACGCTGTTCATCTGGCGGTACTGGAGCAGGCGAGTGGGGTCGGCCTGTCGAGCGTAATCGGCCATAGCCTTTATGTTATCTCCGAAGCCGGCCTCATTGCCGAGCGACCAGAAGATTACAGAAGCGTGGTTTTTGTCCCTTTGGACAACGCTTGCCATACGGTCGACGGAAGCGGCTCTCCATTTCGGGTCGCTGCCGGGTAGGCGATTCAGGCCGTAGGAGATTTTGTGTGATTCCATGTTGGCTTCGTCCATCAGATAGATACCATACTTGTCGCACAGGTCGTACCATACGGGCGCATTGGGATAGTGCGAGGTGCGGATTATGTTCATATTGGCCTGCTTGATGAGCTTTAAATCCTGAATCATTCTGCTTACGGGGACGACGAAGCCGCCGTCGGGGTCGTGGTCGTGGCGATTGACGCCTTTAAATATGGTGGAGACGCCGTTGACGAATATCTGTCCATCTTTGACCTCGACTTTTCTAAAGCCCAAGTTGCAGCGTTCGACCTCAATTGTTTTGCCGGAAGGGTCTTTGAGGGTAAGCAAAACGGTGTAGAGGTTGGGAGTTTCTGCGGTCCATTTTTTAGGGTCGGCGACGAAGGCCTGCATTTCGAATTCGGTTTCGGAGTTGGGGGGGATATTTTCAGCGGTTCCCGTGATAAATGGTTCAGCGGCAACGGGTTTATTGTCGTTGTCGAGGAGGGAGACTTCGAGGGAGTATTTGCCGAAGTTTTGGCCGGAGTAGTTTCGGAGTTTTGCGGTCACCTGCAGGTAGGCGTTTTTATAATCTTCGTCGAGGTCGCAGCGCACGAAGAAATCCCGCAGGTGGACATCCGGTGTGGAGAAAAGATAGACGTCACGATAGATTCCGCTCAGCCGCCAGGTGTCCTGGTCCTCGACGTAGCTTCCGTCGCACCAGCGGTAGACTTCGGCGGCGAGGATGTTCTTGCCTTCCTGCAGGTAGTGTGTGATATTGAATTCGGCTGGTGTCATCGAGCCTTGGCTGTAGCCGACCTTGTGACCATTTATCCAGAGATAAAAGGCGCTTTTTACGCCGTCGAAGTGCAGGAAGATTTGTCGGCCTTGCCAGTCGGCGGGGACGGTGAACTCGGTGCGGTATGAGCCGACCGGATTGTAGTCATGCGGGATATACGGCGGATTGGGATTCTCAGGGGCGAAGGGGTGTGTTACATTCGTATATATGGGGATTCCGTGGCCCTGTAGCTCCCAGTTGCTGGGGACAGGGATGTCGTCCCAGTCGCTGACGTCGAAGTCTGGTTTGTAGAAATCTTTCGGGCGGTGGCCGGGTTTTTTGACCCAGTTGAACTTCCAAGTGCCGTTTAGCAGTTTGAAATAGGGGGAGGCCTCGCGCGTGCCTGTCAGAGCCGTCTCGGCATCCGGGTAGGGCATCAGAGTGCAGTGGGGGGGCTCTTTGTTTACTCCAATCATCTCGGGATTTTCCCAATCGGGGACGTAGACGGCCGCGATTGCACTGGAAAGAAGAATTGCTGAGAGGGCCGCGCTGATGTATATGAGTCTTTTCGCATCCATGAGAACCTCCTTTTCTGATTTTTTACAGTCCACCGGCTCAATTGAGCGGTATCGATTCGAACTCCATGGCATGGCTTTACAAAACCACCTTGGTTGCAAGTCAATGCGCTTGTGGTTTCTCAAAGCCAAATTTTAGTTTGCTGTTTCTGCGTTTTGTTTTTTCCATTAAATAACAGGTATTACTCCTGCCGGTGTGGGGTCAACAGGTCCAACCTTTAGGTACGGGGAGACCTTTTAACTTATTCCGCTGAACCAACCGCCATTCGTAGCTGTCACTATTATCATTAGGCCCAGTATCCTGTTATCCTCATCCCAAGTAATTACTCAGACCAAACGACGACATCGGCTGCTTTCAAGGTTTTCTGGCCTATCAAAATTTCTGCACCTTTGGGAATCGTTACCTCAAATGGTTCCGAAGAATAGTTCATTGCAATCCAGAAGCCGTCCCGCCAGTCAACAATTACCCCGTTCGGGTAGTCTTCTATTGGTATCTTTGCTTCATCATACACATGCTTTAATACCGCTCGCTCCAGGCCATTTCCACTGGTCTCAACGCCAATATAGGTTACAGTACCTTTTCCATACCTGCGGGACACGACGGCAGCTTTGCCCTGATAAAACTGGTCGACATATGTTGCCAAAACTGCGGTGTCTTTATGCGGCGATAATACATCTGCCCAGATGTTCCATTTAAAATCCTGCTTGCCGAAACGTACGTTCGCCCAGCAATTTCCCGGCAGATTGTCAAAGAATTCTATCTCCGCGCCGATCAACTGCCATATAGGCTCCGCTCTTTTGGCCTCCCAGTAATGACCGTTCCGGTCTTTGGCTCCGGACCTGCAGGTCAAAACCAGATGTCCACCATCATTTACATATTTGCTGAACTTATCAATTAATTCTGCATTGACGAGCTCCTGAGCCGGTGCTACTAAAACACTGTATGCCGAAAAGTCATCACAATCGCGAATAATATCCACAGGACAGCCGAAACTTTTCAAAATGTTGTAATATCCTGCGTGATGGTTGCGGTAGCTCCATTGAGTAGTGTGCTTCTGGTAATCTGTCACCCAGAGGTTATCGAAGCTCCAAATAACTGCCGATTTTCTTTTGAAATACGAATCCGGTTTTTTCGGAGCCTTTGGCCTGTTGTCCTGCAAAGTTTTCATTTCCTTAATAAAAGCCATATATTCTTCGCCGCCATCGGAGGGTGTTACTCCATCGGTTCCTACCATGCCAATAATATTCTGCTCATAGTTAAATGTTGGCTGGCGGAATCGATAGGAACAGACAAATGAGTTCCCGCCGGCAAACACATGATATAAAAGTAAACGCCTTGCTCCCGGATACATCCGCGGATTGTACTCTCCCCAACATACCTGACTGATTTGCAGTTCCATCGCCGCCGTTTTTCCCTTCAGCGGCCGGAAGAAATCGTTACCAAAACCAACATCATAGGGCAGCCCACGTCTGAAGCCCTGCTCTCCGATTCCCTGGTTAAAACCTTCCACCGGATATTTGGTCCAGGTAATAAAATCCAAATCGTCATTAAGTTTCGGGTCAACGGCATCATAAATCGCCATGAAGTTCGTTGTAATCCACTGTTCTTTCAAAATACTTTTTCGAAGGATATTATATTGCAAACTGACAAACGAAGCGCATTCTGAGGCAGTGAACCGTTTGAAATCCATCATCGCGTGCGGATTGACAAACAAAACCAATTCTTTCTCGTTGGGAATCCTGACTTGGTCGAAATTCGAATAT
>CP070790.1:2455353-2458697 GCA_020346805.1 Planctomycetota bacterium
AGTCCATATTGCTGTCCGCATCGGCGCTTTGCAAAAGTACGGCCCCGGCCGATGAGACAACCGGTACCGCCCAACTTACTGCCCAAAATGGGGCAACAATATCCGGTTTGAGGCGCCCCGGCTCATCGAGTGTGGTGGGCCCCCGACTCGATATCGCATCGCTTCGGCCTTCGGCCACGGCATTGGAGGTGTTTGGTAATAACTTTGGCATCGGATTAATCGATCCATTATTCACACCAACTGCTACAAATACTCCATCGCGAACAATCACATAATCGAGGCGCCTTAGAGTATCAATATCTAACACGTCGTCGCCACTGAAGGTTCCGACCCAACAGTGATTTTGGATGCGGCGGGTTTCGAATTTTGGAACACTCGAGCTGTATTTTCTTAAAAATCCGGTTCCGGTCCAATCGCCGACTTCATATAGATCAATGATATCAATATCTCGGGCCATACTAACCGTCAGCCCGTAGTAATATCGGCCAACGGTAGTAGCATGATTTGATACCCCGCTGCTGCCACTCATGGGGGTAATAGTTTTTCCGGCAAATTGAGCATCGTTAAAGTCGGGCAGGTAACCGCCGTCTTGTATCCCTTCAACTTGTGTTACGTCGATATCGGCCCCGGTCGGTATGCTGGTTCCCAATCTCGTCTGAAGACTGGTATATCCGACGTCATCTTTCCAGCCTGCCGTGCCCGTCGATGCACTACAGGCTAAGATCACAGCAATCACTACGAACCGCGGCTTCATAATCCCCTCTAGGTATCTGATTAGTCAATACGTATCAGACCATGTTGATTGATTACCATTATAACTGAAAATACTCAGAAGTGATATAAATAATACAAATAGCGGCAATATAGTCACTTGATGATTTCCGGCCGATTATTGCGGAAGAGAATTATGGGGCGGGATCGGTATCGGATGCAAGACGAACCGCATCTTTGCTACTGCCTACCTGATGGATGAACATGGCGTCCGTCTCACCGGGAAGATCGGGACGACTGTCGGCAACCAGAACTATCTGGTCGTCAACATCCGCCAATTGATTGTCAATCAACACCTTATCGAGATCGCCGAGCATTTGGTTCAATTCGTTCGCCGGCTCCATTCGGATGGGGATTACACCGTAAAGAAGGGCCATTTGTCGGCAAACAATTTCGTCGGCAGTCAAGGCCACAATCGGCTGTTCCATACGGTGCTTGCTCAACAACCTTTCGGGGTCCCCGCTATCGGTCCAAACCGCCACCAAACGTACACCTAAATCGCCGGCCACCAAGCTGACACCATGGACTACCGCGGTGGCAATGCGCAATCTCGGTATTCGATCGGTGCCAAGTTCGTCGCTGTATCGTTCGCCGAACGTTTCCGTCTCCATGGCAATCTTGTTAATCACCCGTACCGCTTCTAGCGGATATTTGCCGATGGAAGTCTCCGCCGAAAGCATAATTCCGTCTGCCCGATCCAAAATGGCATTGGCTACATCGCTCACCTCGGCCCGCGTCGGCACCGGAGAATTTACCATTGACTGAAGTATCTGGGTGGCGATGATCACCGGCTTACCTGCCCGCTGGCATTGCAGGGCGATTTCCTTTTGAACGATAGGAACGCGGGAAACGTCCATTTCCACTCCCAGATCGCCTCGGGCTACCAATACTACGTCGGATTGGCTAATTATTTCTTCAAGGCGGACGATGGCTTCGGGCTTTTCTATCTTGGCTACAATGCGGATCTTGCTGTTATGCTCCTCAAGTATGTTGCGAAGTTCTTTGATATCCTCCGGCCGGCGAACAAAGGATAGGGCGATGTAATCAAGGTTGTTTTTAATTGCCCATTCGAGATCGGCGAGGTCTTTGGGATTAAGGGCCGGCGCCGATACCGATGAATCCGGCAAATTAATCCCTTTACGGTCACTCACTGGACCGCCAATTTCGCACCAGCAAACCAACTCGTCAGATCGTTTCTCAATTGCTCTAAGCAAGACCTTGCCGTCATCGATAAGCAGGCGATGCCCGATTTTCACATCATCGACCAGGGATTCATAGTTACTGCTTAACCGTTCGGACGATCCGAGGATATCGGCACGTTGAAAAACAACCTGCTGCCCGGCAACCAGCTCACATTGGCCGCCGGCAATTTTACCGATTCGGATCTTGGGACCGCACAAATCTCCCATTACCGCAACCACCGTACCACGGTCCCGGGCGATTCGGCGAATTATTTTTAATGCTTTTTGGTGTGAATCCAGAGTACCATGTGAGAAATTGAGACGAAATACATCCACCCCAGCATCGATCATAGCGGCAAGTGTGGCCTGATCGTTACAGGCCGGCCCGACGGTAACCAGAAGTTTCGTTTTTATCATGGCCGATGATTGTATATCACCGATCCGACACTGCAATAACCATAAATACTATCGATGCCCGGACAAAGGAATTGGATAAAAAACAGGCCACGGTTCGATAATACAGGTGCCGAGATAGTATCTATCTATAGTTTTTCTATATAGTTATGAGCGTCTGAGGCGGATATGAGTATAAGAATCGCATAATTACGGTATTTAGTGGGCTGAACCGATTCGGGTTCAAATAACTATCAGAATTGATTATATTCGACGAATTCGATATAAGCTGCATCCTAATATATAAATATTCATCGATCGGGTAGGAAATTAACTGATTTGTGGTCATTACGGACCGGACTTGGTCATATAACTCATTCTCACTTGTTTGCCATGATAATTGACTGCCATACCCACATTTGGGGATCTGAAGAGCAATTGGGGGGTGCAGCGGGTCTGTGCCGTACCCCAACCCGCTCCGCCATCGAATCCGCCACATACCATGCCGGCCCGGAGGATCATCTTGCCGCCGCCGACCCCGTTGACAAAACCATCGTACTGGCCATCAAGAGTTATTATTTGCAGGCGGATGTTCCCAACGAATATGTAGCCGGTTATGTCCGCCAGTATTCGGACCAGATGGTCGGCTTCGCCGCCGTCGATCCTGCACATCCAAGGGAGGCTATTGACGAGCTTCACCGGGCCCATGATGAGTTAGGCATGAAGGGAGTAACCACTTGGCCCGCCGCCCAGGATTGCCATCCTGCCTCCACCGGGGCCATGCGAGTTTATGCCGAAACTGCTCGGCTGGGAATGCCCATGGTATTCCATCAGGATGTGCACGCGGTCACCGTTAGTAAGATGGAATTCGCCCGTCCATATCTGCTCGATGAGGTGGCCCGCGAATTTTCTGATCTCAGGATAGTTGTTTCACAGCTCGGTTATCCCTGGGTGGACGAAACCATCGCCCTGTTGAGCAAGCATAAGAATGTGTTTGCC
>CP070790.1:2458797-2463012 GCA_020346805.1 Planctomycetota bacterium
GACGGGGAAATTTGCATCCCCGTATTAGATTGGCGATACTATTATTTGGACAATAATGTCAACCCGATGTTTGGGGTTCATACTTTGGTATCTATGATCGATATGAAGGAAAGTCATCGAGTGAATAATTCCGCTAATTGGTCACGAAGATCCTTTTTGACGCCACGCGGATTAGGCATGTCGTCCGGAGGAATATTCGGTGCAATCCTGGATGATGATAAGCCGATCCAAGCCGACAACCATGGTTCGTTCGGCTATTGGTGTATTGCCCGACGGGCCATGGGATGTGAATTCAATGTCTTTGTTCCGCCCAGGATATCCAACGCCACGGTCGGCGGCGAAGCGGCCCTCGACTGTATCGAACAGCTCGAAGAGCTGATGACCGTATATAGTAACAGCAGCGAAATGTCTTACGTTAATCAGCATGCGGCACAGGGCCCCGTACACACCGACGATCGGTTATACCAATTACTAAAGCGCTCCGCTGAGTTGAGCGAACAGACGGACGGGGCGTTTGATGTGTCGGCGGGAGCACTGGTCCGAGCATGGGGTTTTGTGGGGGGACCCAAACGGGTACCGACCGATACCGAATGCCTGGCCGCTCTGGCCCGAAGCGGCATGCACCACGTCGAATTCGACGATGAGCAAAGAACTGTCAAATATCGTATCGAAGGCTTGGAGATCAATCTGGGAAGTATCGGCAAAGGCTATGCCATCGACCAGGCAATCAAACGGATGCGTCAAGATTTTGCCATCGATTGTGCGTTAATACAGGGCGGTCTCAGTAGTATGTTTGGCTTGGGCAGCCCCCCCGGCGATCCTCGCGGCTGGCTGGTGGCTATTCGCAATCCTTCAAACGGCAAACAACACATAGCTACCGTTCGACTGCGCGACCGGGCCCTGGGGACCTCGGGGACGGATAATCAATATTTTCATTCTGACGGCAAACGTTATGGACACCTATTGGATCCCAGAACTGGCAAACCGGCCGACGAGTTGGCCGGTGTATCAGTATTGGCCCACGACGCCGCCACCGCCGACGCCCTGGCCACCGCATTATTCGTCATGGGACTCGACAAAGCCGCCGATTTCTGTCAAAATCACCCTAAAATCGCCGCACTGCTTGTGCTCAAACCCGCCTCGGCAGAGCAAACTAGTGATTTGCCGCGGATTCTCTCATTTAACCTGCCGTCAGAGGACGTGAACCTGAGCCCCGGCAATTGACCCACTGAGGCCCGGGATCGTTAGCAGAACAAACCTGACTATTATTTGTGGGTCTATAGAAACGAAAGAACGTTATGGCAGATACAACACCAAACTTGGCAACGTGTCGACCGTCACTTCGCACCGTTACCGGGTGGACCATTTTTTTCATGGTCCTGCTGCGAATTGCGATTGGATGGCACTTCTTCTACGAAGGCGCCTGGAAACTCGCTCAGCCTGATTGGCGGGCAACATCTTATCTGACCGCATCGACGGGACCTCTAAGACCGATCTTCCGCTGGATGGTCTGGGATGTCGACGGTCTGGAAAGAATGACCAAAGAATCGATAACTCAACGTATCGACGACAAGTTTGATACCTTGGTCGAACATTATGGTCTAACAGATGATCAAACCCAAAAATTGGCCCTTGAACGCGACCAAACGAAAAAAGAGGCTAAGGAAGTTATTGACAATACCGACTTCCAGCTTCAGTTGGCTGATTACAAAAAACTCCTGGAAGAAATCAAAGATCAGGAAAAAAACTTGGGGAGCATGGATTATAATACAGAACGTCTGGTCTACAATTACGGCAAGAAGAATACAGCGATGAATGCCTTGCTCGAGCGGGTGGAAAAACCGCTGAAGGATCTGGAGTCAAAAGTAGTTAATGCTTGCAGCCCGGAGCAGCTTGCCGCCGGTGCCCCACCAATTGAAAGCAGCCAGACCGAATTTATTGATTGGGCCAATATGCTGGCCCTCACCGGAGTGGGGATTGGTCTGATGCTTGGGATATTTACCCCCCTGTCGGCCCTCGGCGGCATCGGATTGTTGGCCTTGTATTATTTCTGCATGTTTCCCTGGCCCGGTTACCCGGAAAATCCACAAGTTGAAGGACATTACCTGATTGTCAACAAGAACCTGATTGAGATGATCGCACTGTTGGTAATCATGACTTCGCGCGTCGGACGATGGGGTGGTCTCGATGCTTTAATAAGTGCCTGGCTTCGCAAAAAGCGCGAACCCAAAATGCAAACTACTTCCGCTCAGTAATCGATGCCCTTGCCTAATTGCCAATTATTACCTGGCATTATCGGCAAGCAGTAAAAAAAGGAATTTATAGATAAATCCAAAATCGCAAAAAGAATTCGGCACAAAAGCCATAGACAATAAGGAAGGAATATAACTCATGGTACTCAACGAAAAACAACGGCAAATCGGTAGAGACAATTTTGAAGATGCGGCACGGTACAGCAGGCGGCAAATACTGACCGGAGCGGTAGCCATCCCTTCAGCCGCGGCCATGTATTGGGGATATGGTGAACTCACCGGCAATCCCGTAAGGACCGGAATCATCGGAACCGGTACCCAGGGCCGTCTCGCTCACATTACGCAGAGCAACGACAAGTACATTAAATTTGTGGCTTATTCAGAGATTCGTCCGTCAAACCAGAAAGAGGCACGCAAACTGTTCAACGAAAAATACGGCAAAGACGCCAAGAATATCAAGCTCTATAAAGACTATAAGGATATGCTGAAGGATCCGGACATTGAACTGATCATCATCGCCTTGCCGCTGCATCTGCATGAACCGGCGACGGTTGAAGCCCTGCAAGCCGGTAAACACGTTCTTTGCGAAAAGCTGATGGCCAAGACCATCGCTCAATGCAAGAACATGGTTAGGGTAGCCGACAAACAGAAGAAATTGTTGGCCGTCGGCCACCAGCGACATTACAGCTACCTGTATGCCAATTGCTGTTCGATCATCGAGCAGCCCGAGATCCTGGGAGATGTCCGTCACATCCAGGCTTACTGGCACCGTAACCAGACCAAAAAGAAAGGGGTTGCGGGATTACCTGGTGCCGAAACCGGAGCCTATGATGGCTGGAAACCGGCTATTCCTGAGGATGACAAGAATATCGATTTTGCCAAGTACCAATATGATTCGCTTGAGCAGTTGATTCAGTGGCGTTTGGATAATAAGACCGGTGGTGGTTTAATGGTCGAGCTCGGCAGTCATCAGTTGGATGCCGCCAGCATTTTCCTCCACCACGCGCGTCCTACCGTAGTCAAGGGAACGGGAGTTGTTTCATTCTTCACCGACGGCCGCGAGGTTGACGACCATATTTTCCTTATCTATGAATTCGGCGAAGATGCTCATAATGCGGTAGTCACTTACTCCTCCATTTGTACCAATGCCTTCAACGGTTACGGCGAACAGGTCTTGGGTACGCGGGGTAGCTTGATTGTAGACTCTGAGCAACAGGCCTACTTATTCAAGGAAGGTCGAGGATCCAAGGATACACGGATTACCTGGGCCGAACAGCGTCTCAGCCGACCGCAGGCCGAATCAGGCTCCACCGCGGCATGGGGAGGGGCGGTTGGTACCGCCGACACCCTGACCAGCCGGGGTTATCGCGAAGAACAGGAACATTTGGCCTGGCTCATCCGTAACCCGGATGCAATTCAGTATCCCAGTGAAGCAAAGCCCAATCCCGACTTAAGGTACGCACCTCGCTGTCACGGCCGAGTGGCCTTGGCCGACGCGGTGGTGGCCTTGTGTGCCAACATCGCCATGAAAACCGATAAGCGAATTGAGTTCAAGCCCGAGTGGTTCGATCCCTACAGTGAAGCCACGCCAGAAGCCGAGTACGGAGTCTGATTGACCTCATAATTCGATGCTAGAACGGCCGACCTTACATGTCGGCCGTTTTAATGCGCCGGGCTAATGACAAATTGCCCAGGAATTTTTGAGAATCAGCAGGCTTTTCGCTATTATGCCTGTTGAGGTGATGCCATGAACAAGCTTTTTGATTTGACGAGCAAAACGGCGGTTATAACCGGTGGCGGCGGGATCCTCTGCAGCGGTATCGCCAGACATCTGGCCGCTTCCGGGGTAAAGGTGGCCATCCTGGATCTGGATGTGGATGCCGCGGAGAAAGTGGCCGATTCCATCACCAAGGCCGGTGGCAAAACAGTAGCCATACCCGCCGACGTAATCAACCGAAAAAGC
>CP070790.1:2463112-2470690 GCA_020346805.1 Planctomycetota bacterium
CGAGGACGAACAGGATTGTATCGATCTGATACGCCAGACCCTGGACGACATCCCCTGTGAACTGCTGACCGCAATGGACGGTGAGGAAACCTTGCAGGTGGCCCGCGCACAGAAACCGCAACTGATTATCCTCGACGTGCACATGCCCAAGAAAGACGGATTCACCGTCTTCAATGAACTGCAGAATGACAAGGAACTGGCCGGTATTCCGGTGGTTATGCTGACCGCTATCGCCGAGCGGACCGGCGTAAAATTCGACGCTGACGATATGGGCCAGTTTATGGGCAGCGAGCCGGACGCCTATATCGATAAACCCATCGAGCCCATACTGCTCAAACAGGTGGTCAACAAGTTGATTAAATAGTACGAAACCGGCGGGCAAGCGCCGCCGTTACTTATACCGCGAATCATTACGACTCGACCGTGTGTGAGTAGGTTAAGCTGCGTCTGAGTGTATCAATGCTTCGCCGGTTTGTCACCGAAGGTCGCTCCCGTGCCTCTGGCGGCGGCAATCAAAGGATGATCGAGGGGAACCAAACGCTGTTGACCGGCGACCGATTCGATGGGCACGCTGGTAATTTGACCCTGCTGCATCACTACCATTTCATTAAACTTACCGGCCAATAACAACTCCAACGCCTTGTGACCGAACATGGTTGCCAGAACGCGATCGGCCGGCACCGGGGTGCCACCTCGCTGAACGTGACCCAAGATCGTCGCCCGGCATTCCAGCCCGGTGGCCTCGGCAATCTGCCTACTAAGCACCTCACTTACCCCGCCAAGGCGAACCGGATCAGGGCTATCCTGAATCACACGATCGATCACCTGCTTTCCACCTTCGGGCCTGGCCCCTTCCGACACTGCAATGATGGTGAAAGCCTTGCCGTGCCGACTTCTATACAGGCAATGCTCGCAAATAACCTCGAGTTGGTAAGGTATTTCCGGTATGAGAATCACGTCGGCCCCGCTGGCCACCGCACTGTGCAAAGTCAGCCAACCGGCGTTTCGCCCCATCATCTCCACCAGCATCACCCGATGGTGGCTGGAGGCAGTGGTATGAATTTTATCCAGGGCCTCGGTGGCGGTATTCACCGCCGTCTGAAAACCGAAGGTGACTTCGGTATGCAACAGATCGTTATCGATGGTCTTGGGTACTCCAACGCAGCGTACACCCCTTTTAGTCAGCCCGGCGGCGCCGGTCATGGTCCCATCCCCGCCGATGCACACCAGGACATCAAGCTTGCAGGATTCGATATGCTCGATGACCCGATTGGTAACGTCCTCGAAGACAGGCTTGCCGTCGGCATCCTTGCCCACCGCATAGCGGGCGGGATCGGCCTTGTTACTGGTTCCCAGAATAGTACCGCCGCGAGTAAGTATATTGGATACATCGTCGGTGCTTAGAGGGTGTATACGATTACGGATCAAGCCCAAAAATCCGTCCTCGATACCCCATACCTCAAGCCCGTATTGGAAGACGGCGGTCTTGGTAACCGCCCGGATGACGGCATTAAGACCGGGACAATCACCCCCACCGGTCATCACGCCAATTCGACTAATTGTCTTGCCGCTCATAATCCGTATTCTCGTATCGCAAGGTAATTGTATTATGCAGCCGGTCAACGATGATAAACACGCGCCCAATCATCGTTAATAACTTGGATATTTTACAATATGAAGATTAATGCCGCAGGTCGCTGACATCAAGCTCCAAAATCAACAGGTTGTCGCCGGTGTCGCTGTCGTACCGAACACCCACAACGTTGTAACCCTGCTTGATAGCCAGGTGCAGCATGGGGCGCTGTCGATTGAAGCATTCAAACCGAACCAGCTTGTATCCGCTTTCTGCCGCTAAAGCAACCAGGGCACCCATCAGTTGAGAAGCGATACCAGCACGTCGATAATCGGGCACCACACCGATCAGCCAACAATAAAAAGTACTGGGCTTCAGTTCATAACCAAGGGCAAAACCAACGGGTTGCCGCTCGACCCGGGCCAGCAGAATCAACGGATTGACCTTGCCGGCCAACCTGCGCTCAAGGAAGGCCTGATCGCGCGGGGGACGAAATACCTCGTTGAACAAATCAACAACGCCTGGTAACTCATCAAGCCCAATAACAACGATATCCGCATCGGCCATTATTACGGACCTCATCTTGCGGGGACTTCTTTACACTGCCTTTATAAAACTTATCCGGGTTGAGGTAACGGTCCCGATCCCAAGTCAGGTTCGGGTGGCGCCACCGGCTGCGAAGAAGGCTTTACGGATTGGGCGGCCCGGTCCGCTTGATCGGCATCCAATATATCGCTGACCGTCGGACGCTCCAGAGACTCGCCACGAATCAAGGCATGAACCTCCGAGGCATCCAAGGTCTCATACTTCAGCAAGGCCTGGGTAATTGCTTCCAGCTTTTCCCGATTCTCTTCAATCATCTTTCGCGTATCGGCGTAGGCCTCATCGATGATCCGGTGAACCTCTTCGTCGATGACTTGGGCGGTGGTTTGCGAATATTCCTGTCCGCCGGGCAAATCCACAAAAATACTCGATCGGTGTGGATCATCACCATAATAAACAAAACCCAAACGATCGCTCATGCCCCATTCGGTCACCATCTTGCGTGCCATATCCGTAGCCTGCCGAATATCCGCTGACGCCCCGGTATTAACGTCACCACAGCATAACTCCTCGGAAATACGACCGGCACAGAGTATGCGCAATTGTGCGTGTATCCATTTTTCGTTGTAGTTGGTGCGATCCTTCTCCGGCAACGAGAATGAGGCACCGCCATAAGGTCCGCGCGGAATAATACTAACTTTGTGTAACGGATCGGCATCGGGCAGCAAACATTGAATCAAGGAATGGCCGGCTTCATGACAGGCGGTGGCGGTTCGTTCCTTGTCATCAATCTCGCGACTCTTCTTCGCCCGACCCCAGCGAACTTTGTCACGCGCCTCTTCCAGATCGTCCATCTCCACATTATCTTTGTTGCCCATGGTCGCCAACAAAGCCGACTCGTTGATAATCGCCGCCAAATCCGCTCCGCTGAACATTGGGGTACCGCGGGCCAAGCGCTGAAAATCAACGTCCGGACCCAGTTTGATCTTCTTGGCGTGGACGCGAAGAATCTCCAGTCGCCCCGCCACATCGGGCAAGGGAACATACACCTGACGATCAAATCGCCCGGGACGAACCAGGGCCGGATCCAACACGTCCGCTCGGTTGGTGGCCGCAATCACAATAACCTGGTCCGAGGTTTCGAAACCATCCATCTCCACCAGGATCGCGTTCAGGGTCAGTTCACGTTCATCGTGTCCACCCCCGGTGTATGAGGTACCCCGGCGTCGGCCGACGGCATCGATCTCATCCAGGAAAATAATACAAGGCGAGTTTTCCTTGGCCTGCTTAAACAAATCGCGAACCCGCGACGCCCCTACGCCGACAAACATTTCCACAAAATCGCTGCCCGAAATACTGAAGAAGGGCACCTCCGCTTCACCAGCGATGGCTTTAGCCAACAAGGTTTTGCCGCAACCGGGATCACCCACCAAAAGAACGCCGCGCGGTATCCGCCCGCCTAATTTCTGGAAACGTTTTGGATTCTTGAGAAACTCTATAATTTCGGCCACTTCCTCTTTGGCCTCATCGATACCCGCCACATCGTTAAAAGTAACGTTGGTATGCTCCTTGGAGGTAACCCGATGCTTGGATCGGCCGAAACTGCCCAACATTCCCCCCGGCCCGCCACCGAAACCGCGGAGCTGACGAAACAGGAAAAACCAAATAAAAGCAAAGACCAAAATCCACGGCACAATAGTGATCAGTACCTGATAAAAGTAGCCGCTGTTGCTATCGTAGTCGACTTGCGCTTCCGGGCACTTTTCCCGCACATACTCGACGAACTTACGGTCATGGGATAGCGCCGGTGGCATATCGACCTCGAACTTAGTTGTCTCCTCCTTTCCCTTAACATGCTCTAACTCTCCGAATACACTCCCATCAGTGCGGATGGTCATATTTTTGATATTCTTTTCCTCCAAATTGCGGTAAAACTCATCCATGGACAGCTCGTTTCTCTTGTCCCTGTTGTTCATCACCATGGTGACCAACATCAGCGAAAAGAGAATGAAAACCACCCAGCCAAACACCCCGCGGGACATGCCCATGGGAGGTCTGCCCGACCGATTCGGTCCCTGGCGCTCATTATTATCCGGAGGTTTGTCAGACATCAGTTTATTCCCTGGTCGGTTAATTATACCAACCCACCACTTGTTCGTACCCCCTCTGCCTATTTTACTGTTTACGTCCGAGAAATGCCCGCCGCTTTGATGTAAAAACCGCTAACATTTCATTATAGGGGCTTTACCAGCCGGTTTCCATGCTATTTACCACCTTGCGGGCCAGCTTGTTCACCGCATCCTCGCGGGCGTCAAAGGTGGTTTCGCCCACCGGACGAACATATTGAATGGTGGTTACCAGTCGCGGTTGATCGACCAACAATTTCCCCGTTCGCACATCCTGCCAGCGATAACGAATGGCCAGGGTGGCGGCCGTCTCACGCGGCAGAGTGGTAATAAAGCTACGTCCGATGGTAGCCTCCCGCCACTCGAGAACCTCACCCGACAAAACAGTATCGGCTTTTTCGCGCCGGGCGTTCTTGTAAGGGGTAGCACGATCGATCTGCTTGCGCAGGGCCTCGGTCAATTGAAACTCGATACCCCGACGAAATTCCTTCGATTGAAACATCTCCACGTAAACCGTATTTACCGTCTTGCGATGCAGCGACTGCGTCGAATAACCGCAACCCGCTGCCAAGCCCAAGAGCCAGACAACCATCATCCAGCGCATAGTCTCGACACGTCCGCATCGGCCTGATAAGCCAAAGTATTTCATCACTCGCCTCCTTGAGTCGGAGACTCTTCATTTACCCCATCGATCTGCTCTACATCAACCGGAGGCAGGACGGCATCCAAAATGATAAGTCGGCCCTGGGCCTGGGCCGCCGCCGGGGTATCGGGCCAGTTAGTTACCGCGGCCCGATAGTAAAACGCCGCCGCACCTTGATGACCAGTCTTGTCGTAAAACCTGGCAATATGGTAAGTCTTGTCCGCGCGAGTAGCAGCAATCTGATCCTGGATCACCGGTACATCCAATTGCTGGGCCAATCCGGGATATAACTTGGTAAACTGCGAAAACCGTTCCTGTGCCTCAATCAAACCGGCGTCATCGAAATGCACGCCGGGGAAACTGGCCAAAGCAGCACGGGCACTCTGTAACAAGGCCTTGGGATGATATCGGCTTCGCGGGAAGTCACGGGCGAACTGAGCATAGGCGTCTTCGGCCAACTCAAACTCCCCGCTGGCATAGTAATACTCCGCCTTGGCCAACTGGGCCAGTTCCGCATAAGGCGTATCCGCATAATTGATGGACAGATCATCCATAATCTCCAATCCACCGTCGTAGTTGCGCAACCTTAAGACCCCGCCCCAGATCTTGCGGCGTTTGCCGGCCAGGTACTGCTCGGCTATTCGAAACTCTGCGGACAAGGCCCGCTCCGCATAATCCGATCCCGGAAACTCATCCAACAACTGCTGATAATCCTTATGGGCAGCGGCATAGTCGCCCGATTCCAGATAAGCCGTTCCCCTCACGTAAAGGGCCTCGGCATAACGCGGTGAAGTCGGGTACTGTTTCATCCACTTCTTTACCGCCTTGCGCGCCTTTTTGTATTGGCCGCGGGCCAGCATCTGCCGGGCGATATCCAGGTCGCCGTCTTCCGTGCCCGGAATCGGGGTGGGGGCCCGCACCCACGTTTGAGTTTCCTCGTCGAAGGTCAGCCGTTCGGCCCGTTCCTTTGGCGGCATGGGCGTCGCGCCGTTCAACGACCGCGGCAGCAGGGCCAGAATCAGCGAAGCAGCAGCAATAATAATCAACCAGAATAAGCCGAGCCGTAATATGCCAAAACACGATCTAAGCGTCATATCAATACGTTCCCAAGACTCCAATATTCGCGCCGGGCCAATTATATGCGTGGCCAACTGCCCTCGCAAACATGGTCGATAAGCTACGTATCTTACTATCCTGCAGGGGGTTATTGTTCATTTTCATCAACTTGATCGTCTGACTTAGGTGATTCGGCAAGACCGATGAACTGGGTAATGGTGGTAAAGCCGACCATCACTAGCGACAAAACAACCCGGATTATCCACATTACCCCACGTTGATGAAGTTGGTATGTTGCGGTGTCCTGGCCGAAGATTCGCGGGCACTTTAGGGTTCCGTCCGTGGCCGCCCAGCGCAAATAGCCGACGAACCCACCGGGGGAATAATCTTCCTTTAGCTGTTTCAATACATGCCGGTGAGTTTCATGCCTGATCCGCTCCAGGTCCGTCTTGACAAACGAGCGGGAGGGAAATGAATCACGTACCGCCTTGGCGGCATCGGTGGGGAAGTTGCGGTACTCGGTTACCAGGGCGACGGCCCAAACCACGAGCGATGCCATACATCCAACGGCGATCAGTTTGGACCTGGGGGCCGGACGGGCGGCCCGTCCGAAACGAAACATGATGGCTCCGATCAGCAGGCCGAACAACAAAAAGAAGAACAGGCCCAAAAACATGGGCAATACCGCCAGCGTCGCCAGCAGCCAACCGGCCGGCAGAGCCAATGCACAACCTACGATTAGCGATAGCCAGATTCTATTCGGTGCCGGCGGCGTTTCGGTCATCGAAAGAAGCTCCCATGCCCTGAACTGACGCAGATAATCGAAAACACAACCTTTAGGGCAAGATTGTGATCCGCTTGCTTACGCGTGCAGCTAATCAACCGAGTCCGCATACTCTCGCGCACGGTTAGTTTTGGTAGTCTAAGAGACTGTACTGAGGTTGCAAGCTTTGATTTGACTAGGCCCCTGCCGGACGCATAGAGTGTTTCGATATCAGCGCTCGGGTGGTATGTCGAGGTCGAGTTCGAAGATCCGCCCATGGTGAGATCCACCGAAGGTGGCCCCAGGCGAAGCGCGGGCTTGTTACCGAGTCGCATAAAGGGGAGTTGACGTTGTCGCGTATCGAACAGATCGAGAAACTGTTGGCCGACGAACCGGGAGACGTATTTTTGAATTTCAGCCTGGCCATGGAGTATGCAAAGGCCGATCGGCACCAAGAGGCCCTACAGCAGTTCGCCCGTGTCAACCAACTCGATCCCGATTATATCGTCGCCTGGTACCAGCGGGCCAACACTCTGATTGCCTTGGATCGCAAAGACGAGGCCAAACCGGTCCTGCAGCAGGGCATCGCCGCCGCCCGACGTGTCGGCGACAAACATGCCGTCGATCAAATGACTAAAATCATGGAAATGGTGTAGATAAGAACAGTCGAATCCTTCGACCCTTTTATAAACTCAGGGCTCAGGGCAAGAAATCAAAAAAGGAAGCAAGAGGATATAAGAGATGAACGGCGGGTCTCGTCCCGGCTCGCCGGGTCTCGACCATGACCAGCACCCGTACGGGCGAGAAAGTAGAAAGGAGAGAGGTGAACATCATCCGTCCCCCACCCTCGCCGCGGCGAGGATGGGGCACCCAA
>CP070790.1:2470790-2477786 GCA_020346805.1 Planctomycetota bacterium
ACCGGCCAGATGTCGAGTTTCCCGAATTTGCTCCCCTGTGGCGTGAAGGCTGGTCATGGACAGATGAGAGTGGCATGAAAGTTCGTTATGGTTATAAAGGCATGCCGCTTGGTGCTTATGTGTTCGCCTATTTCAAGAATACCGGAGAAAATGGTATTCAGGTTCAAGATGTTCTGTTTAACGGAATCAGCTTGGCCAAAGGAATTGCGCCGGAGTGTGAGGTCAAGGTGAAGGGAGACGAAAAATATCCATCCAGCTTGAAGTTTTCAAAACTGCCCAAAGATCAAATTGATAAGTTGATCGAAGCCGGCGAGCCGGTCTGGTGGAAGGTTGAACCGATGACGGTTTCCCCCGGCTCAATAGCGGAGGTTACGATAAGACTGCGCCGCAATCCGAAAGTTGACACATTGCAGGTGGGCCTGCCGATCAATGAGGGTAAATGGCTGCAGGCGGATATCAGGACCTCAAGACGGCAACCGCGATTTTTCAGTATCAATTTTTCTCCCGCACTGGACAAGGTTTTTGCCTATCTGCGTCATCACAGTGGAACGGGCGTGGCTCCCGAAAAAGTTTTTGTCGATGGGAAAGATGTTACGGAACGCTGTACCATAGTTTCAGATAGTTCGGTCGATACTGTCCCGGTGGTTATCGAATTGGATAAACCACTTTCCGAAGGCAGCTATCATTTCTTCCAGGCGGATTATGATGACGGCTCAACCGCACTGGCAGGTATCGGAGCCTGGCAACTGGGCATGGTATACGGCATGTGGGGTTGCAATACGCGCGGCGAATCGCCGGAGGACATCGCCCGCCGCTTCCTGACTGATATGGCCGAGCACAACATCAATGTCCATATGAGTCACTGCGGCGGGCCGGGCAACAGTTATATGAATAGTGAAGAGGGATTGAAGCTGCTGCAATCCCTCGGAATGCGTCAGATGCTGACCTGGGTCAACCCAAAACGCGATCCTGTTTTCTACTTCCTCACCGATGAGCCCGACGCCGCCGATTTTATGAGCCGGATGCTCGAACCGTCGCGCCGGCTGGGAAGCTTGGGACAATGGCTGGTCGAGAGATGCAAGCTGTTTCGCCGTCATGACCAGGCCAACGCCCCCATACTGCTGAACGTGGATAATACCTTCAAGCCGGAGAACTGGTATATGTATGCCCAGCTTGCCGACATTCCTTGTGCCGACCCTTACTACCAGGAGGCGGTACAGAGTGTATGGAGTGCCGACCCGACGAACATCGGTGCTTACGTCAAGCCCACTTATGTCTACGCGGTTGGAACCATCTATCAGTCGGCTGCCGCTCCCGACCCGATGCACCTGATCCTGCATACCTGCCGATTTGATTTTAAGCCTGAGGAGTTTCCTTACCGCGGGCCGACGCCGGAAGAGAAACGCGTCGAGGTATATTACGCATTGGCTGCCGGGACCAAGGCTATTTCCTACTGGTGGTATTCACCCAACAATCGCTATCATGGGTGCGGCGGGGATAATCCCGAGATGGTTGCGTTATGGACAGAGATCGGTCTGATGGGTGCGGAGTTACGCACCGCCGCCCCGCTGATTACCCTTGGCTGCCCGGCCGACATACCGCTTAAGGCTCCGAGACTCTTGTGGGTTCGTTCGTTGCTGGCGGGTGCGGATTCGATCGTGGTTCTGGTGGTGAACGATAACATGGCTTCCGACCGGTTAGGTACCGTTGTAAAACCGCAGCAAAACGCTTTTGTCAAAATAAATATACCTTCGTGGATCGAGCCCGGCAGTGTGTTTGAAATTAATTACGATGGCACAAAAGACATCAACTGGAAGGTTGCCGACTCGGGTGTCCACCTGGAGCTGGGTACGGTAGATCTTACTCGATTGATCGTTATATCTCAGGATTCCGGACTGCGAAAACGCATCCAGCGAGACTACGACCTGCAATTTGCATCCAATGTCCGGAAACTGACGGCGAAGATGAAAAAATAGTCGGATTTGATATGAAATGTGTAAATACGTTAACCTTTCAAGAGGTAAAGACGAGATCATTGAAATACTGCGTTCGCCTTGCCGATTGAATCCCATGGAACAGTTTTATCCGTCACTGTTGAGGGTATGTTTTTAGACGATATGCCCTTTGAGGTCACATATTATATAGAGTTTGTGGGGCGTGAAGACCAAACTTTTTCATTGGCGGCCTGTTGCCTTGGTATTTTGAAAGTGCTCACTATCATGGTTCTATTGATTGAGCAGCCGACCACCAGCATATTTGTGTTCCCTTAACCCACTCGACATGGCTGTCGCCGAAGATGGCATTTGTACCACCACCATTTGCAGTCCGATGACTCCCGCGGTTTATCCGTTGACTTCCGCGTTGTGTGAAGTGTTCACCCATGCAGCAAATAGCGACTGTGATTTCGCTGGTGCTTGCACACCTCAAGCGGCGCATATCTGACGCGGTCCACCGGCGGTGTGCATTGGCGGATACTCGGCATTTTTGTGGGTGATCGAGTTTGACACTGTTCGATATAAAGGGAAGTCTTTTGCCGTCATAAAAATATATGTTCTCATTCGGATAATGCTGGGGTTTCATTCTATTCCATGTGGTGGCCGTGTATTTAATATATCCGTCCCCGGTGGTAAGAGTGTTTCTGGCAGGGTAATCCCCAATGTTAGCGCCGCGTAAATAGTAATTTTTCTCCCATTGATTGGTAATATAGCAGTCCCGCCTGCCGCCATACCTGACAATTCCTGAATCATAATTTCCTATGGTTGTGGCGTCAGCCTTTTCACGCTCGAACGGACAAACGTAGTAATCCGGCATGAAACGTTGAAAATACTCATCTACATAATAATGGTCTGTGCCGGGATATTTGATGTGGGTATCTGGAGTAGGCCATTTTTTGTCTGGATCAAGAAGCCCATTCGTTTTCGACTTGAGCCCTCTGGTTCTCGCGTCGTAGTTACGAAAAGCAAGCGAAAGATAGGCGACCCTCATAGGGGCTTGTGAACCTTTACTGACCGGGAACTCCCCTTCGGCAAAAGAGAACATGACCGGGACATAACCCTTATACTCAGACTGATACGCTGCCATTATAGTTCCAATCTGCTTACAATTTGCCTTGCAGGTCAGGTTTTTGGCCTGGTTACGGGCTTGCTGCAGTGATGGCAACAGGATCGCCATCAGCAGGGCAATAATGGCAACTACTACCAAAACCTCGATCAACGTAAAACCCTGATGCCTGCTTGTCTTGAACTGCTTTGGTGCGTGGCTAAGTCGGGGGCAAAACATGCTAGTACCTTTAAACGGATATTTCCCATCGGGCGCTGGCGCTTGGAGATCACCTGCCTTGTCGGCTTCCATTATAACATAAATGAGGCTCGATGTTGAGTTGGTTGAGATTATTTTCATCAATGGGATTACTCGGTCAACAAAATGTTTTTTTCCGGCTAAGATGCAAATATTACGAGCTAAACCTCAACGTCTGAATTCTAGAAATGATTTGTGTCAGTTATTCTCGTTTATTGAAGAGGACTTATTCGTTTATTCGTGCTTAGAAACTCATTTGTGCCCGTAAGCCGTAGACGAGGGCCACGTCGCGATCCTGGAATCCGCCGCCAGGATTCACGATCACCTGCAGATCCGGAGTAATGTGCAACCATGGGGTAACTTCTATATTATAGAAGAGTTCCACGCCCTGTTCAGAATGAATACCGGACAAGGCGGGTAGACCGTCGTTGAAGTTGATATGGTAGTAGCCGATGCCGAAGCGGTCATGATCACGTTCAGGAAGGATGCCCTTGCCGCCAATCCCGAATGTGTAGCAGGCCTCGATGGGGTTCGAGTCTCCGGGTGACCATCCGAACCGGCCGAAAACACCCACGCCTTGGGTGGGATCCTCGGCCTCCACATAGAGATACTGGTCGAAGTCGTACCAGAAGGCCCAGTCGTCCGGGCGAGGACTCGGTTCCAGCAGTCGGCTCAGCAGGAAGCGGGTGGCGATGCCCCTGACCTTCGGCAACTGCTGGCCGGGTGTGAGGAGGTTCTTCGGCAGGTTCAGTCGCTCAAAAGAAGGGGCTGCTGCGCCGGACAACAACAGACGACCTGTGTCGTCGAGATCAATGCGGTCTCGCGAGCTCCAGGCAAAGTTGAATCGTTGCGTTCCGGGCAAACCGAAGGGCTTGATGTGGAATGCGAACGCCTGCAATAGTGTCATTCCGTTGGGGGAGTGAAAGGCGGTGTCAAACCCGGTGCGAGTCGGTCGGCCGTGGGAATCGATCACGAACGTGGCGACGTCGAACCACTTCGTGGGCATCATGCCCACACCAGCCGCCAACGCGGTGTATGGGATCAGGGCAAAAGTCGTCGGATCCTGCCAAAGGGCTGTGTTCAAGAACTGGTTGTATGCATCTCCCGTAAACGCGTTGCCGCCGGGCAGTCGGGTAAAATCGATCTTGCCGGCCAGCACGTACAGCTTCTCGCTGAGAAACTGCATGAAATACGCTTCCGTCAGCGTCGTGAGGCCGCAGTCGTCGGGCCCGGGGAAAAGTGCGTCGAAGTTCGTCGGGGAGATCGATCCGACCTTGTCGTTGATGCTCTTTCCGAAGACCGTCTCACCGCGGATCTTGGCGAATCCGCCCGGCCATAAACCCATCCGTCCGGTGTCAAGCTGCAGAATGTAGTCGGCCGATCCGGCGTACCGAAAAGCCTCGCTGGTGTCCCTGCCGCCGTGAGCGTTTCCCATGGCGAATTGAAGGACTTCCACGTTGAACGAGATGCCCTTCTGTGCCAAATCATTTCGCAAACCACCCCAATCGCCCGTGAGAGCCGGACTCGTCCACAGATCACCGCTGTAGTCCAGCTGGAAGAAGGCGGGGGCCTCCGCCGGCTGGGTGGCCGAAGCAGCGTCTTCGCCCGCGAGTGCATCCCCTTGATCCGACTGTCGTTCTTGTGCCAGTAAGTTTGTGGAAGCAAACACGCACCAGAACAATACAATAGATTGCTTTACATTCATTTGATCAGCTCCAATACTTCAGCGTTGTGCGGGGTCTGCTGCGATTTTCTCATGAGGTAATACTTCGCCTCGAATGGTGTCGAACTCGACACCTGCTCTACGACAAGATGTTATGAATCCGCCCAGTATTTGCCAGCAAGGCCTCGTCGTGCTCTTTCTTATATGACTGTCCCTCCTGAAATCTTCCTGCTGCCGAGATTAGATAAACAGCGATCCGGCAAACAGCGCCACAAAAACCGCTGGAAAAGCAACACGAGACACATGATCGATCTTACGTGCCAATCCGCGGCGCTTGTGGTGGGCGAGATAGGACGTTGAGATCACCTCGACCAACGCCAGGAACACCAGTATCGTGCTGCCCAGCGTGAAGTAGTCCATGCGGGTCATATAGGGCAGGCGGGGAAGCAGGCCCGCCAGCACGAAACGATATGCGATCAGGGTCAGTATGGAGCTTGTGGCCACTCCTATCTGAGAACCGACTTGGCTGGGATCGATCCAGAACGCTGCCCAGGACATCAAGACAATCACTGCCAGCGGTACCATCACCTGCAAGAGATAGTAGATAAAACGGCGTTTGGCTATGAACTCAAAGGCAAATCCCGCAATCTGGAGCTCTGCGATAGGTTGGTAAGGATGAGATGTGATCTCGTATTTCACTATTTCCCAGTCCGGCAGCGATAGCTGCTTTGAAATGCCCCCGCCGGTCAATTCTTCTATGTCTGTCACGACATCCGGTATGAATTCCAAATCGTCGGGCCGGGATCCCACTGCTGCAAACTGGATCGTGAAACGGTGTTCATCCAGAGGGAACTTTGACAGTTCGAGTGGCTGGGACAGGGGCCCGACATAGCGCTGGCGGTAGATCACAGTACCGTCGGATCCTACCTCGACGATCTCCGGTAGCGAAGACCGTACAATGCCCCCCTGGTTCACGAGCAGAACCCGGGGATTCCAGACTTCCTCCAAGGGAATTGACCGCGTAGACTCCGCATTCCCTGCCAGGCGTTCATCCTTCCAGCGAAGGTGGATGAAGAAGTTGGCGACAAAACTCTGGGCGGCGCCGTCGATGTTGTCGACGTCAATGACAAATACTAAGTAGTGGACTTTTGTCGGACCTTTCCATTTGTCAGGGCGTTCTTCCTTTACCGCAGCCTTTTCTGCAGCCTTTTCTGCAGCCTTTTCCACTGCTTTTTCTGCGGCCTTTTCTGCGGCCTTTTCCACCGCCTTTTCCACGGCCTTTTCCGCATCCTGTTCCGCAGTAAATCCAATAACCGGGCAGCATGCCAGTAAGATTACTGCAACGTGAAATCGAAAGAAGTTCATTTCTGATTTCCCTTATTCTCCAGTTGGAATGGGTAAAAGACTTTCCAATCCTTCTTCATGTCCACGACCGTCCACTTCTTTCTATGCGCTTCATCCAGGCCCTTGTCGAGTTTCCCAAAGTGGGACTCGCGGTCGTAGGCCCACTCGCGCTGGGCATCAGTATGATGAACATAAAGACAGAATCGGGGGCCTTTACCAGCAGCCGTCCACTGCAGCATTTGCAGGTCGCCATCGGAATTCCCAAAAGCCGCAATAGGACGACGACCAATATGCTGATTGATCGCTACCGGCTTGCCAGCTTTGTCGTCAAAGAAATTTAACTCAGGCAGGCGCATGAGGACCGGCTTACCGTCTCTTATTTCATATTTAGTCTTGATGCTGCTGCCGATGACTTGCTCTGGAGGAATGCCATAAATCCTTTCGGCCCAAGCACGTAGGAATTCAATACCTCCACCTGAGGTAATGTAGGTCTTGAAGCCGTTTACGCGCAGATAGGTAAGCAGTTCAAGCATCGGCTGATAGACCATCTCTGTATATGAACGGCCGGTCTTCGGATGTTTGGCCGTGGCCAGCCAATCCTTTACGATTTGTGAAAACTCCTCGGTTGTGTTACCGGCGTGAGTAGCCATCACAAGTTCGAGCAACGCGTGCTTGCCGCCAGCCATGACAGT
>CP070790.1:2477886-2483237 GCA_020346805.1 Planctomycetota bacterium
AGAATCACTCTTTCGGGTTCGCAGCTTTGACTATTGTTATAATCTGTTGCCGGCGTCACTTTTGCGTCAGCAGTCTATAATGAGTCTGTCCGTAGTATATAACCTCATTCTGACTCCAAAAAACGCGGGTAAAGACGGGCGAGATCATGACTTGCAGTAAGAAAAAGGCTTGTAAGGGAAGCGCTCCAGCCAGCTGAGCTAATCGCCCGTTGGGTCGATGTTGCGGCTTATAGATTATAGATTAAGGATATATGTTCAGCAGCTTTACCACAAGGTAAAGGGATTTGGCGGCTCCGGGGCGGTTTGGTGATTGGCTTCTATATGGTGGGCTTGATTGATTGTGCATGTGAGATTATATTATGGGATTGGCCGAGTGGGGCCGGTGGCGGTCTCATCGGTAGTTTCTTTATATGGAGACGGGTGGCGATCATGAGCCAGGCCATGGATCCGGAGTTGATGAAGATTCTGGTTTGTCCGGAGAGTCATGCCCGCTTGGTACAGGTTGGCGACTGGTTGTACAGTACGGATTCGTCCACCCGCCGGCGTTATCCCATCCGTGACGGTATCCCGATCATGTTGATCGAGGAATCCGAGGTGGTAGACGAAGCTGAGTTCGACAAGATAATGCAGCAAGTTAAGGAGTGATTATCGCATGGCCAAAAGGGATGCAGGCAAGAAATACCGTGGTCAGCAGGGCAAGAGTCGTTTTCCGAATCGGGCAGGCAAGAACTGGAAGGGACCGATTGTGGATTACAAGGAGGTTGATCTTCTGCACAAGTTTCTGACCGCCAGCAATAAGATGATGTCCCGTAAGCGTGCGGGGACCAGCGCCCGCGAACAAAGAGACATCCGCCGAGCGATCAAGAAGGCCAGATTTCTGGCCCTGTTGCCCTTCACCGGGACTTGATAATCGAGCTTTAAGATACCCGCGTCCGTAGCTCAATTGGATAGAGCATCAGGCTTCGGACCTGAGGGTTGGAGGTTCGAGTCCTCCCGGGCGTGCATTTTTCATGCTGGTCCGATATTGACGGATCGATGAGCTGCGAGTGAAAGATCGAACTTGACCTTGCGTATGTGATTGTGTAACAATATGGTATTGTCTGTTTAGAGGATGTATCATGCCCGCGAGTTGTGCCGGTATTTTGACCTCATTCTGCAGCAGCGCCGCTTCTGGCGTTGCCGGTATCTCACTGTATAGTTATAGTTCGTGGTTCTGGTATAGCCGATATCGGCGTCGCCGGGCATGATTTAACGGTATAGCGGAATTGGTTGCCCTGAGACGCTGATGAGCGGCTCAGGGCATTTTTTTTGGTATAGCTAATACGGGATAAGGAAATGATTGACATCAAGCTGATTCGCCAGGATCCGGATCGATTCAAAAAGGCGGCGAAGGATAAGCGATTCACCTGCGATATCGATGTTTTGTGTAAGTTGGACGAGCAGCGTCGGTCGCTGCAGCGGGAGCTCGACCAACTCAAGCATCAGCAGAATGAAACCGGCAGCCAAATCGCCCTTTATAAAAATCCCCAAGGCAAGTGGTATCAGCAGGCCTTGGCCGATGGCAAATCCCAAACCGAGCTTAAGGCGGAGGCCGACAAGCTTCTCGAACAGATGACTGAGATAAAAGCGCGGACCAAACAACTTGAGACGGAGCACCGTGAGGTTAGCGAGCAGTGCGATGTCCTGCTTTTGACGGTACCTCAGCCAGCGGACGAGGGAGTTCCGGTAGGGGAGGATGAAAGCGACAACGTCGAGCTGCGTAAGATGGGTCAGATACCCGACTTTGATTTTGAACCGGCCGATCATGTTAACTTGATGACCAAGCTGGGGATGCTCGATGTGGAAAGGGGGGTGAAACTGGCCGGTACGCGTAATTACGTACTTTGTGGTGAGGGGGCGGCGCTGCATCATGCGGTTTTACAACTGGCTATGGATTTGATGGTGGAACGGGGTTTTATCCGGCTTCATGTGCCGGTGTTGGTTCGCGATGCGATGATGGTGGGGACGGGCTATTATCCTGGGGGTGAAGAGCAGGCGTATCGCTGCGAGCGGGACGAGATGAGTCTGGTAGGGACGGCGGAAGTGCCGCTCACCGCTTATCATTGCGATGAGATTTTGCGGGAGGATGAATTACCCAGGAAGTATGTGGCCTTGAGTCCCTGTTTTCGCCGGGAGGCCGGTGCCGCCGGCAAGGATACCTACGGTCTATACCGCATCCATGCCTTCGACAAGGTGGAGCAGGTTATTGTGTGTAAGAACGACGAAGAAGAATCCAAGAGACATCATGCGGAAATCCTGCAAAATGCCGAGGATGTTTTGGCCAAACTGGAGTTGCCCTATCGGGTGGTGGATGTTTGTACCGGTGATCTGGGGCAGGGACAGGTTCAGAAGTTTGATATCGAGACCTGGATGCCTTCGCGGAACAGTTACGGGGAGACGCATTCGGCCTCTCGTTTTTATGAATTTCAAGCCCGTCGGCTGAAGATGCGCTATCGCGACGGGCAAAAGAATATTCGTTTTTGTCATACATTGAACAATACGGGAATCGCCAGTCCGCGAGTTTTAATCGCTTTGGTGGAAAATCATCAGACGGCGGACGGTAAGATTCAAATACCCAAAGGGCTTCAACCTTACATGGGGGGGCGCACAGTGATTGGAGGAAATTGACATGCAGGGCAATGGAACTTCTGATGCTCAGGAAATATTATCCCGTTTGAATCAGCTATTGCACGATACTAACTGCCGAATCAAACGGGTACATGGATTGATGGACCGCGTTTACCGACATTTCGGCGACGGTGATGGTGAGGCCGATCTCAATCAGGAGGATGGCTGGCGAATCATTATCTGATCAACGAGACGAATTATGATTTATATTCGATCGACAACCGATTACCGCCTGTTGCTGATAGGCTATTGCACCTTTGACTATATGATGCCGTCGGTTTGTGGATTTTGTACGACCGGCGGCAAACAATCACAGGGTACGGTTTAAGTCGATCTGGATATGTCAATTTATTAGACGAATTACAAATGGAGTTTATCTCATGATAGTGGTTATGCGTGAAGGATGTAAAAAGGAGGAAGTAGACCGGGTGGTGGAGCTGGTGAGGGAGATGAATTTGAAGGACCACGTAATCGTCGGTACGGAGCGGACGGTGGTGGCGGTGATCGGCGACGATCGCTACAAGGATCGCAGTGTATTAGAGAGCTGTCCTGGAGTGGATCGTGTAGTTCCCATATTGGCCCCTTACAAGATTGCCAGCCGACAGACCCACCCGGAATCGACGGTGATCTCTTTGAGGCAGGGGACGGATGCGGCGGTTGGGGGCAGGAAAATCTGTGTAATCGCCGGTCCCTGCAGTGTGGAGGATCGCAAAAAGTATTTGGAGATTGCCCAGGTAGTTAAAGAATTGGGAGCGACGGCATTGCGTGGCGGGGCGTTTAAGCCGCGGACCGATCCTTATCAATTTCAAGGACTTGGTGAGGAGGGTTTGGAGATTCTGGCCGAGGCCCGCGAACAGACCGGATTGCCGGTGGTTACCGAGGTGATGAGTCTCGAACAGGTTCTTTTGGTAGCCAAATACGCGGATGTTTTGCAGATTGGTACCCGCAATATGCACAATTTCAATCTTCTGCAAGCGGTGGGTAAAACGGATAAACCGATACTGTTGAAGCGGGGCTGGAGTGCCAAGCTGGACGAGTTTTTGCTGGCGGCTGAGTATGTAATTCAAAGTGGTAATCCGAATGTTGTTCTCTGTGAGCGTGGTATACGTACGCATGAGGAGTATGTGCGGAACACGTTGCCATTAGCTATTATCCCGGCAGTGAAGCGTGAATCGCATTTGCCGATTATTATCGATCCCGCTCACGGTACCGGTCATGCGTATATGGTGCCGGCGATGTGCCGGGCGGCGGTGGCCGCCGGTGCGGATGGGGTTATGGTTGAGGTTCATCAGGATCCCGAACATGCCTTGACCGACGGCGCCCAATCGCTGACTCCTCAAGCTTTCGAGACTATGATGAAGGAAATGAAGGCGGTGGCAGAAGCAGTGGGTCGGGAGGTGTCGGGAACGGCGGTTTCCGTCAAATAATGGTCTGGTTGCTGCGATGCGATCCCTGTTTGGGTAGATAAGTTGTTGATTGGAGGACACGACATGAACGGTTGTAGATTGATTTCAAAATTATGGTGGTTGTGTTCGATAACATTGTTGCTTGTCGGGTTGCTGCTGATTTCATCGGCCGGCTGCAGCGGTTTGATCACCGGACCCGACGTTTCCCGGGTGGCTGAGAAATATTTGCGGGCCTCACCCGAAGACATGCAATGGTGGCGGGATGCGAAGTTCGGCGTGTTCGTCCACTGGGGGCCGGCGAGTATGACCGGCAAGGAGATCAGCTGGTCGCGAGCCGGCGAGCGACGGGGCAGGGGAAAGTCTGAAAGAGGCACGCCGGTCGAGGTTTATGACAATCTATATAAAGAATGGAATCCGGAAAAGTTTGATGCTGATGAGTGGATTCAGTTGGCAAAGGATGCAGGAGCAAAATATTTTGTATTTGTGTCCAAACACCATGATGGTTTTTGTCTTTTTGACAGTAAGTTGACTGATTATAAAAGTACAGCCCCCGAGGCGGCCTGGAAGCATGATGCAGTGGCTGACATTGTTGATGCCTGTCATAAAGCGGACATGAAGTGTTTCTTCTACTATTCTCCGGTTGATTGGTATCACCCTGATTACCGTACGGAAAACCACCGACGATACATTGACTATTTTCATGGTCAGATGCGTGAGCTGTTGACTAATTACGGTCGTATCGATGGGATATGGTTTGACGGGCTGGGGGGAAGTGCGGAGGACTGGGACTCTGAGAATCTGTTCAAGATGATGCGCAGTCTACAGCCTCACCTGATTGTGAATAATCGTGGCGGGTTACCCGCAGATTATGATACGCCCGAGCAGACTATCGGCGAGTTCAAGACCGACCGTCCCTGGGAATCCTGTATAACGATTGGTAACCAGTGGTGCTGGAAACCTGACGATACGATAAAATCTCTCCAGGAATGTATTCATACACTTGTAAAGTGTGTCGGTAGAAATGGGAATCTTTTACTGAATGTTGACCCTATGCCCGACGGTGGGATTGAAGCGGGCCGGGCCGAACGATTCAGGGAGATCGGTGACTGGTTAGAAGAATACGGGCAGAGCATATATGCCACACGAGGCGGACCGTTCCGACTAAGCATATGGGGGGGCAGCACACAGAAGGATAATATGGTATATCTTCATATTCTTGATTGGGGATGTTGCGATGGGATTGTTACGCTGCCGGTTATGGAAAAGAAAATCATCAAT
>CP070790.1:2483337-2489029 GCA_020346805.1 Planctomycetota bacterium
AGTTCAGCTCTCGCCGAATTATCCGCTGATTAACCAGCGGATCGGTTAACAAGGCATCAATCCGAGCCTCATTCTTATCTACCTGCAGGTTAAGGTTGGCAAGGTATGCTGTCAGTTTCTGCTCGTGTTATCGAACCGCTTCATTCTCAACCCAAATCGGTACCAGCACACAAGGTACAAACAACGCTACCGCCATCAAAGTCAGCAACCAGAACATGACGACGTGAGTCGCAGACTCAATAGACCGCAATTTGTTCTGGTTATGATTCATACGCCCCGCACCATGAATAGAAAGAGAGACAGAGCGAAAGAGAGATTTAATAAATACTTCATAAAGTCCAATCCTCAGAAAGGGCAATCATATGAACTGATTCTTCTCTTCTCTCTTTCTTACTTATTCCAGAATATACCACCGAAGACGGCCTCATCCTGGAGATGTTCCTCGATCCGCAGCAGTTGATTGTATTTGGCAATGCTGTCGGTTCTGCTGGCGCTTCCGGTCTTGATCTGACCGGCATTAGTGGCCACCGCGATGTCGGCAATGCTGGTATCTTCGGTTTCACCGCTACGATGGCTGATAACGGCGGTGTATCCGTTCCGCATGGCCAGATTGATAGCGTTAAAGGTCTCAGTCAGAGTCCCGATCTGATTGACCTTGATCAAGATACTGTTGGCGATATTCTCCTTTAGACCTCGCGTCAGCCTCTCCACATTGGTTACAAAAATATCGTCACCCACCAACTGGATTTTTTCGCCCAGCTTGGCGGTGAGATCGGCCCAACCGGCCCAATCATCCTCCGCCAGACCGTCCTCGATACTGCGGATCGGCCATTTCTTACACGCCTCTACCCAATAATCGGCCATTTCTTCGGAACTTATGACTCGATCCGGATCGGAACTGAAGAAACAGTACCCTTCTTTGCCTTTTTTCTTGGCCTCGCTGTAAAGCTCGCTGTTAGCCGGATCCAAGGCAAAGAAAACCTGGTCACCCAGTTTATATCCGGCCTTTTCCACCGCGATGGCAATGACCTCAAAGGCCTCTTCGTTGCTTTTGAGATCTGGGGCAAAACCGCCCTCATCGCCCACTGCGGTGTTGTAATTATTGCTTTTAAGCACGGTTTTGAGGCTATGGAATATCTCCACACCCCACCGCAGGGCCTCGCTAAATGTGGAAGCACCCCAAGGTTGAATCATAAATTCCTGGAAATCCACGGTATTGTCGGCATGCTTGCCGCCGTTGAGGATATTCAACATAGGCACAGGCAAAACATGGGCACCAGCACCGCCGAGGTAGCGAAACAAAGGTAGCCCGCCGGCCTTGGCCGCCGCCTTTGCCGCCGCCATAGACACCGCCAGGATCGCGTTGGCCCCGAGATTGCCCTTGTTCGGCGTGCCATCCAGATCCAACATTTCACGGTCCAGAATTTCCTGGTCGGCGGCATCAAGCCCGATCACGGCCTCAGCGATTCCGGTATTGATGTTCTCGACGGCCTTAAGCACCCCCTTGCCACCGTATCTGCTCTTATCACCGTCGCGGAGCTCGACGGCTTCATGCTCCCCGGTAGAGGCCCCCGAAGGCACCGCCGCCTGACCGATAGCTTCATTTTCCAATACTACTGTGGCCTCAACGGTTGGGTTACCGCGTGAATCCAGAATTTCTCTGCCACTGACATGAATAATTGTTGTCGACATTGGTGTATTACCTTGAATAAAAAGCAACCGAAAAAATTTGCCGGGACGTTCCCGGCCAAACCATTCTAAACAATACAGGATAGGTTACTGACGTCAAGTTCACCCGCCCATTATATTCCCTTGATCCACAGCTAAACCTTTAAAATCAAGGCCCTGCCGGTCGATCACAAAAAGCGGCGTGAGGCCCAAGTAGTCAAGGAACGCGAAGAAGAATATGGCAAACGGGGGGATACCAGCTTTGCCTGATCGAGCCGGTTTGCCAGCGGCAGCAACCATCGGATATTGAACTTCAGCGCCTAATCGTCGATCATATAGATATATGGGTGAAGGGCTCGGTCCCCGAGGCCCATGATGTCGTGAAGGCCTAAAAGGCTATCGGACATTTTTATCTTCGATGACTGCCGAATACGGAGACTAAAATATGGCCAAGTTATCGTTTCGCCGCTACGACACCCAAGCACGTTTAAGCGTAGTAATTGCACTGGCCTCGGTGGCGACTATGCTCATCCTGGCTTTTTTTGTTTTCCGCCACATCAACTGGCCGGAGTTTTTAATCTACTATGGCAAAAATCGTAGGCCGGCCATTTATATGGTCACCGCGTTAACCATGCTGCTAGCGGTGATCGGTTTTGGTCTCGGCTACAACAGTGCCGGTCAACGCCGAAATGACAAGCAGCAACTATCATGGCTCGGGTTTTTCATCAGTGCCGGGGTCATGTGTCTTACCCTCGTACTTTTCTTCATCTTCCACCTGAGAGGGGAATCGATTATTAGATAATTTTGTTCACTGTTATACCTATGCCGTTGATTTCGTATAGCTGGGATGATTCTTATGCGTGTCTCACTATTTGTGACCTGCCTGACTGATCTGTATTACCCCGACGTCGCCAAATGCGTAGTGCGCGTTCTTAGACGACTTGGAGTTGATGTCGAGTTTCCCAAAAAGCAAACCTGCTGCGGGCAGCCGGCCCTCAACAGCGGGATGATCGGCGAGGCCCGATCCGTAGCCGCCCATATGATCGATGTATTTGAAGACGCCGAGCTGGTGGTCAGCCCCTCGGGATCCTGCTGTGCGATCATCCGCGAACACTACCCGCATCTGTTCAAGGACGATCCCGATATGCTGGCCCGGGCTCTGGCCCTGGGGGCCAAGACTTTCGAGTTGGTGGAGTTCCTGCAAAAAAAACTCAAGGTCGATTGGTCGCAATGGAACTTAAAGTTCCCCGGCGTTGCCACCTATCACTATAGCTGCCATCATCGAGGAATCGGCATGTCGCCTCAGGAAGTACCTCGACTGCTCAAGCAAATCGAGGGGCTGGAATATCGCCAGCTCGACAAGTTGGATCAATGCTGCGGCTTCGGAGGCACATTTTCCATTAAAAGCCCGGCTATCTCCGGGGCCATGACCCGCGACAAGGTGGCCTGTATCAAGAAGACCGGAGCCGATTTGGTGGTAATCAACGAAGGCGGATGTACCTTGAATATCATTGGCTGCTGCCACCGCGAAGGGATTAAGGTCAAAGCCATCCATATCGCCGAAATCCTGGATCGGGCCATGCAGAACGGCAAAGCTGAGAGGGGGACGGGCCGATGAATACAGCAACAACCGACCATGATGCAAAACCTAACTTCAAACAAAGTGTTGCCCGGGTATTGGCTGATCCGAGCGTCAGCGAAATCTTTACTCGAGCCACGGACCGTAAGGACACCGCCCGATTAGCCGCTCTGGCCGACCTGGATGATCCTCTGGGAGTTCGCAACCTGGCCGCCCAGATCAAAAACCACACCCTCCAGAACCTGGACCGCTACCTCAAACAACTTGTCGATAAGGTACGCAAACTCGGCGGGCACGTACACTTCGCCCGCACCGGCGAACAGGCCAAGGAGATTATGGTCGGTATCGCCCGCGAAGCCGGCGTAAAGAACATCGTCAAAGCCAAATCAATGGTCAGCGAGGAAATCGAACTTAACGACGAGTTGATTGGGGCCGGCTTCGACGTGGTGGAAACGGATCTTGGTGAATTTATATTGCAGCTCGCTAACGAAAAACCTTCCCATATCGTCACCCCGGTGGCCCATAAACTAAAAGAAGATATAGCCGAACTGTTCAAGGAAAAGTTGGGCATCGAGTACACCACCGACCCGCCGACCCTGACTGCCGCCGCTCGAAAATATCTGCGGGCCAAATTCAAAGCCGCCGACATGGGTATCACCGGGGTCAACTTTGCCGTCGCCGAGACGGGCACCATCTGTATCGTTACCAATGAAGGCAACGGGCGAATGTGTACTTCTCGCCCCAAGGTATTGGTATCGCTGATGGGTATCGAAAAAGTAGTTCCCCGAATGAAGGATCTGGCGGTACTGTTGAAACTGTTAGGTAAAAGTGCCACCGGTCAGAGGATGACCTGTTATACCAGTCTGTTCAACGGGCCCAAGCAAGCGGACGATCTCGATGGTCCCGAAGAGTTTCACCTGGTTATCATGGATCGCGGACGTACGGATATTCTGAGTAAACTTGAGTACCGGTACATTCTGCGATGTATCCGCTGCGGCGCCTGCCTGAATACCTGCCCGGTATACAAAATCATCGGCGGACACGCTTATCAAAGCGTTTACCCCGGACCCATCGGCACCATGCTCACACCCCTGTTTAACTCGTTCGAGGAATATCAGGATTTGCCGCTGGCCTGCAGTCTGTGCGGTGCTTGCTATGACGCCTGCCCGGTACGGATGGATATCCCCACCACCCTGATCCAGATGCGGAACGAACTGCTCAAGCAAGGTTATGTGCCGTTCTTGTACCGCATGGGCTTCAAGGGCTGGCGTATCGGAATGCTGTCCAAGTTCCTTTACCGTTGGGGCTCCAGGATGGCCCGCATATTCATGAAGCCCATCACCCGCAAGGGTTGGATTCGTTGGCTGCCCAGTATGGCCTCGGGCTGGACGGATCATCGTGATCTGCCGGCGATGGCCCGCAAGCCCTTCCATAGACAATGGAAAAAACTTTTAAAAGAAATCGAAACGGAGGAACAACACTAATGCCCGGCGTATCGCAGGAAGAATTCTTCGAGCAGATTAAATCGGCATTGGCCGACAGAGGTGAACCTGTCGATCTACCCGACGATGTGGAAATATCCCGGGCCATCTCGCCCCACGATGATCTGGTCGAAGTTTTCATGGCCAGGGTAGAACAGGCCGGCATGAACGCCTATCGGGTGGACAATGAGCAGCAAGTCTCCGACAAGATCGCCGAAATCATTGAAGAAGCCGGCGGCAAAAGCGCCATCGTAACCGACGAGAAAATACCCGGCCGAGAACAATTCATGAACGAGCTTCAACAAAAAGGTATCCAACTTAAAGACATGAGCGACGCGGATGCCGCCTTTGACGCCGACTTCGGTATCACAGCAGTGAATTCGGCTATTGCCGAGACCGGATCGATATGTTTGACCAGCGGCCAAGACCGCCGACGAATGGCGAGTTTGGCCGTCCCCAATCACATCGCCGTGGTTCGTGCCGACCTGATCATCCCCGACCTGCTGGAGTGGATCGCCGATCAATCGAAAGATTTACCGGCCAATGCCGTATTGGTCTCCGCCCCCAGCAAAACCGCAGATATTGAAATGATCCTGGTTCACGGGGTACACGGACCCAAGGAAGAACACATCATAATTGTCGGTTAGATTTACTTATCTCGATAAAATCGAAATGTTCCCAGTTATATTCCGGATTCCCCGATCAAGTTACCGAGCTTTGGCCAGGCGAGTGAAATGTTGGCAAAAAGGAGATATGCGTTTGCGTTGGGTAGCCTCAGGCCTGCCGGCTGCAGAGAAACAATTTCGGCGAATACGCGATCACAAGATAAAGTATGAATTACCGGCCGCATTGAATAATTGCGATTCGTTGCTTGCCAAACAGACCAAATCTGCTTAAGGTGAGGTTGAATACAAAAAATGAACCGCTCGAATTTCAACTACAAATGAGATAACTTCGCAAATAT
>CP070790.1:2489129-2491910 GCA_020346805.1 Planctomycetota bacterium
GGCCAACGGTTGCCGCCGCTGACATTTGCCAAACTAAATCGGGGCCACATTCCCTACTCGATCGGCTGTCAAACTTTATCCAGACAATACACGGTTTGGAATTGATCTCCTCGAGCTCAAAAGCCACCCGAACAGATCCCATGGTCCAGACAAGTGACTTTTTAGATTTATCACCATGCCGCTCGATTCGGGTAACGCCATTCATATCGGCCCGATACAAAACATTTTTATCGTCATAGTCGAGTTGCAATTGTGTACCGCCGTTCACCTGCTCAACGGATGCTTTATGGGCTAAACCCGCATCCCGTTGGATTCGCCGAACCAATTCGCGCAGGCGGGTATCATCAGCTATTTGCCGATTTTCCTGGCACTGCAAACTGAGGGCGCGAGACGAAAGCTGAAAACAAACGGTAAAAACCGCAGCTATAATGGGAAGCAAGATTATTACTTGAACAAGGGTAAACGCATGTCGTCGAATCATGGCCTCACCTCCGCCGATACATATCCACTGATTTGTTCGCGCACCTTTTCTTCGTTTTGAACTAATACCGAAGCCGTTACGGTGACGCGCTTAAAACCCTGCCATTGATCCCGGCCCGGCTCGACGGCGGTTCTCAGTAGAATATTATCCGCCATAACGCCTTCCGACGGCTGCGAGTCGAGTTCAGCGCCGGCCTGATAACGCTGTAATTGCGCATCCGCCGCCAATATCGCCGCCTGGCGCCAGAGGTAATGATCGCGGGCATGGTAGTAATCAAATAGCGCCTTACCCGCCAGGGCAGCGAGCACGGTTATCAGCCAGAGACTTACCAATATCTCAGCCAACATGTACCCACGGCGTTTCAGATTGAATCTACAATATCTCCTCACGACAGCTCCCTTCATGTCATCCTGTTGCAGCATTAATGAGAGCGACCAGCGGCATAAACATGGCAATGACTACAAGACCAACCATTACACCCAATATAAGCACCCAAATCGGCCAAACCATGTTACGCAGGATACTCCACGTTCGGCTTACAATGGCAACATAATAATCGGATGCGTAACGCAAGGCGGCATCCATGTTGCCCGATCGTTGACCGCCGGCCAAAGCCACACCGGTCAACTCGCCCAAACCGGCATGATCGGACGCCTTACGAACGTTCATGCCCCCAGCCAGCAGTTCCGCAAAACGTGCCATCCTGGGCCGAAGCAGGACATTGACATCTATACTTGACGCCAATTGGGCGGCCTTCTCCAGACTCATACCCGAACGAATACTCATGCGTATGGTCCGCAACATGGCGGACATGCCCCTGCCGAATTCAACATCCCGAAAAAACGGACAATACCACCGCAGCCGGTCGAATATTCGGGAAATGATTGTCGGATCGGGTATGCGCCGGGGCCGAAGACTGAGATATATCCCAATCGGAACTGAAATAATCGTTACAAAAAATATCAACCAAAATAAGGCGGCAAACTCCTCAGAAAAACGAATAATCGTTTTGGTTAACATAGGCAATTCGGTATTAAAATCCTGAAATATAGCTTTATACTTCGGAACCACAGCTACCATTAAGCCGGACATGACCAAGGTTATGGCAACAAGAACAATAATAACATAAGGCCAAACCACGGTATCAACGAATCGCTCCTTATACCAGTCACGTTCGATCAAATATTGTTCCGCCTGTTCGAGGGCCAAAGGCAACTGACCGGCATGTTCCCCGGCGGCAATCAGACTGACCACAATACTAGAACAGTTAGGAAAACCAAGATGAACCGCCCGAGATAATGAAAGCCCCTGAGAAAGCAGCTTGGATATTCGCCGAAGATGCGTTCGTGCCGCCCCGCGCTCGGATTCGGCGGCAATTGCCAAGGCCGTCGACAACGACAGATTCTGACGTACGACGGTTCTGATCTGCCCGATAACAATGCGTTCGTTGGCCTTCCGCCGATCCCAAGCGGTGATCAATTTAAAAAATAAATACAAAATTCCCAGGGCAATCAGCACCAGGCAGATAATGGCGTAAACGTCAAATATTTTCATACCTTTTACCCTGAAACCGCGTTAACCAAAGAAACCAGCGGAAGGAACATCCCTCCAATTCCGAAAAACATAAAGCCGCCAAGAATAATAATGAGAACCGGGGCAAGAATGACCCGCAACATGGCCTGGGTATGTATGGCCCGATTCTCATATGATCGGGCCAGCTTCCCGATGGTCGACGGCAGCTCCTCACGACCCACGGCTACCTGAACACAGTAACCGAACAACGGGGGAACAATCCGCGCCGACTGATTGGCCACAAAAATCGACTGGCCCTGTTCAACTTCACTGGCCAGGTATTCCGCATCGTTGATCAGCAGTGTACTCCCGGTCGCATCGGCCCCCAGGCGCATGGCCTGAGGTAACTGGATACCAGTCGCCACCGAGGTGGAAACCGATCTTAAAAATCGAGCGATCAGCGAGGTGCGGTGTACCCGCCCGATCACCGGAATCATCAAAACAATCGACTCGCGTATCCTTCGGCCAAGTATACTAAACTTAAGCAGATACCAGGTTATAATCACGGCAGCGAGGATCGATACCGCAATCAGCAGAATCAAAGGATAATGATGCGAGATATTAATCAATAAAACAGTCAGGTACGGAAGCTGAGTACCCCAGTCATAAAAGATTTCCTCAAACTGAGCCACCACCAGCATCATGAATCCCGAAACAATAGTAAGGGCCAGAATCCCGATAATCAGCGGATAGGTCATCACCTCCCAGAGGATCCGACGCGTGTTACC
>CP070790.1:2492010-2498649 GCA_020346805.1 Planctomycetota bacterium
AGTGCGTACGCTGAACGGTCCCCTTCTTAATCCACCGATCATCAAAATCATCCGGTGCCAGCACCAGTTCTAGAGGCGGCCACGACTCAACATCAGTGGTCGCGGCAAAGCCTACGCACCGTCGCCTGAGTCCACTTACATTGCGAATGATTTTTACATATGCCCGGTATTGTTTGGTGTGCTGATCCCAACGAACAAAACCCACGTCACTGCCATCCAGAATCTGGGGTTCTTTTGTCGAGACCTCCCAGTGGATGCCATCCTCGGAGAAGAAGGCCCGATAGCCCCCCTGCCTGCGGTTCATACTCGTGTATCGACGCGAGGAATCCGCATTCCAGGGCGTGTGCATGGGATGAACCGAATATGGTAGGAAATTATTATTGGTCGAGCCATCGTATCCGGTAACGAGACCAAGGTTAGGTTCCTCCCAATGGATTCCATCCTTGCTGATCGAGTACAAAGGCCGGCTGGCACAATAATGCCACATGCGGTACCCGCTGCCGTCCTCATTCGGCAAAACGGTGCCGGATGTCACGTAACTTCGGTCTTCTCCTTCTTTCCATGGCTTGTCAGCCACCATAATGGGATTACCGGCGTACTTCTCGAACGGATGATATGTGCGCACGACGTTAGTCTTGGTGGTGATCAGGTAATCGTCAACAAAAAGTTGCCAAGGACCAGTCAAGTCGTCCAATGACTCAACAGCCATTAAATTTGTCGCAAAAATACCAAACAGATTCAGTAATATAAACTTTAACGTGATTGAAAAACGCCAATAACCACACATTATCTACACCTTTCATCAAGAATACGCAACAAACAACCGGAATTTAACAATAGATGAACTACTCGTTCCTGACATCACAATCCCGGTGATATCCCGCGTTATATTTCCATCAAAACATTTCCTCCAGCCGTCTTGGTACTATTACAAGCGTTGTTGGAGAAAACGATTATGGCAGAAGAAGCTCCCCCGGGCAAGGTCAATTACTAACCAACTGTACGGCACAAACCCTCTATTTCTCTTGCGTAACTATAAGCGGATTCTCTTCTGACTCCAAGGGTAGTTCCACAGTACGCCTATCAACAACCGAACGGTAAGCGGCCATAAGAGTTTCGGTAGCAATCAACGCAGTCTCAATATTGCTAGTCGGCGGTATACCACGTTCAATAGCCGCAATCATCTGATCCACCGAATCGACAGCCTTTGCATCTCTGGCGAACTTCTCATAGTCTTGGTGTATATGATTAACTGTAACCGCTTCAGCCCTCGCATCGATATGTAGCGTTGTGTGTTCGAAGTTTATAGTCATTGAATTGCTGTGACGTCTTTCACCTTTTAATTGTTGTTTGCCCACCTCAAGGAATGCGAAGAAATCTCCATAGTCAAGGACAATCTGGCCGAAGTTTTCCACGTCGGCCTCTTTGTATACATCCCACATCTTTCTCCACTTTGCAGTCACTGCCTTGGGTTTTCCAAAGAGTGATACAGCGAAATCGATCGCGTAGCATCCCATGTTGGTTATCTCACCGCCACCCGACTTTTCCGGCGGATCGAGGCGTTCCGGCCAACGTGTTTCAAGATCGAAATCCGGAGCAAAATTCATTCCAAACAGATGATGATACCCCATTACCTTGCCATATTTGCCTGCACGGACTTCCCGCAATAACCGGGCATAAACCGGAATGAAACGCACCATAGGGATATCGTGGACCAGATAGACTTTATGTTTCTTAACCGCCCTGGCTATGCGACGAGCACTGGCCAGACTTTCACTAAATGGCTTGTTCAGAAAAATATGTTTACCTGCCACAGCGGCCTTTTCCACTATTTCGGCTTTGTCGCATGGATCACAGGCAACCGCCACAAAATCAACCTGCGGATGATTAATTACTGCATCGTATGATCCGGCCAAAGGCATTCCGAGACATTCTTCTAATTCCTTTCCGCGACGGGGATTTTTCTCATAACCGGCCACCACATGCGTTTCCGGCCGATTGTTGAACTTTCTGCAAAGCATGGCCCCATGCGTACAGCAATTTCCCAGAATACCAACCTTGTATACCTTCTGCCCTTTTTTGATCGCTTTATTAACCGACACACGTAAACTGGGCTTTGGATCGGTGAGTCCATTAATCCACTCCTCCACATTGGTATAACCATCACCGTCATAATCGGCGCTGGCGTCACTTGAATCATTAGGATTTAATTTATGTTCTATTTCCCATGAATCAGGCATACCATCACTGTCCGAATCCTTCCTGGACTCACCTTCAGCTAGTTTACACCATCCACCTACTTCATCTTGATGTCGGATATGGTGCCCTATACCTTCGCGCACTTCCTTTATTACACGTTCATCCACCGCATCTCGAACGGGATAAGTCACACCTGCTCCGGTTAACACGCGTCGGTAAGCCTCCTTTACTGATAATAAATTGACCGGAGCAGCAGCAAAGGGTTTGTCCGACAACGTCAGCCACTGCAAGGATTCCAGCATATCTTTCTTGTACCAAGTGTGGTCGCTCACATTGCCGGCCACGTGAATGGTCGCCGATGTAAGGGCATTTATTACCGGAGACTCCGGCGTGGTATTGGCTCCCGCCTGGAACCAGTTATTGATGATATTGGCCTGTACCGCCGGTGCATCCTTGGCACGCAGAAAATCACCAACCAGCACAGCCGCCCCATCATCCCAGTTATAAACCACATTATTCACCAAATCGGCATGTACTCCATGCTTCAGGCGCGGATTGCGCTGGTAATTATGGGCGAACAGGCAATGATGGATACTGATGCGATGAGTACGATCGCCAACCAGAAATCCCTTACCTTCTAAGGCACTTTTCAGCACGCCGGGATCGTAAAGTCCCTCGCTGATAATACACCATTGAACAGTAATGTCGTGCGCATCGTTCCAGGTAACGATGTTTCTTGAAACCGCCCAACTGATCGAACAGTGATCCAATACCACATTGTATGAAGGGGGTTTGCCCACAATATCGATGCAATCACGAGAATGTTCTATTTTATGATCGGCAATACGTCCCATCCTGAATCGCACATAATGCACCACTATGTCATGAGTCAAGATGTTGATACCGGCACCTCGTATGCAGATACCATCGCCCGGTGCGGTTTGGCCGGAGATGGTGCAAAACGGATGCTTAATATCAATGTCTGTCTCCAGCGTGATATAACCACCGACGTTAAAGACGATGATCCGCGGACCTTCATGCATACACGCTTCGCGGAAGCTTCCCGCACCGGTATCGTTAAGATTCGTTACAATCAAAACCTTGCCCCCACGCCCCCCCGGCGTATCGCACCCGAAACCCTCCGCGCCAGGAAAAGTTGGCATGTTCTTGGCCTGAATGTTTACACTACATACAGCCAGGATCGCAACAACCTTAATTAAGCGCCGGCGAAGTGTGCCGAATTCCTGATCAAAAAGCATAACCATGATTTTCCTCCCAAACATATATCTGTTATGCAGATATTTTAAAATAAGCAGTCAATACCTGACTGTGGTACATTACTAGCTAAATCCCTTCGTCCATAATCAAAAATTCACCGGACCACCTGTTTGTCCAATTAGATTCCTTGAGCATCTATTGTCTTGATCTTTATCACTCCAACACCAGCTAATTTGCCAAAGTAATTATCCGAGATTTCAAGCAGACATTTATAATTCTTGAAACGCTTGCCGGAGAATCTCAATATTCCTGGCGTTTGCGGCGATCTTGGAGTCATCGGATCGAGTCGGTGGAAGTGTCGTTTCCTTATCCGGCATGGCAAAACCAAAAATACCAACATCACGATAGCGGAAATCTTTGACTACTTTACCCGCATCATGCTCAGCTCCCCACCCGCAGAGACACTGGATAATTTGCGTACGAGTTCCAGTAATCTTACACATGTTATCAAGTTTTAAAGGATCCGGATGCTCGTTCATCAGCCAATCAACCTCGCGAAGCATCTTCGAGTCTGCTACCTGTGAATTGTCCGGGGCATGACAACTGAGCCAGATGATACAATTCGGCCTGACAGACTTGGCCGTCTTGTGAATTCGCGCCCAGCATCGATCCACGGCCCGGCTATGGAATTCCATCTCCTCATTCGTATCAAGGGCCTCTTTGCCGGGAAATGTCTCATCCATAAGTTCCTCAAACATCTTTTTTTCACAATCCAGCCAACAAGAACGGGCATTCAAATCGTAGTCCAGGTTGAATACCCAGTCGATCATGAATCCATTAATATCTGTCTTGGTCAATGCCTCCTCGATAGCGGCACACAAGTAATCAAGGTACCCCGTGGTAAAGGGGATATGCGGTTTGTTCGGTATACCATAGCTGAGTTCTGGATTAGTCTGCCCCCAATAGGTGTTCGCACCGACACAAAAGTAGCCCATCACCCGCATACTCTCTTTGTGAGCAAGTTCGGTAATCTCTTTCAGGAAATCACCTTTCATCCCTGGCTGCACCGGGGCCACGTCGCTGCCAAACCAGGCATATCCACAACAACTGACGCAGAAGGTCTGGATGGTGTTGACTCCCAAATCGCGATACCACCTCAGATGCTCACGGGGTGATGCCTGCACATACATACCGGGAGGGGCAAATTCATTCGGTCCACCTTCGCCCCAATTGAAGTCAATAGAGAACGCTTTGATTCTTTCACGACTCTTCGCCATCTCATATACCCGCTTGAACTACATCATTAGAATCACAATATCCACCACAAATAGGATTCCTCAGATCACGATAGACTTCTCTTGATATGTTGTCGGGTACATACCAAACTGGTATCGGATTACTTATTGGTTTTTTATGGCCGTGATAATTCCTCCCACAAAGCCTTATAGTAACGCATAAACCGGATAGTATCGTTAGGGCTTGCGTTCTCCAGCCCGGGAGCTTCGATCAATGTGTAACGATCATAACCGGACAAATTGAGCAGTGAGAACAGCTCACGGTACGGATAGTCACTGATCAACCGATTGATATGCACCGACCAAATTCTATCACGTAACAGATTGAAGTACTCTTTTACCGAGCCATTTTTAATGTCGGCACTATTGGAGTTCCAGCAGATTCCCACTTTAGGATGGTCGGCAATATCTGTGATCCGGCGCATACGTGGTGGATGACAGGTGCCGGATCCATGAACTTCACACCAAATCTCAACACCGGCGTCTGCCGCCGCCTGACCACAGGTACGAAGAGAACGCCCAATTTGATCGAGAGTCTTATCTTCATTTACGTCTTTGGGCAATCCGTTGGGTCTTACCTTGACTCCCTTGGCCCCAAGATCCTTGGCCAGATCGATGAAGCGTTTGGCCTCTTCGATATTCTTAGCCACTAGAGTCGCATCCGGATAGTGAAATCCACAAGCGGTGCCCAATCCCCAAATGACCAGGCCGGCATCAGTGAAGCTTTTTTTCACCGCCATACGCTGCATCTTGGAAATGGTCGGCTCAACACCGTGTTTATGCGTGGAACGAAATTCGACGGCTGTTATCCCCACAGCCTTACAGCGTTCAATGATAGTCGCCTGATCCCAATCGCGGGCCAGATTGTAGGTAACCAGGCCGAGCTTAAAACGCCGCTTCTTTACTGTCTTCGATATACTTTTAGTCGCCGGTTCATCGTCATCTTTAGCCTGAGCGAGGCTCGCTCCATCAAGAATCCCACCAGCGGCCATTGCTACCGCGGATTGCCGCAACAAATTTCGTCTGTTAATTTTCTTACCCATCAGCCAACTCCTTAATATCGATAAGTCTTGCTGATTCGAAGCAAATCCAGCAATTACTCGTTCAAAATCTGTGGTGTTATAAAATCCTCATTCATTTCTCGCGGAAGAATCCTCACTATCCCCTTCTCGTCGCAGAAGTAAAGATTGGATTCCGATGGTCTCCGACCGTGACCATCCGCCCATAAAGCGCAAAAGTCACAATGAGCATTTAACGGACGTCGCACATAGGTATGATTATATTTGCTATTATTCGTAAGTTGTAAAACTTTCTTCCAGGTTTTACCCATATCTTTACTTTTCCACATGCCTATTTCGCCGCCGGGATTATATGCCTGCGGCCCGGCCTCGGTAGGACCAATGATTACCCAGTTCCCATCATCCTCAATATATAACGAGCCCATGTCGTAGTTATTATCTGATGTGGTTACCGGCCTTATATCCCATTCTTTTCCCGTCCAGCGGGCGGTGGTCCAGGTACGGGGATCATTTTGTGGGCCGGACTGATATCCTCTGCTGGTCACAAATAGTACCACCGGCATTCCCTTCTTATCAAACTGGATGTCTTTCAAATAAACATTCAGTCCTTCAGCTTGGTAATCGTGGACCAGGGCCGGACTGTCCACCCTGCTAATCGGTAAAATCAATTTTTTTCCATCTGCCGTCTGCCATGTTTTGCCGAAATCCGGTGTCTCAATGTAGTACAAATTGGTGCGCCAATTAAGCCCCTTGCCTTCAGGGTGATAATTGAAGGCCGTTCCCGCCTTTTGGCGTTTTGCGTAACTGACTTGGTAATGGCCTTTGTCTATGGTCGCCAAACGCGTCCATTCCGACCATTTTACCCCATCGGAACTTCTCATAAAGCATATAGTGCGGTCGGCAGGATA
>CP070790.1:2498749-2501595 GCA_020346805.1 Planctomycetota bacterium
ATGGCCGTGTCTCTTGATCCGCCCTGGTTTGAAACATTAAAGAAATTCAAACCGGCTACAATTCCCCAGATCTCCGTCAATACCACAGCTGGTACCGGAGCTGAATCCACTTGTGCGGCTGCCGTCATCAATACCAAAGTTATGTCAAAAGACTTAATTATGGTTCCGGGACTGGCCCCTACTTCAGCCCTGATCGACCCATTACTCGTTCGTATGATGCCACAGAATTATGCCGCATGGACCGGGTTTGATGCACTTTGCCATGGATTTGAGTCGTATTTATGTAAGATGAGTTCCCATTATAATTCGGCGATGGAATTGAAAGTGGTAAAAATGGTTTCGGATAACTTAAGGGAATTCACTTATAATCGAATGAACCATAAAGCTTGTGAAAATATGTGTTGGGCTGAATCAATGGCGGGTGTCAGTATTGGCTTTGGTGGAGGGGTGGGTCTCGTACACGGACTTGGACATGGCCTGTCGGCTTTATACGATGTTCCCCACGGACTTGCCAGTGCGTCTGTTACTCTACCTTTGGAAAGGTATAACCAGCCCTCATGCCCGCAGAAGTTTGCTGAAATGGCAGAAGCCATGGGAGTGGACACAAAGGGAATGACTAAAATGCAGGCATCGGATAAGTGGTTCGACGAGATGGAAAGGCTATTATCGGATCTGAACATCGAAACAGGTAATCTTAAGGAGCGGTTCGGGCTTGAGCGAAACAAGATAGAATATATAATAAAAATGCAATATGAGAAGGACTTTTGCGTGGAGGGTAACCCGAGGAACTTCGTTTTTCAGGATTGTGTAAACCTGTTGGAAGATATGTTATAGAATAACATGGAGATGTTGATATTGAAGTACAACAGAGAAGAGCTTGGCCCTTTTGTTCTATAATTCCGTTATACTTCGCCTCACAAAAAAGGACTTCTTATCACCGCCTAGAATAATATTTATATATATCGGTTACCTGCCGAAATTTTCCTTTTGTTAGCAACGCAGGATCATTAAACCCCCTACCGGTTGACATAATGGCCTATTTTCGCTTCAATCCCTTCAGAGACTTAGGTGGAAAAAGACGTTGAAATTTATTAAATGACAAACCAATCCTTCAGATATTAAATGAGTTTTTCTAATAGTCCAAGAAGTTGTCAATTTTTATTACATATCAGGACTTTGGTTTTTTTTGCTTTTAAATGACCACTCAACAGACCATCTGATGTTAAACCCTTACTAGGTGTATTGACACGATTGCCACTGCCCTTATGGAGGAAACCCTGTTCATTAAGCCCATTCCACTAGCTGCAACCGTAGAGGGATTGCGCACCGGTCAGATTGACCTAATCGCCTATGTTGATGAAATGTGCGAGCGCGTCGAGCGGATCGATGTCCATGTGAAGGCGATTCTGCCCGAGCCGGACCGGCGCGCGCGTTTACATGCTGAGGCAAACACACTCCAATCGCGTTTCCCAGAACCGGCTGATAGGCCCCCGCTGTACGGTGTATTGGTGACCATCAAAGATATCTTTCACCTAGCCGGTTTTGTTACCCGGGCCGGTTCGGCGGTTCCTCCTGAACTCTTCGCTGGTCCAGAGGCAACTTGTGTGCGCTGGCTACGAGACGCCGGTGCCCTCATTCTTGGCAAATCAGTAACCACCGAGTTTGCGTACTTTGAGCCCGGTCCTACACGCAACCCCCACAATCTGTCCCATACGCCTGGTGGATCCAGCAGTGGTTCGGCAGCCGCCGTGGCTGCAGGGCTTTGCCTTCTGGCCATCGGTACCCAAACCATAGGCTCAGTGATTCGTCCCGCTGCCTTCTGCGGTATCGTGGGCTTCAAGCCCACATTCAATCGAATACCAAGCCCTGGTCTGGTCTACTTCTCACGCACAGTCGATCAAATCGGACTCTTCACCAAGGATATAGCCGGCATGACATTGGCCGCCTCGGTTCTCTGTCAAGCGTGGAGACCGGAACCCCTACCGGATAACCTACCGGTGTTGGGCGTGCCTGATGGTCCTTATCTAGAACAGTCCGAATCGGAGGCGTTGGAGGCTTTCGAACACCAGTTAACCCAACTAGAAGCGTTTGGGTGCAGAATTAAACGCCTACCGACCTTTGCTGACATCGAGCAACTCAACCATTTGCACAAGCATATGGTCTTCTCTGAGTTCGCCCAAGAACATAGTGAAATGTATACCAGACACGCCGATCTCTACAGACCGCGAACCGCTGAGATTATTGAGATCGGCAAGAAGGTCGACCCTAAAGAAATCATCGCTGGTCGCGTCAACTGTTCAAGTTTGCGGGCTGAACTGGAGTCGCAGATGATTGATGCAGGCATAGACCTGTGGGTTTGCCCGGCTGCACCAGGTCCAGCGCCTGAAGGCATCCAGTCTACTGGTGATCCAAAGATGAACTTGCCTTGGACCCATGCCCTCATGCCCGCCATCACTCTGCCAGCCGGACGGGCCGAAAACGGGTTGCCCCTTGGGTTGCAGTTGGTTGCGCCTTTTGGGGCGGACGAGTACCTCATGGCATGGTCCCAGATGTTGGCGGATCGATTGGGTGATGTGCTGGCCGAATGAAGAAAGTCATAGTTCTCGAGGTTTTGGTTCCCGTTGAGTTTATTTTAAGTATTTAACGGAGCATAAAATGGACGGTGTGTCTCTAGGGGACTTTTAATCGATTCTTTGGCTTAACAGTATGTTATATATTTCGGTGGTATTTTTGCTATACAACATATTGATGTTTAGACTAAAAAGGCAGGCTATGAGGATCCTGCCGTTGACCTATCTCATCTTGAATCGTTCACCCAATAGGACAATTCGGCCAACGTCCCTCTG
>CP070790.1:2501695-2505633 GCA_020346805.1 Planctomycetota bacterium
ACAGGCGTGAGGCACTATACACAAAATTGCCAAAATAATAGTGGTCATGGAATTCTTTTGCCGCATTATTATTGTTCCTTTCTTTGCTTTACAGGCAATTTTACTTTACCGCCAATACCGCAACCGCTGTTTAACTCAATCTCGGTGTGGCAGCGGAGCAAGAAATTATACCACTTTTGTTAGTCGATGCATCAATACGATCGGATTTTTCTAAATATCTGGTATGGATTATACTTCGAAACGGCGCCTGGCGTTTTCATGTATGAAGTGCTTCCCTTTTTAGGTCCAAAATGAATGAGGGATGCCGAGCCTGTTAGCTGGTGACCGTACCGGTTGATGCATTGCCTGCAGGAGTGTAATAAAAAGATGGCCAAACACTGGATGTCATCGCGATTTAGGTTTCAGCCCTTGCTCAGCACCCTCCTGTTGTTTCTCGAATCTTTCCATCCCACTACATAGACTTTTCTTGAGTCTCTCAAAACGCCGCCACATTGAGCCCTTGTTCCGGTAAAGCGTTCCACGCAATTCCTCGGGTGCGGACAGAATGATTTCGCTCGCCTTGTCCATGTCTTCAAGGACTTTCTTGATAAGGGCAATAACATACTGACGATCTCCGTCTGTGGCGTCTTGGCCAAGATCGCTTTTCAAGTAACCGGCCAGCAACGTCCTGTAGATTGTCGGAACCTCGATCCGAGCGAAATTCCAGATCAAGAGCTGGTTCTCGATCCGTGTCCGGTAGGGCTCCTGGGCACAGGCGATCGCGTCCTTGAGAAGCCCCTCGATACTGTCGAGATGTTCTTCCCTTACCAAGGGAGCCAACGATGCCACATGGGTCTTGGCGTAAGGCTGATTATCCGGCGGTTGCCGCATCTCAGTCCCCATTTCATAACCACAAACCTGCATTACGGTGGCACAGAATTCAAACAACAGGTCAAAGTATTTCTTCATCACCTTTGCATGGGGACCATAGACCGCATCGCAATATTCTACTATGTCCTGTGGATCACCCTCACCTCGCCACAGGCATTTACCCAAGACGTAAAAGTTTGGTCCGTAGGCCCACTTGCTGAATTGCACGAAAGACAAGGCAAGGATTCGCTTGGCCCCCGCTTCGCGGTAAACTTTGGTATCCTTGCCGATAATTGGATGCAACGGCATGGGCAGGGCCCGGAACAGAATCATATCGTTGTAGTATTCGAATATCTCAGGTCCATTGGGGAACAGCTGAATCTGCCCTTTGAGATAATCCAGGTACTTGCGGTTCACCTGGCACTCGTCCAGGGTGTGTTTGTAGCAGCGCTCGCGCGGGGCATAAACAAGTCGAACGTTGTCGTCAGGATTTATGTTTTTGGGTGGGTGAATCGTAGCATGGTAGGAAACATGGGCTATTGTGGTATCGCCCAAAGGCAGACGCCGGGCCACTTCATTGATGATTTTCAAAGCCTGGTCCGAATTGGTAGCCTTTGCATTTTTCGCAGTAGCACCATCCACTGGTTCGGTGTACCTTAGGATTAAGGTCATCCGGCCACAAGTGGAGCGTTTCAAATCTCGGAAAGTCTCGGAGCTGGTCCCAGTCATCCAGGGAGTTCTTGGCAATAATATCGGCGGCCTCGGAACTGGACGGGCACATGTTGAGCTTCGGCGTCCGCTTGCCGTTTTCCATCCGAAAGTACTCCGGATGCTCCTCGAACAAACTGCGGGGCAAATACTTTGGCAGCCAATGCATGCCCCATTCCATCCCCATATCACGGGCGACAAAAGCTTCCTTGAGCTTCGGTAGCACCTCAGGGGGGATCTTGCCGGCGAGGAGGCTGAGAAAATTGAACCGGTTCTTGGCCATCCAGTCGATAAGTTCAAGGATTTCGTCAAGCACATTGAATGGATGGAAATAGAAAAGCTCGCTCTGGCCGGCAATTCTTGCAATTTCTCGAGTTCGATTGCTTACCGCATCATTGAGGGGATAGATAAGTATGCCCCGGCCGGCGACTGCCGGTTCCGATTGGATCGTCGGGCCGGACCAGGAAATCTTCTCCAGCCGGGGAATGATTTCATATTCCTTCCCCGGTATAGGAAACTTACAACCAAGTTCAACCAGCAGCGTATACACTCCATACAAGCATCCCCGTGAGCTGCCTCCAGAAATGCAGATGCTATCTCCGTCACGGTAGATACGGTATCCATCATGCTTGAGCCCTGTATCTACCTTCAAGCGGACCAATGGTGAGTTACCCGGTTGGGTCTCGATGAGGTAATCCCGTCCCGTTATGCACTTGAAGTATTTCGAGAGCTCTGCAGCCGCAAAATTGAGAGTTACATCGGCTTGCTCAGGCACGCTAATGACAGATGCAGACTGTCCATGCGCCTGGGGGCAAACATTAATAATGGTAAGATAACCGACTCCGAAAATTGCCCAAAGAATCCCCCGAAGTACGACAGAACAGTTTCGCATGCTTTTGACTTTCTATTCTTTTGAGAGAAGCCATGTTACTGCCAGCCGATTCGGTTGCCGTTTACCCACTCCACATGGCCGTCGGCAAAGACGGTGTTCGTTCCGGCCCCTTTGCTGGTGCGGTGGCTGTCCTCGTTATACATCACCCTGTGACTCTTATCCAGGGTGCTGGGTTCCCGTCCCAGGCGATTTCCCTGGGCGCAGTAAACTATGGTGACTTCAGAAAGACAGGAAGCCTTTACCCGCCGTGCTTCACCAACCGACAATTTGCGATGCATGTTGATGTATCTCACTTCCCTTTTACGGGGCCAGCTTTGATCAATAAATTGGAGATACGCGCCGCCATAACTTCCTGGTTTGGAGCTGCGATGCATATTCCAACTAAACGCTGAGTATTTAGGTCGGCCGATGGTATCGCAAACTTCTTCGACTCCACAACGGTCCATGGGGTGATGCAGGCGCTCCCGGCCGTTGTTAGGAACCATGTTACGAATGGTTATTCCATTCCATTTCCAGGTGTGGTAGCTTTCGTGGCGACCGCGCCAATTCCACACATCATATATTACGGCAGGTTGTACGCCGCTAATTACCCTGCTTCCCGTAAACTCCCAGTTATTGCCCGTGCCGCGAACGAACGGGCAAATGTAAAAATCGGGCAGGATCTCGTCCTGATACCTGTCGAACAGGTCATCCGTCCAGCGTTCATTCGCAGGGTCAGGCAACCAGGGCGGCATCTTGGCCGTTCCCTTGGTATAGTATCGAAAGGCGACGGACAGCCAGCAGGTTCGGGCTGGAGGAAATCCAGGTTCACCCTTGGATGGATCGGCGTCCTCAAAATAGTATAAATCTCCATTCGAATCGGCGTTGAAGATGACCGGGACGTAACCCTTGTACTCGGATCGATAGATCCCGGTCATATTACCAATCTGTTTGCAGTTGACCTGGCAGGAGGCGATCTTGGCCTGCGTCCGGGCGTTCCGCAGGGCGGGCAAAAGTATTGCCGCCAGCAGGGCGATGATTGCCACCACCACCAAAACCTCGATAAGTGTAAAACCCGATCTTGGCTTTTGCCGCATCGCCAGGGTCTTGCATTGACTAATCATATGATAGACTATCTCCAGGCCACACTTTTCGGTCATACCACGTCAAAATGAATCAGGGAATGCAGCCCGCCGGCGGATTATTCAGATCAAAAGGAATATCCGGACCGGTTGCACAATTCTGGAAAGCAGTGAAGTCATCATTGTCTATATCATTATCACCTTCACTATCGAAGCACATACAGTATAACGGATCACTGGGCACCGGTGTTGCCCCGCCGGTATAACAAACCTGGAACATTGCAAAGTCATCCTGGTCTACGTCGCCGTCGCCGTCCGCATCGACAAAAGGATAATTACACACGGGAATAAACGGTGGGCTGTCAATTTCCGTAAACCTCCAATTGCCAAACTTGGTCATGGTGTCGTCGGTGTAGATCGCCCACCAT
>CP070790.1:2505733-2510915 GCA_020346805.1 Planctomycetota bacterium
AACAGAAAAATCATCAAGAACTTGAGTATTCTTTCCTCTCATTAGCAAACCATATCAATCCAGAACGTTTTAACCACTATCGTTGAGGATGGTTCAAATAGAATTGACTTTTTTATCACGGCCAACCTCTATAGGTGGTTGAGAGTAAGTGAGGGGGTGATAAACATGACATGGGTGTGACGGAAATTGCTTCAGACAGAGAGAACCGTCGATGACATGATTTTGTCCCATCGTTGTTGGATGGGAGCTCTGATCGTGGTACCAATTTTAATACATCTCTTTCAGTAAAGGAGGGTAAACGATGGAAAAGAAAAAATGGTTACCATTCATAGGGCTCAGCACCTGTTTGATCTTTATTATGGTTTCTTTCATTGCAATCAATTTTTGGGTTTTCCCTCAAAATGCAGATGCAGCCGATTCAAAAAAAATGATATTCATGACTCTGCCCCAAGGGACCTCCTCTTATAACCTAACGGTTGCTTTTTCCCAACTGGCCAACCAAAAAACGAATCTTGAAACTTCTGTAGAACCGGTTCCAGCCCCTATCGCTCAGGTTCTTCTCGTGGCGAAAGGGGAAGCACAGCTGGTCATTACTGCAAGTGACGGCCTTTATTGGGCGTATCACGGCGGGGGTGGCAGTCCGGGATACAATGAGGGTTGGTCAAAATATGATAAACCACAAAAAGACCTACGATTGCTATGCTACGGATATGATTATTTTTGGGTTTTCTACACACTGCCGAAAAGCGGCATCAAAACCATTAGTGATTTAAAAGGTAGAAAGGTGAGTACCCGGTATCCAGGTTGGACCATAACCAACTACGGCAAGGCGATGCTCGAAGCCTATGGGTTGGACCCGAAAAACGATATCAATCCGATGACCTTTCCAAGATCCAATATTGCTCAGAAAGCAATGATGGACGGCATTATCGATGCTGTTTTAGACATGCCCATCGGGGCCAGGATCCGTGAAATGGAGGCCAAGAAAGGCATGAGGACACTCCCCGTTGACCCGTCAAAAATCGATTACGTCAAACGAGTTTGCCCGACTGCAAAAATTTCAATGTCGACACCTGTTGTGGGCGGTACGAAGGAAAGCGGACCCATTCCCCTCGTTACAGTGCCGGTGGCCATCGCAGCAAATAAAAGTATTTCAGATGATGCAGCGTATCAAATTGTCAAAGCCGTTATGGAAAATAATGCTCATCTGAAGCGAATCGATCCGAGTTATGCCTATTTCAATATCGATAGGGCCATTATGGAGACGTTTCCGATTCCTTACCACCCTGGCGCTATCCGGTATTACAAAGAAAAGGGGATATGGAAAGCAGCGGAGGATGCAAAGCAGGCAAAGGTGCTGAACGAATAGAGAAGAAATGGCAGCAAAGTATCGACAGTACACCGGGATCATGGGAGTCCTGATCAGAACACTGGGTGTCATTATCCCGGTTTATGCGTTAATCTTTGAAGTCCTCAAGGTTCCCATTCGTATGGGTTTGTATGTGCACCATGAGACATACAATGCCGTATTCTTATGTTTCGGCCTGACCATGGTTTTCCTGCTTGTACCGGCAAGCAGGAAAGGTGAAAGCAAGCTGCCGTGGTATGATATTTTAGGTATTTTTGCCAGTTGGATCGTGACGTTGTACATCGCTGTAAGGGCTCCCGTCATTGCGCTCGGGTACAGCATCTGGGCCACACCGGTGGAACAGGTTCTGGGGTTGATGACATTTTTACTCCTTTGTGAGGCGGTCAGGAGAACGCTGGGTTTGGTTTTGGTGGCCATGGCCCTGTTATTTGTCTTTCACGCCAAGTTTGCCCATTTTTTCCCCGGGCTTTTGGGCGGCCCTGAATATTCCTGGTCCAGACTCGGCGCCTTCATGTACCTTTACGACACCGGTATGTTCGGGATGATTTTGGGCCTTGCCGGATCAATCGTTATTGTTTTCCTCGTTTTCGGTTGCTTGATGACAAAGGGAGGTGCGGCCGATTTTTTCATGAATCTGGCAGTGGGTTTGGCCGGGCGCTTCAGAGGGGGGCCGGCCAAAGTCGCGGTGATCGGCAGCGGGCTTTGCGGAATGATATCGGGGAGTTCCGTTGCCAATGTGGGCGTTACGGGGGCGATATCGATCCCCATGATGAAAAAACTGGGTTTCCGACCCCCATTTGCAGCAGCCGTTGAATCCATCGCCTCTATCGGCGGCATGCTGATGCCGCCGGTCATGGGGATCGTTGCCTTTTTGATGGCCGATTTTACTCAGATCAGTTATGCCAAAATTTGTTTGGCGGCCATCATACCCGCATTGCTTTACTTTTTGGTACTGCTCGTACAGATCGACTTTGAGGCTGCAAGAGAAGGGCTTCGCGGCATCCCCTCTCATGAAATTCCGCCGCTGAGAAAGACGCTGAATGAGGGTTGGCAATTCATCCTCACATTGGTCCTTTTAGCCGTGCTGCTGTCCATGGACATGGACATTTTAATGACCGTTTTCATGACCTCCCTTTTGCTTGTGGCCGTCAGTTGGGTGAGGAAAGAGACCCGTATGGCTTTAAAGGATGTCCTGGATGCCATGTACGACGGCACTATCAGCATGCTTTCCGTTACGCCGCTTTGTGCCCTGGCCGGCATAGTCATCGGGTCGGTTTCCTTAACCGGTCTGGGGGTGAACCTTTCTGCGGTGCTTCTGGATCTTTCCGGCGGCAGCCTGGTTTTCCTCGCTCTTTTGACGGGCGTGGCAATCTATCTCATGGGAATGACCATTTCCAGCTTTACCACCTATATCTTGTTGGCCATCATGGTCGCACCGGCAATGATTGAAGTGGGGGTCCCTATATTGGCTTCCCACATGTTTATTTTCTACATGGGCATGTCTATGTTTTTTACCCCACCGCTTTGTCCAACGGTTTTCGTGGCTGCCAGCATCGCCAAGACAAGGATGTTCCCCAGTGCCTTCCAATCGATGCGGCTGGGAATCGTCTGTTATATCCTTCCTTTTGTCATCATTTTCAATCCGGCTCTGATCCTCATGGGTTCACCTTTTGAAATAGCCTTTGCTGTATGCAGCACCTTCATCGGAGCTCTCTTTTTTGCAGCGGCGTTGTCCGGTTTTTTGCTGGCTCGACTCGCATGGTGGCAAAGGACTTTTTTCGCATTTGCAGGGATCATGTTTATATTTCATGCCCGACTGGATTTGACGCTCCTGGGGTTGGCCCTTTGTCTCGCAGCCCTGGGATGGAATGTTTATCAGAAGAAAAGCCTAAAGTTTGAATCGCCTAAAATGAGCTATAGTTGAGGAGCACAATCATGTTCAGAGTGTGTGTTGATACGGGCGGTACGTTCACCGATTGTGTGGTATTGGATGACAGAGGCAGGTTGTCTGAATTTAAGGCACCCAGTACACCATCCGATTTTTCACAAGGGGTTATCGACGCGCTTCAGGAAGCGGCATCTGTCTATGCGGGAAATATGGAGGATTTTATTGCTCAGATCGAATTGATTGTGCATGGGACCACGGTTGCAACCAATGCCTTGGGGACACGCAATGTCGGGCGCACCGCTATGATTACGACGAAGGGTTTTCGAGACATCATAGAGATGCGCCGTGCGCTTAAAATCGAGACCAAGTCCATGTACGATGCATTCATTCCCCCTTATGACCCCATCGTGCCCCGCTATCTCAGGTTCACAGTCGATGAGGAAATCGGTCTCACCGGTGACATTATAAAGCCACTCGACGAGAGTGAGCTGAGGGATGTCATTGAGAAGATACGCGCGGAAAAGGTTGAGGCGCTGGCCATCTGCTTTATGAACTCTTATGTCAATCCGGAACATGAAAGAAAAGCAGCCCAAATCTGCCAAGACGCTCTGGGGGAAGCATTTATCACCTGCTCGAGTGATCTGCTGCCAAAAATGGGAGAATACGAGCGGTTCAGTACCTGCGTGGTCAGCGTATGCGTCGGGCATACCGTAGCTAGATACATGAATAACCTCGAGGATCGATTGAAAAGAGCAGGTTTCAAGGGCCAACTCCTCGTTATGCAGGCGAATCAGTATACCCAATCGGTTTCAGCGGTAACCAGAAAACCGGTATACCTGATAAACTCAGGTCCTGCCGCCGCCCCTGCCGGTGCCGCATTTTTGAGCGGTGTGATCGGGGAATCCAATTTGATCACCATCGATATGGGCGGCACCACCCTCGATGCAAGCCTGGTTGGAAATGGAAAAATCCCACTGGCTTCAGGGCAGTGGCTTGGGGATGAAAGGCTCGGGGTAAAAGTGGTCGACGTCAACAGTATCGGGGCGGGCGGCGGCAGCATAGCCTGGCTGGACAGGCTAGGGCTCCTGCGAGTCGGACCTAAAAGTGCAGGCGCCGAGCCGGGACCCGCCTGCTACGGAAAGGGTGGACAGGCACCGACCTTAACCGATGCCGCTGTTGTCCTCGGGTATATACCGGAGGACAACTTCTGGGGTGGAAAACTTTGGCTTTCCAGGGATATGGCCGAAGCGGCGGTCAATACAATCGCCGAACCCTTAGGTTTGACCGTCGAGAGGGCGGCACAGGCAATCCTTACCACACTCAATGCCACCATGGCCGACAGTATCGCCAGTATCTCAACCCGCATGGGATACGATATCAGGGATTTCAGCCTGCTGTCCATCGGAGGTGGCGGAGCGCTCTGCGGTGCTTTTCTGGCTGAGATTCTTGGGATTCAAAAGGTTATCGTTCCGAATTTTGCCGCTTCATTCAGTGCCTGGAGCATGTTTTCCCTGGATATCGGGAGGGATTACGTGCGGTCCTATCTCTGCCGCCTCAGTGAAGCTGACCCGGATGACATGAACGCACGCTATCAGGAGATGATTGCGGAGGCCCTGAGGGAATTCGAAGGATTCGGTGCTTCCAGGCAGGAACTTGTCGTGACCAAGTATGCGGATGTCCGGTACAAGGGTCAGTATCATGAAGTCGAGATGGGTCTTGATGCGGAACAGATAACCCAAAACAATATTGAGACCCTGGCCGGAGAATTTCACAGAAAGCATGAAGCCCTTTATACATTTTCCATGCCATGGGTCCCTGTTGAATTGCGGAACCTCCGAATCATCGCAAAGCTTAAGGGTAAAAAAGTCCAATTGAATAAAATCGATAAAGGGCCTGAAGATCCCGCCGGGGCGCTGATAAGGACA
>CP070790.1:2511015-2513751 GCA_020346805.1 Planctomycetota bacterium
AGGATACACCCTGGCGCATCGTCCTCATCCGCCACGTTCGGGAAGAAGTCCAGGGCATGACGAAAATTGTGTGTCCGAATCAGAATCGAAGGCATCTGGTCGATAGTCGGTGAGGACGGTATATAAATCCGCCAGAAAAGAGCGGTCACCGTATTTGCGTGACCGTCAAAAGTCCAATCGTAACCCGTGCCGGTCTTGTTGGTCCGATGTTTCTCTTTGGCGCCAGAATCACCATCATTCGGATCGGAAGTGACACGAAAGTAATTACCTTCTAATCCGCCGATCCCACCCGGGTTAACACTCGGTGCCTCGTTGGTGATGATTCCCAGAGTGTCATCAGTCGTCCACCCGGGGTAACTTGCACTGTTGTCATCGATATAGCGAAGCGTGTTAGGCGTACCAAACGATCCGGCATCATAAACCTTATTCGGATCCCAGGTCTGTCCCTCGACCGAGGTTACCGTTACAAACAAAATTACACTTATGTAGGAAAATAAGGCACGCATGTCGCACCCTCCGTGATGAAATGTATGTTGTCAAAAGAATTGTACTTACCCACAAAATCCTGTGGGCTACTAAGGAATAAATGCTAGATACAAATGTGCCTTAATGCTTGTACCTGTAGATTAACATGGTTAGTGGGTGATTACAAGAATAATTTTAAATTTAATAATTAAATTTATAATGAATTTTAATAACTTACGTATTCAAGTACCGATTTTTGTACATGGACAGAAATTCATGACAACCCAACAGGCGCCATATCAGATCGGATGATCGTCGTATAGGCCAATGGTGGACTGGGACAAGGCAGATTTTTATCGAAAATGGGCCTCCAGCCTCTTAGCCGCTGCTCATGGAAACGACAGGTTTTCAGAGGTAGAAATCGGGGTGGGCTAATTTTCTCGATTCGCCAATTGGTAAAGCATAGAAACCGTCTCCCCTACCAATTTTTCACCGGTTCCCTTCTCCACCAAGCTGTGAAAACCGGCCCAAACCTGATAGCCGCCCAATTGGTACGCCTCAGCGTCAGCAATGTAACCTATGTAGTCATTGGACACACCCACCACGTAAGTATAGCGAAAAGGCGATAGCCGTTTAATCCGTTGACCAAGCCTGGTAAACAATTCTCCCGGTATGCCTACAATAACTATATCTCCTATACGAATGACCTGGAGCCAGGTCTTACGCACTTCGTCCTGGTGTGATGTTAAATTTTGTCGTATGCGCCGAAAGACTTTAATGACCGATTCCGGTTCAGCCACACGCTTCCGACAATAGCGGCTCACCGCTTCATCTTCGACCGCCTCATCAAAGTGACGAATACTATAAGTAAACTCACGTTTATTAGAGGCGATCTTATCTATCGACTGCAACTTCGCGAAAGTGAACGACTCCTCTATTGATTGTTTGATACGCAGTACCCTCTCCTTACAAGGTAGCGAGAGGCTGTGGGTCGAGCCAAAAGCGCCCGGTAGGAACAACACCGTGCCGCCATGAGTCCGCTCGATTTCCTGGGCTGCCAGACCGTAGAAACCTGGCGATCGTTTACCAGGCTTGAGAGTGCCAATGTTGTGTGTCGAGTGGTTGAATAGCAATGCCTCGAGTGCCCCGTCGGGCCGCTTAAAAATCAGGATCGGCAGCTCGGGATCAAACGGACCGGTGGGCCGGATGGCATCTTCCCGATTACCTACCCAGAAGATTGTACCATCAGAGAGCAAAAGCCGACTATTCTGTCCTACAGATGATTCTTCACCGAGCCAGAAATACAACTTGCAGCTACCGGATGACCTAGCTCGCACGTGGGCTTGCCGGGCGGCATCAACTATAGCCTCGGTCACTCGCCGGCAAAATTCCTGGTCCCGCTGATAACCATGAATTGTTACCGTACTCGGTGCATGGTGAGTGTGAGTACTCGTTACCATGACGTTGCCAAATGGGATCCCCAACCGGCTCTCAATTATGCGGCAAGTCACATCAAGATGATCGCGAGTCATTCCGAGTACATCGCAAGAAACGAGGCAGACTGTTTTTCCTCCGGCCTGTACTACCAACGCCGATGCTCGCAGTTTACCCTCTTGTCCGGATACCCATCCCGGGTGGATGCCGCCACCGATGGTCATGCCGTCATCGGCCTTGATCTCAATCGCCGCCGCGCCGACTTTAAGTATACTTTCTCCATCAGCCCAGCATAGCTGTGATTGCGCAAAAATCAGGTTGAGGATTATCACGCTTATTATCCAAACACATTTCGCTGCAGATCCCCGATTTACGGACATGCCACGATCCTCCAACTAAGATTTTTAATTTCCCAATCTATATGACGATGGTTCAATCTGGCTCATATTGTTCGGTCTGCAATTCACGTCAAGAATGATCTCACAATAGTAGGACACGGCTGACAAGTTACGACTGCAAGAATTGTACAACGACCAGCATGCTGAAGTGATCCTCATCACTGGCGCCAACGATTGCCCACCTATTGGCCATGCTCACAGGTATTCGTCAAAACTTTCAATTTCGTGAAAATATGCGTGAAACTGGCCCATGGTCCATGTTTTTGAGGCTCCAGAGATTTGCATCCCCCCTACCCCTTTTGCCGACAAAATTCCCATAATGTGTTACTTTAAACTGCTTTTTTCGTATTAATAAATAAATATTCACAACGGGCGTAGAATAAATGACTTATATTTTTTTCATACTTTTATTGAAATGTAATACATTGAAACCAGTCCC
>CP070790.1:2513851-2520373 GCA_020346805.1 Planctomycetota bacterium
AACCGCGGTCTTTCGCGCCTGAGAAATAGCAGGTGGGCGAACAACTGGCCGAAATTACGTACATCTGTTGGTGTAATGATAACCGGGGAACCAAGCAGTATCTGCCATATACTTTTCTTACTTCCCTCCCGCCGGTTTTGTCCGATGGCGCGTATAAATCGAAGTGCCATGTAGCCGATATGGTAGATAAAAACCGCTATCAGAATAATCCCCGCCAGACGATGGAGATATCGCACGGCGGTCAGCCCGCCAAACATACCAACCAGCCAGGCGGCCCATGCGGTGTCGGCGAATTTGATGGGCATACCGGTAGCCACCAGCAGGATGAAAAACAAGGCCAGTATCCAGTGCTGGATGCGTTCGTGTACGGTCATCCGTTGAAGCAGTGCCCGCCCCTGGGAATGCTCTTGAATTTTTTGCGCCAAGCGGGTTAGTTGCCGATGCTTAAGATCCGGTGGACGAACGACCTTATTCAATAATTCCAGCATGATGAGTATGAAATAAACGATCATTACCACGGCGGTCAGGATGATGAATACGGCGGCTACGTAGAACTCAGGAGTTCGGGCTCGGGGATCGAGATTGAGATGCACGGCTTCCCTGCTCATCGCCGGCGATGCTCCGGGATGGCATTGTGCAGTTCGGCAGGTGTTGGGCAGTTGGATTTCATGGATTGAAGATTCCGGATCATCCTCGCCCAGCATGGCATGAGCGTTACCGGTTGCGTCGGCATGACAATCGATACAGGTGGCGGTTTCCTCGCTGCCCAACAAGCCGGCCTTGCCGTGGAAACTGTGCAGGTAGCTGGCTACGGTATCGTGACCGCCGATCTGGGCAAGAATATTCTCATCGCTGTGACACACTGCACAGGCCTGGGAACGTTGGCGGACGGATCGCAACGGTTTCAATCGGGCGCCCACGTGTTTGATGTAATAGGTGACGTCGACGGGGAGTTCTTCACCATGACAGGTGTTACATCTAGAGGTGATGGTTCCACGACCGATTACTCGGGACATTCCTTCGGGTTCGCTATATACCGGTTGGTCGTGGCAGTACAGGCATATTGACTGTCCCGGCCTCAGCAGCGGCAGATCAAATGAGAGGGCGTTTAGTTTTTCAGCGGCATGGGCGCTGTTTTCCAAACTTTCGGCCACACTCTGATGGCTGAAGCGCGTTTCCACGCCGCTGGCCGGTACGATATGGCAGGTACGCGTACAATCGACCGGCGTTTTGACCTGGTGCGGGATAACAGTAACTTCATCGCGCTGGTGGCATGCGGTACAACGGAGTCTGGAATGCGGGCCTTGGCATTGGGCATAGTATGCAGCGCTGCAAAAGAAGAGTCGCAATTCTCCCGTTTCTTTGTCAATCCGACTCAATCCGGGAAAGCGATGGCATGATAAGCAATTTTCGGGATCAGTTTCCAGGGAGAGATAACTGGCCGGTGCCGGTGATACTTCTTCAGCCATATTCCTGGATGGCGACAATATAAAAAAGAATAGCATCGCCGTCGTCCCAATTATAGCCGCCGATCTATTTGTTGTGACATGCACTGCAAAGCTCCTTACCTAGGCCGCGTAATTGAAGACGTTTCCCTTCCCGGCCTAATTGTATTGCCCCATAAGCCAGAATACTGCCGGACGGAAAGAGGCCCGCCTGATGGGGATTGTGGCAGGTTGAACACATAATGGTATCATTATTTGCCAACGGCAAACGCTTTGGAATTTTTTGTTCGGACTTTATAGCTTGTGCAATCCGTTCCGCACTTACCCGACGGCCGATCGGGGTTTCATCAAAAGCTGCCATATGTGCTTTGATCTTCTCGGGCACCTTTACTCCGATATGGCCGGGTGTGAAATAGTCCAGGTGTGTTGTATGGCAGCTCAGACATAGCGTTACGCCGTCAGACCGAAGTCTTGGCTCACCCGTTCGTTCGATACGTTTCTGCTGCTCAATCGCTGACTGGTGGCAGAACGAGCATTTGCGGGGGATGGGCATCCGGTTACAGTCGAGCATAAGGTGGGGATTGTAACGTTCGTGTTTTTTCGTGGGGATATGACATTGACGGCAAAAACTCAGCAGATCTCCTTTCTGGTAGCCGCGAACAAAGGAAGGATTATCTTTGGAACGAAGTCTGGTGTTGTGGCAGGTCAAACAGCCGAGTTTCCCATTTGGTGCCGGCCAGTCTTTGGGTTGCTTGATCTGTTTGTTGGAAAAGGTCCTGCCGATGGGATGAAACTCCTGACGAGCGTCTTTACCGTTATGGCATTTCAAACAAATGGTATCGACGTCGGTGGATGCGATAGGCAGGGCTTTGTTATTTTGCATCTGGTGGCAGTACCGACAACCATCGCGCGATCCATGTGGATTGACAGTTTTCGGTCGATAGGAAGGGGTAATATTTATTGCGGGCTGCGAGTTACTGGAATTATTGTTCTTCTGTGGTTTGGTTGTAGTTTGCGAGAAGGCGCTGGGAGCCACACCTGAGGCCATTAGAGACAAAGCCAGTACCCATCCTAATTGCCGAAATGTCAGGGCGCTAATTGGCACCTTTATTTCCCTCCTCAACGCCCATAGTGACACCAAGCACGGTTAAGGGCATGCCACCGAGCGAATCGGATACAATCACGTATTCATCAGCCTCAGGCGATCTTCCGTTTTCGTCAGGTACTTCCAGCAAAGGCAGATCGGCAGGAGTCAAGGCCGTCAATCCCATGGGTAAGGTCCAACCGTTCCAGTTGCCCGCCCGTTCGTGAACCTCCATGAGATATTTACCATCCGCCCCAAACACCAGTACCGATTGTCGGCCGGCATCGGATACAAAGATCAGACCTGAGAGAGTACAACAACTCTGTTTGGGACGTATAAATTCTCCCCTGCCCCGGCCGGGTTTTCCAATGGGACTTAGCCAACGCCCATCCGTGGCAACGCGAAAGACAACGCCTCGAACAGCATCTGCAACAAGTAACACGCCGTCAGGGGTTGTGCAAATCCCCGTGGGTGCGATCAATCCCGGCATATCCTTCGGCGGTTTGATGGATGACATCCATCGGCGTGAGGTTGTGTCCCACCGATCGATTCGGCGATCGCCAAGATTTCCTATGTACAAAACATCGGCCTTGGCAAAAACCGTACACGGTCTGAATGTGCGTTGAGGATCATCGGTAGGGATCAACTCTTCAATAAAACGTTCATCCGAATCATAGACAAGTACCGAACGGAGTGTGGTATCAGCCACATATACACGTCCCGATTCATCGACGGTCACATCCACCGGACAACGCGGAGGACGATCAGAATCGCCCCAAGTATCACTTCTGCCGGTATCGAGATTGATTGCCACCACATCCGGCTGACCCTGATCGCAAACCAGTAATCGATTCTGCAGCAAGGCCATTCCCTGCGGATTACGGAGAAATGTCTTGCCTACCTTATTGGGGCCATACAAAAACCGCTCCAGGAACGGTGTCGCATCAAACTGGGGCAACATATTCAATAGATTGCCGCATACCGCCACCCGAGGGATAGCAGATTTATTGGGAAAATATATTTGTTCGAATCTTGTGTGACCGATATCGCTTTGTGATGCACAGCCGATCGTTATTAACCCAACAAGGATCAGCAGGAAATACCTGGCAATATTGTACGGTTTATAATTCATTTTACATGGCAACTCAGACATAAGGCACTACGTTTATTGGACATTACCAACATAGGATCGATTTTGGCTTCACTGTGGGGATCATGGCACGAAATACACTCGATTCGCCCCTCAGGCAGTCGGACTCTACCTTTGGCCAAGACAAACGCCAAGGGTTGATACTCGCGATTATTTCTCGGGTAAGGCACACCGATGGGATGATCCCGCCAGACAAAACTATCAGGGGCTGCAAACCCTTCGCGCAGTCCCGCCAGCAAAGCGTGAGACGAGCCGATTGTCGAAGTAGCCACAGTGCCATCGTGGCAACCAAGACATATCAGGCTAGTTGGGCCCGGCATATAACGATCGGGCTCAAACACCCGCCGCTGACCTTTGATGCGGTATATTTCAAAAGCCGGTTGGGTAGTCGGCTGTGTAGTCGGGCGGATGGCCTGAATGTGGGGGATGTGGCAGGCATCACAAGCGCTGCCCCAACGCCCCGTCGCTTCGCTAAAATCGTGCTTACTCCCGACGATAGTACGGGCGTATTCGTCGGACACGTCGGCGGATTCCGAAGAATCTGCGTTGTTAGTACCCTTATTAGCCGAAATAAGTAGAACGGCCAGCAGAATCATCTTAGCTATTATTATCATTTTCATTGGCCACCTCTATGGGCCGTACGAGAATCCCACATGGACTACACCGTGGCAGTTTAACGAACACTGTCCACGGCGCGATCCCAAATCCTCAAAAACAATTCGTGAACCGGTCCCGGAAGAGACGGGCCGGACTATAGATAAATCAAAGTTGATCAGACTGCTGTTGTTCCTGCTGTTACCTTGGGTTCGGCTGATACCGTGGGCGTCGTGGCAGGCAGAGCATGGAGCACGGCCGCGGACGATATGTCGGTTGTGTATGGGAAAGCTCTCGTCGTTCAAGATGCTTTGCCGATCGTGGCAGCGATAACACAAGGCATAAGCGCGCGGACTTTCGGTGGTAAAGTCGTTGGTGGAATAGTTGTCGATCAACAAAGGTGCATAGATGGATCCATGCGGTCCGGTTGGTTGAACAGTCACGTTTTGTGCCGCCTGTTCCGAATTATGACAGTCAGTGCATTTTATCATGGATCCAACCCGCAAAGGTGGAAGTAAACTTACCACGTCGCCGTTACGCCGGGGTGTGATAATCGGATGAAACGAGGGATTGGTAGGTTGAAACTCGACCCGGGTATTGGTCTGTGTGATTTGACGGGTGATATCTGAGCGTCTTGGACGGGTAACGCCGTCGGCATGACATTTAAAGCATACCTGGTATTCGAAAAGGGCCCGTTCAACCTGGCGTCCCGATCGGCCAATTCCCAAAACGAAACGGAGGGTGCCGTCTTCCAGCCCGATAGTCGTTCCTCCAATCCTGGTGCGCAGATTGGCGGAGGCGGCGTGGGGATTATGGCAATCTGCACATTCGACGTGACGAAGCATGGTTCTGGGATTTTCCGTGGGATCGTGTCGCCGTGATGATAGAGTTACGGGATGGGCGCTGGGTTTGCGTATCTCGCTGGCGATATTTGTTCGGGCGACACTGCCGTTGTGACAGTTGAGGCAGTTATCCTCTTCCCTTCGGAAGCGGAGTAATCGTTCCCGGCCATCGGCGGAATGAATTTTATGACAGTTAGTGCAGGCGTTATCAGCAACCGTGAGATAAGGCAGACGTTCTCGCGGATCCACGCTTCGCCCGGTAATTCGGGCGGGGCTCCGGGCATGGCTGCCGGTATTCCAACCGAGCATGTCGTGACATGACAGACAAATGGCCGAACGAACATCGGTAATACGTAGGAAGTCACCCAATCTGTTGTTATGCGGATCGTGACAAGTCGTACAGTGCACTTCGCTGTGCTTGCCGAGGGGCAGCTCTTTGGAAATCAGGTCGGGATTCTTGAGCTGGCGGTCGCGGGCGGCGAGGGGCCGATCGTAACGGAACCCGATGGGGTGGTCGTCGGAAAGGTCGTTCGTCAAATCGCTGGGGCCGGGCGGAATAGTACGATGGCTCATGACTATAGGTTCATTGACGGGCCGACTGGATACCAGGCCCAAAGCCAATGCCCCGTCGTGGCAGCTCAGGCACATCTTGGAAGGTCCGCTGGGTTGGTCGATGCGGGCGTCGGTAGTCGAACTTTCATAAATCCGGTAGTGAGTCGGGGGCATATAGCGGTTCCAAAGCGGTTTCTGCCCGGTGGCATTATGTGGAGCGTGACAGAAAATACAAACTTGTTCTTCATATAACGCATGAATCGGTCCGGGGCCGCTCACACTGAGATCGTGAGGCGAACCGACCACGGTATCCTGAGCAGATACCCGCGCAGCGAAACCAACCAGCAAAACAAAGTTGGCCAATAATGTAAAGGTCCTTACGCTCATTGAAGCAGCTCAAATACCTGAACGCGCCGATTATAACTGTCGGCGATCCATAACCTTCGTTGTTTATCGATACATATTCCCGCCGGCAGCCAGAACTCGCCGGGTTTTTGTCCTTCCCGACCGAAGGCCATCAACAGTCTTCCGTCGGAAGTGAAACCTTGGATGTTTTCGAATTGGGCATCTACTACCCATATATTTCCATCGGGGCCCGCCGCCACACCTTTTGGTAAAGCAAAATCACCCGCCGCATCCCCCTTTTGCCCAAATATTCCCAGAGAGGTGCCGTCCAGCCCGAACTTTTGTACGCGAAAGTTAAGGGAATCCGCCACCACCAATGTACGGCCGGGGCCGCAGGTGATGTGCGAGGGACAATTGAATTGGCCCAATCCCGATCCTCGTGTCCCGAACTGAAAAACCAAACGCCCATCCAGGTCGAAAACCAACACCGCATGGGTGGCGGCATCCGTC
>CP070790.1:2520473-2523193 GCA_020346805.1 Planctomycetota bacterium
ATCGAGAAGCACAGCATCGCCGCCGATCCTCTCTTTGTGAATCCTGCCGAAGGGGACTTCCGCCTCAAGAAGGATTCGGCGGCCCTGACACTTGGTTTTGCTCCCATCAACCAGAAATTGATTGGGGTGCGTCCGGAGTCAAGTCCTTAACAGCAAGCTCAGAGACAATATCGAACCAAGAGCCGAAGGCGACATGAGATAATTAAGCGGTGGATATATACCTGCCGATAGGTTAGAATAGGCATCATGAACCAGCGAATAAGACCATTTCACGGATCATCGATGTACATGCCCCGGCCCGCATGAGGCGGGCCCCACCCGATCCGCATTATTTCCAGACTGTTCAAAATAGGTTTTTAATGGCAATATATCCGTTTCTTTGCAGACTTTTGACGATATTCAATAAACATAGTGAGTTGAGATCATGGCCAAACGACGATTCCTGATAACCTCCGCCCTGCCCTATTCCAACGGGCGATTACACGTGGGGCATATAGCCGGCGCCTATCTGCCGGCAGACACCTACGTTCGTTATCTCAAGGCCCGCGGGGATGAGGTGCGGTTTATCTGCGGTAGCGATGATAACGGGGTGGCCTCGCTGATTTCCGCCCGCAAGGAGGGCAAGACGGTCGAGGAGTTGACCGCACATTACAACTACCGGCAGGAGGCCGACTTCAAGGGGCTGGGTATTGTCTTCGACATCTACGGTGGGACCCATCAGCCCGATTTTGTGGAACTGCACAACAAGATCAGCCAGGGGATGTTCAAGACCATTTATGATAAGGGATACTTCGTTAAGAAGAAGACCAAACAGCTCTACGATACCCAGGCCGATCAGTTTTTGCCCGATCGCTACGTCAAGGGTAAATGCTATCAAGCTATGCCGGACGGTTCGCCCTGCGGTTACGAAGAGGCCTACGGCGATCAATGCGAGCATTGCGGGCGGGCCATCGAACCGATCATGTTGATCGATCCAGTAAGTACCATTACCGGCACCAAGCCCGAGCCGCGGGAAACGACCCATTGGTATATGCAGTTGCCTCAGTTTGAGGACAAACTCCGTGAATGGCTGGAAAGCAAGCGGCAGGTGGGCGACGGCGAGCCGGCCTGGCGGGAGACGGTGCTGAATTTTTCGCTGGGTCAGATCAAGACGGGATTGCCCGAACGGGCCATGACCCGCGATCTGGACTGGGGGGTGCCGGTGCCGCTGGATGATCCCGATGCCGCCGGCAAGATGCTCTACGTCTGGTTCGACGCCCCCATCGGATATGTGTCATTCACGGCCAGACATTGTGAATTGGTGGACGGCGATTGGCAGCAGTATGAACGCTGGTGGAAAGACCCCGATTGCAGGATCGTACATTTTATCGGCGAGGATAACACGGTCTTTCATGCCCTGACCTGGCCGGCGATGATGCTGGCCGAGGGCTCGTACCAATTGCCCTGGCAAGTGGTGGCCAACGCCTTTTTGAACGTAAAATTCCCCGGCAAGGATGAGGAAAAGATCAGCAAGAGCAGGGGGACGGCCATCTGGATCGAGGAGTACCTCAAGACCTTCGATCCCGATCCGCTCCGCTATTACCTGACGGCCGTCGCCCCGGAAAATCAGCGGACGGCATTCGACATAGATGATTTTATCAATCGCAACAATACCGAGCTGCTCAACGCCTTGGGTAATTTCGTCAATCGCACGCTGACCTTCGCCCAGCGCTACTTTGACGGTAAGGTGCCTGATGCCGATACGCGCGAGACTATTGATAACGAGCATATAGCTGCGATTGCGGGGCAAGCAGAGAAAGTGACCGAGAATCTGGAAGCCTTTCGCTTTAAGGCGGCCCTGGCTGAGGTGATGGCCCTGGCCCGGTCGGCAAACGTTTACTTCGATGCCAAGCAACCCTGGAAGCAGCGGAAAGAGGATATGGGTGCATGCGGGACGACGATCAATGTCTGTTTGCAGACGGTCAAGGCCCTGACTGTCTTGATGAATCCCTTTTTGCCGTTCTCGGCCGCCAGGTGTAAGGAGATGCTGAAACTGGAGGGCGACATATTACCCTGGGATGAGGTTACCAGAGAGTTGCCCGCCGGACAAAAACTTGGTGAGCCGGTGATCCTGTTCAAGAAACTCGATCCGGGCGAGTTGTTCAATGAGTCAGCAAAATAGGTTTATAGCAATAAGAGGAATTTCAACTAATGGCTAAGGCGAATCAAAATGCGATTTCCCCTACACGGGCGGAGGATTATCCCGAATGGTATCAGCAGGTGATCAAGGCGGCGGAATTGGCCGAATCTTCGCCGGTGCGCGGCTGCATGGTCATTAAGCCCTGGGGTTATGCGCTTTGGGAGAATATCGTTCGCGTAATGGACGATATGTTTAAGGAGACCGGTGTCAAAAACGCCTATTTCCCATTATTTATTCCCTTAAGTTTCCTGGAAAAAGAAGCCGAGCATGTAGAAGGGTTTGCCAAAGAGTGCGCGGTGGTCACCCATCACCGTCTAGAGAAAAATCCCGGCGGTGCTTTAATTCCGGCCGGCGTTTTGACGGAACCGCTGGTGGTTCGACCGACTTCAGAAACGATCATCGGGGATTCCTTCTCCAAGTGGATCGGCAGTTATCGCGATCTGCCGATTTTGATCAACCAGTGGGCCAATGTAGTTCGCTGGGAAATGCGAACGCGGATTTTTCTAAGGACCAGTGAATTTCTGTGGCAGGAGGGTCACAC
>CP070790.1:2523293-2528044 GCA_020346805.1 Planctomycetota bacterium
GCGATTTTTCGTAATTGTCTTACCACGTTTTGCAGCTGATCTTTGGGCACATCCGATCCGAGGATTTGTCGAATGCTCTGGACGTTGGCGGTGAGTTGTTGAGAAATCTGATCCAGGATGACCGGCAGAGGCATTTTGGCGACAAAGATGGCTTGCTGCATCTGTACCGTCCAGCGGGGATGGCGTTCGATAGCGGGATTTTGGTTGACAAATGCTTCAACGCGGCCCGACTCGGCAACCAACCACTTGGTCAGCTTGTCGGCGAGGTCAGCGAATTGCTGCAGGATGGGTCTACAGTCATCGGGGACTTCGGGATTTGAGGGGTCGCCGATAATTGTTTTGATATCAGCTATTTGCTTGGTCAGATCGTTTAGTTTGGTTTTGGTATCGGCGGCGAATTTGGAATTAGGATCGGTGAGGATATTGACCAGCTTATTCATATCCTTCATCCATTCCTGGCTATCTTCGAGGGTACTCTTGAGGCTGTTATTCATACCTCTGATTTGGTCGTTTGCTTTTTCAAAACGGGGTATGGTTTCGCCGGTGACCAGATCATTGATTTCCTCGCGGGTATCATCGATTTTCTGCATATCCTTTATAAGGACGGCATCAATATTAGCCAGGGTGGTAAAACCACTGAGCCAGGAGTCCTTTTCCAATAGTTGGGTAATGGATTGTTGCAGGGGTGCGAGTTTAGTTCTGGCCTCTTCCCAGGAGTTTTCAGCTTCGGTAATTATATTCCTGTAATCCTGGGCCGCGGTTTCGAACATACTTACCACTTCATTACGCAGCTTGGCTCGCTCGTCGCCGCTATGCAGGTGTTCGATGGTGATTTTGTCGCTGTAATGTTCAATTTCTTCACAGAGATCCTGCAGTTTGGGCAGGTACTTTTTTCGATCCTTTTCAGGCTCGTCTGAGGTATAGACGGTCTGGATGGTAATCGGCTGCTGGGTCTTGTCGAGGATGGTTTTTGAGCGTTCGGAAAGTCGATAGCTGGCAAAGCCGCCGGCCATATCGTAACGAACGTTGTGCCGATGTCCGATCAGGTTGAGGGCAATGACCACAAATAATATCAACAGTATCAGAATCGCCACGTTGGTGCCAAAGAACCATCGACGGCCGGTTGCGCTTGTTTCTTTAACATTTTCTTTTATCGCCATCGTCGGGACTCCAGAACTTTAACCGCCAGGAACAGGAAAAATCCGGTTCCGGTGAGGAAGAAAATTAGACTCCTGGTATCGATAATACCTTTACTGAAATCAGAAAAATGTCCAAGTATATTCAGGTAGGCACAGACCTGTCGCTGCCAGGCCTGTGCGGCGTATTCGGCGCCGTAATCGGCCACAAAGGTGAAAACCGCCAGGGTGAAGATGGCAATGATGGCGGCCAGCAGCTGATGCCGGGTGCAACAACTGGCGAAGATTCCGATGGAGACAAATAGGGCCCCCAGCAGGACCATGCCCAGATAACCCACGACGATAACACTGGAAATGGGATCTGCATAACGTTCCATAAGGAAAAGGTGCAGTAAAGTAGTGGCCAGCAGGATGATGTAGAACAGCAGGGTGCCGGTGAACTTGCCCAGGATGACATGGATATCTTTTACGGGAGCGGTCAGAAGGGTTTCAATGGTATTGGTAGCGAATTCATCGGCGACCGATCTCATAGTCAGCATGGGCAGGGCGAAGACCAGGACGCCGGCCATGCGCTCGAAGAGGGTGCGCAGGCTGGCTTCTCCCCCCATTACCAGTGTTTCGGTGACGAAGAAGTATCCGGTCAGTAGCAGGAAAACAAATCCGACCACATATGCAATAGGGGAATAAAAGAGAGAGGATAGTTCTCTTTGGATTATGGCAGGTATGGCATTGCCGCCGGCGACGCGAGAACGATCATCTTGGTTGTTGTCGAGCTGCGACCGTTCCGATTGGGTTACGCCCTGGTCAGCCAATGCATCTGCCTTTGTGTTTGCCGACATTTTTTTAGTTCCTTTATGGTACCAGCTTTACAATAACGACATTTATTATTTACCTTTGATTCTCATATCCAATCTAAATGGGTTGCTACCCATTGAGGACGATCACGGCCGTCTTGCTTTAGGGTGAATCGGTTTTTCCTGCTTCGCCGGCCTCGGCGGTGATCTGGATGAAGTATTCTTCCAGACTGCCGATCTCATGTTTCAGTTCGCGCAGTCCCCAATTGTTTTTGGCCGCCAGGGCGGCTATCTGCTCGCGGATATCCCGGCCGTCGGCGCTTTCTATCCGCAGGCGGTTCCAATTCTCAGTGACGGTGGTATCCACCTTTTTGGCACCGTCGATTTGCAGGATAGCGTTTTCGATTTCCTGTTTCGGTCCTCGGATTTCAGCGATAAGTCTGGAGGCCCCGGTAATACGATCGCGGATTTCATTTATAGTCCCGCTGGCCTGTACCCTGCCGTTGGAAATAATAATGGTCCTCTGGCAGGTAGCTTCAACCTCAGGCAGGATATGCGAGCTGAGGATGATGGTGTGCTTTTTTGCCAGCTCGGCGATCAGCCTTCTGGTTTCCCGTATTTGTGCCGGATCCAGACCGATGGTGGGTTCGTCGAGTACCAGGATCTGGGGATTGTGCAGCAGAGCGTCGGCCAGACCGACACGTTGTTTCATACCTTTTGATAATTGACTGATAGGGCGATCGATGAAATCGCCCAACCAGCAGCGATCGACAACATTATTGATAGCTGAGGATCGATCATTGGGGGTCATGCTGCGCAGTTTACCGCGGAAATTCAGATATTCCTTCACCCGCATTTCAGGGTAAAGGGGATTACTTTCCGGCAAATATCCAATTCGTCGACGAACTTCAATTGATTGAGTGAAGACGTCGTACCCCGCGACCGAGGCCGATCCGCTGGTGGCCGGCATGAAGCAGGTAAGAATACGTAAAGTAGTACTCTTTCCGGCCCCGTTGGGCCCCAGGAAACCGACGATTTCGCCCTCATTCACCCGGAATGAAACATTTTCGATAGCCAGGTGCGGGCCGTAGTATTTAGTTAAATTTCTGACCTTTATCATGGCCTGATTCGTTCCTTTCCTGGTAAAGAACTTGTTGCCGACAGCATGAGTGTCCCCGGTCACACGACGATAGATTATTAAAAATAACCCTTTAGCAGCCAGGATCGCCTTCCGACTAAATCCTGTACCAACTGCCGGGTACGAGACTGGTCGCGTCGAGGTTCACGCGCCGTCGGTAGGTTGCGGTTCATGACCGCATAACCAAAAAAGAAGCCAAATTTAATACCAATTTTCACAGGGAGTGTCAAGGCCCTTTGTAAACTGATTTGGAGCTAAAATAGGAATTATTGTGTTGGAAACAGGGTTTTTCAGGATCGAGGGGAAGCTTGACTGTTTAGGCCTGGTTATCTTTTTACAGTCCCGCCAATTGCTCGATTTATATGCCTAAATTAGTGTTGTCGCATTAGCGAGCTGGGGATTTTTATGTGGGCCGGCTGATTGAGAAAAAGGTGGATATTTGCTGCTGGATATTCAGGGGAGACAGGATGGCCGGCAGGGGGCAGGCGGTAATATAGGGGAAAAAGACCACCAGACATAGAACGGCTAATGATAATAGGCATATTATATTAGTAATGCTTAACTTACGATCGACCACGGCATGGGCCAGGGCAATGTATAAGAAGGGCAGTGAGGGCAGGTAATGGTTGATGAACATGATACGGGGCGACATCAGCCATGGTGCCCAGAAGAAAAGATATCCCGCCAAAACCACTCCCAGGCTTTGATTTGGTTTCTGAATTAATTGATAGGCGGAAAAGAGGATTGCCAACAGCCCGGCAAACCAGATGATAGGACTGCCGACGGCATATATATTAGCCTTTGGGTTAACAGTTTTTGAGGTATATAACCATAAGGCTCCGCGGTTAAGCGGCCAGGCCCATGCCGGTGAGGAACCGGGGTGGGTGGCGGTCAAACCTGTGTGGTAGAACCACATCTGTTCCTGCAAATCGCAAAATTGGTCGATGCTGTGGCCGGCCTTGAAAAACGGAATATAGGCGGCCATATAGATACCCACGATGGCCAGTACATGGATGATACACACCGAGGTCAGGTACCCGAGATGCCGACGGTACCGGGGATGAGGCCGGATCAGGTAGATCAGGGCCAACAGCGGCAGGGCATATAAGGCAGACCATTTACAGGCCAGCGCCGCCCCAACACTCATGGCCGACAGGAAATATCTGTGACGCAAGGCGGCTAAGACCGCAACCAGTACAAATGTCACACAATAAATGTCGTTCATGCCGACGCGCGACATGACCAGGGGAAGGGTGTCGAGTGAGTATAAGGCTGCCGCCAAGAGGGCGATACTTTCCCGTTCAAATAGATTCCTGGCGATCCAGTAAACAAGAGCGGCACAAAGTGTGCCGAGCAGTGCTGCGGGCAGTCGCCAGGCCCAGGGATGGATGCCGAAGACACCCATGCTGGCGGTCATAAGCAGCTTGGCTAACGGCGGGTGGGTCCATTCATATGCACAATTGGGATTGGGGGCCGACTTATCCCAGAGCCAGGCATCGGTGTTGCCCCTTACCCATTGTTCGGCAGTGTAAGCGTGGTAAACCTCGTCATGGTAGCGTTCGGGAGGGGTGTTCAGGCGGACAACCCGGGTGGCTAATGCCAGCAGTATGATGATGGCCAGCAGAATACGCCTGTGCTGCCGTATCCAGGTGGTGTCCGGTTGTAAAGGAGTATATTTTTTCA
>CP070790.1:2528144-2531476 GCA_020346805.1 Planctomycetota bacterium
GGTCCTGGCCGCTCCCATGCTCCCGCGTTCCGATCGGCATGAATTGTCCGAGTTATTGCGTGTTCCCTTGAATGCGGATGGTTTCTTCCTTGAAGCCCACATGAAATTGCGCCCGGTGGACTTCGCCAGTGAAGGGCTTTTCCTCTGCGGCACCGCCCACGCTCCGAAGTTTATTACCGAAGCCATTGCCCAGGCCAATGCCGTGGCTTCGCGGGCGGCGTCGATTCTCTCCAAGAAGCAAATGCCGGTAAGCGCCCAGATCGCATGGGTCGATCCGGATAAGTGCATCTCGTGTATGACCTGTGTGCATGTATGTCCATACATGGCTCCGCAAATTAACAGGGATAATAAGGCTGAGGTTCAGAGCGCGGTTTGTATGGGGTGTGGTAGCTGTACGGCTGAGTGCCCGGCTCGGGCGGTTACGCTCAGGCATTATATGACCAACCAGATTCTCGCTGCCGTAGACGGTTTGCTACAAACAGGATCGGAGGGAAAACCCGTAAAAGCGGTTTACCCCGAACAGGCTGGGATTGCTCTGCCTCGCTGGCATAAGAGTTAGAGACGAGTAATGAATGATCAACCGTTAATACTTGCGTTTTGTTGTCACTATTGTGCATACGCCGCCGCAGACATAGCCGGCTCCATGCGTCTTCAGTATCCGAGCAACGTGCGGGTGCTCCGACTCCCATGTACCGGTAAAGTGGAGATCGATTACCTGCTGACGGCTTTCGAACGCGGCGTAGATGGAGTGATCGTTGCCGGCTGTCTTGAGGGCGGTTGCCATTTTCTCGAAGGCAACCTCCGGGCCCGCAAGCGGGTGGAACGTGCCAAACAAATACTTTCAGAAGTCGGACTTGAACCCGAACGGCTTGAAATGTACAACCTCTCGTCCGCCGAGGGAAATCGATTCGCGGAAATCGTAACCGAAATGAGCGAGCAGGTGGCCAAACTGGGCCCCAGTCCCTTGCGGCCGGACCGCAATACCGTGGAACAAAATTTTCGGGAAATGACTCAACAGGCTGAGGCAACTATAGCAGGAGAGATACAATGATTGTTGCCGATCGCAAAAATGTGCAGGAAATACGCGATATGATCAAAGATCACGACCGTGTTCTGCTGGTCGGATGCGGTACTTGTGTGACCGTCTGCTTGGCCGGCGGTGAACGCGAGGTTGGTATTTTGGGTTCGGCTTTACGTATGGCCCTCAAGCTCATCGGTCGCGGTAACGTGGTTGTTGATGAATGCACCATCGAGCGTCAATGTGAAGACGCTTTTATCGATATTCTGGCAACGCGGGTCAGCGAATACGATGCGGTTGTATCCTTCGGTTGCGGTGCGGGTGTTCAGGCCTTGGCCGAACGCTTTGGAAAAATGCCGGTTTACCCAGGCCTGAATACGCAATTCATCGGGATTTTAGAATCACAGGGGGTTTGGACGGAAAAGTGTGCCGGTTGTGGTAATTGTCGTCTCGGTGAATTTGCGGGGATTTGTCCAATCACTCGTTGTGCCAAACACATGTTTAATGGTCCCTGCGGCGGATCGAGGGATGGCAAATGCGAAGTCAATCCGGATCTGGAATGCGGTTGGCAACTGATCTACGATCGTGCCTGCGCGCTCGGTATCCTGGAACGGCTGGGGGCGATTGCTGAACCGCACGACTGGTCGACCGGACTCGATGGTGGACCGCGCAAGGTAGTTAGAGAGGACCAGCGTATAAATACTTAGTAACAGGCATCCTTGATCAGATGTTGTTAAGAAACGGCTGTACCCAAGACTGTCCCAAATTGCGAGTCACGAGTCGTAACTTTCCGTAACCTACTAGCACTAATCGGTTCCGGTAAGTCATTTTGAAGATATAGATTATGGGAAATATACGTTTTTTTGGCAAAAGTAGGGCAAATGTGTAAAGAGATTCCCACCCTATCCGCTTATTAGGGAAGATAGTCTCACAAAAACTGGGTCACTATATGGATTAGTCGTCACGTAGTGGTAACACAAAAACAGATACTCAGTGATGTCTTATTAGCTCGCAACACCGCTTCCCATCAAAGATCGAATTTATCGAGGTGCCGAATCAGCGTCGACTTCCGTGTTCCCAATTGCCAAAGAACCGATAGCGGCGTTGCTTTAAGGTTACGGCCGAAAGGGATGGTCTCCGATCCCGCGGAACACGACAAGATCATCCTGAAAATCTAGGCCTGCAATCGCAAAGATCGGGAAACAACCTGGACGGAGTTTCAGTGGCTGAACAATATTGAATAATTTGACGGTATCGCGCGTCCGACACTAGGCGAATATCTCCATCAAAACCTATACCCATAAAAATATCCCTACACAAATCATGTAGAGCATTTTCAACAATTATGTAGCACTGAAGTAAATTAATTTAGCACCTTATCATTAAGAAAACTGCGGTATTATGGGCAGAATTCAGCGAAAAGAATGCTATAGTTTATTTGATACTGCTCTAAGTATAATCATTTAATCATAATACGGAATGTGTTTTTTTCTAAGACAGATAAAGTCACACTGGGTATACGGGTTTTTAATATGGAGTATTTTCGCGGTATAATGGTTAAATATGGCCCGGCGGCGTAGCAGGGCAAGGCTGTCTGGGAAATGTCGGTCAAGAGGAAAACTCTTATTTTGGGAATGAGTCGATGCCATGAGATGCGGGAAACCGTATGGCCTGCTGGTGGGTATGGTTTGTGTGCTTGTAGTGGGACCTCCGGTTTGGGCGGCTTCGGCACCGGTGGTCAGCAATGTCACCGCCAGCCAGCGCAGCGATGGCACCAGGAAGGTGGACATCCATTACGACCTGGCCGACGCCGATGGCGATGCCTGCACGATCTCAGTGCTGGCCAGCAATGACGGCGGGCAGACCTGGACGGTATCTTCACACACCTTCACTGGGGAGATCGGTTCCGGCATCATACCGGGGACGGGCAAGCTGATCGTCTGGGATTGCAAGGCGGACCTGCCCGGCCAAACGGGCACGTTAACGCTGCGGGTCTGTGCCAACGACGGGCAATCGACTCCACCGGGCATGGTTCTGATTCCCGCCGGTGAGTTTCAGATGGGCGATACTTTCAACGAAGGGGGCTCTTGGGAGCTGCCCGTTCACGCTGTCTACATCAGCACTTTCCATATGGATCGATACCCGGTGACTGTTCAGCAGTACGTTGATGGTCTTAACTGGGCCTGGAATCAGGGGAACCTAATCACGGTAATCGACTACATGGTCTACCAGGCGGGAACCGGTACGACGTACCCCTACTGCATGACCACACTGGCTGAGGGCGGAGCCTGGAGCCGGATTACCTGGGATGGCA
>CP070790.1:2531576-2534469 GCA_020346805.1 Planctomycetota bacterium
AATCTTTTTCCCCGCTGGGATATTAATCTGCCGCCGCATAAAAACATCGCCGATGGGAGCGGTCACCTGGGGCAGGGCGGATGGGAACCAGATCCACAAAACTTTCTGCAGGTATTTTTCGGCAAGAACGTTTTTGGTTCGGGGCACGGCACTGATCCATTTAGCCTGCCAATCTTCGGGTTTCAATAAACCCATCTCCCAATAGGCCGGTTTACTGAATGCTGAAACTTCATTATTCTCATCCCACACCTGAACTTTCCACCAAACCCGCATGCCGGTTTGCATGGGCTTGCCTTCATAAACTACAAAAACGGTCTGATCCGATATCACCTTGCCGGTATCCCAAAGATCGCCTTTGTCGTCCTCGATATTTGCCCGGCTGCTCGCCGCCATAATCCTGTACGCGGTTTGTTTTGCCCCCCGCCGATCCGATTCCAGCACCCAACTCAACCGGGGCTGAACCACATCGATTCCCACAGGATCGGTCAAGTATTCACAACGCAGATTTGCAACTTCCATGGCATTCAGATTATGTGCCGCAGACAATGTTCCAATTCCCATAATCAAATATGTGACGAATTTCATCTGCACGGTCATCTTCGTCTCCTCTGCAGACATGACAAATTTCAAATTCCGTCCCAAGCTCACCGATAATAAACCGGCAAAATTCTGCCGGCCTGGTGAAAGTTTAGTTTCGCCCATAAACAGGCGTCAAATATACTACCACCTATCTTAATTCACACACAGGCCAATCCCCTCCTGCCCGATTGTTACAAACTCTTTACAAACATTACGGCCGCTGGAATGTACATTTAAATAGGAATACATGGTTTACCAAACAAAAGGAGGTCCTTACCATGAAAAATGAAATGCGCTTCCGGCTGGCCTGTTTTTTGGTGATTCTGCCCCTTTTCACCGCCCAACTCCAAGCCCAGATGTCCGCGAGTTCGGGCCGGCTGCTGGCCTCCAATATTATTGTGCCCCAATCACGGGCCTTCGCCATTCATCATCAACCAGTCGTCCAGATTACAGATGTGGTCGTTGATATAGTAATTGTCGAACAGGTGGCCACCACCACCATGGATATCAGTCTACATAATCCGCACCGATCTCGATTGGAGGCCGAACTCATTGTTCCCGTGCCGGAAGGTGCTGTGGTGCGCGGCTTTACCTTTCAAGGATCGGCCAGCGAACCCAGCGCCAAACTACTCCCCAAGGCCGAAGCTCGCAGAATCTACGAAAACATTGTAGCCAAAGTGCGCGATCCGGCGCTGCTGGAATTCATCGGATACAATTTGATTCGCTCCAGCGTTTTCCCCGTGGAAGCCCATGGCGATCAAAAGGTGCGCCTGATATACGAGCACCTGTTACCTGCCGAGGGTAATCGGATCGACTACGTACTGCCTCGCAGTGATTCGCTGGAATACACCGTTCCCTGGAAGATCAAGGTCAAGATCAAATCCAAAAGGCCCATTTCGACAATCTGTTCGCCCACACACCAACTGGAAACCAAACGGGTAGATTCCAATACTTTCAAAGTCAAAATCACCGATAGTGCCTCCACCGCACCGGGAGCTTTCAGAATGTCCTGCCTTCTGGAGCAAAACGGTATAACCGCTTCATTACTCACTTACCCAGATCCCAATAGCGACGGCGGATACTTCCTGCTTCTCGCCGGATTGCCCGCCAAACCGCGCCAAGCCGATGATATGCCAACGGTCAAACGCGAGGTGATTCTGGTCATCGATCGCTCCGGCAGTATGCGAGGGGAAAAAATCGAGCAGGTCAGGGAAGCCGGGTTACAAATCCTCGCTGGCCTGGACAACGGCGAGGCTTTTAACATTATTTCATACAACTCCGAGGTAAACACATTCGCCAACACACCCCTCATTAAAAATAAAGAATCGATCGAACAAGCAACTAACTACCTTAACAACCTGAATGCTACGGGGGGAACGAACATACACGATGCTTTACTGGAAGCATTACGCATGAAGCCGCTCGAAAAAATGCATCCTCTGGTGCTGTTTCTGACCGATGGGCTTCCCACCGTCGGCCAGACTTCTGAAACCGCCATCCGCAACGTGGCCATTAAATCCAATCTCTATAACCGCCGCGTCTTTACCTTTGGAGTCGGCTACGATGTCAATGCACCCCTGCTGGAAAGAATCGCATCCGAAACCCGAGCCACCACCACCTTTGTTCTTCCCAAAGAAGATGTTGAGGTCAAGGTTGCCCACGTATTCAAAAGGCTGGCGGGTCCGATATTGACCGATGCCAAACTTGAAAGCAATCCGGCAGGCAGTCTGGTTCGCACATCCGATGTGCTGCCTGCCCAATTACCCGATCTCTATGAGGACGATCAGTTGCTGGTGCTCGGCAAATATAGTGGCACCGCACCGTTGACTTTTCATCTGAGCGGAGAACACATGGGCAAAAAACGTACTTTCCAGTTTACTTTTGAAGTCAATAACGCCACAACCAGAAACGCCTTCGTGCCGCGGTTATGGGCCAGCCGAAAAATCGGGGTGCTAATCGACGCCATTCGCCAACTTGGAGCCGACAGTCCGTCAGCAACCGCCTCAACCGATCCCAAAATAACCGAACTAGTCGATGAGATTGTCAAGCTTTCAACCGAGTTTGGCATTCTGACCGAGTACACCGCCTTTCTGGCCAGAGAAGGTACCGATCTTAGCCGCCGGGATCTGGTCTTGGCCGAAGCCAACAATAATTTCTGGTCGCGAGGCATGCGCACCCGGTCGGGAATCGGCGGAGTTAATCAGGCGTTTAATAATATAAAACAAATGAAGCAACAAACACTCAATATGAGAAACGACTTTTATGATCAGAACATGAAACAGGTATCGATCAGTAACGTTCAACAAATCAACGA
>CP070790.1:2534569-2537566 GCA_020346805.1 Planctomycetota bacterium
GATCTGCAAATCGAGCGCGGAAAAACCACCGTGGTTATCGGCGAATCCGGGACGGGCAAAAGCGTGTTACTTAAACACATGATGGGGCTGCTCAAACCTAACAAAGGCCAAGTCTATGTCGACGGCCAACGAGTCGATAATCTCAGCGAAAAGGAATGGGTATCCGTTCGGCGGCGCTTCGGTTTTTTATTCCAGTTTAGCGCCCTGTTCGATTCCATGTCCGCCGGCGAAAATGTGGCCTTTCCCTTGCAGGAACATACCAACTACTCGACTGAGGAAATCACACAGGTTGTAGCCCGAAAACTGGATCTGGTCGGTCTGGACGGTATTCAATCCCAACGGCCGGCGGAATTGTCGGGCGGGCAGAAAAAAAGGGTGGCCCTGGCTCGGGCCATCGCCATGGATCCGGAGATCATCCTTTACGACGAACCAACCACCGGGCTGGATCCCATTCGTGCCGACACCATCAATGATATGATCATAAAGCTGCAAAAAGAGTTGAAGGTTACCAGTATCGTGGTTACCCACGACATGACCAGCGCCTTTAAAGTTGCCGACCGCATCATTATGCTGCATCAAGGAAATTTTATCGCCGACGGAACGGCCGATGATTTTCGCAACGCTTCCGATCCCCGTGTCCGCCAATTCGTTACCGGCGATGCCAACCTGAAATCCGTCGGTCCAAATTCCAAGGAGGTATCCGATGTCCGAACGTAATCGCAATGCACTAATCGGGGCATTTGTGCTTGGTGGATTGATCTGCTTGGGTACTTTAATCGTCAAGTTCGGCGAATCCCGCGGGCTGTTCAGCAAAAGATACATAGTCAACGCCAAGTTCGAACGTATCGTGGGCGTCAGAGAGGGAACGGACGTTAACCTGGCCGGCGTATGGGCGGGCAGCGTATTTTCAGTGGATCTGGTCGATCGCTTCAATCCCTCGGAAGGCGTGGTAGTGGCGATGGAGATCGGGCATCAATTCTCGGTTCCGAGAGATTCGGTGGCCACCGTGATCACTCCGCTTATGGGTCAATCGGCCATCAACATCATTCCCCCAATCCCCCACACCGAACCATTACCCCAGGATGGAACCGCAGAAATCCAAGGAGTTGTCAAAAATCCACTGGAAACGGTGATCGATCCGAAATTCATGGACGCCTTGGAAAAGACTACCAACCAATTCGGGGCCTTGGCCGAGGCCCTTACCCCGGCGGCCAAAGCGGTTACCGAACTGCTGGAAAAACGTACTATCGAGGATGTCGAAGCCGCCAAGACCGAAGATAAAGAAGAAGTCACCGCCAACCTGTACACCGCCGTCGAACGATTGCATAACGTGCTGAAACACATCGATACCGTACTTGGCGATCCGCAGGTACAAAGCAATTTCAAGGATACGCTGGTTAACTTCAAGGCGGCCAGTGAAGACGCAAAAATCGCAGTCGACGGTTTCAGAAAATTCAGTGAAAACGCCCAGCAATTGGCTACCAATACCGAAAAAGCGATCAACAACCTCAGCGAGAAAATGACCACCAACGCCGACAAGTTATCCAGACTGCTGGACTACTTCATCTCCGCCAGCAGGGACCTGGCCGAAGGCGAGGGTACCATGGGAATGCTGCTTCGCGATCCGAAGATGTACGAGGCCCTGATGCTGACCATCCAAAGGCTCGGCGAAGCGGCCTCCGAACTCAAAGTCCTGGTCAAACAATGGCAAAATGAAGGCCTCTTGAGCGCCCGCTAACCAAGGGTTGACCTTCACACCCGCAGTATTTATGTTCCAGCTATGCAAACCGTAATCAACACCCCAAAAACCGATCGAAGGGGCGGCCTGACGCATATCATGCCGCTGCTTGCCGGTATGCTGGCCCTCTCAGCCGGTTGTAAGTCGGAAGGAATGCTCTTCACTTACAAACGCGACCTCGAGCCAACCACCGAAAGATTGATCAAGGCCTACCAGGATCTGGAAAGCAAGCGCTTCCAGGTATTGGCCGATTTTGAAAATCCCGATCAGCAATCGCTGTTCCGGATGGAATCTCCTGAAAGAACCAGTGAAATACAAATTTCAACCGAGCGGGCCCGGCGCGAGACAGGGGTCGGATCGCTGAAAATGCAGATGTTCCGTTCCTCACAGCAAATCGTCGCCGCCGACTCACCCGAAGCCAAGTGGGCCTTCTACCGCGATTGGTCAAAATATCATCTGTTGATCTTCAGCGTTTACAGCCCGCGAAAACTGGCCGGTTTCACCTTCAGTGTCAGCAGCGGTACCGATCTGCATCTGACCTACAAGCATTCGCGTATCCTGCTCGAACAGGGTTGGAATCTGATTCGCATCGACCTGGGCGATCTGCAGGATCTGATCGACCTCGGCGATGTACGCCGGATGCGCTTCTGGTGTGAAGTGCTGGATACCCCCATCGATCTTTATCTCGACGACCTGATTTTAGTGGACAACTCCCGGGAGGTTTTCTCGTCTCCGGAGCGCCAGGAGGGCGATCTGTATGTACTCACTCAGGGCAGGCGACTGGTTGTCGGTGCCATCGGAAAATTCGAGCTGATCTTTTCACGCGGAATGATTCGGCAATGGTTCGACCTGAGAAACGATCCCGCACGTACTCATAACCTGACAGGCACCGGCACGTTAGGCCCCTGCCCGGTTGTGGTAGAGCAGGAGGTAAAGGCCAAAATACTGCTGGACGACGCAACCCAGTGGTCGGGCCTGGGATTAATAGCCGAATCATATCAAAGCCTGGTCGAAGCAGTGCCGCTGCGGGTGGTGGTGCAGGGAGAATGGAGATTCGGCTCGCCGGATGTACCCCCCAACGATGCCAGCCCATACCATCGATGGGTGTACTCGGTTTACCGGGACGGCCGTGTATATCTCGAATGCAGCGGATTGGCACGCAACGACAACTTCAAACCGCCGGGAATGGGCATGGTCTTCTGCTGTGACGGCGACCAGGGATTCAAGCGATTTATTTCCGAGGGACAGCCTTCCGAAGA
>CP070790.1:2537666-2540349 GCA_020346805.1 Planctomycetota bacterium
ATTCCCGTTTTTTTCGCCGATAGGATCCCCTATTTTCAAGACTGCCTTAGTCCCAATCTTTTTGCCAATACCGGTCCCAGCAGCTATTATGGCATAATAATATCAAGTATTAATTTGACAATAACCACCGTGGCGAATAGATAAATTGTATGATAATGTGAACTCACTTGCCACGATTAACGAAATAACAATCATGGCCATTATACTCGAACTGGGGTGAAAAAATGGGATCAGACCAACTTAAGATTCTTGCCCGTCCACAATTAAATGAAGGCAGAATGATCCTTGCATTCACCGGCTGGATGGATGGCGGGGATGTCTCTACCGGTACGGTCGAATGGCTGGTCAATACCCTGGGCGCCCAAAAGGCGGCCAAGATCGATCCCGAAGGATTCTACATCTACAACTTTCCCGGTTCGATGGAAATGTCCGCTTTGTTTCGCCCCTTCACCAAGATCGAAGATGGGTCGATCAAACAATATCAGCCCGCGGAAAACACCTTCTTCTGCCACGAAGAAAACAACTTGCTGCTCTTTAAAGGTAAAGAACCCAACCTCAACTGGGCCCAGTTCGCCGACTGCATCTTCTCTATCTGCTCACAACTCGGCGTGTCGGAACTCTACTTCGTGGGCAGCTATGCCGGGATGGTTCCGCACACACGTGAACCTCGTCTAACCAGTTCGATATCCGACGACAAGTTAAAACCCATGCTCGAGCAATACGGTATTAACCTGACCAACTATGAAGGTCCCGCCAGTTTTGCCACCTACCTGATAGCCCAGGCACCACATCATGGTTTCAAAATGGTCAGCCTGGTTGCAGAAATTCCTTCTTACATTCAGGGTACCAACCCTAAAAGTATTGAAGCGGTAATCAGAAAATTGTCCGCTCTCTTGGGGCTAAAGGTTAATTTTGATGAGCTCAGAGAGATGGGCGACGCCTGGGAACAACGATTAAATGAGGTCATCCAGGGAAAGACGGATCTTGCCGAGCTTATTAACAAACTGGAAGCGGGCTATGACAACGATGTGTTCGATACCCAAATGAGCGATTTAAAAGAATGGCTTCAACGACAGGGTATCCGTGTTGACTGAATCCGCAATATTACCTATCTGGATTTGCCTCTATTTAATCCGCCGGACCTGATTAAACTCCTGCCGATTGATTTTGGTTACCTGCCAAATTTGAATATCCGAACAAGCCCTGATAAAAATAAGCTGATTAGTTCAAACAACAAGGTGGAATTCAAATGAAACGTATTCTCATCATAGTTGTAATTATTATCGTGGCTACAGCATGCGGATTACTGGCCTTTTGGTCATATATCGGCCGGGCGGGGAGCACTGATATCGAACAATGGATCGGCAAACAGATAGTTTCCATAATCGAAAGTCACGTTACCCCCACCGTCGGCTTCGATACCCTGGATTATCAGGCCCCACGCACCGTAATCGTTGAAAATCTTGCCCTGACCGCCGAAAACCAGCAGATCCTGTCGGTTGATCGGATGCTCCTGGAATTGGCTGAGATTCCTCAAAAAGGCAAACCCATTCAGATCCAGCGAATCGATTTACATAAACCCCGTCTCAAGTTCTCTGCCGTCCCTGATGGCGGTTTTGTCGGTTGGAGCGGATTTGTCCGCCAGGAGGTCAGGCAAAATCTCGATTCGGTTCCACAAGGTTTGCGGCTCAGCGATGTCCTTGTATTACGGGAAGTGACTATCCGCGACAGTATGGTGGTATATGACGACACGGATCCATCCAGCGAAACTATGACCCTGCCGGGTATAAATCTGATACTCAACAGCAGCCCACTGCCCGACGCTCCCGGCTGGTACAAACTGGCCGGCAGCTTCAAGCGAGAACCGATCTTTAATGTGGATATCGATGGGCGGATCAACCTGGACAATGGTTTGCTAGATCTAAAAGATCTTAAACTCAACGCATCGCTCGGCGAGGAACAGTATGCAACCCTTCCGCCTCAAATTCAGAAGATCCTCCGCCGCCATCAGATATTAGGCAGGCTTTCGACTGCGTTTCAGGGAAAAATTCCATTGACAAAACCCCGACAAACCGAGGGGCAAGTACAAATTAATCTCGAAAACGGCAACTTCGCGTATAAAAATAGTTCATGGCCCATTGGCCAACTTCGACTGAGTGTTACGCTGCCTTCGGGGCCTATTCATCTGACCGGCAATAATCTGGCATTCAATAGCCAAGGCCGGCAATTGATGTCTCTGAAACAAATCACTCTAAATCTGCCAAGCTTTCCTCAAACCGATACCCCACTTCAGATCGAACAGATGACGTGCGATTCACCCAGTGTCTATTTGATCAAGGCCGAAGGGGGCGGTTTTACAGGTTGGAACGGCCTGGTTGAACCCCAAAATGGCAAACCATCCACTACCGACAACATTCAGCCGATATCGGCCGAAAAATTGAATAATTTCATGAAATGGGTGCAGTTGCAGAAAATGGAAATTAATAACGGCCGGCTGGTTTACGATGTTGCCGACGGCAGCAATCCCATGACCCTAACAGGCATCGACATTACCCTGCAAATACCGACTATTACCCAGCAAGGCGATTGGTACGCCATCGTGGGCAGCATTAAACGCGACCCGCTTTTTAATGTCAAAGTTGACGGCCGATTTAATCCCAACAACTTAATCCTTGACCTCAAG
>CP070790.1:2540449-2543953 GCA_020346805.1 Planctomycetota bacterium
CACACAGTTCACGTCACGTTCAGAGCGCTTTGGTACACGATTACAGCTACATCCGGTCCGGACGGCTCGGTCAGTCCTGCCACCGCTACTGTTGATCACGGTGACGACCAGAGCTTTACGGCCAGTCCCAACACCGGCTACACGGTGGAAACGTGGTATGTGGATGGCCAGAGCGTTCAGGACGGTGGACCTACCTATATGCTCGTTGACATCAGTGACGACCACACGGTTCACGTGACGTTCAGACAGATGCTGTCCTATTCTCTTGGTGACATAGACTTTGAGGACCCGGATGAGTTTGATAGGCTTGTTATTACCAACAATCCTGACGAGCCGGACGAGGCTCTGGTTGTTGTCGAACCGGTTGGTTTCGGATTGGATCCTGATAACCTGGCGATGGGGCTGCGCAATCGAAAAGACCGGGACGGCAAGACGATCAACGCCCGCGCCAAGGCTATGTTTGTCAGGACCGGTGCCGATGAAATCCTAATCTACTTTAAGTATTTGTTCATGACATCGAGTGTTGAATTAGTAGTTTACATATCGGATTCACCTCTGTTGTTGGCTCCGGACGATCCCTTGCGTGACCAACATGACGTTGAGGTCGCCCGGCTCGTACCTCCGCCTTTCCCGCGGCCCGGCGCACCGGGCACGGGCCGCTTCGGAGTCTTTCAGAAAATCATCTGGACGGGTCATCTGAACTTTACTGAAAATGTACATGTCGAATTGGAGCTGGTCGAGCTGGATAACAGCGGATCCTTTTTGGCCCACTATATGCCAAAAGAACCGACCGGCTCCGACGGCAGCTCCGCATATGTCGACGACTGGAGCCCGGCTGTACAGTGTTATGGTATCTGCCTGGACATCAACTGGGACAACTTCGTCGATGAAGCGGACTTTCTGACGGTCATAGGCGAGTGTGGGAGTACTGCAACCGGTGAGCAGGCCTGCATGGATGGTGCCTTTAGCAGCGATGGATACGTGGATTCCTACGATGTTGCTTCCTGGGATTGGGCGATGAACTCGGACGAACGTCTGCTCAATTTCTGCGGGGTGTCTCTTACCGGTGGAGTCGACGGTGTGAACATGATCAGCGCCGCTGAGGGCTCCGGTGCACCGGTACCTCTTGTAGAGCTTCCCGGCAACCTGAGCGACCTCTTGATAGCTGGCAAAAGGGGCCCAGAGGATGCGCCCAGCAAGTTAAAAGACCGCCTTTACGTCTTTGACAGTCACGGCCTATGTGGCGGATGGTTCGAGCCTGCATTGGATCGCGGCAACATCAGACTTCTGCAGGGACCTGACGGCGAGCTTTACCAGCTCAACTCCGAAACAGGTTTGCTTCGACTTGACAGCACAGATGAAGTGATCATACCGCCGGGCGAGATTACACTTACCGACATCAACGAACCACGCTACAACAAGTCGGCTACCGTTTATGTCGGCATTCAAGACAAAGGCCCGGATTCATTTGGCCGGCCCATTCTCGATGCCGCCTTCGATGTGAACCATGTTTATGTTGTTCCGGTGGTGATCAGTCCTGATGGTGGTGAATCTTATACGGCAGCAGCCAAGCTCAAGCTGCTGGGCGAGGGAGACCCACCCTATGAAATTGTCAAACTATATGATGATCCTCCGCTGGAGAATGATAACCAATATCGAGATAGTCTGCGAGAGATTGAGCTCGACAGTGCCGGCAACGTGTACGTCCTCAACGTCCACTATATCAATGAGAGTGATATTCTCTGGAGATACGATCCGAACGGGACCATCGAGCGCTTAGACTTAGGCAGACCGGACAGCGACAGCTACTTGCCCGCTCCTGCCGGGATGTACGCCTCAAAAACAACAGACATGCTGTATCTGACATCTGCTGTGTATAATCCGGTGGATTGCAACTCGACCGTGATATACGGCTTTTCCACTGAAGGCGCCCTTACCCTTGAGAGGTCTGTTACGATCAACGATATGCACCATGCAACGAGCATCACTGAGGATCCGCAGACAGGAACACTCTGGGTCGTTGGCTTCAACATGTACGATGTCCCGCAATATCCAAACCCGACCCAGGCGGCGTTTTACCACCCATTTTTGGCAAGGATCCCCTACGACAGCAATAGTGTCCAGCCGACACCGCTTTTCGACTATGATCGCCACGATTTGGCGCTGCCGTTATCAATTGTATGGACACGCGCTGGAGTTGAGTGAGACCATAGCGGCGATGTCATCTTTGGCATGACTTTGAGGAAGGTGGTCTGAGGCCTGGCCGGGCGCGCACACGCCCGGTGGCGTCTATTCACGCTCGACATACAGTGTCACGAAAGGCGAAGGCTACTCAAGCTCCGCCGGCTCGGTTGGGGGGGAATTGGATTCCCGCGTTTCGGAGGGTACCTGCGTGTTGGTCGGCGAGGTTTCTTCGGCTCCGCTCCAAATCCGGACGTCTGTGATTTCCACCTCCGTCTTTAAGTCACTCAGAGACGAGACAGAAAACGCTCCACTTCGAGCGATCGCAAAATACCTGCGAGAGCCGGGCATGAGCGGACCGCGCCAGTCGTCGTGATCGGCGGCAATGGGTGTAGCCGCCCATTCGTTTGACTCGGCAAGAATCTCATCGCGCGAATTACGAATGACGATTCGCAGCGAGAGAAAGGAAACGACCCCATCGCCATTGTTGTCAACTGTAACCGTTGTGCGTATGCCTCCGTTGCGCTCCGGCAGCAGAGTCGTCTTGGCTGAAATCTCAAGCTGTTTGGAGTAATCCGGCTCACGACGATGATCAAGCATGTCAGCCAGGACCGGCGGTAACGACTCCTGCAATCTGGGTAATTCCTGGATGGCACCGTCCACTAACGCAACAAGCTTTTCAGATTCGTCGCCGGCAAAACGCATTCCGTAGATGATCACCACCGTACAACTGATTATAAGCGTGATTGCAATAGCGCTCAGTCCCATGGCGAGAGCCGACAAGAACGTGTGTTTCCTATAAGTGACCTGTGGATAATCGCTCATGATACAAGTACTCCTAATCTATTTGTGACCATTTAAATTGCACCGTTAACTGTTAGTCGATGACCGCGCTCAATGATTTCGGGTCTTTCCTGCCTTTTTTCAGTATTCTTTCATTTACCACGAACTCACTAACAACGCAAGAAAAAGATTTTCCCGGCACGAGAAAAAGGCGGAAGTTGCGGTTTTTGGCCCAGCTACGGGCTTTTGACTACAGGAAAGCAAGGGGAGAAGGAGGATGTTCGGCACACCGGGGACAGGGAATATTGACGTAAGTCAGGGCGAAAAAAAGCCCCTGCTTCCCGGAGGATGAGGGGGGAAAAAGAAAGCAGGGGCAAATGTTGAATTATACTATATTATAGCATTCTTTGTCGCTGAGGTCAAGAGAATTAGGCCGTAAAAAAAACCGTTTAATCAGATTAGGGCCTTATGCGGAAACTTCAGGCACACCAGGCAAAAGGGGCCTATACCGAATCGGTCGGTATAGGCCCCGAATTGATA
>CP070790.1:2544053-2546643 GCA_020346805.1 Planctomycetota bacterium
GGTATCGGCATAATTACTTATCTGCTCTCCAGTATCACCGCCTTTGTGGTTGAAGGTGAGATGACGGAAACATTCAGGAGAAGAACCATGGAAAAGAAGGCCGGCAACCTTGATAATCACTATATTGTTTGTGGAGTGGGAAAGGTAGGATTTCATATTGTTCGGGAACTATGTTCAACGCAGCGACCTTGTGTGGTGGTGGATCTTGACCGCGAGCATTTGAGGCAACTCCACGCCACTTATGAAGACATCGTCTATCTGGAGGCCGATTCCGCCGATAATGATACGTTAATTGCTGCTGGTGTAGAGAGGGCCAAAGGGATCTTCGCCGCCACCGATGATGACAATCAGAATCTGGTAATCAGTCTGACGGCCAAACAACTGAATCCCACGATCCATGTGGTGGCCCGCTGTCGGGAGTTGAAGAATGTAGATAAGTTGAAGGCGGCGGGTGCCGATGCGGTTGTTTCACCGTCGCATATTGGTGGTCTGCGGATGGCATCGGAGATGGTACGTCCGACAACGGTTTCTTTCCTGGATATTATGCTGCGCGACAAGGATCAGAACCTTCGGGTTGAGGAAATCTCGGTAGGATTACCGGGTAGTAAGATTGCGGATCTGAATCTGGATAAGTTTCCCGATACGCTGCTGTTGGCGGTTCGGACCTCGGTGGGTTGGACCTACAATCCTTCACGGGACTACATTCTTGATGTCGACAGTCAACTGGTGGTGATGACCACACCGGCCGAAAGAGCAAAATTGGAGGATTACCTACAAAACAGGAAGAAGTAATCCTATAGCATATAACGTAGCTAATATCCGTATCCCAACCGTTGTTGTTTGCCGCCAAAACCGGCTGGACCAGAAGAATCATTACCAACAGCCCCATCAAAACAATAACCGGAGTACTTGTAGTATTTCTCGTTTCAAAATCCTTTCTTTCCTTAAAAATCTTCAGCAACTACCTGCGATTTCGGCTATCTCACTATTTTTCCCTTAAACCAGTTAGCATACTATTGCCCGTATCGTTTGGTTATAAAATGTCATTTTCAACTTGGTTAGGAATCCAGATTCCCGTTTTCACGGGAATAACGCGGGTGCGAATAGATACCCCAATCAATTCGGGTAATGACAATAATTACGCACATGCTATCAGCCCAGCTTGGTTAACAGGGTTGGATTAAAATTTTACATGACAGTCGATCGCCAGGATCAACTATACAACCTTTGGTTACGGGCATGGCCCGCCGGCGGGCACATTCGGTCCGGTGGCACAGGACTGGAAGGCGTCATAGTCGAACGAGTCAATATCACCGTCGCCGGGATTATCTTCCCCGTAATCGAAACATTTACATTGAAACGGGGTACTCGGATATGAGTTTCCAGCACCGGTATAGCATTGCTGGAATACGGCAAAGTCGTCCTGGTCTATGTCTCCGTCACAGTCGGCATCCATGGTCTGATCGGGTGAGCAGATCTCACAAATGCCCCCGACGCAGGCGGTGCCTATACCTTGCCACACCTTCGGTGACTGGCAATCGTCTTCATACTCGTGGGTGCACGTTCCCTCGCAGGGGGTGCAACAGGCGCCTTGCCCCGGGCAGGGGTACTGCCCGCACACCGTACCCTTCCCCTGCCAGATCCCGCCGATATTGTAACACGCCGTCTGGGTCACATCATTCTGGCACGTACCGTCGGAGGGATCGCAGCAAGCGCCTTGCTTATCGCTCGCTAACGCCGGGCTGCACGCATCCCAATTGTTGTTCATGGTATCGGGACTGGGAGGTTGACCATTGGGATCGGTTACATAGATCTTATAACCTACGTCACCTATCACGGTGTATGCTGGATCGTTCTGGAGGACCATGAAGTTCTGCACGCCGCCGCAATCGCCGAAAAAGTTGGCCATGAAGGTTCTACCGCTAACGTCATCGTTTTGGGCGTAGTATGGTTGTTTGGGAGTCTCGAAAATAAAAGTATACGGACACTCAGGATCAACAGGAGGATTACTTTCATCACAATCAATGCAGGTTTCGTCTGCCCTGGCAACGTTACCTTTGAGTACCTCTTTTAGTACCAGTTCGTTCGGATACGGCCCGCTGCCGATACGGTTGTTCAGATCGAATATGTGGGCGAACACGCAGTCACACTGATTTTTGCAAACCACCAGCAGTTCGTTTCTGTCCTTTCGGACGGCCATACCTGTAGGGGCCCAATAGTGTACATGCCCCAACGCCTCCTCCGCTACGCGCTCGACGATGAGGTTGAGTGACTCATCCTCCGGTGTGTTCGGGTCGTCTTCGACCGGGACATGGTATATGTTCCTTCCCGCCCGATGGCCGAGGGTGTTGAACCTGACCACATCGCCCCGATAGTCGTCGACGCACTCGCCCCGCCAATCGCCGCCGGTCCAGCATGGCGGGTGCTTGGCACTATACCATAAGCCGGTGCAATACATATTCCCGTCGTTATCGAAGTCGATAGACGGCCGCAAATACGGGTTTCGGTTACGGCCGTTGGATGCCTGTATGTTGCCAGGCAGCTCGTAGATCTGTACCAGCCTTACCAGGGCCGGATCATATACGGGTAC
>CP070790.1:2546743-2550475 GCA_020346805.1 Planctomycetota bacterium
CGCATAGACGTGCTATTGCACCAGCCATCCGAGATATGAGCAGTGCGACCTGGGCCAATGAAATGATGTTAAAGAACACATGGCTCAAGTTACTCTTACTGTATCTTCAAGGATGACGCATGTCAAAATGTCTCTCTGCGTTTCGAAGGTGGGCCTCGGTAATTAGAGAGCCACTTTTTCGTGACTGGATTTGATTGAGATGTGAAGTAGCTAGTCCAGAATCTATCATTTGAAATAAACCTAAAAATACGAGCGCTTCACGAACCATTGTCCACGGCAAAAAGTTTGCGACTTAATCACTACCGTTTTGCGCGTGCGAATACCGCGAGACAGTGCGATAAAACGCGACAAAATGCGACAATTTGCGAAAATAGAATTTGTGATGTAAATTACTAAAGGTAAATGACTTTTGGGCATTGGGTAACAGTTATTTTCTTTGCCTTCCAAGCTGAATGTTGAGGGTTCGAACCCCTTCGCCCGCTTTATTTTACAAGGACTTACGATCCACCACCTTATACCTCCAGCAGTTTGGCGCGCGTTTTGGCGCTTTTTATTTTTCATCCCACCTTCTCCATGATCGAAATTGCCTTCTTGAGGTCCAATTCTGCGTATATTTCGGTGGTATCGGACTTGGTATGGCCACCAATCACTTGGGCACCATCGAGCCCAAATTGCTGACGGAACCGGGTAAGAGCATTGTGCCGAAGTTGGTTGGGGCTCCAATGGGGTATATTGTGCTTCTTGCAGATCCGTCGAATGTAATACCCATACGCCTGGAGGGTATATTTAGTGCCGACCCGTCTTGTGGTTTTGGGTGCCTCGACGGGCTGATGCCGGTGAGTTTCGCACTGATCCCATTTCTGGTGTAACGATTCTCGGGGACTGAATAAAAATGCCGTCACTTCGCGCTGCAAGAACGGTTTGATGTACCTTTGGGCTTTTGGGCCTATGGGAATACGTTGAGGTCGCTTTATTGTCGAGCTATATACCCACACCTTACTGCCTATATCCAGATCGATAGAGGTAATGAAACACATGCGCCAGGCACTGCGTTTCGCACCTTCGGCATGCAACATTCAGCCATGGCATTTTATTTTGGTAACCGATCCCGACCTGCGCAAAAAAATTGCCCAGGCCTCAAAGGATCAGAATTGGATGGCTGACGCGCCGATTATAGTGGTGGCCTGCGCTTATCCGGAATTGGCCTACAAGACCATGGGCGGATACGGCAACAGCGCCGACATTGACGCAGCTATCGCCCTGGATCACTTAATTCTGGCCGCGGTAGCCGACGGGTTGGGCACCTGCTGGATCGGGGCTTTTTCGGAAGACGAGATCAAAAAGCTGCTCAAGATCCCCGACAACGTCAAGGTGACAGCAATGACCCCGCTGGGATATCCCGCCGAGGCCAAATTGAATCATCCCGTTGACGAAAACCTGCGCAAACCCGAATCCGAAATCTTCAGCGTGGACTATTATCCTTAACGCGGATGATAAATGACAATCGGTAATTAAGGTTTTTCGCCCATTACTGCACGTTCGCCGCCAATTAATGTCAAGAAATACAAAAGAATATAAGCAGCACCACAACTCATATCACTTTGCAAAAATGAAAAAAACTTAGTTTTGCAGGGCAAAAAGTGTATACTATATGTTTGTTAACCAATAGCGGTTTATAACGCGGAGCTTCAATTATGAGATTCTACAGCAAAGTATGTTCGACGCTAATGTTGATCGTTTTGAGTTTTATCGTAATGGGTCAGGGCGGGGTCTGTTCGGTACAGGAGAATCTTGGCGGTAACGGCGGCTCGGGCCAACACGCGCCGACCACCCTGGGCGGGACCGTCAATACGCAAGACCTGACCATCCCGTCCGGCAGTACTACAACAGTAACCTCGGATCTGGTAATCAACGCTACCGGGAAGGTTATCATCGAAGGAGACCTGATTGCTGACACCTCCAAGGACGGTAATGTTTACGGCATTACCATCAACGCCGACGGCGACGTCATCATTGACGGTACGATCCAGGCCGGCAGCGGTTCGTCGGGCGGAACCGCCAAGAAACTTTCCACCCAGATGCAGCCGACGGACCCATGGGTCATTCCCACGCCGGACCCCCCAAATCCCTACGGGTACTTCCTCTGGGGTGAAGACGGCGCCCCCTTACACATCAGCGCCAAGGGAAATCTGACTATCCGAAGCAACTCCATGCTGATCAGTGGAGACGGTGGGAACGGAATCGAAGGCGGAGGAAGCATTCCCGGAGGAACCGGCGGCAACGGCGGAAATATTGTCTTATGCGTCGGCAAGAAACTGACCATGCGCGGCTCGATCGTTATGGGTAACGGAGGAAACGGCGGCGATATCACAACCACCTCCGAAGACGGAATCAACTTACCATCATTTGTCAGCGGTGGCGGTAATTCAGGATTCCTCTATATTCTGGCCGACAGCTACGACTGGCCAGGGCTCAATCAATCGGAAATATCCCTGGACATAATCCAGTACAGTATGAATACCGGCGGTTCTATCAGCGGTGGATTCGGCGGACATGGCGGCTCGATTACCGTAATTGATGACACTTTGGGTTGTTTATCCCCCCCAGCAGTCAACGGCGCAATTTCGACACAAGACCAATCAAACCAAGACGACGCCGAACATGAGGACCACAAATATGCGGGCAGTGGGGGCCACGGCTGGCGGAACGGGGGCAACGGCGGGATGATTATGGTCACCTCATGCATGCATACCGGCTATGACGGTGTTGACTGGACAGTAATAGGGGGCCATGGTGGGGATGTAAAGCGGCTGGAAAATAATTCACTACCCTGTGTTGGCTGGCCAGTAGTAGTGTTTGGCGCTATTGGAGGTCACGGAGGGATGGCATGGTGTACATCAGCAAACGGCCTTATGGGTGATGAGGCTCACATAGACGGCGGTAAAGGTGGTAATGCCACAGCCTTTAGCGGCAATGGTGGTAATGGCGAGTTCTTCGCCAATCACATCGGCGGAAACGGCGGGCAGGCGCTGGCCTCGGGCGGAATCGGCGGACCAGGATTGGTACGCAGTTGTAATCCTCTAACACATCAACCCGAAGACGGTCCTAGTGGGAACGGAGGAAACGGAGGCGACGGCTATGCCAAGGGCGGTAAAGGTGGAGACGGCGTAACCTCGGGATATGGTGGTGAAGGTATGGCCTTGGGCGCCGATCCGGACGAGGTAGCCTGTAGCGGCGGCGACGGCGGCGACGGTAAGATTCCCGGTGCGGGCGGAAAAGGCGGTAAGGTAGAATACACCGAAGGATCTCTGGGTCAAGAACCCCAAGGAGAACTCATAAAAATAACCGCTGAAGTAACACATTTTGGCTCTGCACCGGACGGTTCGCCCGGACAGGTTCTTACCGACGCTGATTGCCAGGGATGGACGCCGTGTGATATGGATCCCTCATTATGTAACTGAAAGGAAGGAGGGAAAGAGCGAAGTAGGGAAAGAGAGAAATAGCCAGAGAAACAATTCCACATCCCTTTAATCCATCTTACATTGGGTTCTTGAAATTATTGATATCGTCGTCGGTGCCGAAGATCCCGTCGTATCCGGGGGAGATGAGGATGAAGCTGTTGGGATTTACCGGAGCGATTGCGGAGTTTTCGGAAGGGACAGGCATATAGCTCGCGGATTTGCCGTGCGTCATCGGGGCTGAGTTTCTTCGACGATCTATAGCCTGAATATC
>CP070790.1:2550575-2553950 GCA_020346805.1 Planctomycetota bacterium
AACCGCACCATAGGATTTGGTCCAATCGAGCGACCGGGGTGTGCTGCAATCTCTCTCATAACTCTTGATTTCCTGGGATACGCCGATCTGCGAGCCGATGCTGACGTTACTGAGCAGAGTGGTGGCCCTGCCATCTGTTGCCGACAGGACGATGTGATCGAAGGGGATCATGGTTGAACCCTGGTTCTGGCGGATTTCGCGGACGTATCCGGTGACCATGTTGGGGGTTGGCATAAGCAGGGTGGGCCGGTTGGTCAGCTCAACCAGCACCTCGACGCCGGTGTTGTCGGTCAGAGTGTTGCTGTCGTATTGCGGGGTATAAATGATCAGCTCATTCGAACCCTGGGCACGGTTTATGTCGTGGAAGTTCTGGGTGTTGCCGGTGTTGAGGTAGGTAACGATCTGCTTGTTGGCGAAGTGAGTAACACATGCCCCGATATATGCATCACGATCCAGTTGCCAGACAAAGCCGCTCAAGCCGGTGACGTTGGTATAACGTTTGGCATACCAGCCGGAGTGTATAACACCGCTCTCCGGCACGCCGGTGCTGGTGTTGTAATATGAGCCGTTGACGGCCACCACCACCTGGTTGCGATTCCCCCAGGTTTGATTCCAATAATTTATCGCCTGATCGTAGCGGCTGGCCTGATTGCGGACCGTTTCCGTGCCTCCCGACACTCGGCCCTGGCCGATACTGCTTTCTATGAAAGCATCGGTATTGGCCCTATCCATTCTGGCGACGAACAAATTGTTCGGCCCGGTTACTGTATATTCACGATATTCGATGCCGGCACCCACGGTGTCCCATTGGGCCAATGCGGTAATGGGGCCTGCAAAAACCGGCATGAAAACAAATACTATACTGCTGAAAATTCTTGGCATTTTTCTCATCACTCTTCCCTAAGTATATGCAAGTTTGTCATTAACATGATATCAATAAGAGGTTAACGGCAGGTGGAACCCGCCCTGTATTTCTCAACCACGACTCTTAAGCAGACGATCAGTATATTTTATACATTCTAATCCCAATAGGGAAGGAAGAAATCATATATTTTAGGTGTATAGCATCATAATGCCCCTCTTTGATAAGGAGGGTGCTGGGGAGGTTATTAACATGCAGGTATAAGCGAGACATAACTACATATTATGTCCTTTCTGCGATTGAAAGTCGCAATAATTGATCTCATCTGGTAAAGCAATCTATTTGTCGATAAATACTATGTTTGCCGGCAAATGGTGTTCCGGCTGCTGGAAAGGATCTCATGCAGGCAGTGAATATGAATCCGAATGTGTCGCAGGTGCGAACCTTTGGCCTGGTCATGCTAGGCGGACTGTGCGTAATCGGAGCGGTCCTGTGGTATAAAGGGCTCCTACCGGCAGCAGGTTGGTGGCCTGACGCCGGTTGGGGATGGAGAGGCAACGGTTGGCATGTTACCGCTGTCATCCTTTGGGGCTCAGGGATCCTGTTTGCCGCCACATGTATTGGATCGTACGTTCCGGGTCGGATCCTCTATGTCGTCTGGATGACCATAGCAATGTATTTAGGCATGGTGATGTCCACTTTTTTGTTGTCCATATTGTTTTTCCTCCTGCTGCCGATCTTTTCACTTATTCGATTCAAGGATCCTTTGCGACTAAAACTCAAACAGCAGGGCAGCTATTGGGAAGAACACGATCCCCATGAGGCCACTTTGGATCGTACCAGGCGACCATTTTGATGTTAGCGTCTCTTTCAATGGATTGAAGTTATGATCGTTCTTGGAATATCCTGCTTCTATCATGACGCAGGAGCGGCATTGGTTCGAGATGGTGAACTGATAGCCGCCGCGGAGGAGGAACGCTTCAATCGCCATAAGCATTACAGCGACTTTCCCGAGCAGGCAATACAGTATTGCTTCGCGGAAGCAGGTATCACTATTGATGATGTGGACTACATCGGCTTTTACGAAAAGCCGCTGGTCAAGTTTAACCGTATCCTCGAAACCATTCTGACTGCATGGCCGCGAACGTACATGAGTTGGATCAGGAGCATGCCTATCTGGATGCTGACCAAGCTCCGCGTCCACAACATAATCCAGAAAAAGTACGGCACCGACCAGGAGATTCTATATTGCCAACATCACCTGTCGCACGCCGCCAGCGCGTTTTTAGTGTCACCGTTTACCGAAGCGGCAATCATCAGTGCGGACGGCGTAGGCGAATGGACCACCACCGCCTGGGGCACCGGTCGCGGTACGGAATTGGACTTCCACAAGGAGATCCGCTTTCCCCATTCGGTGGGTCTGCTGTTCAGTGCGATTACCGCCTACCTGGGGTTTCGGGTCAACGACGCCGAGTGGAAGGTAATGGGGCTGGCGGCCTACGGCAAACCCACATATCTCAACAAGTTCCGAGAGATCGTGGATATCAAAGAGGACGGCAGTTTCCGGCTCAACATGAAGTACTTCGCCTATACATACTCCACCCGGCGCACATTCAACAAAAAGTGGGAGAAACTGTTTGGCCGTCCGCGGCGCGCGGAAGAAGCGGAAATCGACGATTTTCATCGCGACATCGCTCACTCGGGCCAGAAGATCGTTGAAGAGATCATGGTCAGGATAGCTGCCCATGTGCACAAAGAAACCGGCATGGACAATTTGTGTCTGGCCGGCGGAGTGGGGCTGAACTGTGTCGCCAACTGGCGGATCCTCCAGGAAACCGGTTTCAAAGACATCTTTATCCAGCCGGCAGCGGGCGACTCCGGCGGGGCCCTGGGCACCGCGTTTTACATTTACAACTCGGTTTTAAAGAATCCGCGCAGGTACGTGATGTCCAACGCCCTGCTCGGTCCGTCATTCAGTAATGAGCAGATTGTGAATGTGCTTCGTTGCAACGCAGTGAAGTACGAAGGCATAGAGAGCGAAGAAATACTGCTCGACCGGACGGCAGAGTATATAGCCGACGGCAAGGTAGTCGGATGGTTTCAGGGACGGATGGAATTTGGCCCGCGTGCCCTGGGCTCACGATCCCTGTTGGCCGATCCCCGTAATCCAGAGATGAAAGACATCATCAACGCCAAGGTGAAGTTTCGTGAAGCATTCCGACCATTTGCACCGGCGGTTCTGAAAGAGCATGCCCACGAATACTTCGAAATGCCCAAAGGGATGGACGCGCCCTTCATGTTGCTGGTGCCGAAGGTACGCCCGGACAAGCACGGGGTGATACCGGCGGTAACCCATGGGGACGGTACCGGTCGTGTCCAGACGGTTACCGAGGATACAAATCCCCTGTTCTATCGTTTGATCGAGAAGTTTGGACAACTAACCGGCGTGCCGGTGGTGATTAACACGTCGTTCAACGTTCGTGGCGAACCTATCGTGTGTACGCCCCAGGATG
>CP070790.1:2554050-2561934 GCA_020346805.1 Planctomycetota bacterium
ATCCTCCATGTTCATCAACAAACCGTCGCGGGTTATACCGGCATTGTTGATCAGAATATCGATCTTGCCGAATTCTTCCACCACCCCGTCAATCAACGCATCAACGGCAGGGCGATCGGTAACATCCATGGTTTTGGGCACGATCTTGCCGGGTAGTTCTTTGCTTCTGGCTTCCTCGGCCAGTGAGGATAATCCTTCCCGATTAAGATCGATGGCCACGACGGTAGCGGCCGTCTCAGCCAATTTCAGACAGATTGCTCTGCCGATCCCTCGAGCACCACCGGTCGCGATGGCTATTTGATCATCCAAAGTCATGGTCAATTATCTCCGATTCGATCGCGACTCGTGTCAGTTGGCTATATGTTCAAACACCGGTCAACATTCACCGTGTAAACTTCCGCAGGCTGTGGAATAGGCCTGGATATTGCGGAAATTTGTAGTTTATGCCGCCACCTGAGTCAATGCATCCGCGGTGCTCAGGTTAATAACCGGTATTTTTCGGTCAATTTTTCTCATCAATCCGGTCAATACCTTGCCCGGACCGATTTCTATAAACTGCTCGACTCCCTGGCTAATAAGGCGTTCCATCGACTCCTGCCAGCGGATCGGCTGGGTCAACTGATCAGTAAGCCATTGACGAATATTAACCGCCTGACCATGAAATTCACAATTTACATTGGCGATAATCGGGATTTTTGGCGTTTCAAAAGGGGTATCGGCCAGTATCTGGGCCAAACTCTCTGCCGCCGGTTTCATCAACGGCGAATGAAAGGCCCCGGCAACTTTCAACCTAACCGCCCGACCGGAAGCCTCTTCAATTAATTTTTCCGCCAAATCACAGGCCTTACCCGCTCCCGAAATCACAATCTGTCCCGGGCAGTTGAAATTAGCCGGTCCAATGGTACCAGCCGACGAGGCCGCCTGGCAAATGGATTGGACTTTCCCGGGATCGAGCCCCAAAGCCGTTACCATCCCCCCAGGGATAGCGTTGGAAGCTGCCTGCATCAACTCTCCGCGTCGCTTTACCAACCTTAAGGCGTCATCAAAATCCACACTGCCGGCGGCATACAAGGCCGTATATTCGCCCAAGCTAAGCCCGGCCATGGCCACCGGCGCCTCTCCAATACCCCTACCGCTATTCAGGGCCTGCCAAATAGCGGCGCTGGTAGTGAATATCGCCGGCTGTTGAATGTCCGTTTGTTCGAGCTTCTCGGGGGGACCCTCAAAACAAAGCTTTTTTATGTCGTAACCAACCACCTCGTTCGCCCGTTCAAAAATCTCGGCCGCCGGGGATGAAGATTCGGCAATATCCCGCCCCATCCCCACGGACTGAGCTCCTTGACCGGCAAAGAGTATCGCTGTCTTAGGCATCGATTATTACTCCCTCACAGTCGAAGCAGGGCCGATGCCCAGGTATAACCGGCACCGAATCCCGCCAGTAAGATCCAGTCACCGGATTTGATCCGCCCTTCACGATAAGCTTCATCCAAGGCCACTGGAATGGAAGCGGCCGACGTATTCCCGCAATGATCAATATTAAGGGCGAACTTGGATAACGGGATTCCCAGCTTTTGGCCGGCTGATTCTATCATCCTCTGATTTGATTGATGTGGCACGATCAAGGCCAGATCATCAACGCTAAGCCCTGCCCGGGCTATGGTATCAGAGATAACCTCCTGCATTTTAACCACGGCAAACTTGTAGACTTCTCGCCCGTTCATTTTGAGGTAGTGAAGTCTACCATTGACGGTATCGGTAGTGGCTGGGGTGAGAGAACCACCTGCGGGAATCCAGAGCATTGGGGCCCCGCTACCGTCGGCTCCAAGGCAATAATCGTATATCCCGCTTACCCCATTATCTGCCGGCGAAATAATCGTTGCCCCGGCGGCATCACCCAGCAGTATGCAAACGGTTCGATCCTTAAAATCGGTAACCGCTGACATCTTCTCGGTCCCCACGATCAAGGCATGACGATATTGACCGGATGACATCAAGCAGGCTCCATTCACCAACGCATAAACGAATCCACTGCAGGCGGCTTGAACATCAAATGCGGCAGTGTGACCGCATCCCAGTTCTTTTTGCAGATAACAAGCCGTTGCGGGTAAGGGTACATAGGGTGTGGTGGTGGCCACCACAATCAAGTCCAGGTCTTGGGGTATGAGGCCCGCATCATCCAAGGCCCGCTTAGAGGCCTCCACCGCCATAGTGAGCGTGTTTTCATCGTCGTCGGCAATGCGACGTTCCCGAATGCCGGTGCGCGTAATAATCCATTCATCAGAAGTGTCGAGGAATTCCTCGAAATCGGCATTGGTCATTACCCGTTGGGGAAGATAAGAACCCAAGCCCCGAATCATAATTGCAATTCTATCGTTCATTCAGCTCTTGGTTAACCTATTGACTTGGTCGCCTGGCGGCAGGTTCGGCGGCCAATTCGGCAGCGATGATTGAGTTCAAGTCGTTTTCGAGATAATTAGCCGCCACCCGCACTGCATTCCTAATGGCAACGTGGTCACTTCGTCCATGACAAATGATGCACACACCGTCCACGCCAAGCAGCGGTGCACCACCATACTCCGCATAATCATGATTCGCCCATACCCTTTTAATAACCGGGTCAAAGCTCTTCGATAACTCCGGGCTGGCCAAGGCAATCTCTTTGGCGATGGTTTTAAACAGCCCTTCAGCCAAACCTTCGGTCAATTTCAACGCGATGTTGCCGGTGAAACCGTCAGAAATCACTACATCGGCTCCACCCCGAAATAGATCCCGTCCCTCGACATTGCCAACGAAATTAATCCGACTGCAGGAACGTATCAACTCGTGGGCCTGCTTAACCAGGGTGGTTCCCTTCATATCCTCCTCTCCTACGGAGAGCAGACCCACGCGCGGTCTTCGAACCTTGAGTACCTTCCGGGCATAAGCGCTGGCCATCAAGGCATATTGCACCAGGTGGTGGGGCTTGGGCACAAGATTTACCCCCGCATCACATAAAACGATCGGACCCATAAACGAGGGAAGAATCACAGCCACACCGGGACGGGATACGTCGGGTAGCGATTTCATGCGCAATTGACTGGCGGCGGCAAATGCCCCGGTGTTACCCGCGCTGATTACTGCATCGAGTTCACCCATAGCGGCCATCTGGACCAATCGGCAAATCGATGAATCTTTTTTCTGTCGAACGGCTTCTACCGGCACCTCATCCATGCCAATCACTTGAGAAGTATGGACGATCCTTATGTCGTTCGCCGGTTTCTTACTGCCTTTCAATTCTTTGCTGATGGTTTCCTCATCGCCGATAAGAACCAATTCATAACCGTTCAACGAGGGAAGGGCCTCCAGGGCTCCGCGCACAATTTCCCTGGGAGCATAATCCCCCCCCATTGCATCGACGCCGATTCGCATGAACCCTACGACTCCTGCTCGCTAACAGGTAGTGCCACGCTGCTGCTTACATAACCACAGTTTTCGCAAGATGCATGAGGCAACTTGGCAATGCCACACTTGGGACATGCAACCAAATTGGGCCGATTCAATGCATGGTGCGACCGGCGCTTGTTCCTGCGAGCTTTCGATGTCTTACGAACAGGTACCATCTTTAATTCCAGTAAACAGTTATAAAAAATATCGTTGCGTCGGCTGCACCAGGTCAGCCTTTAACCAAATCATCTTAGGACACATTTTACCAAAGAGAGGCTTGCAGCTACAGCTAAGCCCTAACTCAGCCGCTGTTGCAAGCCTCTGAGTGTAACTATCGAAATTTAGCGAGTTTATATGTATTTGTCAAGATTCTTACCCCTAACCAATGCCTCAGATCAACAAATCGGTCATTCTCCCGGTACGACCCGACAAATTAATCACAGCTACCCATCAAAGCTTATATTAGTTGATTTTAAGCCCCGAACAAGGCTTGATAAACCATAAGTGTCATATTTGAAGGTGGTTATGCGATGATGCGTGTTTCTTTAAACAACCGCACCGCCTTACATTTTTTTGGATTTCGACAGCAGATGTCTCGAATGAACTCGTAATACACTTCCCGATTAAGCCCGTACTCGGCGCGCAATGAGCATTTCAGACATATGCGAGGCTTATGCCTTATCCCTCCTTGCATCAACGACTGTATATAAACCTGATTCTGGCCGGCAAAACACTTCATTTTACGGTTGAGTTTGTGTTCCAGCATGGAAAGGTTGCTGTTCAACTCCTCGTCAGTGACTGGTGGAGGAGGAGCAAATGAGACGCTCTTTGCCTTCCTTGCTTTGACCAGTACCCTGAAAAAATCATCCCCATCGACAGGAAATTCCATAAAACCCTTTGCCCCAAGCCTCAAGGCCTCCGTTTGTACGGCCTCGTTTGCCTGAGATAGTACCAGGATAACCGGCGTTTTTAGTGTATTATCACGCATATAACGAAGCAGTTTAATCCCTTCCTTGGTCTTGGGTTCATGCCCCACGACAATCACATCGGGTCTGACTTTGATCATTGACTTAATGCCGGTCAATAAATCCTTGGCCGAAGTTACGTCATACTGGTCTCCGCCCAGCTTCTCCAATGACGACCGAACCGATCGATTGTTATGAATGATCAATAATTTGGGCACCGACAAAACCTCCGGGGAGAAAACCTTGGATTGTCCGCGGCAGCACAAATAGCCATCAGATGCAGGTATGCCAACTAACTACAAACCCCTTCGGTTGCTTCATTTATATTATAGCAGCAATCCGTTATCAGTACAAACCAAAAAGTCTCAGTCTAATTTTTCGACCCTGATGGTCTGACCGTCGTCAATCGTGTCCAGGGCCTCTATATCCCCCTTCAATTGCCCAATAGGGACCACTGGGCTAACGGCCCGAGGTTCGTCGGCAACGGATGCAGGGGTTGGGCCCCAGAAAATACAGACCGCCTGTCCCGAAGGCCAAAAGGCCAATTCCCCCACCCCCATTTCCGCTCGCTTGTCATCATTATTATCGGCTTTTACCGGGGTGCTGAAATAAATTTCTTGGCCCCAAAGATTCACTTCCCCCTTGATGGGCAGGGCCTCATAAACCCGCTCAGCGGTTCCAGTGTCATTTAATTCGCCATCAAATACCAAGTCTTCAACCGTAATTTTAATTTTTTGGGCCATCTGGACGCTCTCTCAACATCATCAGCGTTACCTGTTTTGATTGGCCAGCCGGTCGCTGCTTCAAGGCAGGCTGCGGAAAAATCGATTCCAGCGGGGAGCATACCAATTATCACGATCGACGGAAAGGACCACGGCCACCGCCCGGCCGACTATCATGTCATGGGGAACGCAACCAAAGGAACGGGAATCTCGGCTGTTGTCGCGATTGTCGCCTAATACCAGGTATTGTCCATCGGGGACTGTAACCGGGCCGAAAAAACGCGGTGCGGGCTGGTCTGGTGTGATCATGACCGGATGAGTTTTACGGCTGATTTTTTCGGCGGCAAAGATATGACGTTTTTGTTGATCGGCGGGAATCTGGTTGATAATTTCGGGATCTAGTTTTTCGTAACCGACGAGCCGGCCGTTGATTATCAACTGATCGTTTCGCATTTCCACGCGGTCGGCGGGCAGACCGATTACCCGCTTGACCAGACGTATTCCACTCTCCGGCGAATAGCATATGACCACATCTCCGCGCTGTGGGCCACCCCACTCCAGTAACTGCCAGCCGGTAAACGGCACCTTGAGATCGTAAGCCAGCTTGTTCACCAAAATACGATCACCTTCAAGAATGGTCGGTTTCATGGAACCGGTGGGTACGTCGTTCCAATCAGCTACCGTCGACCGGAAGGCGCTCAAAACAATCACCACCATCAGCAGCGGCCTGACCCACTCCCGCCATAATTTCAATATCAATGTCTTCCATTTGGGTCTCATAACATTTTCCTGTTAACCAACAAGTACAAACCCCTATTGATACGATTTTACTGGGCCAATGTTCGGTAATCACACAAAATCAGAGTTACCCGTTGATAAACCTTAGCCGGAGGCCTTCTGCCTCAGCAGGTATAGCAATTGTTCCGAATCGTCATCGGCCTCTTTTTTCTCATAACCAGTAAAGGCTGCTTCAACGGAAAAACCGCAATCAGCGAAAAGTGACTCAAGCTCTGAAGGGTAGAAATATCGCCGTTGGGTTGTGAAGTCTCTTTCTAACACAGTACCATCCTTACCAGTCACTTTAAATACATGTCTTCGGATTTCTATTTGCCTAACCTTATCAATAGAATAAATGTTCCAGCCACGAACATTATTCCCTGTCGCAGCATCAACGGTATCAACCTTGAGCACCGGTTCAGCAGGACAACGCTGGATCCGACTCAAAGGCAAAAAGACATCAATTAAAACGCGCCCTTGCGGGGCCAGATGTTGGGCAAATCTTTCCAGGGCGGATTTCTGGATTTCGGGCGTCAGAAAATAATTGAAGGTATAAAATGGAACAACGATAAGTTCATGTCTGTCTTCCAGCAACAAAGAACAGATATCAGAATGAACGAGTTGTATTCTCTCCCGGACCTCTATAGGCTCCTTATCCAAACGGGACCTCAATATAGCCAACATAGAGGATGACGAATCCACTGCTATGACAGATGCGCCTGTTCTGGCCAGCGGAATGGTTAACCGACCCGAGCCGGCACCGACCTCAAGTATCGGCGTTTGCACCTGCTTTGCATACTCAAGATAAAAAGGCAGATCCTCTAACCAATCACCGACGTAGAGATCATAAAAGTCAGAAAAATCCCCGTATATATCCAATTGATTTCTGGTCCGCATTTTTCGCCTTTTTCAGGGCGGGTTGCTTAAACATCTAAACTGAGAGATCTTAAAACGTTTACCTGTCTTTTACATCTAAGTGCGGATCTCCCGTTTGGACTTACTGTACTTGACCTTGCGGCCGGTTTGGTAGGCCATATCGCCCATCAGCACCGCGATTCCCTGTTTGTAGCCACAGTCCATGTTAGCATTAGGTTGCCTATTGTTACGAATGCAATCCAGCCAGTTTTTCACGTGTTCTTTACCAGGATATTCCGGATCGGAATCCAACAGCTTTCGGGCTTCTATTTTGTCATCCACTCCCTCACTGGAATAGGTGGGATTGCCGATATGATGGCCGAAGCGGGTCTTCAAGCAGCCCTTTTCGAACATGAAGATGGTGGTCTCGTGATCAATCTTACTGCCAAAATGGCTGACGAACTGCGTGTAGAAGCCCTCGTTGTATTCCAAAATCACCGTCACCTGATCGGGGGCATCGCAGCGGGGATCGTTAGTAGAGGCATAGTTTCCACCGAAGGCGGTGCAGGCTACCGGAAAATCGCAGCCGGTAACATAATGAACGGTGTTGATGAAGTGGCTCATCCATCCGCCGATGGCCCCGCTGGAAAAGTCGTGATAACCCATCCAGCAGGCGTGCTGATGGGCGTCGAATGGTCGGTATTTTCTGTTGTAGAGGAAAGCTTTCCAATCCGTTTCCGCTTCGGTTTTGGGTCCCCTGTCTTTGTAGTGCATCCAATAAGGAACGGGGAAGTTTTCGGCGGACTCGACACGAAAGAGTTTGCCCAGCTTTTTTTCGGCAATGAACTTTTTAACCGCACGGACCGCCGGACAACTGACCCCTTGAGAGCCATTCTGGATTATCAATTTCGATTCTTTGACCACATCGTAGCATTTGTTCAATGCCGCCAAGTCTTCGGCAATTGGAGCGATAGGTTTTTCTACATAAACATGCTTACCGGCATCCAGCGCATCACACATCATCAGACAGTGCCAATGATCAGGTGTACCGATGATGACCGCATCGATATCCTTAAGTTCAAGCATTTTCCGATAGTCTTAGTACGTCTTTGGGCTTTGTTTATATGTGTTACGGATTTCTG
>CP070790.1:2562034-2569859 GCA_020346805.1 Planctomycetota bacterium
GCCCAAGTCAATGAAGTTTCGCAATATGATAAAAAAATATATCCCATTTATATAATTTTCATTAAATTTTAATGATTGATAAAATAGATAAAGATCTCATGACTGTTTTTTGTCACAATACCGTACAAAAATAATGTAGCTAGCTGTGTGCACAATTTTAAACTTATCATAAGGAATAAGGCTTATTATAGGACTTATCCTTTTTTTGCATTTCAATTATATAAATGGCGTGTTTTAGTTAATTTAGATATGACCAACTATTACACTTATTCTTACCAATTTAACACATACCATAGGGGGTAGTTGCCCTATTCATGTTGTTCAAATGTCACATGCAATGAAATAACAGACTTCCTAAAAATTTCTACTTGGCAATTCTTCCTGGTACAACTAATCATGTGTTCCACCTTTAGCCTAAGCCAAATTCCTTTGGAACTGAATATATAGGCATCATCACCACAATCAAGGAACCCACAATCACAACAAAAGCAGCAACTGATGTAATAGCTGCTATTGGAGCAAGCATTGTCCTTAAATAACGAAACACTATAGCAGATACACCTAATATCAAAGCCGGTATCGGCGTCCAAGGCAACCAAACATGATTCTCCAGCACATATTCAGTTATAGTCGGTACGGCAGCAGCATCCAATTCTTTCACCTGATCAGCCAACGCCGGCATAGCTAATTTACTAAGAATAACTGCAACCACAATTCCAACAACGGAGGTGGCAACCGAACGGACCGCTAACCATATCGGCCAGCTCTTACGTCCCGACAACATAAATAAACCAAGCATATTTTCACACCTAATCAAGTGTTGATTGTTTTTCTAATTGCCCATGCTACTCATCTCAAAATTCAAAGGCAGAGGGACAAAGTTTAGCAAGCTTACATACCTCGCATTTCGGCTTGCGCGCCTGGCACACCAAACGACCGTGCCATATCAAAGAATGCCCTGCAAAAGTCCACTGCTTTTGCGGAAATATCTGCATCAGATCATGCTCGATTTTCTCTGCATCCTTACTATCCTTGCTGCTCCAGGTCAATCCGAGCCGATAGGCCAACCGTCCCACATGGGTATCGACTACCACCCCCACATTCTTGCCAAACCATGTACCGAGAACTACATTGGCGGTTTTGCGAGCAACACCGGGCAATTGGACTAACTCTTCAATAGTCTCAGGCACCCGGCCCCCGAACTTTTCTACAATTACCTTACACGCATTAATGATACTTTTGGTCTTTTGCCGAAAAAATCCGGTCGATTTAATCATCTTCTCGATATCTACAGGATTCGCGGCGGCCAAATCATTAGCTGTAGGATATCCGGCAAACAATACCGGTGTAACCTTATTAACCGTCGCATCAGTAGACTGGGCCGACAGAATAGTCGCTATCAGCAATTGTAAGGCACTGGTTCTTTCCAACGCAGAATCAGCATTCGGATATAGTTTCTTCAAAACGGTCAATATTTTACCCGCTCGTTTCTTGCGCTCGGCCGGGGACTCCTTGGCAGATACAATCATATCGGTTGAAGATGATCGCTTCGACTTGGTTGCTTTTTTGCGAGCGCTTGATGTCTTTTTACTCTTGGCACCCCTATTTTTCTTGTTGGCAGCAGCCATAATTATTCCACCCAAACAACAGGATATATAATTATCCCATCTCTTGCAGATCCACTGTTACCTCATCACCTTCTTTGAGCACCACCTGCAAGTCAGCAGGTTTACCGTTAATCATTAATTCAACATTATCCATTTTTTCCGACAGCTTGGGATATTTTGCATACATCAAAGCGATCAATCCCCCTAACTTCGCTTGGGGAGTCAATCCGTACTCAAGGATTTCATGACCGACAAGATCTGTAACAGATTCGGACAGTTTAACCACTACATGAATCATATCATTCATCATTGTTCCCATCCCCCATTTGTGAGCTATAATAAACGCGGTAATTTATGTTATGATATCAACAACCAGCCCTTAAATACATGGACCTCGAAGATGAATAATACTGTCATTTTAACAGATGTATCATTCGAGATCGATTCGGATCAGCTTATTAAGAAGCTGCATATCCCCAACCAAGAGGGACATATCGAAAAATTCAAAGAGCTCGTTAACTGCGCCCGACCAGTCGCCAGACCCAAGGCTATGTACAAGATCTGCTATATCGAATCCAGGGGAGATAATACCGTCACCATCGATGGGATTAGACTGACCAGCCGTATCCTGCGTGTAAACCTTGATGAGATCCATCGCGTATTTCCCTTCGTCGCCACCTGTGGAAGGGAGTTGGCGGAATGGTCGAAATCCTTTGACGACATACTCGAACAGTTCTGGGCCGATGCCATCATGAAAGAAGCGGTTCACATTGCCTTCGATATATGCAAGGAACACATTGAAACCCACCTCCAAACGGGCCAAACGTCATTTATGGAACCGGGATCGCTCGAGGACTGGCCTACCGGGGAACAGAAAGCGTTATTCAAACTCCTCGGCAATCCACTGGAGGCCATCGGAGTGGAATTGACCGATAGCTGCCTGATGGTGCCGATCAAGAGCTTGTCCGGCATTCGCTTTCCTACCGAGGTCAATTTCGAAAACTGCCAACTCTGCCCCCGAGAAAACTGCTCCGGCCGACGGGCGGCATACGATCCAATATTGCTGAAAAGCAAGTATAAATGATAGACAAAATATAGGCTTTATACATTCGGTATAGACTTCTAGCCCGGTATATTAGCAGCATAATTGCCCTCGGCGCGGGCAAAGATTCCATCTATAATCATCCTGTTGATTATGGACTAATCCGTAACGAGCGAGGTGTATATGGCGGTTAATATTATAGACGGCAAGCAGTTGGCGGAGAAGATAAAGGCCGACGTCCGCAAACAGGTGGATGAATTGGCCGCCGATGGGGTAAAGCTCAAGCTGGCGGCGGTGATGGTCGGCGAGCCGCCGGCCAGCATGGTCTATGCCCGGTCGCAAGCGAAACATTGTGAAAATATGGGCATCAGCTATGAGTTGGTACAGCTACCGGCCGACAGCAACCAAATCCAAATCGCCCAACGCATCGAACAATTGAACACCGATCCCGACATAACCGGTATCATGCTGCACCTGCCCTTGCCGGAGGGTATCGACACCCCCGCCGTACAATACTGCATCAATCCCTTCAAGGACGTCGAAGGGGTCAATCCCGTCAACATCGGTATGGTCTTTTACGGTGAACCCATCATCGCCCCCTGCACCGCATTGGCCGCCGTAGAAACGATTCGCTCGACCGGTATGGAGCTTCGAGGTACTGAAGCCGTTGTCGTCGGACAGAGTCCGGTTGTAGGTCTGCCTATCAGCGTATTCTTGATACAAAACTTCGCCACCGTAACCGCCTGTCACATAGCTACGGTCGATTTGCAGGCACACACTCGCAAGGCCGACCTGCTCATAGTGGCCGTCGGCAAAGCGGGATTGATTACCGCCGATCACGTCAAACCGGGAGCGGTGATTATTGACGTCGGAATCAATCGTATCAAAACCACAGACGCAGACGGCAACACCGTTTCAAAAACAGTCGGTGATGTCGATTTCGACGCGGTAAGCAAAGTAGCAAGCGCCATAACTCCGGTACCCGGCGGCGTGGGCCCGGTTACGGTGGCTATTCTGTTGCGCAATACTGTCGAAGCGGCACGCAAACAATTGACTGCCACCAAAAAGGGCAAATGAGACAAAGGCCCATTTGGAGACAGCTAATGCTCTCGGCCATAAAAACAAGATCAACCTTTTCTGCCGGAACAGCGGTTCGGGTTTTCAATTGCATCGCAATATCGTTGAGCGCGATTACAGCCGATCTCGCATGGGCGGATAGTTCGACAACACAACCGGTAAATCAATCGGCAACTTCCCCGGCCCAGGCATTCGGAACAGATCCCAATCCAATACAACTTCGACTTGACGCTATCGGCAGGGTCTGGTTATCCGGCAAATCAACTACTTTGGTATCGGCTACCCAAATAGTTCGGCGGGTATATCAAGAAGACCAAAATACACCAATTCGCATCATCATTGCCCCCCAATGCCCCCCCACCGTTGTGGAGACGTTTATGAGGCTCCTGAAAAGTCTCCATGTGCCGGATGGTACCGTCCACGTGACTCGGCCAAGGGAATCGACCACCCCATCTAACACCCCTCGAGCCCTGAATGCGTGGCTGCGCCGCCGATTTCCTTCCACTAAACCGTCCAAAGAAACACCGGTGATTCAAGCAAATTCCGCCAAACAATTGGCCGAAGACCTGCATACCCGCGGTCTGGCACTCCGCAATCGAACCGAGGGCATCATTCAATATGCTTCCTATTTGGCATATGACTTACAAAGTCTATTTTCCCCTCCCCACAACTCAGAAACGGCAACTTCTCGCCCCTCAAAAGCCGAACCTTGAATAAAAAAATACCAACTAATGTGAGATTCTTCGACGAACAGAGCTGCCCGGCCAAGATTGTATCACGACAGGAAGGGGAAATCGCAGACCGCCGACTGATGCGACCGATAATCAAATGATCCTCAGTCTGATGGGAATAGAACTGAGCACGAAATCCCCAAAAGGCCGATAATTTTACAAGAATTGCAAAAAAGTACCCGATAAAACGTTGCGTTTGTCCGATAGCTATAGTAGAAGCCATATATACTCAGGATGGGTTTAAACATACGTCAACTCAAGTAGAAATATAAAAAGCCATGGATCGGCACAGACGGATTGCTCGAACATTATGCTGCTTAGTTGCTTCGATGACCTTCGGAGCAGTCGTATTAGATTGGGTTCAGCCGACCTACCATGCCCAACAAAAGCAAAGCCGTCAACTTGTGGCCCTGCTCAAAAAGGCCATTGATCAACCCACGGCGTCCAGCACGGTCCAAAATCGATGGCAGTCAATTCAAATCCTCCCGCAAAGCCCCGATCTGGGTATTAAAACCAATAATTCCCATTTTCTTATTGACCGCAAGGGCAAAATATCGGCTACCGAGAATTGGCGTGTGCAACAGAATACCGGCAGTGTGGGAGTACTCCGTATCGGCCTGCTGGCCTCAGTAAACACAAATGCCATGACGGAATCACAATGGTTAACGGCTCACAAGCTACTCAACGGCCTACAGCAGCTCTGCGAGATTCCGAGCCATCGCATATTCTGGGAAGATACACTGGCATTGCCCCCCTCGGAAGCCGGTTTTTCCCTTACCCAGCGTCCTAATCCGCAAATCAGCCCCCTGGCCAAATAATCCGTCTATTATTTGCATTTCACCCCCATCAGAACCATATTTGACCCAGCAGCGAACATTAATTATCGGAAATAGTCTAATATACAAACCGTTTATCAATGGTTGACGGTATACTTTGGCGACAATTACAATATGCTGTGTTAGCGGTTGTTTACGTCAGACCAGCAATCATGTTAATCCGGGCACGACGGATATCCGTCGCCCTGTCAAGGTTTGGGAGATGTTCTGTGAGTTTCTCAGTTCCAGGTTACACAGTTTACGAGAGACTGGGAACCGGTGCACGATCGACGATCTGGCTGGTGGCCAATGAACGTACGGGTGAGCAGTATGCCCTCAAGCGGGTTCTTAAACGGGCTACCGATGACGATCGCTACATCAACCAGGCTTTAAATGACTACTCGGTATCCGTACAGCTCAATCACCCCTATTTACGTCACAGTTTTGAAATGAGGCGGATCCGCAGATTTTTCAGACTCAAAGAACTGCACATTCTTATGGAGTACGTAGACGGCAGAACCCTTGAAGAGATCGGACCGCTTGGTACGCACGGCCTGATTGGCATGTTCAGCAAAGTGGCCAAAGGCCTGGACGCCCTACATCAGAACGGATTCGTCCATACTGATATCAAACCGAATAACATCATGATCGGCGCCAATAATACGGTTAAAGTAATCGATTTCGGCCAAAGCTGCCCGATCGGTCATATTAAAGGGCGGATCCAGGGTACGCCGGATTACATAGCCCCGGAACAAGTGGAGCGCGGTATACCGCTCAATCAGCGGACCGACGTGTTCAACCTTGGGGCCCCCATGTACTGGGCCATCACAGGGAAAGCCTATCCAACGGTGATGCCCAGTAAAAAGCGTACCGACGGGATTGACCTGGCCGGCCCTCGTACTGCCGAACCACCGGAAGAGTTGAATCCCAACGTTCCTCCCGCCTTGAGTAAACTGGTAATGGACTGCTGTTCCGAGAATCCGAAGGATCGGCCGGCGGACATGCATGAAGTAATCCATCGTCTTGAGGTTGTTCAACATATACTCGACAAAAATGAGGGCACATTAACCGGATCATACGTGCGCGAGCAGAAAAGCTCAGCGAATAATATCTCTTCATCGACCGGGGATACTGCGTAATTGCCATGTCCAAATCCGCTGTTGATACCTTTCTCCGAGCCGCCGACCTGAATCTCAATGATAATATTCGTGAAGGTTCCATGTTGAACTTCCTTCCTCACAACCAAGTGGTGATGACCGGTGATCTGCACGGGCACCGGCGCAACTTTGAAAAGTTGATCAAATATTGCAAACTCCAAACCTCACCCTCTCGTCATGTGATTCTGCATGAGATGATTCACGAACATCCGGAAAGTTACGGGGCGCCTGATTATTCGTCAGAGCTGCTGCTGGATGCGGCGAAATGGAAGACCTTCTTTCCCGAGCAGGTACACTTCCTGCAGAGTAATCACGAACTGGCCCAGCATCAGAATCATGAGATCTCCAAGGGGGGACGGTTGGTGACCAATGACTTCGAGCGTGGGGTAGCGGAGATCTTTGGTTCTGAACATGTGGAGGCGATTCTTGATGCTATCGATGAATTCATCGCCTCATTTCCTTTGGCGGCCCGTTCCCCCAACCGCATCTTCTTCGCCCATTCGCTGCCGGATGCTTACCGTTTCGACAGGTTTAACATCAACTGCGTTCACCAGCCGGCTTACGAACTCGATCTATCCGAGGGGGGAGCAGTCTATCAAATGGTTTGGGGACGCAGACACACGATCGAATTGTTGGACATGTTGGGTAAAACCTACGACGCTGATTTTTTCATCCTTGGGCATCAGCCGCAGGACGTTGGGTACGAAGTTAAATTTGATCGGATTATTATCCTGTCGAGCGAACACAATCACGGCGTGTTTTTACCGATTAACTGTCGTGAAAAGTACGACATCGAGGGCCTGGTGAAACTGATCCGCCCCTATGCCGGTGTGATGTAAATGTAGTTTTAATACACACCCATTTATCCTCAATACACCTCTCAGGACGATTGAGGCCCAAAACGTGATTATAAAGTTAATTCTCCGTTTCCATTGCCCGCTTGTATCTCTAACTTGACGCTCCAAATCGGCAAGATTAGTGTATAATTAACAGGTGGCAGCAAATGCGGCATATGTCCTCTAACCGCATATTGGCCCGGGTGGCGGAATTGGCAGACGCGCATGGTTGAGGGCCATGTTCCCGCAAGGGAGTGGAGGTTCGAGCCCTCTCCCGGGCATTTAAGTTCAATTTGTTGCCGAGGTATTGCCTTCGGTGCTTACGGATAAATGATTTATGGGATTGAGGCCGGGCGGCGCTGAAAACAGCATCGCCCGTTCTGTTTATATTGGGGTTAACTGTCACTTTATGGATAGCGTGCACTAACATTCGTAAGTCCTTATATATCATATACATACAGCGAATTTTTTGCGCGTTGGGTTCGTTTGGTAATATTGTTGGAACCGCCGATTCACGCAGATGAACGCTGAGGAAAAATCGACAAGTCGAAAAATCGAAA
>CP070790.1:2569959-2572508 GCA_020346805.1 Planctomycetota bacterium
GCCTGCACCGAATGATCGGGATCGTGGTGCCAGTGCCACGAATCCAGCAGCAGCCCCACGTTGTCGCCGCACTCGTGACACAATTCCAGCATGTCGGTCATCTGCCAGATATTGCAGACGTGTCCGCTCTGACGGAAATGCCAGGGGCTGATGAACTCCAGGCCGATTCTTACGCCGACGTCGGCCAAGACCCTGGCAATCTCGGTGAATCGGCGTTTGAGGATCTTTCGCATCTGCCTGGCCGGTGTTTCATAAGCCGGCAATACCCAGGTGGCCATCCGCGGGCAGCCGATCTCGACCGCCAGTCGGGCGTATTCACCCAGATCCTTCATGCCTTCATTAAAGACGGCATCATCCTGACGAAACTCAACCGGCAGGCCGCAGACCGCAGGTTTGAGCTTGTACTCGCCGAGCAAATCCAAAGTGGCCGCCGCACCATCCTCACGGACTTTATCCAGTTCGATATCCACCCCGCCGTAGCCGATATCACCGGCCAAGGCGACAAATTCCGGCCAGCTTAAATCTCTACCGGCAGTAATTCGAGCAAGAGAAAGAAACATACTACCATTCCAATAAAGGTATGATTACTTCTTCTTATCCCCGGCACGCCGACGGAGTTCGGCCTCAATAAAAGGCTGAAGTTCGCCGTCCAGCACCCGCTCGGGGTTGGGTGTTTCGACCAAGGTGCGGTGATCTTTCACCCGCCGATCATCCAGGACATAACTGCGAATCTGGCTGCCCCAGGCAATCTCCCCTTTGTCGCCGTAGAGACTCTGCAGTTCGCGGTCGCGCTGCTCCTGTTTCAACTGTTCGATCTTGGACTGCAGGATGGCCAGGGCCATGCGTTTGTTCTGGGCCTGGCTCCTTTCGTTCACACACTCGACGGCAAGGCTGGTGGGCAGGTGTTTAATACGGACCGCGGTAGCAACTTTGTTGACGTTCTGACCGCCGGCACCGGCCGCCCGGCGGAAAAAGACGATGTCCAATTCCTCGTCCTTGAGTTCGACGTCAAGTTCGTCCAGCACCGGCAACACATCGACGGCGGCGAAGCTGGTATGCCGACGTTTGCTGGCATCAAAGGGGCTGATCCGAACCAGGCGATGGACTCCCCGCTCACAGGATAGATAGCCCATGGCATAAAAACCCTGGATCTTGAGGGTAATGCTGCGGATACCGGCCTCCTCGCCGTCGGTGCGGTCCAGCTCCTCGGCCTGGTAATCATTGCGCTCAAAATAGCGGAGGTACATGCGGAGCAGCATCTCGGCCCAGTCGCAGGCTTCGGTCCCGCCGGCACCGGCCTGAATACTGAAAAAGCAATCCCGGGCATCGTTCTTACCCGACAAAAGGGTCATCAACTCCACCCGGGCCATCTGCTCCCGGATAGACAGCAAGTCGGTATCAAGTTCGGCAAAGCTCGCCTGATCCTTTTCCTCGTTGGCCAGTTCGAGCAGAGCGTCGGCATCATCGGCGCGGGCCAGCAATGCTTCAATCGGTTCGATCACCCCTTTGAGCCGCTTCAACTCGGCAACGATTTCACGGGCCCGTTCCCGGTTGTCCCAGAATCCGGGCTCGGCCATCAATCGTTCGAGCTCTTTTTTGCGGGAGGTTTTGGACGGCAAGTCAAAGAGAGTCCCGGATGGCCACGATCCGGGTGGTTAATTCCTGCAGAGTACCGGCTGGGTCTTCAAAATGCATTATCCGATTCCTTAATAATTACCGGGGCCTTTTCCCGGTCAGTCCCATTCATTATACCACTATGCGCTTATAAAACCCACGACCCGATCGTACGGCGACAAAGCGTAAACCAAACCGTCGATATCGGCCGGCGAACCCGCCAATGCTCATCTATATCGGTTTTTAATCAGGAAATAGCGGAACTTTTCCTTGTCCATTTTTCCGCCGTGCGAACCGATAATCGCCCCATCCGAACGCAAAACGAAGAAAGTGGGCAACACCTGTACGTTGAGGTCGTCGGCCAACTGCTTATTCAGGTAATAATCGAGCCTGATGGCCACGTATTCTGTTATCAACTCCTTGACCTCGGAATTATTGAAGACCTTCTGTTCCATCTCCATACAATCGGCGTTTACGTTGGAATGGAATTGGACCAGCACCCGTTTTCGCAATTGGGCGGCACGTCTCAACCCCTTGGTATAGTCGTGTTCCCAATGGATACCCCCACAACCGGCCAGCAAGGGTATCAAACCACCAAGTACTGTAAGAACGTTGCGTACTAGCCGTATGTTTTGATTCATGGCACCCTACCCATTTGGTATGTCGGTCGATACATTCATGAGGCACCCGTAATTGTGCCACAATCAGCGAGATATTCAAGTCCGGGCAGAATAAACAATATATCTCATAATCCAGTTAAATTTCCTTTCAAAATCAACTATATGTGCCCACCTTAACACGCGATAGGCCGAAATACGCTTTGTAAAAGGGGCACGATAAGCATCGCGTTCCTCAATTCTCTGCCGGTTGGCTATCTGAGGGCATGAATTCGAGGGCGCCCATAAGGGCGGCCAGGGCATGCTGTACGTGGTCGA
>CP070790.1:2572608-2586139 GCA_020346805.1 Planctomycetota bacterium
AACGAGGGCGCGTCAAGGCCCGGATGATCCGCGGGGCGAAAGGGCAGCGCCGGGAATCCCATCAGGGTCTCTGGAGCCTGCCGGCCGACGGGCCGATGCAGAGGGCAGGCCCGGAGATGCCCCCCACGCGGGATGGGGCTATCGTCACCCCGGACGCGTCCGTACCGACTTCCGCGCGGGCGAACCCGCCGACCCTCCCGCGCGTACCACTGGCTGATTGATGACCCGCCTCTCCCCCATCGCTCGCGAGGACCGCCACGCCCTGGACGTTCCGCCTCACCGGCTCCCGCGCCACGGGGTCGAGCCGCCGGTTGCAGGACCATACTTATCGATTATGAATCGATGAGTTCAAGTGCGGGCGGGGGGAACGATGTGGATTTTGTGGCCAAGTCGATAGAGGAAGCGGTGGATATTGTGCTTAAACATACAGGCAGACCCCAAGGTGTAGAGGATTCGGCCAAGGATGAGGCAGGTGGGGGAGATGGTACTGCTGTCTTGCAGGAGATTCTGTCATTTCTTCGTATGATCGACCGTCGTTCGCGAGCGGAGGATTTTTCCCTGGCCCGGATGGTCGGTGCCTTCGTGCAGCTTCTGGCCTTGGTGGTTTTGACGATGGCCATCTTTGGTGTGATTAAGGGCGATGAGGAACTTTTGGGTGTACAGCTGGTACGATTGCTTTTCGGGATTTTCCTGCAATTGATTGCCCTGACTTTCTTTCTCATTTCGTCCAGGAAATAGGTTCCCGGATTATTCGGTAAACGGTCATTTTGTTATAAGAAAGCAAGCGGGCATCGCCAACAAAGCGATGCCCGCTTTTTTGATTTGCTGTTGACTGCCAAATCAATACAAGTATCGGTTACTGATCAAGGTTTAACATCGGAGACCTGGACCACGTCGAGGAAGAGATAGCCGTTATCGCTACGATAGATACGGAAATCGGAGCTACCATTCTGGCGGTTCCCGAAGTATCCGTCCTCGATATGCCAGGTTTTGGTTTTCCATGAGTATGTTTCGTCCACGTATACTTTGTCGGATCCAGTGCTTTTTCCACTGGCACCGTCGTACTGAAGTTGATAATAACCAGTAGCGTTGTCCCAGTAATCGGCGGTTATATAGACGTCTGACAGATCTCCTTGATAAGCAAAGTCGTCGTCTATCTGGAAATAGATGTAGTGATCCTCGGTTATAGTGTGGTTACGGCGACAATCTCTACTGCCTTTGGTTTTTACTCTGGTAGTACCGTCGGCGGGCTCGCTGGAGGGCCGATTGAGATCACTCTCGATGTCGGTAGTACCCAGATCGGCATAGGCGTGCTGGGGCTCGACATCCGCCACCCTTACCTTGTCGACGTAGAAGAGGATGGCGTAGTCGGTGCGGAAGATGCGGAAGTCGGAACCACCGGGCTGGCGATTGCCGAAGTATGCGTCGGTAATGTGCCAGGTTTTGTACTTCCAGGTGTTGGTTCCGGTCATGCTTTGATTACTGGTTGCGGTAGTGGAATCACTGGTTCCGTCGTAGGCGACGCGTATATATCCGGAGGAGCTGTTGTCATAGTAGTTGATGGTGATCCAGATCTCGGTGGTGCTTCCCTGATATGCCCACTCGTCATCGACGTCGAAGTACATATACCTGTCGGTACCGGTTCTCAAATTTGTTCGGCAGTCTCGGCCGTCGATGGTGGCGGAGTCGGTCGAGCCTTTGGCCGAACCTTCGTTCGATCTAAACAGACCCTCATTTTCGTCAATGCTGCCTACATCAATGGATACCCTATTGTCGTTGATGTCGGCGTGATGCTCGACGGAAATAGCAAAAGTTCCCTCATACCATGTACCGGAGGTAAGGGTCTTGTAATCCTCGGGATCGGAGTATGGGCCTCTGGTAGCGCCAAAGCCGAACGATCCGTCCCAAGTGTCGTTCCAGTGAATAAGCTTGTCCCAATCCATAATCTTGGGATCGCTTTTTGTTCCGGAACCGCTGTTGGGTACGCCGTAATTTGTGTATCGCAGACGAGATTTGTCGTGTGAAAGGTTGGGAGCCTCGCCGCGTTCGATCCAATCACCGTCATCGACTTGGTAGCCGGGATAGGTTCTTATATCGACGTGAACAAGCGGGTCGGGGCATGGTTCTTTAGGTACCATTTCGACGATGTTAAAGGGAGCGGTATCCGATACGCCGGGGGCGCGTAAGGTAAGGGATGAGCGGTTGTATATTGGTTCGCGATATCGATCGTCTGGCCACTGGGAGCCGGAACCGGCGACATCGCAGTCTGTATCATCCTGGTCCTGTATGTAAGTTGTCCATAAATATATGGTCATGTTGTCTGAAACAACGTTGGCGTTTTGGGGTTTGAATTTCCAGATCGAGATAATTCGTCTGGGCTCACAGATATACTCCACTTCCGCTTCGATATAATTGCTGATCCCATCGCTATCATCGTTGTCGGTGACATCTACCTGGTGTTGCAAACTGGTCATGTAAGCGCTGGTTTTATAATGAATAAAGCCATCGGAATCCTCGGTGCCATCGTTGAGGACGGTAAATTGGCTGTTTGACGATGATTTTGCCTGGTAGTAACCAAGGTAATATCGTTCGCTGCCTGCCACCACCTGGATAACATGTTCGGTGGGCGGGGAATATCTATCCCAGAAGTGCTGCTCCTGGTTGGGGGAGGCGGACCCCGTGATCAGTTCGTTGGGTGGCCAGTTTGAACAGTTATTTGGGCCGGTCATGGTATAGCGGAAATTGCCGTTCTCGGGATTCAAACTCCAAAATCCGGCCAGGGCTCCCGATCGGTCCCAATCGTCTGTGTAGGGGGGATCGTCGAAATCGATACCGTCGTTGCGTGTGTAGTCAAACCAGGCCACGTAATAATCGGTAACACAAACACGGTCGCCGTTTTTCATCAGGCCCTTATGGTCCGGCGTGCTGTAACAGCAGTCCTCCTGGGTGGAGCGGTCTGCAGTGAGTACCCGGCCGCCGGCGACTGAATCCGATAATGACGAGGCGTTGTCGACGGTCACAGTAATGGATCCGCCGTCCAGGGTTTGTTCGAAACGCGATTTGGCGTCGGTTAGTGAAGGTATGAGGATCAGGCATAGAGATGCCGTGGTTATAATTTTTGTGAAGTGATTCATGACTTAGCTCCTGAATTAGTGGGATTCTGCTTTTTTGTTACAGAATCATATTGCATAACGTTTGAAATAAATTAATTCTGTTTGTTATATCAATAGCAACACCTCCTTTCGAAGCATACATAAATAAATACTTCATGTTTACATGCGTGTGTATTTCAGTATTTGTATATTGGGAATATTTGAATTACATCAGCCAGCTACTCCTTCCGCTCCAGTCATTAAAGAGAAGGGGGTGTATTACGAATCGTGATTTGTTACACCCGAAAATGGCCAAGCAAATTGACAATTGAGGGCATTAACTAAATATTTTATTCAACCGCGCTACCGCGCCCGGCACAAGCTGGCAAAGCCATCTGCTAAACAACCGATTTAAGTCTTATGGGGTATCCTTAAATAATACTAAATTCTGGCCATGTATAGTCATAACGTGTGTCATGATAATGATAAAGACCTATTAAATCAATAATTTTTTTAAGGTTTTGTGCATTAATGTATAAACATTACGGCAAATACGGGAATGACACGTGATTACTTTATAATGAATAATTGGATTATGACGATTGATCAGAGGTTAATAAGTTGTGGACAACATCTCCGAAGCCGGTATGTTATTTAAAAGGCAAGTGGAGTCAGAAAATTTCTCGGTAGTTTATGTGCCGATTGATATCATCATTTTGTTCAGGATAGAGAGTTACATGTCCCTTCAAAAAAGGCATATCCGGGGATTTGCACGGTTATATTTTAAAAACATCTTTACCAGGCTGGTTTTGGTTGTTTACGATGGGTGAGGCGGCACATGTACGGTGGGGGATTTGCGGGGATCCCATTATTCTGCGAAGCAACCTCTCCCTTCGGTTTGGATTTATCTATGGTAGCTGGTTTAATGGGTGGCTTCAGAGAACGATTCCGACGATGGTGGTTGCCACTGCCGCCGCCGCCAGCAGGACGGTGACGATGAATAACATGGTGAAGCGTTTGGATTGTTTGGCGATTAGCTGAGAGAGTACCTCGTTTTGTTGGTTGGTTTTAGCGTTTATTTCCTGGAGAATCTGTGCCTGGCTATTGTTTGATTCACCGAGTGCGGTGATGGCTTGTCCGAGTTTGTCCATGGTTTGGTTGGCGACGACGTTTTGTTCCCCGGCCATTTCGAGCTGACGGTTTATGCCTGCCAGGGTATCGGATTGGGCGCGGGTGATCTTAGGGATTTCGCCCACGGTCTCGGTTAGTTGCTGGGTGCGGACATTAGTCATCTCCAATTGGCCGACGATTGCTTCCAGGGTATGAGCCTGCTGGCGTGATAGGTTTGGCGTGTCGCTCATGGAACGGGCCAGTTGGTCAAGGGAGGAGCAGATACGATCGGATCGCTCTCCCTGGGAAGCGAGATGCTTTTGTATGTCCTCGATGAGCTGGGTCACGCGGTCGTATCCTTGCTGAAGCTGAGCAATGGCTTGCTCTCGTTTGGATAAGCGAACGAGGGGGCCGGTGGGTTTATCGCTTTGAGATTCGACCTCTGCGTCGGAGGGGTGGGTTATGGGTTCAGCCAGTAAACCGTCCCCGCCGACCTCGGGCAAATCGCTATCTTGTTCGGCAAACCCGGATTTTGTATTGATCTTGCCCCTGAGGCGATTCCAGAAAGTATTCCATTTTGTGGTCATAATAATAGCCCCTTTGAGCGAATTATATTACCTTTAGGCAGTAATAATAATGATCCGGGGGGTGGTCTGCGTCAAGTGTGGTGGTTGGTATTGGATTTGCCGCCGGGGATTGGGGTGTTTGGCCTTGTTCTCTGAAATAATATCCATACAATAACCAGATTCCGGAATTCGGCACGGTCAGGTGACCGGGTATTGCTGCCGATAGTTATGTTGAAGGTCGAACTTTAGAGTGTGGAGGATCTAATGCCAGGCTATACAACAGCAGATATCAGGAATGTTACTCTGGTGGGTCATCAGTCGTCGGGGAAGACTTCGCTGGCCGATGCTATCCTCCACGTAACCGGTGCAACCAACCGGCTGGGTGATGTAAATGCGAAAACGAGCCATATGGATTTTATTGAGGAAGAGAAGACTCGTGGTTGCTCGATTGATTCGGCGCTGCTGCACGTGGAGGTAAAGGGTAAACAGATTAATGTCATCGATACCCCGGGTGCGCCTGATTTTGTTGGGCCGGCCAATGCGTCTCTGGCGGGAGTTGAAACGGCGATTTGTGTGATATCGGCGACTGCGGGTATCGAGGTCAATACCCGCCGGATGATGCAACGAGCGGAGGAGTATGGTCTGGGTCGAATAATTGTGATCAATAAGATCGACGCCAATCCCGACCTATCCACATTGGTGGGCAACATTCAGGAGCTATTTGGGGATGTGTGTCAACCTATGAATTTGCCAACCGGTAAAGGTTCCGGGATTATTGACTGTTTTGCCAGCAGTGAAGGGACATCGGATTTTGGAACTGTTGCTGATACACACACGGTTTTGATTGAACGTATCGTAGAGGCGGATGAAGAGTTGATGGAGCAATATCTTGAAGCCGGCGAGGTTGACTCGGCTAAGCTAACCGGTGTGGTCAGCAAGGCGATAACTGCGGGTATCTTTGTACCCATTTTGTTTACTAATGCCCGTGGGGAGATTGGCGTGAAAGAACTGCTTGATTTTATTGCCGACTATGCACCTTCGCCAATCGACGGCAAGCAACGTGTTTTGGTGAAGCCGGATCAAGAGACGCCGATTAAACCGGATAAGAGCGAGAAGTTGATTGCTCAGGTGTTCAAGGTTTTTTCCGATCCCAAGAGCAATATCAAATACTCGATGTGTCGGGTTCATTCCGGTGTGCTTAAGTCTGACATATCGATTCATATTGGTGATGAGCGCAAAAGCCAGCGTCCGGGTCAGTTACACAAGATGCAGGGGGCGGAACATCCGGAGATCGAGGCGGGTATTGCCGGTGATATTGTGGCCCTGGCGAAACTGGATACCCAGATTGGCGATGTGATATCCATTGAAGGGGATGTGGGGAAGATCAAGATGCCCGACTTTCCGCATCCCATGTTTGCCCTGGCCATCGAGCCCAAGAGCCGTGCTGATGCCGACAAGGTCAGCGGAGCGTTGGCTAAATTTACCGAGGAGGACCCGTGTTTCATAGCAGAACGTGATGCGGCCACCAACGAGTTGGTGATTCACGGTATCGGTGATCTGCATCTGCGAACGATTTTATCGCGAATGATCCAATATTTTAAACTGGAGGTAAACACCAAGCCGCCTAAAGTTCCGTATCGGGAAACGATAACCAACAGTGTCAAGGATGTTGAGTATACTCATAAAAAGCAGACGGGTGGGGCGGGTCAATTTGCCAGGGTGTTTATTGCCGTTGAACCCAACGAGCGAGGTGGGGGTTATGAATTTATCGATGAGATTTTCGGTGGGGCTATCGATCAGTCATTTCGTCCGAGTGTGGATAAGGGGGTCCAGGATCAGATGAAAAAGGGAGTATTGGCGGGCTATCCGGTGGTTGATGTAAAAGTGCGTCTAACCGATGGAAAAACGCACCCGGTTGATAGTAAGGATATTGCCTTCCAGACGGCAGGTCGAGAGGCTTTCAAGAAGGCCTTTCTGCAATGCAGTCCTGTGATTCTGGAACCGATTGTGCATTTGGAAGTAACGGTGCCCAATGAAAATGTCGGCGATATTCAAGGGGATTTGGCATCCCGCCGGGGCCGACCAGAAGGCCAGGACATGCTACCCGGTGGTCTCAGTGTTATTACCGGACGGGTACCATTGGCCGAAATGTCGGATTATCACTCCCGTTTGTCGAGTATTACCGGGGGCCAGGGCAGCTATGCGATGGAGTTATCGCACTATGAAAATGTGCCCGGTAATATTCAGCAGCAGATCATCGAAAAGTCCAAAAGGGTTCATACCGAACAAAAAGATTAGTTAGTTGATATGGCGTTCTTGTAGCTAAAGTCTCCACTTAACCGTCCCGACGGTAAATGATAGTATTTCTATAGAGTTATTAAAGGGCCGGTTGTACTTCAGGGGGATGGTCTTTTGATAGATTCCGATATTCCGCTGCCATCACTAACTTTGCCTAAAGAGCAGATTGAACGGTTGCTTGATTCTCTGGATGAGTCATCCGGCAAATCTGGTAAGCATCCTCAGCGCCGCCACCCTCGATTGCAGTTTAGAAGTCGGAATGTAATTATAACCATATTTAACGAGCAACATACACCCGAAGGCATATTCAGTGTATGTACGCGTAATTTGTCATTGGGGGGAATGTCATTTCTGCATAGTGAATTTCTTGAAACGGAAAAACGAATGAGGATTGATATCCCGACAACTGAGGGAGAAAAACTTCGTTTATACTCGCGGGTTGCCCACTGTCGACATATCGGCGGTGAGGTTTATGAGATAGGAGTACAATTTTTAAGTATTGTCGAGGATGACAAAATTCACACCTATGCTTCCAAGCTAGTAGGGAAAAGTGCACGGATGGCGTCTTAATCAGCAATTTTTTTAAATTCAATTCCGCATGTCTTTACAAACCGTTATCGCCATATTGTTTATTTGACTTTCAAGTTGTCGGCGGACAGACTATGGCCATTGTGGTATGGGCCGGATTGTATAGAGCATGGGCAAAGGCTTTTTGTGTATTATGGAGAATGATTTAGTGTCGACGGGAAAAGTCAAATGGTACGACGATCAAAGAGGATTCGGCTTTATTCAGTCGGATGACGGTGGGCCGGATATTTTTGTCCACAAGTCCGAAATTGATATAGAAGGTTCGTGCCCGCTCGGGGAGGGGCAATGTGTGGAGTTTGAGATCAAGACCAGTCCCAAGGGCCCGGTGGCCACTTCGGTTAAACCTGTTGATGCATAGATCATCGACGCCTGTATCAATCTAATCGTAGTATTGATGAAGGTGTATGGATTAGGTTAAGGGGGGCTAAATTCGGCAAACCGATTATAATACTCTCTATGCCTAATACAGGAGTTGTTATATCCGATCGTTACCTCGAACATGATACCGGTCCGCATCATCCGGAAAGGCCGGATCGAATTCGGGCTATCAATCAGCGGCTGGAGGAAGTGGGTAGGTGTACCCGCGTCGGGATCATCGAGCCGCGAATGGTTGATTTATCGCTGGTGGAGCAGATACATGCTAAAGAGTACATCGATGAGATTCGATATGCTTGCGAAAACGATGTTCCTTTCATCGATACGCCCGAATGTCCCTTGTGTGGTGTAAGTTTTGAGATTGCCTGTCTGTCGGCCGGTGGTGTCATCGAAGCGGTTGAGGCGGTTATGGCGGGCCGGGTGCAGAATGCATTTTGCGCGGTTCGCCCCCCGGGCCATCATGCCGAGCATGCTACGGCCATGGGTTTTTGCTACTTTAACAATATTGCCATTGCCGCCCAATATCTCCGCAATCGGCGAGGCATTAATCGTGTAGCCATTCTGGATTGGGATGTTCATCACGGCAACGGCACACAGCACAGTCTCAATCGGGATCCCAATGTTTGGTAGATCAGTATACATCAAGATCCCCAAACTCTTTATCCGGGAACCGGTTTCAGGTGGGAGCGGGGTCTTGATGAAGGTTTGGGGGCGACGATGAATATTCCAATGCCGCCCGGTAGTGGTGATGAAGACTATCACCAGGCATTCGAAACTGAAGTTGTTCCCAAGATCATCGACTTCAAGCCGGATTTTATTCTTGTCTCCGCCGGTTTTGATGCCCACCGGGCCGACCCATTAGCCCATATCACCCTGAGCACCGAATGTTTTGGCTGGATGACCCGACAGCTCAAGCAATTGGCTGCATCTTTGTGCAACAATCGCATGGTCAGCATGCTGGAGGGAGGTTATAACCTGAAGGCCCTTGCCGATTCCTTTCAGGCCCATATCGAGGCCCTCGACAGAGAGGATTCTTTCTGAGCCGGTTGCAATAATTGTGGCTGAACAGCGTTTATACAGGTGCGGGGATCAGGGGCAACTATATGCTGCTGTTTTCCCATTATGAAATGCTATGAATAATCCTTTTATTCAGGAGACTGGGTCATGAAAACGAGAAAATGGCTGTATTGGACGGCGATCTTTTTACCGGTTTTATGGGTATCTTCTGCTATGGGGCAGGGCCGCTGGTGGGAGGCCGGCGAGCGTGGTCGGGGGCATGGCCCCGGGCTTATGGGGAGACAAGGTCCCGGTACGGAGGTTCCGCTAGGCGAACGTACCGAGCGATTTTTCGATGCATTGGATGCCGATGGTGATGGCAGGATCAACAGGGATGAATTTGTTGATAGGGTGCCCAAGGCCATGCGACGGCTGCAGCAGATGCGAGAGGAACTGCAACGTGGCAGACAAGGCAGAGGCCTACGAGGACCGATGGGCGGCCGTGTGGAGCGACCGGATGTGCCGGGCCACGGTTTACCGCAGATAGTTGATGAGGCGGTCCGTAAGGCGCTTCGGGAACAACATGAGCGGATGTTGCGCGGGCCGCAGGCAGGTCATCGGCCGAGGGCTTATGGTTTCCAAGGACCTGGAGTGGACCGGGGTGGACGTGGTTCTGGGCCTCACCGACGAGGGGCTGACTTTGATCGGCCGAGGTGGGGACGTGATCGTAATAGGCAGTTTGATAGGCCGGGCTGGCCGGGTTGTGATTCCAGAGTGTCCGGATGGGGTCGCGGCAGGCCCGACAAAGGTAAGGTTTGGGGATCGCAAAGACCGCCACGTCGCGGACCAGGAAGGCAAGATTTTGATCCTCAGCGTGGATCACGAGGGGGCGGCAAAGGCATGCCCTTTGGTATGTTGGATACCAACCGCGACGGCAAGATTCAGAAAGCCGAGATTCAGCGAGTACGGGACATACTGACGCAGGCGCTGACGGAAGTCGGCGATGAAGAGCTGACCCGTGAACAATTAGTCAAAATAATGAGGAAACTTCGGGTTGATGATTCATCGAGACCGAGGGCCGGTAGATCCAGGGGTAATTGGCCTGAAGGACGTCCAAGGGGTGATAGGGGCTCCAAGGGTGAAGCTCCGGTTAAACCCTGAGCTTTGCTAAGCTGGGTGTTTGAAAAGTATACCTGATTGATTGATTGATTTGTTGATTATAAAGATTCATTATGTGAGTTAGGGATATTATGCGGATATAAGAAGATCGGCCCGCTCGATAATGAGCGGGCCGATCTTGTTTATCAAATATATTCTCCTGCGTATATTAATTATAGTCCATCATCACACGTTATATCAGCCGGCACTTTCGGCCCCGATGTAGCCGCACAGTTCTGGAACGGATTGAAGTCGTTTTCATCGACATCATCATCGCCGCCCGACGGTTCCTTATCGAAGCACTTACAATTATCGGGATCGAAGATTCCACCCGGATCACCATCGCCGGTGTAACAGAGCTGGAACTCGGCGAAGTCATCCTGATCCACGTCGCCATCTTCATCGTGATCGGCAAAGGGATCGTTGCACGCCGGCGTACAGATTGTCGCGTCGGGAATCAGCGACACACCGAGGCAGCTAACTTCCTCACCCGGTCCGTACATGCCCGCATTGGTGAAGGACATCCAGTCAAAGTAGACCTTGGATGCAGAAGAGTTCCCAAAGACTCCAATGCTAGGCCTTTCGGCTTGTCTATCGACACCGGTCCCACCCTGGGCGGGGCTGATAGTCAACACGGGATCGGGATACGATGCTCCGTCCACCCAGACCTTGATGGTTGGTTGTCCATAACCTCCGTATCCCCGTGTAATACGGACGGTGTGGTAGGCGGTCGGTTTTGCTCGGCCAAGATTTGGGGTGAGTATGTCATTGATGTATTCTCTGACTCTGTTGTTACTGTTCCACTCTACCCGGGCACCTCCACGTGGACCTTCGTCCCACCAATCGTTGTTATCCGGCATCCACATATTCGCTCCCATAAGACTGGCCGTTTCTACCTTCAGGCGGGCCACCATGGTGGAGCCAAATCGGGGATTGGCGTGATCGTTCCAGCCCCCGTTGTCACCCATGTCAACATTGCTCATCCACATATGCCTGCCGGTCAGATCCGTACCGGTGCCAGTTTGGTCGACAAGTAAGGCATACCCGTCGTCTGCATTATAATCAGGATCTGGATTGGTGTTGTCTACAACCACCGTTCCGAAGGTTTCGGTGTCCGCATCAAAAGGGTAAGGTACGAATCGACATCCCGCACCGCAGGGTCCGTCATCACCCGGCTCCCATTGAGTTGGGTAAGAAAGATAGGGATATACTTCACCGCAATAGTAACGGACGTGGCCAAACAACGCCCCTAAACGGCGCTCGCTCATTATAATATGGCGCATTAATACATCACCGAACTCAACGGTGGTGAACTTCAACCAGCCTTCCCATCGCGCATCCCAAGTCGGAGTACCCTGGTCGGCACGGTACTCGGGACCATGTCCGGTACCGGTTAGAGTTATGGTCACCGTATCACTTTCACCCTGAGCCAGCGGTCCACCACCGGTTTTGTCAAGGGATAACCAAGGGTATGGAGGTACGGCGCTACCATTTTCATCTGTTTGCTCCACCGTATAATTAAATGTATCAGGTGTTTGGTTGATAACGGTGATGGTATAAGTTTGCGGATTTATACAGTTAAGGTAGGCGTTGATTACTCCTATATCCAGGTAGGTATCGGGCTGCGGCGGATCGGTTGCCCACCTTTGTACAAACAGAGTGATGGTTCTGGTTTCTTGTTGTGTCGTATTACAGTCATTGGTAAATACCAGATCCATGGTGTAGTTGGTTCCCGGGGTCAGGCTGGAGGGATTGACGGTGGCAGTAACCGTATCCAATCCGCCGCCGGCCGCTGCCGATCCGCTGGTCTTGTCCAGGCTCACCCAGGCCTCGTCGGGATCCTTGCTGACATTATAACTCAGCGAAGTGGTGGCCCCATAGTTTCCAACCGTGTATTCAATCTGAAACGGAGAGTCATTCTGTTGCATGATTAAATCTGTTTGATCATACGGGCCGACATAAAAATCGCAGGCTGCGGGAGGTGATGAAACAACCCATATGGCCTGTGGGGTACCACTATCTTTGTACTTGGTCATCCCTGCCGGTATCTGGATAATATGGAAGTCAGCCAGATTAGTGGATCCTCCGGTACCTTTAATTTTTCCGCTGGTGATAAGGCCTTGAAGATCGGCTTGAGCGGTCGTGTAGTCGCGGGTTCCCAGTTTTCCGCCATCGATGTTAATCACCGCCAATGCACCTTCGCCGTCATCATTGACATTAGGGAATCCCTTAGTGTAGAGCATACCACCGTTCAGATTCACGGTGCCCTCGGAATTGAGACCCGCAGCAAGTCCCAGCATGGGGTAGTTGCCGCCGGCATCATCAATTTCAATTAAACCGCCATTCTGAGTCAGTGTACCCTTGCCCCCGTCACCGACCCAGAAATTGCCGCTGTTGTCGCATGCTCGAATATAACCGTCGTCCATGGTCATGGTGGCGATACTGTGGTTTGGATTAACAATAGCGTTAAGCTCCCCACCGATCACAAACCAGTTGTCCGATTCAATGGTGCCATTTTGCATGTATAAGCTGGCATGGCCGCCTGCTCCAATAGCAATATACCTGCCGGTAAATATGCCACCATTAGTAATAGTTACGGTTCCCGTACCGCCGTTGAGGGTATTTGCCCCCCCAACCCTGACCACGGCTTGACTACCGAATTGGCCGCCGTCGATAGTCAGTGTACAAGGACCAACATCTCCTAGGTAACACGTTCCACCACCTCCATAGCATTCGGCGCCGCTGTTTATGATTACGGCACCTGAGGTACCGGACCCATCGACCCCTGAACCAACTTTGAAGGTATTACTAACGCTGAATTTTGTATTGGGCTGAAGAGTCAAAGTATTATTGATCAAAGCCCCATAGGCGCCGGCACTCCCATCAGTAGAGTAGTTGATAGGGCCCTGATCCGCCGGAGGGCCTTCAGGGCGTGGATTTCCTTCGGCGGTACACCTGATCGGATCCCCTTCGGTATCAATAACCGCCCAGTGACTACCGCTGGCAGGTATACCGGTTCCACTGCCAATAAAAGCCTGACAACTACCTTGATATTCATCCCAGTTTGCCGCATTATTATAATCGCGGTCGCCATCGGCATTAGTCCATATAAAATCATTTGCCGATGCGCTACCAACGAGACCCAATGTCAGGGCAGTCGCAATGGCTGCGATGATAACCCATCTGCATTTCGTCACTCTTTTTATCATTATTTATGCCTCCAGCAAAATATATGAAGTCGCCGGTATGGAAAAGGAAAGGCCCACGTAATAAAGCGCCGCGGGCCTTTCACTGTTTCCATCTAGGTCTAGTCTTCGCGAGCGACCAGCACAACATCATCGGTTCCAA
>CP070790.1:2586239-2591257 GCA_020346805.1 Planctomycetota bacterium
AACCATGCCGACTGGATTAGTCCTCGAATTGAATAGCCACTCCCCAATTATCATCACTTTAATAAAGGTTATGTATTTCAAACCAACAGGGGTAAATGGGGTCAATATCAGGAGATAGACAAGATTCGGGATAGCATATTTTTGAGAAATAACATCAGATTTGCCAAACAATTCTTTACTACAATACAACAATAGTATATAGTGTAATAGTAAGCAGCAAATCGTCTAATTAATGCCTATCAATCCTCCTTTCTTCCCTGGAGGGCTTAAAATGAACACCACACACATACTGGCTCTGATAACGTTATTCTTGATACCAGTTGTCCTTTATGCAGTCCCACCCGATCTGGATAGCGATAATGATGTAGACCAGGACGATTTCGCCTTGTACCAAGCCTGTTATACGGGACCGGATAACAGGCCAGTCCCATCGGGATGCGAAACAAAAGATTTCGATCAAGACGGGGACGTGGACATAGATGACCTTACGATATTTGAGATATGCGCCAGCGGCCCGGATGTGCCCATATCGTCTCAAGAATGTTTTGATGCCTTTGTCGATACCGACAACGATACCATTTATGACATAAATGATAATTGTTTAAACACACCCAACCCGGACCAGGTTGATTCCGATGGCGACGGGATGGGAAATGCCTGTGACGACTGTCTGGGCCACGACCAGAATCCTGAAGCATGTTTTTCTTTGGTGACCCTTGAGAGCGTATCGCCAAGTGATATACAAGAATTAATTGCTCATATTCAATCTTTGGGGGCGGAGGTTACCCATGTTTATCATCCAAGAGTAATGATAACCTCAATTCCAAAATACCTTGAAACCGATGTAAGAGCCCATCCATATGTAATGGAACTGTATTACAATCCCATTGAAATCTCCCTGATTGCACCTCTGGGCGATGGAGCCATCGTGGCCGCCAAATATTTCAATGCCAAATTATCCGGAGAGGTTGATATCCCGCCGATCGCTCAGAACCAAAATCCTTGGGACGATGATGACACGGAGGAAGAAGGAATGCTGCCCATGTCTATTCCTCATCCCTGGGCTCAGACCAGTGCATATATGATCGGGGATGTCGGCTATACAATCATTTTTGTCGAAAGTAACGGCAACATCGACAACGAAACTGAAGACTGGTCGCAGACCGAAAAAGATGATTACGCAAATGAAGTTGGTAACGCCACAAACTGGTGGACCAACCGATGGTCCTATACCCGAACAGGCCAAACACTAGTCTTTCACCACCTGGATACGCTAACAATAGAAACGGGTTATGAGCCAATTAACAGACCGGGAGGAAGTGCCGGAGACCAGGGTTTGTGGATGCAGGAGGTCATGGATGATTTGGGTTACGACACCTACGCTGATTATAGAGATAATATTGTGGACTATCTTAATAACTTAAGAAACACGAATAATTTGGACTGGGCTTTTGTTATCTTCGCTATCGACGCCAGTCAAGATGGGAACAATATGTTTACCAACGATAAATTTGCCTATGCCAGGCGTGGAGGACCTTACACTGTAATTACACTACCTTCAGATAATTACCCATATGAGCAGTTGGAAGGAGTGGTTGCCCATGAAATGGGCCATATCTTCGAAGCGGCCGACGGTTACGACGGGGCCAATACCTGTGAAAAAGATAGCCATTGCACTGAAAAATATGGGTGGCTGCAAGTGGAGAACCAAAACTGCAACCGGGATGCCTGCACCTCGGATGTGGCCTGTATCATGCGGAGCCAGTGGAAACCCTACGAGGACAAGAAAATAAGCAGCACGGCCAAAGGCCAGATCGGTTGGCGGGATACGGATGGAGACGGAATCCTGGATCCTGTCGACACCCATCCCTCCGTTAACATGACCGACCCTACCTATGACGGCCAATGTATTGCCGACAATACCCCCACGTTCCAGGGAACGGCTACAGATACGGAAAATGCCATCAAGAATGTACCATACCTGATCGACGGGAGCGACTGGTTGTTCCCCTCGGGCAATGCAACAGCAGTCGACGGCACTTTCGATGAATCCACCGAGGATTTCACCTTTACCACCGCCGGCCTGGCGAACGGAACCCACACCGTACAGGCCAGACCATATAACACCGTACACAATTATGCGAACAGTTGGCGATTGCTCACCGTTCATATAGACGCCGCCGCACCTACGCCGGTGTCCGCCCTGCTAAGCCCCTCTCACACCAAACAGGTATGGAGCAATGACGATACCATAACTGCCAACTGGCAGTCGTCAATTGATGCCGATTACGGAACCTGTGGATTAGACGGTTACTCAATAGAATGGGACACCAGCGCCTCAACCACTCCAGATGATACCACGGACCTCGGCAGCTCAATCGTCACTCATACCAGCGATCCCGTTGCCGACGGACAATCGCATTACTTCCACATCAAACCCATCGACCGGGCCGGCAATACCGGAACCGTTTCCCACCTGGGACCTTTTTATATCGACACCACTGAACCCAATCCGCCCACCTACAACTCCGCTGAAAACCAATGGTTCAGCACCAAGCCGGCCAGCCTGGATATCGATTTCAGCGATAACTATACCCTGGACAACATCTATTACAGCATCGATTCCGGATACAATTGGACCACCATTGCTTCCGGGCTCGGCGGCAGCAGTTACACCAACAACTGGACCTTAACGGATGGCGACTGGAATCTAATGGGCGACGGTACTCATCATATCTACTTCAAAATCAGCGATGATGCCGGCAATGAGTACGAAACGCCCGATCAGGCCGCCGGTTTTACAATGAACAAAGATACTACAAATCCATTGTCGCCTAACTACCACACACTCGAGGATCAATGGTATGCGGTTAATCCGACCTTGGATATCGATTTCAACGACAATCTGGAGTTGGATGATATCGAGTACTGCATCGATAACAGCGGTAGCTGGACTACCATCGCCACCGATGTAGGAGCTCAATCTTACACCAACGATTGGTCTATGACCAATTGGGCAAGCATTACTCAAGGGACTCACTATATATATTTCCGCATCACCGACGTTACGGGAAATACTTATACTACCCCCGATAACTCGTCGGCCTTCAAGTTTAACAAGGATGAGACCAATCCAAACACCCCAACGTTCAACACTGCGGAAGACTCCTTCTTTGGCAGCACAGCACCGACCTTGGATATTGACTTTTCCGATAATCTTGAATTAGACAGAATCGATCATAAAGTAAACGCTGGCGGGACCTGGAATTGTATCGCCAGCGACATCAATGGAAGTTCATATACTACCGATTGGCAGATAACTCCTGCTGTTTGGAGCGCTCTGGCCGATGGAAGACACTATATTTATTTTAAGGTGGCTGACGATGCAGGAAATGAATACCTTACGGCTAACGATACCCAGGCCTTCTCGATAAGAAAGGATACGCTTCCTCCGGTAGCTGATGCCGGTTTAGATCAAACAGTAATGATAGGAGATACTTTCTACTTTGACGGTTCGGGAAGTACCGACGCCAACGGCATAGATGAATACTCATGGGATTTTGATGACAGTGACGGAATACAGAACGATTCGAGTCTAGTTAATCCAACACATACCTATAACACCTTTGGCGATTATACGGTAACATTGACCGTAAAAGATCCGGCCGATAATTCTGACACTGATACCATGGTGGTTCATGTAAAAGTAAAACCTGTTGCCTATATTGATAGTATAACACCCAATCCCGCAACCCGGGGGGAGAGCATAAGCTTTAGCGGGCACGGCACGGATGCAGATTCCGGCGACAACATCACGGGATACGAATGGTATTCCGACCTCGAAGGTGTCATATCCAATCAAGCCTCGTTCAGCAGAGAAATGATAGACGGTGAGCACGACATTTATTTCAAGGTTAAGGATAATGATAATTTCTGGTCGGATCAGGTAACCTGGGAATTGGATGTTTATCTGCCGCCGGACTGGCCCATGTTTCATAAGGAAGTTGCGCGTAATGGGGCCACCTCGCCGGCTTACTCCACGCCGGATCAGAATTACGCATTAATGTGGAAAGATATTACCTTTAATACGGTGTCGAGTCCTGTTATTGCTAATATCGACAACAACTGGGGCAACGGCCTGGAAATCGTTATCGGGGCCAATGACAATAACGTATATGCCTTTGATAGTTCGGGAACACAATTATGGAGTTACGCAACCGGCGGAGTAGTAGAGTCTACGCCGGCGATTGGAAATCTTGACAACGATCTTAGCGACGGTTTGGAGATTGTGGTGGGCAGTAATGATGGCAAGGTATATGCTTTGACTTCGAATGGGGCATTAGAGTGGGCTACGGCGTATACCACCGGTGGGGCGGTTAAGAGTTCGCCGGCCATTGCCGACCTTGATAACGACGGGAATCTTGAGATTATAGTGGGCTCCAATGACACGGATGTGTATATTCTGAACAAGAGCGGTGGTAAGGTCTGTTCGTGTAACACTGGTGGCAACGTCGATTCGAGTCCAGCGATAGGGGATATCGATCTGAACAAGGCCGGTCTTGAAATAGCGGTCGGTTCGGACGATATGAGCGTTTATGTTATCGATAATGCCTGCAATTCATTAGCCAGTTTTGCCACCGGAGGGGCTGTCGATTCCAGCCCGGCCCTTGGAGATATCAATGGCGATAATTTATTGGAGATCGTGGTTGGCAGTGATGATGGCAAAGTTTATGCCCTAATGTATGTACCCGGTAATCCCGCGGTTATCAATCAAATTTGGGCGTTCGCCACGGGTGCGGCTGTGGATTCCAGCCCGGCCCTGTATCAATGGGAACCCAACCAATGGCTGATAGCGGTGGGTTCCGATAACGGTAATGTTTACGCGTTAACCCAGCTTGGCGGCCAATTCGCCTCTTCGCCGTTTTTAACTGGGGCGGCGGTTGATTCCTCACCGGCGATTGCGGACATAAAGAACGCCTTGTTGTGGCCGGAAGTTATTGTCGGTTCGGATTCCAAGA
>CP070790.1:2591357-2594430 GCA_020346805.1 Planctomycetota bacterium
AGTTGTATCGCCCGGTCATCAGGCTGGCCCGCGTCGGCGAACAGACCGGAGAGACATAGAAGTACTCGAACTGGGCACTATGACGGGCCAGGTTATCTATATTCGGCGTTTTGATGATCGGATTGCCGTGAAAACCCAGATCGCCGTGGCCCTGATCGTCGGTCATGATGAGAATAACATTCGGTCTTTTGTTCGGCCCTTTTGTGGCGGCACATCCACTAACGACTGGCAATAGGATAATTACGATTGATATGTGAAGGTAATATTTCATGATTCGGATTCTCCTTTATACTTGCCAAGAGATTGTGATTAGTGATGACTCGAGATGGCGGATTATAACCCAACTGGTGGCAGGAGCCAGCCTCGGAACATATACCCATTATTAATACTGCTTGAACTGATTTGTATCTAGAGATATGCTGAAAAACTCGGTTATCGAGAATGTCTGTTGTTAGTTTTGGAGTAGAGCGATGAAAGACGGGAAACTGGCAGTGGCGGTTAGTGGAGCCGGTTGGGCGGCGTCGGCCCATGCCGCCTGTTGGATCAAAAGTCCCCGGGCCGAGATCGTCGCGGTCTACGATATCGACCGGCAGAAGGCCCGGAATTTCGTCGATGATTTGGAGCTGGATTGCAAAATACGCGACAGTTTCGATGAGTTAACCAGTGATGATAATATCGACATTATCAGCATTTCCGGCCCGCACCACGTGCATACCGAGCAAGCTATCGCCGCCGCCGAAGCCGGCAAACATGTGTATATTGAAAAACCCATCTGCCTGGACATGCAGGAAAATCGAGCCCTGCGCGATGCAGTTAAAAAGGCCGGGGTAAAAAGTATGGTGGGTTTTGAGGCCCGTTGGAATCTCTCTTTTCGAAATATCAAGGCTGTGTTGGAAGCCGGGGCCATCGGCAAACCTTTCTATTACGAAGTGGACTATTGGCACGGCATACATTCTGATTACACCGGTTGGGAATGGATCAAGACCAAAGATATGGGCCGAAGTGCCATGCTCAGCGCCGGCTGCCATGCCGTTGATGCCTTGAGGTGGTTTTCCGGTCAGGAGGTAGTTGAGGTATCGGCTTTTGGAAACAATACCGGCGGCAGGTTTGAATATGAAGCCAATGCGGTAGCTATCCTGAAATTCGCCGACGGGGCTATTGGTAAAACATCGGCACTGTTCGATTGCAAAATGCCGTACACCTTTAACATTGATATCGTTGGTCTTGAGGGCGGCCTCCGCGATGACAAAATATGGTCGAATAAACTTTTCCCCGGCCAGACGGATTGGGCCAGGATACCGACCAACCTGCTGGACTCGGGGGATGTGGCCCATCATCCATATGAACCTCAGATCAATGATTTTATCGAGTGTATACTCCAAGACCGCGAATCCCATTGTAATGTGGCCGACGCCTTTTATTCGCACGAACTTTGCATAGCCATCGATCGCTCGATCGAGCAGGAGGGCAAACCAGTCAAGCTGCCGCTGCAATAGATTTCTGAAGTCACTTTTCCCGGAGATTCCGTAATATGCAATCCAGAGAGATAGTTCGCCGGGCTATCGAATTCCAAAACCCGCCACGATTGCCGTTTTGGCAGGAGCAGTTGGAAGATGTTCCCGATGACGTGTGCAGCATATGGGAGATGGACCGGGCCCAGGCGGGTTGGTTTTTCGGCGATGGCGGCATGGACGACTGGGGCTGCCGGTGGCAGATCACTGAAATCAAGAATATGGGCCAGGTAGTCGAGTATCCTTTGGCGGACTGGTCGGCCCTCGATCGATATAAACCGCCCGATCCGGCAAATCCTTATTATTTTGAACGTATCGGGCCTTTATTGGATGAGGCTTGGGATCGTTATGTGGTGGTTACCTGCCATTTCAATCTTATCGAACGTCTGCATATGCTCCGCGGATTTGCCGCCGCCATGGAGGATTTCTATCTTAATCCGGACCGGGTCAACCGGATATTGGATATGATTCTGGAATTCAAGTTGAAGCTTCTCGACGAACTTGCCCGGCGATTCGGTAACCGCGTGGATGGTATCTTCCTCACCGATGACTGGGGAACACAGCGCGGCACCTTGGTCGGCATGGATACCTTTGAGCAGTTTTTTGCTCCTCGTTATGCCGAACTGTTCAAAGCGATTCACGATTATGGCTGGCACGTGATCCTGCACAGTTGCGGCCGAATCAACGACTTCGTGTCTCGGTTCGTCGAATTGGGAGTCGATGTATTAAACATGCAGCAGCCGCAGGTATACGGGCTTGTCGAGTTCGGCGAAAAATTCAAGGGTAAGGTCTGTTTTCTAACCACGGTGGACATTCAATCAACCCTGCCGCGAGGAATTGAAGGCGAGGTCCGCGAGGAAGTGCGACAGTTAGTGAAACATTGGAGCACGCCGAAGGGGGGGCTTATCGTTTTCAATTATGGCGATGATGCGGTCATCGCCGTCCGGCCGGAGATCACCCAAATAATGTTCGATGAGTTTGTCAAACAGTTGAATTATTGGCAGCAAACCTCAGAATTGTAAGCTCCCCGGTTATTAAATTTTCTTTGGCTGTTTGTCGCAGGTAGATTGACGTGCTCAAAATGGCTGGGGTATATGCAGCCATACGCTGGGTTCGGCATTTATGGCGGAGAAGGGATTTGAGGTCGGGTCCAATAATGATACTTGACTTGTACCTAAAACATGCGCCCCCAATAGAGTGATGGTGGCAATTTTTCGCACGGGCCTCCCGCCCGCCGGGCCATTCTCAGGCTGAAATAAAGTAGAATCAAAAGTATCAAAAGAAGGCTTTGGTATAGAGCCAAATACCGAACAGGCAATACGGCACGGCTGAATATAAGTCATTTTTTCTGTAATAAATCATTTATTGACATCATGTTACAAATATTTGTTTATCGGAATAATAATCTTATTAGTTCTTGATTTTTTGCTTGAACATATGCGTTTGATGATGTTACAATGTAAATGGACGTTTACATTTGTACCAGGTCATTGGTACGAACTATCACTTCCGTGGCGGGTATAGTCACGGAGGGGAGATTACACATATCCGTTTATGCGCAG
>CP070790.1:2594530-2602465 GCA_020346805.1 Planctomycetota bacterium
CCTCAAACTGTCGTTAAATAACTATTAAAGTGACTTATCATACAACATCAAAATACGTTTATAGTGGGGATTGATTAGTTGACAGAATAATGTAAAAACATGACAATAATATCAACATATCTTGTGTTTTAGTCTGATGCGAGTATCACCATGCGATTACTTGTGATCGAAGACAATCCCAAAGTGGCGGCTTTTATCAGGCAAGGTTTTTCCGAGCAGGGGCATGTAGTTGATGTTGCCGAGCGCGGATATGACGGGGAGGAGATGGCTTCATCAGAATCCTATGATGCGATCATATTGGATATCATGCTTCCTGATGAAGATGGGGTACAAGTTTGCAAAAACCTCCGCCGGCGGGGTGTTAAAACACCCATCATGATGTTAACCGCCTTATCCACAACCACCGATAAAGTTACCGGGCTTGATGCCGGTGCAGACGATTATCTTACCAAACCGTTTGAATTTAACGAATTGACCGCCAGAGTCCGGGCCCTGCTGCGACGGGGGCAGGCCCAGGAAGCTTCGGTAATCCGCTTTGAAGATGTAGAAATGGATCTGGCCGGCAGAAAAGTCTCTCGATCAGGCCACAGGATTAAGCTAACCGCAAAAGAGTTCGCACTATTAGAATTTTTTATCAGGCACCCCAACCGCATACTATCAAGAACAACCCTCGGCGAACATATATGGGACATGAATTTTGATACCAGTAGTAATGTAATAGATGTTTACGTGAGTATGCTGAGACGGAAAATAGATAAAGACTTTGAAAAGAAGCTGATTCATACGGTCATAGGTTCCGGGTATGTTTTTGGTGAAGATCCTTCTAGGTAGTATATTCATATAATATCAGAGTTTTATATGTGGTATCGATTAAAAACACTGCGATTCAAGCTTATCCTGCTTCATCTTTCTGTTTTTTGTATTATTTGGGTAACATTAAGCCTTATATTTATGACCACCCGGGAAAACGATTTATACACAAATTTTGATAACCGCCTGGTTAACCGTGCGACGATTGTAGCCAAAAATATCAGTCTGAATCACCTTCATATACCGCATACAAAATCCACCAATAAAAATACGATCCATGCCTTTCCATATAATATTTCCGATCGATTTATACAACTTCGCTTGACCAGCGGTGAGATTATTGAGAAATCAAGAAATCTAAATAAGGCCCCTTTACCTTTTGATGAGGTTGCAAAACTAAGCAAGGAGCGAGGAAATCCAGTCTATGAAACAGTGAAAGGGGATGATGCCCGTAAGATACTTGGAAAAGAAGGCGAACTTCGATTGCTGACTTTATACCATGAAGAGGGAGGAACGACACCTTTCTATATTCAGGTCGCCGCTGATCAAAAACACATTACCAAATCTATAATACAACTTCGCAAACTCACTGTAATTGTCATAGTATTTGGTCTTTTACTGGGGGCCATCGGCTCCTGGTTTCTTACCAGACGTTCATTGGCTTATATAGGATTAATAGCTAAAGAAGCTCGGGAATTGAGCGCCACCCATCTGCATCAACGCCTGACTATACCCCCTGGACAAGATGAAGTGGTCGAATTGGTTAAAGTATTCAATAAATTGTTGGATCGACTCGAAAAGGCTTTTCGTGCCCAAGAGACCTTCCTTGCCAACGCGGCACACGAACTAAAAACACCCGTGTCTGTCCTGTTAGGTGAAGCCCAAGTACTATGTCAAAAGGCTCGAACGCCGGAGGAGTACGATCGTTTCGCAGCCAATGTCCAAGACGAAATGAGGCGAATTGGCCAGATCGTAAACAGCATGTTGATTCTGGCACGGACTGACGCTGGTTTTTCTCTATCAACGGCTATCCCTGTATCAATAAATGAGATCGTCACCGAGGCGGTGATGCGCTGCCAGATACAAGCTGAACAGCAGGAAGTCCGCTTGGTACCGGTGCTTGCTATGCCTATCGAGCATGGTTCTGAACCTGAGCCAATGGTGGATGGGGATGCAGAGCTATTGCGCTCTGCCGTTGTTAATCTGATTCGGAATGCTATTCATTACTCTCCGCCCCAGGAATCTGTAGAAATAACCGTCAAAATCTCAAACGATTGGATCCGAGTTGCTGTGCGGGATAAAGGTCCGGGCGTAGAGAATGAATTAATTGAACAGCTATTCCAACGTTTTTATGCCGAAGACGCCGGGGAAGCTAGGTTTAAAGGTGCCGGACTTGGACTAGCCATTGTCAAAGGAGTAACTGATCTGCACAAGGGCAGAATTTCCGTCTCCAACCATCCTGAAGGCGGTGTGGAATTCGCTGTGGAACTTCCCCTCTCAATTACCGAATAAACCGGCCAAGATTAAAAAATACTTAACTCTATTTCACGGTTCCTTCATTTCCCTGATACATAATAAAGTCAATATTTAATAAAAATGTGGGAAATAATTATGCAAGCCACTCTTACAACTATTAATTATTTGGATCATATACATCTTAGGGTCAATAACCTCGCTCGGAGTAAATACTTTTACTGTAATCTGCTTGGTTTTACACCCTGCCCCACCGAGCCTACAAGTGCTGTGGTTTGCATTTTGAAGGCTCCAACAAAAGACCAAGCACCAACCTTCAGTATCATCTTAACAGAAGGTCTGCCGACAGGATCGGAGCTAACAGGTATGGATCACTTTAGTATCTCAATCTCAACAATGGCAAGGGTTGAGGAAATTTATCAAAAAGCAATGGAACACGGATTCAGGGCGACCAAACCTCGTTTATACGAAGGTAATTACCAGACCTTTATTTTTGATCCGGACGGATACAAGATCGAGTTCTTCACCAAAAATCCAAATATGATTGAAAACGCCATACATGAGGAACAATTTATTGTGAATAAATAGTTGATCTGAAAATGTGATTTATCGGTGCCGTTATAGGAAACGGTAGGGGAACAATTACTCTGGTTCAGTGCGATGGGGATTGATGGCACGGTACCGATAGATCAATAAGATAATAATTACTTTTGATAACCCGATTTTATTTCATGAATAAATATCACCCGCTGTGAAAAATCATAAGGCTAAGTTTATGGTATCTGCAAGAAACGATTCCAGGAAAATTCGCAGACGCGACTCAGGCAAAGTTTCTGGTTCACATATGCAGTGTGGCATTCGCACCAGGAAAATTGCATGCGAGCAGCAACAATTCTCTTCGCGATTAAACGCCCTATGGATCGAATTGGTGTCAGAACTCGAAGGTTGTCAATCGGAATTCAAGAATCATAGTACTGTTTTAACTGATAACGATAATCCTTCAGAAAGAACTTCGCAAAATATATTGACTAGCACTATCAATCATCTTGCTGGTCGTGTTAGAGAGGTCGATGCGGCTATAAATCGTATCTCTAGTGGTTTATATGGAATCTGTATAGATTGTAACAAAAAAATTTCACAAGCCAGACTAAAGGCGAATCCAAGTGCAGTCCGCTGTTTAAGGTGTCAGGCTGCACTGGAACGCATCCAAAAATCCGGATGAAAACCTTTGTATGTTATAATACTTTTACTACCAAAGCCTTACGTACTTGATTCCCAGCTCCGCGTCCTGATGATCCCAGGTAAAATGCGCTCCAACCGCTGAATGAGTCTATAAATCCCGCGGTTTTCCGGCGGTTCGGAAGTGACTAACGGCGGCCAAGACACTCATGCCTATGCTAGGCTTTGTGCCCGGCTGGACTTGCTGATTCTTGCACTGTGCCTCACCGAACTTATGATGCATTCCATGCGTCAGATCCGGAACCTATATGCTGTGCTTTTGTGTGTCGGGTTTGCATTTCCCCTTCAGGGTGCGGAACGACAAGGGAACCAAGCTGCCCACAATAAAGTTGCCGTCGGTGCCATTCGGTGGGATGCCTGGCATGGCAATCGCGGTATACCCGGAAGAGCGGTCGAAAAAAGCCTCGGACCTTTAAAGTGGCATTATCGACTGCCCTTCTTCGCCGAGGTCATCGGCAACGATCGCGTGCGAATCGACGGATCGACTCAAGAGATCATTGATCGCGAGATCGAGTACGCCGCCGTAGCCGGTCTGGATTACTGGGCATTCGTCACCTATCCTACTGACAATCCTATGAGCCTTGGATTACAGCGTTACCTGACCAGCTCCCTTCGATCTCAAATCCGTTTCTGCCTGATTACAGAGTGCACACGATGGTTGCAGCCATCTTTCGTCGAACGTGTCGTCGATCTCATGTGCGAACGCGGCTACCAGACTGTACTTGACGGGCGCCCCCTGCTTTACCTCGCGTTTATTAAACAGGAGAAACTTGACAAGTTCCACGACGGACAGAAAGGTTTTCGTCTGCTTCTCAATGCGTTTCGAGCCAAGGTCCGGGAGTCAGGACTGCTATGCCCGTATATAGTGGTCATGGACGCCGTTCCAAGCCGGGGCAGGAAATGGGTGGACGCATTCGGATGCGACGCCATAAGCAGCTACGCAACCGGCTGGGAACAGCAAACGATCTCATATCGACAGTTGGCTGCGAACACGGAAAGATTCTGGGAGCGGTGCAGAGGTACAGGTGCGCCGGTGGTGCCGATTATCATGACCGGTTGGGATCGGCGACCTCGTATCGAAAATCCCGTTCCTTGGGAGCCCTGGCAGAAAACCGGTGTGAACATCGAACACTACTGCCAACCGGGCACACCAACCGATATCGCAGCACATCTTCGCAATGCCCTGGAGTGGTCGAAAAAGCACCGGGATACCGCTATAGCTCAGACGGTCATCATTTACGCCTGGAACGAGTTTGATGAAGGAGGTTGGCTGGCCCCGACCATTTCAGAGGGCACGGCCAGGCTTGGTGCGGTGGCAGAAGTACTGGTCCGGCCTCGCCTGACCGACCTGGAACGGTCCTACTGGGTGCATGTGACGCTCGGCTCGAAGCCCCACAAAGGCTATTGGGGTATGCAGCTTCCCCCCTGCTCACAACCGACGGAGCTGCAGGTCCGCAACGCCGCCCGACTGCTGACCGGCCCATACGCCACCAACCGGCTCTACCTTCTCTACCACAAGGAAATCACGTTTTCGCAGGCCAAAGAGGTCTTCTCCTGGTGGCGCCGACATTGTTCGTCGGATGTGGAAATAGTGCCCACTCTGGTCATGCGAACCTACGACAAGAGCCAGGCGGAGGTGTTTACGACGGAGGAACTTCGCGAACTCTGCAACTTCTTCCGCACCGAGCTTCATTCCTCGCACCTGGCTGTGTTCGATGTTTATCCCAATCGCGATCACGGTCCGGGACTGGCAATCCTGGCGGAGGCGTTTGAAAAGAAGCTCATCCGATTGGGTATTCAGCCCGAGGAATCGATCAAACTACCGTTTGTGGCCGCTGTCCAGGACACATGGAGCGGGCTCTGCCACGGGAAGACGAACACAGACTGGCTGGACAAGGGTTTCGGAGCCGAGACTCTCCGCCAATGGATCATGAAGCGGAACGAGACGCCGTATCCCGTCGCCTGGGATTTGGTCGTCGTGGCCTGGGATTACAAGGTGACCCGTCGAGGTGAATACCCCGGCTATGACGATGCGGCCAGGAACATGCCTTTGCCCGCCGGCCGCAACAGGTTGGCCATAAGGGAGCTCCTACGTACGGCTCGTCCCGACCGCATGGCCGGTTTCAGCAGCGACCTGACCATCCTCCAGGCCAATTCCGTGCACGTTACACACAACGGCCAAGCACGCTCCTTCTATGAAACGCTGAAACGTGGTCGGATCTACGATGGCTACTATGCCAAGCCGTTTGCAGAGATCGCCTTGATTTTCCGTAACCTCCGTGACAATCGTCTCCTTAATGCACCAACAACTTCACAGGCCGAGGCACGGGGCTCTTGCCCCACTCCAACGACACAGAAAAAAGAGTAGAATGGCCACCGTGTGGACTTAATCCACGCACCCTTCGGTTGAAAACCCGTAAACGGATAATGATTGCGGGACGCGGGAACAAGAGATAAGTCCGCCTAAGGCCGGATCAACTGATCGGCAAGGAAAATTCAATTCTTCTTGGACGCCGCAAGGGGACGGACAAGTGAACGACCGGCCAAGGGGGGATCTACCGCGCTTGGCCTGGTAGCAGTTATCTTCGCCCTCTTCAAGTTCTTGATGTCCAGGCCGAAGCGATCCATGATGGTCGGAGCGATGTCGGCTCGGTCACCGTTTCGCTTGATCTTCGGATCATTGGTGGCCAGGAATACATGGGGTGCTTTTCTGTGACGCTTTAAGCCCTCATCGAATCCATGGTCGGCCGTCACGTAAATAAGTGTCTTGTCATAGAGTTTCAAGTCCTTGAGCTTCCGGATGATCTTGCCGGTCCATGTGTCGTTAGAGATGATGGCATCGTTGTACTCCTTCGAGTTCTCGCCGAAGCTATGCCCTTTGTGATCGACCTCAGCAAAGTGAACGAAGAAGAAGAAGGGTTTGTCTTTATATTTTTCGAGCAACTTTATGGCCATAGTCCCGACTTTTTCATCCTTCATCAAGCCAAATTTCCAGACGTCGCAGGCCTTGTGCATGTTCATGTACGGCTTGCCGGGGGTGACACGATATTTCACTCCATCTTCCTCAACGATACGACTTCCAGGCTCCGGGCGCTTTGCTTTCTTACCGGCGGCCTTCTGAAGCTCTTGATTGTCGTCGCTATCGCGTTTTTTCTTACCACGTTTCTTGGGCCTGGCTAGGTCCGCCGCCTGCTTGTCGGTAAGACGCACTTTCTTGGGCGGACTGATCTCACCGCAGTGCCCCTTCTTGCCGATCACGGCTACCGTCACAAACTTGTCCGGACCGAAGTGCTCCTCCAGGCGTTCGAAAATGCTGAGCCCCTCCGGGATCGGCCGATATCGTGAATTGCTATATACGCCGGTGACGTCGGGATCGTAACCAGTCAATATCTGGCTCCAACCGGCCTTGGTGTCGGTAGTGCCACGAATATCGATGTCCACCATCGCCCCTTCCTTGGCCAGCACCTTGAGATTAGGCAGTTCATCCCGCCCCAGACATTCCTTCACATGCTCACGCTGTGCCCCGTCCCATCCAACGAGGATAATGTTTCTAGGTGGCCTTTGATGGTCAGCCTGGGCCAAACCCACATTTACTATCGCACCCACGACTACCAACATCGCTAACCATAATCTGCTCTTGTACATAGTCATTCCTTTCATAACAAATATGCTGTTAAACCAGCGATCACCCGAACACCAAGCGACGCGACGGGCATTATACCGCCCCAACCAATTGCACCACAACATCGACGATCCGGTATTTCAGCCCCGCTTCTCCACGCAAGATGAGATGGCAATTCACATATTTCATGGGCCTTTACGTTTCGACAAAATCGTAATCCCTGAATATACAATGAGTACAAAGTTTTCGGGAGGGAGTGGTTTGTTGATTATGATAGTCTACCTGTTCCTGGTCCGCCGCAGTAGAAACCGTGCTAACCAGATTAAAAACCCTACGGATCAATAGCATTCGACATTATGCCGGTGCTTACTCAACTATCCCCACCACCTGTGAAACTGCGGGCCTGGAATTTGAAGCCCTTCACTCCCACAAGCTGATACACCTTCTTAACGTCATGGGCCACACCTTCAACAATTTCAAATTCATGGGGTATTTTTAATTCCTTGAGCAACTCCCGGAACTTTGCCGTGTACCGCTTAACGCCCTTTTCCCTGCTGCCATGAACAATCCTTATACGAAGCTTACCACTGATCTGGTCCTTGTTCTTTTTGACCAGCTCATAGGGGCAATTATCACGGAATGCATATTGGTCATTATTGAACATGCGCTCGGCGATTGGTTTCCTGCCGGTGGATAGTGTACTCCAATCATGCAATGCAGGCCCGCCGCCCACAACTGAACAGAACAGCTCAGGAAACTTACAAGCCAGCTTGATGGCACCAACACCACCC
>CP070790.1:2602565-2608375 GCA_020346805.1 Planctomycetota bacterium
ATTAGGACCGCTTTGGATGGGCATGTTTTAAGCGGTAGCCCGACCGTAAGGAAGGGCCAACCTGCATATACACGCAATAGCCCCCGTTGCGGCGGATCAAGAAGGGCATGAATCGCCTGCTCACCTCTCTGCTCTCTCCTTTCTCCTCTCCCCCCTCCCTCGCCACGAAGTGGCGAGTGGCCCCACCTCGTTAGCAAATCGCTGAGCTGGGAAAGCGAAATCATGCAGTAGCCCGACCGTAAGGAAGGGCCAACCTGCATATACACGCAATAGCCCCCCGTTGCGGTGGATCAAGAAGGTTATGAATCGCCTGCTCACCTCTCTCCTTTCTCCTCTCTCCTATCTACTCTCTCCCGCCGTAGGCGGGCGCCAAACGAACCCAACCCGCCGGAATATCGCTGTAAAACTTTTGTTATCACAAACTTATGTGACTTAATTCACGCTTTATTGCAGCACTGCTTCATGCCACATTGTGTTCAGCGTCATTTTGAAGTCGCTACGGCGACTGAAGAATCTCTATGATCGTTAAGAGAGGCCCTTTGGTCTCTGCGGCGGGGCAAAAGGGGCATGAATCACCTGCTCATCTCTCTCCTTTCTCCTCTCTCCTATCTACTCTCTCCCGCCGTAGGCGGGCGCCAAACAAACCCATAAAACCTGCAATCTTGTCGATCTTGGCGCCATGGCGGTTCAGAACCTGCCGACTCCGATGACTTAATCCCCCTCCCCATTCGACCTGTTCATATCCCCTTCCCCACCTCGTCTTCCGGTTTGGGGATATCGCTTTCGTTTTCCCCCTCAGGGGCCTGGGCCTCGGGCGATTGGTCGGCCTTGCCCTTGGTAGCCGAATCCCAAATCGATTCCGTCCACGTCTTTTTCCCTGAATCGAAATGATCGACGACGGCTTGCATGAACGGCTTCATCCGCTCACTGACAAAAGTCGGCAGCCCCTCTTTGTTTACCTTGTCCAGCGTGTCGGCATAACTGTCCAGCACCTTCTCCCCGAACAGCTCTGTTCCCGTCTGTCCGACGGCCAAAGCCGTCGCCAGCCCTTTCTTGGTAAATTCCGGAATATCCACCGTAAGTATCCCACTGATCCGCTCCACCGTTACCTTCTCCCGTTTGGCCAACTCCTGCATCTGCTGCCAAATGGTTTCCAGTCGCGGAACCAGGTCCTTGGCCTTGGCGAACATCTTCTTGTAACACTCCGTCATCTCGCCCGCCAACTTGCTGATCTCCTCTCGCGACAGCGGCGGAGTATCGATGGCCGCCGTACTCTTGGCCGACGTCTCCCGCATGGCCTCAAAAAGATCGTGCACACTTTTTATCTCGGTATCTTCAGGCAATATGCCGTTTCTCTTGAGTTGTTCCACCAGACGATCCAGAAATACCTTGCCACCGGCGGCCGCATCGCCCGCAATGGCAAATACCCACAAGGGGGAAAAATGCATGGCAAACAAACCCGCCGTCTCCAAGGCCCCCCCCACCATCTTTCGCTGAAGGTAATCCTCGCTTTGCGGTTCCCCCTCTTCATCCGCCTCGGTCTTGACCTGGGCCACCTTGTCCGCCACAAAACGCTGCGTATCGCCCACAAATATCTTGTAAAGCGTCGTCTCCCGCAGCACATCCGGAAAAAGAGTCTCGCTCAACAGCGACGTGGTACCCGCCGCCAATGCCGCCAGCGAACGAATCGTCCGTTCCGGAAGCGAAAGCATAAAGCCCAGACGCTCTCGAAGTACGTCATATAAGTCGGACATCCCAACACCCGCCTTTCTTCGTAAAGTATACCTCATGATGCCCACATGGACTCAATTATCTTGACCAGCCGGCGGGCCAGCGCCGCCTTGGTTCCACGCATCGGCTTCCCCCACCCTTCTTTAGGGGTATATAGTTCTACAACCGCCTCATCCCAACCTACGTTGGCCGGGCCGTTGAGTACCATGAGATCGCAGTTCTTCTTCTTTAGTTTACGTTCCGCCCGGGCATATGGATCGTGATCTTCCATGGCAAAAGCAACTAAAATTCGATCCCTCTTTCTTTTCCCCAGGCTGGTGGCGATATCTTCCGTGGGCTCCAGCTCCACACGTTTGCCTCGGGCCTGCTTTTCCAGTTTTTGTCTGAGCCTCTTCTTCGGCCGATAATCGCAGACCGCGGCAGTCATCACCGCCACGTCCGCATAAACAAAGGCCCGCTTACACGCCCGGGCCATCTCGGCTGCAGTAACCACCGGCACAACCGTGACCTTCTTCGGCGGCTTGATCGATACCGGACCCGTAACCAGCGTCACCTTGTGTCCTCGATACGCCGCAGCCCGAGCTATCGCGTAGCCCATTTTCCCCGACGACGGATTGGAGATAAAACGAACCGTATCGAAATACTCCCGCGTCGGACCCGCTGTTACCAGAAAGTTCACCTATTACCTCCAAATCCGGCTCTCGCCGCAAACTACCGACTCGGTCCTTAAATAATTTGTTCATTATACGCTATTGTTCAAGATTTGGATGCTTTGGGCGGCTGTTTCTTCAACTGCTGAACAACAGCCTCGATAATCGTCTCAGGTTCGGCCATCCTCCCCTTCCCCACCTCCCGGCAGGCCAGCCAGCCTTCGGTCGGCTCAATAAACAAATAATCCAGATCGCGTAAAATCTGTATGTTCCGCTGAAGAATGGGATTTCCCCACATCCGCTTATTCATCGTCGGGGCCAGCATGGCCGGGCAGTCGCGCCCCATCATCATCGTACTTACCAGATCGTCGGCAATACCCGAGGCGAATTTCCCGATCAGATTCGCGGTGGCCGGCGCCACCAGAAACAGATCGGCAACTTCCGACAAACTCAAATGTTGAGGATCGTAATAATCCTGTGCTTGCCACATGCTGGTGAATACTTGTCGGGCGGTAAGGGATTGAAAGGTTGCTGGTCCCACAAACTTGCCCCCCGCTTCGGTCATCGCCACCGTAATCCCGCAACCTCGCTGCACCAGGCGGGATACTACCGTGCAAACCTTGTAAGCGGATATACCTCCTCCAACCCCGACCAAGACTTCATAGCCGGCAAGGTCAAGATCCGATGATGTATCACGACTCCTGGTCACTATCGTCGGTATCCGATTTCGATGGCCCGCTTGCGTCGGCGGCTATTTTGCCCTCTAGAATCTCCTGAACGATGATCTCCAACTCATTCTTTCCTGCCGGATCGACCGTCGGACGGGCCCCCTGCATCAGTTCAACCCAGCGCTTCTGCATCAGGGCCGTCAACTTAAATCGACCGCCCACCATGTTGATAATCGTGTCGTCTTTTAGTGATTCAATCATGCCTGTTGTTTCTCCGAGACTATCTTAACAACCGCATCCACCGTTTCCTGCACCGATTCATTGACCAGAAAATGATGGTATGCACCACAATCTTTAGCGTAACGGATTTCGCCGTCCGCCATCTTCAGCCTTTCTGCCATGGCCTCCGCCGAATCCCGCTTACGTCCTACAATCCGATTTTTCTGTTCCACCGGAGTCGGGGCCATGATGTAAACGCCAATCGCATCCGGATAGCGATCCATTACCTGTATGGTACCCTCGATTTCAATCTCCAGGATTACCACTTTCCCCGCAGCGAGAGCTTGTTGCACCGGCTCTATCGGCGTACCGTAATAGTGCCCGCCGTAAACTCGAGCATACTCCAAAAACGCCCCTCGCTCAAGCTCATCTTCAAACTGCCCGATTGTCATGAACCGATAATTATGGCCCTCTGCTTCGCCCTCACGCGGACTACGGGTGGTCGCCGATACGCTCAAAAATGCATCCAACCGTTCCTCCAGCCGCCGACATATCGTGGATTTCCCCACGCCGCTTGGCCCACTGATTATTAATAAGACACCGTTTTTTTCAGCTTCGTTCTTGGTCATTTTAAATCGGATGCATTAATTATCGTTTCGTATGATTAACCGGTCGGTCTGGACATATCATTCGATCGCATGAAGCCGTCATTCTACTCCACGTTCTGCACTTGTTCTTTGATGCGATCGATCGCTCCTTTAATTTCCACAATGTAATGAGCAATGTCGGCATCATTGGCCTTGCTGGCAATGGTATTGGTCTCGCGTAACATTTCCTGCGATAGGAAGTCCAGTTTCCGACCCGCCGGCTCGTCGCTGTTGAACATATTTTCAAACTGTTCGAGGTGTGATTTGAGCCGGGATATCTCCTCATTGATGTCACAGCGTTCGGCATAAACCGCTACCTCACGCTTGATATCATCCAACTCCAGTTGTAATTTGGCAGATGAGATCAGTTCATTAACCCGCTGTAATAACTTCTCGTGGTAATCCTTCAGCACTTCCGGCGCCCGACCGGCAATCGACTCCAGATGCCCGCGAATATACTGGCATTGATCGTGCAGATCGTCGCGCAAAACCTGCCCTTCCTTCTTCCGCATTTCGACCATGCCCTCCAGCGCCTGATCAGTCATTTGCTTGATCATTTCCCATTGCCGTTCAAGCTTGGCGTCATCAATTTCCGGTGGTTGGCAAACCCCCGGCAAAGCCAGAATCGATCCCAGGTCGATCCGAACATGCTCGCTGATCGGCATCTGGTTTAATGTGACCAGGTATTTTTCCAAGGCAGCCGTATTAATGTCCATAGCCGCATCGGCACTGGTATTTCGCATGCGCAGATTGTAAGAAACGCTACCTCGACTTAGACGGTTTCTGAGCAGCTTCTCGACCTCAGACTCAAAGGCGGATATGTGCTCGGGAAGTTTGATGTTGGCCTTGAAATATCTGTTGTTCAGACTCCGTATTTCCAGCGCATAATCAACCTCGCCATCGCTATGCTGAGACTCCCCGTAACCGGTCATCGATTGAATCATGGCCTAGGCAATCTCCATTGCAAATATCCGATTATAGAATCCGCTTGCTTGCCCAAATCGCACCGTGCAACAGTTTCTTATCAAAATAAAATGTAGCCTTCGCGCCGTGAATTTAATCCGGATCTGTACGGCCAATCATACGGGTTAACACCCAAATACATCACTCCCCAACCGGCGCCACCGGAATATCACTTGCCGATTCCCCTCTTTCCGGAACCGCTTCGGAAGGTTGGGCATCGCTGGGCGGCGCCACTTGTGCCGGCGTAGTCACTGCCGCAGGCGGGGGTACAAACCAGAATACTCCGATAATTGACACTAGAACAAATAAAAAGGTCAGAGCCACAGTTACCCACGTAAAAACATCTCCGGTTTTCGCCCCGAAGGCACTATGTCCGCCCACCCCGCCGAACGCTCCCGACAAACCGCCTCCGCGCCCTTTTTGAAGCAAAATGACTATCATCAACAAAATACAGATAACCACGAATAAAAACGCAATGATGTAATGTATCAACGTCATGTACATGAACCTTATTCGGTAACAACCCGCCCACAAACCGTGGGCCGGACAAAACAAATCAGCCGCTCTGTGCCGCTATCGCACCCTCAATTATGCCTACAAATTCTTCGACTTTAAGACTCGCCCCACCTACCAATGCCCCATCCACGTCCGGTTGCGACATTAATTCCTGGGCGTTGCCAGCCTTTACGCTCCCACCGTACTGTATGCGGAGGGTTTCGGCAGTTCGACTATTATACAGCTTTTCGATCTCTTGACGAATAAAGGCCTGGGCCTGCTGGGCCTGATCCGGGGTGGCGGTTTTACCCGTACCGATGGCCCAGACCGGCTCATAGGCCACAACAAGGTGGCGGCCGCTTTTCAGGGCTACATTATCCAGACCGGCCCGCACCTGGTTCTCCAGTACTGTCATGGTCCTGCCCGCCTCGCGCTGC
>CP070790.1:2608475-2611594 GCA_020346805.1 Planctomycetota bacterium
CACCACCCCCAGCAGGGGCACATCAACACGATCGGCAAGTTCATTTAAAGCCAGGGCGCTGGCGGTATTACAGGCCACTATTACCAGCTTGGGATTGAAGCGCAAGAGGAAATGGCAATCCTGTTCGGCAAACTGTACCACCGTCCGCGAGGACTTGATGCCATAGGGTACGCGAGCCGTGTCACCGAAGTAAATGATCGTTTCGTGGGGGATATGTTCCTGAAGCGCCCGAACCACGGTTAATCCGCCCAGTCCGGAATCAAATACGGCAATCGGTTGATCGTTCATCGGCTCATCCTTGAGACTGGCGGGATAACCGGATTGTACCCGCCACCTTCCTTAGCTAACCATACCTGCATTAGTATCGTGCAAGACCCCCCTGTTTGGCAAGTGAAAGCGGCAAAATAAGCCATATAACTCGGCATCTTGCAGCGGGAATAGCTATAGTATACATTTATCCCCCTTGGCTCAGGGCGCACAATCCGCCCAACGGGTGTTTTGCCAAGATCGCCGCATAGTCAAGCAAACTTTAACCTTCGGAGGCTGTGGTCACCATGTCTAATAAACAAAGTAGTACCATTACTAAAAACATCGGCTCGGTACTGGATTCTGCCCTGGATGCCGGCGAAGGCCTGTTGAGGCTTACCCCCAATTGGGTGCCGCGGAGCTTCCTTCACCCTGGTCTAAGGATTAAATTACATCCCGATGACACATACGCTTTAGGCGTCCATCGCGGCGGTATCGATGAGCGTTGGTTCGCCAGTACCACCGAGGCCATGAACGAGAACCGCGAGCCGGATGAGGGACTCAGCTACATCGCCTTCGAAGGCAAAAAGTTTTTATTACGCGATGCGGTTTCCCAGGCCGGCGCCCGATTGATCGGCAAGGAGATGTTTGACAAATACAAACGTTGGCCCGTGTATTCGAAGTTTTTCGACAACATGGGGCCGATACCTCACCACATGCATCAGAAACATGAACATGCCGCCTTGACCGGCCAGGAGGGCAAACCGGAAGGATACTACTTCTCACCCCAGATGAATAACGTGGATAATAATTTTGCCTACACCTTTATGGGCTTGGAGCCGGGAACCACTAAGGAACAAGTCCGTAAATGCCTGGAAAACTGGAACCAGGGTGATAACGGCATATTATATCTGTCACGAGCGTACCGGTTGGAGCGGGGAACAGGTTGGATGATTCCCGCCGGTGTACTGCACGCTCCGGGCTCGCTCTGTACCTATGAGCCGCAGTGGGGCTCGGATGTTTTTGGCATGTTCCAGAATATTGTTGAGGGCCGGGAGGTTCCCTGGGACTTGCTGGTCAAGGACGTACCCAAAAACAAGCACAACGATCTGGACTACATCGTAGGCCAGCTTGACTGGGAAAAGAACGTCGATACTCACTTCGTGGAACACAACAAACTCTTCCCGATAGTGGATATCGAGGGCAGCGGGCCCGGTTACACCGATACCTGGATTGTTTATGGTACTATCGATGGCCAGCAGGTGGTCAGCGCCAAGGAGCTGACCTTGGAACCGGGAGCCAAATGCACAATCAAGGATCCCGGGGCCAGCGGCTGGATTACGGTTCAGGGCTGCGGCCGAATAGGCAAGCTTGATCTTCAAACGCCGGTATTGATCCGATTCGGTGAGGAGACCGATGATGAGGTATTCATTAGCTACGAGGCGGCTACCAAGGGTGTGGAAATCGAAAACACCGGCAGCGATTCCCTGGTCGGTTTGCGATACTTCGGTCCGGATGTGCATTCGGATATGCCGATGATCGGCGATCATAAAAAGAGCTGATAACACAAATAAGATTCAGTCATGTAAAAGTGCCGCAAGCGGCTTTGCTGAATGGACAGATTCAACACAATACAAAACCAAGGAGGTATCAACTGTGGCCAAGCGCATATCTATAGGTACCTGGGCATATACCATCGGCCCCTATGCGGATTCGCCGATCCCCTTCGAAGAAGTGGTCGAGAAACTCGATTCGCTAGGTTTTGACGGCCTGGAACTCGGCGGTTTTGGTATTCATCCCAATCCCGACTTGTTACAGACCAAGGCCGAACGAGCCAAGGTGCGAAACTTATGGGAGTCACGGAATATGGGTTGCAGCGGTTTGGCCGCCGATTTGTGGAGTGAAAAACTAATCACCGCTCCCGACAACAGTTCCTATATGGCGACCTTCCGCAAGAATATTGAATTCTGCAGAGACATGGGCATCGACGTAATTCGGGTGGATACCACTGAAGATCCCGGTGTACTGGGTCAGGTGGGCGATGAGCCGAAAGCGGAAAAGGCCGTCCCCTATGACGATGCATTGAAGCGGGTATGCAGTACGTGGAAGCAGTGTGCCCTGGAAGCCACCGATGCTGGTATTCGGGTAGTCTGGGAATTTGAGCCGGGTTTCGCCTTCAACAAACCCAGCGACATATTTCGCGTGCTGGATGGTGTAAATAACGACAATTTCATGATTATGTATGACACCTGCCATGCGAATATGGTCGCCGGACACGGTGCCCGCCAGCCGGGTGAAAAGGAAACTTTACCCGGCGGGGCCAGGGAATTGGCTGAAAAACTTAAGGGCAAAATCGGCCGGGTTCATCTGATCGATTCCGACGGTACGCTGCACGACAACCACACCAGTACCCATCCGCCCTTCGGTAAGGGGGTGCTGGATTTCGACGAGTTAATGCCCGCCATCGCCGCGGCCGGTTGTCCAGATGATTGGTGGACTATCGACCTGTGCTTCTGGCCCGATGCCTGGGCGGCCACTGCCGATTGTAAGAAGTTTGTGGACGGATTGGTTAATAAATATGGTTAAATATGCAAACCTCGAGCCGTGATAAATGGTCAAATTATTCGGTTTGGGGCGGCACAAGAGCAGATCTTCAACAATTGTGAGGAACTAGAAAATGTCCAAACCACTCAATGTCGGCGTAATCGGTTGCGGCTTCATGGGTAGGGCCCATACCAACGCCTACCGTAAAGTCAATAATTTCTTCAAGCTGAGTTACCGCCCGGTGCTGAAGGCTATTTGTGATATAAATGAAGACAAGGCCAAGGCCTTTGCCGAAAACTGGGGTTATGAATCGTACGAAACCGATTGGC
>CP070790.1:2611694-2614741 GCA_020346805.1 Planctomycetota bacterium
AGGATTACGAGGACAACCTGTACATCTCGCGGGAGTACAGCTACGACATCCCGAACTTCGGCGAGTTCTGGTTCTCGCGGGGCGGATTCTGCATGCAGGCGTGCCTGCTGTACGAGCCGCTGCCCTATCTGTACCGCGACGAGATCAAACATTATGTGAGAACATATTTTAATTCGTTTGCCTCAGCGTTTTACCCTGAAATACGCATGTGTAATGAGCATTCGTTACCCGAGTTGGGTTACCCTAAGGGCGATCACTTCAAGTCGTCCGACGAAGCCCAGTCGACCTACTGGTTGCGTCTGATGTTCGTGCATGAGTGTGATGGCGACCTTTATCTCGGGCAGGCCGTCCCGCGTTACTGGCTGACTAACGGCAAAGTTATTGGTATCGAGCGGTCGGCCTCGTACTATGGGCCGCTGTCATTACAGATAAATTCTCAGGTAGCCGAGGGCAGGATCAAGGCTGTTCTTACGCCGCCGGAGCGCAACCGGCCCAACAATATCTATCTCCGCCTGCGCCATCCGGATGCCAAGCAAATTAAAAACGTTACCGTCAACGGAAAAACATACGAGCGCTTCGATGCCAAAAAGGAATGGATCATCCTTCCCGGTACTGTCCAAGGCGTACAGGAGGTGGTCGCCCGATACTAACGATCGATGGTGTTCACCGGGGCCCGGATAGCGGTTATGTGCAGCGTGCTCAGGTGGAGCTCTTCCAGGGCCAGGACCAAGGTATCCGCTCCGGTAATGGACTCGTAGTGATCGGTTTTGAGGCTGGCCCGCGGCAGGGGATTATCGCCCCAGAAATTCTTCATGGCGAATTCGCCCAGCACATAAGCGCGATGGTGGTATTTCTCTTGGGCGGTGGCGCGAAAAGCGGCCAACTGCAGGCTGATGGCGTGCCCGAAGGTCATGGGCCAGGCATCCACATTCTCGGCCGGGAGCGAATCCAGATAAGCGTCGGCCGCTGCGGCAATCAGGTCACGGTAACATACCTTGCCGGTGTTTTCATATCTCGACACGCACATCATACCCATCATGGCGGTTGTGTTTCCCCCGTATTTCGCCTGCCACAATGGAGTATACTCGTCGATCAGTTTGACGGAGGCTTTTTCCGCTTGCCTGACAAATCCTTTTCTGTTTTTCAGGTCATGGGGTAAGGAACAGAAGATTTCATCCTCGCGGGCGGCAAAATTGGCCAATCGGGTTGCCAACGGCTCGGGTACTTTTCTGGCCGCACCATCGCAATCAATAGCCATGGATAGAGACGACGCCGGTACATATTTGGAACTACCTTTTTTAAATTCAATGAGTCCCGTTTCAGGGTGCCGTTTGTTTTCAAAGCGAGTGAGCATCACCTCGATGGCCATCAAGAACGTCTGATCTTCAGTGTGGGCATAGGCCTCGGCCCAGGTGCGGATGTAGAAACCGGCATGGCGGGGGAAATCCATTCCGTCGCGCGGAGCGGATTTGTTGAGAGGGGCATGGCGATCAAATGCTCCGGTATCGTGATTGGCAACCTGGCTGTTCCAGAGACCCAGGGCGAATTTCCTACTCTCCTCCGGGGCCAATTCGAAACACTTTTCCCACAACAACCAGGGACGGGAAAACTCGTGCATTGGGGTGGAAACTCCGGAGGCTACTTGGTCGGTCATTACATTCCAGGACAAATGCTCGCCCCAGGGCAGCAGCCCGGTGGTCGGCGATTGGGCGTTTTTGAGAAACCAGATGAGCGCTTGATCTGCAGCTTTAGGTTCTTCCTCTCCTCGCCATCCGAAGAAGTACAGAAGTCGTATCAGGTTCTGATCCAGTTGGAGGTTGGCCCCTACCAGCGGCCCGCCTTTAGGACCGGGACGATCAATTTCGCGCACTCCCGCCGGTGCGGGGGGACGGGTTTCAAGTGGTTTTAATGTCTTTCGATCCAGGGCGCTGAGAAACAGGCCGGTCTTTTCAGGCCCATAGGTATCCCGGCCATGTTTGACCATCGTTTCCATATATTTATAGACCGGATTCACAAAAGGCGACGGGGGCACGGGAGCCCCTTCCAGGTTCTGGCCGTAACCTGCCGTTGCCAAGGCCAGTGATGTAAGACAGGTTATTGCAATTGTTGTGTGTACTCGGTGGTTGAAAGACATCGATAAATCCTCCTTAATACAGATATATTCGAATCCTTCGGACAACTGAAATCCTTTATCCTGGACGCACGCGCGGCCATTCAAGTTCCACGCCACTTTGCTTGAGTACAAGTTGCAGGTGGCTCAGAAGTTTTTGCGTATTGCGTATATGTCGAGGCGGTTCCTTTTTTTGCAGGCAAACAGCGGCCAGGGTGCCCGCCGCCTCACCGATGTTCCACTCCACCGGGTGCAGGCGATAGCAGCCGTTGGTTATGTGGGTTACTCCCAGATTTTTGCAGGACGCTATCAGATTCTCCACTCGCTGCGGGATAAGGGCGCCCAGAGGAATCTGAAAGGGGATGGCATCAAGATCGATGTAATTATTCCCGCCGCTGGAAGGATGCAGATCGATTCGATACCAGCCTATACCCACCGAGTCGGGGAAGTATTCAGCGGTTACTTCGTCTTTACTTTTGCCGGTCTGTTCCATGCGGGCTTCGGTACTGATATGTTGTTCGAGCACGGTGAATTCGGCCCGGATGCGCCGCGACTCTCGTATATATGGATACTTGGCCAGACCGTCGTCGGTGCCGACTATATCTTTTCGCATTCTCAATCCCTTCCAGCCGATTCCGCCATCGGGACGGGGGGCTTCGGTCTGCAGCCAATAGAGTAGAGAAAGGCTGAGCTGTTTGGCCCGGGTAAAGTTTCGGATAGCCTCTGTTTCGCTCACTTCGTGCAGGTTGCCGAGGTAAAAATCATTCTGCGGCCAGTTCACCAAGGTTATGTCGCTGGGATATGTTCCTTCAACAAAGTTACTCTTATCCGCAATTCGGCGATAGTACCACAAGTTCAATGGCCCCTTTCTCTTTTCAGCCAGGGGATCGAAGGCCAATTGCCTCGGTTTCAAGGTATGCGGATGGCTCATCTGCCA
>CP070790.1:2614841-2618188 GCA_020346805.1 Planctomycetota bacterium
ACGTCGGCGTAAAAGATTATGTTTATCGAGGAATTGTCGTTCAGTTATTTTTTGAGGCAGAGACGGCGGCCCGTACTTCATTGAGCAGCTCATCGACTTTGAAAGGTTTGTACAGGACGGCGGCAAGCCCTTCCTTGCGGGCCCGGATGATGGAATGGTTGGGGTCATAACCGAAACCGGTTATGAACATCACGGGGCAGTCGGGATAGGTATTTTTAACGGCGGCAAATATTTCGTAGCCGTTGCGTCCGGGCATGCGGATATCGGTGATGACCAGGTCGTAGGACCGCCGATTGATCATGGCCAGGGCCTCGTTTCCGTCGCGGGCCGATTCGACCTCACCTCCACTCTTGGTTATGACGTCGGCGACGGTGAGGCGGATAATTTCTTCATCATCGATGACCAGGATTTTCTTGTCCTTGACTATGGGATCTGCCATTGGCTTTTGCGGTCTTGCTCCCAGAATGCCTTTACCGGGTTGGGTGACCTGCTTTATTGAAGATTTTATTTTGACAACATTGTCGGTAATATTCTGAAGTCGATGACGGAGGTCGTCGTGTCCGATGTAATCTTCCATCAGGGTGGAGGCGTCGGCGAGGATATCGCTTAGCGGGCTGGCGATTTCGGAGGTTACGTTGTCGGCCAGTTGCCCGGTAGTGGCGTGTCGTTCGACCACCAGCAGGTCAAGAATGTGCAGGGCGATAGCGATGTACCGTCCGAAGATTTCGGCGAACTGTCGATCGTCCTCGCTGAAGGCGCCGAGGTGTTCGCTTTCGATGTTTAGAGTGCCGATGATGTGGTCGTGCAAGCGCAGGGGTACGGTAAGTGAGGACTTTGCATTTTGTAGACCCGGTAGATATCGCGAATCTTTTTTAGCGTCGTGACAGATATAACTGCGGCCGGTGGCGGCGACATAACCGCTGATGCCGCTGTCTTCAGTGGTGGCATATATATCGATTTGCTGAGAATCGGGGGGCAGGCCCGCACAGAGTACCAGCTCGAGTTTATTGGTGTTGCGGTCCAGAATGCGGATGACAAAGTTGTCGAATTGCAGCAACTCGCGCGTATAGCGAAGCACGTTCTGTTCGAGCAGTTCGAGTCTTTCTCTGGCGTCCATTTTCGCGATCATATCGGTATCGAGTCGGACGAGTTCCCGGCCGGCGTTGTCGATGGCGTCCATTTTCTTTTGCAGACGTCGAGCCCGGCTTACATCGGTGACGGCAACCACTAATTTCGTGGTTTGAGCCTCATTGGCGGTCATGGGGGTAATTTTGGCCTCAAAATAATTCTCGTTTTCGGTTTTGAGGCTGAGCGAGCGCGGACGAATGGATGAATCCTCTTGCGATCTGAAGTGTTCGAGGCAATGATCGCGAATACGTTGGTAGACTTCTTCAGGCAGTTCTTTGAATTTATTATTAGACCAGATAAGCTGCCCATCGAGCTCGACGATACATACGCCCTGACCGATGGTGTCCAAGACCACGTTGAGGAATTGGTGGTCGGCGGGGCGACCGGTTGTTAACAGCTCGGCCGAAGTACTGACTATCAAATCGTATTGATTATTTTGCAGGAGGTCGGAGATGGAATCCGGATCGGTTTCGATATGGACTTGGCCGAAATGTTTTAATTTTTCGATCAGTTCCGACGGTGGGGCGGCGTCGGTATTGATGACCAGGATTTGATTGAGAATACTTTCTTGATCAGACATAGCGAAACTTCCGAACGGGGATTGTTTGGTAAAAAACTGTATTATATACAATTGAACAATTATTTTCACGTCCGGCTCCAGGTCCGAAAAAGTGTGGGTGGGTAACCGGTAGATGGGCAAATTGAGTGTTATTTTGTTCGTTGGTGTGGTTTGGTTGTGGGCGTGGACATTTTATCGATTTGCGAATTAATAATGGGTGCCAGCCATTCGGCGACGAATTTTCTGTTTGCCCAACCGATGTGGGTTCCAATGTGTCCGCTTTTGGCCATTTGGGGTGTGTATTGCTGCTGATGCAGTTTTGCTCCGTAGAGGCGTCGGTCCTGTTTATCCAGTCCCCAGGGGAGGGCAAATCCGACGGCCCCGGCGGCGGTGGTGTGTCGGCCGTCAACCGTTCCCATTATGGTTGTTCCAAACCTGAGAAAGAAGACATCACGGCGGGAGTAATAATTCCATATACCGTGTTGGGTGCGTTTAAGTGCCCGGCCCAGGTAATAGTCGGGGGTGATGGCCGGGGCCAGCAGGATGGCGCTTTGAATTTTGCGGTAATGGGGAAGGGCTTCGAGGGCCAGTACGGCAATACAACCGCCCCCGGAGTGGCCCACTAGATGCACCGGTCTGCCTGGATAGCGGTCCTGATAACTGACAATTTTTTTGGCGATTTTTTTGGCTTCGCGTTTGTTGCGTTCCATGGCCCGTAGATTAATTACCAGAGAAAAAAAGCGAAAGGCGGTCCAGTCGTAGACTTCGATGGCGGATGGAACCCCGCCCCTTTCGAGCCCTTTAGCTATGTTGGTGTTTAGTCGGCCTCGTCCTTCCACGCCGGGTAGGACGATTATGTAACCTTTTTTGTAGCGATCGGAGGTGCGTAAATGTGAGAGACTGCTGCAACCGGTAACCAGCGGTGCCGACATCAAAGCCAGCAGGAGGATGAGCCGACGCATATTTGGTGATTTTGCTGTTTTGTCGGCAGGTGGATCGGTTGATATGTGGTGATAACTGCAATCGGTATACATAAACTTGATACTTCCCATAGGCGGCGATTCTATCCAGGTAACAAAGATGAAAATGATACCTTGTTTGATGCTCCGCGGCAAGGTGCTGGGGGAGATATAGCGGACTTTATGCATTCAAGAGTTAGTGGCATTCTACATTTTTCAGATAGGGTTCATCTGGATATCCAAATGTACGGGGATAACGTGGCATTCGTCTGAAGTGACCACGATATTCTGCTGGCTGGTTTCTTGATAGCCGGCGGCCTGGACGGTGAGGGCATAAGTCCCCGGTCTTTCGCCGGCCCCGTAATATTGGCCGGTCTGGTTTGGCGCTTCTTCCATGATTTCGGTGCCGCTGCTGTCGATCAGGGTCAATACGGCGCCGCTGATACCTTGGCCGGTTTGGGCATCGGTGAGGGTGACGTTTACGCCATAGACAAATTCCATGGTGCATATCACATCGCCGTCGGGATTTAAACAGGTGGTAAAGGGGAGGCCGGCAAATAACAGGGTCAAAAATGACTCTCGCATTGTGATAGCTCCTTAAAGATCGTGTGATACTGATATTGCCGAGCACAGGGCTATTGATTTGTATCAATATTACCCTATGCCAGATGTCCAGTGTAAATCAACAGATTGTCATGGAC
>CP070790.1:2618288-2621220 GCA_020346805.1 Planctomycetota bacterium
CAACGGCATACTTACATCCTCAATCTTCGACACAGTTACCTGCAGCACAGTATCGGCTATCGAAATAGTGTTGGCATCGATCTGGATAACATCGAAATTATCAGTACCAAGTATCGCCATCGGGAGCCTGCCTTTGCTTCTGGTATTTGTGTTGAGCGGATTGGGGCAGGAGCCGGGTTTGATGTCCAGTGAGAGGGTGGCGGGTTCGGAGATAAGAGTAAGCAAATATCCATGCGTGAAGCCGTCAGGATTGACTCCGGTGCCTACTATTTGGCCGCTGTTGTTGATGCCGTCAGCGCGAAGCAAAGTCCAGCCGGTGCCGGAGTCATCCATCAGGTCGTTCAAATTAAGCATGCCATTTGTGCTATCCCAAATAAATGCCCGGGGATCCTCGGGCCAAAACAAGGTTTGGCTGTTCCCGACTACCTGGCCCATATCGTTGATATCAATTGCCGCGCTGGAGTTATCACCACCAGGCAGATCACCGAGGTCATTCATAAATCCATTATCCCATAAAAATGCCCTAAAACCTGTGGCTGTTTTACTCGTACCGACTACATGACCATTGTTATTTATAGCCCGTGCACTGCTTTCATAATTTCCTCCGGATAAATCACCTAAATCGGTCATTATACCGCCATCAACCAAAAATGCGTGCTTACCTACAGTCGTACTGCTAACGCCTACAATCTGCCCGGCGTCATTGATGTCGTTAGCATCGCTGTAATCCGCACCACCAGGTAAATCGCCCAAATCAGTCATCGTTCCATTATCCCAAACGAAAGCCCGCCATCCGGTCTCCGCGCCGCTTGTACCGACAACTTGGCCATGGTTGTTGATTCCATTGGCGTTGCCGTAATTACCCCCACCAGGTAGAGCACCAAGATAGGTATTTATGCCATTTTCCCAGAGGAAAGCCCTCCATCGTCCATCCGGGTGCCTGTGATTCACGGCTATCTGGTCGTTGTTGTTTATTTTACAGGCGATGCTCTCCCTATATCCGCACGGCCTACCCAATTCGGTCATCTGACCATTATCCCAAAGAAAAGCCTTCGTATAACCTCTTGCGCTAGTCCCAACAACCTGCCCACTTTCGTTTATATCATAGGCACGGCTATGATTTTCCCCACCGGGCAGATAGCCTAAGTCAGTGATAGAGTATATGGCTGCATGGACATTTGGTGCTATGATATGAATAAATGTCATTTGCATCAGTGCAATCATCAAGATAAGAGTGGATCGTCTGAAGGGGTGCATTTGTTGTTGCCTCCTTTTGGATATGTCTTCATGTTCTTCAGCAAATAAGTGATTCACCGAATAAGCGGTTGCGCACCAAAACATCTCGGTCCAATGCGGCTGATAAGACCAATGGCGAAAGTTAGGAAGTGATGCCTTTCTCTTGCACACTTCCGATAGTAATAGATTAACTCTTACCTCCCAGCGAGTCAAGAAATACGTCCTATTTGCTCGCTGTTAAACTATTCTCGTAACGACGTGTTTAATCTTCTCGTCCCACGAGCTTCACGCAATCAGTGGCCGTAAAGGGCGTTCCGTCCAGCAATGATCCTTCTACGTAGATCTTGCCGTCATTTTCGTCCACCACAATGTCACGAACGTTGGGAGTACCATAGGGAAATGTAATAACCGTCTCGGCATTTGTGCCATCCAAATTAGATCGTCGGATTACCCTTGGCATAGTTTGTTCCGACCAGTACACCTTGCCGCCGGCAATGGCCACTCCGACTCCATCGGGATTTAATAAACCACTTGCAATCACTTCCATATTAGAACCATCCAGATTGGCCCGCAGGACTTCATCCCTACCCGAATCGGCAAAATAAATTCCGCTTATGGTATTTGCTAGCGCCGGACTGACTGGTAAGATTGCCGATTGTAAAATCGATATGATAAAAATCTGAGGTACAATGTAAGGTGTCACGAATAATCTTCTTTGGCCTAGCCCAATTAATTTTCCTTCCAGTATATTATTAAACATTCAATCAACCTCCTAAATAAACATGACACTCTGTGAATCTTTCTTCAAATAGACTATTGGATTAATGAAGTAGATGTACTGTCTTTCCCAGACTTCGTTCTACAATAACATAATAACTCTTATAGCCATGATGTACAAGAAAAAAACGCCATATTTGCCCCCTGTTAAACTATGTCTGTAATGATGGCCTGTAAGACACCTGGAAACGCACTTGGCGGCCGCTATTTGTACTTTTTGTCCGTAGGCATTTTGGCCGATTGGGGGCAAAACAAAACCGGGATCAGACCAGTCGGCTGGTCCCGGTATGATATATCTCACTCTTAATTTTCAACTTTGTGGCGCAACCGAAATCCCGGTTTTACGTCATGGTTAATCTTATCTACCTTCCACGATGGTGAATTGGCAGATGATTATGTATCTCATCTCAGCCTCAGGGTCTTGAGAGCTCTTGATCCTGCGGTGCCGCTCAACAATTTGGTTCGTATCCGTCCCCTGGTGGTCATGCGGGCCAGAAACACCGAGCGCTTGTTGGTTCGAGGCAGGCGTCCTGTCCAGCACCACCAGACCAGCGGCAATCCATATTCGATTAGTTTCACCGTTCCCTGGTAGCGGCGTTCCAGACATTTATCCCAGATACGTTTTGCCCAAGGGGATAGGTGCGGCCGGATTTGCATGGTTTCTCCTTTCCTTTGGCGCTCACCAGACGGGTGGTATATTGAACTTATACCATAAATTGCTGTGAATATGCAACATGCGGGGATGGGAGGCTGTTCACAACGTAGCTATAATGACACCAACCGCAGCTTAACATTGATAAGATTTTCTGTCCGCCGATAGAGTGAAACATCATATTCTCTCCCCGCATTCAGGGCACACTCCCGATACATTACCCGTCAGGTTATAGCCGCATTTGAGGCATAGGCCTTTCCTTTGCCG
>CP070790.1:2621320-2625963 GCA_020346805.1 Planctomycetota bacterium
CCCGGGGTGACCAGGTCGCAGTCGTACCACTTCGTACCGCCTTCATACCGGAACACGCTTGGATGACCATATTGAGACAAATTGGGGTAGATCCAGGTTCCGGTTCCCACATAGAGTGCTCCGTTGTGAATGCAGGTGGACATCACCGATACGGTGGTCAAATTGTCTCCAATTCTGCCGCAATCCTCCCATCGCTGACCTCCGACGTACCTGAACAACCTGCAGGCGTTTCTCGGATCCAGGGCATCGGCAATACCTGCATACAGATGGCCTTTATACGAAATAAGAACGCTGACCAGTGTGTTTTCAGGCCACGGCCTTCCGCAGTCCACCCATTCTCCTGTCACAGCGTTGTCTATACCGAAATGAACGTTTCTGGAATCGCTGATGGAACTGTAACCCGGTGAGCTGGCGCTGATACTCAAGTTGAGTCCTCTTCTGAAGTCCGGGTCATACTTGTGTACAATATCACCTGTGACTCTGGCCCCCCCGTTACATTTGACCCAGGCTGATACACAGAAATCATCCGTACCCAGCCGGATCGACTCGCTGTTGGGGATCTCAATGTAGCTATTCTTGCCATTGAACCTGGCGGCATCTCGGCACGTTAGGTCCACTTCATGATTCGTTCCATGATTGCCCATGCCCGAGTAATCCCTGCAATCGCCTTGTAGCATCCAGTGGCCTACCAGGCCAAGATTGTCATCGGCCTGTTGGCCCGCTCCACATATTGGCAGAAGAAAACAGGACAGTATAGCCGCACGTCTCCTCATCATGCGTTTCCTCCTTGGACATGAAATGTTATAGCGGCGTTACGATTCGGTGATTATGAACGGGACCTTCTAGGCACGCCTCGAAAGGTCAACGAGTTCAAAGGCTCGCCGACGATCTCAAGCCTCCTCGACAACTTCCAAGCCCAGGGCCTTAGCGAATTCTATGATCGGTTCCTTTACATCACCGTAGACGGTAACTCGGTGCCAGCCGAAGAGGTCCCACTGGTTGAAGAGCTTGCCGATATCGCCGCGGACTTCGCCGACAAGTTGTGTTCGGCAGCCGCGGTCGGCATCAAGGTTGCCTACTGCCTTAGCTTGATGGATGACCATCTTCTTCTTTTTAATGTTCGTGCGAAACGTGGTAGTCATATAGCCCTCGGGTAGGAACGATTGTGCACAACAACCGCGCGGGTCGCGGTTATGCAGTGTGCGGATATGATATCTGTTGGCTGGGCCCTTCGGGCCAAATACCCGGGTCAACGCCATACAGTGAGCGTAGACGACCTGGTACTTCGAGGTATCCAACGCAGGATCAGAGACATACCCGGCCCGTCCGGTGAGAATTCGACCCATCAGCGTGCTGATCGAATCATCCGGCTTCGCCTCGCACACTCCCTGACCGCCGTCGTTCAGGATCTGCATGAAGCCGAGACATGGGTAGGCCGGTAACTGCCCGCCGGCAAACCCACCTAAACAATTCATCGTGATACTGTCGGTCGAGTACTTTTTCATAAGTGCCAGCATCGCCAGATAGACCGCACCGGCCTTGTTGATCCACTCGGGCTTGGCATCAATGACCTTCTCGGCTTCTGTAGACCAGCGGCGTCCCCACTCGCTCGCCTCATCGCGATCCATCTTGTCGTAAAAGGTCTGGAACTCATCAAATCCCACGTAGATCCCCTTAGCTCCAAGAAAATGTTCCTCCTCACCCGGTTGCCCGGTGCCCACGATCAGGAACCTGGATTCCTTAAGTCGCTTCACACACTCGCCGATGTCAGTTAAGGGCACCTTGTCTTCCATGCATTTCATCTGACTTATTGGGACGAACGTGTGGCGATATACCACTTCACACCGTTTGGCGAATGACTCCGGTGTTAAATTTTGCTTTTTGACCTCGGCAAACACACGAGCCACTGTCACCAGGTCGCTCGGTTGAGTACTCGACACCGCCGCTACGGGTATGCCTAGCCGACGAAGTCTGCTGTAGCCGATTAGAAACACTCCCGAGCCCCCCAGGAACTCGTCGACGACAAGTATCGGCTTACCAAGTTTGCCCACCTGTACGATCGTATCTGTAAAAGGCCACGTCAGGGTTGTTGTGTAGACTAAATAGCCATCGACCTCATCTTTGAGCGCGTTGGCTTTCTCTACGTCGTCTGGCTTTCCTACAACAATAGGGACAAACTTGGTTTGTGGGCAGCCTTTGTCAAGCAGGTTGATGATCTCGCGGTGACGATTATCAGAATCGAAATTGGGATAGGGCCAGCTTTCCTTGCCAGAAGCATCGGCCAGGAAAACCAGAGCGACTCGGGCCCGCTCACGATGGGCCTCGCCGGCCATCGCCAGCCGCGGTACGAGCAGCCCAGCCGCCGCTGCTGTCCCGTAATGCTTGATGAAGTCCCGTCGCCGAAGGGAAAGGGAGCAATCGAAGCACGCAGTTGCGCTGCAACACTGGCACATTGTTAAATTCCCTCCAAGATTGGTAATACGGCCGCGTTTATATTAAATGCGATCAGATAGATTGTACGCCCCCGTCAATGAGGTGTAAACAAGTCTGCAGAAGAGTCATTGAACCTTATAATTGAGTTGTACTGACAGCAGGGGATGGATGATGTCATATCAGGGAGCAGATGGTTTACGGATCAGGACAAGAAATAAATCCTCCGTCATGCTCTTTTCGTATAAATCAAACATGGCACGAAAGGCCGGTCTCATCAGTTCGAGGTCTGCCTGCCGAATACTGGGGACCGTCAAGTAAAAACTCCATCTCGTGTAGTTTGAGGTCATCACAATAGCACCGGGCTCTTGGGACTCTACGACTTCCAGCAGGGTCTTGGGGGTAAACAGGTGAAGACGTTTTGCACGGTCCTCGTCCATTTCCGTCGTTAGACAGAACTTTGCCATTTCGCAGAAAGGTGTCACGTCTCGTTCTGCTTGGATGGCAATAAGTGGGAACGTAGTGAGAATCGTGTCTGACGGATTGGTATGTGCCTTGACGAATTGGGCGATATTATTAATCGTTTTATCGATGCGAGGTTGCTCGATGGGTTTAGGGTTGAGCCACAATGCCAAAGCCGCTGCGAGTACGGATGGCGCGAGGATCCATTGTGCGAATTGTGTTTTGGCGATGATGTCTATTGCGCCGACGGTTGTCAGGGCTAAAAATGGCACGGAATTCTCGCCGTACGATGAATTGAGGGATAATTGCGTCACGATTCCGGTCATTGCTGCCATCACCAAGAGGAGGCCCCTTATGGCGAGTTTCATTCGTAGGAACGGGAGCATTGCCAGAGCTAAGAGTATCAAAGCCAGTACCCCTGGCGCAAGCCAGTAGTGGTCGAGCAATGTATCCCGCCAGGAACGATAGTAGGTTGTCCCTACGTGATATTCGATGTTCCAGAACCAGAAGTTCTCCGGGGAGGCAAGATAAAAAGGTACAATAAGGCAACATAAAGCAACCGCTGGTAAGATGGCTGCAAGCCAACGTTGTTTAGCAGTCGGGGATTGGACTATCAGCAGTATCCACAGCACTGCGACAGCAGGTACCACCGTCAGCCGAGACCCAACAGCTAGTGCGGCGGTGATAGAAAAAAGGCCGATTTTTTTCAGGTCGTGATTTTCTCGGTAAAAGGCGGCCCCTGCAATAAGCAGAAAAAGACCGGCCAAGGCGTACGTTTTCCCAAGGCACGTGAAGTGCACCCAAAACAGTGACATGGCAAACATGCATCCACAGGTGACGGAACCTGGCCAGCCAGCCGTGCGGTCTACCAAAACCATCGCAATAATTAATGTGATCGCTCCCCACATTGCGTTGATAGCGCGTTGTTTAACGAACCCATATCCTGCCAGTCGCATTGCCAAGCCATTGACATAGGGAATCACGGGCATCTGGGAGTAGGCGAAATCGCGATACAGGATCTTGCCTGACATGACCCGTTTTGCGGCTATACAGTAGAAATCTTCGTCGGCATTCAGCTCACCATTGAGAACATAGTAAGACGCAACAGCGATGTAACTGGCTACCGATAAGGCCATGATTCCTATGGTAAGAAGCCGTTTAGCGTGCGAAGAGGGCATTGATGATATCCTATACTCCATAAGCATAGACGAGCCTTCACTGACAAGCAGGAAGGTCATAGATAGGTAAGTTGCGCAATCTAACGGACCTGCTGATCCAACAGGTGCATTTTAACGTTGCTACTCTGCAACGCGGAACAATCGCCCATCGCCCGGGGCAAGTTTGATCTTGACCGTACGGTCCGTATCGAGCGTTGCATTGGCTGACCACCTGCCTGATTTGCGGTTGAGCTCCTCGATTTTACGACCGGGGATTGAGACCTTCAGCACCACCTCGGCAGGTGCTTGATAGTATCGGTTGACGATCATAAAACTCGTCGTTCGGCCGGACTGAGCGAATAAGCTAAGCACGAACTCGCCCTTGCTGATAATCTGCACTGGCGCGTCAGCTGGGATAGCCTCGGTCCCGTACGGTAGAGGTGTGGTATGATACACACCCACTGAATCCAGCTTCAAGAGCGTCGGGCCAAGCTTGGCGATCTCTGCATTGAGAGCAGCGACGTCTTTGGACATTGGCCCGGGTTTGCCGTCCTGATGCAAACCCCCATAGGACTTGGATCCCCAGTAAACGAA
>CP070790.1:2626063-2629835 GCA_020346805.1 Planctomycetota bacterium
AAGCGTCCACCTGGCTATAGCAGCCGGGAAAACTGCGCTGCAGATAGCCATAGGTATCGGCCCGGACACGTGAGATATTCTTACAGCGGTTGCGTAAGTTACCGGCCAGGAAGTCGGCGAGTGCACCGGCCCCCACTCCCAGCTGGATGTGACCGAATTCATCTTTACCAAGTTCTTCCTGACGAAGCATAGATACCTTCTCGGCCCAGAGGGTGCCATCGGCATCAGCGATGCCTTCTGAGATAGCAACCAGGCATCGGCCGATACGATCGTGAACCTCTTCGACGTCGTTAACGAATTGATCGATATCAAAGGGGCGTTCGGGCAGGTATACCAGATGGGGCACATCATCGCCGCGCTGGCGGGCCAGAATACTGGCGGCGGTTAAGAAACCGGCATTTCGCCCCATGAGGATATTGTTCTTGACTCCCTGCAGAGCCCGATTGTCCAGGTCATCACCGATGAAGGCCATGGCTACAAACCTGGCGGCGCTGCCGTATCCGGGACAATGATCGGTAGCCAGCAAATCGTTATCGATGGTCTTGGGTACGTGAATGGTACGAAGATCATATTTTTCATCATTGGCGATGTTATTAATTATCTGCGCGCTTTGGGCCGAGTCATTGCCGCCAATGTAAAAGAAGTAGCGAATGTTATGCTTTTTTAATACCTCGAGAACACGGGCACAATATTCTTCGCCGGGCTTATCCCTGGTTGCCCCCAGGGCCGCCGCCGGTGTTTGGGCCACCAGCTCCAGCATATTCTCGGGTTGGCGCTTGAGGTCATAGAATTGCTCGTTGATTATGCCGCGAACCCCGTGCCGGGCACCGTACAGTTTCTCGATGTGGCCGTATTTTTGCACTTCCTGAATAATGCCCACCAGCGACTGATTAATTACCACGGTCGGTCCGCCGGCCTGTCCGACAACCGCATTTCCTCGCATGGGCTCACTCATCGTAACACCTCGTCATTACAGTAACTCTCAAAGCGTCCTATCCCGCCATTCAGCCATAAAATGAAGACTGATATACTACCAAGTACGCTCAATGAATCCAGTATCCACGTCCCCTTTAATAAAACGGGTGTGGGAAAATATCTCCCGGTGGATGGGAATGGTGGTTTTGATGGGCTCGATAACGAACTCCTCCAGGCATCGCTGCATGCAGGTGATGGCTTCGGCTCGGGTGGGCCGGTGTACGATGAGCTTGGCGATCATGGAGTCGTATCGTGGGCTGATGTTCATGCCGGCATGAGCGTGGGTGTCCACGCGTACTCCCAGCCCTCCCGGGGGGCGGAAATGTTCGATTTTTCCGGGACATGGTCGAAAATCGTTGGCCGGATCCTCGGCATTTATTCGGCATTCGATGGCCACCCCCCGCTGTTTTATGTCCCGCTGCTTCATGGGCAGGGTTTGGCCGGCGGCCACTCGTATTTGCCATTGGACCAGATCCCGGTTAGTAACCATTTCGGTTACCGGATGCTCGACCTGAATCCTGGTGTTCATTTCCAACATGTAGAAATTTCCCTTGGCATTGACGAGAAACTCGACGGTGCCGGCACTGAAGTACTTTGCCGCTCGGGCGATCCGCACTGCCGCCTTGCATAATTCCTCGCGAGTTCGGTCGCTGATTTTTGGGCTGGGTGATTCCTCGACCAGTTTTTGATGTCGGCGCTGAAGGCTGCAGTCGCGCTCATAAAAGTGCAAAACATTTCCTGCCCGATCGCCCATAATTTGAACCTCGACGTGCCTGGCCGGTTCTATGACTTTTTCCAGATATATTGATGAATCCTTGAAGGCAGCCTGTGCTTCGGCTCTGGCGGCGGGTAGATTGTGTTGCAGGTTTGCCTGGTTGTGTACCAACCGAATGCCGCGTCCGCCGCCGCCGGCCGCCGCCTTGATCATCACCGGATATCCAACCTTGGCCGCCCAATGAGCCGCCTCATCATCCTCTTCGACCGGACCTTCGGTCCAGGGGATGTTGGCTACCTTGGCTTTTTTGGCCAGTTTTTTGGCTGCCATTTTGTCGCCGAGCAGGCGCATGGAATCGGCACTGGGACCAATGAATTCGATCTTCGATGCCCGACAGGCCTCGGCAAACTGTGCGTTCTCGGCCAGAAAACCATAGCCGGGATGAATGGCGTCGACATTGGCCACCTCGGCGGCGGCGATGATGCGATCGATTTTGAGATAACTTTCCACTGCCGGACCCGGGCCGATACAAATGGCATGGTCGGCCAATTGCAAATAGGGCTGGTTCTTATCTTCTTCAGAAAATGCGCATACGGTTTGTATGCCCAGTTCCTTACAGGCCCGAATGATACGCAGGGCAATCTCACCCCGATTTGCTATTAACACATGAGAAAACATAATCGTTTCCGTAAATTCCGCCTGGGCGAGTGTAAATCAACTCTTGGGTCTGACCAGCATCAGAGGCTGCCCGTATTCGACGGGCTGCTCGTTGGATACCAGAATTTGTTCGACGATCCCATCCACTTCAGACTTAATCTCGTTAAATACCTTCATCGCCTCGATAATGCATACTGTGGAACCGACAGATATCTCGCTCCCCACCGAAACAAACGGCGGAGACTCGGGATCCGATGCCGAATAATACGTTCCCACCATTGGCGAGTTGACAGGGAGTAATCCCTCGTCGGGAGTCGGCTGGGAGACTTCCTGTCCTGCCGCGGGTAGTTGCGGTTGGGCCGGCGTTTCTGTTAGATGGACCAGCTGGGGGGATCCAGCAACTGCTACTTGTCCCAGCGGCCCTTTGCGCAGATTAATCGCCGTATCACCTTCTCGAATCCGGATCTCGCTGAGGTCGTGTTCGACCATCAACTCGATCAGTTCTCGCACTTGCTCAATATTGATCACGCCGATCTCCCGCTATTATGCCGGTCTACACGACCATGCGATCCAAATCCTTGGTCAGGCTGCTCAATACCCGACATCCCTTCTCGGTGACCAGTATGTCATCCTCAATTCTAATCCCCCCCATGCCGGCCCGATAAACACCGGGCTCCACGGTTACCACCATCCCTTTCTGGAGCGGTTCCGTCACGGTTTTGGCCAACTGGGGTGGCTCATGTATATCGATCCCCAAGCCGTGCCCCAGGCCATGGGCGAACCATTTGTCCATCCGAGCCCGTTTAAGTGCCTTTCGGGCGATTGCGTCCACGTCGCACATCCTAATTCCGGGCCGAATGGCCTGAATAGCCTTTTTTTGTGCCTCCAAGACATTTTCATAGATTCGCTTAAAGCGAGGTGGGATTCTACGAATGAAGATGACCCTGGTCAAATCGCTACAGTATCGATCCACTTTTGCCCCCCAGTCGATCAAAACCGCATCTGAGGTACGAATCTTGCGGTCACCGGGCTGGGCATGTGGCCGAGATGAATTTGCACCGGCGGCCACAATAATTGGAAAACTGGCCTCTTCGGCCCCGCGATCCAGCATTTCGTGTTGTAATAAGGCCGCCAGTTGCCTTTCGGTCATTCCTAAGCGAATGCGTCTAAGAACCGCCCGAAACGCCGATTCAGCCACTCGGATTGCCTTTTTAATTGCCGTTACCTCGGAATCGTCCTTTATCAACCGCAGTTGGCCGACTACTGAAGGTAAAGCCACCATCCTGGTTGATCGCAGCACGCGTCGCAGCTTGGCGAGCGTATCTACCGTCAAATACTCCGGCTGGAAGCCCAGCCGCTGAATGCGATGCCTCTTGACGATTTTGGCCAAGGTCTCCGGCAAAGGCCCCTGTCGAATCACCGTCC
>CP070790.1:2629935-2636219 GCA_020346805.1 Planctomycetota bacterium
GATCTTCGAGCTGCTGGGGGCAACCGTCGGTTATATTCAGGCCCAGGTCGATCCCAGTGGACAGGAGGGGATTCGCAAAGAAGCTTATGCCTGCGATATCACCTATGGTACCAACAGCGAGTTCGGCTTCGATTACCTCCGCGACAATATGAAGATACGCTACCAAGAACAGGTGCAGGGTTCGCTGGACTTCGTAATCGTCGATGAAGTGGATTCAATTCTGATCGATGAAGCCCGCACCCCTTTGATCATCAGCGGGCCGGCCCACGACGACGTCAGCCGATATAAATGGGCCGACAGCCTGGCCAGATCCCTGGTCCGGAAACAGGCTTCTCTCAATAACGATACCGCCGGACGGCTGGCCCAATGGGAAAAATCACCTCCCGCCGAATGGGATGAATGGCTGAAAAATACCAAGTTTCAAGATGCCCTCAAGAAGTTCCGCGTCGATCCTTACATGCTTACGGAGGATGAAGCAGAAACCGTTATGCACAAACAGCTCTATGTGGTTCAGCGTGATCGCAAATCGGTACACCTGACCCACGACGGAGTAGCCCATGCACAAGACGAGGCCGGCATCGGCAGCTTCTATATCGGGGCTAACATGGAATGCCCCCATCTGATTGAAAACGCATTGCGGGCCCACGTGGTCTACGAACACGACAAGGAATACGTAGTCCAGGATCGCCAGATTATCATTGTCGACGAGTTCACCGGCCGATTGATGTACGGCCGACAATGGTCCGACGGATTGCATCAGGCGGTGGAGGCCAAGGAAAATGTTCCGGTTAAAGAGGAAACCCAAACCCTGGCCACCATAACCATCCAGAATTTCTGCAAGCTTTACTCCAAACTCGCCGGTATGACCGGGACGGCCATGACCGAGTCCGACGAGTTTATGAAAATTTACCGACTCGAAGTAGTGGCCATCCCCACCAATCGACCGGTTAACCGCAACGACCACAACGATAAAATCTACCGTACCATCCAAAACAAGTACGAAATGATCGTGGAAGAAATCAACGAAATGCATAAACGAGGCCGCCCCAACGATCCTTTCCTGCTGGCGGAGATTTTCAGGAAATACAGAAATATCCTCGACGCGGAAAAAACCGATAATCCCGACACGTTAAACAAAAAACGCGACCGACTGGAAGGGGCGCTGGACCGCTTCAATAATGCATCCAATAACGATGCTGAAACCATAAACTTTATGATGGATACCTATGATATGGTAATAGGCGACCTGGCCACCGGTCGGCCTATTCTGGTCGGTACCACCAGTGTCGAAAATTCCGAAAAACTGTCCAAAATGCTCGAACGGACCTACGGTATCGAACACGAGGTACTAAATGCCAAATACCACGAACGCGAAGCGGAGATCGTCGCCAAAGCGGGCCAGCGCCACGAATCCACCCGCGGCACCGACAAAAATCCACTGGGTAACGTAACCATCGCCACCAACATGGCCGGCCGGGGAACCGATATTAAACTTGAAACCGGCGTGGTATACGAAAAATGTAAAGTACCCCAAAACCTAAAAGAATTGGTATCGAACTATTCATCAGACTCATTAGCCCTTTACCCCATCGGCCTAACCAAGTGCTGCATTTACTGTGCCGAGTACGATCCCGCCACTAACTGCGCTCACTGCTTCAAGCCCAAAATAGATCCTCGTTTTCCCGCTTTGGGGCGCGAAATATGTACCATGAACGCCCCCTGCGGCTTACATATCGTCGGCACCGAACGTCACGAGGCACGGCGCATCGACAATCAGTTGCGAGGCCGATCCGGCCGACAGGGAGATCCCGGATCCAGCCGATTTTTCCTTTCCCTCCAAGACGACTTGTTAAAACTCTTCATGCCCGATTGGATGCTGAAAATGATGGAAAAACTCGGTTTCAGCGAGGGGGCAAGCCTCGAAGACAAACGTATTACCAAAGGTGTCGAACGGGCACAGAAAAAAGTCGAGGAACGAAACTTTTCCATTCGAAAGCATCTGCTCGAATGGGACGAGCCCATGGATTACCAACGCAAAGCATTCTACTCGGAACGGCAACAGATCCTGGAAGGAAAACAACTCAGCGACCTGATCTGGCGCATGATCGATGAGGTTATCGACCTTGCCGTGGAAGATTATCTGGCCCCCGACTATACCGCCCGTCAAATCAGCGACTGGTGTAGAAGCACACTGGATGTTCCCATCCCGTCGGAAGAACTGGAAGAAGACGATCCTGAATTTCTCATGAAGCGCATTCGCGAAAAGACCAAAGACGAAGTACACGACAACATACGTACTTCGCTTGGTGAATACATCGACCTGGATGAGGATCCTTCGTCATGGGACATTGGGGGATTGCTTCGCTGGGCCCAGCGAATTTTCAGTGTATCGGCCACCCAGAATCAGTTGCGTAAAATGTCGCCGGACGAAATCGAAGAATTGTTAATCGAATCCGCCAATGCCCATTTCGACAAAGTCGATCTGAGGCCCATCGAAGTTTTCATCGACCCCATGTACGGGCGATCCTCCTTGGCCGATTTGGTACGAGCCAAGTTCAACATCGACGTAAAAACCGAAGAAATTGCCGAGAGCTCACCTAACCAGGTGTCCGAAATCATTCGCACCAAAGCCCGCCAGGCATACGCCCGGCGCGAAATCTATTATCCGGTAGAATCATTAATCGAACGCTGCTTCGCCGACGCCGGCACCGACAACGTCTATGCCCTGCAACAAATCGTCAACTGGGTTAATTCCAAGTATAGGGTCAACTGGACACCCGAAAGCCTGGCCGACAAAACCATCGACAAAATCGTTGACGAGCTGGTATCGGTAAGCAAAGCCTTCATCAACGAAGGTCGGCTGGATAAAGAAATCGATGAAGCCCTGACCAAATACGGATCGGGTCCCAACGGAGAACTGCTTGATTGGGCCAAGGAAAGATTCGGTAAGGCCGTCGATATCGAATCCCTCAGATCCGCCGACATCGACTGTCGCGAGACACTGCGACGGGCCGGCACCGAACTGGTCCGCTGGGAGCTGACCCAACTTGAAAGATACATCCTGCTTCGCATCTACGATCAGGGATGGAAGGACCACCTGCTGGAGATGGATCATCTTAAAAACGCCATCATGCAGCGTCCGCTGGGCGGTGACCAGACTCACCCCCAGAGTCAATATGCCATCGAGGGGCGCGACCAATTTGGGCAAATGTGGAAAATCATTCGCGACCGGGTCACCGATACCATATTCAAGGTTTCCGGCGGTGAAGTCAGCCAAGCCGGTGTTGAAAGAATGCGACAGATGCAAACCCGTCACGACTCTGCTATCGGGGCAGGTTTCTCCGGCGCCGATCAGGAGGCGGCCATGCGGGCACAGGGCCAAGCGGCCCAAACCAAGACTATCCGCCGAGAACAGCCCAAATTGGGTCGAAACGCCCCCTGCCCTTGCGGATCGGGAAAGAAATACAAAAAATGTTGCGGAAAAGCGGGATAGACCTATGTCAGGAGAACTTACCAATGGCCATCAATGATGACCGAGTCGACAAGCGATACGACAAAAAACGCGAGAAAGAAGAACGGACCAAGGCCGGTATACCCGGGGAAGACGAAGAGCCCCTGCCGCCCCCGGTGAAGCCTATTCATGCTGATGAATCCGTCGGTCGAAATGATCCCTGCCCATGCGGTTCGGGAAAGAAGTACAAAAAATGCTGCGGTAAATAAGCGTCCCGACCGGTACTAATTTCCAATTTGAATAAATCTACGCCGCAGAACTTGAAAGACTCATATGAATATTCATTCGATGAAAAAACAATTTATCCATGCTGCCCTATTCGTCGGACTGATGAGCGGCCCGATAATGGCCGGTCCAACACAGATCGACGGCCAATGGAAAGATGAACTCTGGAATAATATCTACGATCCCTGGTTCATCTTCGGAATGGGGGCCCAGGGCCTGTTTTTCCTTCGTTTCATCATTCAATGGATAGTTAGTGAGAAAAAGAAACGAAGCACTATACCCGTAATATTCTGGTATCTTTCTCTGGCCGGCGCCGCCGCTACCTTTGTTTATGCGGTTCATGAAGCCCAGCCGGTATTTATACTGGCACAAATCCTGGCTTGTGTGATTTATATCCGTAATCTAATGCTCATATATCAGCGGGATTCGAGCCGAAAAAGGGCAGGACTCCCCGCCCAAGAACCGGATTCTTCAATCTCGGAGGAAGACCTGCTGGATTAATGACCGTAAGTGCTTAACTCATAAAGCTTTGAGTCTTTTTGCCCAGCTTGGCGTGCCATTTATATAATTATGAAAGAGTCATTTATGATGATAGCCCAAACATTAGATGTGGCGGATCTCGCCAGTCGGATTATCGTCGCCTGTTTATTGCTGATATTGGCACTTGTTGTTCTAGGTCTAATCATCTGGTATTACCGGCGAAGATGGCTCGATATATCTGAATCACCGTCCGGTACGCCCTGGACCCTGGATGATTTGGAAAAAATGTACGAAAAGGGCGACATCAACGAGGAGGAATATCGGTCCATGCGAGAGTCGATAATTGCAGCATTTACCGATAAAAAGTCCATAAAAACCGATTCCGCTGCAGCCCCGCAGCAAACGTAGAATATAATCAAAAAGGATAACGATTTTGATCTGAAGAAATGATACACGGCATGACGATACAACCGAACGGAATAAAAAGAGGCCAAATTGGCTATCTTCAGTTCCTATAGTAGTTTACGGACATATCCGGCCATTTATAGTCGATTGGATAGCCAACTATAAGCGTGCAAAGAAGGGTATAAATGCCAGGATCGCGTAGCTCAAGTACTGGTGGCGGCAAGGGTGGTCGGAGAGCGACCACCTGCAGTTTCTGCGGCAAAACCCAGCGTGAGGCCGGGCCCATGGTCGAAGGCCCCGGAGATGTATACATTTGCTCGGCCTGCGTCGACCTCTGCCACAACATCATCAGACAGGAAAAGCGAAAAACGGGACCTGGACGGCACTTTGCCGGCCAGATCGCCACCCCCAGACAAATTAAAGATTACCTGGACCAATACGTCATCGGCCAGGAACACGCCAAAAAGTCCGTCTCCGTCGCCGTACACAACCACTACAAACGACTCGCCCACACCGACACCGCCGACGAAGACGACGTCGAAATCGATAAGGCCAATGTGCTGTTAATCGGACCCACCGGGGCGGGAAAAACCCTGTTGGCCAGAACCCTGGCCAGAATCCTAAACGTACCCTTCGCCATCGGTGATGCTACCACCCTCACCGAAGCCGGCTACGTGGGAGAAGACGTCGAAAACATACTGCTTAGGTTGCTCCAGAACGCGGACTACGACCTGGAGGCCGCCCAACGTGGCATTGTCTACATCGATGAGATCGATAAGATCGGAAAAACTTCCCAAAACGTCAGCATTACCCGCGACGTCAGCGGTGAAGGGGTTCAGCAATCTCTGTTGAAAATGCTGGAAGGTACTATCTCCAATATTCCACCGCAAGGCGGACGAAAACACCCCGAACAGCAATACATACAGATAGACACCACCCACATCCTGTTCATCTGCGGCGGAACCTTCACCGGTTTGAATGAGATCATCAGTCGCCGTATCGGTCATGCCTCCATCGGGTTTGTCGGCGAGATGAACGAGGACATAAACGGAACCGCCCAAAGCAGTGTGCTTGCCGAGGTAACTCCTGATGACCTGGTCGAGTTCGGTATGATTCCGGAACTGGTGGGACGATTGCCGGTCATCACCACCCTGGAAGCCCTCAATGTGCCCATACTGATCCAAATCCTTACCGAACCCAAGAATGCCCTGGTTCGACAGTATCAACGCTTCTTTGAGATGGAAGGTTGCGAGTTGGAATTCACTCCCGAGGCCCTGAAGATCCTTGCCGAAAAGGCCCTGAAACGTGACACCGGAGCCCGGGCCCTGAGAGGCGTAATCGAGGAATTGATGCTCGATGTAATGTTCAGGCTTCCCGAGGAAGGCGACAACGCCAAATATGTGGTAACCGAAGAAGTCGCACGCGGCGAAACCGATCTCTTCTCCCAACGCGAAAGACGAAAAGAATCAGCGTAATAATTACCCGCCTCAGTCATATTATCATCAGCGTACCAACACAAAATCATCACACACGCAAGGAAAATCTAAATCTGGTCTTATACGGATTCCACTTCAAAGGTGTGCTAAGAGAGCGGGTCAGGCACAATATTCCTTTGGAATAATTGAGCCAGACCCGGCACACGTTTGAAGTGGAATTCGTATTA
>CP070790.1:2636319-2640364 GCA_020346805.1 Planctomycetota bacterium
CTGGTTGCCAAACGGCTGGTTAGCAACGGATTGGCACTGGAAACCACAACCAGACCACCGCGAAGGAAATGACCGTTATTTTCCAAACGCCCCTGCCCATCCAGGGGAGCAGGATGAAACCCATCAGCCATCTGGTGATGCAGACTGTAAGAGTTACACCACGGGAAACCGAAAACAATTTCCTGCATCCCGTCACCATCCTGATCCGGAACCAGGGTCAATGATTGCAAGCCTTCCGAACTGTATGGGGGTGCAGGAGTACCATCCACCATATAAGGTATTGAGTTGCCGGCCATACCCCGGGGGGTATTCGGCTGATTGGGATTCGGGAAAATACCGGTGAAGACCACACCCGGTAATTCTAGAGATCCGACCCTATTGACATCAAAGGTGCCCGAGTAACGCTGACCCTGACTGTAGATCATATAGGCCTCGCCAGCACCACGCCCCCCATCGGCCATAACGTAAGGCTTGGCGAACTGGGCGGCTAGTATAATCTCGTTTCGATTGTCGCCGTCGTAATCGTCGCCGGCGATCATGGCGCTGCCTAAATTATCCTGGAAATTATAGCCCCTGAACACCCCGCCCTGGAACGGACCGGACTGGGGAACAGGCAGACCCTCTTCGTCATATACGCTATCCAGCTCGCCAACCCAGAATATACAGGGACGAATCCTCAGATAACCATCGGCATACACCGTCTCCTCCGGCCCAATATCAGGATTGGGAGTCACGGTGATTCCTATAAAGAACTTACCCACCACCCCTGTGGTATTGAAATCAACAAACTGCTGGGTGGCATCGATGCCCGCGTTACCAATCAGCGCCCGCTTGTTTGCCCCATCCGGAATATCGTCGTCGTCGAAATCCGGCTCGCGAAATACCGTAACAACACCTTCACCCGGTTTTAAGTTCGTCACCCAGTTAATTCGATAAATCCTTCCCGACATCATCTCTGTTGGAATTCGCGGAGTCGTTATAAGCAATGCCGATCCCGACGCTCCATCCAGAGAGACGGTCCCGATCTGTACGGGACCCGCACTATAGGAAACCATGGGCGGGGTCATTCCGTTTTGAAGCTCCGCTCCAATATAATAAAAACCGGCTGGTATATTCGCCGTATCCCAGGTCGTACCGCTGCCGGTTACCGGAAGGGTTGTGATCGTCGTATCGTTGTTATTATCAAATATATCATCAGGATCGTAAAAGATCCTTATGGTCGCGGCGCTGTTCGACGGATCGTTGGCGGCAACGATTATTTGAACCGGCGTACCGGGCTGGGCGACCACTCCGACCGAGGGAGCCAGTACCTGCATAAAAGCTCCGGTCACAATGGTAACCGTGCCGGCGGCATAACTGGTAACCGATCCCCCGCTGCTGGTAGTTATCGTTACCCCTATAAAGTATTGTCCCGGTGAAAGGCCCGAGGTATTCAAACTGCTCGTAACAGCAGCAGCGGCGGTTCTGCTGCCTTTATCTATCTCGACTTCATTACCATTCAATGTGCCGTCGCTATCATAAAAAGTCTGATAGCTGAAAGACTGAAGATTGGTGGAAAATTGAATCGGAACCGCCACCCCGGCCCCAACTCTGATCGGAGCGGCAGGAGAGGTAATATTCACTCGCGGACCCGATTCCAGCATTATCCGCCCACTCGCATAACCGGTTACCGTGCCCGAACCGCTTACCACCGTAATACCCAGATTGAACTGCCCCGCATCAAGTCCGGTGGTTGCCAGTTGGGTGAACTGGTTCGCCCCCCCCGACAACCCGGTTCCGAAAACCACTTCATCTCCGCTGCTGGCAGCACCGTCACGATCATAAAATGCACTCACCTGCATATCCCCTGGACCGTAGGCATCGTAAACGATGGTCACCAGTTGGCCGGCTGACACCGTTTGGTCAAAAGTGGGCGATTTGACCACAACCTGCAGGGTTGACGGAATCAGCGTTCCCGACGGACAGCCCTGCCCGACAAGCAAGGGAGCAGTCATTAATAATCCGATCAATAATGCCACAATTCGGCGAGACCGGGTCTGAAGTTTCATAATTTCATACTCCACAGAAAGTTACGAACATTTGCGCGTGTCTCCCCTGGGCGAGGCCAGTCCAAAAAAGCGCAATATACGCACCGCTAGTGCCGCCTCAGCACTATCTTCGTGAACACCAAGGTTCCTGTCAACGTCACTTGTATCTCCCCAACACAACAATAGTTAAATACTTATGGCCCCGCCCTATAACCTTATAAATACTACTATTCCCGAGGGATAATACCCCATTTTAGCTGACCGATACCCCTGCCGATATGCTCTACTATACAATATGCGCTACTGTACAATATATCCACTTATTTAAATCCACTTACGATCATATATTAGGAGTATATGGTGATTCGAAAAGCCGCAATTTACTCGCTGGTTATTGTCTCAACCACCCTTGCCGAAACGACTACATCGCCCGCCTGGGCACCGGCACCCATACCATGCGTCAAGGGGCAAGGTTATATCGGGCTTTGGCGTGCAGGATCAGACCCGATAAATAATTATTGCGGGGCTATAGCCACCGCCGATAACTCAAATCTCCCCATGGCTTATTATGCCGAAAAAGTTAATAAAACCTTCTTCGTTTTCGGCGGAATCCCAAAGGATGGTCCTGAAACTAAAAACCGGCCCGCCGCTTTGGCCATGATCTCCTACTACGATCACAACACCGGCACGGTGCCTCGCCCCACCGCCCTGCCGATCAACAAAACCGGCCAATTATACGAAAATCCAACGCTTACCCTCGACAATCAGGGATATATATGGATCTTTCTGGGAAACAACGGCAAACATAATCCGGGCTGTATCCTCAAAAGCAATAAACCTTTCGATATCGATTCATTCACGTTGGTAAAGCAAGACAATTTCTCCAATCCCCAGCCCTGGTTCCTGGATAACAAAGGTTTGCTGTTGATCTACAATCGAGCCGAGGACAAACGCCGGCAATTGTTCTATACCACCAGCCAGGACGGCCATAATTTCTCAAAACCTCAACTTCTAGCCGACATCGGAAAACGGCAGGACGCCCTCAGCTGGCAACATAAAAACAAGATAGCCGTCGCCTTCAACGTATACGCCGACGACAAAAGCCCAACTAACCTCTATTACATGGAAACATCAGACTTCGGCAAAAGCTGGCGAAACTCCCGCAGACAAAAAATCGAAATGCCTTTGAAAACCATTGATAATCCCGGCCTGGTCTACGACTATCTTTCGCATAAATGGCTTATCCACTTAAAGGATCTCAATATAGATCAGTTTGGCTATCCGACCATTGTTTACATCATGGGTAGAACTCATCCCTCCAATCCAAAACTTAACCGCAACATCTGGAACACGGCCCGGTGGTTCGGCCGAGACTGGGAAATCACCGGCCAGATCAGATCCGACAATCAACTTGACTCCGGATGTTTACATATTAATAAGGATAGAAGCTGGCGACTAATCGCCCCCACCGAAGCCGGCCCACAACCATCCGCCCCCGGCGGCGAAATCGCGATGTGGACTTCCGAGGATCAGGGCAGATCCTGGTTTAAACACCCCATGACCAAAAACAGCAAATTTAATCACAATTATGTGCGAAGACCGGTAAACGCCCATGCGGAATTCGACACCTTCTGGTGCGACGGGCACCCGCAAAAACCTTCCCTGTCGCGAATCTATTTCGCCGACCAAACCGGCAAGGTTTCTGTTCTGCCCACCAGAATGATCAAGGACTTCGAGAAACCCCGGCCGGTTGCCCCGGCTTCACAAAAAACAACCAGCACCAAACCAAATTGATTCACAACTACGTCCACAATCGGCCTTCACTCAAAGAGCCCGGCCAGATCCCCCATTTCTTTCCTCGATCTTTCAACCGCCCTTTTCAGGAATGCCGACCGCAGCGGCCTGATCGCCATCAGCACCTTATAGGGTGGGGATTTTTCCAAAAGCTTAAAGATGCGCCACAGGGCCCGATGGCTCAGTCGTTGGGGGTCGTCAAAAATCAGATCGGACAACTTGCC
>CP070790.1:2640464-2647883 GCA_020346805.1 Planctomycetota bacterium
AAATCCGGCACGGAAATCATAAATTCCCCTACCGTGATTGGTGAGAATATATACTTCAGCGCGGCTGAGAAGGGTATCCATTTGATCAATTTCGACGGTAAGCTCAACTGGCAACGCAATCTCAGTGCGGCAGTATACGGCACACCCACGGTGGGTGATGAGTTTATTTACGTAGGTGATCTGGAAGGCCTTATACACGCAATTGATCGAAGATCGGGAGATCTTATTTGGTCCAAACGGCATGCACAATTCAGTATTGAACAACAACTTATGTACCATAACGGAGTATTGTACTTTGGAGCTTGGGATGGTTTTGTTTATGCTGTCGATGCCCGCGACGGCTCACTGGTATGGAAGCAGCGAGGCCCCGCCGGCCAATCCGGCGAGCGTAAATATAAGTCACGTTATTATGCGCCGGCAGACTGCCCGACGGTGATTATAGGTGATTGCTTGTTCGTTACGGATCGTGCCTATCGGCTCGGTTCTTATGCACTTTCTGGCGACTATATTGGCGATATTGACTCAGGGATAGCGGCCATTGGACCTTCGGAAGATGGCCGATACTTCTACGCTCGCGGTTTGAAAAATGGTCTGACTCGCTATGATGCCAATGGCCGGCAGGTATGGTCGAATCCCGTTTCTCTCGGGCGGTTTCCCATACCCCCTACTGAAGTATCGAGCAAGGTTTATGTCTGCTCTAACCTTGGAATGTTGACTGTGCATGATGCGGTTACCGGTAAGATCCTTTGGCGATATCAGGTCACACCCCAGTTGCACGTCATGGCTCCCACCTCTGCTGACAAAGCGGGCAATGTCTATATCGCTGCCATGGACGGCAATGTTTCATGTATCGCGTTTCGGGATTAAGTTGATAAGGCCACAAAAGAAACAGATGTAACAACATGGTGAAAGTCATGTGATATTCACGCAACTGCTTGTCTCAATTATGCATTCTTAATCTTACCAGATTCAGCTTCCGCATTCAGGATCAACGGGTATGTTGGCGCCGCTTAGACAACTCTGAATTATCGCGAAATCCTCCTGGTCCACGTCCGAGTCTCCGTCTAGCTTGGCGTCCTGGCAATCAGGATCATTTTGTGGTGTATCGGTTCCGGTAAGGCACGCCTGGAAATGTCCAAAGTCCTCTTGATCCACGTCGCCGTCATTGTCGAAGTCCGCGCTAGGCGGACATGGTTGCTCAATGGTATCCAGATATACTTGGAACGGACCGGCGGTATCATTGACAGCGAATGCCAGGTGTTCCAACACCCCCTTATGATTTGGAGCATCCAGCACACCGTTCCCGGTGAAGCCCAAAACATTTTCTGATGTGGGAATAAACGTAAACGTCTGCCAGACGCCCGGCTGGGCGGTCACCAGTATACCCTGTGGCGCTGTGCCAACGACTGATGTAGCCCCGACCCACTCAATAGTTCCACTGGTACCGCCATCTTCTCCAAGGGGAACATCTACGCCGGTTTCGCGGATGCCCAGACACAACCGGAAAGATCCACTGTCCAAACGTAATCTCAACCGCACCGCCCGCCTCAAGTCGATTGTGGGATTAGGCACATTGATTGTATCGGAGGTGGTCAATCGCAACCAGTTTGATGGACTGGCATCTAGCCAATTCCACTGCAATTCGTAGGCCTTCAACCCATCAAACGCAGAAACGCTGTCGCTGACACCGGCATAGTTAGGCCTCGAGGTCAAATAGTTGACGGTGGTACCGGAATACCTCGGATGCTGGAACATTACGCGTGTTCCATTCAAATAGCCTTCAAAATTGGTGATCGACTCCCGCCCACAGCTTGACGATAGTCCAGTCACCAGATACTGCATCACCCGTTGCATTACGTTTACCTGGTCTGCCTCAGAGCTGATCGTCTCAAAGGGGAATCCAAACATAATGACTCGATAATTTCCGGAATCAAACTGGATACCAGCGCCATCACCAGTCCCACCGACGTAGGATAGGATATTTGTAGCACCAGGCTGAGGTACGATCCGGTCGGGAGAACGCGCCGCATATGGTGCCCCGTTGGCAGGATCGAAATCAAATGTACCTACGTCGCTTAGAATCTCGCCCGTTCCAACTACTGTAAAGGTGCCGCTGTCGTCTCCGGCATAATCAGCACCTAATGTGTCTTCATAAAAAGTTTGACCCGCACCCAACGCGTCCAACTCATAACCGATGTCGGTCCCGGTCACAAATAAGTTTCCCCCCTGATTAAGATAATTGATCACCAGCGTCTGTTCGGTTGAGTCAAAAGTCTTGTCTTCCTGTGACTCACGGCCCAGAATCCAGACCACATCCTCGTAAACAGTCAAATCAATGGTTCCCTCGATTACGGCATCGTTGGCGCAGGAATCAAAAGTGTATCCGCTGGCCGCTAGAGCGTTGGCGTGCTGAACGACGTAGTCGAACGAGTTGACATAACGAGCGATAGGTCTTTCCATCGGACCTTGGGGAATGGTCTGGATGTAATTCTGATGTCGGCTCACGCGGTCGTATCCATTGACGATCAACACTTTGGCCGTATCTTCCGTTGGGCGGCAAACCGCCAGAGTCTCTGAGGGCATTGATTCGCCGCCTGCATTGAAGGTAGCCACTCGCAGGTAAGTCGTTGTCGAAGAAGGGATATCACTAACGGATGCGTTTAGAACGTTACCTACCAAGATGGCGTTGCCGAACCCGTAACCGTTGGTGGAACGGTAAATCTTGTATCCTGTTGGCGGATCACCGCTGGCACCGCCACTCGGCGGTGCCGACCAAGACACGATAATATTCCCATTCCCATCATGGGCCGCTTGCACTCGTTCCGGCGGATCGGGAGGAAAAATCAGGGGCACTCCGCTGCCGGGTAGCGAGTTGAGGAACATAATAATGCCCTGCAACGACGAACGAGCCACGGCATCGCGCACCTTGGCGCTGCGTAAATTGGCAGCGTCTTCCTCGTTATCATGAAAAGCAACCTCGACAATGGTGGCGTCAAATTCGTTATCGTTATTGTATGTGGAGATAGCTCCAAAGCCCCCGCTGTAGGGATTGCTCCGCAGCCCCCATAAATACTCGAATTCCTCATCGATCAGCAGCATATCGGCCTCAATCTTATCGCCCAGGATCGTTGCATAAGATTGCTGGTAGGTGGTGGGGTACGAACTACTGACTAAGCAGACTGTACCCTTTGCCCCACATGGAGGTGGAGAACACCCCGCGGCGTTTGTGTGATATTCGATGTAAACGCGCCGCCATCGTTCATCATTTATGTTTTGTCGATTCATGACCGCGGACCATCGGGCTGCGGTGCCTACGTTGTCGCTGCCGTCATTGCATCCGCTGCATTCCCATACATTCGGCAGCCCGACGGCATTGTTACCCGCTTCACTTTCCCCCCAATAACGAGAGCATTCCTCCTCGCGCGGATAGCCGCTTATGGTCCCCGGCCCCGGACGGACTATATCACCCATGCCGTTACCAAAACGAATGGCATCAGCAACCACAATACCGCCAAGCGGTGAGATGTTGGTGATCTCAACGTATCCCGATGTACCTTCCTCAAAATAGTAGTTACCCAACCAGATCCATCCCTTACCCACACGGGCATGATCAACAGCAACCTCAGCTATTGCGCCACTATGCTGTATCCGGTAGATCTGTTCGACTCGATCGGTGTCATCTTTTGTCCAACAGTAAACAGGATAGAAATCACTACTGGGAATATTTGGAGTATATCGTGCCGTCGCCGTCTCGGTAGGATTTGTGTAAGCGTATTTATAGGGGATACCACTTATCGTGATGCCGTTCTCGTAATACCCACTGCTGGTGCTGCTGTTCTGCCATATGCCGATAAATGTTACGCCGGGATCGTCGTTGTCCAGTACAATTTCAGTTGTCTTGTATCCGACTGGGCGGAACGGTACGACCACGGCGCCGGCGTTATACAGATAATTTACCAAGTAGTTAAGCTGTTCGAGGTTGCCGTAATCTTCGTTCATCTCCAGTAACAGAGGCCGTTGAAGATACCAACTAGTCGATCCAGCGGTCCACCCGTGACCCGCGCTGACAAAGACTACAACACCACTCAGCGCTCCTGCCGGCTGTCCATCTGCATGAGCGACTGGGCCGCCAATGCTCATCGAAGCAGATCGGTCTTTGGTGTCTTCGGTCTCTCTACGTTGTTCTATAGCCTCGGCCGCCGTCTTACCGGTATCGTCACTTACATCACTGTCTGGTGGAGGATCGAAAGGTATTAGATAAGAATCGACCGGCAAATAAGGCCCTTGGCCGACACGGAGTTGAATGACTATGCCTTCCAGATTGACTTCCTGCGCAAGTGCCCTGCCAAGAACTTGCTCGATCGTTGTCATCCGGACCGGCTGCATCAACTTCAGGTCAGCGTCCTTCGGCAGGGTAAGTGCAAGGCGGGCAATATTATTCTCATCTAACAAAAGGGAATCAAGTGTGGTTCCCGCCGGTAACAGCGTATCGCCGTCGTCCGTTGTAAGCACCCCTGCCTGCCGGATCACGTATGTGAGTTTTGCCTTTAACCTATCACCACCATTATTATCACTGGCGATTGATTCGAAACCATCCGTATAAGACAGTGCGAGAAAATCATTGTTGCCGGAATAGCCAAATACTGCCTGGCTCATATATGCCAGTGTCAAAAACGTCAATAAGGCAGATGCTCTATATCCCGGGATAAACCGCTTCATTATGTCTCCTCCAACCAGCGATGCACTGGGGGCACTCCTCTGGCAGATATGATTACTCTACTATCATTATACCAAAATCACACCCCATCAATACAGACAACCAGGATAAATATATATCCTCATATTCTATGTCGGCCTACCGATCTTTTTCTTGCTAACACGTCTCTTGTTTTTGTTCATTCCTGCTTATAACATGCGTACCAAAATATATTGGTGGGTGAAATCCTGACTATCCAATCAGTGGGACCGCGGACAGCAATAACTAGACCTGCTTACCAGTATGGTAAGTACATGATGGATTGTTCTAAAATACACTAAGCGAAATGCCAAGTATGCATCCAAATGAACCTGAACGCATCAAGCTTGCCCAGCTCCCAACGCCGATCATTACTCTGAACAACTTGTCTCGACAACTTAATTTCGAGCGTCTACTAATGAAACGCGATGACCTTACCGGTTTCGAGGTCAGTGGTAATAAAGTACGCAAACTGGAGTATATAGTTGCCGACGCATTGGCAAATGATGCAGATACACTGGTAACTCATGGCGGATTTCAGTCGAACCATTGCCGGACGACGGCCGCAATTGGAGCAAGGGTTGGGCTTCGAGTTCGTCTGCTGCTTCGCTGCCATGATCTAAACGTCCCTAATGACGGGAATCTGTTCCTCGATCGTGTGTTTGGGGCCAAGGTCAGTTTGCATGACCCAGACCAATACGAACATTCTCTACAGAAGATCATCAACTCTGCTATGGATGCGGAACGAGCTGCTGGCCATACGCCCTATTTCTTCCCCGTCGGTGCCTCTGTGCCATTAGGCTGCTGGGGATATATTCGATGTATGGCAGAACTTGTAGAAGAACTGGGGCGAGACAATTGCGTTGATTTGTTTTGTGCTACAGGTTCTGTCGGAACGCAGACCGGTTTAATTATTGGCAAGACTCTTTTAAATTGTGATAAATGGCGCATTGTCGGTGTACCTATTACCGATAGCGCCAAAGGTCGAGAAAAAGCCGTGCGGGAACTTTTACGCCGGACAATACCCAAGTACCAACTTGAAGTGGACGAGGCTGAGGTACCGATCGAACTGTTGGATGGCTTTATTGGAGAAGGCTACGGTATTCCCTATCCGGAAGCGATTGAGACGATACGATTGGTTGCACAAACCGAAGGAATCCTGCTTGATCCAACATATACTTCCAAGGCAATGACTGCAATGATTTCCGTCGTCAAAGCAGGAGGAATTCGTAAAGGAGCAATACCGATTTTTCTCCACACAGGCGGGGCATTCGGTCTGATGGCCCGCCGTGATTTATTTCAGTTCCACACATGAGAATATCTTATAAGGCTTTATATTATTTCAGGGAATTGAGTGAATATTGATCATTGATGAGGCACCCTTTCCGCTGAGTCTTCTTTCTGTTTTTTCTGGAAATTAAGATTAATATCATCTTGTTGGTGAAGAAGCGATTTGTTGGAGTTAGTTTGAAAAATCCTTGTATGTAATTGTCTGAACCTTTGGGTTTTGCCCCAAATGACCGTATTTGAGCTGCCAAAATGAAAGTAAAGGGCAATATCTATGAGATCTATGGGAAGATCCAACGTGTCTATCTGCAATATGCGGTGGGATTAGTTTTTGGATCACTTTGTTGCCTGGGATGTCACTCATCATCATTAAAACAAGTTGAATATGATAGCAAACCTACTCCGCTAAATAATATGGTCAAAGAAGTAGTACTTGGTATATCCGTGCAGGGTCGTCCGATTACATGTAATATTTTTGGTAACGGCGATGATGTCGTGCTCATCATCGCCAGCATTCACGGCAATGAGACGAGAGGTACACCCATAATCAGACACTTGGGGCTTTATCTTGAAAATAATCCTGAATTACTCAACAATCGGCAGGTGCTTTTGATCCCGATGGCTAATCCCGACGGAATGATTCTCGGCACACGTTACAACGCCAATGGTATAGATCTCAACCGCAATTTTCCTGCTGCAAATTTTTCCAGGGGCAGACGTCATGGTGAATTCACCCTTTCCGAACCGGAAAGCCGAGCGATTTATAAAACTATACAAACTTATAATCCCAGTCGAATTGTCAGCATTCATCAACCCAAAAATTGCATTGATTACGACGGTCCGTCCCAGGTTTTGGCAAAATTTATGGCCGATTGCTGTAACTTATATGTACGACGCATCGGCGGCCAATCCGGCTCGCTGGGTTCCTATGCCGGAATTTCTATAAATATTCCGATCATTACAGTGGAACTGCCAAAATCAGCAAGCCAGCTTAATAGTGAAGATCTTTGGCATAAATACGGCAGAATGTTACTCGCTGCTATTACCTATCCGAAACCACCCCCGGAAAATATCAAATGAACGACAACTACTTCGCTAAGCCGTGGCATACATCAGCACATTCAACTGCAGGTAATGTAAAATAAGTGGTATAATCAACATTGATTGTGGTGCTTTGCCGTATAAGTTATAGTTCAGGTTAACATGATTCTTACAAAGGATTCCGCAATTCGAATAGTTGCCCAATAGTTTAGACAATTTATCGGGTAAATACTATTGGTGAGTGATTCTTACAAAAGATGTACGTCACTTTGGGAGTTGTTGCGATGCGTCAAATAGTAGATTCAACTATTTTATTACGTGTCTATTATAAGTCATGGCACTTCACGATGATAATG
>CP070790.1:2647983-2659277 GCA_020346805.1 Planctomycetota bacterium
AGGTTGCCCGGCAACATCGGGCAGGCGATAATCATCGCCGTCTATTAAAATGGTTTTGGCTGGATAAATTTATCAGAATTATTCGCTTGATTTTAGAGCTGAGGCAGTCAGAAGGGGATAGAAAATACTTTCCAGATCCGCGGGTACCCTGTTTTTAGCAGATTTGACGTTATGGTAGCAATAAGTTATGCTTTATCCTTCGATAATTGACTGAAAAGTCGTAAGGGAGCCGGTTATGCCACGCCCCATGGGGTGTCTCCCGGGTGGGAGAATGGGCTTTTTGCTCGCAGCATAGAGTTCAGGCCTCGTGCGTGGCCAATCAGAACTGCGACCGATCTTGTGGTGGTATATTTTGATGCAAGGCAGTAGTTAAATATCGGCCAAGTAAGGAGCCGATCGGAAACCCGGTCGTGTAATCGGTAACACACCAGGTTTTGGTCCTGGCATTCCTGGTTCGAGTCCAGGCCGGGTAGTGTTTTTATTTAGTTTCAGAAGATGCGGGAATTGTTGTTAGATTGTATGAGGATCGAGTGATGCCGAAAGCAACGGCAGCCATTATTTTAGCTGGAGGTCAGTCCACACGAATGGTGACGGATATGCCCAAGGTGCTTCATGAGGTTTGTGGGCGTCCAATGCTTTCCTACGTCATCGATGCCTGCCGAGAAATCGGTATTGACCGGCTTATTTGTGTTATCGGCTATCGCAAGGACGATGTAATTAGCGCTTTTGCTGAGGATAAGGATATAGTCTGGGTATCCCAGGCCGAGCAGAAGGGGACTGGTCATGCGGCTATAGTATGCCGGGATGCCCTGAGCGATTTTGAGGGGGATGTGGTTGTAATTGCCGGCGACATGCCTCTGCTGCGGAGCGAGACGCTTGGCTTGCTGGTCAAGACACATGAGAAAAACAATGCAGCGGTGACGCTGGCCACAGCGATACTGGACGATCCCAGCGGTTATGGCCGAATTATCCGCGATGAATACGGCAACCTTCAGGGCATTGTCGAGGAAGGTGATTGCACGGAGGAACAGCGGCATATTAAAGAGATCAATCCGAGTTATTACTGCTTTGATAAGAAGTATCTTTTTGAAGCACTCGATCAGGTAAGGCCCGACAATGTCAAGGGCGAATACTACATAACCGACGCTCTGCATATTTTGATCCAAGGCGGTCATCGGGCGGATGCTTTCCGCGGGGTTGCCGCCGAAGATGCGATGGGCATCAACAGCCGGGAACAACTTGCAGAAGTGGGGCGGATCATGCAGAACCGGATTCAACATAGACTGATGCACCAGGGGGTAACTATCGTCGATCCACCAAATACGTGGATCGATGCCCGGGCGGAAATAGGGCAGGACACAGTTATTTATCCGTTTACTTATATACATGGAAGGGTCAAGATCGGCCGATTTTGCAGCATTGGCCCTTTTGCCTATTTGCGTGATGGAACGGTTTTAAAAGATGATGTTGTAGTGGGGGTATTTACGGAATTGAAAAACTCATTACTGGGAAGTGGGGCCCGGGCCCGCCATTTGAGTTATATTGGCGACGCAGAAATTGGTAAAGAGGTTGAGATAGGTGCGGGGACGCTTTTCGCCAATTTTGACGGTCAGCAGATTCATAATACGGTAGTTGGTGACCGCACGTATATCGGTCAGGGTTCGATTCTGGTTGCCCCTTTGAAAGTTGCGGAGAATGAGCAGATAGCCCATGGAACAGTAGTCAAGGAAGGCGATAGTATAAGCCGGGATGGTGGTTCATGAAAAATAAACAACCAGATTTTGTGACAGCGGCGGAAGATGCCGGTTTGAAGATATTCGGCGGGACGAGTAATCCTGCCTTGGTGGAGGAAATCGGTCAGTCACTTGGAGTGACTGTCGGTAAAGCCAAGATCGGACACTTCCCGGATGGTGAAACGATCATCAAGCTTGAGGACGATGTGCGGGGGCGGGATTGTTTTGTAGTGCAGTCGACCTGCCCTCCGGTTAATGAAAATTTGATGGAGTTGTTAATTTTTTGTGACAGTCTGCGTCGGGCATCGGCCCGACGGATAACGGCAGTGATTCCTTATTTTGGTTACGCGCGTCAAGATCGCAAGGCAGAGGGTCGGACGCCGATCACCGCCAAATTGGTAGCCAATCTGATCAGCGAATCCGGTGCCCATAGAGTTTTGGCCATGGACCTGCATGCCGAACAGATTCAGGGTTTCTTCGATTTGCCGGTTGATCACCTCGCTGCCTTGCCGGTGATTGTCAAACATATAGAGGGACTGAATATTACCGACAGCGTTGTGGTTTCGCCTGATGTAGGTAATGTAAAGACGGCTACTGCATACGCCCGACGGTTGGGAGCTGAATTGGCGGTACTGGACAAGCGTCGTCTGGGGGGCGATTCAATAGTAACTTCCCGGGTGATCGGGGATGTGAAGGGCAAAACAGTATTAATATTCGATGACATGATAACCACTGCCGGCACCGCCACTGAGGCGGTTAAGATTCTTCGTGAGAACGGGGCGAGAAAGTTTGTGTTGGCGGCGACCCATGCGGTATTTGCCGAAGCTGCGCTGGAGCGGATCAAGGAGGCCCAAATCGATCAGATTTGTGTGACTAATACGATCCCGGTATCCGCGGACGTTTGTCGGCGCATGCCGCGACTCAAGGTGTTGTCGGTGGCAACGCTTTTAGGGGAGGCGATCAAGAGGATTCACCTGAATCAGTCGGTGAGTGCGTTGTTTAACAATCGGGGATTAAGTGATGGATGATAATTGAGTTTATGGGTAATAAACGGGAACCAGCCGCTCGATGCGGATTGAAAGATTTTCAGGAGTGAGTGAGCGATGGAGATAGTAAAACTCAAAGTAGAATCGCGAGAAGCTAAAGGGACTCGTGCCGCTCGCCGGCTTCGTCGTGAGGGTAAACTGCCCGGTGTGGTATATGGGCACAATCAGACCCCGGAGAACGTGGCGGTGAATATTCATGATTTGAGTAGTTTATTGGAGCATGGCATACACGTAGCCGAGCTCAAGGTGGGCGAATCGGCTCAACAGGTGCTGATCAAGGAGGTTCAGTTTGATCATCTTGGGGCGACCCCGATTCATGTGGACTTTGCTCGCGTCGATTTGACGGAGCAGGTAACGGTTTCTGTGCCGCTCGAATTTAAAGGTGTTCCAGTGGGGACGCACGAAGGCGGAGCCCTAGAGCATCTAATGGTTGATCTGGAGGTCAAATGTCAGGTGACGCAGATTCCGGAATCGATCCGGGTCAACGTTGCAGATATGAAGCTTGATGATGTTCTCCATGTTCGTGACATACAATTGCCTGAAAATATTGTGGCGGTATCTTCCCCTGAGGCGATAGTATGTGTGGTTCGTGCCCGCACGGCGGCGGCGGAGGCTGAGGAAATCGAAGTGGAAGAAGAGGTACCTGAGCAGCCTGAGATCATTGGCCGCAAGGAGAAAGAAGGCAAGGAGGAATTGGAAGGAGAGTCCGGCACCGGCAGATAGAGGCCGGCAATTGCAGGAGGTGAGCGTTGACGATGAATCTCATCGCAGGTCTCGGCAATCCGGGCGAAAAATACGCGGGTACCCGGCACAATACGGGATTTCGTGTTATTGATGAGTTGACCCGACGTTGGGGGATAGAGATGAATCGTCGAAAGTTCGCCGGCCTAGTTGGAAATGGAACAATCGGCGGGAAGCGGGTTTTGCTGCTGGAACCGATGACATATATGAATCGCAGCGGGCGAAGCCTTCGCGAAGCGATGTCATTTTACAAGTTGGAGCTGTCGGGTCTGATGGTGGTATTGGACGACATGGCCCTGCCGATGGGTCGTTTGCGAATTCGCCCCCAGGGTTCCGGGGGTGGTCATAACGGATTGGCAAATATTATAGACGAGCTGGGCAGCGAATTATTTGCCCGCATACGTGTTGGTATTGATTTTGCGGAAGAGGGCGATGCGGTAAATCACGTGCTTAGTACATTTTCTCCCGAACAGGAGGAGATTATAAGTCGGGCGATTGGCCGGGCGGCCGACGCCGTTGAATGTTGGCTGGATAATGATATTGAGGTTGCAATGAACAAGTTTAATAGTCCCGAGGAAGTAAACGACGGGTCGAATACCCGCAGCGGGACCTAGCGGAGGTATATGATCTTGAAAACGTATGAAGGTATGTTTTTGTTCGATCCCTCGGTAACGAATGAATGGGAAAATATTCAGGCCGAGGTAAAACGCCTGATGGATCGAGCCGGCACACGTATGATCGTCTGTTCCAAATGGGACGAACGCCGATTGGCGTACGAGATCCGCGGGAGGAAGCGCGGTATTTATGTGCTTTGCTTTTTTGAGGCGGATCCCGACAGAATCAAAGATTTGGAACGTGATGTTCATCTTTCGGAATCGATATTGCGTTGTCTGATTCAGAAAGTAGAGCACTTGAGTGAGGTTGAAATGAAAGATATTGCCGCTCGTCCGGCCAATCATTCTGCGGTTGAGGCCGATCGCATCACCGGTCGATGGAGTGCGGTGGAGTCTTCCACTGCTGGAGGTTCCCGGGCCGGGTCGCGCCAGGAGAAATTACCCGAAAGTCGAGAGGGGAAAAAATCGGATGATGCATCTGCCGCCGTAGATTCTGACGCATTGGAAAATCCCGAAAGCGATAATCAGGAGGAATAATAATGGCCAGCTTTAATCGGGTTATCCTGGCAGGAAACCTGACCCGCGATCCCCAGCTTTCTTATACGCCGAGTAATACGGCGGTATGTGAGTTTGGCATGGCGGTCAACCGTAAAAGGAGAGACCGCGACGGGAATCTCAAGGATGAGGTTTGTTATGTGGATATGGTTACCTATGGTCCGCGAGCCGAGACGATCAATAAATATATGACCAAGGGACGGGCAATAATGGTGGAGGGGCGTCTTCGCTTTCGGCAATGGACCAACAAGGAGGGACAAAATCGAAACAAAATAGATGTGGTAGTTGAAAACTTCACGTTTATCGATGGTGGAGGAAGAGCCGGCGGAAACAGTCAGGTGCGTGATATGTCGGGGCAGATACCCGCTGACCAACCGTCACCGATAGATGATGGGCCACCGATGGACAGTGCCGATATCCCGTTTTAGTCGGCTTTCCAGATCACTGAGTCAATGAGGCAGGGAACGGATATTTGTTTAATTTCCAAGATGGTTTGAGGTTGTGGATTTTGAGGTGACTCAGTAAATAAGCTTATAGTTCAACAAAGCCTAGGGCTACTGATTAGAAAATCGGTTATGTTTTATTAACAAGCAAATTGCCGGGGCAGACGGAAATGGACGTGCATCAGGTTGCCCGGTGTGGTATAAGAGAATGTAGATAAATGAGGTGAGTCGATGAAGCTTTTATTGCGTAGGGATATTCCCAAGTTGGGACTGGTGGGTGATGTAGTTGAGGTGAAAGAAGGCTACGCTCGTACTTATCTGATCCCGCAACATCTGGCGGTAGAGCCGACACCTGCGAACATGAAGAAGATTGAAGAAGACAAGCGCAAGGTGGAGGAGGAGCGGGAACGCAGTCGGATGGCTTTGGAAGAACGGGCCACCCGTTTGCGTGATGTTGAAGTGACGATATCGGCGGCCTGTAACCCGGATGGTCAACTTTACGGTTCGGTGGGGCCGCGGGAAATTGCTTCAGCGTTACGTGACGAAGGTCACGAAGTCGAAGCCAAGCAGGTTCAGTTACACGAATCGATTCGCCGATTGGATACAGTTACCGTCCCGGTGACTTTCGCCGACGATCTGACCGTTGAGGTAAAGGTTTGGGTGGTACGCGAGACCGGGATCGGTGATCTGGAAGAAGAGGAACCAAGCCCGGACTTATCACAAGAGAGTGCCGGCAAGGAGGCAGGCCAAGATGAACGCGGAACCGGCGCAGACCCCGTTGAGACCGATATTCAATAAGGACGGTGCTGCCGCAGCATCGACTGATCGCATACCGCCTCACGACATCGAGGCGGAGATGAGTCTTTTAGGTTCGATGATGTTAAACCGAGATGCGATCGGTGACATACTTCCAATAATTCACCGTAATGAGTCAAGTCGTTTTTACCGGCCCGATCACCGAAAAATTTTCGAAGTTCTAGTTGATATGTACGATCGGGGGGATCCGGTCGATCTGGTCACGGTACGCAACGAGCTTCAGCGTCTCGGTTTGCTGGAGGAAGTGGGCGGCGTAGATTACATTGTCCAATTAGCCGAATCCGTTCCCTCTCATCTTCATGCCGAACATTACGCCCGTTTAGTCTGCGATAAAGCGATGCTCCGCGATCTGATAGTGGCCACGGCGCAAATGACCGATTACGCCTACAGCCATCACGAAAGCGCCAAGGAGATTCTCGATGCGGCGGAGCACGCCCTGTTCAAGGTGACCGATCAACGGATTGCCGAGCAGGCGGAGCCGGTGCGGGCTTATATCGAGGAAATATTCGAGCAGCTTTCCTCGCGAGAAGGGCATTACTACACGGGTATACAGACGGGTTTTCTCGAACTGGACGAGCTGCTCAGTGGTTTGCAGAACGGGGAGATGATCGTCATTGCCGCCCGTCCCAGTATGGGCAAAACGGCTTTAGGTCTTAATATGGCCGAAAATATCGCCACCACTTATGGCAAACCGGTGGCCTTTTTCTCATTGGAGATGAGCAAACAGGCCATAGCTCAACGATTGCTCTGTTCGCGCGGAAAAGTGGATTCGCACAAGCTCCGCCGGGGTATGCTTAAACAAAATGAGATCGACAGTTTGCATACGGTGGCCGATGAATTAACCAAGATGCCTCTTTTTGTAGATGATTCGCCGGGAATGAGTGTTCTTGAACTTCGGGCCAAGTCCCGTCGGCTGCGGGTTCAGCACGAGATCGTCTGTATTATCGTCGATTATCTTCAGTTGATGCACAGCCCGGGTAAGATCGAAAGTCGGCAGCAGGAAGTGGCGGAAATCAGCCGGGGACTTAAGGCCCTGGCCCGCGAATTACATATACCGGTGGTAGTGATGTCTCAGCTCAACCGCAATCCCGAAGGGCGAACCGATAACCGGCCGAGGATGAGCGATCTGCGTGAATCGGGGGCCATCGAACAGGATGCGGACGTAGTTCTGCTTTTGCATCGCGAGGAGTATTATAAAGGTGAGAGCACCCCTCACGAACTTCGTGGTATTGCCGAAGTGATCCTGGCCAAGCAGCGGAACGGTCCCGTGGGAAATGTTCAATTGGTTTTCAATCAGAAATTTACACGATTCGACAATCTGGCCATCGGTGCCGAAGCCACTTATGTACCGGGGGATGAGTACGAGAGTGCCGACGATTTCAGCGGGGCCGCGCCGTTTTAAAGCGTATGGCGAAGTTGTATTTTTCAGTCGATGGCCTGATTTTCCGACTACCAGCCGATAGATATTGGTTATCAAGCCGTTGGGGATTATAATTGTTTACCAGGTAAACGATATTCTTTCCTGCGGGGCGTAGGTCATGAAATTCCTGAATCGACTTGTTTTATGGTTACCGATTTTGATGCTGGCGGTAGGTATTTCTGAGGCCGGTGGGACGGTGCATGTAGTGATGCTGGCCCATCGTATAAGCAATGCCGGGGAAGTCGAGGCGGCTTCGGTCAATCTCCATTGCATTCTGCCCGATAGCAACAAGTACCATGACCTGATCGACATGAAGATCGATCCCGAGCCGAGCCAGCTTCAAATCGACGGTGAGGGGCAAAAGGCCATCAAAGTATCTTACGAATCAATAGCACCGGGGCAGCTGCGTACGGTTCGTGTTCTGTTATGGGTGAAGCTCAAGACGGCCAGAGTAAGAGTGACCGCCAAGCCCGACGATGTTGAGCCGTTGTTGCAGATTCAACGTGAAGGACATTTGGCCGACGGTCGTTGGTTGCAGTTGGACAAGGTTCGTCCCATAGCCCAAAAGGCCGCGGCAGGTAAGACCCGCGACATCGACCAGGCCCGAGCCCTCTATAACTACATGGCCAAATATTGCCGGTATAACATCGATGAGACGACGATAGCCGCCGATGCCGTCCTTGCCGGCGAACCGGCGTCATGCAGTGAATTGGCCATTACCTATATGGCCATGTGCAGGTCGCTGGGTATTCCCGCTCGTCTGGTGACCGCTTATGTGAACCGGGGTGGCAAATCGCCTTCAATCGATTGGCAATCGCATCGTTGGGCGGAGTTTTTTGCCGAAGGCATCGGCTGGGTCCCGGTGGATCCGACCAACAGGATGAACTATCCCAAGAAGAAATTTTTTGCCCAGCAGCAGGACAAGTATCTAACGGTGGTGGATGACGGGGTTCCACTGATTGTGGGTCCGGATCCGGCCTGGATGATCATGGGATTTACGACCGAGACCAAAGATGCCAAGCTAGAGATGGGGCGGTCGGCAGTATGGCAGGTCTCGCTCCGTCGTCAGGGGGAGGCAGAGTTTTTTGAAGAGGCCTGCGGTCAGTTGAAGCATGCCGATGCGGCGGTTCGGTTGGAGGCGATCGAGGACTGGCAGCGTGAACGCCGGCCGCTGCGCCTGGGATTTCTGTTGGAGGCCCTTTTTGATGTCGATGCCAATGTACGCAAGACGGCGGCCGGGGCTATCGGGGAATTCAAAGATGTCAGTGTCATTCTTCCTTTGCTGAGGTTCGCGGAAGACGAGAAGGATGCGGGGGTCAAACTGGCCATTCTGAATGTTGTTCGGCAGCGATTTGCCGACGAAGATGCCGAGCGGCGTATCGAGGCAATAGTGGAAGTGGCCAAGTCGCGGACTGACGAGGCCCTCGATCTGCTGGACGACACCTGGGAAGATCCGGAACTCGAGGTCCGTAAAAAGGTGGCCCTGGTGCTTTATAAATTCGGCGACAAAGATGCGGTGCATAAGGGGTATCGCCGGCTGGTCGATGATCCGGACGAGACGGTTCGGGTGTTTGCCGCCTTGCGCTGGGCACGTACCGGCTCGAAAGAGGCGCTTACCGAGGTGGTCGGTTGTCTGCAAAGTCCGGTCCGCTGGGATCGGGAAAAGGCCCTGGCCGAACTGGTCAAACATACCCGGGACGATTTCGGCTACAACCCGCGCCTGACCGTCAACAATCCCAAGAACGTCGAGGCGGTCAGGAAGTTCGATGATTGGATCGAAATGAAGAAGGATAAGAAGTGATTTCTGGGGTGATGCGCTAATCATGATTTGTGTGCAAGCTACGACACTCGAAAAGATGAATTCCGTAAACTATTCTGTCTCAATATTTGACCAATTAAGAGTTCGCAGTCTCGTTCTCTGGTTCGTCTTCGGGTTAGTCATCGTGATCGTGGCCGCCTCCATCCTCACCTTGGATTTCGGTGACCCGCTGGAAGAGCTTCTGCTTTTTGGTTTCATGACTATATGGCCGCTGTTTTGGCTTTGGTTGAAGTTGAATAAAGTTGGCGTTACTTGGCGTGCCTTCATCGGCCGCCTGCCGAACCAACGGAGTTGGATCCGCTGGATCATTATTACGATGGGTGTTCTGGTTTTCTCGATTGGTTGTATATTTCTGCTCTGGTATCCACTTTCGTTTGTATCTCCTCGTCTCGTGGAATCGTTGCTCCTGTCTGAAAGCCCTTACTTATTTAATGATGGAACACCTACACCATTCCCTCTGCTTGCGATCGAGTTCATATATGTAATAATATTGGCTCCCTTTGCGGAAGAGTTGATATTCCGAGGAATCGTTCTCCAAAGATGGGCGACGAAATGGGGGATAAGGAAGGGCATTGTGTTATCGTCCCTGGTATTCGGAATTCTGCATCTTGACCCAATTGGAGGTGTCTTTTTTGGATTCGTGATGGCCATCCTGTATATCAGGTCTCGAACTCTCCTGGTTCCAATCTTCTGCCATGCGGTGAATAATGCCGTTGCCTACTTCCTGGAAGGAATCGACTTTTGGATAACCGGTCCGATCGTGCCAAGTATTGATGAGTTCCGCTCAGTCGTTTGGATTGGTGTTGTCTGCCTTGTTCTGACGGTTCCCTGGGCTATATTCTTTGTGGCGAGAAACTGGCCTGGAGAGGAATCCCAGATTATATATTCACCTGAACCAGTTACTGCACAGGACGTGGAAATCGTTGCGCGTCCTCCTCGACAGTAAATTTAGTCATTTCCAACGACTGGGGATATTGTCCAATCCCATTTACTCTGCCCCTTCATTTTGGATTAATTTTCGCAGGGCGGCCAGGTTGATGCGGTCGAGGTCCTGGCCTTTGTCGTCAATTCCTTTGGGGGTTTCGATGATCATGGGCATGCCGAAGAAGCGCGGGTCATTGACCAGCAGGCGGAAGGATTCGTAACCCATTTGGCCCTGGCCGATGTGCTGGTGTCGATCGACGCGGGAAGCGAAGGGTTTTTTTGAATCGTTGAGATGGAAGCACACCAGATTGGAGAGTCCCAGGATTTTGTCGAATTCGGTCATGGTAGCGCGGTAGGCTTTTTCCGAGGTTAAATCATAACCAGCGGCGAATACGTGGCAGGTGTCGAAGCAGACGGCCAATCGATCGCGGTTGCGGGTGCGTTGGATGATTTCGGCCAGGTGTTGGAAGCGATGGCCGATACTGTTTCCCTGACCGGCGGTGGTTTCGAGCACGGTTTTAACCTTCAGCCTCTCGGTTCGGCTATGAATGATGTCCAGGGCGTCGGCCATACGTCGAATCCCCCAATCCTCGCCTTTGCCGCCGTGCGTGCCGGGGTGGGTGACCAGCCAACCAATGTTGAGTTGTTCGCATCGATATAACTCGTCGACGAAGGCTTCGATGCTTTTGTTCCAGATGGTCTTGTCGGGGGAGGCGAGGTTGATCAGGTAGGCATCGTGGGCGAAGACCGGGCCGATGCCCGATTGAGATTCGGCCTGCCGCCATGCCCGGATATCCTGCTCGCTGATAGGATCGGCTTTCCATTGTCGTTGGTTTTTTACGAAAACCTGCAAACAATCGCAGCCGATGTTGATCCCACGCTCAAAAGCGCGGTACAGGCCGTCGGCAATGGAGGTCTGGGCCCCGAAGCGTCGTTGAATATCAGATAATTCGGCAGGGCGAACCGACACCGGCCTATTCCCCGATGATCTTTACCAGCAGCCGTTTTTTTCGTCGTCCGTCGAACTCGTAATAGAAAATATGTTCCCAGGGACCAAGGTGCAATTCGCCGTCGGTTATAGCCACCACCACCTCACGGCCCATCACTTGACGCTTGAGGTGTGCATCGGCATTATCTTCGCCGTTATTGTGTCGATATTGACTATGAGGCTTTTCTGGAGCCA
>CP070790.1:2659377-2662034 GCA_020346805.1 Planctomycetota bacterium
GCGTTAAGCCGGAGGAAGGTGGGGACGACGTCAAGTCATCATGGCCTTTATGCCCAGGGTGTCACACGTGCTACAATGGGGCGTACAGAGCGACGCGAGACCGTGAGGTGGAGCAAATCGCAGAAAGCGTCCCTCAGTTCGGATTGGGGTCTGCAACCCGACCCCATGAAGTCGGAATCGCTAGTAATCGCGTATCAGCCATGACGCGGTGAATATGTTCCTGAGCCTTGTACACACCGCCCGTCAAGTCATGGAAGCTGGGAGTTCCCGAAGCCGCCATGTTTCAGTGGTGTCGACGGAAAGCCTGGTGACTGGGACTAAGTCGTAACAAGGTAGCCGTAGGGGAACCTGCGGCTGGATCACCTCCTTTCTAGTGGATAACTAGACGGATTCGCAATATGCGAATCTGTAAAGTCAGCGCGATCTTGATCCGCCATCGGCGGATGCGTGGAGGAAGCAATTCCTCCAACCGGCAACCACACTGTTTCTTGATATTTAAAAGCGAGTCGGCTTAGGTCGGCTCGCTTTTTTGTGCCCGGATTATCCTGATGGCCAGGATTAACAACCCCAGGGGCAGCCACACCCATTTGATCTCGCTGATCAGGGCCATCAATCGCCATCTGTTGAAAATGGTTTCGATGCCTATGGGAGAGGCCAGAATCGGCCTGAAGGGAAAAAAATATCGGCTCGAATCGAAAGGCGACAGCAGGGCGATTCCCAGTCCGCCGTTGGTGAAGGCATCGAGCAGGCCGTGACTGGCATTGATAATGAAAAAGATGCCGACCAATAAACACCACGGCCGGGAAAGGAACTTGTGATCCCTGAAAAAGACACACACGACCAGAATACTCAGCAGCAAGGCAAAAAAGGGAGAGTGAAAAAAGCCCCGGTGCCCGAAGAAATCACCATAGGCCACGCCGAACCAAAAACCGATAATGTCCAGATCGGGAAGGGAGGGACACACGGCGGAAAGGATCAGGAAACGTTTGGGTGTATTTTTGCCCATCATCTCCCGTCCTGCCACCACGCCGACCAGAGAATGGGTGATGACTGACGGCAAAGCGTTGCCTCCTTAATTTTATACAGATTAATAAGTGTAGTGTGGAATTTACTGTTTGAAAACCAGTTTGACGGTTATAAAAAATCGCCCTTTGTCAAATAGACGGGCGCAGCAGGTAGCTTTTGCCCTTGACTGTTTCAAAGACGATATCGTTATTTTCAATTCTTGTTCGCACCGGTGTATCTGAATCGACGTCTTTTACTGTGATATGGTCAGTAGGCCAGGGTTTTCTGATTCGGCAGGTACCGTCGACGGTAGCGGCAATTTTGGCCCAGAGTGGGAATCCTTTATCCATAGCCGCCGAAACCAGGAAGCCTCCCCTTGCCCTTAGTTTATGAAACTCAGCCTTGCGATAGTAATCCATGGTTGGAAAAAGTTTGATAACACCATTGTGGCTTTGCATCATCATTTCATTAATCACCAGAGGATAAGCAAAAGTCTCCGTATAAACGCAGTTAGCTCTGTAATTAAACATCTTATTCAACAATCCGCCTTCATACAGCTCGTTCATCTGACATGTAATCGAACCATTAAGCATGAGCCGGGGAGCGATTTCCCTTTTGAACAGTTCCAGAGTGGGGATGCCGAGTCTGGCAGCGATTATATGTCGAATGATGATATCGTTCGATCCTTCGAATTTCGCGGTGTGCCAGGTCCGGATGGCGGTCAACAATTCATCGGATGGCGAATCCATATCAATTTGACCGGTCGGCCAGACCTGAAGCAGTGAGGTGGGGCAATTATATATCATCCAAGGACCGTGGTTACCCGGCATCTTGGATGGCCTTCGAGGTTTGTCGAATGATTGTGAAACGGGCGGCCACAGTTTGTCCTTGACCTGCGGCTTTGGTTCGCAATCGAGGAAAATCTCACCGAGCTGATTCCGGGAACGGGGATAATCGGGCAAGCCTTTTAGGACTTTGGACCATTGGGAGACACGAGGACTTCGGTCGTCAACGATGTCGGCCGCTTTCAGTGCGGCCTTGAAAATGTATCTGGCGAAGGCCAGTTCAGGAGTGCCGTTGCGGTTGAAAGGCAATCCCGCTATCCAGCCGTGATGTTCCGGGGATCTGGTGGGTTCAAAAGCATATTTGCCGTTGCCTTCCGGTTGGGCGTAACTGGCCAGAAAGTCGGCGCATTCGGCGATTACTGGATACGCCCTTTTGCGGAGAAACTGCTTGTCCATCGTATATTCATAGCGCTCCCAAAAGTATTGGATGAGCCAGGGAGTTTCGCAGACATAAGCTTCAGAAGCATGCCATTGACGTAACATGTTGACAGGGAATGCCGTATGGGGAAAAGCGATACCCTCCGCCTCAAAAAGTTCCCTTGCGCATTGTCGGGCAGCCGGCAGCATTCTCTCGATGGTTTCTAAGTAAGGTTCCAGCAATTCAGCGTGGTTACAGGATAGAGCGGCGGCAAAAGTCTGTTGGAAGTTGTAATCGTTTGTATAACTGCCGCGCCAGGAACTTACATCCCTGACGGTCCATGGTCCGAATAGACCGGGTGCTACTGCCCCGGATCTGGCCGCGCAGGCCAGTAGGTAATTCTGCACGTACCAGAGTTTTTCGGTTTGAGGGTCGTCAATCCGTATCCA
>CP070790.1:2662134-2666298 GCA_020346805.1 Planctomycetota bacterium
AGTGATCGATTATACAATAGGGCTAAAATCAAAATCGCAATCCATGGCAGTACATCCAAGAACACAAACACAGAGCTGGGCAATAAATTGGCCAAAACTAATTGCCATCCCCATTCCTTTGGATCCACTGTGAATTGGCTCCGTTCTACCAACAGAACATCAACACTTCTTGCTCCCAGCAGAATTATAATCGCACCGATAAGCCACCAACGCGCAAAACGACCCTTGTGCCATAGACTTCTTCCACACAAATACATAATGATGGCACTTAGAGCTACAACAAAATTATTCCAGAATGTATAGTCAAATAAGACCAGCCGTTCACCTACTAGCCCCGTACCCCAAAATGCAGAAACTGAACTGACAAATTGCGCATAGAAATAGATAAAACACAAGATAGCCACGAACCGCCGCCAGTCGTCGGGAACCTCCCTTTCCTGTTGGACTATAATGGGTGCGGTGGATGACATGAGATCTAATCTACCCTATCCGATCCGTTAGGGAAAGCGGGAGAAAATCCAGCGTATCGTTATTAGAGAGCAACCTGCAGCTAATCGAATCTGTATAATAAACAAATGGTAAGCCCGGGAATTGCAATCCCTGTGTTATGCAGTCGAAAACATGAGGTCCATTAACATAACCGACATTAACTTGACCTACACCCCCGTTACCCACTAACCTGCAAGCTCCGAAGCCTTAAGGAGACCTGACATGCAAAGTATACGCTGGTCATTTTCCTTGCCAATGATATTGATGTTGAGCGGAATCGCCTCCGCCATCGACGTGGACAATCCCCCCACCGGTGTATTTGCCGACGAGTGGTACGTGATCATGCTGCAGGGCCAGAAATGCGGCCACATGCACGTAACCATGGAACGCATCAAAAATCCCGGCGGCGACATAATCAAAACCGACAACAATATGCGGATGGTGGTAGCCCGCGGCCAAATACCTATTGCCATCACCCTTGAGAAAACCTCCAGAGAAAGCCTTAGCGGCAAGCCCCTAGCCTTTGAAAACACCATGAATATGAGCCGAATGGAAATCATCAAGAAAGGCATCATCCGGGACGGAAAGGTACACGCCACCATCAGCCAATTCGGCCAGGAAACAAAACATACCTACAAACTGCCCGAAGGAGCAATAATGGAATGGGCTACCTATCGCCAGCAGATCAAACGCGGATTGAAGCCCGGAACCAGGTATAGACTGGACGTCTACGAACCTACCGTCGACTTCAACAGCCTGATCCCCACTACCGTCGAGATGCTCGCCGAGGATACCATCGATTTATTCGGCCGAAAGGTCCAAACCGTCAAGGCCAAAAGCACCGCCACCATGACCAATCCACTGAGTGGAAAAATGGAGATAGCCAGCCATGCCTGGTTCAACCGTGAGGGAGATGTGCTGAAAATGGAAATGCAGGTTATGAATATTCCCGTTCAAGTCCTGGCCTGCGCCAAATCCGTCGCCATGGCCAAGGATGACCCGGCCGACCTGATGATCAAATCATTTATCGTCTCCAACAAACCCATTGATGCCGACAAGGTACCCCAGGTTACCTATCGCCTGGATCTGAAAAATCCCGAAGCCGCCGACACCCTTGAAAATATCCCGGAAACCGGCCTCCAGAAGATTGTCAATAAAGAAAAACATACAGTCACTTTAACCGTCACCAAACGATCCGCCCGCAAACAACCGGGCCCCAAACAAAAACTAAGCGAAAAAGAACGCAAGTCCTACCTGGCCCCCAGTACCAGCGTTAATTATAAAGACCCCGTCATTGCCAAACTGGCCAAACAGGCCGCCGGCAACGAAAAAGATCCCAGAAAGTTGGCCGACCGCCTGCGAAAGTTTGTCAGCGACTATGTGGAGGACAAAAATCTCAGCGTCGGATTTGCCACCGCCAGCGAAGTGGCCCGCAGCAAGGAAGGCGATTGTACGGAACACGGCATCCTGCTGGCCGCCCTGGGCCGGGCGGTCGGCATCCCCACCCGAGTGATAATGGGGATGGTATACGTCGAGCAGGTGATGGGACAGAAAAACATCTTCGGCGGCCATATGTGGACCCAATTCTGGATCGACGGCGAGTGGGTGGATCTCGATGCCGCCCAGCAGCAAACCGATGTTAAACCAACCCACATCGCCCTGATCATAAGTAATCCCGGCGATGCTAACATTGCCGATCTGGTCAGCTCTATCCTGTTGAACCTCCACAAACTCAAGATCACTGTGCTGCAAAGCCGGTAATACATGCCGATTGGTACCGATTTACCTTGCCAGTAACCTCAAACGTTGACGATCGGGCACGATCCTGGTACAGATAGTAACTGTTCCAAACCCCGGGTTCCGGCTTTATTTAGGAGTCCCCAGTGAAATCCCAGACCCCTATCATTGCAACTGTTGCCGCGGTCGTGGTCGGTCTGATTGTAATTTTTGCCATAACTCCCCGGCTCCAATCACCCCAGGCCCGGCTCAATCGGCAAATCGATGATCAGATCGATCTGGCCATGCGAATAATTGCCGGCTACAAACCCGACGGCATGCATCTGGCCTCACATCTCGACTCGGCCGCCACCCAACCGGCGGATATCCCCCCCAACATGTGGCAGGAGAACATCAGTTACGTGCAGCAGGAAAGCCCCTTCGCCGACTCGATCCGAAAAATAAACAATGAACTTCGCCGGCTGGATCAACTAACCAGCAACCTCAGAGATGAAACTCTGCACCCAACCGCCGCCGACAGTGCCCGGGATGGTTATCAGGAACTTAACCAGGAACTGAAACGCAACGAGTCGAGTATCGCCGATGCGCTGGCAACCGTCAGCAAAGCGGTAAGAATGAGCATCGAGGCCGGTGACGAAACCATTAGAGGCAGTTCGCACCCCATAGCGACGCGGATGGAGGCCGTCCTCTGCTATAATCAAGCCGATCTGCTTCGTCGTCGGGCATCCATCTATCACGCCCTGGCCGATGTCGATCGGGCACGATTCCTGCGCATCCTGAGTTCATGGCGTCATATAAATGCAGCAGTTCTATCCCTGGAACGTGATATTAATCCCAGCCAACCCGAAACTGAAGCCGAAGCATCAACCAACGCCGTCAAGCAATCCGACAAGGAAAAGACAACCCCTGAAAAAGTCGCCGCCAAACCGCAAAAAATTAAAAAACAAACCGGCGGTCCTTCTCCTTTCACCACAGGTCTTAGAAAACTATTTGATAAAGAAACCAAACCTGCGGACGAACCAACCGATACCGCCGTTCAACAACAACCGCCCGTTCCCGAAGAACAACCTCCCGCTGCCGAAGAATCACCGGAAGAATCTGAATCCGTCGAACTACCTAAAATCGTATATGAGAAACTGCCTACCATTCAGCAACGCATAACCAAACTGCAAAACAGACAAGAACAGGTTGCATCCGATATCGATTCCGCCAAGGAAAAAGCAAAGAAGCTCACTGCAACTATCAAAGACCTCGAATGGCGAATAGCAGACGCAAAATCGAAAGCGAGCAAAGCCGAAGAAAAAATGTTGGCCTTGAAGTCGGCCGGCATCGATCCCGCCGATCCAGAATCCCTCAAGCAGTTTACCAACGATTACAACACCGCGGCTCAAATCCACCGCAACGCATCAAGTGAAGCAACCATTCTGGAAAAAGGCTCTATTCGCAACGCGCGTCCCGAGAGTGAAGACCAGGATAAAAAGCAGTCCGTGCCACTGGTACCTGTTGATCCCCAAAAGGAAATGACCGAGGTTCGAGGTCTGATAGCATTGCAAAGCGATCTGCGTATCGCGGAGGGTAACATTGAAACCAACACCGCACTATTAAAGGAAATCGACAAACAAATAGAGGATCTAACCATACATCAGGAAGATACCAAACAGCGGCTGGCCAGGATGAAAACCTCGCGGGATGATTTGCTCAAGCAAGCCGAAAAAGTGCTCACCAGCGCAATCGATGCCGTTGCCCAAGCCGATAAACTCGAAAATGAAGCCCTGGCCTTGATCGAAAATACCGGAAAACCGGCTGCCGAACGTGCCCAAAGGGCCGCCGACAAACGCCTCAGCGATGCTCGAAATCTCAGGGATCCCAAGTCCGAGGATCCCCGAATTAACATGATTATCGGCGATCGTTTTATCGGCGGACATGTCAAATCCCTCG
>CP070790.1:2666398-2669215 GCA_020346805.1 Planctomycetota bacterium
GGTCATGTACAACGGATCGAAATGGGGTTACCGGCTTATCGGGCGTTGGCTGATCAAGACTCCTCACCTCTCGCTGGTCAACATCCTGGCTGGCAAACGAATTGTGCCTGAGTTCATGCCTTACTACACCTCCACCCGGCCGATTGCTACTCAGGCCCTCGATCTGCTGGCCAATCAGCAGCGACGACGCGCCATGCAGGCCAACTTAAAATCGGTCATCGATTCTCTAGGCACCAGCAGCGCCGCCCAACAAACCGCCCAAATGGCTATGGAAATGATCGACTAATTTGCAACAATCATCTCAACATAACAGAATATATGAGAAATGAAATAGCGTATAATATATTAGTATATATTTTGGTGGATTATTCGAGGAACCAGAACCGTGCCTATATATGAATACAGAACCAAAAACGATGCTGAAGCCTGCGACCACTGCCGCCAGGTTTTCGAGGTTCAGCAGTCGATGAAAGACGAGCCTATCGCAGCCTGCCCGCAGTGCGGTAATCCCGTCGAACGCATCATATCCAAGTGCACAGTTTCCACCTCCCAGTCGGTTAAATCCATGCTCAGCGACAAAAATCTCAAGCAAAAAGGATTCACCAAGCTGGTCAATGAAGGCGGCGGCAAGTTTCGCAACACCACGGACTGAGCCTCACTTACCCAAAATCCACATTAACATTATATATCTTGATCTATCTACATACTCTTAATACTTTTCGTCGCGTTACCTTTATAGTGACAGGTTGCTGAATCATATTGTCGGAGTATGCTTCTTGTTTATAATGACGGAAACCGAAGAATTATCATGCGGAAAAGCGAGGAACCAAAATGAAATCGAAAAAAAACACTATTCGTTTAAGTATGTTATTTGTGTGCTGCGCTATGCTGGTAATAAATGCGGGATGCCCAATCATAATCATCCCTCCGGACCGTATTGAACTAACCGCTGAAGCCGACCGACGGGCAAAACTGCTCGATCCCAACGCAATTGTCTTCGAAATTACGGGGGTGAACGGTAGTTACTTAGGCAGCAGCCAAACCCTTTCCTACACCTTCCTGGCCGGCGACCCAAACAATACCAGCAGCCTTTGGGAATTGACCTACAATTTATCTTCATGGACGGTCAGGCAATATAACCAGCCTCTTATCGGGATCGAGTATTACGACATGACCCAGGTAACCATGTCCGAGTCCCAGGTCAAACATATCCTGACCAACGTCGGCTTTAACGACGACTTCCTGGGCTGGAGCCTTTATAAATCCCTGCATCCGAATGCGCCCGATCCGCTTTATACCTTCAACTACGGCAACAAGACCGCTACTATCAATACCCGCACCGAGCTGTTGACCTGCTCCACCATTCCACAATCTACCCCCATTACCGTACCGCCCGGCGGTAATAATGTCAGCCTTGAACAAATTGCCGCTGCCGATGCCAAGATCAAGGAAACCGCCAGCGAGGCTTTTATCATCTGGGCCGGTGGAAGAAACAGCTCCGGACAATCCCTAAACACCGTTACCGAAACCAACCTGTGGAACTTCATAGGTATACTAAACAGCACCATCGTCACTGCCTGGTGGCTCACCTGTGACGGCACCACCTGGACTGTTGAACAAATGACTTCGCCACCTTTCGGCAGAGAGTTCAGGCCCTTGACTGCCGTCACCTTGGACGTCGTCCAGGCATGGGACCGGGTGGTAGCCGCCGGTTTTCATCCCCCCTTTCAATGGTGGTCGGTATTCAAATCGCTCCACCCCAGTGTGGTAAATCCGCATTATGTCTTCCCCATCCCCGGCGGATACGCCCTGATGGACACCATAACCGGCGAAGTGTCTCAAGAATGACGCAATATTGTTAATAATATGTTAATAACGTTCTGCATTAGCGAGTTAATAAAAACAAATTTCAAATCTTTGCATTTACAATAAGTACAAATGCCCAACCATTGGTACTTTGGGCAATATCCAAAAACTTCTAAAACTTTTACCAGACAACTCCTTGAAAACTAACAAAGACCCTACTATTATAAATTACACTTGAAGTGGCGCGTAAGATATTCTGACATTTTAATACCAGCAAAACTAACCGATCCCCTCATTATATTTGGCGGGGAACAGGAGATCTTACCCAAACTTCAAATAATCATGTTTGATATCGGTTTCCTTAAAATATCATGTTAACTGGCAACATTCGCACCGATCCATAGGTGCCTATATCACAAATCCGGCGAAAGGAGGTGGCCTGGAAAACTATTAACATTGATCATTATTGCATAGCTCGGCCCGGCCATGTTTGGAAATTAACCGATTACACTCATAGACCGAGGAATGCATCATCGATCACCTTTTTGTTATTCATTAACGATACGGGGATAGAGGTATGAAACGGGTTATTGCCAGCTTATTAGTTTGCAGGGTATTAATGATATACCTTGAATTACCAACTTCTGAAGAAGAAAGGAGTAGTGGATTGACGCATTGCTTGGGCAAGCGTCGATAAACACAACAAGCGGGTATCGCAGTAATATGTGATACCCGTTTGTTTATTATTCGCCCCACCTACAGTAATTCAATCACCCAGGTGCAAATACAGATCGTCAAGGCTTATTCAGTCTGTCGATACTCAGCCATTAATTGTTTCACAATTTCCGGCCGACCTGCCATAATAGGCATCATATCGTCGCGGTACTTGCTTAGATCGATTGGAAAACATGGTCGGCCGTCACTCAGTGAAACTACAACCGCCCCGGCCTCACCGGCAATCAGGGCACCGGCAGCAATATCCCAAAGACGAGCTTCGTCACAGAACATAAC
>CP070790.1:2669315-2675623 GCA_020346805.1 Planctomycetota bacterium
ACTTGCCGGCCTTAACCTCGGGCACTTCTGTCGTCCAGAGACCATTGGTTGCGGGCTTGAAGCCGGTGATAGCGCGCCCGCCGCTAAAGACGGGCCGAGTGCCGGGAGTGGCTTCATATAAGATCGGGTATTGAGTTGTCCCACTGTCCTGCGGCTCAAAGATCACCGGTTTATCAAGAGTATAAGTACCGTCGGCGAACTTTACGTGAACGGATTCCCGCAGAGGCCCCTGCTCTTTTAATTGCCGCACGGCGTCTCGAGCGCCCCTCAAAGATGCCAGAGGTCCGTCCGTTCGCTGCCGGTTTGGCCGTTGATGTCGGCCGGTATAAGTGTCATTTCCGTCGGTTGCCACATAAAAGGTTAAGCCCTGGCTTATTTGGCTGCAGACTGCCAGCACCGTGATGGCCGACAAGATTCCGCGCATTCTACCGGTAAATCCGCTCATTATTATTTACCTCCGATCCTTTTCGATCGAGCACCAGACCGATATGAAGATATATTGTTTATATTGCATACTTTACACATCAATAACTCGCTTAATCTATTGGAGTATTATCAGCTTTGAATGGCTGGATGACGGTTATCTTTTCGTTCGGCAGGGTGGCCAACAAGTCTGGTAGGTCATATGTTTTTAAAGCACCATGCACCACATTTATCAACTGATTTTTGGTAACCGGTGTACGTATCACATTCGACCATGACCTGATGCTGCGTTCGAGCTGAATGGACGTAAACAACTGTGGTTCCAGGGCGGCAGCATGGAGGGCCGGCGGACCGACTTCACCAATGCCGATTAGATGCACACCACAAGGTTTTCGGCTGTCGTTACCGCTTGCCAGGAATCGGGCACTGACCAGAATATCTTCGGTTCGCATACCCAGATAGGACTTGCCCAGCAGGTAAGCCCGAAAAAAATCCTGCCAATCCGGGCCAAACAGGTGTTCCCATCCTTTATAACTGCCGACGCCTTCTGTTTCTCCTATTCCACGGAGCTCAACTGCCAGCACCGGATGCCCATTTACAACCAGTTTCTCGATCGGCCCTCCCGCATCGGCATCAACATGTTTACCTTCACCATTCAGGTAGAGATATGTATCCTCTGTAGCCTCCCTTGGTTTAAAGAAAAGTGCCGGCAGGGAGATACTGACCTCGGGGACCAGAACAAGTTTTTCGATAACATAATCTCTACGCTGAATGACACCAGACTTTTCGATTTTCAGGGCCGGCAGGTCAGTCAGCTTACGGATATCGGCAATGCGGCGAACCGCTTGCAGGGCTTCGGTTTTTGGCGTACTTTCCCAGAACTTCTGCCGTTTTTGAGCTAGTTTCTTCTCTAACTCAACATTCAAATCAAATGCCGACAAAGCTCCAGGTATCAAAAGCACCTGGCCCTGCGGTGTACATTGAAGATCTTCTTTGGTCATGACGGGAAATTGGGGCTCAGTGATCGCGTCGTCAATACCCAACAGCCAGCGGCGCATCCATCGCACCATCCCGACTCGAAGATTGGTTGAGAAGCCGTGTTTGGTGTCCGCCTCGACCAGATCGACACGTTCGGCAAATCCCATCCGTGTATAAAATCGCTTGGCCTGGCGGAAGGTCTGCCAGGTAGCCTTTATATCAAAGAAATCCTGAGTGGCCGCACAGATCAGTGTAGGTTTCGGGGCTCGCATCATGATGTAATCCGCATGTTCCATGCCGAATGCGACTTGAGTATGGATATTCTGTTCCGCATCCTGGGGTCCCGCTTCGTCGATGAGCCAGCGAAGCGTTGCAAGATAGCAGCTCGGGGCAGCGCACTGCACCCGCTGATCCAGGGCCATAATGTAACTGGTCAGGGTTCCACCCCCTGAATTGCCGGTGCAGCCGATTCGCTTGGGATCGATATCCTCTCGGCTCAGAAGGTAATCGATTCCCCGCATCCCGTCCCAGATACGATAACGAGCGGCATTGGTGCCGAGTAAAATACAGCCGACTCCGACCAGGGTATGTTCATGAGTGGGCGAGTAAACTGGTTTGCCTTCATTATCAAGTATCTGATAGCGTTCACCCTGACCGATTGGATCGTAGCAGAGGGCCGCTAGGCCGTTTTTTGCCAGCAGTATACATGCTCGCTGGTATGCTTCTTCGGCCTTGCCACTATTACTGTGGCCGCAGGGTACCAGTACACCCGGATAAGGTGGGTTGCCGATGGGCAGGTAGAGGGCCGCAGTGACAAAAAAACGCGGTTGGGACTCGTATATTATTTTTTCGATGCGATATCCGTCGCCATCCAGTCGGCCGACGACTTTGGCATTTAACGGCGTACGTTCGGGTAATCCGCCTATTCGGGTAATAAAGAATTCCCTCATTCGCTCTTGATATGCAGCGAGTTGATCTGTAGTTTTTAATTTTTCGTATTCGGCGGCCCGCCGATCGAGAGCGGAATGGGCCAGTTGCTGGAAATAGACAGTCATGATTTTCTTCGGCGCAGGTTGGTCCGTCCGGGCTTTGAGAACAGTCAGATCATCTACTTGTACCAGAGTTGCGGCGTTGAACAAACCCCCAATAGAGAACAGCAAATATGCCATAGCTTAATCCTTGTGAGAGTGTTTTAAACTCAGCCGCTTCTTGGCACAATATACTACTCGTTAGGTATGTGCCTGTCATGTTAACTACTTCACATTAAACTCTAAATAATCGTTGTTTACACACAGCGGGCTATATTAATCTAGACGCGTTGAAGCTGTAGGTGGGTCATCGGTGCCGGCTTTAAGCAGCCTGTTGATATCATCAGCAGGATGAATGCTGGCAATAGTCGTTGCTTACCCATACCCCAATTCCCTCAGTTGTTTTTCGCTGAGGCCGAAGTGATGGCCGATCTCGTGTAAGACGGTCTTGCGGATCTGGGTCACCATTCTTTTTTTGGATTTGCAAATCCTTTCTATGTTGCGTTGATAGATAACGATTCTTTCGGGGTATCGGTACGGGGCTTCGACGCGGCGATTGGTCACGGGTGTGCCTCGGTAGAGGCCCAGCAGCGAGCGGGGATCGCGTACACCCACCTGCTCGCAGGTAGACTGATCGGGCATATCCTCCACATCCACCGCGATTTCATCCAGGTATCTGTTGAATCCGGGGGGGATGGATTGGATGGCCTCTTCAACCACCGCTTCAAACTCGTCTTCGCTCAGGTTCATGTGTTTAACCTATTTGCGAATCTGTCGTACCATTCTTCATAGGCCAAACTTGTTTCTCAAGAAGGCGCATCCTTTCAGGATGACGGCCAAAACATATTACCTATCTCTCTTTCTCTCCTTCTGTTTTTTGGGGATTGGCGGGTCTCGCTTGGGTCTTTACAATAGTTGCCTAATGTACCCGTTCGATCCAAACCCTTTACAGGAGTATATACCTTGAAACGCTTAATACCAATTATTCGATGCTTGATAGTATTGTTGTTGTCGGCCATTGTTACTGGTTGCGGGCCGACCGCCTATAAGATCACCCCGGTACCGGTGGATCGCAAGCTCACCGAATCGGTCCTTATCGACGAAGGCGGGCTTTTCCCGGCCAAAATAGTGCTCATCGATGTTGACGGATTGCTGCACAACAGCAGAGGGTTTTCTTTGTTCGAGGAAGGAGAGAATCCGGTCTCGCTGTTTACCGAAAAGCTGGACAAGGCCATCGCCGATAGCGGCGCCAAGGCCTTGATCGTTCGTATCAACTCGCCGGGCGGCACAGTAACCGCCAGTGATTTAATGTATACCGAATTGCAGCGCTTCAAGGAACAGACCGAGGGCCAGCGGCCGGTGGTGGCGGTGCTGATGGACGTGGCGGCCAGCGGTGGATATTACGTGGCTTGTGGGGCCGATGAGATTGTAGCCCATCCGACAACGGTGACCGGGAGCGTGGGGGTGATCATGCAGATGATCAACTTTGCCGGCACTATGAGCAAGATTGGGGTGGAGTCCAATGCCATTACTTCCGGGGTGATGAAAGATGCCGGCTCACCTTTCCGCAAGATGAAGCCCGAGGAGCGCGAGGTCTTTCAAAAGCTGGTCGATCAGTTTTTCGATCGCTTTGTAAAAGTGGTGGCCGACAGTCGGGAGAAATTGGATGAGACGAAGGTGCGCGAGCTGGCCGACGGCCGGGTCTGGTCCGCCCAGCAGGCGCTGGAACTAAATTTTGCGGATAAGATCGGCACCTTGCGCGATGCTATCCACGGTATTAAGGAAAAGATTAACGCCCCGCGGGTGCGGGTGGTTACGTACCATCGGCCGATGGGGTGGAAACCAAATCTTTATGCCCGCCAATCAGCCGGTGAGCCGCAGGTCAATCTGGTTAACATCGATTTACCCGAAAGTTGGCCGTATCCCCAACCGCAGTTTTTATACTTGTGGGCGCCGGGGCAATAACTGTTGGAGTCATTCCAGGCGAACCGTTGTTAATGAGCTGGCTTTGACCTTGAGTGAGATGGTGCCGTTGTTCAGGCCGATCGGTTCGATTATGCGCTCGACGAGATCGCAGCGCGAAGCCCTGGTTATGCCGGCAAATCCAATGGTCAAGATTGCGTTGGTATCCCGACCGGCGGTTTCGTGGACACGAACCATCAGGCCCTTGCCGTCATCGGCGCGTTTGACGGTACTGATCATCACGCTTTGAGGTTCGACCTGCACCAGGCTCTTATTCGCCGGCAGCCTGTCGTCTTTGCGATGGGTATGTATGCGGACGGCCCGCATGGGAGAGACCACCGATTCGCCGAAGAGCGATGCGGCCGTCGGATTCATGGACTGACCGCTGGTCAGGCTGTAACGGAAGGTGAAGTTGCCGTCCTGGCCGGCCTTGTAGTTGGTGAACCAATAATTGTTCATAACATAGGCGAATATGGTACCGTTGGTAAGACCAAGCTCGTCCAGCCATTTGCCGGCAGTCATGTCGCAGAGAGTAATCAACGGCGTATCGATTGGCGTCCAGGCCACCGCCCGATCGTCGGTGTTTACCGCGACCCAACGCTGTACGCTGAACCAGTCCCGGCAGGCACCGGGGAAGTGATCCTGGTTGGGGCGGACGCTCCCGCCACCGACTTCATAACGGAACTGCGGATTATTACCGGCAAAGGGGAAGGCGATGTAGAGGGCTTCCTTGTCGTAGGTAAGCTTTTATCGCAGACGGTAGATAAAGTCGATCCGCGGTTGATGTTCGTAGAGAGCAACTTCCAGCTCGATACGCGGAAACATGTTTATACTGGCAATTAACTTGGCGGAACTGAATACCGAGCCGTTGGCCCCGACTTCGATCTTTGATTCTGTGGGCGTGATGAATTTTATTTTTTCCGGGTCGGGACACAGCCGCTGGGTCTGGCCTTTTTGTTCTTCGCCACCGGCAGCGTAGATTAGCTGACCCAGTTTGTATTTGCTGTTTTGATCGACCAGTTCTTTTCCAAGTTTCTTGTCGGTAAGGCTGGTAATGCCGCCGGTAGCCGGGTCGAAGATCACGCGATAATAGTCGTTTTCCAGAACTTTGCCGTCAAACCGTTGAGGATGTGCTGGGGGATTTGCGGGTTTCGGTCCAACTCGGTAGGTGCGATAGCCCACCGCGGGCACGTCTTTGGCGAGAAAGGCCACTTTGACGTTTTTTAATTCATCTTCATGGAGAACTTGTTGGGGTATAATCTCAATGTCATCCTTAATGATCATACCGCGGGGTATCTCCGTTTCGACTATGCCGGTCTGGGATCGGCCTGCAGGATTGAATACCAGTAATGAACCTTTGGGGGCATCGACGCGGGCGGCCAGTCTCTGCAACCCGCGATCGAGTAAGTGTTGGGTCTTCTCGGCGGCGTCGGTGGCATAGGCGGCCTTGACCGCAAATTGATGATGCACGAAATCAATGTCGGGCTCGCGAATACTGTTATGGGCACCCCAGGTATGCTCGTCGTAGAGCAGGATGTTGTCCCAGACACGATCGAAGAGATGTTGGGGAAATTTGATTTGTTTTTGCTTTTCCACCGCGGCGGCCCATACCGTCTCGGCGGTAATAACATCCTGATGGGCCACCCGACAGATGGCCGTCTCAACCGCGCTGGAGGCGGCCCCGTCTTCCCACCAGCTCCCCCCGCAGCCGCGAACCACCGGAATCTTGTCGGCGAAATTCTTTACAATGTACTCAGCAAAGTCATTATTCGCACACATTATCACCTTGGGATATGCGTAACGTTTGCTGTATTCAGTCAGCGAGTTGGCAATATCTCCGCCGATCCTGACATTATCACTATAAGCACCGTGCAGCAGGATGGCATCGTAGGGATAGTCATCACGTCGATTCAACGA
>CP070790.1:2675723-2683497 GCA_020346805.1 Planctomycetota bacterium
AATGTGATTAAAATAGGATTTATCCTTTTTCGGATCAGCCTTAGGATATGGTATTTTAACTATATCAGCCAAGGAAATTAACACATGATGCTCGCTCGTATCCAGATTTAACCGATAAATGGTTGAGCCTTCGGGAGCCAGTCTATCCTTGTCGGGATCGGGAACGCCATTGTAACCATAGCCCCGGGCCATGTGGCTGAGTCTGGCGAAATCCGTTCCCAGGGCCCACTTGCCGTCGGGGGCAACATGATAGACCGGATAGGGAAGGGTTCTTCTTTTGTGGGTACGAACATCTAAAATATGACAGACAAATCTTTCCTGCTGGCGATCATTCCAAATTACCTCGGTTTTCGATCTGAAACGCCATTGAAGTCTGCATCCCTGCTGCCAGCACCAGGCCCGCGACTCACCCAGTTCGATCCAGCGATTATTATCCTGCAGATCGATCATACCGACCTTGATTACGTCGTCCGGCCGGGGGCTGCGGTTCTCAAAATCGGACTCCATCCCGAGCACGTATCTTTGTGTGGGATCGAACTGGAGCACGTCATAATAACTGAACCAATGGAACTTGGGTCCTGTGGTCAGAGTCTGCACGGGGGGATGTACCGAAGTATGCGCCGCGGGAAATATCAGTCTGCCGCGGGCGTCAGTAACCGGTGATGATTTAACCGGCACCTGACGTCCAGTAGTTTTTGCCTGTTCGCCCCGAACATCAACCGCCAACTGAACGGACGCGACTAGTATCAACAACACATGAACCAAACCCGAACATATCTTGTTCGTGTAACTCATTTATCACTTCCTTCATTTACCAAAAACAACAAAGTCCGCAGGCAATTCCTTCAGCGGCACGGTGGAGAGGGTAACAATCTGTCCCGGTCGCACTGCGATAGTGCTCCCGGAAGGTTCTTGTTGTAGTGAATTTTCGTTGTATTGATCGACATATTCACAATAATTGAATTTGGTTTTTATTCCTTTTAAGGAAACTCGCTGAACAGCAGTGGAGCGATTTATCATTATGACCGTAAGGGCATTATTGTCCCCTGCAAAAGCGACGGACAGTAGATTGGGATCCGATGAACTTGCATCGACTCGCACCATTCCTTTGTGAATCCGCCGGCTGTAGGCCCCTAACACGCGAAGTTGATAACTCGATGGTTTAGGCAAAAAGCCATGGGCCTTGTCGGGCACGAAAAGCGATCGGCTCCAGCCATAACTGGGTTGTACAACGTTGAGTAACATCCAGCAGTAGCAGATTGCCGAGGCATCGGTAATGGTCAGATTTTTGTAGTAAAGCTGCCCCATGCTCAGGGCGATCCGATAATTGTAGCGCTGCCAATGCGGGTGGTTAATGCATAACTCGGTGGAGAGAAAAGGTTTGTTGCCTATTGTGTTTTTAAATTCCTTTAGCTTCGTATCATATAAGTCAGGATCGGAAAAGTTACTTTGATAGTCATACATATGAGTAGCGGCATAATCTATTTTTTCCCATGCTTGGGGAGATTTCTTGAAATTACCGGCAAAAATAGTTCCGCCTTTAAGCGTAGGGGCGTCGGCCATGTGGATTCGGGTGGTATTGAAACCGGCGCGATCGAGTTCACGTCTCAGGGTTAGCGTCAACTGGTGCCAGATTTCAGTGGGCTGGGTTTGTTCGTTCTGGATACCGACTACCTCGGGCGGCGCCCCGCTACCTTCTTTGCATAGCTGGCAATAGCGGATAATGGTGGCAACCAGTTTATCAGGATTTGCGACGCCATTCCGGGATTTGCCAGTGGCCTCATCTCTCCATTCCTGCCTGGCCCATAGGGGGAGGGCCCAGTACTCGAAGAATACCGTCCCATTCAGTTGACGGAGTGTTTTAAGGTAATTGAAATCGCTGACTTCCCCGTTAGGAAAATTGTCACCATAAGAATGAGGTGTAGCGACGGCCAAATCATCAAAATTACTCATTTGCGGATTCAACCGTTCGCCATTGGGAAACTCGCGCTGGATCAGCAGATTATACTCCGTCACATACCGCCACCATTGAAACTTGCCGACCGGACTAAGTTGTGCATATGCGGTAGGTGTGGTAATGCCTCCGAAGCCGAGCATGGTTTGATAGTGCTTTGATGGATTTATGGTGACCGTAGTTGTTTTGTCGGTAGGCAAGAGTAATTTGCCTTGGGCATAACTTTTGTCCCCGGCCATACGAAGCTGATGTCGCGCCAGATCAAAGGCACATAATTCACGGATCACCTGTACTCCATTGATCAGGATGGAGACACTTACCTGGTGATCCATGATGACGGTAACTGATTTCAGATCACCTTGGAAATCAACCTCGAATTGCTCCACCTGTTTTTCCGGATTTCTGGGAGCATGAGGTTTTTCCTTGGTGGCGGGGGATAGTCCGTAAGTATCATAGTATCTTTTGTTGACGGTGACTACTGATTTCTGGATGCGGACAGTGATTCCGCCACGGTCCCCGGTGAAGATCCACTCCAGGGCTTCGTCGTCCTGCAGTTGTATTTCATCAAACATCAAGGTCCGTTCGAATAATGCCGGAACAAACTCGTCGAAATAAAGTCGCGCCGCCTTGTCTCCATGTTTACTGATGCGGTATTTCATGAATTTTGAGCCGATACTAAAGGAAATTTCCTGGGGATGGGCGGACGGCTGCCATGCTGACGGTTTGAGCGGCTCCGCATTGACGAACAGTCCTTGTGAAAGGATGAACATTAATGTAGTGGAATATGGGAATTTGATCATCTGTTCTCCTGTCCATTTAATTAATCTGTGCTTTCAAGACAATTTTGCCCTTTTTTAAAAGATAACAACCACGAGTTCTTTTAATAAATTTAATACTATAACGCTCTACATTTTGTAATTAATTACTCTGAGTATTATCAGTATATCCGCGGCGTTCAATTATAACCACAAAGATGCGGCAGCCACATGATCCAACTTTCCGGAACGTAGGTAATTACAAGAAGTATAAGAATCATGACGAAGAAAAAAGGCAGCAGGGGTTTTGTGATTTTTGTCACCGTGGTATTGCCGATACCACAACCGACGAAAAGCACTGTCCCTACGGGAGGTGTGCATAATCCGATGCAGAGGTTGGTAATCATAATCAGACCAAAATGAATCGGGTGCATACCCAAGGCATTACTCACCGGAATAAAGATCGGAGTAAAGATCAGGATGGCCGGTGTCTGGTCCATAAACATGCCTACTATTATTAGAATGATATTGATCATCAGCAGGACAACAATTTTTTCCGAAGGGAGATGCAAAAACGAGCTGACACTTATGCCGGTACTGACCAGAGCCTTGCTTACGCCCTGGGGAATATCAAGATAGGTCAAAACCCAGCCCATCGCCAAGGAGACAGCAACTAAAAACATGATGAAGGCAGTGATAATCCCGCACCGAATCACAAGTTCATAAAATTCCCGGAAACTAACATTGCGGTATACGACCATGGTGAGAACCATGGTATAGAGTACAGCAATGACTGCCGCCTCACTGGCGTGAAAATAGCCCCCCAGAATACCACCCAATACGATTATCACCAGCAACAGACTGGGGCAAGCGCGGAGAAGTTGTGTCCACAATGCATAGATGCTAAAGCTATGCTTATCTCTAGTGCCGTAACAACGACGCTGCGCAATTATGGCAGCCATAGCCATAAGGCCCAATCCCATCAGGGCTCCAGGAAGGAATCCAGCTATAAAAATAGCGGCGATGGAGATGTTGCCTTGGGCAACGGCATACACGATCATGGCATTGCTCGGAGGAATCAGCAGACCTAGGGTGGACGAACAAACCGTGAGGGCGGTGCTGTATTCACGCCCATAGTTTTCTTTTTCCATGAGTGGAATTAGAAAAGAACCGGTCGAAGAGGCTGCGGCTGTAGCCGCACCGGAGATGGCTCCGAAAAACATGCAGGACAGAACATTCACCAATGCCAACCCCCCCGGGATCCAGCCCACCAGAACGTTGGCCAGATCAATCAACCGCTGGGCCAGCCCTCCCTTACCCATCAGCATTCCGGCCAGGATAAAAAAGGGGATGCAAATCAGGGTGAAGTTTTCCAATTGTTTGGTCATCTTGGAACACATCTGCTGGCTGGCCAGGGTGAGTGCATACCAGAAAGAGTGAGTAGGATTGGCAGGGGCCAAAATATAAACCGCCATAGTAAGAACCGTAGCTATGCCTATCCCATATGCAATAGGTATACGCAGAGCTGCCAGGAGGAAAAAAAGGAGGGCCAGCACAAATACAGGAGAAAGGTCCATGTAGCTACTCCGAACCGGACAGTGGTGATTGATCTGTGAACACCTTACTTCCATCCTCGACAGGCTCACCGAGGAGTCGTAGCAGACTCGTCAAGCACATATGCATAAGATAAATCAAGTTTAAAATACCAGCCAAGGGAAGTGCTAAATAAACATATGCCATCGGCAGTTCCCAGGCGGGCGTAATTTGCTCGGTGTTAAATGTAAATATTGTCAGTTTGAATCCACCCCACAGCAGAACAATCGCTGAAAAGGCTATCATGCATCCATAGACGAATTGGTCATTGATAAGCCGCCAATTGCGGCTGAAAAGACGAACCAGCGCATCAATACTGGGATGGGATCTTTCACTTACCGCAAGGCTTCCGCCTATTAGTGCCACCCAGATCAAAAGCAGGGCGGGCATTTCTTCTGTTTTGCCGGTCGAAGTGGAAACCTCAAAGTATTTGTCTATCTGGCGGAGGGCGACCTGTGTTGAAACGTCGATGATCATCACCACCAATAAAATAAACAGAAACAGACGTAAAATCGCTTGGGTATAATGCACAATCCTTGTACTTAAACGGTGCAAAGACGTTAAGCAGAAACGCAGACGATTACGCAAAGGGCCGGCAGAGGGCAGCGCGTTACCTGAAGAATCAAGATTCACTTGAACCACCTCACTTCTTCCAGTCGAAATGTATGTTGTTTTGGAATCAATATCATGCTACCGAACTGCTTTAATACGAGCCGCCAGATCACCAAGCTTGGTACCCTTAATCTGATCATATATGGGTTGGACGGCGTTAACAAAAGGTGTTTTATCCAGAGTGGATATCGTGACTCCCTTCTCCCGCATTTCTTTTAACTGCTTGGCGCACTGGACCTGCCAGTTATCCCAATGCAACGCTACGGCCTCGCCGGCAGCCTCACGAATCTGATCGCGCTGCTCAGCAGTAAGGGTATTATTCCAAAAGGTGGTATTGAAGACAATCACATCAGGTGTGCCAACATGTTCCGTAAGGTTATAGTATTTGCAAATCTCATAATGACGCGCATAGTACAGCGTGGAAATGTTGTTTTCGGCAGCGTCCACAACGCCCTGGGATAATGCCGTATATAACTCATTCCAATTCACAACCTGAGGGCTGGCTCCAAGATACTTGATAACATCCTTCATCATGGGGCTATTCTGAGCTCGGCAGCGGATCCCGGCCAGGTCTTCCGGCTTACGAATCGGTTTCTGAGTATAGAAGCTACGGTAACCACTATCGAAGTATAGGATGCCCATGATATTTTTCGAGGCACCTGCTTCAAGGATTTCCTTACCAATGGCACCCTCAAAGATTTTCCGCTTATGCTCATCATCACGATAAAGATAGGGTAGACTATGAACCCTCATTTCCGGGACAAAGACCTCAAGCAGGCTGGCAGACAATCGAGCGGCCTTAAGTGAGCCCATCTGCACCTGTTCGGCAAGATCCTTCTCCTGCCCCAACTGACCACTTGGATAAACCGTTACTTCAATGGCTCCATGTGTTTTTTCATTGACCAGCTTTGCGAATTTCTCAACGGCAACTGCAGAGGGGTGCTCGGTTGGCAGAACATGTCCGAGCTTGACTTGGATCGCTCCCAGGGGATTCTCATTACCGCCACAACCAACGATGGATGCTGCGATCCAAAATATGATAATTCCAATTATGCAAGGTGTTTTCATGATTGATTTACCATTCCTGTAAGTAATTAGTTTATGTTATATCTCCGACAAGATTAAAGGCTCTTCAGGGTTCAAGTCAAGATCCTATTGCGAATCTTACGGTCAGCATACACCGAGTAAAATCATAAAATACTACGGCGACTTCAGAAGTTTACACCTCTTCGGTTCCCCGATCAAAATCGGCGTGCACTTGTTAGTGGCGGTTTGTAGGCTGTGGAAATAATACCCGTGAGGGTATCCCCCATATTCGAAGGATTTTCTTAGTGGTAACAAGACCAAAGTATTTCTATATCGTCGCCTTGGGCGCTTCCACTCGGCCAGGTCATGAACATGATCCCACTTTCTCATAACGCCCCTACTTGTACCACAGTCTTCCCTCAAGCTGCATCATCCTTTCCAGTATGGTTAAAGGATCTCAATAAATTGGCCGGTTATTTGGGTCAGTCGGGTCCAGATAAGGAGTAAATAGCGAAATCGTCATTTGATCGATCGGCATGGTTACAGCGTGGCCATCGAAATAAAGGGCATTGCTGGATGCAAGTTTCGTTGTCGATGTTCCCGACTGAACCGTGCGCGAATAAAATCCCGGATGACGGTTGTCGTTGATCATCCTTGGAACCGCTCCCCACCAAGTCTGCTTGGGCTTGTATACATCGTGAAAGCCGAAACAATCCAGCGCGTTTTCCCTATTAACCTCCGTAACGTATATTAATTGTCCGGGTTTACTGATCACTGACATTTTGGTGATCCCTTGTCCCACACCTCCGCCCCCAACTGCTATCGAGCGACTGAAATCAAAGGCATTAATAGCATAATCTAATGGCTGTTCATCTACAATCTCTCCGTTAATTACCAGAGGTGCAAGTCCCGTTTTGGGGAAAGCGGGGCACTGAAGCATCTCCATCCTGGCGAAGATTGGGGCCAGCAACTCATCGCGTCTTCTACGATCGGCGACAGTATTGGAAAGTCTCATAGGGTCTTCTTTAAGAGGGATCAAGGGCCACTTCGGTCCACCAAGGTATTGCGAGAGAACCTCCGGTGCGCATACGTGAGGATATGGAAAGTCATAGCTGGGGCTCCACCCATAATCGCGGGGGATAAAGTCCTGATTGCTTTGAGCATACAACATCGCCGCTGAGGACCAGGTGTGGAGGTTGGTAGCGCAGACAAGTTTTTTGGACTGATGGCGCACTCCGGACATGGATGGCAGTAAAATACTAATAAGCAAGGCGATAATGGCAACAACAACCAATACCTCAATAAGAGTAAAACCCGGAATCAACTGGTAAACAAATAATCGGTCATGACTCTCGGCAGATCCGGGATTTCGAACCGAAACATGGATTAATTCGTTGTCCATGTCAGTATCCTTTATGCAACTCACTATGGGGGCGGAGGTTTCTGACTACCTTCTTCCGTTATCTTTACCAGTTTGCCGGAGCCACAAGTTATGCAATATGGCTCACGTCCCTCAGGGTTATACTTACGAAGATTAATTGAAACCATCACATTGCAATCGGCACAACGCATCGCAGGCCAGAGGGCCTCCTCACCACATTCTTTACACTTGGCCGGGCGGTTGCCAAGTTGTTCCATGTAATAGTGGCCACAAGACGCGCAGGCCACCCATTGGACCAGTGAGATCGTGTCCAGTTCGGCATTAAAAGATTTTATGGACATGACCATTATTAGTGACATCAGTCCAATAAAACCAATTATAACCACAGCTTTAGACCAAAAAGATTTCACCATAATTAATGAACCATATCATTTCCTATCAAGGCTTATGAAC
>CP070790.1:2683597-2689509 GCA_020346805.1 Planctomycetota bacterium
GGAAATTTCAATAAACTATATGGAATATGGCAACCGGGAATATAACTTTGCTTTCGCCCGCGACATAACCGAACGAGAACATGCGAATGAAGAACTAAGAAAATCAGAGGAAAATTACCGCTCAATCTTTAACGCCGCCAATGACGCCATTTTTGTTCATAATATAGATACCGGGGATATTATTGATGTCAACCAGAGAATGTGTGACCTGTATGGTTATTCCAGCCAAGAGGTACACCAACTCAATGTGGAAGACCTGAGTTCGGGCCAACCACCTTACACACAAGAATATGCCTTGGAATTGATCAATAAGGCGGCCGGGGGAGAACCTCAGCTTTTCGAATGGATGGCCAAAGACAAGACCGGCCGGTTGTTTTGGGTTGAAGTCAGCCTCAAGCGTGCCGTAATCGGCGGTACCGCCCGCCTGCTGGCTATCGTCCGTGACGTAACCGAACGCAAACAGGCCGAAGAGGAAATTCGCAAGTTGAATGAAGAACTCGAACAGCGGGTTATCGAGCGCACTGCCGAACTGACCGCCGCCAACAAGGAACTCGAATCCTTCAGCTACTCCGTCTCCCATGACCTCCGCGCCCCCCTGCGGGCCATCAACGGCTTCAGCCAGATTCTGCAAGAAGAACACGCCTCTCGGATCGATAAGCAGGGAAAACATTATCTCAACCGAATAAGATTGGCCGGCCAACATATGGACGAAATAATCGACGGCCTGCTAATGCTGTCACGCGTAACTCGGGCCAATCTAATGAAACAGGAGGTCGATTTGAGCACCATAGCTAGAACAATTGCCGATGTACATCAGGAAACAGAACCGGACCGAAAGGTCACCTTTACCATTAAAGAAGAAATTACCGTATATGGAGACAAGAATCTCCTCCAAATTGTCATGGAGAACCTGATCGGCAATGCCTGGAAGTTTACCTCAAAGAAAAAACATGCCAAGATAGAATTCGGCATCATGGAGATTGATAAAAAACAAACATATTTCGTAAGAGACAACGGTGAAGGTTTTAATATGGAATACGCCGACAGGCTCTTCAGTTCTTTTTCTCGCCTGCACGGAAAAGATGAGTTTGAAGGGAGCGGCATCGGACTTGCTACCGTGCAGCGTATCGTCCACCGGCATGGGGGATGTATCTGGGCCAAAAGTGAGCCGGATAAAGGAGCCGTGTTTTATTTCATGCTTTAGACCATCATACCATACATCAATGCACCGGCCCCCAAGCCTTCACCCAACCACCCCCACTGGAGCCGCCGGCCCATCAGAGCTATAATTCTACCGTCAATGATAAACAGTTAGTGGAATTATCATTCCGGACTTATTTCGAAAAAGGAACAAAAATGGTCAAGCATAATCAATGTCTTTTGCATAATGGATTAGCGATAATTGCAATACTCTTCGCCGGATGTAGTCTTACCGACACTACCCCTGGTACGAAACCCGACCAGACAATTTCCGGCCCTGAAACCAAGCAGCCCTTAAAAGCCGACAAACCTACGGCTGAACCGAAAAGAAAGGTTTTACGAAATCTCGAATATGCCCGCGCTGGCCAAAAGTCGCTTCTGTTGGATCTATACCTGCCGAAAAATCCGGACCAAAAACCGCTGCCGCTTATCGTTTGGGTACATGGCGGGGCATGGAGAAAAGGCAGTAAAAATAATCCCCGGGCCAAGGGATTTACAACCCAGGGTTACGCCGTCGCCAGCATCAACTATCGCCTCAGCCAGGATGCAAAATACCCCGCACAAATTCATGACTGCAAGGCCGCCATTCGGTGGCTCAAAGCAAATGCAAAAAAGTACAATCTCGACCAAAATCGGATCGGTGCATGGGGTTCCTCTGCCGGAGGCCATCTGGTTGCCCTGCTCGGCACAACCGGTGAGGTGAAGGAACTGGAAGGTGACTTGGGGAATCTCCAATACTCCAGCCGAGTGCAGGCAGTTTGCGACTGGTATGGGCCTACTGATTTCCTACAGGGCGATGCCCACGCCCTGCCAAACAGCAGGTTTAAACATAGCGCTCCCGATTCACCTTGGTCGCAACTCATCGGCGCCCCTATTATTCAAGAAAACAAAGATAAAATCGCACTGGCCAATCCCATCAACTTCATCAGCAGCGATGATCCTCCCTTTCTGATCGTGCACGGCAACATGGATGACACTGTTCCATATCATCAGAGTGTAATATTTTATGAGGCGCTAAAAAAGGCGGGGGTGGATGTAATATTTCATACAGCCAAAGGTTCCGGCCACGGTTTTAAGGGCCGTAATGCTCAAATCGTATCCAAGTTGGTATATGAATTCTTCGACAAGCATCTGAAAAAACAAAAGTAACAACCAAAGAGCCGGTTCCAACTGTTTGGGTCACCAAACGTCGGGAGCATAAATGATCCCGCCCAATTCCCCTCTTCCCCCTGTCCGCCGGCAGAGGTGCTTGACCGGGCATATCCGGAAGGTATAATGTTCAGTATAGTGAACAATGTTGCAGAGATTAAACTTAGTGCCCCTGTAATTCCATCGCCCGGAGGTGTTTTTCGATGGCCGAGGCCCAAAAATCGAACCTCAGCCCCTCTCAGGAGGATTACCTGGAGGCCATTTTGGCCCTGATTTCCCAAGCGGGAGTGGCCCGGGTTCGCGACATCGCCAACAAACTTGAGGTGGGCAAATCGGCAGTAACTGCCGCACTTAAGCTGCTGTCAAAACGCAAGCTGGTTAACTACGATCCCTATCAGCTTATTACCCTTACCCAGCAGGGACGAAAAGCTGCCGAAGCGGTCGCCAAACGCCATCGAATACTCAGGCGCTTTCTAATCAATGTCTTAGGACTAAACCAAACCGACGCCGAAAACAATGCCTGCCGAATCGAACACAACGTCGACGACGTGTTATTACGGAAACTGGACGGGCTTGTGGAATTCATCGAAAACCAACCTCACGGAAAAGGTAAAGAATGGCTCAAAACCTTCAGAAACTTTTGTGCTAAAAGGAAAACCAGTAAATGACCACCACTTTGGCAAACATCAGACCCGGTAATAAAGTTAAAATTGTCCGCATAAGGGGCGTTACTCCCACCATCAGAAGACTGGCGGACATGGGTGTAGTTCGCAATACGGTGGTCACGGTACAAAGCATTGCACCATTGGGAGACCCAATTGGTATTAAAATACGCGGATACAACCTGGCCCTGAGAAAGGTTGAGGCTGAAGGTATCGAAGTGCAGGAGATTATCGAACAACCGAGACACCAGGTATCACAATGAACAAACCTCATCTAACCATAGCCCTGGCGGGTAATCCCAATTCCGGAAAAACCACCATCTTCAACGCCATTACCGGATCCCGCCAGCATGTAGGCAATTATCCCGGCGTTACCGTGGAAAAGAAGGAAGGAACTGCAATCCTGAAGGGCATCAATCTGCGGGTTGTCGACCTACCCGGCACATACAGTCTGACGGCCTACAGCATCGAAGAAATTATCGCCCGTAATTTCATAATGGACCAAAACGTTGACGTCGTAATCGATATAATCGATTCGTCCAACCTCGAACGAAATTTATATTTAGCCACTCAATTACTTGAATTTGGCGTACCCCTGGTGCTGGCATTTAATATGAGCGATATAGCCGAAGCTCGCGGCTACAATATCGACGACAAGAAATTATCTGCATTATTAGGTGTTCCCATTATTCACACCATTGCACACAAAGGGATAGGAATACAAAATCTTTTAGCGACCGCGGTTAAAATCGGTCAAGACGGAACTCAGGCAGTGACCAATCAGCGCCAAATTGATTATGGCCGTGAAATCGAACCACACGTCCAGGAGCTGACAGAAATGCTGACCGATAATCACCGGACCGCACAACAAAACCGGTGGTATGCCATCAAGCTTCTCGAAAACGACTCTGAAGCCATTAAACATCTTCAAAAAATCACTAATAACAAACTCGAAAATATCCTCGACAAAGCGGAAAAGACTCGGCAACACATTGAAGGCATATGCGGTGATTCACCTGAAATCGTATTGGCGGATCGCCGCTACGGTTTTATATCCGGAGCGTGCACTGAAGCGGTAACTCAATCGGTGGAGGCCCGACACATCCTCAGTGACCAAATAGACCTGGTCTTAACCAACCGTATTCTAGGTTTGCCCCTTTTTGCCTTGTTGATGTACCTGGTTTTTCAACTAACCTTTACTTTGGCCGAACCACCTATGAACTGGATTGAGCACGGATTTGCCTGGCTGAGTCAGGAAATTACAACCTGGTGGCCAAAAGACTCCGAGAGCGCCCTGAAATCGCTTTTAATCGATGGAGTTATCGGCGGCGTTGGGGGTGTCATCGTATTTCTTCCTAATATTGTCCTGCTATTTTTGTCTATTGCCGTCCTGGAGGACTCCGGTTACATGGCCCGGGCCGCTTTCATTATGGACCGCTTAATGCATAAAATCGGATTGCACGGCAAAAGTTTTATCCCTATGTTAATCGGTTTCGGATGCTCGGTACCGGGAATACTGGCCACCCGAACATTGGAAACCCATCGCGATCGTCTGACCACTATGCTGGTCCTGCCCTTGATCAGTTGCGGTGCACGTTTGCCCATCTATGCTCTGATCATACCCGCCTTCTTCCCAAACCAATGGCGAGCCCCCATGTTATGGATTATTTATACCATCGGTATAGTATTGGCCATCATCTGCGCTAAGCTGTTACGTTCAACCTTATTCCGGGGAGAAACAATACCTTTCGTGATGGAACTGCCCCCCTATCGACTACCCACGGTCAAGGGATTATTAATACATATGTGGGATCGCAGCTGGCTGTACTTAAGAAAGGCCGGTACCATCATACTCGGAATCTCAATAATACTCTGGTTCTTAACCACATTTCCCAATAAAACGCAATTCGATCAAGACTATTTCTCCCTGAGGGAACAAGCGTTGGCAGACTATTATGCCAAGATCCCCGCCCTAAACGCTTATTTGGGTTTGAAAGAAGATTCAGACTTGCTTACCCAGGCCCTACAAACTGAAATGAACATGTCAAACAAACAACCAGAATACTATGAAGACAAAAGCAACTTTGCCGATACTGAAGGTCACAAAAATGCGGTTGTTGACAATCTGAAACAATTTCCGGACTACCAGGCACTGGCTGAATTTCTGAATGCCCTTGATACAGTTATTGCAATAAACCGGGAACTTGAACAAAACGAAGCCCAGAAGATAGATCCCAAGATTCATGCCGCGGCACTTCACTACCTCGAAAATATCAAGAAACCTCTGGATGAACGGTTATTGCAAATCGAAAGATTCAAGCAAACGGAAAAGTTGACTTACAGCGTCGTCGGACGAATCGGCCAAGGCATCGAACCCGTATTACGCCCTATGGGCTTCGATTGGCGAATCGGAACCGCCCTGATCGGGGCAATGGCCGCTAAAGAAGTTTTTGTCGCCCAAATGGGAATCGTCTATTCAGTAGGTGAAACCAATAAAGAATCCGAAAGCCTTCGAGAACGATTGCGTGAAAACTATACCCCCCTCATCGGCTTCTGCATCATGCTGTTCTGTCTGATTGCCTCACCTTGCATGGCTACTATCGCGACCACCAGACGAGAAAGTAACTCCTGGAAATGGGCCATATTTCAGTTCTGCAGTCTAACCTTGTTGGCTTACATTCTGACAGTCGCTGTTTTTCAAATTGGACGATTGGTTATATGAGCAAACTTCAACATAAGGATCTTGGGATATGTTGGAATATATCATGGTGGGAATGATCGTGGCTTTGGCGATATTCTGGACCGTACGTCTAATATATCGCAATGCCTCCGGAAAAGGCGGATGTAACTGCGGGCTTAAAAATCCGTCATGTCCCATCAATCAAAGCTGTGATGATGAAA
>CP070790.1:2689609-2695393 GCA_020346805.1 Planctomycetota bacterium
GAATACCGGACTTTCAGAAGGCAATTTAATGCACTGGAAGCATTACGATCTCTTCGCAGTTCCGAATGGATAATTTGACTAATTTTGCGGGTGGCAGATGTCTGCGTGTTCTCCGGGCAGGTTGATGGATAATACTGTTCTGGGTCTCAAGGTATCGGTCGGATTTCGAGCCGCGTGACAAACCCGACATAACCGCGTCATAAAATGGTCAATGATGGATGTCTGATGACGTACATCATTTTGCGGCCTGAAGTGCCCGGATGGCTGACTGGATGACTCCAGATTTCTCTTTACATAGCCGATGGATTTTTATATTTAGCTGTTACGTGACGGAGAGGTGCCGGAGCGGTTGAACGGGACGGTCTCGAAAACCGTTGAACTCTTTGAGTTCCCTGGGTTCGAATCCCAGCCTCTCCGCCATAACTTTTCACATATCTGTAAGTTTTTACTTGACAATTGATTAAATTTGGCGATATTATTTTTAGATCGTCGTTGTGCCAAATATGTGCCAATTTTTTGACAGGTTTTTATCATGGGGCGGATATATAAGAGAGGTAGAAGCTGGTATCTTGACATAACTGTCAAGGGTAGAAGGATACGTCGAAGGGTAGGACCATCCAAAAAGGTGGCTCAACTGGCCCTTCAGGATGCCGAGGTTAAGGCTGCCCGGGATGAGTTCGGCTTCGCCAAGAATGATATTGCCATCGGCAAGTTCTTCCAGAAGTTTCTGGACTATTCAGGAGCCAATCATTCCACCAATACTACCAAACGCTATCGGGCAGTGATTGATAATTTCAATAGATTCCTCGAAGGTTATTCTGACATCGTCTTTATATCCCAAATCAAGCCGGAGCATATTGACCTGTACAAGGTTTATCGTAGGGACGCCCTGGTTAATCCCAATGGCAAACCGGTGAAGTCCGAGGATAAGGCCACCAAGTTTACTCGCAAAGGTGCCAGAGCGAAAACGATCAACTTCGAGATCGATACCCTGAGGACAATCTTCAACATTGCCATCAAGTGGGATTACTTGAAGGATAACCCTACCCTGAAGGTTGACCGGCTTAAAACGACTGACTCCAAGCTGCCAAGGTTCCTGACGGTTGAGGAGTGCGAGACTCTATTGAAATACATGCCAGATGTTCTATATCCGATCTTCTTTACCTTCCTCAATACCGGTATGCGAAAGGCGGAACTGGAGCATTTGGAGTGGAATGACGTTGACTTCGACCGCCGAAGAATCAAGATACACCGCAAGACGGACTGGAATCCCAAGACTAAGGATCGGGAGATACCGATCAACCAGAAACTCTATGACCTGTTCTTGGACCTTAGGGAGAAGAACGACAGGGGGCTCCAGAGCAACTATGTTTTCCCTCACTCAGATGGGAGTATGCTCAAGACCAAACTCCGCCGTAAACTCATCCAGATCGCCCAGAAGGCTGGAATCAAAGACCTGACGACCCTCCATGCCCTCCGTCATACTTTCGCCAGCCAGCTTATAATGAGAGGCGTCGATCTGCCCACGGTCCAGAAACTCATGGGCCATTCCGACATCCAGACCACCATGATCTACGCCCACCTGGCCCCGGACCATCTGGAAGCCGCGGTGGATAAGCTGAATTATTAGCTCTGAAGTCGATACAAATCTATTGATTTTCCTGATGGTAATGCTATATTTAACTCAAGTGTTATCATACAATGCCGCGTAAAGCGTATATGTCATGATCCACCATCTTTCTCGGGGGCGGGGTATGAGGAAGGTTGTCTCAATTCTCGTCATAATTCCCACAACAAATTTTTGCGGCGGTGTAGCAACTCACCTATCTGACAAATCCCTGATGATTCTGAAAAGGATAGGCGTGGAAAATATTGAATGGCCATCTGAACAAGAATAATGGGTTTCATTATGCACCAACTTTACTGGTGGACTTTTGTATTTTAGTAGAGGGAAACACTTTTGAAAGTGGGTATTGCCATCGAAAGGAACCGACAATGAGATGCCTCTCGATTTTAGTTGCAGCATGTCTGGTGTCGGCTGGTAGCCTGGTTGCCCAGGAAGTGCCGCTGGACACCCTTCCCGCTTGGCGCAGCAATACATTATTGTCATCTTGGTCGATAGCCTGGGGAGATGTCGACGGCGACGGTGATCTCGACTTGGCCTGCGGCAAGGGCGGCGGTGGCTATGAAGTGGGGATGCCGAACGAGATTTATTTCAACAACAATGGCGTTTTGGAAATAGCGCCCGGCTGGTCATCGCGTGAATCGGATATTACTACAAGTGTGGCTTGGGGCGACGTCGACGGCGACGGTGACCTTGACCTGGCCTGCGGCAACAGACAATCGAAATATGATACGGTGTATGGGTGTCCAAACCGGATTTATATGAATGTGGATGGGGTGTTGGAAGAGTATGCCAGTTGGTCATCGGTCGAATGGGACGCCACCCAAAGCGTGGCTTGGGGCGATTTTGATAATGATGGTGATCTGGATTTGGCGTGCGGTAATTATGGCGACGAATTCCCCGCGGAAGTGGGTCAGCCAAACAGAATTTACTTTAATCATAATGGTGTTCTCAATACTGTTGCGGGCTGGTCAACCCAGGAAGAGGATGTGACACTATCGGTCGCTTGGGCGGATATAGATGGTGACGGTTATCTTGAGTTGGCCTGCGGTAATTGGCCAGGCAACCCAAACCGGATCTACCACAACACGGGAGGAATCCTTGAAAATCAGGCTTCCTGGAACTCACTAGAACCTACTGTGAACTATTATAGCTGGGCATATATCGCTTGGTGTGATGCCGACGGCGACGGCGATTTAGATCTGGCCTATGCTATTGCGGTAGCCAGAGGTGAACCTCAGGGTCCCATTCGCATTTATATGAACTATGAGGGGGCTATTGAAGGTATGGCCAGTTGGACGTCGACCGAAACCTTCCCAGCAACCAGTCTTGCCTGGGGGGATATGGATGGCGATGCCGATGCCGATCTTGCTGTCACGAGTCATTACGAAGGTGGAGATCCGGAGATTGTTGCGATACGGGTCTATCAGGGAAGAGATAGCACACTGGACAACATGGCCAGTTGGTCATGCCAGGTGGAAGAGAGTTACTTTGGCTATAAGGCGTATGCCAGTGCTTGGGGAGATGTAGATAGTGATGGCGATCTGGACCTGGCCCTTGGTGCGAAGGAGAATCAGACGGTAATTCTGATGAACCACGGCGGGGTATTGGAAGACTCGACCCATTGGAAACCAGAGCTGGAGCAACAGACTGTTGACGTTGATCTGGGGGACATTGATAACGACGGAGATCTGGATCTTGCCTGTGGTAACTGGTTCTATTTCAACCGCGTTTATGAAAATGTTGGAGGCGAACTGCAAACCAGTTGGGAGTGGGCTTCATCAGATTATGGTGCAGTATACAGTATAGCTTTTGGAGATGCGAATGGCGACGGTTATCTCGATCTTGCTTGTGGCCGAGGAAATGTGAGCAATCGTAGAACGGACGCCCTTTATATTAATCATGAAGGCGTGTTGGAATCTCAGGCAAGCTGGACCTCCCATGAGCGAGACATTACCCATGGTTTGGCGTGGGGGGACGTAGATAGTGATGGGGACCTTGATCTTGCCTGTGGTTGTTCAGATTTGCTGCCAATTAGACTCTACCTGAATCATGACGGTCAGCTCGACACCGTTTCCTCCTGGTCTAACTTGGATAATGAAGGCGTATGGACGTTAGGTCTGGCTTGGGGCGATGTTGATAACGACGGCGATCTCGATCTTGCCTGCGGTAATGGGCATATGGCTGACTACTCGGGTCCGGGGTATAATGTTATCTATTACAACAACAACGGAGTTTTGGATGTTGTGGCAGGCTGGGCTTCGGAGGAAAATGACATAACCTACAGCGTGGCGTGGGGCGATGTCGACGGCGATGGCGATCTTGATCTGGCCTGCGGCAATGTCTACGCGCCTAACAGGGTGTATATTAATCAAAGCGGAAAATTGGACCGAAAGGCCACATGGACCTCATTGCACGCTGACTATACTTTGGAAATCTGCTGGATTGATGTTGATCTGGACGGGGACCTGGATCTGGCAAGCGCCAATGGCTGGAAAGGTGACCAGCCTAATCGAGTCTATATAAACCGATCCGGTACACTGGAACAGGTGGCGACTTGGAATTCTCCACCTGAAGATACCTGGGGTATGGCTGCCGGTGATATCGATGGAGACGGAGACCCGGATATCGTTTATGGTAACGCAAGTGGTTTTAATACTCTTTATTTAAGCAAGGCGGTAACGCCGCGTAATGGCACGAATTTGCCAAATACTCCACCGTGGCTGGAAGAGATTCGGATTGTTGAAAAGGACAGTCTTAACAATCAAGTCAGGCTTGGTTTTAAGACTGTAGATTTTCAGAGTGATGCCTGCGATATCGTTGCGGTGGAGTATTCAACTCTTGGCGGAGGGAACTGGCGGCCGGCTGCAATTATAGGCAATACTGGTCGCCTGGCCTCGTCACCTGCAGGCGAATATCACGAATTGATCTGGGACGCGGAAGCCGACGGCGCGGACGGATACGATGTGCGGTTGAGAGTCAAGGTGGCTTCGAACCCGGATCTAGTTGGATTGATCCAGCGACCGGCGGTATCGTATTTTTTGCACGTGGGGCGGATCGATGGACGGCCGAAGATCGCACTTCTCTATCCCCGACAGAGTACTCCGGTGATAGATTCACTCCGGGTCCTGGGTTGCGTCTGGGACGCCACCAATTTTTCAGACTACCGGATTCTGCTCGGTCAACTACCGGATACCACGGTCTGGGAAGAGGTTTCTTCTTCAACCGATCCGGTTCCGTACCCGGGTCATATCGCCTCGCTTGATCTGACTCAACGGCCAGCGGGAGGGTACATTGTCAGAACAATCGCTACCGACGGCAACGGGGCTCAGGCTGTAACTGATAAGTACATTACCCTGGCCGATATGCAGGCAGAGGCACCGTCGGTGGTGCATTGCTATCCCCCTCAGGGTGCACGTAATATACCCGGGAATGCCCCGGTAGTGGTGCTATTCGACCGGGACATCAATCAGCCTGCAGTTGACAATGAGACATTCAGTTTGCTGTCGGAATCCGGAGAGAGGTACACCGATGCCTTATATGAGTTCAGCAGCCGCAGCCTTATGATAAAACCCGAACAGAAATTCTCGGAAGACCAGTTTCATTACGCGGTGGTGAGCAGCCGCTTACCCAGCCGCCAGGGTGTTGCCATAGGTGGTGAGTTTGTGATGAGTTTTAACACTTCGGCGGCCTTCCCCACAGGTGATATCGACTCGCTTTACCCCTACCGCGGACAGGTTAAGACGCCGGTCGATATCGAAGCGATTAACGTATATTACAACAGGATAAGTCGATTCAGATACGTTACGGTGTTCAGCCTGGCCGACGATACAGTATTAAATGACGTAGTTCCCCAGGGTCAGCAGATCGGTTCGGTTGCCATCCAGGGATTGCTGCCAAAGACCTATTACATTGTCCGAATTTCTGACCGCCCGGACTTCCACGGCCAGTCGGATTACATGAGCTATTTTATCACCGAAGACACGCAGATGCCGCTGGTGATGGATTATTCGCCTGAGTCCGACGCTTGGCTGGTCGGTGTGAATGAAGAGATTAAGGTGCGTTTTAACAAACCCCTCAATACTTTTTCAATCGATAGTTCCAGTTTCTATGTAACCGGCCCGGGAGGCAGAATTGGCGGATATTTTGACTTTAGTATC
>CP070790.1:2695493-2703405 GCA_020346805.1 Planctomycetota bacterium
AGAGTGACTACCGTAAGGGATGAGAAAGTTCGGCAGGTACCATTTGAGTATGATCAAATATGTAAGTTCTATGGGCAAGAGGTTTTGCCGGAGGCTGTAGCACAGAATAACAGGTTGACGGCAGCCATGGGCAAAACTCGTAATTTTGTTATGCCGGAAGGATTCAATCATGCAATGCAGACGGGGTCACCGAACCATCGTCGATTTGCTCAGGATATTGTGCGCGAGCTGCAATATCAGGACTTGCGACAATATTTTATGAAACAGGCCAATCGAGTTCTGGCCGAGGCTAAAATGAACGATTTACGGTCAATCGACGCAAAAAACCGTGCGGGCACGCCAAATTCGCAAACCGCCTGGCGATTGATTAAGCTGCTTGAAGAGCTCGACGTGGCATACGGTCAAGGTGAATACGATCGAGCATGCGGGGTGTTGTCAAAGATTGCAGAAGTAAAAGAGTTATTTAGCGAATGATCCTAGCGGCAGAACAACTCCAACACGGCGATTATGTCGTACTGGTCGGGTACTTCATTTTGATGCTTGGTATCGGCGCGTATTTCTATAGATATATGCGGGGGATAGGAGATTATTTCAGTGGAGGCAATCGGATTCCCTGGTGGCTGAGCGGGGTATCATTTTACATGAGCAGCTTCAGCGCCTTTACTTTTGTGGCCTATTCCGAACTGGCGTATAAGCATGGATTCGTGGCGGTGACTCTGTACTGGGTGACCGCTCCCGCCGTATTGATAGGTGCCCTGCTGCTTTCCTGGCGTTGGCGGCGAGCCCGGATTGTAAGTCCGGTTGAGTATCTTGAGTCCCGCTTCAGTTTGGGAATTCGCCAGACGTTTGCATGGACGAACGTTCCTGTACGTATAATCGATGATGGACTGCGACTGTTGGCTATTGGATACTTCGTTTCACGGGGACTGGGATTGCCACTGGAAAAGAGCATCTTCTGGAGCGGGGTGATTATTTTAGTATATACATTTATGGGAGGATTGTGGGCGGTAACAGTTACGGATTTCCTGCAGTTTATAGTAATGATGGCGGGCATCGTTTTGCTGGTTCCACTATCGCTTGCCAGAGTCGGTGGATTCAGCGGATTAGTGTCCGGTTCCCCGAAAGGATTCTTTTGTTGGACGGATACAGAGCATCCATGGTCTTACGTGCTGGTCTTTTTCCTGCTGATTTTACTTATGTACAATACCAATTTTGCATTGGTTCAAAGGTATTATTGCGTTAGGGATGAGCGGGATGCCCGCAGAGTCGGCCTTCTAGTGGCGGGTTTGAACGTTCTCGGTCCGCCGATCTTTTTTCTGCCGGCAATGGCGGCAAGACAGTTTCTTCCTGATGCCGATCCGGCCAAAATCTACGGAGCGATTTGTGTCACTTTATTACCGGTAGGCACCTTGGGTCTTATTATCGCGGCCATGTTTTCCGCGACCATGTCCGCCCTCAGCTCGGATTACAATGTGGTGGCCAGTGTTTTGACAAACGATGTTTATCGTCGACTTATCGATCGCAATGCATCCGAAAGACGGCTGGTCCTGGTAGGGCGGGCTATGACATTGCTTATCGGCGTTATTGCGTTAGGTGTGGCCATGTTCATTGCCGTCTACAAGGGTGAGGGGACCTTGTTCAGAAAAATGGTCAAGCTTTTCAGTGTGGCCGGTCCACCGATGGCTATCCCTATGCTGGCCGGTTTGCTCTGGCGACGATGTTCGAATATTGGCGCCTTGTCGGGCTTTTTGTGTGGGGTAATCGTTGGACTGACAGCATTCACATTTGGTGCTGCGGAAAACATAATCACGTTGGCAACAATTGGTACCACGCTGGTCATCATGGTTGTTGCCAGCCTGGTGTTTCCAGCCGGTCCGGCGGAACGCGTTCGAAATCGGGATTTTGCGGACCGACTCGACAATCCCGTAGAAACTCCTGATACACTGGATCATCTACATGGAGTGCCCTCGCCATTCAAAGTAGTCGGAATTTCCACGGCACTGGTGGGTGTCCTGGTGTTGCTGGTTTTGCCCTACGTTGAGGATAAAATAGCGTTTGTTACGGACCTGGGAGTTGGTTTGGTATTAATTGTTATTGGCGGGGTTATGTACATGTTTCATATCCTCCGATCGACCGCAAGGGAGAACAAATTATGAGCGATGTAGGAATTGGCGTAATCGGTTCGGGCTTCATGGGGCGTACCTATTCGGAGGTGATTTCAAAGTATTGTTCGGGTGCAACCCTTAAAGCGGTGACCTGTGGCTCGCGGGCGGCGGAGCTGGCGAAGGATTATGGTATGGACCTTGAGCCATCGGTAGATTCGCTGCTGGTACGAGATGATATATCCGCGGTGTTTATCACAACGCCCCATCACGTCCATGCCGAACAGTCGATAGCGTCGGCCAGGGCGGGTAAGCATATGCTTATTGAAAAACCGATGGCATGCACTGTGGATGAGTGTGATGCAATTCTTGATGCGTGCAAGGCCGCCGGTGTTTATAGCTCGATTGCGTTCTCCCAACGTACACGAAAGTGCAACATAAAGGCTAAACAGTTAATTGACGAAGGCGCTATCGGCCGGATTGTTCAGATGGAAGAGATGAGTCTGGTGTCCATCGGTCTTGAAGGTCTGCCCAAGTGGCAGAGCGACCCGGAAAACCTCGGTACGTTGTTCGGCCACGCCATCCATAACTTCGATCGCATCCGCTGGTTTTCCGGAAAAGAGATCAAGACCGTCTATGCCAAATGCGGGAGTATCGATCCCAAGGCCAAGGTTGAACTTAGCTCAATGCTCCTTATGACCCTTCAGGACGGTACACCGGTGAGTTTGTGGAGTTGCTATGAAGCACCCAAACCGTCGTTTCCGCGTTCTCAATTCAGCGTTCGCATCATTGGTGAGAAGGGACTTATCGATCTGGATGCCTATGGAGAGCTGCGTATCGCAACTGATGGTGAGTGGAAAGTTGCCGAGACGCAAGAGCCGATCGATTGGCAAGGTAAGGGATTTTTGGATCCAGTCAGGTTGGAAAGTTACACGCTGCAGTGTCAGGATTTCATTGACGCGGTGGCAAATAAAAAACCACCGGTGATAACCGGATGGGATGGACGTCAAGCTGTGGCGGCGGCGCTGGCCGCGTACGAATCTTCAGCCAGCGGAAAGGAGATTATGCTGTCATCATGAGATTTACCAGGTCGCAGAAGCTTTACCAACGGTCTTGTCGGACCACCCCCGGCGGAATACACAGCAATGTCCGCAAGAACTGGCGTCCCCATCCCATGTTCTACGAGCGCGGCAAAGGATCGCATGTCTGGGATGCCGATGGTAACGAATTTATCGATTACGTCCTGGCCCGCGGGCCGTTGTTATTAGGTCATTTGCCCGGTCCCGTGATTGAAACCGTCAAGCGGCAGCTTGATCGCGGTCTGATGTACGCCGGTCAACATGAACTCGAAATTGAGGCGGCCGAGAAGTTCTGTGAGTTAATCCCGTGTGCGGACATGGTGCGATTTGCCGGTTCCGGCAGCGAAGCCATACACGCGGCCATTCGACTTGCCCGCGGCATCACCGGACGGACGAAAATTCTTCGCTTTGAAGGACACTATCACGGTTGGTTTGACAATATCTTCTGGAATTACGCTCCGCCGATAGACAAAGCCGGACCGCGTGAAGCTCCCAATCCAATCCCGGTCAGCGGAGGTCAACTCGCCAGCGACGGAGAACATTTAATCATTCGGCCCTGGAACGATCTGAATTTGATAGAAGATGTTTTCAAACGGTTTCCGGGCGAGATTGCAGCCGTTCTGATGGAACCTATCATGTGCAACACGGGTTGTATTATGCCCCGACCTGATTACCTTGAAGGAATCCGACGTCTGTGCACCGATAACGGCGCTCTATTAATATTTGATGAGGTTATTACCGGATTTCGCGTGAGTCTGGGTGGGGCCCAGGAATATTTTGGTGTCACCCCGGATATTGTGGCTTGTGCCAAAGGTATGGCCGGTGGTTTCCCGGTCAGTGCGCTGGCCGGTAAGGAAGAATTCATGCAGGCATTCGGTGATTTATCCGTTACGCACTCCGGCACGTACAACTCGAATGTCCCGTGTATGGCGGCCTGCCTGGCGGCCATGAATATGCTGTCCGCTGATAAGGGAGCCCTCTTGAAACACGCCCATGACCTCGGGCAACAGTTGATTGAGGGTATCAAAGAAGCGGCCCGTAAGGCCGGCAAGGATCTTCATGTTCGAGGTCTGCCGATGGTATTTCACATATCATTTAACGACGCTCAGGAAATCGTTGACTACCGCTCGTTTACTTCGCGCGACGTGGAAGCATACAATCGATTCTGGTCGGCATTGCAGGACCGTGGTATTCGCACTATCCCCGAAGGGCTGTGGTTTGTTTCCACCGCTCATACACAAAAAGACGTGGATCAGACTCTGGCTGTGGTTGACGAAGCTTTGAAGGAGGTATAGGTCCATGCAGCGAAAGATTAAGATCGGTCGCAAATTCGTTTTCGTGAAAACCATCATACCTGTATTCATGATAATCGGGTTCATGTGTTTGCCGCTTTACGCCAATGATGTGAAACAAAAACTATTTGAACGCGTGTTCGGCGGCGCCGTTCAACTTGATCCAGATATGGTGAACAAGGTCAGGAAGATTAAACCCGGCGAACGTATTCTGATCGATAGGGATAATGACGGTAAAAATGACGAAGCCTGGTATATCGATACATCCGTCCGCCATACCGAGAAGGTAAGGCCCTTACTGGTTCGTGCGATTGATGAAGACGGCGACCTCGATGAGCACATGGGTCCTGATCTGGATAGCGATCTTTATGTGGCCGACTGGAATGCAGACGGCACAGTCGATGCGGTGCTCGATTACCAGGACAACGATGGTGATAACGACGTTGATGAAATGGCCTTCTTTTTCTGGTTGCCGAAGCATCGATACTTTGGCAAAGATTCTTTGGGTGTATGGTGGGGGAGTGATGATGGGGATGATAATCTTCTTTGGTACGACGTCAATTACACATACTATCAAAGACTTTGTCAGTATCGCTGCCATTTCAGCGGAGATGAATCGTTCGTGGCCTTCGGTTTGAAAATCGACAGCGATCGTTGGCTGTCCGCGTGGGAGAATCCCTTCCTATTTTACGATCCGGATAATGATGGCTGCAGTGAAGTCGTTCTACGTATTGAGGGTAAAGGAGACTATATACGAAAGATACGCTATAGCTTTGATGTAGACAATGACAGTTTCAGCAGGCGCACGCATGATTATGATTTTTCGATTACTACTGTTGCTGAGGATAATGACTTGGTCGGTTTGCCCAAAGATGGGGTGATCAATACAAAAATACGCGGTATCCCAACTCAATCCTGGCTGCAGCGGGATTCTGCCCGGCAGTTTGTGAGCGAAGCGTCGTGGGGGCGGGCATTGCTGACCTGGGACGAGGTTAATGCCAATACCGACGGTAATATTGAGCGCGATCCTAACGAACGATGGGAGGGGCTCCTCAATCACGCATCGGATGATTTTCCACAAGTCGGCGGTCCAGCATGCAGTCCATTAAACAAACGTAATGAAGTGGCTATCGCTCCCAAGCCACCGCTGAAATTGTATTACGATCCAACCGATCGACGACTGCATCTGAAAGGGGCAAGTAAAGGATGGCTGCATGTGGATTATAATTTCGACGGTCAAATCGACGCAAAGTATACCTACATTGACGACGACATTGATGGCATCTTTGACCGCCGGCAGTTGGATCTCGATGCCGACGGGGCCGTGGATTTTGAATGGAAGATGAAAGGCCGACAAAACCGGGAATTTAATCTCGATTTCGAATCACTGAATACTTTCTACGTGCCGATGTTGAAAGAAACATTGGCGAACAGTCAGAAATTCATCGATACGGCCAAGGCGATCCTTGGAGAATCGGCCTCGAAAGATCCGGTTGAGCGATATTTTCTGACTGAATTGCAAAACTGGGTGTCGGTAACAAAACTGGGTGAGCGAATCCGCAAAACCCCGGCAGGGGCTCGCTTTTATATCGATCTGTTCAGGGATCGATTATTCTGGCAGTTGGAAAAGCAATTTGGACAAGATAAGCAATGGCCATCCATAGAAGAGCACTATGCTTCAGGTGGCTATGGCAATGCTGCCAGGCTCATCGATCATAAATTGAAACGAGCTGGAGCAGTCGTGAATACACGAGGTTTCAAAGATTACTCGCATCGCATTGCTATTGGTTTGGATAATGCCGGCAGCGGACAGCGCGATGATTGGCCGGTAACTTTAAATGTGAACAACATCAGGGAGAAAGCGGCTGATTTCAATCCCCACAACTGTGCGGTCGTAGCCCCGCAGCGGTGGCTCGATTGGCGGCAGATCCCTCATCAGGTGGATGAAATTGATCCCGATACAGGCGAGGAAATCAGTTTTCTGGTTGACTTGCCGGAAAATGCTATCAGTACATATTATATTTACTATTCGCCGACCGGCGTGGATAATGCACGCTTTCCACTCAAAACCGGGACGGCCGAGGATTGGGTACCGCCCAACATCGGCTGGGAATCAAATCGCTGTGCGTATCGTGCCTACTGGGGCCAGTTCGATTTCTTCGGCAAGAAGACGGAGGACCTTATTTACGAAAACATCGGCAGCAAGAGCTACCATCAGGAAGTCGAATGGGGAATCGATGCGTTGCACGTAGGTAAAACTTCCGGGATCGGCGGGCTAACTGTTTATGAGGGCGATCGGGCCTACCCCATCCAGAATCCTGAAGGTAAAGGTAATGTTGAATTTACTAAACGAGTGCTTACGCAGGGACCGATACGCTGCGCGATCGAAATTACCGCCCGGAACGTGATTCCCGCAAAACCGGATCTACTTTTCCGCCTGCATTGTCTGATCTATGCCGAGCGACAGGAAACTGAGATTCGTGTAACGGTTGGTGATAGAGAAGAGGTTGTTCTTGCCCCGGGCCTAGTCAAGCTGCCTCGCGAGCAGTTCTTTGCTGACTTGGCAGGAGGATACTTCGGCAGTTGGGGCTGGCAGGAAGCGGTGATTGATGAAATCGGCATGGGCCTTATGGTTTCACCGCAGGTAGTGACAGATATTATTGATGATCCTGATCAGCGACGTATTAAGTGCAGCACCACCGGTAGCGGAAAGCTGCGCTACTGGTTGATCGGGGATTGGCGCCGAGGTCGCCAGCACCCGATTGCACCGACCGTCGAAAACTGGCGTAAGGAGTTGCAGACAATGGCCGGCCTGCTGCTTCAGCAACCTATAATCGAGATCGCAAAACCAGAGAAGGTAAAATGATCATTGACGGTCACGTACATATTGGCACGTCGCAGTACCTGCAAATTGATGCAGACGCAAAAATGCTGATCGGTCTCGCGGATGAGCTTGGCTTTGACCGTATTTTGGTAACACATGTAACGGCCCTGTATTATGAAATGCGTGAGGGCAACGATCTGCTGGGCAAGGATCTGGCCCGATTTGGTGAGAGGTTAATTGGTTACGTTACCATTCCCACACATCGTTTGGGTGCGACGGCCTGTGATGAGATTGGTCGCTGTGTCGAACGATATGGAATGCGTGGCGTCAAAATGTATTCGCATCCGGAATCTCCGGTTACGGAGGTAGCCTCGTCGGCGATTCTTGAAACGGCTGCGGAACTGCGGTTGCCGATTTTAGGACACTTTACACCGAGCGAATGCGATCAATTAATGCAGTGTGTGCCGGAGATGAATTTGATTATGGCCCATATGGGCGGCCAACCATACGCCCTGGGCAACTGGCATCTGGCGGTGGAAGTTGCCGGCCGTTACACGAATCTCTATTTGGATACCGCCTCATCACAGATCGATAACGGCATGATCGAGTATGCGG
>CP070790.1:2703505-2708823 GCA_020346805.1 Planctomycetota bacterium
AGGTCATGACCACGGCAATGAAGATGATGGCGGTCAGCAGCATGGCGGCGGTGAAGAACCAATAGTAACTGGCCCCGGCCAGCTTGGATGTGCCATCCTGGTTTTGAATGAATTTGTTCACGCCGGCGGTGAAGGCATTTCCCAAAGACACGGACATTAAAAACAGGGCCATGATGAAAGACTTCATCTTTTTGGGGGCCTGGGTGTAGGAAAATTCCAGGGCGGTGATGGAGACCATGACCTCGGCGGCAGTAAGGATGACGTAGGCCAGAATCTGCCACCAGTAGCTTGGTCTGGCGCCGGATGATATCCATGTCTCGACCAGGGCAGGTACTACAAAGGATGCTGCCGCCACAAACAAACCGATGGAAATCTTGCGCAGCGGGGTAAGCTTGAAGACCTTGTTGATGGCGGGATAGATGAGGTAGGAGAAGAGGGGGATCATGATCATGATTAAAAACGGATTAATTGCCTGAATTTGCGAGGGGAGCCACTCCCCCTTTTTTAGCCATCCTATTTCCAGCAATCGTTGTGCCAATACACTGCTTCGGTCCATCTTGTCGGCCTGCAGCACCCAGGCCGATGCGGTTTGATCGAACAGCGCCCAGAACATGGCCACAAATACAAAGATAACGATCAGTTTGCGGATGGCTTTAAATCCTTCGCCGCTGAAGGTCTCTTTGACGAAGCCCATTCCGCCGGGCGGTATGTGTACGAATTTCCATCGGCCCAGCCAGAAGGCAAGGGTAGCCAGAAACATGAATATTCCCGGGACGGCAAAAGCTACTTTAGGCCCATACTTATCCAGGAGGATAGGCATCAATATGGTAGATAAACACGAACCAAAGTTTATGGAGAAATAGAACCAGCCGAAGACCTTGGTAAGCAGATGGGCGTTGGTCTTACCGAACTGATCGCCGACGTGAGCGGAGACGCAGGGCTTGATCCCGCCCGAACCGATGGCGATAAGGGCCAGGCCGGCGAACAGACCGATGCGGGTGTCGTCCAGGGCCAGGGCCAGATGTCCGAAGCAGTAGACGATGGACAGGGAAATGATGGTGCGGTACTTACCGAAGAATGCGTCTGAAATAATGGCCCCGACAATAGGTGTGAAATAAACAGCCGTTACAAAGATATGCACCCAGAACTTGGCCTCCTCGTCCCGCATGACCGCCAGTTGGCCGTCCTGCCCCATAAGATATCTGACCATGAATATGGTCAGGATGCCCTTCATGCCGTAGAAGCTGAAGCGTTCGGCGGCTTCGTTGGAGATGATGTAGGGGATGCCCTTGGGCATATGCGTGGAGGGTATGGCTGCGGTATGGGACTTGGTCTTGAACATAAAGTTTTGTTTGCCTCGACGAGGTTAAATTATTGACTTGGCCGAAACTTTACCTTGGTAGCAATAGTGGAGTCAAATATTTATCCAGTACCTCCTGGTAGAGAAATGATGGTAAAGGCAGATCATAAATGCTGCCCTAGATGGTTTTGACATTGCGAGGTTGGAGTTTTTGTAAGCGTTCGATCACCTTGGGCATGATTTCCAATGTGCGGTCGATTTCTTGGTTGGTGGTGAAACGTGAGAGACTGAAGCGGATGGCCCCATGGGCGATACGCTCATCGATTTTCATGGCCCTTAAGACATGAGACGGTTCGAGTGATCCGCTGCTGCAGGCCGACCCGCTGGATGCACAGACTTCATAATTGCTCAGCAGCATCAGTATGGCCTCGGCCTCCAGGGCTTCAAAGCCAATATCGGTAGTGTTGGGTGTGCGGGCGATTTGGTGTCCGATGACACGGGCGATAGGGATGTGTTGCAGGATGCCGGTCTCCAGCCGATCTCGTTGAGCCTTTACCCGCGTGTTTTCTTCATCCAAATGTTCGACGGCCAGTCGAAGGGCCGTACCCATGCCAACTATACCGGCGGTGCTTTCAGTACCGGGGCGAAGTTTTCGTTCCTGATGTCCGCCGACAAACTGCGGTTTGACTCGGCTGTCCTTGGCTACGTAGAGGGCACCAATGCCTTTAGGGCCGTGAAACTTGTGGGCGGACATGGTCATTAATTGCACCGGCAGCTTGCTGACGTCGATGGGCAGTTTGCCCACGGTCTGGACGGCATCCACGTGCAGGGGAACACCCTTGTCGGTGGCAATCCGCCCCAGCCGTTCGATGTCGAAGACGACACCGGTTTCGTTGTTGGCGTGCATGATGCTGGTCAGGGCGGTGTCTTCAGTGATGGCGGTCTCGAATTCAGCGGGATCGAGACGACCTTGGCCGTCCACGCCGAGGCAGGTAACCCGATATCCTTCGTTTTCCAGTTGTCCGGCCAGGTTGATTACCGATTCGTGTTCGACGGCGGTGGTAACAATGTGCCGTTTGTCCGGTCGGGCGGCCAAGGTACCGCGGATGGCCAGGTTGTTTGCTTCCGTGCCGCCGCTGGTAAAGATGATTTGTCTGGTTTTGGCCCCGATGGCGTCGGCAATCTGTTCGCGGGCGGTTTCGATGATGTGACGGGCTTGTTGGCCGAACTGGTGCACACTCGAGGGATTGGCATACTGCTCGCCGAGCAGCGGGAGCATGGCCTCAAGGACTTTGGGGTCTATCATGGTGGTTGCGTTGTTGTCCAGGTAAATCCACGTCATCTTTCAAGTCGATCCGTTTTTTTGTGGAGTAGTCTTTATTTGACCATATCGTATACGATGCATTGTTTAATCATGATAGGTGTGCATTGGCCCTTAGACCATATGGATCAATCGTTTGTAGAGTCTTCCATGGGAACTGTTTTTGCCGAACCATCCTCCGCCACCTGTAATTGCTGGATCCTTGCTTCCGCTTCGGTTAGCACCTTTCGGCAGCTTTGGATCAGCTTCATTCCTTTTTCATACTCTTTAATGGCTTGCTGCAGGCCGATCTTGCCTTCCTCGATGGCTGAGACGATGGATTCCAACTGGGTCAGCATTTCCTCAAATGTCGGTTCTTTGTTTTTTGCCATGATAGCACCTTTTGTTATTGGTTCGCGACCTTATTGCTGTTGCATTGTAATGACAGAGGCGGTTTATTGCCATTTTGCCGGTGTAGTTGAAAGTATGGAGCGGGCCGAGTACACATGGAGCTGTGATTATCCGTCTTGCCGGCGGTTGGTAATAGATTGCTATTTGTTTGGAGGAATGAGATAAGATGTCGCTAGCCATGAGCGCAGTCATGATTCTGTTTGGAGGGCAGGATCTGGAGGGATGGATTACCCTGGCCGGCCGGTGGGGTGTGGAAAATGGAGCGATGGTCTGTAAGGCGGCACCGGCTTCGATTCGTTCGTCTTATGAATCGGATCAATTCATCTTATCGTTCGAATATCGTTGCACCGGTAAGGGGCGGCATTCTCTTTATCTGCATTCGAAGTTGGATGTCCCGTCGGGAGCTATTGGGCTTTTGCTGACTCCAAAGGGTCTAGTAAATACGGGTTCTGCTTCCTCAGCATTTTCACCCCAGCTAAGCACAGGTGAGGATGGTTGGATTAAGGTGCAGGTGGACATAGATAAGGATATCTGCCGAGTTGCTTCCTCGGATGCCGCTGGTAATCGTAATCCCGACTTTACTCTGCCGGTTGCTGTCGGTTCGCGCGGATTTATTCGCTTTGAGGCCGCCGAGCCGGGTCTGCAAATACGTAACGTCAAGGCAGTTGAACCTGGATTTACATCGATGTTTGACGGCAAAACGCTTGAGGGTTGGGAGATTCAAGGCAGAAGAAATCCTAATTACAAAGGGCCCGGCTGGTACTTTAAAAACGGTATTTTGCATTGTGTGGGGAAGAAGACTCATTGGCTTCGTTCGGGTCGCAATTACGATAACCTGATCATCCGCCTGGAATATCAACTGCCGAACCGGGGTAACAGCGGGATCTATTTGCGGGCCCCGAAAGAGGGATGGATCAGCCGCACTGGTTTGGAGATTCAATTAATCGACGAGCAGAGTTATGAGGGACGCTTAAAACCTTACCAGCGCAGCGGCTCTGTTTATGCCGGTTTCCCACCGGAGGTTGCCGTATCCGCCCCCAAGGATCAGTGGAACGCTATTGAGGTGTTGTTGGAGGGGAAGCGGATCCGTACCATTCTCAATAGTGTCCGGCTCTATGATGCCTATCTGGATGATGTGAAGAAGGATTTGGGCAGTAGTATCCATCCGCTGGCGACCCGACCGGCTGTTGGATATGTCGGTTTCCAGGATCACCATTCACCGGCCAAGTTCCGGAATGTGCGGATTCGGGAACTTGGCAAATCCCCAACCACGCAAACGGCTCCTGCCCGGTAGCATATCGGTTTTAGTCGTAAGTGCCATATGAATAACAACTTATATTGATTGGCGATTCAGGCATGAGCCTCTTTTAAAAACTATATGACGGTTGGTTATAGCGGAATTTGTATAAAGACGATATGGGATTATAATACTAGATTCTGGAAATTCTGGATTTTCACAATGTAGCGTTGAGGAAATTTAATGTCCCGCAAGTGTTATTTCACAGGAAAAAAGACCACCGCCGGCCGAAGCTACGCCCGCCGCGGCAAGGCCAAGTATCTGGGCGGGGTGGGCCGAAAGATAACCGGAAAGACCAAACGGAAATTCAAACCCAATATCCAGAAGGTGCGGGCCATGGTGGATGGCAAGCCGGTGCGTATTCAAGTCAGTGCCAAGTCCATCCGTAACGGTCTGATAGTCAAGCCTCCCAAGCGAATCTGGAAACCACCCGAGCAGGAAGAATCCGAATAAATTCCACATCGAACAAAGATACCTGTACAAGTTCCCGTGAGTAATCAATTCGTATAACCCGTATGTTTTACGGGATATTTCGCTGGTTAAGGTAATCCGCTGGGATCAAATGAGACGTGTTTGATCTTCTCGCGTTTCCACGTATAGGTTGCATGTACTCGCCCATCTGTTGTTTGGATTACTGCGGGATAGGAGTATTCCCCCGGTGCAGTTTCCAATTCAAGAGCGGTTTTGAAGCTTTCGCCATGGTCTCGGGATATAGCGACGTTCAGTGGCGAACGGGCGGTTAAGGTATGGTTGTATACCAGCAGGATTCTGCCGTCGTTAAGCCGGACGGCATCGATGCCCGAATTGGGATTGGGCAGATCGATAGGCTGGGCCGGTGACCAGGTATGACCGCCGTCGGTTGAGGTTGAGGAGCAGATTTTGCCGATTTGCCGGGTTGCCCGACAGAGGAATCTGAGTTTACCGTCCGAGGTTTCAAATACAGTTGGCTGAATGATGCCGAAAGGTATGCCCGGCACATTGATGGGGCCGTGTTTGGACCAACTTCGTCC
>CP070790.1:2708923-2714602 GCA_020346805.1 Planctomycetota bacterium
AGTGCATGCAGTATCGGGTATTCCTTTCCCGATGCTGTGACATTTTATGCAGTTCTTAAGTCCTGCCAGTTCTTTATGCGAGGCTGTCAGCTTACCTGGAGAAACGAATTCGGCAAAGGCTATGCTGGCAAGGAGAGTCAGCATCAGCGTTACCATGAGAAAAATAATAAAAAGCTTCTTTGCCGTACTGTATTGAAGAGACACAGGATCAGTTTGAGGTAGAAAGTAAGAATTATCTTTCATGCTCATCATTATAGGGAAGTATAATGGCACCTTCATTTCTTTAAAGTGACTTCAATCACAGGGCATGAGTATATAATCTGGAAATTAGAGGGCTGTTAAATTGGGGTTAAAGTTTTTTAATCTAGGAATGATTATTCCTTAAGGGGTTAGCAACTTCTCACCGAGAGAGGTAATATGCGACCAACAGCATGTTGCGCTCAACCTCGACAATAGTGGAAGCATGGCATGAAGCAAACGGTGCCCTCTCGAAAAGAAGCTCGGCTTGCATGTGAAGTTCCTCGGGAAGGTTGGATACGGTGGTTGGTTTAATGTCGGTACAGCCCGACAGACACGATCCGGCAAGCAATATTATTGACAGGCAATCGGCGGGGCGCATGTAATTACTCTTGGTCGAAAGATTTACTGCATGGTTAACAGTTACGGCCGGGCTTATTTCGCGTTCCTGATAATTCTCTTTCAAAATGAGAGCAGACAGTGCCAGATATAAATGTATCCCAGGGCGTCGACATCTTTCCATTTGGTCTCGATGAGTTCTTTGTTGCCGGTAATCTCAGGAAGTTCTTTTAACTTTTCTTCCCATGGGATACAGACGCCCGGCGGCCTTTTCTGTTCGTTTTTTTCGGTCATTCGATTGACTCCATGTTCTGGCAGCCTTAAAGCTGATTTTATCCTTGGCGTTAATTGTCCTGTTTATGTAATACGCTCGATCAATATACTCCATATTCGCGAGTAAAGTCGGTCATGGCCTTGACGTTTTCAATCTTGGCGTCATTCTGGATAATGGCACTGGCATCCATAATGTAGCCTCCATCCCGAGCCACCCCATCGATCACTTTTTTGCAGCACTCACGAACTTTATCCGGTGTGCTATAACCCAACAGGGTATTGGGGATACCGCCGCTGAGGCAGAATTTGTGTCCCAATACTTTGTGGATTTCAAAGATATCGGCCTTGTCGCAGTGGTAGATAATGCTCTGATCCGGCAGTTCGGCGAAAGACTTCAAATGGGGATTCCAGTTGCCTTCGGCATAGAACAGCACCTGATGGCCGCGTTTCCAGATTTCTTCGATGATCGGTTTGAGCGTCGGCCAGTAAAAGTTATCGAATTGATCGAAGGAAATAAAAGGTACGCATCCCCGATGCATCCATATGGAGACAGGTACGTTGTTTTCGGGATCCGCGCCGGACAGAGCTACGTGTAAAAGGTGAGGCATCAAGGCCTCACATGCGGCGCGAACTTTCTTGGGCCTTTCGAACAGATCGGTGACCAGCCCGAGATATCCGCGCAATTTGTCGGCCAATATATCGAGCGGGGCCTTGAGGATACCGGCGATGGCCGATACGGTTCCCGACTCGGAGCGTAACAAGGCGTTTTGGGTTCCGAATCCGCCAAAGTATTGCATCATGGCCATCCCGCCCTTTAGAAAGGACAGATTGTTGCGAAATGAGGTTGGCTCACCCATGGGGACCACGTCGGCCGACACCCGCGGAAGCCAGATGTTAAACAGATACCCGGTCGGATCTTCGACGAGCTGATCATATTCCTCCGGCTTCATATAGGCGTTGTCTTCAGGCGGTTCTCGGTATTGGAAACCGAATTCAGCCGGTATGTCGATACCGGGGATGGCGTAATATTTAAGACCGATGGCCTGGGTTAGTGCCGTCCATACATAAACCATGTTGCCCACCACGGCATCCCAATCGAAATCGGCGGCGCATTTGCGGGCGGCGATAAAGGCTTTTTCGTAGTCGTGGGCCACCTCCTGGCAGGTGTAACCCGCATACTTGGCGGTGAACTCGGCCACAAAGGGACGAATAGGGATCATGTCCGGCTTCTCGTTCCGCATGGCGGTTACGTAGCGTTTGAGCCGTTGGGCATATAGTTGTTCCATATCTCTGGCCACTTTGATTTGCTCCTTCCTGCAGTATGCCTGTATGATAATATTTCTCGATTAACCTATTCATGCCTGTCGAATATTTGAGCCGCGATAATCATAACTGTTTTGGATCGAATATTCACGTCCTGGTTGTAAGAATTTGAGGGAGCGATACGGATATGGATCATGTGAGAGAATAGCTTGATCAGTCGGCCGAGATGCCTTGGCGATTTTTTCTGTCGCAGCATTCTTTTTTGGAGATCATAAAGATGGCTTCTTCCGCCCGGCGGGTGGGCCAGAAGCGGACAGGTGTTCGTCGACTGGTTACCAGGGGTATGCGACGCAATATCCTGACATTGTTGTCCCGGCAATAGGTTTCAAAGTCGCGGATGGTCAGATATTGCAGATTCGGGGTGTTGTACCAACTGAAAGGCAGGCTTTTGGTTACCGGCATTTTACCGGTGAAGATCAATTGTAACAGGGATTTGAAGTACCCGAAGTTGGGGAAGCTGACAATACAGCAGCAGCCGATACGGAGCATTTCACGGAGTACCAGTTCCGGATGTCTTACGGTTTGCAGGGTTTGGGAGAGGATGACATAGTCGTACGAATCCGTCGCCAGAGAGGGCAGTTCGACTTCCAAATCGCGTTGAATAACCTGTATGCCTCTATCGATACATTCACATACAGCATCCTGATCCAATTCGATACCTCTGCCGTTGACGTTTTTCCTTTTGATGAGCCGGCTCAATAAAATGCCGTTGCCGCAACCCAAGTCGAGCACGCTGCTGCCGGGCTCGATCAACTCTTCGATCAAATCATAATCGACGCGTTGCCGGGTCCAGGTGGTTTCAATGGCCGGCGCCTGACGATATGGTTGTGCATACTGCCGAGAGTCAGAGACGGGTTTACCACTGGCTGAAGCCAAGAATCCGCTAATCAACCGGCCCTGTAATTCGGGTTCCAGTAAAAAGGCGTCATGCCCGTAACAGGAATTGATATCGCTGTAGGATACATTTTTTCCTGTCTCCAGAAGTGCATCAACAATCTGGCGGGATTGTTGCGGCGTAAATAGCCAATCGCTGGTAAAACTCATAACCAGGAACCTGGCGGTAACATTCCTGAAGGCCTCTTCCAGTGAGCCGTGTTTAGCGGCAAGGTCGTAGTAATCCATGGCCTTGGTGATATACAGGTAGCTGTTAGCATCAAAACGTTCGACAAAAGCCCGCCCCTGGTAGTCGAGGTAGGTTTCCACCGAAAATTCGCTGCCGAAATCGTAACTGTAAGTTTTGGCATCGCGCAATTCTCGTCCGAATTTAACGTGCATTCCTTGTTCGGACAGATAAGTAATATGCCCGACCATTCTGGCAATGGCCAGTCCGCGATCCGGGCCGGTACTGTTATGGTATTGGCCGTTCTGAAAGTTAGGATCGGCAAGGACAGCGTTTCTACCGACGGCATCAAAGGCGATTGATTGTGCGTTTAGTCGGGCGGTGGTTGCGATGGGCATAACCGCGACCATGCTGTCCGGGTAGCGGGCGGCCCATTCCAGCACCTGCATGCCTCCCATCGAGCCGCCGATTACCGCCAGCAGTTTTTCGATGCCCAGGTACTCGATGAGCCGTTTTTGCACTTTGACCATATCCTCGATGGTAATGACCGGAAAATCCAACCCCCAGGGTTTGCCGGTCTTGGGATTGATGCTTGATGGGCCGGTGGTCCCCTTGCAGCCGCCGAGGATGTTGGAACAGAGGACGAAATATTTGTTGGTATCTATGCCTTTGCCCGGTCCGATCATGATATCCCACCAACCGGGTTTGTAATCGTCTTTACTATGATAGCCGGCGACATGGGCGTCGCCCGACAGGGCGTGACAGATCATAATCGCGTTGTCGTGTGCTTGGTTGAGTTGGCCGTAGGTTTCGTAGGCGACTTCAATAGGTCCCAGCGTTTGGCCGCACTCCAGCTTTAACACGTTCGGCGGCTCAAAGAGCGTTACTTGCTGAGTCCTGACGATGCCAACGGAATTGGCGAATTTATCTTGTGTGTCGTCGTTTTTCACGATTGCAACTTTGAAAAATTTTATTTCTGCGATGCGGCCAACGCTTGATCGATGTCGACGATAATATCTTCGATATCTTCAATTCCGACCGACAAACGCACGTATTCCGGTACCACTCCGGTTGCCGCCTGTTCTTCTGCGGTCAGCTGGGAGTGTGTGGTGCTGGCGGGGTGGATACACAATGTCTTGGCGTCGCCGATGTTGGCCAGGTGCGACATCAGTTCGGCGGCGTTAATAAACTTTTTACCCGCTTCCATACCACCTTTTATACCGAATCCAACGATGGCACCGCAACCTTTGGTTAAATATTTTTTGGCATTGGTGTGGAAGGGATGGTCCGGCAGCCCCGGATAATTGACCCATTCTACCGCCGGATGCTGGGTCAGATACTCAGCCACACTTTGTGCGTTCTGACAGTGCCGTTCCATTCGCAGGTGCAGCGTCTCCACGCCCTGAAGGAACAAAAAGGCGGCAAAGGGGCTCATGCAGCTACCCATATCCCGCAGGAAGTGGGTTCGGCACTTGATGATATAGGCAATGTTTCCGATGGGCTTGAGGGCTTCGGCAAACACGACACCGTGGTATGAGGGATCCGGTTCGGTGAACTCCGGCCACTTCTTGGGTTCTGCCGACCAATCGAAATTTCCGGACTCGACGATGCACCCGCCGATGTGCAGGCCATGTCCTCCGATAAACTTGGTGCAGCTATAGACATTGATGTCGATGCCGTGCTCGAAGGTCTGCAGCAATACGGGGGTCATCACGGTATTGTCACAGATGACCGGCAAGCCACACTCGTGGGCGATGCGTGTGATCTCGGTAAAGTCGGGGACGTCGTTTTTGGGATTTCCGATAGATTCGATGTATACACACCGGGTATCCTTGTCGACAAGCTTTTTGATATCCTGGGGCTTAGCCGGATCGAAAAACTTCGCGTTTATACCCAGCTTAGGGAATGTCTGGGTGAAGAGGGTCCAGGTTCCGCCGTACAAGCTGGTGGCGGAGATGAAGTTCTGGCCGGCGTGGCAGATGTTGAAAATAGATATATAGATGGCCGACTGCCCGCTAGAAGCCGCCAACGCCGCTGCACCACCGTCCAAAGCCGCCAGCCGCTTTTCCAGCACGTCGTTTGTGGGGTTCATTAATCTGCTGTAGATATTGCCGAATTCTTTGAGGGCAAAGAGATTGGCGGCATGCTCGGTATCTTTAAATACATAGCTGGTAGTGGAATATATAGGGACCGCCCGTGCGGTGGTGGTGGGGTCCGGTTCTTGGCCGGCATGCAAACATCGTGTTCCAAGACCATGGCGTGAAGTTGAAGACATAGCTGATTCTCCGTGTCGATGTCCGAATAATTGTCGCCGTTTATATATTAGAGCGGCAACGATAAGATCAAGCTAGTTTAGGGGAACTTTGATGTATTTGGCAAGCTTTATCGCGGATTGAACCGTGTTTCAAGAACAGGGTATTATCACTAATTTTGTCGACTTATCGGAC
>CP070790.1:2714702-2718559 GCA_020346805.1 Planctomycetota bacterium
AGCCGCCGACGCTCCCGGGTATGGTGTGAATATCACCGCATCTTTGATAGTAAATTCGGGATCATCCAGTCGACCCAGATTGTTATAAGCTTTAATTCCTGCCACCAATGCGACAACAGTCAAAATTAGCGTCACTGTCTTTTTGCGTATCGCAAACTCGCCGATATTCATTTCGATGCTTCCTGTGTGTCGGGTTGCATACTACGAATTTTCATACCTTCGCGCAGGTGATGAACACCCGAGATGGCGATCATGTCGCCCAATTTAAGTCCACTGGTTACCGCGACTTCATTTCCAGAAAGCTCGTCCAGCGCGACCGGCTGTTGTGAGACCGTCATAGCAGACTGATCGATCAACCAGACGACTTGTTCACCGGGTTTCTGACTGAATACGGCGTTGGCGGGAATGCGGAATATGGAATCCTGTTTATCTGCCTTCGGGGCAATCCACGTCACTTGTACCGTCATGCCGGGAAGAATATTCACATCTTCCGGAGCGGGCATGATCAACCTGACCATGTACGTTTGCGTGACAGGATCCGCATCCGTGTCAAACTCTCTAAGGCTGGCTTCAAATTTGCGTCCGGGAAGCGATTCTGATGTGACGACAAATCGACCTTTATTATCTCTATTGGCGGTGAGTAAGTCCTTCTCCGGTACGTAGAAGACGACCTCAATCTGCTCGATATTCTGAAGACTAAGAATTTTCTCTTTGGCCTGGACGTTCTGGAAGTTTTCGACGTACCTCTCGGCGATTCGCCCGGCATACGGGGCCTTCAGGAAAGTATCCTCGTGGGCTTTCTGCTGGATATTGAGGTTGGCCTGGGCGACTTCGACCTTCGCCCTCTGCTCGGCAACCTGCTGCTTCGATATGGCACCGGACTTGGCGGCCTGCTCATAGCGGGTAAGTGTGGCCTTGGCCTCGTCGAGAACCGCCTGGGCAGCATCGAGCTTGTTCTTGAAATCGCGCGGATCGATACGGGCCAGGAGCTGCCCTTGCTCCACCTCCTCGCCTCTCTTGACCGGCAACTCGATCAATGGTCCGGCCACCTGGAAAGCCAGTTCCACCGAGTCACTGGGTCGTACTTCACCCGGATATGAATAGCGGACCGGAGCTTTGACGATACCGAGCACCATTGTCTTAACTGGCCGAGTGACGGCCTTTTCGGGGGGCGCTGTTTGTTTACAGCCTGTTAGCAACCAAGCTGCCGCGCTCACCAATGCAATACCGACCACAAGACCTATCAGGGGTACTGTAGTTTTCTCTTTGGTCATCGCACTCTCCTGTTTCCGAGAGCCGCTTGCATCTCTGTCACATCGCAGGCTCTGATGATTCCCGATATTGTTTTATTCCTCCGCCGGGCGCGTACTAGCGGATTCTCTTGCCAGCTCTGCATCCTCGCTCATATTGACAGCAAGACTCCATCCACCGCCCAGGGCCTTATATAGAGAGATCAAGTTCACAGTCACCAGGCCCTCACTCTCGGCGAGTTTGTCTTGCTGTTGGAACAGTGATCGCTGCATATCGAGGACGTTCTGGAAATCAGTTAAACCAGTCTCGTAGAGCGTCTGAACATATTTCACAGAGCGTTTCGTGGCATCCACGGCCCGGACCAGTGCCTCCCGGCGAAGCTGTTCCATCTTGAATGCTACCATGGAATTTTCCACGTCTTGAAGTGCATCAAGCACCGTTTGCTCGTAGCGTAACCGGGCCTGCTCAGTAATGGCCTCGGCCGCCTCAATTCGGTATATGTTTCTCACGCCATCAAAGATGTTCCAGCGGAAGGAGGGCCCGAATGACCAAGCACGGCTATCCATCTTACCGAGATCCTTGACCTGCATCCCCTCCAAGGCGAACGTTCCGCTGAGTGAAAAACGTGGATAGAGGTCGGCGGTGGCTACGCCGATCTGTGCCGTTGCAGAGGCCAGTTCTCTCTCCGCCCTGCGGACATCCGGACGTTGGCGAAGAAGTTCGGCCGGTAGTCCCACGGTTACGTCCGGTGGCGGCACGGGGATTGGTGCCGCCCGACTAAGTTCATCGTGCAAGAAACTCGGATACTCACCGAGCAGGACGCCCAAGCGGTTGATGGTTTGAGTCAGAGCGACCTCGAGCCTCGGGATCTCCGACTCCGTATTAGCAAGGTTGGATTCGGCCTGGGCCACGTCCAGTTCAGGGGCGATTCCGGCCTCGAAACGATTTCTGGTTAGATCCAGCGTTTTGCGTTGTATATCGGTGTTTGATCTGGCGTAGGCCAGGCGGGCCTGGAGGGCACGGGCATCAACGTAATTAAGGGCGACCTCAGCATAGAGTGATACAAGGACATCCCGGTAATCTTCAATGGCAGATTGAAGGTCGGCGTCGGCGGACTCAACGCTGCGCCGGATTCCTCCGAAGATGTCGATCTCCCAACTCGCGTCGAATCCCAGGGAGTGTAGATTTGTTTGGTCGGGTGTTGAGTGACGTTCCGGTGGAGGGAGCAGCCCCGCCAAGGGAGTAACTCGCTGAAGCGCTATCGAACCTAGTTGCTGTGTCGGGCTGGGCCCCTTCGGCGGAGGAGCCAGCAGACCGTTCTCGCTCACCCGGGCCCGTTGATAGAATCCCGTGCCTTCGACCGCCGGTAACAATTCCCCTGCCGCGATACTGCGAAGGGCCCTTGCCTCGAAGATTCGCACCACCGCCACCTTCAAATCAAGGTTGCCCCGGCCGGCCCTTACGATCAAGCTGTTCAGCGTGGGATCGTTGAGCAAGAGCCACCAGGTCTGGATGTTTGCTTTGCCTTCGTCGAGCCCCTTGGTCATTGTCTGATGCCAGGCATCCGGCATCCGAGTCTCAGGCGGTTCATAATCTGGTCCGACGGCACAACCTAGTGTGATACAGAATGCCAGGGCTGCCATCAGAAGTGACTTGTGTACGGTGCGCCCGTCGGCTGGCCGCGATCGATGCCCTGATATCCAAAGGTCGTCGTTCATTTTCATAGACGGCATAGACATTCTCCAGACATGCGATATACAGAACGACCGGTCCAAGTTTAATTACACTCGACGATGGTACCTTATCCCATATCAGTCTAACAGCCGAGCCATTGAATTGTTCCATAGTCAGACCACCGGCCTGGACAACATAGTAATCACTATCAATATCCTTAACAATAGTCCTGTGACCGGCTACATTCTCACTTTGTTCTTGGCCACATTAGTTTTTAAGTTATTTGACAGCTTCTAATAAATGGTGCCATGATAAACATCTAACAGTTTTCGGCACAGTATTAACTTGCTATATTACAGAAACTTATGCGTCATTGATCTCCGGACACGCTCATTAATTAGGAATATCACCATGTCTCGTTATCACTTTCAATACTTATTGGTCGTCTTAATTCTGTTATTACTGGCCATGCCTTTTGTACACTTCTTGAGAAGCGAAGCCTACCCGATTCTTGTTCCCATAGTAGTAACCATTATATTTTCGGGGATGCTGATAACCGCAGTTTTTACGGTCAGTGAAAATCGCAGATCGGCTATGATCGCCGCCACACTGGCTGTACCATCCATATTCCTGCAAGGGCTGAACCTGCTGCTTGAACAGGATGGTATTCTCATTGCCCATTATCTGCTGAGCATGACATTTTTAGCTTACACTATAATCATTATTATCAGGTTTCTCTTCACCGACCAACGTGTAACCTCTAACACAATTTATGCTTCGCTGTGTGTATATTTATTGCTTGGCGTTTTGTGGTCCATCGGGTACTCCTTAATTGATATTCTACAGCCGGGATCTTTCACCTTCGCTTCTACTGAAAGCGAGCTCATAAGATCTATGAGGTTTGGTGCAAGGCAATCCCTCTACCCTCTTTA
>CP070790.1:2718659-2721450 GCA_020346805.1 Planctomycetota bacterium
CGATGCGCCCACCACCATTGTGTCGCCGTCGATCGCCACGGCGCTGCCGAAATAGTCTCCTTCGGCGGCTTCGCTGACCGTCAACAGCGAGGTGAGGTTTGTTTCATTCAACGAAGCGGGCTGAGAGGCCAAAACAATCGCCAAGCAGAGAGATGCGGAGCCAAACATGTTTTGAACCTCCTGAATACTTAAATTGCTTTACATGGGAGACGACAATAATGCCTCGCAAGGAACGTGTACTTTAATCGATTTTCCAGATGACCTTGCCCAATTCCTTCGTACTCCATTTTCGTCTATTATACAGCATCCCCTCTGCATGTCAAGCATGAATTCATAAATTATGTTTTTCATACAAAAGAGGTAAATGCGGTAGCAGGATTTACCGTCGGAAATGGTCTGTAATCACATAACTTACTTTTTTACAAGGTTTTTTGAATATTGGTTCTGCCCCTGGCACTTAGTCCTAAGCTTCTGATGTCAGGGCAGCCGGTAAGCCGGCGGGTCTTCGGACCTGTGTTATTTATGTCGATGTCGATATAGTATTAGGAATATGATTTTTCAATACTACGGGGTAATACGAATTCCACTTCAAACGTGTGCCGGGTCTGGCTCAATTATTCCAAAGGAATATTGTGCCTGACCCGCTCTCTTAGCGCATGTTTGAAGTGGAATTCGTATAACTCATCAAAAACCGCAAAGACTTGGCGTGACCTTCGGCCGCAACCAAAGATTATAAACTTTTACCTCCGTCAACTAAAAGATGGCAAGGTTTGCCTTGCAATGCTTCGTGAACTCTGTGTTCTCCGTGGTGAAAATTACTTAGAGCAACTAAAATACTAGCCGTCCGCCTCTGGCGGATTGGTTAGCGGAATATAAAAGTACAAGTTTGAAGGGGGATTCGCATAACTCATCAAAAACCGCCAAGACCTGGCGTGATCTTCAACCGCAACCGAAGATTATAACTTTTACGTCCGTCATACCTCAGTCAACTGAAAGATGGTAAGGTCTGCCTTGCAATATTCCGTGAACTCTGTGTTCTCGGTGGTGAAAATCAATTAGGCATGGCCGATAATTGTCGTCGATAATCGCGGGCCCAGTGGCGGAGTTCCTCGATCTGCTCGCCGCTGAATTGGCGGAATCTTTTTTGCCCCTCAAGGTAAGACTCGATTTCGTAAGTCGGCTCCCGCCGGCTGGGTGCGGAGAAGCGGAGCTTGCCCTCTTCTATTTCAAAAAGATTGAACATCCCCGATCGTACCGCCGCCTGGCCTACAGCGATCGTATCCTCCGGCTCATACCCCCAACCCGGCGGACAGGGACATAAAATATGTATATATTTCGTGCCGTGAATGCCGCGGGCCTTCACGAACTTCTTATAAAGATCCAGAGGATAGGCGGCACAGGCGGTAGCGATATAGGGAATGCGGTGGGCCGCCATGATCATGATCATGTCTTTTTTATGCTCGACCTTGCCGCCTCCCGGCGTGGTCGACGTGCGCACCCCGCTGGGAGTGGCTCCGCTACGTTGCGTGCCCGTGTTCATATAAGCTTCGTTATCATAACAGACATGAATAAAGTTGGTGTTTCGTTCCGCCGCCCCCGACAGGGCCTGGATCCCAATGTCGACTGTACCTCCATCACCCGACCAGCCAACCACAGTGATGTCATCTCGCCCCTGGATCTCCAGGCCGGCAACCACACCGGAAGCACAAGCGGCAGTGGTTTCAAACGCGGTATGGATAACCGGCACGTTGACCGAAGTCCGAGGATACATCCCGTGAATGACCGTCACACACCCTGCCGGAATCGCTACCACCGTTTTGGGGCCCAAAGCCTTAAGGGCGTGACGGTAGGCCAGTGCCGCCCCACAACCGGCACAGGACCGGTTGCCCGGAAAAATATATTCTTCTGTAGGCAACTCGGCAATCTTCATGGTTCCTTTAACACCTTCGATTGCACAACTCAGCTATTACGGTACCACCGGCGTTCGAGCCGGCCGCAGATTAATCCAAGGCATTTCCTGAGGCCGCGGCGGCGCACGGAACTCGCCGCTAAGCACACTCTCGGCAGCATCGGCAATCATCTCCGCCCTGACCTCGCGACCGCCAAGACCGGCTACCAAACAGCTCAACTCCGGCAATTTCTCCTGCCCATACAGAGCGGCCTTGGTATCGCCGGCCAACGGACCCTCGTTACCATAACTCAATGCCCGATCGATAATCATGATCTTGTCGCACCCTGCCGCCAATCGGCGAATCGCATCGGTGGGAAACGGCCGATACAAACGCAGCGACGCAATCCCCACCCGCAATCCCCGCTCGCCCAGCAGATCGGCGGCAACCCTCGCCTCACTCGCTAACGTACCCATAGTCAGAATCACCAAATCGGCGCCGTCGGTCTTGTACTCTTTCATCACCCCGCTGTAGCCGCGACCGAAAACCTGATTAAATTCCGCATCAACCTTGACCACCTCGGCCATAGCCGCGCTCAAGTCCTGTTGCAGTCCGTGACGGATCTCCATGTAGCCGCCAAAGTCCGCAATGCCCGGCAGATCAAAACGCGGCTCGGGCAGAGTCACCAGTCCAAAATTCATCGGTCGATCGGGATCCAGCTTCACCGGCGGATCGAACGGCGGGAGGAAAGCATCCAACACCGATTGGTCCTCCACTATCACCGGCATGGCCGTATGACTCAACATAAATCCGTCATAGCAGACCATTACCGGAATCAGCACCCGCTCGGCCAGACGGTAGGCCTGAATGATCGAATCGTAAATCTCCTGGTTATCCTCTAC
>CP070790.1:2721550-2725212 GCA_020346805.1 Planctomycetota bacterium
TTAGATTTACAATCTCAAACCGCTACTACCCCTGCAGTTAACTCACAGGGGGCAAAGCAGCGGTATAATGCCTATTAGTTCAATGCTGGCAAATGTTTACAATGAGTTAACTGCAGAGCCTCCATGCCGGTTGCCATTTTATCAAGTTGATCTGAAAATGCCAGTGGAAAATTTGGCGTTCGAGGATAAATGGTATATGCTCGCGTAACACTTTTTAAGAGGATATGATTGGTAAAATCATGGATATCGCACGTTCGCAATTCCGGGCCAATGCCGCATTGTCAGCGGCGGCGGCGGAGAAGGCCCAGCAGGTACTCGCCGGCGGAGTTAATTCTCCGGTGCGGGCCTTTGCAGCGGTTGGAGGAGTCCCTCGCTTTATTGAGCGAGCCCAAGGGTCGCTGCTGACTGATGTGGATGGCAATGAATATATAGATTATGTCAGTTCCTGGGGTCCGATGATTCTCGGTCATGCCGATGAACGTGTTGTGGGGGCGATAAGCAAGGCCCTGCGGAATGGTTGGTCGTATGGTGCTCCCACCGAACTGGAAACCCGTCTGGCAGAACAAATTGTGACCGATTTCCCTTCTATTGAGTTGGTTCGTTTGGTAAATTCCGGTACTGAAGCCGCCATGAGCGCAATTCGGCTGGCCCGCGGGTTTACCGGACGCGATATGGTGGTTAAATGTGCAGGATGCTACCATGGTCATGTTGATGCGCTATTGGTCAGCGCCGGATCGGGTTTAACCACTTTTGGCAAACCTTCATCGGCCGGTGTACCGGAGGCCATGACCTCGATGACGCTGGTAGCCCCGTTCAACGATTTGAGTGCCACTAAAGAGATTTTTACCGAACACGGTGAGCAGATAGCAGCTTTTATTGTCGAACCCGTTGCCGGGAACATGGGTTGTGTGCCTCCCCAGGATGGATATTTGGCTGGTTTACGGGAGTTGTGTGATCGTTATGGGGCCTTATTAATCTTTGACGAAGTAATAACTGGATATAGGATTGGTATTGGTGGGGCCCAGCAGTTATATAATGTCGAGCCTGATCTGACTTGTTTGGGCAAGATCATCGGCGGCGGTATGCCAGTGGGAGCTTACGGTGGGCGTGGCCTAATCATGGAACAGCTCAGTCCGCTGGGGCCGGTTTACCAGGCGGGGACTTTATCGGGGAATCCTCTGGCGATGGCGGCGGGAGTTGCCACCCTGGGGGCGTTACACGAACCGGGGGTTTATGCTCGCCTGGAAAGGGTGTCATCGCATTTTGCCGATGGGATAGCCAGCGCCGCCCGCACCGCCAATATAGAAATATGCCAGACCCGCACAGGAAGCATGATAGGCACGTTTTTCCAGGCCGGACCGGTTGTGGACTATGCCTCTGCGATGAACAGCGATACCAGGGCCTACGCCTGTTTCTTCCATGCAATGCTGGAAAGGGGTGTTTATCTGGCTCCGTCACAGTTTGAGACTACATTTATTTCATTGGCCCATACTGAAAAGCAGATCGATAAAACCATTGCGGCGGCCGAGGAAGCTTTTGCGGAGGTTGTCGCCGAAAATAAGTAGTTTGAGGAGCGTTCGGGCGATAAAGGGCTTGGGATTGGTCTGTAATTTTACGATATTGTTTACTATGTTAGATTTCGGCCTAACCGGAAGGCCCGGTATAGTATTGGACAACTGTTAGTAATGCGAGCAGAACTCTTGGATAAGACTGATCGACCTAAGAAGCTGGCCGATGAATTTGACGCGCAGATCAAGCGTGAATGGCTGATCACCAACGGGCGGGGAGGATATGCGTCGGGGACGGTCTTGGGTATTCCGACCAGGCGATACCACGGCCTATTGGTTGCGGCAGCTCGTCCGCCGTTGGAACGCTGGTTGTTGCTGGCAGGAGTGTTGGATCGTGTTATGGTCTACGATCGGCATTTTGAAATGGCCGGCTTCCAGTTTCCCAATGTGATTCATCCCCAGGGGTATCAATTTCTCACTGAATTTTGCATTGGCAACAATTCGGAAACGCCATGGGTTCGTTTTGTTTACGCACATAGCCAAATGAAGCTCACTAAAATCGTGATACTGCCTTATGGGCAGGATCGGGTGGTGATTCGTTATAAGCTTGAGGCCCCGGCCGATGCGCCGCTTGTTTTGGAATTTGGACCCTTGGCGGGTATGCGCGATTTTCATAGTTTGACTCGGGCCTTCGAGGAGGGTTTTGCAGTCCATAGTGTTGACGATCATCTATCAGTGGCTGCCGGTGGCGGTTGGCCGAGATTGTGGCTTTACAGTAGCCGCTGCGATGGGGGGACACCGGTGACTTTTGAGCACGAGCCGGACTGGTGGTATTCATTCGTATATCGCGAGGAAGCAGCGCGGGGTCACGACGACCGGGAAGATCTTTTTGTGCCGGGGTGGTTTCGTGCCGCGGGTACCGGGTCGATCGAGTTGGAGCTGCATGCCGTTGCCGACTTTTCGCAGGCCGACAGCGAGGAACCCTCATATCCTAAGCCGGAATTCATCGCCGTGCCCAAGGAGAAGGAACCAAACGTAGAGGATCGGTTACGACGGGCTGCTGACGCATTTGTGGTATCTCGTTGTTGCGGAGACGGTAATGAATTGACCACCATACTGGCGGGCTATCATTGGTTTGGGGATTGGGGTCGAGACACTTTTATCTCATTACCCGGGTTGCTGCTGGAGACCGGTCGCTTTGGCGAGGCGCGGCAGGTGCTTAAGGTTTTCGCTTCATCGCAACAGGATGGTCTGATTCCCAATCGGTTCAGTGATTACGGGCAGGGCCGCGATTATAACAGCGTGGATGCCAGCCTATGGTTTGTTCATGCGGCCATTTTGTATAGTGAATTAACCGGTGATGAATCGACCTGGCGTGAGTTTCTGGCCCCGACGTGCGAATGTGTTATTGATTCATTTGTCAAGGGGACGCTTTTTAACATACATGTTGATGAAGAGGGACTGGTGGTTTGTGGGGACGAGAACACACAGCTAACCTGGATGGACGCCAAATGCGGCAATGTGGTTTTTACACCCCGTCACGGCAAACCGGTAGAGATCAACGCTCTTTGGTATCACTGCCTGTGTGCCCTGGCCGAACGCGTGGATGGGTATGCTTCGCAGCGGGCCGACTATTTCCGCGATTTGGCCTCAAAGGTCCAACAGGCGTTTGGGCCGACTTTTTGGCACGACAGGTTCCGTTGTTTGTATGATGTGGTCCGGGGCCACTGGCGGGACATGTCAATTCGCCCCAATCAGATCTTTGCCGTCAGCCTGCCACACAGTCCGCTTGACGAGTCGCAAAAACAGGCGGTTTTGGAATGCGTGGAGCGTGAGCTGCTGACGCCTTACGGGTTGCGTTCTCTGGCTCCCAGTCATCCTTCCTACCGCGGCCGATATGAAGGCGGACCGTTCGAACGCGATAGCGTGTATCACCAGGGCACGGTGTGGGCCTGGTTGATCGGACCGTACGTAGAGGCATATCTTCGAGTTCATAATTTCTCCGCCGACGCCAAGGCCAGGATGCGCCAACAGCTCTTGCCTTTGGTCGAGCACCTGGATGAGGCGGGTATCGGATATGTCAGCGAGATCTTGGACGGGGATGCCCCGCATACCCCCCGGGGTTGCATCGCCCAGGCCTGGAGTGTGGCGGAA
>CP070790.1:2725312-2728961 GCA_020346805.1 Planctomycetota bacterium
ATCGGTGTTCGTAGTGTTTGCTATTGTCTGGCACGATCCCTGGGCACACATAGTCTGCTGGGCTGGAGCCTTAGTGATGTTAGTTACATGGTTGGTGTCGTTGAAAAATGAAGGAGGCGAACGAAAATATTGGTCTCAAACACTGATTCTCATCATCGGTATGGCTATGATGCTCTGGATCAATTATTACGGCTACCTCGATGCGGTGATTGATGATAAGACCGGCAATGTAACGTATTCCACCATTGCCTGGCCCTGGTTTATACCGATCGGATCGGCAGTTGCATTTATATTCGGCTACCTACTGGCTCGAAAACGACCATCTGTTACCGCAACCACCAGTACTGATTTACAATAAAGTACATTTAAGCGATATTATATCAGGATTTATTATGGAGCATGTATATTGTGCCTGTTAACAAGGTATTAACCAAAGTATGGATTACTGACGGGTGTGTTGTTTGTGAAACATGTACCAACAACTGCCCGGAAGTTTTCGAGATACGCGATAATACCTGCTTGGTTCGTCCCCAAGCCCAAGATACCAAATTCCTTCAGCCGCTGACCGATTTGATTGTTGAAACAGCAATAGAATGCCCGGTTAATGTTATTGCGTATCAAACTGAGGAAAAGGATGTTACAACTCCGCAAGTTAATTTATTGAGCGATAACGGTGGTGAAATCAGCGAGGAAATATCGCGACGATCGTTGTTATCTTCAGCGGGCGCAGGTTGGCTGGCCCTTGGAGGCAGTGCAGTAGTCGGCGTTCTGGCCACTCAACGTTTCATGTTCCCCAATGTGCTGGAAGAATCCAACCCCAAAGTCTGTATAGGCGAATTAAGCAAATACATGGAGATACCAATTGGCGGAGTCAACCAGGATTTTAAGAAACAGGGTATCTTGATTGTTCGGCTGGTTGACAGGATTGCCGCCTTAAGTACATCGTGTACACATTTGGGTTGCATTATCAATTGGCAGGAAAGCGAAAAAGTTTTTAAATGTCCCTGCCATGGCAGCGGATTTACTCACCAAGGCATTAATATCGACGGACCCGCATCTCGACCGCTAGAGCGGTACAAGATATTAATTGATGAGGGTATGGTTGTTGTCGATCGCAGCAGGAAATATCAATATCAAAAGGGTGATTGGGATAACCCTGAAAGCTTTGTTAACATTTAGCCTTGCCTAACACCTTTGAGTTCGATACGATTCATTTCATTTATAGTTGTTATGGTCAAGAGAATGTAGATGTGACGGAAATAAAGATGGGCGTATTTTCCCGGTTAAATAATTATATTCGTCAAACACAATTATGGCGATCTATTTTCCGTTTTGGACGCCCCCGCGACCGCCAGACACGCGCCCTTATCATCCTCAACAATTTATTTCTACATTTCCATCCGGTTTCAATTCGAAGAAGCGCCCTGAAACCCTGGTTTACCTGGGGTATGGGCTGGATAACATTTTATCTCTTTATTGTCGAGGTGATAACCGGTGTTCTGCTTATGTTTTATTACCGCCCCGTGGCGGAATTTGCTTACAAGGATATGCAGGCCTTGCGGGCTCATGTTTCATTTGGATTAATCCGTGAGATGCATCGTTGGGCGGGGCATGCAATGGTAATTACCATTTGGCTGCATATGCTGCGTGTATTTTTAACCGGCAGTTATAAACCACCACGGGAATTCAATTGGGTTACCGGAGTATTTTTATTGGTCCTGACCCTGATGCTTGCCTTTACGGGATATCTTTTGCCGTGGGACCAGTTATCCATGTGGGCGGTTACGGTGGGAACCAATATGGCCGGTGCGGCACCGTTACTAGGTCACGAAGGACCGGGAGCATCTTTATTAAGCTTTGGCGATGTTCCGATGGTTCATCAAGGATCCGATGTCAGATTCAGCCTGCTGGGAGGCTCGACGGTAGGACCTGCGGCCCTCTTACGATTCTATGTTTTGCACTGCATAGCGTTGCCTATATTGGCAACTATCATCATTGCCGTTCATTTTTGGCGTATCCGAAAAGACGGTGGAATCAGTGGACCGCCATAAATAGGCTGGGATAATTGGGATAACTAAAGTGCTGTTGGGACAAACTGAAATATTAAATTTCATATTCTGGATTGCCACAGCGTTATTCTTTTCAACGGCGATTGTGGCAGTTTTCTGGAAATGGATTCGATATGCCCTCCCAGTCATTCCCTTTCTCATAATTGTCTTATTTGCAATTGTTGGAGAATGGGACGGTATCCGAGATTTTGCTAACTCATTCTTCATGCCTGAGCGATTTCTTTTTTTGACTGTAATGGTATTAATTCTTGCCTTGTCGTTTTATCGACAATGGACCAGGCCTTGGATAGCAGGTGTGTTGCTGTTTATCTTTATTTTTAGTTATTTGATCGGTGTTTTTGATTCCAACTTTTTCAGAATCGCATTTGAACCTGATAACATCCCCATTACCTTGACCATTATCTCCATAGGCTATTTTGTCTGGCTGGCCCTGAGGCGGATGGCAATTAATGACCAACACATGGAGCAATGTGAACCCCTTGCCGAAGGTAGTAATGACGATCAGGTGTTGGTCTGGCCGGATCTGATTTATATAGAATTGATCCTTATGGTGATATGTACGGGGGTACTGATCTTATGGTCTATATTTCTGCGGGCTCCACTGGAAGCCCCTGCCAACCCTGCATTAGCACCCAATCCCGCCAAGGCACCGTGGTATTTTCTGGGCATACAGGAGATGCTGGTCTATTTCGATCCGTGGATCGACGGCGTCTTGCTGCCGGTGCTGATCATCGTGGGTCTTTGCGCACTACCCTACCTGGATAGAAACCCCAAAGGCAACGGCTATTATACTTTCAAAGAACGTCCCTTTGCTATCTCGGTTTTTCTGTTCGGTTTTATCGTTCTGTGGGTTGTTCCAATTATCATAGGTATCTTTCTGCGTGGGCCGAATTGGAACTTTTATGGCCCCTTTGAATACTGGGATCCCCATAAAACAGCCGTTTATGCCAATGAAAATTTTTCGAAATTCTTTTGGACTAACTTGCTCGGCAAATCCCTACCAACGAGGGATTTATGGGGATTGAACTGCCATTTTCTAATCCGCGAAGCTCCGGGATTAGTCGTCTTGCTTGCCTATTTCATACTCGTACCGTTGTTACTCAGGGCCACGTTATTTAAACGTATCTACGCCGAAATTGGGCGCACCCGCTATGTTATCATGTCGGCATTGCTGGCCTGTATGGCACTCGTGCCGATCAAGATGCTTATCCGCTGGATCTTTGACATTAAATATATAGTTGCTGTTACGGAATGGTCTTTGAATATATAAATATATAGATTTCCCCATTCGGCTATAGTTGTTGTCCTCATTTGAGACATGTGTAATAATTGGAATTATGTCTCTTTGGACACACTTTGACAATTTGATAATCGGCCCGTATATTTTAGTAGTCAATCTTGCATCACTATTTGCGAGTGTGACTGATACAGTACAATCACCACCCGCAATATCAAACCTTACGGTTGAATAAGTGTTCGGTATGGTAAACAATAATTACCGTATGAGATTTTAGGAGAATATTTACAATGGCAGAGACTGTAACCAAAGTATCAATCAATGAGGAATGTATATCCTGCGA
>CP070790.1:2729061-2731639 GCA_020346805.1 Planctomycetota bacterium
CAGAAGAGCCTGTCAGACCGAGGTATTGGGCAATAATTATCATTATTGGAATTATCTCTCTTGCAGCCGCCGGAATGGCGATCTACAAGAAAAAAGCGACAATCTAGTTGAGTTTTTTAAGTCAGGGATTGAGTCACGGCAATAGCCGGAAAGAGGGATTATTATGCGCAGAAATAAAACAGCGTTCTTAGGCATGTGTTTGGCCATCATTCTTGTTGCTAATTCACTTGTGGTATCCGAGCCTTTCCCTGGCTGATTTTGATGAATAGCGATCATATCGTCCGGGCAGAAGGATTTGCAGTGGCGGAACTGGATCAGAAGGTGCATATGATCTCAATTGAGGAGTAGAAGAAGCCATGAAAGCCGGATTCACAATTCTCTTGGTAAGTGTATTGTCAGCCTTATGCTTTGCCGAGCAAGTCCGGACAAGAACCGTGGCCGGTCGAGTGATAGATTACCAGGCCCGACCTGTAGAAGACGCTCTGGTGGTCTGTTATGAGATTCATTACGAGCACCACCACAGCTTTTTCCCATTGGGTCAACGTAGTTACAAGCCGCTGGGTCGTGCATCTACAAATTCCGATGGCCGGTTCTCTCTTCTGGTCGAAAAAGAGACCTCTCGTCTCTACTTAGTCGCAGGCAAACAGAGTTTGGCACTTGGCTGGAAGAAACTTTACCGTGGCAGTGAATCCATCATCCGATTGGGAAAACCAAGCCTGTTCAAAGGCACCGTTGTGGATGAAGCTGGATTCCCTGTGCCGGGTGCCAAGATAAGAATATGCCTGAAGAACAGGATGATGACGACGGATTGGGGGATGGCGCCACTCATTCCCGAAGGCTGGTTCACTACTCAGACAGATGAGCGGGGACAGTTTCTTTTCGACAATGTCCCTACAGGGGCAACCGCAGATTTTGGCGTTGAAGCTCCCGGCAAGGCCTTAGTGTGGACGATTTGTGATTTTGGTCTAATGGAAGGCGAACAGTACGCAGCCGGCCGTACCGACATTCGAATCGTATTGCCTCATGAGGCACGTATCAAAGGCCAAGTAGTCAACGAACGCACAGGCCAGGCCTTAGCTGGCGTCCGCATAATGGCGAAGCCGGCCGGTCATGTCAGGTGGAAGTACCACCAAAATCAGGTGTACTCGGATCCAAACGGACGATTCGAATTTATCGGATTGGTACCGGACACATATTTATTGTGTGCTATATCTCCGAAAGAAGGAGCGGGAAACCTTACAGTGACCTTAGCGTCAGGACAGGCAGTAAATGACGTAAGGATCCCCGTGACGGGGATTCCGTTGGAAGTCGTGGTTAAAGATCTGCAAGAAGGTGATCCAATCGAGAATGCAAACGTCGTCGTTACACAAAAAGCAACCACGTCGGAATGCACTGTGTTTGATCAGACGGCGACCACCGACCCAAATGGCCGAGCCAGTCTGTGTGTCCCACTGGGAAAATGTGAGGTTCAGGCCATGAAATCAGACCATGGAATAACATTCCAGCCCCGGCTTGTACAGATAGATCCGGGGCAACTGCCACGGCAGGAGCTTTTCCTGCCCCGCACGGCATGCATCCTATCGGGTGAGGTAGTGGACGAACAGGGAAATATGCTGTCGGGTGCATCAGTTCTGGAGTTTAACTGTGGATTGCATTTGAGTACTTTCACAGATGTCAATGGTCGGTTTAAGATGAGCTATCACAGTGGCCGCCCGCCTTCGAGAGTATCAATCTTGGCTCGGCATTCACCGTCCGGTTTGGCTGGTACCGGGGTAATTCAGTATTCCGGTGAATCCGGCCGATTTGACGGCCGAATTATCGCAATACCGGCTTATACTCTCATCGGGCGTGTTATCGATCCGAACGGAAGGAGTATACCTGCGGCCAATCTGAAACTGCTGCTGGCAGTAGGAGAAGGGAGTACCTTACAAGTTATGGGATGGCATAGCAGGCCGGTCGCGGAGGCGACCACCGATGCCAACGGTGTGTATTGTATCCGCTCGGTTCCCCCTCCAGGGAACAGACCGAAGGATGCCTATGCCATTGTCGCATATGCCGAGGGCTTTGGGATAACTATGATTAGTCAAATTCCATTTGGGGATGATATGGCCAAACCAGTACACCTGGAGCCCATCATATTACGGCCGGCCGATCAGTCAATCTCAGGGATCGTTGAGGACGCAAACGAACAATCTATCGCTGGCGCAGTGGTCAAAGTCTATGGCCCCAGGCTCGGTAGTGGGTATGGCCCGCAGCTTTGCAGAAAGGCGCTTACCGACACACAAGGCCGCTTTCGCATTGCGGGTGTGTGCGAAGAGCCTTTGGTGATTTACGCGATGTCACCATGGGGGCTGAAACACTCAGGTGTGACATCAGCCTATGGCGGCAACGAGAACATTAAGGCCGTTCTGAGACAAAGACTTCAGTTCACGCCGTCACTGATTGGCAAAACTTTGCCCGAACTGAAAGATCTTGGAATAAACCTGTCGCCGGCCAATGCGAATGATAAGGCAATCGTTGTATGTTTCTTCGATATGAACCAGCGGCCGTCACGAAACTGCCTGCGGCAGTTGAGCAC
>CP070790.1:2731739-2736563 GCA_020346805.1 Planctomycetota bacterium
CAAAGTCGAGAATATAGGGGGATTGTTCTAGTTTGGATACCGGCCAAGTACGCCGGTGCGGGGGTGGTGGCGGGATTAATGTCGGGGCATTTCCTGCTTAGCGGCCAGAAGTTGCTCTCCTCAATCAAGGCCGCCCCCCGTTTGTGCATTCCGAAACTGATTTCCGATTTCCTGAGGTGAGTATTGAGTCTTCTGTTCCTGCGTATTAATATGTTTTGTAAAAATATCTTCATAGATTACAATTGGCACGTCGGAGCCGACGCTTTTTCGTCATTGACTTGGATCAGTTAGGAAGGTGGATGTTAGTATGGCTGTATCGTATTGCGTGGGTGTGGATCTGGGCGGTACCAACATCAAGGCCGGTCTTCTGGACGCGGATGCCAATATCAAGAGTAAATTCAGCGTCCCTACTGAGGTGGATCTAGGGACGGAAAAGGTGATCGGCAATATAGGTGCTGCCGTCAAAAGGGCCATGGATGAAGCCGGTGTTGCTTCTAGCGAGGTAGTGGGAATAGGAATCGGCTCTCCCGGTCCGTTAAGTCATAACAGAGGTTTAGTTATCAATCCAGGTAATCTCCCTTGCCTGCAAAATGTCCCCCTTCGTAGTGCTATAGAAAAACACACGGGGATCAAAACCACATTGGAGAATGACGCCAATGCCGCCGCCTGGGGGGAATTCTGGGCCGGTGCTGGTAAGGAAGTCAATGATCTGGTGATGTTTACACTGGGGACGGGGGTGGGTGGTGGTGTGATCAGCGGGGGGAAGCTGCTGCGGGGATTTTACGAAAACGGCGCCGAGTTGGGGCATATTATCGTTCAATCGGGCGGGCGGCGGTGTTCCTGCGATCAGCATGGCTGCGTGGAAGCATATTCATCGGCATATTATCTGGCCCGGCGGGCGGAGGAATTAGTCGCAGACGGCCGACAGAGTAGTTTGAAAGCTCATATCGATGCTGGCGAAATGCTGATGGCTGAACATATCGTCGAAGCCGCCAAGGCGGGTGATGAATTGGCCCGGCAGGTTTGGGATGACGCCTGCCGCTATCTGGCCACCGCTATTGTTACCATGCAGCACGTGACCAATCCGGAACTGGTGGTATTGGCGGGGGGAATGATTGCCGCCGGCGACTTTTTATTGGATCGGGTACGCAAATACTTTCGCGAGCTGACCTGGTCTTTGATGGAGGATTTTCCGGATATTCGCTTTGCCACGTTGGGTAACGACGCCGGTTTGATCGGTGCAGCCGGTTGTGCCTGGCAGGCCCTTAAGACCGGTGATTGGTGATTAGGATTACTTGATCGTCAAACCTCACTTTTTGGTGTCTGATTCCTGGTCAGTTAAATTAAATAATATACGTAAGGTGTCGGCATAGACTTGCATGGCTCCTTTGCCGACTTGGCTGTTGAGTAGTTGGGTGGGATTGTGCAGGAGTTTTTGCATTACTCGATGGAGCATTTGTTCGATCAGTTCACGATCCCGGTCTGAGGCGTTTTCCAGTTTCGGCAGGATTCGTTTCAACTCGTTGTTGCCGATGGCTTGGAAGTGTTTTTGTAATGCGTTTATCAGCGGACCAATTTCTTTGCTCGGTTTGCCCTCCACGAATTCAATCACACTTGCTTCAATTATCTTATGACAATCTTCGATTGCTTCGCGGCGTTGGGCAATATTCAACTCGGTTACCGACTGTAGGTCATCGATGTTGTATAGGAACACGTTTTCATATTCGCCGACGGCCTCATCAATGTCGCGGGGGACGGCAATATCGATCAACAACAGCGAGCGGTATTTTCTTCGGGCCGGTATGGGTGCAAACTGTTGGGCGTTGAGAATCGGTTCGCGGGAGGCGGTGGAACAGATCACGATATCCGCTTCGGCCAGCCGATCGATCCATTGGGTAAAAGGTACAGGCTCAGTAGGTACGTTGTGTCGGCCGGCGATTTTATCGGCTAAGGTAACCGCCCGTGAATCAGTACGGGTGGTAATCCAGAGTTTTTTAGGGTAGGTGCTAAGCAAATGGGTCAAGGTCAGCTCGCCCATTTTTCCCGCCCCAACCATCATAACCGTCTTGTCGTCGAAGCGGGAAAAGATCTGACGGGCCAGATCGACGGCGGTACTGCCCACACTTAGCTTACCAGTGGCAATGCTGGTTTTCGTGTGAATGTTCTTGGCCACCCGAAAGGCCTGTTGGAACAAGGCCTCGAGTTCCTTGCCTACCCTGCCGCTTGAGCGGGCGATCTCAAATGCCGACTTGGCCTGGCCGAGGATTTGAGACTCACCCAATACCATCGAATCCAGGGAGCTTACCACCCTAAATAAGTGGCGGACTGCTTCGGTGTCTTCATAGTTGTATAAACCCTGGGTGAAGTACTCGGGTTCGAGGTCGTGAAAATCAGCTAGGAAATCGATGACTTCTTCGATGCGCGGATGACCCTGTACCGGACGTGCCAGATAAAGCTCGGTTCTATTGCATGTCGAAAGTAGAACCACCTGGGTATTGGAGAATTTCTCAGTCAACCTGCGGAGGGCCTCGGGAATCGCCGATTGATCGAAAGCGATTCGTTCGCGCATTTCCACCGGCGCTGAGCGGTGATTACAACCTATAACGATGGTTCTCATCGGTGTAATGTCGACGCAAAATCTATAACCAGAAATCCAACCACGATAATTACCATGCCGCTGGCGGCCAGCATGGCTGCCCGCCGCCCACGGAACTGCGGGCGTAGCAGTACGCACAAAACCATTACCGTATATATGAGCCAGGTTATCAGTGAAAAAATCACCAGGGGATCCGAAAGCCATGCCGCCCGTTCGGCATTTTCGGTATGGGCCACACCACATACCCCGGTTAGGATTCCGTAGCTAAAAAGCGGAAAGCCGATGGTCAGCGTCCATCTGCCGAATCTTTCAAGTGATTCCAGCGGAGCAACGTGCCCCACCAGGGTTGTAGGCCGTTTCTTATGCAGTACGTTGTGCATGATGAGGTAGGCGATACCGGCTGCTCCGCTGGAAATGAAACAGGTGGCGCTTAAGGCAAAGGCCAGGGTGTGGCTTACAAACCAGGGCCGGTCCATAAAGGTATTACTCGGTTGGTGTATTACGCTAAGCAAACTGAAGCCTATGATAGTGGCGACGATGAATAGGAATCCGTCCAATCCTCGCAATGCCGACGATAGATGTACGCCGATACCTACCAGCCCCACGAGTGTGGCCAACAGAAGTGTGGAATCAAAATTGTGCCGGAACAGTTCGGTGGTGCCTTGAGTATAAGCGGTACGTGTAAAGTAAGCACAGTTTAAGCCGATAGCAATAACGGCGGCTATTCGCAGTATCACGGGAGCCCATGATAATTGTCGCCGGAGATGCATGTATGATGCAATTGCCGCTATGGCAAATCCAATACCGCCAATAAGCGAGACCAGAAGTTCGTTCATGTTTGGTGCCGCCGTTACTGGAATAACAACGATGTTGCTGATCAGTCACTAAGTCCAACTCTATTATAGTCGTCAATATGGCGTAATTTCATGGAAAAAACCGACAAACTATTGATGCCTTGATGACTATTACGATCCCAATCTGATAATAATTATTGCTTATTATAGTGTATTTTAAACTATTTTATGATATTGGCCTAGTTAGAGATGTTGAACATCATAGTCTGAAATTAATGTTTTCTGGTACGTACGAATACGTTTCCGGGTAGTTGCCTGATCATATTTTTAAGCTGAAGCGAGATTAATGTAGCGGCCGCCTTTGAGGCCGATTGGCCGGTCATTTCAGCAATGGTTTCGATGGAGCGTTCCTCGTGGTCAAGCGAGTCGTAGATGAGCTGTTCATCGTTGTTCAGGCTGGACTGAGGATTAAATAGACTTGGCGAACTGGTTTGTTTCTCATCGTCCGATTTATGCAAAGCCTCACCCACCGGCCCAAGCTCGTTGATTATATCATCGGTGTTTATGACCAGTTTGGCGTGTTGATCGCGGATTAACTTGTTGGTTCCCCACGAATATTCCGAGTCGATGCGTCCGGGTAAGGCGAATATTTCGCGATTGTATTCACCGGCCAGGCGGGCGGTAGTCAATGAGCCGCTGCGCCGGGCGGCTTCCACCACCAGTACTCCCAGTGACAGCCCCGCAATCAATCGGTTTCGGGGCAAGAAGTTTTTAGCTTGCGGCGAGGTGGTCATGGGTAGTTCGCTGAGCAAGGCTCCGTTTTCTACGATCCTTTCGGCCAGCTCTAGATGTTCCGGCGGGTAGATGTCCGCCAAGCCGTTGCCTAAGACTGCCAAGGTTCTTCCGTTAGCGGTCAAGGCTCCTTTGTGCGATTCGCTATCGATTCCCCTGGCCAGGCCGGAGATAATGGTAAGCCCGTGGGTGGCCAGTTGATAACCGAATCGGTAAGCCTGCTCGCGTCCGTAGATAGTGCATCTTCGCGCTCCCACGAGGGCAATAGCGACCGTGTCGGCAGACTCGATCCGCCCGCGCACGTAAAGACAGATCGGTGGATCGGGAATATGCCTGAGCGGTTCAGGGTATTGGTCGTCGTCTCGGCAGAAGATACTTATGCCGAGCTCGGCGGCCAAAACCACTTCCTGTTGAACGTCGGCCCGATCTCGGGAGCGGACGATTTCCTCGGCCAATATCGGGCCAATTCCGTCAATCTTTTGTAATTGACCGGCGCCGATTCCAAGTGCCGCCTGGGCCGAGCCGAACCTCTCGACGATTCTGCTGAATAGAATCGGGCCCACTACCGAAGTCATAGCCCATCGCAGATGTTCGAGGGCGGATGGTGAGGCCACCGGGCTACTATCGCACATAGAGAAAATC
>CP070790.1:2736663-2741926 GCA_020346805.1 Planctomycetota bacterium
ATGATGCCGGTGATAAATATAATATCCAACGTTGGCGGAAAAAACTTGATGAGATTTTCGGCACAGGTGATTATACCGGCCAACTACTTGAAGCCATTCAACACGCCAGTGCAATCGTCCCACGTTTTACCAACCTCATACATGATCGAAGCAACAGATACATGCCTCAGTTCGGCTTGCCTTTAATTCACTATCTTGAAATGCCTACCCTATCGAGCTATCCCTCCGGAAATAAAACATCAGCCGACATCCTTACCCCTCAAGCTTTGACATGCAACAAAGTCTGGGCAAATCAGGATTGGGGCGAGCAGATCGCAAGTATTCGTCAGCAAGTCGGCAATAACACCCCTGCCAGTGCAACTTTGCCGTCAACTATCGCTCAGGAAATCCGCGAACATGTAAATATATGTCGATCGCGATTGACCGGTCTGCGCCATATTACACCGGCCTCTCCGGATCAGGCCGATAATCTTTCACTATTGTTGGACAGGATTGAGCTGAACACCGTTCTTGGAGAACATCTTTACCACAAAATCAATGCCGCAATTGCCTGGCAACGGCACCAAACCAATGGTGGTCGAATTATCGATTGCACCAAACCACTTGAAAAATCGGTCGAGGCCTGGAGAACAACTGTCAGGCTTGCTGAAAAACTCTTTCCGGAGCCGGTTCGCTATTGGCAGTCACAGATTGTCTCCGTGCCTCCTTGGACCCAGGGTCAAATCTCGAAAAGCTACCGATTAATTCAAGGTCACTGGCGCGATCAACTGCGACCTTTTGAACGCGAACTCAACCTCATCCACCAGAGTTTATCTTCTCAACATGCGCAAGCTGATCCCCCCTTGTGGGACATACTCTCAGCGGCAGAAAAACAGAAACTTTTACCCATCCTAACGATAAGCTTCGATATCATCAATGACAATCGTATTCGACTCCACAAAGGGGCGATACTCACTGATGATAATAATCTGATTGCCGGCAGGAAAAACTCATTATTCGCTGACACTCGACAATTTGATGATAACAGTTGGCACATTGTGGCCACCACCAATCCACAAACCGCCACCCTGCTAAGCTATCGTCCCTACCAAATCACCTTCGCCTATCGGATCATCGACCGTGGCCAAGGGGATCCTGCACCATTTGCGGTAGGACTAATGCCGGAGGGAGGTGGCGAAAAAATCGGGGAAAACCGTGCATGGGGCGCGCCCAACGGGCATGGAGGTTGGCGTATCATCAAAACCCCCACACTCGAACACGACAACTATGTCGTATTTTTCGCCGTACGTGGTAGAGCCGCTATCTCCATTGACATGCTCAATATCGAAACCATCTTAAAGTAATGCGACAATATCTTGACAAGACTATCGAGGCAGAGTCGTTGTTGCGGGGCGTGTTGTTACAGGTGTTGGCAATATCGATGATGTATAATCCCCTGTTTCCAGGCGGGCATACAACAAACCAACTGCATTCCCCCAACCGGGCGGCACATAAATGGTTACTTGCCCGCCTATCCGATGTATAACAATCGCGGCGCCGTAATACCTGTTATCATCGGAAATCCAACGTATCACCGTCGGGGTATTCAGTTTTATTTTTGCCCCCACACTTCCAACGGCCCAACGGTGCTCTCTCTGTACGTGCTCTATAATTCCTATAGGTCGAATCCTGCCCAACATCGGCACTGGGCGTTCCGCCATATCCCAAAGCTCGACCTTATAGTCTTTTTCATTCAACAGGCGAATATCAGCACCGGCATAATCCACTTTGACCGTCTTGACCGTAAGCTCCGCAACATCCTGCCATAAACCGGCTCCCGCCGGATCCTTCTTTCTGACTTTGAACACATCGCCCACTTGAACACCATCTACTTCACCAGCGGCTAACAGACAATAATTCCCTTCGATACGAAAGATAGCCGCCGACAAAGGCCTGGACTTCAATTCCGGCGTAGAACGCACTAACGCCAGATCCCCCTCCGCAGGTAACATGGCACTGGACGCTTCAATTATTCTGGCGAAACTCAAGGGATTCGATATTGCTTCAAGCGTCGCCACCCCAACATATCTGTCGGCCCGAAATAAATCTACCAGTCGCCCCTGAGACAATCCGTCTTCCTTGGTCCCCACAATTGTTATCAGAGCACACTCTGTACCGGGTTTAACTTCCAATACCGCGCTATTAATACGGCCCCACCGACTATCGGCCGGACTCGGCCAAAGCTCCGCCGAATCTCCTATTTGCGGCAAGGCATTTCCTACCAAAGGCGACAGGCTAATCAATGAACTATCTTTCTTTAGAATCTTTACCAGACCTCGGGCAATAGGAATACCCTTTCGCCGTACCAGAACAGTATCATCAGGCTTGAGGCCCGCTTTTCGGCCTATGTCCAACCATGCCATCCGCCGCCAGGGCAGGTCGCGTAAAACCAATCCCTGAATTGTCACCCCTTCCGGGATACCATCGCGTAGCACTGATACAGTCTGTTCACGTAATAATATAGCCTTATCCCCCGCTGCCACATTTACCTGGGCATCATACAAGCGTCCGACAGAATCGGATTCGGTGACAAATAATATCGAGCCGAACGCCACCGTATTCGTATCGTCGGACAGCCAGAAATGATCCCCTACAGATACCCCGGTATTTTGCCCCATATTAAATACCAGTGTTGCCTGGTCATCTATATATTTGACTACCTCGACTTCCAACAGTGCGGAATAATCAATTTCTCGGCCGTCGGCCTCGCCGACAGCAAACACAAATACCATGAAAATAGAAAGAAAACGCATCATGAAGAATTGGCTGCATGTGTTAACAAATGTGACAATTTCTGTAATAACAACTCCGGCTTTAATTCACGCATACAACAATGGTGGTGCGGACAATCCTGTACTTTTTTGATGTAACAAGGCGAACAGGGCAAATCCACTCGGGCCACCGCTTCATCTCGACCATATGGGCCGGTACGCGAGGGATTGGTCGGACCGTAAATCGCCACCATCGGCTTGCCCAAGGCGGTGGCCAGATGCATGGGCCCGGAATCGTGCATCACTGCTACCGTTGCACCGTCAACCAGGGCGATCAACTCCGCCAGTTTCGTCTTTCCAACCAGATTTACTATGCATCCGCCTGCCTGTTCCGCTACCCGCTGAGCAATATCTGCTTCGCTGTCCATACCCACCAACACGATCCGCAAACCATGTTGAGATTCGAGCTGCTCGGCAACTTCGGCAAAATACTCCGCCGGCCAAATTTTTGTCTGCCAACGGGTACCCGGACCAATCAAGGCATAAGACTCACCTGCAGCAATCCCCTCGGAATCGAGTATCTGCTTGATCCTGGCGCGGGACTCCTGATGAACCGGCAAATCAAAACTGATCGGTACCTGGGCAAATCCCAGGCGATTGCCGAACAGATAATAACGATCCACCGCATGCATATCTTTGTGTGGTACCGCCACCCGATGGGTATAAAACATCCACCCGAATTCCCGGGCGTTGGCAAATCCCACCCGTACTGACGCACCACTGGCCAGCGATAAAAAGCCGCTGCGAAACAAACCCTGTAAATCAACAATCAAGTCAAAGTTTCGTGCCCGCAGCGAATTAACAAATTCCATAAACTCAACCGTAATTTTGAAATTGCGGCCGATCATTCCATATCGCTTACGGTCGAATGGAATCACTTCATCCAGTGAATGATGCCCTTCCAACAGGCCGGTACAACTATTAGATACCATCCAACTGATCTTCGCATTCGGATATCGATGGCGCAAACCGTTCAGCACCGGCAGGGCATGAATTACATCCCCGAACGAACTCGGCTTGATAATCAATATACGCTTGAATTCTCGCTCGTTTAAATCACGCATAACAGTATTAATCACTCATGCGTAAACGCCACCTTGATAGCCTTGCTTTTATTGCGATTTACCAAAACCTCAAAGGCTTCGCGATATTGTTCGATACCAAATCGATGGGTCAACAAGCCGGTTAAATCCAGCTTACCTTGTTTAATTAACTCGAATACAATTTCATAAGTATGCATCTTCTTCCTGCCGTATTTCTCGATTGCCCGGCCGTTGGCCCCAATCAGGTTGAGCTCATCGAACCATAGCGGTGCGGTATCCACCAGCGTTATTTGTGAGGTTCCCACCTCGACTACCGTACTTCGTGGCGCGGCATACTTCAGGGCATCAGTCAGGCTCTTTCCTGTACCCACACAATCATAAACCACGTCGAAACCGCCGATAAACGCCTGATGGCCGAACTTCGACGGTATCACCCTTCCGTTGACGCGTTCAGCAACCTTTTTGTATCTACGGGATTGTGGATCCGCATGATCCACACAAATCATTTCCTCCACCCCAAATCGCTGCATCTTTTCTAACTGACGATGATCAAAGTCCAAGGCCCATAGTCTGCATTTGCCACTCAACGCCCGAATTGCCGCCGCCACCCCCATACCCAGTACCCCGGCACCCAATATCAAAACCGTATCATTGTCGGCAGGCTTATATCGCAATACCGCATGCAGAGCCCCCGCCATCGGGTCAACAAGCACCGCTTCTTCATCACTTATTTCATCCGGCACGCGATACAACTGCGATTCGTGGGCCACAAAATATGGTGCCCAGCTCCCACCGGTAAAGGAATTCCAGCCAATCATATACCCAACCGGCAACGGGCCCGTTCTAAAATTACTGCACAAGGTAAAATGACCGGCCTTGCACTGCGGGCAAATCGGCTTGATCTCGCGGGTAGCACACGACAACGTCGGCTCCACCACCACCCGATCCCCCGGCTGCCACTGGTCCACCTTCGAACCTGCTTCCTCAACCACCGCCACATTTTCGTGTCCCAGCACCGCCGGAAAGCTGGAAAACACCTGCAGGATCGAGGCCGGGTGTTGACGTTGCATGATTGACATCATGTCCGTGCCGCAAATACCTCCCAACACCGTCTTCAGCCTGACCCAATGTTCTGAGGGAAGCGATGGAACGGGTACCGACCTCGGCCGAAGATTGGAAAAATTAGACCAGAAAACCTTCGGCACCACCCAGCCGGCAACTTTACACACCGTCCATCGTACCGCATTGAGATCGTAAACCAGCGCGGGCATCATCTTTGTTGTTCGATTGCCGTCCATGGCCACATGATATCACCCAAATCAATTAGTTGCCAATATGCCTGAGATTCGCAAATACCCTTTACCATATACTATGAATATGGCACTAAGATATCCAGCGATTTGCTATTGA
>CP070790.1:2742026-2748347 GCA_020346805.1 Planctomycetota bacterium
CAATACCCGGCCGCTTGACCTTGACCACCACCCGTTGACCACCAAGCTCCCCATTAATTTTAGTGACCGCATGATAAACCTGGGCGATGGATCCGCTGGCAAAAGGCTCATCGTCGAATGAGGAAAAACATTCATTCACACCCGCCCCGAGATCCATCTCGATAATTCGGCGGGCCTCCTGGTTACTGAAAGGGGGAACCTGCTCTTGAAGTTTGATCAGCTCGTTGACGATCTCAGCCGGCACAACATCCGGTCGGGTGGAGAGCATCTGGCCCAGTTTGATGAATGACGGCCCCAGTTCCTCGCATACCTGAGCTATTCGGCGCCCCAGACTGCTTTCCGTTTCCGCGACCAACGTTGGGGGCGTAATCCTTCGCCAGCGCTTGGGAAGCGGTACGTAACGCTCCAGACGAAGCTTATTCACCAAATGGCCGAAACCATGGCGGCTCAACACCCGGGCGATGGCCTGCACCCGGCGAATACTGCGAACAGTTTTGGGTAAACGTAGATTCATGCGCATCTGACTTAAAATATGTGTGACCGGTCGAGATAAATTTCTTAAAGAAAAAAATTATCTCACCAAACCACAAAATACCCCCTTGGGTATTAACCGGCATTGCGAAACTGGGTTTCATAGAGCCGGCGATAAAGGGGGCAGGATTCAATCAACTTGTCGTGTGTACCTATGGCAACTACCTCGCCTTCGTCCATTACCACAATTCTATCGGCACCGCTGATGGTACTGAACCTGTGGGCAATAATGAAGGAGGTCCGGTCCTTGAGAATGGTATCCAGCGCCTGATGAATCTTCAATTCGGACTCCGGATCCACCTGGCTGGTGGCCTCATCGAAGATCAGAATCGGAGCATCCCGAAGAATGGCCCGGGCGATAGCCAGTCGCTGACGCTGACCGCCGGAAAGGGTGGCCCCATGTTCGCCGACGGGTGTGTCGTATTTTTTGGGCATCTGCTGAATGAACTCATCGACAAACGCTTTTCGGGCGGCGTCTATAACCTGTTCGTCGGGTGCCTCGGGCCGACCATAAGCGATATTGGCATAGACGGTATCCGGGAATATCACCGACTCCTGAGTAATCAGGCTGAACATTTCCCTCAGTGAGCGAAGAGTTATCTGGGAAACATCCTGCCCATCGATCAAAATACGCCCGTTATCCATAGAAAAGAACCGCGGCAACAAACTCAACAGCGTGGTCTTGCCCGAACCATTGGGTCCGACGATAGCAACGATCTCCCCTTTGTTTACCGTCAACGAAACATTGCGAACAGCAGGGCGAGCGGAATTGGGATAGGTAAAGGTCACATTGTCGAACTCAATACCTTGTTTAAATCCCGAGATCCTGTTTTTGCCCGCATCCTCTTCATACTCACTGGGGCTGTCGATTAATTCAAACACCCGCTGGGCCGCCGCATTCGCCCGCTGCAGCTTGGGATAAACCGCACTGAGCTTGCGAATGGGATCGAAAATCGCCGCCAGGCATATTAGCATGGTAATAAACGCCGGAGTGTCGATATGACCATCGAACAGTTGTTTGGCGAAATATATGATTATCAGCGAACCGCCAACGAAAGCCGATACTTCAACTAATGGTGAAGTCAAAGCTTCGATAAATCCCATCCGTAACTGCTGTTTGAGCACCACGCGATCGATTCCGAATAACTTTCGCCGTTCGTAATGCTCGCGGGTATAGGCCTTGACCACCCGCATCCCCGTAAGCGTGCTTTCCAGTCGGCCCAGCATCTTGCCGTAATTGATAAGCAACTTCCGATTGGCTCGCCGAATCTTCTTACCCAGTTTGCGGAAAAGGACGGCGGCCAGGGGGGCGGCCAACATCACCAACAAGGTAAGCTGCCAGTTCAACCATAAGGCTACAAAAAATACACCCACCGCCTTGACTGGTTCGGTTACCATCTTCTGGAAAAAGTTGTTCAGCCCTCGAAAGATATCACCCATATCCTGAACAAACATGCTCATGGTATCCGAAGTGCTCTCACTGAATCGTGCCAACGGCAGATTCAGCACATGACTATACATCTGCCGGCGTATATCGATAATGGCCCGTGTGTTTACCAAAACCATCAGGTAATTGGCCAGGACACGGGCGATCTTACCCACTACCACAATAATCATCATCACTATCAATACCGTCACCAGAGACTGCATGCGGGCCCCCCTGGGCAGCAGATAAACAAGATTCCTGATGGCCTGTAGAGGTTTGTATTCCCAACCAAGGGGCCTGGGGGTTACGGGCACCGTGATGTCCAGCCCTTTATGGACATCAAAATATTTAATGGTCAACGATTCGGCAGGACCGGTTAGTTCGCTGAATACTAGAGATGCATCTCCCTCGACTTTATTGACCCCGAGAATAAAATCGTCGACTCTCATACCCGCCTTATACAACGGTGAGTCCTCATCCAAATCGACGATTCTGGCCGTACCTTTTTCGATACCCTCGACTTGCCGATGCATGGCGCTATAAACGTTAAGCTGGCAATCGAGTCGGCCTTCCGTCAAAACCCGATCCACCCAACCATGCAGCCCCTCATCCTCGATCATGATTTTCAAAATGGGCATAACCGAGGTGATACCGACCGAATAAGCACCGGCCATGATAAAAATGCATATGACCGCCGGTACCAGATACCGCTTATGCGGCCAGACATAGGTCAGCAATCGGCGAAAGTAAACAAAGGTCGCCCCCCTTATATCGCCGCTGGTCGCTTGTCGTGATTTTACTTGGCTTTTTCCGTACATGGCCGGATATGATACAGGCAGATGACTGTTTGGGCCAATTTCTTAGATTTGACTCACCGTACACACCACTAAGCGGACAATTCTCAATTATCTCCCGAATTCACCTCGGGATTCAAATCTCAATTCATTTTACCAACGATTTATAAACCGCATCATACCCTTTGGCCATCACCGGTATGCTGAAACGCGTTTCGATATTGGTGCGGCAGTTGGCCGTTTCGATGTTGTCCAACTTATTCACCGCCCGCACCGCATCGTCCACCGAATCCACCAGAAAACCGGTCTCACCGTCGATGATAATTTCCGGCAAATAGCCGAAACGCGTCCCGATTAAGGGTGTGCCGCTGGCCTGGGCCTCGATCCCCACCATACTGCAGGGCTCACACCAGTTAATCATGAACAACACGGCCGCCGCCTTGCTGTAAACCGGTGCCAACTCCTTCTGCGTCAGCAAGCCGAGATATTCTACGTTCTTACCGTCGATATGTGGCCCAACCTTGGCGTCGTAATAATCCCGATACTGCTCCTCGATCAAACCGGCCATCAACAGCCTCCGGCCAGATTTTTTGGCTACCTCGATCGCTTCTGCCGGTCCCTTCTCGGGTGCAAATCGGCCGGCAAACAACAGATAGTCTTCTTTGGTCGGCTCAAAGGGAAACGAGTCCAGCGGTATGCCGTTGTACACTGTGGCTACATAGTTGAGTTCCGGCAGCAGAGTTCGCTCGGCATTGGAGAGCGATACGAAGGGCAATTCCTTATATGCCAGAAATATCGGATGTGCCGCCCGCACCCATGCTGCACCGTGCAACGACGAAACCAATGGACACTTGATCAGCCGCCCGAAAACCAGGGCATGTACGTGCAGATGCGAGTGTACGACATCGAACTCGCCGGCTGCCGCTCGCTCCATACAGGTAGCTATGTGCAACTGCTCCAGAACCCGGGCATCCGGAGGGCCCTCCAGCAGGCCGGTGCCGGCATCGTAAGCCCGCTTGCGGATGCGCTCGGCCTCCGGCCAAGTCGAGAGTGAGTAGGGAACCGTCTCCACCACCTGGGCCGGACTCGTCGAACCACCGGCACAAAACAGCGTCACCTCATGACCCAGCTTCACCAGACCTTCGGTCAGGTTGCAGGCCACCTGCTCCCAAGGCCCATATCCGCTCGGCGGAATCGGCCAACTGATCGGTGCCAACATCGCAATTTTCATAATGACAAAACTATAACCGGTTCAGATGTGAGGTCAACTGAAAAAAACATACCAATTATGCAGACCATGAACCGGATAATAAGCTGTGTAATAAGCTAAAAATAATAACCCATACCACCACCAGACAATAGAAAACATTGGCCAAAAATGAAAACCAGAACCACCAGGGTCGTTTTTGGCTATCGGAGCGCAAGCCACTCCTTGCCCCACGAATGATTAATAGCAGACAGATTAAAAATACGACCAGATATATAAATATGGAAACATCTTCAATTTCAAAACTCCAATACGGAGTGGAAAAATCCGTTGTTGATATGATAATTGTAATATAACAAGCAACCGTCACAGCTGCATAAACGATATCACTAAATCGTATCGGCGTTTTTACCTTTTCTTCATATTGAAGCTCTTGAGACATATCCTCCATGTTAAACGCCATCCCACACTCGGGACATCGAGGTTCTGTTAATCCAAAAAGATTGTAGCCGCAATGTTCACAATGACCGGGCTTGATTCTACTCAAATGTAAATATCTCTTTGTTGCCCGGTAGAGAATGGCCGCGTATATAATGAGAAAAGCAATAGCCAGCAGGTTTCCCAGTATACTAATCTGTTGAGTAAAATATGCGTTTCCAATATTACCATATAATATGACATCATAAAAGGAACAACACGTAAGCAGCAGCGCCGGCCCGAATATCAGCCACATGCCTAACATAATAAATTTTGTAGTTCTTCCGGAGCAGGCCCTTCGGTACATCCATCCTTGGGCGTAAATATGTTTGAGTGGATCCATGGTGGAAAAAGAACTTATGGGCATACCGCATTTATGACAAAAATCCGAGAGCCGGTTATTCTCCGCCATACAACCGGGACACAGCAAAACCTCAGCGCTTTGATCTAACGTGGATTCATTCTCATTTCCACAAGTGCCCATTGACAAATAATATACATGAACAACTATAGAATGTCATATTCATTTTCATAATGCATTGATAATACACGCGGGCACACGGTTGAATACAGTTGGCGCGCGCGATACCGTTGAGTTGATCGATTATTCGCTTTAACTATGGTGCGGAATTGGGTTCCCAAGGACCTATTGTGCTTCCACAACCACCCGGAAGCCGACATCATAGTCCTCGCTACCGGGACCGAAGCCCCCGCGGTTGGCCGATCGGCACACGTCACTGAAGCTGGCCCATCCGCCGCCCCGCATGACCTTCAAAGTGTCTGAATCCGGCCCCGGCGGATCGGTATCCGGCGAAACGGAGTAATAATCATTGACCTTCCAATCCTTGCACCACTCCCAAACGTTGCCGTGCATATCATACAACCCGAAAGCATTGGGCTGTTTCTGGCCGACTTCCTCGGTCTGAAATTCCGGGGTGTTACTGGCATACCACGCATAATCTTTCAACTGTCTCCTGTCATCGCCGAAGTAATACGCAGTGGTGCTGCCGGCCCGGCAGGCATATTCCCATTCCGCCTCCGTTGGCAGGCGAATGGTTCGACCGATCCATGTCGACAGAGCGTTACAGAAATCCTGGCTTTCGTTCCAGGTGACACTTTCTACCGCCCGATTCCCGTTGCCGGTAAATGTCGCTATATCGGTACCCATCACCGCCATCCATTGGTGTATAGTTACCTCGAACTTGCCCATATAAAAGTCCTTGCTGATGGTGACGGTATGCTCCGGATGTTCGTCGTCTTCTCCTTCACCGTCAGGCGATCCCATAGTAAATGTACCGGCCGGGATCAAAACCACATCCATGGTTATTCCACTACCCAGATCCATTATCAAACCCCCGTCATAGGCAACTACACGAACCGTGCTCCCCTGGTCCGCGGCCTGAACGGTGATCGAAACTTCCGCCGTTGCACTTGTGCCCCCACCCTCCGTGACCGTTACTTCAAAACCATAGACACCGGCCAAAATCGATGCCTCAAATGTAACTGTGGGATCGGGAGATTGCGGATCCTTTATGATAATTCCTGTCTGATTGTCAGGTTTTGTTCCCCATTGGTAAACGTACGGTTCGGCTCCGCCGGTAACCGAGGCGTGCAACTGCGTACTTTGGCCGGGAATGACCGTTACATTGTCTGCGGTAGAACTAACCGACAGTGTTCCATCGCCCGGATCCGGAATGTCTTGTCCGCCATCGCTTCCGCCATCGGTTCCGCCGTCCTGTCCCCCGTCACCATCATCACCCCCACCATCTGTGATGCCGTCCTGCTGACCGTCATCCTGCTGGCCCCCATCCTGTTGACCACCGTCTGAACTATCTTGGGATTGGGGGATGCAGATCTGTCCCAGACACAATAAGGCGATAAATACC
>CP070790.1:2748447-2754211 GCA_020346805.1 Planctomycetota bacterium
ATATCAACATCAGAAGCCACATCGCCAGAGTCAACATCGCCAACCACATCAGAAGCCAAAGATTCAGCGGATTCTGACGCACCAACTGATTCCGTGTCTCCGGTTTCAAGACCGTCGGCAGCAGACTCAGACAAATCTTCCGACTCTTCGGATACTTCTGTGTCGGCGTCTTTAGGCTTCTCTTCTTCAACCAGCTTGGATGCCTCGGTCTCTGCCGCCAACTCTTTTGCTGCTTCGCTTGCCGTCACCACTACCTTTTCCGCCAGTTCCTCACCTAATCCGAGCTCGCCAACCAACGGCCCGGTTCCAACTTCCTCAAAATCCATTAAAGAGATGAGGCCCATTGCCATCATCTTTTCAATCTTTTCACTATCAATATCCTCTACCGCTGACAACACCTTTTCCATATCATCCAGACCTTTGTTGTATTCCTTAGGTGTCAGGATATCGATATCCCAATTTGTGAGTCGAGCGGCCAAACGAACATTCTGACCGCGTTTGCCAATGGCTAACGATAACTGATCTTCCGGAACTACCACGGTGGCCCGACCAAGTTCAAAGCACAAGGCCGTCTCCGTTACCTCGGCTGGTTTCAAGGCATTGGAAATCAGAATTTGCGAGGATTCGTTCCAACGGACAATATCAATTTTCTCACCGCCCAATTCGACGACGATATTTTTAATTCGACTCCCTCGAACACCCACACACGCACCAACCGCATCCACCTTGGTGTCGATCGATGTAACAGCAATCTTGGTGCGGTAACCGGCTTCACGGGCCAAGGCCTTGATTTCGATGATTCGTTCCGCCACTTCAGGAACTTCCAACTCAAACAGCCGACGTATAAAGTCCGGATGCGATCGGCTGAGAATTATCTTGACTTGATGTGACGCTTCGCGAACGTCTAGTATCAGACAGCGAATGCGCTCGCCAGGATGCTGCGTTTCACCCGGAATTTGTTCACTCTTAGGTAAGAATCCTTCCGTTCTGCCCAGATTAACAATCAGGGCGCCGCCCTCAAAACGAGATATGGTACCCGTGACAACCGTACCCTTACGCTCGACAAACTCTTCATAGATACTTCCCCGCTCTGCCTCACGAATTTTCTGTATCATTACCTGTTTTGCCGTCTGGGCGGCAATCCGGCCCAGATCACGCATCTCGATCAACTCACCATTTCGATAAGCAGCAATATCGCCGGTGATCCGATCTATTTCCACGACTACATCGTCCGCTTGGCCATAGGCCTTACGCACTGCCGACATCATAGCCTGTTCGAGATCCACAAACACCGATTCTTTGTCGATGTTTTTGTCGCGCGAAATGCTGTCAACAATTCTGACCAGCTCCGCATTCATCTTGATTCACCTTTATGCTTCGCATTACAGTCTCATTTGACTGTTATGCCTTTTCCGCGGTTTGCCGCGGCCGCCGCCGCTGAATTTATATTCGCCCACCTGATTCGTATTTCAGCAAGCAAGAACAACTCCTCATGCTGAAATCACAACCCAAAACAAAAAGTGGGACACTTGCAGGACCCACTTTTCGAGCCGCCGGCCTGTAACTCCTTCGGCCGAACCATTGCACACGAGAGTGTATACATCCCGCTTAACGCATCATGAACCTCCTCCCAATGCGTAACCGACTCACCCGCAGGCCTTTAGTCCAGCGCTCGAAACTCCTACCCGGCACTGGACCAACCTCCAGCATCTCTCAGGATGATATTCACACCCTCATCTCCAGGCTCGAAAAGATGCACCTGGTCCATATTCAGATGCATTACCAACTCTGCTCCATTCCTCGGCAAGCTATTAGTCTCAACACGACATACCAACCTGTTACCTGCCGCCGTTGTGATATAAAGATCGCTCCTGTTACCTAGGGGTTCAATTACATCGACCTTCACATTCAAACTAGGTTCCGTATCTGAAAACTTGCTTCCATCCTTGACTGCCAAGCTTTCCGGCCGGATGCCCAGCACAATCTGCCGATTTTCGCGACCGACCAGGAACTTTTCCAGCCGCTGAGGTAGTCGAATTTTATTCGCCCCCTCAGTAAAGTAATAATGTCCCCCCTCCCTTAACAACCGCCCTTCTAAAAAATTCATCGGCGGTGTACCAATAAAACCTGCCACAAATCGATTAACAGGTTGACTATATACCTGTAGCGGTGATCCACACTGCTGGATAACACCCTTATTCATAACTGCGACCCGATCGCCCAGCGTCATAGCCTCTTCCTGGTCGTGGGTCACGTAGATCGTCGTCGACAAACTTCGATGCAGTTCCTTCAGTTCGGCCCGCATCTGCACGCGAAGTCTGGCATCCAGGTTGCTCAGGGGCTCATCGAACAAGAATACCTTGGGGGCCCTGACTATCGCACGCCCCAGCGCTACCCGTTGACGCTGCCCACTGGATAAAGCGTTGGGCTTGCGATCCAGCAAACCTTCGATCCCCAGCATACCGGCTGCCGACCGAACCTTACGATCGATCTCCCGCTTTATTACTCCGCGGAGCTTAAGCCCAAATGCCATATTATTGTACACCGACATATGCGGGTACAAAGCGTAGCTCTGTAATACCATCGCTACGTCGCGGTCTTTGGGCCGAACATCATTAACCACTCCGCCGGAAATACTTACCCGACCGGCGGTTAAAAATTCAAGCCCCGCAATCAGGCGGAGCGTCGTAGTCTTACCACACCCTGAGGGTCCGACCAGGACGATAAATTCCCTATCGGAAACCCGCAAAGTTAAATCATCCACGGCTTTAACGCCACCGGGATAAATCTTGGTGACGTTCGCTAAGTGCACTTCCGCCATGAATTTACACTCTGAGCACAGACGTTCTGAACGCCGTTTTTCACAAATACAAACTCAGAATCCTTGATTATAATCCACCCACTCCCTCTGTCAACGCTGTAAACGCTGTAACTGATTATGAATAAAACGTCTCTGAGACACTCGCCAATTCATGAAAACAACCGCTCGATACAAAAAAGAGACACATATTTAATAGTGCCATACTTTAATAATTGGCATGGAAGTGTAATTTGTTGCCGGTGCTTCAATACACCTGGGTTTGCATATAATGCTGGCAATATGTAATAATTCTATTGCGCGCGGTCAAAAAAGGAGCTAATCCATGTTTCACAATCTAATCAAATCGGCCTTGTGCCTTACTGCTGGGGTGTTATTACAGACCTCAAGCTGCCTCATTGACGCCAGCGTCGAGCCAGGCTCCGACGTCGACCCAAACAACGTTCGTATACGTTTCGTCAATCAAAGCAGCCAGGCCCTCGACGTGCTGTTTTATGCCACCGCAGCCGACCTAACCAATCCCGCTGACGTGGACACGGTACTGTTTACCCCGGCCAATCAAGTCATCGCCAATATTGGCTTTGCCGGTTCGGGATTGATACCGGCAGGTGAAACAGACGAAATCACGCTGAATGGCGCTAATGCCCGCACCCTCGGCACTCGAGGCGGTGCCTTCATCAACAAAGATACCGGCGAACATCTGGGCACCGGCCAGCAGCGTGTCTTCAGCATCAATCTACAATACAGTTGCGGCGACACTTTATCTATCGTTTATAAAGCCACCGCTACGGGTTACGAAACCTCCTGGCTGCTTAATTGATCGAATACTGATAGGTACAACCACTCAAGCGGTACACGGCACCTTCTACCATCACGGGAACGTGTACCAAAACGACTTGGTCAGCTTGGTGCAATGTAAAAACGGACCCATTACTCCGATGGGATCCAATTGTGTGGAATAAAACGAGGGGCCTTGAAATAACTCAAACTTGCTGTATAATGGCTAATCTACAAACAAGGGAGATAGGGAGAGATGAAATCAATTAATCGCCTGCTATTGATCTTTTTATCGGGCCTAATGCTCTTCGCACAACAAGTATCAGCGGATGTAATTGTGCGGTTCAATCCGTCAAATACCACCGTTTATACCAGCGACACCTTCAACATTGATGTTATAGCCGACATCAGCGACCCGGTTCTCGGATGGGGGCTGGATCTGTGGTATGACCCATCGTTTCTATCGCTACCCGGTTCACCGATTATAGGGCCCTTGTGGCAACCGGCATTCGCACCCGACGGTGATGGATTGGCAGCCTTGGCCTTTCCCAACAGTATCAGCCAAAACGATATCCTATTGGCAACCATTACCTTTAAGGCCGGCCAGACCATAGGCGGAACTGACCTCATACTCAGTATCACAACCGGTGATCTGACCGAAGGCTTTCCCCTCGATCCGACCGGTTTTGACCAGGCAACATTTTTGAACGGCCATGTCACCATTCTGCCTGAGCCGGCTTCCATCGTAATCTTACTAATAAGTGGACTACTTGGTATACGTAGGCGAAGACTTTAGGGGAATTAAGTTGTTCGTTTATCGGAGTTGATTGAATTCGCCGAATACTCACTATGGTCTCTCGTTGCTTTTTATAAGAAAAAATCAATAGGCTGAATTCGTATTAATACCGAAATTTGATGAGTTTGCGGTAAGAAGTAGCTCCCTTTATCACAATATCCAATCCGCAGGAGTTGCCGGCATGAAATTAGCCCAAGTTGTATTGACTGCATTGGCACTACCGGGCTTCGTGATTTTACCTGCCGTCGGATTGGACTATATGGGATACGAGGGGGCAATACCCACTCCGTGTCTTAGAGAGTGCCCCCATTATTATCTGGCGGAAGTCCTTCGAGAAAATCCAGACAATCCCAAGCCTTCCACACCGGCCACCCCCATCGCACCGAATTTCATTATTACCGCCGGGCATCGCGCAAATCTGCTGGCACCCGATCCGGGATTCCCATATCGCAGGGTTCTGATCGACGGGGAGCTTTATTATATGGTCGATCGGCGCCCGCCTCATAAAGTCAATGACTACTATGACCTCTCCATCTACAGAATCGAAAAGCTCAACGGCGAACCCGCCAATCTCACCCACTGGGTGGCCCTTTACGACCACGATGACGAAATCGGCAAGGAAATCACTATCCCCAGTTTCGGCTACCAGGGTTATGTAGGGGCACCCGAACAGGGGCTTCACTGGGGAAAAAATGTCTTACGGACGGCATCAACCATCTTGGCCTTCGGCAGGGATGAAATAGGAGAAAAAGACTATATCACCTACGAAGCCTTCGGTATCAGTCAGGATTCCGGATCGGCTTGGCTGATCAAGGACGGCCCCGAATGGAAGATTTCAGGATATTTCACATCGGGATCGGGTGGCCCAAGGCTCAGCATACACCATCAATGGATCGACAATGCAATTGCGGAAATGGGGGGAACCCGACCGGCTCCAACCATTACCTGCGACACCACCTGGCAGGAAACCACCGGTGATTGGATGAACCCGGCCAACTGGAATCCCAGCCTGCCCACCGCAACAGACCTGGTCAAAATTGATAGCAATCCCACCGCAATTATCTCTAACGGCTCAGCAGAAGCCAACGAAATTGTCGTCGGCATGGACAGCTCCGCCGACATCTCACAGACCGGCGGAACGGCTAATGTAGGCGAAGGTATTTATATAGGAACACACACCGGTTCCATCGGCACCTACACCATGACCGGTGGGATATTAAATATTGGCCGGACCGACTTCAAGGGCAGATTAATCGTCGGCCTGCACGGTACCGGCACCCTGACAGTCGACAGCACCGATGCCCAAATCAATGTTGACGAACTAATCGTGGGCTCCGATGGCACCGGCACACTCAATACTAATGATCCCGGCG
>CP070790.1:2754311-2757582 GCA_020346805.1 Planctomycetota bacterium
AAAGCCATCGGAGAAATCTGAACCATGACAATCAACAGCACCTCCCAATTTACCTCCCACCCAGCTTATGCCCGTGGGAGTAAGGGTGCCATCGTGGCCGTTTCCGGAACCGTCCGGGGCAGTAAAGCCTGAATCTTCATCGAGAGGCCAGTATCCGACAAGGCCGTCTGTTAAGTCAGCGTGCGCTACAGAGGTGAAGATAAAACACAATACAAAGGTAATTGTGATTAATAACTTGGAATTTATCATTTTTATTTCCCTTCTATTTTTAATTAATTTACCAGCTTATTCCGTAACAGAAACGAGCAGTGATTTAAGATTGCCGTGTTACGGACAGTACGAAGCCGGGAATAATCCACAGCCCTGCCAATCCAAGACAAATACAGCGAGGTCATCAAGGTTTACGACGCAGTCTTCAGTAAGGTCGTATTCCGGCGGATCGGTACAAACGTATTCACCGGTAATTTGAGTGTAGATATCGCTGACCTCGTCTGAAGTAAGTACATAGTTATAGAAACAGACCTCGTCGAACGCAGCGGCCAAATCATAGCCCCAGGAGTAATCTTCAGTTCCATCTTGGGCAAGAACAGTCGGGTATTCGGTATCAATGGAACCAAAGGCGGAGATGTCTATGCCTTCTCCTTCGTTGGTTGGGACAAGGGCTCCATCATGGTAGAAGCGGGCCTGTCCATCGCGGTCATACGTTACGACGATATGGTGCCAGTTGCCGTCTTTGAGGTTTTCAGGTGGAAAGAATTCGTCCCTCGGGTCAGCATCGGCACGGGAGCCGTCACCATCGGAATAGTTCCATTCCCAAGTGTTGTAATCATTGGCGGCGATAACCCAGCCGGGATTACCTCCGTCGCCCCAGTCCTTATTGGATATTATCGAGGGATCGCCGTCCCAACCGGCGGTTTTAATCCAAAGGGAAACACTGAAATCTTTATCACTGCCGTAGACCAGTTCGGTGTTTGAGGCGAGGACAACGTAATCCCTTAAATCAAGGTCAATAGCTTGTCCTGCGGTTCCGGGACCATCGATATAATCGACTTTTCCCTCGACAACGGTGGTTGTGATATTTCCGGTTGCTTCATCGGCATTGCCCTCAAAAGGCCAGTAGGCAAGCAATTTTTTCAGAGTAATTCCGGCGTTTTGAGAGTTTGTAGAACCGGCATCATTCGTAGCGGTACAATAATAAAGACCTTCGTCGGAATCGGTACAGTCATGGATTGTCAGTTGGCTGGTCGAATCATCAGAGACAATTGAGTATTTGACGCCGTCATGAGTGATAAGGCCGGTGTCAACTTTGTACCACTGGAATGTTGCCGGTCCGCCGGTAGTAGTAACTTCAACATTGAATTCGGCATCTTCAAGTTCATTAACATACTGGTTGGCGGGTTGAACGAGAAAGTACGGTGCGGATGTTTCGGTGCTGAATGTCCAAACAGGTCCTGTGATTATTACCGGCGAGCCATCATTGGGGTCTACTGGGTCGACCCTCCAGTAATAGTCTTCGTCCGTAGCCAAGTCGGGATCATAGCTGTTGACAAGCAGGCCATTGATTACGGGAGGATAATGGTCAACATTCGGGTCAGTTCCGAAGTACACATAATATCCGAGTGGAGTAAAATCGCGTGGGTCATCCCAGGAGAGAGTTGCAGTTACTTCGACCATTTCAGCATTGTCGGGCGGATTCGGGTTTCTGGCAACAGCGGCCCTTATGAGATAAGCCTGATTTGAAAAATCCAACCATTCCGCGCGTGCCAGAGGCAAATAATCCGAGCCATCTATATTGTCAATTCCAACAGTTTTTGCTTCCGAACCAACCGGGCAGTTGCCGTACTGTAGTTCGATAGCGCTTGTGCTTTCGTGCAGAATCATTTCGAAGGTAAAGAGACTTGCAGGGTCATCATATTCTTCAACTGCGTAGAATCCGACAATGAAAGTTCTGGCAGGTTCAATCCCACGTGTTTCATAATAAATGGTTCCTGAAGCGCTGGGATTAAGGTCCAGCAGGCAGCCGTAAATACAGTTGTTGGGGCTATCGGTACCAAGAATATTTTCCGTCCAGCCGTGATTTACACCAGTATATCCGGGCGTAAATCCCATGTAGCCGTTACTTCTAATTGAGACGGTGCTGTAGATATTTCCGTAGAACTGAAAGTCAAACCCTATGGGGATATCGACCGCCGTATCATCATCGCCCAAAAGCAGTTGCGTACCGGTAGCGCTGATGTCGCGAAGATTATTATCAATAGGAAAAGCAGCATGTCCATATTGGTCAACGGTTACGCCATTTGTGGGGCGAGCCAGGATGCAAACGCACAGGCAGACCAAAAAGCCTGTAATTACTTTTGAAATATTATTCATTACTCTATCCTCCGCCTGTAATTTTTCCAGTTTTTTACTCCGGTTCAAGTTCATCACAGGCATTGAACGATGAACCGGCTCGGCCTGCACCGCGCAAGTCGAGATATAAAAATTGTTCAAAACAAATTAACACCCTCTTCATACGAATGCATTTAACCTTCCTCCAAAAAAACAATCCGATTTTACATCAGGGACAACTTTTTTTTGCTTTTCTTTAGACCGCCAGCACAGTCCTTTCCATATATATAATCATGTGTTAAACAACAAATTAGTGCTAAAAAATCCTGTAAAAGCCAAAGATTTCGATTTTTTGCGGCTATTACCCTCCGAAACAGACACAATGACTTAAAACCAGACACTTTTCACATCCCTCTTAATTCAGCCAAACTCCCCAGCCCCAAGTATATAAGATTAAATCTTATTATAACAAAGAAAGGGCAATCTGTGGTCTAAAAAATCTGATTGTGAGAAGATTGATATTGCATTCGGATTGGCAGGCGTAATCTCTTGTCATAAAATAGTTTACGTGAGTTTTTGGTTGATATTTTTTGCCTGTGAGTATTAGAATGATACGTCAGGAGCGGGAAGAATTCTTTGGATTTGGTCTATTCGGTAGCCGAAGCCGGGACCTTTGATTGTCGAGAGGTCAACGCAGCCGTTTGTTCTTTTGTACAGTCTCGGATGGACAGCCTGTTCCGGCAGGGAAGCTTCAGGGTAGAATTGCATTGCGTTTGTTTCGACACCCATGATTGTATCGGCGTGTGCGGCCAGGCGGACATGCGGAATCTGGGCAAGCATGGGATTGGTCAGGTCCTGGACCATAAGAGACATATTATGCGCCTTAGCCCAGCATAGAGAAAGCAGCGCACCGGTTTGAGTTTTGCACGTTTTAAGGGCGACA
>CP070790.1:2757682-2761022 GCA_020346805.1 Planctomycetota bacterium
GGGTCTGCCGCGGACGTTAATGCTGGAGAAATTTCGCAACCAACCCGGCTCGGTATTATTCGGTACGGATAGCTTCTGGCAGGGTGTGGATGTACCGGGCGAGGCCTTGATCAACGTGATTATTGTCAAACTTCCCTTTGCCGTTCCGGACCGGCCGCTGGTCGAGGCCCGCATCGAACAGATCCGCGAGACGGGTGGCAATCCTTTTATGGATTACCAGTTGCCGGAAGCGATTTTAAAATTCAAACAGGGTTTCGGCCGCCTGATCCGCTCGCACAGCGACCGGGGTAAGGTGGTAGTCCTCGATCCGCGAATCAAGAGCAAACACTACGGCCGGGCATTCCTGGATGCTATTCCGGAATGCAAGGTAGTAGTTCAGAAGTGACTTCTATAAGTTTCATTCGCTCATGGTCACTTATCACTAGTCATCCTGAGGTCGCCGCGGCGACCTCAGAATGACTATAAACTTCACTTCACACAGAATGACTCAGTAAGACTCCAACCTCAAAACTGATCAACTTTCCTCACCCAAGCCAGCAAAGTTCATACCCTCATCCGGTTTGATCGGTCCGGAGACATCGACATAGACTTTACCGTCCCGGAATTGGCAGGGATAGGTATTGAGAAGTAAGTGGGGCCTGCCGGCACTGTTTTTGCCGGTCCTGAGGTTCCAGGCCCAAAGGTGTACCGGGCAGACGAGGCAGCCATCCTGCACCAGACCGCGACTTAAATGCCCACCCTCGTGGGGGCAGGATTCGTCGACGGCGTAAAAAATTCCGTCATCGTTGCAGATGGCGTAGAACTTGTCGCCTATTTTAACCATGACCGCCTCACCGGCGGATATCTCATCGGCATTGATGGCAAAAACGAAATCCGACATGAAGACCACCTGGAATAATCGCTATATCCTGACAAAAGGGTATAATTCCTGCATACTGTGTCAATATGAATGCCCGACCGCACTTGCAGTTTAGAGATATATACCCACTTATCCCGATTTGTCGGGATGGGCGGCCGGTATCAATCGGATAATCAGTCTCAGTCATATAGCTAGAATTACATCACAAGGCTAATATAAAGACCTTAATTGAATAAAGGAGCTGACCATCGCCGACAACATGAATCCACAGACGAATACAACATCGGCATACATGGAAATAATCTCCGGCCGGCGCCGGGGGATGTTGGCCATGCCGATCCGGTGTGTGTTGCGCATATTGTCATGGATTTATGCCGGCGTTATTCGCGTTCGTAACTGGTATTACGACCGCTGGTCGCTGCCGATCTGGCTGAACGTGCCGGTGATCTCGGTAGGCAACATCACCGTCGGGGGCACGGGCAAGACACCGATGGCTATCTGGCTCTGCAAGCAAATGCTTGAACGCGGACGCAAGCCGGCGGTGCTGAGCCGGGGATACAAGGCCTCCGAACATGCGGGGGCCGACGAACTTCTGGTGATCAGCAGGCACTGTCCGGAGGCGGTGGCGGTAGCCAATCCCGATCGGGCGGCGGCAGGCAGGTTGGCTATTGAAGAGTACGGCGTAAAGGCAGCCATTCTAGACGACGGGTTTCAACATCGGCGTTTGGGGCGCGATCTGGACATCGTACTCATCGATGCCACCAGACCTTTTGGTTTCGAATACCTGTTACCACGCGGCCTGCTGCGTGAGCCGATCCGCAACCTCAAACGGGCCGAAGTTATTGTTATAACCCGCTGTAATCAGGCAGATCGGGAAACCATCAAGGAAATCGAAACTCGGATTCGGCAAATCAATCCCGAGGTACCCCTCTTCCATGCGATTCATCGTCCAACAGTATTTACGGACTTGGTGGGCAACGAGGTCCGGCCCCCTATCGGCAGACGCGTAGGGTGCTTTGCCGGTATCGCCCGACCCGAGGCCTTGGTAAATACACTGATCGACTGTAGCATCTCCCTTACCGATGCCCGCTGGTGGCCCGACCACCATGTATACACCCCCGCCGACGCTGAACTGCTTGGCCAATGGGTCAACCAGGTTCAACTTGATTGCCTGGTAACCACGGAAAAAGACGCAGTCAAACTGACCTCGCTTGAAGTGGACTGGCCTGTACCGGTAATGGCCCTGCGGGTTGAAATCGATGTGCCGGACGACGGGGAAACGACCCTGAATAAACTAATCGATAAGACACTTCGCGAATATGAAGAACAAACCGAACCCAAAAACGCCACTGACTAACAATATAAACTTCAGGGTACCGAGGCGGTCGAGGTTGGCGAGTGAACTTTATCGGCTCGCCTTGGGGTAACATAAATTTTAAAATGCGGACTGGTTACTCCCTCGGTAGTAGTGATCAGATCGCCGTTGGGCCCATAGCAGATTCCCTCACCCTGCAACTCGAAGGAAAGACTTATAACCTTAGGGATCCGTTGGAAGATGGTATCAAAGGGCATATCTTGGGACAAAGTAAACTCATATGCACTGGCATAATTTCGAATCACCACCCGCCGACCATTTTTATCGATATCCGCCGCCACCGGCATATTCGGCACTTTGGAGGAGACATCGGCAACAAACTGCAGAACATTAATAGCACCGGTATTCCATTTGATTTTCGATGCTGGCAACTTATAAATCCTCGCTGACGCCTTGTTTCTGTTATCATGTTTGGTAACCAGATAAATATCGCCGTTGGTCGGATGAACGAACAGACTTTCCGCATCGTAACGTTGGTCATTACTGCCGGCGGGCCGTGAGGGATTCGACAAATCCGGGTATTCGAAGCGAGTGCTGTCGCACGGTTTTTTCAAAGCGATCGCAGCACCGGCAGGATCAATCCTGGGTTCGACGAAACGATAAATTTTTTTATTGGTACGCCTGCAGGGTATGCCGTCACCGCCGTCGAGAATATAAATTCTATTTTTCGGGCCGACGGCAATATCCTCCCAATCAATAATGGCAGCGCCGACCAATTCCACGTATCCCATGTGTTTAGCCACACCGCGGGTCCGGTCGGCTTTGGATAAACGAAAGGCCCAGACCCGCGGGGCATATCGGCCGGAATCATTGTGCGTCCAAAAGATATCCTTACTTACCCGACTGGCAATAACACCACTGGATTCAGGCACGCGTTTTGTTTCCGCCATCGCCACCAGTTTGTGAAGGCTGTAAGGCTGCGTAGTGGATTGAGCAACAACACTTCCAGACATGCAAAACACCACTAGAAATAATTTCAAAACTAAACAAGGTGTCCGCTTACTTACGTGCGCGGCCAGTTTTGAAACTACATTACAAGCAAACAGCCACAACGTTCCTATATTGGACAGACACATGAGTTTAGTCCAGAAGTTTCAGGCGCAACC
>CP070790.1:2761122-2766247 GCA_020346805.1 Planctomycetota bacterium
ATGAAAATTGGCCGGTTGAGTTCAGAACATTGGATTGGCTACAGGGGGAGGGGGGGAGAAAATCCTGCCAGGTCAGGAAAATAAGGACCGTGACGCTAAGTATGCGTTTTTTTGGGGGCCGGGGTGAGTGTAATTCGATAAATCTTTTTTTCGCAACTGGTTATATCATCGGTCGGGCGACGGAGCGCAACCTGAAAAACATATAAAAAGCACTTGGTACAATAACCATTTTTATCTTGCATATCATAGGGACGGGAACTAAATTAGTACTATATGGGGAAAGGCCCATATCTATCGTGCTTTCCAGTAGGGATAGAGAGTAACTTGGGAGAGAGACATGCCCCCATCCAATTCTGCTGTTTCCGGTGACGGATAAGGTGTGATGCTCGGGCCAGACGGGTTCCGGGCGCTGACGTGTGTTTCATTTCATTCGAAGGGAGAGAGAACAATGTGGAACGTTACAGGATTCGTAGCCGTCGCTGGCATTCCAGTATTACTACAACTCGTGCATTCTATATTCGAGCAAGCGATGCAAATGAGAGGGAAGCGGTTGATCTGTATGAGCGTCTGGTAACTAATGATGGAGGGTGTAAAGTAGGGGTTAACGAGAAGACTGACGCAAAAGTGACGTTGGCACGTAAAAGGGAGTAATTGCGATGGGTATTGACATGGCGGGATCGTTGTTAAATAATAACTTACGAACGTGGGGCGATTAGCTCAGTTGGCTAGAGCGCCTGCTCGACATGCAGGAGGTCGTAGGTTCAAGTCCTATATCGCCCATTAAAAAACCCGCCGTCGGCGGGTTTTTTAATGGAGCAGGCGAACAGTTGAACAATAAGGCGGACCGTCATTCTCAACTTGATTGGGAATCCCCGTTTTCACAGGGACGGCGTCTGGATTCCCGCTTTCGCGGGAATGACGTTATAGACTCTCGCTGGAATTTACCTGCCGCGGCAGGCGGGAATGAAAATTTTCAAGCATTCGGTTGTCCCGACTTGTCGGGACGGTCTTTTTTCTTCCATTTCCTATCACCGGATATTTGCCTTCGGTGGAGAGAAAGAGAGATGGCGATTTGATATTGTAAATTCAGATTTGAGAGATAGTGAAGGCAGGTGAATGTCCCGGTAGATCGGGTAACTTATGTTCTTGAAGATTGAGATCCTACGTTCCGCTCAGGGTGACTGATTTTATTGTTAAGGCCACAATGTTAGTATGAGATGTTAAGCAGTGACAGGGGTGTATATTTACGCGGTGAATAAGAAATTTAGGGGATTATCTAAATATTACATACAAGACAATCATAGAGACAAACAACAGCAAGGACAGGAATTTGTAATTGCCGATGCCTTTCCAGGCCTGGCCACGGAGAGCCTCCAGGGGTGTTTTCCAGACCAGGGCTTGTTGTTCGGTGCTCAGCGGAGTCGGCTTCCATAATGACACCGCAATCAAAACGATTGTACAAATAACAGCGAGATAGAAGGCGGACATCATCCAGTGTATGGGCCAGCCGGTGTATTGTTTGAACCAACTCAACAGGAATACCACCAGTCCCAATATCGATCCGGTAATCAAGGTAACCAGGGCACCTTTACCGGTAGCCTGTCTCCAGAAAACGCCGACCACAAAGACTACCGTAATAGGAGGAGCGACATAGCAGATCAACTCATTGATGCCCTGAAAAATCGATTTGAAGTTACCTAAGAAGGGAGACCAGAGGATGGCCAAGACCATGCCGACAAAAGTTACCGTCCTGCCGATGTAAACCAGCGTGCGGTCCGGGGTATCGGGTTTCCATCGTTTAAAGAGGTCGTAGGAGAACAGGGTGGCGACGGAATTAAGTGCCCCGGAGACGGTACCCATTAATGCGGCAAGCAGAGCCGCCGCTACCAGGCCGCGAAGGCCGACGGGCAACAGATGGCTGATCATGAACGAATAAGTGTCGGCGGATTTGGTTAATTCATCCGGCAGTTTTCCTTGTTTGATAAGTCCGTAACAGAGCAGACCGGGGAGGACGAAGATGAAGACCGGCAGGATTTTGATAAAACCGGCAAAGAGGGGTCCGACGCGGGCGTGGTTTTCATCCTTTGCCCCCAGTACCCGCTGAACGATGGTCTGATCACAGCACCAATACCAGGTGCCGATGATGGGGTAACCGAGGAAGACGGCATACCAGGTAAGCTCGGATTCATCGCCTGGCGGCCGGAGTAAAGTGAGCTTTACGGGTTCCACACTGTCGGTCAGGCCGGCCCACCCGCCAATCTTGGTATATGCGATGGCGGTAATGCAGATAGCGCCGATCAGTAGAATAATGGTCTGAATCGATTCGGTCAAAACCACCGCCAACAGGCCGCCGATAATGGTGTACAGACCGGTCAGCAATGCCACGGTGATAATACTGACCAGGATGTCGATACCGAACAATCCCTGTAAGACCACGGCACCGGCATAAAGAGAGAAACTGATGTGCAGAAAAATGGCGGAAATGATGGACATGCCGGCGAGCCAGTCCCGGCAGGATCTGCTGTAACGCTTTTCGAGAAAATCCGGCAAGGTGGCTACATTGGAGCGAATGTAAAAGGGGGCGAAGAACAAGGATAAGAGAATAAGGGTGAAAGGTGCCATCCACTCGAAATTACCGAAGGCCAGACCATTTTTATATCCTTCTTCGGCCAGACTGACCAGGTGAATAGTGGAGATGTTAGTTGAAAAGAGGGCCAGGCCGATTATCGGCCAAGTCAGGGTTCCGCCGGCAAGAAAATAATCCTTGCCGTCGCTACCTCGACGTTTGCGCAAACCGGCCCAACAGCCCAGGGCTACGATGCCGACTAAATATACAACAATGATAATTGAATCGATTGGCTCGATATTAAGTTTCATGGTTACAGCCTTGTGGTTAGTCCTTCTACTAAGGTACGCCGCTATTTGGATAACCGCACCATCAGCCAACATCTATCTGTATTTTTGTTTGCTGAGTTTGAGTACCCTGTCGGCAATTTCCCCGGTAACAATCTCCGCGCCGGCGTCCATGTTTGTTGGCATGATACCATACCGGCAATAGAGGGCCAGTTGTATCACGGGATAGAAACCTTGGGTATACGGCTGCTGATCGATGGTGAAGCGAATAGTGCCGTTCTTGAGCATCCGCAGGATTTCGGGCGACAGATCGAAACCGGCGGTGGCGTAACCTTTGCCTTTGAAATATTTTTCAATGGCCAGACCGGCGCCTTCGGTGTCCGCCTGGCCGGTGCATAAGACGATTTTGATTTCGGGATCGGCTTTGAGTTCCCGGGCAATTACTTCCGCGCATTTTTGGGGTTCGATGCCGGAGACCACTACTTTCCAGGTGACTCCCTTTTCCTTGAGGACATCCTGTTCGCCGCGCAGGCGTTCATCGAGTGACGTGACTCCTGCGGAATGAAGGGTCATCAGGATTTTGCTGTTGTCCGGGATGAAGCTGGAGGCTTCTTCGGCGACCTTGCGCCCGGCTTCGTAACATTTCTGATAGATTGCACTTAATCGCGCATTCGGCGTCGAATGGTCGTCCACGTTGAAGGCGACCACGGGAATGCCTTTATCTATGGCCTGTTGTACCACATCGTCGAAGGCGGTGGTATGAATTATGTTCAAGGCGATGCCGTCGTACCCGTCGGCAATCGCTTTCTTGACCATGTTTACCTGGGCCTCGATATCCACTTCCTCGGTACCTACGAACGAGCATTCCACGCCCATTATATCTGCCGCATCGCGCATGCCTTTTTTGACGGGATCGAAGAAATCTTCATCCACACAGGTGGATATGAATATGAAACGGAGTTTCTTTTGCTGTTGCCCCAATTGTTGATTTGCGTCGATTTGAGAACAACCTGTTAAAAGGATAATGGTCAGGCTGAGCAAGCCGACGGGTACTAATGTTTTTTTCATTTTGACCTTCCTCGCACTAATACGGACAGACATATCATTTTTTATCAGCGATCGTTGAACTCTTTAACCGCTTCGAACACAGCAACAACATTTTCCGGCGGCACTTCGGGCAGGATGTTATGCACGGTGGTGAAGACAAAACCACCGCCGGGGGAAAGGATCTCCATTCGCTCCAGCACGTGTTTTTTAACTTGGGCGGGCGTGGCCCGGTTGAGAACATGACGGGTATCGCAGCCGCCGCCCCAGAAGGTGATATCTTTTCCAAACTGGCGTTTGAGGCGCTCCGGCTCCATGTCGCGGCAATTGGTCTGGACTGGATTGACAACTTCAAAACCGGCCTCGATCAGATCCGGAATGAGCTTGTATATTGAGCCGCAGGAATGCAGATAAGTATGCATCTGGCTGTTTTTCTTGACATATTCGCATAACTGCCGGTGTCGGGGTTTGAAGAGTTTGCGATAGACTTCGGGGGCCATAAAGGGACCGTTGTCCATCCCTAAATCGTCGCCGAAACGCACCAGGTCGGCGATGTCCCCGACGGATCGGCAGATTTTTTCCAGTACCGACAGGTGTAGTTCCATGAGTGCGTCCAGGAATCGCTCGACCTCGGCCGGTTGGGTGACCAGGTCCATGAGGAAATTATCCAACCGCCGCAGGAATGTTCCCCACTCAAAGAGGTTGCATCCGGCGCCCATCATGATGGCCCGGTCCGAACTTTGGCGCAGGGTAAGGGTTTTTTCTCGAAGATCGGTCCAGAAGCTTTTTTCGTTGATATGATCCCAGGGGCTGATGGCAAAAGCGGCCCACATGGCCTTGCCGATGTCCGCCGACAGATTCTGGTAATCGGAGGGATAGCCGTCGAGATACGGAAAATATAGCTGGTCGAAAAAGGTACCGCCGGCCGGCATCTTGGCCAGCGGTGTTCCGTCGGTTGCCGATGCGATCCAGCTGCCGTCGGATTGCTGTTCGGGTCGGAATGGTGATGGATATTGTGCTTTACTGCCGTCGGCCAGTTGTACGTCGTACCAGTCTGAATCTTCGGTATTGAAGGCCCGGCCGTTGTCTACTATGTCGATGTTGAACTGATCCAGAACTTCGTCGTCCGGCTGGGCGAGTTGCTGGATGACGTCATACACCCTGGTAGGGTGTTTAAATCCCACATGTTTTTTCAGGTTGTTGAAGGCAATGGCGGATATGTTCGAGC
>CP070790.1:2766347-2770502 GCA_020346805.1 Planctomycetota bacterium
AACCCTCTTCTGCTATACCTATGATCTGGGCTTTGGTATCCATCGGACCGACCGGCACTGGTGGATAGCAGTCATCGAAACCACCGGCCAATACAAACATTGGCGGGCATACCCCGCCGATTCGAACACCATCAAAGGCCAGGGAGAAAAAATCGAACGCTTCGTAATCTGTGCGGATCGCCAAAATACGATTAACCAACTTACTGACATCGGGATCGAACGGATATTCCAAAACGTCCCGGCAAACTACCATTGGGAGGTCCAAAATCAATTCGTAGCCATTGCCGCTCCCCACCATACAGATCCCGCCATCCCCGACCAACTTCTCACCACCGCCTGTAAGTTGGCCCATCTGTTGGCCGAAAACAAATAACGGAGGAAAAATTGATGAATTTCAATAAGATAGCTTCTGGTACCATTAACAGGCTTAACAAAACGATTCTCGTGTGCATCCTGATGATGGTCCTGTCGGTTGTGCATATACCAATCGTTGTCCTTGGTGATTCGGATACGCCGGCGGTCGAGCGGCCTAACTTCGTGATCATCTTTACCGACGATCAGGGATACCAGGACGTCGGCTGCTACGGTTCGCCGCTGATCAAAACCCCGCGAATGGACAAAATGGCGGCCGAAGGCATGCGCTTTACCAGCTTTTATGTCGCCGCCTCGGTTTGCACCCCTTCACGTGCCGCCCTGCTGACCGGATGTTACGCCCAGCGGGTCGGCCTGCCGACTATCTTATTCCACAACTCCCGGGCCGGACTCAACAATAATGAAACCACCCTAGCCGAGTTACTCAAAATCCGAGGTTATGCAACGGCCTGCATCGGCAAGTGGCACCTCGGGCATAAAGTCGATCATTTACCCGGAAAGCACGGCTTTGATTACTACTTCGGCCTGCCTTACAGCAACGACATGCATCCACCGAGTAAAAAACGAGACTACCCGCCATTACCCCTGATTCGCAATCAGTACGCCATCGAATACGATCCCGACCAGACCCAATTGACCAGGCGATATACCGAAGAGGCCGTCAAGTTCATAACCGAAAACAAAGACCGCCCCTTTTTACTGTACCTGCCGCATACCATGCCTCACGTCCCCTTGTTCGCCTCCCAAAAATTCAAAGGCAAATCCAAACGCGGCCTGTACGGCGACGTGATCGAAGAACTCGACTGGAGCGTAGGTGAAATACTGGATACCTTGGCCCGACTGGGGCTGGATGAAAAAACACTGGTGGTATTCACTTCCGACAACGGCCCCTGGCTGGAGAAAGGCGATGACGGCGGTTCCGCCCTACCCCTGCGCGACGGCAAATTTTCTGTATTCGAAGGTGGTTTCCGCGTACCCTGCCTTATGCGTTGGCCGGGCAGAATACCCGCCGGCAAGCTTTGCTCGGAAATGGTAACCTCAATGGATCTATACCCGACATTTGCCCGTCTGGCCGGAACTTCCCCACCCACCGACCGCATTATCGACGGCAAAAATATCTGGCCGCTGATGACCGGCGACCAAGAAGCCAAAACACCTCATCAAGCATTCTATTACTATCGCCGACGCGAACTAAGGGCCGTTCGCAGCGGTAAATGGAAACTGGTACTCGAACACAAGGGAAGAGTTAAGAAAGGGAAAAAACCAACATATCCCCAGGCCCTCTACGACCTGGAAAAGGACATCGGCGAACAGCATGACCTGTCGGCCAAACACCCCGAGGTAGTCAAGCGGCTCAAAGCACTGCTCCAGCAATGCCGACAAGACCTCGGCGACAAGCGAACAGATGTCAAAGGTCAAAATATACGACCCGCCGGTTGACCATTAATCCTAAACCTTCAACTTCCACGGCGCCCGATAGGGTTTGGTCACCAGATGGTCGAGATCGTCATGACCGATGATACGTTCCTTCTCCGCATCCCAACCAATAACACGCTTGCTAATCAAGGCGATGTTACCCAGGTGGGCGACGGCACTGACCCGATGACCAACCTCAACGTCCATAACCGATCGCTGGCGCGAGCGCATGCAATTTAAGAAATCGCCTGCCAACCGAAATCGGCTGTCTCTTCCTTTCGCTTTTCGTTTCTTTATCGGCTCCAGACCCTTTTTGGGCTCCGGGACCACTTCCCAACCATTGGTATGATCGACGATAAGGGTTCCATTGGTGCCATAGAAGGCCACACCATGTTCGCGTCCCTCAGCCCCATGCCCGGTACCCGCCTGATGCTCCCAGATAAGCATGAAATCTTTAAAATCGTATATCGCAGACTGGGTGTCTGGCGTTTCTGCCATGTCGTCAAACGCAAACTTTCCACCAACCGAACTGACCTGAATCGGTGTCTTGGCCTTCATGGCCCACATGGCAATATTAATCAGATGCACACCCCAGTCGGTCATCAGCCCGCCGGCGTAATCCCAGAACCAACGGAAGGTAAAATGAAACCTGGCCTTGTTGAACGGTCGGCTTGGCGCCGGCCCCAGCCACATGTCGTAATCAACCCCCGCCGGCGTCGGACTGTCTTCAACCTTACCCACGCTATTGAACCAGCCCAAAGCCGCCCAGCAGCGAACCAGCCGAATCTTGCCCAGTTTGCCCGAATGTACGTAATCGACCGCTTCGCCCCAATGCTTGCCAACCCGCCACTGTGTCCCCATCTGCACCACCCGATTGTATTTGCGGGCCGCTTCGACCATCGCCCGCCCCTCGCCAATAGTGGTGGCCAACGGTTTTTCCACATAGACGTCCTTGCCGGCCTGACAGGCATGAATGGTCGGCAAGGCATGCCAGTGATCGGGCGTACCAACTATACACGCATCGACGTCCTTGCGATCCATAATGCTGCGAAAATCCTTGGTCGTATCGGGGGTTTTCCTGCGGTTCTTCTCGACCGTTTTGACGGCATTGGCGATCATCGCGTCGTCCACGTCGCAGACTACCGGACAATCTACTTCCTTGTGCTGAAAGAAGGTTCTCAAATCCCCCCGTCCCATGCCCCCACTGCCGATCAGGGCTACCCGGATTCTCTCGTTTGCCCCCACAACCGCATCTTGACCGGCCGCTGAACGAGCCACCACCCCTGCTGCCGCCACCGAACCCAACGATCCGCGGATAAATTTACGTCTGGATATACCCTTCATTGGTTACCTCCTGATTCTTTAGTCGCAATCTCGAACAACAAGTTTATGACATTTCATGATGCCGGGAATTATCATAAACCCTAAGCGCTTACCGGCCAATATAATAAATTTCAATTTCTCGCCGCATCTCTAAGCTTTTGTAAAGTCTTTTTGTGCATGGGCGGCATCGGCACCCTCTCCAAAAGCGGATCATCAGTCTCTTCCATCCATTTCAGAAGCCTCTTCATAAGCTCTTTCTGCAACGGTTCGTATTCCGGATTGCCCACCACGTTTTTTGATTCGAGAGGATTTTTAACCAAATCGTAAAGCTCGATCCACGGATGCCGGCTTGTGCAATTGCCTATTTTTGACTGACTTAATGGCCGCCAGGTTCCGGTGCAATTTTTAAAACTGGTTCCCGGCCTGAAATTGGCAATCAGTTTATGCGTCTTGGTTCGAATACACCGCCTGGGATCACCCCAGCCATAGGACTCAGCGTATAGTATAGTACGCGGTTCGTAGTCGGTACCGTTGAGTAGTCCCAGAAAGCTTCTACCATGAACATTTTTGGGAATGGGAATATCCAGCAGATCCAAAATAGTCGGCAGAACATCGACATTCGAGATCATATGATCGTAGACTTTTCCACCCGTCCAACCCCCCGCCGGCCAGCGAATCAGGCAGGCCACCTCAATACCCGCATCGTAAGGGGTCATCTTGGCACGAGGGAAGGGTATGCCATGATCGACGGTATAAATCACAATAGTATTTTCAGATAAACCCGTATCCTCCAAGGCCTTGAGGATCGTACCGATACTGGCATCCACTTTACGAATCGCCCCTTGAAACTCAGCAAAGTCCTTACGGGCCGACGGTTCGTCGATAATATATGGCGGGATGTAAACACCCTTTGACAAATCGGGTTTAGCTCCACCGAAACTGAAGCGGCGGTGGGTCTCAAAAAAATAGACCTGAACGTAAAAGGGACGATCGTCCTTGGCTGTTTCCCGGAAGAATTTACTGGATACTTTTGCAGCTTCCTCG
>CP070790.1:2770602-2773284 GCA_020346805.1 Planctomycetota bacterium
CTGGAATATTGAACTCCATTAATATTGGCTGGTTGCAAATTATAGAGGTATTTACAATTAATTCAAGCGGTTAAGCCAATAAGCCTTACGGCGGCATATGGACAGGATTTCATTTGACTTTGATAAGATAATTTATAATATTGCCAAACTGTAGTTGAAAATGGAACTTAAATTGAGGGGCTATGATGAAAAACCTGAAACCTGAAGATATAAAGGTAATTCTGGCCACAGACTGTGGCTCTACCACCACCAAAGCGATTCTTATTGAGTATCGCGACGGAGAATACCGTCTGATTGTCCGCGGCGAGGCGCCGACCACCGTTGAAGCCCCGTTTGAGGACGTAACGATGGGTGTGCTAAATGCCATCGGCGAGGTCGAGGAGCTATCGGGTCGGAAACTCCTTGACGAAAACAACAAAATCATCACTCCGGGCAAAGATAATACGGGCACCGATATTTATATTTCGACCTCTTCCGCGGGCGGCGGCCTGCAGATGATGGTAGCCGGCGTAGTGCGGTCGATGACCGCAGAATCGGCTGAGCGGGCAGCGATGACCGCCGGAGCGATCGTTATGGATGTTATCGCCTCCAATGATAAACGGCTGCCCCATGAGCAAATTGAAAGAATCCGTCACCTGCGACCGGATATGATATTGCTTTCCGGTGGTATCGATGGCGGCACTACCACACATGTGGTCGAGCTGGCGGAGCTGATATCGGCCGCCGATCCCAAGCCGCGTTTAGGATCCGGCTATAATTTACCGGTTATCTATGCCGGTAATGTCGATGCTCGCGATGCTGTCAATGACACCCTAAGTAAAAAAACCGCCCTGGATATAGTCGAAAACCTTCGCCCGGTGCTCGAACGTGAAAACCTGATTCCGGCACGCGAGAAGATTCACGACCTGTTCATGGAGCATGTCATGGCGCAGGCGCCCGGTTACTCTAAGCTGATGACCTGGGCTGATGCTCCGATCATGCCCACTCCCGGTGCAGTAGGGCTTATTATTAAAACGATTTCCGACCTCGAGAATATAGAGGTTGTGGGGGTCGATATCGGCGGCGCCACCACCGATATCTTCAGTGTCTTCCGCCCCGAGGGCGGTGAAGGCATATTCAACCGGACGGTTTCAGCCAATCTCGGCATGAGCTATTCGGTATCGAACGTATTTGCCGAGGCGACTCTGCCTAATGTTATGCGCTGGGTGCCTTTCGACATGGACGAACGCGACCTGCGTAACCGTATCAAGAATAAAATGGTGCGGCCGACCACTATACCCCAGATGCTGGAAGAGCTGGTACTGGAGCAGGCGATTGCCAAAGAGGCTTTAAGATTGGCGTTCGTGCTGCATAAATCGTTTGCCACGGTGCTCAAGGGTGTACAGCAGCAGCGGACGATCGCCGATGCTTTCGAGCAGACAACATCGGGGGCAACGCTTGTCAATATGATGAGTCTGGATATGCTGGTAGGCTCCGGCGGCGTCTTGTCGCATGCCCCGCGCCGTCAGCAAGCCGCTTTGATGATGATCGACGCTTTCCTGCCCGAGGGTATCACCCGCCTGGCCGTAGATTCGATTTTCATGATGCCGCAACTGGGCGTCCTCTCAGCCTTGCATCAGAAAGCCGCCACAGAGGTGTTCAACAAGGACTGCCTGATACATCTCGGCACCTGTGTTTCCCCTGTTGGTGAGGGTAAAGAAGACAGGGATGTCGTCAGTTATAAGATTGAGCTTCCCGACGGCAAAAAAGAGGAAGGAACGGTTAAATTCGGCCAGATAAAGCTGATCAAGCTTGGTATCGGTGAGGACGGTCAACCGATGAAAGCCAAAGCCGAATTCCATCCAGCCAGAGGTTTCGATCTCGGTAATGGCCGGGGTAATAAAATTGAGGGTATGATCTCCGGTGGCGTGGTAGGAGTTATTATCGATGCCCGCGGCCGCCCGTTCAATCTGCCAACCGAGGCCCAGGTGCGTGTCGCCAAGCTCAAGGAGTGGATACTCGAGATGGATATCTACGACAAAGACTTGCTGGAGAAACTGATAAGCCAGTACTGATCTGGCCAACATGTTTTTAAATAAGGTTTAAAACAATAGAGGATTTTTATGTCTCATGCATATACACCGGGATTGAGAGTTACCAGCCGGACCAAGATAACAAAGAAACGAATCCTGCCGCTTAAGGGGGATGTCGTGGTTAAGGTCGGCGATAAGTTGAATGCCGATACGGTCGTGGCCCGTACCGAGATACCCGGCCCGGTAGAACCGTTGAACGTGGCCAATATCCTGGGCGTGCCGCCTGAGGATGTTGCCGAGGCCATGCTCAAAAAAGAGGGCGATCGTGTCGAGCAGGGCGAGGTAATTGCCAAATCCAAGTCGTTTTTCGGCCTGTTCAGCTCAAGCGCCAAGGCTAAAATCGAAGGCAAAATTGAAAATATCTCCAGCATAACAGGCCAGGTGCTGCTTCGTGGCGCCCCCATGCCGGTCGAGGTTAAAGCCTATCTCGAGGGCAAGGTCACCGAAATTTACCCTGAGGAGGGCGTGGCAGTAACCACCTGGGGCGCCTTTGCCCAGGGGATTTTCGGCATCGGCGGCGAAACCCACGGCCCCATTAAAATCGTCTCGAAATCAGCCAGCGGAGTTCTTCGCGAAAAGGATATCGATGATTCCTGTAAAGGCTGCGTGA
>CP070790.1:2773384-2777044 GCA_020346805.1 Planctomycetota bacterium
ACCGGCCTGCAGCAGGGCCTCGGGTAATGTCTTTCCTTCACGCAAGGCCATGTGAATGAATTCAACCAGAATCAACGAGTTGCGAACCACGATACCCGCCAGTGCGATCATTCCAATCATGGCCGTGGCCGTAAAGAGGATCGGGTTGGGAAATCCGTCGACCACGCGTTCGCCCAGGTGATTTAACAGCCAGAATCCCGGCATGATGCCGATAATAGATAAGGGTATGGCCAGCATGATAATGCCGGTGATAGCCGTAAGACCGGTTTGAATGCGCAACACCAGGAAGATACCCAGCAGGGCCACCCCAAATGCAATACTAAGATCGCGGAAGACCCGCAGCGTAATCTCCCACTCGCCCTCCCCGTTCCATATGGCGCGGATGTCATCGGGCAACTTCCAGGCCAAACCGCCTCCCGGATTCAGGTAAGTACGCTTTTGCACTGACACCGGCTGGTTATAATCTGAATCACTGTTCATGTCGCTGCTCACGTCCAGTACGATCTCAGCCGGTGTTCGTCCGGCCACTTCCGCAAAGACGTAGACGACCGGTCTGAGATTTTTGTGATGAATGACCTTGTCCTGAACGGTCCAGTGCAACTCACCGAGCTCAGCCAGAGGCACAATCGGCTGCGGTGCATCGCGCAGACCTGATTTTTCGCGAATCTTGGTAATCCCGGGTCTTCCTTTGACACGCAGGTTTGACAGTGCATGAGGAGAGCTGCGCATCTCAAAGGGAAGCCGCAACACCACAGGCAAGGGATTGACCTCACTGGGTATTTGCATATAGCCTGCGATCATACCGTGGTTGGCAAGACGCACGGTGTTCGCAATATCTTCGGTTCCGATACCGGACAAGGCCGCTTTTTCTTTGTCCGGCACAAATAGAATTTTTTTCTGATCGTCTCCGACGGATGTATCCACATCAACAACCAATGGTTCTCGCTTGAGACGGTCTTCCAATACCTTCGCTGCATCCTGTAATGCGGTATAAGGGGTCGCTTTTCCGCCGTAGAGTTCCACGGTTAGCGTTGAGATCACCGGCGGACCAGGCGGTACTTCGACCAGCTTGACCCGCGCGTTTAAGGCTTGTGCGATCGCTTCCAGATCACGGCGGATACGCAACAAAATGGCGTGGGATTGCTGGGATCTGCGCTGCCGTTCGGCCAGGGTTACGCGGATATCTGCATAGTGTGCGCCCCGGCGCATGTAGTAATGTCGCACCATGCCGTTGAAATCCATAGGCGACGCCACCCCTACAAAGGCAGTGAAATCCCGAACCTCCGGCACCGTGCTCAAATAATTGCTTAATTCCGAAACGACACCTTGCGTGCCCTCCAGGGTTGTGCCTTCAGGCATATCGACAACCACCTGAAACTCATCTTTGTTGTCGTATGGCAGCAGCTTGAGTGGGACCAGCCGCAAGGCTGGCAACATCATGGAGGTCAGAAACAGCAGCATGACAATCGCTAAAAATATCCAGGAGCGTCTGTCGGAATGAACCAGAGGCTTTAATAACGAGGCATACGTCCGGTACAAGCCTGTTTTAGAGACCTCGTAACCGGAGGGTAGGCGCGCCGGCTTGCAAAGCTTATAGGCAAGCCACGGGGTTACCAGAAAAGCCACCACTGTGCTGGCTGTCACACTCACCGGCACATTAAATGCCATCGGTGCCATGTACGGACCCATCATTCCGGTAATAAAATGCAGAGGCGCAAAAGCCAGAATGATGGCAATCGTCGACATAATCAGAGCACTACGAATCTCCCCCATTGCCAGAATCACGCTTTGGGGCCGTGATTGTCGCCCGATCGCCAAATAGCGCTCGATGTTGTCAACACCTGTTATCGGATCATCGACCAGCAGGCCCAGGGCAAGAATGAGGGCAAACAGGGTCACCCGGTTGATGGTGTAACCTACAAACAGATCGAGCGCCAATGTAACGCCATAGCAAATCGGTACAGCCAGGCCCACAACCAGCGCAGCCCGCCAACCCAAAAAAATCCCGATGAAAATTGTTACTGTCAGGACCGCAACAAACAGACTGGAAACAAGATTATTTATCTTGTCATTGGCTGTCTGGCCGTAGTTTCGAATAATCCGGCAGCTGACCTCCGGCGGGAAAATGTCTTGTTTGAGCTTTGCGAAATAGTCCTCAACCTCTTCGGCCACCCATACCGCATTGGCACCTTTTTTCTTGGCGATGGAAATCGCCACCGCCGGATAAACATCGGGATAGTCCGGCATCCGGTCGGAGGCCGGTCCAAAGCCAATCCATGTGTAACTGACCGGTTCGGCAGGCCCATCGATGACACGCGCGACATCACCCAAATAAACAGGCACACCGTCAATGACATTGATCACCAGCTTGTGTAGCGCATCTGCGCTTTGGATAAAGTCCCCGGCCTCAACCACAACATTCTGATCCAGGACTTGGACTTCGCCGGCGGGCAGCAGCTTGTTTGAGACATCAATTGCCCAGGCCACCTCCAGAGGTGCCGTCCGCCGTGCGGCCAAGGCGTTGGGATCAAGTTCAATCCGAATCTGCCTTGGACGACCACCGGTGACCTCAAGCTTATTGGTATTTTTGATGGACTGCAGATCGTGTTCGATTTCCTCGGCCAACCGCCTCAACTCATGATCACCGGTCATTTTAGGATTTTCGCTCCAAAGAACCGCGACGACAATCGGTACATCATCGATTTCAATGGGTTTGACTACCCAGGATTGTACGGCTGCCGGAATTCGATCTGTTTGCGAGTATAACTTGTTGTAAATTTTAACCAGCGAGTCTACCCGATCCTCACCGACAAAAAAGCGAACCGTCACCACACATCGCTCGGGCCTGGACATGGAGTAAACGTACTCGACACCGTCTATTTGATAAAGGAGTTTTTCAAGGGGGGTGGCAATCTGGCGCTCAACCTGCTCGGCACTCAGACCCGGCGCGGCCACAAGCACATCCGCCAAGGGTACGATAATCTGGGGCTCTTCTTCGCGAGGTGTGATCACCAGCGCGACAATACCCCCTGCGAGCGCTACGAGCAGCAAAAACAAAGGCAGCGGCCCCGTCAAGGTGGTTGCAACCAGACGAGAGAGCCAATCTGATTTTTGTGATGTGGATTCTACCATCTAAACGATGTAGATTTTTCAATTTGGATTGAAGCGGCTTCCATTTAGAGTCACGAACTATGGCAAAATTCGCATTTTGTGTCAACAATGGATTCCAAAGAGAGTACACATGCATAACTATTGTGCCCTAAACATTAACAAGACTTTTCTTTGTTACCCCGATATGGTATTCGAAGACGTACCATTAGTAAGTTAACAATTTTTATTAACATTTTTGCAACAGCGCTTTTTAGAGAAGAGACCTGCTGAATAAAATTATCTGCTATCAGAAGTGTGAGGACAATAATGGTGGGTTATTGATCAATTTGGTGAGATCTCAAGTGCGTCTTTTAATAATTTTTTGCTACGCCGCCTGCTACCGTAAACCTTGCTTAGGAAATCGACACACTCATCACAAAAATTCAGGCCGCGGCCATCAATAATTATTTTGATATACCCTCGATACCCAAATTTATTGAATTCTCCTCTGCTCATCGGACATAATGATCCATCTGGTGTCTGCCTGTAGGAAGCGTGATCGGTTAAACC
>CP070790.1:2777144-2780233 GCA_020346805.1 Planctomycetota bacterium
ACCCCGATGGTTCCCGGAATCAAGAAGCTCAGAGCCCGGACGGTTCCTGAAAGCGACTCGATGATGAAGGCGTTTGTCAGGCTAACGGGCACGCCGATGAGGGCTAGGACGAGGGAGACCTCGATGACGCCGATGATCCAGCCCAGCAGACTATGTGTGCCCAGGGATCGTGCCAGACAATAGCAAACACTACGAACACCGATAGGGGAGCCGACCATACAAATCCACGGTCATCAATGTTTAATCTAAAAAATGCCAGCATGAAACCGGCCAAAAGTGCGCCGACCGTATAACCTGCCATCGAAAGTGCCAGATTGAGAATTTCAGGGAATTTGCCTGAGGCCGCATCCGCCACATGGGCCATAAAGCACAAAACTAGCGCCCAGAAAACCACAAATATCCTGGAAATAAAGACGACTTTCTTATCCTCAAGATCCGGATTAACAGCATTGTCATGGTGTCGGCTTCGATATCGGTTTCGCCAAGGCAAATAGAAGGCGGTCATCGTCGTCTGGCTGAGGGCGGCAAGAATGGAATCCAGACTGGAAATGGCCGCGGCAAATATGGCTGCAATCAGCAGGCCGGTGATGCCCCAGGGCAATTCCTGGATAATAAAGATCGGAAAAATACGGTCGATTTTCCTGTTCACCAGCTCTGCTGTCTCACCGGTCAGCGGCCACGTACAGTAGAAAGCATAAAGACCCACGCCAACGAACAACATAGTGGTGGTTATAATTTGACCGGCACTACTGCTGATGATGGCAATCCTTGCCTGTCTAGACCCCTTACAGCAAAACATCCTTTGTGTCATCAGTTGATCGGTTCCATAAGATCCAAGTCCGGCCCACGTACTGGCAATAGCTGCCGTCCACATGGTGAATTGTTTGGTCGGACTGATATCCCAATCAAAAAATGTAAATTTGCCCCAAATCCCGCCGTCCTTTGCTTCGTATCCGACGGCAAACATATACCTGATACTTTCCCACATATCTCCCGGTAACCTAGCGATTACAAATCCCAATGCGGTAAAGGCCCCGAAAAAGAAAACCAGAAACAGAATTACATCGGTCCAGATAACAGTGGTGATACCACCCATCAGGGTCCACACTACCGCAACAAATCCGATCAAAAAGATCGACCAGGTCATAGTGTCGGTGCCGGTATACTCCGCCAATGTTCCAAAAAGCGGTTGTCCAATGATTAGATCGGTGATCAATGCCGTCAGATAAACCCTGGCTCCCTGGGCCAGCATGCTACCAAGGGTAAACAGGCAGGTAGTGACCGTCCGTACTCGGTTTCCCAGTTCGTTGGCCATATAGTCATACGGGCTGTAGATTTCCCGCCGGTAGTACGCGGGCACGAAGATGTAGCCGATGATAATCCTGGCCAGGATGGAGCCGAAGAGTCCGAGCTGCAGGTATGTAAAATTCCCGCCGGCCCCAAAAACGATGGCTGGAACACCAACAAAGGTTACCGCACTGATTTCTGTGGCTATGATGGATCCGGAGACGGCATACCAGGGTAATTTTCGCCCGCCGAGGAAGAAATCACGGATGGTAGCCTGCTTGCCGGCCAAGGCTCCACCCAACAGGGTGGTGAAGATCAGATAGCCGAAAACAACTGCCCAATCCACCCAGGTAAAGTGCTCTGCAATGGAACCTGTCGCCAATAACAACGATCTATGTTCCTTTCAACTTGGTTATGATAGTACTTCGCGCGGATCAGTTATGCAGCCGGTGACTGCGCTGGCAGCGGCAGTATAAGGGCTGGCCAGGAAGATCTCCGCATCCTTGGAGCCCATTCGTCCGGGGAAATTGCGATTGGTGGTTGAGACGCAGCGCAAGGCCTCGTTGGCACGACCGAAAGTATCTTCCGGACCTCCCAGACAAGCGGCACAAGAAGCGGGGCCAAGCAGGCAGCCGGCATCCTGGAAAATATTCTCCAGCGATACTCCCTCATAACATTCAGTTTTCAGCTTTACGTGCACCTCGGTAGTTGCCGGTACGATAAAGGTGGGTATCCTGACCTCTCGACCTTTGAGAATCCTTGCCGCAGCTATAAAGTCGGTGGTTTTTCCGCCGGTACAACTACCAATGTATGCCCGGTCCACCTTGATATTCTTGAGATTGCGGGCCGGTTCACGGTTGCCCGGCGCATGCGGTTTGGCTACTGTGGGTTCGAGGTCGGGAGTTTGGTAGACCTTTTCATACTTAAACCTGGCATCGGGATCGTTGGCATGGGCATTCCACGGCTTATCCGTTTTGCTTTCTACAAATTCGCGCACTTTCTCGTCCACGGGAATGATCCCATTCTTACCGCCGGCCTCAATGGCCATATTACAAAGGGTCATGCGTTCATCGATATTCAGATCCATCACGCCTTCGCCAGAGAATTCCATGGCGCAATAGGTGGCTCCGTCGGTGCCGATATCGCCAATAATAGTAAGAATCAGGTCCTTGGCCATCAGGTACTCCGGCACCTCACCGTCGAAAATAAAACGCATGGTCGGCGGGACTTTTAACCAGAGCTTACCTGTACCCATGACAAATCCTGCATCGGTGTTTCCGATACCGGTGGCTAATTCTCCAAAGGCACCGGCCGTACAAGTATGAGAGTCGGTGCCCAGAAGTATCTCCCCCGGCCTGGTGTGACCTTCTTCAGGAAGGGCAACATGGCACACGCCCTTGTAGCTGGTTTTCTTCGGATCACGATAAGGCTTGGGCATGCCCTCATCTTTGACGAATGCGGGATCATAGTAGTATTTGATGTTCTGTTCTTTTACGAACTCCCGCAAAATTTCAATATTACGATGGGCTTTGGTATCAGCTGTGAAAATGTAATGGTCGGGGATAATCACGATTTTTTCCGGATCCCAAACCTTGGCATCGTCACCAAATTGCTCCTTAAAAACGCCTATGGTACCCGGTCCGCATACATCGTGGGTCATCAGAATATCAACATCCACCCATACGTTTTCACCCGCGGTGACATTATTTCTACCGGCATGGGCGGCCAGGATCTTTTCGGTGATGGTCATACCCATTACTTTATTCCTTTCCAACAGCACTGGCGCGATATCACGATTCTAT
>CP070790.1:2780333-2784208 GCA_020346805.1 Planctomycetota bacterium
AGATGATTCGTTTTGAGATCCATGCGGAGGAAAAAGATCAGCGAATGCTTTTATGGAGCGAAGATATTCCGCCTTTCTGCGGTCCGCAGTGGTGGGAGGATCGACTTATTTCCCTCGCCGACTTCGCCGGCAGAAATGTCACCCTTCATCTAAAGGCCGAACATATCGACGGCCGAAGCAATTCGCAGATTACTATCGGATTTGAAAATGTTTCTCTCCTCGATCTTCAAAAATGAACTAATCCACTATCTTATACCCGCAGGAAAATCTTTCGGCGGTACATCCACCAACACACCAGCCAAAGCGCGATCATGGCCACCACCGACTGCACAATCGGACCGTAGGTACCGGCAAAAATGTTTCGGCCGAGATGAATCTTGATGGTCTCCACCACCCACGGCTTGAATATCCGGGCCAATATATAGATGGTGATTGAGTTCATGCCTACCACCACCAAAGGAAAGGCCCAGCGGCGCCAACCAACAATTTCTATCAGCAGATAAAAGATCGCTAGTGTTAACAGCGTCCAGCCGGTACTGAATATAGCCCAGTTCGGCGTGTAGATCCGCTTGATTACCGGACAAAGTGTCCAGGTGGAATGGCCGAAAGGCCTGATATAACCGTCAACTGCCATACTCAACAGAAAACACGCTGCCGCCGCCAATACCAGACGAATAAACTTGCCATTCATGGTCCGCTTGCCGCGTAACAGTTCACCCGCCATCACTCCCAGGATCATGGTGGCAATCGAGGGTATGAAGTTAAGCGTTTGATAGCCACCGGGATTATAGAAATACGGTTTAGGGCGCGGAAATAAATTCATAAACCATAGATCGAAGGCACCGGCCGGATTGACATGCTTGTTCCAATGAGCGGCGAAACCTGAAAGCTGGTTCCAATCACCCGGGATACCGACTGATTTCGGATCAAAACTGGGTCCGGGCGTCGGCCACAGGGCAAACAACAACCAGTAACCAACCAAAACTGCCGCAACGACCAACGCCTGTACCCGCAAACCTCGGCCCAAAACCAGATACACAAAAACATAGCCCATACCGATCTGGGTAACCACGTCTTCAAAGGTGAAGTTGGTTTGTTTGGCCCCGTACGATCGCAGGAAAATACCCAGCAGAATCAGAAAGAACGCCCTAAAGATAACATGCCCGATTATTTTTGCCTGACGGTCGCCGCGTTCCTGCCGCCGGGCAAACGAAAACGGCATGACCACCCCCACAATAAACATAAAGGACGGCTGAATCAGGTCGAATAACGAACATCCCACCCACGGTGCGTGGCTGAACTGCTTGGCAAGAATTCCCCAAGCCTCACTGTCGGCAAATTGCCTGGCAACTTGGGGAAAAGCAAATCCGCCCGAAACCATAAGCAGCATTACAAATCCGCGATAGGCATCTACCGAAACCAGTCGGCCGGTCTTCTCCAACGCAAGCGATTCGGACATGAAAGGTTAATTCTCCTTTAATTCACCGTTTCTTCAGCCAACGCTGCTGCAATTTGAAGTTCATAGCCAGCATACCGGTCTGGGGATCACGTTTGCCGGTTTCAAAGGGATCGTTAGTCTCGGCTATCCATCGCTTCAAACGCGCTTCCATCTCCCGCCGAACCTTGGCGAATCTCGGCTTACCCGCCAGATTATTCAGCTCATAGGGATCGTTTTTGCGATCGAATAAGACGGGTTCATGATCGTTCTCATTGTACCAGCGGGCATAAACCCATCGATGGTTACGAACTCCCCGCCAACATCCGACCCATTTGCCGCGGTAAGGCCAGCCCGGCCCCATGTTCATCAAATAAACCGAATCGGGAGGTTCCGGACCATCCTTTCCGGTAACAACATGAGCAAGATTGTGACCTTGCACACCGTTTGGTATCCCAACACCACAGAGGGCCAGTAGTGTAGGCATGACATCCACACTGCCGAACATGGCATCGGTTCGCCGCCCGGCTTGAACTCTACGCGGGTAACGCATGATAAAAGGTATATGAGCGGACTCTTCATATGGTGTGGATTTCGACGCCCGCTTGGTGTGGTGCATCCATTTATCCCCCGGTTTACCGTAGCCGTGACTACTCAGATGATCGCCGTGATCGGAAGAAAAACACACGATGGTATCGTCGGCAATTCCCAATCGATCAAGCGCTTCCATGAGCCGCCCCATCTGGGCGTCAATAGCGGACACATTGCCGTAGTAGTCGGCAATCTCCTTGCGGGCGAAGTCGGCCATCTGCTTGGGGACGTTAGGCGGCAGGTCGACTTTGGCCGGATCGTAAATCTTGAATTCCTCCGGATAATGGTTGTAAGGCCAATGTGGCGGTTCCCAACTCATGACCAGAGCGAAAGGAGAATCGCTGCGTGTCTTCAAGTGATCTTCCATGAACTTGATGGCCTGATCGGTTTCACCTTCGGGGGCAAACTTATCGATCTTGATGGGTCCGGTTTCATTCCGGTAATAGGTGGCTCCATAGTGCCTATTCTGGCAGTTAAAGGAGAACATGTGATCGAAGCCGTAGCGTTTCTCCTCCGGATACGGCCCTACGCCTAAATGCCACTTACCCACATAGGCGGTGTGATAGCCGGCCTGCTTGAGAGCCTGAGCCAGGGTTACCTGGTTATCCCACAACAGGTATTCGTTATCCGGTACGCCGTTGGCGAAGCCGTATTTTCCAGTCACTATGTTTGCCCGATACGGCGAGCACAAGGGATGGTTGGCAAAGGCATTATCAAAAACCAGACCCTGATCGGCCAGGCGATCGAAGTTCGGTGTGCGAACAACCTGATTCCCGCTCGAACCCATCGCGCTATAGCGAAGCTGGTCGGCAAAAACAAATAAAATATTAGGCTTCTTGTTATCCGATCCTGCCTGGAGCGTTAAACCTTTCGCCGGTTGCCCACGACCACTTAATAATAAACTCGCCGACGCCACACCGGTAGTAGACAGAAAATCCCGACGATTGATTGGTTTATTGATATTCATAAAGTCCTCCTGTTAGCAATACCGACAAAGCAAGGCCACACCAAACAAAAATCCCGCTTACGAAATAAAATGAACCTTGATCAGCATCTCCGCCGTAGCCACTATATTCATGAAGGCGTGCAAAATAACCGTAAGGTAAGTGGACCCGGTAGTTAATCGGGCAATACCCAATAGAATACCTCCCACAAAAATCATGGATATACCATACATATCATACTGTACGTGCAAACCGGCCCACACCAGCGAACTCAACAGTACCGCCCCCGTTGCCCCAATCGCCGATGAACGAAAACCGGTTATCATAAAACCGCGAATAAATACTTCCTCAAAAACCGGGGCTATCACAATCACAACCAGGTAAAGCAGTGGGGTAAAGTAAGCAGTAAGGTACACATCCGTCATAAAGCCGGGAACAATTTCACGCCCAAGCGTGTATGTCAAAACGTCGTGAAAAATGATAAAACCCGTCATCCCCAACAACCATTTGACCAAGATCTGCTTTGAGGTCAACTGCAAAACGAGATAGTCTTTAATCGGATACCCGCGACGAAGCCGGGCAAATAGACTAACCAAAGCCAGGCAACACGGATAGGCAATAAAGGTAAGCAACGATAAAAAAAACCCGTTATCAGTTAAGCCTTCAACTAGCTGCTCGAATTTTGCATCGGGATTCTGCTGCATTTTAACGACGACAAAGACGATACACACGATTGCTCCCAATCCCATGAGAGCCAGCAGTAAGATCAGGGAAAAACCAATGGTCGCCCAAAAACCCCACGGCCCGGGCGGCCGCTCCGCGGGGATAACCGTCACCGGTCGGGCTTCAACTGCTTCGGCCTCTGATTGATAACCCTGTTCGTCCAACATCATGCTATATTCTAT
>CP070790.1:2784308-2788569 GCA_020346805.1 Planctomycetota bacterium
GCAGCAGGATCATGATCGGCAGGATAATGAATATGGGCAAAGCCGACAGCACCATACCGAAGGCGGCGCCGCACAAACATCCCGTTGCAATCCACCATCCACGTTTCCCCGTATTGACGTAGCCCATAGCCGACAATATCGCCAAGAGCATCAGTACCGCCGCCGGCAAATGGGGCTTGGCTTCGTGGGCCATGTTGATAACGACGGGCATGGCCATATAACAAAGGGCTGCACAGGTTGCGGCAAACAAGCTGTGGTCGGTAATCCGCCGAGTAATGGCAAACACCGCCCACACTCCGATCAGAGCCCAGGCAACTACGTATAATCTGGCAACGATATAAAACCGCCCGAATTCTTCCGGATGATCGAGGTAGTAGACGGGATCGGCCTTGAGGGTAATGGCCCCGCACCATGAAGCAATTTTCAATAATACTCCGACCGGGTATATCCACAACCCACCGTATTGATACAGCTTGGGATCGAAGTCACCTTCACCGGGTTTCATCGAAGCCAGCGACCTGAAAGTGATCATCTCATCCGGTTGATAGCTGTAAAGTCGATAGCGACGGATGATTTCTGCCCGTTGTTCGTCAGTTTCGTTTATACAGATGACCTGGTTACGATCGGTGATGGGGTCGATGTCCACATCCGCCCCGCGGGTCGGATCGTAAGTCCAATCGCCGGCAAGTTGTTGAATTTTTTCGCCTGACCATACCAGCTCATCACCGAATAGATACTTGTCGATATCCCGCGAAGGTAATCCCCAGGTGATCCCGGCGCAAAAGATTATTGCCGCTACTATCAGCAGCACCGCAAGTAACAATCGTGCCCGCAGCTTGGTGTTCATCAAGCCAAGTCTACCGCCGAACCCAGCCCCAATAAACAGTCAATTATCGCCAATATACCCAAAACGATGCTGATAATCCCATTCACCGCAAAAAAGGCCAGATTGATCTTGGAAAAATCATCGGCCCGCACCAATGCGTTTTCAATCAGCAGCAATATGGCCACCATCCCTACACCAATACCATACAGCCAACCCAGATTGGCCAGGGGCATTAAAATAACCAACAAGACGATCGTGCCCAGGTGAGCGAGCCGGGCGATCCATAAGGCTCTTGCCGGTCCTATGTGTGAGGGGAGGCTGAACAATTTTTCCGCCTGATCGATTTGAATATCCTGGCAGGCGTAGATGATGTCGAAGCCGCCGATCCATAGAGTAACCGTAAATAACAACACCACCGCCGGTGAACCCACCGAAGCCGGATGAATGGCCAGCCAGGCGGCCACCGGTGAAAGGGCTATGGCGCTACCCAATACAAAGTGTGACCAATTCGTGAACCGTTTGGTATATGAATAGAGGCACAAGTACCCAAGTACCGGCAGTGACAAGGTTATGGGGAACAAGTTCCCGTCCAGCCACCAGAATCCCGCGCAACAGAGAATGAACGCGCCGGCAGCGGCTAACAGGAAAATGGTCGCCTGTGTTTTGGAAATAATACCTGTGGGAATGGCCCGGCTGTTGGTTCGAGGATTGCGAGCATCGACGTCGGCGTCAATGATCCGATTAAAGGTCATGGCTACTGAACGTGCGGTGACCATACATGCGATGATGAGAATCAATTGCATTATCGACGGATAGTGGCGCGGGGCATCGCCGGCCCGGTGTGCGGACCGCGCCGCCAAAAAGGTAGCCATCAGGGCAAAGGGCAGGGCAAAGACCGAATGCGAGAACTTGATCATCTGCCCCCAGCGCTGGACGGTGCTCAATGGCCCTGTGGATTGACGGTTGGTATCCATGCATCAAATGATAATCTGCTATGCTGGTTATTGCCATGGGCCGACGCCGGCCATAAAGCGTTAGGCCCGTAGGGGTTAGGGCTAATATGCTCGCCATGCCACCAGCTTATCGGACAGTGTGACAAATTTTACTGTATCCCTTGTCGATTATGTAAGTCTTCGTGTTTGCCGGCATTATGCGGCCCAATATTTACAGTCTAGACCGCGGATACTATACTGTCATGTTTACTTGAAGGTGATGAATCGTAGGTTGTTTATTAGTAGTGATTTTCGGAAAGGATAAACCTCAGCATGATTAAAGTTAAGGCCCGAGGCAACGAGTCGCTCGAGCAGATGTTACGTCGTTTCAAGAAAATGTGTGAGAAAGAGGGCTTGACCAAGGAAATCAAGCGTACCAGCTATTACGAGAAGCCCAGCGAGCGGAGGCGTCGCCGGATACGCAAGGCGATAAAACGCGAACAGAAGACCGGTCCACCCGGATAGTTGGCGCGGCAGGTAAATCGGTTGTATGCATGATCGTCTTGCTGGCGTTGATCTTTCGCTGATACTGCTTACCTTCCCCTGCGGGTCGTGCACCGAATCGACGAGATTGTAGTTCCGTCGTAGACATCCAAGACCTTATATAAGCCAAAAACATAGAGAATAGAATACTCTCGGCCAATTGATTTATTGCCCGGAGTTTAACGGTTATTTAAGGAGACTTTTTTAAAATGTCAGTGAAGAATCTTTTTGCAACTGGTTTAATGCGGGTGTTACCTCCCGCGATCATTTTGTTGGTTTTTACACCGGTGTTGGCTGGGGAAGTTAGCGATGCCGCAGCAGTGGAAGTAACCCGGCCCGATATTCCTCCGGTTTGGTGGATTGCACCGGTGGGAGCGATTATCGCGTTGATTTTCGCTTTCAAGTTTTTCAACCAGGTCAAGAATTCCAATCAGGGCGATCCGGAAATGATCGAAATCGCCGATCACGTCAGCCAGGGAGCGATGGCCTATCTGAAGCGCCAGTATTCCGTGGTGACCATAGTGTTTATTGTGCTGGCCAGCATTCTGGCTTTTATGGCATTCAAGTTGCAGGTGCAGAACGGGATCGTCCCCTTTGCTTTTCTGACCGGCGGATTTTTCAGCGGTTTGTGCGGTTTTCTGGGAATGAAGACGGCCACTATGGCCAGCAACCGGACCACCGCCGGTGCCCGCGAGAGCCTCAACCAGGGCCTGCAGATCGCCTTTCGTGCCGGCGCGGTAATGGGACTGGTGGTTGTAGGTTTTGCCCTGATTGATATCACCGGCTGGTTTCTGATCCTGTATATGTTGTTCGAGGAACTTCACCTCTCAACCATTACTGTCATCATGCTGACCTTCGGTATGGGGGCATCGACCCAGGCCCTGTTTGCCCGGGTGGGTGGCGGCATCTACACCAAGGCCGCCGACGTTGGTGCCGACCTGGTCGGTAAAGTTGAGGCCGGTATCCCCGAAGACGATCCTCGCAATCCCGCCACTATCGCTGACAACGTTGGCGATAACGTCGGCGATGTCGCCGGCATGGGGGCCGACCTGTATGAATCATATTGCGGATCCATTCTGGCCACCGCGGCACTTGGTGTGGCAGCGGCGGCGGCCTTGTTCGGTTCGGAAATTACGCCCAACGGTGCTCATGCCGCCATCCGTTTCCTGGCCGCCCCCATGGTGTTGGCCGGTTTCGGCATCCTCTTGTCTATCGCCGGCATCTATATGGTGAAGAGCGAAGAAAAAGCCACCATGGCCGTCCTGATGAAGGCTTTGAATAAGGGAATTTGGGGCAGCAGTATCTTGATTGCTATTGCCGCCGGCGTGGTTTGCCGCATCCTGCTTGGCGATATCGAAGATGTTTGTTGGTATGGCGTCTGGGGCAGCATCCTCAGCGGACTTATCGGCGGATTGATCATCGGCTATTCCACCGAGTACTACACCAGCTACGACTACAAACCTACCAAAGAGTTAAGTGCCCAGGGTGTAACCGGCCCGGCAACCCTCATCATCGGCGGGATTGCCGAAGGCATGAAAAGTACCTGGGCGGCACTGGCCACCATTATTGTAGCCATTTTGTTGGCCTATACCTTCGCCGGCGGGGGACATGAATTCATGCTCGGGCTTTACGGCGTGGGAATTGCTGCGGTGGGTATGCTGGCCACGCTCGGTATCACGCTGGCCACCGATGCCTACGGCCCCATCGCCGACAACGCCGGCGGCAATGCTGAAATGACCGGACAACAGCCCCACGTCCGCGAGCGCACCGATGCCCTCGACTCGCTCGGCAACACCACGGCAGCCACTGGCAAGGGATTCGCCATCGGATCCGCCGCCCTCACCGCACTGGCGCTGCTGGCCGCCTATGTCGAGGAAGTGCGCATCGGGCAGATCCGTGAAGCCCGCGACCGCATTACGCAGGTCATCGAATCCCCCAACCCCGACCTGGCCCGTTACGA
>CP070790.1:2788669-2793637 GCA_020346805.1 Planctomycetota bacterium
AGCTTTTTGCAGGGCGGCAAGCCCCGCGCGGTAACGGCTGAACAAAGTTGAAACCGGATGACCTACCACTTCAGACGCTTCCTCCAAGGTCATCCCCGCCCATATTCTGAGCATAATGATTTCCCGTTGTTCGTGGGGCAGGGACAGCAGGGCCGATTGAGCGGTTGCCGCATCAAGAAGATCTTCCGGGGAGGTCTGGAACCACGCCGCATGATATACCGCCCGCCGACGTTCGTATTTATGTCGATGTCGAATTGACTGCGCCTTGTTAAGGGCGGCATTCCGCACCGACCGAAACAACCAGGCCTTGACATTTGCAGGTTCTCCCCTCTGTAAAAGCAACTGAACGAATGCTTCTTGCACCACATCCTCGGCCGATTCCATGCTCAGCCATTGCCGGGCGTAGTGCACCAGAACCTTGCCGTAAGCATTAAACCAGTGACTCAATTTTTTTGAATCAATGAATTTCATTACATCCCTGTCACCTCCATATATAACACAGGCCGATAAAATATTTCCGAACTCAAACATGTATTTTTAGTAAAATATTGTCCTTTATCCATATCCTCAGCATTATCGGGCTATTACGGATTCACCTTCAAACGTGCCCTGCGTCTGGCTCAACTATTCCAACGGAATATTGTGCCTGACACGCTCTCTTAGCGCACCCTTGAAGTGGAATTCGTGTAAGTTCCATGAACATGACCCCCCAATAAAGTATCATTCTGGTCATGACTACTTCGGGGATCACAAATTACTGCTATACAATCCACAATCGATCAACTCGATCGCGATCTTTGGCATCGTATGAGCAAGCGCTCAATGGGCCCCTCTGTTGAAGGTAGGGTTATTCGAACCGGGGAGGTTTCCTGCAAGCCGAGCTTTTGAGCCATTTTTCTCCCGTCGGCCAACTCGCCATCGGTAATGGTCGAAGTCTTATAAAACACAACCGCCCCGCCGGGAGCGATCAAGCTATTAACCTCCTTCAGACCTTCGGCTAATTTGGTTACCGCCCGCATCAGCACCAGATCGAATGATTCGGGCTGTTCCCCGGCCAGGTCGGCAGCCCGAGCATGGAGGGTTCGCAGATTGTCAAGCCCAAGGAGCTCGGCGGTTTCAGCCACAAAACGTACCTTCTTGGCCGTGCCATCAATAGCAGTAATCCGCCACTCTTTGCACATAATGGCCAGCGGAACGGCTGGAAAGCCGGCCCCGGTGCCGACGTCGAGCACGGTCAAGCGTTGATCGGTACTAATCCATGGTGCGGCCAACAAGGTCAGGGAGTCGGCGTAATGCTTGACGGCGGCATCGGCGGGGGAAGTAATACGGGTAAGATTGAATTGCCGATTGACCTCGACCACGCGGCAAAAATGGGACCACATCCGCTCAATATGAGATTTGCTAATATTATGCAGTCCAATCGCCGAGCAGGCCGCAAAAAAAGCAGCGTCAAAAGTGTTATATTCATTATTGGAGGTATCCGAGGTTGTCATGCGGATATCATAGCAGCAAAATGACTGAACATGAAACCACTTTTAACTTGAACAACAGATAAATAACTGCTAGCCTTTGTGTCCCTTCCCCAAGGGCGGGAAGTGGAGAAAAGACAAATTCTAAAGAAAAAGGTTATTTGACAAAGATTTTAACAAAAGTTTGTGAAAGGAAAGAAAACCGTGCCGGAAATTACTCCATTTTGCGGATTACGCTACAACCCGGACCGTTTTGCCAACGATTTCTCGAATTTGATCGCTCCGCCTTATGACGTGCTGGATGACGACGACAAGGACGACCTGCTAAGCAAGCATGAACAAAATATTGTGGCCGTCGACCTGCCGCATGTTCCCCCGAAGTCGGCCGGTCCGGATGAACTTTACGCCAAGGCGGCTAAGACGCTGGCCCAATGGCTGCAAGACGGCACCCTGATTCGCGACCACAAACCAGCCATATACGTGTACCACCAGCTCTACGAATATGAAGGCAAATCATTCACCCGGCGTAAGTTCTTTGCCAGAATGCGCCTGGAAGAATTCGGCAAGGGCACGGTATTCCCCCACGAACAGACCTTTGGCGGACCCAAGGAAGATCGGCTCAAACTGATGGAAGCTACCAAATGTCAGTTGTCCGCCATCTTTGCCCTGTACAGCGATCCGGATAACAAGGTAAGCACCTTGTTGAATGTCGATGGCCGCGATCCCGACCTCACTGCGGAACTTCAAGGCATCACCAATAAACTATGGGTGGTTAATGATGCATCCACAATCAAAGCCGTGCAGGACCAAATGGCCGACCGGCCGGTATATATTGCCGACGGACACCATCGTTACGGAACGGCTCTGATGTATCGCGACAAGGTGTTGGCTGAATCCCGTGATTTGCCAACAGATCATCCGGCCCGGTTTATCCTGGTAGGTTTATGCGCCATGGAAGATCCCGGCGCCGTCATTTTGCCTACCCATCGGGTACTGAGCGATTTTGGTAATCTGGATCCCAATCAGATTCTAACCGCCCTGGAGGAAGGCTTGAAAATCGAAGAGGCCGGCCCCGATATTACCGATCCCAAACAACTGCTGCCGGAAAACAAACCTTACGATATGGGCATTTATATCCCTGCAAACAATGGAATGTACACAGCCCAATTCAACCAACGTCAGATTATCGGCAGGCTGGCTCCTCAACAAAGCGCCGCATGGCAAAACCTGGACCTGGCCTACCTTCACCGGTACCTGATCGACGAACTGGTCACCAAGAAAGCATTGGGCGGCAAGGCACCCAAGGTGCACTGCGTCAAATCACTCGACGATACGATTAAAATTGCCAGGGATAAGAAAGCTATCGCCTTTATAACCAAGGCCTGTACCATGGATGATCTTCGTGGGGTTAGCGCCGCCGGCGACCTGATGCCGCAAAAAAGCACCTTCTTTTACCCCAAACTGGCTACCGGGCTGGTAATCAATCCCTTGCAATAAGCAGAGTATCCTCTGCAACTGATAGAAGGATTTGGACATACAACGGCGTAATTGATTATGACGCTTATTAACGCTAATTTGAACTGGCTTCACTGGTTCGAAAAATGGGAAGCAATGCAAAATTGCTACATACCTCAGCGACTCTACCGCTTCAATCTTATGCTTAAACTGTCCAATTTCCCTCGCCATATGAAGGTTTACATATTGGATTTGGGTGGCGGACCAGGCTCACTGGCATTTCGCTCGTTGGAGTACTATCCAAACGCTCATATCGTAGTGGCTGATGCGGACCGAGTCTTACTAACCATCGGCCAGAATATCGCCCGGCAAAAATCAGCTAATATTCAGTTTCTGCGGGTTGACATCCGTCAAACTGGCTGGTGGGAAAGTTACCAGACCACATTTAATTTGGTCTTATCGGCTACGGCCCTTCACTGGTTGAATACAGAAAACCTCGCCCAAGTGTATCAACGTATTTATCAAGTGTTAAAACCGGGCGGCTGGTTTATGAATTCCGATCACATAGCCAGTGACAATCCCAAAACCCAGTCCCGGTATAGAAAAATATTACAAGATCATCAGCAAATGGCCTTCAATAATACAGAGGTAGATAATTGGGATGGTTTCTGGCAGAGTCTGGCAGCGGAATTGGGCCGGTCGGACCTGACCGATCTGCGAGAAACAGGGGAGATTTGGGAAGGCACTGATGATGGTCAACCTCAAAAATTTCATACTAACACATTACAGAACTGTGGTTTTGAACAAATCAGATTGTACTGGCGGGATCTGGGAGAAGGGATCATTGGTGCCAGAAAACCTTTATAGAAGTAACATGCGGCTTATCCTCTTCGGTTTTTCCCATTATCATCTTTCACGGAAATTATTGTTGCTCCTCAAAACTCCCTCGGTTACATTTTATATTATATACCGGCGCTGTATACTATACCAAGGACCGGAAGCAATCATAAGGATGCTTAGATGGCGATTCGCTACCGTTGCGAGTGCGGGGCCAATATCAGGCTGCCGGATAATGCCGTCGGCAGGCAGGCCAAATGCAAAACCTGCGGGGCGATATTCACCGTACCAGTTGATTCCATATCGGAAGATGAACCTCACTGGTTGGATGAGTTTGCCAAGGACGAAACTGATAGCGGCGATCAATCACCGGTGATGATGCCCGATAGTCCTCACCAGCAAATCCAACACATACCCGAACCTCCGCCTGCGGAAGAACCCCCGGTCGCCGATGAAGATTTGGCCTACGAAGATCGCGATTGGATCATCGCCCCGGAAAAACCGTTCTGGAACGATCTGATGGAATCATTCGTCTTCTTCATGTATCCGGCCAATCTTATCACCTTGATGTTTATAACCTTTATACATTGTTTAACACTTATCATCCCTACAGGCACATTCTTCACTCTCCTAAGTTTTTTAATATTTTGGGGAATCAAGGTATTTGTCTACGGCTACCTGTGCACCTTCTTTATGACAGTTATTGTTGAAACCGCGGCAGGTGAGGACGAATTGCCGACGGTCATAATCACTGACTTTTTCGATCAAACAGTTATGGCCTTCTTTCGATTCATTGGCTCATGGGCCCTGGTACTTCTACCGGCCATTTTGTTTTCATACGTAACTTGGAAGATGGGCTACGGTATCTCATGGTATATGGTGAGGATCCTGGTGATTATTGGCATATTTTTCTGGCCGGTGGTTGTTCTATGTGTAGCCATTGGAGGCGGATTTCGAGGGCTTTGGCCCCATGTAATCATGCGTACCGTACTATCCGCGCCGCTGGCATACCTGGCCATTTGGGCAACCTTATTAGTTGCCGCATGGCTGATGGCCTTGCCGGCGACAGAGTTTTATGACGCAATTGTCCAGAAACTCTCACCGGGGGGGATGTCCACAAAAACAATATATCTTCTGGCACTGGTGAACATTATCCTGAGTACCTACGCGATGATCGTGGCCATGCGGGTCATCGGACTTTTTTACC
>CP070790.1:2793737-2799513 GCA_020346805.1 Planctomycetota bacterium
AGATATTGACCTATTCCAAATTGGTAGACACCGGATAGACTAGCTCAGGGAGGTTGCATAGCCTTGCGGCATCTTTGGTATAATCCCGTAAAATTAGCAATGGCTTCTGAAAGTTTTCCGCGCTAACTGACAGAAGCCATTGCTTTTTCGGAGATCGGAATTATCTTCCGCTTCTTTCCAGCAAGTAAGGTCGGCGGCAGTGCATTGCCACCAATAAGGATATCGGCATATCCCGTGCCAAAATTAACCGCGACCAAATCACATCGTTCAAACTAAGTTAAATTCATTAATTACAAACATTTACACAATTTAACAGCCTAAATGATTGCCTCATCTGCGTGACGATGGAGTCACGATATTCTGTGACGTATTCGTCACGGTATGATCAAAAAATCACGGGATTACATGGGAAAAATCATGGTATGTCGATTTTTAATTGCTTGATTTTGCGGGAGAGATTTTCCCGAGCCAAACCGAGAATCTCGGCGGCCTTGGTGATATTACCCCCGGTTTGAGACAGGGCCATCCGTATATATTCCCGTTCGAAGTCGGCACGGGCTTCAGCCAATTGGCGCAGTGTTCTGTCAGGTTTGGCAACTTCTATCGGCCCCGCATCTCTGGCCCGATCAAGTGGTGCCTCGGCTTCAACGTCTTGCTCGCCAATCATCGACCTAATCGTTTCTGCCGATACCTCCTGACCGGCATCGAATATAGTGAGGCGTTCTGCCAGATTACGCAGTTGTCTCACGTTCCCCGGCCAGTCGTGGGCCGACAATTCTCGAACCGCTTCATTGCTTAACAGAACCGGTGAAGCATTCATGTCGGCGGCAAAGGATTCCGCGAAGATATTGAATAACAAGGGGACATCCTCACTACGATCCTTCAAAGGCGGCAGATCGATACGTACCACCTCCAGCCGATACCAGAGATCCTCACGGAATCGGCCCTGGCCAACCATGTCGGGCAGGTTTTGATGGGTGGCGGCAATAAGCCTTACCCTTACCGGTATGGGGGCCGATCCCCCTACCCGCTCGATCTGTCGACTTTCGATAGCCCGCAATAATCGGGTTTGGACGGCCATCGGCATATCGCCTATCTCATCGAGAAACAGGGTTCCGCCGTCGGCCAACTCAAAACGCCCTTTGCGGGTAGTCTTGGCATCGGTGAAGGCCCCTTTTTCGTGGCCGAATAATTCGCTTTCGATGAGATTCTCAGGGATGGCCGCACAATTGACTCTGACAAAGGGACCCGCACTAATCAGACTACCGTAGTGAATGGCGGCTGCTATCAACTCCTTGCCCGAACCGCTGGCCCCGGTGATCAAAACCGTGGCATCGGTGGCCGCCACCCGCAAGATCCGCCTTACCACTTGCTGCATGGCCTTGCTGCGATAAATTAAGGGGTACGGCAGGTCGGTTTGCCGCTGCAGTTTCTTGGTTGACGGGGTTGGTTCCTTGCGGGTAATAACCGATCCGACCGCATCGACGGCCAACCTGGTAAGGGCACAAAGCCGATTAAGATCATCCTCGACAAAGTGCTTATTTTCACTTTCCCGCATCAGGCAGATGAGACCCGCCACCCGGCCCGCAATCACCAGGGGAGCGGCCAATATGCTCCTGGCCCCAACGTGAGCGATGCTCTCGATGGCACTAAAACGACGATCCTGGCCGACGTCGAGACATACCAGGGCCTGGCCGGTCGCCAATACCTGACGAATGACGGTGGCACTCAGGGGAATATCGCGGTAAGCATCATCGGGCTGTGAAGCAGCTACCACGCCAACCTCCCGTTCGCTGGGGTAGATGACCTGCCCGCGATCGGCAGGGATCAACTCCATTACCTCAGCCAGCAGCAACGAGACGGCTTGGTCATCAGATTGGCGCTGGTTGAGTTCTTCCTTGATAGCCCAAAGCCTTCGCTCGTCCGCGCTAAGTCGGCCGGTATCGGCCCGGACGCAGATTTCGTCATACAGCCTTGACTCGACTGGCGAAAGGGTAAGCAGGGTTTCGGTAGGCGCTATTTCCTGGGTGGTATCGGCCACAGTAACGTCAGTTTGATATTCAAGGATAAAAGGCCCGATGGCGATCCGGTCTCCGTTGGTTAATTCGTGCTGCTCGACGGGTTGGCCGTTGATCTGAGTCCGCTGTCGGCCAGTGATGTCGGTGAGCAGATGTTTACCTTCCTTTAACTCGATTTTGGCGTGCTGGCGCGAGACGGTGGGGTCGGCCAGGACCAACGAGCTTTCGGCCGACCGACCAATAGTGAGCGGCTCATCGCCGAGCCGACGCTGCTCCACGAATTTGCCCTCACGCTGAATCTCAATAATGGCTTGGAGTTTGCTCATGCTGGCTGAACCCGATCATAACCCATTGTGGCAAACATTGTAAACGAATGGCGTACAACATGTTATAACCTTTTTTCCGGTGGGGGGGTAGGCCGATCCGTTGGCAAATTTTGGCTTTCCGCCTCCGTCAAGATTCCGGCCCGCCCCGGCCGGATTTCACTCCTTTTACTTTGCGTGGCTTCGTTTCGTCGTTTCGCATTTTGGCTTTTCTGATCCCGAATCCAGTTCGGGATACATACAATCGGGGCAAGTCCCCACGAATGGGCACAGATAATACAATCCCCTGCCGGCGCTTCGGGCCGGTGTAGCCGGGGGTTAGGTGGGTTCGTTTGGAAAATAAGGTTTTGGGAGGATAAAAATGCAGAGGAGCGGAGGAAAAACATGGAAAGACAGTAGTCAGGAAGCGATGGTTCGACCATGGTTAATCCTCCTCGCATGCAGGTATAAACCCCACACCTACTAAAACACGATCAGTGTTCCCATTGGTAATGTAAACACCGGAACAGTATCAGATTGGGCGAAACAAATATTTATTAGCCATCAGATATGGTGGACTACTTCAAAATGAAAATAAATTATCTCACGACCACCGTATAATAAAATACCTCCTTGGGTATCATTTCCATCGCACCAGCTGCCCGCTGCGGTAGGCCTGATTGCCGAGGTGGGCGCCGCTAACCGCGCTGACTCCCGCCTCAACGGGAGCACATGGCGTGCCGCGGCTCCTCACGCACTGAATCCAATCGGTCAGATGCAACAACTCGCCGTCCGGTCGGTTATAAAAATCGGCACCTCTCGGCCCCTGGCCAAGGATCATTTCCTCGTATTTGCCCTTGCCCCGCTCCGGATGGATCTCGTACCGCCCCCGATCGACATATAAGGTGGCATTGGATCCCATTATTTCGAACATGGCCGCATTACGGGCATTTACAAACGTGCCCTCGAAATAAACCTGCATTTCACGATCGGGATACCGCAACAAGGTTTGAATGGTATCGGGAGTTTCCCACACACCTTTGGACATAAAGTTATCCCCTATGGCAGTCGCTTCGGCCGGATGATCCAGATCCAGAAACCAATGTACCACATCGAGCCAATGGACCATCAAATCGGTAAGAATCCCGCCGCCAAAGTCCCAGAACCACCGCCAGTGACGAAATCGGTAATCATCGAAGGGCTGGTCCTTGGCCGAGCCTAAAAACCGTTTCCAATCAACGCTTTCAGGTGCGATGCCCAGGTTCTTTTTTTGCGCCCGGGCGCTGTTACGATTCCAGGTGAGATGGGCTTTATGTATTGAGCCAAGCCGCCCCGATTTCACGATTTCATAGGCCTTTTGTATATGGGGCATGCTTCGCTGTTGCATTCCGACCTGTACGATTCTCTTATATTTATTTTTAGCGTCGATTACCATCCGGCCTTCGGCCAAATTATGGGTCAAGGGCTTTTCCACATAGACATCCTTATTGGCGGCACAGGCATCGACGGTCATCGGTACATGCCAGTGATCGGGCGAAGCGATAATCACCGCATCGATATCCTTTTGCTCCAGGAGTTCGTGATAATCCCTGGTGGCTAATGCCCGGGGGCCGGCAATTTCCCTGGCCATTTCCAGATGCTTATCCCAAACGTCGCATACAGCGGTCAACCGAACACCGGGTATCTTTTGAAATGCTTTCATAAGATGGCGAAACCTTCCACCCGTGCCAATAGCCCCAACATTCAACCGCTCATTTTGGGTATAGCCCCATGCCCTGGAAGACAGATTTGACAAGCTGTGGGCCACGGCAGCACCCATGAGCCCCAACATCTCTCGCCGATTCATCGCCCGACTCCTTATCCTGATCCTTGTGAATTGTCAGTGAAACAGTATGAATCTCATATTAATGCATTGTTTTCAGCTATAGAAAGCGCTATATTTTTCCAGGGCGTTGCAGATGGCCTCGATATTCTCAAGCGGGACGTCGTCAGCCACCTCCGCCTTAAGCCAGAGGCCGCCGGCCGGCGAGCCCAGGATTTCAACCGCCTCACGCACGTGGGCGTCTATATCCTGCGGCTGCCAGAAGGGAAACATCTGCCGATCCAGATCCAGGTCCACACAGACTTTCCCCTTACACACTCCGGCCAGATCCTCCAGACCATTGGCCCCCACTTGCGGATTGATTACGCTGACGCCACATTCCAGAAGATCCGGAATAATCTCCAGGATGTGTCCGTCGCTGTGCAGGTAAACGTAGTGGCCTGCCTCAACAAACGGTGCAAAAATCTGCGCGTAGCACGGCTTGAGGTATTTTCGCCACTTGTCCGGGCTGATGGGCAGGCTTTTCTGCATCCCCAGATCGTCGGCAAAATGCACAATCTGACCCCGGCCCTCGATTTCGGCCAATCTTCGCCCGGCCTGTCGAAGATTGTATTGAAGTACCTTGTCGATAAGCATCTGCAACTCCGGCGGCTCTTCGGCAAAGTCGATCATGATCTCATCGAATCCCCGCAGATCCGCCAGACGAAGGTACATGAAGCCGTGCGGCATATCGTCGTCCTGATCGGGAATTTGCAATGTATGGACCGCCTCGCGCGTCGGCACCGGGTGGCCGGTAACCATCGCCTGCATACCGGTCTTGACGTTACTCCACATGCACCCCCATACATCAACGTGTTGACCTTCCATATATGTCTCGGAATCCACCGCGTCATAATTTCGGCCGCCGTCCGTCGGCTCGCCAAAAATCAGGGGATGATGCCGCACAACTTCATCCAACGCCTCACGATATTTCATCCACGCCGACGGCAGAATTGCCACATTGACAGGAATCCGGGACGGGAACTCCCGCCTTATCGCTTTTATCTGATCTTCCAACATTCCCATAAGTTCCTACCAGACTTGATACACACTCGCTAATCTTGTACAAATTCGACATTATAAAACTGTTTTAGAAGACTACCAAGACGTCAAAAGGAGATATGGTTGAAAATCAATAAAGCCATAATTGCCGTTGCGGGTTACGGCACGCGTTTCCTCCCCGCCACTAAAGTCATGCCCAAGGAACTTTTGCCGATCGTAGACAAACCGGTTGCTCAATACCTGGCCGAAGAGGCCGTTGAATCGGGCATAAAAGACATTATTTTTGTAACCAGGGAGGGCACCAAAGCAATTGTAGATCACTTTGACAGTTCCCATGAATTAGAAACTCAACTCGCCGAACAACAAAAGCCTGAACTGCTGCGGATGATCCAGGCCATACCCCGTATGGCAAATTTCGAATTCGTTCACCAGGGCAGCCATTTGCCCTATGGAAATGGATCACCCATACTTGCCGCCAAAGACTTCATCGATAAAAACGAACCGTTTGTTTACATGTTCGGCGACGATCTGGTTTTGTCGCAAATTCCCGCGACAAAGCAGTTGATAGACGTTTACCAGCAGCACCAGCCCAG
>CP070790.1:2799613-2803053 GCA_020346805.1 Planctomycetota bacterium
CGGTTGGCCGATGAATGTGTTTCTCACCCCGGATCAGAAGCCGTTCTTTGCCGGCACCTATTTCCCTCCCGAAAGTCGATGGGGCAAACTCGGTTTTAAGGATATACTGCTGGCCATAGCAAAGCTCTGGCGGGAGGATCGCGACCGGATCTACACCTCGAGTGAATCGTTATCCAAAGCCGTCGAGCAATTGAATAGTCTTGCCCCTCCCACAGGCCACATTCCATTGGAAACAGTAAGCAATACCGCCAACCAACTGGCCGACATGTTCGATAAAACAAACGGCGGAATCGGCGGCGGAGGCACCAACAAATTCCCACCTTCAATGACCATGGGTTTGATGTTACGCGAGTATCGACGAACCGAAAAACTGGGCAAGCCCAAGAGAAAGCTATTGGAGTTGGTTACTTTAACCCTGGATAACATGGCCAACGGTGGAATCTACGATCATCTGGGTGGCGGAATCGCTCGTTACAGTACCGATCCACACTGGCTGGTACCCCATTTCGAAAAGATGTTATACGACCAGGCCTTGGTGAGCGGGATTTACCTTGAGGCATATGAATTAACGCAAAACGATCGGTATGCCGACGTTGCCAAAGACATTTTTGACTACGTTATTACGGACCTGCAATCGCCGCGGGGTGGCTTTTATTCCAGCCGGGATGCCGACAGCGAAGGTGCCGAAGGTAAATATTATGTATGGTCGAAGTCCCAGGTCATGTCCACACTCGGCCGGCAAACCGGCGAGCTATTCTGCAGCTACTATGATGTGACCGATGAAGGCAACTGGGAGGGGCAAAACATCCTCAATATTCAGCGGGATATCGAAACCGTGGCCCGCCTGCACCGGATCGAACCTTGCACGTTGAAAACCGTTCTGGCCGAGGCCCGAACCAAACTGCTCACCGAACGTATGAAACGAGTACCGCCCGGATTGGACGACAAAGTTCTCACCGCTTGGAACGGTTTGATGATTGCCTCCCTGGCTCATGGTGGTCGAGTATTAAGCGAAACAAAATACACCGAGGCGGCCGTGAGAGCTGCCGACTTTATTCTAGACCAATTAAGTTCTAACGGTCGATTGCTTCGCTCTTACCGTAACGGCCGCGCTCATACATTCGGATTTGCCGATGATTACGCCTTTTTTATCGCGGGACTGCTGGAACTATACCAGACTACCTTTGAAACACGATGGTTGAAAGAGGCTATACGTCTTAATCAACAAATGATTGAATATTTTTGGGATAAATCGGACGGAGTATTTTTCTTCATTGCCGACGATGCGGAAAAAGTTATCATACGTACCAAGGATATACGGGATGGTGTTATTCCATCGAGTAACTCGGTATCCCTCATGAACCTTTTGTGCCTGTCATTAATTCTGGATCGGGAGGATCTGCGCCATAAAGCCGAGCGCATCATCGAGGCGTTTTCCGGGAATATTAGGCAATCTCCAATAGGCTTTGAGCGGTTTTTGACCGGTGTTCTTTTTTGCCATTCCGCGCCGTCTGAAATCGTTATCATGGGATCGCCAAACCATGCTGCGACTCAGGCATTGATTCAGACCGTCCAAAAGGTTTATGATCCCTATAAAATAGTGCTTTTGTTGGACCCAACGGCACGAGATGCCCGGTTGTGGCAAAAGGAGATCCCCTTACTTCAAGGCAAAGTGTTGCTTGATAATAAGCCGACGGCTTACCTGTGCAGGAATCGGGTGTGTAAAAAGCCGACTACCAGCACCGATGAACTGCTCAAGCAGCTGCGGGCAAACTGATGCGGCCATTGCCTGGATGCCGATAATGAGTTATCTAGTAAAGACCAAAGATTATGTATGATCACGGAGTAATGAGTTAATGGTTTTCATGAGCCATATTTCACGAATAAATCAACCGACTAGCTGTTGGATCTGTATTTTCGTCTTTTTGCTGATCGGCTTGTTGGCTTGTCCCGGTCCGGCTCAAACATCGAATCCGTCGGCGGAGGCCTCCTCCTCGGTGACTCGTTTACCTGAATTTGCCAATACGACCCGGGTCAAGGAATCAATGTTTGGTGGTCGACCACAACCTGTGATCATCCTACCTTCACGTCCGGGAGAATCCGGTGAAATTCGCACAGGACAATCCGCAGGTACGATTGCACAATTGCCGGCAGATACGCCCCGCTTGCCTGAAGGTTATTTTCTTTCATCGCTCAAGGGTCGGGTTGAGCGAGAGGGAGATTGGTATGTAATCCAACTTGAAAAGACGGAAAAACTGGGAGAGCACCCTCCCTTTCGGCTGTTGCCCAATCAACGGCTTGAAATACTGGAAGCTATGTTGGCTCAGCCGGGCAGCTCGACAGAATTTGTGGTTAACGGGCTAATAACCGAATTTCAAAACGTAAATTATCTGCTACTCAATAACCTCATGCAGCTGTCGCCGCAACATATTGAGGATAAGGGTGAACCGAATGCTCTGGATATATCAGAACAAGAAAGTGTAACCGATGTACCGAGTACCGCGCCCACAAGGGTGCGAGAACCGACAGCCGAAGAGGTAGCCGATAAACTTATGCGACTTAAACCTTTGAAGGCAGCGGTTTTACCGGCTTCGAAACCGGCGACTGGCGATTTGTTCGATTCCGACGATGAAGAAAACCATTCCTGGAAGGAAGATACCATACTTATTAATCGTAAAGGTCGTGTTGTCAGAGGGGAAAAAGGATGGATGTTAGTCTTTGAAAATATGGGAGATACGCCACAAGATAAACCCATCCGGATTTTACCCAGCAGGTTGCTTGAAAGCGCACTCATTTGGTCAAGGGGAGGCACCAGGAGTGTGGTGTTTGTCACCAGCGGCAAAGTAAATGTGTACAAGGGGACTCGCTATCTATTGCTTCACAAATTGCTGGTACGCCGGGATATGGGGAATTTCCGATAATCTGATTGATAATATTTGTGTGTCGGACGTAAGCAGGTTGTTCAGCCGGCACAAAACAATTCTGCATATAAAAACTCGAATGATATTCACGGGGTACGGATAGAGCCGCCGACCATTATTTATATACTCTACGGCGATGGTATCATTGTATATTCTAATGTTATTGAGGCCTCAAAATTTGCTCCCTGGCCAGTAGCAGTTTTATGTATCGCTTCAGCAACCGACAATAAACGCAGTAAGTGGGTGTTGCCATTAATCTTGGTGCCTGCTTGCCTTATTGTGAAGCTACATATTACTTGGCAAAGCTAGGAGGCGTCGTGACTGATCGCGACGCCTCCTTTTGCTACAATTCCTAGTGTGTATAGGAATGCAGGAAATATTGCGTCCTAATCGATCCAACCACCGCCGAGTACTATATCCTCATCATAGAATACGGTCGCCTGACCGGGAGTGATGGCAAATTGAGGATCATCGAATTCAACCACAACTCGATCTTCATCAACAGGTTCTACAATAGCC
>CP070790.1:2803153-2808190 GCA_020346805.1 Planctomycetota bacterium
CGTTGGTTCCCCTGGTATGAAAAAAGCTTCGCTGGCCGCTGCTTAAAACACAAACAAAGGTAAAAGGTGTGTGCGAGTTGTCGGAACGAATAATACCCTGGTTACCCACCCCGTAACGTTTGGTTTCGTTGATGACAAACTCGCCCGGCAGATCGTTACCCACCTTGACGATCACATCGCAGTCTATGCCCATCTTGGCCAGGGCAATCGAACAATTGACCGCATTTCCTCCGGTGGTCATGGTCAGTTTATCGAAAAACCTCAGCCCCCCCGGCGAAGGATAATCATCGATGGTCTGGCTGATGGCATCGACCGCACATATTCCAACGTTGACAATATCACTCATCTGACGACAACTCATACAAGGTAGCGTATACCCGCCCGGTCTCCGGAATACTAAACGATTCGGACTCCTTTAAGCCCTCCGCCTCCAAGCGAGCAAACAAATCCGCATTTATCCGTGAATCATAACCGTAAGTTCCTGCCAGCCGATCCATCTCACCCCAATGCACAAAAATATGGGTGATGCTCCGCCGCCCCAGCCACTGTATTACGGCTTTGGCATCCGGCAGGCTTCGAATCGCATCGGTTAACGGGTGTCTATTAAAAACCACTGCATATTCGCAGGGAACTTTCACATAAAAAGACCGGGCATCCCCGACCATCATTACCCTGGCGTCTCGACCGAGTGTATTAAGGGGATGTTCTTTGACGAACCAGTCGGTACGCCCGTAGGCATTGATCGGCCTGCCCTCGTGCCGCGTGTGATGATAATAAAGCGAGCCGATTTGGTAAAGATTCCATCCCCCTCCCACAATCAGCACCACCCACATCAGCCTGATGGCGGCCACGGAACGCAGTCTGCCAAACAACTGACCCGCCAAAACAATCATCGGCATCAGCATGACCACCGCAAAGCGGGCAAACAAATGTGTGGCCGATACCCATACCACCAACTGCCAGATAAATACAATAAGCAATCCCATCGTCCACCGGTCTCGATTGATTATCGCACCTACCGCAGCCAACACAAACAGCAACACACCCATGCGATAATCGCCGACTGTACGCCGTAAGGCGGATATTCCCATACAGACATTGGATTGTCTTACCGCCTCGGCACTGTGGGCATGCTGCCAGCGGGCTTCCAACTCCGCATCCCACACCTCTTCGGTGGCATCAAAAACTGAATAGGCCAGCGGAAAAACCGGATTGCCGGTGTTAGTCACATTACGGATCATCCACGGCAAAAACATAATCACCGCACCGAGGCCGAACAGTACAAATCCCTTAACACGTTTCTGAACGGCAAGGGACGTACAAAACGGCAAAATTGAAAAAGGTAACGCGATCAACGGAATGGCGGTATATTTGTAGCCGCACGACAAACCAACCAAGATCCCCGCCACCAGCAGCCAGCGGCCCGACCGGTCTTTACTACCCCCGGCACAAATAATCGCCGCCAGGCCGCACATCCCCAAAGCCAGCATGCCCACTTCGACAAAGGCAATCCCCGCCAGATAAGCGATCCAGGGCAGCGAGCCTGCCAATAATCCGGTCATTACGCCGGCCATCGGCGAATACTTTCTGCCCACCAGCCAGGCGGCCGCCACCAACAAACATCCCAAGGCCACGTTTGCCATCACCGCCATAAACGAAGCTTCAACAGCATCGCCCCGCAGATGCATCATCAGCAAGGCCAACATCTCGTAGGCCAGCGGAAAATTGCTGTACACATTGTTGGCTAGAAAAGTGATCTGTCCCGCCTGGTAAAATGTCTTGGGAACCGCCAGATGGTATTCAAGTACGTCGTAGCCGTTGGCCTCTTCCGCCCACAAAATCCCCGGCGGCAAACAGGCTGCCAATATCGCAATCGCCAGAAACGGGCATAAAACCAGCCAAAACCAATGAAAGCCTTTAAGTCCATCGGTAGGTACACATTTCACGTCATTCCCCGACTCGATCGGGGAATCCAGCTCTTGTGGCATGCCTATCCCGATGTCCATCGGGACGTGGGCATGTTTAATGTGCGCACCCTTGCGAATATCCAGCACCAGTCGAACAAGACCGGCCACTGCCAGAATAGCCACCAGAGCAAAAGCCGTCGTTTTGTTTAATATACCTGCCGCCCCCAGTCCCAGAACCATCAACGAAAGCAGGCCGACTCCCAATCCCGCACCGACAACCAGCCGGTTACGCCAAGGCTCCGCCCCCAAGCCCAGCAGTTGCACAATCCACCCGCCGGCCAATCCCGCCGAGGCAATTACCGCCAACGCCGCCAGTCCTTCCATCAGCAGGACGGCCAGGGCCACCACCGACTCGGTAACGATTATGCCGCCGACGATCAAAACCGCCGCCAGCAGCAGCATCCCCCGCGACTGCCATAATTGTCTCTGCCCGTCATCCATGCCGATAGATTAGCCCCAACCGGCAAAATCCGAAAGTATAACAGGAGGACAAAAGTCTACCATTTATTTCGACAGTTCCTTGGCCATCTGTTGATCGATGTACTCCCGCATTTGCATCTCCGCGGCTTCCCGATCGGGAGGTACGTTGGGCCTGGCGATTTGTTGCGCTTCCAGGTCCAGGTATACGCTGGCTTCGGCACGAAACACAAACAAGACCATCAGGGCCTCTTGGAAAAGATCTATCTGAGATTGGTACTTCGGATCTTCATAAAGGTTATCGAGCTCCTGCGGATCTTTCTTCAAATCGAAAAACAGCGACTTGCCCGGCCCACTATGGTGCAGCAGCTTGTGGCTTTTGGATCGGACCATGGTATAAGGTCCACATTCGGCAAAGACCAGTTTCCGCGTTAGTTGTTCACCCGCAAGGATGGGGCCCAAGGGCCGGCCCCGCATGTCCGGGCCGAGCTCGCAGCCGGCCTCTCGAATAATAGTACCGGTCACGTCCAATGAATTAACCAGACTGTCGCTCACCTTGCCGGCATGCCGACCATCAGGGAACTTAACAATCAGCGGCACCTTGATAAGCGGATCGTACATATGATTGCCCTTGAGCAGCATATGATGAAAGCCCATGAATTCACCATGGTCGGCGGTGTAGATAACCAGTGTATTGTCGTACAGGCCTTTACCTTTGAGTGTCTCGATCATTCGCCCCACCTGGTCGTCGATCTGCGAGATGGTGGCATAGTAGTAGGCCATTACCCGGCGAAGTGCAGGCAGGGTGAGTTTGCTGTTGTCGAAATAACCCCGCCCCAAAGCCCGGTCGCAGGCCAACTGCCGATCCGTCCAACCCGGCAAGATGGTCAGCTTGGCCGGATCGTACATCGTGTTCCAGGGCGCCGGCGGATCGAAGGGATGATGCGGCTTGATGAATCCCACCATCAGCAGGCCGAGCCGACTCGATTCCCATTGACCGAGTTCATGGACCGCGCGGTTGCCGATCCAGGTGGTCGAGTGGTGTTCTTCCGACAGGTTGGAAACCATTGCCCCGAAGGTTTGCCAGTATTGATCGGGGGCCCGTTTGCGAAAATGCCCTACCTGGTCGATCAGATCCAGCGAATCAATCAGGCCGCGTTCCCGCAGGTAGCGGTGATAATCGTCAACCAGTCGGCCGTCGCCGTGCTGCTCGGCCAATTCCAGCTCGTCAAAACCAACGTCGAGGTAAGCGGGCATGAAATGCATCTTGCCCACCGCCTTGGTTTTATAGCCGGCTTCACGCAGGATATTGGCGAAGGTTGGCGTTCCCGGCTGCAAGGTGCAGCGATTGCTCCGGCCGCCATGCTGCCGAACGTATTGACCGGTCAGCAGTGAGTAGCGCGAAGGCGTACACACCGGCCAGACGCAAAAGCTGTTGTTAAATAACACACCGTCCCGGGCCAGGCGATCCAGGTTGGGAGTTTTGACATCCGGATTGCCCATCGCCCCCAGGCAGTCGAATCGATGCTGATCGGCATAAATAACAAGTACATTGGGCCGGTTAGAACCCTGCCCCCGGGCGCTGTCAATACAGAATTGCACCAAAAAAATAATCCCGATGAAAATTATTATACGAAACATATTACTGATCCTCCTCATGGCGGCAAAAACAATTTTAATTACTCATTTCCCGTCAAATCTCAATTTCCGGCAAATTTTTGTAGGCCGGGTCGCCTTGTCCTTCCAGATAGGCCTGTATTTCAAGACGCAACTTCTTAGCCAAGTCCACGTGCGCGGGCTTGCGGTTTTTTTCCAACAGCAGGTTATGTTGCTCGCCGGGATCGTTTTTAAGATCGTACAGATGGGCATCATCACTCCCGGCCAGAACAAACTTGGTATTATTAGTTCGAATCGAACGTTTGGCTCTATCCGATCGGCCCAATTCACCGTACGAGAACGGGCGGTTGAACTTCTTACCCTCGACTGCGGGCCTCAGGCTGATTCCATGACAGTGCCCGGCCTGGTCGCCCAATCCGCAGTAGTCGAGGATGGTCGGCATGAGGTCCATCCCGGACGCGGGTGTATCGAGCCGCAAGCCGGCTTTAATCCTGCCCGGTAAACGCAGAATAAAAGGCACACGAAAGGCCTCTTCATAAAAATTGCCCTTGGAGAACGTGCCGTGGCTGCCCATCATCTCACCATGGTCGGCGGTAAAGATGACTAATGTATTTTGTTCGTGACCCGAGTCTTTAAGGGCTCGCAACAGTTGCCCAACCCAATGGTCGACCTCAGCAACCAGACCATAATAAAGGGCGATAAAACTACCCAACCCTTCGGGCGTCAGTGGCACCGCACCCGGTACCGGGCGGCGCGAGCCCTGGCCTTCCATGTCGTGGTACAGATTGGCGGGCACCGGCATCTTGGCCGGATCAAACATCCGCAGATAAGGCGGGGCGGCAATCAACAGGGCATGAGGATGCAGGATCGAACAGGTAAGACTGAAAGGTCCCTTGTGTTGTGAACGCAAATAACTGATAGCCCGCTGAGCCGTCCATGCGGTCAAGGTATGCTCCTTGGGAATATAGGTTTCACCCGCTTCGTTATGATGCGGCATCGAAAAACCTTTCTTCCCGGCGGTTAACATCATGTTGTC
>CP070790.1:2808290-2814660 GCA_020346805.1 Planctomycetota bacterium
ATTTCGGCTGTGGCGATGGCACACTAACCGCTGCACTCTGCGTGAATGATAGCTACCTGGTTCATGGTTTGGACGCCAATCCAGGGGACGTCGAAAGGGCCCGTGAGCATATTCGTTCCCTGGGAATCTATGGCAAGGTTTCTACCGAACACTGGTCGGGTAAACGTCTACCCTACATTGATAACCTGGTAAATCTCTTTGTCTCGCAAGATCCGGGCGAGATCCTGATGGACGAAGTGCTGCGAGTTCTGGCACCTAATGGTGTGGCGTATATCAAGAGGGGCGATACTTGGGTCAGAACTACTAAACCTCGACCTAAAGAGATTGACGAGTGGACACATTATCTTCATGACGCGAATAATAATGCCGTGGCTAATGACTCGGTCGTCGGTCCACCCCGCCGCCTGCAGTGGACGGGAAGTCCCAAGTGGGGGCGGCACCACGACCGGATGTCCAGCGTCAGTGCAGTGGTCTCGGCCGGGGGCCGAGTTTTTTACATTTTCGATGAGGCATCGCGGTTATCGGTCCTGATACCGCCTAAGTGGACGCTAATTGCGCGTGATGCTTTCAACGGTGTGATTTTGTGGAAGCGGCCCATCGACAAATGGCACACGCACCTGTGGCCGCTCAAGAGCGGACCGGCACAGCTACCCCGCCGGCTGGTGGCCGCCGGCGATCGCGTTTTCGTTACCCTTGGACTTGACCAGGCGCTGGTGGCGCTGGATGCGGCGACAGGCGAAACAGTTCAAACTTATGAAAAAACCAAGTCCACGGAAGAGATCATATTCTCCGATAGTGTCCTCTTCCTGCTCGTTAACCAGGATGATCAACAACATGACTTCACCAGCCTTGAGGAAATAAAACGCGGATACGGCGGCAAGTTTTGGGATGAAGCGACTCGTGAGATCGTGGCCCTGGACGCCGGAACCGGGGATGTTCTGTGGACTGCGGGGTGGCGCGTCCTGCCTGGTACTCTGGCGGCGGATCATGATCGCATTGTTTTCCACAACGGTGAATGTATTGTCTGTCTTGACCGCGACACGGGTGATAAGATTTGGCGGTCCGAGCCGGTTAGTCGTAGTGAGGAGATCCGATCTTTTTATGTGCCAACGCTGGTCTTGTACGAGGACGTTGTCTTGTTCTCTGGCGGCGAGACTGCAGGTTTGCAGAAGGGAGCTTGGTACACCAGCGGCAAGGATACCTTGACGGCCCTGTCGGCTGAGACGGGGAGTAAGTTGTGGACCGCGTATCATCCACCCTCTGGGTACCGATCACCGGAGGATATCCTGGTCGTCAACGGCCTGGTATGGACGGGAGAAACAACGAGCGGTCGGGCCGTGGGTGTGTTTACGGGTCGCGATCTGCATACGGGCGAGGTCAAAAGCGAGTTCCCCCCTGATGTAGAAACCTACTGGTTCCATCACCGCTGCTATCGTGGCAAGGCCACGGAAAAGTACTTACTGATGGCTCGGGCTGGAACGGAGTTCATCGACGTTCGTGACAAGCATTGGATCCCGCATCACTGGTTTCGAGGCGCGTGCTTGTATGGGGTCATGCCCGCAAACGGCCTGATCTATGCCCCGCAGCATCCCTGTGCGTGTTACCTGGAGTCGAAGCTGGACGGCTTCAATGCCCTGGCAGCGGCATCGGTAGGCCCGCGCTTCTCCGAAGATGCAACCACAGATGTTCGGCTCGAAAAGGGACCGGTGTACGGGGAGGCCATGGCCTCAAAGGCATCCGGGGACGACTGGCCTACTTATCGTCACGATACAACACGCAGCGGCCATGCGAGTACGATCGTTCCGAACGCTGTCAAGCAAGCATGGCAGACCAAGCTTGGAGGAAAGCTCACCAGCCCTGTGGTTGCTGACAAAATAGTCTTCGTGGCTTCCATTGATACGCACACCCTCCATGCCCTCGATGCAACGTCGAGTAAGCATCTCTGGGAGTACGTGGCTGGTGGGCGCATCGATTCGCCGCCGACCATATATCAGGGGCGGGTCCTGTTCGGATCGGCCGACGGGTGGGTGTACTGTTTGCGCGCGGCTGACGGTGCCCTTGCCTGGCGTTTCCGGGCAGCGCCGATGGATCAGCGTCTGACAGCCTTCGAGCAGGTGGAGTCTGTTTGGCCGGTGCACGGCAGCGTGCTGGTCGAGAACGATGTCCTGTATTGCGTTGCTGGCAGATCGATGTTCTTGGACAGCGGCATGCGCCTTTGGCGGCTCGATCCGAGGACGGGCCGGGTTCTTTCAGAAACCATTCTGAACGATAGCGATCAGGCAACAGGCAAGACCCTCCAGTCATACGTCAGTTGGTTGAACATGCCCGCGGCCTTGCCGGACATTCTCTCGAGCGACGGTAGATTCATCTATATGCGCTCGCAGCCTTTCCATCCCGACGGGACACGCCTGCCGCTCAAGGCCATGCCCCGCGGGAATGACGCGGATCGCGGCGCACCACCCCCTACCCAGCACGACGAACATGCCCACCTTTTCTGCCCAACCGGCTTCCTCGACGATAGTTGGTGGCACCGTACTTACTGGATGTATGGAAGCACATTCGTCAGCGGCTGGTGCGGCTATTACTTGGCCGGCAAGGTGGCGCCGGCAGGGCGAATCCTGGTATTCGATGACTCGAAGGTGTACGGATTCGGTCGCAAACCGCAGTATTACCGGTGGACCACACCGATCGAGCATCATCTGTTCGCCGCGGATAAAAAGCTGCCGGCTTCTAATGGGACGATTGGTACAAAACCGAGAGAGTCACGGATTAGGATCGGCAAGTCCAATAGTCTCAATCCTGCCGGTAAACCGGTGACCATTGAAGCATGGGTGCAGGCTGAAAAGCCCGGCGGCGTCGTGCTCGCACGAGGTGGCAACTCTCATGGCTACGCACTTTACCTGCAACGTGGATGCCCACACTTTGCTGTCCGCAACAATCAGAAACTCCATTTGGTTATTGCCGACCAGAAGATTGTCGGGCGGTGGACCCATCTGGCGGGCGTCCTGACTGCCGAGAAGGGGCTCATGATCTATGTGGATGGCAAACTTGCTGCCTCGGCTGAGGCCTCTGGACTTATCACCGCAGATCCCCATGAGGGAATGGAAATAGGCGCCGATGAGGGCAGCATCGTAGGCGACTACAAAAGACCGTTTCCCTTCACAGGCCTGATCGATGAAGTCAGAATCTACCACCGAACATTGAGTGCCGATGAGATCGAGAAAAGCGCCGCGAATGCCGGCCGAACGGATGTTGATAGCTCTGATTTGGCTCTCTATTATTCCTTCGACAAAGGTAATGCTGTCGATACATCCGGGAATGAGAACCACGGCAAGGTCCAGGGCACCGAATCGGTACCGGGGAAGATCTCTCTGGCCATGAAATTTACCGGCCGCGCTAAAGCCAGGTCGGATTTCGTAGTCAAACATCATTTTAAAAAGGAATTGCCGCTTTTGGCTCGGGCGATGATCCTTTCCGGTAAGACGCTGTTCATAGCCGGACCGCCGGACTTGGTCGATGAGGAAGAGGCCTTTTCCCGGGTCTATGAACGGGAGGCCCAGGCAAAGCTGGTTGAGCAGAACGCCGCTCTTGAAGGTGAGAAGGGTGCTTATCTTTGGACTGTCTCGGCCGCAGACGGGAAGAAGCTTAACGAATACCAGCTTGATGCTCTGCCCGTCTTCGACGGTATGGCTGCTGCAAACGAACGTCTGTATATGTCAACAACCGACGGCAGGGTATTGTGTTTCGCAGCCCAATGACCGTTTCTCATAATGTATTCACTTCCAGGTCACTGCTTGCAACTCAGTAGTGGTGATCTGCTTCCCGCAAACGGATACATGATGTATATTACGGCGACAATCTCTTCTTCTCTGCAAGGGCCACCGCCAGTGCCTTTTGCGCCCCTATGTGGTTAGGGTTGATTTGTAAGGTCCTGTTGAACTCGCCAATTGCCGCGTCGATGTAGCCCAATCGACCAAATAGTATACCCAGATCAAAATGTGTTTGTGCGTTATTAGGTTGATGTTGTATAACAGCCTGATATATCCGTATGGCCTTAGCTAACTCGCCCTGCTTGGACAGCACCGAGCCCAGTTGTTTATATCCGGCGATGAAATTCGGATTGAGTTCTATGGCTCGGGTGTAGTGTTGAATTGCCTCATCTGTCCTGTTTTGCCTGAGTAAGGCGTTACCCAAGTTATAGTGGGCTCGGTAGCTCTTGGGATTAAGTTCGAGCGCCCGGGTTAGGTGTTGAATGGCCTTTTCGGTATCCCCTTTTTCGAACATGGCACTGCCGATATTACTGTGGGCCAGTGCAAAATTGGGATCGATCCGCAAGGCTTCCCGGTAGTGCTTTATAGCTCCATCGATGTCTCTTTTTTTGATCAAGGCATTGGCCAGGTTGTAATGGGCGTCCAAGTGGTTGGGGGTAATACGCAATGCCTGATTGTAGTGTTCAATAGCTTCATCGGTTTTGTCCAGACCGGACAGTACAGTGGCCAGGCTAAAGTGTGGTGCGGCGGCATCAGGCGTTATGTTGAGCATATATCGGAAGAGACCCTCGGTATCCTGCCAATACTCCAGGTGGCGGCGGGTTGCAACAGCCTCCGATGCAACCAGTGCCAGAGTCATTCCGATCAAAGCGGCACGTATACCGGCACGTCGAGTTGTAATGTCGGGCACATGCCAGAACCGTCCCACCAACCAAACCAGGATCATCAACAGCCCGATCGAGGGCAGGTATGCAAACTTATTTGAAGCAATTACGTTGGTAAAACCGATCACGCCCATACTGGGAAAGATGGCTACAAAGAAGATGAGCCATCCCGTCAAAAGGGCCCGAGTCCACCAGAGCGAGATAATTAGTATGGGGATCAATAAGCTTGTGCCGATGATGCCCGCCAATACCATGGAGTTTGAGGGCGTAAATGGATCCGGGAACGGATAGTGCGACGTTAAATTGATCGGTAGGACGATCTTATATAGGTAAAAAATGATATTATGACACAGGGTAAGCGGAACATGCAGCGGAGCGTACTGAGTAGGTACTGAAATCACTGCTGCCTCCCTTTGTGATCCAATTGTGATGTAAGCAGAGATGCCAGCGATGACAAAGAAGGGGATCTTTTCAATTACGCTTTTCCAATTAAGCTGCCGAATCGGCCAATAATCTATCAGTAGAAACAACACCGGCAGGGGCGTACTGGTGGGTTTGGACATCAGGGCCAGAACGTACATGACCAGACAGACAGCATAGGAACCCCAGCCATTGGTGCGCCTATAGCGAACATAAAGAAGCAGCGACCACAAGGCAAAGAAGGTAGCCAGCAGTGTTTTACGTTCGCCCACCCAGGCAATAGCTTCAATTGTCATCGGATGTACGCCGAACAAGAGACCGGCAATCACAGCGGGATAAGGCTTGCCAAACAATTGATGCAATAGCACGATGATCAGTACTGTATTGAATATGTGTAAGATCAGGCTGGTTCGGTGAAAGGGTTATAAGTTATCCGGTCGACCCCCACTTGCGTAGTCAAACATTAAGGAGATCATGGACAGAGGCTGATAATACCCCCGGACCGTTGAGGGTTTGAGCACTTCGATTAGAAACTGCTTGGCCGATGACCAACTGGGATTCTGTACCAGTACGTTATTCGTCAGGTATTGGTTGTCATCGAAAAGCAGGGCCTGGGCCGACAGCACCGGCAAATGTGTGACAAGAACAATGAAGGCCACCACGATGGTTAAGACGGTCAGCAGAATGACGGAATGAGTCGATACCGGAGCTGAGCAGTGAGCCGGCTTAATCTCCGGACCCCGAATAGATGTCTTTTTTTCCCGACGTGATCTGTTCATGAACCCAATTTAGCCTTTGCCGAAGATTGATTCAAGGTGTAGCCCTACATGGCGATCAGCGACTTGGCCTCCGCCTGTCTTCGACGGCATGGCCCCCGCATATGGTCGTTTGTACCTTTCGACAGCCAATGGCAAAGTCTTGTGCTTTAACAGCAAATAACCTTATTAAATTCTTAAAAACAACCTGTATTCGTTTTTACGGTCAGGTTAATGTCAATGGTAAAGTGCTTGTTCTCTGTGCGGAAAGAGGCTCTTGGCTTGAAATTGAAATCCTTTCAGGCCGGCGGCCTTGTAGACCTTGCCCCGTGAATGTCCGATACCCTTGAGCACCTCATACTCATAAGGGACTTTGAGCTTTTTAAGCAGTTCGCAGAGTGAATCGTTATAGTGTTTAAGCCCATCTTGGTCGCCAATCACGATTCGGATGCGGAGCTTGCCCCGGATCTTGTCGGCGTTTTTTTTCAGCCAGGTCGTCGGATGCTCTGATTCGAAGGCCTTGGCGTTGCCTGCGAAGATC
>CP070790.1:2814760-2819737 GCA_020346805.1 Planctomycetota bacterium
AACCCAGCGCGGATATTGAAGATGGTCATATCTCCACGGTACTCTGTCATTTAGGAAATATATCCTATCGGCTTGGCGGTCGGAAGTTGATTTTCGACGGCAAGAGCGAGAAGTTCATCAATGATAATGAAGCGAACAGGTATCTCAAGCGTGCGCCTCGTGAGCCGTGGGTTATTCCGGAGAAGGTATGACGGGCTATAGGAATTATGTTTCAATTTCGCCAAGAGAGAATTAGGCGACATTTTTTCATGCGTAAAAGTACGTGTTCATCGTCCAGAAGATCCATGCAAACCACTTTATTCCATGGTCACCCGCTACGGTGGGCAAACACCAGTGGGAGTTATGGATTCCCCGATCAAGTCGGGGAATGACAATAATGATGTATTATGAATAACGCCATGTATGTACACGGAAACTTCGTGACCGATCCCGCGCAGTCTTAAAATGGGATTCGTATTTGGAGTTATTTAATGGGCCGCTATCTTACCACCCAGGCTATCGACGTTTTTTGGCTTGCGTTAGTTCCGATCATATCCGCTTACGGGGCGGAAGCTCAGGATGTTAAGTGTGAATCCGGATGCTTGGCCGGCACCAAATTGTTGACTGCGGAAGGCGACCTGGCAATGGAGATGATTGGGGGGTTGGATCGATTTCTCGATCATAAGTTGGCCGCTTCGATAGGGCGTCGGGGAGAATATTGGCAGCGTGATTACAGTTCGCCGGAGGATTATGTTCGGTCGGTGGGATCGAATCGACGGCGCTTGGCGCGGATTATTGGAGCGGTGGATCGACGATGCCCGGCTATCGGGCTCGAGCTGGTGAATACGCTGGCGAAACCTTCACTGGTTGCGGGGGGGCAAGGATACACGGTTCATACGGTTCGTTGGCCGGTGTTGGATGGTGTTGATAGTGAAGGTCTGCTGCTTCAGCCGGTTGGGAAACCGATTGCTCGGGTGGTGGCCCTTCCCGATGCCGACTGGTCACCGGAGATGCTGGTAGGTCTGGCAGAGGGTATTCAGCCGGCGGCCCAATTTGCTCGACGGCTTGCGGAGAACGGTTGTCAGGTATTGGTGCCGGTGCTTATCGATCGCAGCGACAGGTGGTCGGGGAATCCCAAGATCCGTATGACCAACCAGCCACACAGAGAGTTTATCTACCGTATGGCATTTGAGATGGGTCGGCACATCATCGGTTACGAGGTACAGAAGATTCTTGCTGCGGTAGATTGGTTTTATAGGGACATGGAGGATAAAGAGAACGGTCGGCAACGAGTTGGTGTCGTCGGATACGGAGAGGGTGGGCTGCTGGCGTTGTACAGTGCGGCCTTGGATCAGCGGATCGATGCGGCAGTGGTAAGCGGATATTTTGAATCGCGTCAGGAGGTATGGAGGGAACCGATCTACCGCAACGTTTGGGGGCTGTTGGAACAATTTGGTGATGCGGAGATTGCCAGTCTGGTTGCGCCGCGGAGGTTGATTATTGAGGCGGCCCGTGGTGTGGAAATTGAGGGTCCACCTGCGGTTCGCGAAGGACGTAGCGGGGCGGCCCCCGGCAGACTGCAATCGCCTGCGCTTACATCTGTCAGGGCTGAGTTCGATCGGGGGCGGGTTTTCTATGAGAAGCTTGGAGTTGGTCCCAAACTGAAGTTGGTGTTATCTGGGGATGGCAAGGGTGCGCCCGGATCAGAAGCGGCGTTGCGTGAGTTGCTTGTAGCACTGGGCTGTGATAAGCAGCTCAAGTCTGCGGGTAAGCCGCCGGTTGATCTTCGGGAATCCTTTGACCCGGGCCCGCGTCTGGGCCGCCAGTTCGATCAGCTTTGTGAATTTAGTCAGCGTTTAGTTAGACAATCTGCGTCGCGCCGGCGGGAGTTCTGGAAAAAAGCGGATTCATCGTCGATGGAGCGCTGGGGGAAGAGCTGCCGATATTATCGCGATTATCTTCGGGATGAAGTAATCGGTCGACTGCCGCCGCCTAATGTCTCGCCCAAGGCTCGAACTCGTTGTGTTCTCGATAAGCCTAAATGGACGGGATACGAGGTGGTGCTCGATGTTTGGCCGGAGGTGTTTGCCTACGGCATGCTGTTGGTGCCCAAGGATCTCAAGCCCGGCGAGCGTCGGCCGGTAGTGGTATGCCAGCATGGTTTAGAGGGTCGGCCGCAAACAATTGTCGATCCTGAGGTCGAATCTGTATACCGGGCGTTTGGTGCCCAGCTTGCCGATCGCGGTTTTGTGGTGTACGCGCCGCAAAATCCCTATATCGGCGGTAATAAGTTTCGCCAGCTTCAACGTAAGGCGAATCCGATCAAATGTTCGTTGTTTTCGATTATCGTCCGCCAGCACGAGCAGACGTTAAACTGGCTGTCGAGTTTACCTTTCGTCGATGCGGAACGGATTGCATTATACGGATTGTCGTATGGTGGCAAAACGGCGATGCGGGTACCGGCGCTGCTGCCGGGGTATTGTCTGTCGATCTGCTCGGCGGATTTTAACGAATGGATAGTCAAGATAACCACGCTGGATCACCGCACCAGCTACATGTTCACGCAGGAGTATGAGATTGTCGAATTTGATTTGGGCAATACCTTTAACTATGCGGAGTTGGCGGGTCTGATCGCACCTCGGCCGTTTATGGTGGAACGGGGTCATAGTGATCCGGTAGCGGTGGATGAGTGGGTGGGATGGGAATACGCCAAGGTGCGCCGGCTTTATGTGGAATTGGGTATTGGAGATCGGACAGTGATTGAGTTTTTCGACGGCGGCCATGAAATCCACGGCGTGGGTACATTTGAGTTTCTGCGGCGGCATCTGAATTGGCCGAGGTAATATGTAAAAACGATCAGATTTTGTAGTGTGTACCACGTGTTTAAAATAATCTGGTCAAACATAAGATCATATAGCTATCATATACCTGTGTAATCGGTGGAATAAACAAGAGCATATGATAAAAACGTACATTGTTACTATCAAAATGCCATAAAATCATGTTTTTAATCCGCTTACTGATGTGCGCGGCTAGTATTATTTAATTTTTAAGTTTTTTTAGGTTTGTGGAGGAGGTATGATCATGAAGACTTACAATATCGGCATAATCGGTTACGGGGGATTCGGGCAGTTTCTGCATAACAGTTGGAAGAATCTGGATAAGGTACGGGTAACGGCGGTGGCTGACGAGATTCCGGAACGGAATCCCGGGGGGAAGATTAAGTTTTACGATCGTTGGCAGGATCTGATTGAAGACAAGAATTTGGATATTATTTCTATTGTCACACCACCTAATTCGCACTCTCAGATAGCGTGTGCGGCAATGGAGGCGGGTAAACATATCCTGGTGGAGAAACCGATTGCCACCAGTATTGAAGAGGGCAGGAAGATACTGGCCGTTCGAGAGAAGATGGGGCGGGTAGGTACGGTAAATTTCATGTTGCGGTTCAATCCGCTGGTTGGAATTTTGGGCCGACTTACTGCCGACGGGATTTTCGGTGAGCTTCGGCATGCAAATGTGGAGAACTACGCTCAGGATGAAGGACTGCCGCCGGAACATTGGTTCTGGGATCATGAATTGGCGGGGGGGATATTGATCGAGCATGCGGTTCACTTCATCGATCTGGTGCACAGTTTGACGGAACAGGAATTTAAAAGGGTGTATGGCCTGAAGCACAATCGCAATCCTCGACAAGAGGATCAGGTATTGGCTGCGGTGGAATACGATGGGGGTTTGATCGCCACCCATTATCATGCCTTTTCCCGTCCGGGATTTTTTGAGAATACCTCGGTTCGTTTGGTTTACGATCTGGCCCAGATCGATATCGAAGGCTGGATTCCACTGACGGGCCGAATCAGCGTTTTAGTCAGTAGCGACAGCAAAAAGAAGGTCATGGAGCTGCCCAATTTCAAGATTGAGCAGTTGGTTGGAGTGGATCAGGTAGGTGACGATTCGCGGCCGGAGGGTTGGGGATCGGCTCTGCAATCGGTGGGTAAACTGGACAGGCGTAAGGTTCGCTCCGGGGGAGTGGAATATGAGGTTGAGCAAATGTTGGTCGGCTGGTTCGATGTTGGCCGCCCCAAACAGGAGGTCTATGCCGACTGTGTTCGGGGCATGATGAGCGATATGGTAAAGAAAATTGAAAATCCGGACCACAAACTGCGGGTGACGCTGGAGGACGGTTTGTCGAGTCTGGAGATTGCCTGCCTGGCGACGGATGTGAGTCGGCAAAAGTGAACTACCCCCATCAATGATACCACTTTCTATGTTAACAAACAGACCCACTATTTAGCTTGTTTTATTTGATTAGGTATTTACCGGCCAGGGCGATGGCCTGGTCCATGGCGTCGGCAATCTGGTTGAAGCCGATTTTGGTTTCCGTCGGCAATTCCATTCCGAGTTCTTTACGTAACCGGTCTCTGACGGGGAAATTGCGGGAGCTGCTTTGCGCCAGCATTCGCTCGGTGATGGGAGAGGTCAAAAAGTCGATAAGCTGGCGGGCCGTTTCCGGATGAGGGGCACCGGCGATCAGGCCGACCGAGTTGGGGATCAGCAGGGTACCGCCGTCACCCATGTCGGGATAAATCATGTCCAGCGGTTCGCCTCGTTCCTGGCGGGCATAGACGTCGTCGGTATCGGTGGCGCAGATGTGCAGTTCGCCCCGGCCCACGTAGCGGGCGGCGGTGGCGTTGCCGTCCATCAGCTTGTCGATGGTCTTGTCCAGGTCGGCCAGGAAGGCGAGGTATTCGTCTTCTCCCCAAAGGGCCAGTAAGGCGGCAAAGTGGCCCCGGGTAGTGCCGAAGCGTGGATCGGCCACTCCTAACTTATTGGCCCAGCGAGAGTCGGCGATCCGGCGCCATTTGGTTGGTAAATCCTGTTTATTGACTAGTTCCGTGTTATATCCCAGCACGCGAGCCCGCAAACCAAACGCGGTCCACTTTCCGCCCGGATCCTGGTAGCGATGGGGGATACCTTCAGCCGGCGGCCGATATTCAG
>CP070790.1:2819837-2827556 GCA_020346805.1 Planctomycetota bacterium
ACCCAGGATTCAACTGATACATAAATTGCTGTCTATGACGCTCAAAAGTGTTGGTGTTTCGGGTCATTTTGTGTATGACTTTACGGTCAATCGTGTCAACACCTTAAAGAAGCTCATTTTTTATGGGAACCTGCTCGACATTCTCATCGGTATAACTACCAATTTTCAGTAGCGATAAGACACATATTAAATACTATCCGCAACACTGGTGAAGGATCCGTCTTCCCTGCAATATGAAATATTCAGCCGACCTCCTACTTCCTGCTGCTTTTTTAGATGTATCTCTATACTGGTATTTATACCAGCTCCGATAAGCATTGTCAATCGTTTGTCAAAATTTACTTGCATGAATCGTTATTAATCTATAAATCCTTTAATAACAGAAATTTGATGATAATGATACTTTATTAATCGAAGCTTAATGTATATCGCAAAACATTAAAGCTGTAATGTAATTTTGTCTCGACAAATAGGATATGAACCCCTAGGCCGTACATTTACGAGAAGGGATAATTGCGGCATATGGTGCCGTGAGGGGGGGAGCGTTCAGCAATGATATCGAAAAAGTGCTCTTACCGGATCATGTTCACAAGCTAATGCCACAGCACAGCTTTGTTGACGGACTTGCTAGTGTTCATTTCGGTGGGAGCGCTTTTTTCCAGCCCCCGTGGAGCAATTCTCTCATCCGGCGGACCTGCTCAGCGTATTTGGGGATTTTTGCCAAGTTTTTATATTCGTGTGGATCGTTAACATGATCATACAATTCGTTGACCTCGGGATCACCCCATTCCATATAGCGCCATTGCTCGCTGCGCACCGACCGTCCGATTAGGACTCGCCGACTTCGAGTAGTCATGGTGAAGGCCCCAAGTTTCCAGGGCCTGTCTGGCATAGTGAGCAGCGGCACGAAGCTAATACCCTCCAGATTTTCCGGCGGTTTCACCCCACACAAATCCGCTAGCGTTGGGTAGATATCCACAAACTCGACTAACCTCTTGCATGCGCTGCCGGGTCTGGTTTTCCCTGGTACCCACATGATCAGCGGGATTCTAGCTGATTCCTCGAAGAGCATTGCTTTCTCCAACAATCCGTGTTCGCCAAGAAGGTATCCATTATCACTGGTAAAGACGATGATCGTATTCTCTTCAAGGCCTAGTCGTTTAACGGTGTCAAGCAACAACCCAACTTGGGTATCAATAAACGTGATACATGCATAGTAAGCGGCTGTAACCTTTCGCAGCGTCGCGTCGGTAACAACTGGATCACCGTATAGTTTATAGCGGTTAGTGATCGCAATCTGGGGCACGTCTTTCAAGTCATCGGTCGGTTGGGGGGGGAAGCGGAAGCTATCCAAGGGATAAAGATCGAAGTATTTCTGGGGAACAAAATGGGGGATGTGCGGTTTCTGAATTCCCCACCCGATGAAAAAAGGTTTATCGCCGTAGGCCTTGTTCTCTAACCACCTGATGATCTGTTTGACAGCCTTGCCGTCTCCCTGCTCTTCGTCCGCCATGTTGGTGGGACCGTATCCAGGTGGTGTTTGACCGTGGGCCAAATCTCGAACCGAATGCTTTTTCTTACTCCATGCTTCCCGGTTCTTCGCCTCATTAATGGAACCGTGCTTGTCCTCGAATTCTTGCCTGGCCTTCACAATAACCGGATTTCGTGCATCATCAAAATGCTTGCGTACATCCCAGGAACGATCTCCATCATTCTGACGATCGTGGAAAAATTTGTTCACAACAGCCGTCCAGTATCCCTGATCCTTGAAGCACTGGGGCAAGGCGACCACTTCGGGCAGGTTTTCGCGCATGGGACCTGATTGGCTGAATATCCCGGTGGTATCAGGTCTCAGGCCGGTTAAAAACGAACTGCGGGATGGATTACATACCGGATACTGGCAATAAAAATTATCGAACCGCATGCTTTCGGATGCTAATCGGTCGATATTCGGCGAACGTACTTGCTTATAACCGTAGCAGCCTAAGTGATTATTTAAGTCATCACAAACAATAAACAACACATTCATCGGCTTGGATTTATTTGTTTTTGAGGCTCCATCAACCGACACATTAAGTGGGAAGAGCAATAAAACCGTTGCTATGAAAACTCGGGTGAATGCTACTTTAACAATCACAGTACCAACCTCCTGTCATAAATTGTGTTCACCGGAAATCGTTTGCCAGTGGTAAATTTACTCGTTTACTGATGCTCCATAGTAGCGGGAAACAACCTCCATAGTGTGTAGATAGCGTAAGTGCATGCTAAGAAAAATTGCCACTTTATAGAGCTAGCTGACACGCTGGTCACTCACATCTGTTGCCCGATACGATATGTTGCATTAATAACCAAATCACTTCTTGTCAGCCGAAATATGTAAATCCAACACCTCAGATTCAGTCTCTGGAAAACGAATTATTGTCATGCGGGTCGCCTCATCGTAGCACCATGCCGCCTGATCCGGAGTAAGATCAGTTTCGGCCTGGCGACGGGGAAGCACGCCGGCAGAGCCGGTAATTACCTTTTGAGGCGAAATAAAAGTCTTAAACCGAAGTACGTACTTGCGTGCCGGTCCCTCCAGTTCAAAGTGGATGTCTCCCGGGGTCAGATAGTCGTTTTTCTTTGTGCAACGTAACAGAGTGTCGCCGCAATCTTCGTAAAACCAGCACTTTTCGGAGTTCTGGGGGTAGATCTGCAGAGTAAGGGCCCCGGCGGAATTTTCTGTTCCGTGACCGGTCCAATTTTTCCTTACTTCCATGGGAATTATCGCGCCCGCCCGCACAAATAACGGGATATGGTCTAGAGGTGCATCGTATTCAATTTCTTGTCCCTCTCGGTACACCTTGTTCTCATCCCAATAGTCTATCCAGTCTCCAGCCGGAAAACTAACGCGGCGTGTCATCTCGTCGCGGTAGATCGGTGCAACTAAAAATTCGCCACCAAACTTATACTCCAGGTCACCCGGAGCAGGCCTGATGATCGGCTCACCGGTTCGGTGGGCAAGAATCGCCGCACAATAGATATAAGGAATTAATTCATTGTGTAACCGGGTATAGTATTTAAAGACCTTGGTTGCTGTCTTACCATTATCCCATGGATTGCTCAGGTCACCGTAGCAGAAGGTAAACTGAGTGGGGCAGAAGGCATTGAACTGGACTTCGCGGCACACAAAGGCCTCGGTGGGTGCGGGACCCCGGGGAGACTGTGTCCCCGTAACATAAGGCGTACTAACCCTCGATGATTTGATGACCTGCTCTAACGCGTACTTAATACCCTTATCCGAGAAGTCGTTCTTGGTATCGATGGCCCAGGTCAAGAGTGTAACCTCCGCCACCTCCCGCGACGACCGCGACATCATGATCGCCTGATCCCCTTTCTTGGCTCGTAAATGGTTGAAAGTGGTGGTGGTATAATCAAGAACCGCCCCCCCATCGAGAACGAATCCATCTACCCCCATATCCAGCACCTTGTCCATCATACGGTGCCACCAGGCGAGGGCTTGGGGATTATTGTAGTCGACTCTTTTACCCCAGCCGCGGTGCCAATCCTTCAATTCCCCGCGTAAAAATCCTTGAGATTCAGCGAATTTGAATAGCGCTGCTTCCCTCGGGCCCTGGCCTTCAAACTGACCGATCCCATAAGGATGACCTCGGTGATGTTTTTTATCTTCGCCAAGAGTGCCCATATTAATCCTGTCCGTCATCCACACCGTAACCTTTATTCCCTTTCCGTGCAGTGTATCGATCAAATTCTGCCCCACGTGCGGTGGAGGTGTGGTTGGTCGGCATAAAATGTCGTTAGGATCGGCGTTGTATGGGTTTTCACCCGGAGCGCTAAAGTCGTAAACGGTACCAACTATTTCCGGATGCAGTATGTTGTGTAATACTTTCGCATTGGCAAACTCGAAGAGATTGTGTCCCACAGACCAGGCGGCATCAATATGAATAATTTGGCACGGGATATCATTCTTCTCCATCCAGTCCACATCGGCTAGGATATCGAGCCGCCCCTTAAACTCATCCTTCGACTTTATGTGCCCGAACGCCCACCGGGGAGGCAAGGGTGACCGCCGCATTTTCTTCCTGGCCGCGGCTGCTTTCTTGGCCGCAAACACTGAGCTATGGGGACTACCAGTGAAACCGCACACCAAAAACAGAATCACTATGACTTTGAGGGGTTTGCAGCGGCAAAGAGTACCAAGACACTTCCATCTATTATTGAACATAATATTCACCAACGCTTTCATTTTAATAGCTGTTTTCTGCAACATTGCTATCTTGTGAGTATGTTGATTAATCAATTCACAACTGGATTCTATTATAATGGCAAACGATTGACAAATCATGCCTGACTCTATATGATTTGAAAAATGCCCTCCAGTAACATCATACCTGTAATATTAGCTGGATTATTCATAAGCTCTTTACTTGAACCGACATTCGGAGCTGATGGCCGTCCTGGGAACCATAAACCCAATATTATCTTCATATTGGCCGATGACCTCGGTTATGGCGATCTGGGGTGTTATGGTCAAAAACAGATTCAAACCCCCAGTATTGACCGGTTGGCGGCAGAAGGGATGCGTTTCACCGACTGTTATGCGGGGCATACGGTTTGTGCCCCATCTCGATGTTGTCTTATGACCGGCCTTCATACCGGGCACGCCCTAGTTCGCGGCAACGCTAATATGTCGCTTCGCCCTGAAGATGTTACCGTTGCGGAAATCCTAAAAAAGGCGGGTTATAAGACGGGAATCATCGGCAAGTGGGGGCTGGGCAAAGCGGATTCCACGGGTATCCCCAACCGCCAAGGCTTCGACGAGTGGTTTGGCTACTTGGGCCATGCTCACGCCCATAATTACTACCCCGATTTTCTCTGGAAAAATAAGGAGAAATATCCTCTGACAGGAAACGTGGTGGTAAGAGGTGTGGCAATTAAACGAGCCCAATACTCACACGATTTGTTTACGCAAGAAGCCTTGGAATATATTAATCGGCACCGGGGACATTCCTTCTTCCTTTATTTGGCCTATACCATTCCTCACACGAATAATGAGCGGGCCAATATAGATAAAGAAGGTAATGGAATGGAGGTGCCCAGCGACGAGCCGTACTCGGACAAAGATTGGCCCCAGGCGCAAAAGAATCGCGCAGCTATGATCACACGCATGGATCGCGATATCGGCAAGATTGTTAGTCTATTGAAGGAGTTGGATCTGGATCGACAGACGGTTATTTTCTTCAGCAGCGACAATGGTCCGGACAAAGCAGGTGGCGCAGATCCTGCATTTTTCGATAGTACCGGAGGATTAAAAGGATATAAAAATTCCCCCTATGAAGGTGGTATCCGTGTGCCTATGATTGTGTACTGGCCCGGCAAAATCAGGGCCGGTGTGGTAAGCGACCAAATCTGGGCCTTCTGGGATTTTCTGCCCACCGCCGCTGATATTGCTGGTGCTGATCCGCCTGGCAACATTGACGGAATTTCCATTTTGCCCACCCTCCTGGGCAAGAAACAAAAATCCAACGATTACCTGTACTGGGAATTTCACCGAGGGGGATTCTGCCAAGCGGTACGAATGCATCACTGGAAAGCCCTCCGTTATGGCATGGATGGGCCGATCGAGTTGTATGATCTTAGCAGCGATATCCAGGAAGTGTACAATATCGCTGTTAAGCACCCAGATGTAGTTGCCAGGATTGAGGAAATATTGAAGACCGCCCGGTCACCATCCAGGCGCTGGCGTATTCGTTAAAAAACTCTGCCCTAATTCCGCTCACCCCCAACCTTGAGAAATTTGATAACAGGAGAAACCATAATTTCGTGTGTTCTTTTGGGGAAATCGCCAGCCTAACGTAGTGATCCAGCCGGGCCAAAAGTTCTTGTACTTTCTCAGGGTATTTATCCGCAAGATTGGTTTTCCGTACTGGTCTTCAGCTTGATCATCCGAAAGGAAGATTAGGATGTTAGGCTGCTTGAACGGTTTCCGTGCAACCGCTGGCTGAGTCGCAGTCGCCAGCGGTATAATCACCAACATACCAGATATTTTAAGACTTTTTTTGACCACTGCCCCCATTTGAGTTTTGTAATCACTTGACAACCCGACTGACGTCCAACAGGTACATCTGCCGCTGGTAGTTCATGTGCATTGAATCGATACAAACGCTCTTGCCGTCGCTGCTCCATCGGCCGTGCAGGTCACATCGCCACTCACCCTTCTGTTTGGGGGGCAGGTAAAATTGTCCAAGTTCGACGAGTTTTCCATCGTACGGCCGGTAAAGCATGAGTTTCTGAATATGTTGTTGATCCGGACGGGCGGTATCAACCAAAAGCCACTTACCGTCTGGAGAAAATATAATATGCCCATCGCGATCGAAGAGTTCCTTGCCCATTATCTGTATCTTTTCGGTCATGTCGTCGTACAGGTGGAAATGATCACCATCCGCCGGTTCGCGGGACCAGGTGAGAATCTGTTTGGGATTGCGCCAGATAAAGTGCGAAACCAGACCGTGGTCGGCAACACAATGGATTTGGGAGCCATCCCACCGGGCGGTGAACATTCGGGTAAACCAATCATCCTCCCCCACCTCACGGCCCAATCGCCGACCGCGGTGCAGGAAGATAAACCGTGATCCATCCGTGTTGAATAGCAGGTGATTGAACCAGTGCTTGTAGTTAGCCATCGATTTATCGGCACGGTATTTTACGATCTGGCCAAGGGTGATAATGAGGCGTGATTCCCCGCTTTGCAGATCTATGAGATAAATGCCATCATTTTCAGTCTGGGAATCATTGGACCAGGGATCCTTCACGCCGGCATAACCATACCCTGGCCGAGTTTCATTTACGCGGGCAAAATTAAGACTCAAAGCTCGCTTGCCATCAGGACTGATTGTGTATATCGGTCTGGGAAGGACTCGCGACTTTCCGGTAAATACGTCTCGTATGATTGCCACAAACTTATCCCCCTGGCGGTCGTTGTAGATTACCTCGCTTGATGATCCGGGCAACCATTGCAACATGCAACCCTGCTGCCAGCCCCAGGCTCGTGACTCGGCAAACTTGATCCATTTGTCATTGTCCTGCAGATCCACCATGCCTAAATTTATCACGTCGTCCGGACGGGGGCTGCGGTCATCGAAGTTCACCTCCATACCCAGTACGTACCGATTCGTTTTGTCAAATTGCATCTTGTCGTAGTAGCTGAACCAGTGTGATTTCGGCCCCCGCGTTATGGCCCGGATGGGCACGTTAGCCTGATAGGTCTTCTTGGGGGCATTATTCTGGGCTCTTACAACTACTGGGGTAGCCAGGAGCATCATCAGAAAACCCACAACTGGAAACACTTTTATTGCCCTAATGATGTTTGGCCACTGATACGGTATCCGATTCTCATGCAGATTATCTTTACGCTTGATAGTTGTCATAATAGCTCGCATTTCTATTCTCCTAAAAAGGGTACCAGGTTTGTATCTTAACTTTTTAACATCGGTCTTATTCTTTCGGTCGTTTAAACAGTTTGGCGGCACATTAATTGCATTCCATGTTGCATCGATGCTTATTATTATATTAATGCGTTACGTTTTTCACAGTTTCCTTGCAGCTGTTGACTAAACTTACGTTGCAACAATAACGACAATGGTATAGTAATGCTTCTCATTTCATGATGCCTATTGTGTAGACTTGGTCTTCGTATCTGGAACCCACCTGAGACGGGCA
>CP070790.1:2827656-2837517 GCA_020346805.1 Planctomycetota bacterium
CACCAGCCGCCAAGAATGTTATCGGGAAACAGGACCGCCCCGACAAATTTCCCTCGGCCGACACACTCCAACATCGGATAATCGAAAACGCTGCTGTTACGGTCACGCCGCCACTTGGCATGGAAGTAAGTGGTGCCCGTGGTTAATGGTCCCGGCGTGTAAGAGATCTTATAGTGCACTTTAACCGGTCGTTTGCCCTGATTGGTTATCACCATCCGGGCCGACTTGCCAAAAGGCATCCGCCAGTAGCAGTAATTCAAATAATCGGTGATGCCCATCGGCAGGCTTCTATAAGTGGCTTCATCCCAGGCATCGCCGAAGAAATCTCCGATGGGTGCCTCTACCGCCGGGGTCTGGTCGCCATCCCAGTACATCTGCAGCAAAACCTTTCGCCTGGCCCAGCGGTCTTGGGAAGTCGCCTTGGCGTGAAATTGGCGAATGGTGGCCGGACCTTCATCATATGTCCAGAAGGCCTGTCTGCCGGGGTCAAGTACCACGCTTTTTTCACTTATTTTCATATCCTCGACCGGTTGCGGATCCCGTCCGCAGTTGGATAACAGTTCGCACACCCGCTGGAGGGTAGCTTCTTCTGCCGGCGTCCGTTCCAGGCTGAAGGTTTTGATCTTCCAATCTTTAGGGAAGGTTGAATAGCCGATGTGGTAATACAGCCGGTTGTGGGGCCGATCCATAGTTACCTTGCAGCTCTTGGCAAAAGGAATCGGCATATAGCAGTTGGAGGCGGGATTATTTCCCCCAAGATCCACCTTCCGTTGCCAGATCAGCGGCCGAGGGAAACCCGGTACCTTGCCGGCAAATAATCCATCGAAGTCAAACTGGTAGGTCGGTTTTTTGTCGCCGTCCAGATAAAAGCGTATCTTGCCCGTAGGATTTGCCGACCAGATACGCCAAATACATCCCGGCCCGTCAATTTCAGCCATCAGCGCTTCCTGCGTCCTGGGATCCACGCTGATATATTTGCCGGCGTCGCCATTGGCATCCCATTGTATATACTTCCCGCTGGCTTCATCATAACGCGAAGCCCGATCGTAGCTGGAAAACTGCTTGCCCTGGATGCCTTCGCTTAATACCGGCAGGCCGTCGAGATCGACGAGTTTCTCCAGAAAGTATGAGTAATCTTTAACTTCCGTGGTTGCTGCTTTTGCGTCCGGGTAAATCCCTGGTACTATTATTGAGACCGCTATTATCCATCTTGTCGCGCTTCGCATTCTTGTTTGCCTTTCATTTTCCAGATACTAGACCGGGGAGTTCATACCGATGGCAAAGTTCCTGTTTTCCGGGGCATCGATCTTGGCCCCGCCCCGTAATCGATTGCTTGTGATAATTGCCGACTGAACATCGGGTCCTATTCGAATCTGCTGTTTGTCGGCCTCGACAAAATCGCAGTTGCGAACAGCTATACCCTGACAGTTGGCGTCGATACAGGGCACTCCCTTTTTCTCCAGATCCCACATAGTAAAGTGACACCCGTCAAAGCTGACCTGCCCCGAACCGGCCAGCTTGGCGTGATAGCTGCATGGTGGGTAATGTTTTTCATTGACGCCCCAGAATCCGCAGGAGGTAAATTTCATCGGTCCCATATTGGCTTCACTGACCTCGATCCCGCTCATGAATTGACAATTTACGAAGCTGATCCCCGAATGGGGTTGAGCCTGATCCACCAGAACCGCAGTTGGCCCGATATCCGATCCGCTGTTGAGAATGATGGAGTTGCCCGGGCCGTATTTTCGGGATACGAAATGAAAACCGACTTTGTACCAGATACAGAAGCAGAAATCTATATACTGCCAATCGGTCTTGCCGATGGTAAACGCCGTCCCTTGAGTCTCCATAAACCAGCGGGCCTTGAAATCCCAGAAGGGCCAGAAGTGGACGTTTCTTACCCGTCCCACATCCAGACAGCGATCGATGTAAAGACCCTCTTTCAGCGGCTGCCCATACAGCCCATCGATATAATGCCTGCCGCTAACTGCCGTCCCGAAATCGACTCCCCGGTATGGATTATGCAAAAGGCAGTTGGTAATCGATGCATTATCATCAATACTATGAACACACCACGGGAAAGGTTTGATATTTTTCGGATCGTTCTGTTCGGGATAGGTAATGCACAAACCGCTCAGGGCGCTGCGTTTGTCCAGCGTAATAAATGGCGGCCCGTCCGCATCGCCCGGTGTAACATTCGCCAGAATGACCGAACCTGTCGGATCGCGCGGTGGGGCACTATGCTGGGTGCCTTCAAGGGTAACACCTTTGGGAATCTTCAGCGGTTGTGTAATGCGGTACCGGCCGGGAGGTATAAACACAATGGCACCGCCGGCATTATCCGCTGCCCTTAAGGTTTTCTTGAATGCCAGGGTATCGTCTGTTTTGCCGTCGCCTTTAGCTCCGTATTCGGTTACCAGGATGACGGTGCCGGCCGCACCTTTCGAAGGGGGGACATCCTCTCCGCTTGCAATCCGAGCCATCGCGGTAGTACCTAAGGCACCGGCTATACAGGCCATTGCATCTCTACGATTGGGAATCATACGTTTGCCTCCTCATAAGACAGACTTGAAAGTCTTCTTTTTTGCTTATCAGGTTTAATATAATACACAGCGGCGTTCCAGACATAGAACGGCATTGCCGGGAAGGATACGACGAATCGTAAGTTCTGGCAAGACAATATTTCTACCCTTTAATAAAATCTTCTATTAGGAGTACTGATGAGTAATCACAAACACTGTGGCCAGAATTCGCTAACACAGGTATAGTGTTTATAAAGTTTATGTTGAAAAAGGAGCAATCACATGAAAGTACACATAATAGCATTATTTGTGTTTACAACCTCATTTGCGTTCACAACCTCCCCGGCCCGGGCCGGTGACTGGTCCGGGCTTTCTTCCATAATGATGCCCCAGGATTATCAATCCGCCCGGGCCTCCAGTGCCGATCCCACCGGTGGAAATAAAGACTCCCTGTCCATACCGGCCGGTAAAACATTATGCCTGGCCAATCTCCAGGGCCCGGGGATAATTAAACATCTCTGGTTTACCCTCGGGTCGGAAGATCCGGCGTATCTCTCCAATATCTATTTAAAATTTACCTGGGATAGCGCCGATACTCCTGCCGTCGAATCGCCCATCGGCCATTTCTTCGGCTTGGGTCACAATGAGGTGGATAGCGTGATCAGTGCTTTCATCGTGGTGTCCGCTTCGAAGGCCGGTTATATAAAATATCCGCCGGGCCGGGGGGCCTTCAATTGTTATTTCCCCATGCCCTTTTATAAAAATGCCAGACTGGAGGTGGAAAATAAGGGTACTGTCGACCTGGTGCCCTTCTTCTTCCATATCGATTATAAGCTACATAAATCCCTGCCTGAAAAGGTACGATACTTCCACGCCTGTTATCGTGAGAAAAAACATACCGTCGATGGAGACGTCAAAGGTAATAACCTGACTGCCGAAAAAAACTACGTTATTCTCGATGCTGAAGGCGGGGGACATTATGTCGGTTGCACCCTGCATGTTGCCGCTTATAAAAAAGACGGCGGGAAATGGTATGAAGGCGACGACATGATCATGGTGGACGGCAAGCCGCTCAAGGAATCCATCCTTGGCACGGGAGGCGAGGATTATTTTAATATGGCATGGGGTGCCAGAGTCTGGTTTCAATCGCCTTATTTCGGGACTTCCTATCATCGTTGGAATCCCGGCGAGCCGGAGATGGCCCAGTACGGCCGATTTTCTTTATATCGTTGGCATTTACCCGATCCCGTCGCCTTCAAAAAATCCATTCGGGTGACCATATAACACGGCCACAACAATAACGCTCCCAATCACTATGCTTCCGTCGCCTACTGGTACGTTGATAAACCATAGAAGTTATATAATTGTGGACAAAGGTGAATTCCGATGAGTAAAAAGAATCGGATTAATGTATTGGCAGATATTCTCGCGATGGTTGTGTCCCTTTCCATGATTGCGGGCGATTCGGTCGCGCAGGCTAATGAGTCGGATACCGGTAAAACCGAATTAATGGCCGGGGTGGCAGTTGTTGATATTACTCCTCCCAAAGGTTGGCGGATGAGTGGATACTTCAGGGAACGAATCAATACGGGAACTCATGATCCCCTCAAGGCCAAGGCGATGGTATTGGCTCAAGGCGACCGGCAGGCGGCCCTGGTGTTCTGTGATTTGAGTAAGATTTCTCTCAACGTCTCCGACCAGGCACGCCGGCTGGCCAGCCGGCGTACCGGTATTCCCCAATCCAATATTGTTATTGCCGCCACCCATACCCATACCGGCCCGCTCTACTTTGATGCGTTGCGAAACCATTTTCACCAAAGGGTGATGAACCAGCATGGTAATGATCCCTATGAACCCTTCGATTACTCCGCTATCCTGGTTAAGAAACTGGTTGAGGTTATCAGTGAAGCTCGTACTTCCGCCAAACCTACCCTTCTTGAGGTAGGCAAAGCTGAAGAAACACGGTTGTCGTTCAATCGTCGCTTTCACATGAAAGACGGTACTGTACGTTTCAATCCCGGCCGGCTGAATCCTCGGATCGTACGACCTGCCGGCCCGGTCGACCCCCATGTCGGTATCTTGCTGCTGCGGGATGCAAATAGCCGGCGGGCCATAGCTGCGCTGACCGTCTTCGCTCTCCATACCGCCACCACCGGTGGTACTGAGTACTCGGCCGACTACCCTTACTATTTGGAACATGAGCTCCGTAAAATAACGGATGACAAGTTTGTTTCGATATTCGGCATCGGCACCTGTGGGGACGTCAACCATATTGATGTAAAGATCAAAACCAAACCCAGCGCCCGGCAGATCGGTACCAGACTGGCTGAGACGGTTCGGAACGCATTGCCCAAACTCTGTTTCCTTGACAGTCCCTCATTGGCAATCAAGAGTGCGAAAATTGCTGTTCCCATGCAGCAATATAACTCCGAGCAGGTTGTTCAGGCCGCGCAGAGTATGGATAAGGTCGCAACCCGGAAATTACCTTTCCTCAAGCGGGTTGAGGCCTACAAAATCATGGACCTGCAGCTCCGCAAGGGACCATTGTTGCCGCTTGAAGTTCAGGTTTTTCGATTCGGCAATGATTTGGCTATAGTAACCCTGCCGGGTGAAGTCTTTGTTGAACTGGGACTGGCCATCAAAAAGGCCTCTCCTTTCAAGAACACCTTGGTGATCGAACTGGCCAACGATGCCCCAGGTTACATCCCTACCCAAAAAGCCTTTGCCGAGGGCAGCTACGAAACGGTAAACTCGCGTATTCGCTCCGGTGGTGGCGAAATGATGGTGGAAACCGCTGTGCGGTTACTAAAGGAATTGGCCGAATAAACCTGATAACTTGAAGCTTCAAATGATATGGGTATTGGGATTGGCAGATAATGAGTAGTAAATATCAAGTCAGAGGAGAAATGACTATGTCGATCTTTAAACGCATGGGAATGCTGGTGGTTGTCCTATTGTGTTTGATAAGCTGCGGATGTTCCCAGTCCGCCAAGAAGCCCAATATCCTGCTGATATTCACCGACGATCAGGGCTACAACGACGTGGGCTGTTACGGTAGCGAGATACCTACCCCGAACATTGATTCCATCGCCAGGGCGGGCATTAAGTTTACCAATTGGTATGTGGCGGCCCCGGTATGTACCCCCTCGCGATTTGCCTTGTTGACCGGGCGTTATCCCAACCGTTCCCAGGACCGATTGTTGTCTGCATTAATGACCTTGCGTGATGAAAACCGTGGTATCCGCCCCCATGAAACCACCATTGCCGAAGTGCTTCAACAAAAAGGCTATCGTACCGCTCTGGCAGGCAAATGGCATCTGGGGCATGGCCAACCGGAGTTCTTCCCCACCCGCCACGGCTTTGGCTCATTTTACGGACACCTCGGCGGGTGTATTGATTATTTTAAATTGACTTATGGGTATAAACCGAACTGGTACCGGGATGAAATACTGATCGATGAGAAAGGTTACGCCACCGATCTGATTACGGATCAAGCGGTTAAATTTCTGCAAGCACAAAAGTCGGATAAGCCTTTCTTTCTTTATCTTGCATACAACGCACCCCACTACGGCAAAGGTTGGGATGATAAAAATAAAAAGTTGTTGAATATCCTGCAGGCCAAGGACGAGGATCTGGCCAGGTTCGATTATATCAAGAATACCAAACGCCGTACCTTTGCCGCCATGGTTGCTTGTATGGATGACGGCATCGGCCGCGTCATCGAAATCCTCGGAAAGCAGAAGCTCGAAAATAATACCTTGATTATCTTCATGACCGACAACGGGGGGCCTACCAATCATGGCGGGAGTAATCTTCCCCTGCGAAGTGGAAAGGGTTCGGTCTTCGAGGGTGGAATTCGCGTACCTTGCGTCATGCAATGGCCCGGTAAAATCAAACCCGGAACCGTTACCCATCAGCCCTGCTCCGCCCTGGACATCTTTCCCACTATATGTCGTCTGACCGGCGTGAATGCATCGGAATTCAAGCCTGATGGTCTCGACATCAGTCCCGTACTGCTGGAGGGGCGGACGTTTGAACGATCGTTGTTCTGGCAAACCTCGCGCAAAGAGAGTGCCTATCGAAAAGGATCCTGGAAATATCTCAAAGACAGGAAACAGGGCGAGATGCTTTTCAATCTGGAAAAAGATATCGGCGAGAAGACCAATCTGGCTGAACAGAATCCAGAGATACTTGCCGAATTAAAGGCCGACCATGCTGCAATTATGGCCGAATTCGTCGGACAATAGGTTTTAATGATCATATTATTAATTTATCGTCTATTGTTCATCCGATTAATATACACCCGGAGAAAACAGGGCTTATTTTTATCACCAGGTAAATGGAGACGGTCATGTATCGGCTCATATTGTCTGTAATGATTATGTGTTTATTGGCTGGCTGCAAAAGCAACGAACCGAAAAGCTCCCACAACCGTGATCATAATGGCCGAATGGTAGATGTTAAGGTTTCAGACCGACACGTTGACGTCCACGTCAACCCGAAGGACTCCAAGGATGTGGACGTACATGTCTCCTGGCCGTAGTTTTTTGGGGTACCGCTGAGTTCGCTGCATTGTAGGGCAGAGTCAAGGACGCCTCTGGCGTCCGAGACCTGCCGTCACTAAGGTCATCGGCAGGTCTCGAAGACTCGGCCGTGCCCTGAACTGTATTTACTGCGGTGTATTTACAGCTTCAAAGAATAGCCCGGCAACGATCTCATTCCCCTTGGCACTGAGATGGCTGCAGTCGAAAAAATTGGAATTGTCGGCATGCAGTGTGTCATCGATGGCCGCAACGTCAATCAGAATCGCTCCCTGGTTGACGGCGGCCTGGCGGATGCGCTGGTTGAGCAACGCCATGTAAGCATTTGCGTTCCGGGCTTGGCCGGGCAGTATGATATTGAGGAGTAATGGGTCACAGCGGGATATGATTTCCGGGGTACTGAAATAGGTTGCGATATAGACGGTCAGGCCGGCGGCACGTGCCTGCTGGATTGCCGTTTCTATGTTTGTCTGAACGGTGTTTAATTTTTCGTTTAGCTGTGACGAGTATGGATAGTCGGAATCGTCAGGCGAGCGGAGGAGGAACTGGTCGAATTCGACAATGAAATCGATGATCCCACCGCCGCCTTCCCAATAAAATAATGTATGGGCGTTGGGATAGATACCCAGCGAAATCAGACTGCGTAATCGTTCCAGCCCTTCGCCCGGTCGCTCACCGCTCTTGCCCTCATTGGCGAATGTTTCCGGTGCCTGGCCCAGCAGCTCACGAAGAATGTCCGGATAGTCGCGTTGCGATGGCCCTGCCGTCATCGAATCGCCGAAGGCAATGTAGAGAACGGCCGGGTCCGGTATGGCGATCTCGTTGCATCCGGACAATAAAATAGCCAGTATAGAAAATAGTATCGTGGTTATATGTGTGCTTGGGCAGCTCACTTTACATCGGCATATCTTAACCGCATCTGGCCGCCGCCCTGTAAATTGTATTGGACGCGATAATAATATTAATATCATCGTACCCGGATTCCGATGCTGACATAAAATCCGTATAACCGATCGCTGTATTTTACAGTTCGATCCTTACTGAATCGGCCTGCCCCTCGCTTCGTGGATTATACACCATAATATATGATAGTGTTTTGTCCGGATCGATATTGTTTGAGTTTTCATGTAAAAATAGATAATATCGTTTGCCATGTGTGGGATTGTGGATATTGGTAGCTGGTTGCAGGCCTGATCTACACCAATAGATACTTTTTTGGATACCAGATGGTATGGCAATGACTTCTCGCCGGCGATTGTTGACCGTACTGCACGGTGGGCAGCCCGATCGGGTGCCGGTGACCATCTACGAATACTCGCCATTCGACAATGGTTGGGCAACCCGCGAGCCGTCGTATGCCCCGTTGATGGAATTGGAAAAACAATATGGTGACAGTTTTGTTCGAGCACCTGTCGATTATCCCATTTTTATTGGCGATCCCAACGTGGCCGGCGGTGCTGATGATCAAAACGCAAAGGACTCTGTTCTGCAAACCACTGAATTTGATACGCCCAAGGGTAAACTTCGTATGGTTACGCGGCGAGACCCGGGCGTCATGACCAATTGGCAGGTCGAGCCGCTGATTAAATCGGATGAGGATATCGAAAAAGTACTCTCCATGCCCGATCCGTCGCCGGAAATTGATCGGCAGCGAATCAGGGACCTGGAAGCCAAAGTTGGAGACGAAGGAATTCTGTTATTCGGTGTCGGCGACGCGATCGGCCATGTGGGGGGACTCTTCGATTTCGAGGATTTCGTCATACGGTGCTGTACCGATGACGGACCGATCCGGGCATTGCTGGATAAGGCCCAGACCCAGCTTTTGCAGGCTATCCGGGCCATTGGGGCCGTGGTAGACAATGCCGCCTTTCGGCTATGGGGGCCGGAGTATTGCGGCGGTTCGCTGATGAATCCACATGTCTATTTCCCGCGTTACGTGGTGGATTATGATCGCCGGGCCACTGAAGTTATACATGAGACCAATAATTTCTGTGTGGTCCATTGCCACGGCAAACTGCGGGACATCCTGGATATGATTGTTGAAATCGGTTGTGACGCCCTCGAGCCGATCGAAACCCTGCCCCTGCCCACCGCCGACGTAACCCTTGCCGAAGTCAAAGATCGGATCGGCGACAAGATATGCCTGATGGGTGCGATCCAGGCATGTACTCTGGAGACCGGCTCGCCGGACGATGTTCGACGTCAAGTGCGGGAAGCGATCGAAGCGGCCGCCGCCGACGGAAGGTTTGTTTTACTGCCCACCGCAGGTCCTTTCATGGTTCCCCTGGCTCCAAAAAGCCTGGCCAATGCCGAGGCCATGTACCTCGCCGCCCACCAATTCGGGCAGTACCGGTAATTATGATACTTCAGTACGTTTAAATTCATTGCTTTGATAAAAATAATTATTTACCGATTCCCAGCGGTCTTACGGTAACCTTGGGATCGGATATTGTGCCGTGGACGTGATAGGTGACTACTTTGTCGCTCAGCGCCCCAATGATGGTGCCGATATCACCCAATCTTGAAAGTTCCTTCTGTAACTGTTCCATTACGCGGGCTTTAACATTGATGTCGAGTTTGCTGTCGTAATAGATTATGCCAACCCCGCGCAGCCCGATGAAGGCGGAGATTATCTCCATTTCGCTGATGTGCAGGTGATCCGATTGGAATTCAAAGGCGCCTTTGGCACGGTCGTTGGGTTTTTGATCGGTCCCCAAGCGCACTTTAGCAATCAGTGCCGTAAGATCGCTGAGCACCGGCAGATTCATCAATCGGCCCTCATCGATTTGCAGGTCCCC
>CP070790.1:2837617-2843305 GCA_020346805.1 Planctomycetota bacterium
ACAAGATCATAGGGATTACCCGAATAGGAAGGATTTGTGAAATTCCAATCCACCGGCTCCCACAGCTTCGCGGTTTCAGCAGATCCAATGATCGGAAAAGATATAGCAATCAATACAGCCCAACTGATTTTATTCACTCTTGCGCTCCTTAAGGTAATGACTTTCTCTCCGGCGATTATTCAACCCACATTTCCCAAATTAGTTCGGAAAGGTAATCGCTCATCCTTCCATCGGATACATGATAACCAATACTCGGATCAGATTACATACCTTCGGCGGCGATCCTGGCATTGTGGCCTACCAGTTACCCATGCCATCAAAATTAGTTATCCGCCAGGGTGTTAATCATGATATTCATGATACAATAGTTTTTCGACGTCCGACACTATACAACAATGGGAATCAGATTACTAGGTTCCAGCGGATACGAAACAACCGTATCAAAAATACGCGAGTTAAGTTAGATGCTGCCAATGGTGTTGAGTTTTAAATATTGTTCTAATTTGGAAAGGGTTTGATATGCGCGGGAAAACAGATGTTCTTCAGAAGATATTTATGGCAGCAATCTTTTGTCTTACTCCATTGATTATGTGCTGCACCCAGAATCATGCCGTCAGTGGAATCGCCGCCGAAAAGGTAACCAGCGCCTCCCCCGATCGATCGGAAGCGAGGGGAAAAAAATATCGAAAGCTCAGAAGTGAGATTGCGGCAGCCGATTTTAAAGCCCGCCATGCCCCGGTGATCCCTCCCCAGGACAAGCGCATTCGCGTGATCATCGATAGTGATACGCGAAATGAAATAGACGATATCTGGGCCATCGCTTTGGCGATTCTTTCGCCCGAACGATTTAAGATTGAAGGCTTTGTGGCCGCTAATTTTGACAACCAGCGCGGCGGATCCGACGGCATCGAACAATCCGCCCGAGAAATCGAAACCATTCTCAGCAAGGCCGGTATGGCGGGGAAGTTTCCCGTTAAACGCGGCTCACACCCTATGCGCTACCAGTATGAGCCTTCAGAATCGGTAGGGGTGGATTTTATAATCGAAAGGGCCATGGCCGGCACCCCGGACGATCCTTTATGGATAATCGGTCTGGGGGCATCGACCGATATCGCATCGGCTTACTTGAAAGAACCGCGTATTGTAGATCGGGTAATCGTTTTCTGGCATTTTCGTACCCGCTGGCCCAAGAAATGTTATAACTTTAATGTCATAGGGGATATTCGAGCGGCGAGGCTTGTCTTCCACAGTCCGCTTCGCTTCGTATTGTTCGATACCGGCACCTACTTGAGATGCCCCATGAGTGAATCGGAGCAATATATAAAACCCTGCGGCGAGCTGGGGCGATATCTTCATGAATATCGTTTAAAGGAGGCCTGGTATCAACGCAAGAATAAAGGGTTTTTCGATCTTGGTGATATTGCCGCCCTGGTCGATCCATCTGTGACTAAGTGGGAAGTGGTGGATTGCCCTGAGGTTAATTGGTATCTCGACTATGAATTTAAAGGTAGCAAGGGCAAGATACTCCGCTGCTACGATATTGACCGGGATAAAACCTTCAAGCTGTTTTACGACAAGCTGAAATCTCATGCGGACAAAACGGCCAATTAAGTCCGTAAGAATGTAAATAAACTGCAAGTCTATAAAACAGGTGATTTATAATGGGGAGCCGGCTAATTTTTCCTTGCCGCAAGTTCCACTACATTCATTGCTGACAGCGCTCGATTGTAAATACGCAAATCACGCATATTTCCCCTGAAGTAATCTTCAGCGCCAAAGCCGATCAGTAGGTTTTTGTCATGGGAAACATCATAGTCGGCCTGTTTAAACGAAGATGAGGTGGCAACCAGCTTTCCGTCGACGTAGAGTTTGAGACGATCGTTTTCTCTCACCGCAGCCAGATGTCTCGATTCGGTTCCCAGATCGTAGTCATAGGAGACGCTCTTACCCGCCTCCCAGGAGAAAACCTTCCCTGCATCAGTCTTATCATTGGCATCGGCTCGTCCATGGCAGGTTGAGGTACCCGCATAAAGCCGACCCTGATAAATAGCCATGGAGGGTACACGGTTCCATGTCTCAATTCCTTCCTTTTCGGGTGACCAATTGGGATTATCGACCAGTTGCTTTATCATCGTCCACTTCTTGCCTCCTTCATATCGCCAGACCTGGGCTTTGGGAATGGCACCGGCATACATTTTACCGTTGTACACTTGAAAGTCGTTGATCTCGTTGATTTCCCACTTCTGGTCGATGCCCACATAGCCGCAGTCCTGCCAGTTGCCGTCACCTTCATACTTCAACATTATTCCCAACGGCCAGGAGCCCAGGTACATCTCGCCGCAGTAGGCAGCCATACAATAAATTTGTGTAATGTTATATGAGCCCTTGAAATAACCCACTACCGGCCAGTTGGTACCGCCTTCATACTTGCGGACGGCTATTCTGGCCGAGTAAAGATCGCCGTGGAAGACCATCAATGAATTATGCAGGTCGTGCCAGCCTTCGACAGTCGACGTCCAATTATTATCACCGTCGTAGCGAAAGATGTTCTTTTTATTGACGCTGGCATATAAATCACCTTGGAAAGAGGCCAGGGCTAACGATTGCGTTGCCCCAGGCAGAGGCCCGCAATCATGCCATTTGATCCCGCCTTCGTATCGATAGATGTGGGCTTCTCCAGCTTGACCGTTTTTACACTTGATCCAATCCCACGTACCTGTGCCTGCGTAAAGACGGCCTTTATGCACGATCATCGGAATGACCGATACTGTCTTGGGATCACTGCCCAATCGACCGCAGTCGACCCACTTCTTGCCGCCCGCATATCGGAACACCCTGCATGCGTCTTTGGGATCAGCAGCATCGGCGATACCGGTATAGAGTTCGCCCTGGTATACAATCAGTGGACCGATCAGCGTATTGCTGGGCCAGGGGCGACCGCAATCAATCCATGTACCTTCAACGGCATTGTCTATACCGAAATGCACGTTCCGCACATCACTCACTGACGAATAGCCGGGCGAACTGCTGGAGACATGAAAGTTGATTCCTTTTCTCGAGTCGGGATCGTATTTGCCGACAATATCACCGGGTATACTATTGGTGTCATTGCTGCACTTGATCCACACCCCAATAGAAAAGTCTCGATTCCCAAAGCGGAGTGATTCGTGATCAGACACTTCTATATAGTCATGTTTGCCATCAAACCTACCCCCCTTTTCCGCATCAAACTCGACGCCATGATTTATGCCATGATTATTGTGCCCGGAATAATCCTTACTATCACCGCTAAGTTTCCAATATCCGACACAACCGCTTTCAATATTGTTAATAGTCTTTTTTTTTTGTAATTATCGGTCCCGGTAGACACGGAAGTCATAATAACGGCAGCATATGGCCCTTTTCCGGGGGTTTTGATCTGAACAATTTTGCCGCCGCGGATGTGTGTTTCCTTGCCCCATTCGCCGGTGCTGATGTCGATCCACTTTAAGCGAAAATCTTTGTCGTACCTCTTCATGTTCAGACCGACGGAGCCGCCACTGGTAAAGTAAAGAACGTACGCATCGCCGGGCCTGGCGATCAGGTATGCTTCGTCTTTTCCACGATCACTCAGCAGTTCCTGATGGGATTCAACATCCCAAAACTTGACCAGCGTCTCCACTTTGCGAACGGCCTTGATGCACGCTTTGGAAATCGGCTGCAGGCCGATACCCGCACCATCCCGGTGAGAGCGGACTGCCGCGCAGCCGGCAAAGAGATTCCGCCACAAACGCTCGACCCCGTCGACCGGTGTTCCCGATCCCCACTTGGTTTGACCGCTTCCATATATCTTTACACAGTTTAGCGGACGCGGATGCTTTTTGATCCGCTTTACCACCCACATTAGTTTGGCCCACTGGTCTTCGTTGAAAAGTCGGCTGTTAATTTGTGAGATGTCGAGGAATTTATAGACCCTGACATCGTCGTACGCCTGAGCGAGTAAGCCGGATGTTTCAGGTTTATAACCATCATTAAACATGTCTGTGCAATAAACCGACACGCCCCTCTTCTTCGCTTCTTTCTCTATAAAGGCAATCCAATACCTGCCCCAGGCCGGCGGTGTCGATGTCTCGTTATTCATGCAATAGAGCACGTGCCCGTACTTGAGGCTATAGGAAAGCATTTTGGCCACAAATTTCTCCTGGTACTTGCGTACCGTATCCAGTTGCTTGACATAACGGGGCATGCCGGGAATGGAGTGGAAAAACGGCTGTGTGTCATACCACGCCGGATCCGGGTAGCGATCGGCCAATCCCGAACTCGGTGTCGTGTAATTTATATTATTATTCGGCCGGTAGGGATGCGGCTCCCAGTTTCTCTGCGAATAGTCGAAGCGGTCCCACACCTCGATCTGTACGAAGATGTCAAGTTGATGTGTCTTCCGCATAAAGTTATCAAACCGCTTCCAATATTCTTCGTTCCATTGATTGAGGTCATACTTGCCATTGTCAAGTTTCTTGAACGGATAGACCTCGAATCCCTTGTCATTGCGGTCGCTCATGGTATTGCGGACGAAGTTTCCACCCACCGCCTTCATCTCCTGCAGATGTTTCTCCACCTCCGGCAACTGAAACAAGTTATCATCTTTCGATCCGCCGACCAGAAGTACGGGTTTACCCTTGTACTGCCAGTAATGTGGATTTCCTTTATAGATGCAAATTCGATCCTCTGCCTTCGGGGCCGCTGTAGCCGTACTCGTCAGGATTGCCACCGCCCCAACCAACCTTACGTATCTCAGTTTGCCAGAAAAAAACATGCATTGATACTCCTGCTTGTGGAAACCAAAATATTTACAGAACCAGTGCCCGAACACTTGGTAAACGATTCCATTAAACATGAAAGTCTACATGTAATTGAAGGCATTTGAAAGAGAGTTGCTACAGAACCCTTCCCCACACGTCGAAAATCAATTCTATCCTATATGTTGCACTCTAAAAGGTTATTCCCCCCCACCGTGGCGGGTAAGCTCCAACTGGAAGCATATGTCATTCCCGTGAAAACGGGAATGCAGATTGTTTAAGGATCATGATGATTCGCCATTTTCTGGATTCCCCTATCAAGTCGGGGAATGACAATTGTGAGTTTCCTGCTCACGCAGCCATTCGATGGTCTTTTTGACGCCTTCGGTGTAGGAGACGGTCGATTTCCAGCCCAATTCGATGCGGGCTTTTTCGGCACTGAAATAACAACGCCGACCCATCAACCAGACAGCGTAGCGGGTAACCATGGGCGGATTCTTGAACTTAAAGAGATGGCCGACACATTCGAGAATAAAGGCGACGCCATAGGCAAGCTTGTAGGGCACATGCTTGGTAACCGGCGGGGCCCCGAGTTCGGCGGCCAACAGGTTCATCCAATCCTTCTGTTTCATTATCCCGTCATTGCAGCAGTTGTAGGACTGGCCGACGGCGTTTTGGTTATCGGCGGCTAATATGGCGGCCTCGGCAACATTACCGGTGTATACTACGTTGAGACGATTTTCGCCGTCGCCGAGTATTTTGGTTTTGCCTTGGCGCAGCATGCGGGCGAGGCGAAAGATGGTGGCCCGATCACGGGGGCCATAGAGCCAACTGGGCCGGATTACAGTAAGGAGGATTTTTCCGTCCCGGTGCATGGCCCAGAGTTCCTTTTCGATCTGGGCCTTGGCTC
>CP070790.1:2843405-2854116 GCA_020346805.1 Planctomycetota bacterium
CATCAACTTGCAGTATATTATAGTTCAGATTGTCGTTTGGAGGTTAATCAAATATCGACTCTATATGGGTTATTATAACAATATATGCCCATAATTCACAAAAAAAATGTCACATATGCACGAGACTTCAATAAGCGCTTTAGTATGGTGACTTGATCTTAATAATGTGATCCACCAGGAACGGGTAAAACCATGTTCAGTAAAGGCATATATATGTTGCCAAGATCGTCGGCCAACAAAACGCCTACGCTGATCAGCGCTCCGGAACCGTCATGTGCTGAAAACTTGATCGACAGTTGTAAGATTCTCCGTGAAGGTTACACTGATTCAACACTATTAATAGCGTCGAGGCCGACCTATCTAATTGAGCAGTTATATATACGGAGTTGCTATGAGACATCCAAAGGTTTTCAAAGTCTTGGGATTGTATTCTGTGATCCTGACCGTTCCCGGATGCCTTGGGGCCGCCCCGCCGATCGCCAAAGGCCGGCCGGCGGATAAACCCAATATTGTCTTCATCCTGGCCGACGATCTGGGCTGGAGGGACGTGAGTTACCACGGCAGCGAAATCGCCACCCCCAACATCGACAGGCTGGCCGCCGGGGGAACCAGGCTCAACCAGTTTTATACCCAACCGATCTGCACGCCGACACGAACGTGTTTGATGACCGGCCGTTATCCCATACGTTACGGGATGCAGGTGGGCCTGGTTCGGCCGTGGGGCAAATATGCTCTGCCCGCGGAAGAACGTACATTGGCCGAAGCCCTGAAAGAAGCAGGATACTTTACCGCCATCTGCGGCAAATGGCACATAGGACACCAAAGTAAAGACGTTATACCAACCGCACAGGGTTTTGATTATCAATATGGCTTCCTCCACGGGGCGATTGATTATTACAAGCATCTGGTCCGCGGCAATGCGGGGCGGGATTGGAGCCGCAACGGTAAGCCGATATATGAAGAAGGTTATGCGACCGATCTAATCGCCGCTGAAGCGATCGGACTGATCGAAAAACATGATTTTTCCAAACCGATGTTTCTCTATTTGCCCTTCAACGCCCCCCATGGACCGGTCAAGGGCCGCGACGGCACCCCGCAGGCCCCGAAGAAATACATCGACAAATACGAGCATATCAAAAACGAAGGTCGGCAGATCCATGCAGCCATGACAGACTGCCTGGACGAGGCTATCGGAAATATTATCGCAGCCTTGAACAAACGCGGCATGCGCGACAATACCTTGATTATATTCTGTTCGGACAACGGCGGCGGCGGTCACGGCAAACCCGATACCGTGCCGCTCCGCGGTGAAAAAAACTCGCTCTACGAAGGCGGAGTCCGGGTGCCGGCACTGGCTTACTGGCCGGGCAAAATCAAGGCCGGTGCTATCGTCGATAAACCGCTGCACATCGTTGATATGTACCCCACACTCATCAAACTGGCCGGCGGATCGCTCGCTCAACCATTGCTCCTCGACGGCCTGGATGCCTGGGCTACCATTGCCCATGGAGCACCATCACCCCATGAGGATATCCTCATCAACAGCGCCCCTTATACCGGGGCGGTACGTTGTGGCAACTGGAAAGTGGTGCACAACGGTCATCTGCCCGGGGCTTCTTATGAAGGTCCGCCGGTTAAGGAAAACAAGTACGAACTATTCAACCTCAAAGACGATCCCTACGAGAAGAATAATCTTGCCAAGAAGTTCCCCAAAAAACTCGAACAGCTCAAAATAATACTGGATAAGTACAACAGACAGGCCGCGAAAATCAGATTGAATCCCAACTATCCTCCCGGCGGACTCGAGAACTGGAAACCACCCAAGGTTTGGGGAAAGTTCGACTAACACGAACAATTGCGGTGGGTTTCCTGGTCAAGATCCGGCCTATTTCATCGGGCTTGGAACGCCGTTTGATCGATCTCGGCCGCCAGGAACACAAGAAACCTCAAAAAAGATTCCCGGCACTCTTTGATCCTCAATACTGGAAAAACACTTTGAGGTCACAGTAAAATATGATTAGGATGACCATATGCCCTTGCATGGTATGACAAAAATTAAACAATTTATTCGGCGACACCGAATACGAATAATTGTTTACCTGCTGCTAGCGAGTATACTCCTGGCAGTTCTACTGCTTGGAGGGTTTTACATGATCAGTATGCCGGGCCGATCGCATGTTGGTCCGTTACCCGAACTAACCGTCGAAGAAATAGAAATTCGCCATCGATTACAAACCCATATCGAAATGCTGGCCGGTACCATCGGAGAGCGGAATGTCTTCGCCTCGCAATACCCCCAACTGCGGAAAGCGGAAGCCTATATACGCAAGCAGTTCGATCTAACCGGTTATAAGGTTGAAGAACAGGTATTTAAGGTTTTCAATCGGGATGTTTGCAATATTGAGGCCACCTTAACAGGCGTATCCGAAAAAGATGAAATTTTGATAGTGGGCGCTCATTATGATGCTGTCGTCAATTCCCCTGCCGCCAACGATAACGCTTCCGGCGTGGCCGGCATTTTGGAAATCGCCCGATTGCTCTATGATCGAAAACCGGCTCGGACGGTACGCTTCGTCGCTTTCGTCAATGAAGAACCGCCATTCTTTCAGACCAAGGACATGGGAAGCCTGGTCTATGCAAAGAATACTCGTCAGCAAAAGGACAATATTATTGGAATGATTTCTCTGGAGACGATCGGCTATTACAGCGACACGGAAGGGGGGCAAAAGTATCCGTTTCCGTTCAGTCTATTCTATCCTTCGGTCGGTAATTTCATCGGTTTAGTCGGCAACCTTGGTTCCCGATCCTTGGTGCGAAATTCGATCGGTCTTTTTCGCAAACATACTGCCTTTCCTTCCGAGGGTGTGGCCGCACCGGGTTTTATTCCCGGTATCGATTGGTCCGACCACTGGTCTTTCTGGCAGCAGGGTTATAAGGCATTAATGGTCACCGATACCGCACCTTATCGATACCCTTATTACCACACTCAACAGGACACCCCCGATAAAATAGACTACGACCGAACGGCACGCGTCGTCGCCGGCCTTGCTCATATGGTCTTCGGGCTGGCCTCTACAGATGAGCCGGATTAACAGGAACAACGGATTTATAAATACAAAAAACCAAAACGGCAGAAACCAGCCTTTGAGATTGATTATGTAATTGCATATACTCATTATAACAACCGACCTTTTCAACAATCTCAACGGCTTTGTCAATTTCGCTGGATGGGTATGAATCAATAAAAAAAGGAGCTCACAAATGAATCGCCGCACTTTTCTAGGAAGCAGCTTGGGAGCAGTCATTGCCGGTAATGCACCATTAAACACCTTCTTGCAAGAAGCCCAAGCATCCTCTTCAGCATCGGCCGGCTCAACAAGCATCAACAACAATCCCAGCTCAGTTAAACTCAATATAAAACCGGTAATGACCGCATTGATTCATACTGATGTATGGGAAGGGCCTTGCAGATTCAACGTTGTTACTCCCTGTGAGGAAGAAGCCCAAGTTGTCAAAACGTTTCAAAAGTTTGTAAACGACATAAAGAACAATAGGTTTCCGTTTAACCGGGGCGATGTAAATATCTTCGAACCGAACCTTATAACTTTTTCAGAAGACTTTAGCTTAAAGGAAGAACAATTAAACAAGCTGGACCGAGACAGCAGAGAAATAGATGCATATTTTATAAAACCCGATGGTGCTTCAATTGCAACATTCGAAATTGCCTCCAGATATAACAAACCGGTAATACTATTGGGGCTGAGCTGCAGAACGGTCGATATTGCCGCTTACTCACGCAGTAAAGGCCAACAAGTATTGGTACCCAATAATAAAGACGAATTGGGCAAATTGATCTATCTTTTACGGGCCAAAAAAGTGTTCAACAAAACAAGGGTCTTATTTCCAACAGAACGCGGCCTGCCTCCCGTCGCCTCAATCGCAAGTATCAACGACCCACAAGAACTCGAGGCAAGGTTCGGAATCACCGTTATGAGAATTTCATACCAGGAGCTTACCGAGGAAGTGGATAGAGTAATGAGTGGTAAAACCGAAAGGAAACACGCTGAGGAATTCGCAGATCGATTAATTCGAAACTCTCGGCAGTCATATCTTGAAAGTAAGTATGTCGCAGCAAGCATCCAGTTTTATCAAACGGTAATCAATTTGATGAACAGGTACGATTGTAATGCCTTCACTATTGAGTGTTTTGAATTTTGTTCCAGCAGACTTCCTGAAAAATGGAAGATAACGCCTTGTCTGATTCATACCCTTTTAAAAGATCAGGGCTTTGCTTCAAGTTGTGAAGCCGACTTCGGAGCTCTATTATCCATGCGTCTGCTAATGTCTGTCTCCGGAAAATCCTCACATTTGGGAAATGTATTCCTACGCAGGGAAAATATTCTGGAAATAAATCATAGCGCCCCCGGTACCAGGATGAATGGATATAATCGACCCGCCCTGCCTTATAAACTGGGGCGCTTTACTGACTGCGGATGGGGAACCAAGGCGGTGGTCGACTTTATGAATAATAACGAAAAGAAAATAACGGCCGTGAGAATTAATCCTCTAGCCACCAAAATGCTTGTACTGAGGGGCACACTTGTCGGGGCAGGCGGCTGGGACAAAGACCATCTTGGTTGTTCGGTGGCCGCTCATATTAAACCTTTGAACAGCGGAGATTCGGAAGAATTTATCAGAAAACAGACAGATTACGGTAATCATCTCATATGGGTTTACGGTGATTATGCAGACCAAATGGAACAGCTCGGCAATTTACTCGATATGGAAGTTGAAGTTGTCAGTTAGCCCGCATATTTCACGGATCTTACCGCCCGGCGGATGCTTTTTCCGCCCGACTTCGTCAGAGCCGACGATTTTTCCTCGACGTATTACCGAATACGCCTGTGGCAAATTGCCGTCTCTTCCTCGCCGGACGAAAAAATCATCGCGCCGGAAACTACACTCTATAAATCAGCATAATATCGTTGTGCAACGTAACTAATTTTTTCGGCGGACCTTACGAATATCAGCGAAAACACCCGTAAAATATGCGGGCTAGATTCAGAAGGCACAGGTAAAGACAACATCACGATCAATTGTGACTGTTCCACCAATGCCTGGCCTTACAGGAAAACTCGCCAAGGCTCGGGGTATTCGACAAGCCCTGACACCCGACGTAGCAAACCGGACTCCAACTCCATAACCATGTCATGCTCTGTCTTGAAAATCGTCTCAAGGTTTGTGGTGCCGATTGGAACGAAGCCGAAACGCAAGTAGTACTGCAGACTTCCAGTGGTGAATACGGCTCTATATCCGTGTCCCTGGCACTGTTCAAGACCTTCGCGAATAAGCAGTGAACCGATACCTCGCTTCTGCCACTTACGACCTACACCAACCGGTCCAAGTACGCATACGGGAATATCGGGGAAGTCAGTAAGTTTCACCGGGCTGAAAAATATGTGCCCAACAATTGTGTCGTTCAGAACGGCCACGAGGGAAATGTACGTCCCAATATCAACTTGTCGACGCATCTCATCCACGATCCCGGCTTCAGCATCACCCGATCCGTAAGTTTCACGAAATACCTCAACAATAAGATCACGGATCGTTTCCTGATCTGCCGGCGTCTCTGATCGAATTGATACGTTACTCATAATGTTCTCATGCGTTTTATTAAAAAAATGTGGGGCTCCTCCAGATTAATTGGTCGACGGGCGCAGGTCTATAATTGCATTTATCATAAACCGTCAACCAACATCGCCCCTTCGGCCTGCGGACGGGTGCCCAGAGGCCCGAGCCAACTGTAACCAACACAACTATAATCAGTTAATGAATAGAATACCATTAAATTGCCCGCTAATAGGGAGGAGAGCCTTTTAACGTTTAATTGAACGTCAAAAAGTGTTCGCCTGTGCTCTATATAATTCTAAATTTGACGCGACGAAGCCTGGTAAAGCAAATTGTCAACCTGAACCGTAAAGAACAAAAACCTCGCTAGCAATCAAAAAACAACACAATTAGACAATAGCTGACTTTCATGATACAATAGCCAATAGTCATACTTGCATTTCGAAAGGCAGGCAAAAGATGAGAACGATTAATTTAGAATGCAACGAATGTAGGGCCATGTTTAATGATGTAGAGGCATACCAAGGCGAAATCTACAGATTTGAAAAAGGTCGTATTCGCAAAAGAGCAGATTTTCCAGAAAAGTTAAACTGCCCTGAGTGCAAGAAGTTTTCAACTTTTTTAATTTGTAAACCAAGCAAAGTATTGTAAAGCAATTCCGTATACAGATTTTACGAGGTGTCAGGAAGATTTCCGCACCTGAGCCAATGCCTCATCAACGCTATTGGTAATCTCGAACAGCTTATCCAGACGGGTAACAGCCAGGGTGCCCCTTACATCCGGATGAAGCCCGGCGAGAATAAACCGCTGGTTATGCTGCTTGAACTCACGCAGCAGATTCACCAGGGCCCCGAGCGAAAGGCTGGGCACAAACTCAACTTTCGACAAGTCCAGAACCACAGGTAATTGGCGGGACTGTTCGGCGGCCGCTGAAACTTCCTCCTGCATCATCTGGGTATGCTCTTCTTCCATACGAACACAGTCGACCACGGCCAATATTACGTCTTCCTGCGGCTCGATGATTACAATCTTTTCGTCTGACATCCGATCCTCGCTCTCGTCAAAAGACCTATGCCGCTCTATTGTACGCAGCACCACCAAAATTACTACGCACCCTTACGGCCACTCCCGACGGACTTAATACCGCGCATAGCCATGGCCAGGGTTTCCGGATTGGTAGCCCAACGCAGGGCCTCGGTGCCCGATATAACCTCCTCCCGGTACATCTCAACCAGGTGTTGATCGAAGGTCTGCATGCCCGCTTCACCTGTTTCGATATAATCATGCAGCTCGCTGAGTTTGTTCTCCAGGATAAACTTTTCCGTCACAGCGCTGCCGCGAAGAATCTCCACCGCAGGTCGCCGCCCACCCTTATAGGTCGCGATCAAGCGCTGCGATATAATCGCCTCCACCGAAGCGGCCAACTGGGCCAACAGCAGCTTATGCTCTTCAGGAGGAAACATGGCGATGATTCGCTCGATGGTCTGGGGAGCATTGGAACTATGAACGGTGGAATACACCTGGTGGCCGGTATCGGCAGCCCGCAGGGCCATCCGCAGCGTCTCCACGTCCCGCAGCTCTCCCACCAGGACAACGTCGGGATCCTGACGCAGCGCCTGCCGCAGGGCCTGATCGAACGAAGTGGTATCGCTGCCCACCTCAAGCTGTGAGATCAGGGCTTTTTTGTTGGTGTGGACATACTCAATCGGATCTTCGATGGTAATGATCTTGGTGCGGTGGGTGGAGTTGATCAGATCGATCATGGTCGCCAGGGTTGTGCTCTTGCCGCTTCCCGTGGTCCCGGTTAAGAGGGTCATCCCCCGCTGCGACAGGGCAATATCATGGATCACCGTCGGCAGGTGCAGATCCTCGATGGATGGAATTTCCGTACGGATCAACCGCATAACGATGCCGAATTGGCCCAGGTGACGATAAGCGCTGCAGCGAAACCGCGAGACTTCGGGAATAACATAGGAAAAATCCAGCCCTTTGGCCGCCGCTTTCTCCAGACTGTCCCCATCCTGTTGAGGCGCGATCGAGGTAATGAATTCGGCTATCTCCTCGTCGGTCAACGGCTCCGATTCCACCGACCGAATCTGACCCGCAATTCGCAGCATCGGCGGCGCCCCCGCCTGAATATGCACGTCCGACGCATTATTCTCAACCGCAAAGCGAAGTACTTTTTGAATATCCATGCCGGTGGCCTCTATGGTCCAAAACTTTGCCGCTAATGTAACCTCAGTCGGGCCCGGAGTCTATCTTGGATAATAAAGAAGTAATATGGATTCTATGTCAAACCTGTGCTTTTATATTCCGCTTACTAACGTGCTCGGCTAGTATTTTAATCGATACCCATAGTTCCCAAGCGCTGATTTCAGTTGTAATCCTTATAACATGGGGTACCTTATGGTGGATTTTGTTAAAAAAGGATGGTCATCATGACGATGCCGGCTGATCGAGATGTCCCTCGCGGATGACGCGGTACTCTCCCGTCTGGGGATCCAGATCGTATATGTTGAAGTTGGTGCGGATGTCGTAGCCGTCGTAGTGCACCGCCAGGTTGATGGATGCCGACCCTTCCTTATCGCAACTTCGGATGCGGTGGAACACGCCCCGCGGCCATACCAGCATGGCCGGTCCCTCATGGATCACCGTGTCGTTCTTCTTGACCAAACGATTGGATACCACGAAGCTCTCGACCTTACCGTGTGCCGGCGTGTAGATGTCCACAAAGCGGATTCCATGTAGAACGATCAGGTTGTCGTCCTGGTACGGATGCATGTACCAGGGGCGCTCCACATCCCCGACCGTACCGGGCGAAATCACGCCGCGTTCGTGAATAACACGTTGGACGGCATCAATGTGCGGAAAGGCACCGATCGGTACCTTATCGAAGATCACCCCCGGCGTCTCCCGCAATATCTCAAAACTGATGATCCGGTACAATTGGGGTACTTCCTGGACGACTTGATAGCTCCTGTTCACTTTATTACACCTCGGAAATAGCCATTTTCAATCATATTCTAACTTTCAATACCCGCACCAACAATATACAAAAAGGGGATCTAGATTGATCGGGACTTCGCTATGTCTATCCAGTTCCCTTTTTACTTTGCGTCCTGAACCAAGGCAAAACGTTTCAAGGCCTCTCTGGAGGATAGCAACATGCCACAGATCCTCTGTCGGGTACTTTAGAAGCGATTGCCGTAAGTACCTCAAATACTGCTTCGATTGCTACTGGCCGGAGCGACAGTTGCCAGGTAGGATTTACACTTACTGTAGATACACGCTTTTTCACGGCGCACTGAAATATACGGATTAAAGCAGGAAGGGAAAGAATCCCTTGACTAACTTAACTGTCCCGTCATATGTATGGGTTCGTCAAATTCGTCACCACGGAAAGTACTGCCCAAATAGATACGACGTACCTTGGGATCATTGATCAAGTCGCGGGGCGTACCCTCAGCAATAACCTGACCCTCGTGAATGATATAGCTTCGATCGGTAACCGATAACGTCTCTCGAACATTATGATCTGTCAACAAAATGGCAATACCATGCTCCTGGCGAAGACGAATAATCTCCTTCTGCAGCCCTTCTACCGCAATTGGATCCACCCCGCTGAAAGGCTCATCCAGCAGTATAAGTTGGGGTTCGGTGACCAAAGCACGGGCTATCTCCAAACGCCGCCGCTCACCCCCCGAAAGATTATTGGCCATCTGATTGGCCAAATGGGTCAGACCGAACTGCTCAAGCAGCGATTCCGCACGTCGGTTACGCTCGCTGCGACTTAAACGCATCGATTCCAGAATAGCCATCAGGTTTTGGCGAACGGTGAGACGCTGAAAAACACTCGTCTCCTGCGACAAGTACCCTATGCCTCGCTGCGCACGTTTGTACATCGGGAGGTCCGCGATATCCTCGCCGTTAAAAAGCACGCGACCAGCATTGGGAACAATCATGCCTATCGTGATACGGAAACTCGTCGTTTTGCCCGCGCCATTTCGGCCCAGAAGACCCACGATCTCGCCGTGACGAACCGAATAGCTCACCCGATTAACCACCGCCCGATTGCCATATCGCTTTACTAAGTCAATGGTTTCAAGAAGGTTAACTGAAGTTGGCATGGATACCGCCTATAAATTGCTACCCGTAAAACCATCAAATAGTGGATATCTTGTTGAAAACCAGAGTACCCTCGACGAAAACCCGCCATTTATCGATACCCAGATTCGATAGTAAATTGCTCCACAAAACCAAATAATATTGTGTAAAATCCACTTAACATACCAAACAACAACGACTTACAACTTACATTGTCCGGCCTGGAGCACAGCATCACATTGATCCTGCCTATCCGGCAACCCGATCCTCCACATATAACGCACTTTGTCAACCAGACGAATTCACATTGTGGATAACTCACCAAAAATGGTCAGCGTATCCACCGCATCCGGCCAAAATTAGGTATCACCCCAATTCTACCCGACCAGGATGACCTATAGCCGGCCGGCCAGTATACAAAAAAAGCCTTACCCAGCATTTGATCCTCCGGAACCGTACCCAATTGGTATTCAGCGCCCAGCGGCATCAAATGAGGCCCTGTCTCCCACCACAACCGAGAATCCATGCTCGCAGGACTGTTGTCCCCCAGCATGTAATACTCTCGCTTCGGCTCCTCGCGAAGCATGATCGGCAGACCCGCCGTACCCCAGCAAGGCCAACCGTAATAAACACTTTTATTATCCGTTTGTAGAGGCGAACGATAATAAACATCACGCTCCAAAACCACGTGCCTGAAACGACAACGTAAATCCTCAGCCCCTATTCGTACCAGGGAAGGTTGTACAAGACTGTCAATACCATTGTTATGGATCGAGGGGCTGGTCAGTCTACGTAGCTTCGCCTCGTCGGAGGAATACTGAGTTTCCGTCGACGCTATTACTTCCTTTCCATCTATCAGCAGTGATATCCGATAGTCAACGTTGATGAATTCGATCTCTACCGCTTTTCCCTTTCCAAAAGAAGATAACTTTTTCTGCCCGATTAACTGCCGATGGCCCGGAAGGTCCGAGTCAGGATG
>CP070790.1:2854216-2865526 GCA_020346805.1 Planctomycetota bacterium
CATCGTAACACTCCTTGTTTATTGGCCAACAGAATTAGTAAACGCGTATATTCATTTATAGCCCGAACGGCAATCGGATTTTAGTACCGCCTTGGACACAAGTCAATGTAAAGAAGTTGGTTAAGTTTTGGCCGGTTGCTCACTGTTGATTTCATGGGCGGGGGATGGAGGTGATAGGTTTTCCCGGCGGGGCTGGGATTTCCATCGCCGATGTATCCAGAGGTACTGTTGGGGGGCCTGGCGGACGAACATTTCGATGGCCCGGGTGTATTCCTGGGTGAGCCAATGCAACTCATTCTTCCGTCTTTTCCATTCAGAGGGTTTTATGAGGCGATTGCATCCCAATTCGTATTCGAATTTTTCGCTAAGGCGTCGGGCGTAGCCGACGATGATGGGAACCTGGTGTTCGATGGCCAAGAGGGCGATTGATTTGTAGGTTGATGCTTTTTGGCCGAAGAATTCGACGAACTCGCCCTTTCGGCCGGCGTTCTGGTCGGCGATAAAGCAGAGAATCCCGCCGTTACGGAGGACATCTTCGGCGGATTGGGCGACTCCTTTTTTGTATAGCAGTTTCAGACCTCGTTTGGCGCGAGCCTCCATGAGGTAGCGGTTGAGGTAGGAATTATCGAGGGGGCGCATGACGGCCACAATGGGGAAACCGATGGCGGTCAACATGAAACCGAGCAGTTCCCAGTTGCCGTAATGCCCGGTGACCATGATTGCTCCGCGTTTGTTGAGCAGGGTGTCCAGGGCTTCGTTGATATTGTTAAGCTTTACATATCGAGGCCAGGTCCACTCGTTGATCAGGCGAGGGGTGAACAGGACCTCGACGGCCATCATGGTCATCTGCTGCATGGATTGGAGGGTCATTTGCTCGATCCGGTGTTGGGGTAATGATGATCCGAAGGCCAGCCTCAGGTGGTTTCCGGCCCTTTGGCGGTGTCGGCGTATGGTCTTATACCAAATCCACCCCATCAGACGTGCCGTCTTTAGGTTCATGTTGATGGGAAACATCTGCATAATCATGGCGATCAGACGTATGACGACGTAAGTAAGCCAATGGATAGTAGTGTTTTGTTTGGCCATGGGGGCATTGTAACGGTAGGGAAGTGATCTGGAAAATCGGATCATAAGGCTGTGATTTAGATATAAACAGCCTTACAAGTCGACATAATTTCAGGTAGGTCGGCTGACATGATTTTCAGGCGTTGCAGCGGCAAGGCTCAGCAACTACCATATCCTGCCTTATGGCACGACTCTACGACACACGGCGTTATCTGACCAGTTTTGACGTTCGCCTGCTTCCCAGTCAGTTCAGCGAAGTGCTGATCATCGGCAGCGGGGTAGCAGGTCTACGGGCGGCGATCGAGGCGGCCAAGTATGGTTCGGTACTGTTGATTACCAAGGGTCGGATCGACGATTCCAATACCGCCGACGCCCAAGGCGGGATAGCGGCGGTGATGTCGCCCGGCGACTCATTCGAGTCGCATCTTGATGATACGCTGGCGGTGGGCTGTGGTTTGTGCAACCGCGAGGCAGTGGATCGTGTGGTGCGCGAAGGGCCGCAGCGGATTCAAGAGCTGATGAAATGGGGTGCGCTGTTCGATAAGCGTAAGGATCAGGTATTGCTGGGTCTTGAGGCCGGTCATTCCACGCCGCGGATCGTTCATGCCCTGGGCGATGAGACGGGTCGGGAAGTGGCCAACACATTGATCCACGTTGCCCGCGGTACGCAGCAACTGCGGATTTTCGAGGATTGTTTTGCTATCGACTTGCTGGACGTGGATGGTCGATGTTGCGGAGTTACCACTTATCATCGGCACTACGGTCATCAGATTTTCTGGGCCCGGCAAGTTATTCTGGCTTCGGGGGGTTGTGGTCGGCTGTATCGTGAGACGACCAATCCTGAGATTGCCACCGGTGATGGACATGCCATGGCCTTTCGTGCCGGTCTGCCCCTGCGGGACATGGAGATGGTACAGTTTCACCCGACGACGCTTTATATTGCGGGTGCGACGCGAGCATTGATATCGGAAGCGGTCCGCGGGGAGGGGGCGTATCTGGTGGATCGCAGCGGCCGACGGTTTATGGAGAACTATCATCCTGATGGGGAGTTGGCCCCGCGCGACGTGGTCAGTCGGGCCATCCTGGAGGAGATGGCCAAGCAGGAGGCGACTAATATGTACCTGGACATCAGCCACCTGAATATCGACAAATTCCGCAAACGATTTCCGATGATCAGCCGGCTTTGTGAAGACTTCGATATCGATATTTCCCGGCAGCGGATACCGGTGCGACCGGCGGCGCATTATATGATCGGGGGCGTAGAGGTCGATCATGAATCGCGTACGGCAATGCCCGGTTTGCTGGCTTGCGGCGAGGCGGTCAGCAGCGGTGTGCATGGGGCCAACCGGTTGGCCAGCAATTCGCTGTTGGAAGGTCTGGTGTTTGGGGCCGTTGCCGGTTCGGTTGCGGGCGAGGAAGCCGCCCGAAACATCGATGCCATACAGCCAAAACTGGTAAGCAGTGAGGTGAAGCCATCCCTTCGGACGATGCTCGACGTTAATGATGTCCGTAATTCGCTGCGGAGCGTGATGTGGCGAAATGTAGGTATTGAACGTCATGGGGAGCGGTTGACGGAAACGACGGAAATCGTCGACTTCTGGGGCCGATATGTGATGGATAAACTGTTCGACGATCAGTTTGGCTGGGAGACACAGAACATGCTTAGCGTAGCCCGGCTGATTACGGTGTCGGCGTTGGCCAGAAAGGAATCGCGAGGCGTTCATTACCGAGCCGACCATCCCAAATGCGATCCCAAGCAGGATGGTAAACACATGGTGGTACAAAGGCAAAAAGATCAATTGACCATTCACACAAAGTAATAGTCTGCAATACAAACAAATCAGGAAAGGGACTAATCTTATGACTATTTTGTCAAAATGGCGGTGGATTAAGGTAGAGAGTTTTACGATGTTAACGGTATTTGGATATATGTTGGTTTCTACTGGATTTGCCGGTACGACTTCTGTGTTGGCCAACAAGCCTGTTTATTTAAGATGCGAGTATAGAATCAATCCTTTGGGGATCGGCACCACATCACCCAGGTTATCGTGGGAACTCGACGATGGTCGGCGGGGGGCCAGGCAAACGGCATATCAGATAATGGTGAGCACCAAGGCAATGATGGACGATCCGAATACGGTGGTATGGGATACGGGCAAGGTGGAATCGGATCAGTCGATTCACGTAGCCTACGCAGGTAAACCACTGACCAGTGGCAAGATTTATTACTGGAAGGTTCGCACCTGGGATGCCGTCGGTGAACCGACAGAATATTCGGAACCGGCCCGCTGGGAGATGGGTTTGCTCAAGCCCGAGGAGTGGTCGGCCCGATGGATTACGGCCGCAAAGCCGGTCGATGCCCGACCCCTAATGGAATGGGGAGATTGGATCTGGAACGCCAAGGCCAAAGAAGAGAAGAAAAAGGTTTTTTTCCGCCGACATTTCAAGATCGATCCCGGCCAGAGGATTGCCCGGGCATTTCTCAAGAGCACCGCTGACGACAGCCACACGGTTTATATCAACGGCATCAAGATCGTCAGTAGCGGCAACTGGCAGGAGGTCAGCGTCTGCAGGGTCACGCTTCGAGTCAATCCGGGGGACAATGTCATTGCCGCAGAAGCGGTCAATCAAGGGGGTCCGGCCGGTCTGCTGGTGTCGCTAAAAGTTGTGCTGGAAAGCGGTAAGACGGTGGAGGTCAAGAGCGACGGGGAGTGGCTGACCAGTACCGAACCGATCAATTTGTGGCAGACGCCAAAGTTTAATGATACCCATTGGGATAAGGCGATGGTGGTGGCAGCCTACGGCGAAGGACCATGGAAAGGGTTAAAGGGACCTCCGGGGCCGCGACGGTCGCAATGTATGCGTAAGGAATTTAACCTCAAAAAGAAGGTGACCAAGGCTCGGGCTTATGTGAGCGGATTGGGTCTCTACGAACTGCGCATTAACGGTCAGCGAGTGGGTAAAGATATCTTTACTCCCGGCTGGACGCGTTATCCCAAACGGATTCAATATCAGACTTATGATGTAACCGAGTTGTTGCGAAAGGGCGGCAATGCGGTGGGGGCTATGCTGGGCAACGGTTGGTGGTCCGGCGGCTTGGGTTGGAAATCGATCGGCCAGTACGGTGATGGTAATCTTCGTTTCATTCTGCAATTGAATGTTGAGTATGCCGACGGGGCGAAAGAAAGTATAGTTACCGACAAGGTCTGGAAAGTGTATCCCTCGCCGATTCTGGAAGACACGTTCTATCACGGGGAAACGTATGACGCCCGATTGGAGATGCCGGAATGGGATGCTCCTGGTTTCGATGCCGGCAATTGGAAAGATGTTGTGGTGCTAGATGAGCCGGTAGACACACTGGTCCCCCAGCAGAGCGAGACCATTCAGATAACGCAGGAATTGAAGCCGACGCAGATTTTCCAGTCGACACCAGGTGTTTATGTATTCGACTTCGGACAGAATGCGGTTGGTTGGGTTCGGCTGAAGGTCAAAGGCAAACGTGGTACGAAAATTCGGCTTCGCTTTGCGGAAATTCTTTTACCCGGCAGTAAGCTTTACCGTGAGAATCTGCGCTCGGCGGAGGCCACCGATTACTACATACTCAAGGGTGAAGGCGAAGAGATATGGGAACCTCGCTTCACCTATCATGGATTTAGGTATTGCGAGGTTGTGGGTTATCCCGGTGAGCCGAAGGAGGATGATTTAACGCTTTGCGTTGTGCACTCGGCGGCACCGGAAGCGGGAAAGTTTGAATGTTCCAACTGGCTGATCAACCGGATATACGAGAACATTACCTGGGGACAGCGATCCAATATGCACAGCGTGCCCACCGATTGTCCGCAGCGTGACGAGCGGCTGGGTTGGATGGGTGACGCCCAGGCCTTTGCTCCGACGGCCTGCTGGAACAGGGAGATGGCAAGTTTTTTCAGTAAATGGATGCACGATATCACCGACTCGCAGGATGAGAAGGAGGGTTACGTTACTGATGTAGCCCCGGTGGCGGTGGTCACCGGGCCGGCCAAGCCGGGCTGGGGTGATGCGGTGGTGGTCGTTCCCTGGATTATTTATCAGTTTTACGGGGACACGCGAATTATTGAGGAGAACTATGAGGCCATGGTCGCCTGGGTTGAATACATGCGGCGTAACAGCAAGAATCACATCTACGATAGAAAAGGTTACGGCGATTGGGTGCCGGTAGTTAAATCACCGGCCGAACCGATCGGATCGGCTTACTATTATTACTCAACCAGGCTACTGTCGAGGATGGCGGGGATCATCGGCAAAGAGAAGGATGCTGACAAATACGCCCAACTTGCAGACAGAATAGCGGATGCATTTCATGAGAAATATTTTGGAATGGAATCCTTCGATGCCTGGTACTCGAGCGGCACTCAGACCATGTGTCTGCTGCCGCTGGTTTTTGGCATTACCCCCCGGGATCATCAAAAGGCAGTGGTGGGTCATATAGTTGAAGACATCAAGGCAAGGGGAAATCATTTATCGACCGGATTTTTGGGTACGGCGGTGCTGATGGGTGCGCTTACCGAATATGGATATCATGATTTGGCTTACGCCCTGGCCACCCAGACCACATATCCTTCGTGGGGTTATATGGTCAGGAACGGGGCGACCACTGTTTGGGAGAGATGGGATACCGACAAGCAGGGGCCGGGGATGAACTCGCGGAATCACTTTGCCTTCGGGGCGGTGGGACAATGGTTCTTTGAGGCGTTGGCGGGCATCAACGTGGACCCGGCCCATCCCGGTTTCAAAAGGATAATTATACGCCCGCGACCGGCGGGCGATTTGTTGTGGGCCAGGGCTTCGTATCCGTCGATGTACGGTGAGATTGATAGCGAATGGAAACGATGCGAGAAGGCACTGAGGCTGAAGATTTCCTTACCAGCCAATACCTCTGCGGTGGTTTATGTGCCCACACTGGGAAAGGGGAATATTACTATCAGTGAGGGGAGCGAGAATGTCCTTAGAGATGGTAGACAAGCAGCTCGGGTAGCCGGTGTCACTTTATTGCGACTCGAAGAGGACAGCGCGGTTTTTGATGTTGAAGCAGGACAGTATGAGTTTGTTGTGAGGTGGAATTGATTACTCGTTCATGTGCTGTCTTGATGAATATTTCGAGTGGGATAGATGGCTTTGAAGGAAGTAATGATTTCGAGATTGACTTTGCATAACTGTGCTTTTACCATTCTCACTTCTCGACTGTTGCGTTGAGTGAAAAACCAATTGGAGACAAATAAGATGAGTTTACGTGTTGGTATGATTGCCTGTGGTGGGATAGCTCGCCATCACTGGCGGGGATGGTCTCAAGTAGCCGATCGTGCGGAGGTGGTGGCCTTGGTAGATGTGTCGGCGGAAAACCGGGCCTGGTTCAAGCAGCATGTTCCCAAGGCGACGGAATATGACGATTACAATGGGATGTTGGCCAAGGAGAAGCTGGATGCGGTTGATATCAGCCTGCCCCATCATTTGCATCACCCCTGTCTGATGTCCGTGATAAAGAAGGGATTGCACTGGATCTGCGAGAAGCCGCTGTGTATGAGCCTGGATGAGGCGGCGGATATCGACCAGGCCATGAGCGGATCGAAGCTGGTAGGAATGAGCGCCCACAATCAAGCTTTCTTTCCGGCGCTGCTGGAAGCTAAGCGACTTATCTCCGAAGGCCAGCTGGGTGAGATTTACACAATTATTTCGGAAGATTGTTTCATCATGGGGCTTCCACGACCGGGGGCATTACCGGGAGAGGCTCCCTGGAGTGCGGTGGAGCCGGGGATGTGGCGTGCGGATGCAGCCAAGATGGGTGGTGGAGAATTGATCGACACCGGCTATCATCCCACTTATCGGTTGCTGTTTCTGGCCGGTCGGGAACCCGTGCGGGTGGCGGCTATCACCGGTAAATATCGGCAAAAACATATGCAGGCAGAAGATACCGCCACGGTATTGATCGAGTTTGATAACGGTATAACGGGGATGGTTCGCACCAGTTGGGCTTTGGAGTTGCCGGCCGGTCATCATTCGTTCCATGTAGTTGCCGAGCGCGGGGAGTTATATGGCAGTGCAAACGAGCTATGCTGGAAGCCTGTTCGTTTCAATGAGCCGGCGAAGATGGCCTTCGACGAGGTGGATACTTTTGAAAAGGAAATTGTCCACTTTGTTGATTGTGTCGAACAAGGGATTGAGCCGTTACAGAGTTACAAAGATGGAATCCGTGTGCTGCAGGTTATTCGCAAGAGTTACGATTTTGTCGATGAGGGCAAGGCAAACATTTAGCCAATGGCCCGTGAATAATCCTGGTTAAGAAAATCACTAAATAAAATAGATGCCGGTCTTTACTACAGGCCGTATTCTCGGAGTTTGCGATAGAGGGTTCGTGCCCCGATACCGAGCATTTTGGCGGTTTTTTCGCGGTTACCGCCGGTGAGTTTCAGGGTATTAGCGATATGTATTTTTTCCATTTGTTCCATGGTTAAACCGGCGGTATTGGGGACGGAGGCCAGTACGATATCGGTTGTGCCGCGAAGATGCTCGGGCAAATCCTCGATATCGAGTTGGTTTTTATCCGCCAGGACGACCATCTGATCGATAACGCTGCGTAGTTCGCGGGCGTTGCCGGGCCATTGATGGGCGGTTAATCTTCGAACGGCTTCAGGGGAGATGGAATCGACTGATTTTTCATGGAGCTGGGAGGCTTGTTTTAGAAAATGCTCAATCAGCAGGGGTATGTCCTCGCGACGTTCTCGGAGGGGTGGGATGCGTATCATGGCCTGGTTGAGTCTATAGAATAAATCGTCGCGGAATTCAGTTTCTTCGACCATGGAACGAATATCCCGTCGGGTGGCGGCGATTACCCTTACATCCACTTGTCGGATATCGTTTCCACCAACGGGCAATATTTCGCCATTTTCGAGAGTGCGTAACAGTTTGGCTTGCATAGCCAGAGGCATATCGCCCACTTCGTCGAGGAACAGGCTTCCGCTGTCGACCACTTCGAACAGTCCCTTGCGATCGGAGGTAGCTCCGGTAAATGCCCCTTTTACGTGGCCGAACAATTCGCTTTCCAACAGGTTTTCATTCAGGCCCGCACAGTTGATTGCCCGGTAGGGATTGTTTTTACGGGGCGAGTTTTGGTGGATAGCCCGGGCGACCAATTCCTTGCCGGTTCCCGACTCGCCGAGGATTAACACGGTCAATTTGCTGTCTGCAATACGCTTTAGCCTTTTGAACATGCGTATTATTTGTTCATTTCCGGTGACGATTCCTTCGAATTCGAGTCGTCTCTCGGCCTGCTGCTGTAACAACCGGTGTTCGCGGTTGAGTTTTGCCTTTTCGGCGGCCTCGGCGACTGCTTTGGTGATTTGATCGCGGTTAACGAGTTTGGTCAGACTTTTAAAAAATTGGATATTGCCGGGGGGTATTTTTTTGTCGCGTAATAACTGTTGGTCGTCATCTGTGCCGGTGAGTATGGTTTCCGCATCGGGCGCGAGTCTCTTTGCTTGCTGAAGGAAATCTGTTTTGGAGGTGGTGCTTATCTTTGCGTCTACCATAATTACGTCAGGTCTGCGGGTAGGGATACTTTCCAGGGCGTCCTCGCCGGTATGGACGATTCGGCAAGCATGACCCTGTTGGCGAAGTATTTGGACGAGTTTCTCGGATTCTTCGTCCTGGTTATCGATAATCAGGATGAAGGCTGTTTCGCTCATATATCAATACCATTAATCAGAAAACTACGACTGATAAAAACCGACCGATAAAGATCCATAATTATAGAATGAAGGGCCGTGGGCTTAAATAGTTTGCAAAAGCAAGAGTAATTGATATGTCGACCACAACCCATAGCGGCCTAGGTATGTATACACTAAACGCACACAATGATTACACCGGTACCCTGCGTCCCCGTGACCGTTTCACCACCGGGTCCATTTCGAGTTACCGATCAGGTTATGATCGGTACAAAACTGCTCGACAACAGCCAAGGCCTGGGCGATGTCTATTAGGGATTTTTACCAGATCGACGTACGTTCTGGGCTTGAAGACCCTTTTCCGACTCGACCATATCGAATTCCACCGCTTCACCGTCTTTCAGGCTTCGAAACCCTTCGCCCTCGATATTTGTATAGTGGACGAAGATGTCCTTGCCTTCCTCGGTGCCCAGTATGAACCCGAAACCTTTTTTACTGTCGAACCATTTAACCGTGCCGGTGACCATCACACTTGCCTCCGGCGAACTAATAAGAGTCGGTATTTAAGTTACCGACCAGGGTTCGGTACATGTCACTTAATACCGATCCCTACAACAAAATACATACCACCGATTCCAAAGATCGCGTTTTCCCCGCCTTGGCCCTTTGGGGACGATACAAATAAAGTCGTCAGGTATGCTTCATGGGCGCGATCAAAATCGGCACGCCAACAAACATACGTTTTTGAGTATACCTGAAAATTCTCCGTAAAGGCATTCACCTGTGTGAAAATTAACCATTTTTGAGAACTTTACTTATTGTATCTCTTTTGTTTTAACGTCCTTACGGTATATTTTTCTTAATATGATATTATTTTATGCCAGAAGAGGACGCTTTTTTATTTTTTCGGGCATAATATGCCGCCTTGAAAGATATTAAAATCGTGTTTTTAGATGGCGTCCTATGAAATAGTTAATCACTAGTGGTATTATAACCTGGAATGACTGCTCTCACAGCCGATAATTCCTGGTTTTTTACTGGGTGCTAGCGGCAGCCTCCTCCCTAAGGACGGCTTTCCGACTTAGCTTTACCCGGCCCTGGTCATCAACCATGATAACCTTGACCTTCAAATAATCACCAACTTGGCATATATCGTTCACTGATTCGACGTATCCGTCGGACAACTCACTGATGTGACAAAGACCATCTTGTCCCGGTACCACCTCGACAAATGCCCCAAAATCCCTTATTCCAACGACTTTGCCTTCGTATATTTTGCCCACTTTAACACCTTCGGAGATCACCTCGATAATTTCGTATGCTTTCCTGACGCCTTCGGGACCGACACCGGCAATAACCACCGTGCCATCGTCTTCGATATCCACTGTTACACCGGTTGAGGCCTCAATACTGCGAATACCCTTTCCGCCGGGTCCGATAACCGCACCAATTTTTTCCGGATCGATCTTGATCTGTAGGATCTGTGGTGCGTATGGGCTTATCTCATCCCTTGGCCGTTTCAGTACCTTAAGCATTTCACGAAGAATATGTAGTCTGGCCTCTTTGGCCAATTCCAGAGTTGTTACAATCGTTTCCTGGGTTATGAAGCGTTCTTTTAAATCCAACTGAATGCCGGTGATTCCTCTCTGCGTGCCGGCAATTTTGAAATCCATATCCCCGAAATGGTCTTCCTCCCCGATGATGTCAGTAATAAAGAGGCGTTTTTCGTCTTTGTGGACACTGCCAATGGAAATGCCAGCCACCGGTTGGGAAATAGGAATCCCGGCGTCCATGAGAGCCAGGGTTCCGCCGCACACGGAAGCCATTGAGCTGGACCCGTTCGATTCGGTAATCTCACTGACGAGTCGGATGGTATATGGGAAGTCGTCATATGAAGGCAAGATGGCCTCAAGGGAGCGTTCGGCCAAGGCCCCATGCCCGATTTCCCGTCGCCCGGGTCCCATGATCCGTCTGGTCTCACCCACACAGAAGGGCGGGAAATTGTAGTGTAGCATAAAAGTCTTTTTGTATTCTTCGGCCAAGCCATCGATCACCTGTTGATCGCGGACGGTGCCCAAGGTGGTGACCACCAGGGCCTGTGTTTCTCCGCGGGTGAACAAAGCCGCCCCGTGGGTTCGGGGCAGGAATCCGACTTCACAGGTAATCTGCCGGACCACGTTCATGTCCCGGCCATCGGTTCGCAGATTCTTATCAATTATTAAATCGACAAATATTTCTTCCTCCATATCGTGGAGGATCTGGTAAACTTCCTGGCGATCGTATTGGGGATTTTCAACATCTTGGGGGGCCAATTCATCGAGGATCTGATCGTATAGTTCTTTCATTGCCTGCTGGCGTTCAAGTTTGTTAACGATTTGCCGACGTTTAAGACATTCGTCGTATGCGAGCTGGCGGACCTTTTCGATGAGCTCCCGGTTTGGTTCGGGGGGGATCCAGGTTCGGTCCTTGCCGACCATTTGGCGCAGCTCGTCAATGGCGGCGCATATAGTTTTTATGGATTCAAAACCTAAGGCGATGGCTTCGGCAA
>CP070790.1:2865626-2880601 GCA_020346805.1 Planctomycetota bacterium
ACTCCTGATTACTCCGGTGGTCATATATGTGTTTCTGCCTTTCTATCTCCGACTGGATGTAACCACCGCCTACGAGTATCTCGAAAAAAGATTTGGACTGAACGTGAGATTGCTGGCCAGCGGCCTATTCATCTCCAAACGCCTTTTCTGGATGGCCCTGGTAGCCTTGGCCCCTTCCTTGACCCTGAGCACCTTCACCGGCCTGAAGGTTGAGTATTGCATTCTCATCATCGGCGTGGTCGCCACTATTTACACCGGCCTCGGAGGTATGTCGGCAGTGATCTGGACCGACGCCGTGCAGTTTGTCATCCTCATGCTCGGGCAGGTCCTGATCTTCATCTTCGTGATCATGGGAGTGGACGGCGGCCTCGGCGAAATCTGGCGGATGGGCCTAGCCGAACACAAGGCCTGGGCCAGCTTCGAATTCGATCTCTCCCAACTCACTTTCTGGACCATGCTCATTGCCGGTGCGGTCCTGGCCCTTTCCGACTTGGGCACCGACCAGCTCATGGTTCAGCGGCTAATGACTACCAGGGATGAACGCCACGCCCGCCAATCGTTGTGGTTCAACGCCATCTTCAAATTCCCGGCCATGGTCCTGCTGTTGGGCATCGGCGTGGCCTTGTATTGCTTTTACCAGGTTAATCCCCATCTGCTCGAACTGGCCCCCGAAGATTATGACAAGATACTCCCCTATTTCGTGGTCACCCAACTGCCCACCGGTATCTCCGGGATCGTAATCGCCGCCATCTTTGCCGCCGCCATGTCGAGTTTCGATTCCGGACTCAACTGCCTGGTTGCCGCCTTCACCGTGGACTGGTACAAACGGCTCATCCATCCCCAAGAGACCGACCGCGCCTATCTCATCCGGGCCAAACTAATGACATTCGCCTTGGGCCTTGCCGTTGCCATCCTGTCCATCCTGATTTACGAAATGGGGATCAAGAGCATAATCGACACCTCCAATACCTACCTCGGTTTTTTCGGCGGCGGTTTGGTCGGTATATTTCTGCTCGGTATCCTTACCCGCCGAGCCAAGGCTCTGCCCACCGTACTGGCCGCCATCCTCAGCGTGGCCCTGGTTGTATTGCTGGACCTGCATCAATCCGAAGCCGAAGGTTATATCCTGCATCCCTACATGTACGGCGTGGTGAGTTGTGGATTAACCATGTTTCTGGGTTATATAGGAAGTCTTATCGGGCCGGAACTCCCCTACGAGAAACTTCACGGCTACACCCTGGCCAAGATTAATAAACGCTAAGAACAATTATCGCCCATCATTTGTTATAGCTCGCATATTTCACGAGTTCTTACCGCCCGGCGGATGCTTTTTCGAATAACTCTATTCCTTGGTAGTAATTGCGTGGATAACGGAGATTGAGGCGCCGGTGATACGGACGGTTTTTCGGGGTGAGGTTTGGCCGGTAGCGATGGTTACCTGGCTAGTGCGGAGGCCAAGGCTTTCGGCGAGGAGTTTACATAGGGCCTTGTTGGCGGCACCACGTTCGGGAGTGGCGGAGACGTTTACTTTTAATGCCCCGTCGAGTTCACCGATGATGCGATCTCGCGAGGCGTTGGGTACCACCTTGACGGGGATAATTATGCCGCCGTTTTGTTCGGTAATTTGGATCATAGTTTACACACTCTCATAATGTGTACCGAGATTTTCGACCCGACGGCTTCAGCCATGAGTTCTCTTCGAGTCTGAACCTCAGAGCCGAAGGCATCGAATGGGGCACGTTTCATACGGATTCCAATTCAATTGTGCTTCGGGTCTGGCTGTTTTTAAGTCTCATCATTATTCCATCACTTTGCTCTCTCTCCTCCGTTGCCCCGAAAGGCAGTGTGTCTGATTCTCTCACTTAAGGCGGAATTAAAATAGAATTCGCGTTCGTCTTATTCCGAGGCCTGCAGTTCTTCGACTTCCGGCAGATCGTCCAAACTGGAAAGGGCAAAGATTTCAAGGAAGCGCTTGGTGGTCCCGTAGAGCATGGGCCGGCCCACATCCTCGGCCCGCCCCACGATCTTGATCAATCCCAACTCACGCAGCCGATTCAATAACTCCCCGCAGGACACCCCGCGGACGGCCTCAATATCCGCCCGTACTACCGGCTGCTTGTAGGCCACCAGGGCCAGGGTCTCCAGGGCCGCCGGCGATAGCTTGGAATCCTGCCGATTCTGTTTCAATCGGCGAATCCAGGTGTTGTAGGCCGGCAGAGTCAACATTTGATAGCCGCCCGCGATCTCCTCGATATGAAAGGCTGATCCCTGATTTTCGTACTTCTTGTTAAGGGATTCGATATAATCCCGCACCTCGCGGGCCGTCCCCACCCCCAACAGAGATACGATTTTGGATAACGATAACGGGGCCTCGGAGGCAAACAAAAGGGCCTCGATCACCTGTTCGGTGGATATCTGGTGGTCGGCGGGAACGGAATCGCCCTGTTCAGAATCGGTCAGATCGGCCGATTCATCGGTCTTCTCCGCCGCCGGCTCGGATTCGGGAGATTGTTGATCGATATCACTCATAACACAGAATATATCGCACATTACCGGGATCGTCCACGAGGATTATTCGGCCCGCCTCCCCGGGCCATAACCGCCTCCAAAATTAATGTCTGCAATCCCTTTCCTCAGGACCGTGTACCCAGTCAGAGGCTTTGATGATAAAACCCATGTTGCCAGCGTGACCAAGGAAACTCATACTGCCCAGGGAGCGGTTTATAGTCAAATATTTCAAGGCCAAGACCACAGCGCCGGCCTTGCCCCGAAAGTGAGCCGATTATCAGGGATAAGTAAGGGATTCTTTTTTCGCTTTAGAAATTCTCGACTAGCAAAAAATTATACGGTAAACTACCCGGCTGGTGGGGAACGGAGTCCTCGAAGTTTATTCTCAGGTGTTTTGATGCCCATTGACATAATCTACGTCACCATTGACCACGGTCAATATCGGCTGATTACCTGCGATTGCACTTAACCTGGCTATATGCGTTTGCAGAACCGGCTTGTGCAGGAGGTATGATTGTGAAAAAACAAACACTGATCCCCAGACGACACTTTTTGAAATGTTCCGCCGGCGGGCTGGCGGCAATGTCGGCGATACCCGGCATCCTACCAGCTTCGACGGCCAAATCCACCACCCGCCCCGCACCCAGCGACCGTGTGGTGGTGGGCCTGATAGGATGCGGCAGTCTGGGCAGGGGACACCATCTGTCCAGTTGTATGATACCCAATCCGCGTATTGAGGTAGGCGCCCTTTGCGACGTGGACATGAACCATCTCTACGATGCCGCCAGAAGATGCAAAGATCGGACCGGCAAGCGGGTTCCCACATACAAGGATTTCCGGCAACTTGTGGAACAGAAAGATCTGGATGCGGTAGTCATCGCCACACCGGACCACTGGCACGCCTTGAACGCCATAGCGGCCATGGAGAACGGGCTGGATGTTTATTGCGAAAAACCGCTTAGCCTGACTATCGAGGAAGGCAAGGCTATGGTCGCCGCCGCCCGACGCTACGGTACCGTTTTTCAAACCGGAAGCATGCAACGATCCCAACCCCAATTTCGCAGGGCCTGTGAACTGGTACGCAACAACAAGATCGGCAAACTACACACGGTAACCACCCATATCGGCAAAGTACCCACTGGCAGACCAAAGGATCAATGGCAGGCACCACAAACCCCACCGGCGGGACTTGACTGGGACTTCTGGCTGGGACCAGCTCCCTATGCCGACTACACACCCAATCGCTGCCATTATCAGTTCCGATGGTACTGGGATTATTCAGGTGGAAAAATGACCGATTGGGGCGCCCATCATAACGACATCGCCCAGTGGGGCTTAAATATGGATCATTTCGGGCCGATCATGGTCGACAGCAAGGGCGTATACAGTGACAAGGGCCCATACGATGCGGCTATCCAGTTCGAAGTTACCTACTACTATGACACCGATGTAATCCTGATTTGCAGCTCTGAGCCCTGTGGCCAGGAGTCCAACGGGATTAAGTTTATCGGTGAAGATGGCTGGATCTTCGTGAATCGCCGTAAGATCGAAGCCTCGGATCCCGATATCCTCAAGATCGAGCTCGGTCCCGACGACGTCCGTCTTTACAACACCGGGGATAACCCAAACTCCTTTGTGAACCACTATAAAAACTGGCTAGATTGTATTCAGACACGCCAGCGCTGCATCTGCGACGTGGAGGTCGGCCACAGGTCGTGTACTGTCTGTCATCTGGGCAATATCTCGCTGCGCCTCGGCCGAAGGCTCAAATGGAATGCGGGCCCCATGACCTTTTTCAAGGATCAAACCGCCACCGATACCATGATGGGGCGGCCTATGCGGCCACCGTGGCATCTGTAATTATTGGAATAAAAATTTTGAATACCTGATCGATAATTGTCACTGTTGAATAAAAAGCTGAGGAATACCAATCATGCCCATAACACAAACTACAAAATCCGATCAAACTATAAAAGAACTGGTTAAACAACTCGGCTCCGAAAAACAGGAGATCGCCTTTGTGGCCTATCAGGCGATTCTAGAAAAAATTCTTCCCACTACGTCCTATCAAAGCAGACGCAAAAGAGAACACGTACCCATGGCCGCTCAACTGGCAACCGAGTTTAACGCCAAGACCGAAGTTAAACCTGCCGACAAAAAGGGCAAGAAGGGTAAACAGGAACCGCCCAAACCCCTACACTCAACCGCGGTACGCAACAAAGTATTGCGCCTGCTCAGTTACACAGCAACCGACGGCGTGCTGGAAACTATTCGTAATGCCTTTAAAGATCTTGAAACCCGCCAGATGGCTCTTTACGTCCTCTGTCGGCTCACGTCCGATCGGGCAACCGATTTGTTGATTGAAGCCTTGGATCAGGTAGGTCCAACCTTCCGCGTCGGGGTAGTAAATGCCCTGGGTAAGCGCCAGGGAGAAAAAGTCTTGGCCGCTTTGAAAAAAACAGCGACCGAAGATCCCGAGGCTCAGGTTCGCATTGCCGCCGTCGAAGCTTTGGCTAACTTTCCCGAGCCGGCCAACGATACCATCATCGCTCAGGCTGCCAATTCTGATTGTAAACATATGAAGGCTGCCGCTCATAAGGCCCGCGTACGCTTGGCCGAGACCTTGCGCAATACCGATAAAAAATCACATGCCGTCAAGGTCTACAACGCAATCTTATCCAGTAACGCAAGTCAGATACAAAAGAAAGCCGCTAAATTGGGATTGGAGTTGCTCGAATAAAACCGACAAGAGATTATATTAAAAAAGTGCACAAGCCCCTGAAAATACCTGGGGCTTGTGCCTTTGAAGAAGAAAGGAGTAGTGGACTTAATTAATCATCGGCAACCGTAACACGAAAGTATGAATTCACGCCGATTTTCTCTATGTCTTATTACTTGGCTAACTGATAAATAGGCGTTTGCTCATCAATACTTACGCCTTTACTGAACAAAGCAGCCAAGACTATTAAACTTCTTCATCCCCTCTTTGCTTACTCAATGTATCTCTGAATATCTAATTTCCGACCCGTAACCCGCGATATTTAATCCCTGAATTCTCCAATATTATAACACGCTATCAAGAACATGCAAACCTGGTTAGATATAAAGTTATAAATAAATTCTAAGAATAATTACTAGATGTGTTAGTTTTATTGCCCATGTCCCGATGTCAATACGAGGTTATCGCGATGAATAGCCTCATCGAAAGGCTTTTGTCCGATAGTATCAATTATTTCAGAAGATTTAAGACCTTTTATTTTTTCAAGTTCTGCATGACTGTAGTTGGATATACCGTGAGCAATAGTTACATTTTGTTCAGTAACAATACGAACTATCGCCCCGCGCTCGAATTTGCCTTGCACCCCTATTATACCCCTAGAAAGCAGACTTTTCCCCCGAGTACGAACCGCCTCTGTGGCCCCACCGTCGATTACAATCCTCCCTACAGGTCGTACCGCATTCAAAAGCCATTTTTGACGCGCCCTCATCTTACGGGCCGCCGGGGCAAAAATAGTCCCCACCCGCTCACCTTCCAGCACTTTGATCAACACCTTTGTCTGTCGGCCGTTGGCAATAACCGCAATTTCACCCGAGCTGGTAACCATTTTACAGGCCACTAACTTACCCATCATTCCTCCACTGCCTAACGCAGAACGCCCGGATTTGGCCAACGATTGAACCTGGTCGCTGACATCAGGCACAAAGTCAATCAATTGCCCGCGCATATCCAGCAGGCCATCCACCACCGTCAAAAGAACCAGCAGATCCGCCTGCAAAAGATTGGCTACCAGAGCGGCTATGGTATCGTTGTCGGCAAAGCGATCCAGTTCATCGATGGCGGTGGTATCGTTCTCGTTAATAATTGGTATGGCGTGCATACGATGTAAGGCCGCCAAGGTGTTGGAAATATTGACGTAGCGCACACGTTGCTCAAAGTCTTCGCGGGTAACCAATATCTGCCCCGCGTGAAGACCCTGCTTGGCCAGCGTTTTTTCGTACAGGCTCATCAATGTTGGCTGACCGATGGCCGCCGCCGCCTGTAGCATGGACGTCGATCGAGGCCTGCTGGCCATGCCCGTACGCCCCATACCGGCACCAATCGCCCCGCTACTAACCAACGTAACCTTTATGCCACCTCTATGAAGGGTAGCTAGTTGTCGAGCAATACGCCCAATTAGTCCGCGATCCAGCCGACCTCCCTGGTCAGTCAAAACCATAGTCCCCACTTTGACTACCATACTGCGGACATTACTCATCAATTGTCTACGTAACGCTGTGCTCGGCACGTCGCATTATCTCCATTAGTGTATCAAGCGTTCGCTCGGTGGCCCCCCGATTCTTTTTCACTACCTCCCGACCGTTATCCCCCATGCCCCTGGCGGCTACGGGATCATCCAACAGTTTTCCCACTGCATCAGCCAGGATATCGGCAGCCTCGGGATTTTCCAGATCGGCCGAGGCGACAAGAATGGCATTACCTTCTTCAAGCTGCCTCATGGTATCGGCAAAGTTTTCCGTGTGAGATCCTACGATAATCGGTTTGGCCAGACCCGCAACCTCCATCATGTCTGAACCGCCCATCCTGGCCAATGTCCTGCCCACAAATACAACATCCGCCAACAGATAAAACTTGCGAAGTTCACCCATAGTGTCACCAAGCATGACCGAGTTCTCTAACGGCGGACATGCTTTACCATCGGGAAAGTCGCTTCGCCGAATACAATCGAATCCCGATCGCACAATCAAATCCGCGACTTCGCCGAACCGTTCCGGCTTGCGGGGTACGACGGCTAGCTGCAAGTTTTGATGTTTCTCGCGCAGTTTCCCAAACGCATCGAGAACTAATTTTTCCTCACCCGGTCCGGTGCTGCCACAAACCCAGGTAGGGCGGTTCCTGTCGCATCCCATCGCTCGGGCCAGTTCCTCCGTACCCTCGATGTAATCGGTTATTTGTGCCCCGTCCCATTTCATTGAACCGGTTACAGTAACACGTCCCGCAGGTACACCCATCAAGCAGAATCGATTCGCATAGGTCTTGTCTTGCGCCCCAATCCAGGTTAGAGATTCGAACATTTGCCTGGCTATCGGCTTAATCCATTTAAATCGGCGAATACTGGTTTCACTCAATCGGCCGTTTATCACTGCCACGGGGATCTCCATCTTGGCCGCCTGAGTTACAAATTGATACCACACCTCCAACTCCACCAGCACTACCATGCTGGGGGCGATCCGCTTCAGTCCCCGCCGAACGAACCAACTGATATCCAATGGATATCGGATCACTAACAAATCGGGAAAAAGTTGCCGGGCCCGGGCATAGCCGGTGTCGGTGGTGGTGGAAATGATCAATTCCGTATTATCCGAGCCCTCCCGCCACATTTCCACCAGCCCGCGGACCGCATTGATTTCGCCTACCGAGACGGCATGGATCCAGACCCGTCGACCATCAGGGGGCAATATAGGCATTCCTCCCAACCGCTGAATCCAGCCCCGCCGGTATTTACCCGTGGTCAGCGCGCGGTAGATCACTACCGGTAGAAGCAACACCGCGGCCAGCAGATAGCAAACATCGACGAGCCAACGCATGGCCCTATCATAGTCGCCAGAACCGGAGTGGGAAGGGGGGCGCTTCGGCCTCGATCTTTATTTGTTACCTCCTGGAGTTATCTACCGGTTGACTGACCCACCTAGGTGCTTGTATTCTTTTACAAGTTATGGCATCCCTAACGAGGTTCCCCGGTATGATCCGATTGGTTAGTATATTACTGTTATCCATGATCATTTTGAGTCTGTCGGCATGTCGACAGGATTCCGAGTCCCCCCCGCGTTTACTGACTGACGGGGCCAAATACTCCCTGCCTATCTGCCTCTCAGATATGCCGAACGACAGTAAATTTGTCGGGCCGGTCGGTGAAGCACGCAGTGTGTCAATTCCCGCCGATACTGAGGCTGATCGAGGCCCCGCCAAGACAGAATTCACCATAAACGATTCATCTGCAGAAGCTGTTGTCCAATCTTACGCGGATATGATCGCCGGCGCCCACACCGATCTTTGGCCGGAAATCGTTGTCCCCGAACAGCAAGAATTCGCAGGGATTTTAGCCGAGTTATTCAATGCCTCTCAAGATCTTCGACAGGCGATGGAAGAGAAGTTTCCAGGACATGCTTTCAAGCTGCCCGCGGGTGCCAGTCTGGAAATGCCTAAAATAACCATTGTCAGTGTCGAAGTCGTCACTGACCAGGAAGCAACAGCCTCAATAAAGATAGGCGACCTTCCCCAAACAATCGACTTTAACGTTATGCAAACAGACGATGGTTGGCGCATCGAGGATCCGACTATTAAAAAAGTATATTCGAATGACCAAGTAGTTACTTATAACATAAAACTAATTGATGTTCTGCAGAACCTTACAACCCGAGTGGAGGCGGACGAGTTCGCTGATGCACAAGCCGTTATGCAGGAAGTTTTGCAGGTGATGTCCCAAATCGCGCAGCAAAAAACCGACATGAGCGATGATGCGGATGCCACAATAGATGACTCCCAAAAATCCGTCGAGCCGGAGCGAAAACCGCGACCCCAACGTCCCAAGAGTGAAATCGAGAGTCAGATGGACGTGGCCCCCGGGCCTGGCTTCCTGCCCCGGGGTTGATTTATCATTCTTTTGCGGGTAAAGTCTGCTTGTTGTGCCGGCCGATAGTTTCATCGGAGATACAGTTATGACAGTCATTAGATTCATAATTACGGGTTATATTCGCCCAAAGGAGGTCTCATAGCGCTCCTGCAAGATTAGAATGATAGAGTATTGCATACCCGGGAGCGTCGAAATTCCCGGGTTTTTTATTGGATTTTGTTATGTCGGACAATGAAAAACAGCCTTTTGACAGCCAGGATTGTGATTGGGATGCTTCACTCACACACCATATCCCTGACTTGGCCCGGGATACGGCGGCCGAGTCCTGGAAGCGTGATTTGCGCTTACTCTTGGCGATTGCCGCCCCCAACGTGATGAGCACCGTCGCCCAGACCTTGCTGAGCATCGTCGACTACGCCATCGTCTCCCAGCTCGGCCCGTCGGCCCAAGCCGCGGTTTCCACCGGGGCAATGGTCTTTTTCAGTATATTCGGCATGCTGTTGGGAATGATGGTTTGTGTTACCACAGTGGTGAGCCAATCGCTGGGGGCCAATCGTTTACGGGATTGCTCCGCCTACGCTTGGCAGGGGATCTGGTTCAGTTTGTTATGTGGTTTGTCGGTTTTCATTCTCTGGCCGATGATGCCTGCTCTTTACGACTGGTTCGGCCACGCCCCCGATGTTCGGGATATGGAGGTTTCCTATACACAGATCAGGCTCATCAGTCTGGGATTGGCCGGTGCTTCGGTGGCCTTGGGACATTTTTTCAACGGTATTCACAAACCCATGCAAAATACCATCTCCGTGGTCGGGGCAAATATCATCAATGCCTTCTTGAGTTACGGTCTGGTATTCGGCAAGTGGGGTCTGCCCCAGATGGGGGTTGACGGAGCGGCCTGGGGTACGGTGATCGCCAGTTGCGTCAGGGTATTCTGGCTGCTAGGGGCAATGTGCTTCGGTAAAAATGCTGCCCGGTTCGATCCCTTGCACTCATGGGGATTGGATTGGGACAAGATGCGACGTTTGGTCCGCGTCGGCTGGCCTTCGGGTATCGAATTCGTACTGAATATCACCGCCTGGGCGGCATTCCTGGCTTTCATAATCGGTGCCTTCGGGACCAAGCATCTGGCCGCCACCGCAACCTGCTGGCGATTCACCGAGCTGTCTTTCATGCCCGCCATCGGGATCGGTATAGCCGTTTCCACCATTGTGGGCCGGTCCATCGGCCAAGGCCGATGTGATCTCGCTCGCCGACGGGCCAGACTAGGTACCCTGATAAACATGATCTATATGGGGATAATGGCTGTAATTTTCGTAATTTTCGGCCGGGAACTCATGCAGATATTCAGCGATGACCAAACCGTCATCAAAATCGGTACTCAATTGATGGTTTTTGTGGCCATGTTCCAATTATTCGACGCTATCGCCATTACCTACAGCAACGCCCTGCGCGGAGCCGGTGATACCCTTTGGCCGGGAATGGTCAGCAGCCTCCAGGCCTGGAGCATAATGGTCGGCGGTGGGACCTTGATGGTCTGTTTCCAGCCCGGACTCGGCTCCAAAGGACCCTGGATCTTCGCCACCGCCCACGTGATCACCGTAGGGATTACCCTCTGGGCTCGGTGGCACCATGGTAGATGGGAGCGATTGGACGTCATCGGGCGTGCTGAATCCCCAATCTCAGAATCGGCCGCCTGAGTCCAGGGCGGTTTGGCATAAGGCCAAGATCGCCCTAACATATGCACTTTATGCATTGTTTAGCGGTTATACCGTCTAGCGGTACCGGGTGTGGCACTCTTTAACATTCACGATATGCAACTCCCGTCGCTAGCGATGGGGCTGGACTGTAAGTTTGGAAATATAAAAATGTTCAAAGAAGTACCCGCAAAGTTTGATTTCCCCGCCGCCGAAGCCGAGATCCATAAGTTTTGGGAAACCGGAGCCATCTACGAAAAATCGCTCAAGCAGCGTGAAGGCTGTCCGCCTTTTGTTTTCTACGAGGGACCGCCGACCGCCAACGGTTTGCCCCACCCCGGCCACTGCCTGACGCGGATCATTAAGGACGTCTTCCCCCGCTATAAGACCATGACCGGCTACTACTGCCATCGCAAGGGCGGTTGGGATACCCACGGTCTGCCGGTCGAAGCCGAAGTATGCAAGGAACTGGGCATCCATACCAAAGAGGAAATCGAAAAATACGGCATCGAGCAGTTCATTCAGCTCTGCCAGGAGAGTGTCTTTCGCTACACCAGGGAATGGGAGGATTTAACCCGCCGACTCGGCTTCTGGATCAACCTCGATGAGGCCTACGTTACCTACCACCAGTCGTACGTGGAAAGCGTCTGGTGGGCCCTGGCCACTCTGTTCAACAAAGGTTTGCTATACCAGGGACATAAAGTCGTCTGGTGGTGGCCCCAGGGCGGTACCGCATTGTCCGCCGGTGAGGTCGGACAGGGTTATCGCCCGGTGGACGATCCCTCGATTACCGTACGTTTCCGCCTTGAAGGCCAACCCAAAACCAGCTTCCTGGCCTGGACCACCACCCCCTGGACTCTGCCCAGTAACGTAGCCTTGGCTGTGCATCCTGATATCGAATACACCCAAATCGCCGTCGAAGATGAAGAGTTTATTCTGGCTAAAGATTTGATCCCCGCTGTTTTCAAAGGTCTGCCGGTGGATATCGAAAAGGATATCCGTATCGTAAGAACCATGAAGGGTGCGGAGCTGGTGGGCACTAAGTATGAACCTATCTTCCGTTATGCACAGCCTGAGGGCGGTAAAGCCTGGGAAGTCATCGATGGCGATTTCGTTAGCCTGGACACCGGCACGGGCATCGTACACATTGCACCGGCCTTCGGTGAAGACGACTACCGCGTGGCCCAGGAGAAAGGGCTCGGTTTCCTGCAGCTCATCGCCCCTGACGGCACCTTTGTACCTGAGGCCACAGATTTTGCCGGCCGATTCTGCAAGGAGGCCGACTCAGATATCGTCTACTGGATGAGAGACCGCGGTGTTCTACTCAAACGCGAGCAGGTACGCCACGAGTATCCCTTCTGCTGGCGGGCCGAGGACGATCCCCTGATTCAATACGCCCGCAAGAGCTGGTTCATCCGCACCACCGAATTCAAAGATAAGTTCCTGGGCAATAATGCTAAAATCAATTGGCTGCCCGAACACATTCGCGACGGGCGCTTCGGCAATTTCCTGGCCGACAACGTCGATTGGGCCTTGTCCCGCGAAAGATTCTGGGGGACACCCTTGCCCATCTGGGAATGTGAGAAAACAGGAAAACAGGAGGCCGTCGCATCCTATGACGAACTAATGGCCAAACCCGGTGTGCAGGGTACTGAGGTCTGGCATGAAGCCAAACGGAAAAATCCCAAGCTGATCGACGATCTCAAGGTACACAAGCCTTACATCGATGCCGTCACCTACGATTCGTCCTTCGCCAAAGGTGCACGCATGCGGCGTGTACCCGAGGTGATCGATTGCTGGTTTGACAGCGGCTGTATGCCCTTCGCCCAATGGGGCTACCCACATCAAAACGCCGAATTGTTCAAGGATCGCTTCCCCGCTGACTTCATCAGCGAAGCCATCGATCAGACCCGCGGCTGGTTCTATACCCTTTTGGCCATCAGTACCATATTGTTCAGTGAAACAGATGACAAAAACGGCACCATATTTGCCGAGGACTATCCCCACCCCTTCCGCAACTGCATCGTATTGGGATTAGTGGCCGGCGAGGACGGCAAAAAACTCTCCAAGAGCAAACGCAATTACAAGGAGCCTTCCTATATCTTCGATCGTGAAGGGGCTGACGCCATGCGCTGGTCGATGTTGAGCAGCCAGACGCCGTGGACCGGGGCCCGCTTCAAAGAGGAAACCATTGCTACCGATCAGCGCGAGTTTCTCATCAAACTATACAATGTCTACAGCTTTTTTGTGATCTACGCCAATATCGATAAGTGGTCGCCGGCCGAGAGCAAAGAAACAGAATGCCGGTTCAGCGAATTAGATCGCTGGCTGACCGCGGAACTCAATCAGACCATCGTCGACGTCCGCCAGGCCATGGACAATTACGAAAACTACCCCGCCTGCCGCCGGCTGGTCGAGTTCGTCGACGCCCTGAGCAACTGGTACGTTCGCCGATCGCGGGATCGGTTCTGGCGCAGCGGCATGGACGACGATAAAAAGGCTGCTTATCAAACATTGTGGTCCTGTTTGACTACCCTATCGGATCTAATCGCCCCGTTTACCCCTTTCTTTGCCGAGTCTCTGTATCAAAATCTGGTCCGGTCGCACTTCCCCAATGCCGAAGAAAGCGTTCATCTTCGCGATTATCCGGCAGCCGACCAATCCAGGATCGACCGTAAGCTTATGCAAGAAATGGCCATCGTACGTGAAATCGCATCGTTGGGTCGGTCGGCAAGGATGGATGCCAAAATCAAGGTTCGGCAACCTTTGGATGTGGTGGAGATTGTCCTGGCTGATTCCTCCCATCAACAATGGCTTTCCACGCATTTGCCTTTGATCTCCGACGAATTAAACGTCAAGCGTATCGAGTTTGTCGCCGACGCCGACCGCTATGTGACTTACCAGATCAAACCCAACTTCAAAATCCTGGGCCCCAAGTTCGGCCAACTGGCTCCGCAGATCAAAAAGGCCCTTAATTCTGCTGATGCCGCCGATTTTCGCCGACAACTCGACGAGAAGGGTAAGGCCGAATTGACTGTTGCTGGTAAGAAAGTTGACTTGATTCCCGAAGACGTTCAGGTGACCCTCGAGGCCCGCCAAGGGTGGACCGCCGCCCAGGGCCCAAAGGTGGTGGTGGTACTCAGTACCGAACTGACCGACGATCTTAAGGCTGAGGGGTACGCCCGCGAATTTGTACACCATATTCAGAATCTTAGAAAGCAGAAGCAGTTGAATTATCAGGATAGGATCAGTACCCGCTTAAATATCGAGGGTGCTCTCCAAGATGCGATCGATGCATGCGAAGAGTATATTAAACATGAGACGCTTGCTCGCGAATTAACTGTAGATCCAGAACTTATAGATCCTGACTTTAGTTGTGAAATTGATGGGATGTCGTGTCAAATGTCCATTCAGGTTATCCCAGAAAAATGATGTATTTAAAAACCAGCCGTCCGCCTCTGGCGGATAAGTAAGTGGATAAAAAAATCAACCGAAGGTGAGTTATCTATCATGATAAAACTGGGTGTTCTAATTTCCGGCGGCGGTCGTACCCTGATAAATATTTTAGAATATATCGAACGAGGCGAATTAGACGCCCGGGTAGCCCTGGTGATCTCCTCGTTATCCAAGGTTAAGGGCGTTGAGCGCGCCCAGGCCGCCGGCCTGTCGGTTACCATCATCCGCAAGAAAGATCATCCCGACGTGGACGAATTCAGTCGGCTCATCGCCGAGGAACTCGACAAATACAAGGTGGATCTTGCATGTCAGGCCGGCTGGATGTGTTACTGGAAAATCCCCGACCGCTGGTTGGGGAAGGTGATGAATATCCATCCCGGCCTGCTGCCCAAGTTCGGGGGCCAGGGCTTCTACGGTCACCACGTCCACGAGGCGGTATTGGCCGCCGGCGAAACCGAAAGCGGCTGCACCGTTCATTTTGCCGACAACGAATACGACGCCGGCCACATTATCCTGCAGCGAAAAGTCCCCGTCCTCCCCGACGATAATCCGGACACCCTGGCCAACCGAGTTTTCGAACAGGAATGCATCGCTTATCCGGAGGCCATTAGATTGTTTGCTAAAGGACAACTTGTCCTCAAGGACAACCGCGTCGAGATTCGCCGATAGGCACCTTGTACGAATC
>CP070790.1:2880701-2889743 GCA_020346805.1 Planctomycetota bacterium
CCGATTCGCGACGGGCATAACGCGTTGCCTGCCGAATCCATTCCATACGTGGTAACGGGATCATGCCGTAATTGTAAATGTTGACTGAAGGCACACCGAGCCTGGCGGCATGAGATAAGGACCGTACCAAAGTGGCAGAGTCCGGGCACATCGGCAAGCAGGCGCTAAAACCCAGCTCCACGTGACCGATGTTTCCAGTATCTTCCAACGCTTCACTTATAGTCAACTCAATTGCTTTATCATCATACGGATAGGGGCAGTTGGTCAACGTGGCATGACAATGTGGACCAATAGCCTTGAAATCCGCAGCGGCTACCAATCGTTCGCCGGCACGGTGGATCACAATTCTACATTCGCATGATTGTCTTACCATCTCGACAAGTGAGGTCACTTTAGCACATCGCCAATCGGTATACTCACCAAGTGCCGGAACCTGATCGATGATCTCTGCTGTTGATTCAGCCAACGGTTCACCATGGTAATAGATCCTCTCCAAAGTAGAGCTTGCCGCCTCGGCAGCAGCCTCAACCTCAATACCGTCATCCTTGGCTGCCTGTCGGCAGGATTCGCAAAAACACAGGTTAAAAAGCCAATGCCCGACCTCCCCAAGTTCCGGACCTACCTTGTGATGGGCGTGTGAATGGGGGCGCTCCTGAAATGACGGGCGCTCCAGTTCGATGGTCTCAAACGGATAATTTTCCGAAAGATCTTCAACCATGGCTCGCAGGTATTCGCGGACATCGGGATTAACCGGGCACAACCAGGTAGGGTCGATGTCGCCGAAAACATTTTTGGCCGCGCAGCTTTCATACTTCTTCACCATCAGCGAACTGTGGCAGCACACCGTCCATCCGCGAAGTGTCAGTCCTTTCTTTTGGCATGCATCGGCCAATTGAACCAGGGGATTACCCTTCTTCAGCCATGACGCTACCACTGGGCGCATCCGAGTATTGGTGTACCTGTCGGCTTGTGGCTGAAACTGGGCCCCGCCGGGCGAACGAAAACTTCTCGGCGAAATCCTTGCATGTGGTCGAACTTGATCGACGCTGTGGTAAAAGGTGGCTACCGAAATCCCCGTAACACCGGCCTCACCCAGAAGTCGGTCCAGAACCTCGTCAATCCCCTCATCAACCAGATCCCACATATAACACCACATATTGGTCTGAAACATCGATCACCCTTTACGTAGAACCGGATCCAGCACTCTTTATCTCAAATGGGCGTCGGCGATTATACACAAGGCGGGGATCGGGTTGGACCATGGAAATTTATTCATTTTTTCTTTGACAAGGGGCGATGTGTGTGTTATACTGTATTAGTAAGCTAATGCAGTAATTCACTTATTAGGATAATCTCGGTCATGCCCATCGATCCCAACGGCCCAGTCCCCCTCTATCAGCAGATCGCCGATTATATTCGGCAATTGGTGGCGGCAGGCGTATTCAGATCGGCCGAGGCGCTGCCCTCATTGAGGGCTTTAGCTGTGCAGTTGGCCGTCAACCCCAACACCGTCCAGCGAGCCTATGACCAACTGGAGCGGGAAGGGCTGGTATATGCCCGCAGGGGCCTGGGGCTCTTTGTGGCCGAGCGGGGGGCGGAGTTGGCACGAAACAAATCTCAAGAGGCGCTCTACCAGACGTTTATGCAGGCCATTCTCGCCGGGAAGGCAGCACAATTATCAGGCGAAAAGATAGGGGCCATTTTTCAAAGAGCCCTGGCGGGTGCCGACGTAAAGGCGAGGAACCAATAATGATCCAGGCGACTTCATCTGATCTTGCTATTGAGTTGGTCGGGGTGACCAAGCGTTATAGGAGAAATACTGCGGTACGGGAGCTGTCTCTGCAAATTCCCAAAGGGGCCGCATTCGGTTTCATTGGTCCTAACGGGGCAGGTAAGACTACGACTATCAGAATGATTATGGGTCTGCTGCCCATGACTGCCGGTCAGGGGAACGTGTTAGGCATAAATCTCAATAGTGGGCAAGATCAGGTGAAACGATATGTAGGTTATGTGCCCGAACAGCATTTCATTTACCGCTGGATGCGGGTCGGGCAGGTAGTCCGATTTTGCCGATCGTTTTATGAAACCTGGAACGACAAATATTGCAGCGAACTTCTGGACCTCTTTGGTTTGGATGGCCATCAAAAGGTCAAGCACCTGTCCAAGGGAATGGTTACCAAACTCGCCCTGGTGTTGGCCCTGGCCCATGAGCCGGAGCTGCTCATCCTTGATGAACCGATGGCCGGTTTGGATCCGCTGGTTCGTGAGGAAATAGTTGAACGGGTTTTGCACTCTATCTGCGAGCGTAAACGTACAGTTTTCTTATCGAGTCACACGCTCAGCGACGTGCGAAGGGTATCAGACGTAATAGGTATTATTCACGAAGGGCAGTTGTTGACTGTTGCTCCTACCGAACAGTTGGTAAGCGGCACCAAGCGTATCCGAGCGGTGCTTGAGGAAGGGCAACAGCCCAAAGAATCTCCAGAAGGCACGATCTGGAATCGAGTCCAGGGCCGAGAATGGTTAATCACCGTCAAAGACTTTACATCAAATACGGTGGAGCGCTTGCGGTCGGCCAATCCGTTGCAGAACATTGAGGTGATCGATCTGGGATTGGAAGAGATTTTCAAGGATTATATCCGAGGGGCGGAGGTGGCGGCATGAGAGCATTGATCTGGAAAGATTTCATGGCCAATCGCGTCCTTTGGATTGGGGGATTGGCATTAATATTGCTGCCTTATTTACTTTGTGCCTTAGTGGCAACAATATCGTATAAGGGCCAAGCCCATGATTGGTGGTATATATTCGCGAATGCTCCGGGAATAAGCTGTATGATCTCTTTTCTAGTTGTAGCCATGGTGGGAGGAGTTGCCATTGCCGGAGAACGACCGGATCGTTCGAGTGAATTTCTGGCTTATTTACCCCCTTCACGTGCCGCCATCATTACCAGTAAAGCCATGGTAGGAATCGGCGTTATCACGGTTATATGTTTATTGAATATGTTTGCACTTTATGTGATCGAGGAAGTAAAAACCAAAGAGGTATTAGAGCGCATGAAAGTAGTTTACGGCGCTATATGTTCCAGCGCAATTCTTATCTTTGGTTTTGCCTGGTTGTATTCCTCTTTTTTGAAAAATCCCATCTACAGCACCGGTTTGTGTATCGCCACGGTTCTGCTTTTCTGGATGCTTTTTGCCTTTGTTTACGATACTATGAACTGGGGTTCCAATCACATGGTAATTTTCACCCCTCTTGCCACCGTTGTGGGTATCGGGGCCTTTGTGGGGGGTATTTTTAGCTACCTGCACCGTGTTGAACCGTAGAGAGTTTGCGGTTAGAATATCGGCCAAGGGGAATTCCCTGGGGCAGTATTTGGTCTTACTAAATTGCCGCGTAACGACTTTTCTGCTGTGGGAGCAACGCCTCATGTTCAGACAACTACTTGGTTGTACGATTTTAATTGCCGTCCTGGTCTGGCCGGCATCGGCTCAAGAAAACGGTCAATCGGCCGATGACGAAGATCTCATGTCCCGTCCCACCCAATACGGGATTCGATTTACCCCGGGCTTGGCCCGGGCGATGGCCAGGCAGTTCACGAAACACAGCCTGGTCAGGCACTACAAAATGGACAAGGAGAAATCCGACCAGGCCAATGAATTGGTGGCCCGGCGGATGATGCAGTTGGCCCACACTATTGACGGGCCGGCTCAGGAGCTTATCGAGCGCTTTGCCGAAGAACAATTTGACTATCAAAAAGGAGACGGCGGTGGTGGATTCATGCCGCCGACCTTTGGCAAAGAATTTGCCGAACGTCTTATGCCTATGCTGCCGGAGGTTCGAAATCTGATTCGCGGCACCGTTCAGGACGTTCGCCCCCTGCTGCCCATAAAACAACAGCTCAAGATGGCCGGCGAACTGATGGCCGTCAATACCGCCTTCGACGCCTTCGAGGAAACCATGAAACAATGGGCCAGTGGGGAGGTGACCAAGTATGGCGATCCCTTCCACCAGAATCGCAAAATCGAACGAGATGAAAGCGGCCAATCCAAACACCTGAAATGGGCAAAGAAAAATGCCGAAGACGTGATGACTCGTGGAAAAACTGCGGAATGGGAAAAGTACGTCAAGGAAGCCAAAGAGTTATATCAGTTAGACGACTTGCAGTCGTCCTCCGCCGATTCGATACTGCGCGAATGTGTAGAGCGGGCCAACAACACAGCCCGAGATGAAATTTGGCGCAATCGGATATACCTTAATACCCTTTGGAAAAACATGGTTTGGCGTTTACCCGATGGGTGGAACAATCCGTTACGAACTTTGATTGAGGATGACCACGAAAAGCTGATGGAGCCGATCGAAGTTATCGGTAACGAACTAAAAACCAAAATTGACAAGATACCTACGGAAGCACAACTTGAGGCAGCCGAGGATCGAATAGCAACCCTGTTAGAGGAGAAAGGTTTCGATAGTACGCCACAGGCCCCTCCGCCGGAGGCGGACCAAGAGCAGCGACTGGAGGAACCATGATTCACTTACTGAAAATATTGGTTATTTTACAGATAATAGTGGGTTTGGTTTGCAGCGCATACGCCCAAACAGCTACCGCCCCCGACCAAGAGGCACAAGTGGATCAGGCTCCCCAACCGACCCAGGATATGGGTCCGGTGATTCCGCCGCCCGGCGAGGAAGTAATGCGTCCGACCAAGCACGGCATCCGCCTGACGCCGAGGATGGCCCGCGCTATCGCCGGTGGGATGGTAGATGATTGGAAGGAGTGGAAGTTATCAGAGGATCAGCAGGCCCGCCTCAGTGAAACAATGGCCCGGCGGATGATGCAAATAGGCGATAACCACGGGAAAGAGGGCGCTTCTTTCCTGGAATATATGTATGCAACGATAATCACCGGAAACGGGAAAGTCCCCAAGCGATCGGGTAAGGAGTTCGCCAAACGGGCCAAGTCGGCGTTACCGGCTATGCAGGACTTTATCGACGGCCTGGATGATTTCCGCAAAACCCTGAATGAGGACCAACTGAATCATCTGGAAGAGTTCAAGAGCAAAATGCAGCAGGCCACCGATCGGTTCGAGACCAGGATGGATCGCTGGGCCGAAGGGAAAATGAACGGGAACCAGGATCCCTTCCGCGATCTCGACAAGGAGGAGACGGAGGAAGGCGAAACGAAACCCAAGTCGGAAGAGATGCAAAACGCTGAAAACTCGGCATCGTGGCAAACTCGACAACTGGGTCCTAGGGAATGGAAACGGTTCCTGAACCGGGCGCGGCAATTTCTGGATTTCGACGAAGAACAGTTTGCCGAGGGCGAAAAGCTGCTGGAGCAATATCGCGACCAGGCCGAGCCGATTATGACGCCGGAGTGGAAGGAGCAGCTTCGTCAAAATCGCATCAAGTACTACTTCCGATGGAAAATACAGAAGCAACCAACCAAACCCTGGATCTACCGCCTGGAGCGCGAGTACAACGAGTTAGCCAATCCGTTAAAGGAACTGGGGCGGGCCTTTCGCCGAGAGGTGATGGCCCTGGCCACTGAGCAGCAGTGCCAGGCGGCCCTGGCAGAGCTGCAAGAATTCGCCGCCAAACACGGTATGCCCGCCGACGAGGTGAACCCCGAAACACTTCATCTGACCGGGAAAGAAAAAGAAAACTAGCAGCTGGCTTTTTCATGCCATTCGGGTACTCCGCTCGCTTACGCTCGCGGTACGGAATGGTGATCGTGACGCAATTCATACTGTGATCGTACCCAGTCGGTACCGTCCGCCGCGGCGGATAGTTCGGATTGGGCTGAGGCGCCATATCTTTCCAGATCCCCCTCAATTTTTTCTTTTTTAAGCCCTTGATTTCATGTAATGTTTGGTATATGTTAGGTATGTCCTCTCCTTTAGATATTGTTACGGGGTGGATAATGAGCCTGACAACCCTATTTATGGATTTTAACGCCTATTTTGCCTCGGTTGAGCAGCAGCTCCAGCCGGAGCTCCGCCATCAGCCGGTGGCGGTAGTGGCAGTGAACACGGACAGCACCTGCTGCATAGCGGTCAGCTATGAGGCCCGTTATTTCGACATCAAAACGGGAACCCACGTGGGACGGGCCAGGAAAATGTGCCCCAAACTGCGGATCGTGGAGGCCCGGCCGGCGGTCTACGTACGCTATCACCATGCCATCGTCGAGACGGTGGAATCATGTCTGCCGGTTGAGGCGGTGCATTCGATCGACGAGATTTCCTGCCGCCTGTTGGGTACGGAACAGGAGCCGGGCCGGGCGGTGGATATCGCTTATCAGATCAAGCAGGCCCTGCGGGAGCGGATCGGTAAATTCATCCGTTGTTCGATTGGACTGGGGCCCAATCGTTTCCTGGCCAAGGTGGCCACTAAAATGCAGAAACCCGACGGGCTGGTGGTCATTACACCGGAAGAGCTGCCCAACAAGCTTTACAGTCTGGCCCTGGACGATTTGCCGGGGATAGGCTCGCAGATGCTGAAGCGGCTGAATCGGCACGGGGTAACCACGGTGCAGCAACTTTGCGAGCAGTCGGAAAAACGGTTGGTGGAAATCTGGCACAGCGTATTGGGCGAGTTGTGGTGGCATTGGCTTCGCGGCCACGATCTGCCTGAATCGCCGACCTGCCGCCGAACGGTCGGGCATTCCCACGTCCTGCCGCCGGGGTTGAGAAACGACGCCGACGCCCGGGCGGTAATGGTCAGGCTCATCCACAAGGCCGCCGCCCGCATGCGTGACCTGAACTACTGGGCTCGAAAGCTATTGGTTCATGTGTCGTTCCTGCCTCGAGGATCGTGGACGGACCAGGCACCGCTGGGATTATGCCAGGATACACTGACTATGCTGGAGGCCTTCGGTAAGTTGTGGGTCGAGAGACCCGAAGGTACCCCGTTGCAGGTCGGAGTTATGTTGTGTGAGCTGATACCGGGTTGCAGTGCAACGGGACCGTTATTTCCCGCGGAGCAGAACCGGATTCAATTAGCCCATGCCGTGGATGACCTGAACGCAAAATTCGGTTCCCATACTGTGTACTTCGGCGGTATGCACGGGGCTCAGGGCACCGCCCCCATGCGTATCTCCTATACCAGTATCCCCGATCCCGATTTTCCCGCCTGAGACATTTGTGGTAAGTTCGCCTCAATCAGAGCCGCGAGCGCAAACGGGTAGTTTAGCCCCGCCGCGTGCGGCGGGTTCCCAGATACCAGCGTGGCCCAGACATACAAGTTAAACTTGATAAGAGTTATGCACATGAGGCGGTGGGCGGTCATTTTGATCTGCGCGGTAGGCTGGCTGGCGCTGCTGACCGGTATTTTAACCCCGCTGTTGGGAATGGTGTCGGCAAGTCTGAATCGGGGAAGTATTCCCACCGAAACAGTTGCCGTACCATCGTCAGGGATTCTACTGGTTCGAAGTTTAACGCTGTCGGCGGTGGCTACTTTAGGGGCGATTATTTTGGGTTTGTTGCCGGCGGCGGTGTTGGGAGCGAGCGGTCGGCGAAGATGGCCGGTGTTGATGGGCCTGACGCTGGCCCCGCTGTTGATCCCACCTCAGGTCTATGCCTACGCATGGGGGTTGGCCTTGGCCCCGAACGGATTTTTGGGAGGATTATTACCGACAGGTGCCTCCTCGATGTGGGCGGGTGGAGCGGTTCGGGCGGGGGTAATATCCGCCGGTTGGTTGTGGCCTATAGTCACCCTGATCGTTTCCGCCGGTTGGCGAACCACCGGTCAAGCCGTTTATTCATTGGCCATACTCGATACTACACCGACTCGCGCTTTTGTAAGAGCGGTAGTGCCCAGTTTGCGACCCTATCTGATTGCCGCTGCCTGTCTGGTGTTCGCCGTTACATTGCTTGAATATGCCATCCCGCATCTAACCTTGTCGCGGGTATATGCCACGGAGCTTATGGTTCTTGTTGATGTCGGGGCGCCGACCGGCCAGATAATGGACATGGCGGTGCAACCAATAGCAATCGTAATGGTACTGATCGCCCTGGCGGCATGGAGTATTCAAGGGGTAGCCGACTGGCAGCCGTTCGAGGTGGACGATAGACCCGGCCGGATATCCTTCGGGTACGGCACGTGGACAGGATCGATTCTCATCTGGTTAATCAGCGTGGGGATTCCCGTGCTGGTTATGGCTACATCGTTGCGTGATTTGGGAGCGTGGCGGGAAGGTTTTGTTTTATTTGCTCGCCAATGGAGTGTATCGCTATTCGTATCTTCGATAACGGCTCTGGTAACCGTAGCTTTGGCAGTGGGTACCATAACCCTTCGGCGAGCAACGGACAGAAGATGGGTGCGAACGGGCACACAATTGGGGGCCTTTCTAGTTCTTCTATCTGCCATGATGCCCCCGGCGGCTTTGGGAATCGGATTGGTAGTTGCATATAATCGCCCCGGAATAGCGGGAAACCTTTATACTCACACCCCTTGGATCTGGATTTTATCGCTGGCCGCACGATATGGGGCGATTGCGGTACTGATAGTCTGGCTAGCCGTCGGCAGGCGCGTTATAGTTACCGTTGACCAGGCCCGGACCGACGGTGCCGGCAGCCTTGATGTACTTACATACGTTCTGTTGCCCATAATTTGGCCCTCCCTGCTGGCTGCGGGACTGATCGTGGTTGTATTGAGTTTGTTTGAAGTGGTGGTAACACAACTGGTCGGACCTATAGGATTTGAGGGTATTGCATTAACCATATTGGGGCACATGCATTACGGTCGGGACGATGTGGTGATTACCACTAGCCTGGTCATTGTGGCAGCGGGGATTGTTGCGGCACAGATTTGTAGTTGGTTGTTGCTGCGAGCGAGGAAGTAACGAATTAACTTGGGGGTATGAATTCATTGTTATCATCAAAACTTTTTCATCATGTAATATTCATCCCTACCTGCCTGGTTTTTCTACTACCGGCAAGCTGCGACAAACAAGGGATCGCCGGTCGCAAGCCGACCAAAATCTTCGGCGAAAAAGGTATGGGGCCGGGGCAGTTTGTATACCCGCGGGCCCTCGACGTCGGCCCG
>CP070790.1:2889843-2902891 GCA_020346805.1 Planctomycetota bacterium
CATCCATTGTTTTCGGAAAATCCATACGCAGAAGAAGTAATTCGCCATTCTCATCAATCTGGGCCCATGCTTCCCCTACACCATTACCGGCAGGATCGATTCGGATGTGTAAATATTTAATACCTTTGTTAGCTTCAAGAGTCTGTTCCAGAGCATATGCCGGTGTAACCGATTGGTTGAAAACCAATATGGACAATCCGACAATGATAGCAATCGTTGCAGCCAGTGCTGTTCCAACTTTGGTATATCTTTTTATCATAGTAATTCTCCTCATTTTTATAGTTTGTTCTCGTAAGATGAGGTCCATGACGCGGTTATCCAATGTTTGCTGAGACAAAGCCACTCCATCTTTCAAAAGTTTATCCCGGAGTTGACTGAGTTCATCAGCCTCGGCTTGACAGGCGGGACAATCCTGTAAATGGGTGGCCATGGCGTCAGCCTGAAGCTGATCCAAAAGATCTTCCATGAAGGCCACTATGTTTTCCTGACACTGTTCGCAATTCATGGCCGTACCTCCAGTTGGCCCGGTAAGTTTTCATGTCGGCGTATCGACTCTCTAAGCATTTGGTAGGCCCGCGAGAGTCTCTTGGTCACCGTCCCCAATGGAATATCCAACTGCTCGGCCACCTGGGAACAGGTTTGATCGCCGTAATACCTCAGCAGTACAACTTCCCGATAAATGTCCGGCAGTTCGCCAATGGCCCGTTCCAGAGCCAAGTCGTTCGATAACTCAGGTTCCTGATTCCGCTCCGACCACAATCCGGCAAGGTCCCGTTGTCTCTTCCGATCCCTCTGCTGCTCCTTGGCCACTCGGCCGGCGATTCCAAGCAGCCAGGAGACAAAAGAATCCGGTTTTTTGAGTTTGTTGAGGGCAAAATAGGCCCGTACAAAGGTTTCCTGGGCGGCCTCCTCCGCTAAGTTGCCGTCGTTAAGTTGACCGGCAAGGAAACTCAGCAGGATGGCCTGATAGCGTCCTACAAGCTCACGATAGGCTTCCGGATGGCCATCCAGGCAACGTTCTATGCAATTCCTGTCCATTTACACGGGTACCTCAAAAATCGAGGGGGATTCGAATCCTCACTTGATAGTGCAGATTCTATACGATTTACGACAGGAAATATGAAAAAAATCGGTTTGATTACCCCAAATACCGTTATTCGAGGATCAATCGGGTTTTTTGATGTCGTATTTTTTAATGCGGTAGCGAAGGTTGTCACGAGAAATATTAAGGACTTTTGCGGCCCGGGTCTGGTTCCAACCGTTTTCTCTGAGGGCCTTTACGATGAGGGCTTTTTCGTAGCCCCATAAACCTGAATCATTCTTATCAAGAGGCTGAATAACCGTTTTTCCGGTGATCTCCTTGGGCAGCTCATTGGCTCCGATAGTCCTGCCATCGGAGAGCAAGACTGCCCTTTCGAGGATGTTTTGCAGTTCGCGAATGTTGCCCGGCCATTTGTAGGTAGTCAGCATGGCCATCGCTTCCTCGGTTACCTGGGGAGGGGGTACATTCAACTGGGTAGCGGAAACCTTAACAAAGTGTTCGACCAACATAGGAATATCCTCCCGCCGTTGGCGAAGTGGAGGCATTTGGATGGGAAACACATTCAGGCGGTAGTAAAGATCCTCTCGAATATCACTTTTTTCAACAGCCTTTTGAATATCCCGATTGGTAGCGGCTATCACGCGGACATCACAGGTGACGGTTTTGGTCCCGCCCACGCGGACAAAATCCTTTTCCTGAAGCACACGAAGCAGCTTGATCTGTGTGGAGTGGCTGATATCTCCAATTTCGTCGAGGAAAATGGTACCGCCGTTAGCCAGTTCGAATCGCCCGATCTTCTGGGAAACCGCACCCGTAAATGCCCCCTTCTCGTGCCCAAACAACTCGCTTTCCAGAAGGGTTTCGGGCAAAGCGGCACAATTGAGAGCAATAAAGGGCTTACTGTTTCTGGAGGAATTGGCATGAATATGTCGGGCGATCAATTCCTTGCCGGTACCAGTTTCACCGAGCACCAGTACGGTGGCATTGCTGGCGGCAACTCGGGCACATAAATCCAACGCCTGGATAAGGGCCTGAGAATGTCCGATGATCTGCCCGCTAAAATCCTGACCGGCCCGTAGTCCTCGATTTTCCTGTTTTAGCTTTTCGTGGACTTGAGCGTTGTCCACGGCACAGGCGGCTATGTTGGCAAAAACCTGGAGGAGTTCGAGATCACCGCGGGTAAAATTATCCTGCCCGTTCTTATTCAGCACTTCGACAGCCCCGATGATTTCATCCTTCTTAACCAAAGGGGCGGCTACCAGACCGCGAGTGGTAAAATGATACTGATCGTCGATGCCGCTGAAGAAATCCTTATCCTTGTGAACATCGATAACCACAGCCGGTTTGCCGCTTCTTACAACTCTGCCGGCAATACCAAGATGTGCATCGAATTCCACCCCAATCAACCTGTCGCCTTGAACACCGGTGGCCGCCCTGAAGACTAGTTTATTACGCAGGCAATCGAGGAGTAAGACGGAAGCAGCCTCAGCATCCATCACCGTAGCGGCGGTCTGGGCAATTGCCTGGAGGGTCTTGGGAAGTTCGAGCGAGGCATTTATGGTTCCGGAGGCCTCCACCAGGGCCGAAAGCGTTTTTCCGGGTAATCCGTGTTCTTTTATAGACATGATTGGTTCCGTTTATACCGTAGTTTTGGCTATTTTTTAACCATCCGGAGCCGGGATATAGATAGTTATCGGCCTCAGTAGTGTCATTATTTTCGCCCGGCTGATTGCCCAAGTATTTGTACACACTAAGTTTATGGGCGGTGTGATGTCAAGTGTAATTTGACGAAATTTATGGGCTTACTATTATGTAATCCCCAGTTTAACCAAAAATGTGAACCCCTGAGGGGAATAATCGTAAGGAATATCAGGAACGGTGAATACGCCAACCGACGAGCAGTTGCTGGCCAATTATCTTGAGGGCCAGGTCTCCGGCTTTGAGCTGCTGGTACAGCGTTATAGCCGGGAGTTGTTTAATTTTCTTGCTCGTTTCACCGGTAACGGCCCTACGGCAGAGGATATTGTTCAGGAAACTTTTTTACAGATTCATCTGTCGGCAGGAAGTTTCGATCAAAGGCGCCGTTTTAAACCTTGGCTATTCACTATCGCGGCCAATAAGGCGCGAGACTTTTTGCGGAGCCGATCTCGGAAACCCGAAGTACCACTTCATGCAAGTGTGGGTTCGGAGGACGAGGAAGGGCAACAATTTCTGGATTTTCTGTCGGATGCGGCATCTTCTCCATTGGAGGTATTGGAAAAGAAGCAGGAACAAGAGTTTGTTAGATCAATAGTCGATCAGATGCCGGTGAATCTTAAGGAGATATTGATTTTATGTTATTACCATCGTTTTGCATATAAGGAGATCGCCGATATTCTGGGTATTCCCCTGGGAACGGTCAAAAGTAGATTGCATTCAGCGGTGGCATATTTTGGACGAACATATAGAGCGACATTAAAAGAGCAAGTTTAGAGGAAGTAAATGTGGAATGAGTGACGGACGTGAAATAGAACGAATAGAATCATTACTATTGGACCTTCACCTGAACCAACTGCAGGCAGAACAGGCCCAGGAGGTTGAAGATGCGATAGCGTCATCACCAGAATTGGCCCGAAAGTCCAAAGTTCTCCGGGAGGTACTTGGTTTGCTCGACGATTACCAGCTACCCGAACCATCAGTGGACTTGTCAGAAAGGGTAATGTCCAGGATCGACGAACAAACCTCCCCCCTGCCTTTCCCTGATGCGGACTCAGCGATACCGGCGGGCACGGCCCAGGATCTGTCGGCAAGCCCCATCCTGTCTCTACGTGAATTGGTCACTATCGCTGCCTGTATTACACTTTTTGTCAGCATATGTGTGCCCGGTTACTTCAAGGTTCAAAACCTTGCACGCCGCAAATACTGCGGTTCTAACCTGCAACAGATATGGAATGGAATGGCTAGCTACGCCCAGGCGAACAATGGGTATATTGCATATGCAGGTCACGTACCCGGGGGATCCTGGCTGCCGTGGCACCAAAGCCGAACGCCCGGTGTTCGACGGGCATCAAATACTCGGCCTTTATTTAAGCTGTTACAAGGTCAATACGTTCGCGAGGCCCGGATTTTTATCTGTCCGGCAGATCCACACGGCCGACCAATGCTGGCAGATAGCTATAAAACGTTTAGCGACTTTGCCGAGCCGGCCAATAATTCCTACAGTTTCCAGTATATGAATCTGCCCCAAGGACGGCTTCTGAATCGTATTAATATCAGGATGGTCTTGGTGGCGGACCGTAATCCGTTATTTGATGGGCGGACGGCCGGCCAAAATCTGAGCCCGTACCAGGAGGACAAAACTAATTCATTAATTCACGAGAAAGGCGCCGGGCAGAACGCCATGTATGCTGATGGGCGCGGTGGTTGGCACACCGAGCCGACCATAGGGGTAAACGGGGATAACATATATCGAGCCGGACAACTTATACGCTACCATGGGACGGAAAAGCCGTCTTCCGACGACGATAGCATGCTGGTTCCTTAAATAAGAGATTTACATTTTTATTCCAGTCCTGATACACATATCGTCCTCAAGTCGATATTTATGTGTTTGATTAGACATTAAATAATCGGGTATAATCAATAGTGTTGAACCAGATTCCGATCCGGTTTTCAATTCCGAACATCAACATGGAGATACTTCATGTACACTCATAATAAGATCATAAAGCCCATTTCATATCTGATTGGCGGTGTAATAATGATGGGGGTTATGGGGGGGCCATGCGACATTACTGTTTTTCCCGAAGGTATTATATCGTTCGACGCGGTGACCGTTGAATTGGTCAATACTACTGCCTATCCGGTTGAGCCCTATCTCTACGTAGATCCCGACGAAAATATTTTTTCAGCCGCCCAAATCATAAACGACGAAAACTTTGTACTCCTTGATCCGCCGGTTCAGCCAGGGGAGATTGTCCAACTTAGTTTTGACTGTGATATGATCGGCTCCATTGTTTCGGATCACGCCTGGTTATTGCTGTCCGACCTTGAGGCAATAGAAAGCGATAACGGCCCCCTGTTAACAGAAGAGGAGGAGTTCCAATGCGGCGATATTATAAGTTTCATATTTATCGATGAAGGGCCGGGAGGCGCTTTCTTTACCCGGGTGGAGGTCAACGGTCGTTTTGTTGAGGATTGACGTTCCCTTTCTTCGCTGATGATTTAGGCTGATAAGCACAATAAGGCTCTTCGGCAAGATAGTCGCCGGACTGGTAAAAAGCCCTAGCTCGACAACCGCCGCATACTTTGATAAATTCACATTGTGCGCACTTGCCGGTGAGTTGTTTGGGATCCCGCAAATCGGCAAAAACACTACTGTTTCGCCAGATATCTGCAAAATCATGAAGTTTGACATCACCTGCCGATATCGGGAGGTAACCGCAAGGGTAGACTTCACCGGTATGGGAGACAAAGCATACCGCCGAACCCGCCAAACATCCCTTGGTCACGCTATAAAGCGAACCGGATGATTCGGATGAGGTTGAAGGTTGAGGCTGGTCCAGGCCTTTGGCTTCCTGCCGAAGTATGCGGTAATAATGGGGTGCACATGTGGGCTTAATCTGTAAAGAAGTCTGCCGATCTAGTTGATAAATCAATTTTAGTCTTTCCTCGATTTGGTTCTTGTTCAACATCTGACTTTCGGCGATTTGTACGCCACATCCTACGGGCACCAGCAGGAAATAATGGACGGCGACGGCACCAATGCTTTCGGCCAATTTGAGGATGTCCTCGATTTGGTCCATGTTGTGCCGGGCTATGGTGCAATTGACCTGTATCGATACGCCTTCGTTTCGTAATAGCCTCGCCCCTTCTATCGCCCGTTCAAACGAACCGGCCTGGCCGCGGAAAGCATCATGTGTTGCGGGGTCTGCCCCGTCAAAGGATATACTAACCCGCTCAAAAGCGGCCTCTGCGATTTTCCCCGCTATCTGCAAATTGATTAAGGTAGCATTGGTTGCTAATGCGGTTATAAGGCCGACCTTTTTGGCATAGACTGCAAGCTCAAAGATGTCGGGTCTCATGAGTGGTTCGCCGCCGGAAAATACAAGAACCGGTCGGCCGACGGTAGCGATTTGATCAATTAACTCCCTGGCTTGCTCAGTGCTCAGGTCATGCTTGGACAATTCCTGAGACTCTTCCATCCTGCGGCAATGTACACATTCCAGATTGCAGCCGATAGTCGTTTCCCAGAAAACCAGCCGTAAAGGCGAACTATCGCTACTTACTGAGGGATTTTGCGCCTGGTCTGACTTATGTTCGAAATGCATACATTAACAACCTAGATGGGCATGCCAGGTCTATACCCATAAAGAACATATGGTATAGCCCTCTAAACTATTATATTATCATCATATAATTTGTCTATGTAGCTAAACAGTGAAGTCCGGTATCTAAGAGTTTTACCGAGTTTTACCATAAGTAAAACGCTTACTTATTTGAAATGATGGCCATCAGAAGGTACAACACTCCGATAGGCATGGTTCATCATCCGGCCTATCAAGAATAAAACAAATACGGCAAGAAATGACCTATGGAGGATGTTGTGTCACTAGTGGATCGTTTTCAGATAATTTGGACCCCTTTTCTTAAAATAACCAAAAGCAGGACTTTTCAAACATTGGGTTTGATCTGTCCGCCAACACTGGGAACCGGCGGAGAAGTAAGTTTATACGTTGGTCGGAAAAAATATGTCTCCCGGCCGGCGGACCTGCCCCAATATCCAGACGGATCATCAACATACTTATGGTCGATTCCTCGTCCCGCCAAGCCAACCCCCTGCCGGGCCGTCTGGAAAACTCCCCTTAAACAGGTTTACCGCGATTCAATTACGCTGAAACCCGCTGATCCACGTAATATCCACCTGGTATTCAAAACATATCCCGACGCAGGTTATATAAGACCTATCGATCAGTTGGTAAGTCCCAAGCAGTCCTGTTTTATAGATACACTGTTAACCAATTTGGAAAAGACCACCCACCGCAAAGCAGGCAAACGAGTTGTATTTACCTTTTCAACATGGCTTCTTACCCAGTGCCTCGATCCCAAACTTATGGAACAAGCAAGACTCAAATGCCTGGAGAAATATATCCGCAGGGGGCAAATTGTCTGGAATTTAGCACCCTTCAATACACACAGCGAATGCTTCGGACTGGAAGAAATGTGCAGATGTCTTTATCAGGCCCGGCGATTAGCCGAGCGGTTTGGCCTGACCATCCCCACCGCCGCCAGTATGAACAACGTACCTGCCCATACCGCTTCGTTGGGGATGGCCTTTTCCGCTGCCGGTGGAAAGTTCTTCCAGATAACCTCACATCCAGACATACTTCCATCGGCCATCCAACCATTGTTCTGGTGGCGGTTGCCTGATGAAAAACAATTGTTGTGTCATTATCATCCAAAAGCGACGATCCCCCTTTTACCCCCGCCGGAATGGCCCTGGTCCGACTGGCTATCAGTCCAAATCTTCCAGCACAACAATAACTCAAAGATATGCGACATTATTCAACAGATCGATTGGATTAATACTCATTTTGATTGGCCGGTTTGCAGGATCGGTCGATTGGAGGATTTTGCCATTTCCGTTATTCGTCGACATGGCAAAGACCTTCCGGGCATAGAAAAAGAATTTATTGATTCATTGATTCCGGGTATCGCCAGTCAGGCAAGGTCAACCGCATCGGCCCGCCTCGACAAACACCGTCTGCCGTCCATAGAGACACTTCAGACTATTGCCGGTATGCTATCCAGAAAAACAATATCGAAACAATTGCAGGCTGAAATTGACCACGCATATCAACAGTTAACTCACCATATCGAACATACCTGGGGTAAGCAGGTTTATAATGCCCGTAATATCCTCCCCAAAGGAAATCTTTACACCAGTTCTACGTTCGCAGGCAATCGCTCTTCAGCAAGTGTCGGTAATTGGAAGGCATCATGGGATAAAAAGGCAGACCAGGCCAAGAGCGCGCACAATACTATCAATGAGATTGAAGCCAAGGCCATTTCTTCTATTGTCGGACATGGTAACAACAGTTACAGAAATCACAGGATAGTACTGTTTAACACATTATCACGGGCCCGTAATGGAGTGGTACGCATAAAAGACCATAAGCTACCGGAGAAAAATTTTGAACTTATATGCCCGATTACCGGGAGAACCGTTCTCTATCACCGGGGCAAGGGTTTTATCGAATTTATTACTCCCCAGGTCCCGCCCTGCGGATATCTGGCATTAAAAGTTCGTCCGGTATCCCGGCGGACACAACCCGAGACTCAGGTAGAATGGAACCAGCGTATGCTTACTATGAGCAACAATAATTACTCTCTGCAGTTCCATACCGCAGGCGGCCTGGCGCGGTGGTTCGACAGGTCCCATTCTAGTCAATGGTGTTTACACAACGTTGAATTTCCACTCGGCACTTATCTATACGAGATGCCCGGCTGGAAAAAGATCAAAACATTTGCCAAAAGTGTGCTACGTGACTGTAATCCGAACTCGATCGGGGACAATATTCGGTCCGAGTACCAAAATTTATCCCAATACGGACCGGTTTCTGCTGAAGCAGCAAAAATAGAGGGAGAACTAACCCCCCTCTACGGCCGAGTCACCGTGGAAGCCAATTGCCCGGTTCGTAAAGTGCCTTATCGCCGATCGGGAGATATTCGACGTTATCGTACAACATTCACTCACTATCTCGGACGCAGCGAGCTTTACATAAACATTCGACTGATTGGTAAACAAGCCACCTACGCCGCCGAAGCGGGGTATGCCTTCTTTCCATTGGCCGTCAAATATCCATTGGTTATGGTCGATCGGATCGGGCAGGTGGCCATCGCCGGCGATGACTTTGTCGATCAGGCAAATAAAGCCCATATGGCGGTACATCGCGGTTTACGCATAGAGGACACTTTTTCAGGGATGAACTTTTATCCGCTGCATACTCCATTGGTTGCAATTGGTGCACCCGGGGCCTACTGCTTTAACAGCAACACCGAGTACAAAGCAGGAATCTTATATGCAACCCTGTTCAATAATTGTTGGGGAACCAACTTCCCACAATGGCAGTCCGGCGATTTCTCATTCGATTTTGTACTCAATCCCACCGGCAACGATGATTGGGACGGCGGTTTGGCACAAGGTGGCGCGGAACTATTTAGGCCCTTGCTGGCCACCGTAACCACAGGATTTCAAGGACCGGCCAGCCAGTCGCTTCTAAGCATTACCCCACCCTGTGTAGAACTTATAACTCTCAAACCGGCGGAGTTTGATTCGGGCATAATTATTCGTCTATGGAACTCCGAGGTTGAACCGGTCCGGGCCTGCCTCACTTTACCCAATGCTCAGCGTGACAATTCACTAACACTCTGTGATGTACTGGAAAGATCCCGAGGACGACGTATCCCAATCAGCGAAGAAGGTGAAGCCAAGGTCTCACTAAAGCCCAACGACATAATTACCTTGATGCTTAAATAAGAGAAACGATGTTTTGTGTTTGTCTTGAGTGCTGCCGATTTAAGCAAAAAATAAAACCGGGACCTGCAAGAATGGGAAAGGTTGGGAAAGTGCGGGCAGGCCCCGGCCGAAGAAGGAGAAAGATTATATAAAAAATATTACATCCTGCATACTATTGTAGTACATATTTGGTAAAAAGTCTCACCTTCTACCTATTTTTCGCATCCAGAAGGTCTTTATATAAAAGGGAAAATAAACTAATTTTGTTTCGATTTATAGATACGGCTTAGACTTTAAGTAAGGAGATGGGTAGTAAAATGTGCGATTACGTACAAAAATTCAGGTCTATTTAATAATTTCTTTTGCTGTAACATTTATGGTACATATTATTAAGGTATGAGTTACATATTTTTGTTTCTGGTGTATTGGCGCCAAGGATATCCAGAATTATGATGATCACATCCGGTAACCGTATAGCCGGATGACGGTCAATCAGCAAATAGGCTTTTTCCCCGAACCCCCGTAGTATTCATAAGGTATAACCAGGGAGTAACAACTCGTTACAATCCTAAAACACACATAGTGGAAGAGCATAAATGATTGCAAAAAATGTATTTAGAACTTTATGGGCAGCATTCCTAATAGCAGGAATTATGGGTGGCTGCGAATGCCAGCGTGACGTCCTGGTGGACGAGGGGCCGGAAATCGAAAGGCCTACCATGGCCGAGATTAATCCACATGCAGAACGTCCTTACACCCATTTTCCGAGCGATCTTCATACCCAAGATGTCAGCCTTAACAAGTTTATCGAAAAGGCATTGACTATTTGCGAAGAGGGAGATTATGACTCTTTCCGGCAATTATTCGGCACTGCTTACACACCAACTGAGCAGAAAGCGTTTGAACGCGTTTGGCATAACGTTCGTGACATTCGAGTTATCAACTTGAAATCCGATAAAAAGAAGCAGAAGGTCTACTACCTTCATGCCGTTGTTCGCCTACGTAAGCCCGACAAGAAAGAGCGACAACGAGGTGATCTTGTAATCATAATATTCAAGGAGGCCGAGAATTGGCGATTAGGTCCGGCGCCAAAGGAGATCGTGAATCAGGTTCTCGAAATAGACGAAGAATCCGAGAACGCCGAAAAACGTTCAATACTGAATACTTCCTGATCCGCGTCCTATGGGCCTCCGGGGGTGTATAAGTAATGGTTGGGAACTCGGAGATCCGGGGGAGTTGATTGTAAGTGCTTGATAATCGGGATATTATGTTCATTAGGCCCTAAGCAAGATTTAACAGTAGGCATACCATTTACCTGAGAGAATGAATTTATGCGAAATTACCCAGATATTTCGACAAAAATCTTATTCATAACATTAATCTCTTGCTCGACGACATCTTGGGCCGGAGCTGCAAATACTGATGACCCGGCCAAGCTGGTAAAGGCCAGTCTGCATACCGATCGAACGGTCGTCCAAATCGGCCAACACATATGGGTCAATTTCCTTCTTTCCAATTTAACATCCGATGCGGTCAGTCTTGTCGTACCAGAATCCACTTCCGTTATTTACAACAAACAAAATGTTCCCCCCGGCAAGCAAGTCCAAGGCGAGATGGGATTGCCCTTGGCCCATGTTTTCAGCGGCAAAGGGCATTCGGCACTTTCAATCGAGAATAACAGGCACGAGTCCCTGGATATACAGGTTACTCTCCAACCGCAGAGTCCCTCCACGGAAGTTGTGCTGGCCCCACATGGCAGTGTGGGACTGCGTGTGGAGTTGACGCAGTACTATGAAACATTGATGCGTCCGGGGAAGTATAAATTAGTATGGAAACCCTACGACGGCCTCATAGAATCGTCGCCATTAACCATTACCGTGCTTTCAGAACAGCAAGCGGTAATGGTAACCGATTTTGGTAATATTGTAATACGTTTTTATTACGACCAGGCGCCAAATCACGTAAATAACTTCCTTGAACTGGTTAAGGAACGTTTCTATGACGAATTAACTTTTCACCGGGTAATTCCCGGGGGAATCATCCAAGGGGGATGCCCGCGTGGCGACGGATATGGGGTTCGTAAGGATGGTAAAAGGCTTAAGGCGGAGTTCAACAACATACCTTTCTCTACCGGAACGGTGGGTATGGCCCGATCCTCCAGCGATCCCGATTCAGCCAGTTGTCAGTTCTATATTTGCCTAAGCCGTCAACCCACATTTGACGGCCAACAGACGGCATTTGGCCACATAGTGGGCGATCCATCATTCAACACCCTCAGTAAAATAGCGTCGGTTCCCACCGATTCCAAAGACCGCCCCCAAAGACCGGTTTACATTCGGAGCATTTCCTTAGAGAATGTCCCTTTAAGGGAACGTACCGAACCGGATCGCCCACCCTCGGGTGCATCAATAGGCCGCCGGTCCGAGGACTCGCCCAGCCGAAAGACCATCCGGCCGATGCCCCCCGAAACCAAGGACCGGGGCCGGCTGGATTTGTCAGCGGTTAGAAAACCGATATCGAGTGCAACTACAAAACCGGCAAACAAAATCGAACCGTAAGCGGTTTACGTTTCCTGCCATACTCTGTGCGACAGCCGATCGCATTGAGGGCCGGGTCCCATGCAATGGGACCGATGGGCAACGGGTCAGGACCGAGAGGTAGCAGCCCACTCAACGTGTCTCAGGTGCCGTGGCTCACCTGGCCCTCAATGCGGTCGACTGCTTGCGTGGAGAGTTGTTTGCTGAAATATTGGATGGAAATAAACCCTTGCAAACCCGATATTGCTCAGCATTCAAGTGAGATTTGCAGGAGTCGAAGCGCGGTAGCTCGCCCCTCCGCTGACTAAGGAGCATAAAACGTAATGGCATATACGGTTCTGGCCAGGAAATACAGAAGTTGGACTTTTGACGAGCTTATCGGACAAGAGGCAGTTGCTACCACCCTTAAGAATGCAATCCACAGCCAGCGAATTCATCACGGGCACCTGTTTTGCGGGACTCGAGGTGTGGGCAAAACATCGGCAGCAAGAATATTGGCTCGCTCGCTGAACTGTCTTGCCTCTGATGGACCAACCATCACCCCTTGCCGGGAATGCGAATCCTGTATTGCAATCGCCGAAGGGCAGGATGTTGATGTGATCGAGATTGATGCAGCCAGCAACACCGGTGTAGATAACATCCGGGAGTTGCGAAGCAACGCTAACTACCGTCCCGCCCGTTCTCGATTCAAAATATATATCATCGACGAGGTACATATGTTAAGTACGGGGGCGTTCAATGCTTTACTGAAGACGCTGGAGGAACCGCCGGATCATGTAAAGTTTATCCTGGCCACCACCGAGCCGCAGAAAGTGCCGGCCACCATACACAGTCGGTGCCTCCGCTTTGATTTTCACACTATAAGCGTGGACAAGATTGCCGACCACTTCAAGTGGATTCTGAAACAGGAAAAGGTGCAGGCTGAAGACACCGTAATACGGCGAATAGCCAAATTAAGTAACGGATCGATGC
>CP070790.1:2902991-2913210 GCA_020346805.1 Planctomycetota bacterium
GTCCTCATCACTGTCTGGATTGGAGGGATCGCTGCCTATTACTTCCTCGACATCGTCGGGCAGACCGTCATCATCGCTGTCCTCGCCCCTGAGTGGATCAGAGCCAATCCGGACCTCGTAGCCGTCCGAGAATCGATCCCCATCCGTGTCAGGATTTGCAGGGTCGGTTCCTATGCCTATCTCTCTCACATCCGACAAATCATCGTCATCCGTATCCAACAGGCCGTTTCCCTCCAAAGGGCACCCGGACAAGAAGAAAACGCTACCCAGGACAATTAACCACAAGGATCTGTTGGTCAAAACGCATTGTCGGCCCGGCTCATGTACGGAAACAGACTCATTTCGAGCTTCAATCAATAATATTGTTTTTATGGATAGTCCTCTTGATATGTTAAACATTTTCATAAACCTTACAGGTTAAAATAGCGAAATCGAAACTCGCTACTTGGATTCCCTGCTCAACCGGTTATTTCTTTTTTACCAGCTTCGTTACCATTATTGTATACAAACCAACATCGCGACCGCAAGCGCGGGTAGGTTAATCTCCGTGATCTGCTCCCCAGATAATTGTTCAATAATTGAGTACTTCCGACACGATAGGCTCTGTCTGAAAATGAGATCAGGTTACCCAGGATGTTGCGCTACAATGCCATAAATATCCCATGGAGCGGCAATTGCTTGGCGGTATTTTATAGACTTTGTCTGATTCAAAAGCTTATTGAAATCCAGAAAACTCGTAAATTTCAATTTCCATTGCATATCTCTTATGGTGTAGCGGGAATGCATGTTGCCGTGGTTCGCCCAGTCGTTTAATAAGTCTTTGTACATAGTTGTCTAACAGATCCTCGGGGAAGGGAACACGGTCATCCTTAAAAACGATCAACCAGATTTGAGATCCGGGCGTGCTCGCCACTTCCATAGGATCAGGAGCCCAGTGGAGGGGAACCGGCGCCAGCCTGTGGAGGTAGTACCGATGCCTGGCTCCGCTTCCTCCACGGCGATACAAATTGTCAACGTAGGTTAATTTTGGGTTTGCTGCGTTGAAGCTTATCCATTGGTCACTTGGCCTGGTTTGCTGCGCCAACCATTGTATCACACGCCGATTTTCATAATCCGACAGACTTTTATAGGGTTGCATCACATCACGAATGATACCGCCAATAGCTATCAAAGCCATGACGATCACGGTAACACGTGCACATCGGAATATTTTTCGAGGAGGACGTAAAGTCTTGATCACGTTGATAAGTCCAATCCCTGCCAGTAGGCAAAAGGCAGGGGCCATATATAGCGAAAAGCGAGCACTGGTTCCGTAAGGATAGGAGTGCATAGCAGCGGCGATGAAAGTAAAGAGGAGTGGGCCAAGCAGGAGCAGCAGCATTTCACGGCTGGTTCGCCAAAGGGATACGATTCCAATGAGTACAAGAAGTGAGGTTAGGCTGCTTCCACCCTTTACTCCGCCAACCGGATAAGCCAACATATTGCCGGTGTGGACATCCAATATCCAAATCGGCAATTTCCAGGGTTCTTTCACGGGCGGAAATCCGGCTCCCCACTCTTCAATTGTCCAGGGTGCATCGCCGGGCCAGGCGGCAGCAGCGTGTGGTTTGGCGTAGAGAAAATACATAGTGGCGAAACTCGCTATGATGCAAAGTCCATAAGCAATCCACCATCCAACAAATTTCGCCTCTTTCCGGGATACAACCAGGTAGGTGAGCAGAAGACCGACACCCCCCATCACAAATACCGAGGGGTAAGATAACCAGATGCTCACTACAGCAATGACAATTAATAGAATCCAGCGTTTCTTTTGATATGGCTGCTGATAGACTGCCCAGCTCAGATAGATCATAACGAGCGACACAAATAAGTCGATGGAGTAGGGTTTTACTTCCGTCGCGTGCCTTACCGGATAATAAGAAGCCGCAAATAAGGCGACCGCAAGGAGCGCGATCCATCGGTTAAAGTATTTTTCAGCGAATTGCCAAAATAGTAACATAGAAAGAACGCCGGCCAAATAAGGCAGCAGTCGCAGGGCCCATTCGGATAGCCCAAGGATTCGAGTTACGGCAAGTTCAGCCCACATGAAACCAAGAGGTACGATCTGCCCATATTCGAGCGGAGATATCATGCCAATAAAATCACGATTGACAAAGTTCATGACCACAAAAGCCTCGTCTCCCCAGATCGGAAAGCCTAATGCATAACGTACGGTACGCCAGATCAGATTGATAAGGAGCAGACATAAAGTGAAGCGGGCAACGGTACCGGTTCGACATCTTGGCCCAGCGCCATTTTTCATGGAATCATTCCTCTGGGGCAATGAGGTCATGAGTGTTGCTGTGGCGATCAAACCAATTATTTACCGGCAGTTGGGGATTAATTGTTGGTTTAAACAACCGCCTGAGCCACGGGCTATCAAGCCAAAGGCTAAAACATAAGATTGCCGTTAAAACGAAACTGGCCAGAATCATGGAACGGCTGCGCATCAATTGTTCCGGATGCTGGGCAGGGCTGTTGGGTTTCAAACCGACCCGCAGGTACAAGGCCATAAAAACCGCGAAGGGAGGAACGCACAAAACAAGCTCGAGGTGATAACGAGCTATAAAGATGCCTGCAAACATTGCGCATGCCGTTGCGTAAAACATTATGCAAACCAAAAGTCGGGCCTCGTTGTAATATTTAAAAGATGAACGATAGTCAGCCGCAAGTTGTGTATTATTAAGATACCGATATTCCGCAAGCCGCTTGACCGCCATCAAAAACGAGCCCAGTGCCCAATAGCACATCAATAGCGATATTGGAGGACTAAGCGTGCATCCGGTTGCATACCAGCCAATGACCAGTCGTATGGGATTGTTAACCGCCTCAGAAACTACATCCAGGAAGGGTAGATCCTTAGTGCGCAGTGGCGGAATGTTATAGAGCAAACCGGCAATCAACAATAACAAGAGCGATATACCCAAATAATGGTTTATGGTAAAACCCAGTACCAGGGAGATTAATCCCAAAGTGATCCATAGTAACCAGGCCACTTTCAGATTCACTTTTCCTGACGGTACCGCCCTGTCTTTTTTGGTGGGGTGCAAATTATCGTATGGTGCATCCAGGATCTCATTAATTACGTAATTACTCGAGGCGGCCAGACATACGGCCACAACGGCAACTGATAATGACCACACCAGAGGCCAGTCCAGTACTGAAGGATCGGCCAGCAGAGCAAAGGCAATGCCTGGTATGATGAAAACATTCTTGAACCAGTGATCTATCCGTAAGATTTGCACATATGGCGACATGATAGAATGTTTCCTCGACGTGGCAACACACCTGCGATAATAAAAGCCGACTGCAGTATAATAACAATAAACATGTAATAGTAAACCTTGCCCATAGCAGTAATGACAGGAAATGGGATGGGCCGGTATAACCTTTTGACACGGCACCTGATGTCCAGTGATACAGACTTCTTAAGGTGGTTACCTAGTAGGCAAGTAACGATACGGTTGTGAGATTGTTTGTTAGATCTTACAATGTTTACCAGATTATAGATTGATTTTGCTTCTGCTTTTAAGGGATGGAAGTGTTGGTTACGCTGAGACACCACTGAAGTGATAACTGTACAACAGCACCAGAAACATGAGGATAATTAATTTGGCACTTCATCCAGAGGACAACTCTCCTGTTCCTTCCGGCAAATCAGGTCCTTGGCTCAAATGGGCGTATGGGATGTGGCTTTTTCTGGCCTTGGCGGTGAGCGTCAAGATGCTAATCACTCCCGAACTTCATACGGTCTTTCCTAAGTTCGCTGCCAGAGCGATAAATTGGTGGTCGGGTTTGCCTCTGTACGTCGAGTACGAAGGTTTAGGCCGATTCCCTTACAGCCCAACCTTTGCGATCTCGCTGACGCCTTTCGCCTTTCTGGGTAATTGTTTTGGGGCAATCTCATGGAGCTGGATGAATATCGCAGTTTATATCTGGGGACTGCAAAGACTCATACGCGATGTATTACCCGGTGAGTGGCCGCCGGATCGCCGGGCAGCATTCCTCATGTTGGCTATGATCGGGGCAATACGCGGAGTATGGAATGCTCAAAGCAATATATTAATCATCGGTTTAATAATGGGCGGCGGCTCCGCCTTGATACGAAAACGATGGTGGATGGCTGCCTTCTTACTAGCCGGTCCGGTCTACCTCAAAGTATGGCCCATTGTAGTTCCATTGCTTATATCAGCGCTTTGGCCGAGGATGTTTGCGTGGCGCTTCCTGGTAGCAATGGGAGTTGGTGCTGTCATACCATTTTTGACTCAGCCATTTGATACTGTGCTGCAGCAATACCATAATTGGTTTGCGTTATTGGTGGAAATTTCACCGGTGGTGGTATGCAGTTACCGAGATGTCTGGACGGTGTCTAATTTGCTTGATGCCCCAATTAATATCTATGCATACAGCGTAATTCAGTTATTGACTGCACTTATGGCACTCGGATGGTGTTTATGGTTACAGCAGTCCACGCAGTCCTTACGATGGCTGTTAACCTCCGCGTTAGCAATAGGTGCTGCCTGGATGATGATCTTTGTGCCGGCGGTAGAGTACAATACTTATGTAGTACTCGCCCCTATGGTCACTTGGGGATTGTTAACAGCTTTTGAAGAACGTCAATGGCGCGGTTTGATAAGTGTTGCTTACGCGATGACGATGATTTTAGGAGCGGGTGCGGTCGAACGAGTGCTGATTAACTTTTCGCCTGCGGCGCTGGCAATGCTTCCCGTCGGATCTTTGTTATTTGTCATTTGGCTCATACTATTCTTACGCAATAGAAGAAATGTATGTTTTGAAAGATCGGAGCTTTGCAATTAATTTTATTGCCGGTGGTAAACCGGGATCAACAATAACGCATGTACATCAGAATGCTCTGCATAAAATACGCCTGCATGATATGCTCACACCGGCATGACTAAAGCCCGATTAATGTAGGCATTTTATGGATTGGAAAGCAGTTGAGCATTAGAACAGTTGAACAGGAGAAAATAATACGAATTCCTCTTCAAACGGCTAAGAGAACGGGGCAGGCACAATATTCCTTTGGAACAGTTGAGCCAGACCCGGGGCACGTTTGAATTGGAATTCGTATAAATTATCACTGTCCCGGCATTCTATTGTTTGATTCATAAAGTGCCGTCCGGGATGTGCCCGGCGCAAAATCAAAGGCGGTTTGGGCCCGGCTGAGGTCGTTGCCGACCACGCCAACGGCTTTTGTTTCACCTTGCAGTCCGAGGAACCTGTTGGTGCCGGTGGCGGCGATGCAACCGCGGATCAGTGCGGTCTGGACATTGTTGAGGATAATTACCGGGGCAGCGTCTTTGGTACTCTCGGCACGGAGCCCGCCCACGCTCAGATCGCGTACATCCTCGCAGAACAGTGCCGGTCTTCGGTCGTACTCGGTCCATTTCAAGCGTAGATTGCGAAACGTCAGCCCCTCGACGTGTCGGGCGTAGAAGCCGTAGGCCGGCAGCTTGCCGAACATGTTGCATTCCGGGTAGGCGTCAGGCATCTCGGGGATCTCACGATACACGTCTTCGAGTGTCCCGCCGGGGGCGACCTTGCCGTAATTTATCAGCTCAACTCCCGTGCCGAAGGTGATGGAGATGTCACTCAGGGTGAGGTCCTCGATCCGGTGTCCGGGAAGGCCGACGATACCGCAGCCAACGCTACTGGCCCCGACGGCCACGACGTTGTTAATAGTGATGTGGCGCAGTTTGCCGACAGGTGGGGTATCCATGTCGGGTCGCAACTTTCGACCGCGGTTGCCGAGACGGACGAAGATCGGGGCAACGGTTCCGCGGATGGTGATGTTGGAGACGGCCACCTGCTCGAGCGTGGCGCCGTCCACCGTTTCCAATGCTATGCCGGCCAGACCCGACCGGGAGCCGTTAAATTGCGGTTCTGCAGGATCTACGGGCAGAACCGCGCAGTTGCTGATGGCAATGTTGCGGAAACCGCCGTGCGATTCGGTGCCGAACTTGATACCGTTGGAGTGGCTGCTGACTATGCAGTTGGTGATGGTCACGTTCTCGCAGATGCTTCCGGTTTTGCTCTTTAAGACAATAGCGTCATCGCCGGAGGTGACGCGGCAGTTGCTTATATGAACGTGGCAGCAGTTGTCGATATCCATGCCGTCGTTGAAGTGGTTACAGTGGTTGTGCACGGTTATGCCGTCGATGACGAGGTTTTCGCACTCGACATAATGCTGCATCCAGCTCGGACTATTGCGCAGGGTGACGCCTTCGATGCGAATATTGCGGCAACGAGCGAAACGGAGCATCATCCCCCGCTCTCGAGCGGCCCGCAAGACCTGCTTATTGTCCGATTCCGATTGATGGTACCCTTTTGCACGGTCTCCCTGCCCGACGATAGTGCCGCGTCCCGTGATGGCAACATGATGTACGTTTTCGGCATAGATCAGGTTGCGGTGTGACGGATAGTCCTTGATATCGATGCTGCCCAGTATAGTCGCTCCCGCATCGAGTTTTAAGGTTACGTTATTTTTCAAAACAATCGTACCCGTAAGGTAGGTGCCGGCCGATAAATATACCGTTCCCCCGCCGGCAGCTGCTGCTGCGTCAACAGCCTTTTGAATGGCCGGTGTATCTATGGTCTTGCCGTCACCGACCGCTCCGTATTGTCTAACTGAATAATAAATACCAGAATTTCGCGTCTTACCTTTTGACTTGTCCGAGGGTAAAGGAGCAGAATTAACCATCCGAGGTTCGGGTAGATTCTTTACCAGGGCCGCATCGGTGCGTTTTAATTCGGCTACCATCCGCTGGCGATAATCCGCAAGCGTTTGGTGGTAGGCCGGTTTCAAAGCAAGGTTTTTCAGTTCTTCGGGATCCTGCTGCAGATCGTAGAGCTCTTCGATTTCATTGGGTAGCAGAGTTCGGATGTATTTGTATCGCCCCTGGCGCAAAAAGATCCACCAGGGCACACCCAGGAAATCGGCGTCACGGGTGACGCCACGATCGGTTTGATAACCCATTTCCCAACGGGTATGTTCCAGCAGCACCGGATGGGGCCAGGATGCGTCAGGACTCTTGAGTATGGGAGTAAGGTCGTGGCCGTGCATTTTCCAGGGGGGAGAGATACCGGACAATGCGAAAAAGGTAGCAACCACATCGAGCGTACCTACCGGATGCCGGCAGACCTTGCCCTTAGCTACTCGAGACGGCATGCGGATCATCAACGGGACGCGAAGATTGGCGTCATAGGGGGCCACCTTCCAGGCAAAACCATGCTGCCCCCAGGCCAAACCCTGATCGGAAGTAAAGACGATAAAGGTATTGTCAAGCTGGCCGGTTTCTTCGAGTACTTCCATCAGTCGCCCGACACCCTCATCAACGGCCGATACCGCCCGATTATACTGCCGCACCCATTCGGCAAGCGTTCGTTTATTTCGAACCGGCTGACCGGCTTGCGGTCCCATACCTGGTTCCCACCAACAAAGTTCATGCATGTAAGTTGGTTTGTCGGGACGGGGTGGATAAATGTCCAAAGGAACAGAAACGGGAACATTGTTATAACGATCCAGGTGTCGTTCGGCCGGTGTGTATGGACCATGAACCGCACCATAACACAACCACAGGAACCACGGTTTATCGTGATCGCGCCTAATGAACTGTTCGGCATACCGGGTGTAGTTATCGGTGGAGTAGCCGTCGACATCCCGGTAGGGACCACCGTCGAAATTAAGTTTTTGATTTTTATAGTAACCGCCGGCTTTTTTCGGCACGGCATGATTCCACACCGCCGAGTAATCCCAGTCACGGCCATGTCCGGCATCTTCTGAAAGATGCCACTTACCGATAAAGCCTGTGCGGTATCCCGCTTTGCGGAATTCCACCGGCCAGAAACGACAGACCTTGGGATCGTATCGGCTGTAAGGGTTTTCGCGCACTTTTAGTCCGCGGATGCCATGGGGATGAAGCCCGGTTAATACGGTAGCCCGGCTCGGCAAGCACCAGGCACCGGCAGGATAGGCGGCTGAAAAACGCAGGCCTTCATCTGCCAAGCGGTCGAGATTGGGAGTCTTGATCCACCGATGAGCTTCGGGGTAGCAACTGACCGTACGGTGGCTCTGATCATCGGTGAAAATAAACAGTATATTAGGACGCTTGTCCTCTCGTTTCACCGGTTTTGCGAAAACACAATCGCAAAGGACCGGATTCGAAAAAACATATACCATCAGTATCCACATACTTATTCGTTTCATGACAAATCTCCCATCGCGGCCATCGAGACAGAAGTTTACCTTCCGAGGAAGAGTTGGTCTATTATGTTATTGTCATGATGCTTAAATTTTGCCCGAGGCAAGAAGAATTGGAAGGTTATTAATAAAGAGCAGTATTGGAAAGGCGGTTTACGGTTATTTTTGCCGTAGGTTCGAATCCCACCCTTTGTGGTCAAATACTTCATATCAAGTTGCCGAATCGGATAATCAATTATCACAGTTGGGATCGATGGTTCCGTTGGTGCCGGTCGCGCATCCGAGGAAGATATTGAAATCGTTCAGATCGACATCATTGTCATCGTCGAAATCGGCAGCCAGACAATCGCCGACGGGCGGATTACCTGTGCCTGAATAACAGGCTTGGAAGAGGCCGAAGTCCAACTGGTCCACGTCATAATCGTAGTCCAGGTCCCAATGGTAGGGTTCGGTAGTAAAGTCCCAGACCACACCGGTGATGGTACCATAAGAATTGACGGTATCGACTCGCCAGGAATAGTCTGTGTATCGATTTAACGTCCCGGGATTAAAAGTTGTCATGGCCTGACTGCCCCGAAAGAGGAGTTGGCCGGTTTCACCAAAGTACACATTGTATGAGTTGGCGCACTGGCTAGTGTTCCAACTGCAGGTAAGGTCGATACTGATCCATGCTGCCTGATGCTGAGGATAGGGATTGGAGGCCTGTTCGGGGAGTCCGATGATCCCGCAGCCATTGAGATAAAGAGCGGCCTCTCCACTGAAAGGCGGGGTAAAGGATTGGCTACCTCCGCTAACGGTGACGGAACCGGTTTGGGCCAAGGTTCCCAAATTACAATTGAACCATTCGTAATCGTATGTACCGGCAACCAGGTTTACGGTGAACGACTGGCCGGAGCTTGGCTGATATACCAGATACTCAGATCCGGGATTGGCCAGACAGTAAGTGGTGGAAGAAAGTGAGTTTTGAGGAGTCATCATGACGAGGTTCATTTTTTCGGCATAGATACGAGTGTGACCCAATGCGATTCGGATGGGGTCATAAGTTGGATCAGGGGTTGGAGGGGAACCCCATCTGTAGTCCTTGTATGAATCCATAAATATGGGATTCAATCCGCGGCAAAAACTTTTCCATACCCAAGCCCGGTCTCCGCCCAGGCCCCAGAGGTGATCGGTATCGCTGACAACAATCTTGCTGCCGTCAGCGGCGGGAGGATTGTCGCGATACCCGCCGTCCTTGTTGGGGGAGATCCAATCGGCAGGGCTGGCAAAAAGATATGAGTTGTTGAAACAGTAACCGGTCATTCCCACGGGATGCTGCTTTGGTTTATAGGCGGCTTCGTATGACTTGATGTAATCGATCATGTGGTATTGCCAGGATATGGATTCAGCGTGGCTTTCGTTACTGATTTCCCAGACAATATTATCCCGATCGTTAATGGTATCGATAACTTTTGCGACGTATGTTTTCTGCAGGGCGGTGATGGCAGGTAACTGTAAGGTATGCAATTCCCGCCCATTGTTATCGTTGTCGGCATCACCGTCGACGCCGTTGATGTTGTTATTTGGGTTATAGGGATGCCCTTCCCAGGGATTTCCGTTGCTGGGATTAAGCCCTTCGACACAGCCACTTTGTTTTTGTTCGATACTGAATCCTTGAAAGAGCATGACGGCCACGTACATATCCCGGTTACCGGCCTGGATAATTCGATCGCGGAGGCGGTCGAAGTAGGGTTGATAGAATTGGTTGATATCGAATTTGAGTCCCCCGTCGAGGGCGTTGCCGGGACCGGTACGAGGGTAGGGAAGAGGTTTGTATCTCACTTTGATTGAAGGTGGTTCGAACTGCATCCAGGTTGCGTGTTCCCAAACCCACAAACGGATAAAGTTGTGATTCAGGCTTTCCAGGTAGTCGAGGTATTCGGGATAATCAAAGTCTGGGGTAACGCCTTCGATGCCTCG
>CP070790.1:2913310-2921463 GCA_020346805.1 Planctomycetota bacterium
AGACGTGTTGACGCGAGTCAGTAGTGATGAATCTTTGAGCGCCATCTTATAGTGAAGGCCATGAGAGTCAGACTCGTACCGGTCCTCGATTATTGTCTCCAAACCCAAGCTGAGATGAGCGTCAAAGCACCTCGGCAAGAAAGGAACAAGCGATTCCAGCAATTGACTCATCGGACTCCTGTTGTCATCGGAAAGAGCTACAAGCACCGGTAAGTCGCAGTTTGTATATACCAGAGCAACGGCTTTGATGTCCCCGTTGTTCTTTATGGCGTACCATGTCGTATAGGGCCAGAAGAACTCATCCAGGTCTCCGATCTCATAGATATGTAAAAACGAATCATGGCGAAAAAACACCTCTATTTCCGTTTTGTCATGCAGGCAAATAGGCTTCATTATTCTTCACAATCACCAATGAGTATTGGGTTATTTTTTCTGGTTAACTCTAGAAATTGTTATTGTACGCATCGTTCAAAAAATTGCAGCAACCGCGGGTGAACTTCATCAACCAACTCATCCATGGCCTGATAATGGTCCGCTCCCTCGATCATCCACAATTCCTTGGAGTCGCCGGCGGCATCGTACAAGCGCTTGGCCGTCCGAGGATCAACCACCCGATCCTTGGTGCCTTGCATGATAAACAGCGGTCGTGGCGCAATCCTGGCTACATAATCGATTGGCTCATATCCCTCAGTAATCAACAGGTGAGGCAGCCACCAGGCGAGGATAAACAACAAAGGATTTCTTCGTATATGCCAGGCCGTGATACGACGGTAATTGTCGAACGCCCCATCAACCGCCAGCCCCCGAATCTCCTGCCGCTCCGCCGCCAGTACAATCCCGACGGCCCCACCCAGCGACTGACCCAAGCCTACAATCCGGTTTGCATCCACGTCCGGACGATTCAGCAGATAATCCAGGGCCGCATGGGCGTCAGCGATAGTCCCTTCCCGCGTGACCCGACCCTCGGATTGCCCGTAACCGCGATAATCGAAACATAAAACATTCCAGCCCTTCGCCGGCAGCCATACGATATGCTCGAAGTGCCCCGTAATATTGCCCGCGTTGCCGTGAAGATGCAGCACCGTGCCTGCCGCCTCGCCCACCGCGGGAAAATACCAACCATGCAAACGCGGACCACCCTCCGTACCAAACGAAACCGACTCATAAGCAAGCCGATAGTTTTGTGGCGAGCTGTATTTGGTCGTGGTGGGATAATAAAAAAGACTGTTGCAGGAAAGCATCAAAGTACTCCCAATGCCGATTGCAGGGATTAAAAACGTGTTTTGCCGGGATCGTAATCGTTCAGTTGTTTCCAGCAAGTATACCTCTCAGAAAACCAACCGGATCATTTGCGCCGGCGGCTTGAGAAAAAATAGTCAAGGCCTGAAACCAGTCACCTCCGACCATCTCATAGATCCCTTCATATACTTCCGGATCGCTATTGTAACGCACATTAACCAGCAGAAATGCATTATTATAATTAAATTCTGTGTATCGCTCGTATGCCTCTTTATCGTTTATTAAGGGTAATACGTCGGCGGCAAAGCGATTTCTTGCCGACTCAAAAATCTCCTCCCTGGCCGCTAGCTTTTCATCATAACTGAGGCCGCTGCTATAAACCTCGTTAACTTCCGCCGTAAGTTCCTGCAGGAAGACATTGAAACGATCATCATCCTCAAACGTTTGTTCGGCCTCGTCGGCCAACGGCGAATCCGAACCGAACTCCGACCGAATAAATTCGATGGCACCCTTCCGCCCCACAAAAGTGGCCAGCGACTCATTGAAAACCGAATCCCCTAGTTTGTAGATGGTATTGTGCAACAGCTCATGCATAACCGTTTCAGCCAGCGTGGCCAGATCGCGCCTCAGCATCGAGGATGTGATCGGGTCCGGCACTATGGCCAGGCTGTAGGAGTCTACCTCATAAATCATTGTGTCATAACCCAACGCAACCAGACGATCACGCTCGACAACCGCCTGATCGAAAACAAAAAACACAAAATAGGGCATCGAACCCACAACAGGAAGTTCAAATATATAAGGCTCGAACACATCTTTTTTTGAAGCGTTCAGGTTCCAGGCCAGCGCTTCATCGCCGATGTTCAAAAAACCTTGGTAACTGTTACCAATATTGAGCCCTATAACCTCACCGGCGTAGTCCCGAGCCCGAATCACAAAGGCAAGTTTTTCCCGTTGCTCCTCGCTCAGCGCGGGATCATTTAATCCATCTTCAATGGGAACGGTAGAGGCTAGAAGCAAAAGCTCGCCGGTCGCATCCGAAAGCAGATACCCGATCGGCATGCAACCGGTAGCGGATATTATCAGCAAATATAATGCTACGGCACAGATAAAAGGGAATTTACAAATTCGATACATAGAGGTACTACCAACAATAAAGTTTCGTCACATCTTGCCCGGATAATTATAGCAGACGCTTGGTGTCGATGGTTATTTGGCGGATTTGGCGGCCTTGGTACCGGATTGCCGGGCGGTTCGCTCCTGCCGTCGGTCGGAATAGTCCAACGCCGCCCTGACCAACCCCATGAACAACGGCTGGGGCCGCAATGGCCGGGATTGCAGTTCCGGATGAGCCTGCGTACCAATGAAATAAGGATGTACCTCTACCGGCAATTCCAGAATCTGCATGATTGGATAGTCCGGAGCCTTGCCGGAAAAAACCATGCCTCCCGCCTCAAGCCGCTCAATGTATTTCGGATCCACTTCGTAGCGGTGCCGGAAACGCATCCGGATTTCCGGGGCCCCGTTGAAAAGCCGCCAGGCCTGAGTGTTGGGCTTTATCAGCATATCCCGACCACCCAGCCTCATGTTACCACCCAATCCCTCAATCTGTTTTTGTTCCGGTAGAATATCGATCACCGCATGCGGAGTGTCCTGATCGAGTTCCGTACTATTGGCATCTTCCAGACCACACACATTACGGGCAAATTCGATAACCGCCATCTGGAAACCATAACAAAGACCCAAATAGGGAAGTCCGTTTTCACGGGCATGTTTGATGCAAGCGATCTTGCCTTCCGTCCCCCGAATTCCGAAACCGCCGGGAACAATAATTCCATCCACATGAGCCAGCACCTGGCCCGCCGTCTCATCGGTCACATCCGTGGTATCCACCCATTCGATCTGGACGTGACATCCCTGGTTGGTGCCCGCATGTTCGAGGGCATGGATAATACTGGCGTAGCTGTCCCGCACCGATGTGTATTTACCCATGATCCCGATGCGTATCTCGCGTTTCGCCGATCGAATACGCTGAACGAAATCGTTCCAGGCCTGGCGGGCCGCAGTTTCGCTTTCCGGGTGAATGCGATCTTCAATCTTTAACAGCTTGATTACCGCCTCATCCAAACCCGCCCCACGCAGCATGTCGGGAATCAGATATATACTCTCGCTATCGTGCATGGAGAAGACGTTTTCAATGCGGACGTTACTGTAGAGGGCCAGTTTTTCACGTACCTTATGGGAAACCGGCTCTCGACCTCGGCAGGCCAGAATGTGAGGCTGAATACCGGCGGCCAGCAAACGCTTGATCCCCAACTGAGCGGCCTTGGATTTCTGTTCGCCCAGCATCGGCGGCGAAATAATATAGGTAAGCGCCACAAAGGCGCAGGAATCGGGCCCTTCCTCAAAGGCCAACTCCCGCATGGCTTCGATAAAATAGGCGTTCTCCACGTCTCCTACCGTCCCGCCAATCTCTACGAAAACCACGTCGGCATCAGTGACCACCGCCAGCTCGCGTAACTTGATCTTAACCTCACCCGTAACGTGTGGGATCATCTGAACGTCGCGGCCCAGATAGCTACCCTTCCGCTCCTTATCCAGCACCCGAGTGAATATCTGACCGCTGGTGGCAAAATGAAGCCGGGACAGATCCTGATCCAGCATCCGCTCGTATGTCCCAAGGTCCATGTCCGTTTCCATCCCGTCGTCCAGCACAAAAACCTCACCGTGCCGATAGGGATTCAACGTCCCCGAATCCACGTTCAGGTAACCCTCCAGCTTCATCGGAGCCACCGTCAGTCCTTTGTCCTGCAGGCACTTGGCCAGCGAGCTGGAGAAGATACCTTTACCCAGACCGCTCATTACCGTACCGAAAACTATGACATATTTGGTCTTGCCTGGTTTGTAACCGGCCGGCATCGGGGCGTAGAACTCCGTCTCGTCCGTGACGTTGCTCAATGATGACAACATCTGCTCGGCATCCATGACTTTTTTTCCCTTATTAGGCGGTCAATGTTTATCCTTAACGATAATTCCCGCAACACAATGACTTTACTATGGCGACGAAACACCGGCCCGGTAACGTACCACAAAGGCCTGGTATTGCTCCGGCGTGTCGATACCGGTACTCGCCCGCTCCACCAACGCCATAGCTATCTTGTATCCGCCGTACAGCGCCCGTAATTGTTCGAGCTGTTCCACCTGCTCCAGCTCCGTCGGCGGCATACTGCTGAGTTCCAACAGAAAATCACGCCGATACGCATAGATACCCAGATGCAGCAGCCATCGGCCCGGATCGTCGGCCTCACCCGCAGTATCCCGCGGGTATGGAATAAGGCTCCGGCTAAAATATAAGGCGTTGCCCGCTTCATCGATTACCACCTTCACACAGGCGGGATTGTGCAGGTCGTCCCGACTGGTAAATCGGCAGGCCAGCGAACCCATCGGGGCCTCCGGACGCGATTGCATCAACTCCACCAGCGTATCGACGGCCTCGGGTTCCATCTCCGGCTCATCGCCCTGGACGTTGACGATCAAATCCGCATTAATCCTGCCGGCCGCTTCGGCCACACGGTCCGTGCCCGTGTTATGATCCCGGCGGGTCATGATTGCCTCACCCCCAAAAGCCCGTACCGCATCCGCGATCCGCTCATCATCCGTAGCCACCACCACTCGGTCCACCAACCGGGCACCAGAAACAGCCTCATATACGTGCTGAATCAAGGATTTGCCGGTCGAATTGGCGAGAGGTTTCCCAGGGAATCGCGTGGATGCGTAACGGGCGGGTATAATCGCAACGACGGACAAGATCTGAACCTTATCCCGAAAATTCCAAAATTCTAATAACGGAACAATCGACGATACTAATCGACCTTTGCACCTTTGTCAAAGTATTGACGCTAATCTCCATCGCGTACAACAGGTTCGCATGTGAGAATCGGCGCTGCTTTTGTGATACATCTTGCCTGCAAAGCAATCTCCAAGTACTATTTTCCCATCGGCGCGGTTTAAATAATAACAATTCACGGGGTTTGAAAGGGAGTACACATGCCGGCAAGATATCCGATTTTTGTCAAACGTGACCTCGATGGTTTCTTCGGTCTGGCCATCGATAACCTGGTCCAGATGCTGCTGATCGTCAACCTGTGCGGGGCATTCTGCGGAATGAGCGGCGACAACAGCTCTATTATCTATGAACGCATAATGCCCGGGGTGGCGGTATCCCTGCTGATCGGCAACCTGTTTTACGCCATCCAGGCCCACTGGGTCGCCAGGCGCGAGGGCCGATCCGACGTGACCGCCTTACCCTATGGCATCAACACTCCCTCACTGCTGGTATATGTGTTTTTTGTGATGATGCCCGCATACAGTCGAACGCAAAATGCGGACTTCGCTTGGCAAATGGGCCTTATCGCCTGCATGGGGAGCGGCATTATCGAATTCGCCGGGGCATTCGTAGCGGAAAAACTACGCCGTAATACCCCACGAGCCGCTCTGCTCAGAACATTGGCCGGTATCGCCATCACCTTTATCTCCATGACCTTCGCCCTACAGATCTGGCAGCGGCCCCTGGTGGCCATGGTGCCCATGGCCATCGTGCTGCTGGTATATTTTTCCAAGATTCGATTCCCCCTCGGCCTTCCCGGTGGACTGGTGGCCGTTATTTTGGGTACCACATTGGGATGGCTGCTCTCGGTAGCAAATCTGACTGACGTCCAAATGAGCGCTGATACGGTAATCGAGGCCTGGAATGGTCGGGGTCAGTTCTGGCCTCAATGGGCCGGCGGCGCCGTCTGGGAAATATTGAAGCAGGAGCCGGCACAGGTATTGGCCCTACTGTCGGTAATAATCCCTATGGGTTTGTTCAACGTCATCGGCAGCCTCCAGAACATCGAGTCCGCCGAGGCCGGCGGCGACGTCTTCGCTACCGGCCCTTCTCTGGCAGTTAATGGCCTGGGTACCATTGCCGCCGCCCTCTTTGGAAGCTGCTTCCCCACCACCATTTACATCGGCCATCCCGGCTGGAAGGGGCTGGGGGCCCGAGCCGGTTACTCCACCCTTAACGGCCTGGTCATGACCGCCATCTGCCTGACAGGTACCGTCTCGTTGATCAGCGCCGTCGTCCCCCTGGAAGCCGGTATTGCTATCGTGCTGTGGATCGGGATCGTAATCACCGCTCAAGCCTTCCAGGCCAGCCCCCAACGCCATGCACCGGCCGCAGCCATCGGGCTCTTCCCCGCCATCGTGGCCTGGGGGGTGACCATTGTCATTGGCGCATTTAACGAGGCCAATCGCAATCCCAATGATTACTCAATGCGATTCATCGCCGCCAAAGACTACCCGGTAGCAGCAATCAAAATTGACCAGCAAACAACCACCGCACCGACGACCTCGGCCGCGACTGTACCTGTGGCAACGACCGCTGCAACTGAGCCCGGTGAGAAAACACGAGCTATTGCCACCACCATGCAGGATCTGATTGAATCGCATCACCAAAAGTTGGGCCGCAACACCCAAATCAATGGTTTCTGGCTCCATGGTATGCTTATTCTAGAACGGGGTTACATATTCACTTGCATGCTGATAGCCGCCATCTCCGCCTTCCTTATCGATCGGCGATTCTTCCAAGCCGCCGGCTGGGCATTGATCGGAGCGGTACTGACCCTGCTCGGACTGATGCACGCCTATCAACTCACCGGCAACAATCTGGATTATCTATTATTCTACCCAGTGGAAACGCCTGAAGGGGTCTTTGCCTATCGGGCTTATCCCGTACTAATCGGTTACCTGCTGATGGCCGGCGTCTTCCTGGCCATCGGACGACGTGACGCCAACCAAATCGAAAAAACCGGCGACCCTGTCGAAGACGCCAGAGTGACTGCCCCAATCGAATCCGTTGAAGATGAGAACACTGGACCGGCGGCTACGGAGTAGGTTTATGATGTGTTGATATTTATCGTGCTCTTTACGCAGGATTTAATTGTATCGTGAACTTTTTTGATATTGAAGTCTTGGGATGTTAGATATGCGCACCAAACTCAAGTTTTTGTACTGGACGATTGAGATTAATCTGATCTTATGGTTAGTTATGATTGGAAGTGTGTTTGCTGACCAGGATCTTAAGTTAATCAAGCCGGTTGCTATTATTGGATTTGTTTTATCGGCTCTGCTCCAGCATTGGGCATACTATCATCTTCGCAAGACTGACCGTGTGGATGGAAGGGTTGTAACTTAGTAAAAACAACCAAATCTCTGAAACTCTTTTTATCTTCTTGGTATGCTTGGCCCGGCTACGGCTCGGCGCCTACGCCGATACGAGCATCTTGGCGGTTCAATTCTCACGGCACATCATAGGCAAACGACTGGGCCCAATACTTTCGGCCTAACGGGTCTTCGAAATATCCCATACCAACATAAACGTAACCTTCACGCAGCATGTTTTGGTCATGTGTGGGACTATCCTTCCACGCCTTCATAACCGACTCCACACTGCGTTGACCGGCCGCCAGATTCTCACCCACATACCGATGGCAAAATCCTGCCTCAAAAGCCCGATCGCCGGGTTCCTGGCCTTCAGGATTGATATGGGCAAAGTAATCTCGGTTCCAGGTATCTTGAAGATGGGCATCGGCAACCGCCTCAAGCTTTTGCGAATAAATCAAAGGCTCCAATCCGTTCTCAGCTCGATAAAGATTCAAGGCCTCAAACAGGGCCAGATGTATATCGCTGGCCGGCCCGCCGAGTTCCAGGCACTCCGGCAAATCCGCATCTTCGGTGGTCTTCGACGACTCCGTACCCAGAACCGAATCGACATTAACACCGCTCACCGGCAGCAAAGGATCGAAAGATCCCGTGCAAGATGCCATAACTAAAAGCAGACCGGAAATAATCAGCCGATAATAATCCTCAGGATT
>CP070790.1:2921563-2933088 GCA_020346805.1 Planctomycetota bacterium
ATCGCAGGACAGATCGATATGTACCCGAAGGGTCAAAGAATATCCCCCAGACTCGCCGAATTTGAACGTCTTGAGTCGCTGGCCTCCTGTATGTTCCTGGCAAACGTCGACAAATTTCAACGCAAGGGACTCTGGCCTCACAAGGGAGGTATCAATGCCGGATTCAGCGGTGGGAGCGCAGGCCTCATACATGTCGACAGTTCTGTAGCCAGACAATCGGCGGATATCTACGACAGCGAGATTCGCCTGAGGGACTACTTCAGTTACTGCGTTTTCCGACTGCTCGGCGGCGAACGCAGGTGGTTGGAAGCCTTCCCGAATCGGCCGAGGACAACGTATTAACCTGATGTGACAGTTTTTTTGAAACTGCTCTGCACGTTCATGGTCTGCATAAGGTGGTTAAGAAGCATGGGGGCTTTGTCGATCGCCAGCTTTTCATGTCACAATTAATACCGCAACGCTACCATGGTCGTTGTCCTTGATCCCACTCGAGCAAAATCTGCCTGTGGTCCTGCTAATACTTCGTAAACCAGAGGTCTTGTGGTGCCGATTAGACACCGACACTTCTCCGGTGGACCTGCTCTCTTACCCTGGCCGGCGAAGGCAAAAGAGCGGCGAGCCACACGGCAATAATCGCAACAACAACCGGGGACCTCCTTCAGAATAAAAGCGGGGAGTGGTTTCCGGGCCACACTTTTACCCCGGTCAGATAATTACAGAATCATATATTTGTCATATTTTTGATGTCAGCGAGTGTAACAGATTAGATCGCGCCCTCTGCCGCCTTGGCGTCCCCCGGTTTCTTCCATTCTGCCCTATCCTCCTGCCAGTAGCCAAACAGATGGGCACGCAGCAGCTCCTTGGCTTGCGAGACTTCACCAGCCAAAATGGCTTTCAGGATTGCGGAGTGTTCTTCAATTGTCTTACGCGATCGCCATGTCCAGACCGTTACACGTGTCACGTGGGGGTAAAGCATAAGCAGGGGCGCATTGTGGTAGGCTGCGGCCAATCGCCGATTATCCGCCGCGTCAATCAACGATTGATGGAACCGCCAGTCCGCCTCGACTGCACTCAGGTGGTAGTTATCATCGATCATGCGCTCATGCATGTCGAGGGCTTCCTGCATTTGCTTGAGGTCCTCCGGCGTGTTCGTGCCGGCCTCACAGACCAGCTCGATCGCCGTGCTTTCCAGTGAGAAACGAACGAGGAGAATCTCGCGCTCATCTTCGATAGTCATTTTGGGTACGAAGTAGCCGGTCTTGGGACCCAACTCCACCAGGCCTTCGACCTGCAGGCGGACGAGTGCCTCGCGCAGCGCCCACCGGTTCACACCCAGCCGTCGAGCCCACTCCGACTCGGTCAACCTGGAGCCCGGGCTGATTTGCTGAAGGAACAGCATGCGACGAAGCTGTTGGTAGGCCAAATCACGCTTGGGGCCATCCGGCGTAATACCATCAAACAAACGATCTTTTTGCTTTGTATCTTCAGGACTACTCATACCAATATTAGACCACCTTGTCGACAAAATTGCAACTCTCCTGCTGCTCTGAAAAGGCTTAATATTCCTAGCATATGATAATTCTATCCCAATTATTATCTTTTAACACGCGATCCTACGTAGAAGACGGTCTTTTCTGAACCAATAACAAAGGGGATACTGTTCAAATGGTAATTTGTTATCGAAGGGGGCATATAGGCAAGCATACTACTGCTTAGAATACTATTATAGGAACTTGGTATAATGTGAATTGGTTCATTTATATATTATCTGACGACACATGTTTTTTCGCCTTGTTGACATAATTGAATTTAACCTGTTGCACTGAAAAATAATAATTTATCCCCAAATGATCATTTTTCCCCAATGTTTTATAGGCTCCCAAAAGGCATCAAGCCACTTCAGGCACTGTCGGATCCTCTGTTTGATCAGGTTAATTAGCCATAGATAGTCTTCTTGTTTTTATCTGGCAGGATTACGCTCTTGCATATCATATGTTCTATCCGCATTCCGGACATCTCGGTTCAGAAATCCCCCATAATATATACCCGCACTTGCGGCAGCGGATTCCGGGATACATACATTACTTCTTGAACGATCGTTCTATAAAGATTACAACCAAAAGGGTTACGCCCAAAAAGGCCGCTATAGTTACAAATTTCCAAAATCCACTTATTCCACTTAAATAGCCCAGCATATGTCATCCCTTTATGGAAACAACTATATGTACAATGAACAAAAATGCACTTTAAAAGTTGCTTAAATCATTCTCCGCCAGAACCAGTACATGATGACAGTTTACCACTATTCCGTTCGGAGTAAAGAAAACGGACCGCCTCGATGAACGGCCCGTGTATTGCTAATGTTATAAATACGTCATTCCGATCATCCTCGTTTCCCCATAATCTGACAAACAGGTGAGCAAACCTTGAATAAAGTAATATTTTACATCGCTGCCACAGTTTTTTGCCGATTATTTATATTACGATTAACAATAACGTATAAAAGATATATAATATGAAAAACAGAAGATGGAGTATTCGATAATGGCTTCCTGTCGGTATTCATCCAGTTTTTATTGTCACTATAACTTTCATAAACCCAAAGCCTTTACCCTCATCGAGGTCCTGGTAGTGGTGGCCATCATCGCCCTGCTGGCCGCTATTCTGCTGCCTTCCTTGTCACGGGCCCGGGAGCAGGCCCTCATCGCCTCCTGTAAAGCCAACTGCAAACAAATAGCTGCCCTTACCGCCACCTATCGATCCGAATACAAAGGATTCGTACCCGTTCTTTTCAATTACTACGCCGCCGGTACGGAATTTAATCCGGTACCGGAACCGCCGCTGCCCCCCTGTGCGCCAGCCCGTACCACTTTGTTGTCAGTGGCCTTACGGACATACGACAAGGGAACGGCCAGATTGGCAAATACTTATTGTGATATCGATGACAACAGCAATACTTTTGATCCTGAAGTCAACTGGAGTGGTAAGAAACGCGGTGTATACGAAAGCAAGATTATGCCGAGTTATTACGCATGCCCCTTCGCCCGAGACAAAGGAGACGGAGCCACCAATATCGGGGAAATAGAAATTAATGGGGCAATATATAAAAAAGGTGAGTGGCAAGGCAGGCATGATCTATACCAGGCCTGGAAATGGGATGGGATCACCGTGCGCGGCATGAAACCGACTAAAGCAGGGGGATTCTTACCCCCCCTTCCCGGCCCTGACGAAAACCTTCCTCCCGACGTTCCGGCCCCTGGGCCGGTGGACGGCCGGCCAAAATATTCCGCACTCTCTTGGAATAAAATCCTCCCCAGTCAGCATGACGGTTATGAACCCTATTATCCCGATTTCACTTATAAAGCTACCAAGGTTGAAACTATCTTTTTGTATCGAAAGTGGAAAATAAGCGACGCCCAACGGCTGATATCGGCCAGCCTTTCCGACGTGACCGTTCTATACTGTGCCCAAGGCAAGTTTTTCACCCGCAGACCGTCCGTTTTTAATATGAACAGCCATCGCGCATCTTTGGGAGCCGGTACCAATATCATATTTGCCGATTCTCATGCCGAATGGGTTAAGGGAACCCAGGTCGGATGGCCGTAATACCCATGCCTCGACATTGGTTATCCACTCAATTATCTATCTGGGGAAAAGTCGGCTAACATCGCATCGGGATTGAACTTTCTAACGAAATCGTCCTCGCTGTCCGCCCGGTACTCGGGATCCATCAAATCTCGAACCTCATATCGCCTGCCCCGATGTTCGAGGTAACCAAGTGAAGGAAGACCTTCCGCCGTGAAAAAGCCGGCCGATGAATCGGAGGGATGTTGAAGAGTCGAACAACTACCGACGCCAACCATTACGGTTATCAGAAATGAAAAATATATCGTATGGCGAATCATGGCAGCTACCTCCATCAAACTTATGAGTCTCATGGAAAAGCTCATGCAATATTATACCCGATTTTTTCCAATTAACACCAATTCAACCACTGTTCGGCCAGGTCCTTATAGATGGTACGGAAATCAACGGCAGGTATTAAGTTTCCGAAGTCTGTATGGGCCAAAGACGGCATTTTCCCATACAGTCCCCCACGGATCTTTTGTCCCAGCAAAAATATCGGCCCGGCAGACCCGTGATCCGTCCCGCCCATCGCGTTCTCTGCCGGCCGACGACCGAATTCAGACCATACCATCAAGATCACACGCTCAGCCATACCCCTTATCTCAAGTTCATATTGGAAAGACGCTATCGCCTCACCCAATTCACCCAGAACCAGCGTGTGTCTTTCGAGTTGATCGGTGTGGGTATCGAAGCCTCCAATACTACCGAAAATTAGCTGTGGTGGTTTTGGTGATCTGACAAGTCGGGCTAACATGGTAAATGTCTGTCTGATGTGGCCCGGCTTATACTCGACAGGATTTTCCACCGGCGAAGTTACATCGGTATCAAAAGCGGTCACTCGTATATTGGCCAGCCTTGTGGTAGCCATCGTGGCCGGGCACCTGCTGCCCACACACGATGCCATAATGCTGCCTTGGCGAGTTATGTCTTTCAGTATCCTGTCCCACCAGCTATCTTGGATAGTTGGATCGGTTTGTCCGCTCGTCCATATCCGACAGGAACCGGCATGAGAATAGTCGGGATTCTCATAACCCACTCCCTGTATAATGGCTAAGTGTCCTCGACGGAATAACGGAACCAGTGATGCTAGTGAAGAATGAATTCCAATTTGACTGTTAATTGCCAGTGCATGTTTAGCTGCCCGGCTTAGTTGCGGCCGGAATTCGTAATAGAGTGGATCGGTATAAGGAATGACGGTATTTAATCCGTCATTACCTCCAGAAAGGTGTAATAGAACAAGTATGCGGCGAGATTGATAATTTTTATTGCCGCCGTAAACAATCTTTGGGATAAACGGAATCGTTGCCCAGCCGATACCCCCCTGAAGTATTTTGCGGCGACTCGGTCTTCCCCCTGTATGGTATACAATGCTCATGATTTTTATCCTTATGCATGAAATGCTTTTTGTATTTTACGGATCGCTTCCGGAATATCAGTGAGGTCCTGCTCGTCGGCCAATAATATCTGTTGAGAAAGCCAGATACTTTCCGCACAGATCCGCTCGGTGTTAGGACAGGGATTTTCTGCTACCAGCTCCGGATGTCTTTTCTTAACCGCCTGCGTTACCGGATGTCGTGATTGCAGATCCGTATATCCCGGCGAGCATGGAATTCCTTCGGCCTGCAGTGCCCGGATGAATTCATCACGGGAACGACCTCCGAAGGCCGACGGTATATATCGCATCGGATATAGATGCCATGCATGATTGGTTACATAGTAGGCCACCTTGGCGGGTCGGATGCCGGTTATTCCATTAAGCTCGTTATTCAGGTAACGAGCCGCCCGGTTGCGCCGTTCGCATTGAGCATCAAGTTCCTTGAGCCTGTTCTCCAGCAATACCGCCAGGTATTCCGAAGGTCGGTAGTTATATCCGGCCCGCGGCCCATCAAAACTTACCCCTGATGGCGGCCTTCCCACATTGTGCAGGGTGTAAGCACGATTGTAGACATCGGCTGAGTTGGTTGCCACAAAACCGCCTTCCCCGCAAGTGAGGTTTTTGGTGGATTGAAACGAAAAGCAGCCGGCATCACCCATACTGCCGCATTTTTTGCCCTTATAGCAGGCACCATGTGCCTGACAAACATCCGCAACCACTTTGAGGTTATGTTTTCGGGCGACGGCAAGAATCCTGTCCATATCCGCCGGATAACCGAGAATGTCTACCGGCATTATTACTCGCGTCTTTGGCGTAATGGCTGCTTCCAGGGCATCAGGGTTCAGGCACGCGCTTTCCGGTTCCACATCCACAAAACGTACCGAAAAACTCATTTCCCAGGCAGCGTGGGCGCTGGCGATAAAGGTATAGTTAGGCACGATGCATTCGCCGTTGTACCCTAAACCGTCGCTATCGGTAACCGCACAAAGGGCGAGTTTCAGGGCGCTGGTTCCCGAGGTAGTCAATAGACCGTGGCTGACCCCCAAATATTTACAGTATTGTCTGGCAAATTGTCGACCCCGAGGCTGAGGGATACCTTCGGTGGCGCTTAGGTAGACTTCACGGAAACTTCGTTCCTGCACCTGCAAATTCTCTTTCGTAACCGGAGGCCACTTGGGCCACGGACGCTGGCGGCTGTCGTGTACCGGTGTGCCGCCATCCAAAGCTAATTTGCTCATAGTGTGTCTCCTGCCTACAAGTGGATTCAAGTGATTCCTCGCCGCTTATTTTATCTGCGGTGTCGAACTCCTGTTAGATTGGAACGAGTCTGGCAAAAGATGATGTACCGTTTTCAGAATATTATCCTCAACCACCGGGGCCAACCGAGTTGGACGATCGTAAAATATCATCGAATGTTCAGCTTCGTAACCGCCCTCAGCCAGTATGCGTTTCGATGGGATGTAACAGGGAACATCATTCGCATACGCCGTCACCCACAGTCGGTCGGCATCGAACATTCTCTTTAATTTAAGTGAATAATCAACTACCACCTCGCCAGCCAGGAAAACCATGGCAAGATCCCGACCGAATACCCAGGTCTGTATGGGATAGGATAGTTCAGTCGGCAGAGCTTCACCGCGGTCAAGTTTCTCAAGTTGCATTCTGGCATGGTAGCCGATCGCATCATCGTGCTTACTGCGTTCCTCCCATTGCTTGCGAGGGGGAATATTATCGAATGGTAGTTTGATGCGCTCGAATCGACAAACAAGTTGACCGGTGATGGGTTTCAGTTTTCCTTTCAGCAGGCGATTGACTTCGGAGGCAACTTCACGGCCGTGTTGTTTTGCATATTCCAATCCGGTTCTCGGCTGGGGATCGGCATCGGCACCGCACCCGATGGTGATTAAAGCAATCACATCAGAATGTTTGTTTTCAATGTATTCTTGAGCATATCCGGCCCAGTCCCCACAGATCTTATTGAAATCCCCCCCTAATGAAGTGCAGTGGCATGCGTAATTGGCGATGATGAATCGAAGCTTATCGCGATGGTCGGTTATGCACAGCATTGGCAAGGCATGGTCCACCGGACCACTGGAAATTTTGCCAAATCCTATATGTTTACCGTCTTTAATCATGCGGCGATTGCATGCGAATCTTACCGTACCCTGATTCCAGGCAAGCTTACCCGGCCAACTATCGGCCAAAGCCGCCATGGCAACACGTTCCAAATTGTCAGTCAGTTTCTTGGTATAGCTGTCTATTCGCGCTTGATGGTCTTCAGGGATCGGCTCACCAAACATTATGGGAAGAGCGCCTTTCAGGCAGGGTCCGGTATGAGTGTGGGTGGAGCAAATTGTTATCCGCCGGCGGGGAAGGCCGGCTCGATTCTCGATTCGAGAGGCGACTTCCTCTGTGATTGATGCAGGCACGCAGCAATTCTCCACTGTGATCAGGATCGCAGAATTGGATTTATGGTTTCCAATGGCTATTGCTTTAGCCCATAAGCGCTGGGCAATACCGTCAGATTCTTGGCGTCGAGCAAAATAACCGGCCAATCGAATGGATTGATCCGGGGTAATATCCATGCGAGCGGCGCCCACCTCATACACCGTGCTGTCGGCAAACAAGTCGGTAACCAATAACATCACATTAAATACAACTGCCGGGAGCAAGAGCGCACTCATGATCGCGTCTTTATCTTTTCCCATGTTGGTATCCCTTGAAATTCAATATTGGAATATTTGGAACCATCATTTCATGCAAGACTAAAGACTGAACTACAATCTTGATAATTAACAGAAGACTAAGTTGTTATTGTACGTCATATTTTCCAATAAAACATCATTTTCGAAACGTGGCAAGTTAATGTACAGTTAACAATTACCATTTAGTACGGATTCCAGTTCGATCATGTGCGTCAGTTGGGCTGATTTACGAGCAAAACAGTAGAAGTGCCGCGCACGATAGATACGCAATGCGTATAACTTGTCATTTACGCCTCAAGATCCCACTTTTTATCAAAAAACCGGAGAACGGATTGCTGCCGGAAGTGGCACTGTAGTAAACCCGATATGATCCGTCTCCCAACGGGACCGCCGTTGGATCGAGTGCGTTACCGTCGCCGGCGGTAATAATGGACGCACCCTCGATCGACCAGCTAAGCCCGTCGGTTGAAGTGCCCACGTAGATTTTTTGCGGCAGGAATTCCGGAGCCGGCGTGGTCGCAAAAAGTCCAATCCAGTTCCCGTCTTGGGCAAGCAAAATATAGGGATCGACGTAACCGCCTTGCGTACGGTATCCGCTTTCTACAGTAAAGTTCAAACCATCAGTGGCAATAGCGCTTTTTATAACCTCCAGGTGATGGTTGCTGTCTCCGGCAGGGGCATCAACCCAGTACAGACGTATCGAACCGCTGGGAATTTCAATACTGTCGGGTACACCCCACGCCGGCCCGCCGGTTGTGTTACTAATTCCGGTGTTCGATTCTTTTATCCAATTCAATCCGTCGGAGGATGTAGCCGTACTAATTTCCTGCACCCCCTGTACCATATCCACATAATACATTCGATATGAGCCGTCGTTGAGTTGTATGAGGGTGGGATCGGAACCCTGCGGCAAAGAACCCGACTCTTGGGTGAAGGTCAATCCATCGCTTGCCTTGTATACCTTGATACCCATATCCGTAACGTAGAGCCGCACTGAGCCGTCGCCTAACACAATAGCCTCCGGGGAGACTCCCGAAATTCCGAAACTGACATTATCTTCGGTAAAGGTCCAGTTTGATTCTCCCGATTCGTTTACCACCACACCAACCAGACCGTCACAACCGATCATGTATGTGCCCGCAACCAGAAACAAAACAATCATTGTTAATTTAAATGTGCGGAGCATAATATTTCCTTTCGCAGGTGAACTTCGATTAACGTTCTTCAACGTCATATCCATTGAATATTACATCGGTTATAAGAGATACAACTATGATTAAATATCTACAGATATGGTACGTGTATGGCGTAATTCCAAACGTCAGGGCGGCATGGGCAGACTCGGCAAGTGTAGCTAGTCGAGATTGCCCTGTTTAATGGCTGTTGTGTAGAATGTCCCAGCGTCCGTCTGGTTGGTAAAATCGACAATTATGTATTGCCAATTTAACCACTGAACATATACCAGTTATTTTTCGTAATTATTCATTTTTCGCACGTCGTCCGTGACTTGAAATACTCCCCAAACAGTATTTCCCCACCACAGCTTACTTGCCGTCCAGTACTTTTCGGATCGTCATTGCCATCAAAGACATGTCGAACGGCTTGTATAAAACCTGGTAATCCTGTTCGATTTTGTCCGTATCCAGGCCGTATCCCGAAACCAGAATCGCCTTTGTGTAGGGGGCTATGCCTTGTATTTCCGACAGGCATTGGCTGCCGGTCATAGTCGGCATGGAGTAATCGACGATGGCCAAATGAAAAGGCTCGTGGGAGGAACTGACCAGCTCGATCGCTTTCTCCGGATGGTTGGCGATAGCAACATCGTATCCCCGACCTTCAAGGACCGCCTTCAATAGCGAAGTCACCATTTCTTCATCGTCCACCACCAGAATCCGTTCATGTCCTTTGGCTTCAGGTAACGACTCTTGCTTCTCATCCATCAATTCAGTTTTGGAGGCGGGGAAGAATATGTCGAATTGGGTTCCTTTGCCCGCCTTGCTATGCACGTCGATAATCCCCCGGTGGGCCTCCATAATCTTATAAACCATCGCCAGACCCAATCCTGTTCCCCGGTCTCTGGGTTTGGTGGTGAAGAAGGGATCGAAAATCCGCTCCAGTGTGGCTGGATCCATACCGCACCCGTTGTCGGCAACGCGAATCTGCACATAACTACCTTTATCTGCTACCACCTTGCCCCGTTTACGCAAAATGTTGGAACCGACAAGACGACTCTGAATCTCCAGGCGGCCCCCTTCCGGCATGGCATCCCGGGCGTTCACACACAGATTCACCAAAACCTGCTGTACCTGACCAGGATCCACGGCGATTACACATGGTGACTTAGTCAGATCGAGTTGGAAATCGATAGTTGCCGGCATCACCCGTCGTAGCAGACGGTAAACTTCCTCGATTAAATCGTTGGTATTGGTTTGGCGGGTTTGTGGTTTGGTCGGCCTACTGAAGGTTTGCAGGGCACGGGTCATGTCGGCGGCATGAAAGGCTGCCGTCTCCACGTCTTTCAGCATCGTGGCCTGCTTGGGATTGAGATCGAGCAATTTGCGCAGCATTTGCGTATTACCGGTAATTACCGTCAGAAGATTATTGAAGTCGTGGGCGATACCGCCCGCCATCACCCCCACACTTTCCAACTTCTGGGCCTGCAGCAGTTGAACCTGCATCTGCTCCTTTTCTTCTTCCACCAGTTTACGTTCAGTAATGTCCTCGATTGTCGAACGAATGCCGAGAATCCGTCCCTGCTGATCCTGAAGCAGCCGATCCTCGATCAAAGCCGAAAACGTGGTTCCGTCCTTTCGTTTGAAAGTACGTTCAAAGGAACGACCGGGTGGAATTCTACCAGCTAACTTGGTTTCCACTGACTGGCGGCACAACTCTTCTTCCTCTATAAATTCCCAAACATGACGCCCCATCATTTCCTCAACACTATATCCGAGCATATCAAGCTCAGTTTGGTTCACTCGGGTAATACAACCGTCAGTATCAATCTCGTGGTAACCCACCGGTGCATCGTTATATAACTGCCTATATCGTTCTTCACTTTCCTGCAGCGCCTCATCTGCCCGCTTGCGCTCGGTTATATCCTGGGCGATACCCGCAACTCGATATACTTGTCCGTTTTCATCTCGAATAGGGTATCCTCTGTCACGAATCCATCGGATCGTCCCATCGGGACGAATAATCCGGTATTCCTCATCGTAAATATCGCCCTGGTCTAATTGAAGGAATCGCTCCCAGGCCCGTTGCCGATCGTCGGGATGGATGGCTTCCGCCCATGCGTCGGCACGCTCATAGAGACTCGCAAGAGATCGCCCCCAAATTTTTTCATAGGCCGGGCTGGCAAAAAATGTACGGTGATTAAACCAATCAGTTATCCAGAAGGCATCTTCTATTGTGTCCGCTATTTGCTGCAAACGCGCCTGGCTTTCCCGCAGTGCCTCCTCCGCCTGCCTGCGTTCGGTGATATCACGGGCGGTGGATAAACTACCTGTCACATTTCCTTCCGTATCCTTAAGTACCTTACACCACCAGGCAAGCAAACGTTTCTCTCCGTCTTTCCGTCGCTGCCAGCTCTCAACATAAATAACGTTCTCATCGCCTTTAAATAGCTTTTCTACTTGTTGGTATGTTTCTTGTTCACCCTCAAAATAGAAACTGGCTTCCCTGCCTATTACATCCTTTCCAAAAAAGTCCAGACCGGCTTGATTCGCCCAGGTATAGATCTTGTCCTGGTTCACTTCCATGATGATATCCGGCATGGCGGTTAGCATCGCTTCATAGCGTAAGGATAAAGCCCGCAGCGC
>CP070790.1:2933188-2943822 GCA_020346805.1 Planctomycetota bacterium
GGCGTTCATTCGGGCGATTCGGCTTGCGTGATCCCACCCAACAGCATACCGGCCAAACACATCGATACCATTTACCAATATACCAAAAAAATAGCCCGCGAGCTTAACGTTGTCGGGTTGATGAATATGCAGTATGCCATCGCCAACGACAAAGTTTATGTGCTGGAGGCTAACCCGCGGGCCTCGCGAACTGTGCCGCTGGTTTCCAAGGTCTGTGCCTTTTCGATGGCCCGGGCGGCCACCGAGATGATGATGGGCAAGACCCTGGCCGAGGTGAAGCCCGAAATCAAGAAAATCCCGCATTACGGAGTGAAGGAGGCGGTGTTTCCCTTCCCCATGATTCAGGAGGCGGATCCGATTCTCGGTCCCGAGATGCGCTCCACCGGCGAAGTGTTGGGCCTGGCCGATTCGTTCGGGATGGCCTTCTACAAGGCCCAGGATGGGGCCAAGTCGACGTTGCCGATTGAGGGTACGGTTCTGCTTTCTGTTTCCTCGCGCGACCGTGCGGGTCTGGAAAAGATCGCCGGGAGATTCGCCGACCTCGGTTTTAAGATCAGGGCCACAGAGGGTACGAGTGCTTATCTGGCCGAGCACGGTATCGAATCCGAGTTGATCAAGAAGCTGCATGAGGGCCGGCCCAATATCGCCGACGCCATCAAGAACGGCGAGATCCAACTGGTAATCAACACCCCGGTGGGCAAGCTCAGCAAGTACGACGATTCCTATCTCCGCAAGTCGGCCATCAAGTACAAGGTGCCGCACATTACCACCTTGGCTGCCGCCGCCGCCGCAGTCGAGGGTATTGCCGCCTACCGCAGCGGGCGCAGCGAGGTGCGCTCCCTGCAGGAATACCACGCCGACGTGCACGGCCAAACCGTGGCCAGTGCCAAATAGGCGCCAGCGGTTTGTGCGGTTAAGTCAGAACGAATGTGAACATGATTAATACGGATTCCACTTCAAACATGCGCTAAGAGAGCGGGTCAGGCACAATATTCCTTTGGAATAATTGAGCCAGACCCGGCACACGTTTGAAGTGGAATCCGTATAATTCATGAACTGGAAGGCATATAGGTCGGCATCGCGAAACGCGATCCGCAAGCGTATCGGTTTGCCGGCCAGGGCCGACACATCGCTTTGCCCCTGCCAGCTTACCTGTCGGTTGATCTGGTTGGCGGTGTGGATCACGTCGCAGTCGGCAAGCCGATAGCCTTTGATCGGCTTTCCTTCGCGATCAAGCAATTCGCATCGCACCAGGCCGGTGGCGGAAGTGTCCACATTCAACACCAGTTTTTCACCGGCAAAGCGCATCAAAGGGGTGGTAAATTCGCCGCCCGCATAAGCGGCACGGGCAGAAACGAATCCGTCGCGACGCAGCACCAGCCGGCTGATGACCGAAACATCCTCTGTTGGTGCAAGGCCCCCCGCAGTCAGGAGTCTCCTGTTCCGATCGTCGCGGCCCCATCCGTGCAACCGATCGCTGCCCAGGTAGTACATGTACATCTCTTTTCCATCGACCGAGGGGACCAGGCCATAAAAGACCCGGGCGCACATACTGTCGAACTCACCTTTCATACCGAGGTCGACGAACGGCCGGCGCCCGAAACGGTGCCACGTAATGCCGTCCCGACTGGCGGCGAACTGGGTATGCAGCGGACCGGCGTTGGTCACATAATCGTCAGCGAATTCGCGCATCTCGCCCTGCACGTAATGCAAATATACCTGGGGGAACATGTAGTAGGCCTGCTGGGCCCAGGGATATTTGATGGTGCCGTTGGTGTAATAGTCGACAACCGGGTGATCGCCCAAAGAAGCATCCAGTGAATCGGGGGCCAGCACGATGGGGGAATCCTGGACCTGAGAAAAACCGCCGAGACGATTCGATTCGCTGCGAGCGATACTGCGGCCGCGGAATCCCTTCGGCACGTGTCGGTTGTAGCGCATGTAGGCGACGTATTTGTTGATCCGGTCGTCCCAGAAGATTACGTTCTGGGAGTCGAGCTGCTGGCGGCCTTCCGGATGGGTAAAGGTGAGGACCTTCTTGTGCGTCAGTTGCCAGTGGATGCCGTCGGGGGAGGAGAACACTACCGTGTCCTTCAGCTCGTCGGAGATACGAACGGCATAACGAAACCGCTGATCTTCCGGCGCGGTCGGGTCGTAAAATACCATTCCTTCTGAACCGCATTTGTCGATGCCGCCGGCGCCGCGCCCGATGACGATGTTGTTATTCCGACTGCCCTCGTAGTCGGCCAGGCCCAGGTCAGGCTTTTCCCATTGGATTCCGTCCTTTGAGCGGGCGTAGCACAGCCCGCTTCGCGCGGGATACCACAGGTGATAGGTATCACCCACCTTGAGGACGCAGGAGTAACTGCCGATGCTGTTGCCCTCCCAGGGCCGGTCCGCTGACAGTATCCGCTCCCCCGTCTTGCGGGGCGGATGCATGATGAGTTCCATATTATGCGAGGTGGCCAGGAATCGGCCGTCGATGAATACCTGGCGCCGGTTGCCGATGTCCAGCACGTCAGGTTCGTTGACCAGTTTGGTACGCTCGCCAGCGGCCGAGTGGGTGACGAACAATGTCGGCAGAATGAAAACCAATACACTGCAAATACTGATACGATGGGTCATGTTGTCCTCATAATATTATTGTTGGCAGGCCAAAGTACCGACTGACCGGCACAAGGATCTGCCCCGCATTTACTTCAGCGGCACTATTGTGCACGCTGGCAGCCGGCTGCACAACCTCCGTCTGCAGGGCACCGGAATTATCGAGTTTGTTCGGCAAAACCGGTATCCACATCCCCTGTATCTTCAAAAGACTTCATACTCATTGGCAACTTGGAATCTATGAGTTCGCTAAACCTTGTCCGTATGAATATTGTCGGCAGGTCAACCTGCCGATAAACCGGCAACAACAACCTGCCCTACGTCCTGGCGATGGATTCGTTTTGCGTATAGTAGTGAAACGTCAAACTCTTCGATGGACTCGGAATGAAACGCCAAAACATCAGGACGTCAAAATGGAAGAACTGATCACACGTAACCCGTCTAAGGCAGGCTAAACATAATGGGATGGCAACTTACTGGATTCCCCGATCAAGTTGGGGCAAGACGTTAAATACGTGCCCAATGTACTATTTGGATTATTAGGTTTGATATGGTTTATACGAATCGTATTTCGAACCAGGGCGAAGAAAGTGGGTCAGGCTCATTTTTTGTATGGAACAGTGTGCCAGCCCCCGCGCTGATTCGAAGTATAATCCGTATTATTCGTCTTATTCATCGCTTTGTTGGGCGAGGACTACGATGCCCAGGCGGTTGGCGCGGTCGATTATCTGGTCCCGATCGATGACCAGGGTTTTGCCGGCCTCGATGACCAGGGCGGTTGCTCCGTTACAATGAAGATTCTCGATGGTATCAATCCCGACGGTGGGGACATCGAAGCGCGGATCCTGTTTGGGCTTGGACACTTTAATCATTGTCCATCCCCCAGCGGGGCAAAGTTGGCCGGCCCGTTCGATCATGCGGTCGGTACCTTCGATGGCCTCGACGGCGATTACTTCCTGCTCCTTGACGGCGATCGACTGGCCGATATCCAGATGTCCCATCTGCTTGGCAATTTGCCAGCCGAATTCGATATCTTTTTGTTGGGTTAGTGTTGGTTCCTTACGGGTCAGTACGCCGGCGGGAGCCAGGTGCTCGCGGCAATATTGAATCGAGTCAGTCAAGGTAATTCCCTTTCGCTGCATGTGATCTGCCGTTGCTCGAAGTATGGTATCGTTTCGGCGATCGGCGACCTCAAAAAACCACAACTTAATACTCGTCCAATCGGGCAGGTAACGCAACAGGCGAAACCGCCCGTACATCTCGGTCTTTTTGACCGCACCGGCCATTATCGCTTCGGTCACGTTGGATCGGCGAAATATACGAATCCACCGGCCCAATCTTACCACCCCGGACCAATAGAAACGGTCGGCAGACTGGGGCAAGGCTGGGTCGGCCAAACCCCTCAAGCCCACCACCACCACCGGTCGGCCCGCCCGCCTATCCCCCTCTGCCACCAGGAAGGGAAACCGTCCCGCGCCGGCGATAATACCCAGAGGATTTTCGAGCTTGTTTGACATAATAATTCCAAATATGGTCTATCTCTCCGTTTTGGCGCTCAAGACTCTGACATATGAATGATTTACGGGCAAGCTCAACTCATTTCGTTCGTTGATATGGCCCATGCCACCCAACATTTTACACCCTGCCCTGGCGCTTAGGGTTCTGAATCCAATGCCCTCCCTGACTCGTCACAGCGTCGATTCAGTTTCACACTCTTGCCACCCCCTTACCAATTAAGAATGTTTTGTTATACGCACCTAGTAATCTCGCGGTTGCCGCGCCTGAGATATCGTTATTTCGAATTTTTTTCGATCTGTGTGTTCAGCCGGTCCAAATCCTGCCTCAACCGACGGATTTCGTCCTTTAGTTCGGGCAGCTTTTGAATAACGGCCACCTGCCGCCTGCAATCATTGATAGGCACCGCTGGCTGTCCAAGTACGGTGATACCCGGCTCAACCGAGTTGGAAACGCCGGCCTTGGCTCCGACGGTTGCATTATCACCGATGTTAATATGTCCGACCACCCCGGCCTGCCCCGCCATGGTCACGTGTTTACCCACGTTTACCGAACCTGCTATACCTACCTGGGCCACAAAGAGACAATCCTCGCCCACCTTGGTACCGTGCCCGATGGCGATCAAGTTGCTGAACTTGGTACCGCTATTAATTATGGTGCTGCCAAGAGTGGCGCGATCGATGGTACAGTTGGCCCCGATCTCAACATCGTCACCGATCACCACATTGCCGACCTGCGGGATCTTAACCCACTTCTCATTAACCGGGGCGTACCCCAATCCGTCTTCACCGATTACGGTACCGGCATGAATGGTGACCCGATCGCCCAATATACAATCCTCGTAGATCACTACGTTGGGAAAGAGGGTCACATTGCTGCCGATCCGGCACCGGCAGGCGATATAAACACCCGGATAGATAACCGCGTTATCCCCGATGCTGACCTTCCCGCCGATGTGAGCGCCGGGGCCAATATTAACATTGGCCCCAATGGTGGCGCTGACGTCTATAGTGGCCTGGTCAGACACCCCCCACTGCGGATGCTTTCGGTAACCATGCAATTTGACGATGGCGGCAGTGACGGCGGCATAAGGATCCGCGGTTCGTAACAAGTTCATCTTCCGTGAAACCTTTATCTCCGGCTTGACCAGCACTGCAGTTGCCTTGGTGGCGGCGAGCTGGTTCTCATATTTGGGATTCGATAAAAAGCTGATCTGTCCCTGGCCGGCATCCTCCAGGGTGGCCACCGATGAAACGATGGCCGAGGCATCACCCTCGATTTGACATTCAAAACCCACGGTCGCCAGATATTCAGTTAATTCTTTTAGTGTCAGTCCCATTCAATTTCCACCATAATACCATCCCTCCGCTGAACGATAGGGGCTATAATAGGTCCGCATTGCCGGAGGTGTCAATTGGACTATTTGAAGTAAAATATCGGCGGCAAGATGATAATCTGGATAACCTGGTGTTGAAACAGATTAAGCTCGTTGAACAGAACTAGACGTATGCCATGTTAGTTTATTAAAAAACTTCGTTTTTTATCCGCTCCCTCATGGTCGCGGCTGGTTGTTGGATGTTCTAAGGTTCCTCTACCAACAAGGGTATTAGGCCATGAATCGCGAGATAGCAATCATATTCGATGAAATTGCCGACCTTTTGGAGATCACCGGCGGCGATCGGTTCCGTATCAACTCATACCGCCGAGTATCCAGGATTATCGATGAACTGCCTGAGAGCGTTGCCGACCTGCTGGAAAAAGGTAAGTTGCAAAAAATACCGGGTATCGGCAAAGGCACAATAGATAGAATCCAGGAATATCTTAGCAAAGGGAAAATATCGACACATCAGGAATTGCTGACTTCGGTGCCCGCCGGTTTGCTGGATCTGTTGCGAATTCCCAGCCTGGGCCCCAAAAAAGCCCACACCTTGCACCAAGAGCTGGGGGTGAAAGATATCGATAGTCTGCAGAAAGCTATTGCCAAGGGCAAGGTTGAAAAACTAGACGGTTTCGGAAAGAAAAGTGTGGAAAAAATACTGGAGGGGATCGAGTTTCTGGAAAGATCCGCCGGGCGAACACCGTTAGGTATTGCCCGACCGGTGGCCGAAATCCTCGCTCAGACGGTAGCCGAGTTTGCGGGTGTTAAAAAAGTTGAAATAGCCGGTTCCGTTCGTCGTGGCAAAGAAACCATTGGTGACCTTGATCTGCTTTGTGTAGCTGCCGATGGGTTTAAAACTATAAAAACATTCACCAAGATTCGCGGGGTTACGGAAGTCGTGGCTGCCGGTAAAACCAAAGGTTCCGTGGTAGTGGCCAATCCCCTCGGGGGCGAGATTCAGGTGGATCTGCGGGTGGTGTCGAAAGAATCCTTGGGAGCGGCGTTACAGTACTTCACCGGCTCGAAAGAGCACAACGTTCGACTCAGGGAGTTGGCGATCAATAAGGGTTGGAAACTGAATGAGTACGGTCTTTTCAAAGGCGATGAGATGATTGCCGGCAAAGATGAGGCCGGTATCTACAAAAAGTTGGGACTCAAGTTCATTCCACCGGAGCTGCGCGAAGATCGAGGGGAAATCGAATGTAAAGGTAACCTACCCGATTTGATTGGCCTTGATGATATCCAAGGTGATCTGCACGTACACTGCACGGCCAGCGACGGCCGAAATACCGTCGAACAACTGGCGGCGGCAGCCCAAAAACGAGGCTATAAGTACATTGGCATTACCGATCACTCTAAATCGTCGGCTATCGCCAACGGTTTGTCGGCCGACGAACTGCTGGAAAGTGTGGAAAACATTCGCAAGGTTAACAAAAAGCTTAAGGGCGTTGCCGTATTGGCCGGCACTGAGGTCGATATCCTGGCCGACGGATCGCTCGATTATCCCGACAAGGTGCTCGCCAAGCTTGATTGGGTGATCGCCAGTATCCATTCCGCCCAAGGCCAGGGCCGGGATCGTATAACCAAGCGTTCCATCGCCGCCCTGGAAAATCCCTATGTGCATGCCCTTGGCCATCCCTCGGGCCGACTGCTCGGCCAGCGTGACGCCATGGATCTGGATTGGGAAAAGGTTATCAGCAAAGCGGCTCAGACCAATACCGCACTGGAACTAAACTGCTCCTGGCAGCGTCTGGACCTTAATGACCTACACGTTCGACAAGCCATGGAGGCCGGCTGCTGGATTGTAATTTGCACCGACGCTCATGACATCGAGCAACTCGGCCAAATAGATTACGGTATCCAGACCGCCCGCCGAGGTTGGGCCACTAAAAGTCGTGTCTTAAATGCAATGCCAATAACCAAAATAAAAAAGTGGCTATCAGCAAAACATGGTGGTTAGTGATGATAAGTATCGCCGGCAATAAAGGTCATGACCATTGACTGACTTGATTGAATTCTTACTGATGGCCACAGGTATTTCGCTGTCTGGAGTAATGGCTCCGGGACCGGTAACCGCCGCTACCCTGGTTGCAGGAACCCGTTCCAAGCATGCCGGCAGCCTTATTGCCCTCGGTCATGGCATCATAGAATTTCCGTTGATGTTATTAATCATGGGGGGGATGAGTACGCTGTTTAAATCCCAAGCTATAAAAATCGGGATCGGTCTTGTGGGCGGAATTTTTCTGTTGCATATGGGTATACAGATTCTCAGAAGTATAAACAAAGGCAGCGACTCAATAGAAAAATACGCTGACAAAAGTCCCGTCTGGATCGGGATAATCCTGTCGGGGGGCAATCCTTATTTCCTGCTTTGGTGGGCAACCATTGGTCTGGCCCTGTCCAGCCGGGCTATTGAATTAGGAGTTTTGGCCTTTGGCCTGTTTGCGGTAGTTCACTGGTTGTGCGATTTGGTGTGGTTGGAGGCCTTGTCTTTGGCGGGTTTCAAGGGTTCGAAATTGCTCGGCCAACGCAGCCGGCGAATTGTATTGGTCATCTGCTCGCTGGCACTACTTGTTTTTGGAGTTATGTTTATCTGCGATGCCGGTAAAGGGCTACTTACCAGACCGGTCAACCCGGAGCCGCATCAGGCGATACATCAATATGATCCGCATCTGTCAGCGTGGAACAGGACTTTATCGGAAGTCGGGTGATTAAAGTCGTCCAGTACCTATCGTCCTAGAATTGGTGGTATACCGGCCCATGTTCGTGTCCTGCTGGCTTATCCGCCACGGGCGGACGGCTAGTTTTGTTAGATACTCTTACATGTATACCGCCGATAAGTTGACACCATGCGATCAGAATGTTAAGTTAATGTTATAGTTGTATTTATAATAATTCTTGGGTCTGCTCCAATTGTTAAATGATTGTTGGTGGTGGAACTTAAGCTTGGGGTACTTTTCTGCTGGACAGTTGGCTAATCGTAACATGCTGGGGTGGTATATGGCCACGAATAAGCCGCATTAGGTAGTAATTGGCGTGTGCATATCCGGCCGGTATCCCTCGATAAAGGAGAAACAGATAATGCGTAACATGAACCATGACTTGACGTCATCGAGACACGTTTTTCATTTGCCAGAAAAGGCCAGCATAAATTCCGGTGGCATTCGATGGTTTATACGACATACAACGACTTGTCTGATTGGAATTTGCCTTATCGGCAACGTTAGCATGGTTGATGCCGGCACCATCATCCGCGTACCGGCAGATCATACTACGATCCAGGCTGCCATTACTGCCGCCAATCCCGGCGATTCCATTGAGGTGGACGGAGGAATATATACCGAAAACCTTACCATCAACAAGCAAAATCTTAGAATTCGAAGCACTGGCGTTGGTGGTACGTCGACAATAAAAGCGGCGGTTCTCGGTTTTGTTATTGACGTACAGGCGGGCGCTTCCAATCTAACGCTTGGTGGGGCCAGTGGAAATGGGTTTAAAATCCAGTCTAATATTGCTACTGCCAGCACTATGATTCATGTGGATAATAACAACGGCGTGGAAATTTCCCATAATGAAATAGATACATCTAATATTCTCCCCGCCGCAATCTCCGCTCGAGCCATTTATGTTAGCACCAATGGTGCGACCAATTTAACGATCGATGGCAACAGTATCATTCAGAATGACGATGATATTACTGTTTTAGTTGACGGACCAGTCACCAATCTGATTATACGCAATAATGTAATCACCGGTCCGGCTGCGGGCAATTCGCAATCGGTGACTTTTAACGACACCAGCACGGTGGATATCGCCAACATTCACAACAACACCATTAATGGGGCGACATCGAATATTAACCTGGGAGCAAATAAAGTTGATAAGATCACATACGATGCCAACACATTCACAAACACCACCGGTGCTATCCAGGTTCAAGAAACAGTTGAGGATGCGGACATACAATTGACCAACTTGACGATAATTAATAACACATTCAACAACACGGCCGGTTTGAATACTTACGCATTCCAGATAGCTCCAAGTGTTGAGGCAGAGACCGGCGTGAATAAGGATCTGGAGTATGCTTCTACCAGATTGAATTACAATGTTTTCAATGTCGACATGGGACGGAAGGCGGGGGGAAATCCGGTGGAAGTTGTAGCCAACCTGGCCGATCCCGGAGCCGGCACGCTTCCTGATTTGAAGGCGGAAAGGAATTGGTGGGGTGATGCGACCGGACCTTACAATGCCACCACGAATCCGACGGCGAACGGGGTGGACGTATCGGATAAAGTTGATTATGAACCCTGGCAAGATGCGGCCAGCGGAGGTGTCGCACGATATTACAATGTCAAGAATCTTAGTACAGGTATAGAATACAATTCCATTGGAGACGCGCTAGCTGCAGTTGCCGCCAGTAACAACACCATTGTTTGTGAGAAAGGGACTTACAACGAAGATTTATCCATACCGACGGTTACCGGATTAACCTTGAAGTCGAGTTCCGGTCGTGACCAGACAACAATTCAACTTGCGGGTAATAATGTAGGCATCGACGTGCCGGGGGCTGCTACCAATTTCACGTTGGGCGGGGCAGCCGAGGAAGGTTTCACCATCAATGATGTGGCCGGTACCGATATAGTTGTCCAGGTGGACGGTAATACTAACGGGGTAACGATTTCTCATAATGCAATGGATACCACAACCAGCGCTACCAAGGCGACATGTGTCGGAACCGGCGGGGCAGCCGGTTTGACCATAGACAACAACAACATTACCCTGAACGGTAATAACACCGATACAGGTGTATACGTCAATGGAACGGTTACCAATCTGACGGTGAGTAACAATACGATTACCGGCCCTGCGGCGGGCACCGCCGATTCGGTGACATTTAACAGTGGTATTACAGTCACTTTCGCCAGCATAAACAATAATATCATTACCGGAGCAACATCAAATATCAATGTGGGGGTAAATGCATTTTCAGGGATCACCTACTCTCAGAATATATTCAAAGATACTCTGGGTGCTATTCACGCAACCGAAGGATTAGGGGGTGGTATCCAGCCGAAGCTGAAAAACCTTAATGTTGAAACAAATATATTTAATAATCCGGCCGGCCTGGATACCT
>CP070790.1:2943922-2954508 GCA_020346805.1 Planctomycetota bacterium
GGTTTTCCAGTAAACCTGGATAGAGCCGTCTTTATCGCAGCGCATGCATATGCGCACCATGCAGCTGTCCAGAAGAACTTCAACCGGCGGGGCGAAGATATAAGCGTCCGGTCCGGTGATGGTCATTCGTAATGTGCCGTCGATAACTTTCATGTCCTTCAGATCGTGGCAATTACTCCAACCGTCCATATCCTGTGGCGAATTAAATTCCCAACGTTGTATGACGATAGGCTCGGCGGCCCGAAGGTTCGTATAGCATACAAATGTTAATGGTATGGCAATAAATAATCTTGCCATGTGGGAAATAGAAACACCGCAGGTTTTTGATTTCGTTCGATTGGTATCGGGCGTTAAAAGCATTTTTATTCCTTTTATAAATTCATACGCATCGTTAATATCGGTTTTCGATTCGGGTTCTATGATCTGGACCGTACCAGAATGTATTGTCGATTGATTCGAAACCGGACATTTGTGCGAATAGCGCAATCGAAGATGCCGATTAAGGATTTTTCGATAATTGGTCCTTTGGGTTTATTGGATTTAGCAGCGCTACGGCATCCAGGGACATCGTCTCAGGTTTCGGCAGAGCATTAGGGTATTCAACGTCGTCAGTTTGCGAAGGTGCTTTTGCCCAAATCCAGCTTGAGATTTTTGATACAGTGTTGTCGACGATCAGTTCAAGTTGAATACTCTGTTTATTATTTTTCAGTGGAGTGCGCTGGAACAACCAGTGTTCGAGCTTGATTATGTGGGAGGCGCTCCAGCCGGTTTTCGAGTTGCTGGTTGTGATAGAGGCATCTTGCCCGTCGATTATCAGTCGGCAGAGCGGTGGATCGACCAGCGGTTTGGGGCCTTCAAGCAGAACTAATAACTCAGCCTGGGGTGCATCGATTGCGATATCCGCTTTTAAATTGATATGAATTGCCGATTTGGTGTTTGCTTGGTTTTGTTCGATTGTATTGTCGGCATCGTTCTCTTCTATCTTCACGTGGTCGATTGAGCGTTTCATATTGGTTATCTGTATACGGTTTTTAATGATTTCCTCGACGGGACGAATTCCTTCCTGTATCTGATCGGCGCCGATGCTGAGAACCAGCGTCTCGTAAGGTGCCAGCCGAACCTTCAAGGTTTCGTCGGCTCTGAGATTACTGCCGTACAAACGTGCCTCAGGATACAGACTGACTGCCCTGATGTTTTCTCCTGCCTGCCAGGAGCTTAAAATCTCATCCAGTTTTAAATCGAAGAACTGTGGTTTAATCCATGGATTCCGAATCGCAACTAGAGATACTTTTTTGTTCCCATGGGCATAACCATACGGTTCGCGGGGCATGGGGGCTTGGTTGGTAAGCTTCGGGATATTGCCTTCGAACCAGGATTTTGGCAACAGCGGTTGTGTGTGGGAGAGAACGTGGGCATTTCGGCGGAACCATTTCACCAGTTTGGCGAACTTTTGCCACCTTGTCTCGGACATGTAACCGGGATTGATATAAGCGGACATGAACATATGACCTCGCATGACGACCATTACCGCATCGTTCATCAAGGGTTCGGGACTCTGGTGGATGATACCCAGCACTTCCTGGGCCCATATGGGGCATGCCGTTTGAGCCGCACCCTGGAAGTTAAAGAAGTCACGAGCGGTGGTGTAGCTCTCACGGTAGATTGGTGCGGGCACGCGTCCGTAAGGTGAATCGGTACCAAAGGCCCCAATGACGGAGTTGACATGAAAGAGCCACCAGGGGCTGGGATTCCAACCGAAGCAGGTTGTTTCAATCCAGACCTCGGATGAGGCTCGGTGGACGGCCTGGAAGACGGAGATGATTCCGTCGGCAACGGCGTCTGCCGATAGCGATCCCGGTGCGTGACCGTGGCCCGAGGAGCTGCAAGTGAACATGTAGCCGTCGAATTTGATCTGCCGCACCCCATTGTCTTTCACCATTCCTACCAGTCGATCCTGTAGAGCTTCGCGGTAGCGTTTACCGGCCAAACAGGGGCAGCGAATTTTGATGCCCTTTAACCTCGGGGGGGCATAAGAGGATTGAAATGTTTCATATCCCTGTTGCTCGGCCCAATTGTTGTTCATGGCACCGGGGCGACCCGTATATACGCTGGTTGGTGAGATCCATAGGCCGAGATTGCAGTTCATTTTGGCGGCGGCTTGTTTGATTTTGGTGAATCCTTCCGGGAAAAGCTTTTTCTTGATTGCCCAAACGCTTTTCTCCTCGGCCCAACCCATATCGATGCAAAACGAATCGAAGGATACACCGTGAGCTTGATATAGCTTCTCATCCAGCGTGTTCATCAGTTTCAAGATGTCGGCTTCGCTATAGGGAACCGGCGAGGTCCACCAGCTGTTGTAGTTGATGTGTACACCCTTGGGCGGCGGGCGATGGGCGGTTATGTATTGCTGAAATGCCTGTTTTTCCCGTCCTTTCTTGGCGATGCCATATACCGCTTTGCGGGTTTCATACCATTTGCCGGTCTCCATTGGCAATCCCGGACGATAGGCCAGGATTATCTGTCCCTTTCCCGAACGAGTTGTCGAAACCGGAAACTCTATACCCATGAAAAACCCGTTGAGAAATATGGGATAGCTAGAGAATTTTTCTGAATGTGGTATGTTTATTTCGCCCCACTGAGACGGTTTAATTGTTTGCAGTTCCTCGGATTTATCCGCTTGGAGTTGCTCCAACACAATTTCCTGAAGGATACCGGCGGCAGCGACCCCGTTCAGCCGAAACCGCGCCCATTTGCGAAGAACCTTGTCGGCGGGTGACCACTTCAGCATCAGACGAACATCGAGGCCGGCCTTATTACCCAAGCTCAATACATCGAATGAAATTTCGATCGGCCGACCGCTATGGATATTGCCATTAAACGACTCATTCGCTGCAGCTCCTCCGATGGTCGTTTGCTCGAATATGAATTGTGGGCACCTTGTCGAGACGGAAAGTGTTCCTTCGGATGTTTTTATGGTGAGGATGTTGGCCTGTGAATCGAGCTTTATGGTCGGTTTGAGAGCCGATGCCCTCGCTGAGGATGCAGGCATGACGGCAAGGCATACGGCCCAAAGTAAGTACTTTACAGCAACTCTTTGAAACGGTGAGCTGTTTGGTGACAGGTAGTATTCTGCTATTTGGTACATTTGCGTCATCTCCCATGTTGATTGGTTGCGAAGCATATTGTGGAGCGGCCGCAACCGCAAGTTTTTTATCTCTTCTCAATTTGCGTCATTAAGAGTAATTTAGAACATCTGACAGAACTTCCCCCCTTGGCAAGGGGGGATTGAGGGGGGTACTTAATGTTAATTCATTTGCACTCTTTAATCTTGGTTTTGTTATACGCTTTTGGTAGGTTATGATGCAAATTGCCAATGGATCATGGATAGTTATAGCGAGCAGATACCACGATTGTATCTCTCGCTGAGCTGAGAAAGAATATGACCATGGAATCACAACACCGAATCGGGCGGACTTTATTGTTTACTTGTCTGGCGTCGATATTGGGATTCGGTCTTCAAGCCGGGATTTGTACGGTTCAAGGACAAGTGATCGATTGGCCGAAGGTCAGGCAGTTATACCGCGGGGGGCTGCAGAGACAAACACCGGCCGATAGAGCAAAGGAATATCTGGAACGGGTTGATCAGGAACGTCACCAAAAGCGTTTGCAGCGGTCTCGTTCGCAGAGCAGATTGGATCGAAGAGCTGCCTCGGCTGCCAAGGGCAAAGAAACTACGGGGCTTATACCATTAACCGAACTCGGCGAGAGTAATTACAAAGGTCAGACCGGAGGTCTGTACGGCAAAGGCGGGAACATGCCGCCGGCTGCGCATTTGACGGCGGCCAAAAAGGAATTGGCCAAGATCGAACCGCTGGACGCCGATGGAAAACCCTCCGCCGGCGGTAAGATCGTTTTGATATCTTTAGGCATGTCCAACACTACCCAGGAATTCTCCAAGTTCAAGGAACTCACCGATGTCGATGCCGACAAATCGCCGAACCTGGTAATCGTAGATTGCGCCCAAGGCGGGATGGCGGCCCAACAATGGGCCCATCCCGAAAGCAGGATGCGGAAGAAAAGGCGCCCCCCTTGGATTACCATGGCCGAACGTGTCCAAAAGGCCGGCGTGTCGCCCGCCCAGGTACAGGTAGTCTGGATCAAGCAGGCCCAGCCCATGCCCGCCCGCTTGGGTGAATTTCCCAAACATGCAAAATCAATCCAGCGTGATGTAACGATAATTCTGAATAAACTGAAAGAGAAGTTTGCCAATCTGCGAGTGGCCTATTTATCGAGCCGAATATATGCCGGCTACGCGACTACCGGCCTGAATCCCGAACCTTACGCCTATGAGTCGGCTTTTGCCGTCCGGTGGCTGATTGAGGAACAGATCAAGGGCAAACCCGAGCTTAACTACGATTCGGCCCGCGGGGAGGTGAAATCACCGCTGTTGTTGTGGGGGCCTTATTTGTGGGCCGATGGGGTTAAACCACGTAAAGGTGACAACCTGGTTTGGAAACGTGAGGACTTTAGGCGTGACGGTACGCACCCCAGCGAATCGGGCCGAAAGAAGGTGGCCGACATGCTGCTTAAATTCTTTAAAAACCACCCCACGGCAAAAAGATGGTTCTTAAAAAGATCAGCAATTTAGGTTAACGCTGGTGATCCCGAATAATGTATCAAAGTTTTTTTTGTAGAATTATTATGTTGCCGAAGGCCGGATATGGGACCTTGATATACTTGAACCACAGCGAATTAAAATGGTAGATTAGATTTTTGAGTGGTCGAGAAGGAACTTTGGTATATAACTCAGTGAATTGACCCGCTATTCTTTTTTTGAGAGTGAATCCATCATTCCTTAATCTTCCTATCAACCACCCTATGTTGGTATGTCTGAGAAACGACCTGCCGGCCGGGGATGATACCCAATGCTCTATGCCAGTGCGTGTTTTATGAATATCGGTTTTTTCTATTCCCAATAAACGTTTCAGGTTTCTGATGATTACCGATTGCATGGAAAAGGCATTCCCTTCACTGATAACCAGTGTTCCCCCCCGTTTTAGAACCCGCACCAGTGTTGATAACGCCTTTTCCAGTTCCGGTATATGCATTAGTACACCCCAGCATATAACGTAGTCGAATGTTTCATCCTCAAAGGGGAGCGAAAGAAGATTTTCACGACTAAGTTCGATCATATCCTGTAGTGCGTTGGCTTGGATATTTGCTTGGGCTATTTCAACGGCACTCTCGGAAAAATCGATGGCCCTGACACGATATCCGTGCCTTGCCAGGCGAATGGAATGACCACCAATGCCGCAACCGGCATCAAGAAATACGGAATTCTCGGGGGCTTGTAAAAAGCGTACGAGATAATCGATTGCATAATCGTAGAATTTCTCGTTTTTGTCGGAGTAAAATTCATTCCGCCATTGCTGGTGAAAGTATGGTTTTGAAAGTGTGTCTTCGACAGATTCGGTTTGCGGAGGATCAACATTGGTACCAGAAGACGCCATTTATTTTCTCCTTCCAATAATTAAAAATCTATCTCTTTGCTGCGAAAGTTGAAAAAACACTACGAAATCGTTTCTTTCATATACCGCCAGTACCTTCATACTGGTTTTAGTTTCCTTGGATTTGCCCACGTAAAATGGAGTAAATTCTGTAATTTACTCATAAGATATTATATAGAAAATTATCGGGGAACTTATTGGTAATCAATAGTGTCTTATTGGTCAATTCGTATATTTTCGTCTTAATATCTGTGAATGTTTGAGTTAAAGGGATTTTGACTTATATGCTCGACTTTCTCCTTTCTAAACCGGAACACCTGCTGTGTTATTATCCTGGGAAAGGTAATGTGGTACTGGAAAAATCCTCATTTTTAGAGTAAAAATATGAAATAACCAAACGAAGCCAAAAATTCCAGTACCAGGGGTGGCATGGGTAAGCTCAACGAACGAAGTGAGTTGAGCTTACCCATGGTCATGTTCGCGGTGGATGCCCCATCCATGCCCCGCATGGGTGGGGGACGGATTTTGCTGACTACCTCCGAACATGGTGCGCAAAACGCTGGAGCGCAGCGGAAGTCCGCTAAAGGCGGAAAGCCAAATTTACACCAGACCGAAGGGCCGGCGACCTGATATGCTACGATCTGGCATCTCATTTTTTCCCGATCCGAAAAATATACATTTTCCGGATCACCCGATGTGTTCTTATATGTGTGCAATAGCATGTGTGGTTATTCGTGGCCAAGGAGGTTTTGGTGATATGCGCAAATTGTCGGTGCGTAGTTCCGATTCATCGGGAACTATTAATGGGGAAGCCAAATGCGCGAAACGAAGCCAAAATACTGTTTTTTCGGGATACCAGAGGTGTTTTATATATGCAGGCTGTATGAGGTTGGTGAGGTTGTACTGCTGGGCGCAATGTCGTCATGGAGGCGGTATCCAGGATCGAGCGCCGGCGCCAAACGAACCCAAAAACGCGGACGGTAGGGTTAATTTGCCGGTTTTGGAGTATTTGATATGATGGCCAAGGCGATTCTCCACCCTTCGTGAAGCGTGAGCGTGAAGGATAGGGTACACAGTCTAAACATGGGATTACTCAATTGATGTTAACCTGACCGAGGAGGATGTTATGAGTGGTGATTTGTCGCGTCGCACCTTTATCGAGCGCTCGACAGTCGGGGCGTCGGCGTTGGCAATCGGCCCTGCCGGCGTGGCCGGCGGGTATCCGGCCAACGAGAAGGTCAACCTGGGGTGGATCGGGTTTGGCAATCGCGCCGAAAGGCTGTTTAAGTTTATGAAAAAGCATGTGCCGGGAGCCCGGACGGCGGCGGTTTGCGATCTTAAACCGGAACGCATCGAGGCGGGTAAGAAACTGGCGGAAGATGACAGGCCTGCCGGTTATACCGATTTTCGCAAGATGATGGATTCTGAAAAACTCGATGGCATCCTGGTGGTGACCAAGGGGCACCAACATGCGGAGGTAGTGGTGCCGGTGTTGTGGGCCGGTTTCCATTGCTTCTCCGAAAAACCGATGGATACCACGGTGGGAAAGATCGATGCCATCGTCAAGGCCGCCCGCATCTCCAAGGGTTTTTATCAGATCGGTATACAGCGGAGGTACCATCCCGGTTTTGTGTCGGCCATGCCTATGATTCACAGCGGCAAGTTCGGCAAAGTCACTTTCATGCAGGGACATTGGCATTGGGGCTGGAACACGGTGGCGACAAAGGTTGATGGAGGAAATTGGTGGATAGTGGCCCAGGCCTGTCATCACACGGATGTGATGAACTGGGCCATGGGCGACAAGGCCCCGCTCAGTTCTGTGGGCATGGGTTACCATCAGCAAAACAAGCTGCCCAATGAATACCGCGAAACCCATTGTGCGGTGGCCTTCAAGTATCCAGGTGGGCCGATCTTTTCCTATACCCTGCTGTTCAGTCTGCCGCAAAAGTTCCAGGACGAGAAGCTGTGGGTGTTTTGCGAGAAAGCGGGCTTCGATCTTCCTCGGGGGATGATGTATGGGCGGGACAAGTCGGAGAAACGTGTCGGGGAGGATAGTTTTAGCAAGGAAAAAGGTGGCGTAGATTGGAACAAGGGTACTATCGAAGAGCTTCAGGATTTCGTTGATAACATCAAGACCGGCGGTAAGCGAAAACCAAAGGCCAACGTGGAAACGGGCCGGATCAGTACCTTGACGGCCATCATGGGACGGATGGCCATGATCGACCTGGCCAGGAATAAATACGAGTCTCGGATTATCAAGTGGGAGGATCTGGGTACCACCACGGATCTGTGACGTACATCATGGAGGTCTGATACGATGGAAGGCTATATGAAATTAGGCGTCGTTTGTTCATTAGGTTTATTACTCAATGCCTGCATGCTGGGTCCGACGGCAATACGGGTGGGCCACGTCAAATACAATGAGGCCGTCCAGACCACTACCATGGAACAACTTCTTTTGAACCTGGTCAGGCTGAAGTATCGCCAGCCGCCTGCGTTTCTGGAACTTGAAAATGTCTCCGCTCAATTTCAGTTCGATCAGTCGGCAGATCTTGAGGGTAGGATCAATGAAGGGCCGACCCGATTCGGTCCCGATTCGTTGAGCGTAAGCAGTGGCATATCTTATGCCGAGCGCCCTACGCTTACTTATACTCCGTTAAAGGGCGACGAATTTGTACGGCGGATGCTCTCGCCTTTGAACCTCGAAACTATCGCCTTGCTTTCACAATCCGCATGGAGCATCGATCGCGTGATGCGTTTGACCATACAGGAAATCAACGGTTTGGATAATGCCAGCAGTGCCTCCGGCCCCACTCCCAGTATGGCACCGCCTTTTGAGGATTTTGCCAGGTTTTCGGAATTGCTGCGGGAACTTCAGATACAAGGGCTGGTTGATATCGTGTACGTGACCCGGCCAAAGGAATTGTCGGACGCGATTCCGAGTGAGGCGGTTGATGGTCAAGCGGTGGTCAAGGCGGCGGAGCAGGGATACAGTTTTCGTTCTACTAAAAAAGGTTATATACTGGCAGAAGAAACTAGGTCGCCGGTATTGCGCATCTCGCCCAAGGCCGTTGATTCTCAAGAAGTGCGCGAGTTGCTGGATTTGCTGGGATTGAAGGTCGGTAAATCAACGTATGATATTACCGTATCAATATCCGATCATGCCAAACCCGATGAATCCGCCAGCTATGATAATTTGATAATCTCGACGCGATCTTTGTTGGGAACGTTGTTCTATATTTCGCAGGCGGTTGAGGTGCCGATGCTGCATCGGAAGTTTGGCCTGGTGAGGATTACACGGGATGAATTGGGTGAGCCGTTTGACTGGTCGCGGATTACCGGTGACTTGATTCGCATCCATTCCCAGATGGTGCCGCCGGTTAATGCGGCAGTAGCGGTGCGTTATAAGGAACACTGGTTTTATATCAGCGAGTCGGATTTGGAATCGAAGGCTACCTTTTCATTACTGGTGCAGTTGTTTGAGTTGCAGGCGGGCAAAGAAGCCGGCGCCGCCCCGGTGCTGACTTTGCCGATAGGGGGGTGATTTATATTCTATGTATTGGATTTAAGACCTTCGGGGTATAGCAGCATAGCCAGGCGGTGCATGTCTTGTTGGCGGGTCCAGGCGGCAAAGCCTTGAGAGGTATTGTCTTCGGCCTGGTAGGTCTTGATTAGGTTCTCGATGACCGTATGCATGATGGCTGAGGGCACTTTCAATTTCTTGCCGGTCGGGATTTCCACGAATCTGGCCAGTTGTGGATCTTCGCCGATCTTTGCCCCAAGCAGCACGTGGAACGCTTCTATTCGTTGTCCTTCATGTTCCATAGTTACACCGTGCAGGCCGATGTCCGCGATTTGGTAATGGGCGCAGCTATTGGGGCAGCCGCTGATATTGATAAACAGAGGTTCGGTGAGTTGGACATGTTCTTCCAAGTAATTGAGTATTTCCTTGGCCCTTTGTTTTGTTTCGACTACGGCAAGGTTGCAGAATTCCATGCCGGTGCAGCTTACCAGGCTGGAGCGTAGTGGGTGTTGATTTGGCGAAAGCTTTGCGTCGGTCAATTCTTTTATCAAGTCGTCGATGTGGTTGGGCGAGATATTCAGCAGGACGATGTTTTGTTTAATGGTGGTTGCGAGTCGGCCGGTTTGGTTTTGCCCGTACTTGTCGGCCAGATCGGCGAGTTTGATCAGGTTGTCGCCGGTGATTCGACCACGCTCGATGGGCACGCCGACGTAGTAAAGACCGTCTTTCTGTTTGCCAATACCCATGTGATCGGTGTGTGATGCGCCGGAGGGAAAGACTATAGACTCGTCGTGTTCGAGTCGGTATCCGAGTGATTTTTCTAAGGCCTCGCGGAAAGCCTGCCAACCCACATCGGCTACATGGAATTTCAACCGGGCTCGTAAGCGGTTTTCGCGTAAATGATGGCATTGGCGAAAAAGTAAGGCGATGTGGCGACATAAGTCTTTAATTAGCTCCGGTTCCGGCGGTAGGAAAACGCGTAACGACTGGGCGAAGTGAGGCGTATTGCGCAGGCCTCCCCCAACCATGAGGCCAAGACCACTCTCCCGGCTGTTATTTCGTATCCTTGTGACTCCGAAGATGCCAATATCATTTATCTGCGGGGCATGGCAGTAATCCTGGCATCCGCCGACGGCAATCTTTAATTTTCGAGGCAGGTTGGAAAACTCTTTGCCTGCTTGCTTGAACATGTGTGAGATAGGGGCGGCGATATCCCGGCAATCGACTATTTCGTTTTCGTCCACACCGGCCAGTGGGCAGCAGGTAACGTTGCGGGGGGCATCGCCACAGGAGAACTGCTGGTATAGTCCGAGTTTTTTGTAAATGGTGTCGAAGATATTTGGTATATCCTGGATGGTCAGACCATGGAGTTGGATGTCCTGGCGGGTGGTGATGTCGGCATTGTTTCGGGCGTAACCTTGGGCCAGTTTGCCGATTTCGCGGGCCTGGATGGAATTGATTTGGCCGGCGGGTATCTTGAGTCGCATCATGAATAAGCCGTCACCTTTGGGTCGATGCTCGTAAAGGCCGTACCATTTGAGGCGTTCGAGGTCTTC
>CP070790.1:2954608-2966394 GCA_020346805.1 Planctomycetota bacterium
GAATAGCCGTACGTCGTCTGGCAGATTGGATTCGAACAGTTCCTTGATCTCATCATAATCGGCGGAGTTATCGATCAAGCGATGGCGGTAAAGAATACGGGCGGTATAGGCGTCAACTACGAAGGTGGGCATTTGACCGGCATATAACAGAATGGAGTCGGCGGTCTCTCTGCCTATGCCGGGGACAGCGAGCAGCTCCTCGCCGAGTGAATGAAGATCTGCAGCAAACATTCGATCCAGATCCGCATCGTAGCTTTCCCAGAGCCATTCAACAAAGGCCTTCAACCGACGGGTCTTGACGTTGTAATAGCCGGCGGGGCGGATCAATTCCGCTAATTGTTGGTCGGGTATCTCCCGAAGCTGCCCCCAATTCAGGGCATCGGCCTGTTTGAGAGTTTCGATGGCCCGTTCCACGTTTCGCCATGCGGTATTCTGGGTGAGGATGGCCCCGATGATGACTTCGGTCGGGGTATCGCCCGGCCACCAGTGCTGGGGACCGTAGGCCTTGTACATGGCCTCATAAAAGGCGCGGAGATTTTCAGCGGTACGCGTGCTCATCTGCTGACCGGGTCCTTGGTGAATTTGCGCCAATATTCGAGGCGTTGTTTCAATACTTTGATGACCGCGCTGTATTCTCTCTCATTGTTGAGGTTATTCATTTCCTCCGGATCTCGCTTTAAGTCATATAAAATGTCGTTATCTTTTAGGTAGTCGATAAATTTGTAGTTGCTGGTAACGATGCCGCGGGCCGGGTATGGCCGGTTGTTCTGCTTGTCATACTCGAAGAATCGCTCGTTGACATGTTGAGATGTGTCGGGATTACGGATCAGGGGCATTAATGATTGTCCCTGCATGGTAATGGGCACGTAGATATCAATCAACTCGCAAAAAGTCGGGGCCAGATCAACCAGACTAACCACGCGATCGATCTTTTTCCCTTGGTTTTCCATTTTGGGGATGTGGATCAGCAGCGGGCCGCGGACCAGTTCGTCATAGAATAATGGTCCCTGTCCGTAGAGTTTGTGTTCGCCCAGGGCCAGGCCGGTGTTGCAGGTAAAAACAATGGCGGTCTTATCCCGAAGTTTCAATTCGTCAAGCCGCTTAACCAGCCGCCCGATATTTTCGTCAGTTCGCGTAATCATGGCGTAATGTTTCGAGCGGTCCTGGAGAAGGTTTTTTTCTTTTCTCTGATAGTCTTTGACTACCGGTAAATTACGAATAGTGTTGGGTAGTCTTCTGTTGTAAATATTGGCGGACTTAGGTAGATCAACCTTGTCTGGCGGATAGATTGATTCGGTAGCGGGCGGATAGGTAAGCGGCGGTTGCGGGGCCTTGAAACTCAACCATAAAAAGAAGGTTTTTTCTTTATGTTGATTGACGAACTCGATAGCCCGATCACCGTGCCAATCGGTTAGGAACTTTTCCACTTTAGTATCCTTACCTTGGACCCAGGCCTTGCAGTTGTTCCAGCCGGCCGGGAGTCTGACGATGGCGCTGTAATCAGCCAATCCGAAGCCGGGTTTGGTGGTATTGGATTTGTCCAGATTCCACGTTCCGACAAAACCGCAGATGTAGTTGGCCTTTTTGAGCCGGGCGGTAAAAGTATTGGCGGTTTTGGACAGAGTCATTCCATCCGAGGTAACGTGGTGGGTATGGGGATATTGACCGGTCAGAATACAAGCCTGGCTGGGGGCGTTCTGCGGCGTCGGTGTATAGCAGCGGGTGAAATGTACGCTATCGGCGGCCAGTGTGTCCAGGTTAGGGGTTTTGACGATTTTGTTACCCTCAAAGCCGGTCATATTGAATGCTTGGCCGTTAGTAGTGATCAAGATGATGTTCGGTTTATTGGCAGCGAGTATATGTGGGCCGATCATGCAGGCGACGATGCTGATCGAGCAGAGTCGGCAGATCAAAAATTTCAATATATTTTGAGTGTCGATATTATTCATAACTTCTCGCTTTCGGACACGATTGATTAAAACAAATCGATCATAAGTCCGTCAACTTTTCCATGGGGATCGACTCTTCGGCCGGTTGGGTAGCCGGCGTCGGTGTTTGTTCTATTGCCGGTACCGCAGGTAGTGGAGTTGGAGCGGCGGGTGGTTGATACATACACCGGAAAAGGACTATCAGCGGTACGATTCTTCCAAGCAACATGCCCAGGGTTAGTACCACCTTGCCTTGGACCGAAAGCAAAGGCGTCATGCCGCTGGTGAATCCGACATTGCAGCACGCACTGAGCGCATCGAATATGCATACCTCCATGGGCTGTGGTTCACGATAGATTAAGGTGAAGGCGGTCAGAACGAGTATTATGGTCAGGGCCATGGCCATGGCCGCGGCAATGGCCACTGCCCGGGCAACGGGCGGTCGGCGCCGGGAAAAGACGGCCCCTATCAGCAAGGCAACGACAACGATGCGTAGCCCGCCGGTTGCCCCGCCGACTCCGCCGCCGATTAGCATAAGTGGCCGCAGGACAATTTGGCTGGCCGGTGATAAAGACTCAGAATCCAATCGTACGGTCCGCATGCCGCAGCTTCGGGCGGCGATACTGTGAAACAGGCAAGCCAACCATTTGTCTCCCGGAGACATGTCTCGTATGCGATGGGTGTCGACCGGGGCGGTCTCGGAAGGGGATTGGGTGGCCGGCAAACTCTCGGCCTGGGTGGTGTTCGGTAACTCAATGCGCCCGGGGATATTGGATTTGGGATAACGATGCTGCCATTGCTGTGTACTTTCAATGGCAAACAGTAGCCCCATCCCAATAACTATAAGAGCGATAGTGGCCAGCAAAGTTATTCTGCTGTCTTTGGAAAGCTTTTGATGGGCAATCCTTCGTCGTGTCAGCTTGTGTAATAACTCACGAATCACCGGCCCGCCGATACTCCCAATGACCATCAAGGGTAAAAGAAATATATACAAACTCATGTGGTCTCGGTAAGCAAATACGCTTTCTCGCGGCAAGGTAAGGCCCACGTTGCAGAACCCGCTGACGGCATGAAAGATGCTGGCGAACAGGCGGGCTTCGTCCTTAAATACCTCTCCGAATAGGGGGGCGGTTTGTTGGGCGGCGGCAAAGTTGGTATCGACGGTAGGATCCCAGGTATCGTAAATAGCAACCGCCCCTATGGCTTCGATCAAGAGAGTCATGATGAATACGAAACGAATCAGTTTCCTTAAACCGATGGGCGAGTAATCATCGTTTTGGGCGCCCCAGCCGATCATTTGTCGCAACCGCCATCCAATGGCGGCACCAATGGTCAGAACCGCCAATCCCCCGATCTGTATCATGATCAGAATAACCAGTTGTCCGACCCGGCTGAATTGGTAACCGATGTCGAGAACCGCCAGTCCGGTACAGGTAAGGGCCGCGGTGGCGGTGAACAGGCAATTGAGCCAATGCATGGATAATTCATAACGGAACTGTCCTTGGTAGGTGCTTTCTTCGGTGACGGGATAGGCATGGGCCCAGCAAACGGGCAGGGCCAGCACTACGCTGGCGACAAGTACTGAAATAACCGCCCCGATCAGCAGTCGGCGACCGGCCGATCCGATGGTTTTTTCGCTCCATTCCTCAATCAGTCCGCGTATGCCTGCTTTGGCGATTGCCCCTGCAGCAATGATCAGGCAATAAGCGGCAGCTATACGCAGGATGATGGGTTCTCGGGAAGGATCGAATAGATACCAGGGAATGGCGGCAATGATGAGTACGAAGTCTACCCACCAGCGTTTCAGCCGGGTTCCGAGCCCCGCTGCCGGCATCAGCATGAGCAGTCGGCTCAAAAGGAATAGTCCCAGTGCCGCCAGTAGGGTACTGTGTATGGTATTATCAGTAACCACCGGTTGGCGGAAGCCGTAGTCCAGTCCTAATCCCGCCGCTGCCGCCAGTCCCGAGGCCAACCACATCAAAACGCAACGCTTTGGTGTTGGATTATGTAAATGTTTATTCATCAGAAGGCACCTGTATTATTAGATATGACATTACTCACTTTTTGCCATAGACGTCTTCGGGATTTACCTGCCGGTCGGCGCAAACGTTCCACTCGCCGCTTTTTGAATCATACTTGCGGAAGAAACAGTTTTTGTAACCTTCGTGACAAGCAACACCTTTTTGTTTGACTTTGATCAGAACCGTGTCGGCGTCGCAGTCTATAAAAACCTCCTCAACCTGCTGGATATGGCCGCTGGTCTCACCCTTCATCCAGTACTTTTGTCGGGAACGCGACCAGAAGTGAGTTTTGCCGGTTTGAATCGTTTTTTCCAAAGAAGTCTTGTTGATATAGGCCATCATTAGTACTTCGTTGGTATCGGCATCCTGAATTATGGCCGGTATCAGTCCGTTGGCGTCGTATTTCAAATCATCGAGCCCTTTCATTGCGTACTCCATAAAAATGTTGCCGTTATTCTTTCATTTTTTATTCTCAATTCGTAATTCGTAAGTGTATCACCCAACGTCGATAAAGGCCACTTTATCGCGGAAACGTCGACGAAGTTCTGCTTTGAGATCGGCATGTTGGGGGCTTTTCAGGCCCGGATCCTGGTGGACGATTTGGGCGGCGTCATCACGGGCCTGCATCAGGATATCGACATCCTCGACCAGATTGGCAACCCGGAACTCCGGCCAACCGTGCTGCCGGGTACCCAACAGTTCCCCCGGCCCGCGGATCCGCAGGTCCTCTTCGGCGATCCGAAAGCCATCGTTTGTTTCGCAAAGAATGTTGAGCCTTTGTCCGGCGATGGCCCCTTTGCTATCGGTCATCAGTAAACAGATGGAGGGTTTGGAACCTCGGCCCACCCGTCCGCGGAGCTGATGCAGGGCCGACAGTCCATATCGATCGGCATGCTGAATGACCATTATCGTGGCGTTGGGTACATCGATACCCACTTCGATGACGGTGGTGGATACCAGGGCATCCAGTTTTCCCTTGGTGAATTCATGCATAACCTTTTGTTTTTCGTTCTTTTTCATTCGGCCGTGCATCAAGCCCACCCGTGCCCCGGGGAGTGAATTGCGCTTGACCCGATCCACTTCCACAGTGGCGGCTTTAAGATCGAAGACATCCGACTCTTCGACTAAAGGATAGACAATATAGGCCTGATCGCCGTCGGCTATACGCCGACGTACTTCCAGCCAGGCGCCGGTTTCGTCCTTGGGTTTGATTATCTGGGTATGGATGGTTTGACGCCCGGGCGGCAGCTCGTCGATGATCGACACATCCAAATCGCCGAAGACGGTCATGGACAAAGTCCGCGGTATCGGTGTGGCGGTCATTACCAGGTAATGAGGTACCAGATGGGCGTGGGATTTGGACTTATCGTTGCCTTTGCCGCGCAAGGTGGCCCGTTGCGACACCCCGAATTTGTGTTGCTCGTCCACAATAACCAAACCTAATGAAGTAAATCGGACCTTCTGTTCCAGTAGTGCTTGGGTGCCTACGATCAGATTCATCTTGCCGTCGACGACGGCTTGGAGCATTTTATCGCGTTGTGCTTTGGGTGTTTTGCCGGTCAGCAGGCAGCGATTGACCTGGCTGCCTTCAAGATACTTTTCGATGTTGTTGAAGTGTTGGGCGGCCAATACTTCGGTAGGGGCCAGGATGGCACATTGTCTGTGATTGGCCACCGCCACCAGAGCGGCATACAGGGCCACTACGGTTTTGCCGCTGCCCACGTCCCCTTGCAGCAAGCGGGTCATGGGGCGTTCGGCTGCTATATCTGCGGTGATATCGTTGATTACACGGTTTTGTGCATCGGTGAGGTTGAAAGGGAATCGTTGGCGGATTCGCTGATCGATCCGGTTATTGGTTGGCAGCTTGGGGGCCTTGGCATAGGTTGTCGACCATCGGCGTTGCAGGCTGATAGCCAGTTGCATCATAAAAAATTCCTCATAAGCCAATCGATGTCGGCTGGGTGTGAGATTGCTCATCGAGCTGGGATGATGCATCTGTTCGATGGCTTCGGTGCGGGAAAGTAGTCGGCGATTATCACAGATGGATTGGGGTAGGGTTTCCTTGATGGCGGGTAGTGCTTCAGCCAATGCGGTATCGATGAGCCGGGCGATTTGTTGGGAGGGCAAGCCTTTGGTAGCCCTGTATACGGGGACTATCTTGGAATAGTCCCATGTGGCGGGATCGTCGTCGGGATCCAGCCATTCGATACTTGGATTATTCAACTGGGCCAAACCGTCATACTCACCAACGGTACCGAACAAGCGAAGCACCTGCCCGCGTGCCAACTTGTCGCTAATAAATGAAGCATTGAACCAGGTTGCCCGCATGGTTCCCGTGCCATCGCTCAGTTTTATGTTGACGGTGGGTTTGCCGAAGCCGCCCCGTTTGTATACGGAATCGACGATGCCGACGATTGTAGCCGGTTCGTTGAGTTGCAGCGTTTCGATGGCCTGGGGTCGGCCTTGTTCTGCGTGCCGAAAGGGGAAATATTCGATCATCTCGCCGACGGTTCTTATATCCAGACTGGCCAGCAGCCTGGCCCGATGGGGACCTACGCCGCGAACATACTGTACCGGCTTGTCCAATGGCGAGGTAATTGCTTTACGATGAGATGCAGCAGGTTGTGATTTGCTGTTACGCGAATAACCGGTTGCAGGTTTAACCGATGATTGTATCAGGCGCGCGGTTTCCATTCGGTATCAGTCCGATTATCGGTACGATTTATTAACGTTTCGGGTGAAGCTACGGTATGACCAGCTTCATTCCGATCTGAATCTTGTCCGGTCCCTTGGATAAGGTTTTGCGATTGGCTTTGTAGAGGGCCCGCCATTTCTTGGTGGTTCCATAGTATTTTTGGGAGATTTTTTGCAGGGTTTCACCCTTGCGGACCACGTGATAGCGGACGACTTTCTTTGGAGGTGCATAGCTTTCCTTGGGTGCCGGCTGAGGTTTGGTCTCAGGTTTGCGGGCCTCTATGCTGGCCGTGGTGTCGACCGGCGGTGAAGCTACCGGTTGCGGTTCCGCCGCCGGCACTTGTTCTTCGGGAAATATTTCGGTCGGCTCCTGCTGGGCGGGGGCCTGGGCGACGGGTTCCTCGATCTTTTCCTGGCAGCCGGCCGTTAGGCTGATGGTCAGAACAGCTATCAGCATCCATGCATTAATTGATTTCATTTGGTCTCCTCCAATTGAATTGGTGATTCTGCATCACGCTTGCAGACTCGCCCATGATGATATCGTGATTGGCTGACTAGTCAACCGGCTGGGTTGGTTGCGGCTGAGTCGATCATTATCTTTACCGAATCCAGCGATTGCCGCAGGTTCTCGCGGTGGTCGGCCGGGGCAATGAGGTAACGGATGATTTCGTTGACTTCCACAATCCGCCGGTCCGCTTTGCTTACCACCGGTTCGGGAAGGCCCATGCAATCAATTACTTTTATATTCGCCGGCAGGTTGACGAATCCTAACTTGGTCGGTGACAAACCAAAGGGCCGCCAGGCGGCAACCACCGCTTGCCCGTTATCCTTTTCAAAATATAAGAGTCGACTTCCATCAGGCGCGTCTATCCATCGTTTCGCGGTTGCATCGTTCAGTAAGGAGGTCATTAGGTCGAAGGCGACCAGGGCTGCCCGGGGCGAAAGGTCTTTTTCGTGGAGACATCGGGAAGTTTCATCGTAGATAGAACGCACCGGTGACAAAACAACTGCGTCGGAACATACCATTTCCACCCCGGCCAGAGATCGGATTAGCAGCGAACGTACAAATCGAGACGCGGACCTTACCGGATCGATGGGATATGCCAATAGCTCAATCGGTCCATCGGCAGCGAGAGGATTGTTTACTGTCGTTTTGGCTGATCGATTTGGGGCACCGCCGATGTGGGCGGGAACGCGAAGATCCCAAAGATGTTGGTTTTGGGCTCCCAGCGTTTCCAAGGTCGGCTCGCATGCTTCGGGAATTTGTGTTTCAATACATGTAAAGCCGGAAATCCCAGTGGTGAACTTCGGACGATTACTGGGGGAAGCGGACTCATCGTCCCATCCGGACAAATATTGTATCAGTTTCATCTCGGGAGCGTGTACGGTCAGCAAGTCGCTGATCCACGCCAGTTGATTTGCGTACTCCTGTATCGGCTGGGCGGATATGGCCGGTGGGTGTATCACCGCGCCGATGGGCAGAATCTCATTGTCTTTAAACAGTTGTTCCAGAAACATTTTCCAAAGGGCTTTGGATTTGGGGAGGGTAAGACCGACAAAGATCTCGACCTGGGCTCGCTTGCATTGGGCTACCAACAGTCTCCAGAAGGTAAAGTCGTATAGGCCCGGGCGAATTTGCACACGGTGTGCCGGTAGATCCATTCGTACCCAACCGGCGCCGATATGTGTTGTTCGCATGGAAACATTCGCGCCATCCGTCGACAACCCGAACATATTGCTCAGTGGGACGGGATCGTTCAGATCGATGGTCGCTATAGCCAGGTTGGCACGAGAAATTATTTTCGATTCCCCCGGCTCGCCGCTCCAGAGGGTGGCCAGCACGCGGTAGTATCCCCGGGGTAATTGTAGTTTAATTGTGTCATTCAGCACTCCGGTGGCCGGGATGATCGGGGTAGTGGTCTTGGTCCAAACCACACGGTCCCAGGCATCCAGCACGTCGACGGCTAATTTGCCGACTTTAATATCGGGTGTAGAGGTTGCTTTTTGATCGGTATCTGATTCAGCAGCGGGTTTAATGGTTGCCTTTGCCGAATCGCTTTTTGTCTGCTTGGCCGGATAAGCCCGTAATCGGATGCCGAAGGATACCGGACTTTTCAAATCTAATAGGTTCGACAAATCAGTCGGGTTGGGTACCGGACCAAAGAGGCCCACTTCAACAGGTTCCGAAGGTATATAAGGCTTTTCCGAATAAACATTGGTCAATGCCACCGCGTCCAGCCAACAGCGGTTAGGCTTGGATAAACCGTCACCGAGAACGTCGAACAGTAGTTCGGTCGATGCCAGTTCTACACGCTCGTCATAGGTTCGGGCCGTTATGGTGAATGTCTTTGTAAATCGCTGCCAATCATTCGTGAGTTGGAAGGACGATTGTTCGATGGTTCCTTTGCGGTTACGAAGCGTAGCAATAATTGTCGTAGGACGCTCGACTCGGGCGTGGAAACTGAGATACCATTTTAAAATGCCGGACCGGCTGGTAATTGATTTTGGATTCAAATCCAACGGTCCAAAGACAAGTCGCCCGGTCTCATCGGCAATATGTATCAGCATAGAGTTTTCGCCGACCACCGCATCGTAATCGAATTCCCATTGTGAGGGGATGGACATCTCATCACCGTTGGGCCAATATTTAGTGGCGCTGGTGAAGAACAAATGTTGTCCGGTTTCGAAATCTCCACCTGCGATCAGGTTGATAGGTTGGACAACCGGTTGGGAAGTCGACTTGCCGGCGGATTTGGGCATACTTTGGGGCAGCGTCTCTTTGCCTGTAAGGGTAATACGGTCGATAGTGAAGATTGTGTCGGGACTTGTTATGTCGATGCGTATGGTAATCGGCCCGATGGTAGGATGAAACCGCAGCCGATAGTGTTGGCTTTCCCAGCCCGGGCTGACATCGGCCACGATCGGCAGGTCCAGGGTATGTAATGCGCCTGAACCATCGATGGCCCGTAACGACAGGGAAATACCGGACAGTGCTTTAACCCGCCTCGAAGATCGGCAGGTGAAACGTACTTCCAGGCGTACGTCTCGTCCCGCCAATAGTGTAGGATTGATAATCCGCTGAATCCCGCACATTTCAAACGGATCTTTGGGAGCGAGCAGTTCGATTCCCTTGGTATCGTCGAGACGAATAGGTCTTATGGCAGGTTTACCAATGATTTGCCAGCCGGGACTCCCTTGGGAAATAACCTCGTCAAATTCTTCAACCAGTAGTGTTTTCCATCCATTGCTGGGCGCTAAGTGTCTTGTTCTGGCATAGGTGTCCATTCTTCCGGCAGTTTCAAACCAATCGGCATATTTCAGATCACGGGTCTCGATGGGGTTTTTCAATAACAATATACCGCCGCTGACCCGCTGGCCCACTAATTTACCCCCTTGTGGTTCAACACACCCGACGAGCGGGATCAAAATACTGATAACCAGTATGCGGATCAGATACATGGAAGCGTTCAAGATTTTTTCTCAGCTAAAATCTGTTTACGTAGTTGTAACAATTCCTTGAAGGCCCGTGCGATTACTTTCAAATTGGCTCCGGTCTGTTGGCCGGCGGTGCGGGGGTAATGATACACGCCCACTTGGCCTATTTTGTATCCTCGATGGGTGGCTTTGGCCAATATTTCCGCGTCGATCAAAGCACCCTCGCTGCGCATCTCGATTTCGTCGAATAGTCTGTGGGGAAAGATCTTGAAGGCGCAATCTATATCGCGGATCTTCATCCCCAGCAGGAGGTTGCACAACATCGACCAACCCCACCCGTTGATCCGTCGAATGGTGGGATCGTTACGATTCAATCGATAGGCGCTGACGATTTCATATTTATCCAGCAGGTCCAATAGCTTGGGTAGTTCCTTGAAGTCGAATTGCCCGTCGCCATCAGTGTAAAATACCCATTCCTTTTGGGCGGCGCCGAAGCCGGCCTGCAATGCCCCTCCGTATCCGCGATTGGGCCGATTGTGTATCGCCCGGACCTTTTCGTGTTGCTCGGCCAACTGGTCGGCCAACTCGCCGGTTCGGTCCTTGCTCCCGTCGTCGACGATAATGATCTCAAAGTCGTCGGTAATCGATCGGCAAACCTCCAGGGCCGCCAGCGTGGTTCGTTCCACGTTAGCCTCCTCGTTGTAACAGGGGAAAAAGACCGAAAGACCTATTTTATCCATATGCTGCATCCTCTTTTGACTATATCCTGTTAAGGTCAATATAACCCAGCTGACAACTATTGGAGTCTGCCCTGGGGGACGTTGATTATCGGGTATACATGCTATCATGAAAAGGCGATTCGGTCCGAAATTTTACGCCTTTAGCCGGTTTTTACGAAAGTCTCGCAACCGCCATATTAGTGGAGCTTGGGATTGGTCTCAGTGTGTAGTATCTTGTGGAGGATAGTACTCTTTATGTAAGCGGCGGGAGGCGGGGTTCTGATACGCCGGTCCGTAACTATTAGGTCCACGTTTTGTGGCAGATATTGGCGTTTGACTGTTACTGAGAGAAGCCTTGTTGCATTGGCTGTATATTTTTGGGATTGCTGTTGGATTGGCCATGGACGCTTTGGCGGTGTCGATTGCCGCCGGTCTGGCCATTGATCGGCTGACGCGCCGACACATATTCCGTTTGGCCTTCCACTTCGGGCTGTTTCAGTTCATGATGCCGATACTCGGCTGGCTGGCCGGTTGCACCGTGGCTTCCTACATTGTCGATTACGATCATTGGGTGGCTCTGGGCCTGTTGGGCATTATCGGCGGAAAGATGTTACTCGATGCCTGTTTAGGCAAAGAAAAGAAATTCAGGTCATGTCCCACCCGCGGCTGGAAGCTGGTGACGCTTTCAGTGGCTACCAGCATCGATGCATTGGCGGTCGGAGTTAGCATGGCTTTTCTTATGATATCCATATGGCTTCCTTGTGTGATCATAGGGTTGGTGGCCGGCATTTTCAGCTGGGTTGGTGTAACCTTCGGTCACAGAATCGGCCGCCGATGGGGACGTTGGGCGGAGGTGGTCGGAGGAATTATTCTTATATGCATCGGCCTTAGAATCCTGATTACGCATCTGACGACAGTGCAGAGTGTCGAGGTGGTCGCTTTCTCCGATGAAGACATCGCCGTCTTGCAGACGATGGCCGATCAAGTAG
>CP070790.1:2966494-2987491 GCA_020346805.1 Planctomycetota bacterium
TCCAGGGCTTCAAGAGTGCGACCGATAGCATCGTCCATACAGGTGGTCATGGCCGCATAGATACTTCGTTTCTTGTTCTCAATGTGTTTATAGCGATCGATGTATTGCTGAGGAGCCTGCAGCGGGGTATGTACGGCGTTAAAAGGCACGTATAGAAACAATGGTTGTGCGGGATCGTGTTTTGTAATTAGTTTGACCGCCTCGGCGGCCAGTAGATTGGTAGTATATCCTTCTTCGCGTACCGGTTGACCATTGCGGTGCCAATCGAGGCCTCCCATTCTTGAATGGTTGTAATAATCGATGGCGCCCAGGTAGTGGCCGTAATGATAATCGAAACCTCGCTGTAGCGGCAGATATTCCGGTTTGTATTCGCCGAGATGCCATTTGACTAGGATTATTGTTCGATAACCGACATTTTTCAAAGCCTGAGAAAGGGTGCGTTCTTCCAGCGGCAGGCCGAATTGGGCAGATGGCCAGACTACCCCAACTTGTAATCCCTGGCGAATAGGATATCGCCCGGTCATTAAACTGGAACGCGTGGGGGAACAGACCGGTTGAACGTAAAATTGTTCTAATCGCACACCGGCCTTGGCTATCTTATCGATATGAGGTGTTTGAATCTGGCCGCCATGATAACTTACATCCTTAAAACCCAAATCGTCGGCAAGAAATATCAGAATATGCGGGCGAGGTGCCGGTTTTTCTGTGTCGGCCCAAAGGGTCTGGGCGGTAAGCAACGCCGGCACGAAGAGGCTGAACAAGAGTTTGGTTGCGGTCATGGTTATTTCTCCCTTAATCAATTAGATAGTACCGATTGCCCGTTGTTTATCTTTGCATATGCCAAGAAATGATGGGCAATGTTGATACTTTTAGCGGATGTTGATGCGGAATCCTCCTAATTATGCCTCCTCGCTCGCCTCTGCTGCAGCTTCATCCTCTTTGGGTTGCTGGGGGGATTGGGGTGGGGGAGGATCTTTCCATTCAACACGGGCGCGAATTTGCTCGGGGCTGAACCAACTCTTCAGAAGTTCCATTTGTCGCTGCAAACGAATATGGTCTGTCGCTGTTGAACGGTTCTTGTCGTATTCTTCCTGTGTGGGCGGTATCTTTTCCAGCCACTGTACCACTATCCACTGTTGTCTTTGTTGCAGCTGGTGGACCAGAAAATGTGCCGGTTGGGTTGTGGTTGCTGTTTTGTCGTCGGCCAATGCAAAGCATTTCTTGATGAATTCGGCATCACCTCCAATGGTGGGCACGTACCCGTCCATCAGTTGCGGTCCTCTGCCCCAATTAGTTATTCTTTTTCGGGCAAATGGCGCTATCTCTCTGAAGGGACGCTCGCCCAGTTTTTCTTTCAACTGGGGATGGTTCTCCAGCGCCTCTTTCAAGCCCATGGTACCGGCTTTTTCGGAGAATTCTTTTGCCTGCTTACCGGCTTGTTCATATGCTCTTTTGAAACGGAGGTCTTTTATGATCTTCTCGCGAACAGTTTGATATGAAGAAGGTGGTTGTTTGGGCCGGGCGGCGACGGTTCGTATCAGGTAGGCGTTACCATCATAATCGACGGCCGGCTCGGCGCATGTCTCATATAAATTGTGATAAAAACGTGCGCGGCCGGGGTCATCCTTGGGATTGGCCTCCAGACCGGCGACCATAAAGGCCACTTCCTGGAACGGAAGTTGCTGCCGGGTTCCTGGTAGAAACATCGCCCTACCCAATCCGGGGATCATACTGATTTCTTTGGCGTCGGAGAGTTTTGTACGTGAGTATTCCAGAACACCGCTGTATTTTTCTTCCATGCGTGCGATAAGTTTGGGGTAAATGTCTTCTGCCGTCTCGCTCTCAGGAGGTTGTTTGTAGTTGTATGGCTGTGTTGTGGGACTATCGGCCCAGGGGCGGTTGAGTTGGATAATCAATTCGCGGGCAATCCGCAGCGCTTCAGCCTTGGCTTTGTTTTCTGTGAGTTTTGTGATTACATCGGGCAATGCTTCGGTGGCCGTGGTATAAGGCTGAGGGGCCTCGGGTTTGGGCTGGGTGGCAGGCGAGGTAGCCGGCTGGGTTGTTGGTTTCATAAATTCTGTCTGATGATCCTTCCAATATTCACGCGCCTCATCGTCGGAAATCTGTTGCCGATCTTTCAAGGTGTTGACTTTGACTTTTATGTAATCAATCTGGACCGCTTCCGGTAATTGATATCCAAATTCGAGTGTTTCGCCCGGTTGACTTGCCGTTGTTTTATATTCTTCGAAATGTTCTTTTATCTCGTCTTCGGTTGGCTGATAAGAATCATCGATAAATTGTTGCGACTGAAAAGATACTACATTTATGCGTATTTTCTCAAAAGCATCGCGAATAAAATTGAGTATGTCGGCTTCGCTGACTTTAATGGCCCCGGCCGATAATGCCGCCATGTTGTTGATACATAAAAACGATTCAATTATTTGATCGATCCGGCGAAAGGATATTTTTTTATTATTGCGAACCGATTCGAGAAGTCCGGGGTAAATCCGGGATAACTGGAATTTGATATTTTCGACAGCCTCGGGCGATACATAGATACCGCTTTCTATAGTTGCCTGACGAAGCATATACCATTCATTGTAGTCCAGGGGATTTTCTCTCAAATCAATGTTTCCGGTTAGCAATAACCAGGGTTTTTTCCAAGGTAAGGTTAGTGACTCAAGTATTAGGGTTTCATTTGAAAACGGTCTCATATCTCCCAAAGTGACCGGTTTGCCGAACATCTCTCCTCGCACTTCATCAGAGCGTGTCTGATCGGCCCTTAGCATGTTGGTTAATGCGCTACCCCCGAGCCAAACCACCAACAGCAATGCCATAAAAATAGCAAGTAAATGTTTCGTGTATTTGCGGAAGAACTTCATCATGGCTTCAATTATCCTATTTGGAATTATTTATATTATCTGATTTATACGCAAAGATCCTCAAGAATAGCGGTATGATCGACAAAAGCAAGGCCTTGAACTGCAGGAACACCATCATGCCGATTTGGAGTTATCAAAGGTGGGTATTATATGACTTAATTTGGTTTTATTTGACATAGCCTGTAGGTATGGGTAATAACCCGCTCCAGCTTGTGGGGGTGTCAGCCGATACTTAATCAACCCCCGAACCAATGAGATCAACCTATAGACAGTGTTTGAGATTGCACCTAATGGCCAAAAGCAAACAGAGCAAAAAGGCAAAGACCTCAAAACGACCCAATTCAGATGCAGCATCATCTGGTAAGGGAAAGAGGCCTGCGAGACGGAAAACCGCCAACGGTCGATCACTGGTTATAGTTGAGTCGCCCGCCAAGGCCAAGACCATAAACAAATACCTCGGTAAAGATTATGTTGTTAAGGCCTCGATGGGGCATGTTCGCGATTTGCCGTCGCGGGGTTTGGCGGTTGATATCGAGAATAATTTTTCACCGACCTATCGGATTGTCCCCGGTCGGAAAAAGGTTATTACCGAGCTGCAGAAATTTGCCGACAACGCGGAGGCGGTTTATCTGGCCACCGACCTTGATCGAGAGGGAGAGGCCATTGCCTGGCATTTGGTTGAGTCATTGGGTTTGGACGAATCCAAGATAAGGCGGGTTGTTTTCAACGAGATCACCCAAAGTGCGATTCGGGATTCTTTTGCCGATCCCCACCGGATTGATATGGACAAGGTCAACGCCCAGCAGGCGAGGCGAATTCTCGATCGTATTGTGGGGTATGAACTCAGTCCCTTGTTATGGAAGAAGATTGCCAAGGGCTTGTCTGCCGGCCGCGTACAGTCGGTGACAGTTCGCATGGTGGTGGAACGGGAAAAGGAGATCCGGGCATTTGTTCCCAGTGAGTATTGGACAATTGTCGGCTATTTCGCACTTGCACCGGACGAGGCCGAACGGCTCGGACCTGAATGGGAGTCATTCTTGAGTGAAGGAGGTGATCCGGATACCGGCCGGACACAGAGGGAGATAACCGAATGGTTGTCGGCGAATCGTGCCATCCGGGCATCGTTGGTGGCCATTGATAGCAAGCCCTTTAAGCCGACGGGGAGTTGTAGTGAGAATGCCGAGGGGGCGTCGATCTTTAACGGCGCAGTCAAGCAAGCCCGCCAGGTGGCGGAGGCTCTGGGCTTTGTTGTTGAAGATCAGGAGGAGAAGACCTGGCAGGAATATGCAGATAAGGGCCTGCACACTATCGATCTGATCGGGTCGATCGATCGCAGACGATTGCCCGAGTTTACGGTGGCAGACATCCAGACCAAACGAACCAAGAGCAATCCCAACGCCCCGTTTACCACCGCTACTTTGCAGCAGACGGCCAGTTCTCAGTTGAAACTTTCCACCTCTCGCACCATGAGGCTGGCCCAGCAGCTTTACGAAGGTGTCGAGCTGGCCGGCGAGGACGGACCCGTCGGTCTGATTACCTATATGCGTACCGATTCGACCAATTTAAGCGCCGATTCGGTGAAGACGGCCCGCGGTTGGATCAAGGATAATTGTGGCGATCTTTATCTGCCCGAAAGACCGAATGTATATGCGTCGAAGAAACGGGCCCAGGAGGCCCACGAGGCAATTCGTCCCACAGAAGTTACCCGCACGCCTGAATCGTTGAAGAAACAATTGAGCAGCGATTTATATAGGCTATACACTCTGATCTGGCGTCGGTTTGTGGCCTGCCAGATGACGCCGGCCCAGTGGGATTCGACATCGGTAATAATTAAAGCGGATACTGCCATCGGCGAGGCGGAATTCAAGGCTACGGGCCGGACGCTGGTCTTCGACGGCTATTATAAGATTATGGGAGTTCCCAAATCGAGCAGCGAACAGATACTGCCGGAGATGACCTTAAAGCAGAACCTGTCCCCCTTCGATATTGAGCCGGAACAGCAGTTCACCAGCCCGCCGCCCAGGTATACCGAAGCCTCCTTAGTCAAGAGCCTTGAGGCGGAGGGCATCGGCCGGCCCAGCACCTATGCAGCGATTATTCAGACCATCCAGGATCGCGGATATGTCGAACAAACCGATCGGCGACTGTTCGCTACCGATAAAGGCGCAATTGTTACCGAAAAGCTGATGGATCACTTCCCCAAGGTTATGGACATCAAGTTCACCTCCTTCATGGAGGATGAGCTGGACAAGATCGAAGAGGCCCATCTGGACTGGGTTAAGGTCCTGCATGAGTTTTATGATCCCTTCCATGAGGCCCTAGTTGTGGCCCACGACCAGATGGAGCAGGCCCGGGCCGAACCCAGTGAGTATAAATGTGAACTCTGCGGTGGCGAGATGGTCTATCGCTGGGCCAAGACGGGGCGTTTCCTTTCCTGCACCAACTATCCGGAGTGCAAAGGGGCCCTTAACGTCAATCGTGACGGTAAGCCTATCGGTCGGCAAAAGATCGATATCCCGTGCGATCTTTGCGGCGGTGATATGGTTCTTCGACAATCACGGCATGGGCCGTTCCTCGGCTGCAGTAAATATCCCAAATGCACCAATACCATCACCTGCGATGAAAGCGGCGAGCCGCTCAAATTAGTAAGCGAAAAGGAACTCGAGGAGCCCTGTCCGGCCTGTGGAGAGGGGGTATTGCAGGTAAGGCGCCGCGGGGTACGGGCCTTTTTGGGCTGCAGCAAATATCCCGAATGTAAGAACACCAAGTCGCTGCCCAAGGATGTTCGTCTGGAAAGGAAGATCACCCCGGTTCAGGAAGCGGGAGTGGATTGCGAACGCTGCGGCAAGCCCATGATTATCAGGAGCGGACGTCGCGGTAAATTCATCGCCTGCAGCGGTTTTCCCCGCTGCCGAAATACCAAGCCCATCGAACAAATCGAGGAACTTAAGAGCAAGGCAACTGCCGGTGAGCCTGCCGCTGTTGCGGATAAAGGCAAAAAACGCCGGTCGGCCAGGAAAAACGCCGACAAGGCGAAAGCGGCCCGAAAGACTGCCAGTAAAGCCGCCAAGGCCGGGAAAGGCCCCGATGGACTGGGCCCGCCGCCGCCCGGATTTGCCTGGACCCGTACGGGCAAGCCGGTTGTGGAGAATTGGCCGGAGGGTGTGCTTTATTGCCCCGAATGTGGGGGCGAAATGGCGCTCCGGGCCGGGCGTTTCGGACCGTTCTATAGTTGCGGCAATTTCCCCAAGTGCAAGTTTGTTGCCAATCTGCGGGGTAAGGCCAAGAAGCGGGCCGATATCGAGATGCCCCCGCCGGAAAAGGCCAAACCTATCCCCACCGATATCGACTGTGAAGAATGCGGCCAACAGATGGTTATACGTGAAGGACCATCCGGGAAGTTCCTCGGCTGCAGTACTTTTCCCACCTGCAAATCGACCAAACCCCTGCCCGCCGAGCTGGCCAACGCCAAAGCGTAGGCATGGTCAAAAATCTGCCGTAAATGCCTGTTATTACTAACTCGATTAGGAATCTGGATTCCCGCTTTTGCGGGAATGACGGGGTGTTTGTGTCGGGTAATGACAGGGGGGACGGGGAATTAGAGAGTCCGTCCCCCAGCCTCGCCGCTGGGAGGATCGGACACCCAACCGACCTACGTGATGTTGGGCGAGCGTTGATGTAGTGTTTTTGGTTGACTATTCGTCTTCGACACACTGGTCGTAGAAGGCTACAAAGTTGTCCTTGTTTTCTCCGTCGCGGAGCTTTATGGCGGCCCGGGGGTGCTGATTTAACTGGCCGGTGATGTTGTAGGGAATCAGCGGGCCCCATTCGATTTTGTTGCGGAGTTCCACGAAGTAGTCCTGTAGTAACTGAAAGACGGGGCGGATCCGGAACTTGGGATTTCGCAGGAACCCGATGAGCAGTTCCGTGGGGCAGTTTCCGGCCCCTCGGCCGAGCCCGGCCATGGAGGAGTCGGCACGGTTGGCCCCATGGATGATGGCTTCGATGGTATTGGCGAAGGCCAGTTGCTGATTGTTGTGGGCGTGGATTCCGACTTCTTTGCCGGTACCCTCGACGGCCTTGAGGTACTTCTTGACCAGGATCTCGATCTGTTCGGTATAGAGGGCCCCGAAGCTATCGACGACCACAATAGTACTCGCCGGCGTCTCAGCCAGGACCTCCAGGGCCTGATCGATCTCGGCTTCCTGAAGAACGGAGACAGCCATCAGATTACAGGTGACTTCATAGCCCTTATCGTAGGCATCTTTGATCATGTCCACGGCTACCGGGATCTGATGCACATAAGTAGCCACGCGGATGACGTCGAGGACACTCTGCTCCTTGGGCAGGATGTCCTGGTGGTAATCGGATTTTTCGGCGTCGGCCATGGCGGTGAGTTTCAGGTTGGTATCGTTGTCGCCGACGCTGCGGCGGAGGTTGTCCTCATCGCAGTGTTTCCAGTAGCCGAACTTGTCGGGGGCGAAAAGCTTTTTCGAGGCCTTATAGCCCATTTCCATGTAGTCGAAACCGGCCTCCACACAGGTGTCGTATACGGCCTTGACCAGGCCGTCCTCGAACATGTGGTCGTTTACCAGCCCGCCGTCGCGGATGGTGCAATCGAGTACTTTCAGTTCCGGCCGATAGGTAATCCACGGTGCTTTCACGTTTATTCTCCTAAATGCTGTAATTTAAGCTATTAGCGAATTTAATATTCTTTGGTTTTTTGCCGTCGCTGTCAACCTTTGCCTGTTGGATATTCAAAAATCACAGGTTTGGGTTGTATGTATTCGGTGTTTTATATGGCCGGCACACCTATTGAGCGGGTGCGGTATGGGTCTGGAGTTCCAATGGTTTGGGGGGATACAGCTTGCGGTGGAGTTCAAAATAGGGCTTATATTCTTCAGGGTCGATTGGTTCGGCAAATCCGGTATAACCCATAGGGGCAAGTATCAACTTTTCCTTGTTTACGTCTTTTAACAGATAATTGCGCACTTTATCAGTTAATTCCTTGGGAGTGTTGATTGAGACAACGAAGGGACCTTCGGGTACCCGGATAGTTTTGGCAATGACGCGGACCTGGTCTTTGGAAGGCGATAACAATACGAAGCTTCCACCTTTTTCGGGCCATTTGTTGTAATCGGCTTCATCGATGACGCCGGCCACGTTTTCGAGAACCACGCTCTTGGCGACTTCCAGGGAGCTGATATGGTGGGTATCCAATTCCAGGCCGAGGATTCCTTTGTCGATTTCTTCTTTGGGAATGCCGGAGTCAAGCAGGGCCCCCAAGGCCAACTCGTTCAGGATATCGCCTGAGGGCATGAAATGAAATCGCTTGTTTTTCAACTCACTGAGTGCATGAATTGGTGATTTGGCGGCGACGATAATCAGGCCACGACGATGAGTTTCCTGGTTATTGTTTTTGGGGACGGCCAGTATCTTGCTGGTTTCGGCATGTGCGATTTGTGAATAATCGGCGGGTGAAAGCATGGCGAACTTGACCCGACCGGTGCCCAAGTGGACGCGGATTTGCCGAGGGGTCATGAGATCGAAAGATACCGGCTTATTGAGGTGGAAGGACAGGCCGTCGTTGAACAGGCTCCATTTGGGTACGAAGATCAGCGGCGGGGGTGAGAACTCCAGTTTGGTTACTCCAACACGAATCGGCGGTTCGCCCAGGCCGCGTAGATTCAGGGGATCGACGATGTTGCCGACGGTACTGCAGCCCGTTAACAGTAATAATCCAGCCAGCCCGAGCAAGGCGGTCTGCCTGGTACCAGGAGTTGAATGAGGTATACGAGAACAGTAGTTAACTTTGGTCATAACGTAGAAAGTATATACCAGTTGGGATTGTTCCGTAAAGGCTCTGAGTTTTGCCGTCAGGAGATAATTTTAACGGTTTCATGCAACTGATTTACCAGGGATCTGTGTTCCTGGTTGAGCATTTCCGCCCAACGGTGCCTGAGGGTCACATTTTTAACCACCGGCTTACCGTCCTGTCCCTGCTGGAATTCGACTATATCTCCTCCGTGAAGGTCCTGAAAATCCTCATTTACAGAGAATAACAAGTCGGTACCGGTCTCGGTTTGCAGTATGCCCTGCCGTTCTGATGGCAAAAAACATCGTACGCGCCCGGTCATAATTGACGCCCCCACAGGTTTAATTTGGCGAATTTGCGGGTTATGGAAATGTGATTATCCGCAAATCGCAGACACGACAAGATGGTTTAACACATTACCAGTATCTCACAAGTTGGCAAATTTGACAACCTAACATCGGCCTATTTGTGTGAATTTGCGTGGTAGCGATGGATATTTGATTGTTTTATAAACTATTGCTAACAAATAAGATAAATCACATTTAGTTTTTGGCGACGTTTTTATGGGGCTCAATCTGTTATATTTTTACCAATTATTGGCTTTTTAACAGAGGGTAACATCCTTATCTGGATATCCAGTTGAGTTAGTTATTTTGGGAAGGGAGCTAATGATTGGAAAAATATTCGGGTTATCCGGAGTTGGGTAAGACTTGCCGCCGATCGGGGATTAATTTGACCTGACCTTTCATCGCCGATAGCTATAATTGCCCTTCTAATATGCGTTGGATTTTTTTTATTATGCTCGATGATTATTTTTTTGATATGTTTTGCATGATGTAGGAGCAGGCTGTGAGTTCACCACGAATCGGTATTATTGGAGGGACGGGATTGGGTCAGGCGTTTGCGGAGCAGGCGAGGAGTAAGGAGATTACTGCTCAGACGCCTTTTGGGTCTCCCAGCGGGCCGATATTTACCGCGCGATGGGAGGGGGTGGAGATTGCCTTCATCTCTCGGCACGGGCCCGGTCATTTGCTGAATCCGTCGAAGGTGCCTTATCGGGCGAATATATATGCTTTGAAGCAACTCGGTGTTACCCACATAGTGGCCAGTGGGGCGACGGGTAGTTTGCGGGAAGAGATCGAGCCTCGACACCTGGTCATTTGCGATCAGGTAATTGACAGGACCACCAAACGGGAGAGTACATTTTTCGACGAGGGGCTGGTGGGACATGTGGAATTTGCCGAGCCTTTTTGTCCGATACTTCGATCTTTGTTAATCGAGGCCGGCAAACAAGTAGATGCAGTAGTTCATTCGGCCGGTACTTATGTATGTATGGAAGGCCCCCAGTTGTCCACGGTGGCCGAGTCGAAGATGCACCAGGCGTGGGGCGGGGATTTGATCGGGATGACCTGTCTGCCGGAGGCCAAGCTGGCCCGCGAGGCGGAGATCTGTTACGCCTTGATCGCCTTGCCAACCGATTACGATTGTTGGCGGCCCCATGATCCTGCCAAGGATCGACAGGCGTTACTGACGGAAATCCTCGGTCATTTGCAGATTGCCACCGATAATGCGATCAAGCTGCTGCGGATTGGGCTACCTAAGTTGGCCCGGCAGTTGGATAAGCCATGTTCGTGCCGAGAGGCGCTGGCCCTGGGGATCTGGTCGGATAAGTCATGTGTAGATGCAGCAGTAGTTGATAGGCTCAGGCCGATTGTGGGGCGGTATTTTGATTAGGTAATGTTTATATTCTTGCTTGGGATTCGTCAGATCAGTTAAATCCAAGAAGTTCGATGAATCGCTGACCGACAAGTCTTAGTTGATGATTTTCATCCATGAACCAGGCGATGGTAACGATCTGGTAATGAAACGACAGCAGCCAGGCCAGGCCGATATTGATGGGGCTGTTGACCAGGCGGGCGCGGGCAAAAATCCTGTAAAATTGTGTGTTGTTTTCGCGTTGTTTTTGCCAGTAGCGGGACCAATATCTCCATACGGTCATACCGATTCCCTGCGACAGTCCCCAACAAATATATCCGAGGTAGGTGCCGTGCCAGACGGCGGTGAAGAGGAAAATAATGATGTAGTTGATGGGGACGTGTCGGCGATTTCCTCCCAAGGGGATATAAAGGTAGTCGCGCAGCCAGGCCCCGAGGGTGATGTGCCAGCGTCGCCAGAACTCGGCAATGGAGGTGGCCCGCCAGGGGTAATTGAAATTCTCCGGTACGCGAAAGCCCATCAATCGGCCGATGCCGATGCTCAGGTCGATGTATCCGCTGATCCATAGATAGATTGACATGGGTGCGGCATAGAGCAGAGGCATCATCTGTCCGAAGGACATGTTTTGAGGATTAGCAAACAAGGTGTCGAAGGGGAACTTGTCCATAACCACGGCCATGATGCCCAGACGAACAAGCCCGACAAAGATTCGCAGAAGGCCTCCACCAATTTTGAGGTTCCGTAGATGATTGTCCTGCAATTGTTGGGAGAAGTCGTCGTATCGGTAGATGGGGCCCATGCGCAGGGTTGGTGCGAAGAGCAAGTAGGCGAGGAATCCGCCGGTGGTCGGGGCCGGCAATTTGCCATTTGATACATCAAAGATTACATGAACGGTTTTGAGGAATATAAAACCGATACCCGCCCAATGGAGATAGAAATAGAATGGTTTTTCGACCGGAGGCAACCACGAAGGTTGAGGGCAATAGAGTAGAGCGGCGTATATGACGGTTAAGATGGCAATTCCCGGCCATGGTCGTGCCGGTATGGCGAATTCGCGCACAAATATCAGACCGATGATTGCGAGTGCGGCAATGGCCAAGGTATATCCGTGCCCGAGGGTGATCAGGGACAATAGCAGACTGCTGAGGATCAGGTAGGCGGTTCTGTATTTTGGACGGATGAGCCAAAATAAGCCAACAAAGGGTAAATAGAGTAACAACCCCAGCGGGCCTCGGGGCAAATCGTATCCGTCCTGCATGAAGTGTATCAGGCCGTCGGGGCGAAATGCGAACTGGATAGTTGTGGCCAAGATCAATGACAGCTCCGGGATATTACAAACATTCCATTGCGGGTCTTTTCAGGTTGGCTATAATCGCAAATGACGATCAGAACGCAACCCCCAGCCCTTTAATCGGTATTGTTTATGGGTTATAGGGGTGGATGGTTATGAGAGGTAACTTTCGATGGCTCATATTGTCTGTCTGATACCCGGTGACGGGATTGGTCCGGAAGTAACCACCGCGGCGCGTCAGGTGATTGAAGCTTCGGGTATTAATGTGGAATGGGTGCCGCTACCGGCGGGTGAGACGGGGTTGGAGTTTTGCGGTAGTGCGCTTCCCGAGCGTACGATTGCGGCGATTGCCGGTCACGGGGTGGCCCTCAAGGGACCCATCACCACCCCCATTGCCAGGGGACACGTTAGTGTTAACGTTCAGCTTCGCCAGCGTCTGAGTCTTTTTGCGGCATTTAGGCCGGTTCGCAACTTACCCAAGGTCAAGTCCCGCTACGACAACGTCAATTTGATTATTGTCCGCGAGAATACGGAGGGGCTTTATTCGGGTCTGGAGAATGAGGTGATACCGGGGGTGATTCAAAGTCTTAAGATTGCCACGGCGGATGCATCGACGCGGATATCAGAGTTTGCTTTCGATTACGCAACCAAGATGAAAAGGAAGAAAGTTACCGTCTTTCACAAAGCCAATATCATGAAGAAGTCGGACGGTCTGTTTCTGAATTGTGCCCGGAAGGTATATTCCGGACGTTCGCAGGATATTGGGTATGAGGAAATGATCATCGATAACGGGTGTATGCAATTGGTGCGCGACCCGTCGCAGTTCGATGTTTTGCTGTTGGAAAACTTTTACGGTGATATCATCAGTGATTTGGCGGCCGGCATGGTGGGGGGGCCTGGTATGGTACCGGGGGCGAATTTTGGTCAGAGTTGTGCGGTTTTTGAGCCGGTTCATGGTTCGGCGCCGGATATTGCCCGCACCAATGTGGCCAATCCGCTGGCTTGCATAATGAGCGGGGTTATGATGCTTCGCTATCTTGGGGAGCATCAAACTGCGGATCAGATTTGTAATGCCTATGAGTTCGTACTTCGGGAAGGTAATCCTGAAAATCTGACACGTGATATGGGGGGTACGGCAGGCACGGAACAGTTTACCGAAGCGGTTATCCGGGCGATGACGTGATTAGATCAGCAAGCGGTGAAACTTTAGTTGTGGGTACCCGCGGTTCCCAACTGGCCCGGGCACAGACGCAGTGGGTGCTCGATCGTCTGCAAGCCTGTTATCCGGATTTATCCATCCAAACTGAAATTATAAGTACCGCCGGCGATCGGCAGAGGATTAAGCCTTTGCCGGAAATAGGGGGTAAGGGTTTGTTTACCGAAGATCTGGAACGGGCGTTGCTTGCCGGTTCGATAGATTTGGCGGTTCATTCGGCCAAGGATTTGCCGACCAGACTTACGGAGGGCCTTGAGGTTTTGGCTTATCCGGCCAGAGAAGATCCACGGGATGCATGGATTTCGGCGGATGGCCGCTGGTTCGATGAATTGCCTGACGGCAGTACGGTGGGAACAAGCAGTCTTCGCCGACAGGCCCAGTTGTTGATGCATCGAAAGGATCTGACTTTCATAGGGCTGAGGGGTAACGTTGACACGCGGATCAAGAAGGTGCATCGTGGGGACTGTGCGGGGGCAGTGTTGGCGATGGCGGGGCTGATACGAACCGGACTCACCCAGCATGTTACTCATCCGTTCGAACCGGCGATATGTTTGCCAGCGCCGGGGCAGGGGGCTTTGGCCTTGGAGGGTCGGTGCGGCGACGACCGGATCCGCGAATATTTGCAGGTTATTCATGATGAACTTACGGCGACGGCGGTGGAATGCGAACGGGCGGTTTTGAAGGAATTGGATGCGGGCTGTCGGGCCCCGGTAGCGGTTTATGCCCGGGTGGTGGAGGATGAATTGCAGTGTGAAGCATTGGTATCGGATCCGAGGGGTGAACGATTTATTCGTGTTGAAGCGAGCTATTCGCCAAGTCAGCCCGATATGGTGGTTCAGCAGATTGTTGATGAATTACGATTGCAGAGGGCCGACGATATTATTGCTGAATGTCGGCAATAATGATTTATTCCGCGAGTTTTTAATGTTCTACTATGACATATTCAAAGGCCATACCAAGGGGATGAGGGTGGTAGCGACTACGCACAACAATAAATTCAAAGGTAATCCGACACGTACAAAGTCGTTAAACCGATAACCGCCGGGGCCGAAAACCATCATATTGGTTTGATAGCCGATGGGAGTGCAGAGGCTGGCGGAGGCGGCGAAGGCCACGACCATGGCGAAAGGTCGGGGGTTAACACCGAAGGCATCGGCAACGGCAATGGCGAAGGGAAAGATCAGGGCGGCGGCGGCATTGTTGGTGATTAATTCGGTAAAGATTGTGGTAATCAGATAAACGGCAGCAATAGCAGCGATTGGCCCCAGATTTTGGGTTGCATCAAATACGAGATTGGCGATGGTTCTGGCGGCACCGGAATTGTCCAAGGCCTTGCCAAGGCCGAAGGCCGCGGCGATGGTAAGTAATGTCTGCCAGTCAACACTCTGACGAGCGTCGGTGGCGGATATGCATCGGGTGCCGACCATCAAACCGGCGATCAGAAAGGCCGCCAATACGGTGGGTACGATTCCGGTGGCCATAAGTACAATCAATAATCCCAGGAATCCCAATGACATTAGCAAGCGATCATGGCGTACAGGGCGTGCTTCATCGATACTACTTACCAGAAAGAAATCCGGATTATTGCGATGGGCGCTGGCAAAGTGTGTGGTAGCTTGCAGCAGCAGGGTGTCGCCAGCACGGAGTACTATATCACCTATACGTCCTTTCAGGCGTTCCCCACCACGATGTACTGCCACAACGGCAGCGTTATACAAAGCCCGGAAGTTAGCGTCGCGGATATTCTTGCCGATCAAAGGCGATGTGGCCGATATCACTGCCTCGCATAGACGTTGGTATCGTCGTTCGACTGCTCGGGTTTCGTAGGATTCATCTGCAGCGGGGATGAGTCCGGGGATGCGCTCCAGGTCCACAATGGTGCTGACCACACCGGTGAAGGTGAGTCGATCTCCTTGCTGCAGGATAACGTCGGGACTGACGGGGGAAATGATTTGTTCTCCTCGTGTAATTTCGATCAGGAACAGGCCGGGCAGGTGGCGCAAGCCCGCTTCGGTAATCGATTGATTGATAAGTCGGCCTCCAGGTTGGATTACCATATCCACCAGGTATTCGCGGGCCGATTCTCCCATTTGTTCGAGCAAATCCTTACGATCGGGTAGAAGTCGGCGTCCCACGAATAAGAGATAGATGGCGCCGGCGATGGCGAAGGGTATTCCAACCGCCGCCATTTCAAACAGCGAGATGGGATGGAGTGCTTCTTTGGTTTGTTCGAGTTTTTGGCTGGTTTGCGGATCGGACTCGGATGCTATTTGTTTATCTAATGCAACGACCCGCTCCCGCATCATGCCGTAGACAACCAGATTGGTGCTGGTTCCAATCAGGGTGCAGGTTCCGCCGAGGATGGCCAGGTATGATACCGGCAGTAGGAGTCGTGATGGTGAGATACGGTGTTTCCTGCACCAGTCGGTGATTATGGGGACGAGCATGGCCACCACCGGTGTGTTGTTGAGAAATGCCGACATCCCGATGGTAGGAAGGGCTAGACGCAGCAGAGCGGTTTTTTCTTTTTTTGTTTTTCCGAGTAGCTGGTTACCGATGATGTCCAAGGCCCCGGTTTCACGAAGGGCGGCGGCAACGATGAATAGGGCTGCTACGGTGAGCATGCCGGGATTGGAAAAACCGGCAAACATTTCTTCCAAGGTTATTACGCCGACAACACCGACGGCCACGATACTGCCTACCAGTAGAACGTCAGGCGGTCCCAGGCTGCGGGCCAAGCCATAAAAGACAAGGACGATAATCGCAATTGTAAACCAGGCTTGCCATTCCATCGATAGTTGATCCCGAATAAGGCTGAATAACATTTATTTTGTCATCACGAACGATCTTATCGATAAATTGCTCGTCGCCGACAGTAGCAGAAAATGATGTTATCTCAGTATGATTATTTTTACGTCCGACATTTTAACTTGTTCATTTCCTCAGTAATAGTAATATATATCGGTTCCCGGTTGGTGACAATTTTTATCATATATGTCAGCCGAGTCAAAGATGTAGTTTGACAGTAAAGTTGACATCGGGTGTTCTTGAGACATGTATATTGTGGAATATGTCTGGAGTGGGGTGCCTGAAATAGACCGGCGATAAAGTGTGCGATGCGGCCAAGTATTATAACGTTCGGGCATTCAAAAAGGCCAAATCATGGGGATAAGAATAGTTGCCACGGCACACAAGATTAGATTCAAAGGCAATCCCATTTTTAGGAAATCCATGAATTGATAGCCGCCGGGTCCGTAGACCATTAAGTTCGTCTGATATGCGATAGGGCTGGCAAAGCTGGCAGAAGCGGCAAAGGCGACGGCCATGGCAAAAGGACGGGGATCGACTTGAAATCCTGCGGCAATGGATATGGCAATTGGGAAGACGAGGACGGCAGCGGCGTTGTTTCCGACTACCGAAGAGGAAATCTGAGCGATAAGGTAGATAACGGCCAGGGCAGCGGTGGGGCCTAAGGTCTCGGTGGGAGCGGCGATCATATTAGCAATTGACTCGGCGGCACCGGTTTTTTCGAGTGCTTTACCTAAGGCGAGTGCTGCAACAATAGTAAGGAGTACTTGCCAGTTGACGCTTTGACGTGCGGCACTGGCCGATATACATCTGGTCGCCACCATCAATCCCGCAGTCAGGAAGGCCACCAGTACCAGAGGCCAGGGAAGAATATCGCTGGTTGATAAAGTCATAAGCACAATGAGCAGGACAAGGAAGATGGCGGAGAGTGTTGCCCGATCGTGGCGGACGGGTCGGGACTCTTCCACGCTACTGACGAGATAGAAATCGGGATTGTTGCGATGGGCACGGTTAAAGTTGACGGTGGTTTGGAGTAACAGGGTATCACCGCTGCGGAGTACGATGTCGCCAATGCGTCCCTTGAGGCGTTCTCCTCCCCGATGTACGGCGACAACGGCGGCATTATAAAGGGCCCGGAAGTTTGCCTCACGAATGTTTTTGCCAATCAGTGGAGATGTAGGTGAGATGACTGCTTCACACAACTGTCGACCCCGGCGCTGGGCAGCGTGGGTTTCATAACTTTCGTCTACGGCAGGAATGAGTCCGGGAATGCGCTCCAGATCGACAATGGTACTAACTACCCCGGTGAAGGTTAACCGATCACCGACTTGCAGGATTTCATCGGGGCGCACGGGAGCAATAATCTGATTGTCTCGAGTTATTTCGATAAGGAAAAGCCCCGGCAGATGACGAAGGCCCGCTTCCTCGACCTGCTGGCCGATAAGCCGACACTCCGGTTGGATGAGCATGTCCACCAGATATTCACGTGATGATTCGCCTAATTGTTCCAGCAGATCCTTGCGGTCGGGAAGCAGCCGACGTCCTACGTAGAGAAGATAGACGATACCAACGATGGCGTAAGGCAACCCGACGTACCCGAGTTCAAAAAGTCTCATGGGGTGCATGTCGCGATCGATCATCATACCGTTGACAATGAGGTTAGTACTGGTGCCGATCAACGTGCATGTGCCGCCAAGGATGGCCAGGTAGGATAGGGGCATCAGCAGTCGAGAGGGCGAGATGCGGTGTTTTCTGCACCAGTCCGTGACCACCGGCATAAGCATTGCCACAATGGGGGTATTATTTAAAAAGGCGGACATTCCCACTACTGGTGGGAAAAGGCGCAATAATGCCCCCCGTTCTTTTTTTACTTTGCCGAGGATCCGACTTCCAATAATGTCCAGGACGCCGGTTTCCCGCATTCCCGCCGCCACAATGAAGAGTGCGGCTACGGTCAGCATTCCTTCATTGGTTAATCCGCGGAAGAGTTCGTGCGGGGTGATGATACCGGCAAGACCGACCAGGAGGGCTCCGCCCACCATAAGCACGTCGGGGGGGGCCAGTTCACGGATTAGTCCGTAAAATACCAGGGCGACAATACCGACTGTAAACCAAGCTTGCCAGTCCATAGGTCAATTAACTCTGATGAGAGTGAGTGCCCGAATTCTCAAATATTTTGTTATCGACAAAGCATACATCAAAAACGTTGGTTGATGTAGGTATTACCTCAAGTAATTATCATACATTTACCACGCGAAGTTGTTCACTACCTCTTGTAGATATTGAGCGTCGGTGCCGTTTTGTTGATCCCGGCGCAGTTCCCGCAGCATGCCATGTTGCGATCTTCTCTGTTCGACGGCTTTTTCGATGGTAGAGATCAGCTTATAGGCAGCATTACTATCAGGGGCCTGCTTGAGTTTATTGCGAAGGGCGGCACAATCAAGTAATTGACTGCTGTTGGCCAATATTCGAAGGTTACTGGAAACGTTTTCCTGGGGACTGGCGATCATCATTATGGTATCCACGTTGTGGCCCTGGTTATCCCAGCAAGTGGGATTGCGGAGGATCATCAAAGCGATTCCACATTTTTTGAGAATGTTGAGTCGGCAATGAGGTACGGCGGCGCCGTTGGTAAAGGCGGTGGTTCGGGATTTTTCACGAGTCAGTACAGCACTCATAATGGTTTCTTGCTCGATGCCCAGATGGGCCGCCAGTTTTGCAGACATACGGGCAATAATTTCGGCAGCATCATCGGCACTGTCGGTTATCTCGATGGTCTCAGGTGAAAGACAGTTTTGTACTAACACGTTAATACCTCTTGCATATCCTGGACAAACTGATGATATTTGATCAGTTTGTGATTAGTATTTATCGGCAAGAAGCCCCAAAATGCTTATCATAGTCGATAGATAGAGATGAGTACAGGGCTGGGCCGATTGAAAGTGAGTTATGAATTCAATAGTTGCAATATTGATGTTTGTGGCAGCGGAAGTATCAGCCGCGCCCGAGCCTATAAACCTGGTGGATTTCGCCCGGGTAGTGGAGTATAGCGGTGAAACACCGGAAACGTTCGAAGCCCGTGAGCTGATTCGAGGTACGGATGGCTGGGATGCCTGGCAAGGAGAAGAGGGGCAGTACATGATCGGGGTTGAGTGGGATGAACCGAGGGATGTAGCCGAGGTGAATATTGAATTTCGTCATGCGATTGCCGACCGCTATAAAATCAGGGTGCAGTATTTCCGAACAGGTTGGCCGTATTCGGAACAGAATGATGCATTTCACGGCCGGTGGGTGACGGCCAAAGCGGACTGGTGGGCGGGGGATCGGGATGTAAGTTTTGCTTTTGTACCTTATAAGCAGGAACAGCCGGGCAAAGATGCCCCCGGTATGTGTTATCGGCGGACATACAGGCTCAGGTTTCTTCTGGGCGATCGGGAGTTGCCGCCGGTTCGTTATATTCGCGCCTATGGCCGGAATGAGTCGGTTGAGGCCGAATTTGATATTCGGTTTGATGATGATAATGTTATAGTCAAACCTCCGCTTGACGTTTCGGTGGTTAACGGTTCGCTGCTTGAAGAGGATGCCGACAGCACAACACAAACATCATTTCTACTGGCTTCGCCCGGCTCGATCCGGGTTCGGTATTTTGAGAGGGATCTTCAAACCGCTACCCGTACGGTTGTTACCTTGCGAAACAGCTATGAAGAGATGAATGGTTTGTCTTTTTTGCCGGCAGAGGTAGTTAAGTACGGGACAATTCGTATTCCGTCGCTGGGAGTGGTAATCGAACATCGCGGCGGTAAAAGAGATTTGCAGGACGGTGGTCGATCCGGTGAATCAATCTATGATCGTATTGCAAATGGACCGGAGCCAAGTTTTCAAGGGATAGAAGAGGAATTATCCCGTTGGTGCAGAACTCAACCTGCCGCTTTGCCGGTAAATCCATCGGCGATGTTTGAAGTTCCCGAACCGGGTTTGAATTATTTATATGCGAAAGTGCCGGAACTTATTGCCGGTAGTGTTGAAGCCGAAGCCCACGATAAACCGGGCAGAATTGATGTTGTTTATCAGAAGATTCGGGCATTGGAGATCATTGGTCGGCATGATCTGGCTGAGCGGCTACTTATGACGGTTGTGCGTGAGCAATCGAGGAATAAGTTGCGGGGCCGTTTTACTGATTTCAAGGGGGTGTTTGGCAGTTTGCCCATGGAGCAAACCCAAGGCCGACCAACGAGTTCCGGTTTGAATCAGGGATACGCACTATGGATGCTGAACGAGCATTATCGTTTTACCCGTGATCGACAGTGGTTGGTTAATATCGCGCATGCTTTGATTTCCGGATGTGATTTCATAACTCGGCAGCGAAAAACGGAGCCAGAGGCAAATCTTATATGTAAGGATGATCCGTATTGGGTTGAAGGTTTGTTACCGCCGGGAACATTGGATGATAAGAATGACTGGCATTGGTGGTTTACGGTTAATGCCTATGCCTATCGGGGGGTGCGGGCAACGGCGGAATCGTTGTTGGAGATTGGCCATTCTCAAGCGAAACTTATTGCCCGTCAAGCGGAGGTTTTCGGCGAGCGTCTTAGGAAATCATGTAAAGAGTCGATGATTCGCGCCCCCGTGGTTGGTCTGCGGGATAATACCTATGTGCCTGCACAGCCGATGTGCAGCAGATCTCGGGTGACAGGTGCCGAGGGATGGCGGGGCGGTATTTTAGGTCCGGTGCATCTGGTTGATTGTGGTTTGTATGCCGATGATTCGCCCGAAGCGGAATGGATATTGCGGGATGTCGAGGATAACCTTTCAAGTCCTTTGCCCATACCGACCACACGTCCACTGATTATGCGGGGATTAAAGTGGGGAAATCGAGACGAGGGGCGGAGGAATCTGCTGCCAATTACGTTGTTATACTTGAGGCGTGGTCAATACAAGCATGCGGCCCCTTTGTTCGAGGGCGGACCGGAGGGAGATGCCGGGATTTCTTATGGTGCGGAGTGTATAGTATGGTTCCGCCATTTATTGGTTATGGAAAATGGGAGACGGCTTGATTTGCTGGCTGGGGTGCCGAGCTCATGGCTGGCCGCCGGCAAGCGGATCAAAATCGAGAAGGCCCCGACATGGTACGGTCCGATGAATATGCGGGTTGAATCATTGGCTGAGCTTCGGCAAATCAAGATAGAACTGGAGGGCCCACAAAGAAATCCTCCAGAGTCGATTCGATTGTATTTACGCACCCCGCAGCCGTTTCAGTCTGTTCGAATCA
>CP070790.1:2987591-2999016 GCA_020346805.1 Planctomycetota bacterium
ATCGCCTTTAACTGACCGTAAGTCTCTTCGAGTTGGTTAAAGTAGTGTTTCGTTTGGGATTCGGATTCGTGAATAACGCCACGGTGAACGTGCCAGGAAAGCTCTACCATACGTTTTATCAAACGCCGAATCCCATCGATTTCTCCCCGCCTCTCCAGTCCCACCAGCGTCGGGGCGGCCGAACCCATATGATCCAGGGATAGAAAAACATCCAGCAATGTACCTGTCGAATTATTGGCCGCTTCCCAGTCCTGCTCCTCAACCGCCCTTGACAGCCTGCTGAAAGATGTATCCGCCCGTGTAACCTCGACTAAGACCACCGACTCCGTCTGCTGCATCCGAGTAAGCCCCGGTAATTGATAGTATGAAAATACAACCGAAAGCGAAACCAAGCAAACCAGCAGTAACATCACCAGCGATCCCAACGTCCCGAAAGTCATTCGGATAATGGATTTATTCTCGCTTCGGCACTTCCATTCAAAAATACCCCAACCCGCTGCAATTATTGCCACCCAGATGTACCACGTATCAACCAATATTCGAATCCACCGGAAAACCGATTTAAATATTTCCGGACTCTGTCGTCCTAGTATCTCATATTCATGGACCAACCTGGGAAAAACCGCGACCACCAGAGCGGATATAAGAATCACTTCCACCGCAATAACCATCGCCAACATCAAATGGGCAACAAAACTCCATTTCCATCCCGACTTCATGGTTATCTCCTTCCAATCCATCGCCTTTTCGATCAGCAGCCCTACCAGACTCCGCCCGTAAACCGCCTCCAGTCCTTCACGCACCATCTCCGGCTTGCCGAATTCCTCGATCACCTTTCGGGACGCCTCCTCCCGCGACAAGCCGGCCGATACCTGCCTTTCAATCGCCTCGCTGAGGTGCTCGCGAAGTTCCTCGCGAATATGTCGCCGAAGAGATGACGAACCGCTCAGGCTGCGACATACATGATCCAGATAATGTTCCACGTCATTCATTTGGATTTCTCCAGAACTTGATTGACGGCCCGGCACAACTGACCCCAGGATTCGCTCTTTTCCACCAGGACTGCACGCCCCCCTTTGGTCAGGTGGTAGTATTTCCGCCGACGTTCCCCCGGCTTACCCTGCCATTGACCCCGAATCAATCCATCCTTTTCCAACTTATGCAGGCTCGGATACAGCGATCCTTCCTTCCAATCAAACGCCCCCCCCGTATCCTGCCCTACCGTAGTGGCAATCTCATAGCCGTACATCGGCTTGCGGCTCAGCAGCGACAGGATCAGCAGCGAAAGCGTGCCCTTAATCAGCTCCGTATCCATGCCCATAAATCGCCTCTGGTATAAATCATAGAATCCCTATGCATAGGACTCCTATGTATTATACCCCACGATCACCCCCCAGGCAAATATTTTCTCGGATTTTTCACCAAAAAATTACCCGCGATTCCCCATCACCCAAGGCCTAAAGGAGATACCAGGTACTTCAAGGCTTTGCCAATCCCCCTTTTTCATCCCATTCACCTGTTCCCCTATTTTCCTCCCCTGGAGGAACACCGGACGTGTTCTATACAAGGAAGGCTCTTTGACATCTGAACACATCCTGGATGTTTAGCCCGCCTTGGGCGGGTCGCGTGCGACGGGTTTTAAAATTCCAACGTTTCGACTTCCTGCTCTGAGTACATCGAAGGGCTTGCCCTGAGGCCCGAGTTTATATCGGGATCGAAGCGTTCGACCTTTCCTCTGCGTCTTCGCGCCTTCGCGTGAGGAAAACTAAAATACCAAACAAAGCCAACCCCTTATTTTGACTTTTTGACGTTTTGGCCCGGCTACGGCTCGGCCCTTCGCCGAGACGAGCGTTTTGACGTTTCACTACCATGCGCAAAACAAACCCAAATCGCGAAAAATTCGTCATAAGCGACCAAACAACAATGACTTACAGATGCTAATACCCACTAACCAAAAAGTGACACTGAACACCAACCGAACATCGCTGGGTGCCCCATCCTTGGATTGTGAAAAATCCTCTTTTTCACAATATAAGGGTGGGGGATTGACTTAATTCTCAATTCACCTTGACCTCCACGCTTCGAACCGGCGAAAACTCATACACTACCTTGCCGTGCACGTCATGGAACCTGAATGTGATCTTGCTTTTGCCCTCCACCAGGCGGGTATTGACCGATAGGAACCCTCCTTTCGAGCGATGAAACTTATGGTACTCAGCTATGTATCCCGTTGTACCGGCCGCGTGTTGATCGCTGACCGGCCCGCAGGAAAACTCCTGTACCCTCGTTTCCGGATGCACCGAATGATACTGCCAATGCCGATCCCCGCAGGCCATAAAGAAATTGTCCGGTAGGTTTTTGGCCGCCCAGCGGCGGAACTCGTTGCCTTCGTGCGCAAAGGCCTTATTGGAATGATTGTCGGCCTTGCTTTTGCGATCCGGCCCGACGATCGGCGTAGGGCTGATCAGCACTTTCCAATCGGCATCACTACTGAGCAGCGTCTTTTTCACCCACGCCTTCTGCTCTGCTCCCCAGATGCTCTTGTCCGGCCCGTCCGGCATGGGATTGGGAGAACGAAAATCACGCCCCTCAACCAGCCAGACCTGCAGGCCCTTGCCCCAGCGATAGGTACGATAGGTCTTTTCGCCCATCGGCACCTGTTCTTTAAAGAGTTTTATACCTTTATCAAGAGTCATAGGCAGCATCGAGCGGGATAACTTGGTGTCCATCCCCGGCCAGTTATCATTGCAGCAGGAGTCGTGGTCGTCCTTTTCCCAATAGCCCGGCACATGAAGATGAAACGCTATGTGCCGCGGATAACTGTACATGCGATGCCAATGATAACGGGCCAGCTCCACCGTGGTGGCTATCGGCATATCACTGTCATAATAAACCGTATCGCCGGTAGGAATGATGAACTTCGGCTTTAGCTTTCCCATAGCCTCATATATGTGGTAACCGTTGGGATGATCTAGATCCCTGTACGCCTGGCCCGTAATAACCGTGAAGGTTACATCCCCATAGTCGTCAGGTTTTGGGGCCGTCTCAAAACTTCCATTTAGCGACCCATGCTTGGGCGAGCCGCCGGGACCTGTCGTCTCAACCGTATAGTAATATACGGTTGCAGGTTTTAAGTCATTAAGACGAAACTGGTGTGTAAAGTCAGCAGCGGCAGAAACATCAACCCAGGGTATGGTTTTGGAGTCGGCCAGGTTTCTCTGATCTCCGTATCTAAGACGCACTTTCCCGGGTGCACCGGGACAGGAACCTTCCAGTTCATTCACGATTATCTCTTCGGTCGGCTTCTTCCATTTTACCGGACGCTTTGCCTTGTAAACTATCCCATCCGCCCTTCTGCTGGCCTCCTTGGTAAGCCGCACCCAAACAATCGCCGAGCCATCTGTCACTTCGCCGACTTTCACTCCTGTGGCCTGACGCGTATCCGGTTCTGCCACACTTGGCTGAATGACCAGTGATACGAAGCATAATAGTTTCATGCCCAGCATTCTATACCTCCAATCTTAAATTGAATTATCCGCTTAATAACCTAAGGTCGGTTGCAGTTTGATGCAACTATCTATTCTTCTCGGGCGGTTTCAGTCCGACCGCCGTAGCCTTGGCCTGTAGTCGTTCGGCAACCGGACCGTGAGCCTTGAAGACATGATTCACGATTTTTCTATACCTTAGCTTCAATATTTCAAGAGCCCTATTCCAGGCCTGCGGTTTTTGGTTACGGAAATGTTCTACTTCATCCAGGCATATAGCCAAATACGCCGAACAGGCCCGTTCTCTATCGTCACCGGTCAGCCCCTTTTCAACCAGCGGCATAAGTTGCTTCTTTAGCTCCGGCAAACGGTCCTCGGGTAGCATCAGCCGCTCAACATTTCGCGGCCTTTGTAGGACAATCCGATAAACCCTCACCCCCTCGACGCCGATTTCCTCCCCGCCATTAGCAATAACAACTCTTTTAGCAACCTCACACAAACGATCACCGAAACGCGTAATCGTTTCATCCGTCGGCATCCCAGGCCGTCTGTTGTTGGCATAGCGGTCCACGATATTCCAGCCCTGACCGTCCATCCACTTACCCCCCTTGATCACGCCGATAATCGTCGCTGCGGTGGCCGCATTGCAATCGGCATCCCAGCCGAAGTTGAAGGCCAGCCGATTTGTTTCCACAAAATCCCCCCCGCCGTACAATAGAGCGCAAATCACCGACGCAGTATTAAGTTCATATCCATTACGGTCGCGCACTTCACCGTTGTACCTGGAATACTTGTCTTTAATAAACTTACGCGTTCGCCGCCAATCATCGGGATTCTGCTCCCACCACCGTCGCACGTCATTAATAATGCGACGGATCTTACTCTTTGGATCGACAGCCCGCAGACCGGCGTCAAGTATTTTCTCAATGTCAGATTCAACAAAGGCGACGGAGATCATGGCGGTAAACAATTGCGTCGTTTGAGCGGGCTCGCCGTCGATGGCTACGTGCGTGTAATGCAATCCCAGCCTGGCCGCCGTCTGCGGCATAGCCGGTGCCACAAGACCGAACGTCTCACACAAAAACTGACCCGAAATATTGAATTCCGCCCAGGGATTGAGCATCTCCCGGCCGGTCAAAGGCGGATCGAGTCCCAGTTCCATCAAATGTCGGGCGTATCTGTTGGCACACCAGATCTTCTCATTAATGTGGGCCCGCCACAGTTCACTGATTCTCTTGGGCGCTATGAAGCAATCTCTACCGCCTTGCATCTCTAACACATACACCCATTCGATATCCGAGTCATCATCGGTACGTGCCCCTTGGGGCAGGGATGGTGTATAGCTTTCAACATTGCCCGGCTCGTCAATAAACTTCATTTCATAAGGTAAACCGTTAAGGTTCCCCAACAGTTGGCCGAGAAGACCCCCGCGAATCTTGTCTTCCACAACTTCGACGGGAAGATCGATAAAATTACCCTTATCCCTTGGGACAACGGCACATCCCAGCAAACAAACCATAAATGTAAACGGTATTAACTTCCTTATTTGTATCACTTATAACCTTCTTTCAAAACTCTGAGACAAGACGAACCGCATCCGCATTACAGTAACCGCCGGCACCGGTATCGGTATTAAACTCGATATAACCATCGGTACCGGTGTTAAAGGTATGACTGCCAAGCTGATACCATTGGCCGTGGCTCTGCTGAAGGTTCACATAGTAGGTGGTATCGCCTGAAGCGTCATGAACGATCACCGGTTGGGCGGCCGTCCGATTGGGATCGGCCGACCAGTAGATATATACCGTGTAGCTGCCCGTCGTCATAACCGTCGGTGTGAAACGGGCAATTCCTATATTAATCCGATCTGCAATATGGTATCGGAAATCAGGCCCATAGCACCCACTACCATCGGTCGTGTCCGCCGTACCCCACGTGCCGGCTACAATGCTGAACTCCGAGTCCAGGTTATCGATGATTATTTCCTGGGTGGGATTTGGTGTGGGAGTCGGAGTTGGACTCGGCATTGGGGTGGGAGTTGCCGTCGGCGTGGGTGCCGGCGCAGGAACCTCTGTGCAATTCGATTGGGCAATCCCTGGAATAAATGCACATAATCCTAATATCATGCAAACCGTTTTCATGTTGGTTTAACCTTACATCAATCACCCGATTCCTCGGGCAAACCAGCCCGTCGCAACCGAAGGCTTATAATACGCATCCGATTTAATACATGCGCGACCTGCCTGGAATATACTCTTAAAGGAAAAGAAATTATCTCACCAACACCAAACCACAAAATACTCCCTTGAGTATAAAACTCTGCTCAATGTTCCTTGCCGAGATATTCGCGCTTATCTATACCGACTCGTATCTTATCCCCGTTCTTGATAAACAAAGGCACCTGAACCACCAGCCCGCTGGCCAGCTTGGCCTCCTTGTAAACATTGCTGGAACCGCCGGCGTGTTCCACCGGCGCAGTCTCTGTTACCTCCAAAACCGCCGCCGGTGGTAACTGAAGGGCTACCGGTTGACCCTCCACGGTTAAAAAACGATAAGTCTCCTCTTCAACCAGAAAGTCCAGACCGTCTTCGAGAATATCTTTATTGAGCGGATACTGCTCATACGACTCGGTATCCATAAAGACGTGTTCCTCCCCCGCAGCATAAAGGTACTGCATCTGACGAACTTCGGATGGTACCTCCTCAACCTTGCCCAGTTGGTCAAGCGTCCGTTCCCCTGTATGTCCGCTCCTGAGTGAGCGGAGCTTGATATGCACGGTCGGCTTCTGCTTGCCCGTCTGGGCCAATTGGTAATCGAGAACGGTAAACAATTCCCCTTCGTGGCGAATCACCATTCCTTTGTGAAGTCGATCGGTTATCGACATTGGTCACCTCCACAAGAAGTGTATGGGCCAACGGCTATAAAGTGTCATCTCAAATCACCGTTTCGTCAACTCACCACCCCCTTAAAAACTAACCAACCCTATGCCCCACAAACCTGGATATTTCCTCAAAATCGGGCATAAAAAACAGATTTTTCCCTTTTGCCAACCACATTTCAGAATTCCCCTCAATCTGGTATTATATCCACGCCGCTTTTCCACTCGTCCAACTGATTACGCAACTTACTAAGGATCGATGTAAGGAGGTTAAAATGAGTCCCAACCCGTCGCGACGGCGTTTCATAAGGCAATCAGTCATTGGTGCATCCGCTATAGCCCTGGGGACCTCAAGCGCGGCTCGAGGCTTCCCCGCCAACGAAAAGGTTCAACTCGGTTGGATCGGCATCGGGGGGAGGGGTTCTAGCCTGCTGAAGATAATGACCAAAGCCTGCCCAGATGCCCGGAACGCGGCCGTTTGCGATCTTAAACCGGACCGCGTTAAACGAGGTCAGATAATTGCCCAACGCGACAAGCCCAAAGGCTACACCGATTTCCGCAAAATGATGGATTCCGAAAAACTCGACGGCATACTGGTAGCCACCGAACCAAACAATCATGCTCCCCTGGTCGTCCCCGTACTCGAAGCCGGTTACCACTGCTTTGCCGAAAAACCCATGGATACCACCGTTGAAAAAGTCGATGCCATCGTCAAAGCCGCCCGCAAAGCCAAAGGTATCTACCAGATAGGCACCCAACGACGCTATAATCCCGGATTTGTTTCCGCCATGCCGGTGATTCACAGCGGTAAAATCGGCAAGGTAACCTTTATGCAGGGAAGCTGGCATTGGACCTGGGAAGTGGGGCGCGGTTTGGGCGAACGGGATGGTTGGGGCCTGACCGAACAAGCCTGCCACCACATGGACGTCATGTCCTGGGCCATGGGAGAGGCAGCACCGGCAACCTGCATCTCCATGGGCTACAATCAACTCAATAACCCACCGGGCAAATACCGGGAATCACATTCCGCCACCGCCTTCAAATTCGCCGATGGAGTCATCTTTTCGTATACCCATCTGTTCCACCTGCCTCCTAAGTTTGAAGAGGAAAAACTCTGGGTGTTCGGAGAAAAAGCAGGTGTCGATCTGGTTCATGGAATGATGTACGGACGCGACAAATCGGAAAAACGTATCGGCGAAGACAGTGGTAAACACTGGGGCAAGGGACAAAGTGAACAGCTCATCGATTTTGTGGATAACATTAAAACCGGCGGTAAACGAATCCCCAATGCCAACGTGGAGACCGGAAGAATCTCCACCTTAATGTCTATCATGGGAAGGACCGCCATGATCGACTTTACCAAAAATGCATTCGAACCGAGGATCATCAAATGGAAGGACCTTAACTCAACAACGGATAAATAATAACTTGCGCCAGAATGATAAGCCCCGTTAAGGGCGATAGTCGTTAGCCAGGGGCGCGAGCCCCTGGTATAAATGGCACAACAAAGTGAAAGCCCCGAAGGGGGCGATAGAATGCTTACTAAAATATTTGTAAAACAATGATTGTCAGATAACTAAAATCAGGAGGTTCGTATGAGTTATAATCTATCTCGCAGAAGGTTTATAAAAACATCAGCAATTTCCGCATCGGCTGTAGCATTGGGAACCAGAAGTGTGGCTAGGGGATTCCCCGCCAACGAGAAGGTACAAATCGGATGGATCGGCATCGGAGGGCGATGTACCAGACTGATGATAGAAATGAATAAGGTCACCGATGCCCGAACCGTCGCCGTCTGTGATCTCAAACCCGACCGCATCGAAAAAGGCAAAGAGCTGATGGCCAAGGATAAGCCCAAAGGTTACACCGATTTCCGTAAAATGATGGATTCCGAAAAACTCGACGGTATCCTGGTGGTCACCGAACCCAACAATCACTCGCCACTGGTCGTCCCCGTACTGGAGGCCGGCTACCACTGCTTTGCCGAAAAACCGATGGACACCACCGTCCAGAGAGTCGATGCCATCGTCAACGCCGCCCGTAACGCCAAAGGCTTTTATCAGATCGGTACCCAACGGCGATACAGCCCCACATTTTTGGCCGGGATGCCCGTGATCCTAAACGGGAAAATCGGCAAGGTAACCTTCATGCAAGGGCAATGGCATTGGTGGCGCGGTTCGACCAAGCGATTGGGCGAAAGAGACGGTTGGGGCCTGACCGAACAAGCCTGCCATCACATGGACGTCATGTCCTGGGCCATGAAAGAAAAACATCCGGTAAGTTGCGTGTCCATCGGCTACAATCAGGATCACATGCCCCCCAAAACCTACCGCGAAACCCATTCGGCCACCGCCTTCAAGTTCCCTGACGGCACAATCTTTTCCTACACCCATCTCTTCCTGTTGGCGCCTCATTTCGAGAAAGAAAAACTCTGGGTGTTCGGCGAAAAGGCCGGTGTCGACCTTCCTGCGGGAATGATGTATGGGCGGGATAAATCGGAAAAGAAGATTGCCGAACCGGCTATCGGCAACTGGGGAACCGGTCAAACCGAACAGCTTTTTGATTTCGTGGATAATATTAAAACCGGCGGAAAACGAATACCCAATGCCAACGTGGAAACCGGCCGAATCGGCACCCTGATGTCTATCATGGGAAGAACGGCTATGATTGATTTCGATAAAAACGCATTCGAACCAAGAGTCATTAAATGGAAAGACCTGGGTTCGACAACGGATAAATGACATTGTTGTCGTTCTGAGCGCGCTGAAGAATCTCCTGTTTCACATAATTGAGATCCCTCCGTCGCCGCAGCGACATCAGGATGACTGAAGTAAACCGCTGACAAACAAAAGGAGTCTGAAATGAGCGGCAATTTAACCCGACGCAGGTTTATCAAAAAATCGGCCATCGGTGCATCTATGGCAGCCTTGGGGACTGCAGGTTGCAGCACCATCAGCAATACTTCTCCGCGGATTGCTCGCGGCGTCCCCGCCAACAGCAAAATAAGACTCGGCTTCATCGGCGTCGGTCATCGGGCCACCGGAATCCTCAAAGATATTCTCAAGCAACCCCACGTCGAGGTAACCGCCATCTGCGATATATGGAAAGACCATCTGGATAAGGCAATCGCTATATGCAAAGGCAGGCCCAAAGGCTACCACGACTACCACGAGTTACTCGCCAGTAATAACGTCGACGCGGTAGTGATCGGCACACCGCCCCATTGGCATGCCCTCCAGGCCATCCACACCTGTCAGGCGGGTAAGGATTTATATCTGGAAAAACCTATGACCATGTCGGTGGCCGAGTGTCTGGCCGTTCGTAATGCCGTACGCAAACACAAGATCATCAGTCAGATCGGCACACAGGTACATGCGGGCAATAATTATCGCCGCGTGGTCGAAATGATTCGTTCCGGCCGACTGGGCCAGATCAATGTCGTACGCACCTTTAACATGATCGACCAAAGAGTAGAGGGTATCGGTAATACACCCGACGGTGATCCCCCCAAAGGTCTGGATTGGAATAGGTGGATCGGCCCGGCCCCCATGCAACCCTTTAACGCCAGACTGGCTCAGAGCGCTTATCATCATCCATCCTTCAGCATCTCCGGCGGCTGGACGCCCGGAATGGCCCCTCACATCGTCGACCTGCCCTACTGGGCGCTGGAACTCGGCCATCCCCTCAAGATCAGTTCGCACGGCGGACGTTATGTCATCAAAGATTGCGGCGACGCATACGATACCCAGGACGTGATCTGGCAATATCCCAACATGAACATGACCTGGATGACCAGCATGACCAACAGCTACGGCTTCGACTTCCAGGGCAAATTAGGAAGAAGACGGCGGAATGGTATCTATTTTCACGGGGTTAACGGCACTCTGCTGGCCAACTATGGCATCTGCCGAATCGTGCCTGAAGATGTACCTAAAAAAATCGCAAACGACGACCAGGAGACTGAAAAGTTCGTGGCCGATTGGAACACCAGGATGGATAAAGAGTTCCCGGTTAATAAAATCCCCCCCTCGCCGGGACACGACCGTGAATGGCTGGACGGCATCCGCACTCGCAAGCAGCCGTCCTGCTGCGTCGATTATCATTACAAGATCGATATGGCTATCAACCTGGCCATGATGGCTATGAAGTTGGGACGGACCGTGGAATTTGATCCGGTGAAAGAAACCGTGGTAGGCGACTCCGAAGCCGTCAAACTGATGTACCCCGAATACCGCGATTCCTGGAAGCTGCCGGCAGAATATTTGTAAAATCGAAACGCCGAAAGTTGAGACCGTCACAGGCGGGCGATCTGCCTGGGGCGGACGTCGCGGTGGGGCAAAAGTCGAAACATCGGCCGACCAGACAAAAGACAAAGAGCAACAACAGCCGTTTTATAGGTAAAGGGGTGCAATATGTCCAGAATAAAACGATTCCTTGGAGTATTTGTCTGTCTTGCCGTTATTCTGGCCGTCATCCACATAGCAGTGGTTCAAATGTTCCTGGCCAAAATTTTGCTCCCCCCCACACTCATGACAGGGATCGGGGCTTACATCGTTTATGGCAGCGATTCGTCGGTCCCGATCTTATTGACCGTTACCGCCATTCACCTGTTTATTTTCCTGCTGATGAATATTTATCTGTTCGTTCGGGCCGGAAGGGATAAGGTCCTTTCGCCTTTACGTATCGTTTTACCCTCGTTGGTTTATACCGTCTTGCTGGCCGCCTTATCCATACGCTATTGGTTTTGGCCGATCGCCCACTCAAATACCGACGGCACTCTGGGTGGTATACGAGCCGGTATGAATATTCAAGGCGCCGCCCATGTCTGGATCTACGGGCTGGCGAATCTGGTTGGTTTTGTCTCGGCCGGTTTGGCTCTATACCTCATGATGAAAAAGATACGGGCCCCCGGAACCTGGTTGATCTACAACTGGGCCCTCTATGCTTCCCTCTTTGTCCTCCTATTCCCCTGGCTGGGTGGTTACCCGTGAAAAGGGAAAGGTAGGATAAGTCGTGGTGACGATTAAACAGCACACATTGACCTGCCTGAACCGCTCAGTCT
>CP070790.1:2999116-3006398 GCA_020346805.1 Planctomycetota bacterium
CCCTGCAGGATGGTCACCCTGATTAGCGATGGGAGCGGACCGGAGGACTACAGTTACACCACCGGTTTGGCCGATCTTGCTACAGTAGCCAACGGCGAAAAAATGGTGCCCCGCGAATATATCAACCAGGCGGGCAACCACGTAAACGACGCTTTAAAAGATTGCGTAATACCCCTGATGCGAGGTAAGGTACCAATTGAACTGGGCCCAGACGGACTACCCGTTTATGCCCGGCTGAGCAAACACATGTTCGACCAGCGGACCGGCACCAAGTACACCACTGCTTGAGATTTGGTCCAAGATTCGTTAAACTTATTCTTAATCGGATGTAAGCCAAACTAACGATGTGGTCCAGCCCATAAGCGGAGTCCTTTAGTTAAATCATCCGGAATCAATCTATTTGGCGAATTAATTTCGTTATTTTACGGAATCTTTCATGCTTCGTTTTACTCTAAATAGTAACGGCCAAGAGGCGGAGGAACTGACTCTGGACGGCGCTTACGCGGTCGGGAGCGAGGGGGTTCCCCTTCGAGCCGAGTTGATATTCAGCGAGTCGGAATTAGTCTGCACCAAACGAACGGAGGGGCCCGCCGGTGTGGCTTTGCTTTGGCCGGTAAAGGACTTCGGCTCGGTAATTCTGGAAACCAGTCGACTCATGGACCGTGAAGACCCCTACGTTATGGCTTTGGAGCTGGTGCGCGGGCGGCTGATGCGTATTAATCAGAAGCGTGAAGACTGGGGTCTATTCGATTGCGAAGGTGTTGAGGAAATCACGGATGAGATCGACCAAGCCCGCGCCCTATTCATCGAAGCAATAAAGGCGGACGAGCCGGAACGGAAAACCGAGTTGTCCGACAAGGCCCTTAAGATCGCCCTTATTGCCGGTGAAAAACTCAGCCACTTTCACGCCGACATCTTTCTTACGCGGCGAAAACAGACGCACGCCTTTACCAAGAGGACCATCGGCTGCTGTATTGATGTTAAAAACACGTCAGATGAATATCGCAAAATGCTGCTTGAAACCATGGATTTTGCCTACCTGCCCATGCCCTGGTCTGCGGTGGAGCCCAAGCAGCAGGAATACGACTGGCGGATCTTCGATAACTGGATCGAATGGCTTATCCAAAACCGTATTCCCGTCAAAGTCGGGGCCTTGATCAGCTTTCACGAATCCCATATACCCCCCTGGCTGGGCATGTATGAGACTGATTTCGAGATGGTACGAAACCTGATTTTCGACCATGTTCGGCGGATTGTGGAACGCTACGGCCAATATGTCTACCAATGGAATGTGATCAGCGGGGTACATGCCGAAAACACCTTTGATTTTACCTTCGATCAGTTGATGGAACTGACCCGCGTAACCGTATCCCTGGTCAAACAGTTGGCCCCCAAGGCACAAAGTATCATCGATCTGACAATGCCCTGGGGTGAGTATTTCGCCCGTAATCAGCGGACTATCCCCCCCATGCTTTATATGGATATGGTTGTGCAAAGCGGAGTGGGATTCGACGGTATCGGTGTGCAATTGATATTCGGAGCCCCATCGGACGGTATGTACGTGCGGGATATGTTTCAGATCTCGGAGAAATTGGATCGACTGGGAAACTTCGGAAAACCGGTACACATCACTGCGGTTCAGGTTCCATCCAAACCATTGGGAAACGGTTCGGCGGCCAGTGGGGGAAGTTGGTGGAGACCCTGGAGCGAAGAGATCCAGGCCAGATGGATAAAGGAATTTTGCGCCATTGCCCTAAGCAAGCCTTTTGTGGAAAGCATAGCCTGGCGGGATTTAAACGATCGTTCGGAACCAAGCGCCCTGCCCTGCGGCGGTCTGTTACGGGATGATCTGAAGCCCAAACCGGCTTACAAGGTATTAATGGATATCCGTAAAGAGCTGCTTGCTTCGATACGAAAACCCCCAGCCAACAAGCCGGCGTAACAAGACAATAACAGGCCATCGGCAACCGATGAACCCAAACACTTCTCTTGCAGTTATGGTTGTTTTATACTGCTCCATCTGATCCGTTACATAAGGTGTCGAGCCATGACCGAAACCTCTGTTCATCCGTCTCCCGACCGTCCATCTTCCCGCAGTGGATGGAAATTACATATAGTGTGCTACGTGCTGCTGGCCGGTATCTTGACATACCTGCTTCTCGCCCAGTATTTAGAACCCCTGATATTTAACGAAACCATTGGTACAGCCCCCGATCGCGTACAAATGGTTGAACAGCGGATCGATCCCAATATCGCCCATTGGTGGGAATTGGCCCGCCTGCCCGGGATCGGTGAAATGCGGGCCAAGCGGATTGCAGCCTACCGCCGGGAACAAGCGGCAGCCTTACAGTCGGGCTCCAACTACACTGCTATTCTTTTCTTCAGGCTTGAGGATCTGGACCCCATCAAAGGTATCGGTCCCAAAACCCTGGCACGAATGGGGCCCTTTCTGAAATTCCCCTCCCCCCGGGGCCAAGGGGCTCGTTGACAGACCTGTGGGTAACCGTCTAGAATGCCGCTCTGGGAACATGCCTCTTCCGCGGGCCAGGGCCCTGCGGCCGAATGGATCTTCCTGATGTGAGGTTCCTGCTTATGAAACGCTGGGTAATATTAGTTCTACTAACAGGTTTGTTTATATCCCTAAGCGGCTGCAGTGGAGGTATGGCCGATACCCGTCAGGAACGCAAGCATCGCATAGAACGCATCTTCGAATCCGACATGAAGCAGATTGTGGACGATTGGGACACAATCTGGCTGAACGACAGATCCTCCCGATTAACCTGGTGGGCAACCGAGTAACCGCCCCGCCGTTCTATCCAAGTATACGATCACATCCAATCAACCCGGTGGTGCGAGTGCACCCGTCGGCGTCGATACACCGGCCCAGGTTGCTTCAGCATCTCGAGCGGCCTGATTAAAGAATCTGCGATATCGCAAAAGCAAAATAATCGACCAGATACCGAAAACAAGAGAAGCAGTTCCACCAAAACAGCTAAAAATACCAAATATGGGCCACACGGCTAGGCCCGCCCCAATGGGTGCGGTTCCCGGCCCAGTTCCTGCTGTCATCGCCGGTCTGATTAAAACCAACATAAATGCAAAACTTAAAGTTGTAAAAATCGACGCAATAATCAATCCCCACATAACAATGCGGGTCTGTTTGGCCAACCCTTCATCAGGAATCCTCAAGGCCAATTGGCGGGCATATATGAAAACGGTAACCGTTCCAACAATACCAAGAATTCCATTTATAACAGCCAATATCACCGACGCCGGATGTGAGTAACTCTCAATTAACTGTTGAACAGGTCCGAGTACAAATGTTGTAACGTATATTATACGAGTCAACTTTCGGGCGGTAAGTTTTTGCTCCTGCACAACCTTGCTGGGATCGGGAGTGGTAACTTTCCAACCTCCGATCAGCATCACCAAACCGCAGGCTATTTCAAAGGCTAAAACCTGGGCAATTGCCACCTTTATATTTGATGACGCAACTGCGGAAACGGCTCCACTTAAAAAAGCACCCAAAAAGGCGCACAAGATTCCCCCCACCATCCAATTTGTGCCGCTGGCCAGGGTTCTTACCCAGAGCGGATCACAAAATTGCAGCAAGTCACCGTATGTCGATCGGCCGATCGGCGTGCCGCACTCCGGACAAACCCTCTCAGGTAACAGCCCGCGGAGGTTATAACCACAACGAATACAAGCCACATCCTGATCGATATACCCGCCTGAATCGAGGATCAATTTATCGGCAGCTGCCGTCGGAAGATCCACGACCATCTCCTTTCAACATTGAGTTGCTTCGCCAATATCTCGGTCCGCTACAATACATCAACGCCGGTGGTTCAGCCACAAACATGAACAATCTGAGTCAGACATTAGCGAGTATGGGTATATTCAGTCACGGCTATTGGGTAATATTACACAACGAGTTTTTCACTCATGGTGTAGGATCGGTATTGACACAATTCGCAAGATCTTATTTTAAAGTGAGATAAAACATCTTTGCCGATAAAATACCGTTTTAACGGGCATTAAGAATGGTATTGGAACGGGGCTTGCATAAGTCACTTACCGGACGCGAATAATGGTGTGTGGGTCGGAGGCGGCTCTGTCTGACCGCCGGAGTCGATCCGACATAAAAAAAGGCAGGTAAAACCTGCCACCACAACAATTAACGCGCTAGTGGGGCCTGGACCCGGCGAGAACCAGTGAGCCCGGTATACGCCGACGTTCAGGCCCTGCGTTATTATACCCCAGAAATCGACCAATTAAAGGGTAATAATAACTATTTTTGACTGGGGGCGGAAGGATTCGAACCTTCGAAGGCGAACGCCAACGGGTTTACAGCCCGCTCCCTTTGTCCACTCGGGCACACCCCCGTAGTTTTGTTTTCGGCCCGGGCTACGATCGGCCGAGCCAATATCACATACCCATGTTAATTGGAAGCGGTAATCCATTCAAGTGACGAGATATACCAGCCTTCCAAGGGTAAAATCCGCAGGCAAGCTCTTTCTGCCGACTCCTTAACTCCCACTCGGGGTCAGTGGATACCACCCTAAAAAGTAATCAGCCACCGATGAAAATTCTCTATCCAGGTGAAGACAAAAACTTGCCTGGAAATAATGAACAGATTTATAATCCCTTCACTTTTATGGATACAATGTTAATGGGGAAGCAAAAGTGCGGTGACATTTCACAAACCAGAAAAGGTGGATTCGATGATCAATATTGTTGACGTTACACATCATTACGGCATTCGGCCCGTATTACGGAAAGTCAACCTCCAGGTCGACACTGGGCAATTAGTAGCGGTCATGGGGCCGAACGGTATGGGCAAGAGCACATTACTGGGGGTTGCGGCCGGTGTACTCTGGCCTCTAAAGGGCTATGTGGAGATAAACGGCCTGCGCCGACGTACTTCAGCAGATGATGAATTAGCTATCAGAAAACAGGTAGTCTATCTGCCCGATCACCCCTGGCTGCCGAAAAACTCGACGGGACGTGAATTTCTGGTGGCAGTTGGCCGGCTGTATGAAATTGACGACGATCGGCTCATGGATCATGTCGATCGGCTCCTGGGGCTTTTCGATCTGAGCAAACATGGTGATTCACCGATCCGTTCTTACTCTAGCGGACAGCAGAAGAAGATCGCCATCTGTTCGGCGTTGATAACCGAAGCCCCCGTGATGTTACTGGATGAACCGTTTGCCGGCGGTTTGGATCCATCGGCGATTCTGGCCCTCAAGCGCGTGCTGCAACGATTGGCCGAACGCAGTGACGTGACGGTTTTAATGGCAACGCCGGTACCGGAAATCGTTGAGGGACTTGCCCATAAGGTGGTAGTAATTCGCGATGGTGAAGTCATCGCTTACGAGACGCCCGAGGGCCTGCGCCGTATAACCGGATGCTCCGGTTCCCTGCAGGAAGTACTGGAACGACTTATTCACCCTCAGACTCTGGAAAACATCGAAAAGTACTTTGAGGAAATCTCGGCATGATAAGCTGGATGCGACGAGTATTGCCGCCGACATGGACAATATGGCTGTTCATATTCTTATACGCGCTGGCCTGGACGCCCCAACTGCTCATGCTGATGCTAGGTCTGCCATCAGACAGCGCATTGGCGAAGCCGCGTTTCGTGTTTCTTCTGCTGGCCAGCGGCTTGTACGGCATTCATCGTGTATTCGCTTTTCATCCCATACTAAGGCCGGAATACTATAAATGGCTGAAAACAACACCCTGGTCCAGACGCCAACCGCTTCCCGTTGGGCCGGTACATCTCATCTCGCAGGACCTGGTGGTTATCCTGATCATTCATGTTCTTGGAATGGAAAATCCTCATATTGAGCCCGCATATATCCCCCTGGTTTTCATGACCTTGTATCTAGTATCACTGAGCAGCGTGTTGGCCATTAGCAAAATCTACCGCCATGCCTATGGGCTGGCCTTCGGATTCGGTCTGATGGGCTACCTCTTTCATAATTACCCTGCCATGTTAGCTGTAGCAATCGTATTGTATGGGATCGGTTATTGGGGATTACGTTGTTCGTTGGCTGCATATCCCTGGGAATCCGATACCGATCAAAAAGGTGTCACGGATTTTGACTTGTTTCTTTCCAATCGCAGTGCGGAAGAAATCCGGACACTCAAGGATCGACGTCGGGTGGGCTGGCCTTACGAACCGCTGAAGCTGCATCGTCCCGAACCAATTATCTCACTCGAACATGGCATACTAATCAGCCTGCTGGCGGGATGGTTTGCATACGTGATATGTTCGCATGCTAAGCCGATGGACAAAAAAATTGTTGCCACGTCTTTATTGGTAATCATAGTTTATTTTGGTGTGCTGGTGAGAATCTTGGTCTATCATATTAATTGTTCATGGCCGATCAACATTTGGGGCAGATTATTTACCTTTCGATTGATCATTCCGGGTTACGACAAGATTTTTGTTGCCCCGCTTATCACTATCATTATGAATATACTTTTATCTTATATATTACCCCTCCTATCTATCCCAATTGAAATCCGCACGGCCATTATTTTGTCATTGGCCCTGATGATACTATTAAATGTCGGACCTACCCTGGGAAGTTGGTGGTTAACCGGTCATCATCGCATGTCGCCGCCATCCCAACTTGGCCAAAACCAATTTTTAATAAGGATATAGGGGAAAAGTTCACTGCGGTACTTCTCGTTCCACCCGCGGTGAACTCGACTCGGCTCTATCCTGCTTCAAGCGGTGACTTGGTATTAAATAACCGGCGGTCAGCCAACAGAGCAGGGCCCAGACCAAACCGGCCAGGCAGCCGGCCAATACATCGGTGGGGTAATGAACTCCCATATAAACCCGGCTGGTCCCGACCAAGCAAGTTAACAGAACGGCGACTATCAGGAAATAAAACTTAAGACGTCGCTGTTTGACAAACCTGGCCAGAAGCATACCGAGGGTTAGATACACGGTGGCCGACATCATGGAATGACCGCTGGGAAAGCTGCTGGTGTAGACGTGTGACAGATGAGGCACGATATCCGGCCGGGGCCGAGATACAAGGGCCTTGAGGGCCACGCTGATCAGAAGGCCACCTATAGCAGCGATGAAGACAAAGTACATTTCAGGATATCTCCGAGTCAGGCCAAAGAAAGCACCGACGATGGCAGTTACCAATACCAGCACGGCCACCCCTCCGAGGGCGGTGAGATCCCGTCCGACCTCCGCCATCCAAACTGGGCCGATGGGTTGGGCCGGGTTATTTGGATCGCGCAAGGCCCTGAT
>CP070790.1:3006498-3012645 GCA_020346805.1 Planctomycetota bacterium
GTTCGACGAACCTGCCAGCCGACATGTACAGGTGGCGGAGATGGTTATCGAGAAGGCCAAGCGCATGGTCGAGTACGGCCATGATGTGGTGATACTGCTGGATTCGATTACCCGTCTGGCACGGGCATATAACACGGAAGTACCTCATTCCGGGAAGATCCTGACCGGTGGTGTGGATGCCAACGCCTTGCAGAAACCCAAGCGTTTCTTCGGCGCCGCCCGCAACATTGAAGAGGGCGGATCACTGACCATCATCGGTACCGCCCTGGTGGATACCGGGAGCAAGATGGACGAGGTTATTTTCGAGGAATTTAAAGGCACTGGTAACTCAGAATTGCATCTGGATCGCCGTCTGGTGGATCGGCGGACCTGGCCGGCCATCGACATCAATGCCAGCGGTTCGCGAAAGGAAGAGCTGTTACTGGCTCCGGAAGAACTGGAACTGGTCTACAAGCTTCGCCGGGTACTCAGCGACATGAACATTATCGAGTCCATCGAGATGCTCCGCAGCCGGTTGACCAAGTGCCGAACCAATGCCGAGTTCCTGATGACCATGAATCTGTAAGCAATCCCCAACAATCAAAGATACTCAAGGGCGGGTCTTTAAACCCGCCTTTTTTTATGCTTGCACTGTGCGAAGAAACCGCATAGATACTATTTGCAAGTTATGATTATTGAGGTAAGGCAAGAAAAATGAAATCAGAAGACATACACGCATCGAGACGGTTCCTGGCAACAACGATCGTAATCATGGCGGCAATAGCATCGTCGACCTGGGGTGCAGGAGCATACGGAGCCAAAACCAATTTTGTGATTATCCTCTGTGACGACCTGGGCTACGGCGATCTGGGTTGTTACGGTCACCCGACGATCAAAACACCCAATCTTGACCGGCTGGCCGGTGAGGGTATGCGGCTGACGGATTGTTATGCGGCGGCACCGGTATGCTCACCGGCTCGGGCGGGTATGCTGACCGGTCGCACACCTTACCGCTGCGGCATATACGATTGGATACCCAACGGCTATCCCATGCACCTGCGGCAAAACGAAATAACGGTGGCGACGCTGTTGAAATCCGCCGGCTATGCGACATGTTTTGTGGGCAAGTGGCACTGCAACGGCAAATTCAACTCACCCCAACAGCCACAACCCGACGATCATGGCTTCGATTACTGGTTCGCCACCCAGAACAATGCCGATCCCTCGCACCAAAATCCGGTAAATTTCGTTCGCAACGGTAACCCGGTCGGACCGCTAAAGGGATCTTCGAGTACCTTGATTGTGGATGAGGCCGTTTCCTGGCTGGCCAAGCGCGATACCGAAAAACCTTTCTGCCTGTTTGTATGGTTCCATACCCCACACGAACCTATCGCCACCGCCGTGGAATTTGTCGAGCGATACAAAAAAGTGCAGCCGCTGGATCGGGCCATTCACTACGGCAACGTCACCCAGATGGACCATGAAGTGGGCCGCCTGATGAAAACTCTGGATAATTTAAAGCTGCGCGAGAACACATTCGTGTTCTTTACCAGCGATAACGGCCCAGAGACCTTGAACCGTTATCCATCAGCCAATCGATCCTATGGCTCACCGGGCCCGCTGCGCGGAATGAAGCTGCACATGTACGAAGGGGGCATTCGTGTGCCGGGGATTATCCGTTGGCCGGGCAAAACCAAAGCCGGGCAGGTCTGCCGGGAGCCGATCAACGGGACTGATGTCCTCCCGACGCTATGCGCCATCGCAGGCGCCCAAATACCCGCCGATCGACCCATAGATGGGGCCAGCATACTGCCCCTCTTTGAAGGCAAACCTATCAAACGCAACAAGCCGCTCTATTGGCAATACGACAAGGCGATCGGTGATATGAAGGTGGCCATGCGGGTGGGTTATTGGAAGATCCTGGCCAATGCGGCTATGAGTCAATATGAAATCTATGACCTGCACAACGATCCCGGCGAAACCGCGAATCTGGCGGCCCAGGATCTCCAGCGACTAAGCCGCCTGCGTTCCCTTTTGCATCAGGCCTACAACGAAGTCAACACGGACCGCCCGAGCTGGCCGGCGCTCAAAAGAACGGGGCCAAAGAAAAAATGATTTTTTATATAAAACACCTCATAATTGATTGATCTGCAGATTTCCAGCATCATCTAAATTTCTCGGAAGCAGTTTAATAAAGCGAAAATTTAACATATTATCCCATAAAGATAACATAAATTTCTTATTATCCTAAAGTGGGCTTTCGCAATAATAAGAGCTACAGATATGATCCTTATTGTTATAAAGAACAATATAAAAGGGCAGACGAGCTACTTATGGATAAAAGGATTAAGCCATGCGAATTGCAGTAACTGGAGCGACGGGATTTTTGGGCAGATATATCGTCAATTATTTGTCAGGCGAAGGGCATTCGTGTCGATGTTGGTATCGCCCCGAAAGTGATCGGGGTGGATTTGAGGAAAGTACCGGCGATCGTTTGGAATGGATCAAAGGTGAACTCGGCGACGGGGCGTCAGGTGAGGTATTGGTGCAGGGTACCGATGCGGTAGTGCATGCGGCCTTACATCATCCCGGCGGGGGATTTCGCGGCAGCGAAGGGGAGCTTTTGACTTTCGTGGAAAAAAATATTCTGGGCAGCCTGCAGTTGATCGTAGCAGCCCAAGGAGCCGGGGTGGAGCGGTTCGTATTCATTTCCACCTGTGCCGTACATGAGGTGATTAGGGATGATCGGCCTTTGGACGAGGCTCATCCTCTTTGGCCGATGAGCCATTACGGGGCCCACAAGGCGGCCATCGAAAAATTCGTACACAGCTTCGGACTACAAGAAGGATACCAGATCTGCGCCCTCCGCCCGACGGGGATATACGGCCTGGCCCGCCCGGTTGAAGAAAGCAAATGGTTTGAGTTGGTCAAACAAGTGGCCCGGGGTAAGCCCGTTAAAAACGCACATGGCGGCAAGGAGGTGCATGCGTCCGACGTGGCCAAGGCGGTTGGTATTCTATTACAGGCCGACGGCACTGCCGGGCAGGCCTATAATTGTTACGATATGTATATCGCCGATCAGGAGGTGGCCCGGATAGCCAAACGTCTGACCGGCAGCAAAAGCACCATTGCCGATTTGAACCAAGGACCTAAAAATCAGATCGTCACCGATAAAATTAAGGCGCTGGGCATGAGCTTCGGAGGACTAAAGCTGCTGGAACAAACTATAAAGCAAATGCTGGAACAGATAAAATAAAAAACTTAACGAGACAATCTTATGGCCAAATTAAAAATCGGTCTTCAACTTTACACCGTCCGGGATTTGCTGGCCCAGGACTTTGTGGACACCTTGAAGAAGGTACGGGAAATCGGCTACACCTGCGTGGAGCTGGCCGATCACGGCGGTTATCCTGCCGCCGTACTGAAAAAACTACTTGAAGACGTCGGCTTAAACCCTATCAGCAATCATTGCCCCATCGAACAAATGGAAAGCGATATCAATAAAGCCGTCGAGGAAACCCTGGCACTGGGAACTAAATATCTCGCCTGTCCGTACCTGCCCGGCGATTGGCGTAAAGACGAAGCGGGGTGGCGGCGATGTGCCGAGGTACTCAACCGGGCGGGAAAAGTATGCAAGAGCTGGGGTATCCGGTTGTGTTACCACAACCACAGTTTTGAGTTCATACGTATCGGGAAGCGCTATGCCTTCGATCTTCTATACGAAGAAACCAACCCGGCATATGTACAGGCGGAATTGGACACCTATTGGGTCCAACATGGCGGAGAAGATCCGGTAGGGTATATCAACAAACTTTCCGGCCGATGCCCGCTGATTCATCTGAAAGACATGAGCAAAGAAGCGGATCGATCGTTTGCCGCCGTTGGTGAGGGCATCCTGGATTTCCCCGCCATTTTCGCCGCCGCCGAAGCCGCCGGCAGCGTGTGGGGCATTGTGGAACAAGACACCTGTCCGGCCGATCCGCTGGATAGCATCGCCACCAGCCTGGCCAATCTCAAAAAGATGGGGTATGCATGAGATATCTATAAAGCTTCTTCGGTCGAGGATTCTTTTTTCTCACGGAATAAAGCAAGAAACAAAGCCAAGGCAAAAGCAGCACCCACCGCGGGATAGAACCATACGACCGGCCAATTGACTTTATCGCCTTCGGTATACACGTCCACCAATCGGCCGAACAATTCATTACCGATCAACATGCCCAAACCCATAACAACCAGATTGAATAATGCTTGGGCGCTGGCCCGGATATCTTTGGAGGCCTGGTTGTCTGTATGAATATAAGCAGCGACAAAAAAGAAATCATAACAAATGCCGTGCAAAGCAATACCGAGGATGACAAACCACGCGGGTTGACCCACTGCAAATATTGCATAACGAATTCCCCAAGCCGCCATACCTAGGGCAATGGTTCGTTTCATTCCCAAATATTTGAGAAAGAAAGGCAATATCGGCAAAAGCAACATCTCGGTAAACTGGCCAACGGTCATCAAAGGCGCGGCATTATTCAAGTTCAGAGGTTCAACAGCCAGAAATACCGCGGTAAAGGCGAAGTATCCTGCCAGGATGATGGCAATAATGAAAGAGACGACAATAAAGACGGCAAAATTGCCGTCCTTGAGCATCCCCAAAGCGCGAAGCGGCGGGAGCCTATCGCCCGGTTTACCGGTCGGAGGAGTATGAGGCAGCGTGAAACAATACAAGCCTAATATGACACTGAGGATAACGGCAAACAGTATCGGTTGAATCGAGGCTTCATTTAAGTGAAGGACGCCAACCATCAGCCCCGCAACAATCCAACCAATTGTCCCGAAAACACGAATACCCGGAAAGTGCTTGGCGGCATCGGGCACCTGGTGAAAGCTAAGTGAGTTCGACAATGAAATGGTGGGGATATACAACAGAGCCCAGGCCAAGACACAAATGAAAAAGGGCATAAATTCCGTGAAACGAGTCGATAAATAGAGTGAACCGGCGGCTAGAAGATGCAATAAGGCAAGCAGGTACTGAGTCGGTACCCAGCGATCGGCGATTTGTCCGAAAACAATAGGCGAGATTATCGAGGCCACCGCGGTGGTCGCATATACGCGACCAATGTCGGCCCCCGTAAATTTGATGGCGGACATATACTTGGCCAACACAACCCACCAGGCACCCCAGACGGCATATTGCAATAACATCATTACCGACAATCTGGCCCGCATGCCCACACTGAGCCGAGCCGGTAACTCTACTGAATCCGCTCTTTTAAGGGGATCTGCGTCAACCATCGTTATCTCAACAGTTATAGGATCAAACATGGATTCAGCAAAAGGGCTGGAAAACAATTAAGTCGGGAAGATTAAGGCAAATCATCTTTTTGTTCAATTTATGATACATTGTTCCTGCCCGGTCGAGACTCCCATAATAATACCGATTTAGCGTCTTTAAATAAGGGGCCGGTGGCTTCAATATTTCCGTTACAATCCCGACAGTTGCCCGGACAAGTGGGTAATGCTAAATTATTGATAGACGGCCGGGCCAGGGGTACGACATGGCCGAACTGTACATATGCCAGAAAGGTGGTCTGATACGGTGTTTATGCTGCCACATTTGCGATCGACAAGACGGATTTTTACGTTAGGAATGCTGGGTTTTGGTCTGCTGGTTTGGTGCGGTTGCGCGGGTGTCGGCCCAGGGATCAGCGCTAACAGTATCCTGATCGATGAGATTCAGGATTTACTAACTCAATACGGCATCGATCCTAACATAGTAACTATCCGGATTATCAACCAAACGGATTTAACCGAGGAACTGGAGGTATTGGTGGACGACCTGCCGCAAATAATCAGCTGTACCCCCGCTCAAGGAATATGCGATGTTCCATTGCTCACATGCCCGCAAAGGATCGAGGTAGTGCAGGAACGCAGACTGGACATAAGCGGCGGTTATCAAGGGGGTCGGATTTTCCACGGTAATCCCGAGTATATATTTCTCCAGTCAGAAGGCGAGTTCCAATGTGGATCGATTATCGTATTCCTGTTGACCGAATTTGATATACAAACCTCCATCCTGTAACTGCAACGAGTTCGTCGGACCGATCGTTATATCCTGATCGGTCTATCAATTCATTTACCTGTCATGCCCACGAATTTGTATTGGTGGGCTTTTTA
>CP070790.1:3012745-3020928 GCA_020346805.1 Planctomycetota bacterium
TGCTATTTCGTGATCTTCGCGTTTGGGACCGATATCCGTTTTCTGACAACCAATAACGCAGATTATTACCAACAGGCAGGTAATTGATGCGATGATCTCTAGATATCTACCTTTTCCGGTCATTGGTTGGGCATTTTAGATTTTACCGCTGCGGGTTGCAACATATGTCTGAGAACGGCCAACATAGTATCGGTTTCAAAATAAGCCTCGGGTAATCGGAGATGTACGGTATGTGCGTCTGCCATTCTTGCCGATCCCGGTCCGTCGGTCATTATCGGTTCGATTAAGGACAAATCTTCCACGGAAAAGATCAAATCCGGCTGCTGCTGGGCAATGGATTTGATTTTATAAGGTTGAGCAAGAATGCGAATCTCGGCAAGATTCAGCATAGTCTGCACGGTTGGGCCGTAGGGTCCGAAGGCATCTTTGATGTCTTTTTCAAGCTGCTCCAGCTCCGCCGATGTCCGGCAGCGGGCCAGTCGGCGATAAATTTCCATTCGCTGGCGATCCGAGGAAATGTAATTGCGTGGTATATGGGCATGCACGTTTAGTTCGAGGTGAACCGGTTGGAATACTTCGGCTTTTCCTTCCTTGAGTCGGCGAACGGCGGCATCCAGGAGCTCACAGTAAAGTTCGTAACCGACGGCGGCAATATGCCCGCTTTGTTCCGGGCCGAGGATATTACCCGCACCACGTATTTCAAGGTCGCGCATGGCAATGCGAAAACCGGCGCCCAAGTCAGAATATTCCTCGATAGCTTTGAGTCTCTTGGCCGCTATCGGGGTGATCGACTTGTGAGGCGATAGCAGAAGATAACAATAAGCCCTGTGTTTGTAGCGCCCGACACGCCCCCGGAGTTGGTGAAGTTCGGATAGACCAAAACGATCGGCCCGATCGATCAGTATGGTGTTGCAGTTTGGGATATCCAGCCCGGATTCGATGATGGTTGTACTGACCAGGACATCCACTTGGTGCCGAACGAATTGGAGCATGACCTTTTCCAGCTGGCGTTCACTCATTTGCCCGTGGCCCACCAGAATGCGGGCTTCCGGTACGATTTGTTGAACGGTGTCGGCAAAGGATTGGATGTCATTTACATAGTTATGGACGAAATAAATCTGTCCGTCGCGGTTCATCTCCCGCAGAATGGCATTACGAATTAGGGTATCGTTCCACTGGCAGACTTGGGTGACGATACTACGGCGATCGAGCGGGGGGGTGGCCAGGGAACTGATATCCCGAATTCCGATCAAGGACATGTGCAGGGTCCGCGGGATGGGGGTGGCGCTCATAGTCAGTACATCAACCGTTTCACGAAATCTTTTGAGGCGTTCCTTGTGTTCCACACCGAAACGCTGCTCCTCATCGATTACCAACAAGCCAAGATCCTTGAATCCGACGTCCTTGCTTAATATGCGATGAGTACCAATGAGGATATCAATCTGACCTTTTCGAGTGGCGGCAATGATTTGCTGCTGCTGTTTTTTGGTTTTGAATCGCGACAGGCACTCGACGATGAATGGAAAGTCGGCCAATCGCTCGCGGAAGGTTCGTTCGTGTTGTTCGGCCAAGACGGTGGTGGGGACGAGGACGGCCACCTGTTTGCCGTATTCAACCACCTTGAATGCGGCCCGGATGGCCAATTCCGTTTTGCCGTAGCCCACGTCACCACATAACCGGCGGTCCATGGGTTGAGGTTTTTGCATGTCTTTTTTGATGTCAATCAAGGTGGTGAGTTGGTCTTCGGTTTCGGTGTAAATGAAGCTTCCTTCGAATTCGCGCTGCCAGGTAGTGTCGATGGGATAGTTTATCCCCGTCTGGCTGGCTCGGGTGGCCTGGATGCGGAGTAGTTCCGAGGCCATGTCGTCGACGGCTTCGGTAACCCGCTCCTTGATTTTTGCCCATCTGGTGCCGCCGAGTTTGCTGAGCTGGGGTCTGAGAGGGCCGGCGCCCACATATTTTTGTACCAGATCGATTTGAGTGACGGGCACGTGCAGTTTGGCCTTCTCGGCGAATTCCAGGGTCAGGTATTCAGCCGTTTTTCCCGACTCGCTCTTACCCATGGTTCGCATACCCAAGAATCGGGCGATGCCGTGGACCACGTGAACGACCAGATCGCCGATATGCAGGTCGAGCCAGGATTCTATGGGCCGGGCGGCATGGGTTTTGCGAATTCGTCGCCGCTGCTGGTAGCGATGGAAGAGCTGGTGGTGGCCGATAACGGCCAGCCGACCGGCCGGCCAGTCGAAACCGTGGTGCATCAGGCCGACGGCCAAATGGAGGCGGTCGGGTATGGGGCCTATGGTATTTTGCCATAGTTCCACGAATCGCTGCCGTTCCGGTTCATTGTCGCAATAAAAAAGCACGTCATGTCGATCAGCTATTTTATTAAGCTCGCCCAGGGCTTCGGTGGTTTTGGTTTCGAAGCGGGTAAGGCTCTGTATGCCGAAGCTGAAGCGGTTCGAGGTTTCTCCGGTCGGCATGGTGGAAAGATGTAATTGCAGAAAATTGCCGGCCCGTTGAAACAGGTGTTCTACCGGTATCATACCCTGTGGCTGGTCGAGCCGATTCCAGAAGGTTCGGCCCAGTTCCTGGATTTCAATCGGCTCGGCGAAGGCGATGATGGTGTCGGCGGGCATGTAGGTCAGGAAGTTGGTGATATTGGCGTCGATTTGGGATTTACGGGCGGTTGTTTGTTTGGCATCGGTGGGCATGCCCGCAATCCGAATAGTCTGAAATTCCGTTTGGGAGCGTTGGGTGCTGACGTCGAAGCGGCGGATAGATTCGATAGTGTCGCCGAAGAAGTCGATACGATAGGGATCTACCTGACCGGGGGGGTAGATATCGAGAATGTCGCCGCGGAGAGCGAAGTCGCCGGGCGATTCGACCTGATCCAGGCGGGTAAATCCATGTGAGGCGAGCCAGTCGGCCAATTCGAGGGTGTCGTGCTGCTGGGCGACGGTCAGGGAGAGCAGGTTGGCCTGCATGGCTTCAGGTGTCGGGACGGCCTGCATCAGGGACTGGATGGGGGCTACGACAATCAGATTATTTAAGTTTTCTGTGTTTTTTTCTTGGTGGAGGCGGGCGCAGAGTTGGATCCGTTCGGCATGTATTTCCTCGCTGGCGGCCCCCTCGCCGGGGAGGGTTTCGAAGGCGCTGAGCAGTTCAGGAATTTGTCCGCAGAACAGTTCCAGGTCGTCGCGGACTTCGTCGGCCTGTTCAAGGTGGGCGGTAATGTATAGCAGGGGTCGATTCAGCTCAGCGGCGATGGTGCCGGCCAGGGTGGGCGCAAACGATCCCCACAGCCCGTCCGCAGATACCACCCCTGTGCCATCGCCTGATGGCGGGGGCTGGGACTGTGACGTCAACTCTCGGATCCGGGCCAGCAGGGCACGAAACGTGCCGTCGCCGGTAATCCGATCGACGACATTGATCACAAGGATATGGTAACATCGACGGTTTAATAATACCAGTATGGATTCCGAGGGACGTTATCCCACGGGATGCTACCCATGGGATTTCCGGGGAGTATTCCATGATATGGATCACACCTTATGGTGTTGATAACATATGGCTTTTTAACAACACTCAAGGATTGTTTACCGCTTGGGCAGTGGGGGATTGAAGAGATGTATTTGAAAGGGCCCTTTTCACCGCTTCTTTAGTCACCTGGCCACGCAAATCCTTCGCGATGATTTTCCCGTCAGGTCCTATGAGGATGTTTGTGGGAATACCGTGTATGCCATAGTCCACGGCGATCGACGATTTATATATGTCGCCGAGAAAACCTTGCGTCCATGGTAGTTTCTTGCGCTTCAGGTAGCGCTTCGGCCGATTGACATGCTTATCCACACTTAGACCAATGATGACAAATTGCTTATCTTTGCCGAAGGATTCATGCAATTCCTTGAGATGTGAGATCTCTGCGATGCAGGGCGTACACCACGTGGCCCAGAAGGTCAGTAACACGTACTTGCCACGGTAGTCGGTGAGTCTAAGGGGTTTTCCGTCGAATGTCTGGGTCTCGAATAGTGGCGCGGCATCGCCGACTTTCAATGTTTTGGGTAATTTCAGCTCCAGATTTCCCAGATTGAGCGGTTTATCGCTTCGGCCGCCTATCATTTCAGGCACTTCGAACTCGTGCGTCAGCAAGGCGATTGTTTCAAAGGGGGACGATGCCTCGGCGGACGGCAGCTTGCTCACGTTAACCCTAAAATCATATGTTCCCGTAGGAATGTCTTCTATACGGAACGATCCATCGGATTGAAAGAGAACGACATAGTCTTTCTCGGCGAGCAATATGTACGATCGGCCCTCTTCAGTTTTCGACCAGTTCGTGAACCATGCCTTTCGTTCCTCCGGAGTCATATCGATAACATCGTCCGGAAGGAGGTGATCAGGTCGTGTGGGACGCACGTGTGCGATGACTGTGCCATAGGGTGAGTTCCAGTCGATTTCAATGTCGGTTCCCGATGGCAGTTTGACTCGTCCGACGACCGGACATCCTGTGCCCCCAATGGTCACGCGCGCCGTCCCACCCGATTCAACTACCACGCGTTCCCCGTGTGTGTAGGCGGGCAGCTTCTGTCTCTCATTAAGTGGATTTGGCCTGTTGATTACTCGAAAAACCATTACCTCGCCGGCGGGCAGACGATTAAAAACAAAGCGGCCCGGTTCGGTCATGGTCGGCTGATAATCCCAAGGAATTTTGGCCGTGTTCGGCCGGTAAGGGAAATTGAACTGCAAAGCCAAGTCTTCTTTGCTACCCGGTTTAGGACCGATGTGGATTGTTCCCTCGATACGTCCCCAGGGCTGTAGAGTCACATCGCGCGAGGCGTCCAGTTGTTCCGCGGTTGCCCAGGCGTAACCTTGCTTATGAACGATAAGCACGGCCTCCAGATAACCAGCCGAGGGCATGACAAAATTCCCCTGGGAATCAGTTATGACCTTATTGAGATCTGCGAATCGTTCTTGAAGATTTTTCTGGAAGTACCAACTCTGCGATCGGGAGGCGGGGTATACTTTGGCCCCTTCCACTCGAGCGCTACCGGGCAAGTGTACGATCCCGGCCAATCCTGCCTCGGCTGGCAGCGGGGCACCACTTGGATATAGCTTGAAGTTGTGAGTTACCTCACCCTCATCCGCCTTAAATGAACGGGACCTGACGACTCGATATCCCTCAGCCTCTATGCTAATCACACGGCCAGGTTGGGGTGACCTAAACCTTATCTCGAAACGCCCGCCGCTGCCATTTTGCGCGCTCATGCGATCCCAGTAAATCTCACGGTTTTCACCCCAATCGATGCCAGGGACAATAACGAACTTGGGAATGGGCCGGCCGCTTGTCCCATCCACGACCGTACCTTGTATGTACAATTCTGGATCGAGTGTAATGACCTGCTCGGTATTCGAGGGTGAAAGCCCGCGTTCAACCCCCATGAATCCATCCTTGCAAATGCCCATCTTGACTTCATCTGCCGGTGCGTGTGTCCAACAAAATCGACCTTCGGCATCGGTTTTCGTTTCCCAATGAATGGTCGAGTGGCCACGCCAACGGTCAACGCCTACGTGTGCATCGGCGATTGGTTGGCCTTGCTTATCAACCACACGCCCGCGAATGGTATGTCCCTGTTCGAGTTGGAATGTTACGGGCTTCATGCCCGGCTGCATGGAAATCCTTCTTTCCAATGGCGCGTAATCCGGGGCCTGGACACACATCAGGACCTGACCGGTCCTGAGGCCCTTCAACTCGAAGCGGCCGTCAGCGTCAGTCCTGGTACTCTTCTTCGGGGGAATAAATGGGATCCACCACGATTCTTCGCCTACTATTGCCTGCGGGACAGGTTGGTCTTCTTGGTCTATAATTCGACCGTTAAGCACCAGTGACTCCCGCATTACGACGACCGCTGTGATATTGCGGAGTAGTTCGATTGATGGCCGGATCCAGTCTTTGTCTTCAAGTACATAATTCGGGTGATCCATGTTGATGGTGAAGTCATCACGTTTAGCAGGTACGAAATCGCACTGCCAGTATCCGGTTGCGTCAGTCTCTGCGACCACGCCACGAATATGAGTGAATTCCCCTTGCAGAGGTTCTCTGGAAAAGGAAAGACGGATCTTGGCGCCTTTGATCGGCTGGCCGGTGGTATCCTTCACCAGGCCACCGATTGTGGTGCCCGGCTCCAACTCCAGCGTATAGGTATCTGGGATACCCACCCCGTTCCACCATAACACGCGCCTGGGTACACAACCTTTATAATTGGCGAAAATACGAAACTGCCGAAGGTTTGGCTTGGGGATTTTGACCCGGTATCGTCCCTGTGAATCTGTGGTGCGCTCGAAAGTGCGGTCTAAATTTTCTCCATCGAACATAAGAATATTGAGTGTTGCTCCTGCCAGAGGCTCTTTGGTATCGCGATGGATCACCCGGAAGTCCAAATAATTTTCTTTTGTTTGTGTGGGAAATGAATGACTTTGGTTGTTTTCCGGTTGAGTGGTGGGAATTTTTGATTTTACGGATGATTGTGAGGGTGAGTTTTGCAATGTCTTGTAGCGGATTTTTATGTGTTTGGGAGATTTGTCGTTTTGTACTTTAAGGATCTGCAGAATTCCCATGGTTCCTTCGCGGGTTTTAAATAAATATGTTTTGGGCAACGGATCTGAGGCACTCATAACCGCCGGTGTGCCGGGTGTACCGGTGCTGAGATGATGTTGCAGGGTTAATGATATATCGGTATCCCGGTTGGTATCCCAGGCGTCAGCCGATGTTGGAATTACAACCATGTCAAAACCCCAGAGGCCGGGGGATGTCGATTCGGTGGTGCAGCCGGCGTCGATGCCGGTTTTTTTGAACCAGGCGGGGAAACCTCCTTCCGGATTCTTGGGTGGAGAAGATAGCTTGCCGGTATCGAAGTCGATAACGCAGTATGTTCTTTCACTGTCGGCATTGACTACCCGTTCAAATACCGGGCCGAATTGGTTGCTTTCTGTTGCCTCTGTTTCGTTGAGCTTTTCAGCTTCCGGAGAATCGGGGAGTTTGTCTCTTTTGTTCCCATTTGTGAATGCCCGACGTAATAGAGGTATTTTAGAAGGGAGTATTTTTGGTTCCTCTACTTCGGTTTTAGAGAGTGTACTGATTGGTTTTGTAGCTTTGATCAGATACTGGACGTCTGTCTTGTTGCCCAATTCGAGGGATACGTTGCGGAAAGTAATCCAATGATTAAATGAACGTTGTTGGAGTTCAATGCTTTTTATACCGTCAAGCTTCGGGCCGCTGAATTTATGGATGTATTTAACTAGACCCGCTCCTTTACCTCCGCTTTCTATGTTTGAAGCGGTTAGGATTTGGTCGTTACGGTCAACAATGATCAGCCTGATAGCATCTTCAAGATAGGTATGGGTGACTTCAACGATGAGATTTCCACCATCCAGGTAAGGCGGCTTTAAAATAACACCGCTTTTTTTGTTGTCGATAGCAAATTCACTTCCCCATGGATATTCTGACCATTTTTCTAGTTGCTGCCAAGGGCTGGTGGCTATACCCAAATGAATATCCGTTTTCTTTTCGTCCGATTTGTAACGCGATATGACAAATGCTCGTAAATGCGGTAAAGGTTGATTGTCCCGATCATAAGGTATACTAACGTCGCTCGATTCTTTACCTGGGGGAGCAATTATCCGGCAACTGTAATCCAACGCCCCCTCAACCTGTATGGCGAGTTGGTAAGCGATTTGTTGATTTGAATAATGTCTCGGTGACCAGTAAGGTGCTTGGTCTAATTTTGAGCCATCCGGTTTCCACCAAGACATTTTTGGTGAATTGTAAGAAACACCGACGAATTTGACGGTGATACCATTGGAAAGTTTGGCAATCAATGGGGAAGTCTCTTGGGATACGGAGGTATCTTCCGCTACCGCTGTCTGTCGGGCCAACTCCATGGGGCCGACTATGCCGACGGTAAGCAGGGCCAATATGACTATAGCCGTTCGTACCGGCCAGCGGGCCAGGCAGTGTGAGAGGCGATGACCGCGATCTATGCGATTGAGCCGCCGGGAGATTTTGGTTGAGCGGGCCATTGCGATACCCAGGGCCGCGGCCGGTCGTCGTGCAACCAAAGTCCGAGCCACTTCGAGCAAGGTGGCGCGGTATTGCTGGGGACTGGGCAGGTAATTTGAGCAGAGGT
>CP070790.1:3021028-3039657 GCA_020346805.1 Planctomycetota bacterium
GATCATTAGGGGGTGGGGTAGCTGCACAATTGGCTGCCCGTCGAAGGCCGGTGGCCATGATACTGGAATCGTCGTTTTCCAGCGTTGCAGTCATGGCGCACAAGTACGGCTGTCCAATGTTTCTGGCCCGCCATCCGTTCCGGACAGACAAGGTAATTACTAAACTCGATATTCCGATTCTTATATTCCACGGTAAACGGGACTCAATTATTCCCGCTTGGCATGGGCGGAAACTTCGCGATCTTGCACCAAAGGACACCTACATCGAGTATAATTGTGGGCATAATGATTTTCCGGGCAGGTTTAATGAAGATGAGTACTGGGGGGAGATTGAAAAGTTTCTTATTAGCAACGGTGTGATTAAATAATTATGAGATCAGGTATGCGATTTTTGAAACGCGCTTCAACTGGTTGGCTTGCGATTTTCCCAGCGGTCATTTCGCCTATGTTGATGTCCTGTACCGCTGTATCTATCCCTATGTTTCTGGGTGTAGTGCCTTATAACTTTCATGTAATAGAAGAAGGGCAAGCCTACCGGTCGGGACAACCAACTCCGGAGACCCTGACATCGACGATTGAGACCTTTGGCATTCGTACGGTGGTGAACCTGCGGGGATATAACCCAGACAAGGAATGGTACGATGCGGAGGCGGCGGTTTGTGAAGCCATGGGAGTTACGCTGGCAAATCACGCGGTGAGCAAGCAGAGCCTGCCTTCTGCAGAGCTGCTGTCAGCAATCATAAACACATTGCAGACGGCCGACTATCCCATATTGATACATTGTCAGGGTGGAGCGAATCGGACGGGAGCGATATCGGCAATTTATCGTATATTGATTCTGGGGCATGATAAGGCCGATGCCATGGCGGAATTGTCGCCCCTCTATTTACATTTCCGTGAATATGCCCCATGTATGGATAAACTGGTGGAGATTTTTGAGACGGATCCGGCATGGCTGGATGAATATGCGGCTATGGTTGATGAAATCGTATGTACGCCATAAGAACTGTTATCAGGGATAATACTTTAACTTATGCCCGCAGAACACAAACCATCAATGACACCCGATCAACTGCTTAAAGGTTGGACGCCTTGCCGTATCGGCCGTCATATCGTTGTTTTAGCTCAAGTGGATAGTACAAATACTATGGCTTTGGCAGAGGCAACCAAGCCGGATGCAGATGGTTTTGTCGTCTTGGCCGACTATCAGACCGCAGGACGAGGGCGTCAAGGCCAATCTTGGTTGTCTCCGCGCGGGGCGAGTGTATTGTGTAGTGTGCTGCTGATACGGACCGATCCGAATTCGCCTGAGGCGAAGATGAGTATTGGGGGCCGATTGACGCTGATAGCCGCCGTAGCATCATGTGAGGCAATACGTCAGGCTGCCGATTTAACGCCGACCCTTAAATGGCCTAACGACTTGCGAATTTCCGGGCGCAAACTGGGCGGGATTTTGGTTGAATCTCGACCGATTAGTGATATGAGACGGGCTTGGGTGATTGGGATTGGTATTAATTGCCTACAGCATGATGGTCATTTTGAACCGGAGATACAGGATACTGCAATCTCGCTCGAGCAGGCGGCCTCGCACGGGGTCGACCGGGTAATCGTTGCTCGCGAACTTCTGCGGTCGTTGGACAGATGGTTGACTGAGCCGCTGCCGGATGACGATAAAATTCATACTAAATGGTTGCATTATGCCGACCCGATCGGTCAAAGGGTGCATCTGAGCAAGGGGGGGCAGGAGTATGTGGGCCGAACGGTAGATATCGATCCTGGGGGCGGCTTAATTGTGCAGCTTGACGACGGCCGGCAGGAGTGGTTCGATCCGATGATAACCACCTTGCTATAGACACAAATCAGACTATTTCGAGTGTAACCATCTTAGAAGGTAATGACATTGGGGGCGAAGAGTAATTGTCTCGCCGACGGAGGGCGGGGTGAAAGGTATAAGTTCGCCATCATCCCACTGCAGCCACAGTAGCGAAGGATCTTCCAGGGGAACATCAAAATAGAAGGCAGCCTCAGCCGGTCGACGGTCATCAGTCAGAGCTGTTACCTCCACGGTCATGCCGGTCAATTCAACTCGTTGTCCCACGTACATCGGATTGCGGTCGTCGCGAACCAGATCATCAAGCGGGGCAACAATGAATCCATGCTCCGGACGAATTATCAGCGTGTGCTTATCAGGTCGATGCACATTTACCGAGAACCACCCTGGGGCCAGGGCCCTGGTATGACGCGGAACCGGCTGCCTGTTCAGCTCCCTGATAATCGGCAAGTATCCGGCCCCAATGGGTAGAAGGGGATTAATCATTACCACATCCTGCTCTTGGATAGATGGATCCAATGGAACATGAGCGAAAAAGTCCTCAGCAGAATCTTTCGTCCCCGCGGGATAGGCTGCACGGACTGGTAAAATAATCGGCGCGATGATCAAATGCATCAAGATGAAGATACATGCGAACACACGATTGACCACATGTCTTAGTGAATTTGACGATTTCCCGGCGGGCTCGCAAAAGACCATATTCAAAAACTGAGCCAGCAGGGCCATGGCCCCGATGCCGACGAAGAACAGGAGGCGATCTGCCGGAAACACTGCACAGATCGGGATGACAGACAAAACCATTCCCATTGCCCAGAAGCGCGCTCGTCGATCTCGGCGAAGCATTGGTATCAGCATGGCAGCCAATAACAGCAAGAAAAGCAAAGCAACAAGCCACAGCAATTTTTTGGCTGTGGGCCCCAGTAGATTGCCGATCTCCACTATCGGCATGGCCCACTGGCCCCAAAAATAGAGGGGGGCACGCTCGATCAGTGTGGCGACGAATCGAAGCGGTTCGTTGATCGGATCAACATAGAGTCCCAAGTTTGTCGTGCCGTATCCTAATTGTGTCCATACGAGCCGCCAGGCAACTAATACACTGGCGTACGGGAGCAATACCAAACATCTCTGTCGCCACGTCCCGCGGTCAAGAAAAATAGCATGAGCTGCCAAGTAGGCACATATTCCAATCCCCGCCTCAGCCGACAGCAAACTCAGGGCCAGGAAAAACGGTCCCATCACCGCCCCGGCCCACCAGCTTTCGGCACCAGGCGAGCGCCAACGATCATGAAATATTAGCGCACATATCCCGAAGAACGTAGCCAGCAAAGCATTACGATTGGCCAGAAATCCAACCGGCATACCATGGGCATCATCAATGGCCCACATAAGTGCGGCCAAGCCTGCTACCCAGGTAATTCCCATCAGCCTGTGATAAAGATATGCTACCGCCATCACCAGGGCGCCGAACCACAAAATGCTATGAAGGTGCATAAGTCTGGAACTCTTCGGCCAAAACCAATAGTCAAGCCGGTGGGTCAGCACGGTTACTGGGCGCCAAAATGCACCCTTGACGTTCTCGTATGTCCACCATGGGGCCAACCCGATATCCATTCCGCGTCGGATGTGCTCCGGATCACCATCGAGGAAACAAAACAGATCCGTAGGTGAACCAAAAAATTCCTTGAAATTTTGCGATCCCATGATCTTGAGTCGCTGCCAGTCGTCATCACCAATCCATCCCGCCCTTAACGAAGGGAGGGTTAGTACTATTGCTAATAATGCGACGAAAATAGGAAGGTACCGGTGAGTCAGTACCATACGCGCGAATCTTGCGAGAGTACCACGAGTACCTGTTACTTGTTCATTTTTCGGCATCTGGAATTTTCCAACAAGCTTCCCCGGTCATCATGGTGTGCAGGACTTATGGCTATATGATATCCATGATACATAAGATGGCTGAATAGTACAATGACCAATTTATGGATGATGTCTATGAAATTGGCAGGAAAAAGGTAATATAAGTCATAAGATTAAAGTCACCTGAGACCATAATGGTCGCAACAAAGGAAATTGTCTTGTCGATACATCCGGTTGCTATTTTGATCGGCCTGGCTGCAGGATGGCAGTGGTCGGGGATGCGGACCATCTTGGCCTCGGCCATCGATCCCTTGCCCGCCACTACGATCATGCTGGGAGCAATCGTATTGTTGACCACGGCAGTAGGGCCTTGGCTGCCCGAAAGGGTCATTAACGGAGTTGCCCGAATCATTGGCCGACGCAGTCGACGGGCTGAGATGCCCGCAGCCAATGGTATAGGAACCTTCTGGATGCTGCGGGCCATTCGGGATCGTGATGAACCGTTAATGTGGCTGGTACTTGCGGTATTGGCTTCGGTAGCCGGTTTAGTTTCGCTGCTGACGCTGATAGTAAGCGGTCCTTTAACAGGTTTCTATCGTTTTCTGCTGGATCAATTCTTCTGGACCAACATGACGTTGACCGGTCTGGAATGGATGGGGACGACATTATTAATTGGTACATCATGGATCGTTAATGGATTGGTTGTGGCAACACTTTCACCGGTGCTTTCCTTGCGCTCCGGATCACATCGCAGCCCGCCGGTAGTATCTGCCGGTGTTCTGATAGGCCTTGGTCTTGCGTGGGTATCGCAGGAATTAATGGCGGACAGGGGATATTTATCAGGGAACCAGTTTTATTTAATCGGAATACTGCCCATGTTCTTACTGGCAGGAATATCGGCCTGGATGTCTCAGAAGGTTGAGAAACTCCAGTTGGCCAGGGCCGAGGTTGAGACAGAGGCTCCGGAAGTCGGAACCAGTACTGAAAGTCTGATTTGGCTGGCGTTGGTAGTGTGGGGTGTAGGGTCGGTTCTGGTTGGATTTGGTTTTTTAGGTGGTCAGTGGTTAACTGCTTCCAAGGAGAGAGGTATCCATGTCGACTTTAGTTGTTATGTATTGATTCTGGGGCTTGGCATGACGGTGGCGTCGTATTATACGCGGGGAAGGAAACGATCCGCGTCGGGATGCGGTATGGCTTTGTGGGGTGCCGGTTTGGGGACAACAATTGCGGCCACACTTATGTCATTTCGGCCGACAGGTTGGTTGATGTCTCTGGTTCAAGTAACAGTATTGGCCATTCCCATCGGGTATGCACTTCACTATGTGGAACGGGCGTGGTTGGCGCGAGTTGGTAGTGAAACGCTGGGTTTTGCCCAAATGGCAAGTGCTGTTTTGGCCGGATTGGCTGTTGGATTAATCACCGGCTACTGGTGGGCGTTGCCGATACTTGGATCGTTTGGCGTCATAACCGCGGGTGCGTTGATGATGCTTGCCTTTGGGGGATTAATGCAGATTTATGAAGAGGAATGTCCGGTTCGAATACAGCACCAACGCCTGGCCTTGATTTTTGCTTCTTTGGCGTTAGCGGTTGTAATACTTCCATTCGACGCTCAACAGTGGGCTCGTTGGGAGCGAAGTAGAGTACGTTCAGATCGCGCATTGGTTCCTGAGGATTTGCCGACCGATGCAATATCCGGCAACGTGCGTAATATCTGCCTTATCAACGTTGACCCGGTGGAGGCGGAGCGGAGTATAGATTCAAAACTAGCCAATATCGATGTCATTCCCATTTTTTCCGTATCCGGTAATTATGAATCCATTACCTATAAGAATGATCGAATGAAGGTTGTAACGACCGTTGCGTACCGGGCATTTAGGCTGGAGAGGCGACGTTATGATCTGATTTATCAACGATATGATTCTTCCATGCGGATAGAACGATTTACTGAATATTCGACCGAGTGGTTTAATCGACTGGCAGAACACGTTATTGCCGGTGGTGAAGTGATAGTAGATGTTCCACTGTCAGGAATGACCATTGAAGCCATTAAAGTAATTGCATCGACGTTTACGGACGCCACGTCTTCTTATGCGTATTGGACACTGATAGGTACTGCCGGCCGACATACTTTGAGATTGAGAGCAAAGCTTGAGACCGTGGTGGATCTGGAAGACCATTTCCCCGATCCATGGCATCCTGTTAATTTAATACTTCAAGACAGGCAAATACGTCAACCTCATAGCGTACGATGCGATCAAATTACGCGTTTTTTGAAGAAATACAACCAGAACACATCTTACAGGTCGCTATTGCGGTGGCTAAGGCAATTAGAAGTCAGCAAATCAAACACCGATAAATTGTAGTTTTACTATTATCGGAACTACAGCCCGTATATGCTTAGATAATAAACAAACACACGTCGGCACACGATCTGTGTACGTTAAGTTACATGTTTTATTGTCCGATAGCTTGATTAATCAGAAGGGCATGAATCGAACACGGTTTCGGCATGTACTTTTAACGGAGTCGACCGAATGTTTTTCTCGTTAAAAGGTCTTACCTTAGTTGAAGCGTTGATTATTATAATCGTGCTTGGCATCATAGCCTCTGTGGTAGTTCCCCAGTTCACCAAGGCGGGCACGAGTGACAATCTTGGAGCCCTTAAAGGTAATTTGCAGGTAATTCGCGCCCAAATCAAAGCATATAAACTCCAACATAACAATAGTTATCCATCCGGAGCGGATAAATTCGAAGATCAAATGGTTAGAGCGAGCAAGGCGGACGGCTCGACCGCAGTAATAGGCACGCCGGGGTATAATTGGGGACCTTATCTTCAGTCGATACCCAATAATCCCTATACCGATACCAATACGATCGGATCAGGCGAAGTGGGCACAAGTGCCTGGTATTACAATCCCCAGACGGGCCTATTTCGTGCCAATCATAATGAACAATTTACCGGTTATTGATGCAACAACTGCCCAGGGAGGTATGAGAGCCGATAATATCGGATTCGTCGGACTGTTAGGGGGACAGCCCGACGAATCTGTTCTGTTGGGTTATATGGTGAAGGCAATATCAAGTTGTGACAATATATGTCAGGAAAAGTCACATCGAGGCTTACTAAAACATAGACATAATTGTGGTGGAAGCGAGGTGCAAAAATGAATAATTCGGTTGACGAACGCTGGTTACGATGGGTACTGACAAGTATAGCGGTTTTACTTGCAATTATCGCCATTGAGTTATCGGCCCTGGTCGGTCCGTTTATGCAGCAGGCACAAGCACAGATACCTGATAGCGGTTTGCAGCGCATACAATTATTGGAATCGCAGGTAAAAACGAATTCCACACTTGGCCAAATTCTACAACACCTTCGCACACAGACGATTAAGGTGAAGGTGGTAAGTACCGATAAAGATATTAAGTCTACACCCCAACCGAAGCGAAAGGCCTCTAAAAAGTGATGGGATTGTTTAGTGGCCGGGTGCGAGGAGCATATTTTCCGTAGACGCAAGATTAAAAGATCGTGTCTAATGCGATTTGTTTTTCAATATGGCATTCTCGCCGTGTCACGGTCGTCATACAGAGGGTATGGTGAGTAATTCAACTTCATGGGTACGTTGTCGGGTTGGTCCGATCGGGATCGACTTCGGCTCACGGTTTATCCGGATGGTTCAACTGACTCAATACCAAGGTCGGTTTGATATCGTTTGCTGCGCAGAGCGGATGGTGCCTTTTGAATTGCACTCGGCTTCGGAGTACGAACATTTTTGCGGGGAAGCGGTTAACCAGATGTTGTCGGAAGGTGATTTTGTCGGTCGAGATGCGGTCAGTGCATTGAATTGGGATGATTTGTGGATACGCAATCTTCGCATTCCGGTAACGCCGGCTGATGAAACCGAAGAGTTGGTCCGTATTTTGGCCACCGAACGATTCGGTCTTGATCCCAGTGATGTGGAAATACGATTTATGCCTGCCGGCGATGTACGTCAAGGTACCGATATCCAACAGGAAGTATTGGTATTGGGGGCCGGTAAAACTACAATCAAAAACCACATTAACACGTTGACCAGGTCAGGATTACAACCTGCGGCCATTGATGCCGGTCCTTGTGCAGTTTTTCGACCTTTCACCCGATACTTACAGCGAAAAAAAGACAAGAATGATGTCCATGTATTTGTTGATCTGGGATATAAAGCAGCGAGAGTGATCGTATCACGAGGATCGGATTTAATATTTTTAAAGGTTATCCCTATCGCCGGTCGGCAGTTCGAACAAACAGTAAGCGAAAATCTCGATTTGAGTCCGGATGAAGCAAGGCAGATACTACGTCGTCTTGTATGCCAGTATATAGCCGATGCGGAAGGTTTTATAAATCAGCTAGATGCGGATGAAATAGTCAGCGAGAACATGCGTCGGGCGGTAATTGATACACTGCGTTCGGTGGTGGATCAGCTCGGCAAGGAAATGAGTCTGTGTCTGCGCTATTGCTCAGTGACTTTCCGCGGCTTGAGATACGATAAGGCACATATTGTCGGGGGAAACGCATATAACTCTGATGTACTACGTTTGTTGAGTGATCAGGTTGGACTTCCATTTTATATCGGGGGTCCGATGCGAAATATTCCATGGGATAGCGAGGCGGGTGGAATGAATCGCCGCACCGGCCATCCGGAGTGGACGACCGCAGTGGGCTTGGCCCTCAAACCGGCACATGAACTGGCGGGGGTGGCGTGATGAAAGAGCTTAACTTCCTGCCCATAAGTTTTCATAAAAATCTGCGCAACAAACAGCGGAGACGTAACCGTCTGTTATACACACTTATGTTGGTAATCATACTGGGATGTATACATCTGTTGAGTGAAAGCGGACATCGGGGATCCCTGGCCTCCTACCATTCAGATACCCAGTACTTATATCAACCTGGTGCGTCTATTAGCAAGGTGGTCTGTGAACTGTTCCGCCTTGCGGGAGATTTGATATCCCTATGTTCGCTGACGATTGAGGGTGCGCCGGATCAAACTTACGGGAACACCAAACATGGTTTTTTGTCAGACGGCTCGGTTGTAAAAGTAGTACTGGTTGGTACGGCATCGAGTGAGGATGCAATTAAAAAGTTTCATAATCGTTTATCTGAAAGCTCACTGATTACTGGTGCTAAAATTAACGATTCACGATGGGGATCCGAATCGAATAAGGAAATTTATAAATTTGAATTGACGGTTACCATTGAACGTGTCACAAGTGATCACCCCATGTGGTAGGTTTGATAGTAATTGCCTGGAGTTTTGCTCATGAAGAGCATACGATCACGGACGATTTCCAAGATAGTCTTGCTTCAAATTATCATATTGGCCACGGCATCGATAGTAATTCCGGCCATAGCCCAGGATACGGATTCGGCCAAGGCCAAGAGCTCATTGTTTAAAACAATGTTTAAAACGACTGCATCTGAAGAATCTGATTCAGATTCGGTCCGGCAAACAACTGACCAGTCGAACCCCCAGAGCAACAATTCGTCCGGTGCTGCCGAGGCAGAGACGGAAACCGGCGGAGTCAGCGTCTCTCCCCAGGGCCGCGTTGAAATACATGTTCGCGATCTCGACTTGAGTGCGGTCTTGCAGATGCTGTCTATTCAAAGTCAACGAAATATCGTAGCCAGCAAGAATGTATCTGGAACGGTTACGGCCAACCTGTACGGTGTCACCTTTGAGGAAGCATTAACCGCGATTTTGGATAGTAACGGTTGTGGCTGGACTGAGCGGGGTAATTTTATTTACGTCTATACCCTCGAGGAATTGCGAGAGATAACCGCCGACCAAGATGAAGTTATTGCCCGATTATTCAGATTGCACTACACCAAGGCCTCCGACGTTAAAGCAATGATTGAGCCGATGCTCAGCACGGAAGGCAAGATTTCGCTTACCCCGGCCTCGGAGGTTGGAATTGCTACCAATGCCGAACAGGCCGGCGGTGATACCCTGGCCGGCAAGGATTGTCTGCTGGTAGTGGATTTTCCGGAACGGATAGCACAGATCGAAAAGGTAATTGCCGAGATCGACATTCGGCCTAAACAGGTGGTGATCGAAGCCACTATCCTTCGTGCTCAGCTTAACGAAGATAACGCCCTGGGGATCGACTTTAATCTGGTAGGAGGGGTTGATTTTCAGGCCCTGAGTGCGGTATCTCCCGGGATAACCGATATCAATACGGGAAATCTCCCCCAGGCTGAATTGCAAGGCACCACTTTCACCACTCGAACGGATTTTGCCGAGGCGGTTCCCGACGGAGGTTTCACTTTCGGAATCATCAAGAATTCAGTAGCGGTATTTATACGGGCGTTGGAGAGTGTTACCGACGTCAGCGTATTGGCCAATCCCAAAATACCGGCCCTTAACAAGCAGCGTGGCGAAGTGATTGTTGGGCGTCGGGACGGATATTTAACCACTACGGTAACCGAAACGGCGGCCGTCCAAACCGTCGAATTTCTTGAGACCGGTACCCAATTGGTATTTCGGCCTTTCATCGGTAACGACGGATACATTCGGATGGAAGTCCACCCGGAGGATAGTACGGGTGGGGTAACGGCAGCGAATTTACCTTTCGAGCAGACTACGGAAGTTACCACCAACATTATAGTTCGTGACGGTCATACGATCCTGATCGGCGGGCTGTTCCGTGAGGTGACCTCTGCCACCCGTAATCAACTTCCGGTACTGGGTAATATTCCGGTTGCCGGGGCCTTGTTCCGCAGCACGCACGACAGTACCCAGCGTGAGGAAATAATCATTTTACTGACCGTTCACATTATCAAGGATGATGATTCCATGCGCCTGGCCAGTGAAGAAGTATTGGAAGACGTGGAACGTTTTCGTGCAGGCATGCGACAGGGGCTGCAATGGCACGGCCGGGAAAGAATGGCACAGGCTCACTACCACTGGGCCCTCGACTATCTGGCCAAGGGGAATTTCAGTCGAGCGATGTGGGATCTCGATCTGGCCATTAATAATAATCCGAAGTTCCTGGCGGCTATCAAACTCAAGGAAAAACTATTGGATCGTCGGGAGTGGGACGACGATGGCGGGAAGATACGCGGATTTCTATTAGAACAGATTATGAAAGAGAAAGGTATATCCTTACCCCTCTTCGGCCGACCGGGGCCGCCCTTTGAGATTCCGTTGTTGCGCGGACCGAGCGGATTTGATGAGGGTCAGGATACCGAGCCACAAGCCTCGCTAGAGCCCGGCTCGAATGAAATATTATCGTCCAACGATCGTTCAGGTGAGGGAGATTCCTGATGAAAAGTAAAGCATGGATAGTATGGTTTGCCGCTGCCTTAATCGGATTGGTATCGTGTTCTGAATTAAACCGTCCGCTGGCAAAACAGGAAAGCCGGCAGCGATGGAAAGACGTACAGGGACGACTAAAATATCAACTTGCGGTTGAAAATTACGATCTCGGTTATTTTGATCAAGCCGAGAAATATTTGGAGGAGTCCATCGGGCTCGCACCCACTTTATCTGATTCGTATATTCTGCTGGCAAAATTATCACTTGAAAAAGGAGAGTTGGCATATGCATCAAACGCTCTCGATAAAGCCTTGCGTAATGGCAATGATAGCGCGGAATTGTATTATCTCAACGCGATAATAGCCGAGCGTTATACCCGTTATGCGGATGCATTATCATGGTATCGGGGAGCCGCAGAACGAGATCCCCTGAATGCTCATTATATAGCTGCCACTGCCGAAACACTTGTGGCATTAAATAGACCGGCCGAGGCCCTCGAACTTGTACTCGCCAAATGGACGGATTTCGAGAACAACGCCACCCTTCGTTCGTTGGCGGGCGGTATTTACGTGATGCTGGGACGTTATGAAGAGGCAGCGAATGCTTATCGTGCAGCAGTTCAAATTGCCCCGGACGATGTAACGCTGAAATCTCAATTGGGTTTGGCGTTGACTATTTCGGAGGGTTATCAGGAAGCCCTGCCAATACTCAAATCAGTCGCGAATGATGTTGAAAATGTGCCCGTCTCGCTGCTCACCGCTCTAGGTCGCTGCCATTTGGAACTTGGCGAGGCCGAGAATGCCAAGGTTGTATTTCGTCGCACCGTTGAGATTGATAATAGCCACCCGCGTAGTTGGAGTTTGTTGGCCCGGGCCGCCTTGGCATCCGATGATTTGTTGACCGCCAGGCAGGCGACGGATCGAGCCGTGCAACTGGATATGAATAATGGCGAGTATGTATTGTTGCTGGGTTATATTTGTTGGCGTCAGCAAGATTATCTCACTGCCGTGCAATGCCTTACCCAAGTATTGGAAAACAATCCCAATGAGCTGATGGCCTTGTATATTATGGCTGATTCTCACCGAGCTCTGGGAGATGCCAAGGCTGCAGATAAATGCTATCAGCGTGCCTTACGCGTAAACCCACAATGTGAATGGGCGAAACGTTATCTCAATCGCGGATCGGTATTTAAATATCAGTACGACGATGGCCGGTCGATGGCCGATGGTGGGGTGCAATCACCATGAGCCTCCTGTCATGCAATACCTCAGATACCACCTTTTGTGCACCCAAAAAGGTTAAGAGATCAACGACTCGTCGTTTATCCTTAAGACGGACGACATCGTTGACTATTGTGCTGCTGGTGGTTATCGCATTTGCGACGGCTTATGAAATCTTTAACGTTGTCCGACAGGGATCGGTTCATGAACAAATTGTTGTCCGCAGCGCCTGGGGAATGCTTGTGTTATTGGCGATAGTGATTCTTATGCTGGGAAAATATGTGATGCAGCGATCGCTGAGCCATATAGAAAGTCAACTACGAACATTAAAAGATGAGGAGTCTATCGATCCTTTCGATATATATGAATCCGACGATCTCAAGCCGGTAATGAAGGCTCTGTCGGATTACGTCGATCATGTGCGAACTCGGCTGGATCGTTTGCGTTTACAGAAAAAAGAGCTCGATATCCAAATGCGCTTTTCCGATGCGGAGCGTCGCAATATTGAGGCCATCGTTCATGGCATTTCAGATGTTGTTTTGGTAATAGATTCCTTCGGTGAATTGATTATGGCGAATGCGGCGGCAGAGAAACTGTTCAACTTTCATTTGGACCAGATACGTCATAGACCAATAGAACGTGTTCTGGAAGACGGTTCACTGGCGTCATTAATCAAGGATGCCCGTACTAATAACCAACAAAGCATCGGCAAGCATGTTGAGTACGCTACCGTTCGGGAGGGGAAATCGCAAACCTACGATATCACACTTTCAACATTTATTGATGCCGACGGGCAATCACGGGGGGTGGTAGCCGTTTTTCACAATATCACACGGGAAAGAGAAATTGCCCAGGTAAAGGCCGATTTTGTTTCCTCAGTATCACACGAGTTGCGTACACCCTTATCCAGCATCAAAGCCTATGTGGAGATGTTGACGGATAATGAAGCACATGACGAGCGGCAAAAAAGAGAATTCTACAAGATTATCCAGTTGGAGACGGACCGTCTCCAAAGGATGATCGGTAACATCCTGGACATTTCAAGGATTGAATCGGGGATTGTGGTTGTGGACCGGGAATGGATGGCACCTAATGAAATGATTAAGGATGTTCTTGGCATGATATCCCCGCAAGCGGATGAGAAGGATATCTCGCTGCAATGTGAATTGGGTGAATCGCTGCCGGAGATACGGGCTGACCGTGACATGCTCTATCGAACAGTTTTGAATCTGGTGAGCAACGCGATCAAATATACACAACAGAGCGGTTGTATAACGGTAAGAACCAATGTCGATGAGGATACGGACCGATATGTTATTACGGTTACAGATAACGGTATGGGAATCAGTGCTGATGACCTTCCGCATATTTTTGACAGGTTTTATCGGTCCAAAGACTGCGGAGCAGATGCTAAGGGTACCGGGCTTGGTCTGAGTCTGGTGAAACAAATCGTTGAGAAGGTGCACCACGGTCAGGTATCCGTAGCTAGTGAACGGGGTAAAGGTACGACGGTAAAGTTATACTTTCCTATTGAGAGATCAATTCACGGGGTAGTTAGATATGGAAAAGCGGACGATTCTGGTTGCGGACGATGAAACACATATATTGAATGTTCTTACCCTTAAACTCCAAAACGCAGGATTTGAAGTTATCGCTGCGGAAGACGGAGCCGATGCTTACGAACTGGCCCGTTCACATAAGCCTGATCTGATAATCACGGATTATCAGATGCCGATGCTGAGCGGAGTGGAATTGTGTTGTAAACTGCGATCGGACGCTCAAACACGGGATATACCGGCAATTCTTTTGACCGCTCGTGGATTCAAAATCTCGGAAAATGATATGAAGCTCGGGAATATCAAACATGTAATTTCCAAACCCTTCAGCCCACGCGAAATACTCGCGTGTGTTGTTGGACATTTGGATGAAATGGCCGTAGGGACATGATGGTCCTCAAAAGGGATTTGACGGGTGAATGTCGGGCCTCCCGGGAATTGAAGGAGCAAACAATATTGGGGTAGCAGCGACTGAAGCATGTAAACAGATCATCTCTGCATTTGATCAATGGGCAGAGGGCTGGTCGCGTCTGGGAATATGGCTTTCATTATGGGACCAGCGGGCAGAACTTATTCAACAATCTGAAACGGACGGCCTTTTCTGGGATACGTTAATACGTCAATCAAGACGTTGTCGACAACGATTGAGGCAAATTGTTAGTCAGGCTATACAGGATGGCGAAACACTATTCGTCGAGCTTGATCATGGTACGAGTTTGTATATTCAGGCTATTCCCCTTTTTTATAGGCAACGTGTTATTGGTGTGGTATTAGCATGTGGATTATCCCATGATTTTGGAGATGATGAGAATTTTTCCCGGTTTTGTAACGTTAATCATATCGACAAATCAATAAGTGTAACCATGTCTGCCCATTTACCCCGCCATTCCATTGAGAATCTTCATACTTATGCGGATATTCTTACCCATCATACAAAATCGTTCATCGACTCTGTAGTGGCACAGCGTGATATTCATAACCTTTCATCTCATCTGGCGCGAGTGTATGAGGAACTCAACCTGATTTTTCGTATTGGCACGGATATTTCCATCTCCAAAGGCCCGACGGGATATTTTGAAAGACTTGGTGAGGAATTAGTGGGAACCACAGGTGTTAAAGCCTTCACTGTTATTCTCAATTCGCCTGCGGATTTTAGCAACCAGACAACGGTGATAAGATCGGGGCCGATACCAGCCACAGATGAACAATTGCTTAAGCTTCATTGTCAGGTTCGACAACTGAACCGAAACGCCAACAAGGCTTTGGTGGTAAACGATGTTCAGGATTATACAACCCTTAAATGGGCGTCTGACTGGCTGAAACGTTTTATATATTTTGATTTGGCCGGCAATAATCAAACTTTTGGCGGCTTATTTGCGATTAATCATGTTGGTTCTGTGGATTTTGGTTCCGAGGAAATACAACTGCTCAATACCATAGTCGAGCGGAGTTCGTCATTCCTTGAAAATGTACGCCTCTATAACGATCTTGAGCAGTTGATGATGGGGATGTTGCATGCCTTGGTCAGCAGCACAGACGCCAAAGATCCCTATACCTGCGGACACTCTCAGCGGGTAGCCTGGCTTAGCCGATATATTGCCGATCTGGACGGCAAATCCGAAGAGACATGTCAGCGGATTTATCTCAGCGGTCTCCTTCATGATATTGGTAAAATCGGAGTTTCTGAGTCTGTGCTGTGCAAGAAGGGTGATCTGACAGCAGGTGAGTTCGAGCAGATGAAGCAACACTCTCAAATAGGGGCTCGAATTCTTGGGGAAGTACGAGAAGTAGAAGACCTGATTCCAGGTGTACTTCATCATCACGAAAGGATTGACGGTAGTGGATATCCACGGGGATTAAAAGGTGAGGATATACCATATTTGGGTCGAGTTATTGGACTGGCAGACTGCTTCGATGCCATGACTTCCGATCGCACTTACCGCAATGCCCGTCCGACTCCAATGGCAGTTTCTGAGATCCGTCGATATGCGGGAACGCAATTTGACCCACATTTGGCCGATTTACTGTTACGAGAAGATATCAGCACTATCCGTGGTAAAATGGCCTTAGCCGCCAAACATCCCTTTGTAGCCCATGCCGGTATGGAGCAGGTCACATAGCTACATCATCAATGATTCGCCAAATTGAAAAATAACTGCTATTATACCATCAGGTTGAACCTTGACATTTAGTCGGAGGATATTAGAGTACTATTACCATATTGCTTCTTATAAACAGCAAAATTATTGGGTCATATGATACAGGTACAATGGGAAGGGCCGGTCCAAATAATTATCGTGGTTCCTATTAGCTCTGGTAGTACGAATGGATCAGACTGTTGTAGATACTTACTGCTATACATTTTGCGATCGGATATTACCCGAAGTCTCACGTTCTTTCGCACTGATAATTCCCAAGTGTCCACCACCATTGAATCGCGCCCTTTGTGTTTCATATCTTATCTGTAGAATTGCCGACACCATCGAAGATAGAACATCACTTGATATACACCAACGAGAGCTTTTGTATGATGCCTTACTGCATGCAATCGACAAGCCGGAAGATCGTTCACGGGCGGAGGATTTCATCAAGGCTTGGCCGGCAGTGCCGGATGGAACATATGGGCAGTTGGTAAACGGCATCTGTGATGTGCTTTCAGCTTTCAATAGGTTGCCAAATGAATTACGCCAACCCATTAAGATCTGTGTGCACGATATGGTTTTGGGAATGCGTGACACCCATGCGGTTGAGAAGCGTAACGATATCGCCTTTATGTGTGCTGATTTGGACGAACTAGACCAATATTGTCACCATGTAGCCGGTAATGTAGGAATAATGGCCACCTCCTTTTTTGAGTCACGATTTGATCCAACAGTATTTTCTCCCACCGACCAATGGCGTGAGGATGGGCGGCTTATGGGCCTTGGCTTACAAATGACCAATATTATCAAGGACTGTCATGTCGATGCGAGGCGAGGAGTAAGTTTTATACCTTCTTGTTATGTGGATTTTTCACAATCCGATTATCGATTACTACGATGGAGTCGAGCAGAATTGATCAAACATACTATTGGTCATTTGGATTCGGCAATGCGGTACATACAGGCCGTTCCATCCAGCGAGATAGGTATACGAACATTTTTACTGGGATCAGTTCTGCCGGCAATCGCAACATTGGAGTTGGCTGCCTCGGGCAAAGACGATCACCCCAAACTTGACCGTACTCAAATGGCTGCGATTTTTAAATGCATCGAACACCATCACAACGATAGTAAGGTCCATCTTGCCTGGTATGAAGAACATCGCCGGCGCACCCTTGATATTGCGGATTCTTGACCTGGGTACGTGACATATCAGATCAGCCGGGTATAATTTTCGATTCATTAATAGCCGCAACATTGACTCAATACCGACCAATCAGGAGGTGTTTTATGTCTAACAGGGGTAGATTTACACGTCGCCGTTTTTTGGGAACATCAACCAGGGCTACGGCGGCAATGGGCTTGAGCTCCATGTTAGCAGCCCAAACGGCGACGGCTGCGCGACGAATAATTGGTGCCAACGATCGTATCAACATTGGCTTGATCGGTAGTGGAGGCCGAGGTACCAGGGACATGGAAATCGCGGTGGGGGCCGAAAACGTGGCATGTACGGCCTTGTGTGATGTCGCCGAGTTCCGACTCCACGAAGCCAAGGCCAGAATAAACAAGAAGATGGAACAGAAGGGCAAGCCGGTTTCCAAGATCAAATATTATGATAACTACCAGGCTCTAATTGAAAGCAAGGATATCGATGCGGTCATCATAGGCACACCGGACCATTGGCATTACAGGCCATTCATCGATTCACTCGATACGGGTAAGCATATCTATCAGGAAAAGCCGATGGCTTATACCATCGAACAGGGTCTGGAGATGGTCAGGGCCGCCCGGAAACATCCGGAACTAACCGTTCAGATCGGTACCCAGCAGCGAAGTTATCTCAACTATGCCCAGGCTAAGGAAATTGTTGATACGGGTATATTAGGTGTTATCAGATTTGTTCGTTGCTTCGATTGCCGGAACTGGACCTGGGGGGATCCCTTTGAACCGCGCGAGGTGCAAGGCAAGATCGATTGGGAACAGTTCGAAACACCATGTACCAAGAAACACAAGTATGATCCCTACCGCTACTTTGCCTGGCGATGGTTCTGGGATTATGCAGGAGGATTGGTTACCGACGTCGGCGTACATGTAATGGATATAGTTCATTGGATGACCGGTGAAACGATGCCGAAATCTGTGGTATGTAACGGTGGAGTCTATCAATTTAAAAAATGGGAAACCCCGGATGTAGTTAATGCGGTTTGGGATTATGGCACACATTCTATAACCTTTACCAGTAATTTCACCAACCAAAGAATCGGGGACGGAACCGCCCTTTACGGCACAAAAGCCACCATGGAATTACATAATGGGAAAATCTCCATTTGGAGTGAGGAACGGAAAAAGCGTGATAAACCGTTACACGAATTCCCTACCAAAATAATTCAGCATCAACATAACTGGATTGATTGTATACGTAGCGGCAAAAAACCAAATGCCCCGATTGAACTCGGTTTCTCTTCTTTGCTTCCGTCATTCTTGGCCAATATTGCTTACCGCACCGGCAAGAAGGTGAGTTGGGATCCGGTTGCCCAAAAGGTGGTGATGTGAAAGGGCGACAGCGAGAGGATTTTTTACCTATAAAAGTTATTGGTAATATAACCATGCGCATCCAGCAGGTATCCTTGATTACGGTATGCCTGCTGCTTTCGTTAGAGGTAGGTTGTGTGCTATCTCGGCCGATACGAATCGAGTTGGCCGGCGATGTGGAGATTCCCGCCAAGTCGATG
>CP070790.1:3039757-3047902 GCA_020346805.1 Planctomycetota bacterium
GCAGGGCACGTCTGGGGGTTTTGGTTCCATCCAATCCGGAGGCTTTTATCAATTGTGAGATTTCCGGCCGATCGGCATAAACTTTTTTATAGAGCCCGACTATTTCCTGGCGAATGTCATCGTTGTTACTGTAACGAAGCAGCATTTCCCTTCCCAGGGCCAGCGTTTCGGCGGGATTGGCCTGATCTCGTTGGCCCGCCAACCACATCCATGCCAGGGTGGAAGCCAACCCTTCTTGACGGTTGTTATTCAGAACATCAAGGGCTTCAAGCATATCGTTACGACGATCTTCGGCCTCATCGATAGCCGCCAGCCAGCGGTTTTCAAGTGCCTCTATTTCACCTCGATTAGCCAGATCGGCAAGTGTAGGTTCGGTGTTAGTCATTGGTATTTAGTATCCAGAATGTATTTTACTTAATAGACCAGTGTTTGCATTGTGTTATAGTTGCCGAGCAAACACTACCATAATGTATATCATCACCTCTGACGGTATTTTTGTCCAGATTTCATACAGATTGGGATAAGAAACTGCCCGGATAGAGTGTATGAATGTTGTTTTTCTGCCGGTAGGGATTTAATCCGATTTTCTTAGTTTCTTAATATCTGCTTCTTTGCCCATTACCACCAATGTATTGCCCTTTTTCAATATCGATTCAGCTATTGGCATGAATTGTATTTGATGGGCCTCAGGTGTTTTGACGGCAATGACCAATATTCCGTATTTTTTGCGCAGATCGAGCTGGGTGAGTGACTGATTGATAAAATTTTTCGGTAGACTAATTTCCACCACACTGTATTCTTCCGACAGAGGGAGATAGTCGAGCATATCCGGATTTACGATTCTCTGTGCCATGCGTTCTGCCGTTTCCTGTTCAGGAAAGATAATATCGGTTGCCCCAACGGCGCGCAGGATAGCCGCATGATCCTGGGTAGAAGCCTTGGCCCGGATTCGTTTGATGCCGATTTTTTGCAGATGGAGCGTGCAGAGGATGCTGGCTTCCATGCTTCCCCCCAGGCTCACGATGACTTCGTCGATATCGGGAACCAGCACCGACTTGAGGGCTTCCAGATTACGCACATCGGTTATGACCACTTGTTGAACGTCGTCTCTGATATCGTTAATAATCTTGTCACTCTTGTCGATGGCCAATACTTCACAATTCATCCTAGCCAGTTTACGAGCCAAATGGCTGCCAAACTGTCCAAGCCCTATTACACATACCTGTTTCATGGTTTTATCCTTTTCATTAGCCGATCATTAACCGCTCTTCAGGCATTCTAACGGCGGTAGGTTTGCGATCCATGACCATCAGGGCGATGGTCAATGGGCCGAGTCGGCCTACGAACATGCTTACAATGATCCATAATTTACCTATGGTAGTCAAAGCCGGCGTCAATCCGGTGGAAAGTCCCACGGTGGCGAAGGCCGACACCTGTTCAAAGAGTATATCTTCAAGACGGACATTAGCGTGAGAATCTCCCATTTCCGTGATCGATAATATGGTAATTCCGATCAAGTTGAATACCGCGGCAGTGCCCACCAGCAAGCCGGTTCGTCTTACCAAATCGACAGGAATGCGTCTTCGGGCAATGGTAACGTCCTCACGATGACGCAATCTTGCCCGCAGACGGGCCACCCATATAGCCAGGGAAGTGGTCTTGATTCCACCGGCACAAGAACCCGGCGAGCCTCCTACAAACATCAAGAATATGAGCCAAAGCAGGGCAACGGTGGGCAGAACACCTATGTCCACGGTATTGAAACCGGCGGTGCGGGCGGTAATTGACTGAAATATGGCATTGCCGGTTCGAGATCGTAAGTCGCCGGTGAGGCCCAAGGTATCGAAAATGACAGCCCCAACCAGGATTAAGGTAAGAGACGTCATCAACACCACCCGCGTGTTTAAGGACCAGATCATAGGTTGCGGTCGGCGAGACAGTTTGTACCAGCTTCGTCGACTTATCTCTATAAGCACGGTATATCCGAGACCGCCGAGTATGATCAAAATGCTGATGGTGGTCATAAAAGTAAGATTGCCTTGTAGCCTGACCATACTGTCGTTATAGATAGAGAAGCCCGCGTTACAGAAAGCGGAGACAGCGTGAAAGACCGACGTATAAAGGGCTTCTTTTGGTTCGATATCCGGAGGGAGTGACAGAAACAAGAGTATTATACCGATGCATTCAATGATAAGGGTGAGCAGCACGATCCATTTCAGATTCTTGCGGAATCGGGTAGCGGCATTCTGCTGGTAGAACATGTCGTAAAGAGCGGCCTGGGAGCGGAATGACATTTTCTGGCCCATGATTTGAAGGGCGAATGCGGCAAAGGTCATAATCCCCAGACCCCCCAGTTGTATCAGTCCCAGAATGACCACTTGCCCGAATAAAGTGAAATCCTGCCCCGTGTCTTTTACCACCAGTCCGGTGACACAAACTGCCGAGGTGGCGGTAAAGAGGGCGTCAAGTTTGCCGACTCCATGACGGGCATGGGCAAAGGGCAGGCTGAGCAGCAGCGTGCCGACGAGAATAAGGCCGGCGAAAACGCCGACCAATACTCCCTCCGGTCTACTGATTGCTCGACTGAATGGGTGAGTATATTTCCTTATTGGCATGCTGGTAATCCGCTTGTTGTAATTCAATCTTCCGGTAGATTATATTTCGGAACATACTGACACAACACATGAGACAATAAAACCAGGAGGAATGAGTATACCGAATAGGGATTTTACGTCTATTGAGTTGTCGGATTACGATCCTTCAATGGTTGCGGATAATACGGTGATATCGTTGACCGGCACATTATCAAAAGTCTGGTCGTTGGGATCTTGTTGTTGTCCGACTTGAACGGCGGCTATGGCGTCGATCACGTCCATACCGACGATCACCTGAGCGAAAACGGTGAATCCGCCGTTCTGGATGTCCAGGTTGGCGGAATTATCCGCGAGGTTAAAGAAAAACTGCGAGGTTGCCGAATCGGGATCGTTATCGAGTTTGGCCATGGCCACCGTACCTCGCAAATTGCTGCGGGAAGGATCGAATTCGTTGACGATCGGCTCCCGCAACGGTTTTTGTTGTACCAACCCGGTCAGGAATCCTCCCCCTTGTACGACGAAATCCACCAGCACCCTATGGAAGATAGTACCGTTGTAAAAACCATCTTCGACATATTGCATGAAGTTGAGGGCGGTGATGGGGGCTTCGGTTTGCTCGTGTAACAATTCCAATATCACATCGCCCATGCTGGTTTGTAGACGAACACGAGGATCGTCGACCGGGGTAAGGGTGACGGTTGCGGTATCGGTGTGGCCCTGTCCGTCATCGACGGTTAATTGAAAACTCATGGGTGTTGTGGTATCGGGAACGGTGAAGGTTGCCCGGCTCTGGTTGGGACCCTGCATGGTTACACTGGGGCCGTCGATCTGTTCCCATAGATAGGTGAGGTTGTCGTTGAAGTCCGGATCGCTGCTGGCTGAGCCGTCCAAACCAGCCACCAAACCCGCAACCACATTTCGATCTTTACCCGCATTGGCGGTTGGCGGTTGATTCTCTCTGCCGTCCTCGATTGGGGTGCTGACGAATAAGCGGGTGATTAGAATCTTTTCGCTGGGGAAGTTGTTTAGTGCCGTGCCATCATCTGCGGTTAAAGCGGTTGTTGGTTGATTGCCGATATTGTCCGCTACATTCATACCCTGTATTACTTTTCCGATTACGGTGAGCGGCACCTCTTCTCCAACTTCCAAATTGAAGTCATTCTCGGGACTATCGGAGAGGTTGATCAGGAATAATGGTGAACCGGTATCTTGATATGAGAAGCCAAACAAGCAGACTCGTCTGCGGATATTTATCAGTCCGTTGTTTGACTCGTTGACCAGCGGTTTGAGTTCTTTCATTACCACGTCGGCATCAAACCAGCCGCCGGTGATCCATTTCCCTTGGGAGATCTCATGAATAAGTGTGTTGTCGTAATAACCTTCTTCGATATAACGAAGAAAGTTCTCGACTGATTGCGGCGCCTGGTAGGAAAACAGCTCGATGACAATTGTACCCATGCCGGTTTCCAGGGTAACCTGTGGCTGGGGTTCCAGTACCAGAGCGGTCTGACCGGGGGTTTCGGGCGATGGCTCGGTAAGTGGGATGCACTGTTGTCCCAGGATGATTACGCATAATAATGATATAATTAATACTAATATTGGTTTAACCATATTCGCTCTTATCCCTTGAAAAGATTGACTACCTATTATTAACTTTTACCAAAGGTAAATCAATTATAAACTTCACCAAGCGGCCGATAAGAGCGGTGAGGGCGAGTTATCGGCATTTTTGTGGAGAATCGGCCCGCTGGACAGGGAGTATGGTGCGGTTAATTCTGATTGTACAAGGCTGGCATTGGTATTGAAGAGCTTATAGGCTGGTGCCTTGTTTTAGTGGTTAAATGTCTTATGAAACATGTGGCATTTATAGCGTTGGGATCGAATATGGGCGATCGTCGTCACTTTATTGAGACGGCGTCGGCCGCCTTGGGGGCCGATCCCGGAGTGTTGGACGTTCGGTTGTCTTGTCTGCACGAGACCGAACCGGAAGGCGGGCCGGAAGGGCAGGGGCCTTTCCTCAACGCCGCCGCCAGGGTTGAAACCACGTATGACGCGGTTTCATTGTTTGACCTGATGCAGAGGATTGAGGGGGATTTGGGGCGGGAACGTCCTCAGCCATGGAGTCCTCGAACCATCGATCTCGATTTACTGTTATTTGATGATGACCTGATCGATATACCGAAGCTCACTGTTCCCCACCCGCGAATGCACGAACGAAAATTTGTCCTGGTCTCCCTGGCCGAAATTGCCGGTGATGTGATCCATCCGGTGATGGGGCAGACGATAAATGGGTTGTTAAACAGCTTATCGTGTTAGAAACCTAATAGAATCACATAAAGTATAGTGAATCAAATCGTGAAGCATTGATTATTCGCTATCAAACAATTGACCTTGGGCATTGTTGTCTGGTGTTGGGGCGGTGTAGGGGAGTTGGAGATGCTGGTAGGCGGCTTTGGTGGCGCATCGGCCCTGGCGGGTGCGGATGATAAAGCCGATTTGCAGCAGGTAAGGTTCGACGACGTCCTCGAGTGTGTCGCGTTCCTGACCGAGGGTGGCGGCCAGGGCCTCAATGCCGGCCGGCCCGCCGTTGTAGGTTTTGATCAGGGAGGTTATTAAGGAACGGTCCAGTTCGTCCAATCCCATATCATCAATCTGCAGGAGATCCAAGGCCTGATCGACCACCTGTTCGGTCAGCATCCCGTCGGCCCGAACCTGAGCGTAATCGCGGGTTCGTTTGAGCAAACGGTTTGCTACGCGGGGCGTGCAGCGCGATCGGGAGGCGATAGTCGTCAAAGCTCCATCGTTGGCGGCGATCTTGAGTTTCTTGGCCGAGCGGCGCAGGATCTCGGTCAACTCCTGCGGGCTGTAAAACTCAAAATGGAATTGGATACCGAACCGATCGCGCATGGCCGCCGTCAACAGACCCGATCGAGTGGTTGCTCCGATGAGGGTGAAAGGCTGCAAGGCGATATTAATGGTTCGCCCGCTGATCCCGCTGTCGATGGTGAAATCGACGCGGAAGTCTTCCATGGCGGCATAGAGAAATTCTTCGACTGTTTTACTCAGACGGTGAACCTCGTCGATGAAAAGTACATCGCCTCGTTTCATTTCCGTCAGCCAGTGCATAAGGTCTCCGGGCTTGGTGATGGCCGGCCCGCTGGTAATGCGCAGAGTTGCTCCCAGTTCGCGGGCGATCACGTGGGCGAAGGTAGTTTTACCCAGGCCGGGGGGACCGGCCAGCAGCACGTGTTCCATGGGTTCGTCACGTTTATTGGCTGCCTCCAAGGCAATACGCAGTTGTTCGATTATCTGTTGCTGTCCGACGCAATCTTCCAGCCGTTCGGGGCGCAGTGATTCGGTGAACCGTTCTTCCTCGGGTCCGCCGGAGTTTCGTGATATGATACGTTCACGTGCCACAGTCGATTATCCTTCGCTGCCGGTTTTGATTCGATACGCCAACCGTATCCATTCATCAGGTCCATGCTCACCCGGATGCAACTGTTGGGCCCGTTCCAGCCAGCGTTCGGTATCGGCCCTGCGTTCGCCCAAGGCGATCATGACCTCCAAGGCATCACGCACCTGTTCGGGCCATGCCTGACCGGCCGATACACTTGGTTCACCGGCCTCAGGGGCGCCGATAGCAAAGTCGCTCATCTTGCCTTTGAGTTCGGCAACAATCTGGTCCGCCGCCCGTTTGCCAATACCCGGCAAATTGGCCAGATATCTGGTATCTGAGTTTTCGATGGCCGCCGCTACGCTGCCGATAGGTGCAGCCAATGCCTTGATGGCCTTGCGGACTCCCATGCCCTTGACGGTAATAAATCGCTCAAAGAATGTTCGATCCTCGGCGTGTAAGAATCCGACCAGGCGCGGGATATAGTTACCGCCGACACTGCTGCCCTCATAGTATTCCATAGTGTGCAGGGTGACCTGTCGGCCCTTGCATGCCGCCAGTTCGCCCAGGGCGTATCCGCAAATAAGGACCTCATATCCGATGCCGTCGCGCTCGATGACGGCAAAGCCGTCGTGTACCTCATATACGGTACCGCTTAAGCGTACGATCATCGAAGGGCCTCACTTTATCAGCAGATCGTCATTGTTCATGGCCAATTTGGCCGGTTGTCGCAATACACAGGCGGCACATATGGCGATGGCCAGGGCGTCCGCAACGTCGGGCGGTTCCGGGATTTGACTCAATGATAAGGTGCTGGCCACCGCTCGTTGCATTTGTTCCTTGTTGGCCCGACCGTGTCCGGTCAGGTGTTTTTTTACCGTTGTTGAAGGGAGATGCAGTACCTCGATATTGTGTTGTGCCGCCCCCAACAGAATGACCCCTCTGGCATGAGCCATCAATATGGCCGTCCGTGGTTTGCGATAATGTGAATAGATTTCCTCGACGGCCAAAACGTCGACGCGATGCTCGTCCAATATTTCATCCAGGCTGGTTGCCAGTTCCGCCAGCCGCAGGGCCAGCGTTTCTTCATGAGAACACCGAATGATGCCCGCGTCCATAATCGAAATCGTATCCTCATCGTCGTCGGCACAGAGGACACCGTAACCGGTTATTCTTAATCCCGGATCGATTCCACAAACTATCTGTTTATTATCAGGCAACCGCCACCTCCACAGGATGCGCGTTGGTTATATACCGCTGTGCTCAATCAGATTGCCGCCAGATTGTTCCGTCCGGTCGATCTTCCAGTACCAATCCTGATTCTTTAAGTCTGTCGCGGACCAGATCGGCTAATTGGTATTGTTTGGATTTGCGAGCCTCGGCCCGCAACTCAATCAGGATGTCCATAAGATTGTGGACTAAAGTATCGCCGATACCGGGCCTGGTTGGCCGATTTTCAAACAATCCCAGCAATTTGGTCAGTGAGCGTAATGTTTGTACCGCTGCCGATGCCAATTTTTTAGAATTTTCCCGCTTGGCGGTTTCAACTTTTTCTGCGTCCAGATAGCGGTTAATTGCCTTGGCCAGATCAAAGAGTATGCCGACCGCACCACCGGTATTGAAATCGTCGTCCATGGCTTCAAGAAAACGGACCTGATGATCCAGGCATTCGTGGATAAATTTACCATCGGATTGGTTATCCTGGTCTGGTTCGATCGTTTCCAATGTGTAGCCGCCGGCGTAGGGATCCTTGCCGATTACCCGTTCGATACGTTCGAATAATCGGTAGAAAGTTTCCAGACCCTTCTTTTTGGCTTCGAGTTCCTCGTCAGAGAATTCGATGGGGCGGCGATAATGTGTGCTAAGTACAAAGTATCTGATCAGCTCCGGCGCATGTTTGCTCAACAGGTTGCTTAGGGTTAATTCATCCATGAGTTTGGCCATTTCGGCGTCGGATTTGCTGATTTTCTTGGTGTTGAACCTAGTCAGGCCGTTATGCATCCAGTATTTGACGAATGGTTTGTCGAAACAGGTTTCCGACTGGGCGATTTCGTTCTCGTGATGGGGGAAGATCAGATCCTTTCCCCCGCCGTGGATATCGAAGGTCTCCCCCAGTATTTTGGCGCTCATGGCCGAGCATTCGATATGCCAGCCCGG
>CP070790.1:3048002-3062445 GCA_020346805.1 Planctomycetota bacterium
CGGATCAGGACGTTTCTGGATATCTGGCAGGAACCCGAAGGGGCGGGGTATCAAGCTATTCAATCCCTCTGCACCATTGCCAGTGGCAGTTGGTTGGGGCGCGGTTTTGGGCGTGGATTTGTCAAAGGCTATCTGCCTGAGGCCCGCAACGACTTTATTTTCGCGGTGATTTGTTAAGAACTGGGTATGATCGGGGCGGCGACGGTGATTTTGTTGCTTGTTGTTTTAATGTGGAAGAGCCGCGGCATCATCAGTCAATGCATCGATCCCGCCGGCCGGCTGTTGGCCTTTGGTATTGCCATGGTGATCGGATTGCAGGCAGCGATGAATATTGCGGTAGTGACCGTTTCGGTACCTACCAAAGGGATTTCATTGCCGCTGGTGTCGGCTGGTGGTTCGGGGGCGATTTTCCTTGGCGCTTTGGTAGGGATGTTAGCTAATATTGCGCGAAGCGGCCCTTTAAGAAAGGTTGAGAGCTGATATTTGGCCGCGTTCATGGGTGGGTGCATATTGATAATTATGCAATTCTGTTTTCCGGTTCACATTTAGCGGAGAAGTAGAGATTTGATAGAAAAGCCCTGGTTTGTATTTGCCGGCGGGGGAACGGCCGGCCATCTTTTTCCTGCCTTGGGGGTTGCAGAATCATTACGGCTGCAGCCCGAACAGATTGATATTTCATTTTTCTGCACTAATAAACCTAGTGATAAAACGATTCTAGATCGGACTGATGTTGAAATTATTCCACAAAGTGTACGACCTTTTAGTGCCAAGCCCTGGCGTTGGCCGGTCTTTTGGGCATGTTGGCGCGAGTCATTGTCGTCATGCAGGCGGGCTTTTCAGAAGCGTCGGCCAGCGGTGGTGGTTGGTACGGGGGGGTATGCTTCCGGCCCCCCGGTACGGGCGGCCATCCAATTAGGAATACCCACCTTTTTACTTAATCCTGATGCGGTTCCGGGTCGGGCTAATAGATACCTAGCCAGGCAGGGGAAATTGGCCGGTATTTTTGCCCAGTGGCCGGTGACTCTCAAGCACTTTCCGCGGGGGACTCCGGTTTTGGTGACCGGTTGCCCGGTTCGTCGGTCATTTCGTTATGTAGACCGTGCTGAAGTTCCCTCGATTGTTGAATCTTTCAATTTGGACCCGGAACGCAAAACGCTACTTGTCACCGGGGCATCGCAGGGGGCTAAAACCATCAATGAGACGATGATCGAGCTGGCGGGGTTGATTGCGGCCCAAGGATGGCAGGTTTTACATTTAAGTGGGCTGGGAGATCGTGATCGTGTGACCCAGGCATACGCTAAGGCCGGTACCAGAGGTGTGGTTCTACCCTTTACCGATCGGATGTCCAGTGCGATGGCCGCAGCGGAGCTGATCGTATCACGAGCGGGGGCTTCCAGCCTGGCGGAACTATTGGCCATGGCCAAGCCGGCTATTTTGTTCCCTTATCCCTTTCACCGGGATCGGCACCAGTGGCATAATGGGCAGGTTCTGGTAGAGGCAGGGGCGGCCATGATGTTGGAGGACCTCAAGGAAGCCAAGGCTAATGCCGATCGCCTGCGTCCGATACTGGTTGAACTTATGGAGGATGACCGGCAGCGCGCGAAAATGGGTCAGTTGGCCGGCGCCTTGTCTCGGCCACAGGCAGCGGATGATGTGGCCGACACCCTCTGGCAGGCGTCTAAAGGGGGGTAGAAGGCCAGCCTGTGAAATTATTCAGAAAATCACTTCTAAGTCTTTATAAAATATGACCCCGGATATGCCTGATACCCCTCAAGGAAATCGAAATTTGCTCCCGATACAATAATGTTAAGCTTTGAGCGGGCGGCTGTTTGCCGCTCTGGTATATACTTATGCCTGACACAACCGCTACCGGGAGGGGTTTGTTGAGGCTTGTAGTTTGCGCCAGTCAAGCCTGCGCCCTGTGGTGAAATGTTTCCGACGCCCGGATTCTGTATGCCGAGTTAATTTTTTCTTGGATCGAACCGGACCTTGTAGTAAAATCAGCACATTGTATTAACCGGCATGGTGCGGCGTCGGCGACAATTGATTGTTTAGTCGATCATTAGAGCTGATGAGTCGGATTGAGTTGATTCGAGCGGTTGAATGACTGCGGGGAATGCTTAGATTTTGATTTAATGAAATTGGTTCCTTTGAGACGTTTGATTTGGTATAAAGTAGGTTGTCTTCACTTCGTAAAGGAAGGATGGGGTCATGCCTAATAGCGCAAGGACGCGCAGTCTGACAAACGGCAGCATGGGACAGATTTTGCATTATGAATCGGTTGCTCCGGGGCGAGTGGATCGTACCTCGGTGGAATTGCCTACTTTGTCCACCGGTACCCGGGTGCACATGATCGGCATCGGTGGTTGCGGTATGTGCGGAGCGGCGGCAGTGCTTCTGAGGGGCGGCGTTTTGGTCAGCGGATCTGATATGAAGGGCCTGGGTGTCTTGGCCAGATTGGCCGATCAGGGGGCAGTTGTTCATGAAGGACAGGCGTCGGAAAACTTACCGGAGCATTGTGATCTGGTGGTGTGCTCGTCGGCTATCAAAGAGTCGAATCCGGAATTGGCGGCGGCGCGGCGACGAAGTTTAAAGGTTGTGAAATATTCGCAATTATTAGGGATGTTGATGGCTCCGCGGGTGGGGATTGCGGTAGCGGGGACCCACGGCAAGAGTACCACAACGGCCATGATTGCCTTTGTGTTAAGGTCGGCGGGGCTGGATCCTTCTTTCGTAATCGGTGCGGACGTGGAGCAATTGGGCAGTGGATCGGGAGTGGGCGACGGTGAGCATTTTGTAGTCGAAGCGTGTGAGTACGATCGTTCGTTCCTGAATTTGCGACCGAAGCTGGCGACTATTCTCAATGTTGATGAGGATCATCTCGATTATTACCGCAATCTGGATGAGATTGTCGAATCTTTTCGCTCGTTTGCTTCGTTGGTGACTACCGACGGTTGGCTGGTGGTCAACGGTGAAGATTCTGTGAGCATGAAGGCGGTTGCCGGTCTGCCACAAAACGTGGAGAAATTCGGCCTGAGTGGAGAGAGTGAGGTCGATTGGGAGGCTCAGATTCTGGATACCAATCGGGGCTGTTCCCGATTCCGGGTTTTGCACTGTGGGCAGCCTTTGACCGAAGTCCGTTTGGCCATACCCGGGCAACATAATGTGGCTAATGCTTTGGCGACGATGGCCATTTGTTTTCGGGCAGGTGTTGAGCCGGAGACTATTGCCCAGGCATTGGGTGAGTTTCGCGGTGCCCGCCGTCGATTGACGCTTCATGGCATAATCGATGGGGTGGCAGTAGTGGATGATTACGCACATCATCCCAATGAGATTAAGGCTACTTTACGTGCGGCCCGCGATTATTACCGACCGCGAAAAATGTTCGTTGTTTTCCAGCCGCATCAACATTCACGCACCCGTTTTCTGCTAAATGATTTTGCCAAGAGTTTTGGAGTGGCGGACGAGGTGATTGTGCCTGATATTTATTTTGTACGAGATAGTGAATCCGAACGCGACCTTATCGATGCGAGGGATCTGGTCGAACGGATTCATCAACGCGGGGGCGATGCACAATATGAGCCGCACTTCGCCAACATTGTTTCCCGATTATGCGGGGAAGTACAATCCGGCGACCTGGTGCTGACTATGGGAGCCGGTGATGTATGGCAAGTGGCGGATAAGTTACTGGAATATTTATCGCTAACGCGCGATGTGTAGGTATGAATTTTAACGGTTGAGAGAAGGGCTGATTATGGATTTTCTATCAGACCTGACACAAATAGTCAGTTACAACCAAAGGTTGTCGCCGTACACCGGTTTTAATCTTGGCGGACCGGTACCCTGGTTCGTGCGTCCCAGGACGGTCGATCAATTGAAGGAGGTGATTCGTCGAACCCGGCAGGAGAACATACCACTCCGAGTACTTGGATACGGGGCGAATGTTTTGGTCGGCGACGAGGGGGTGGATGGTGTGGTGGTTCGCCTGGGTGCCGCTGATTTTCTTACGGTGGATTGGGAGCCGGCTGACGGCGTTAATCCCGGCCGACCGAAAGGTGCTAACGGTGATACAACTGCGGTGGTGGCCAGCGCCGGTGTAGACATGAATCGACTGGCCCGAGAGGCGGTTCGTCGCGGGCTTGAGGGATTGGAATGCATGGGGGGTATTCCGGGTACGGTAGGGGGTATTATTCGCATGAATGCCGGCGGCCGCTTCGGAGAGATTGCCGATGTGGTCCGTGATATAACCGTAATCGATGAATTTGGAGCTTTGCACAAACTGTCTCGCGATGAAGTGGGTTTTGGTTATCGCGGCACGAATCTGAACGGGTCGGTGATTTGTTGGGCGACTTTGGAATTGAAAGGGGGTGATCCGGATAAGATACAAGAACGGTTTCTGGCAGTATGGGATCACAAGAAGAAGACCCAGCCGATGGGTGAGTGTAGTGCCGGTTGCGTGTTCAAGAATACTCCCGAACAGAGTGCCGGTGAATTGATAGATCTTGCAGGCTTTAAGGGGCGTGGGATTGGTGGTGCCTATGTTTCGAACCAGCATGCAAACTTCATTATCGCCAAAGAGGGAGCCACCGCACATGATGTGTTAACCTTAATCGGGTGGATTAGACGAGAAGTGGCAGAGCGTTTCGGCGTGGAGTTGGAATTGGAAATTGAATTATGGGGTTGCCGAAGTACGTATAACATTGAATGGTTGACATCTTACTAGGATGTAGGATGCGGGTGTTTTAACAATCAGGAAATGGAGTTCCACCATGACGCAGTTAGCCAATCGAGTATCGTTGGATATTCCGGCTGCCAAATCGGTTGAACGCGGTTTGAAAATTACCGTATTGGCAGGGGGACCGAGTGCGGAGCGCGATGTGAGTTTCAAGAGCGGTGGGGCTATAGCCTCCGCCCTGGAGTCGCTGGGTCACGAGGTTCATCTTGCCGATATTGGGCCGGACAATCTTGAGGCTTTGGATGAGCCGGTAGATATGGTATTCATAGCCCTGCACGGGACTTTCGGTGAGGACGGCCAATTACAGCGTATTTTGGATCAGCGTGGGATTCACTATTGCGGATCGGGAGCAATGTCGTCGGCGCTGTCTATGGACAAAGTGGCAGCCAAATGTTGTTTCATCGAGAGCGGCATTCCGACACCCAGGTTTGATGTGGTTACCACCGATCGTATGGATAAGGTGTTGGCCAATTGGGCGCCGCCGGTGGTGGTCAAGCCGATTGCGGAAGGCAGCAGTGTTGATTGCCGGATTATCCGTGACACGAATGGATTGCAAACTTTGCTTCAATGGATGGTCGAGCATTACGATCGGTGTTTGATAGAGGAGTACATTAAGGGACCAGAATTGACGGTGGGTATTCTAGACGACCAGGCCTTGCCGCCGATTCAAATCCGAACCAAGCGTGAATACTACGACTATGAAGCCAAGTATCTGGATGACGACACAGAATACCTTTTTGATATCGATTTACCTGTATCTTTAATAGAAAAGATCAAATCTTTAAGCATCGAGACACACAACGCCCTGGGCTGTCTTGATTTCTCTCGCGTGGATTGGGTGGTGGAGGAAGACACTCATCAGCCTTACGTGTTGGAGGTAAATACGATACCCGGTTTTACGGATCATTCTTTGCTACCCAAGGCGGCTCAAAGAGCGGGTTTGGATTTTGCGATGTTGTGTCAGCGTATCGTGGAATTAGCCTGCGGGCGGTAGTGAGATCATGTAAGTTGATGGAGTAAATAGGTGAGCAAACATCGGCCTAAAAACAAGTCGGTGAATCGATCGAAAACGTCCGGCGGCAAACAAGGTATTGTTCCAGCTGGTGCGATACCTCTGATATCGGCCCTGTCGTTGGTTGTGGTAATTGCGCTGGCCATTGTAGGTCTGGAGCTGTTGGTAGATTATATATATGCCCAGTCCGAAGGTGGTGATGTAATTAAAATAGAATTAGTCAATGCTCCGGATTGGGTGATCCGTGAGGAATGGCGGCCGAGAATTTTGTCGACGATTGAGTTGCCTTCCGATCAACAGTTGTCGGACGGCGAATTGATACGTTTGATTGCAGATCAGATGTCATCCAGTGGTTGGGTTTCCAGGTTGAATCGTGTTTCACAGGATATGAAGGGGACGATTCATATCGATTGTGATTATCGCCGCCCCATCGCCATGGTATTGGTTGATGGGGTATATGTTCCGGTAGATAGGGCGGGTTATCGTTTACCGGAGGTGTACGATTTTGTGGCTGAGGATGCGGGGTGGATACGGATATTCGGAGTACAAAGTGATCTTCCCGATATCGGGGCTCTGTTTGTGGAAGATGATTCCCAAGCTGCGGTTCGCCTGGCTTCGCTTATTTTTGATTGTGGGTCGGGGATTTCAAACCGAATCAGCGGGATCGACGTATCCAATTTCCGAGGTCGGCGGGACAAACGTGAGAATCATATCGTATTGAGAGCCCGTGGCGGAGGGGTGATCGAATGGGGATCAGCTATAGGAGAGGAAATTGAAGAGCCGACTGCTATGGAGAAGATCCGCAACATTGCCGTCTATTTTGAGGGGCGATCGGTTGAAAGGCATATCGATGTCAGTGTTTATCCGAATGCCTGGAGGATCAAACCGCTGGATTCAGCAGGCCGTATAGTTAAAGGTTCCCGCAGTTAGCTAGGACGGATAAATTTGCTTGCATGTGATTGTATTTAAATGTAAAAGTGGTGTTAAGTGTCATAAAAAGGTGCGACGGTATTATTTTGGGTTTTTGTATGCTTGAGGTGATTAATAATACGGTTGATTTGTTTTTACAGGCGGGTGGTTTTGTTAGGAATCACCTGCCCTTGGAACAATGGCCTTATATAACTCATGCAGCCCTGGCGGCCATGATGATGGGATTGATTATGTCGCTTTGGGGTGCCCGTTTGCTGCGGTTTGTTTATGTGCTGGGATTTATGGTTAGCGGCGCTGCGGTTGGTGTCGAGTTATCCCGTGCCGTCCAAGTCGATCTGTTGATCGGATTGGTACTGGGTACAGGTTTGGCGGGATTGGCGGGTTATTTGCTATATCGTTGTTGGGTGGGTTTGACCACCGCCGCCATTGCCATGTTGTTTGTGCTGCTGATCATCGGCCCCGATGTTTTTCCCACTGAGATTCAATCATTTCAGGATGAGCGTCTGGGGGTATCCACGGAAGAGTATTCCTTACCGTCGGCCACGGATCAGCCAGGTCAGGTCGGAAGCGTGAAGGGCTATTGGGGGGAGGTGAAGTCTTATTTGTGGGATACAAAACGGGATCTGGTATACCGAATGTTAGCAGTGTTATCGGTAGCGGGATTGGCAGGATTGGGCATAGGGTTGATATTGCCAAGGTTCACCACTATTGTGGGTACGTCTTTATTGGGGGTACTTGGTTTGGTGGTTGGGATTGGGATTTTTGTCTCGATGCATTTGCCGGGAGTGTGGACTTTTATAGAGGCCAAATCGGCCTGGTTTCTGGGAGCGGTGGTTTTGTATTTGATGGGTGCCTTATTGTTCCAGGCACGGAATCAGCGTATAACGCCTGCAGTCGCTGCTCCGAGTACCTAGAAAACGAGGCTTGGCAACTTTAACTTCGGGCTTCGATGAAGATGGTGTTTTATGGAATAGCCAATAATTATACGGTATAGAATGATGAATTTATTCAGCTTACAAGTAATGCTCGACGAATTAGCCGCCCGGGAGTTGATTCTGGGATTATTCCTTATGGGTGCCGGCTTAGTTTTTATTATTATGGGATTTCGCGTCTTCAAAGTCATCATCCCCCTCAGCTTTGGAGTTATTGGATTCGTAATCGGTGCGTGTATGCCTCTGTCCTTTGTTATGCAGATGGTTTGTGCGTGCGTGTTTGCCATCGGATTGGCGGTTGTCAGTATAATGACGATCAAGATTTCGGTGGCGGTATTGGCCGGCGCCTGGTCGGGACTGGCGGTTATTCTATTTGTTAGTCTGTTTACTAATGAGGAGTACGCGCTTTATCTGACGGGGGGTTTTGCTTTTGTTGCTGTGGTGTCGTTGTCTTTCATCTCGTATCGAGAAATTATTGCCTTTGTGACCAGCCTGGAAGGGACATTGCTTGCTCTGGCCGGCATGGTCATATTTGTTGCTCAATTTGTAGTACTGTGGCACCATCTCAGAGACTTGTTACTCCATACACCAATCTTTGCTCCTTTCTTGGTGATTACGGGGACAGTAACGGGTTATTATTTACAAGTGACCGAGCTACGTCAAAAAAAGACCGGGATTTCAGGGTAATAGAAGCTTGGATTGCTCCGGTTGCCTGTTGGGGTTTTAACTTCATCAATATTGGTTAGTTTTTACGGGTTGGCTGTCCGGTGTGGGAAGAGTAAAGCTCAATTCTTTACCCATGGCGGGGATGCGAATAGTGATGGTATTGGAGCGTCGGGTCTTGGCGTTCAGGTAGCGGTAAGTTACTAGGTTAACCTTTTGCCAGTGGGGGTGATTGCCGGCGAGGGATTGGCTGAAGACCGGTTCGAATTGTTGTTTTTCCTGCAGTGTTTGGCGGAGCATGATTCGCGGGGGGGGGTCCGCAGATCGATCTGTGGTTATGGGAAGACGATCTTCAATTACCAGGTAACGAATTCCCAGTTGGTCCAGCCATGCGATCAGTTCTTGGCGGTTATTGATGTGGGCCTGGTAGTCATACTTTGTACGGGCGGCTCGTGAATAGAGGAACTTACTTGCCCGCATGGGGATGATACGATTGCGGGCCTGTGGTGTGGTGCGGACGTCGAAGATGAATTGGCCATCGCGTACCGCATCAACCAGTACCAAATCCGCATCGTTTTGTCGAGCGAGGAATTCAACCGTGGGTTGCATGTTGGGCAGCCGATATGTGGTTTCGAGGACGGCGGTGACGGTCTGGATGCTGCAAAGGACGATCAGCAGCAGCGAACCGATGCCCAAACGTCTTTGTCCGTCGAGCCGAAGCAGACCGGTGGCAACAAGGATGGCCGCCGGGGGGACCGCAAAAAAGAAATAGCGTGTTTCATTGGCGGCAAAGACGGTGCAGATCAACCACCAGAGGCAGAACCAGATTACGGGTAGAGAGATATTGCGCTTATGTATTTGGGTGCGTTCTTTGTTGTTTTGGGATACTTGACTGTCTTTGGGGGATTTTATTGATGTAGCCAGGATTGTTATTCCGGCCAATATCAGGCCAATCAGCATGGGCCAGCCGATAATGCCGGGTAATTCGCGGATATACCATATCCAGTTGTCAAAACTGATCAGGTGCCTGAAAGGCGGGGAACCGGCGATGAGTTGGGGGGCCAGTTTGTTGTAGCCGGCGGTGGCGACGGCGTAAACGCCGATTAGCAACAAGGCGGTTATCATCGGAATGAGGAGAGAACGGCGATATATATCCCGCCGACGTTTGTCCATTATGACGTGCAGCAGAATGACGAGCAGCACGAAGACGGCAGTTTGCTTGGTGAAATAAGAACCGGCGATGCCCAGGGCGATTAGAATCCCGTCGATCCAGCGAGGGTTTTCCCGATATTGCCGATAGGCCCACAGGGTCAGCAGGATAAAGAAAGTGGCCGGCCATTCGAGCATGACTATTCGGGACCAGGTTACGCCGGCGGTTGTGGTTAGGGTCAGGATGGCAGCGGCGATACCGGCTGAGGTGCCGAACAATCGACGGGTTAACCAATAGATCAGCCAGACGGCACCGATCACAAACAGCAATACGGTCAGGCGGGCGGCGACGATGGATACGCCGATGGTCAAGAAAACGACGGCTTCGACGGCGGCGAACAGAGGCGGGTAATAAACGACGATTCCAAGGCACTGATGTTTCAGATAGAACTGTTTAGCCCAGTTCTTTAGGTCCCCCGTTGGATGTTCGATAAGTAGATCGTGTATGAACACGCCATCCATAGTATGGAGGGGGGCGTCCGACCAGGATAAGCCGCCGACGGATAATTGGCGAGCACTAACGACCAGGATTATCGCGGTTAGTACCGCCAATATGGCCAGGTTTATTGTTTTTGATGGCACAGTTCGGTTGCTCATTTCGGTGGCCTTGTCATAGCGGTGTTTACTGTCCGTTGGTTCGGTCGCTCAAGATTGTGGAAACTCAAAGTCGAGCACCTGCATTTCGACGGTAGTTTGGCCGTTAAATGTATTAAGAATCGGGGCGAAGGCAACCCGGCAGCGTCGATGATCGAGTAACGGTTGAAGATGTTCTTTTTGGCCGAAGGCTATAGCCTTTTTTCGGATTTTGCCGTCGGTGAGGTTGAATTGCAGGTGATCACCGCTTTTACCAACCAGGCGTGGTGAGCCGTTGAGATGTAATTCGCCGGATGCGAATCTTGGTTTTGGGTTACCGGAGCCGAAGGGTCCCAGGTGTTCTATGGTACGGACCACGGGTTCAGTCAATTCATGGAGTTTGACTTCGGCGTCAAGCCGGAGTGCGGGCTGCAGATCCTTGCCGGTCAGCAACTGATTGGCGCGTTGAACAAAGGTTTCGGTAAAGGATTCGATGTTTTCCTGTTTGATTCGCAGGCCGGCGGCCATGGCATGCCCGCCGAAAGCGATCAGATGTTGGGAACAGTCGGCCAAGGCCTTGTGGAGTTCGAAGTGTCGGACGCTTCTGGCCGATCCCTGTCCTTCCCCGTTGTCGATGGCGATCATGACTGTGGGCCGGTGGTATCTGTCGACGATGCGCGAGGCAACAATCCCAATGACACCTGCATGCCAGTCGGGGGCGGCCAAGACGATGGCCCGCCGGCTGTCGGAGGCCAGGTTTTGCGAATCGATTATTTCACAGGCCTGCTTGAAGATTCGATTTTCCAGGGTTTTACGGCGGCGGTTTTGTTCCTCTAAATAGATGGATATTTCTTTGCCGCGGTCATGATCAGCCCGGGTGAGCAGTTCGACGGCCAACTGAGCGTGGCCCATTCGTCCGGCGGCGTTGAGTCGGGGGGCCAGCCAGTAACCGACGTGTTCGCTGTTTATTTTGGTGTCGGTCAAGCGTGCGGTTTCGATGAGGGCGTTTAAACCGACGAGATTGGATTGGGCCAGACCCATGAGGCCGAATCGGGTCAGTATGCGGTTTTCCTCGGTCAGGGGTACGATGTCAGCGATGGTACCCAGGGCCACCAATCCGACGGCATCGATAAGGAATTGGCGGAATTGGGGTTTTACCCTGTCGGCCCGGCTGAGGTTTTTAGCGATAGCCCAGGCAAGTTTAAAAGCCACGCCGGCGCCGCAGAGATTGGGATTGGGATAATCGTCGATGCGGGGATGAATGACGGCGTCGGCGTCGGGCAGTTCGGGTCCGCATTCGTGGTGGTCGGTGACGATCAGGGTAAGGCCGATTTCCCGGGCTATTTGAGCTTCGGCAGTTGCGGTTATACCGCAGTCGACGGTGATAACGGTGTCGGCGCCCTCGCTGTGTAATTGCTTCAGGGCATCGGCATTTAGCCCGTAGCCTTCCTCCAAGCGGTGGGGGATGTAGAAGGAGATGTCGGCGCCAGCCAGGGTAAGCAGATGCCAGAGGATGGCGGTTCCGGTAATGCCGTCGACGTCATAGTCGCCATAGATAATTATTTTTTTGCGTTGGCGAATTTTGTCGGCGATTATTCTGGCGGCCTTTTTTGTGCCGGTCAGCAGCTCGGGGTCGTGCAGGGATTTCAACTCGGGGTTGAGGAAGCTGCGAGCGTGGTCCGGTTCGGTGATTCCGCGGTTGTAAAGCAGTTGGCTGACGAGGGGGGATATGCCGAGGCGTCGCGCTGCGTCGGCACGTCCCGGCCATGGGGAGGCGATGATCCAGTGTTTAGGCATCCTTACCTGATCCTGAAATGTTTTGTTTTTGTTCAGACCGCTCCAATAGTCTACAGTATAGACGTCGGTAGTTTGAGTGCAATTGATTGAAGATTGATCATATATCCAAGGGGATGTTTTTCCCGGCGCGGAGGGTCGGTTATTTATCCCATGAGGATGAGGCTGATCCAGGCGGTTGATTAAAGCGGGATTGACATAAGGGCATCGGCGGATGTGGTCGTAACTTGTTGCGAAAAATAAGGTTAAACCAGTCTTAGATGATGGTTTGAGGTTGTTTTACACATGTTAGTTGAAGGACAACATCCGCCTCAGGGGGGGCAGGCTCGAAACATCAAAACGTCAAGAAAAGAGTTTGTAACCGCCGGTGCACGCCGATGAACGCTGATCCTGTCTCCGGACTGCAGCCTTTGGTCTACAGTCTATTCTTCAAATGTCAAAGATCTTCCCTAATCAGAACACATCAGGTGTTCCGTTAAGGTGGAATAAATTGAAAATTAAGAATTAAAAATGAAAAATTGACTGTTGGGGATGGGGAATTTCAAGCTGTGGGTTCATTGCGGGCGGGGGATGATAGATAGGATTGATATTTTTGCGTTGTTGATTGGGGACAGCAAAAATGGTGGATCAGACGATCCATCCTGAGAGGCTTTGGATTGTAGATATTGATTTAGGTTGTGATTGCCTATTTTTCCCGCTTAAGCGTTTCGGCCCAATAAACCTTCATCAGTTTATTTTGGATGGGCTCATTTTCTTTTTTTGTCGTTTTTACCTCAATAATACGTCCCGTCTTACGGACCTTATGGTTCTCAAATACGAAGGTATCGCAAAAACTGACCGGATCACTCTTGGTCGGCATGGTGTAATAGACCTGCAATATGGTGGCTCCATCCTGGTTAATGCATGAAGCCGATGCCGTCTGAAGCCGTTTGTTGAACTCTTCCTCGCTTACGCGGCGGTCCTTGGATGGGTTGTATTCCCACTGGCCAATGGCGTATAACCTGGACCCATGCTCCAGCGTCTTTAGAGGGACCAGTGTGAATGTAACGTGTGACTCTTTGTCATTAAGGTTGAATAGCTTGTCCCGTTTTGATCGAATGTCGAAAACAAATGTTTCGTGACCATACATCCGCTGTTGACTGATTTTCAAGGATGTCTCATACACATTATCCCTGGAGCGGCTGTGGGTGGTATCAGTCATTTTCTCCTTGACAGTTGCTTCATAGTCAAGGTAGATCCCCTCTCCCGACCATTCACCTGTCGGAATGCCATACGGCGTGAAAGCGCAGCCGAAGCAAGAGAGAAGTGATAGGCAGCACGCGACAATAACAATCGATAGTGTTTTCCCGGCAATTTGATCTGCTCGCATAATATTATCTCCCATCATGAAAAACTATGGGATCGGAAACGGCTTTCATCACTACGAAGTTCGTCACCAACGAACACTGAATCGTTCGTGCTTGACCTGTGCCGGTAATAATAACAGTTTCGATGTTGTTGCAACAGGCGATGGACCCTACGGATCAAGCTGAAGATTTGAGATTTGAGGAGAGGGGGTTGTGGATCAGATTTTCATGATTCGGCTGACGTCGTAACGGGAGGCGAGGTAGATGGGTAGTTTTTTGCCGATGAGGCGTCGATGGGTGTCCATGGCCAATTCGGGGTGGTTATTTTGTTCGCTGAGGTGGCTGATAGCGGCCCATTTAAGTTTTCTGGCACATGAGTGGAGTAGTTGAGCGGCCTCGAGGTTTGATATGTGGCCGTGCTTGCCTTTGATGCGGTCCTTGAGGGGTCGGGGGTAGGGTCCGGTTTCCAACATATCGGGGTCGTAATTGCTCTCGATATACAGGGCATGGAGGGTGGAGAGTCGGGATCGGAGTTCGTCGAAGGGATGGCCCAGATCGGTGAATATACCCAGGCGCCGGCCATCGTGCTCGACGATGAAGGCAACACCATCGGCGGCATCGTGTGGGGTCTTAATGGTATGGACGGTGACGCCATCGAACCACAGCCGCTCGCCGGACTTGAAATAACGGACATCGTTAATGGGGCCGAGGTTGCAATAGATGGCATGGTGGGTTCGTCGGGTCATATATATGGGCAATTTGAATTTTCGCTGATATACGCCGGCACAGCGAACGTGGTCGGCGTGGTCGTGCGAGATAATAACCGCATCTACGTCCAGGATTTGGCGTTTATGGACGCGCATGCGCTGTTCGGCCTGTCTGCCGGAGATACCGGCGTCGAAGAGGAGGCGAACATCACCGGCTTCGACGTAGATGGAATTGCCGTTCGATCCACTTTGGAGGGAAAAGGTTAACATTTAGGGTCCTTCGGGTTTCGTATTGTCCCCCATCATATCGTATGCTGGTGGTAAGCTGCAATCGGTAAGCGGGGCGGCAGGTCGCCTTGGCGCTGTTTGGTGCCGATCGACGGTCGGGGTGTATGATCGAGAAGCCCGGCAGGAGCTGATTTTACCCCAGCCGATGGGGATCGGAGAGTGTTAACCCGAATTATTCACGGGTTTTTCCGCCCGACGGATGCTTTTCCCGTCCGTCTTCGTCAGAGCCGACGATTTTTCCTCGACGTATTACC
>CP070790.1:3062545-3068631 GCA_020346805.1 Planctomycetota bacterium
CGCCGCAGTTATGGCTCACCTTCGAGGCAAGGTCGGGCCAGGAGGTATTTCTACAACTGGGAGTCCCGGCTATCGAAAGATTGCAGGACTTCCGACCGGCCCTTGCCTTATTGGGTCCGAGTTTACCTGCAGTAGATTTACCTTTCACTGTGCCCGAAGGATTGGGTGGTATTGTTCTGGCACCGGGTGCGGAGGTCGAACCGGAATTCTTCCATGAGCCGTTCACCGGCACGGATTCATGGATCCTGGGGGAGATACAAACCGTGCTATCAGAGTCAGGCCGATATTATGCAGTGGCGTATGTGCCGAACGGTCAAACCGGCAAGCTATGGGTAGCTCCCGGAAGGCAAGAGGTATTCGGCCTGGCCGACATCTTTTCTCTCCCAACCATTATCAATCAGGTAAGAGAATTTCATGAAGTACCCGCCGCCGGGATCCCCTGTTTCCTGCCCCTGTTGGCAATCATGTTTTTGTCATGGGGCGGACTTCGGCTGGTCAAGATCAAAAGAAACCGGATTCCAAGATGCCGGTAAACCAATATCATCACTAATACATTTCATCTTTTCTCTAGTGCCGTCTGTGACCATATACAAAGATTGTCGGCGGTCAGAATTCAACCAACACCCAACCGTAATGCACCACTTGACTTGGACAACATACAGAGGTTAAAAATGCACTAATGTATTCGGAACAACTACTATTCATCCAATCGGGAAAGAGAGATGAACCGAAAATCGAGAGTATGGTTATTGGGCTCGCTGGCGATTTTAATTGTCTGCCTGGTGGTTGATGGGTGTGCGATTACCGAGGTTGGGCCGGGGGAGATTTATGTGGATATCTACGACTCAACCAAGGCCTGTAACGGGACCACCATATTTGCCGACCTCAGCAATCAGACCAGGCCGCGGATCATAGAAGTGGATATGCAGGGGACAATTGTTTGGGAATATCTGGTTCCCCAGGACCTAAAGCAATATACCAATCCGGGATTCGATGTGGAGGTGCTGGCCAACAACAACGTACTTTTCGTATTGCCCGGCAAGGGGATATATCAGATCGATCGGGCCGGCAAGGTTGTCTGGTCACACATGGACACGAAAGTGTCGCATGATGCCGACCGCCTGGTCAACGGTAACCCCATTTATGTGTACGGCAAGAACGATACGGTAAACGATGCCCAGGTAAAGGAGATCAATGCCCAAGGAGGGCTGGTATGGTCGTGGTATGCCAAAGACCATTACTACGTTGAACCCTATATAGCTATAGAAAACCAAGGTTGGGCACATACTAACGCGGTTACACGGATGTCCAACGGCAACACATTGATCAGCCCGAGGAATTTCAGCCTAACCGTCGAAGTTGACACTGCGGGACAAGTAGTCTGGTCGATCGACTGGACCACCCTTTATGGCGGAACCTTTCCCGTCGGATACGATCCGCACGAGCCGGAGATTCACAGCAACGATCATCTGCTGGTTTGTCTGCAGCATGATACGCCCTATCAGGTGGTGGAAATAGACCGGGCCACCAACCAACCGGTTTGGGAATACTATCGGGAGGGGTTGCGGACAAGTCGCGACTGCGATCGGCTGCCCAATGGAAATACGCTGATTGTAGGGGTTTTGGAACCGGCGCAGGATTCGGTGATATTTGAGGTAACACCGGAGAAGGAAATTGTCTGGCAGTTGAAGGTAAAAGATGTGCCGGCCACCAAAAGACCGGGATGGTTCTATAAGGCACAGAGAATATGCCAACAATAGTTTTCATGGAATGACTCACGTTCCCTGAGTAAACCAATATCAGGAGATTTGCTGATGAGCAGATACTATTTTGTTCTTATGATGCTTATAAGTTTTATTAGTCCGGCAAAGGCGGCCGAGCAAACCAACGTAGTGCTGATTATGACGGACGATCAGGGGGCCTGGACGCTGGGGTGCTACGGGACTCCCGAAGCGCGGACACCGGCGGGGGACAAGCTGGCGGCAGAAGGCGTGCGGTTGACCAATGCCTTCGCCACTACGCCGGTGTGTTCGCCGAGCCGGGCCACATTTTTTACCGGGAGGATACCGTCACAGCACGGCATCCACGACTGGATCAAGCATGAAAACATCGGCCCGCGGGCGCGGTATTGTCTGCCCAACGAGATTTTGCTCAGCGAGATCCTGGCCCGCAACGGCTACACCTGCGGATTGTCGGGTAAATGGCACCTGGGCGACAGCATGAATACCCACGGCGGATACACTTTCTGGTACGCCCTACCCACCGGGGGCAGTAAATATAACAACGCGGAGATGATCTGGAAGGATAATAAGATTCAGACTACAGGTTACCTGACCGACCGGATCACCGATAAGGCAATAGAGTTTATCGAAGCAAACAAGGGTCGGCCGTTTTTTATCAACGTACAATATAATGCCCCGCATTCGCCATTCAATGGACACCCGGAAGAATTGGTGGATCTTTATCGTGATTGCCCGTTTAACTCAATTCCCAAATTGCCATTGCATCCGTGGGCGGCTGCGTTATACCAGGTCCTCAAAAAACCTGAACTGCTATGGCAATACATGGCCGCTTGTTCGGGTGTCGACCGAGCGGTGGGTAGGATTGTTGCCGCTTTGGATAAGTTGGGTCTCAGCGAAAAAACATTGGTGATCTTCACCAGCGATCAGGGTTTTGCCTTCGGGCATCACGGCATCTGCGGCAAAGGTAACGCCACTAATCCGCGGAACGCCTACGATACAGTGCTTCGGATTCCGATGATCTTTCGCCACACCGGCCGATTAGAAAAGGGGCGTGAAGTCGATGCCCTGATCAGTGTTTACGATTATGTACCGACGGTTTTGGATTACCTGGATTTGGGCAAATCGCCGGGCAGGAATTTGCCGGGTCGAAGTTTTGCCCCGATGCTGCGGGGCGGGCAGGTAGAGGATTGGCCGGATGCGGTGTTCGGCGAGTACAGTCATCTGCGAATGATTCGCACCCGCGATTACAAGTATATTCACCGGGCCAATGGCGGGCCGTTCGAGCTTTACGATCTGAAGAATGATCCCGATGAAACGAAGAACCTGGCAGATGCGGCAGAACATCAGAAGCTGAAAAAGAAGCTGCGGCAGCGTATGTTCAAATGGTTTGAGCGTTACGCCGAAGCCGGCGCCGATCCGATCGGCAACGAGTATCTTCGACCGGCGGATCGGTAATCAGTCCCCCAACGTTGTGCTCATGGCGGAATAATCATCGATTGTTCTATACCCATCTTGCCCTACGACACTAAAATGTTTATTATCCGACTGAAAACCAGGGCATTTTGATGACATGAATTTTTGGGACTTCGAAAAAAGTACCGACAAGGACAACCTCACAGATATTGAGACACTTATATGTCCGACGAACCTAAACCCGCAGATCCCACGTTAACACCTTTATTAGTCCACCCCGATGCCCGATGCGTCCGTTGCGGTTACAGCCTGCGCGGTTTAACCATCGATCATATGTGCCCCGAATGTGGAACGCCCATCTGGGGATCCTTCACCCCCCAGCGCACCTCGGGATTGGCAATCGCCTCATTGGTACTGGGAATTACGGCCATCCCCCTGTGCATGATCTACGGAGTCCCATCAATGGTATGTGGGATTACCGCCCTGGTACTTGCCAGACAGGCCGACGAACAGATCAAGGCGGGTCAGGCATCACCCGCTTCCTTGGGGATGATCAAGGCGGGAAGAATTTGCGGACGAATAGGTATTTTTGCAAGTCTTGCATTCTGGCTGGTACTCGCAGTGATCATCATAGGCCAGATGTGGTTGTAATCGTTTACCCGCCAAATCAAACACCAAAGATAAATATAATCCAATCGATTAATCATCCCATGTGATCGATAAGGGCGGTGGCGAACTCGCTGCATTTCAGGAGTCTGGCGTCGATGCCCTCGGCGACCATCAAACGGTGGAAGTCGTAGGTTACGGTCTTGGCGGAGATAGCCCCGTCCATACCCTTGATTACCAGGTCGGCCGCTTCGGTCCAACCGAGATAGCGGAGCATCATTTCGCCGGACAGGATCAGCGAGCCGGGATTTACCTTGTCCTGGCCGGCATACTTGGGAGCAGTGCCGTGGGTGGCCTCGAAGATGGCATGGCCGGTCTGATAATTTATGTTTCCGCCGGGGGCGATACCGATTCCGCCAACCTGGGCGGCCAAGGCGTCGGAGATGTAGTCGCCATTGAGATTGAGGGTGGCAATTACGTCGTATTCGGCGGAGCGAGTGAGGATCTGTTGGAGAAAGGCGTCGGCGATGACGTCTTTAACTATGATGCCACCTTTATCGTCGGGCAATTTGCACCAGGGGCCGCCGTCGATAGGCTCGGCACCGTATTGTTCGCGGGCTAGTTCGTAGCCCCAATCACGGAAGGCCCCCTCGGTAAACTTCATGATATTGCCTTTATGGACGAGGGTTACATTTTTTCGACCGTTGGCGATGGCGTAGTCGATGGCGGCGGCAACCAGGCGCTTGGTTCCTTCGGCACTGACCGGTTTGAGGCCAAAGCCTGTGGTATCGGGGAAGCGGACCTTCTTGAAACGTTCGGGGAAGGCCTCGGCGAAAAGCTTCTTGAACCGTTCGACCTCGTCGGTACCGGCCTCAAGTTCGATGCCGGCATAGATATCCTCGGTGTTTTCGCGGAAGATGACCATATCGACAAGTTCGGGTCGGCGCACCGGCGAGGGTACACCCGCAAAGTATCGCACGGGTCGGAGGCAGACATAGAGATCCAGAATTTGTCTCAGGGCGACGTTTAGGGATCGGATTCCGCCGCCGACGGGGGTGGTCAAAGGGCCCTTGATACCTACATGGTAAGTGCGGAAAGCCTCAACGGTTTCGTCAGGAAGCCAGGCGTTGACGGCTTTGTATGCTTTTTCACCGGCAAGCACTTCGTGCCAGGCAATGTTACGTTTTGGGCCGTAGGCTTTTTCAACAGCGGCGTCAAAGACACGCCGGGCGGCCCGCCAGATATCCGGGCCGGTACCGTCGCCGGAGATAAAGGGGATAATGGGATTATCGGGAACGTCCAGTTTGTTGCCCGTCTTGCCGATGGGTTCACCTGCAATTTTTTCCGTTGATACCATACGCGCAACCTTTCTCCAAGGAAGTTTATGCACCGTCCGACTTTATTCTACAAACGGGAATCTACGTCAGATAATAGTGTTAAGGCGGATAAAACCCGCCCTACTATCTGAACTAAAGCAATATGTTAGCGGGCAAGTCGGGGAAATGTCAAACAAGCTGTTGGAGTACGAAAACTCTTACAAGATTCAATGATTCACCAAGATATTAGACATTTTAAATATTCATTGTGATAAAATATTTCAACTTGTAAGGACCATCGTATATCGAGATAATGTAGCCGAAATGGATTCTTATTCTTTCAATTCGACGGGTGATGGGAAGCTCGCTCAACCAAACGTTAATGAGCTAATGATAGACAGCCTGCCTAACTGGGAAGCCATTGACTTTGAGGTGATGTGTTCGCGCTGCGGGTACAACCTTCGGCTGCTACCCGAACCGCGTTGCCCGGAATGTGGGCTAAAGTTTGATTGGCGGGTGGTACTTGATGAATCAGCGTGGCGGAGTGATTTTTTATTTGAACATCATTGGAGGGCACGGGCGATCCGTTCGTGGCTGAAGACTTTAGGCCGATCGTTTCGTCCATTTAAGTTCTGGAAAAACATCTCCATTCACGATCGAGTCCATCCCGGTCCCTTATGGTTCTTACTGTTAACGTCAGTATACTGGTTCGTGGTTGCTCTACATGGTCTGGCAGGCTTGGGCTGGTTTGTTTTGGAAGTTGTCGACCAACTTTTGACAACAACATCAGGATGGACAGGTACCACTTATCTCGACGCGCTCGCCCATCATTTTAAAGATATGGCAACCATATCCTTTACATCGTTTTCTGGATATTTTAAACTTCTCGTCATATGTTACTTTGGACCCCTGGCGGTATCACTGGGCCTGTTGTGCTCACTTCGGCAGACTCTGGGGCGATGCCGCATTCGGACCGTACAAATCCTTCGCGTGGTAGCCTATACCAGCA
>CP070790.1:3068731-3082925 GCA_020346805.1 Planctomycetota bacterium
ACAATTACATTGAGAATATGCCCCACGTGATGAGCCCGTACCTCAATATCGAAAGGTAAATCGGTCAACACAAAGGTTACCCAGTCAGTGGTGCCATCCGGATTAAAGTTTAGCGGCACAAACGTTGTCTTTTCATCCCTGGTTATTGAAGGACCTGCTATCTCGCTCTGGGTGGAGATATCAAAATTCGGCCGACCGGGCAGTACTGCCACGCAACGCGTTCCCTCCTGCATAATCTTTTGATCCTTCCAACCCGCCTTGAATTCCTCGAACCAATTGGGGTCCTCAAGGGGATCCACCTGACGAATCACTACCGGTTGCAATGTATTGGTAGGAACATTGATCTCCTTCTCCGCTTTGGGATCGTCCGGATCCGGAGTCCCCGGATATTGAATGCGGTACTTTATTCCATCCTGCATGGCCCGGGCATGAGCCATAATAATTAACGATCGAAGCCGATCGGCGGATTCGACTAACGCTCGCCTTTTCATGTCCATACTCAAATCGGGAAAAATAAACGCCGCTAGCAAACCCATCAGGACAATAACCAACAATACTTCCAGCAATGTGAATGCTTGTCGACACATTGCAATCTTCCTAACCAAACATTGTTAAAAACAACTACTTAATCCTCTGAGGTCCAATTCTTGATATCGTCATCCGTACCATCCTCACCATCCGGTCCCATGCTCCACAGGTCGTAACTATCTTCGCGGACCTCGCCGGGAAATTTGTATTGCAGCTCATTGGCCCATGGATCTCTAAGAGATTTTGGATCGGTGATATATGGCCCACCCCACTTCGCTTCTTCATCCTCATCATCCGGTTTTTCAACTAAACCTTTCAATTCATCCGGATACGTCCCCATGGCCATGCGGTACAACTCCAGCTGCGTGGCGAGAGTTCCGCCCGTGCCGACCATTCCTTCGGCAAGCTTGATCTTGGCCGACTTCTCGGTACCGATAAATGAGGGGACCACGAACGCTGCCAAAAGGGCAATGATACCCACAACCAACAATACCTCGAGCAGCGTAAATCCACGCCGCCTGTTACGATTCTTCATGACAACTTGCATGTGATATACTCCTTATAATCTCTTTACCACCGGCCATACCCGACCGGAAGATTTGAATTATTATCAATTAACACCACCGTAACTACTCTCCGTTTACAACTACCCTGCTATCCTAACCTGCAGCCGCGGCACTCATCTTCAAAATCGGAACCAATAGTGCAACTGCTATAACCAGCACTAAACCGGCCATGAACATCAACAACAAAGGCTCCAACAAACGCACCCCAAGATCGATTTGTCTCGAGGTCCTGGCTTCATTGGAGTCGGCAATCTGCACTAACACGTTTTCCAGATTGTTGCTTTCCTCGGCAACGGCGATCATGTCCACAATATCGATTGGAAACAATCCGCTTTCTCCCAGAGGAACAGCCAGCGGTTCACCCCTTTGAACGTTTTCTGCCGCCCTTTCAATTTGTTCCGCCAAAATCTGATTGCCAGACGAATCCTTGGATATCTTCAATGCCTGCAAAATGGGAACCCCGTTGTGCAGCATGGTGCCGAGAATTCGGCAAAAACGACAAACCGCAACCATGGTTATGATCTTGCCGGCCACCGGCAGGCGCAATTTGAATCGATCGATAGCCTCTTTGATACGTTCATCGCGGAGTAAAGGAACTAAAAACACAATCAGCAATATCAATCCACCAAGTACATACATCCAGCTTTCGCGGAGTAAATCACATGACGCAAAAAGTAACGTTGTTACCCAGGGTTTCTCCACCTGCTCGAGAAACACCTGGATTTTCGGCACCACAAAAGCCATCAAAAACGTTACTACCGTCGCACCGGCAAACAATAAAATACAGGGATAGATCATGGAGCCGAGCAGTTTGTTGCGCAATTCATCGCGACGCTCGGTAAAGATCGAGATACGCATTAATACATCTTCAAGAAAACCGCCCTGCTCGCCGGCCCTGACCATGGCTACTCCCAACTCGTCGAAGGCATTGGGGTGTTTGCTCATGGCGTCGGCCAAGGTTTCGCCGCCGGAGACATCGTTGTGTACCTCCTTAAGAATCTCGGAGAGCAGTGGATGGGCTTCCTGTCGGGCTAATACATCAATCGAACGCAAAACAGGCACACCGGCCTGCAACAAGTCGGCCAACTGGCTGTAAAACGTGGAAAGAACTTTCAGTTTCAGCTTTTTCTTCCGACCGGTTAGCACGGTCTTGGATGCCTGACCCCCTTCAATCACCGAGATCGGAAACAGCGCCCGGTCGTCCAGCATGCGCAAAGCAGCCTGCTGGCTCTCAGCCGTCAATACACCGCTCACTGTCTGACCGGTGTTGGTTTTGGCTTTATATGAAAACGTTGCCATAGCTCAGACCCATATCCCAATGCTCATGATCCCGTTTTTGACGCTCAACTATAGACCGCTTGACGCCCAAAATGTGAGCGCAGCAACTGTCTGTGAACAATAAAGCCTGAATTCCACCGGCATTACCGACCCTCCATGGTCGTCCGCCCGATGCAGGCGTAGCTTGATATGTGGTTCTCCAAAACCGCCCTTAGTCTAACTCCCACAAACACTTAAATCAATACCAAGCCGATGCGACCCCGGTTTTTAAAGTAGATCACCAAGGCCCGTAAATCATCGTGTATTTATACACTTATAGCGGTTGAAGCGCCGCATTTTTTGGAGTCGATCAGCCACAAATTCATAATAATCTACAAGAACATAAGCTTATATATAATAATCACTTATGCGCGAATTGGGGGGTGAGGTGACAGATTTAATGGAACAGTCATATACAGTTATACAGTTATATAGTGTTTAAACGGGCTAAAACCCTAATAAAGGCTCAAATGGTTAATCCCGCCTCGTGTTCGCTACAGATTTCTGAAATAATTTCATCTAACTGCCAAATTCGGAAACTCAATCACCTGCCCATCATAGGCCAGCCCCATCCCCGGCGGCAACTCGGCATTGGTCGTTTCATGAGGTAATTCGTGGGTTATGTGAGTAAAGTAGGTTCGGCCGGCCCCGATTTGCCGGGCGGCCCGGACCGCCTGTGCGAGATTAAAATGCGTGGGATGGACACGACGTCGAAGTCCATCCAAAACCAGAACCTCTAAATCCTCCAGTAACTTAAACGAGGACGGCGGTATACGGCTACAATCCGTGCAATAAGCAAAAGGACCGAACCGAAAACCCAGTATAGGCAACTCACCGTGGAATAACGGTATCGGTAAAATATGTATGCCAAACAAATCGAAGGCACCATCTATAACCATTGATTCCAAATGCGGTTTTTCACTCGGATAACCGGGTTTCTCATTAAATGCGTACGAGAACATCTTCTTCAACTCAGCCACCGTGGCCTTATCACCGTAGCAAGTTAATGTCGTATCTTGCAGATAATTGAAGCGCCTCAAATCATCCAGACCCACTACATGGTCGGCGTGGTAATGCGTAAACAATACCGCGTCGATTCGGGTAATCTTGCAGGCCAGACATTGGAGGCGTAATTCAGGTGAGGCGTCGATCAAGATAAAACGGCTATCAGCCTCGACAACAATACTTGTTCTGGTTCTTTTGTCATGCGGATTATCCGACGTGCATACCGGACAACTGCAGCCTATCATGGGTATGCCATGTGATGTTCCACTTCCCAGAATGACAACACGTAAAGATTTTATCATTCAATCGATCAGCCTGTAGCTCGCCGGGTTTGTCCTTTAGAACACATCTCGATAATAAATGCTTCGACAGAGGATCGCACGGAGGCCAGGGAAGTCTTGGCGGCCACATCGGCTTCAAGCAGTCTGCAAAGCATGGCCTCAAGTTGATCTGCTGAGAAAGCTGATATCTCCGCCCTGGCCTGTCGTTCATCACACCATAACATTCTGGACAGCTCGTACAACGAGGCTCCGCTCTCCTGGGCCCGTTTGGCATTGAGCAGCTTTCTAACACTAAAAGCAATACCCGAGATAGCCCGAGCCGAGGCCGCCCGGTCGGTTTGCCAAACTTCTTCCCACAATTGTAAGGCCAGCGACTGATCACCTGCAGCTATCGCCGACAAAATACCCCACACCTTCTCCTCCCGATAATGATCGGTAAGGGATTTAACATCAGAAACCGTTATTCGACCGCGCCCTCCTACATATAACGAAAGCTTGTGTAATTCGGCGTCGAGCAAACCGAGATCATCACCGATCAGTTCACAAAGCATCGACGCCGCCGGGGGATCGAGTTTAATCCCGTACACGCTCCCACATCGATCGACCAACCACGACGGAACAGATCTGGCAGCAAGCTGCTCGCACTTAACGATCTCACCCGCGGCTCGAACGCGTTTGGCCAGTCTGGTGGTGCCGGGAAACGATCGGCATTCCGCCACCAGTACCCCAGTTGAACTGGGATTTTCAATATATTCCTCAAGATCCTGTCTATATCGAGTGATAAACGAGTCGGCGTCGTAAACAATCACCAACCTGTAATTACTCATAAAGGGAAGCGTGCGCAGATCGTCCAGCACGGTGGCCAACTCCAACGAAGCGGCGGAACCATCGTATTCACTCACCGCCATGGAACGGTCCGCATCCCCTAGTAACCGATCGATAATTTCGGTAATGGCTTGCCTCTTGAGAAAGGCCTCCGCACCATGCACTACATATACGGGAACCGATTTGCTTTCTTGAGCCTGTCGCTTGGCAGACATAACGGCAGATACACCCTTTCCTGATTAAATAAAAGAGACACCAGTGTAACGAAGGTTCGCTCGAATCTCCACCTGGCCCTTGACCGGAGTAAATCTCATTATTTTACAAAGTTAAGATTGATACAAATCACTATTATATACCGGTATTTCGCCATATCTTGGCCCCAAGATACCCAAGGGCCGACCTGTCTAAAAAACCATCCACCGGACGAAAAGTCACCTGACTAATTCGGATTAATCAGCTAATCCTCGGTATCAGCAGCGACCCGGCCGCTCTCAGCAAGTTGTCCCTTATCCGAACAATACGTGCTTTGCTGCTTCAAGCACCAATCGTGGAATATTCTAAGGCCGTGGTGTAGACTACTTTACTGGTCACTTAATAATTATGAATGGCATGGAGACAACACATCTAGTGCTGCGAACCGCCGCGGATTATGATGGAACAAGGATTGATTGACGATCGATCGAAGCAGAGAGTTAAAAGGAGCAGAAGATGAAAAACAGGTATCATAACTCAAAAAAGGATTGTTTTGGCTGCATGATGAACCGACGACAGTTTCTTTCTGGTTGTGCGGCATGTACGGTAGGTATCGGAGGCCTGGGGGCGATAAGCTCCCAATACGCGGCGGCCGACACTTCCACAAAACCCAAGGTCAGACTTGTTTTCACGCACGTACCCTCAAACAAGCCCATCTGGCCCAACATCGGTTATGACTTCGACCGGCGAAAGAAAGAACTTACCGACAAGCTCGCATCAGCCTGCCCGGGCGTGGAGTTTCTTCCGACTACGGCGCAGAATAACAAAGAGGCCAAAAAAATTGTTGAGGAGGACGGTAACGTCGATGGCTACCTCGTCTACATGGTGGGATTGTGGACCGGGGCCCCGCAGGCTATCTCAGCAGCAGGACGACCGACAATTTTCGTTGATGATCTATATGGCGGCTCGGGAGAGTTTCTGATTGCTAATGCGGCTGCCCGGCGGGCCGGACTGAAGGTGGTTGGCGTCTCCTCCTCCCGCTTCGAGGACGTCGCTGCCGCGGTACGTTGCTTTGAACTATTGAAGAAACCGGGAGCGAATATTGACAATTTCATCGCCGCCGCCAACGCTGCATGGAAAAAGGGAATAAAACCAACCGGCGACATGAAATGCACACCAGACATGGTCGAGGCCATCGATCCCGCGGAGTGTCTGAAGAAACTCAAGGATTCGACCATTCTCGTCGTCGGCAGAAATCAAGAAAAAATCTCCAAAGCCATTCGAGATGTGTTCGGCACAAAGGTGTTGCCGATCGATTTCAAAGAGATACACCAGGCATATCTTCAAGCCGACCGCGATCAAGCAGCCCAGTGGGCCGACCGGTGGATCAAGGGCGCAGCCAAGGTGGTGGAACCTCCGCGTGATGAGATCATCCGCTCCGGGGCCATGTACCTGGCCCAGCGAGCGTTGATGAAAAAGCACAACGCACAGGGCATCAGCATCAACTGCCTCGGTGGATTCTATGGCGGACATATAAAAGCCTATCCCTGCCTGGGCTTCTCTCAACTCAATAACGATGGCCTGGTAGGTGGGTGTGAGGGAGACCTCGTCTCCGCAATAACCATGTTGACCATGACTTACCTGACAGGTCGGCCCGGCTACATTTCCGATCCGGTTATCGACACCTCGAAGAACCAGATCATTTATGCCCACTGCGTCGCTCCGACCAAAGTTTTCGGGCCGAACGGACCCAACAATCCCTACCATATCCGCAGCCACTCGGAGGACCGCAAAGGAGCGTCGTTCAGATCGTTAATGCCGCTGGGTTACATGACCACCACCATCGAATTCCATCCCTTGCGGAAGCAGGTGATCATGCACCAGGGTAAGTCGGTAGCCAACATTGACGAGGACAAGGCCTGCCGCACCAAACTAGCCGTGGAGGTTAAAGGTGATATCGATAAGCTGATGAACGAATGGGACCAGTGGAGCTGGCATCGGGTAACCTGCTATGGCGACCTGAAAAAACCAGTTGAGCAAATGGCGAAGGCCTTGGGTATGAAGGTACTCATAGAGGCATAGATCCTCCCTTCCTGGCTAGACTTTTATCACAATGCCGTTGTTCGGATCCTTCACCTATTCGGTATATGTGTATTAATACCAATAGATATATCTGGCAAACGGTTGATAGAAAACCAGGAAAGCCAGTTCTCCAACCAGCCCGGTTACCCCCAGAGTCAGCTCGGTTTGTCCGGCAAAGCGGCGGGCCAGAAAGAAACTGGTCAGATAGGTTACCACCATAATCCCAAGCGCGATTACTATCCCCAGGGGAATGTGTTTGACGTCGGCACTGCAATACACCACAGTTAGTCCGCTGCAGAGCAACCAGTAGAACATGATGAAAACCAGATTTGTCCCCTCAGCCATCCGACGCAGCCGGCTGGTATCCGCCGGCGCAATTCGGCCTATTATAATAGCAAGCATCATCGCCCAACGACCCCAGAGCGGCATGAGAATAAGCGGACGATAGGTAACATATGGATAAAGCGGCCAAAAATGGTTGCGCCAGTCCGCCGGCCAAACCCTGCCACCCATCGGCAGCGATAATAACAAGGCCAACTTAAAAATAACTATTATAAGAACAAACACTAATACAGACACATCTAACTTCATAATGTCATTCTGTTGATTCCGACTGGCTAGGACGATGGCAACCGATGATATCAACCGATATCCGCACCAGCCCAGATCGATAGACAGAATGACCGCCACCGGCACCAGCCGAAGTTTTTCATATTCGCCGAACCATCGCCAGGCACCCCGAAAAACAACCGCATAAACCGCACCAATGACCAATCCCCAAAAAACCAACCACCGACTGGCATAACGCCAGTTGGGATCATCGAGATATTTCCCATCATCAAAGGGGAACAAAAATCGCCCCGCCAGCAGAATAGCCGACATCGACCGATTCGGTATGGAATGGTTTTCAGGTCTCACGGGCTTGGCGTACACGCTTTAGAAACTCGGCTGCCGTAGCCTTTATGGTTGCAAAATCTCGATTATTTACCGCCTCTTTGGTGACCAGTGATGAACCCACCCCCAGAGCGGCGGCACCGGCATGTATGAAATCGGCGGCGGTATCCAAATTCACCCCCCCGGTAGGGACATATTTAATATGAGGCAAGGGACCGCGAAGATCTTGGATGTACTTCGGTCCCAGGGCCCCGGTAGGAAATACCTTGACCATATCCACCCCTGCCTGCCAGGCTCGAACAATCTCCGTAGGCGATAAAGCCCCCGGCACAACCGGGACATCACACTGTTTGCAGATCTCTACCGTGGGTAGATCGAGTATCGGCGAAACCACGAATTGGGCACCGGCCAGAATGGACGACCGCGCCGTCTCACTGTCCATTACCGTTCCCACACCGATGGCTGCTGAATCTCCCACCGCCTTTCGCGCCTTGCGGATGACTTCCAGTGCATTTGGAGTAGTCATGGTAACTTCAATGCATGTCACACCACCTTCATGTAAGGCGTTGACCACCTCTATCAATTCATCGCTGCTGGAAGCGCGAATAATGGCGATTACGCCGGTCGATTCAATTTGTCGAATAACGTCTGAAGAAGTAAGCACCGTTTAACTCACTTTCAAAATCAATCATCCATTCGGACAACTATCAAAGTGTTATTTTGTCCGCCGAAACCAAAACTGTTACTCAAGGCCCGCCGAACATCCACTTTTCGCGCCTGGTTGGGAACGTAATCAAGCGGGCAGTTGGGATCGGGACTATTATAATTCATGGTCGGGGGTACGATGCCGTCACGGATGGCCAACACACAAATAATCAACTCAACCACTCCGGCGGCGGCAATTAAATGCCCCATCATGCTTTTTATCGAGCTTATGGGAACCTTGGAAGCCGCTTCGCCGAATACTTCACCAATAGCCAACGACTCGATCTTATCGTTCTCCTCCGTGCTGGTCCCGTGAGCCGAGATATAGTCGATATCGCCGGGTTTTAGACCGGCATCCTCCAGGGCTTGCTGCATGGCTGCTATACAACCTCTCCCTTGATCGTGCATATCAGTAACACGAAAAGCGTCGGCGGTGGAACCATAACCGACCATCTCCGCCAGGCATTTTGCCCCCCGCCGCTTGGCATGTTCATATTCTTCTAGGATCACTATCCCCGCCCCTTCCCCCAGGACAAATCCATCACGGGTTTGATCGAAAGGCCTGCTGGCGGTTTGATAAGAATCATTGCGGGTGGACAGTGCGGTTAGCCGATTGAAGCCGGTAACTCCCAACGGATGAAGCATACTGTGCGTTCCACCGGAGATAATTATGTCGGCATCACCCCGACGGATTAGATTGGTGGCCTCGCCTATAGCCTGAGTACTGGCCGCACAGGCGGTCAGGGTATTGAATGTCGGACCTTGAGCATTAAACAGGCAGGCAATATGACCGGCGGCCATGTTGGGATCCTGCTCAAACTCCGTGATTACCTGCAACCTTTCAGCGGCCACCTCGACCCACTTGCGGGCATCCAGATCACCCATTCCATTTTTAGCTTCAGCATCCCAACCCGACACCGCAGCTGCCACAAAATTATCGAAATCTATCGGCCCTTCACCACCACCCAGATAAACACCCACCCGCGTGGTGTCGTGATCGTTGCAGGTAGTCAAACCCGCATCATCCCAGGCCACTTTTGCCGCTCCCAGGGCAAAACGAGTATTGCGGCTGCTATCCTTGTATCGCTGGGTATCAGGCCCCAAGTACTTGGCCAATTCGAAAGATTTGACTTCCGCGGAAAATATAGTAGGAAATGTGGAAGCATCGAAGATGGTGGTTGGGACAATACCACTATCCCCTTTTAAAAGACGTTGCCAAACTGTCTCCACGTCATCACCCAGAGGCGTGATCCAACCCATACCCGTAACCACCACACGTTTTCGTTCCAATCCTAGTCCTCCATCCGCTTAATCACCAGGGCGGCATTCTGCCCCCCACCCAAGGCGTAGCCCGTGCTAACAACCGTACTCACTTCCGCCTCAACCGGTTCGCCGACAACTATATTCAAACCGCACTCAGGATCGACGTCGTTTACATTCAATGCCGGCACAATCCTGTTGTTTTTGACACACATGGCGGCGACGGCCAAATCGATTGCTCCACTACCCGCTCCATTATTACCCATAGAACCCTTGACCGCTATGGCGGGAATGCGGGTGGTCCGATCACCAAATACCGCCCGAATGCCGCGGGATTCCGACAAATCCTGTTCGACAACGCCCGATCCAAAGGTGGCGATCATGTCAACTGCATCAGCAGATATCCCCGCATCATCAAGAGCCTTGCCAATGGCCAAGGCTATGCCTTGACCTTCGGGGTGGGGTTCCGACCAACTGTGGGTATTGCTGCTGGCCCCGAAACCAACCAGCTCACCATATATATTCGCTCCCCGGGCCCTGGCCTGTTCCAATTCTTCGAGGATGAATAATCCCCCTCCCTCACTGATCACCGTACCGTCTCTATTGACATCAAAAGGTCTGCAGGCCCCCGCGGGATCTTGGTTACGTTTGCTCAATCGGCTCAGCATCTGTTGTCTCAACAGCCCCATCGGATTCATCTTACTTTCTGCACCGCCACATATGCAGATATCCGCTGCACCTCTGGCGATGATGCGGAAGGCCTCCCCAATTGCTAGATGGCTGGAGGCTTCAGCACAGGTAATGGTATTCGACGGGGCCTGTGCGTCATGGACTATAGTAACATGGCAGGAAAGCATATTGGGTAGGAACTTGAGCAGCCACAGGGGGGTGAGATTATTCATCCCCTCATTGCCCCACTTGTGAATATCAAACCGGCCTCGCCCATCAACCGCCGTGTACAAGGCACCGGCCAATTCGGTCAGATCGGCACAGATCAACCCCGCCCCAATATTGGCCCCGAAGCGCGTGGGATCAATATTCGACTCCTCCTCGGTTTCCCCACGGTCGATCAGACATTTGGTGATCAGACCGGCATCCTTCACCGCTTCATAAGCGGCGGCAACCGCAATCTCAATATCCCGGGCCATTATTTTGGTACTTTTACGGTAGGCCTTGGGAACATAATCTTTCATCAACAGCGACTCGATCTCGCCGCCGACTTGTGACTCGAATCCCGATGGATCAAACGCGGAGATCCTTTTTATACCGCTTTTTTTTTCAATCAGAGAGGACCAGACTTTCTCAACACCAATGCCCAGCGGTGTTACCAATCCAATCCCTGTGATTACCACACGACGCGAATTCATCCACAATCCCTCAAGAATTATTACCCTTTTTCGAGCCGCATAGTTGATACGTGCTCAACAAGCTCTTAAATTCTTCTGTGAATACGAAGTTTTCCTTGGGAAAGTTCAAGCCGCTTATATTTTGGTCGATATGCGAGAACATCAACTCAACTTTCCCCATTTGTTTACCGTCACAGTAAATCGTGCCGGAAGTCATTGCCGCCTCATCGCTAATGGATTCGATCTTAGCCTCATAACGAAGTTGCTGTCCCGGGCGAGCCATACCCTCAAATTGCGCTTTTTTTACTTTTGCTAGAATGACCTTTTCCTTAAAGTCTCGTGCTTCACCGACTAGAATGCCGGCGGTCTGGGCCATACCTTCAATCATCAAGCTCGCCGGCATAACCGGGAATCCCGGAAAGTGGTCGTGCAAATGGTCCTCGGCAAGGGTTAGATTTTTTATGGCCGCCGCCCTTTTGCCCGATTCAAATTCCACAAATTTGTCTATCCACAACCAACGCATCGCTTTTCAATGCCTCACTTGCAGCTGTGTACACGATAACTGTAATTGCAGCAACGGCCGGCAATACGCCGGCCGTCGTTCTTCCGTAGCAGATTAAAAAAGCGCATCTTACGCCGCCAGCTTGGCCTCAATATAGTTTACCAGCGTTTTGACGGTAAACAGATCGGGCATTTTGTTGACGTCTGGATCCTGTTCAAATGCCCCAAAGTCCGCATGAGGCATCGCTTCCTTAATCTTTTGCAGGCCGACTTCCGTGAACTGCCCATTTGATACATACTGCGGATCGTTCAATAGTTCGTCAGGAAAAAGCTCGCCACGAGGAATTTTGATATTGAAGCACTTCTCCAGCCGAAACACAATGTCAAGAAAGTCGATGCTTTCCGCCCCGAGATCTCCGGTCAAGGTAGCATCTTCGGTCACTTCATCCGGTTCCACCGCCAGCGCATCAACCAGCGTTTCCCGGACATTCTCCAAGATCTCGCTACGGTCCATCGCCATTTTAGGTACCTCCATCAATTAGGTCACTTATAGCATCATTCATGCCTCCGGCTGCCAACTTTGGCGCCGGCGGACATTCAGACACTTGGTAACAACAATTCCATTTGTTGCCGCGCAGACGCGACCAACCTTTCATCCACTGCTTTCAGTACCGGGTCTTCATCGGCCAAATTAAAATGCCGAAGCGACCAATGGGCCTTGACCATCTCTGTCTGGCCACAACGCCCGACACCCACAAAACGGCTCGAATCCGAACCGATTGCCTTTGCTTCCACTGTCAATTCAAAAACCTGTCCCGGTGAAACAAAGCTCTTGTAGGTCACATTCTTTGCCTCAGATAACAAAATCATACTATGGGCAAAATCTTCCGTGACCCGCACCAGCCATGCTGAAGCCTGTACTACAGCTTCAATCATAAGCACGCCAGGTAATACCGGAAACCGGGGAAAATGATCCGAAAGATATTCTTCTGCAAGAGAAAGGGCTTTGACTGCAGAAATTCGCTCGCCGGGAACCAGCTCTGTAATTCGATCGATTAATACAAACTTCATATTAGACAGTCAGCCAATCAAAGCCAAATCCTTGCTTATCTCCGAATTAAGTTTCCGCTGGCAAAAAGTTTAGACGCACTGCCGTCGGCTTGCAAGCCCCCTAGGTAACCAGCCGCAAACTGCCATAATACAACCCTGTGAGTTTTTACTAAATCACTTGCTGCCGGCATCGGTCTGGGTAGGGCAATACACAGGCCCGCAGCGTACTTGTCCGGCGTCTCGGCAAAGCTGGAAACAGGGATTCCCTATATATACACGGCCACAGATTCGCACGCCGTCAACATACCAAAACCATGATTTTATCCCACTTTGGCCTGCAAAATAGGGGATCTCAGCTTATGGTGGCATTGAGACTAATAAGCCATCTTCTCGCTTAATCCCGGTTGAATCCGTAAATTACGACATTTTGTTTTTAAGCGGTGGTTGTATCCGCTCCCAGATGCTGCTAATTTTTAATATATAAGGAACTTATGGAAGATTCTACGGCCAGGGCTACTGTAAGCGGACCCATACTATATGACACTTCGGTATCGATTGTTGCTAGTCTACCTCATTGTGGTGCTACTGAGCGGCGCTACTGTGGGATTCGCTGTTTTCGAACTGAGACACGCACACCGGATTATCCGGGAATTACAGGATTGGAACGCCATCGTCCTCAACGTCGAAAAACTCAAGTCTAAATGGCCGCCGCTCCCGACAACCTCACCTCAGGAATTTGATCTGACTGAACCGCTCAGGAAACAAGCCCGTTATTTGAGTGATTTCCAGGATACCCTCGACGTTGATCGAGTCCGCGAAGCCCTCTACGGCGTATATGAAGAATATGAGAAATGGCTGAACTCAGCTGACCAAGAGAAAGCCAATAATACATTCACCGTCCTTAAGGAACTGCAGAACCTGTCTCGGGTGCTTGAATACCAGTTGGATAAGCTCAATATTCAAGCAGATTATCAGAGCATTCGTATTCATATCCTTCTGGTCATAGTCATTGGCCTCACCGCAATACATGTAGTAGTGATCAGATCGCTGTTACGTCAATGGTTGTTAAGGCCGATGCAACAGTTGAATCGACAGGTCGAAGCCCTGGCCCACGACCAGCCCCCGCCAGAGCCCATACTAACCAAACCGCCCGAGATGGCCAACCTGGCACAAGCTTTGGACCGAGCCCGCCAGTCGCTGAGGGATCTTCGCCAACAGTTGATCCAATCCGAACGCATGACAACTATCGGCCAGTTCACCGCTCAGCTGGCCCATAATCTACGCAATCCGCTGGCCAGCATACGGGCGGTAGCTCAAGCGGCGGCGCGACATTTTCCCAACAACCAATCCTTAAATGACAGTCTGAACGAGATCATCTCCTCAGTCGACCGTCTTAATTATTGGATCGCCGGCCTGATGGAGGTCGCTCGTCGTGAACCGACTCCAACCCGCAGTGCCGACATAGTACCCGGCCTACACCGAGCCAGTGATGCACTTACCAAAGAACTCGCCGCCAAGGAATTGACCCTGGTGATTAATGCTCCAGAAGATGGTTTGGTCTGCCGACACGATCCGGATATTCTCGAACACACATTAATCGCTGTGATTACCAACGCTATTGAGGCTTCACCCATTGGAGCCA
>CP070790.1:3083025-3088349 GCA_020346805.1 Planctomycetota bacterium
GCGGTTTGCCGGAACATGGATTATGCGGGCCTCAAGATTGATGAAAAGAAGAACCAGGTACGCGGCAAAGAAGCGACGATATCGGCGGACGATTCGCAGGTCCGGATCATGGTGATCCCGACCAACGAAGAATTGATCGTGGCCCGGCAGACGCTTGAGGTTTTAGGTAAGTAACTGCGGAGCATAGAAGTGCTTTGGTAAGAAATACGGACGAAAGGGAACAAAAACTATTTTGGATTTTGTATAGGAGTTCAGGTCATGGCCCAGCAAGCATTGGGATTAATAGAGACGCGCGGGATGGTCGCTTTGGTAGAGGCGACCGATGCTGCTTTGAAAGCGGCGAATGTTACGTACGGCGGCTGGAAGCAGGTTGGTTCCGGTTTTGTCACCGTGGTAATGGAAGGTGATGTGGCGGCGGTAAAGGCCGCCGTTGATGCCGGTGCCGCCGCTGCCGCCAAGGTTGGCGAGGTTGTGAGCGTGGATGTAATTCCCCGCCCCCACAACGACATCATCAAGGTTTTGCCGGGCAAATAATAATCCGGCAACGGGCATTCGATCGGGCTTGATGAGAACCATTTCGTTGGGCCGGGTTGAAGGTTGATGATTTGTGCTGCGGCGTGTGGGCGGCGATGTGTTCCCGCAACTTACAGTGGAGAGACGACCATGTTCATCGGCAAAGTGACCGGTTCAGTGGTGTCAACTCAGAAGATCGAAAGTGTCGTAGGTCTGAAACTGTTGCTGGTTCAGGCATACAACATAAAGAATGGCAGGTTGGAGGTAACTCCTCGAACGGCAGTGGCGGCCGACACCCTGGGGGCGGGTGAGGGTGAGTTTGTTCTGGTAACGCAGGGTAGTTCGGCCCGCTTGACGGATCGGACTAAAAACGTGCCATGCGATGCAGTGATCGTCGGTATTATCGACGCGATGCAGGAAGGTACTAACGAGGTTTACAAGAAGCAAAAGGATTAGCGTGTCGGTATGGGGCAAGGACGGTCGGCGTTTATGGTTTGAGATTAGCATGCGGATGGAGCAATAGAAATGAGCACAGCGATCAATGAAACATTGATTCGGGATGTGGTTAGTGAGGTTTTGGGTCGGCTGCAGACGTCAGCGACCTCGCCGATAACACCGACGGCGGCGCCGGCGGCGGCAACCGGCGGACGGGATGGTATTTTCCAGACCATCAATGATGCGGTGGCGGCGGCCAAGGCGGCCCAGCAGCGGCTGGTCGATGCCGGGCTGGAAAAGCGGGCCCAGGTGATACAGTGTATCCGTGATATCTGTCTCAATCAGAAGGAAGAGCTGGGTAAGTTCGAATATGAAGAGACCAAGATAGGGCGGCTCGACCACAAGATCGCCAAGCTGGTGAATATCGGCACCAGAGTGCCGGGAATGGAAATGCTCAGGACCGACGCGGTGAGCGGCGATCACGGTCTGGGTGTTACCGAGTATGCACCCTTCGGCGTGATCGGAGTGATTACGCCGGTGACCCATTCGGCCCCGACCCTGGCCTGCAATGCGATCATGATGATATCGGCGGGCAATACCCTGGTGGTCAATCCCCATCCCAGCGGAATTAAGTCGGCGATCTTGATTACCCAGATGATTGCCAAGAAAGCTCGCGAACTGACCGGACTGGACAATCTGATATGTGTGATTGAAAAACCGACCATCGAAACGGCCAATGAGATCTTTACTCATCCCGATATACGAATGCTGTGCATTACCGGCGGACCGGGGGTGGTAAAAGCGGCGATGGCCAGTAATAAAAAAGCGGTGGTGGCCGGTCCGGGCAATCCGCCGGTGGTGGTGGATGAGACCGCGGATATCGAAAAGGCGGCGGCGGGCATCGTGATCGGTGCCGCCTGGGACAACAACCTGTTGTGCATCGGTGAGAAGGAAGTGTTCGTGGTCGAAAGTGTGGCCGATCAGTTGCTGGAAGCGATGGGCCGGCACGGGGGATATCGGCTGAACAAGGAACAGATGGATGCGGTGGCCAAAGCGACCATTCATTACGATGAGAAAACCGGGCATTACATGGCGGATAAGAAATATGTGGGCAAGGATCCTCAGGTTATCGCCGAGGTGATAGGATTAAATTTGCCGCGGGGAGTGGAATTGTTGTATGGGGAGGTGGATGAGTCTAATCCGTTATTGCCCTCCGAACAGATGATGCCGGTATTGCCGGTGGTTCGTTGTGCCAACGTCGATCAGGCGATCGACCTGGCGGTCAAGTACGAGCACGGCTTCGGGCATACGGCCATGATCTGGTCCAAGAACGTGAACAACATGACCAAGATGGGCAAGGCGGTTGATACCACGATTTTTATAAAGAATGGTGCCTGTATGGCGGGATTGGGTTCCGGCGGCGAAGGTTTCAGCAGCTTCAGTATTGCCACGCCCACCGGTGAAGGAGTCACCAGCCCGCTTACCTTTACCCGAGTACGTCGATGCGTAATGGTTGACAATCTTCGCATTATTTAATGTGAAGAATAATTACGAATTACGAATTGAGAGTTGAGAATGATTTTGGGTCGCGTAGTCGGTAATGCGGTTTCGACGGTTAAGCACGATTCGTTGGGAAGCGTTCGGATGCTGGTGGTCGAGCCGATTCAAGCGGCGAATCTGGATCCGGTGCTGGCCCTGGACACCTTGGGTGCCGGCGCCGGCAGTCTGGTGGTGATGAGCAGCGACGGCATGTACACGCGCCAACTGGTAAACGACGACACCTCGCCGGCCCGGTGGACGGTGATGTGTATTATCGATAACACCGAAAGGGTGCTGGAACTAACCACATGAGTAGACCGGTAGTAACAGCGATCATGCTTGAAGATATGCGGCGTCAGGGAATGGAGATTCGCCTGCAGAAGGGGGCGATCATTACCCCGGCGGCCCATGACTGGTTCAGGGAACATTCGGTTCCGGTGGCCTGGGAAGACGGGGAAAAACGAACCGGTACTTTGGCGGTGGTGATGAACCCTTCGCTGCCGGAGATGAGGGCCATGCGGACCATGCTGGATCGCATAGGGGGATTGGTTGAAGTGATCGAGCCGGCGGACGGGAAAGGCGGAATGGTTTCGGCCACTCGCCGACTGTGTGAAGCGATTGTGCGTAACCAGGTCTGCAAGGGTGTGGTGTTTGCAGTTGATGGAGCCATGCCGGTCTGCGTGGCCAATAAGCATAAGGGGATACGGGCCTCGTTGGGGGTGGGTGTCCCGATGGTGGAAGAGGCGTGTCGGGAGCTGGGAATAAACGTATTGGTATTGGAATACCCAACCCAGACGACTTTTCAGATGAGGCAAATGATCGATCGGCTGATTAATTGTTCGACCCAGGGGCGGGCGGAAACCTTGGCCATGATCGAAGCGCTGGAAAAAGGGAACGGTAATGCGAATCGGTGAGGTTGTCGGGAGAATAACGTTGAACAAGTGCGATCCGATGATGACCGGGGGGAGGTTTTTGTTGGTGCAGCCTTACGATCCGCAATCGCTGCGTGAAAATAAACCAGGCAAGGGTGAACGTGTGATTGTTTACGATCGGCTGGGTGCCGGTTTGGGTCACCAGGTGGGATTCAGTGAAGGCCGCGAGGGGGCGTGCCCGTTTTATCCGGAACGGGTGGCCATTGATGCCTATCTGGCCTGCATACTGGATGAGGTGACCTACAGTTGAATGACGATTGGTGGTGATGGTTATGGCTATGGTAAATGAATTCATGATCAAAAAGGAAATCTGCGAGATTGGCAGAAAGATTTATAACAAGGGATTTGCCGCTGCCAATGACGGGAATATCTCCTATCGCATCAGCGCGAATCAGGTGCTGTGTACGCCGACACTTATATGCAAGGGTTTCATGAAGCCCGACGATATCTGCATGGTGGACATGGCCGGTAAGCAGGTTGCAGGTAGAAAGAAACGTACCAGTGAGGTGCTGTTGCATCTGGAGATTTACAAGCTCGATCCCCAGATTAAGGCGGTGGTGCACTGCCATCCGCCTTACGCCACGGCGTTTTCCATAGCCGGTGAGGAGATACCGACCTGTATTCTCCCGGAGGTGGAGGTTTTTCTGGGTCGGATACCGACGGCGGTTTATGAAACGCCCGGGGCCCAGACATTCGCGGATACCATTCGACCTCACGTGGCTAACTCGAGGATCGTGGTCTTGAAGAATCACGGCACGGTCTCCTGGGGTGAGAATTTGGAGCAGGCTTACTGGTGGGCTGAGATTCTGGATGCCTATTGTCGAATGTTGATCATGGCCAAGCAGATCGGCCGGGTGGAGCGGATCAGTGAGCCGAAGGTTGAGGAACTGCTGGATTTGAAGGAGCAGTTCGGCATGGGCGTCGATCCGCGCCGGCTGGAGAATGCCGATCTTTGTGTGAACACGGAGTTCGGCCGAGGTTATAACAGTTCCTTCGGTGCGAACGGTGGAACGGCCTCGGGTTTGCCGACGGGACAGGCTCGTCCGGGTGCGGTAACGCCAAATGAAGCTGAGGTCGAACAGGCGGTACAGGAAATCACCGACCGAATAATGGCGGCACTGGTTTGAGTCGTGGTTATGAATGGAATCAAATGTCATGGTAACCAAAAGTCTTGATACGAAATTGGCGAAGATCAAAGCCGATCCTTCGTGCCGGGAATTTATTATTGCCGATGCCAAGGATGCGGATATGGCCTTCGGTATCGCAGCCCCCGGAAAATCGCCCGAGCATCATGCCCAGGAGGGTAAGTTTCGGTCTCTGGCTGAGTACCGCGAGTGTATTCGGCAGGTGGTGCGCCAGGGATTGGTGGACATCATGCTCATGTCGGCACATACCAACAGTATATTGACTATCGAGGAACGCTTGTTTGATCATTCACATGTAACACCGGCGGCCCGGGCCAACGATACCACCGACATCCACGTGGCCCGCGAGGGAGTGTATATCAAGCATCCGTCACAGCCTTTCCAATCCACCACCATCGATCATATTCAATGCGGCAAGATAGATTGCGATCCCGGCGAACGGGTAAAAGGGGCGGACCTGGCGTTGTACAGCGTGACCTTTAACAACGACCTGGAGCGCGATCGCAGAACGCTGGAAGCATATAAGTGTTTCCGCATCGAGGCGGAGCGTAAGGGATTCCGGCATTTTCTGGAGGTGTTCGATCCCAACGCCCCGCAGAATCCTATTCCCGAGGACAGAATGGGGGCTTATGTCAACGACATGATCGTGCGTAGCCTGGCGGGGGTGCCGGAATCGGGCCGGCCGCTGTTTTTGAAGATGGTATATCACGGTCCCAAATCGACGGAGGAATTGGCCGGTTACGATCCGCAACTGGTGATC
>CP070790.1:3088449-3096042 GCA_020346805.1 Planctomycetota bacterium
GAAAATCAAAAAGTCGTCCAGGTCAACATCCAGATCCCTGTCCAGGTCGGCGTTCTGGCAACCGGAAACCGGAAGAGAACCCGCACCGGAAAGGCAAATCTGCAGATAGCCGAAGTCCTCCTGGTCCACATCACCATCGGGTTCGAAATCACCGGCCGCCCAAGGTGATGCGTTTGTATGAATCCCTGAGGCATAGTTGGGTGTGCCGTCGTGGGCGAAGGAAGAATAATAATATACTATTCTACTATCTAAATCCTCATGAATAAAGTCGTCGCTCGAGCCCGGCGTATTTATCTTGTCTACCAGTAGCTGCCCGTCAGACTCATTTGCGGGGTATACCCCGTCGGTTCGATACCTGATCATGGTTGCGGTAAAGTCGAGGTTAGTGGGATTCGTCCAGCTAAGTGTATTAATCAGCGCTCCGGGAGTGGCTGTAAAATTGGTTACCGGATCGGGTGGAATGGTGTCGGGCTCGGTAGTAAAGAACTGACCCTTCACAATCCCCGTATCGTCATAAACCATTATCTGCAAGTATCGACCATCACTTGGCCGAATGGCCAGATAATCATCCCGTACACTGCCGGGTATAATGGTCTCCTGAGGGCTGATGGGAACACCTGATGCCGATACTTCATTACCCACACAGGCCGCCCCCACCTCATATGACATGTAATATGTATTCTTTACCGGATTATATACAGCTATCGTTTGGTAACCGAAGTCAGGGTAAGACAAATTAAACACACTGCCAATCAGACTGCCCGTTGCTTCAATGACCATTCCCTTGGTTGCCCATGGCATCTTATCTACTCCGATGGCGTAATTACCGTCCTGGGTACTGGCGACTATGCTGCGTGGGGCATCGTCACCATCGGAGACATAGGGCGGCGAGTTGGCCGGCGAAAGGATGGCGATGTTGTTACTTATTTTAGTGCGGGTTATGGCATTGATCCGTTGGCCGTAAATATCCGCGTATCCGCCATCGGGGCCTGATCCCGGATAGTTACGACCGTCCTGCCACACAACCATGAATTCGTTGACCACGGGATTATAGGCCACTTTGGGATTGAAAACTCCGTCGCCGATACCCTCATCGCTTATTCGAAAATCACTTCCAATCGGCGATCCAAAGTCATTAAAAAACCGACCTTCCATCCACTTCGGAAGGCCGGTGCCATAATTATATCTCCACACTACCAGATATTGGCTGCGGGTTGGATCGTAGGCGACGTCGGCCTGGGCCTGGTGATATGCCTTGCGGACCAGTTCGATATGGCCGCCGACCTTGTTCCCATTGCAGTCTATTCTTTGACCGAAGACGTCGTTCCTGCCTTGATCGACGGTTTCCTGGGCAGCTTGATAGACGATAAACAATTCACCTCGGTTAGGATTGTACGTTGTTTCTCCAATGACTGCATCAATAGCTGACGGATTTGGCGAGATATAAAATTCCGAGCCCAGCAGGTTGCCGGTTTCGGCGTCTATGCGCCGGCCTTTGAATTGCCAACCGTTGGGATCAGTAACATCCACCATGAATACCAGGTATTCGTCGGAACATGCGTTGTAATCCACAACCGCCCAAAAAATCCCAGATGTTCTTATGGTAAACGGAGTACCTATCAAGGAAATGTCAGCGAATACGACAGTAGGTGAGGTTGGCATTGCCAGGGCGAATGCCACTGATAAAATTATTATGATCATTAATGATTTGTGTCTGTTAACATTCACCTTACGATTCTCGCTTACTTTATAATTCCTGTACTGCCGGATGCCGTGTCCTGCGCTTGTTATCATCAGCAGCCCGGCGGCATGTTTGCACCACCCAAACACTGCTGGAATATCTCGACATCATCCACGTCAACATCCAGATCTCCGTCCATGTCGGCATTCACACAGTCGAACTCGGGCAGGACCCCATCCCCGGAGAAACAGGACTGCAGGTATCCGAAGTCTTCCTGATCCGCATCGCCATCTTCATCAAAGTCGGGGCCCGGTGGTTTGGCAATGTGCACATTATATATGGGGCTTGACCCTGTGTTGCCAACTTGGTCCCGCAAGGAAAATCTGATCTTGTTGAGGGTACTGGAGCGCTGGTTGAAGGGTACCTGGTATGCGGTAACCAGGCCGCGGTAGTCGCCGTTTTGTCCGGTGCAGGTTACGGTTACCGGCCCTCCTCCATCGCCTTGGCCGGGCAACAGATCTCCGCTGGCGGTATAGCGCACGTAATCGAATAGGATATGCTGAGTCCCCGCACTCGCTCCGCTCCCGAACATCACCCTGTTCTGGGAGCTGGAGGCGGTCATTGTGCCGACTAAGACCGGCGTCGGATCCTCATCCACATAGACCACGAAGTTATTATTCCTGGTGGTTATCCTATATATATGCCACTGGGTTCCATCCAGATAGTACGTCTTTCCCGTTTCCCCCGCTTCGATTCGATCAGTCATGATCTTGAAGCGTTCCCTGCGGTCCCCGTTGTCAACGTAGAGATTGCCGAGCAGGGTGGTGGTTCCCCCAGTAGAGATACATCGGGCATGGGCCAGCACGGTAGTTCCCACCGAGGGCGATGCCTTCCAGGCCCGCGACCACTTGACCTTCGATCCATTTGCCGTACTGGTGTCGTTAATATCCAGGATTCCCGAATTAACGGTAGCCCAGGTTTCGCTGCCCTCGGCCACCGTCCAGACCGGCTCAGAGATAGAAGGCATCGCGTTTGCCTCATACTCACAATCCCATATAGCCGCGCCGCTTCCACTCCAGGTCTGGCCTCCGTCGGTGGACCAGTACACTCTTGCCGATGAGGGATCGATTCCGCTTAAAGAGCCTTTTCCTGCCGTATCCGCAACTTTAACATTAATATTCAGCGTCGGATAATTTATTCCGGAGGGAACGTAGACTCCGTTGGAGCAGCAGTGCAGGTAATCGAAGTAAATATCCTGCATGGCGGCGCTCGAACCGCTGCCGAACATCACCCGCGCCCGATTGGTTGCTGCCGTCATCGAGCCGGTCAGCACCGCGAAATTAAATTCATCAATGTATACATTGAACTGTGAGCCCTGGGTGGTAATCCTGTAGGTGTGCCATTCGGTGCCGTCCAGGGCATATTCGAGACCGCTATAATTTGTGCGGATCTTGTCGGACAGGATGGCGAACTCTTCTTTCCGCCTGCCGTCTTCCAGATATATATTGTAGGGATAATCGCTTAAACCATCCGGCACATAGGATGCGCAGCGGGCCCGCACCGTCACGGTGGTGCCGTGGGTATTGGTAGCCTCCCAATTGCGCCACCATTTGATCTTGTCGCCTGAAGCGGTTCCGGTGTCGTTCACCCGCAGGACGCCGCCCAAGGTACCGGCCCAAGTTTGAGATCCTTCAAAAACCTGCCAGGGGAGATCGGCGGCGGTGGGTAATGCATTACCTTCGTATTGAGTGTCCCAAGAAGCTTCGCCGATGGAGATATCACTCCACTGTTCCGGGCCGGTGTCATCGGGGTCCTGGGCGAAAACCTCAGCTGTATAGAGTTTTCCTCTATAGTAATTATTCCCATAGAGAGGAGGGCCGGGCGGATGGTGGTACAATTCCTGGGTGCCGATGTAAATGTATCTTCCATTGCCGGCAACCGACTCCTCCCAGGCATTTTCTGAGTCCGTAAAACCGGAAGACCACACGTCGGTAACATCGCTTACCACGGGATTTGCAGGATTGGAGATGTTTAGGGTGATGAGATTAGCGCCACCACCGGCCAAGAAACCACGGTTGCCCAGAAAGTACAGCTCGTTGCCACCTTCGTTTAATCTTTTAACTTCTATTGGGTTTGCAGGATTGGAAATGTCATACACGATTGTCCCCGGCGTACCATTGGTACCATAAACGTAGGCATAATCTCCCAGCAGGCTAACGCCTTGCAGCATATAGGCGTCAGGATGATAGTAGGTTTTTATTATATATGGGTTATTTTCATCGGAGACATTGGCCACCTCAAAATTTAAGCCGTCGGTATAGAATGCATAGCTGCCGCGGACTTCCACACCACGCAGATTACGATGGTCGGTTGTCAGTATAGAAACAAGGGTATCGAGAGGGTTTGGAGGGATGGTTTCGAAAACATCGAGGATCCTGATACCGCATATATAATCTTCTCCACAGGAAGATTGGGCCATAGACACATAGGCCCTGTTGCGATATACATCAACCTCCCAACAGGCGGGATCCATGGGGTTGGTCCGCCTGTAACACCAGAGATGATTAATATTGCTCGGGTTGGAGACATCATACACACACAGACCTGCACCCCATGATGCCACGTAAGCTATGTCGTCGACTATTTCAAGCCCTTCGCCTTTGCTTCTTTTCAGATAGTCCAACAGTATTGGATTTGTCGGATCGCTGATATCTACTGAAAAAAGTGTGTTGTCTCCGTGGGCGGTAACGTAAGCTACGTTTTTCCAGATGACGATGTCGTAGGAAATCTCGCTGCCGTAGTAGGTGCCGTAGGGATAAGTGGTACTGGTGGAATACAGGTCAATCGATCCTCGAATCGGATGAGCTGCAAATAGGATAGTCGGGCAGCAAATCATTGCCATCAACAGGATTAACATGATCCTGTACTTGTTCATTACATATTTCTCCCACGACTCGGGGCCCATATATAATTTTACCAAATACCGGTCCCGAAATACTAAAAATTACGCAAATTCACCGGTTTTCGCCCAATAAATGTTACCGCTGGGATTTTTATTACGATGCCTGTGGTTGGTTAACATCCGGGCGGATTATTTGCCCCGGCCATGCAATTATATAATTTGGCGAAATCGCTCAGATCGATATCCAGGTCCGAGTCGAAGTCGGCGGCTTCGCACCCTTCTTGATACAGCTTGCCATCGCCGGAGTAGCAGTTCTGGAAGAAGCCGAAATCCTCCTGATCAACATCACCGTCGGCTGGATCAAAATCGCCGGCCACCAGTATCTGGACCAACACCGATATGGTCTGTGGTGAATTGGAGGAGTTGGGATCGACTACCGTTATGGTGGCCGGGTAATTACCGGTGGTCAGTCCGGAGGTGCTATAGACTACGTCGATGATATCCGTATCACCCCGGTTCTTGCCGTTGTCCGGAGAAACCTCCAACCAGCCCGCGTCGTCGGTGATGGTGTAATAAAGGGTGCCCCTGCCTACATTGCTTACCAAAAAACCATCGTTGGAGAGACTGACCCCGCTGGGAACCGATCGCACGATGGAGGCCAGGCTGAGTTCTATTGCAGGTATCGGCGGCTCTTCGGCTACATGAACCACGTCAAGATAGAAAGTAGTATTTGTGCCTCCGAAGATGCGGAAGTCGGCATCGAAGTTCTGGCGGTTGGCAAAGTAAGCGTCGGTAATGTGATATACATGCTGTTTCCAGGTAAGGGTGTTGGTCAGCGTTACGCTCCCGCCATTAGTGTACGCGTGACCGGGGGCATCGTATTGCAAGGTCAGCGATCCATATCCTTCATCGTAGTAATCGATCCCAATATAGAGATCCGGCTTGCTGCCCGCATAGACATAGCTGTCGCTCACCTTGAACATAAAGTAAAAATCTTCGCTGGGGTTGACGTTTTGGCGGCACCATCGCCCACCCTGTTCCACCGGTACCGTATCTCCGTCGCCCCCTTCGGGGTGAACCACGCCGTTCTCTATATCCGGCGAATCCAGATCGACCCATACTTCGTCAGTGGGATCCTCGATCTCACCTTCGGCTATCTGGATCGAATAGACACGAGCACCGTAAATGGATTCGGTGCCTAGATGCCCCCCATCAGTTGTAGTCCCGACGTAGATATAATTTCCTGCACCGGTAATACAATGAGCATAGCCATCATGGAATTCATCTCCATCCTGATAGGGAGGCATGGTATTAGGTTTGGGGCTTTCGGGTGTTCCATCCCCATCATCATCCCAAAGGATTCTAATTGGATTCTGGCCGGGTATTTGAATAATGTTTTCAGGATCACTTATGTCGAAGGTTAAAACGTTTGTATTCCACGGAATCGCCAGGTAATGCCCTTGGATATGCAAATCTTTCACTCTGGTACCAGATCCCCCGGTCCAGGCAGGAGCATTACCGGCCTCGACGTTCACCGGAGAGGCGGGATTGGCCAACGATAAAACATAGATACCCCCCGGATTATTACCCGAGTATGGAATATTCTCTTCAGAACCAACGAACAGATAATTATCATAGATCGCCAGCTTAGTACTAAGTGATTCAATGGTTCTCTTGGTCACGTATGTCGGATTATAAGCATCGACTGAATTGTAAACATAAATATAACGTCCGGCCCCAAAGTATAAATAATCTCCGAACCGAACTGCGTTGGTGATGTGCGAGGCCGCACCTGTTGGATTCACGCGTTTTTTCTCGGCAGGTGATGCCGGATTGGTGGCAATATCGTATACGATTATGCTGCCCGGATCCGAAACGCCCCGGGAGACATAAAGCACGTCTTCCTGTACTTCAACATGAAAAGTGTGATAGCCGGTATCTCGTTGTCCGAGATGCAGAGGATGTGCCGGATCGGCCAGCGAATAAAACGTCAGGCCGCACCATGGAGACCAGTATGCCGTATAGAGATTAGGATATTGAACGGGGACCGCGACGCCATACATATGATGGCCTGTGCCCAGCCTGTGAGCGTCGAGCCAGCTTAATTTCTTAACTCCGGGTTCGCCGGGATCCTCATAAATTTCAACCGCATCCAAACCGGGGTAACCGGCCACATAAAGGTAATTGCCGGACTTGACAATATCATAGGCATGATCCGAGTCGTAGGTCTTATCGGGGGGATAGTCTTTGAGAATAACCCTTTCCTGGAGAACCGCAGGGATGAGTGGGTCTGCCTGGGCCGTAGTTGACACCAAGGTTCCCACTATAATAGTTAATACCCCCAAATGGATAATTGGATTCCCTTTCATGTCCCAATCTCCTTGCTTATTATAGTTCCCGCACTCACCTTTTAGTCGCTTCCATCCGCTAACATCCCGGCGACTTATTCGCTCCGTTCATACATCCCTCCAGTATGGCAAAATCGTTCTCATCCACGTCTAAGTCCGAATCCAGGTCGGCAATCTCGCATCCCTCTCCGTATAAGGTACCATCGCCGGATAAACAGATCTGGAAAAGCCCGAAATCTTCATGGTCCACATCCCCATCCCGATCAAGATCGCTGGGTACGGTCACGATCGCCACCGAAATCATCACCGACGTCGTACCGGTAAGGCCGTTGTCGTCGGTAACCGTAAGCCTGGCAATATAGTCGTCCTCCGTAAGGTAAGTATAACTATCGGTAACGGCTGTGCTGTCCACTGTACCGTCGTTGTCGAAATCCCATTCATAGCCGACGATGGTTCCGTCCGGATCGGAGGAATTGGAGGCGTCGAAGTTCACCTCCAGCGGAGGTTGCCCGCTGGTTGGTACCGCATCGATAACCGCCACCGGAAACCACAGGGGCTGTACGTCAGAAACGCGGATTATGTCCAGATAGAAGATATCGCTTGGGCCACCATAGATACGGAAGTCGGCAGCCGAATTCTGGCGGTTACCGAAATAGGCATCG
>CP070790.1:3096142-3107643 GCA_020346805.1 Planctomycetota bacterium
ACGGCCATTGGGATCATTATTGGGGGCCGGGATTTTATCGCCACGGTTATTATGGTGTGGTTGGATCGCGGACGCAGACAGTACATCTGCGATATTTACATACCTTATTCGTATCCGCATGGATCGAAGACAAGAAACAGCCAACGGGCAGACGCGTTATATGGGAGGGTTGCTGTGATACGGTTAGTTCCGAGAAGAGTCTTAAGCTGACCATGCCCTATCTGATGTCTGCTCTGGAGGGTTATTACAACCGGGCCACCGAACGCCCGGTGACGATTAAACTCGATCCCGACGACGAATTTGCCCGCCGTCTCGCTTCGGTTGCCGGTTCGGCCGGCCAATCAATCAAATGAATGATATCCAAGGAGACATACGGATTCCACTTCAAACGTGTGCCGGGTCTGGCTCAATTATTCCAAAGGAATATTGTGCCTGACCCGCTCTCTTAGCGCATGTTTGAAGTGGAATCCGTATTAGAGTGGATTTGTTGATTTGTTTTATTCTTTTGCGACGCGTAGGACTTCCTGGGGGGTGGTGAGGCCGGCCCGGACCTTGTCCCATCCGTCTTCGCGGAGGAGTCTGAGGCCGTTTTTCATGGCGGCTTCGAGGATTTGGCCTGCCGATGCCCGATTGACGACGAGTTCGCGTATTTCGGTATTCATCATTAACAGCTCAAAGATGCCGATTCGGCCCTTGTAGCCGATATGTCGGCATTCCCGGCAGCCGCGTCCGCGGTAAAGTTTTTTACCGGAGTCGAGTTCGAAGTCATTAGGCAGAGCGGCACGATCGGGTTCGTAAGCTTCCTTGCAGTGGGGGCAAATGGTTCGCACCAGCCGCTGGGCCAGGACACCTTCAATCGAACTGGAGACCAGGAAAGGCTCGACGTTCATGTCCAAGAGGCGGGTGTTGGCGGTGACGGAATCGTTGGTATGCAGGGTGCTGAAGACCAGGTGGCCGGTGAGCGATGCGTTGATGGCCACCTCGGCGGTCTCGCGGTCCCGAATCTCGCCTACCAGAATTACGTCCGGGTCATGGCGCAAGAAGGAACGTAGGGCGCGGGCAAAAGTCAGGCCGATTTTCTCGCTGGTCTGCACCTGGTTTATGCCGTCGAGATAGTACTCGATGGGATCTTCAATAGTGAGGATTTTGATTTCGTCTGAAACGATGGTGTGCAGGGCGGCATAGAGGGTGGTGGTCTTGCCGCTACCGGTAGGTCCGGACACCAGGATGATGCCGTGAGGCCTGGTGATCAGCGACTCGAAATCGCTGAGCAAATCTTCACTCATGCCCAATTGCTGGAGCGAGAGGTTGATCGATTGTCTATCCAAAATACGCAGTACCACTCCTTCGCCATATCCGGTGGGCACTACGGAGACACGGAAGTCTATTTCCCGGCCGTGAATACGGGCCTTGAATCCGCCGTCCTGGGGCAACCGTTTTTCGGCGATGTTGAGATTGCACATGATTTTGATTCGGCTGATGATTGCAGCCTGAAAGCGCCGGATCTGCGGGGGGACGACAGTGTTTTGCAGTACGCCATCAATGCGATAACGAATGGTCAGATCGTTCTCGTAAGGTTCGATGTGGATATCACTGGCTTTGTCCCGAATGGCTTCGGTAAGGATTTCGTTGACCAGTTTGACGACAGTAGCCTCCTGGGCCATTTCCACCAGGTCGCCGTTTTCATCGACAGAATCGGTGAGCAGTTCAACGTCTTCGTCTTCTTCCTGGTCCTCGATCATCTCGTCGACGGTCGAACCACCGACTCCGAAGTGTTGACGAATGATTCTTTGAATCTCGGATTCACTGGCCAGTACCGGTTCGATTTTTAATTTGTGGCCGGTGAGCATTCGCAGTTCGTCGAAAGCGGTGATATCGTATGGGTCGGCGGTGGCGACTTTAAGAGAATCTTCGGTTTTAGCGATAGGGATCAGCCCGCGTTTGTGGATGAGTCGGCTGGGCATCTTTTTAAGCAGTTCTATGTCGATATCGATCTCGGCAAGATCGACCACGTCAATACTCATCTGTTCGCCGAGGATCTTGAGTACCTCGCGTTCGTCAACAAATCCCATTTGAACGAGTATGCGGTCGATGCGGTCATGTGGGCTTTTGCGGGCGGCAAGGGCAGCCTGGAGGTGCTCGGCAGTTATTTTCCCCCGCTCTAAAAGTATTTCACCAACACTCACTTGTCATAATTCCTATCGACTGAAAAGGTGCTACTTTGCTCTATGTCACGTTATAACCAGTAGTTACAATTATTTATCGGTCTAAATACGCACTGAATGCGCAGCTTTCATGCATATATTTATATGCCGTGAATCCTGCCCGGGTTGCATATGGTACGACAAAATTCTGTTTTTCCATAAATAAAATCGACTGCCTACCAGATTTAATTAGCGTGCCTGTGAGTTTTTGTTTTTGTATGAACGTAACATATTGATATTAAATTGTTTATGGGGAATAAGGTGTTTTGTTAGAGGATTAGTTGATTTCAGGTAACAGTCCTACCGATCGGCGGTAGTTTCGGAATTTGGTTATCTCCTCGAGATTGATGGTTGCCGATAAGTTTCCCGGTTTTCCGCGCGGCAGGTTTATCTGGATATCGTCGAAATGAGGTCGTTTACCGGGGTTGGTGATGCTGGCTCCTCCACTGGTGTAGTGGACATGGTGCACCTTGGTGCCGTCGATAAGTCTAGTTGCCTCATGTCTGGATTCAGGCCAATCGCTGACCACAATGGGGAGGGCATTTTCCATGGCCCGGGTTAGGGCCAGGTTCCACCATAGCCGACGGGCGTATTCGGTATGGGAATCGCTGGGGACGGTGGTTTTAGCGGGGACACAGAGCAGATCAATTCGATCGATAAGTTCGCGAACGTAATTTGGTTCCCATAAATCACCGCAGATAAGGACACCGATACGGATGCCGGCCAACTCGAATATGCCTGGGCCGTCACCTTTTTGATGCGATTCACGTTCGTGTGCGAAGAGCAAACGCTTGTGGTATGAACCGACCTCGTTTCCGCTGCTGTCGAAGAGGAAACAGGTGTTTCGGCGGTTACCAAGATTATGTTGATAATCGATGCTTCCGCCGACGACGGCGATTTTGCAGGCCTTGGCCAATGTGCTGAGGAACTGGCGGGCCTGTGGGCCGGCGTCGGGATTGTAATCAGCGGGTACACCATTAAAGACTTCCGGCAGTACGACCAGATCGGCCGGTTCTTTGACCAACGCCTTTTCGATGGTTTGGCGTATCAGATGCATGTCAGGCATGGATTGAAGCCAGCGTAATTCCGGCTGAAGGGCGAGGACACGAATCGGGCGAGTATCTGGCAATTCGGATTCTCCGTTGAGATTGTTGATCACTCACCATCTACAAATTGTTCCAGATGGCGTTTGGCGATGAGCAAACCCAAATTTTCAAGTTTAGGACCGTTTTTGTGGTTGCGGAAGGTGGAGTCGTGCCATCCTTCGATGTTAATATCGCCGTTATAGCCTGCCCGGCGTAGTTCCTTGATAATAGTTCCCCAATTTGAATCGCCCAGACCGGGGAAGCAGTGTTCGATGGCGTTGCCGCTGAACATGCCGAAACGATCCAATTTGTCGTGGTAGACTTTGGCGTCTTTGCCGTGGACGTGAAAGATTTTGCGGGCAAATTCCCGGACATTCAGCTCGGGATCGATGAACTGGCATATCAGATGCGAAGGGTCCCATTCCAGGCCCAAGGCCTCTGAAGGTACGGCATTAAAACATTTGGACCACATCTCGGGCGTGCATATACAGTTGTTGCCGAAGAACGGGGTGTGGAACCAACCCATGGGGCAGTTTTCGAAGGCGATCTTGATACCGTGGTCTTCCGCGAACTTGGCGTGTTCGCTCCATATCTCTTTAAATCGTTTTATGGAGTTATCAATCCATCCGTCCATTACGCGACCGGCAAAGCCGGCCACCACAGGAACGCCCATGTACTGGGCTAATTTGATGGAATTGCGCACGTGTTCGCGGTGTTGTTTGGCCACATTGGGATTGGGATCCATGTGGTTGTCATAGAAGCCGGCCAGACAACTGATGCGGATACCGGCCCGATCGTAGGCGGTTTTGACCTGGGCGGCCTTGTCCTTCCAGCCGTCTTTGCCGGGGATGAAGGGATCATCGGGGCCGATGGATAATTCCGTACAGCCGAAGCCATGTTTTTTCATAAAGGTAATACGTTCGGGATTGAATTTGTTTAGAAAACCGATTCGCATGGGATTTACTCCTGTAAATGTATTCGCATACCTTAATGGGAGTTTCGACCGGGTCAAGAATTACTACAATTATGGTGGCAGCACAAGCCGACGTTCTCTGGTCGGCAAGTCAGTAAAATATTAGTATGTCAGGCTTGAAGGAGCCTAAATGTCAGCCCTGGAACGCGTTATTCTCGATGTTGATACGCAGTTTGATTTTCTGGATCCGGCCGGCGCCCTTTATGTACCGGGTTCGGTGGAGATCCGGGATGCCCTGGATCGTTTGTTTGATTATGCCGCCGGGGCGAAAATTCCCGTACTAAGTTCGGTTGATGAGCATACGCCCGACGATCCGGAGTTTGCCGAGTTCGGCCCGCATTGTGTAAAGGGCACGTCGGGCCAGGAGAAGTTGCCGATCACCGTGCTGTCGAGCAATTTCACTATTCGCCCGGAAGATATTTTGCCCAGGCCGGTAGTCAGCTTGTTGAGTGATTACGATCAGCTCATCTTCACCAAACCGACCCTTAGTGTTTTTGACAATCCCAATTTTGTCGATCTGGTCGAGGCACTGGAAGTGGGGGAATATTTGGTATTTGGAGTAGCTACGGATTATTGTGTTCTTCAGGAGGCCATGGGCTTGCTGGAAAGGGGCCGGCGTGTCAAGATTGTGCGCGATGCGATCAAGGCACTGGGCAAGGAAACCGGCGAGAAGGCGTGTCAAACACTCTCCGCCCTGGGTGCGGATTGGATTGAAACTTCCGATATCGTAGGATGTTCTGAATGAAGATTGCACTGGCGCAGATTAATCCGATGGTTGGTGATATTCAGGGCAATAGCGCCAAGATCATCAATTTGATATCCGAAGCGCGCTCTGCGGGTGCGTCTTTGGCGGTATTTCCTGAGTTGGCGGTAATGGGATACCCACCGCGCGATTTGCTGCTCAAGCCCCGTTTTGTGCGGGCCAATGTGGAGGCGGTGCATCGAATAGCCGAATCATGTAGGGGCATTGCGGCGTTGATCGGATTTGTGGAATCGAATACCGACACCGTAGGCCGGCAGTTACGTAACGCGGCGGCATATTGCACGGACGGTCAGGTTAAGCAGGTACGGTACAAATCGCTGCTGCCCACTTACGATGTTTTTGACGAACAGCGATATTTCGAGCCCGGCCCCGAGGTGGCGGTGGTCGAGCATGCCGGCGTCCCCGTGGGGGTGAGTATTTGCGAAGATCTCTGGAATGATGAACAGCTGATTGGGCGACGGCTTTATCAACGCGATCCGATTGGTCAACTTGCCGCTGTGGGGGCGAAGTTTATTATCAATATGAGCGCCTCGCCTTTCTGGCAGAACAAATATCCGTTCCGCATGCGGTTGTTCGGCAACCAGGCCAAGCGGTGCAAGCTGCCGTTGGTATTCGTAAACCAGGTTGGCGGGAACGACGAACTCATATTTGACGGAGCGTCGGCCGTGATCGACGCCAAGGGAGAACTGGCGGCTCAGGCCAGGGCGTTTGAGGAGGATCTTCTGGTTGTTGATCTCATTTCCTCAGCTTCGGATCGGTGCGAGCCTTATCCTAAGGGGATTGCTGCCGTTTACGAGGCTCTGGTGCTGGGTACGCGGGATTATGTTCGCAAGTGCGGGTTCAAGGAAGCGGTATTAGGTTTGTCGGGTGGGATTGACTCGGCGGTGACGGCTGCGATTGCCGCTGCCGCTCTGGGCCCCAAGGCGGTTACCGGGGTGTCGATGCCATCCCGATACAGCAGCGAGCATAGCCGAACTGATGCGGACGCCCTGGCCAGGAATCTGGGGATCGAATTCAAGATAATCCCCATTGGCGAGATCCATGAAGCCTTCGAAAATACGCTGCATTCCCATTTTGTGGGTCTTGAGCCGGATATTACCGAAGAGAACATCCAAGCCCGCAATCGCGGTGCGATACTAATGGCCTTGTCGAATAAGTATGGTTCACTGTTGTTGACCACGGGCAATAAGAGCGAGCTGGCGGTTGGTTATTGTACGCTTTACGGGGATATGTGTGGAGGGCTGGCGGTTATCAGTGATGTGCCCAAGATGTTGGTTTATCAACTGGCCGAGTATATCAACGAACGGGCCGGTAAGGAGATTATCCCTCGAAACACCCTTAACAAACCGCCGTCTGCGGAACTCCGTCCGGATCAGACCGATCAGGACAGCCTTCCACCATACGATGTGCTGGATGTGTTATTGGAGCAGTATATTACTAATGAAAAAAGTGTCGATGAGATTATTGCCGCCGGTATCGATCCCGATACCGTACAGAAGGTGGTGAAACTTGTGGACATGAACGAATACAAGCGCAAGCAGGCGGCACAAGGTTTGAAAGTGACCAGCAGGGCTTTTGGCGTCGGCCGACGCATGCCTATTGCCGCCAAGTTTCGTTATTAGATATTTGGAGAAGTGTTACATGAGTGAGTTTACTGAACATTCGACCGGACATCCTGACACTGACGCGGTTCATTGCGGGGAGAAACGCTGGTTGGGAAGTATTACCACGCCGATCGCTTACACGAGTACCTTTGTTTTTAAGGATATGGACGAAGTTGTGGCTTTCGGTAAAAAGAAGATAGACCACTATGAATACGGGCGTTACGGCAATCCTACGCGGGAGGCGGCGGAGCGGAAACTAGCCGCTTTAGAGGGAGCCGATCGGTGTATGCTTTTTGACAGTGGGATGAGTGCCGTTTCCGCGACTATCCTTTCTTTATGCGACCAAGGTCAGCATCTGGTTATTACCGACGATGCGTATAAACAGACGTTAAATTTTGTAAGCAAAGTCCTGCCGCGGTTCGGCATCGATGCCACTATTGTTTCCATGGGTGATTATAAGTCTATGGCCGATGCCGTACGAAAGGAAACGGTTATGGTTATATCCGAATCGCCGACCAATCCATATCTTAATATTGCCGACGTGGACGAGGTTGTGCGCATTGCTCGCAAGAACAAATTGTTGAGCGTTATCGACAGCACCTTTGCCACCCCTCTGAATCAGCGGCCTCTTGATCAGGGAGTGGATATAGTAATTCACAGCACAACGAAATATCTTGGCGGCCATAATGATATCCTCGGTGGGGCAGTATGTGGTAGAAAGGAAGTTACTGAGCCAATTTATGAATGGCGCAGGGTTACGGGTGGTGTTGTCGATCCCATGAGCTGCTATTTGTTGATTCGCGGCCTGAAAACTTTCGGGTTGAGGGTAGAGCGTCTGAACCAGACAGCCCAACAGGTTGCCGAGTTTCTGGAGGCCCATACAAAGGTCCGCAAAGTCTACTATCCCGGTTTACCCAGTCATCCCCATCACGAGATTGCCCGTCGGCAGATGAAGGGTTTCGGGGCAGTGGTTACTTTTGAAATCGACGGTGACATGGATGATACGATGGCCTTTTTCAACGACCTGAAACTTTGCCTGCTGGGTCCCAGTCTGGGCGGCCCCGAAACACTGATTACACATCCGGCGTTGATGAGCTATTACAGAGAATCCCGCGAGGAACGGTACCGGTTAGGCATCATCGACGAGTTGGTACGGCTCTCGGTCGGCCTGGAAGATCCGCAGGATATTATTGCCGATCTGGAACGGGGCCTGGCGAAAGTGCGACAGGAATAATAATTTGAGGTTTTGCTGGTGTAAACTAGTGAATTTGGCGAACGAATTTTACGCTGAAACGGATTGTCGCCAGTCGATTCGGGGGGCATCACCCCATAGCAGTTCCAGGTCATAGTATTGTCTGCGGTCGGCATCAAATAAATGGATGACCACGTCTACGTAGTCCGCCAGTATCCAGGTTGCCGTTTCGTATCCGCTGAGTCCGTATCGTTGTTGATCGACTCGTTTGCCGTATTGGTCGATTTGGTCCACTATGGCTCGCATCTGGCGGTCTGAGGTACCGGTGGCAATGACGAAGAAATCGGCGATTGGGGATATGCCCCGCAGATCGAGAATGACTACATCTTCGGCATGATTATCGTGGGCAAGGGCGGCTGTCTTCTTGGCAAATTCCATTCCCTGGATAGATGGTTGGATGGTTTTATCAGAACTCATAAGGTTTCAGTTTAGCCTCTATCCTCGGGCATGGCAAACAGTATTGTTTTACGCATATCGATCAGTAGCCGGTGATAATGAACCGGGAGTTTATAAATAAGATAAAAAGGGTAATTGCAGGATTTGGTCACAGTCCGCCGAGGAGCTCACAAAGTTGTCGGCCGAGTGAACCGCTTATTCTGGCCAACGCCCAAACGCTGGCAGCGTTTTTTCCTAATTCTACCTGGGACAACTGGGAGGTGGTCAACTCCGACCGTTCTGACAACTGTCTTAATGTCAGACTTTGTTTAAGTCTTTCCTGCCGTATACGCTGACCGATCAGTCTGTTAAGTTCCTGCTCGTTGGTGTAAATCAAACCCATCCCGTGCGCGACTCGTTCGACGGCGTTAAGAAGTTGCTCTTCATGGAAGGGCTTGGTGATGTAATCCCTGGTGCCGAGGCGCATGGTCTCAGCTGCGGTTTGGATATCGGGATAGGCGGTCATGACGAGCACGGCAATGTGCGGGTCTTCCACCTTGATTTTTTCAACCAGTTCGAGCCCGTTCAAATCAGGCATTTTGATATCGATAAGGGCGATATCGAAGGGGCTCTTGCGTACCACCTGGAGGGCCTGTCGGGGTTGATTGTATGATTGCACGTGGTATCCGTGCTCCTGCAAAATCATACTGACGGTTTTACAGACCTGGGGGTCATCGTCTACAACTAGCACTTTAATATGGTGTCGAACAGTCATGGCTCCACTCTTTTTTTAAAATTAGTAAATTCAGGATTACGATCTCACTGCAATATTGTAGCGTTTCTGAATGGAAAGACTAGTGCCTTATTGAATATTTGGTAGAACTTTTTATATCTTTTTGTCCGAATTACCGATTTTTTGGGTCCCCAACGGATAAGAGGATTTCCTATTGCGGCACCATCCTACTGTATTATATCGGTCCTTTGTCGATGATATTATTGCAGGTCGTAAGACCATCGAATGCCGATTTGGTGAAATGGGGTGTACTCCCTATAAAATAGTGAAACCCGGTGATCTAATCTGGCTAAAACAGGTCAGCGGGCCGATTCGTGCCGTAGCTACCGCACTGTCGGTCCGATATTTTCATGATCTAAGTCCTTATTTGATAAACCTTATACGCAGGGAATGGAATGTTCGTATCCGGGCGCCGGTGACTTTTTGGGAATCTCACCGGGATGCGGATCATGTGGTACTAATTTGGATGGGAAATGTTTACCCCTTGAAACCTTTTTCCATCGAGAAACGGGATCGTCGAGCGTGGATTGTTCTAAAAGGTCCCCCCAGGCCTGGAGAAGTATTAAATGTGAAGTAAAAATGTGCTAATTAGATAATTTAGATTTATATTGAAGCTTTGACTGCCAATTTTTAAGTAGCACAAATTTACTGTTTTTCTGTATTAATAGTGCCGGTACTGATTTTCCATGACTCTTATCCAACCCTATTTTTCGTTTGGGTTGATATGAGGGAGATATTTTGAGATTTCCGGTGTTTTTCTCCGGGATAGTTGGATTTGATATTTTCTATACATTAATCGAGATGCCGGTTGAACTAAGATGATCCTTGCCGATCCAACTATTAGCTACTTGGGCACTGTTGGGATCTGGTGGATTCCCAAACCCCGCGGACCAAGAACTTCGCTATGGGTAGCCTTAATTGCCTGGTTGGTATGGTTTCTTTTATTGGTTGCCACCATGCTTTGGTTGCATGCATCGTCTAGATCCCTATGGCCATTTGGGAGACAGATTTCGTCTTTAGCGGAGATTCTTTTTCGGTATGAGTTGATAGTTATAGTATATTTGACTTATACCACATTCCTTTCATTACCGGTTTGGATACGTTGTGGTCGTCAGGCCAGACGAGATGCGTCAGCCATTGAAACTGCCATTCAGCAAGAGCGATGGGAAAGAGCAGCGCTGCTGGTTCATCGCTATTGTCTATTGGTTTCGGGAGTCTGGCGGCGTGTACCGGCCCGGGTGGCCACCTGGGATGGTCTTATTCGCAAGAAACTTTCCCGACACCGCCGCCTTTATGTTTACTTTAGGGACCGAGCACCGGAAGTGCCGCCGGATGCGGCTGCCGGTTTCACACCAGCGATTATCCCACCTCCCCATCCGACGCTATTATCGGCAGCAGCCCTGCTGGTGATTGCAATGCTTATATATTTATTAATCATCGATATTGTCGAACATGGATATTGGCAGCGGATTGTACTGTTCAATGCGGTATTGCTGCTGTTGATACTTATTGGTTATGGTTCTTATTTTTTATCATCGGTTCTGGGGCGGGGGTATTATTTTCGCTTTGCCCCTGGAGTGATGCAGTTGGTCAGGTTTACTCTGCGTCGCCAACAGCCGACGATTGAGACGTTCAATCTTCGGGAGGCCCATGTGGTTCTCGATCTTTGTTCGCCCTGGCCGGCAATGACATTGATAAATACCCCGGGTTACAGGCGTCAAACTTTCCGTTTATCCAAAGGGACAAAGGTTACGGAGGCCTTAATGCGGGCGGTTCTTTCGGCCTCTCCCTGTCCGCCGTTGCCGGAGGATGGTCTCGTCGAATAGGTTTAAAAATGGGGGTAAACAGATATCGCTTTATTGGAGCGGTAAAGGTTTGTCTTCTTTATACCGTTACTGACTCAAGGATAGGATTGGAATTGAGGCAACATATCACCTGAGTTATCCGGAAGCGTGGCGAAATAGTTGTCTTATGATATGATTTGGGCTTACGCTCGGCGATTAGACGATATCATGAGTGGTTGGGAATGGGTTTTAGATTGGGTGCCGGTCTGTTATGTCTATAACAACGAAAAGACATTACAACATTAGAAGAGTGAATTTTATCTTTGCGTGTTCGTGCTTGGCCTTGCTGGCGGGTATTATCTGGTGGATCAAGGTCGATCACTACCGGCCGTGGCGGAAGTATCAAGACGATTATTTCAAGGTGAGGACAGCAATAAAGAATATCGATTGGTTGTCTGAAGAAAAACTTGATGAGGAAGATATAGGAGACAGTCCGGGACCGATCAATCTTCCTTTGTTTGATTTCCTGGCCCCCAAAGATACTCCCGGCACGCATGCAATTAAACAAGTCATTTTACCGGATATACGATGCGACTTGCACTTTACGGAGACCTATACCACTGATCGATGCATGACATGTCATGCAGGAATCGACGATGGGAATATGG
>CP070790.1:3107743-3117829 GCA_020346805.1 Planctomycetota bacterium
ATATGATCCATCGGCGTATGTAAAACATTGGTACGCACACCGGCGGGAATATGTCCCGGCCAGCGAACGATCATAGGAATGTTAACCGCCTCGGAATATGGAACCATCTTGTTTCTGCGGCCTTGGCTGCCCATCATCTCCCCATGATCGGCCGTAAAAACCACAATCGTGTTCTTCGACAGGCCCGACCTATCGAGATAATCCAGAATTCGCCCCAGATTATCGTCCATGTTTTTACACATCGAATAATAACAACGGGCCATATCCGGATCTCTGCGCAGCTTATGACCTTCAGGAACATTGGGCAACCAATGAAGATCCTTGGGAACTTTCTCCAGATATCCTTTCGGACACCAGGCAGGATCAAAAGGCGGATGCGGTGGATGAGGGGCCATCATCGCGAAGAATGGTTGTCCGGAGTTTTGTCGCTGTTTCATGAATTCAATGGTTTGATCCGTCTGGATGTCCGTCTCATACCCTTCCCGGTACATTTTGTTTGGTTCATCCTCATACCAATAATAATTGTTAAAATCGCAATGGAAGTTAAATGCCTGCCAATGTTTGTATCCCAATCGTTGCGGCCCAGGTGGAACATACTCGGTCTCGGGATTTCTTTTCATATAATCATCCCGAATTTGCTTAACCTTCTCGGCGTCTTGCTTGGTCTTGATCTGATAACCATCATATTTCTTCACTCCCGCGGCCAGATGCCACTTGCCGATGAAACCTGTATCATAGCCGGCATCGTTAAACACGTGGGCAATGCAACGCTGTCGGGGATTGGCTTCCACCCAATTCAAAACCAGACCGGAATGTGTCGGATAACGACCAGTTTGCAACATACCCCGGTACGGCGTGCACAGCGGACAGGTTGACGTTGCATTGTTAAAGGTCATCCCCTGGCGAGCCATTCGCTCCATATGGGGTGTAGTAATATTCTTTCCGCCGTAAATGCTGCATGCCTCGGTTCGAAGTTGATCGTCAAAAATAACAAGAACATTCGGCCGGTCGTTACTCCGATCCGGGCTGCTCCCCCACCCCTCACCAATTGTGGAACACCCGGTCAAGGCCGATGCAGCCATTCCCCCGGCGGTATAGCGCAATAAATCGCGGCGAGTTATAGAATTTTTGGAAGATTGATTTGCCAAGATTGTTCCTCCAGACCACCTTCTGATTACAACCATCAAATTGCCCAAAAACTAATATTTGGTTACACTTTTGTCAATTAATATAACCTAATGATATAGAACAAGTTCTGAATTTGGAGTAACAGGTCAGATGAATCACATCAATATCCTGCGGATTCCGGATTACGTGACTGTTTTCAGTGAAACAGAATCCTTTACTTTGCACAGTAGGTATTCCGAGAAAACCTGGTTTGCAGGGGATATTAAAGTACATACGGTACCAGGCAAAAATGAACTATGCATCTTATTATCCGCACCGGATACGGCGATTACGCGCATGCACCTGCGTTGGCAGGCAAAAATTCAACCTGGCTTGCGATTTCTTGGTGATGACTGGGAACGCAGTTACGGTACCTTCGAATGGCGAGGTTTGGTGCCGGAACGAGTAATGCCCTGGTATTTTCTGATCCATGACGGCAAACGTACGGATGGATACGGAGTCAAGACTGGGGCCCGATCGTTGTGTTGCTGGCAGATGGATTCAGCCGGGTTGAGCCTCTGGCTCGACGTTCGCTCAGGCGGCGTTGGTATTCAATTGAGAGATCGTCAACTTGAAGTCGCAACTGTTGTAACCCGACAAGGTGATTCGGAAGAATCGGCCTTTCAGGCAGTACGCGCATTCTGCAAACAAATGTGCGACAGGCCTTTAATGCCGGCATCACCGGTATATGGCGGGAACAATTGGTACTACGCGTACGGCAACAGCTCGCATGAACAAATCTTGGAAGATGCCAAACTGATCGCTGATCTGGCGCCGTCAAGCAGCAACCGTCCATTTATGGTTATCGACGACGGATGGCAGATACGCCATGAACCGGAAGCTGGTTTCAACGGCGGACCCTGGAATACGGGGAACGAAAAATTTCCGGATATGGCCGGTTTGGCAGAATCAATAAAAGAAATGGGGGTTCGACCCGGGATCTGGTTTCGGCCCTTGTTGACCAAAGCCAACGTACCGCATCCCTGGTTACTCCCCGCCCATAGGATGGATAATTATGAGCCGGGTCCTGTGCTGGACCCGAGTATTCCAGAAGTCCTCGATCACGTCACAACAGACGTCAAACGTCTTACAGACTGGGGTTATGAACTGATCAAACACGACTTTACCACTGTCGACATTTCCGGCCGACTGGGCCGCGACATGGGTAGACAGTTCACATTTGACGGCTGGTCATTTGCCGACCGCAGCAAGACAACGGCTGAAATAATCCTGGATCTGTATCACACAATCAGAGAGGCCGCAGGGAACATACTGATAATCGGCTGCAATACCGTCGGGCATCTGGCAGCGGGACTTGTGGAATTACAGCGGATCGGTGACGACACCAGCGGCCGACAATGGGAGCGTACAAGATTCATGGGTATTAATTCACTGGCCTTTCGGGCAGCACAACATGGGACATTCTTCGCAGTCGATGCCGATTGTGTGGGTCTGACCAATCAAGTGCCCTGGGAGATGAACCAACAGTGGCTCGATCTGCTGACCCGCAGCGGTACTCCCTTATTTGTATCTGCATCCCCTGATGCCGTCGGCCCCGAACAGAAAACAGCATTAAAACAGGCATTTGCTCTCGCTTCAAAAGAACAACCTTTATGTGAACCTCTAGATTGGTTGGATACAACTTGTCCCTGTCAATGGCAGCTTGGGGTACAGACTATCCACTACGATTGGTTCGGCAATCAAGGAATCGTATTAAGCCAAGACCAACGGATGTTGTGATATAACAACTAATATTCCGCTCACAAATCCGACACTGGTGAACGGCAAGTTTACTCTCTACGCGGTTATTTTATTATCTGCTTCAACACAAAGGATTCAAATAGTCCATAACCGACCGTGGAATATTCTTTTCCGGGTGGCGGACCGGTATTCGGGGCTTTTTTAAAACCCGCCGGCCAGGCCCGACCCAATGGCGGCTTGCCGTGATGCGGGCCGAAGGTGTTTTTCGTGGTCCCGACCACAACCACTTCCACCATATTTTCACCCGGCTTTAGGTGCTTGGTAACATCGCATTCCCACGGTGCATGAGCAATATATCCGGCATGTTGGCCATTAACGTTGACCTTGGCTACACTGCCATACCAGCTCGGCAAGGAAATACGATACTGTCCCGTCGGTTCAGCAATATTAAAAATCTGTCTATATGAAACATCATGACCATAAAACTGATGACCCTGCTCATTCCAGGGACCGAGCGACAATTTCCGAACAGGTACAATCACAAATCCAGAATCTGCCACCTTGAGCGAAAAATCCCCCAAAACATAGGCAGATTCAAGTTCATGATAAACGGTCATTGGCGAAGCTTTGATGGTAACCTGGTTTTCACCCACTTTGGCAACCGAAGCGATGTCAACCTTGCCAAAATACTTATCCACCCACCACTCGCCCTGACCGGGTGAAACCTTCTTTCCATTACAGGAAACTGTGTACAACTCCGGTCGTTCGATCACTACAAACAAGGATGGGGGCACTTGTTTGGCTATGGTAAATTTATATGTGGCCTCAAAACCGCTGTCGGCCGGGAACTTAATTTTTATCAATTCATCACGGAACTGCACGGCCTGTTCCCACGGATTACCTTCAAGCCCATTTTTATTGAAGACATGCTGAGCGGCGGGGAAGAAGTAAGTATTCTTCTTGCTTTCACCGCCGGCAACCACATCGACATAATCGAGGGTCAGGACATTGGGCTTGAGACGCTTAATCTCAGTGGAACCGGTTGGTTTAACTATCGAGCATTTTTTAATAACTTTCGGTATCGGTTCGTGCCGTTCGTCAGCTAAAAACAACAATAATGATCCGCACGGGGGCAACTCAAACTCGGCTTTAATGTATTTATCGGCCACATCAAACGGATAAGATTGTACTTTACCCGTTCGGGGATCCCACTTTTCCAAACTGCCGGTTTGGGATTCAATATTTCCCGAAGTGGGTGAATCAATACTGGTGTTTACCAGGAAGAGCAAATCACCGTCATCAAGCTGGCGGCGGCAGTGGTAGAGAATGCCTTTATCACCCTGGTTTCTATGAAGTGCAAATCCCGTATCTATTTTTGGCTGAAGTAGCTCAGGAAGTTCCTCAGCCTTAACCTGTTTCCAGTTGGGATTGTTCGACAAATTCAAACATCGCTTCGACGGCCTGCCTTCCAACAGAACAGGTGGATTACCACAACAAAGAACAGTACCACCATTTTCCATATACTCTTCCAGTAATTCAATGGTTTGAGCATTAAGATTTTCAGTCATTGGCGGGATAACTATTGTTTTGTAACGGCATATTCCAACTATAAAATCAGTATCATCTATCGAACCGTATCGATCGATCATGTATTCACTGCCGATGTCATACTCGACCTGTGATTGCGACAGCGATACGACCAACTTCTGGAAAGCACCTCCGATCCTTTCAATCTCGGGAGTACCCCTGTGCACGGTTTGATACAACCACACCGTGGTGGTGGGTTCAATTACCAGAATCTGATTAATTTCCCGGCCATGGGATAGAGCCGCCGAGAGCCGGGTAAAATAAGTTGCGGATATATGATAGGCATCCCACCACGGCGCCTGATACGAGAAATACTGAGGATGGTCACGTTTTCGGGCGCCCCGCATGCTGATGGGAGTGAAATGTTCATCGAGAGTATTGACACCCAGCACATAAAGAAAATCTCCGCTGCGTTTCATGTCCTCAAATCGAAGATCCCACCCCCCTGCTCCATAGGTTTCACATAATGTTCGCTTTATGCCCAACTGATTGGCCACACTGGACAGCTCCTTGACTGCACGAACATTACCCAGAAAACCATGTGCCCCTTCATCGTAATAATTCATCAAAAGATCGATGCCCGGCCGATGCTGCCAGGCATACATGGCCATGTTGTCCGGTACCTGTAAGCACCACGGCCAGGAGTGCTCCCAATAATGACCGGTGAACTCGAGTCCGTATTTGTCGCAATATTCGTAATAAGGTTTGGCCCAGTGCAAAATAAACTGTTCATTCAAGAGTTGTAAAAAGTTGTGTCGAACTCGCTTCCAATCGCCTGATGGTTTGAACAGACTGGGCAAATGATCGGTCAGGCGATAACCCCATCTCTCTTCGAATAGCTGGGGCAGGTTACTCGTCCAAGGCATCCCCTGCCTGAGCTGAATAGTCGGTTCGTCGGTAAACGCGCCGGGGATACGCTTGCCGAAATGACGGCCGAACCGCTTACGGTAAGGCTCCAAGGTGACTTCCAGGAACTTTTCGGTCACGCCCGGTTTCATCAAATCAACATAACACCTGCCACCAAACCATGGGGTCGCGATTTCCGGCTTAACATAAACTATAAGATATTGAGCCTTGGGCAAATCCTGGCCCGCTTTAAACAAATGTGTCACATTCTCATATTTGTTATCTATCTTACGGTAAACGGCAAAAACATTTTCTTCACCTTTGGGTGATTCATTTGTCTCCTGAGCCGTTAAATAATGGATACGCGATTCCGGTATCTGATCGGGGACGTGCCCGCCGGCGAAACCGGAGGGGTAAGAGTTTTCATCATAAACCCAGACGTTCATGTCGAGCCTTTCGGCCTCATCCAAGGCCACCTCCCAAAGGCGGAACCACTTTTCCGACAAATATGGAGTCATCAGGCCGGGGCGAGGATGCACGAAGACCTGTTTGACGTTCTGCTCAGCCAGGTCCCGCATTGAAGCAAGAACCTGCTCCTCGGACAAATCGTCATTCCAGGTCCAAAGCGGGGCCGTACTGTACTCGGTTGGCGGATCGGTAAAGAGAGCCTTAACATCCGATGAACTAAACGCCTTCATAGATAAATCCGAACACGACGTGCACAACAATAAACCGAACAATATACATGGTACAAGCGATCGACATAAACACATGACAATATTCCTCAATAAGTTATTACCTTCGGTCTCTCTTACTTAACAAACCAGTCATGAGGGTGATAAACAAACGGTTTATCATAAATTCTGTAACATTCGGTCATATTCGTATCCCAGCTATCGCCGACGCGTTCCATTTCCTGTTGCAATAAAGCATCCATTTTTGCCAGCAATGCTGCACTGCTTGGATCGTCAACCAGATTATTCAATTCATAAGGATCTTTCCTTAGATCGTACAATACCCAGGGTTTATCCCTTAGTCGAGCGTAGGTATATCGCTTGGTCCGAACACCACGCCAGGCGGCAGGTACGCCGGTCTGTGGCCGGGGTTCAAAATTTTGTAGCAATACCGCCTCGGGTTCTCTTCCATCCCGACTAGCAAGATGTTCCGATAGATCTCGACCCTGAATGTTATCAGGGATACTTATTCCGCAAAAAGACAGTAAAGTGGGAACAAAATCAACATGCGATATTAATAAATCTCGCCGCTGGCCGGCCTTGATTCTTCGCGGATAACGGATAATGCCGGGAACATTGATCGACTCGGCCCATGGCTTGCATTTGAAGACGGCATCTTGTGAACCAAGCATATCGCCATGATCCGAGGTAAACAGCAAAATAGTGTCTTCAGCAATTCCCAATTCATCCAATATACGCATGAACCGTCCCACCTGATCATCGATTGCGGTAATGGCGGCATAATATTTGGCAATATCCAGGCGGGAACCCCACCTGGTCTGTTCTTTCCAATTGGGTCTCATCTTCAGCTTGGCCGTATCGTATAATTTTTCGTATTGTTCTGGGGCGCCATAGGGATTATGTGGCGGGCCGCAGGCCCACCATAAAAAGAAAGGCCGATCATTGTTTTGGCGTATAAACGAAACAGCTTCATCAGTCCATACCTCAGGTTCAAATTTCTTTATGGGAATGGGCTTACAGGAATCTCTGAAATATATGGAATCAAAGTGATTATGGTTACACTCATTGGCCGCCCAGAATTGGAATCCCTGTCGGCGCAAACCGGGCGGGATGTAGCCGGGCATTCTAATCCCGCCGTCCAGGTGCCATTTGCCGACAAAACCTGTGGCATAATCATGATCGGCCAACAGCTCCGCCAAGGATCTCTCCCGCTCGCGCAGACGAAGATCATTGATAATCATACCGTGTCGGTGGGGATACATACCGGTCAAAATCGTTGCCCGGGCCGGACAACATACCGGATTGTTGGCAATCATGTTGGCTAGATACACACCTTGGTTGGCGAGCTTGTCTAGATTAGGCGTGTGTACCTGCGAATTGCCGGCACAACCCATTGCCTGGGCCCGCATCTGGTCGGTCATGATAATAATGATATTCGGGCGTTGATATTTTGGGCCGGCACCCGCCGCAAACCTCTCGGTCAGAGGCGAATACCCCACCAAAAGCGACAAAGTCGTTCCCCATACAGTCGTACGCAACAAAAAAAAGTGTATAAACAGATTATCAGACAACTTTTTTGACATACCACGATCTCCCTGGCGAAAAAATAATATTCGACTGGAATGCAAAAATGTATAGATACACCCATTGGTTGTCAATTAATCACCAACTCAGGTAGTCAATTGTTGGACAAAACAGCAACAAAGAGATAAAAATATGTCTTTAGCCGACTGTATGAACAGTAAAAATACATATATAACAACCTATTTGGAGTTAACGCCGGATGTCCAAAAAATTAATAAGTATTTGTATCTACGTATATATATTTACCCAGACTGTCTGCGGGCAGAATATGCTCCGCATAGCAAATGGAAAAATCCTTCACGGCATGGGTTCCGTTGATTTGTGGGGCGTGGAGTTGGATCCCGACCTGGAACTACCTAACGATCATTCCTTTCTGGGAAAAACAATTCAACCATTGGTTGTGTATGGCGTTAATTCCATCGGTTTTTCTGTGCAGCGTTTGGATAATAATGGACGGTTTTTTTCAGCCGATGGCAAATCCGTCAATCCTAAAGCCAAAGAGCAATTTCTCAGATACGTCAATCACGCTTATAAATACCGCGTAGGTACGATAGTTAACCTTTTTTCTGCCGACCGAAGATATTGGCTGGAATCTGAAGAAGCATACCGTAATGCCGCCAAGACAATTGCCGAAATATTACCTGATTACCACAGTGTAATTTTTATCATCGGAGATATCTTCGGAACCACAAGTTGGGCGAATAATTGCCCTTATCCGATGAATAACCCGAAAAAAATCCTGGAATTGTGCAAAATAATCGATAAGGCCAACTCCAAAGCAAAATTGGGTATACCGTCAGGCATGATCCACAAAACAAAACTGGATAAAGTTAATGAGCCGCTTTTTTTTGTAGCCAATCATGCAAACGCCTTGGCGAAAATAATCACCCCGAACCAAGAATCAAAAACAATAAAAGATATAGCATATGCCGGAAAAGACCGCATCTTTCGCCGAAATCATGTCAAAGGCAAGGTCAAGAAAGCCCAAAACGATTTCCTGCAGCGTATCGAGCGGGAACGAATGTCCGTCCAAATCCCGATGCCCCCCATCAAAGGCTCCGTACCAAGTGGAATCCTGACCGATCTGGAAAAGGCTGAAGGATTCGCACCATTGTTTGACGGCAAGACATTTGACGATTGGACCACCTTAAGATCCACATGGGGTGGATGGTATATTGAAGATGGAATACTCAAATGCAAAGGCGGCCAAGGTCCCTGGATCCGGACACGAAAGCGCTACCAGTCATTCATCCTCCGCTTCGACTACCGTATACACCAGGGAGGCAATAGCGGGGTATTTATTTGGGCGCCACTGGATGGACGGGCCTCGCACTTCGGCATGGAGATGCAAATACGCGGCAAAAAGACAAATAAGCCAAATGCCGGCACCACCGGAGCCATCTACGGTATACTAGCCCCGCGTGAAGATCCCTCCAACCCGGCCGGTCAATGGAACAGTGTGGAGATTGCTTGTTGCGGATCAAAAGTAACAATCAAAATAAACGATCGGTTGGCCCAGGAATTTGATGCCGATCAGGTACCAATGTTGAAGAATCGTTTGCGCGAAGGGGTAATCGGATTCCAGGATCATGGTGAACCTATTCCCGTATGGTTCAGAAATATTCGCATCAAGGAGCTAAAAAAGAATTAATTGTCTTACCTTATAAGCAATACCCAATATGGTGGGATACGAACGAAATGGCAAACCACAAACGTTGGATAGAACTGGTATTGTCACACCAAGAGCCCGCGTCCACCCCTTATAATTTCATGTTTTCACCGCCGGCCAGACGCCGATTAGAAGTACATTACGGGACCGCCAATATAGAAGATATATTGGAAATGCCAATCAGGATGACGGGACTCCAATCGATTAAACCATTATATTCAAAACCGGCCGAGTTCGGCCCTACCGTTAAAGACGAATTTGGCGTAGTCTGGTCCACCAGCGAGATTGATCGCGGATCGCCGATTGTCCCATGTCTTCCCGATCCGGATCTTTCTAATTATGGCTTCCCCGATCCTGCAGCTTCATATCGTTTCCAGAATGTCGGTCAATGGTGTAAAGATAATCGGGAACACTATACCATCATTTGGGTGGGAGACTTATGGGAAAGGGCTACCTTTATGCGGGGCGCCGCAAATATTCTTCTGGACCTGGCCATTAACCAGGGATTTGTCGAACAGCTTCTTCGAAATCTTACCGATAATATTCTGGAGACAATGAAGATCCTATTTGAAGGTTTCCAGTTTGACGGTATCGCTTTGAGTGACGATTATGGAACGCAAAGGGCTATGCTGTTCTCGCCAGACGACTGGAGAAAATTAATCAAGCCCCGGCTGACTGAGATCTATACATTCGCCCACACACACGGCCGCACGGTTTTCCATCATTGCTGCGGAAACATTGAGCCGATTATCCCCGAGCTGATCGAAATCGGCCTCGACATCCTGCACCCTATCCAGCCGGAGGCAATGGACGTTTTCAAAATTAAACATGAGTTTG
>CP070790.1:3117929-3126814 GCA_020346805.1 Planctomycetota bacterium
TGATCGTTCAACAGCTCTATAAAGGCATATTCCAACGCATCATTAAAACCTATCCCCTCGATTATTACTGGTTCTGGACTCCTGAAGGTTGGACCTGGGGCAACATACCAAAACCTAAAGTTCAACATTCAATCAACGATATGCTGACTGCCGTCAAAACCGCAAAACAGATGAAAACACCGTTCCGATTGGCGACTTGCGGATGGGTACTCGGGCCGCAGTACGATCGATCGTTGTTCGACACTATCCTGCCCAAAGACATGGCGGTTAGTTGCATCAATCGGCAAGTAGGCAGAACACCAGTCGATCCCGGCTTCGCCGACGTAGCCGGTCGGGATAAATGGGCCATTCCCTGGCTGGAAGATGATCCCGCTCTAACCGCGGCCCAACTATGGGTCGGGCGGATGCGCCGCGACGCCTCCGACGCCCTGCAGTACGGATGCTCCGGATTGATGGGCATCCATTGGCGAACGCGAATCCTCGGACCCAACGTCGCGGCCCTGGCTCATGCCGCTTGGGATCAAACAGGATGGAGCGACGGCAGAGCGGAATTCTCCGGACCGATCGGCGGGCGGGCCATCAATTATGACATTAACGCCATCGAAGGCACCCAAGATGATCCCCTGTATCAAACCATACGCGAGGGAATGTCCGCATACCGCCTGTCCGTACCCAACGGCACATACGTCGTAACCATGAAACTCTGCGAACACAACTACAACAAACCCAAGAAACGCGTATTTGATATACAAATAGAAGGCGGCATTGTCGCCGGTGGAGTGGATATATTCGCCAAATTCGGCCAAAGCAAAGCCTTCAACCTAACCTTCAAAGAGATCAAGGTCCGTGACAAATATCTCGATATTCACTTCATCTATAATCCCGACGGGAAATCATTGCCGTGCATATCGGCCATCGAAATTCAAGGTCCCGACTACAGCCGGAAGATTAACTGCGGCGGGCCGGCATATAAAGATTATGAGGCCGACGTAAGAGGTATTGCAAATTATCCCTCTACATATGATTTCTACTACGATTGGTCCCTCCACCAATTCGGCCCCGAAGCCGCCGAGGAAATCGCCCAACTCTTTGACAAGATTGACGGGCAACTGCCCCGACCCGCACAATGGGATAAAGGACCCGGCGGATTGAAACCGCATTTCATGACCGGCAAAGAGATAGCCGAACGCTACAGCTTCTTCTCCAGGTTTGCCAGATTACGCCCCCGTATCGAGGGTGCCGGCAATCTCGAACGATTCGATTATTGGTTGAGCCAGTTCCGACTGCTGCAGACCATGGAAATTCTGCGCGTGAACTGGCACAATTACAATAGTTTCGTCACCGAGGCAAAAAAAGAACAAGATCCCAAACAAAAAATGCAGCTTATCAAAGACAGCGTCATACCCGTCCGTATTGACTTGGTTCAAGGAATTGAGAAGGCATACCAGGATCTCCTGGCCACCGTTAAAACCGCCGGCGGAATGGGTAATGTGGCCAACTGGGAACAGCACATCATCCCCAAGATGCTCACCGGCCCGGGGCAGGAGCTGGCCGAGATGATGGGTAAAGATCTGTCGGCCAAGGCCATGCCCTCACAAAAATATACCGGCCCCGCTCGCTTGATCGTACCTACCGTCCGTACCAGCATCGCTGTTGGCGAAGAGCTGAAATTAAAGCTGATTATCCTGGCTGAAAAACCACCACATGATGTAAGTCTCTACTGGCGCATAATGGGACAAGATGAGTTCAACAAAGTGTCCGCCACCCACGTAAAACGAGGTGTCTACTCGGCCACCATACCCAAGGAAGCCGCTACCGATGCCGACTTTGAATATCATGTCAAAGTTGCCACCGACAAGGGCAACGATTTATACTTCCCCCCTACCGCCCCGGATATAAATCAGACTGTACTAGTGATGCCGAAGGACAACTGAACTGCGTTGTGTTACAACAGCCAATAAACAATCTCTAAGTTCGTTTACAGGAGGTTTTAGAAGACATGAGCATATTCGAAGCCATAATGTTAATCTGTTTTGGTACCAGTTGGCCGTTCTCCATCGCCAAAGCCATACGCACTAAGGTGGTTTCCGGCAAAAGCGCCCGCTTCATGGCCATTTTGTGTGTAGGCTATCTCAGCGGCATCATTCACAAACTCTTATATTCTTTTGATTGGATAATAGCCCTTTACGCCCTCAACCTGATCATGGTCGCCTTCGACCTGTATCTCTATTTCAGGTATCTGCACAGAGAAAAACAAAAACAGCCGACCTTGGTTATCTGACGCAGGTCGACTTAGTAGGATAAGCCATCTGACCATAATCTTACAACTCTCAATCCTTATCCGCGGCTATTAATACACAAGTAAAGCCGGTACCTGTTCGGAGGTCATTGGCGGGGCCTGCCGTCCTTCTCTCACAACCACTAACAATGATTACGGATCAGACAACTACTGAATCTTCTCATAGGGCCACATATTTATCCCCCCGTCCATCACCCGTACTTTCTCGAAGCCGGCGGCCCGCAGGACCAGACCGGCCTCGTAACCCCGAAGCGAACTGGTACAGAAGGTGACAATATCAGCATCCTTGGGCAGCTCATTAAGCCGACCCCGCAGCGATCCAAAGGGAATGGACAAGGTATCCGACAAACGGACCTGTTCGTGCTCACCCGGCGTGCGGACATCCAGAAAAATAAAATTCTCTTTCTCCTGGCGCATGCGATGAACTTCAATAGGCGAAATCCCAACCATATCGCCGTTTAGTTTGTTGCGGGCGATATTGGCGGCGGTGATAATATTATCCATGGCCGGGGCATAAGGCGGGGCATAACACAGGTCGGCATTGGCAATCTGATCGACGGTCATACCGGCAATAAGGGCCATCACCGCCACATCGATTCGCTTATCGCAGGCCCCCGGTCCCACCGCCTGGATGCCGAGCAGTTTCCGAGTTTTGGTGTCCACCACAATTTTGAGCATTATCTGTTTGGCCGTCGGCATATAATGGGACCGGTCCGGGGCCGGAGAGAGAACGGTGGTTACCTCATAGCCAAGTTCCCGAGCGTCTCTTTCGATAAGACCGGTACGGGCCACACAATAATTGAATACCTTCCAAACCGCCGATCCCAAAACCCCGGGAAATTCATCGTGTCTGCCACAAATGCTATTGGCCGCTACCCGACCCTGTTTGTTGGCCACCGAACCGTAGGGCATATAGCGAGGTCTTCCGGTCAACATGCCGACCGTTTCCACACAATCACCGGCCGCATAAATATTCGGGTCCGAGGTACGCATCTGCTTATCAACCTTGATGGCCCCGGTGGAACCGAGTTCCAGACCGGCCGCCTGGGCCAACTTGACGTTGGGCCTGAAACCGATAGCCATTATTACCATGTCCGCCGGGATGGGACCCTGGTCGGTAACCACGGTGTCTATTTTGCCGTCCCGGCCCTGGAACGACTCGACTTTGGTGCCAGCAATAATCTTGACTCCCTTGGACTCGAGATATTGTTCGACCAGGGCGGCCATCTCCCAATCGAGAAGCCGAAGAATCTGCGGCTTCTTCTCCACAATGGTGACCCGGCAGCCCTGCTCGACAATAGTCTCGGTAATTTCCACTCCCAGCAGGCCCCCACCCACGATCACCACATCCCGGGCCTTGCCTTGGGCCAAAGCCATTCGAATACCCTCGGCACTAGGCAAACCGTGCATGGTAAAAATGTTGTCCAGATTGGCCCCGGGAATGGCCGGCGTTACAGGGATCGAGCCGGTGGCCAACATCAGCTTGTCATATTCGAGTGAGGATTCCTCATTAGTTATGCAGTTACGGACCCGAACGGTTTTATTCACGGGATCGATGGCCAGCGCTTCCGTCTGATTCATAGCCCGAACGTTCTTAACCTGCTGGAAAAACACCGGATCTCGAACCGCCCCCAGAGGCGAGCTGAGCAGATCGATCTGATTCTGTACCACACCTGAGATGTAGTAAGGCAAAGCACACCCGGCCACAGAAAGCAATTTATTTTTTTCAACAATAGTGACCTCGGACTCAGGCATCAGGCGTATGATTTTCGACGCTGCCTTGGGACCGGCGACCACCCCACCGATAATAACAACCTTCATTGGTGAAGACATTTTCCTGGCTCCCTGATCTTCGACAGGTTCCTCAGCGACCGGCAAATAAAAGGAGAATTCCGCTCCTCCCAGATCCGCTTTACCAACATGAACGCTCCCCCCAGCGGCCTCAACTACGGTCTTGACAAAGGACAAACCAAGTCCGGTACCGAGCCGGGCCGACGCCTCTGCCGATTCACTGCGATAAAACGGCTCAAAAACCTTATCGCAATCCTGTTTGGGAATGCCGATACCGGAATCGGCAACCGATACCCCGATCATCTTCTTATCCAAATCATGGGTAATGGATATCCGAATATGTCCATTCTTGGGCGTGTATTTAAATGCGTTATTAAGCAAGGCATTTACAACCTCGACCAGAATCTCCTCCTGGCATCGAACGTACATAGACTGTTCGTCCATCTCCACGGTAAACCAAATTTTGTTGTATTCCACGTCATCGGCATAATGCCGCTGCAATTTGTAAACAACGGCGGTTATATCCGTGGCAAAGTCGGCCACGCCAACTTGCTTGGAGAATCTGGCCATTACCATCATTCGCTGTGCGGATTCGATGGCCTGGTTACAGCGGGCAATGGCGTTAGCCAACATATCTTTTTGTTTCTTACTCAGCGGGCCGGCATATTCGCCGAGCAGAGTCTTGAGAATAGTAGATGCGATGACCACGGGGGACTTGAGCTGATGGGCGGCCAATGAGGCGAAATTCATAATCTCAGACTTGCTATCCTTGGATTCCATAACGTTTCAATTATATTTCCCCAGTTTGACCACTACAACAATTATCAACAACTCTAAAAGAATCTACCGGTACGGCTGTTTATAATCAATATCAGCCAGTTTTAACTTATAACATTAGTTTTTCTTGATTCTCTGATAAGCCGCCAAGGCTCGCTCGCGGGCATCGGCGTGATCGATGATCGGCCGGGGATAGGTTCGTCCCAGTTTAACTCCGGCATCGGCCAGCGATGCGGAATCAGCCGTCCATGGTTCATGGATCAGCTTGTTCGGCAATTTGCCAATTTCCGGAATCCATTGCCGCACATAATCACCTTCGGGATCGAACTTATACCCCTGGGTTACGGGATTGAAAATGCGAAAATACGGAGCGGCATCCGCGCCGCAACCGGCGGACCACTGCCAACCCAGCGTATTGTTGGCCAAGTCGGCATCCACCAGGGTATCCCAAAACCATTTTGCCCCTTCCTGCCACGGTATCAAAAGATGCTTGACCAGGAACGAGGCCACAATCATACGCACGCGGTTATGCATCCATCCGGTATGCCAGAGTTCACGCATGCCGGCATCAACCATCGGGTATCCGGTACGCCCCCGCTGCCAAGCCCTCAAGGCCCTCATATTTCTTGCCCAGGGAAAATTACTAAATGCTTCATATAACGGCCGTTCGGTAGTATGAGGATAATGATATAACAAATGATATGCGAATTCCCGCCAACCTAACTGACGTAAATATGCATGAGCACTGCTTCTGAACTTTGTTCCTCTTTTATTCTTAATTTTTTGTGCAATCATGTACCAGATACGCCGCGGACTAATCTGACCCCAATGTAAATATGGCGACATTCTTGAAGTGCCCATAAGATCCGGCCGATCACGATCGCTCTGGTATTCAGATAAATGTTCTTTAATAAAAGCAGATAATTGCTCGCGGGCAAATTGTTCATCGACTTTCCAGGTCGAACGTATGCCGGCGGCCCAATCAAGCCTCGGCAGGAGGACAAGATCTTTGGGCAACAATGATTTCAGCCGTTTTTTCACAGCAGGCAAAGAAGAAGGAGGCGAACATGGTTTCTCCGGCTCATCCAAAGACAGACAGGTTTTCCAAAAGGCAGTGAAAACACGAAACGGTTTTCCCTGTTTGTTGAGGATATTCCAGGGCTCATACAACAGACTGCCATTAAAGGCCCTTACCACCATTCCTGGTTTTTCCAATGCATTCTCGATCCTCCGATCTCTCTTCATCACATCAGGTTCATAACAACGATTCCAAAAAACAGCATTGGCACCGGTTTCACGAACTAACTCTTTAATATTGGTTAACGTATTTCCCTTACGAACCACCAAATGCGAACCAATTCGACGCAGTTGCTTATCCAAGGCAACCAGAGAATGATGCAGCCACCATCGGCCAGCCCCTCCCGGCGACCATCTGCTCTCTTCCCGAGGAGACCAAATATACACAGGAATAACCGGACCGCCCCGTTCAATCGCCGCAAGCAAAGCGGGATTGTCGTCCAATCTTAAATCCTGACGAAACCAAACAATGGTGGGTTGATTTTTCATCGCATTTCTACCGATGATTTCTCTTTTCCCCGCTCTTCTTCGATAGCACGACGAACGGCTTCTCGAATACCGCGGGGACGGATTGGGAAAATCTCCAGAGCACTCTCATCATGCACTATGGTTTCATTACGAACGCCTTCAATTAGCTGACGACCAACCCTTGCGTATAAAGGAGTAACCAGGCCCAACCATAGACTTGAAAGATGAGGGGTAAGTACCGGAACAGGAATCATAATCCGCCTGAGACCTCGCTGCCGGGAATACTCTTTCATAATATCCAGATAGGAAACTCGATCGGGTCCGCCAATTTCAAAGACTTTATTGTCTTCACCCGCCAAACCGTGAGCGGCAATTAAATAACCAATCACATCATCGATATATATGGGTTGAGTCAGGGTTCTGACCCACCGGGGGGTAACCATAACCGGCAGTCTTTCCACCAGCGAACGAATCATCTCGAAAGACAAACTGCCGGCCCCGATTATAATCGAGGCCTGAAATTCAATGGCAGGAACATATGATTCTCGCAGTATTTTTCCCACTTCATGTCGGCTCTTTAAATGAGGCGATAAATCCGGTCCGCCGCCCAGACCACCCAGATAAATTATCCGGCTCACCCTGTCATCTTTTGTTACCCGTGAAAATATTGTTGCCGCCTGCCGATCCTGTTCTTCAAAGCCACCTGCTGAGGCCATGGAATGCACCAGATAATAAGCAGTGTGCACACCTTCAAGAGCGGGAGCAAGAGAAGTCTCATCCAGAACATCACCCTGCACAATCTCAGTGGAGCGGGCTACAACTGAACTTAATTTCTCAGGGTTTCTGGCTAAACATCGAACTCGATATCCCTTCTCCTCAAGTGCTTTTAGCAGGCGACCGCCTACATAACCGGTTGCCCCCGTTAACAGGATAGGGAGATCTGTAACCGCTGCCGAACTCATCGATTATCCTCGACAGGAAATGACTGATTATCTCTTACCTCACCCCGGTCAATCCCTGAACTGCCATATTAACAAACGCCTTACCATCTTACACTGATCGCTTGTTAATTGGTAGATCGAACTATCAAATATTGTAAATATATGCGCCAAAACTTATCCATGACGCATAGTTTGTAACATTAAATATAAGTATGCTACGCCCGCTGGTATATTCGGTGCTAAATACTAGCCCACATATTTCACGAGCCTTTCCGGCCTGGCGGATGCTTTTTCCGCCCGGCTTCGTCAGAGACGACGATTTTTCCTCGACGTATTACTAAATACGCCTGTGGCAAATCGCCGCCTCTTCCTTGCCGATGCGAAAAAATCCTCGCGCCGGCCAAAAACACACTGCCATGGCAAGTACGTGGCCTTTGGATCGCAACTTCCTCTATCAATTCATATTACAACAGTACGCGAAAACTCCCGTGAAATATGCGGGCTAGCTGTATCGGCCGAATTGATCGGCCAAATCGACCATCATTTTGAGGCGTTGGGATTTGACGTGCGGGGCAACGGAGCAGGCGGAAGAAAGGATGTAGCCGGAACCGGGCTTGCCGATCTCCAACCTTTGTCTTACGGCCCGGGCGAATACCTCATCATCGGCGGCCAGCATCTCATTCACCGCATCGAGGTTACCCTTAAAGAAGAATCGCCGGCCGAATTCGGACTTGGCCTGGGCAAGATCGACCGTGCCCAGAGGCGGCGGATCAAGGGTATCGATACCGTCCACATCGGTTTCGGCCATCAGATCCAGGCGATCGCCGATTGCCCCACAGGTATGAACATAAGAAGGAATATTATATTTACCAATGGCATGGACTACGCGCTTCTCGTAAGGCACAACAAATTCGCGGTACATATCTCGACCGATGAAACCGGCACCGGCAAAGGCAGAGCTGATAAGAATCGCGTCAGGCTCGCATTCGGCATAACGGCCGACCTGGGCGATTACCTGCTCGGCAAACAATGAGAGCAACCGATAACAGATTTCGGGTACGTCAATTAAGGCCATCAGGCCCTGTTCATAACCAAATAACTCCACCAAATGAGTAAAAGGCGAGAACACCTCGACATGTACGGAAACATCAGGACAGGCAGCGCGAGCGATTTGCAGACCTCCGGTAAACCAGTCGGGATACGCCGCCGCATCGACTAAGTCGGCATCCTCGGAAATATCCCACAAGCTCGGGGCATGCCAGGTATTCCACACATAACCGGGGATACGAAAAGTGGCTGGACTTTCAGGATCGACTGTCTGGTAATCCGCACGAGGCAAAGGTTGACGGCCCGCTAAAAAGGTATGGGGATTATCATCCGACGGCACCCAGGTCTCCAAACCGGACTTCCAGATCAGTTTTTCGCCCCCGCCGGTTGCTTCCATAGATGCTATATAATCTTTCCAATGGGCCGGCCGGCCGGGAAGGTTGATCAGGAAACCATCCAACCCATATTGCCGTTGAAACTCAATC
>CP070790.1:3126914-3135949 GCA_020346805.1 Planctomycetota bacterium
GGGGATATTGTCCGTGGAGTCGCCAACCAGCGTCTGTATCTCAACGGCCTTCTCGGGATCGTAACCTTTCTTGGCACGAAGCTCGGCCGGTCCGGTTATCTCATCCTTGCCGGGATCAAACATACAAACCCGATCAGTCAGTAATTGATGGAGATCTTTGTCCGTGCTGACCAGGAATATTTGAATATCTTGTTTGGCCAGTCTACTGCAAAGGGTGGCCATTACATCGTCGGCTTCAAAGCCGGGAACACTAAGAATAGGTATGCCCTGGGACTTAATTATTTCCAGAATTCGATCGATCTGAGGGGCCAGATCCTCGGGGGCCTCTTCCCGGTTAGCCTTGTATTCAGGATCGACCTCCAGACGAAAGACCTCTTCCTCGGCACTGTCCATAGCCATAACAAGATAATCGGGCTCCTGCTCACGTATGAGCTGTAGTAACATATTGGTGAAAACGTAGGTAGCTCGGGTGGGCTCGCCGCTGGGGGCGGTTAAGGCCCTAAAAGGCGCATAATAACAGCGGAAAATCTGACTGAGCCCGTCGATAATAAAGAAACGTTTGGCCATAGCAGTGCCGACCGTAAGCAAGAGTGTAAATTGTGGCCTCCATGGGGCACTTTAGAAGGGATAGACAAGATATGTCAAGTATACCGATGCCAATTACCAAGGTTTATCAGCAACAGTTGACATCCTGGTTACGACAGGCAACAATGCAGATATAAATCCAGCAGGCCGGTGCTTCGATTTGCAGGCGTGCACCGGCCGGTACTACAACCTGAAAGTGGTTCCCGCGTTTAGAGTATAATCATCGTCCCATACACGGAGCTTTGATCATGGCAGTGGCCAGGCCCCAAGTCGGTGGTGGAACAACCGGAATAAAAATCGCCCTTATTGTTTTCATATGCCTAACCCTGGGATCACTGACCCTGGCCATCATTGCCTATACTCATTACGAAGGCCTCAATAACGATATTCAAGACGCCCAGGGGAGACTTAATCGGGCTTCACAACAAGCCAGTGAAACTAAGCAACAAATGCGCGATATGGCCATGATCATGATCGGCGAATCCACCGATAATCAGGACGAGATCAGGCAAGCGATTAATACTACGGTGGATAATGTACTGGGAGATGAACGAGTACAAAAAGCCAATATCCCCCAGGACTCGGCGATCCTCACCGTTCTGCAGGAGCTTTATAGTCTGTTCAAACAAAATGCCCAAGAACTTGAGGATATCATCAGCGAGTATAATAACTTGAACAATCAATTGGATCAGTTGAACAAGGACATAACCGCCACCCAGAAACAATTCGAGGATAAGACCAGGGAACTGGAAACTCAATTCGCCGCTCTGGAGCAGAAAAGCAATCAAAATCATGAAGAATGGAAAAAACAGATCACGGAACTAACCACAGAAGTCGAACAAGAAGCACAAAAAGCGGCCGAAACTCTCGACAACGAACGAAAACTTGTCAGCGAGTTAAACAATAAAGCCACTCAGCAGGAAGAACTCATCAAACAATTACTGGCAGAGCAGGCCAAATACCAGCCCCGGGCGGATCAATTGGCCGCACTTCAGACACCTGACGGCCAGATACTCAAGGTCGTTACCGGTGCGGATATCGTATACATCGATCTGGGCCGACAGCATGGCATCAAACGTAAAATGACCTTTTCCGTCCACTCCGCCTATCAGGCCATATCTGCCAATGGTAAGGGCAAGGCCAATATCGAGGTGGTGCGCCCGTTTGAAACCACATCGGAATGCCGAGTTACCTCCACCACTGAGGGTGAACCCGTCGTCGTTGGTGACCTGGTGGCCAATCCCGTATTCGATCGCTCCAGGCAATATAATTTCGCGGTGGCCGGCGATTTCGATCTCGATTTTGACGGCAATATCGAAGATCCCGGTGGCAGCCAGGTTAAAATGCTCATCAGGCAGTGGGGCGGAAAAATAGTAAGTAAAATCGACACCCGTACTGACTTTGTCGTATTGGGGGCTGCTCCTCCACTACCGATTACGCTGCCCGAAGGTACAGCCGACGAGATGAAAGAACGAAACGCGGAAAGGCAAAAGGCTCGCGATCTTTTCGATTCCGTTCTACAGGAGGCCCAGGCCCTATCGATCCCTATCCTAACCCGCACCCAATTTTTGCACTTCGTTGGTTACGGTGTGCCTGCACATGCCGAAGAAGATCGACCATTTTCCTAGCTATTATTGACAACACGCAAGATTTTTTCACCGCAGTTATTCTGATCTGTGCTAAGAACTTATTAAATACGCAATAGACGGATTCCACTTCAAACGTGTGTCGGGTCTGGCTCAATTATTACAAAGGAATATTGTGCCTGACCCGCTTTCTTCGCGCTGGTCCGAAGCAGGATTCGTATAACAAAGGAAAAAGATCTGCATAATCGGCACATTGTTTCCATAGGTGTTTTTAGGATACTGGATGAAGTGCATCGCTTGGCGTGGCAGCCTCGCCGGCGGCCCGCGTTCGAAGAATACTCCGAAAATCTTCAAGAATCACATAAAGGCATGGTATCAGTAAAAGAGTAATGACCGTGGCAAACACAATTCCGTAACCAAGAGAAACGGCCATGGGAATCAGAAATCGTGCCTGACGCGAGGTCTCAAAGATCATCGGAGCCAAGCCGCCGAACGTGGTCAGCGTGGTCAATATAATAGGACGGAAACGTCTGATCCCGGCCCTGTGTATCGCCTCGAATACACTCATACCCGACGCCCGATTACGATTGGCGCAATCGATCAAAATCAATGAATCATTGACCACCACCCCCGCCAGGGCAACCACACCCATCATGCTGATAATACTTAGGCTATATCCCATAATCATATGACCCAAGACCGCCCCAATGATTCCGAAAGGAATGCTGACCATGACGATAAGAGGCTGGATGTAACTCCGAAAAGGTATCCCCAACAAAACATAAATTACCATCAGGGCCATCACAAAACCGGCCACCAGACTGCCCATACTCTCGCGCATGTCTTCCTGTTTGCCTTGAAAACTGTAACTTAATCCCGGATAGTCCCGAACCAGTTTGGGCAGTATCGACTCGTTCAACTGGGCAAGGACTTGATTGGTTTCACTTTCCGGTTCGACGTCCGCGGTAACACTTACGGTCCGGCGACCATCGCGACGGGTAATGTCGGTATAAGCCCGCCCGCGTTTGACTGTAGCCACTTCCCGAAGTGGAATATCTTGACCGTTCGCCGTTCGAATAATCAATTCCTCCACATCGTATTCACTAATACGCTGAGATTTAGGCAGGCGAACCATCACTTTTATTTCATTACGCCCCCGCTGTTGACGCAGCGCTTCAGCCCCGTAAAAAGCGCTCCGCAACTGCCGGGCCACTTCACCGGCCCTGAGCCCCAGACTGCGACCTCCCGGCAACATGTTAAAGTCCAATTGCTGCTTGCCGGGTTTATACCCATCATCAATATCCTTGACGTTGGCGAACTGGGCCAGTGAAGCGGCCAGAGCTTCGCTGGCCTGGTCAAGCACGCCGATATCCCGATGGGCCAGCTCGATAGTCAACGCCGCCCCCGATCCCGGGCCATGACGATCCGATTGGAATTTTATTGATTCCAAACCCTTGATTGATCCTACTTTTTCCCGCCATAACCGAGTGACTTCAGTCGTGTTAACAGGGCGAATTTCCGGCTCAGTCAGGTAGGCACTAACCTCAATCTCATTTTCATTGATCATCCCCAGATAACCGATTACCAGATTATCACTCCCCTGCTCTTCGGCAACATCCTCCATAGCTTTTAATAATGTATCGCGAACTTCAATAGCCCTGGACACGGGGGCGCCATACGGCAAAACTGCCGTCGCATACGCCTCGTCTGCATCAACTTTCGGCATGAGAACAAAACCGATCCGACCGCTGGCCACATAACCCAAAACAAGAAACAACACTGCAAAGCCCGCAGACACAGTGAGATAACGATAACGCAAACACAGAGCGATGAAAGGGCCGTAACGATTGGCAATCAAACGTGCAATAAATCTGCTGAACCGCTGTTGTTGACCATGCATCCACCGTCCAATCCGGTTGCCGCTACCGCTCTTAGAGTGTGCCAGATGTGCAGGCAGAATCAGAAGCGACTCGGTCAACGAAATTACAAAAACAGTTGCAACTACCAGCGGAATTACTCGGAAGAACTTACCCATAATCCCCGGCACGAATGCCAGTGGAGCAAATGCTGCCAAATTTGTCAGGATACTAAAGATAATCGGTACTGCCACGTCCCGAGCACCACGTATGGATGCCTGAAGCAAATCCATACCTTTCTGGCGGTATTCATAAATGTTTTCACCTGCTACAATCGCATCATCGACCACAATTCCTAATGTGAGGATAAATGCGAACATCGAGATCATATTGACCGAAATATCGATTCCCGGCAGAAAAAGAAATGCCCCAAGAAACGAAATAGGGATACCTAACGTGACCCAAAACGCCAACCTGTATTCCAGGAACACGCTGAGAATAGCGAGCACAAGAGTCAGGCCGAGAAACCCGTTCCGCAATAATAAATCCAACCGTTGGCGATAAATATTGGACATATCCATCTGCACATCCAGATGAATGCCCGGCGGTAAATCCTGTTCAATTTCAGAAAGGCACTGCCGGACAGCATCGGATACTCCAATGGGAGTCTGTTCACCGACACGAAAAACCTCAAGAGAAGTGGCCGGCTTCCCGTTATAGGTCAGGATTTGATCGGTTTCTTCAAAGGTGTCCTTGAATTCGCCGAGGTCGCATACCCGCAATTCTGTACCTTCGGGCGAGGTTATGATGGGGATCTGTCCGAATTCCTTGGCGTAATCCCGGCGCTCTTTCATTCGCAACAGAATCTCACCGGCTGTGGTCTTTACACTGCCACCGGGCAGTTCGATCGATGCCCGTCGAATCTTGTTGGCAACTTCTTCCAGGGTTAGGTTATAGGCCCGCAAATTCTCCTGGGGAATTTCGATACTGACTTCATGAATACGATCGGGAAATAATTCGATCTGTGTAATCCCGGGATCCTGAAGCAACCGATCGCGCACCTGTTCAGTCAGTTCCCGCAACACCCACTCGTCGGCATCGCCATAGAGTATGGCCACTAGAACCTGTCGGCGGTAAGTCTGCAATATCACCTCCGGCTCCTCGGCATCCTCTGGAATGGTCCTGATGCGGTCAATCTCCTGTTTGATCTCCTGGTAGACCTGCTGTTTATTGGCGTTATTGAGTAATTCTACCATCACCATGGCCATACCTTCGCGAGCCGTAGCATTAACTTCCTTTACACCATCAAGCCCGCGGACTGCCTCCTCAACCGCGAGAATAATTCCCCGTTCGATCTCTTCCGGACTTGAACCCGGATAGGGAACGGTAATCGTTACCATATCCTCACTGAATTCCGGGAAAACCTCTTGTTTGATGCGCGTAGACATGAAGAAACCGCCGATCAGCAGCACCAACATCAACAAATTAGGAGCCACCGAATGACGAGCCATCCATGCGATGGCCCCACGGTATTCCTGGTTATTGGATATGTCCCTCATTCCCGGTTACCTTTCTGATTCGCCTACTGATCGTCCATTTGTTTTTCGTTCTATCCCGGGATCCACGCGAAGTTTCATACCGGCTACCGGTGCGGGCAGATCGCTGACCACTATTTGCTCACCATCTTCTATACCGTTGCGAATCAGTACCTTATTCCGGCTTCGCCAGAAGATCTTTACCTTTCGTATCTGAAGTCCACAGTTTTCGTCCATGATCCAGATATTTGTCCCATCTCGCACCGCAGATCGCGGCATGGCGATGACGTTATTCAACCTGATTCCCTCGATGACCACGTTCACATAGGAGCCAATCAACAGAGGAGTTCGATCTTCACTATCAGCTAACTCCAAACCCAGCGGATCGCGCACTACCACCAGCACCCTGGCCATCCGACCTTGTAGTTCCAGATCACCCATCAGCCGAAGCACATAACCGGTCCATTCATTGGATTTTTCCGAACCGATTTGCTGATATATCCGAACAGGTGATCCCTGTTCACCGTCGGTACGCGGGATGGTAATCCACTTCAACTGGTCCACCGGCACCGAAACCTGCACCCAATATTCATCGGTACCCACCATCCTTGCCAGTTGTGTTTGAGGTGTCACCTGGGCTCCAAGATCGACGTTTTTTGCCGTCACAATACCGTTGAATGGGGCACGAATTGTGGTGCGCTCTAGATCAAGTTTAGCCTTTTGTTCGGCGGCCAAAGCCGCAGACAGCGACGAATTTGCCTTCTCCAGATGCGGCTTACGCAAGGCAAGTTCACGATCCAACTCGCTCGCATCTTTCACGCCCAGCAGTTCCCATTCGCGTTTGGCAATATCCTGATGTCCCTGTTCCATCTTGACTTCGTATTTCGCCTGGGCAACCTGGCTGTGACTCTGCTCCAACGCCAGTTCGTAATCTCGGGGATCAATTTGCAGAATCATTTCATTGGCTTCAAACCGACCCCCCGGTATCAGGGCGGGATTCATCTTGACAATTTCCCCGCTGACTCGGGGTTGCAAAATCACCTCCTGAGCAGCAACCACCGTCCCCATGGCACTGATCATCGCGAACTCATCTGTATGACTGATCGTCCGAACCTGAACCAGAGTAGCCGACTGTTCTGGTTTTCGCTCTTTCGCCTTCGGTCCGGTTCGAACCATGTGAACAGCACCGATAGCACCCACTGTTACAACTATAAGGGGCAGCAGATACATGAATACGACACGTATCAGCACCCGGAAAAAACCCTTTCGGGGTGGCCGGCCTTGCGGTTGGCTTTCATCTTCACTTTCAATAAATTTGTCTTTCATGGTTACTTTTCAGCTTTTACCAAACTGTCCTCTTCGCTTAACCGCCGAGGCGGTTCCAGATCGTTTGTCCATATCCCGCCCAGCGCCCGATACAGATTGACCCGAAAGATCAACAGATCCCGCCGGGCGGTGATCAGGTTTCGCGTCAAAAACTGGGTTCCTTCCAGACTCGTCAAAACCGGAAGGTAGTCGCTCAGGCCCTTCTGGTATCGCTGGCCCGCTTCTCGCAGGGCATTGCGGGCATCTTCCAATTGTTGAGTCAGGGCGGCGATGTGCTCACGCTGTTTTCGTTCCTGAACCAGGGCATCCTCGACTTCCTTGATGGCCGTTAACACCGCAAGCCTGTAAGCCGCCAATCGCTCTTCCACCACCGCCTTGGTGCGGTCCACTTCCGCCGCTCGACGAAATCCGTCAAACAACGGTGCGGTGAGATTTCCTGCCAGATTCACAAACCAATCGTTAAAAAGATTTGAGAAATCGTCGGCGCTATAGCCGATCCCTCCCGTTAGACGAATAGCCGGTAATTGATCAGCCCGCGCCACCGCCACACGATAATCCGCGGCATTCAATCGCCCTAATGCTGCGCGGACATCCGGCCGATTAATCAGCAACTTCGCCGGGACACCTAATCTGGGAAGCGGTGGAACCTTCTCCAGATCGTAGCCTCCAAGCAAATACTCAGTCGCGGGCGGCTTTCCCAGCAAGACCGCCAATTCATGGCGCAGAACCCGCTCCTGGGATTCAATAAGTGGGATCTGTTTCTTGACTCCCGCGACTGTTTGTCTTTGCTGATACACGTCCAGTGCCGAAACCAGGGATTTGCGAAATCGCAACTCCACCAGTTCCAGATAAGTCTGGTTGGTTTTGAGTTGGTCTTCCAATAATTGTTTTTGAGCCTGTTGTTCAATGATCCCCAGCCAGCGGTTAACTACCTCCGCAGCCACGGTCATGGCTGCAGACTCCATGTCTTCGCGCGAGGCCTCCAAATCAAATCGGGCGGACTGCCTCTCTGACCGAACCCGTCCCCAGATATCCAACTCATAACTGGCTGTCAAAGATAATCCGAATTGCTTGGTTTCTGTCGTTACCCGGCCCCCGGTAGTCTGTCCCCCGGTAGTCCGTCCGCCGCCGAAACCGAGGTTTCCCAAACCACCTTGGCCACCACTTATAGCACTGCTGATTCCTCGACTGACGCCTTGGGTTACGCCATTGACCACTGCGTTACCAAGCTGTGACTTTAAGGACGTGGAAGAACCTTCTACGCTTCGCACGCTACGGTCATAGCTGGCACTGGCCTCCAGTGACAATTGTGGATAAAGGTCTGCCCCGGCCTTGATCGCGGCCGCATCGGCCTGATCGAGACGAGCCCACATTTGCCTGAGCGTCAGATTTTCCGCGAAGGCCTCTTCCATCAGGGCATTTAATTCATCGCTCTCAAAAGCCTCCCACCAACGTTCCGGTCGTTCCGTTTCAGCGACGTAATCGGTATATGATTGCGGTATCGTCCCTTCATCCGCGGTATGTCGCTTCGGTAAAAACGCTGTACAGGAAGTTGTACATAGCGCCCAACCCGTCAGGCATATCAATAATCGTTTGGATACGTAATTCATGTTGGTTATCCGTCGATGGTCCCCTGTTATCGGGTTTGATTTTTAATTAGTTTTTTCATCAGCATCACCCTCATCCTCATAAGATTGACTCAGCGTCCGTATGGCCGCCAGAGAGAACCGGGTGATGTGATCGGCTAACATTTCGACGTCGGCCGGTTCGTATTTGATATCCGGATTCAAACGCATGATCACCGGCTGAGCCAAACATACGTGTACACACTGGCCAATAACACTAATCGCAAACAATCGTACTTTTTCGGGAGGAACCTTGTTCCCTGTCAACTCTCGAACAATTGAGAACAGGAATTCCGCCCGCGGTCGTATGATTTGTTGAACCAGGACATCCATGGCCCTGGTGGGATTGGCCATCTCCTGAAGCATCAGCTTCATTTGCCAGGCACGTTTCCCCTTCTCAAAAATATGTTGCAGAAAAAAGTGTACAAACGACCGCAACCGTTGCTCGGGGCTAAGATTGTCAATCGATTCATCAACTCCCGGCAGTTGATGGGTCGTTCTCTGATGGGCATCCAGCAAGAC
>CP070790.1:3136049-3152160 GCA_020346805.1 Planctomycetota bacterium
TTTTTAACTCCAAACTTTTGTCTATTCTACTCCAAAATCACTGTTTGACCCACCTGACAGGTAGGGATATACTTAATAACAGGATATACCCAATCACGCAAACGAGGCGAGGAAAAATAATGACGTCATAGAATCAATCCGGGGTGCGGATTGCATATTTGGCCGACTCTGCCAACGAGCTTCCCGACGATATTCGGCAATGGCTAAGCCAGGCCGATAAAAACGCTTGCCCCTCGCCCGACATCTACGATATATTGGCTATATTGAGCCGGGGTCAAAAACTCACGGCCATTATTATCGATATACAGGCGGTCGATTGGAATGAACTGGATTTCTTCAATCTTGCCCTGCGCCTTAGTCCCGAAACACACATATACGTCACGGGTAACGAACATCAGCAAGAAAAAATCGAGGCCGCCTGTAATCGCGGGGCCCGGCTATTTAACAAGGATATGCTGAAAGAAGACCTTGATAGAAAAACAACTACCGCCAGGGATTACGGCCTGGGAGGTCTGCTGGCCGGTTCTCTTCGGCCAACCAACCTGGAATCCAAACCAGCCAAAGAATCTAAGCCATCGTCTCAGGCTACTCAATTTCCCAGGCAACCTGAGGATCAATCCGCAACCCAATCCCCCGTACGATTGGTTACCTCAACTGACATGCAAGAACAAGCCAACAATACTATCCCCTTTCCCTGGGCCCCCAGCGCAAGTCGTCCGCAGCGCACGCCGCCCAAAACGCCGCTTCCGCCCGCCCCACAACCGGATGATGCCGATAACACCAAGCAGCATAAACACATAAATGTAAAATTAACTCCCGAAGAGCTGGCAGCACTAATAGGCAAACCGAAGGACACGGAAAATGATTCGGCCAAGGAGCAACGCCAATAATGTTACCGGATTGGGCCAACACAGAACGCGAAAGATTACTGATCGTCAACGATCCGGGCGATTTGGTGCGTTTAGTGCGCAATCGGTATCCACAGTTCGAGGTCACGGTCAGCCCAGATTATCTCACCGGTGTTGCCGCCCTGGCAAACTCCCCCACCCGCGGAATATTGGTGGGTGTCGATCCAACCGCCCGCAAACTTAACAGTGTCATTGCCAGTTTGCGAAAGGCGGCCGGTTCAACATCGCGCCTGGTGCTTTGTTGTCTGCCCAGCGGTGAACCGGCAGCCAGAAAGGCCCTATCCGCAGGCGCCGACGATTATCTGATTTATCCCCCAAAAGGAGAAGAATTGGACCGGGCCCTGGAATTACCCTCGGCACAATTGATTGCCGATGAAGTATCCTCCGCACAAAACATGCCTTCCTGGAATGAACTGAGTGACCTTGCTGAGGTGCTTGCCACCATCGGTAAGGGGAAAAAAACAATGCTTGAACGACTCTGCAGGCTCATTGCCGATTCAATGCGTACCCCATCCGTCCGCCTGGTCGTCGAAAATGATTATGTTCACACCGGCGATTACAACTTTGAGCCTGCATTGGTTGAGGATATAAACCCCGCAGGTCGTAATTTTGGAAAAATCTTCGTCGGACCTCGACATCGATTACCCTATACAAGCGATGAGGTCGAGAAACTTCGTCACTACAGTCGGCTCATCGGGCATCTGCTTGAAGCCGCCCAACAACAACACCAATGGCAATCCCTGGCCATGATCGACGAAATCACCCAACTGCCAAATCGACGGTATGTCATGCAGATGCTGGAAACCCTGATCAACCGGGCAACCACAGAGCGATTTCGGATCACCCTTTTGATCTTCGACCTGGACGGTTTTAAACACTTTAACGACACATACGGACATGCTGCCGGTGATGAAATACTTTATGAAACCGGACAACTGTTCCACAAACATTGTCGCAAGCACGATATTGTTGCCCGATACGCAGGAGACGAATTTATCGTGGTGTTTTGGGACGCCGAGCAGCCAAGAATTGCAGGTTCAAAACATCCCAGTGATGCATTAAGCGTATTACATCGGGTTCGCGAAGCCCTCAAATCGCATGAATTTTCCAAGCTCGGCCCCGAAGTTCAAGGAAAAATTACTATCAGCGGCGGACTGGCCAGCTTCCCTTGGGATGCCGCAACCGCCCAAGGGCTCATCGACCGGGCCGATGAAGCCTTACTCGAAGCCAAACACCACGGAAAAAACATGATCTACCTCGTCGGTTCTCAAGGCAAACCCATCGAAGAATCCAGCACCGGCTCATAGGGCAAATACTTCCCATTCTCTTCCATGCCCCCAACGAACGTTCGCATCAAATCTAATTCCAATGCTTCTGCCTCGTTGACAAAATCAGCGGTGGTACGGGTAAAATCAGTATTATTATGCATCCGGCGGATAAGGGCGGGCCGTTGAACCGCCCGAATAAAAGCACGGGTCCAGTCGGTTGGTATACCCGGCTCAAGTAACCAACCGGTATGCTCGTGGATAACCAGATGACGAATGCCTGCCTGGTCCGAGGCAAATACCGGTGTGCCGTTGGCCAGGGATTCGAGAATCACCAACGGCGAGTTTTCATGCCATAAAGACGGTACCAATACCGCATCGATACGGGCATACTTTTCGGCCGGCAGACAACCAGATGCCTGCTCACAATACCTGATATAACGCCTTATATGCGGTGGATATCGTCCCAGTGCCTTTCGCAAGGCCTCTTTACCTATGGCCGAAATTTCCAATGGTAAAGCATCGGGTAAACTTTCAACCGCTCGAGCCAGTACATCAAATCCGTCAATCGGTTCAGTACCACCAATATACGCAAGGCGCAAAAACTCCGACGGTATCTTTTTCGTCCTGAACATACTCTCTGCCGATACACCGTAAAGTATTTCCTCAATCCGACGGTCAGGAACGCCAAACGCACACAAACGATCCGCCATTATCGGTGATGGAACAATAAACGCATCCACCAATCGCAGAATGTACCTCATGTCCGTATGTAGTTGGGAAGCCTGCTTAATCTGATCGAGCGCCGCCATTCTCGACCATAATCTGCGGGAAACTTTATCGGGCAGGATAGATCCCAACCAATGAGTACAACTACTGATCGTCTTGCCCACACAACTTGCACAAAGTTCCGAAGATACCGGCCCCTCACACGGCACATTGGTGTCGTCGTATAAGTGAAAATTGAAACACAACAGACCAAAATCCGTAGCTGTCAATATTACCGGTACCGATGAATTAACTGCCGTACGAATTACCGACAGGCATCCGTGCACACCGTGCACGTGAATGATTTCCGGATCAAATTCATTAATGATCCGAGCGGATAGCTGCTGCAGACCGCCATGAGGATGATGAGTAAATCGAATCTGCTCCGGTGAAATAACCGGGTACAGAATTAATCGCCCCTCATCTACATAGCCGTCAAGTTCACCCGACAACCGTGCTTGCCTCGCGCATAGCACTGCCACACGCCGTCCCCGCCTCAACCATTCCCGAGTTATATCCATCGAATACGAATATCTACCGGTCGGTAATTCGATGCCGAAAAACGGCGAAATGAGCAGAGTTCGCGGATTATTACCCACCATCTACCCTCATCACGAAAACCCAACATCGGCATAGAAAGTATCGGCCTGTCGAAGGTCGATCTTGACGCAGCAAATTTATTCCTCACCCATAAAATTCCTTTAAAACCGAACATTCACCGCAAGCAACATCGAACAAAATACACACCAGTGCAAAATAGCTCTCTTTTAACTCACATCCACACAAAATCTCCCAAGCCACAAAACATTTAGTGCCGATAATAACCTCTGTAAAAACACCACTCGAAAACAGACAAGGGAACAAAACATGTCTCAGTCCCGAACACAAAAGCCTGTTCTCAGTATTGTAATCGTCACTTACTCCCGATCGAAACGCCTCCACAAATGTATTTCCGGCATCCAGGAGAACGTTACTACCCCCACCGAAATCATTGTTGTCAGCCGCAAAGATAATCTCGACACCGCCGAGTGGGCTCGCCTGCAACCCGAAATCCGCTTTATCATTAATACTAACGGTCAGCAGCCGGATAGTGCTTATTACAAAGGATTCCATGCCGCTACCGGGACATATGTTATGTGGCTGGACGACAATTCTTTCCCCCTGCCGGGAGCCATAGATTCGGCAGTAAACATGCTGCAACATACGGGGATGATCGACGTGGGAATGATCGGATTCTACCATAATCATGATGACGAGTTGAATCGGTTTGATTCTATCGAACACAACGGCGTTATCTACAGCACCTATAATGTTCAGGGTTTGCTCTGTACCAATTTCGGTATACTGCGACGCCAACTTCTCAATACACTGGGTTATCTGAATGAAGAATCTTTCTATTACGGCTGGGAATTTGATCTATCAATAAAAATACAGCGCCAGGCGGGCATGAAAGTCATTGGTTGTCCAAAGGCCCTTATCTTTCAAGAAGAAATGATAGACAAACAGAAAATGGAGTATATGCCTCGCCTGGCCAAGGACGGCAATAAATCACGCCGGGCATGGAAACCGGCCGCAAAATACAAACATCCCGCCACCGCAACCGATAACCAACGAACAATCCTCAAACAGGCGTTGATACAGTCATAAAAAGCATTAACAAATCAAATTGAATCTAAGCCCATTGGCCGATCTATTACCATCATGTTTTAAGCTTGGGTTTGAATATTATTTAAGGTGTGATCGGAAACAGATGTGAGTTGTACGCCTGACCCTTGATCGACTTTCTCAACATGTTTGGTTGACATAATTATACTATTGGAAGGTTCAACACCATCCACAGTCGCAACCGGCATCAATTCAGCCATGGAATCTTCCGCCGACTCCCTACCCAATCGATGGCCAAACCAGGTAGTCAGGGGCACATAAAGATAACCAGCCATAAACAAACAGAGGAAGGGAACCCCAATAGTAACGCGTTGATCGGTCAGGCACATAATCAGACAATAAAACAAATATAATGCAACAGACATTTCAACAAACGGCTGAAGCTTGATAGTTTTGCTCTTTTTCTTGTCAGTCTTAACTTGACGCTTCCAACTGGTGCTCCTGGCAACGGCCCCAAACTTCCGGGTACGAACGAATTCCCCCGGCTTGCCGAAAAATCCCGCCAAAACCGCACGGGCGTTATTCAAAGATATGCCGATACCCAAGGCCATCAGAAATGGAATGTACTTGACACTATCCGCCCAGGTACGGAACAAAACCCGCTGACTGCATACATAAAACATGGTAGCCGAACAGGTGGCAATCATCAGTACCGATAAGTCAAACAGAAATCGGCCAAAACCTTCCGAGAAGAGATGTACCTTCATATACACAATCGGATAGAGCATCAAGGTTAACAGCACCATATACAAATACACCGTGCAACTGGTCAGATGAAAAAAGGCTTCCATCTTGATTCGCTTGGGAAGACCGGATCTCAGAACAGTCCCCAACAGCTTGCGGCAGGTCTGGGCCCCACCTTTGGCCCAGCGGTACTGCTGCAGTTTAAAACCCTCCATGTCCGGCGGGAGCTCGGCCGGCGAAGCCAATTCCGGTAAAAACAAAAATTTCCAGCCCTTCATCTGGGCCCGGTAAGAAAGATCAAGATCTTCGGTGAGCGTATCGTGTTGCCAGCCGCCAGCATCATCGATGCAGGCCCTGCGCCAGAGACCTGCCGTTCCATTGAAACTCATGAATCGGCCGGAACGATTCCGGGCTGCGTGTTCGATCACAAAATGACCGTCAAGTAAGATGGCCTGAGTCTTGGTCAGAAGAGACTGGTCGCGATTCAAATGTTCCCACCGGGACTGAACCATGCCTACTCGGGGATCGGTAAAATAATGAACAGTCTGTTGGAGGATATCAGTCGGCGGAATAAAATCAGCGTCAAAAATCATAAACAATTCGCCAGTGGCAGACTTCATCCCGTTGGCCAAGGCACCGGCCTTATAACCCGTCCGGTCGGTTCTATGAATATAACGAATATTAAAACCCTGCCTCTGCCAATATTGGACCGCCTCAGATGCGAGTTCGACCGTTTGGTCGGTCGAGTCATCCAACACCTGAATCTCCAACCGGTCCTTGGGATAGTCGATTCGGCATGTGGCATCAATTATTCGAACAGCAACCGCCCGTTCATTATACATCGGCAATTGAATGGTCACTTGGGGATATTCCAGAAAGCAGGCCCGGATTTTAGGGACATTCTTCCGGTACTTATAATATAAATGCACCAGTTGGTACCTGTGTAATCCATATATACATATCAGTACAAGTACCAACAGGTAAAATGCCAAAAACACAATTTGATCGGTAGACAACTCTGACATAGTGCCCATTAATCTAAGATTATTCCACGCTACTCATGGACCGCTGGTGAGCCGTCCGTAACACTCATCCGCCCGCAGTATAAATGATAATGACACTTACCGCACAAATGTCAAGACTAAGCCTGTAAAGCCCGGATAAGCCTCTGTTGAATTTCCTTGTCCCGGCCGTCTTCGTATTTCGAAGCGTTCCACCGATACCCTAATCCGTCGGAAGCGATCCGAGGAATAATGTGGAAATGAACATGTGGAACCTCCTGGCCGGATACCCGTCCATTATTTTGCAGAACGTTATAACCCTCTGCGGATACCGCATCCATAACCGCACGACCCAGACGCGGCAGGTGGCGGGTTACTGCCGCCACTGCTTCCGGGCTCATTTCCTGCAAAACCTCATAATGTTCCTTGGGAATCACCAGCAGATGACCCTCAGCCAACGGACCGATGTCCACAAAAGCCAGGGTGGAATCATCCTCGAAGACCTTTAATGCCGGTATCTCGCCCGCTATGATTTTGCAGAACACACAAGTGGATTCACTCATCAGTCAGGGCTCCATGTTAAATCAAGAATTGATATATTAGCGATTATGTGGCCCTCTATCATTCGGCGGGGGTTTCTTCATTAGGCTCTTCGTCGGCAGCAGCCTCTTCAGCGGAAGCCTTCTCTTCTGCCGCCGTCTCGTCCCGGGCCGTCAATTCCCCTTGAGCAACCTCTTCAGAAGGTTCTTCCTCCTTACCCGATTCAGGTTCTGTGGTGGAAGATCGACCTCGCTTTTTCATCGCCTCTGCCGCGGCGGCATAACGACGTTGCGCACGTCGTTGCCGAGCGCCGGCTTCGGGACGAGTCACCGTGCCCGGAGATTCCTCTTCGCCTACCAACTGCAAAACCGCCAGCGAAGTACTGTCACCCTTGTGAACTCGGCCAAGTTTGATAATCCGTGTATAACCACCCTGGCGCTCTTCAAATTCGGCCGCGATATTATTAATCAAGTGATGTACTACCGACATGGCAGTAAATTTTTGTCCCCCTCTGGCCTGACCCAGGCGATAACGACGACCACTCCTGGAACGCAGTGCCCGATTCCGAGCAGCGTTACTCATGTCCTCATATTCTTCCTGATTGTCAGCGGGGACAATCGCCCTATCGCCCATAATTGCCGTCAATCGCTGCCGGGCGGCCAGACTGCCGCCGCGAGCTTGACGGGCCAATGTAATCAATCGTTCCACGAAAGGTCTCAGATCTTTGGCCTTGCTTATGGTGGTCCTTATCTGACCATGCTCAAATAAACTCTGGGCCATGTTGCGACGAAGCGCCTTACGGTGCTCACTTGTGCGATTTAGTTTTCGTCCGGCAACACAGTGTCTCATAAAAAACTCCATACTAAAAATAAAAACTGATACAATCTACGGGGCGGTCAATTAATCTTATCAATGAAAATTCTAAGCTCTTATTCCAAAGTTACCTCAGCCGTTATTGTACCATCATCGTCCGACAAGGGATTCTCAGAAGGCGCTGCGTCATCAGAATCCGGCGGGGCGGGTTCCTCAACTTGCTCCGGGGTCTGGGCATCCTGAAAAGTCATTCCCAAGCTCAAACCCAAATCCGCCAACTTACGCTTCACTTCCCTAAGAGAGGTTCGCCCAAAACTACGAACCTTCAACAAATCCGTCTCAGTCATCCGCGCCAGGTCGCCAACGGTTGCCACCTTGGCCGATTCCAGACAATTGCTGGCACGAACCGATAGATCCAACTGTGCAATCGGCATCGACAGGCATTCCTGCAACGCCTTATCCATCGCTCCTTCACTTTCCCCTTCACCGAGTTTGGTTATCCCCGTCGACACTATCTCCTGCCCTAGTTCGTGGTATTGCACAAACGGATTCAGGTGTTTGCGCAAGATCTTGGCGGCCTCTACCAGGGAGTCTTCCGGGCGAATAGTGCCTTTCGACCATATTTCCAGAATCAGTCGATCATAATTGGTCTTCTGCCCGACACGCGTCTCTTCCGTCTTGTAACGTACGCGGTTCACGGGCGAGAATACCGAATCTACCGCGATAACTCCCAGTTCCTGATTGGGAACCTGATTTTCTTCCGACGTCCTGTAACCCCGGCCACTGCTAACCCAAAAATCGATCGACAGTTCGACTTCTTCCGTCAATGTGGCAATCAGTTGCCCCTCATTGACGATGGTTATGGCCGGATCCGCTTCAATATCCCGGGCAAAAACTTCACCCGGCCCTCTTCGGATCAGGCGCATGGTCTTCTCCCCTTCGCCATCCAGTCGAAGAACCAGGCTCTTGATATTCAAAATTATATCTGTCACATCTTCCATTACCCCAGGCAAATTCATGAACTCATGGTTTGCTCCCGCTATCCGCACCCTGGTAACCGCCGCTCCCTCAAGGCTCGACAACAGTATGCGACGAAGACTGTTGCCAACGGTAGTCCCAAATCCGCGTTCAAACGGTTCTATCACCAAGCGCGCATAAGTATCCGTGCTGATCGTGTCATCTCGAACAACCTGGGTTGGTAATTCAAGGCCACGCCACCTCATTCGCATCGGGATTCCTCCACTATTAACCATGACCGGAAGATAACTGACACGTCATAAACTCTGTGACAATGCATCAATGTTCCAAAATCCAAGAATCCTGCACTCCCTACAAATCTGGCAACCGTTTCAACCGGCATACAAACCCATAAATAATAGTTACCGGCTGCACATTTCCACGATCAGTTGTTCTTCAACCGGAATTTGAACATCGTCACGAGACGGCAATGCCGCCACTGTTACCTCCAATTTACTAGCATCAACCTGCAACCACGGCTGTTGTGCTTTGTCCTGACTAAACTCCATATATGACTTGGCTAGTTTCTTGCTCCGCTCGGACGGCTTTACGGATATCTGGTCACCCTGATTGACAAGATAACCCGGGCGATCCACTCGCCGGCCATTGACATAAATATGGCCGTGTCCAACCATCACCCGTCCACCCTTACGAGACGAAGCCAGCCCCGCCTTATAAATAACATTATCCAGCCGTCGCTCCAGAAGTTTCAAAAATGCCGTCCCCGTATTTTCTCTTGCCCGTTCCGCATGACGGAAATAAATCATAAACTGCCGCTCAAAAAGACCGTAATATCGCTTCACCTTCTGCTTCTCACGGAGACGGAGAGCATAACCACTCCCCTTACCACGCCGCCAGGCATGCATACCCGGTGGATTAGATCGCCACTGTTTCTCCATCGGGCATTTAGCCGTTTCGCAACGTGGCCCCTTGATCATCAGTTTGATGCCTTCTCGACGGCATTGACGACATACTGGACCGATATATCGTGACATCTGTTATGCGTTCCTTTAACCTACCTGTTAATCTCAACTACTGACACTACCGGACGCCGTTCCGCCGCGTCCCTCTAATCTAACACCATTCTTTTCACTCTTTGTAAGCCTAAAACTCATTATATGACCGGACAATCAAATCCTCGCCGGTCCACTTAATTCAATATTTCAAACACGTCGCCTTTTAGGAGGGCGACAACCGTTATGCGGCAGCGGTGTGACATCTTCAATAGACTGAATCCTCAAACCCGCAGATTGCAACGCGGTAATCGCAGACTCCCGACCGGAACCCGGTCCCTTAACTCGAATCTCTACTTCGGTTATGCCAAATTTCTTGGCCGCCTGGGCCACTGTTTCAGCCGCGCGCTGGGCGGCAAAGGGGGTGCTCTTACGAGTCCCCTTAAAGCCCACCGTCCCTGCAGACGCCCAGGCTAATGTCTCTCCCGAGGTATCCGTGATGGTTATCATAGTGTTGTTAAACGTTGCCTTAATGTGAGCAATCGCACGGGCCACACTCCGGCGTGTCTTTCTCTTTCCGCTTTTAGCCACGATGCATCTCCTTAACACCCTTCTTGCCGGCTACCGTTTTTTTAGGGCCCTTGCGGGTCCGGGCATTACAACGTGTACGCTGCCCGCGAACCGGTAAACCTCGGCGATGTCGTACTCCTCGATAACAACCAATATCACGAAGACGAGCAATATTCTGTTGAACCTGACGTCGAAGCTGGCCTTCAACAACATAATTGCGGTCAATTACACTAGCTATCCGGCCAACCTCGTCTTCATTTAAATCCTTGGCTCGGACACCCGTATCAATACCAGCCTCTTTCAATATCTGTACGGCTGTATTAGGACCGATCCCGTATATATAGCGCAACGAGATCTCGATCCTCTTGTCATTTGGCACATCAACGCCTGCGATACGCGGCACGTTGACACTCCTTCCATTAATATAACTGCAGAACCAATTACCTATTTACCCTGCCGCTGTTTATGACGCGGATTCGTACAAATCACTCGAACCACGCCGCGGCGACGAATTATCTTACAATTCTCACATATGCGACGAACACTGGTGCGAACCTTCATAACTGAAACCTCAATCTATTACCGAACACCTCACCGTCCATCAGTCAATACATCTGCACCGCGGGAAGTAACGGCTATCGTGTGTTCAAAATGGGCGGCATATCCGCCATCTTGAGTAACTACCGGCCAACCCGTCTGGTCTTCATAAATAACCTTTGGCGAACCCATATTCACCATTGGTTCAACCGCCAGCACCATCCCCTCACAAAGCACAAAATCCATCCGCCGCTCCTGCTGGTCCGAATAGTTGGGAATCTTCGGCTCCTCATGCATATCCCGGCCGATCCCATGACCCACAAAATCCCGAACCACTGAAAAACCGGCATTTTCTACATGCGACTGTATTGCCGTCGCTATCTCACTCCACCAGCGCTTCGGCTTGATCCGATCGATGGCAATACCAAGCGCCTCCTCAGTTACTTTGAGTAGTCGCCCAATCTCAGGTAACACCTCTCCGATCGCAATCGTCGTCGCACTGTCTCCACAAAAACCATTCAGGCGAACACCGCAATCGATGCTAACGATATCACCTGCACATAGCGGGCGGTTATCGGGTATCCCATGAACCACCTGCTGATTGACACTCGTACACAATGCCGACGGAAACGGAAACTTCGCCTGTTTGGTTTCCACACCTCGAAACAATGCCTCCGCCCCGACATCGCTTATCATCCGTTCGGCCACGACATTCATTTCTGCTGTCGTTATGCCCGGCCGGGACAGCTCACGCATCCGGTCAAGTATCTGATAAACGAGCCTGCCCGCCTCGCGCATCGATTCGATTTCTTCCGAACTCTTCAGCTTCGCAGTACCGGCTCGTTTGGGCATCCTTTTCACGAGACTGCATTACCTAGTCGTTCTCTAACCATACCAACCAAGTCCGTAAAAACATCATCAACAGACTTGGTCCCATCCGAAACTCCCAGAAGTTCCTTTCTGCGATAATAGGCTTCCAACGGCTCAGTCTGTGCGTAATAAGCGGCCAATCTTTTCATCACTACCTCTTCGCTGTCGTCCTCACGCTGAATCAATGTAATCCCATCTTTATCACAAACACCATCTCTTGCCGGTGGAAGCGTTTTTATATGGTAAACAGCGTCACAACCCGGACATATTCGCCGACCGGTAATCCGATCAATAATTTCATTGTCCGGAACCTTCAGCGACAAAGCCAGATCAATTTGGCAGCCCGCCGCCTCCATGGCCTTATCCAGACTCTCTGCCTGCCCTTTGGTGCGGGGAAAACCATCCAGCAAAAAACCTGCCGCGTCGCCCGGATCTTTCAATTGGGCTAAAATCACCTCCACAATAATCTCGTCGGGAACCAATTTGCCTGAATCCATATATTCCGCCACCCGATCGCCCAGTTCCGTCCCCCCTTTACGTTCCGCCCGCAGTACATCGCCACTGGACATATGTCTCAGCGAAAAGGCTTTACTCAAACGCATGGCCTGCGTGCCTTTACCTGCTCCCGGTGGTCCTAACAAAACAAGATTCATTTATTACTACCTTACCTGCCCTTCTCTAATTAATCAGCACTCAAGAAACCTTTATAATTGCGCATTACCAGGTTGGCTTCGATACGCTGTACCAGATCGAGTGAAACACTCACTACAATCAGCAAACCGGTCCCGCCCAAAAAGGACGAAACCATAAAAGATATATCCAACCAAACCGCCACCACCGACGGTATCACTGCTATCATGGCCAGGAATGAAGCGCCAACATAGGTAATACGTCCCATTACCCGCTCCAGATAATCCGCAGTCCTCTTGCCCGGGCGCAGGCCGGGAATAAAACTGCCGTAATCTCTGAGATTGTTGGCCATCTCCTTGGGCTGAAATTGAACCGCAGTCCAAAAATACGCAAAAAAGTAAACCATCCCGATATAACAGATCTCATAAATATAACTTCCAATCATCATCTGCTGTCGAAGGAAACCCAAAAAGTACGAGCCCCGGAATGCACCCGCCAAATAACCAATAATGATACTCGGAAAAATCATCAGCGAACTGGCAAAAATAATCGGCATCACACCGCCATGGTTGACACGCAGAGGAAGATACTGACGTTGACCCCCGAGCACCCGCCGACCTCGAGTATGCTTGGCTTGCTGAATCGGTATCCGTCGCTGGGCCTGGGTAATCAGAATAGAACCGGCTACCACCCCCACAATAGCTATAAGAAGAAACAGAATTTTGGGGGGACTCATCGCTCCCGGAGCACTGGATGAAATATCGAAATTTGCGTTTCTTACCACCCAGATAATCGCCTGCGGCATGCGGGCGATGATACCGGCCATAATAATCAGGCTGATACCGTTACCAATACCGTATTCGTCGATCTGCTCGCCAAGCCACATCAGGAATATCGTGCCGGTAGTCAGACCGATAACTCCCATCAGCCAAAACGACCACGTATCGGCGAAAGTCGGATAAACATAAAATCTGCCCCGCATATAATTGATCCAGAACACCGCCTGAATCAAACACAATCCAACCGTCGCATAACGTGTATATTCCTGTATTTTCTTCCGGCCACTCTCCCCTTCTCTCTGAAGTTTCTCCAACGAAGGTAATACCGTGGTCAATAATTGAAAAATAATGCTGGCCGAAATATACGGCATGATCCCCAAACCAAAAATCGTGCTTTGTCGCAGGTCCCCACCGGTAAATAAGGCAAACGCCGATGCTATTTGGTCAAAACCGCTTCCCTCGCCCGCCCTATCCGCCGCTTGAGCCATTACACTCTGGTCGATTCCAGGCAAGGGAACATAAAATCCCAAACGGTATATAACCAGCAAACCAAGTGTAAAAAGAATTTTACGCCTTAGTTCGGGAATTCGAAATATATTGACTATCGTGCTAAACATCCTACTCGACCTTGTTCAATTCAATTTTAATCAGCCGGTCGTCTTTATATTGCCCCCGACTTTGGTAATCTTCATCGCCGCCGAAGTACTGAATTTCGCCGCTTCAACATCCAACTTCTTGGTAATGTCGCCGTCACCCAGTATCTTTACCGGCTTGGTGGCGTCACTAATTAATCCGGCTTGCTCAAGAACAGCGGGAGTAACTTTGGTTCCCGCATCAAAACGAGACTCCAGGGCTGAAACGTTTACCACCTGGTATTCAGTCCGGAACCGAGCGTTGTTGAAACCCCGTTTCGGAATCCGACGAAACAAGGGCATCTGTCCACCTTCGGTCAAAGGACGGGTTACTCTGCCAGCACGCTGGCCGGAACCCTTATGCCCCCGACCGCATGTCTTGCCCCGTCCGGAACCTACACCCCTACCTACGCGTTTGCGACGCTTGTTGCGCCTGGCTTGGGAAAGTATGTCTGAAATCATCATCGCTTATAAGTCCTCTACAATCTCTGGTCACACAAGTGGAACTTCCCGAAGCCTGCTCACATCTTCCTTGGATCGCAAACTACATAAACCGCTAAAAGCCGCCTTTACCAGATTTTTAGGACTCGTCGAGCCATAACACTTGGTCAACACGTCCTTAACTCCCGCAAGTTCCATGACCGCCCGAACACTGCTGCCCGCAATAACGCCTGTCCCTTCACCGGCAGGAATCAACAAAACCTTACTTGCCCTGTACTTCGACATCACTTGATGAGGTATCGTTGTTCCGTCAAGTCTGATCTTGACCATACTTCGACGCGCTGTTTTCGCAGCCTTCTCAACCGCAGAGGGAACCTCGTTGGCCTTGCCATAACCGATACCAACCTGACCATTCCGATCGCCCACCACTACCAGGGCTGAAAAACTAAACCGCCGCCCTCCCTTAACCACCGTGGCGCACCGGTAAACCTTAACCACCGTCTCTTCAATCTCGCCGCCTTCAGAAACGAACCGCAATCCCTTCTCTTTTTGCGCACTTACGGCACCATCCTTGTCAAAACGCTCTTTACCGGCCGGTTTGTCTTCAACAACATCCTTCGGTACGGGCTCTGCTGATGATGAATCGCCTTCCGCGACTTTACCGGCCTCGGATGCCGTCGTCTCAGTTATTGGTGCCGACGAGTCAGGACTTTGCGACTCTGGCATTTGAGATTCACTATCGTTTTCACTCGTTAATTCGTCTGACATTACCGCCTCGATTAACCCAAGCCGGCCAAGTTTATCCGATTGCCGGCCTGCCTTAGCGCTGTTGTTCAAATCTTCAAACCAGCCTCACGGACTGCCTCCGCCAGGGCCCTTACTCGACCGTGGTACCTGCAGCCGTTACGGTCAAACGTCACCTGATTAATTCCTTGAGCTAATGCCCGCTCGCCGAGCAATTTGCCAACCTTGCCCGCCGCCGACACGTTTCCCATATAACCGCTGGAACCTTTAAGCTCCTTGCTCCTCGTACTCGCCTCGACCAATGTTCTTCCTGTAGTATCGTCGATAAGCTGGGCATATATATGTTTCAGACTACGGAAGACCGTCAGGCGAGGACGTTCTGACGTCCCGTATATCTTTTTACGTATCCGTCTCTTGCGACGAATGCGACGTGCTTTCTTTTCTGTAACTGCCATTAGATCACCCGATGTCAATTCAAACCAGATCAGGCGGCACCGCTTGCAAATGCCTTGCCTTGCTTACGCTTGACTTGTTCGTCAACGTAACGAATACCTTTTCCTTTGTACGGCTCCGGGGGGCGAATAGCTCGAATCTCTGCTGCAAATTCTCCGACCTGCTGCTTGTCTGCACCCGAAATAGTCAACTTGGCCGGTTCCGTGTCACCGCGGGCGTTTGGAACCTCAACATTCACCGTCAATCCTGCGGGAATAGTAATATTAAACTGGGCCTCTCTTGCTTTACCTCGACTATCTATACCACGCCCCATAAAACCAACGTTGAGTAGTAGATTCTTACCTTTTATCCCGCAACCATAGCCGGTCCCGTATATCTCCAGCTTTTTCTCGTATCCCTTATCCACTCCATGAATCATGTTCGCAATCAGTGCCCGAGTCAGACCATGCAAGGCCCTTATTCGCGACTCATCGGACGAGCGGGTTACCCGAATTTGCGAAGATGCCTCTTCATACTCCACCTTTATCTCCCTCGGGTAACTCCACGACAATTCACCCTTGGGACCTACGGTCTTAATCGTGCGGTCCTTCAACTCAATCTTGATCCCTGAAGGAACCATTATCGGCTTTTTCCCGATACGAGACATCGTTTACATCCTTCTTTCACTCATGCCCGAATATCCCCATCTTCCAGTGATTTAACAAAATCCAGTCAGTTTACCATACAAAGTAACTCACCACCGATATTCTTCTCCCGACACTGACGGTCGCTCAATACGCCGCTGCTTGTCGAAACAATTGCAATACCCAGACCACTCAACACCTTCGGCAAATCCTCAACC
>CP070790.1:3152260-3171355 GCA_020346805.1 Planctomycetota bacterium
ACCTCGCGTTCCGTATCACTGATTTGGCCGTCTATCCGTGCCTCAGCTACTAATAATTCCAGGGCAATCCGAGCACTTTTCTCGGATCTTATCAGAATACTGTCCGGATCAATCCGGCCGGATTTGGCGGCTTGAATCATGGCTTCCAACGATGCCCGGCCCACGCCAACGCGGGCGGCCAAACCCATTACCACACCCATTTCCGACTGCTTCAACTGCCCATCAGCCGCCGCCACCACCAGTGCCGCCGTTAGCAATTCCTGTTTTTCAATGTCCGTCATGTATCATTACCTCGGTTTGACAAAATTTGTACGGTCAAGACGGTTATCATCAGGCCAGAATAATCACGCTGTCAATCCCAAACCTCGTGAAGGCTAAAAAGTATTCAAATTTATAATAGAGATTAATCAGACCAAGGCATCGACAACGGTATCGTAGCGTTTGTCGACTACTTTTTTGGCGTGACCTACCAAATAAAATGATCCGGTAATGCATATTATGTCTTCACGGGTTACTGCCCTCTCGGCAATATCCAGGGCGTCTTCGAGCGTTTCGGCCACTTGGGCCATTTTGCCGGTGCGTTCGGTATATTCGGCCGCCAACTCCACCGGATCCATGGCCCGAGGAGAACCAGCAGCAGTGAAAATCACCTTATCCGCCCCCAAACGGATGTGACCGAGCATCCCGGAGACATCCTTGTCGGCCTGGCATCCGAAAATCACCACCATTGAGTCGTATGGAATGTTTTGCCCGATGGCTCGCATAAGGGCTTCTACACTAGCTGCATTATGAGCACCATCCACCAAAATCCGCGGATTATCGTGGACTATTTCCATTCTGCCAGGTAAACGCGCCTTGGATAAACCCTCAATCGCCGCTTGATCTTCTATTTCCAGGCCACGTTCCTTCAAAATGGCCATAATACTAAGAGCCAAACCGCAATTGATGGCTTGATGATCACCAAGTAGAGGAACCGGCAAATGCTCAAAACGCGAACTGCTGGTGGTCAAACTGACTCGATTATGAGGTCCCAATGCCCGAGTCGACTCGAAACGAAAGCTGAACTCAATATCTTGCCCCGTAAACCGAAGCGGCGCCTTGACCTTGTCGGCTACTCGCTGGATAGCCTGACGTACTTCGTTGGGTTGCGGTGCACTCACCGCTGGAATCCCGGATTTCAAAATGCCGGCTTTCTCTTCGGCAATCTTAGCTAGTGAATCACCCAACTGATAAACATGATCAATACTGATGCTGGTAATAGCACAAACCTCTGGTTTTACTACATTGGTAGAATCAAGCCGCCCCCCCACACCCGCTTCAACAATCGCCAGATCCACCTTCTTTTCGGCAAAACACAGGAATGCCGCTGTAGTTAGTATTTCAAAATACGTCGGCTCGTCTTTGCCGAGTTTTTTTACCGCTTGGGCAATTTTGGCCATTATCCGGGTCAGATCGGACTCAGAGATCATTTCACCGTTAATCTGAATTCGCTCGCGAACATCAATAAGATGCGGCGAAGTATAGAGCCCCACTTTTAGCCCACAGTTAATCAACATAGATGCGAGCATGGTGGCGGTTGATCCTTTTCCCTTGGTACCGGCAATGTGAACGCTACGAAATCCCTTATGCGGATTGCCTACCCCGGAAAGCAGCCTATTCATCCTGGCGAGATTGAAATTGGCCGTATTGTAACCAACCCGAGCCATTTTTTCGTAGTCGGTCCAATAATTAAGAAAATTCAGCGCTGATTTGTACGTACGGATCGTACTCGGCGCCTTTTTTCGCGTCGATGTCCGCATAGATAGAGAGCGTGCCATAGAGAATATTATCCTAGCAAATATCGATTATTTCGTCAAAAAACGGCATCTCCCGCCGTAATCAAACGGTGTGGATTTTTCAGGATTTATATCCGTATCCTTCTGTTACGTAATATTTTATCAGAAGTTTGAATAAGATTCCAGCCCATGTTATGGCTCAATAAATATACATTATAAGGCATTTATTAATATATAAGACTCAACATATAGTGGTTAACAGTTAAGATATCCAAGATTTGACGTTTAGAAACTTTCTACATTATTTTATTTTAAACAGAAACTTATTTATATACATATTTAATGAACACCTTTCCAGCCAATACCCGTTATTGAGTAATATTGCCCGTATTTACGTTAGTATTTTAAGCTGATATAGAATCCAATTTTCCATAGTAAACCTATTCATTATCCGAATAAAGCCGTTTCTGCATAATGACAATAATCCGAAAGGGATCGATGTAATACATCTGGTTTCAATCTCTCTTGAACTTTCAGCCTCTCTTGGTCGAGATATTTTATGCTCAGAGACGGAAGGAATATACTAAATAAGTGTTCTTCGAACCATGATGATAAAAAATCAAACTTTTATGCAGCTTGGTCGAGATAGGGGACATATATATAATCGAAGAGCAAAGCTACGGGGATTCATAACCCCGAGTCTGGTAAACGTGATTAACCGGACCGGATAGACGGTGTCCATAATCTCTCCGTAAATCCATCAGCTTGTTGCCATCGTTCGGCCTAACAGGCTTTGTTTTTTGAGTTAAGCGGTTTATTGTCTTTTTCCGTAAATAAGTTGGAGGACCGCTCATCGGGATTCAACCAGGATTCGTATAATTATTAGGTGTTACTCAATACTGAAAAAAACCAAACAATAGGGATCACTAATTATTTTAATATCTATCCAAGGAGGTTTGATGCGTTATTTTAGAACACAATATTCAATGCGACGATGCTGCATACCCCTTTCGATCATAATACTGGTATTGCTGTCAATATCTTCGGTCGCCGCACAAACAGACACTCAACTCATCGGCACCAAAGCACAACACGAGCAATGGATTAAGTGTCTAACCTCTCTGGGGACCGGACAATTCAACCAAGCTCAGGAACTTATACGCAGAATCAAAGCCGAAGGCATCCAGGACCAAAAAGTTAATCAGGTTTACGCCTGGTTGAACGAATTCAATCGGTCGCAGTCGGAACGGGATGAACGAAGACAAACTGACTATGAAAAATATGTCAATTGGATCAAGGAGGAAATTGAAGCAGCCAACAAGGCCGGTGAAAAAGGCAAACGTTTATGGAAACAAGCCATCGGACATTGCGAATGGGCATTCCGCAACACCGGGGATCAGGAAAGTTTTCGTAAAGAACCTTGGCTGTTAGAGACATTAGAAGGGGCAACCAGAGCGGCGTTAACCTACGAAGAAAACGGCAAGTGGTATGACGCAGCCAGTATCTATATCCGTTTGACAGACATTTTTCCGTATAACAAAAAGTACCGCGATGCATTTGAAACCTGTCAGGAACATATCCGTCTCGAATTGACCTACGCCCCGGACTCCGATTGGGCCGATGAGACCAAAAACATCTCCGCCGACATGACCCGCGACGCCTTCGACAAGATTAAAAATGAATATCTCTCTGAACCGGTATTCAAAGAGGCAGCCATCTCCGGTCTCAAACAGATTCTTCTTATCATTAACAATCCCGATCTGGCCGAAGTATTTAAAGGTTTGAATGATGAATATTCAGTTGAAGAATTCCGTATTCGAGTAAACACCTTGCTCAATAAGGTGAATCGACAAGATGAGATAACCGTTAATGAGTTAAACGAAGACTACTTTGAAACGCTGCTGCAAATCAATCGGGAAACACGCCTGCTACCGGAAACCGTTATCATCAGGGAATTTACCAACGGAGCTTTAAAACCACTTGACCGTTACAGCGATATGATCTGGCCGAGCGGGGTAGAAGAATTCAACAAACATACCCAGGGACAATTTCCCGGTGTGGGAATACAGATCCGCAAAGCCCCTGACGAACCGGTTAAGGTCATCTCACCTCTGGCGAATACACCTGCTTACCAAGCCGGTATTCAACCTGGAGACCTAATTACGAAAATTAACGGCGTATCCTCAAAAAAATACACCATCAACAAAGCAGTAAGAGAAATTACCGGTCGCCCTGACACCTATGTCACATTGACTATAAAAAGATCGGGTAAAGACGAGGAGTTTCAAGTCAGGCTTAAACGTCAGGTAATCAAAATCGAAACCATCAAGGGTTTTGAACGGGATGAGCAGGATGTCTGGAAATTCATGATCGATCCAAACCGAAAAATCGGTTATATCCGCATGACCAATTTCACGGAAAGAACCATTGACGAGCTTAAATCGATTCTTCAACAACTCAAACAAGAACAGGATCTGCAGGGATTGATCTTCGATTTGCGTAACAATCCCGGCGGAACACTCAAATCAGCCATTGATGTTTCGGATTTATTCCTTCCCAGCCACAAAAACATTGTTTCAACCAAAGATCGCTACGGTCAGCCCTGGGTAAAATCAACCTCCAGCAGCCTTCACTATACCGACTTTCCCATGATAGTCCTGGTTAACGGTGCCAGCGCCAGTGCAGCAGAAATTGTAGCCGGTGCACTGCAGGTACATCGACGGGCTCGCGTGATTGGCGAAAGAACCTTCGGCAAAGGGAGCGTCCAGAACCTTCTCCTATTGAATACCTCTGATGTGGCCTTCTTGAAACTTACCACGCAATTATATTATTTGCCGAACGGCCGATGCCTTCACAAAGACGAAGACTCAACCACCTGGGGCGTTGATCCGGATGTCGAGATCAAACTGGTCCCCAAGGAAATCAATAAGGTTTACGAACTGAGACTTAAAAAGGACATAATAAAAGGCAAGGACCAAGAGGAACTAACCGAAGAAAGCCTCAAATACATAACCGAATACCGATCTTCAACGCAACCGGAAGATGAGGATAAAGATGAGAGCAAGGAAAGCAAAGAAGACACCGACGAAGTTGAAGACGAAGAGGAGGAGCATGACTTGCCTCCCATCGATCGAGAAGGACAGGACCTAAATGATTGGCCGGAAATAGACCCGCAGCTGGATGCAGCATTTTTACTGATGCGGGTTCGACTAGAAACCGATCAAGCTTGGCCTAAACAACCTATAGACATGGTCGCTTTACCGGTACCCAATCCACCAACAACCCACTAAAGTGAATAGCCGCCCCTCCGGCAAGTATGGTCATATCAGTAACTTTTTTTTACATTGCAGAATCGACTTATACGAATTCCACTTCAAACATGCGCCAAGAGAGCGGGTCAGGCACAAATTTCGGCCGGAAAACCGAGCCAGACCCCGCGCTGATTCGAAGTATAATCCATATTAGTCGATTGATATTTACACTTAGAAATCGATCAACAAGCGATGTGGATCACTCACCCAGCTTCAGGCTGGCCAAACCGCTGGCTACATCGTCGTACACATCAAAAATCTTATCCAGTCCGGTAACCAGGAACACACCCCAGACATGAGTATTGACGGAACATAATTTGAGTTTGCGCTTATGATTGATTATTTGCAGCTTTCTCAGCTTAAGCAGTTTAGCTATGTTGGAGGAGTTCAGGAAAGTCACATTCTGAAAATTCAATAGCACATCAAGATCCTCGCGGTTCTCTACCGTTTCCAGCAAGGCATTCAAATCATCGGTGAACTGCGGGTCGTCAGCCAAGTCAACCAGCAAAACATCGTCAGACCAATTATCGATAGGCATTATTTCTAATCACTCCTGTTAATCCCGCCAACAACCGGCCCACTCTACTACCCGTTTACTGACCTGTCAAACCTTAATGCCAATGCCGCCAATGTTAAATATTGCGCACCAGCCACTGGCGATCCACGTGTTGTCGGTTAATAACTGCTCCTATATCCTCAAGAAATCGCAAGCCGTCCTGATAATATCCCGCTGTGGGGCGAAGCCCCGGCACATGATGAGTCCAGTAACGATTAAAGCAAACCATAAATAACTCACGAATATACTTGCTGAAAATACTGGCCAGAGCGACAGGCAAATGGTGCTCTTCTCCGTTACGTACAAAACGAATCATTCGAGGAGTGTCAGGATGAGTAAGACGATAGCTGCTGCGATCCGGGGATTCCTCGAGGATATCCAATCTGGCACCTTCAAAGGCATTCATCAATTGTCGGTGATAGCGGATTCGGCCGCCGTGACGATCCACCCATATCCGTAAAGGCCTCGGGCCCACCGCATCGGCAATTTGCTGAATAAGCCGAGAACACTGCCCAAATAACACCACAGCCTTGTTACGCGTCGCTTCAACCAGCCGGTTGAATTGTCCTGCAGGCAAAACCTCGACCCATACCCCACGAAACTGAATACCGGTTGCCGACAAGTCGGTGGACAACGCATTATGCTGCGTAGTCATATCGTCGTGGCTGCATTTCACCGGTAATTCGACGTCGCCGTCAATATACCAGGGATAATCCTGAAGCTGATTTATTACCCGAGGGCAAACCATATCAAGCAAGGCCCGCAGCGATCCCGGCGAATTACCGTCCTGTCGAGAGCCTCCAGGTCGAGTGATTTGCCAACAAAAACTCAAGGCCGCTCGTTCCAACAATCCAATTCCACCCCTGCCGTACAGTTTCTTACTATCCACCACTGCAAGCCGGGGATCGCGCTTACCGACCTTGCGGGTAATACTGGCTCTCAGCAAAGCCCACAAATCGGGTCCCTCGGCCGCCGACTTCACCTCCTTCAACACTGCAATCGGCACATCGAAAGCCACGGCCGACACCACCATAGGCCCCAGCAATGGACCGTACCCCGCCTCATCGATGCCCACGATGGTGGAAGTCTCTATTCCATCCTTATCCAAGCCTTGAGACATGACCGCGCCCTAAAGAACTGCCTACCCTGCAAGTCATTCAAACACACCTTAAGGCCCACCAGAATTATATCCGTAGTTCCTGGAAACGTTTATAAGGCTCTTCCCATCTGCCACTATCGGCGGGCTCATACACTACCACGTCAAACGACCGGCGGATCATCTCCCGGGCAGTTTTGATATCAGGCAGTACTCCGGCGGCCACGGCCTGAACCGCCACATTACCGGCGGCCGTTGCTTCAATAGGACCAGCCACTACAGTAAGTCCGGTGGCATCAGCCGCCCACTGACATAGATGTGTGTTCTGTGTGCCTCCGCCGACGATATGAATAACCTCAGCTTTGCGGCCGGTGCAAGCTTCAATACGATCCAGCGTTTGACGATAAGTCATGGCTAAACTTTCCAGGCAAACACGGACTATCTCCCCCGGCCCCTCGGGAATTGCTTGTGAAGTTTTCTTGCAGTAATCGCTAATGCGTGCCGGCATGTCGCCAGGAGCAATGAACGACGTTTCATCCGGATCGATGATGGCCATAAAAGGTTTGGCCGCCGCCGCCATCTCAGCCAGTTCGCCGTAACTGTAGTCCTTCCCCTCTCGCTGCCAGGTACGCCGACATTCCTGCACCAGCCAAAGACCCATGATATTCTTGAGGAATCGGTAGGTACCCTCAACACCGCCTTCGTTGGTATAGTTAAACTTAAGTGACTGATCGTCGATAATCGGATTCTTAACCTCCGCACCCATCAGAGACCAGGTACCCGAACTAAGAAACACCCAATTCTGATCGTCGGTAGCGGGAACCGCCGCCACCGCCGCACCGGTATCATGTGTAGCCGGAGCAATCACCGGCACATTACCTATACCAATCTCATCGCGTACATCATCGCGCAGCGGACCGAGCACCGTGCCGGGCTGCACAATATGCGCGAATATCTTTGCCGGAACACCCAATTTCTCGATCATGTCTATGGCCCAGCCGCCGGTCCGCGGATTGTAAGCCTGAGAAGTGGTGGCCTCGGTAAACTCGCAACACTTTCGGCCGGTAAACCAGAAATTGAATAGATCAGGCATCATTAACATAGTCTCAGCTACATCCAATAACGGCGAATCCGCCAGCCCCATGGACAGCAACTGAAAAATGGTATTGAACTGCATAAACTGAATGCCCGTCCGATCAAATATCTCCTCCCGAGGAACGATCTCAAAGGCTTTCTCCAATATCCCGTTAGTACGGGCATCGCGATAGTGAAACGGATTGCAAATCAGCGTGTCATTCTTGTCCAATAATCCGAAATCCACACCCCAGGTATCAATACCAATACCCTTAAGCTCACCTCCCGCCTCGGCCGTCTTAGCTACGCCGCGCTTCATTTCGGTCCATAAGCGCAGTACATCCCAGTGCAACTCGTCATTGGTACGGATCGGTCCATTGGGAAAGCGATGCTGTTCGATCAGTTCCAGTTTGTCGTCGGTAATTTTACCCTGTACCACTCGGCCGCTCTCTGCCCCCAGATCGATAGCAGCAAAATTAACAGACTTACTCATCGACGCACCTCCTAATGTTTAAAATGTCTGGTGCCGGTCATAATCATGGCTACATCGGCGGCATCGCATACAGCAATCGAATCGGCATCTCGATTGCTGCCGCCGGGATGAATCATCGCAGTTATACCGGCATCGATCAATTTCTGCGGACCGTCCTCAACGGGGAAAAATGCATCCCCGGCCGCCACCGCACCTTTAAGCCGATCTTCGTGACCGTTCTCCCGGGCCAGTTGAATGGCCAAGTCACAGCTCTTGACCCTGCTCATTTGGCCCGCACCATTGCCCAGCAACATCCCGTCCCTGCAAACCGTGATGGCGTTGCTCTTGGTATGCTTGCAGACCAACCAGGCGAACCGCAGATCGGCCAGTTCAGCAACAGTCGGATCTCGCTTACTCACCACTTTCCATTTATCTTCATTGAGCCCTAACAAATCCCGCTGCTGAATCAGCATACCGCCGGTGATCTTCTTGTAATCGAGTTCCTTATCGTTCGGTGATTTGCTCATCGGTCCGACGGCCAGCAATCGGCAACTGGCACCCCACTTGCGCTTCTCGGTGGGTGTAGTGATAAGTTCGATTGCATCGTCGTCGAAACCGGGGGCAATCCAGACGTCGAGTTTGAAGAACGCCGCCCCCGCATTCCTGCCCCAGCTCTTGAATGAATTCATCACTACATCGGCTATCTGGTGGGTTAAGGGAAAGTTCATGCACAACACACCACCGGCAGCGGCAATCGGATCACCCAGATAGGCTCGTCGATAGGTCTCCACCGGATCATCGCCGATCGCACAACCACAAGCGTTGGTATGTTTGATGAACGCAACAGCGTATTTACCCAATTTCGCACGTGTCAGTTCTTTGACCAGCGATAATGCCGAATCACCATCCATGTAGTTGTTAAATGACATCTCACCATGAAAAAGCGGATCAACCATTCCAGCTTTTCCCCGATTATCGAGCAGATTGGCTTCTTTCTCTTGGTCAGCAACCAGTCGATAAGCCGCCGCCGCCTGCGCGGGATTCTCCCCATAACGGGTTTTCCGTACCAGGGAAAAAGATTTACTCAACTGCGAAGGCAACTGCCCTTCTTCTCGGGAGAGATACCAGTTGATCACCGTGTTATATTTGGCCACGATTTTAAACACTTCGGCCGCCAGTGCTTGTCGCGTTTGTTGTGATACCCGGCGGTTGGTCCGCAACTCGGATAAAACGCTGTCTGCGAAACTCGGCCCTGGAATCACCACCACGTGCTTGTGGTTTTTGGCCGCCGCACGCAGCATGCAAGGCCCACCAATATCGATCATCTCGATGGCCTGCTCAAATGTGCAGCCGGGGTCGGAAATCGTCTTTTCGAATGGATAAAGATTAACCACCACCATATCGATGGGATCGATACCGTGTTCGGCTAATTGCCTTATGTGGTCGGGATTATCCCGATCGGCCAGCAAGGCCCCGTGAATCATGGGGTGCAGGGTCTTGACCCGGCCGTCCAGCATTTCAGGAAAACCGGTTACTTCCTCCACCATAGTCACCGGAATACCCGCCTGCTTGAGGTGCCGGGCCGTCCCCCCCGTGCTGAGGATCTCCATCCCGAATTCCTCTACCAAAGTGCGGGCGAAGTCGGCAATCCCCGTCTTGTCAAATACCGCTATCAGTGCTCGTTTGATTTTTTTCTCGCTCATGGCGAGGTATCATAACCAAGATGCTTGACATGCCCAAGGGCCACACCGACATCTGGTCTAAGCTTCCAAAAGTAGAAAACCTAATCCCTTTCACTCTGAGGGAGACGCTTCTTTCTCGACCTCTTGGTCAGGCTGCTGCACGGCGGGTTTTGTTTCAGGGACCGCCTTTGCCGGCTTGAAATCGGCCAGGGTCAGCGACTTGGAGCCGATGGGCTGTAAGCAGCGAAGCTCACCTTGGGCCGAATAAACAATCACCGCCTCATTCCATAGGTTACTAATCCCGTCAGCTACCTCGCCGATATCCAGGACCACCGACTCCTTACCGGCCCGCCTGTTAACCAGGGCAATTTTCCCGTCGGTCCGAAGCTGAACGATATGATGTGGCCAATCAGCCAAAAAACGCTTGCTACGGGCATCAAATCGCACCGACGAATCCGACTTCAGGGGAAGTCGATACAGCCCACCCCCCTCGACAGCCTGATATACCGCATCAGCGGTAACCACCGGCCCACCGTCCGGCGGCTTACTTAAATGGATGGAACGCCTGATCGGATCTCCGGTTCGACGATCCAAAACGTGTAGCGATCCATCCGCGGTAGCCACATATAACCTATCGGTATCGGTAGTAAGCCAACCGCGTGGCTCACCATCAATTTTTTGGGCAAAACGCAACTTCTTGGTTTCCCCGCTAACAGAGGCCACCTGCCCCTTGCTGTCGGCAACGAATAACTGGTCTTTATCGGCTTGGTCGCTTTTGCAGATCGGGGCCAGGTTAATCGGAGCAGTAGTCGACAACTGCCAAAGCGGGATCTGCCTGCTGATGCTGTAATTATATACTCGCGCCCCAACCACCGCAGCATAGATAGTATCCCCCGAGACCGCGACGGCACCAACCGTGGGGGCACGAAGTTTGTACCGCTTCAGCTCTTCACCGGTCTTGGAATCCAGAAATAATACGTCACCAATCCGTGTAAAGACAACGGCATCCATTTCGGAGTCATGATAGGACACCGGCGGCCAAAGAGTCTCAAATGGTTCGGCCAATGGTTTCGTCCAGATATGATCCCCCGTATCGGCCCGTACCGTACGCACCTTTCCGTCGACGCCAATAGCGTAGATGTATCCCTCAACCAAATGATACGATTTAATCGAGGCGGTCATTCGCAACGGCAATGTGACCCGCCAGGCTATCCGAGCACCCGCCAAAGCTAATTGATCATACATCTGAGGCTCGGTACCATCGGCCATCGCTACCGGCCAGAAGATGCCTGACATAAACAAGCTAACCGACAACAACCAGCGCCACCCGCAACTGCAAAATTCGCCGATCATCAACTGCTCCTTACTACCCATCTTGTGAGATTCTTCATGCACCCCTCATTGGATACTCAAATTAACGCCTAATTGCGTTTCAGTAGCCCGAAGTTTCTCGATTATCCGAAGATGGTTGCCAATCGTCTCTATTAACTGATCGGACGGTGGTCCAATCTCAAACACATAGGGCTTACCCGACAAACGAGCTTTCAGGTCAATCACAAACTGATCCCAACTGCCCCCGTAAAGCTCATCTCTAACCCTTAACAGCATCCATTCCTCATCGGAAAGAGCGTTGCGAATCCCCTGAAGGTCGGAAGTCGAATTTATCGAAGATTCTCGTTTGTGTGTCCGATCATCGCCCTGGGGCGAGTCTATCAATGGTCCTTGATCGGCGGTCATAATGACCCTCCACACCTCAATGCCCCGGATAATTCCCCTGGATATCGGGTTTACCGACCACATTCAACACTCACAATCCCTGTTGGTCAACCCAAAAACATCTCTGATCCTCCGAATTCACATAACAGCGGCCCAAAACCAGTAAAATCCCTCATCTGTTACAATAAGTCGGAAAAGGACTTGCAAACCACGGGTATCCCGATATAGTTTTAATAGTACATAGTTTGGATTGGTGAAACTTGTGAGCACACCGACCGGCTGGCTGGCCGGGTGGGCCGGCCTAAAGGCAATAAGGTCAAACTATCGACCATGAGTCGATAACACGCCCTATGGGCTATAATTCCGGTCACGTAGACCGGAAATAATAGACGGTTAATCAGCCTAATACTCTCCCAAAACTTGCCTCAGTCGTGGGGCTTGGTGGAATCATAGGCACGAGGACAGGAGTTGGCAGTTGACGACCATAACCAAAATCTTCGTAATTTTGGTCTGCCTGTTCGCTTTCATTTTTACCCCAGTGGCGGTTTATTTCGCCGGCACTACCTACGATTGGAAGGAACTGGCCGAACAATATCGAGAACTTGCCCAAACCGCGCTAGCGAGGGAAATGAACGCGCTAGCCGTTACCGCTTCTGAAATCCAACACTATAAATCCCTTCGAGATCAGGAGCATAACCGGCTAATGGAAGCCAGGCAGAAAATCGACAACCTGGACCGCAAAATCAACACGATGATTCAGGAGCGGGATCAATTGAACAGAAGCAGGGACAATTGGGAAACATCCGCCCGGTTGTTGACTGCAGAATTGGCTGTTTTAAACAATCACAATCAGGAGTTGACCAAGACCAAGGAAAAGATGTTGGCCGATGAACGCGTTTTGCGGGCCGATAATAATTGGCTCACCGGTCAAAACAAAGACCACGAAGCAACTATTGAAATACTTAACCAGAAATTATACCAGCTAAAAGAGCGCATCGCTTATCAGGCAGAAGAAAATGAAAAGCTGCGTAATCAACTAAATCTTGGCAGGGCCGACAGCGAACCATTGACAACGCCTACCCCCTCCGCCAAGTCGGTCACCCCGGCAGCCCCAAGTCCGATATACGGCAGGGTGATAGAAGTCAGAGGCAGAATGGCAAGCATCGATGTGGGTAGCGCCTCGGGCGTTCAAGAAGGTACAACCATGATTGTAATGCGCGGCTCGAAATATATCTGCGACCTGAAAATCACCTCGGTTACGCCCAATGAGGCGGTGGGGGAAATTGGACTGACCGGGGGAGACCTAATCCGGGTAAATGACCAAGTAGTGGACCTTGACAGCTTCCAGTCGCGGCAATAATCGATGCCCCACTGACGGCCGACAATTGTGCTCAGGCACAGGAGACCTAAATGGCCCCACAGCCCCCTACAGGACCAAAAATTGCCCCTCAAAACGATCTCTACACCCTGTTGCTGATCATTGCCGCTTCCGTTCTTTTCATAGGCATCGTCTACCTGATCGCCCGGTCAGTGCAGATCCTGGATTGGCCCTGGAGCATGGGCGGGGCGTAAGCTTTTGACCTGTTGGTTTATTTCACAATCCCGTCAGAATAGCCGGCGGTTCTCTCAGCATAGAATTAATCTTGAAAAAAAGCCTTAAAATCCCCGTGAATCTCCTCGCATATAATGTCCACTCTTGTTACAATCGCCCCACGAGCCGGTTTGCCAGTTACCGCCGTCGATTATTTAAGCAAATGTGGCTCAGATTTTTAACCTTTCCATGAATGATTAAAAAGGTGAGCATGTGATCCTGAACTCACTATTAGGTCTATTCAGCCTGGACATGGGAATAGATCTCGGCACGTGTAATACGCTGGTGTGTGTGCGGGGTCAAGGGATTGTCCTGAACAAGCCATCGGTAGTTGCAGTCAAGAAGGGCACCAATCGAGTTCTCAAGAACGGCAATGCGGTCGGTATAGTAGCCAAAGAGATGATCGGCAAGACGCCGGGGGCAATAACCGCCATCAGGCCGCTGATGGACGGGGTCATCGCCGACTTTGACATAACCGAAGCCATGCTCGGGTATTTCATTCGAAAAGTCCACGGCCGGCGATCATTTGTCATGCCTCGGGTGGTCATTGCGGTACCTTCCGGCATTACCGCAGTCGAAAAACGAGCTGTGTATAACTCCGCGGAACGGGCCGGAGCCCGCCGAGTGTATCTGGTTCCCGAACCGATAGCCGCCGCCATAGGCGCCGAATTACCAGTCACCGAACCGAGGGCCTCAATGATCATCGATATCGGCGGGGGCACCACTGAAGTGGCGATTCTCTCACTTGCCGACATCAGTACCTGCGAATCCACCCGCGTGGCCGGTGACGACATGGATGAAGCCATCGTGAACTATATGAAAAGAACTTACAACCTGATGATCGGCCCACAGATGGCCGAAAAAATCAAGATTGAGATCGGCTCGGCGGCAGAGTTGGAAAACGAATTGACCATGGAAGTCCGAGGCCGGGACATGATCAGCGGCCTGCCGAGAAAAACAGTTATCAGCAGTGAAGAAATACGCGAAGCCTTAAAAGAACCTATCGGATTGATCGTAGAATGTGTGGTCCGCACCCTGGAAAAAGCCCAACCTGAATTAGCCGCCGACCTGGTTGAAGATGGGATCTACCTGGCCGGCGGAGGTTCGCTGCTGCGAGGCATTGATACCGTACTGGGCCAGACCACCGGCCTGAACGTCAGGGTTTGTGAAGATCCAATGACTTGCGTGGCCAAAGGGACGAGCATCTTTCTAGAACACCTCAACGAGTGGAAAGATACCATGGAGTCTGATGAAGACAATTTATAATATTTACGCACATTAAATTCCGCGCGGGGGAATAATTTGTTGTGTGAGAAAAAAATTCAGAGCCGGACAATATAAACACATAAAGCGCATAAAACACAGGCCCACCATGCATTACCGACGATTTTATCCTCCTTCGAAACCAACCATATTCGCCTTACTGATGATAGGATCGGCAATACTAATAGTACTGCGGAGCGACCTACTTCAGCCGGCCAGAAATATTACCCCACTGATTGCCTTCCTCCAACATGGGGCACGTGAAACCACCCAAAAGGTCGCCAAAAAGATAGAACACCTCAGCAGCAAACAAATCACCGCCGATTTGCACGATAAAACAATGCTGGAAAAACAAGCTTTGGAAAACGAAAACGCCTCATTACGGCAGACCATCGCTCAACTACGGGCTACTCAGCAACAATTAACCCACATCCACCAAACGGGTTTCCCAAAAGAGGGATCCTTGATACCGGCAAAGGTCATCGCCTGGGATGCCGTCCCCTCGCAAGACTCCCTGCTGCTCGACAAAGGGCGTTTTAAAAAGGTTAAGCACAGGGATTGGGTAGCATCGCGCCTGCTAATCGATGCCGGTACCAATGAAGGCATTCATAACCAATCGGAGGTCCTGGCCCGTGAATCTCTGATAGGATGGGTGGAATATGCCGATCTCTGGCTCTCAAGGGTTGTACTGCTGAGCGATCGGCAAGCCAACAAGGCGATGAGGGTTTATATCGTCCCCTGCTCCGAGGGACAGCAAGCATCTACTCCCACGGAAATACCCTACATCCTCGAGGGGGCGGGGCAGGGAAAAATGCGCATCCGGGACATACCGGCCGATGAAGTGCAAAATAATCGAGTCCAAATGGGCGATCTGGTTACCTCCGATCCCAACGATCCCAAACTTCCCCTGGCCATGGTCATTGGAACCATTACCGAACTGAAACAAAAAAAGAGCGATAATCTAAAACCTTTATTCTATGACGCCATTGTCGAACACAGGTATGACCCTAAAACCATTGGCCAGGTGTTCATCGTAGATCTATCCAAAACCGCAGAGAAGAATTTGAGAGTTGAGAATGGAGAATGATTTTGACTCTCAATTCTCAATTCCCAATTTGTTAGTCGCCGGCTGCGTGGCCGGTTGGGAATCGGCTTGAGATTTGCGAATCCATCTGATGGCCGGCTCGCTGTCCGGATCCCGTGCAAAACCATCCGCTTCGGTCAGAGACAGAATCTCTTTGCCGGCCGCCGGATTTTCAACCGCTTCAAACTCCCCTATTACGATCAAAGGTGAGGCAGACATCCACCCTTTCAAAACACTAAATTTTTGTTGATGAACGGTAATCTGAAAACGACCCTTGAGCGGGGCTCCTCTGGAGACATAAATAACCGCAATTCCCCGAAGGGAACGACACCGGCGATGATCCCCCCCATACGACTGACTAATACGCACCGCAGGCCGGTGCAATTGGTAGAGCTTTTCGCTACCGGCCGGCATCCCATCCAAAACCATCGACATTAACCACTCAACATCGAGAGCCTTGCCCAGCAACGATCGAACCCGATAGCGAAAAGCGACGCTGAGTTTACCATCATCATCGCACCAATAATAAGCCTCATTGACCTTAATGGTCTGGATAAGCGCTTCGGTGGGTGAAAAGTTGGTGCGCATAAACGGGAGCAGATGAACGGTGGCCCGCCCGGTACAACCCGCCAACAGCAAAAAGACAACCGAACACGACACAACAACAGCTCGCAATCGGGCCGGTAATATTAATGTGGTATGGGGAATTGTTCGCACAGTTCCAGTACCCGCTGCCTGACCTTCGATGTTACATCCTCGGTGCCCCGTGCCGAGATCGTCTCATGGATCAATTCCGCCACCGCGGCCATCTCCGCCGTTCCCAATCCACGGGTGGTCACCGCCGGCGTACCAATCCTTAATCCGGAGGTTTCCGTAGGTTTACGTTCATCAAACGGGATCATGTTCTTGTTGACGATCAGGCCGGCCCGCTCCAGCCAACTTTCCGCCTGCTTGCCGGTGATATCCGCATGAACCTGACGAAGATCGACCAACATAAGGTGATTGTCCGTTCCCCCCGAAACCAGACGATACCCATGAGCCGTAAGGGCCTCGGCCAACGCCTGAGCGTTGTTCAGGATGGCCTGTTGATAATCCTTGAACTGGGGCTTGAGATCTTCGCCGAAGGCTGCCGCCTTGCCCGCAATCACGTGCACCAAGGGCCCACCCTGTGTCCCCGGGAAAATACGGGAATCAACGACTTTGGCGTGTTCGGCCTTGCACATTATCATCCCTCCGCGCGGGCCGCGAAGCGTCTTATGCGTGGTGGTGGTCACAAAACCGGCGTAGGGAACGGGCGAAGGATGCAGCCCGACCGCCACCATGCCCGCAATATGGGCGATGTCGGCCATGTGATGGGCTCCGACCTCGTCGGCAATTTCCTGAAAGGCGGCGAAATCGATGGTCCGAGGATAGGCCGACGCTCCGGTTATGATCAGTTTAGGCTTGCATTCCTTGGCCAAGCGGCGAATCTCTGACATGTTGAACGTCTCGGTATCACGATCTACCTGGTAAGGTACGATGTTATACATTCGCCCGCTGAAATTCACCTTCAAACCGTGCGACAAATGACCCCCGTGAGCCAGATCCAACGACAACACCGTATCGCCGGGCTCCAATACCGCCATGTAGACCGCCATGTTGGCCTGGCTGCCTGAATGGGGTTGAACGTTAACGTGGTCGCAGCCGAAAAGCTGCCTGGCCCGTTCGCGGGCCAGATCCTCGGCTTCATCACAATGCTCGCAGCCCCCGTAGTATCGCCGCCCGGGGTAACCTTCCGCATATTTGTTGGTAAACACCGAACCCACCGTTTCCAGCACCGCCCGAGAAACGTGATTCTCCGATGCGATCAATTCCAGGCAGTTGGCCTGTCGCCGAACTTCCGCCATCAGGATCTCATAAACGACGGGGTCCGTCTTCTGAACTGCCGAATAGGCGTATGCGGATGTCTTATTCAATGCCTCCGTTGCCATGCCTGCCACCTCGATATGAATTAAAGTGAGCCACCCCCTCCGGGGGTAACGGTCGCCATTATAGGGCTACTGATATAGGCGAATGGCCAAAAAATCAAACCGCAGGCCATGTTGCCGCATAATCGAACGACAAGATATTCCAACTACAGGCCGCTTTTCCATAATCAACGCTAATAATAGTGCAAGATAACGACTCATAACAAAAACCTTACAAGCGGCAGAATAAGCGGTTGGAGCGGGTTTTCATGACAGTTGAATTTACCGTAAGATTCGCTAGATAAGAAAATAGAAGACAGGAATCAGGAGTCAGTATACAGGACATTATCAGTGATCGGGCGTGAAAAACAACATCTAATATCGCAATACGGCCGGCAAGCCCCGGCGAAAGGGCGGTACGGTCAGCGGCCTGCCCGCCGGGTGGGGCCTTGCCTGTGTTCAAAAATCTCTCAAAGGCAAAAACGGCCGGGCTTCACTCTTATGGAACTTATGGTCAGCATTGCCGTGCTACTGCTCCTGCTGACCATGATCGGGACCATCTTCGCCATGGCCACCAGGGCCAGCAGCCAGGCCCATGCCAACAACGAGGTAATGCTCAACCTCCGCACCCTTCAAGATCAGATAGGTCAGGATTTAGACGGACTCCAACAGGAGGCCTTCATCGGAAGCTGGTATCAACTGACAACAGTAACCGATCCGGATCAGCCTGTTGATCCCAACAATCTCACGCAGCCAAATACAATGCTGGTTCGTACCGATCGTATCGTCTTTTTTAATGCTCAAAAGAACCACAGCATTAACCAGTGTTACAATCCCTTAACCGGTGCTATCGTAAACTGCGATGATTCAAATGCCACATCTATCTCCGGGCGAGCCCGGATCTTCTATGGCCATTATTTATCATGCGATCCTGACCCTACTGCCACACCAACAATTTTCGAACAAGATCCCAGAAACTGGATCCTTGCGCGTCGGGCAAAGATCCTCTCACCCGGCATTGATCTTTCCACAATCACTGTGCCTTCAAGACCCAGCGAGTATGACGCCATTGAAGTGGAATCGGAATCTCAAAATGCGGGGATTGGTCCTCCTTATACAATTGAGGATTGGCAAAACCATTCACTCTTCACAATTAACAGTTTTTTTGATCTAAGCGGATTGATGGATGAAGACAGATTCCTGATACCAAGCTGGATTCGTCGTCCCTTTATTCGTATAGACCTAGCAAATCCGGGGAATAACAGGGGCCTGCATATGTATTTCATCCCCGGCTGTGTGGAATTCAAGATTCAAAGGTGGATCGAACACAATCCGTTTACCGGCACACCATTACAAGAACCAAGATGGTATCCGGAAGAAGACTTTAATGGTGACGGTATAATCGATTTAACTATAGACGACTCCGATTTTTTCCAGCATAACACCCTTAACAGCGTTAGCGTAAACGCTCCTCCTTTTCAACGAAGCGACACTGATATACTTGAATATTTTAATGGTCCTATTCCCAC
>CP070790.1:3171455-3178735 GCA_020346805.1 Planctomycetota bacterium
CCTGCTGCCAGGGTCTCTCCCAGGTACTGCTCCATTTTCTGCGATAACAGGTGCAAACCCCGTCGCTGTCTTTGCTCGATGTGCATATCCACAAACTCGACGGTGGGCATGGGCAGGTCTTCAATTCGTTTGGGTAAGGTGATGCGTTGGAAATGTTCCAACCTTTCACAGTTGTACCAGGTTTCCAATGATGGGGTAGCCGATCCCAGCACGATGGGGATGGACTCTAACTGGGCTCGTTTAACTGCCACTTCCCTGGTATGAAAGCGGGGGGCTTGTTGATTCTTAAAGCTCGATTCCTGAGGTTCGTCGATGACTATTAACCCGAGATTCAGACAAGGGGCGAACACGGCGCTGCGTGTGCCAATAACCACGCGTTTTTCACCGCGGGCGATGGCTGAGTAAGTCAGTGAGCGCTGTACGCCGGTTAATCCGCTGTGAATGACGGCCACGTTATCAAATCGACGGGCCAGACGATCGACGATTTGGGTGGTCAGGGCGATTTCCGGCACCAACAATATTGCCTGTTTATCTTTAGCCAGTACCGCCCGTATGGAACGGATGTAGACTTCGGTTTTACCGCTGCCGCTTACGCCATATAAAAGCAATGTGCGAAAATCATTTTCATCAAACATGCTTATAATATGTTCCAAGGCCAGTTTTTGATAGTTGTTCAACTCGAAGGTCGGCTCAATTCCCGGCCGATCGAAATCCGGGGCGGCTGCGGGTTGGCGGTTGATTTTCATTTCTAACAAGCCGGCCTTGGTCATGGCGGAGATAATCCCTTTGCTGGTTTTGCTGTTGGTGATGAGTGTGTCCTGATCCAGACCCTCCGGATGGGCGGAAAGGGCATTGATAACCGCTTGCCTTTTGGCCGTAAGTTTCGGCAGTTGTTGTCCGGTTAGTCGGTATGTGCGGATGGTACGGAATCCACTCTGTTTGCGAATCGGTTCCGGTACCATGGCCGCCAGTGTTCGGCCCAGCGGACAGCAGTAATAGCGCGACATCCATAGTCCGAGGTCGATGAGTGTATTGCTCAGCAAGCGTTCCCGATCGAGCACGTCGGTTACCGGTTTGAGGGTACTGGTCCATATTTCACGACCTACCGCGATGCAGAAAGCGGGTGATGGTTTGCGGTTTTTGCCGAAGGGTACCAGTAACCTCTTGCCCGGTTCGACTTTCTCGACCAGTTGATCCGGTATGGCGAAGCTGTACTGTCCCTCGATGGCCGCCACCATGGCCACCCGGGCTACCGGCCCTTCGCGTTGTTGACCGGATTCGATCCATAGGGACGAGTTTTGCGTATTAGATGATTGTGTCACCATATTACCCGAATACCGAACATGCCTGGAATCTTTCAGTGTTTGGCTGTTTTGTAACCGATGTTTGAGTATAAAGCACGGGTGGAACATGGGATACATTATTTTTTTATCGCTTGTCAATTATTAAAGTAGCGACGACAATGGCGGACCAGATTAGGGGCCGCTATGGAGTATTAATAAAGGCATGATCGAAGTTTACGATTTGGTAAAGACCTTTCCGACTGCCGAGGGACCTGAAAAAAGGGCGGTGGCGGGGCTCAGCTTTCGCGTCGCTCCGGGCGAGATCTATGGCCTGCTGGGCCCCAATGGAGCAGGAAAGACTACTACTTTGCGGATTCTGTCGGGCCTGATAGGTCCCACCTCCGGTCGGGCCGTCGTGGGGGGGATTGATGTCACCGCAGATATGTTGACGGTTAAAAAGTCGATCGGTTTCATGACCGCCCACGCCGGCTTATATCAGCGTTTGAGCCCCCGTGAATTGCTCATGTATTTTGCGGAACTGCACGACATGGATTACTTGACCGCCCATCGCCGGGCCGGTGAATTGATTGATTGGCTGGAAATGGGTGATTTCGCCGATCTGCGATGCGGCGCTTTATCCACAGGTCAGAGGCAGCGTACCAATATTGCCCGGGCACTGATCTCCAATCCCCCTATATTGATCATGGACGAGCCTACCCTGGGACTCGATGTTCTGACCAATCGCTTGATACTGGATTTCATTCGCCGGGAACGAGACAACGGAAAGGCTATCTTGTTGTGTACTCATTATCTGGATGAAGCGGAGACACTTTGCGATCGCATAGGTCTGTTGCATCAGGGACAGTTGATTGCCGAGGGTGATTTACAGAGTCTTCGCCGGCAGAGCGGTTGTGAACGTCTTACGGAAATATTCCTGAAGTGTGTGGGCCAGTCAGGCGCCCACATATTGGAAACCGGATCTTTATTTAGTGAGGATCCCAAGGCATGAGTCAGTCTAGGCGGATCGGTGCGATTTACCGCAAGGAATTGACGGATATTCTGCGCGATCGGCGAACCCTGATTGCCATGATCGTCATTCCGGTGGTGCTCTATCCGCTGCTGATGATCGGTTTTATGCGTGCCGCCGAAGGCGATGAGGCTCGTATTCGAGCCCAACAATTCATTATTGAAGTTGATAACGAACCAACCCGCAGCGAACTCGAACAGGTCTTGAGTCAATATTCACAGGATATGCTTAAACAGGGTGAGCAAGGGCCGAAGTTTAAGGTTCTGGTGGGGCATACCTCAGGTGAGGAGTTAGGCGACGAGGTACAACTGCGGGTGGTACTCGGCCAGGAGGATACGGACTCATATCTGCTGCGTCGCCGTGTGGTCAGAATCATGTATAACGAAGTGAATGTTTTTAGCCGAACCGCTATGCAGGAGTTGTCCGGTGTTTTTGACCGGATCGGCGAGTTTCTAATGCGCCAATATTTGCGGGATAACCTGGGTGATACCATTTCAGGTGTACCCGCCGAACGGGGCATCGAGTTGATTCTTGAGCCGATTGTGGTCGATACCAAATCAACGGCCACGGAATTACAGCGTGGCGGATGGGCCCTGGGTCAGATTGTCCCGTTTATCCTGGTACTGTTGACTATTACCGGCGCGGTATATCCGGCTATCGACCTGACCGCCGGCGAACGCGAACGGGGTACTCTGGAAACATTGATGGCCGCTCCGGTACCTATTCTACAATTAATTGTGGGTAAGTTTCTGGTGGTTGCGACCATCGGGATGTTTGTGGCCGCCTTAAATGTGGTCAGCGTTGGGGCCACCATGCATTTCAGCGGTTTGACCCAGGCCATCACCTCCGAACTGCCCACCCGATTACCCGCCAGCGCCCTGCTTATCATATTGTTTTGTATGATCCCGTTTGCCCTGCTTTTTTCCGCCATCCTGGTTGCGGTTTGCAGCTTTGCCCGTACCTTCAAGGAAGCCCAGAACTATGTTATGCCGGTGATTATCGGGGCCATGATACCGGCTATGGTAGTTGTGATGCCCAGTATTCGACTGGAAGGCATCATGCTGGTGGTGCCGGTTGCCAACATGGTTTTACTGGTTCGCGATTTATTTCAACAAACCGCCACCTGGACCATGGTCATCGTGGTTTTGCTGTCTACCACCTTGTATGCCATAGCGGCGGTGGCGGTGGCCGCCCGTTTGTTCGGCCAGGAGGCGGTGCTCTTTGCCGACGCCGGTTCTTACAAAACTCTGTTTCGTCGCAGTCTTTTTCCGCCGCTTGAGAGACCCAGTATATCCCAGGCCCTGCTCTTGGCGGCTCTTCTGTTTCCAGCCAGCTTTTATGCTCAATCGCTGGTGTCGGGTGTATCGCAGGATAATTTTGTGGGTGCCATGTCTTTGTTTGCCCTGGTGCAGTTTTTCCTGATGTTTATGCTTTTACCATTATGTTTGGCGGGCTATCTCAAAATCGATGTGGTCCGGACATTCCGCCTTCGTTGGCCGGGCAAAGCCCGGATTTGGCTGGCAGTTTTGCTGCTGGGTACGTCGAGCTGGGTTGTTGCTCATCAGTTCCTGCTGTTGCAATCGGAATACATCACGCCCTCGAAGGCCTTGGCCGAATCATTGGAGACCCTTGAGGCTAAACTGGCTGAACAGTCGTTATGGGTGATTCTCTTGCTGTTGGCCGTTGTGCCGGCGGTAGCCGAGGAATGGCTGTTCCGTGGATTTTTTCTGAGCGGCACCGCCTCCAGTCTGAAGAAATGGTCGGCCATCATTATGGTGTCGGTGATTTTCGGAATTTATCATTTTTTGATCGATCATATACTGGTCAAAGCCCTGTTGGGTGTGCTGCTGGCCTATCTTTGCTGGCAGACCCGATCCCTTTTACCGGGCATCATAGTACATATTATGCATAATGGATGGGTCTTAATCTTAAGTCGCTATCCGGATCTGGCTAGTAGGGTTGGATTGCCTGAAGATAGCAATGTTGCCCAGGCTCACTTGCCCTCCCATATTCAAATTCCCGCCTTCATTATTTTTGTGCTGGGCGTGATTATTCTCATGACCATACGTGATCATAAGACGTCTTTGGTTCCGGAAGGTGGATCGGGATGAAATAAAAATGACGGGCAAATAAAGAACCCACGACCCGAGGTCTGTGGATTTTTATTGGTGGGCATGGGTGTTGTTGCAGTATTATCCGAATTATTCAACCGGTACGGGTTGTTCGACAGGCACGGGTTGCTCGACAGGTACGGGTTGTTCGATATCTATCAGGCCCGGCAGGAATTCACCAAGTAGTCCCAACATATTTGTGAGGGAATCGAGAAAGGCCAGCAGCAAGCTTTTTCGGAGGGATGGTTTCAGCGATTCTTCGGTTTGTGAGTACTCGGCTCCGCCGAATGCCCGCAAGGATTTTTGTATTTGTTCCGAATGTCGGGCTCGCGCCTCTGATGTCCATAAGCCCGGTCGTCTGGCAGCGAGACCACTGCTTTTTACATTGTTCCGCGGCTGTTTGAGTTCGCTTCCGCCGCCGTTGATTGGTGGTTGTATTTCTTGGGCTAATCCTGAACTCTGGAATGCGAAACATGTAGCCACCATAACGAGTATGATACCAACTTTATCACGGTTAATTGCCATTGTTGTTATCTCCATGCATAAGCCCTGGATTATTATAGGCCTATTGGACTTTCCGGATGCAGTAATATTCCTAATGTCGGTTAAATTCACCCCCCCACTGGAGGTTCTTTTGCCTATCAGATTCGTCTCGAACCACCCTTTGATATAAGGTATCCCGTTCGACGGGCACGCCGCCGGCTTCTATTATAAGCCTTTTGATTCTGTCCGACGACAGTTCCTGATGCGTCGTGCTTTGGCCGTGGCCTTTAGTAATATCATAATACACCACCGTGCCGTCGAAGTCATCCACACCCCAATTCAGGCTGACCTGGGCGAGTTTTGGCGATTGCATGATCCAAAAAGCCTTAAGGTGGGCGACATTGTCCAGCATGAGCCGAACAATGGCCAGGGTACGCAGGTCGTCCATTCCGGTCGGCCCCGGCAAATGGGCTAACTCACTGCCCTGGGGGATAAACGGCAGTGGAACAACACAATTGAAATGGGCATTGCCCTTGGCCAATGATTCATCCTGATGCTCGCGCAGTTTGATCAGGTGACTGATCCGTTCCGTCGGTTTTTCAATATGGCCGTAGAGCATGGTTGCGTTGGAGAATATGCCCAGTTGGTGCGCGGTTCGATGGACGTCAAACCACCCTTCGTGCCCCACCTTGCTTTTGAATACTTGGTCGTGGACGCGATCGTCAAATATTTCCGCTCCACCGCCGGGTAAACTACCCAAACCCGCATCGCGTAAACGTTCAAGCACTTGTTGTATGGATAATCTCGGTTTGCTGATTCGGGTGAAGTGGATGATTTCTATGGCGGTGAAGGCCTTTATATGAAGTTTGGGGCAGGCCTGGCGTATGCATCGGCACATGTCCACATAGTAGTTGAAGGGCAGCTTGGGATGCAGGCCGCCGACAATATGTACTTCGGTGGCCCCTTGGTGGTAAGCGTGTTGGGCCCGCTCGACTATTTGGTCAACGGTGAGTTCGTAACCACCATTCTGATCATCGCTTTTGCTGTATGGTTTATAGAAGGAGCAAAATTGACATCGCAGCACGCAATAATTCGTATAGTTAATGTGCAAGTTGATATTGTAGTAAGTAGTTCGTCCATGCAGTCTTTCGCGCACCATGTTGGCTAATTCGCCGATGGTGTGTATATCCGGAGACTCGTAGAGCCGAACACCGTCTTCATAACTGAGCCGCTTGCCGGCACCGACCTTCTCGGCAATGGATTGCAAGTCACTGGTGGTGGTAGACATCAAGGTATTCCTTTCAGACAGGTATTTTACAGGAGTTTTTGCAGGTAGCCTAATGTACGACGTTGGTTCGTTAAGGTGTCGGTGTCTGCCACCAGCCAGCCCTTATACCCGAGTCGCCTGGCGTGTTCGATGATAGCCGGCACGTTGATTTCGCCCTCGCCTGGTGGTGTAGGCGTATCACCGATCATGTCGGCTATTCGTATCTCCTCAGTGCGATCGCCGAATTCTCGGAGGGCATCGCGCGGATTTACCGAGGCCAGATGGAATTGGCCTGTATCGTTCAGAACGCGCAGGCAGGGATGATTGAGCTGTTGGAAAATATTATGCAGATCCTCGGGCTGCTCGATTCGGCTGTTGTATTGGTTGGCGAGATTAATTGTGATGTCCAATTCTTCGGCCAATGGAATGAGGGCCTTGAGGCCGTGAATCAACGTCTCAAAAGATTGTTGCCGCCGATTACCGCCTTTTAGGTTCACGCCCGTCAATCTCATCGTGCGGGCAAACTTCATCTGTTCGTGAACATCAGTAATGTTTTTAGTCAACTCATTATGATTGGTGACGGTTAAACCGCTTGTATTCATGCCGGACAAGTCCAATTCGTGTTCATCCAGTATGGCCCGAAGCAGCGGGGCACGAGATTGGATCTTGGAAAATTCCGACTCGATGCGGGACCATGAAAGTTCAACGGCTTGGTATCCCGTTTCGCTAACGGCGGTTAGCGATTTGAGCAGAGGCCAATCGGCGAGACAGCGGGTGCTGGAACTAAGGCGCATTTATGTTCGCCTCCTGTGACGTTGAATTTTGCAGATCTTTTCTGAGCCAGAAACCAAATCGCTTGTTGGCCCAACTGATGGCCGTTGAATCGAAGACCCGAATGTATGACGGCCAAACATAATAAGGGGATGGCTGTACCCCCATACGAAAATCGGGGGTACCTCTGGTGTGTATGAGTATGTCGGGCAGCTCTTGTTGTTCGTTGATTGTATTATCGGGGAATAACAATACCCGCCAGTGAGACAAATTGATCGGCGGCAGAAGGTACGGAGCGGGTTCGGCAAGTATGCCTATTGTAGTAGCGTCAGTATTTT
>CP070790.1:3178835-3191248 GCA_020346805.1 Planctomycetota bacterium
ATTGCTACAATTCTTTGTCCCACAAGATGTTACACAAATCAGGAAGATCACAACCATGCTTCCCTATCCCTGTCATCGCTCCAAAAACCGATGACAACACATTGGCATCATCTATCTTTGCCGATTGACGCTTCTGCTTCTGCTTCTACAATACCGCCATGCTGTCACGACTTCACAGTGTGGCCCTGGCAGGGATAGAAGCCATCCGTTGCGAGGTCGAAGTGGACGTGGCCTCCCGTGGTTTCTCCCATGCTACCATTGTCGGCCTGCCCGATACTGCGGTTAAAGAAAGCCTAGAACGAGTCCGCAGTTCCCTGCACAACTCGGGATACAGCTCACCCAAATACAGAACGGTGATCAATCTGGCCCCCGCCGACATCAAAAAGGAAGGGCCGGCTTTCGACCTCCCCATCGCCCTGGGTATGATCTTCGCCAGCGGCGAGGGCACTCCTGATCGGGCCGCCGAATACCTCATTGCCGGCGAATTGGCCCTGGACGGTCGAGTTAGACCTATCAAAGGGGCTATTTCAATGGCTATGCTGGCCAGGGATCGCGGATTTATCGGTCTGATTCTGCCCGTTGACAACGCTCCCGAAGCTGCGGTAGTCAACGACATCGAAGTCATAGGCATCGGCACCTTGGCTGAAGCCCTCGGTTTCCTAAACGACCGCCTTCCTCTAGATCCCACCGTTATTGATATCGACCAAGTCTTTCAGGAAGCCTCCAGATACGACATGGATTTCGGTGAAGTTCGAGGCCAGGAAGCGGTCAAACGGGCCTTGGCTGTCGCCGCCACCGGGGGGCATAACCTTCTGCTCATCGGTCCTCCGGGTGCAGGTAAGACCATGCTCAGCAAACGACTGCCCACCATCCTGCCCCCGCTCACCTTGGCCGAGTCATTGGAAACAACCCGCGTCTACTCCGCCGCCGGTAAATTGTCCCCCGGACGACCCCTGCTGGCCCGAAGACCGGTACGAGCTCCCCATCATTCCGCCAGCGGGCCCGCCCTGGTGGGCGGAGGCACTATACCGCAGGCCGGGGAGGTATCGCTGGCCCATCACGGCCTGCTCTTCCTCGACGAATTCCCCGAATTTCCCCGCTCCATCCTCGAAACTCTCCGCCAACCCCTGGAAGACGGCGTAGTCACCATCGCCCGTTCCCATTCTTGTATCGAGTTCCCCGCCAGGTTCATGATGGTCGCCGCCATGAATCCCTGCCCCTGTGGCTACTTCACCGATCCCAACAAACCCTGCAAGTGCACTCCCAGACAAATCGACAGATACTTGTCCCGGATCAGCGGCCCGCTCATCGACCGTATCGACATACATATCGAAGTACCCCCCGTCCCCTTCCGGGAACTGCGCAGCAATCGTGACGGCAGTGATAGCGCTTGCCTGCGCCGGCAGGTAATCAAGGCCCGCCATATCCAACAACAACGCTTTGGCGAAAACAGCACCATACTCAATGGCCGAATGAATTCAAAGCTAATGCGAAAACATTGCACACTCGACAAAGCCGGCGAACAACTGCTCAAACAGGCCCTCACCGAATTCGGCCTCTCCGCCCGGGCCCACGACAAGATCCTACGGATAGCCCGAACCATCGCTGATCTTGCCAACTCCGAAAATATCCGCCCCGAACATATCTCCGAGGCGATTATGTATAGAAGATTGGATAGACAACTATAGAAATGGTAAGTTTTATTATTTCCCCTCTCCAGTCCATACCGGCGGTCTTCATGGAAATATGCTGCTTGTTTGCTCTTGGTCCATTCTCACAGTTAAAGTATAATGAAGATATACTGTTTATTTATCTACTGAGGATTGTAGTTGATGCCTGCTTCCGAGTCTGATGAACTGAATTGGTTGGCTGGCTGGAAAAATGCCTCCGCCCGTATGGACCAATTGCGCAAGATCGAACTCGCCTGCGTGGATGTAGCTCACGCCATCGAAATCCTGGACGACGCCTACGAATCCGCACGCCAGCAGATTGAGCCCGTAAAATACTCGGGGCTGGTTATTCAGCAGGCGTTCTTCACGAAAGGAAGACAGGAGTGAAATCGCTTTTCCGGGCCGCAGCCGAACTACAGGATTTTCTGCTTGAACACAGATGGCAATTCTGCTTTACCGGCGGCATCGCACTGCAACGCCGGGGGCAACCCCGTTTGACTATTGATATCGATGTAAGCTTGCTGACGGGAATCGGCGGGGAGCAAGCATATGTGGACGTTTTGTGCGGCCGCTATCAGCCGCGGATTCCCAATGCCAGAGAGTTTGCTCTTCAGAATCGAGTTTTGCTTTTAATAACGGATGACCGTATACCGTTGGATATCGCCCTCGCGGGATTCCCCTTTGAGGAATTGGTAATTCAAAGGGCTACAGATTTCCAGTTCCTCAAAAACGTGAAACTCCGTACTTGCTCGGCCGAGGATCTGATCGTACTCAAGGCTTTTGCAGATCGTTCCCGCGATTGGGCGGATATTGAAACCATCCTCATCCGGCAGACCGGCTCGCTGGACAGAGATTATATCGCTGACCAACTTGCCCCTCTATGCGATCTCAAAAAGGAGCCGCAAATTCTTAAAAAACTCAACCAACTCTTCGATCCATCCGCTTAACTTTCCAACCCAGTCAATCGTGGCTAATCCGGATGATGCTGAAAACATCCGCCCCGAACATATCTCCGAGGCGATTATGTATCGAAGATTGGATAGACAACTTTAAAGAATAAGTATTAAGCAGTACACCTGTTCCTGCAAATAGCTTACAATTGAAACTAGAGGTCACAACAATGGCTAAAAAATTCACACCAACTGAAACTCAGATCAGAAAGAGCGTTCTTGGAGTTTGCTATGAAATCGATCAGATGATTGGTGCATTTTCCAAATGCTGCGAGACTACGGATACGATCATCAAAAACGCTTGCCTGGAGTCGTCTCTTATTCATACCCGTATTCTCCGCGATTTCTTCAACCACACTAAGAGGAACAAAGATTACCAGGATGTGCTAGCGATAGACTTTGGCTTCCCAGAGTGCCTAGTAACGCTTCCAGACGGTGTTAATGAACGGCTGAATAAAGACCTTGCCCACCTCACATACCAAAGTGTTGAGCGCCCTCTCACTGAGAAGAAGTGGAATCCGCAGGATTTCAAGGATCTATTTAAATGCTGCAAAGAATTCTGTGAATTCCTGCTCAAGAAAAATTGGCTGGACGAGAGCGCACGTTGTAAGTTATCTTATCTCCACAAAATCTTGAGCCAGAATGTAGCTGAACAGGATGGTCAGGCACAAGTAGGCCCGTAATCGTGAGCCTCTCGATCAACTCTTTAATAAGGTTGGATTCACCACATACCCTATATCCCGAAATGTCGGAACCGACTTGGCAGACTCCGAAAACATCCGCCCCGAACATATCTCCGAGGCGATTATGTATAGAAGATTGGATAGACAGTTATAAACAGCGAGGCCCTTGGCCGTATGTCGGTATTGTCCCGATGCCTGGAGTCGTCTTATTCCTGCTCGTAGTCATCTGAACAGTATTTGGTAAGATCGAGGAGCAACGCAAAAAAGAAGGAAGTGCTCAAGATGTAGAAATGGCCACCTTGAAACCGAGAGGGATGTCATCGATACGTGGCGGCAAAAAGGTGTCTCAAAAACAATTTGCCCGGCCGTTGACACTATAGCATCTCCGTACCGTAAAACTGAAGCCAAACAATGTTAAGGCCGCCAAGCCGAGTGGTCCCGCGGCGCCGGACCCACACCCGGGTGGTGCCGGAGGCGCACCGTTGGACGCCTGATCCAATGGAAGCTCGTACCAAACCGTGTCGTTTTCTTTCAGATAGTCATTAATCCAACCGAAGAGTTCCTCACTGATCCGGACGGCGACGTTGTAGTCCGGGCTTCCAATGACATGGACGGCTACAAGCGACCGTATACCCATAGACGAGTCATAAATCCAAACAGGAGATCCACTCTGTCCGTAGGAGGAGTCCATGTCGTGCTTAATCAGACCCAACAGCATCCCATTAGCATAACCAAAGGCGCGATAAAGATTTTCACATTGGTCAATATCGCCCGCATAACCGGCCGTATTAAGTTTGGCGTCCTCGAAGAGCTCTTTCGATTCCACCTCGATCCTCATGTAGTCAGTGGTGTTGCCGATAGGCTTATCGAGGACCATCATGGCAATGTCGTAGTCCTCCTCGTTTTGCCAGAATTTTTCCGGCGCACACAGCTTTACGGCACTCAACTGGCCGTAGGGTTCGCTGTCGCCGTTTTTGCCTGGAATGAACGTGACCTTGTCGACCCATTCCTGATCGTCCACGATATTATGGGCGCAGGTCAGCACGGTCTTGGTGCCGATCATTGTACCCGTGCCCGCGTAGACCAATGTTCCTTCTGCCGTCTCCACCTCGCTCAGAACCAGGCCGATCGTACACCAGGGGTACGCGGTCGTGTCGGTGATGCGAACTCGATCATCCTGGCCTATAATCTTCGCCGACCGCGGATACTTCCCCATCGGAATGCTTCCTAGACCGCCCGCCTCGGCCGAAGTCTTGGCAGGATTATCGGCAATCCATTCCCGGTAACCGTTTCCAAAGCGGATAACCTGCCCGTCCGCAATCGAGGTAATTGCAACCGAACCCAGAAAGGCTGCCTGCCAGAGACATTGGCAGATAAACGCGTGGTTCCGCAAATAGGATCCCATCTTTGATCTCCTTTCCCACAGCTCTTGTCCCCTCAAGCCGTGGATTATGAGAAGACTTTCTTGTCCAAGCCCGGAAAGGGAGAGATTCCAGGCAAGATCTCCCCAATAAACCTGCCCGGGCCGCTGCCGGACCGTGTCCTGTTCTTTTACCGCGCCTCTTCCGTTGTGCCTACCTCTTTTTCGGGGGTTGGTGCTGTTCCTCAAGCCAGAAAAAAGTCTTGAGTTGCCGATCTGCAAAGAGTTACCCGGTCGCTCTGGGTTGCTGGTGTTTGCGCCCATAGCCCTGCTCATTGGAAAAAGAGCCAGCGGTAGATTAAGCCCCGCATTGTCAGAGACTTACAATAGTTCCATCTCTTTGTCGTATCCGAGGATGGCTATTCAATGACGACAGGGTTGTGTAATTGGATACTCCTCGAGGCTGAAGCATACCTAATTGTACAACCAGTGATGCTTATTTTCACCCAGAATTACTATTTCGTGTTGCATAATCGTAATAAAGAGATTGGATTAGGTCTCGCTCAGTTCGCATAAATGTCGTGAAATATAATTGCCCCTTCCTAATCGCCTCTTCAGTAACTCACTTGATTCGCTTCTTACACCAGCGTATATGTGATTTTATTGTCACGAATCGTGCCGGATGAGGTCTTCGGGATGGACAGGTAATCTGGCGGTTGAAATAATCAGGGTATTTGAAGGCTGGCTCCAATGAGAATGTAGATCAACCTCATACTCACCATTGCCTATTGGGGAAAAATAAACATTTTCGTTTCCGTGCATCATTGTCTCTATCGTAGCAGCGTCAAAAGGCAAACGGGTTACTAAGTGTTAGTACGTATCGGGCAGCTTCTTAAAGAACATCTTGGAGGAGACATTGATCTGATTGGCTGATAGAATCTTCCACTCATCCTCCTCAGAAATCACATAATTGGTGATGAATTGTTCGTGCTGAGTTTCCGCCGTTATCATCATGGCGTGGCGTCGTAGAGAAGTAGAGCTACCAGGGACAAGATAATGATTCCAATCAGTATAGCCAATTTACGCGACCTCTTACGCGTCGTCTGCAGAGATTCCGGTGTTCCAAACGCTACCCAATTGAGACGCTGCCGAAACCCTTTCAACGGTACCGGGCTCGGCTCGCCAAGAAAATAGCAGCTTGTAAGGGCGAGACAGGCCAGGCCAATGCACGTTGCAGGATTTAGCAAGAAGGTTAGATGCGGTGCGTTGAGCCACAGCACCGGAGCCAACGCATTGGCTAGAACATGAACGGTGACCGCACACCAGAAGCGCCTTGTTTTCAGATACACGATTCCAATGAAAAAGCCGAGTACAAAGGTATTCGCAAAACGGGATAAGTTGAGATGAAACAAGCCGAAGAGGACCGCCGTTAAGATCACTGCCGCGCGATTGCTCCAATGGCGTGCCAACCCGCTCTGAATCACTGGCCGGAACAGCAGTTCCTCGCACAATGGCGTCAGAAGCACCAGGAGGGGAAGCGATAAGCCTTCCACCACATTAACGTTGAAAGTATCGATTCCGAGCATTGCCTTTCGAACGACAATTTCCTTATAGACGTAAATCGCTATAACGCAACATCCGATCAATGCTGTTAATGAGAACTGCCGTGCATTTGGAATTTTAAACTGATTTGCATTCACTGCATTTCGATGCAAAAGCAATACGATAGCTGCTGGAATCGCTGTGAAAGCAATCTCGAAAACAAGAATGCCAAGATTAATATTGTCGTGCGGGAGCATGGGACCCAGGAAGATGGTCAGGAGCACGCACGCGCTGAATGCCAGCAAGGCATGCAGGCCAAACGTTTTATCTTCCTTTGGTCCAATTGGCTCAGTTGCATCGTTATGTGCTGTGGTAATGCTTATACTCCGCTAAACCGAAATTTCCCAGTTATCAACCAGCAAGTCGTGATCTTATACGCCAACCGCCAGATTGTGTAAAGGATGGTAATCAGGCAGTTGGCCAGATTTATTCCTATAACCATACCACCTATCCTTACCGAAAACTCCGTATTCGTTGTCATCGCGGGACTTACTTTGCCGGATAAGCATTAGTAAAACCTTATCCTCTATAGCTCCCAAACATTTGCCGATTTGATTTCCCAAAGCTGGAAGTAATCTGGAAGTTGGCATGTAACAAGTGACATTTTATGGGGATCTTTGTGGTATTCAAAGGTAGATAAAAAGACTTGACAATATGACGTAACATCTTATAATAAAGACAATAGCTATGCGGGCGTAATTCAGTGGGCCAATGCCAGCGACCAAACATCTCTTCTCTAAGTCCTTCTTTCTCGACTATTTAGCAAGTCCCGGCCAGAAGTAATCTGGAAGCGCTAATCGTGCTCCTGAAGGCATTAGATTGTCACTCTTCGTGGACATGCGAACGGTCAAGTTGTGGGTAAGGTCTGCTATGCGACTTGTTACGCGATAGATCGACTAAGGTCTTGCCTCTGACGCCTGGTAAGCCATCAATCGGCTATTTTCCGTCATCTAATTCTGCTATAATTGAGAGTATCAGTCAGCCAGAAGGCACTACAAGACCGCGGTGGATCCTTAGACAAGATTTCGTTTGCCCGACGAGAGAGGATGGCGGCTTATTATGGCACGTTTGATTCAGTCCATCATGCTTGCAGCTTTCGTGTTAGCTTTCGTATGGTGTTGCCCAAGCGGGTATGCACTGTGCGAACCGGAATGGTTGAGTGGACCTGAACAGGGTATCCCGGGTACTGACAGGGACGTTTGTGCCTCGACCACATGGGATCCTGACGGCATCGGGCCACAGCCCGAGCTACTCATTGTGGGAGGCCGGTTTTCCGCCGCCGGTGAGGCGGTCGCTTCGTATATCGCCGCGTGGGATGGTTCAACATGGATGCCTTTGGGCAGCGGGATGGACAACACGGTTCATGCACTGGCAGTCTACAACGGCGAACTGATCGCCGGGGGAAGGTTCACTACTGCTGGAGGTGTCAGCGCCAGCCGAATTGCCCGCTGGAATGGTTCTTCATGGTCTCCTCTGGGTACGGGGGTCAACGGTCCAGTCTTTAGTCTCACGAACTACAACGGCGAGTTGATAGTCGGAGGAACGTTTACCGACGCTGGGGGTACAGGTGCGAGCTACATCGCTCGCTGGAATGGTAACTCGTGGGCTCCCCTTAGTCTCGGTACCAATGGGAGCATAAGTGCTTTGACTGTGTATGAGAACGAACTGATCGCGGCGGGATCGTTCAGCATCGCAGGAGATGTCGGCGCCAATAACATCGCCTGCTGGGACGGCAACGTTTGGGAGCCACTGGGGGCAGGGACTGACGGGGGCGTCTCAGAACTTACCGTACACAACGGGGAGTTGATTGCCGGGGGCTCATTCACCGTGGCCGGCAGTGTCGGTGCCAACCGTATCGCCTGCTGGGACGGTTCATCCTGGATGCCTCTGGGTAGCGGAATGAACATCAATGTCTTTGCTCTGGCCGTCTACAACGGCGACCTGGTCGCGGGAGGCAACTTTACTACTGCGGGCGGAACTAGCGCCCTCCGCGTGGCCCGCTGGAACGGCTCTTCCTGGGCATCGTTGAGCAGCGGATTGAATGATTCGGTCAGTGCGCTGATTGTCTACGACGGCGACCTGATCGCGGGAGGCTACTTCACTACTGCTGGAGGTGTCAGCGCCAGCCGAATTGCCCGCTGGGATGGTTCTTCATGGGCACCATTGGCTATTGGAACAAACGGGGCCGTCCGGGCTATTACAACATACAACACCGACCTGATCGCAGGGGGAGATTTTACTACAGCCGGAGCGACGGCTGCCAATTTCATTGCCCACTGGGACGGTTCATCCTGGATGCCTCTGGGAAGCGGAATGAACGGCCCTGTCCTTTCTCTGGCCGTCTACGACGGCGACCTGATCGCGGGAGGCTACTTCACTACTGCGGGCGGGAGCAGTGCCCTCAGAATTGCCCGCTGGGACGGTTCGTCCTGGGCTCCGTTGGGCAGCGGCATGAACGGCCCTGTCCTTTCTCTGGTCGTCTACGATGGCAAACTGATTGCAGGCGGCAGCTTCGCGACAGCGGGCGGCACGAGCGTTGAGGGTGTTGCGAGTTGGGACGGTACGGCGTGGGCGCCTTTAGGGAGCGGCATCGACACTTCGGTTGAGGCGCTTACGGTCTGGAACGGCCAGTTAATCGGTGGAGGCACCTTCAACATCGCACGCTGGGACGGCGCCACCTGGATTACCCTGGGCAACCCAACACCATATGGCGTCTCGTCTCTGACGGTTTACAACGGCGAATTGATTGAGGCAAGCGCCTATGATGTTGCCCGCTGGGACGGCGCCGCCTGGGTGCCGTTAGGCGGACAACCACACTACGTGTATGCCCTGACGGTTTACAGTGGCGAGCTGATCGCGGCGGGCAATCAGGTAGCATATGATGGGACAGGGAGACCTCGTCGCATCGCCCGATGGGACGGTGCCGTGTGGTCACTCCTTGGCAGCGGCGTGAACAATCGAGTCCACGCGCTGAATGTTCATAAAGGTGAATTGATTGCAGGAGGCGAATTCACGATTGCGGGCGATCATGTGTCCGCCTTTTGGGCTCGGTGGAGGAACCATGCACCCTCCGATTTCGACTGCGACGGAGACGTGGATGGAGACGACTTCGCGGCGTTTCAATCCTGTGCCTCGGGCCCGGCCCTGCCGGTCGCCCCGGATTGTGAGTATGCGGATCTGGACAATGATGGCGACGGGGATCAATCCGATTTCGCGATCTTCCAACGCTGCTTCAGCGGGCAAGACAACTCTGCTGATCCGAACTGTGCCGACTGATACCCGAGAACAGCAATCATGTAACGCAAGGCGATCGGACGCGAGCACGACCCATAGGGCAGGTTTACGTTACGTTGATTAAGATGATCTAACAATGCTTGATAGCCACGACCTGCTCCCAAAGTGCGAATGTTTTGGAAGCAGATCAACTGAATAAAATCATCTCGCGACTTCACATAAATTCCAAACGTTTCCCGATTCAGTTCCCCCAAGCTGGAATTAATCTGGAAGCGATCAGTATATTTTCAGGAACCCGATTGAGCAAGCGATATGATGTCATGATACCATTTGTAGTGATGAGCGGACTTGAATCGATAGTTCATGGACGGTAGGTTAAAGGAGAAACTCAGAGGATTAACCCATGGGACGCGAAATAGAATTAGCAGATCATAAATATGAGTGGATTGCTTTATTTGAGAATGAAGCAGGTCATCTCTCCAATGTTTTTGGAACGCAACTAGTGGATATACACCATATTGGAAGCACGGCTATACCAGGTATTAAGGCCAAGCCTGTTATAGATATTCTTGTGGTAATCAAGAACATAAAGATGATTGAGACATTCAATGAACCTATGATTCAGCTTGGATACCGACCAAAGGGTGAATGCTTGGACAATCCTATTCCAGGCACTCCCGGACGCTTCTATTTTAGCAAAGATACCGATGGAGTACGCACTCATCAGGTTCACGTATGCCAAGAGGGTCACTTTGACATCGAGGATAAACTAGCCTTTCGTGACTACATGAGAACACATCCAGATGAAGCTCAGGAATATAGCAGATTAAAAGAAAGCCTGGCTTTGGACAATCGCTCTGATAGCGTGGGTTACAATCATGGAAAGGATAAGTTTATTAAGGACATCATCTCAAAGGCAAGCCAAAGCTAAAAGTAATCTGGAAGCTAGTATGTAACTAACGGCATTTTATGGGGACCTTTGTGGTATTCAAATGTAGATAAAAAGACTTGACAATATGACGTAACTTCTTATAATAAAGACAATAGCTATGCGGGCGTAAACGTAACTTAGTGCTTGAATACCAATCCGAATACGAAACACGACTTTTGTCCGAAAAAGATCCGCCCAGCTGATAGCTGAAGTGAGATTTCCTCTGACTGAGTGGTTGGTAGCCGTTCGGGTGTCTGTAGATAAATTGTTATTTATCGGGTCTTGGTAACGTTTACCAGGAGCTGCGTTTTTCCTTTCGGGGGGCTTTCCTTGCTAATGGCTTTTGAGTCAATGCCCATCAGTTTGAAGTCAAGGAGAATTCACATGATTAACACAGAATATACAGATGTATGCATGAAATTCAGCAAAACAGGGCAAAAGGTGCCGGAGTTTCCATTCAATCTCATTGTCACATTACTGGTTTGGTGTGTATTTTTGGCTTTCAGTTCAACCCAAGTGGCTGCCCAGGTGGGCAGTTGGACAACCGGCAGTATCACAACCAATGGAGACACGAACAATTTCGTCTCTGTGACAACGAATAGTTCGGGCAACTTTTTTGGCGTGTGGCGTCCGGAAAGTGGTGATGTTGGTTTTATAGAAATCGGTTCCTGGAACGGCAGCAGTTGGACGAAAGTATCAAGTTTCAGCCCCTCGGATTCCACGCTTTTCGAGCGACTTAGTGACGATGTTTCTCTCGCAATGGATGGCTCGGGCAACTATCACGTCGCTTTCAAAGCCTCGCGCGGCGACAACACGGCCGGCCCACGGGGAGTCTTCTATGCCAAGTACGATGGATCCGCCTGGACATTCGAGGAGGTGCAAACGTCTTCAGACAGCAGCGGATGGAAGAATTACGATGATCCGCTGATCGACGTGGACAGCTCGGGTAACCCACACATGATCTATCAGTTCAGTGATGTCAGGGCGAATCCTCGCGTCCAATATTTAAGATATGCTGCGGGGCCCAGCACCTGGTCGATCTCGAATGTTGATACGCTCAGTGGTGGTGACGAAATTGATAACGGAGGCTTCGTTCTGGACAGCTCCGGCAAGGCGCATGTCTCTTATATGAAAGAAAACGCAGATTCATGGGATGCAGACCTGATGTATGCGACTAACGCCTCAGGTTCTTTCGTATCGACACCGCTTGTTGAGATGGTGGATAACAACGACCCTGCCGGGCCCAGCGTTGATGACACCGATATCGAATTGGACAGCAGTGGTAAGGTTCATATCTCGTATTCCCATGGAGAATACGGTTCTTATTCCGTACGCTATTTGACGAATGTCAGTGGAAGCTTCGGTTCTCCTGTTGAGGTTGTCGGCGCCGGGGATCACGGTAATCCAAACGTTATCGGCATCAACGGTGCGGCCAATTTGAAGGTCATCGTGTACAGAGACAGTGATTCGGATCCATCCAGCGTTCGGGCTGCGACAAAAGTCGATTCCGGTGCGTGGCAAGATGAGCTGGTTTGGTACAACAGCGGTGATGATTTTGGTACCGGAAGCTACCTGGATGCGGTCATGAACAATAGCGGTTCCATCATGATCCTCTTCCACAGAAACAGTGATGACACCGGCGATGATCGACGGGTGATGTTTGCCTTTGGCAACTTGTCGGGTTCGAGTTGTACACCGACAACGGAGATCTGCGATAACAGCTTGGACGACGACTGCGACGGAAACACCGATTGTGCGGATTCTGATTGTGACTGCGTTGTTGTGTGCGACACGACGGCGCCGACCATCACACAATGCGCTGCTGATAAAACACTGAATGCCGATATTAACTGCCAGGCATCGGTTCCCGATCTGGTCAGCGAGGTTACAGCCGACGACAACTGTGACCCCACGGTGACGATTACTCAAAATCCCGCCTCTGGTACGCTTATAGGATTGGGTGATACAGATGTAACCATCACG
>CP070790.1:3191348-3202549 GCA_020346805.1 Planctomycetota bacterium
TAATCAACATCTGGTTCTTATAGGATCAAATCTAATTACAGTTTTTGACAAACCCGGCTAGCTCGACGGGGGGATGATCTCCTACCTTTTATACCCCTAAAGGGCAGGTTCAATTCTTGTTATTCTGGTTATGTTCGGGCGATTATGACTATAATGGTCTGTTATATATGTACTTATGAGATGTAATGGTTTCTCCGATAATGACTTGCGACCCCGTAGGAACTTATGAAATTAAAATAAATATATCAGAATAATGAATATTAGATACATAATAACATAAGAGTATATTATAATAATATGCTCGCATAGGTGTTAGCGGGATACGATGTAGTTGGTAAATGTAGTAAGTAAACTTCAATGGAGAAAGTGAAGGTCTGACAGATGCAACTGGCCAGGGAATTTGCCGAGAAGGGTTTGTACGAACCAGCCACCGAGCGTTCGGCTTGCGGTATCGGTTTTATTGCCAGTATGAACGGCATCAAATCGCATGATATCGTGCACAAGGCCTTGGAAATACTGGTGAATTTGACACATCGTGGGGCAAGTGGCTGCGATCCGCTGACTGGCGATGGGGCGGGTATTCAAATACAGATCCCTCACGCGTTCCTTCAGAAGGTTACCGGCGACTGCGGATTCAAGTTATCCGATCCGCACGAATACGGCACGGGCCTGTTTTTTTTACCGACCGATGCACAGCAACGCCGACGGTGTGAGGAAATGCTGGAGGCCCTGGTTCGACGGGAAGGGCAGGAATTTCTGGGATGGCGTGATTTGCCTCGCAACAATGAAGCAATCGGCCGGATAGCCCGTCAGGCCGAGCCGATAATGCGTCAGATCTTTATCGGGCGCGGCCCGGGAATTGAGGATAATGCTGCATTTGAACGCAAACTGTACATAATTCGCAAACAAATCGAGCGGGCGGTCCGTGAATCGGATATGGATCAGGCCGGTTATTTCTATATCCCCAGCTTGTCGCATCGGACGTTGGTATATAAGGGCCTGCTGCTGGCCGACCAGATTGAGGCTTATTATCCCGATTTGACCGATCCCGACATGATCTCCGGACTTGCTCTGGTGCATCAGCGTTATAGCACCAACACCTTCCCCACCTGGGATCTGGCCCAGCCATTCCGATTTTTGTGCCACAATGGCGAGATCAATACCCTTCGCGGCAATATAAATTGGATGCACGCCCGTGAAGCTCTATTTGAATCGTCGCTGTTCGGTGACGACATGGCCAAGATTTTGCCCGTTATTACGCCGGGGATGAGTGATTCCGCATCATTGGATAACGCGATTGAGCTGCTCTATCACACCGGACGATCCCTGCCGCATTGTATGATGATGTTGATTCCCGAAGCCTGGCAGAACCACAAAACCATGAGCGACTCGAAAAAGGCATTTTATGAATATCACTCATGTTTGATGGAGCCTTGGGACGGGCCCGCATCGATTGCCTTTACCGACGGCAAATCTATCGGCGCGGTTTTGGATAGAAACGGCTTTCGCCCCTCGCGGTATATGGTGACCAAAGACGGGTACGTGATCCTGAGTTCGGAGACGGGGGTCATTGATGTCGATCCGGTAAACGTGGAGTATAAAGGGCGACTTAAACCGGGGCGCATGTTGCTGGTGGATACGGATGCCGGCCGCATCGTTATTGACGAAGAAATCAAAGAGCAGATAGCGGGCCGTAAACCCTATCGAAACTGGCTTGATAAAAATCTGGTGAAATTGACGGATTTGCCGGAGCCGGAGCGCTATCCGGGTTATGATTTTGAGACGTTGTTGCCCCGTCAGCGAGCTAACGGTTACTCGGCCGAGGATCTGCGAATTTTAATGGAACCGATGGCTGGACAGGGGGCCGAGCCTATTGGTTCGATGGGTACCGATACTCCTTTAGCCGTGCTGAGTGACAAGCCGCAACTGCTTTATAACTACTTCAGACAGTTGTTCGCCCAGGTAACCAATCCTCCTTTGGATGCAATTCGTGAAAAGTTGGTAACCTCCACCATCACCAATATCGGGCCGGAGCAGGACTTGTTCCAGGAAAGCCGAATACACTGCCATCAACTTCGTCTCGAGCAGCCCATTTTGACCAACAAGGATTTGCAGAAGATTAAGGAAATCAACATTGGTTTTTTGCGTTCGAAAAACTTGCCGGCAGTCTATAGTGTCGATGGCGGCGAAGTAACGTTGCGTGAAGCAATCGGCACGTTATGCAAGTTGGCTTCCAAGGCCGTTCGGGAAGGTTACAGCATCTTGATTCTTTCCGATCGTAATGCTGATGCCAATCTTGCCGGTATCCCCGCCCTGTTGGCAAGCTCGGCAGTTCATCATCATTTGATTCGTGAAGGGACGCGAACTAAGTGTGGAATCGTGATCGAATCTGCCGAGCCTCGCGAAGTACATCATTTTGCCCTGCTGCTTTCTTACGGCGTGGGAGCGATCAATCCTTATCTGGCATTCGAAACCATTGAGAATATGAGAAAGGAAGGCCGGCTTCGACAGGATCTCACCCGGGACGACGTTGAGCAGCGTTACATCAGGGCCGTCAGTAAGGGTGTAATAAAGGTCATGTCCAAGATGGGCATCTCGACGTTGCAGGGTTACCGAGGGGCCCAGATATTCGAGGCCGTCGGTTTAAATCAGGAAGTTATAGACAGGTATTTCACCTGGACCCCCTCTCGGATTGGCGGTGTGGGATTGGATGTATTGGCCGAAGAAGTACGAATGCGACACTCGCAGGGTTATCCTGAACGGAGGATACCTCAGAAACTCGATTTGGATGTGGGCGGACAATATCAATGGCGCCGCCAGGGCGAGCATCACCTGAACAATCCCATGACCATAACCAGACTGCATGAGGCGGTCCGTGAGAACAACAGGTCCAAATATAACCGGTATAGCGAACTGATTAACCAACAGGACAGGAAGCTGTATACCCTGCGCGGATTGATGGAATTCAAAACCCTGAATAAGCCGATTCCGCTGGATGAGGTGGAGCCGGTTGACCAGATCGTCAAACGGTTCTGTACCGGGGCAATGTCCTTTGGATCCATATCCTTTGAGGCACACGTTAATTTGGCCATTGCCATGAATCGGCTCGGGGGCAAGAGCAACACCGGCGAAGGCGGTGAGGATCCCATCCGCTACAGGGTGTTTGCAGACGAGGGGGCCCGGCGAAAAGCCCTGCAAGAGATTTCTCCCTGGGCGGCAAAGACCTTACGCAATGGTGACTCAATGCGCAGCGCCATCAAACAGGTGGCCTCCGGCAGGTTTGGGGTGACTGGCGACTACCTCATCAATGCCGACGAATTGCAGATCAAGATGGCCCAGGGGGCCAAGCCCGGCGAGGGGGGACAGTTACCGGGGTACAAAGTTGACAGGTGGATCGGAAAGACCAGGCACTCAACTCCTGGCGTAGGATTGATTTCGCCGCCGCCGCATCACGACATCTATTCAATCGAAGATCTGGCCCAACTGATTTACGATCTGAAAAATGCAAATCGACACGCACGAATAAGCGTAAAGCTGGTATCGGAAGTGGGCGTGGGTACGGTAGCGGCGGGTGTGGCCAAGGGGAAAGCCGACGTGGTACTGATCAGCGGTCACGATGGTGGTACGGGGGCCTCTCCGCTGACCTCGATCAAACATGCCGGCCTGCCTTGGGAACTGGGTTTGGCCGAGACGCATCAGACATTGGTGATGAATGACCTTCGCAGCAGGATCATCGTTCAGGTTGACGGGCAGCTGAAGACCGGCCGTGATGTAGCCATTGCTTGTCTGCTTGGGGCGGAGGAATTCGGATTCGCCACCGCAGCCTTGGTAGCTTCGGGTTGTGTCATGATGCGTAAATGCCATAAGAACACATGCCCGGTGGGTATTGCCACACAAGATCCGGAGCTCCGCAAAAAGTTTGCCGGGAAGCCCGAGCATGTGGTTAACTTCATGATTTTTGTAGCTCAGGAACTGCGCGAGATCATGGCCTCACTGGGTTTCAGGACCGTAAACGAAATGGTGGGGAGGGTGGACAAGCTCGATGTTCGTAAAGCTGTCGATCACTGGAAGGCTCGCGGCCTGGATTTCAGCAAGATTCTATATAAACCTGAAGTACCGGGACATATTGGTGTGTATTTTAATGAGCCTCAGGATCATGGTGTTGAAAAATCATTGGATATGACCGAGTTGCTGAAGGCTGCCGCCCCGGCCATCGAAAACGGACAGAGAGTTTATCGATGGTTCCCAATTCGCAACGTCAATCGAACGGTGGGAACCATTACCGGAAGCGAAGTAACACGTAAGTACGGTGCAGAAGGATTACCTGAGGATACCATCCATTTCAAATTCCGCGGATCGGCAGGCCAGAGTTTCGCCGCCTTTATACCTGGTGGCATGACCATGGAAGTTGCCGGTGATGCCAACGACTATTTCGGTAAGGGATTGTCCGGTGGGAAACTGATTATCTATCCGCCCGAACAATCCACCATCGTTCCGGAAAGAAATATTATTGTTGGCAATGTGGCGTTGTACGGGGCCACCGGCGGCGAAGTATATATTCATGGCCTGGCCGGCGAACGTTTCTGTGTTCGTAACAGTGGAGTGCGGGCGGTGGTCGAAGGGGTTGGTGATCACGGTTGTGAGTATATGACGGGAGGTCGGGTGGTTATCCTGGGGCCGACCGGTAGAAATTTTGCCGCTGGTATGAGTGGGGGAATTGCCTATGTGCTGGATGAGGCTGGTGATTTCGGCGAGAAACACTGCAATCTGGACATGGTCGATCTGGAGGAAGTTTTATTACCCCAGGACCAGGCCGCAATACGAGAACTTATTGTTGAGCATGTTTGCCACACTGGTAGCGAAGTGGGCAAGAAAATTCTAAAGAACTGGGATAAATATTTGCCCAAGTTCGTTAAGGTAATGCCGATTGATTATCGTTTGGCCCTGGAAGAAATGACTCAACACAAGGATCCATCAATATCGGGTATCGAACTCACAGAGGTGACCGATGGGTAAGCCGACTGGATTTATGGAGTATAAGCGAGAGGTTCCCCAAAAAAAACCACCGGCCGAGCGGATCAGAAATTATCAGGAATTTTTGATTCAGCTTCCGGTGGCCAAACTGCGTGAACAGGGTGCCCGCTGTATGGATTGTGGGATACCCTTTTGTCATACTGGCTGTCCCTTGGGCAATATTATTCCTGATTTTAACGACTTGGTTTACCATGGTGACTGGGAAGAAGCTTTAAAGGTTTTGCATTCCACCAACAACTTTCCCGAGTTTACGGGACGGATCTGTCCGGCACCGTGCGAAGAGGCTTGTGTATTGGGTATTAACCAACCTCCGGTAACCATAAAGAACATCGAGCTGTCGATTATCGAATTGGGATTTGAAGAGGGGTGGATCAAGCCGGAATCGCCTCAGGCCCGCACCGGCAAGCGGGTGGCGGTGATAGGTTCAGGACCGGCGGGTTTGGCCTGCGCTCAGCAGCTTAATAGAGCCGGTCACTGGGTGACCATTTTTGAACGTGCCGACCACATCGGCGGGCTGCTTCGTTACGGTATCCCGGATTTCAAGATGAGCAAATACCTTATCGATCGTCGTGTCGAACAAATGGAAGCCGAAGGGGTATCCTTCAGCAGCGGTGTAAACGTTGGCGTGGATATCGACGCCGACCAACTTAAAAACCGGTTTGATGTTATCGTGTTGTGCGGCGGTTCAACCAGACCGCGAGATCTTACCATCCCCGGACGGGAGCTGGAGGGCATACATTTTGCTATGGAATTTCTCCCGCAGCAGAACAGACGTGTTGCTCAGGATCCGGATGCAGCCGGTACCAGAGGTTGGTGGTTCAGCGATTATCGGAAAGATATTCTGGCCACCGACAAACACGTAATTATTATTGGTGGGGGGGATACCGGCTCTGATTGTGTGGGCACCTGTAACCGTCAGAGGGCCAAAAGTGTTACCCAATTTGAGTTACTTCCCAAACCTCCTCAAAACCGACCGGGACATCAACCTTGGCCTTATTGGCCGATGAAGTTGCGAACCAGTACATCTCATGAGGAAGGTATAGAGCGTTATTGGGGAATACTTACCAAGCGTTTTAAAGGAGTGAATGGGAAAGTAATCGGCCTGGAGACGGTCGGTGTAGAGTATGAGAATTTGAGCGATGGTTTATTGGGGCAAATGAGAGAAGTGTCTGGTATGGAAGAAACCTGGCCGGCGGATCTGGTGTTGTTGGCGGTGGGTTTTGTGGGGCCGGAAACGGATGGGATTATCACCCAATTGGGAATCGAATTGGATGAACACAACAACGTTAAAACCGATCGGGATTATATGACGAATATTCCCGGTGTCTTTGCCTGTGGCGACATGCGTCGGGGGCAATCTCTGGTAGTATGGGCGATCAGCGAAGGACGCGAAGCGGCACGCGGAATCGACAAATATCTAATGGGAAAGACACATCTGCCAACAAAGGGGGCGGGCGATCTGCCGCCGTTGTAGTAGAATTTAACTAATCTATGTTGTGATCGGGGTAGTTCCCGAAGGAGTAAATTGTATATCGATTAAGAGCATTATACGCTCTAAGTCTTTTTTTTGCGGCTGCCTGGTGCGGGTGTCCTATCCATTGCTTTTTCTTCATATTCGGAGATTTTGTTAACTCTACGTTTGTGTCGACCACCGGCGAATTCGGTTTTTAACCAGACATCAACGATCCTGCGTGTGAGTTCTTCGCCGACCAGGTCGGCGGGCAAGCAGAGTATATTGGCGTTGTTATGACGACGGGACATTTCCGCGGTTAGTTCATCGTGACACAGGGCTGCGCGGATACCTCGAACCTTATTGGCAGATATCGACATTCCGATACCACTCCCGCAAAATAATATGCCGACGTCGTATCCGTCTTCAATAATGGCTTTACAGGTAGGATAGGCGGCGTCAGGATAGTCGGAGCTATTCGGAGTGTCGGTACCACAGTCCAGCACCTTATGCCCTTTGCCGTTCAACATGGCCTTGATTTTTTCCTTGGCCTGATAGCCTCGATGATCTGCTCCAATTGCTATTTTCAAAATGAAAGTTCCTCCAACCGGCAGCGTAATGCTTTTTCAAGTCGTTTTGCACAATTCTCATAAACCTCATCGCTGCCGCCGATGGGGTCGTCAATATCACTATCATCGATTCGTCTGGCCTGCTTGCCGATCACCGCAGAAATTGCTGTTACCGTATCCAGATGATGGGCGGTCATGGTGAAAATATAATCGGCCCGGTCGATTTGTTCCAGTCTCAGAGGTTGCGATTTGTGGTTGGAAATATCGATCCCACGAGTTTTCATGGCCGTTATTGCTGGGATAGAGGCCTTTGCGTTGGCAAAAGCGCCGGTTCCCGCAGATTCCACATAAAATCCATGTTCGTCCAATTCATGGTCCTGGCAACCGATGCGTTCTGCAAGCATCCGGCGAAAGAGTCCCGCCGCCATCGGACTTCGACAGGTGTTACCGGTACATACCAGCAGAATATTAACCGTAGCCAGTCGACGAATAGTCCGCTCGTCAAGCACGCCTTCTCGTAAGATTTCATAGCCGTTCCTGTTTACTTGGACGATGGTGGAAGCTTTGGCGTAACGCGTTGTACCGGCATCTATCACCAATTCCACCTTGCCTTCCAATGTGGCCAGGGCTTCATCGGCATTTACGGGAGCGTTGGACCCGGCGGGATTGGCGCTGGCAGCTACCACAGGGATAGTAGTTTCATTTAACAGATTAGACGCAATCTGATCGTCGGGGCAGCGGATGCCGATCGTGCCTTGGTGATACATGGCTGGACCGTGCTGGGGGGAGGTATCCCGAATAACCGGGGCCTCCTCGATATTCTCCACATTGAATATCAGCGTTAATGGACCGGGCCAGGCTTTTTGGGTGAAGCGCCGACCCAGGCCTTTGAGATCGGGAACAAAACGATCTACCGCCGACCGCGCGCCGATGTGGACGGTAAATGGTTTATCCTTGGGCCGATTTTTGACTCCATGCAACCGATTCAGGGTGGCCGGATCGATGGCGTTAGCCCCCAGCCCATAGACCGTCTCGGTCGGGAATACCACCAAACCGCCGTTTTGCAGGCAATAGGCAGCCTCGCGAATTACGTTCCAGTAATCCTTCTCCGAGTCAATTTTTAGTACCTTGGTGTCCATCTCGCCTCCCGAGAGCTGTGCCTGATAATTATCAATTATGGTGCACACACTGTCAAGAAATTTGCCATTTTCAATTGCCGGGTGCGGATTACGTATCCCAAAAGGGATGAAAACTATATCGGTAAAAGCAGTATATTAGCGGTTGGCATAGCGGGCGGCGGATGTGCCTTTTGCAATAAGTAACCAGTAGCCGATTAGACACAAAAGATTGGGTAGAAACCACACCAACAACATGAGGGGACCCATATTCAACCTGATCATACGATTAAGTTGTTGTATCTTGTCCATGTGAATAAATACTTCCATTACAACAAATGCAGCAAATATGGTCCACAGCACCAGATAACCGCTCAAATAACAGGCTATTTGTACCGATCCATTCAGTAGATTTCGTTTGTCCTTAATTTGATAGATTAACCCGATCAATCCCGCGGACAATAGTACAATCGCTATAATGGCCACTGCAGTCAGGTAACCTAGCAATATACTGATTATGACAATTAGGCGGACTTCGGGAAGTGGCATACTCATTGCAGCAGCCATGGACAAAATTATTCCTATCCCCCCAATAAAACTAATAAAAAAAATCGATACCAGGTGGATGACCAGAAAACGATGGTGATCCGTACTGAAGGAACGGAGTTGTATTTGTTGACCCAGCCATTTGGGCCGAAATATTACGTTAAGGTTACATCGCCACCATGCTCGAAAGCGCCCGATGGTGTTTCGCTGTTGCCACAGGGTTCCCCGCCGGGTGTCGACGCCGAGTGATTGGAGTACCGACCTGCCGCATTCTGGACAGCGACTATCCATCGGTGTTGCCGTTAAGTTATATCCGCACCGTTCGCACATCGGCGGGCGATCGATGGGCTTCGTTTTTCGATTTACACCAACAGCGCTAAGCAGGGCCCATAGTATCCATGTCGATACCGCCAGACTCGGAAGAATGTGAATTTCCTCATCATATTTGGAATACCAGGGTAGGTTACGTAAGTACTTTTCCCGTGCCGGCTTCGTTTGCTGTTGGTATTGCATAACGGCGACTTGATAGTCTTTCCAGGCCTGCGAGTTTATTGGTTGCTGAGGAGGTTGAGGAAGAGAAGATACATGTGTTTGCCAGGAGTGTCTCTGTGCACGATAGATAGGAATAAGTAATACCCCGATCAGCAGAACGGCTGTGATGGCATGGGTGGTATGCAACCACGTTTGCCGAAGGGCGTGAGTAAAACTTGTACCTATGGGTTCATCTTCTGCACCCCAGGGGGTGACTAGCAGGGCCAGGACAATAAAACCTATTTCTATTAACAGGATAGTTGACAAGATGATTAAGATTGATTCTTTCTGAAATCTCGGATCTATTTCAAAAAGCCCACATATATTACTCGCCAGGGTATCCAATATTCCCAGAAAGGTCACCGGTTCATCTGCCTCGTCCCAGGCAATAAAAAACATGATTAACATAAAAGTGATCAGTGCTGCAATTATATGGACGGTATAAGCTCGCTTAAGGGATACATGATTTGTCCGGAGGGTGGTGGTTGCGGGCATGAGCCAGGCGGTAAGAAAAACCATTGATGCCGGCCAATGTTTATCGCCATCGGTTATTTCTGATTGTGCTTTAGCGGATAATGTCGTATCGGCTGGAGTCACTTTGCCCTCTGTGTCGTGTCGGTCCAGTTACTTCCGGAATTTTATACCTATGTAGCGATGGAAAATTTCATCTTACTTTAATATATAGAGGATTGTAAGCGGTCCTTCGGGCAGGATGCAAATGGTTGGTTGGCGGTCCTTGTATTGTATGATTAACTCAGCCAGCGTATCTTCGATTTTTTTGCAGGGTTTCAATAGCGATTCGGTAATCTGTCGATCGGTCAGGCCGTCGGCTCGTACGTAGACGTCGGCTTTCAGTTGGATCTTGGCCTGGATCTGGGCCTGCCATTGATCGGCCGAGGCGAATCCCGGTGACTCGATTCGGGCCAGCATTTCCGCCGGGCTTTTGGATCCGCGCAACAAGGTTGCGAATTGGCCGTGTTCGGGGATGCCGTCCCAGCATTCGGCGGCCACGATGATGCTACCGCCTTGTCTTACAATCTGAGCCGCTGCCGACATTCCCTTGACCGCTTGATATAAATTCAAATCCAACGGGTAACCCGAATTACTGGTGATGACGATATCGAAAGGTTCCGGCACCGGGGCCATGGCATACTGCTTGACGAATTGGGTACCCGCTTCATGGGCGGCAACCATTTCGCCGGCAAAAATGCCGGTAATCTGCTTGTCGCGGTTCATGGTCACATTTACTATGAAAGTGGGATCGGCCATCAGGGCCGCTTCCAGCATTTCCTCCCATATCGGATTGCCTCGGGTGATACCCCAGGTGGCTTGGGGATGTCCGATCATTTTGGCCCCATGGTTGTCGAGTACACTTTCCGCACCGGCGATTGAAGGCAACACTCCCTTGGGCCCGCCGCTGAAACCGGCGAAAAAGTGCGGCTCGATGAATCCGGTCAAAATACGAATGTCGGCTTCGATAAAATGACGATTGATCCGTACCTCGTGCCCAGATTTGGTCCTACCCAGCCGAACCAGATTGGCATCATCGTTGCCGTCATGTTGCAGACATCGATAGTTGGTGAAAATTTCCTCACCGAGCATGGTTTTCAGTTCGTCTTCCGTTTGTGGTCGGTGGGTTCCCAGAGCGTTGAGCAGGGTGATATTTTCACGTTTAATCCCGGCTGCAGCTAACTCAGAGAGAATCGGCGGCAGGATGCGCTGGTTTGGGGTATGCCGGGTGATATCGGTATGGACGATGACCGCATGTTGGCCGGATTTGGCAAGCTCGCCCAGCGCTGGGCTGTTAATGGGTTTGTGCAGGGCTTCCAACAGGGCTGCTCGCTCATCGGGCAATCCCGCAATGTATTTTGGCTCGATGACTGTAGCCTCTGCCGGTACCTCGACGTCCAATCCGTCTTTGCCGTAGGCCAGATGAACCTTTTTGCTTGAGCTGTT
>CP070790.1:3202649-3209569 GCA_020346805.1 Planctomycetota bacterium
CGGATTCTGCCTTTTCGGCATAAAATGCGCTATAAATTGACAGTACATCCCAACAGGCCGTCGGTTAAAACAGGTTCGATCGTCCGGTGTTGGTTACCCTTTCCTCAACAATATCGTCAACAGAAAGAAATAAGGCTAATTCGCACCAGACCCACTGAGCACATAATCGCCCCCACCTTTGTTGATGATATTATGGGCCGTGGTATGCCGCAGCGAACTGTTTATCTTGAACGGCGAGTCGATGATCCCACCAGGCCAATCGTGTTCGAAGAGGAATTTGAATACATCTCCTCCGCCTACTACCCCCACATTCGTGACGCCGACGCTCGTCCATTGCCTGCAGACTACGGAGCAGCATATCTGACTGAGCGCCCGCCGCACATTTTATTTACCCCCCAACTCCGAAAAGCGGTTCACCAAGCCATCGGTAGAGAAATCAATCCCTTGGCAAAGGCCAGGAAAATTTTTAATTTCGTTGCTCATAACATCCGCTACTGCAGCGAACAGGAATATTCCGTCATCCCCAGTTTTACCACCAAAGCGCTGACTACGCGAAAGGGAGATTGCGGTATCCAGAGCATGCTCTTCATTACCATGTGCCGGGCCGCAGGAATACCGGCACGTTGGCAGTCGGGATATTCGACGCGCCCCCACGCCTGGGATCTGCACGACTGGGCGGAGTTTTATGTCGAGCCTTGGGGGTGGTTACCTGCCGACGTTTCTTACGGTTTTATGGAATCGGACGATCCCCGCATTCGGGAATTCTACTTCGGTCACCTTGATTCCTATCGGTTGATTATCAATATGGACTACGGCTCGCCCCTGCAACCCGCAAAAAAGAGTCTGCGAAGTGAGCCCGCCGACTTCCAGCGCGGTGAGGTCGAAATCGACGGTCGGAATCTTTACTTTGACGAATGGGATTGGGATCTTAAGGTGCACGTCGAACCTGTACCGACCGGATAACAAACATTAGTATGTTAACCGATTTTCGAGGTTTCTGGGGATCGAAAAATAATTTGACTACTTGAATTCCAATATTCCGAAGCATTCCGGAACATGAAAATCGGGTTTGCGTCTGTCCACCTTCGACCAGGTAAGCCAGTGGGGATGCGATGTTGCGTCGGCACACTTGAAGAAATTGGCTCGCCAGCTAATGCCGGAGCGGGGTTTTTTCGCGCCGGGATAATATTTTTCGAGTATGTCTATTGGCAGACGATACTGCACCGTCCAGGTGGTCGGCTTGCTAATCTCCGGGTCCACGATCTTGGGCATCTGATGGGCGATTTCAATCCGGGCCAGATCCGCCGCTTCGATCTCCCGGCCTTTACGCGGGATCACCTGGAAGTGGAATAGCATGGTACCTCCGCAGTTCATCTCCAGATTGAAATAACCGGCCTTGACATCGGTGCCGGGGGTAAAGAAGAATTCCACACAGCTATCACGGCAGACCATGCCTTGATGCTTTTGCGCTACCGCTCGCACGTAGCGATCTTCAACCCGGAAAATCACGTGGATGAATTTGTCATCGTAAAGTAACTTGGCTTGGGTTCTGGGAAAATGTTCCGGCCGATCGCCCATGAAATACGACAGCGCAATCGGCTTAACATTGCTCCATGCCGGCCCTTCCCAGTTACCGTCCAGCACCATATTGCCTTCAAATCGATTCACCATGTACTTCATAACTGGCCCCTCGTTGCTGACCTTGGTGGTCGCTGTACAACCACCCATTACTATTATTCCAACACACATCAGTACCTTGGCTTCCAATCGTCTTCCTGTCACGGACGCCGTTTCTCTCGCAAGTTCTTTTTTTAACATAAGGAATCTCCGTTCGATTTCAAAGAATGATTTGCTTTATCCGTCAGGCATCAATGAACAACTTGTCTACTGCTCACTACCGTGTCTCTTTCAACAGCCGATCCATCTCGGCCCGCATTTTCGCAAGTTGGTCTCTGAACTTCAAATCCTTCACTAGATTCTGCATCTCGTGCGGGTCGTGAGTCAGATCGTATAACTCATCCGTATCCTCGATCTCAGGATACCTAATGTACTTCCATTGTTCGGTTCGTACCGCTGCCATGGTGGGTATTCCCGGCAGCCAGTCTTCCATGAAATACTCGTAAAGGAACGATTTTCTCCATTTGGTTTTTTTGCCGGCCAGCAATGGTACTATTGAGCAGCCCTGCATGGCGGCCGGTATCTTTATCCCCGCTAAATCCAGAATAGTGGGGGCCAAATCAATGTTAAGAACCATCTGTTTGAGAACGCTCCCGCGATTAACTACCTTCGGTCCGCTGATCAGCAGGGGAATTCTAATCGACTCCTCATAGGCCAGCCGCTTGTCCATCCGCCGGTGTTCTCCCAGAAAGAAACCGTTGTCGCCGGCGAAGATTACGTATGTGTTGTCTGCCGCACCTGTGGTTTTTAAGGTATCCAACACTTGTCCTACGCTTTCGTCAACTGCGGCCAGTGTACGATGCCAGTTTAATCGTCGTTGGTTCATCTCGTCAGTAGGATCCCAACTGCTGGGTTCAAGGGCAGCCGGGATGCCTCCCTCAGGTATAGGGTTCTTAAGTCGGCCGCCCCGCAGGGTTACCTCGCGAAGCCATCGGGGCTTGTCCTCCAGAGTATCACGCCAACTGATCGGCTTAAGCAGATCCGATGGCTTATACAGGTTCTTGTGACGCTCGGCAGGTATGAATTCGGCATGCATCGCTTTGTGGGAAAGGTAGAGGCAAAATGGTTTCGTTCGAGTTCTATTGAGATAATCGGCCGCATATTGGGTCAACAAATCGGTCATGTATCCTTTGACTTTGAAATTCCTACCGTTCTCATTCAATTCGGGGTCGACGTACTCACCCTGGTTAAAGAAACTCAACCAATAGTTGAATCCCGGACGCGGGTTTGGATCTCCCGACATGTGCCATTTGCCAACGTACGCGGTATGGTAGCCCGCAGCTTTTAGCACCTTTGGAAATGTGGGCATTTCGGGGGCAAGATCCATATCGCTGTTGAAACGCACACCGTGCCGATGCGCATAGCAGCCGGTCAGGAAAGAAGCCCGGGCCGGCGAACATAGCGACGTGGTAACGAATGCGTTGGTAAATCGGGCGCCTGCTTTTGCGATCCGATCGATGTGGGGTGTCCGGACAAAAGGGTGCCCCGCGCAGCTCATCACATCCCAACGCATATCATCAATAAGGATGAACACAAAATTAGGTCGTTTGGCCGGTTTATCGGAAGGGGACTCCGCTCGGCTCAATTGTGGGTATATACAAAAAACAGTCCCCAAAATAAGCGTTAATGCCCTTAGGGATTCCCTTACGGCAAAGAACCCTGGATATGAATTATTTGAATCTATACCTTGCACTATTTGCATGAATAATCCTCCCGGAACATCTCATCAATTAATTTGTCGATCTCTTATAACGGGCTATTAATTGTTGGGCAACTGTTCTTCCATATAAAATTAGCCTTGCTGAAGCTTGTACTGACGGGGAGCTGCGAGTATTGTTACTCATGCCCAGTTTAAAGGAGTGGCCCGATGAGGAAAATGATAATTGTATTGCTGCTTAACATCTTAATCTTGGCAGGTTCTAGTGAGGGGCGCAGCCCCAATGTTATCATCTTATATACCGACGACATGGGATACGGCGACGTTGGCTGTTTTGGTGCCACCGACATCAAGACCCCCAACATCGACGCCCTTGCCCGATCAGGAATTCGTTTGACGGATTTTTATTCCGCGGCTCCGATATGTGCCCCGGCACGAGCCGCGCTGCTCACCGGACGTTATCCCACCCGTGCGGGGATGTCTACCAAACGAAACGTACCCTCCTGCATGGGCGTCCCCGGCATGTCCACCGATGAGATCACCATCGCCGAGTTGGCCAAGGACCACGGTTACGCTACCGCCTTATTTGGCAAATGGCATCTCGGCTCCACCCCCGATACCCAGCCCAATGGTCAGGGATTCGATCTGTTCTTCGGACATCACGCCAGTTGCATCGATTCCTTCTCACACATGTACTATGCCAGCGAACCTTATTATCACGATCTATACCGCAATCGGCAGGAGATCTGGGAAGACGGGCAACATATGACCGACCTGATTAGTAGAGAAAGCATCCGTTTCATTCAGGAAAATCGTGAACGTCCCTTCCTGATTTATGTTTCCTACAATACACCGCATTACCCTATGGTCTCGCCCGGTCGATTTGTCAAAATGTACGACCACCTGCCGGTGTTGAGAAGATACCACGCCGCCCTTATCGCCGGGATCGACGAATCGGTCGGCAAGATCGTGAATCAACTATATCGAATGAATTTGACCGATAACACTCTGGTGTTCTTCGCCAGCGACAATGGGGCCGCCAATCGATCGAATCGAGGCGAGGGAGGGGGTAGCAACGCTCCCTTGCGCGAGTACAAACGCAGTCTGTTTGACGGTGGGATTCGTGTGCCGGGTATCGTTAGCTGGCCCGGCACTGTCCCGGCAAATGAAACCCGCGATCAGCTTGCCATCGCCATGGACGTGTTCACCACCGTCGCTGACGTCATCGGTGCCGATTTGCCCAAAGGTAAGGTCATGGACGGTATCAGTTGGATGCCTTTCCTGAAAAATCCAGACAATCCAGGCCATAAAACCTTATTTTTTGAATGGAACGAACAACATGCCGTACGAAAGGGTAAATGGAAGGTGGTTCGCAACGGTTTGATAGATATAGAGACCAAAGGCCGACAGAACCGGGCGGTTGGCGGCGATTACATCTTCCTGTCCGACATGAGTGCCGATCCCGGTGAGCGAACCAACCTGTATAAACAGAATTCCAATGTTGCCGACCAACTATTGAAAATGCATGATCGTTGGCGGGCTTCCATTGCTGCAGACAAAACCGCTTCTAAATCGCTTCAATATTAAATGTAGTGTTTAAGATCGATGAGTCATCATGCTGGATTTGATCCAGCATCCAGATGCTCCGGATTCCGGCTCTTCGGCCGGAATGACGGATAATTGATCGGTTCTCATTACCATCACGCAAAGGAATGAAATATCCTAACTGAGTCTTCCCGACGCCTCAATCGGCCAGACGTCTACCAGTCGGCCTTGTTCGTGGACGTGAATTTGTCGGTAGAGATTGCAGGTGGTGCATGCATGGCTGGGAATAAGTTCGACTGCCTCACCTGATTTCCAATCAGGCGAATTCTGTACGATACAATGTTCCTCAGCAAGCGCGGTTGCTATCTCCTCATCCAGCAATCCCTTGATCTTGGGTGGGCCGAATTCATGTCCCAGACCCTTGAATCCCACGTCCAGGACGGCAACCTCTGCTTTTGGCCGACTGATTACCCGGGCCAGCACTGATAAACTCAATTCAAATTCCGGCGTGAGCCTGCGATACATCCAATCCATGGTGGGATATGTGCCGGCTTGTATCTCATTGACACCGTCTATCTCACTGGTGATCGAATAGGTCGAGGTTGAACCGCTGCTGATTATGGGGACTTTAATACCAGCATCTTCTATCAAATCCCGAGTTTCAATTGCCTGCTGTATGGCCTCGATAGTACGGCAACGACGTTCTTCCATGTCTGGAATATCTACCAGATGACCCTCATAAGCTTGGAGACCGTCAAAGCGCACACCCGCAAGTTCAACAATCCTTCGGGCGAGTTTTAGCGCAGCTTCACCCGGCGGCACACCACACCGCCCCATGCCGATATCCACTTCGACCAATATGCCGATGCTTACTCCCGCCGCTTTGGCCGCTTCTGAAATCGCGACTGCTTGATCGATATGATCAACCGCGACTCGCAGCTTTTCCAGACGGGAAGCCAGACTGATAAGCCTTTGCGCTTTTGCCGGCCCGACCACTTGATTGGCAATCAGTACATCCGAAATGCCGGCATCGGCAAGAACCTCCGCCTCCCCGAGTTTGGCGCAGGTAATCCCAACTGCCGAACCTGCTTCAAGTTGATGACGGGCCAGGGTGGTGCATTTATGATTCTTGAAGTGGGGGCGTAACTGACACTTCCGGCCTCGAAAGAAATCGGCCATCCGCCTGATATTTCGATCGGCCGCCGACTTGTCCAATAACAAGGCGGGCGTATCAAGGTCTTCAATTGCTGAACCGATCAATCCGGCCAATGTAAACTCTCCGTTCCAAGCGAGTACAACACCGACTTGCTGTGGGTGTATTCATGTACGATTTCGTCGAATCCCAGATCCGAACCGATCCCGCTTTGTTTGTAGCCGTACATCGGAGCACCGGCCCGAAAGGCCCCGCCCCCGTTGATCGCCACTTTACCCGCCCGCAGCCCGCGTGCCATCCGCAAGGCCCGCTGCCCGTCGCCGGTCCACAAGCAAGCCATCAAACCAAAGTTACTGTCGTTGGCGATGCGAATCGCGTCCTCTTCATCTTCAAAGGTCATCACCGCCAGCACCGGCCCGAATACCTCTTCCCGGGCAAGAGTCATCTCCGGTGTGACGCGGTCAAAAATTGTGGGGCGGTAATAGCACCCTTTGGCCAGTGCCGGCTCCTGCGGCCGCTCGCCCCCCATAACCAGCGGTGCGCCTTCACTCTTGGCCTTGGCTACGTATCTCTCGATGGTCTCCAGGTGCGTTGCGGTTGCAATACTGCCCAGATGATTACGCTCATCGGTCGGATCGCCCTGGCGGAAATTCTTTGCTTTCGTAATCAGCCGGTCCAGCAGTTCGTCATGTAAACTCTTGTGGACCAACAAACGTGAGGCGGATACACATACCTGGCCGAGATGAAAGAAAATACCCAGCAGAACATTGCTGGCCGCTTCTTCGAGAGGTGCATCGGGAAAAACGATGTTCGGTGTCTTGCCTCCCAGTTCCAGGGTAACGCCCTTGATCCCGTCGGCCGCTACCTTCATTATCTGCCTGCCGGTTT
>CP070790.1:3209669-3220609 GCA_020346805.1 Planctomycetota bacterium
AAATATAAACAATGTATTTATTTTGAGTGTGTAAGAATATTTTTCTTTATTAATAACACAATAAAGAATAAATTGATATTGTAAACAAATACGTTGAATTATTATCTGCATCTACTTTTCTGTTAATTCCAGAGCGGTATTCCAGTCATCCGGGGGGGGAGTTTTCTGATAGCCGCCAATCGCATTCATGTATTGCCAGACACCCGGGTCGTAGGGCTGAAGTTTCAAACACTTATCAAAGGAGGTTGTTGCCCGATCCCAATCGCGCTTTGCGAAAAGGGCTACCGCCTCCGAGAATGCGTCGGCGTAACGCAAAAGGTTATCATCCACTTCCCCGGAGCGCCCCAATAACTCATGCACCGGAACCCCTACCGTTTGGCCCTTAACCTGAATCGATCCCAGATGTCGGCATAAATAATTATCCCCCGCGGCTTTAAGGACTTGGCCGGTAATCATAATAGATGTGCCGAACTGTTTATTAGCCGACTCCAGACGGGCTGCGAGATTAACCGTATCGCCGACACAGGTATAATCGAGCTTGTTTTCACTGCCGTAATCACCTACAAAAACCGATCCCGAGGCGATACCGATACGCATGAATAGCTGTTTGAATTCACTGGACAATGGATGTTGGGCGTGGCGAGCGGCCAATTCTTTGAGGGCCTGGATACATTCCAATGCTGATTCGCAGGCCGCCTTTTGATGTTGTGAACAGGGTAAAATGGGGGGATTGTAGAAGGCGAAGATTCCGTCACCCATGAACTTGTTGATTAGGGCTTGGTGTTTATGGAGTGTTTGGGACATTGCTTCCAGGTAGGGATTGAGCAATGTTTTGGTGCCTTCGGGGCCCAGTCTTTCACTGATTCTGGTGAATCCCTGGAGATCGCTAAAGAAACAGGTCACATCGCCCTCCACGGGTGAGAAGTCAAAATTGACTCCCGAATCGGCGATCTGACGGGCAATGGCCGGGGAGACATACTGGGCGACGGCCTTGCTGAATTGCCGTCTTTGCCGTTCCGTGGTCAAGTAGCGGATCAATACAATCATGGCCCAGACGACAAAGGTTAGTATATGTGCGCTACAGAGGGGAAGCCAATGATTCATAAGGTTAAAGAAGACAAAAACATTCGCCATAAAACTGATTAATATCACAATCATGGCCAGCACGAAGCCTGTTCGCGGTCCATGGTTTGTGGTCAGCAGGGTCATCAACAGGCCGAACAGTGCAAGCATGGTTATTTGTGTTGTTTTGTCGGCCCATGATCGGAACTGTCCCTGAAGGAAGGAATTGAGTAAGTTGGAATGGATGAGTACTCCGGGCATGCGTTCGTATGCAGGTGTGGTGACCATGTCGGCTACTGCCGTTGCGGTATAACCTATGAAGCAAATTTTGTTCTCAATCAATGGTTTGAGTTGCTCGATAAGTTTTTGTTTTTCAATGGCGATTTTCCTGTTTGCCGCTTCCAGTTTATCCACTTCATCGGTGATTAAGTAATAGGCTTTTTCAAATCGTTTGTAATCTTCGGCGATCTCGGGATCGTTGGGATTGGTTTCGGCTTTCAGTTCGGTCCACTGTTCGATTATGAACTCAATAGTATCGGCCTGATCCTGCTCGATTAATTGACGGAGTTGTTTGGCTCGGGCTTGGATTTGCCTGATTTTCTCGGTTTCGGCCCTGCTTTGCAATTTGGCCCATCGTACTTGCCGTTCTTTTTTGAGCATTTCGTTTACGCTGTCGCGATACAACTTAAATCCTTGCTCTTCTTTGACCAGGTGTAAGGCCTGAGCGATCCGCCATTGTTTACGGGTTTGATTGTCTTTGGTCTGTTTTTTGCAATCGTAGATCTGCAGCAGTTTAGTGACCGGTAGATGGGCGAAACAGTCCTGCCAGTGTCGCGAGGCGATATGCCAGTTGAGCAGGGTCTGGCCCTGGTCGTCGAGTTGTATGCGCATGGCCTTGCGGTTGCCGCTTTTGGGAATTCTGAGGAAACCGGCGTCATCAATGGACAAATCTTGAAGTTCGATATCGAGTATGTCACAGGCGGCCGAGAATGCCAACTGTTCGATCATAAGACCGTTCCATTCCCGCAGTATGGGCACGTGTCTGGTTCGCCCGTCAATGTCAGGCTTGAAGTTAACGAAACCGACGTCTCGAGCATTGGAGGTGAATTTGTCAAGTAGGGGATCAACTTGTTCGGCTTTGGGGAGTTTGTCTTTGAGTGCCGGTGGAACCGATTGGTCTTTTTTAATTTCCCGCAACTGTTGAAGGCCCTTTTCATGGGCATAAGCGGCCAATATGTCTGCACGATCTGCGGTTAGCTGGTTGAAGGGAGTGGATAAAAAGGCCTGGTGTACTTGCCGGGCGGTGGAATCAGGATTTGATGCTATGTACTCACCGACCAGTTTGCGGGCCACGCGGCGTTTCAGACCCGCCAATATGGCATCGACCGTCTCTTTTTCTTCGCCCGTTTGTTGGGCGATAGACACTGAATCCAGGCTGAAGTCCTGACCAAGTAGTTCGAGGATTTTTTGCGTTGTGGGCGAAGGTGTCTTTTGATATTTTATAAGTTTATCTACGTAGTACATGCCCAAATACACATTACCGGCATCGGCGACGGCCTGGGCCAGTTCGAGATCGGGAAATATAAGGTTTTCTTCTGATACTTCGCCGATTTGTTCGATTTCGCCTTCGATATCGGCGAAAGGATCCAGCGAAGGCATACGAACCTCGCCGGGTTTTGGATCCCTGAATACGAGATCCATGATGATTTTTTCGGCGCCCAATTCGTTGAGAGTTCGTATGAGTTCGGCTTGGATATCTCGCGGCCAGGGCCAGCTGCCGACGCGGTCGAAGGCGTCATCACCGATGTCGATGTGAACTATCCGCTCAGAACCGTCGACTTTACTGAAATTGAGAACGTGAAGGTCGTACCACAATAATTCGAGCCGTTGGACGAGAGCAGGGCCCGTCATGTGTAATACCATTGCTACCAGGGTCAAGCCCAGGCCGATAGTCAATTCCCAACGATGCTGCACTGTCCAACGACGTATCATGGTAAACATTCTAACCGACCCGGGGCAGGCTCGTCATCCATGGACAACAATAATTTGGATATAGCGGTTTAGGAAGCAGTAAGAACGGCCAGGGTTTTGATGAGTGATTTATCGCCGTTTCTGATTGAGCAGGCTGGGTAACAGCCCGCTGCCGGTGCCGAAGTTGCCTTCCGGGCGATTGTAAACTCTTCGGCCATTTATAAAATCGGGTCTGGTATGTCGGCGTTGTCGGTTACGACGTTCCTCGGCCAGTTGGGCGAACAGCTTGCCGGCGTCACGCCCGGTTAAGGCCATGGTTCCTGAGCCACCGCCCGGTTCGACTACGCCCAGCCCGGATTCCTGAACCATGTTGAAGAGTTCTTCCGCGTCGGTCATACCAAAGATGTCCACCACGGGGACGAATCGGTCGAAGGTCGCAGTTTCGATCCAGCGGATCATGGCTTGGGTTATATATTGCCCCGGTGAGATCAAGCTTGACTGGTTGGTGATTTTGTTCAGGGCCTGGACCAATCCTTCTCTGGCCAGTGATATGCGGAATCTGCCGGTTACCGGGGTATATTCCATTCTGAAGTCGATGGTGCCTCTCTTGCTGAGGGTTGCGGTGGGGGTATCGATGGTCATATCGCTGCGGAGGGTGGTCTCGGCCACACCGGCCCGTATGGCCCCGTGCCCCAGTCCGAGGCGGACTTTTTTGGTGTCGGCGGTGCGGTGAAACTCATCGATGCTGGCCAAGGTCGCCCGATCGATCATTACCACACTGTCATCGCCGAAAGCCATAACTACTTTGGAGCGGAGGCGGGTGCGGATTCTGGTGCCAGCCGGCAGCCGGTCGCCGACCTTGGCGGATTGCCATTTGCCAGGTTGGCCGTTCTCGTCTGTTTTCGAATAACTGACTTTTCCGGCGACCTGTATTATGCGGGCCTCGAATTGTTCATCGATTTGGGCGGGCTGTGTGGTCGGGGGAGTACTTGAGGGTTGCCCGGCCGGGACCTGTGCCAGGGTATAACCGATCTCAAAGCCCAGGACGATTGCCAGTGTTATCAGGTATCGCATGATCATCACCACCCAATAATTAGTTTAATATATAAATACGCTTTTTCCAAAGTATAGGACGAAAACGGATGTCGTGTCATCAATAATCCGTAAAAAACGCGGTTTTGGCTTTCTAGTCGGCCGTACGGATTTTAGCCCCCCAGTGGGTTATTCCGGCTTTGTGGTGGTCATAACGTCGGATTTCAACGTCTCAGCAATATCGACCTTTTCTTCCTCATACATGCCGCGGTCGGCCATATATCTATCGGCTTTGCCAATTAAATCCACCAATTCGCCGCCGGTCATATATTGATGCACGGATCCGGCGTCCATCATGGATAAGTCCAGGAGTTCACGCATGGCATATCGCCGTTCCCCGATTCCCAGACCTCCCAGCAGGTTATAGTTGATACCACCGCGGATTTTCAGGATCCTGCAAATCATGTAAGCGATACTGCCGCGGTCGATGCATACCTCTCGTTGTAGATTCCATTGAGGCCTGGCAATTTTGCGTTGTTCGAGCGATGCCCGCCGCTGCTCGAAGTTTTCGTACTCATCATCACCGTCGGCAAGTAGGATCATGGCCCGGTAGGCTTCGGCCACAGTGACCATAGCCTGATTCTGAAGGTGCTCGTGGAGGAAGGTGTCGATATCGACCCCATCGCCGAGGTCAGCTTGTTCGGCGCGGAAGGTCTGAGTGCAACCGCCGGTCAGGGCGGCGAGTAGAATTGCGACAACCAAACAGGTGCCGACCTTAGCGGTGGCGCGGGTTTTCCCGATCGATCTGTTGTTTAGAAACTCCACGTCACACCCATCAATAGAAAAGTTCGTGTGGTCTGATCGCTGAAAGCCCGGCCCGGGAAGAACGTTCCGAATCGGGTAGTCCACGACAGATCAGAGGTTATCCGCCAACTTAGAAAGTAATCCATCTCCCAACCGAGGTATCCCGATTGCCGATCCGCGGTGGGATCTGAGACAGCTGCGTTTGTTCGATTCTTCCAGTACAAAAACCAGTCGGTTCCGACTTCGAGTTCTTTGAGAGCCTCAATATCTTCAAAGGGAATAAAAGCCGCGCCAGTCCGCCAGATGTGAATGTTACTCAGGATTGGGGCGAAGGATAATCCGGTATCTCGATATCCGAAGCCGACAAAACCTGTGTCGTCGTGATCGAAGTTTCCGCCGGCAGCGTTAGTGGGGCTGAATAGGCGGTTGGGATCACCGCTGGCGAACATATACTCGGCTCCGAAACGCGGTTTCAGGGGCAGTTGCGACAGATATTCGAGTTCTATATCGAATGCCCAGGCATGGACGTCATCTCTTTTGATGATGCTCCGGTCGCCGTAACTATTGCCGCCTTCGAGTACCCATTCGGTACCGTAACGAAGATTTTTCACGAGTTCGCCGGCTGAGCCAATGCCTACATACCAGGTATCGTAATCGTAATTCTGGAATAGAGAGATGGGTTTTTCGGTTAATTGGTCTTCGTTCCAATAGGCATATGCGAAGGGTCTGTGTTTTTCGAATCCGTTGTAGGTGATTTGGGTACCCCAGAAGTTTCGCTCGGAGTTTCCGCTGTTGGGGTGGCTTTGGTCGATATTGTCGTAGCTGCGAATGGCGGTAGCGGCCAAGCCGTCGATTTCCCAATCACCCAGCTCCAGGGTGAGCATTACATGGTCCAAGGGGGTGGAGAAGGCATACCCGGTGCCGAACTCCACGAGATCGCGTCCGACTTTGAGTTTAAGGTTCCAATCGAGGTGTTTGTTCCGGTAGGCTTGTACTGCTTTTCGTAAATCGAACTGGTAGAAGCCGCGATCGAGGTTGGGCCCGATCCAGTCATCGTCATTTCCATCGTATGAGTCGCCGCTATTGAAATCCTCGTACTGGAGTTTGAGTCGGCCGTAAAATTGATGGGCCCCCTGATCCAGGCCCATTGATCCCCATAATCGAAGGTCATGACGCCGGTAAGTTCGCGAACTTTCGATACCGTCGTCGTATAGGAACATATAGTAGCTGTACCATCCTCCCCAGTCGAGTTCGAATGCCCGGTCTCCTGGTAGTTCACGGTCCAGTGCCTCGCGGACCTGATCCTCAAGCATTCTCTGACGGTTTAAAAAATCCTCCGGCCGAGCCTGCGCGTTGGCGGGATTTCGCGTGGTGCATACCGTGGTCGCTGCCGCCAGCAACATCAGCAAGATCAACTTTCCGCTTGTGCTGGAGAGAATGTGTAGCTGCCTGTGTTTTTCTCGGATCGATTTTTGCATACACATATATCGGAAAACAACCATTTCAAACAACAGCCGTCGCGCCGCCGCCGGCCGCCGTTGAGAAGAACGAATTTGCCCCGATATCATGGCCTATTTGAAGACGGAACGCAAGTGTTATTTGTATAAACCGGACAAAAAAATAATGATTGCCAATATGTTCATCTACAGAGTTTTTAGGGCCGTTTCAGGTAACCGGGCATTGGTCGTCGGGCACGATGTCAAATATGTAATGTGCGATGGTGGTGATTAGGGATTGAAAGGGGGATACGAAGTCAAATGAACCGGCCTGTGTTCCTTCGCCGACCAGATTTTCACCGTCGTAACAGCATTGAAACGATGATACGCCGATGTCCGGTGAGGTGCCACGAAAACAGTCCAGCGGTACATGATAGGGATTGGGGAATATCCCCAAGATTAAATCTTGTACCCAGGTTACGCCGTTCTCGTCGGTGCCAATCTGGGGACGGTGTTCGGGGCAGATGTTGTATTGATTTCTGGCTTGATGATCCTCACAGGAGAACTGGCCGTCTGCGATGGCATCGGTCAGAGCTTGACCCAGATGTTCGGTTAATAGGTCGGGATTCCCGGCGTCGACACAACCGCAATCGTAGGGTAACTGTGGGGCGCAGGCGCTTATGACTAAGATGAATGAGTTAATCGTTACCAACCAACGCATAGTAATTCCTTGAATTTGCTTGGTAATATTATACCTGATCCTGATTGTATTATGATACTTTATTGGTGGATCAGGTGAAATAGATACCCGATTTGTTATAATCTTCGAATAACTACTCTAATGAATATAGGAACAATTAAAGAGGCTGGATTATGAGCAAGATAAACAAATCGATAGTGTTAGTTGTTGGAATATGGATATTACATTCTTGGTCGGCAACGGTAAACGCACAAGAAGACTTTAAGATTTCGGCCGGTCTGAAGGAGTTGGCCGGTGAGTTAAACGGTCGGCATCGGTATCTTTTCCAGGAGGTTGATTGGGCCGAATTTGACGAATTATGCCGCCAATTGATCGGTCCGCAGCTTCGACGGCGTAGAAGACTATCGCAAGCCCAACGTCAGGAGGCCGCACGACGATCCGCTGAAGCTGCCGAAAAATTGTTGCCTTTTCTGGAGAAATGCCCTCGTGTTATCCGCCTTAGTTTAATCGATGACCAAATCACCGAGCAGATAGATGGTCCTGTCAAAGTGCCCGGTGATGTTGGAGCATTATTATTTCGCATCCAGGCGGGTGAAGGAGAAACGCGGTATACGACGGTTTTCTACGATATGAGTCTGGCCAATGGGCCGGGCGAAGGGGGAAGGGGATCGGGCGCTATTGGCTTCAAGATAGCATCCCCTGGTGTTACCTGGGTTTTGGTGAGCATGACCAATGTGCCCGGTGGTCCCACGTCTTTGCTGGTCGAGTTTCAATATCCACCGGATAAATCAGTTAGTATGCCTGTCGACATTCTCGCCCCGGCTAAAGGCCGAACAAAAATTTCAATTCTGTCCGCCGATACCGGGCAGCCGGTACCGGCCATGGTTAATCTCAGATGGAAAGTCAATGGTGCAGATCGCAGACCTTCTAATGGGATTGATTTTGGTTCGCAGATTGATATGCGCGAACGGCGTTACGGGCCTCGGCCCGCCCGTATTCCCGGCCGTCTTGCGGAGTATAATTATTGGTGTGTACCCGGTCCTTTTGACATGATGCTTCCACCCGGCGATTGGGAGATCGTTATTCGTCGCGGCGTGGAACATACACCCCTTATCGATACCTTCAGCCTGGCAGCCGAAGATTCTATTGAGCGCATCTATACGGTCACCCGTTGGATCGACATGCGGAAACTGGGCTGGTATTCCGGGGACGATCACGTGCATTGTAAAATAATGAGTGACCAAGATGCCCGACGATTGATGGCCTGGGTGCGAGCGGAGGATGTCCATGTAGTAAATACTCTTAAGGTCGGTGATGTCTATCGCACATTTTTTCCGCAACGCGGTTTTGGCAAGGCTTATCGGGTGATAGACGGCGATTATGTGATCGTGCCTGGCCAGGAATGTCCCCGTATAGGTAAACGATATGCTATTGGTCATACTATTTCATTAAATATCCAAAGTATGGTTCGCGATCCCGGCAGGTATTACCTGTACGATTGGGTTGCCGATACGGTGCATGCCCAGGGCGGGCTGTTCGGTTACGCCCACGGTCAAACCAATCAATATTTTGTGTCGCGCGATATGAGCATCAATATCCCCAAACAGAAGGCGGACTTCCTGGAGATACTGCAGTTCGGGCAGTTGGGTACGGATCTTTATTATGACTTCCTGAATATGGGCTTCAAGGTGACGGCATCGGCCGGTACCGATGTACCTTGGGGTGGTACGGTGGGTGAAGTCCGGGTATACGCCTATGTTGGCGATAAAACCTTCTCCGCCGATGCGTGGTTTGATGCCGTCAAACAAGGGCGAACATTTGTCAGCAATGGTCCTATGATTACCTTTCAGGTGGATGAAGCCCTTCCCGGTGATGAAATTTTGATTGATAGAAATCGCCAGCTGCGGGTTCGCGCTTCTGCCGTGGGCGATCCCGAAAATATGCTGCCGATCAAGCTTGAGATTATCCGTCATGGGCAGGTAATACGCAGCGCCGAAACAAAAGGGGCCCAGCAGAAGGAGCTATCGGTCGATTTTGAGCTGAATGCCGACCATGGTTTCTGGATAGCAGCTCGTGCCGAAGGTGGTGACGGTTCTTATGCCCATACTACGCCGGTTTACGTTATTCGTCGCGGTTTGCGTTTCTGGAAGTATGATGGGGTGGATCAGCTTATTACCGCCCGGCTTGCCGAACTGGCTAAGGTAGAAGAGTTAACCAGAGAGGCGATGCAGTTGACCGCCGACGGCAGGGCCGCTATGGATCTGATGGTCAAACGACTTGGGCTTCAAGGTTCTGCGATGCTGAAAAATGTTGAAGAGGCAAAACAGATCTACCAGAAGCTTAAACAGACCGCAGAACACGAAAAAAGCCTGCGGGCCGAGTATCAGAGCAGTATGAAATAAATCCTGCCCTGCATGTTGGAAGGTTTCCTCGTGTGTGAAATCAAGCAGATACGCAGTATTGGACTTTAATTTTATATAGTTTGCTAACGACTCCGCCATTTACAGGAAGAACATACATGTCAAGAATGATTTTGCCCGCTTGTCTCGCGGTTATTTTGTGTATTTGTGTTTGCGGCATTGGGGCGGAGCCATCATCGGAGATACCCGAAGATTTTCCGCAGTTTGTGGTGCCGGGCCGGGAAAAGGCTATGGCTTCGCTGCGGGATCTTTTTTACCTGCACTATCAAAAAGCCCGGCCGCTGGCCACGCTATGGGATGAATGGCTGTCGGCGTCCAGCCTCTGGCCGGGATTGGAATCGAATGTAAATAAGGGGGCAATGCGCAAGCAATGGGATAAGATCCTTTCCAAGCGTCAAATGGACGCCGAAGGCTATGTGGCCACGCACCAGCACACGTCGATCGCCCATCAGCAGGGTTGGCCGTTTCCCTTTTGGGCCCAGGGTGGACCGGGCACCTGGGGTTGGCACTTCTCTTTGGCCGGGATACACAAACATTGGCATGGTACCGAGGAAAAGACTCAGGAGGGTTGGGAACTTCGCGGCGGCAAGGATAGCGGCATATCCAATCGCGCCTGGAATATTGAATTTACCTCAGCCGCTGCGAATGTTCGCACGCCGCCGTTGATGATTCTGTCGGAACAATCACCATTTATTCAGCTTCGCTGGCGGGCCGATGGTTTGGACGACGCTCAACCTTACCTGGAATGGATTACCGAAGATGCTCCGGAATTTGGGCCCGAGCGGCGATTTTACTTCGACCCGGTTACCAAAGATCGGGGCATCGTCTACACCATGATCCCCGTTTATAAATCGCCCGCATGGAAGGGACGAATTACACGTATGGGTATTAACTTCGGCAACCCGCCGGCGGGGGCCTCGGTCGGTATTCAGGCCCTGTTCACCCAATACGACACTCGGCACAATATTAACAATCAATGTTTTATTCGCGGCTGCTGTCAATATTTCCGATGGGCACGGGATTTGAACTTTCTGCGGCGTAACATCGAACGAATGCGCTTGGCTTTATTGTTTATGATGGAGGATTTGGGCGGTCGGCAACACAAATGCATCGTAACCCCTTGGGTCGGCCATGACGGGCGAAGTGGTCTGGAAATAGGCTCCGACGGCAAGAAGATCGTTCATTCGGGGCGGGGTATCGGGAACAACTACTGGGATCTTCTGCCCATGGGAGGAAAGGATGCTTACGCGACTATCCACTATTACGACACGCTTAATCGATTGGCCGACCTGGAGCGGGAGATTGAAAACCATCCGGAATGGAATATACCGGCCGGGCCGCTTCGTTTTGCACCGCACGAGCTTCGCCGGCACGCTGAAGAGGTCAAGGCCCATGCCGGCAAGCTATTCTGGAACGATCAAACCGGTCGTTTTGTCTGTAGCATCGATATCGACGGCAAAAGTTACGACTATGGTTTTACCTTCCTGAATCTGGAGGCGATTTACTATGATTTTG
>CP070790.1:3220709-3235985 GCA_020346805.1 Planctomycetota bacterium
CGCTGGATTCCAGTCCCCCTTTAACCCCCTCCCACCAGTCAAAGGATCCCTCAGCTAGATAGATATGCTACAAGTTGGATCGAGATTCTTATCAAGCTGGATTGATATTCCCATCTCGACAACAACAGCCTTCCCCCATAATCAACAGCGATGAAACAGTACCAATATTACAGAAATGACTGCTATTTAATCTTCACCGGTTCACCAATTCGCACGCTCTCCCCCTCCGCCAGAGCCAGAGCCACCGCATCACGACTCTGGTGCGGCGTAGTGGTCTGGGGATCTTTGTCTTTCTCTATACAGTTCAGGAAATAATCGACTTCCCTGAAGTAGCCGTCGTCCCCTCTCATCTCCGGTGTTTCAGGTTCACTGTCCGGCCGAAATACGGTCAACGGCTTGCCGCTATTTAAATCCCATAGAATGGCCCCATCTTCAAAAACCGCTGTGAATCCCATGTTAAAACCGAAACTCGTCGGCATATCCCAGTACCCCTCAAGCTGCACTACCAGACCCGCACCATAATCCCACGACGCGTGAACCCGATCGATACTGCCGTGACTGTTTTGATACCCTTGGGCATACACCGATTTCGGCTTGCCAAACAGATAGACAGCAAAATCAACATCATGCACCCGAAGATCCAGAATCGCACCCCCGGAAAGTTGAGGATCCCAAATCCAATTGTCCAACGAGTAATCCGGCATGCCCGCCTGGCGTCTTAAATGCAAAACCCTGAGCGACCCCAACTCTTTGGCGTCGATGACCTGCTTCAGATAAACATACTCCGGCCAGAACCGCACTACCTGAGCAATCATGAACTTGCCCGGACTCTCGGCCGCCGCCTCGATCATTGCATCACAATCTTCAACGCTTAGTGACATAGGTTTTTCACATAGTACATGCTTGCCTGCCCCCAGGGCCTCAATGCTCATCTCACGATGCAGAAAAGTCGGCGCACAAATATCAACCATATCCACATCCGGATCGGTAACCAACTCCCGCCAATCGCGGTAAGGCTTGATATCGCCAAGATCGCGCTTGGTACCCTGCTTGTCCCCAACATTACCTCCCACCTTGGACCAATCGCCTATCCGGCGATCTGCTTCTTTATCGCATAAAGCCACCACCTTCGAGCGGCCGCTTAACTTTTCATACTGATTGAAATGATTGCGCCCCATAAAACCCGCACCAATGATACCCACCCGAATCATAATCCGTCTCCATAAAAAAACCTGAGGCTTGCTCCTTGTTATCCGTCATCTGAGAGCAAACATACTACAACGAGTATCAAACTGGCGAAAGTATTGATTAGCTGTTAATCTATGCGACATTATGAAAACAGCAATAATAACTACTATCGTATGTATGGGTTGGTTCCTGGTACAGGCAATTGCCGATATCCCCTGGCCGGAACACCCCCGACCGGACTTTAAACGACCCGCATGGATCAACCTCAACGGAACCTGGCAATTCGACTTCGATCCCCAAGACCAGGGGCTTAAAGCGGAATGGTTCACCCCCGGTCGGCACCAATTCACAAAACAAATCACCGTCCCCTTCCCCTGGGAAAGCAGACTCAGCGGCATAGAAAACACCGAATACCAGGGTGCGGCCTGGTATTCACGCAATATTACTATGCCTAGCGGCCAAGCATACATAAACCGCGATGCCTGGTTGGTCATCGGAGCCTGCGATTGGCAGGCTACCGTGTGGATCAACGGCCAACTTGCCGGTCAACACATCGGCGGATACACCCCTTTCGATATCAATCTGTCGCAATTCGCCAATCCCGGCCAACAAATAAACATCACCATTCGGGCCGTCGACTTTACCGATCCTCAACAGCCCACCGGCAAGCAGATCAACTGGTACACCCGAACCAGCGGAATATGGCAAACCGTATATATCGAACCCCGAGCCCGCTCGTATATTAAATCATTATGCGCCATCCCCAACATCGAAATCGGAGCCGTTACCTACAAAATTACTCTAAACAGCGCAGACCCCGGCCAAAAGCTGAAACTCTCATCAACCAATAATGCTTTTAAATCCACTACCATCGACGTGCCCGAGGATTCAGATGAGCTGGAAGCAACCATCGAAGTAACCGACCCCGAACTCTGGTCGCCAGATTCTCCAACACTTTATCCAATCATTTTTGAATTACTCGACGACTGCAGACTCCTCGATTGTGTGGAAAGTTACTTCGGCCTGCGCCAAGTATCCGTCGGACCGGCCCCCGGCCGAGATTACCAGTACATATATCTCAATGGAAAACCCATATACCTCCTAGGGGCCTTACATCAATCGTTCCATCCCGACGGCATTCATCAATACCCCGACGATGCCACCATACGAAAAGACTATGAACTGTGCAAAAAGATCGGCCTGAACTTCTTGCGAATACACATCAAGGCCCCCGTACCCCGCGAACTGTATTGGGCGGACAAACTTGGCATACTAATAATGCAGGACATGCCCAACACCTGGAAACACACCGCCAGGGCTCGCCGATATTGGCAAAACACCTTCGAACAAGTTCTACAACGCGACTACAACCACCCGGCAATTTTCGCCTGGTGCTTATTCAACGAAACCTGGGGACTGACACGTGATAAGAAAAAGTACGCCCCCGATATCCAGACATGGGTCGAGCAGATGTATCATCTGGCAAAATACCTCGACCCCACCCGTTTATCTGAAGAAAACTCCCCTTGCAGAAAGGACCACGTCATCACCGACATCAATTCCTGGCATTTCTATGTCAACGATTACAAAAGGGCCCGCGATCACATCAAATACGTCGTGGACAACACCTACCCCGGATCAACCTTCAACTACATCGGCGGGCGCAAACAAGGCAACGCCCCATTAATCAACAGCGAATACGGCGGAATCAGTGCCGGACTCGGCGATCAGGACATCAGTTGGTGTTTCAAATATCTGACCAACGAAATCCGCAAACACGACAAGATCTGCGGTTACGTGTACACCGAACTGTCCGACATCGAATGGGAACACAACGGCTTCGTCAATTACGACCGATCGGAGAAAGAATACGGCTACGATTTCTGGCACCCAGGATTTTCCTTAAAAGATATCAATAATTCTGACTTCATCGTGATCGACACCCCGCCCGCTATTGATTGCAAGTTCGGCCAAGCCGTTAAAATCCCCATCAAAATCAGCCATTGGTCTGAACTAAAGGCAAACAATCTCACACTACACGCGTCAATAAACCTCTTGGATCGACTCGGCAATAAACGCTCCTTACCCCTGCCATCCCAACCGGCCATCTGGAAATCATATGAAGTCATCGATCAGCAACCTTATCAATTCACTATTGAACACATCCCTGACTTCGACGTCGAATTAGGAGTATTATCATTCGAGTTGAAGGATGGTGATAAGACTTTGGCCAGAAATTACGTAAATCTATTAATCGATAACCTAAAACCAGCAACTGAAATCATAGACGCAAAAACTATCGCCTATCGATTTTCACCGGCCGATTTCGTCAAATGGACCTTCCAGGGTAACAAACCAAAAACCGAAGCAATAGCGGCCCATAAAATTGCCGGCCGAGGCCCCGGAGCCGTCGAATATCAACTCCAACTCCCGGAATCGATCCATCTAAAAAATATAAAATCGCTAACTATAATCGCCGAACTAGCCGCCAAGGCCGGCGACGAAAAACTCGACTGGCCCGCACGTAAAAAGAAATTCGACTATCCCCAAACCGACAATAAAAAGTGGCCCACAGACGTAATCCTGAGCCTGAATGGTGTTAAGCTGGCCACCAAAACCCTGCCGGACGATCCCGCCGACAGCCGGGGCGTATTATCTCATCTGCACGGCCATAAAGGATCTTACGGTTATCTGGTCAAGGAATCCGCCAAGGGAGCGATCCTGAAAAATATCATTAAACAGATCAGTGACGACCTCACGCTTCATATTGGTTGGGAAGTACCGGTCGATGCTAAAAACCGCGGCGGACTCGCTATCTTTGGTGAAAAACTCGGTTGTTACCCTGTCCCACCAACCGTGCTGATAGAATTCAAAAATGAACACAACTTAACTAATACCGCCCTCGCAAAATAAAGTCCGCACTGGCGTGGGTGTAAAACCCATCGTCAACCGGTTAACCTCGTCGCCACCACACGAACCACTATAACATTCGTGATTGACTTGCCTTCATCCTCCACCGGCAAATCGCTGCTCATAATCAATACCGGCACATCAGTAGTAAGAGTCATTGTCTGTTCAAACTTTAACTCATTGAAAGCCGGTAGCGTTACTCCTGAAGATACCTGTACGCCACTTTTCGTGAGACCGGACAATTCAATTTCATAACGGATATCCGCTTTATTACCCAAATCGTCATCTCGCCAATTGCCGACAACTTCCGCAATAAAACCTAAATCTTGGTAATTTACACTTGGTGTAGCTTTCCCGCCCCTGGCGATTGTAACATCTTGTACAATCGGCCTACGCACACCGTTGACAATGCGCGATTCCTTGGTCAAATCAAAAACATTGTCAACACGAACAAGCAGTTTGGCGTCACCGGATTCTCCCAATCGCTGCAGCACCTCGGCCCCGGATCCCCGATCGGCCCCAATACTATCCAGATCAAGCTTGACCAGTTGATCGCTTGTACAGGTCAATTGAAATACGTCGATTCGCAACCGGGTAGGCTGAGACGACCCGCAACACGTCTTGACGCTCTTTCGAGCTGCCGGTACGGGAGCAGGTCGTGCAGACCTCTTACTCTGCCCGTACAACCCGATAGTCACGGTCCCCATCAGAAGCGCACAAATCGCCAATACAATACCGGTTCTGGCTCGCATGGTTGGCCTCCTTTGGCTGATTTAACGGCGGTTACGTCGGCTTGTTTCTTGCTTATACAACCTAACCAGAGGCATGGTTTCAAGCAATTCGCTCCCGTGCGCTCGGAAATTCCCGCCGGATCGCTATAATAACCGCTTCGCTGGATAAAACCGGCTCAACGACGTAAAACATCGATTTTTCTTTTGCGAGGCTCAAACATGAGAAGCGATCTGGTCAAAAAAGGCATCGAACGGGCCCCCCATCGCAGCCTGCTTAAAGCCACCGGCAACTATACGGACGCCGACATCGACAAACCGTTCATTGCCATCTGCAATTCATTCGTCGAAATAATCCCCGGCCACACGCATCTGGACAAGGTCGGTTACTTTATCAAGGAACAGGTCCGCAAAGCCGGCGGCGTACCTTTCATCTTCAACACCATAGGAATAGACGACGGCATCGCCATGGGACACGCCGGCATGAAGTTTTCACTCCCCAGCCGCGAGCTAATCGCCGACTCGGTCGAGGCCATGATCGAAGCCCATCGCTTTGACGCCATGATATGCATCCCCAACTGTGACAAGATCATCCCCGGAATGCTGATGGCCGCCGCTCGCTGCAATATCCCCACCATTTTCGTCAGTGGCGGCCCCATGGAAGCGGGTAAAACCAAAGACGGCAAAAAAGTCGATCTAATCAGCGCCTTCTATGCCGTCAGTCAACATGCCGCCGGCCTGATGGACCAAGCTACCGTTGCCGACATCGAGAACAACGCCTGCCCGACCTGCGGCAGTTGCTCCGGCATGTTCACCGCCAACAGCATGAACTGCTTATGCGAAGCCCTGGGCATGGCCCTGCCGGGTAATGGAACCATACTGGCCACCAGTGAAGACCGCAAAAAACTCTACGCCGACGCTGCCAAAAGAATCGTCGAAATGGCCAAAGACGACCGCCCAAAACCTCGCGACATCATGACCCAAAAGGCTTTCGAAAACTCAATGATCCTCGACATGGCTATGGGCGGTTCCACTAATACCGTCCTGCACATAATGGCCATCGCCCACGAGGCACAGGCACCTTTAACTCTTAAAGACATCGATGATTTATCCAGAAAAACGCCCAATATCTGCAAGGTGGCCCCCTCTCCCGGCGAAAAGGGAAAGATATATCACATCGAGGATTGCCATGCCGCCGGTGGAATAATGACCATACTCGGCGAACTTACCCGCGGTAAACCCGGATTATTAAACACCGATTGCATAACTGTTACCGGCAAAACCATCGGCCAAAATATTCAGCAAACCGACATCCGTGTTAAAGGCGAGAAAATCCGCCTCGACGGAATCAGCACCGCCAAACGCAGTGAATTAAGCACACATACCGACCACGCCGTTAAAGAGGGCGCACCCGTCCTGACGGTTATCAATCAAAATCAGTTCGATCCTCAAGATTGCATCCGCACCGTCCAAAACGCATACTCCCAGCAAGGTGGGCTGAGCATACTCTATGGTAACATCGCCAGGGAAGGTGCAGTAGTAAAGACCGCCGGCGTCGATCCCAAAATGCTCAAACATTCGGGACCGGCAAATATATTCGAATCCCAGGAAGACGCCTGTGAGGGCATCCTCGGAGGCAAAGTCAAACCCGGCGAGGTGGTCGTGATTCGATATGAAGGCCCCAAAGGCGGACCGGGTATGCAGGAGATGCTTGCACCGACCAGCTATATCAAGGGCAATCCTCAATTGGCCAATACCGTGGCCCTGATTACCGATGGGCGATTCAGCGGAGGAAGTGCAGGGGCATGCATCGGCCATGTCAGCCCGGAAGCCGCCGCCGGAGGTGAGATCGGCCTGCTAAAGGATGGCGACATAATCGAAATCGATATCCCCGGCCGAAAACTCGACGTCAAACTCTCCGATACCGAACTTACCGAGCGGCGCAAAAAATGGACTCCCCCGGAACCTCGCTACAAAACCGGAAGTCTGAGCAAGTACGCCTCCCTGGCTACCAGTGCCAATACCGGGGCCGTGCTTAAATGGAATTCATAGTAAACGAACAACAACTTTTTCTGATGAAAATAATTCGGTAATACATGGCCAGACAATTCCATATCGACAGCAGTTATGCCGACGCCCTGGCCAATATCGGCCTCAAGGACTTCCCCAGCGTGATGACTACAACCATCGGAACACCGGTTAGCGTACACAAAGACCGCGACGCGGTTCGCTTTCAGGCCGAAGTGCAAGACCAAAAACGTGAACTATTCCTTAAGCGAACGTTTCATCATCCCCTTATCGGACTCACTCGCGATATTGTTTTTGGTCGCCGGCCCCAGGCTCGGCCAATCTATGAATACAAGATCTGCAAGCAACTGGAAAGTGCCGGTATCCCGGCCATGAAAGCGATCGGATACGGAGAGCATCGCCGTTGGGGACTGCCCAGTCAGGCATTTGTGATCGTCGAAGCGGTTCCCAGACGAATGTCTGTGCAAAAAGCATGGCAAGTACAGGCTGACGGTAGGCCTCGTTTGACATTAACCCAAAAACGCCGGCTAATTCGACAAGGTGCAAAACTGATATCCAGACTGCACCGGACAAACTTTCGCTGGCCCGACCTGGTAAGCAAGCATATCATGTTGGACCCGCCGCCATCCGACAACGCCCAGTCCCAATGGCAGATTTATCTGATCGATCTCGAACGGATTTATATCGGCCAATCGGAAAAAAGCCGGCAGCGCGACCTGTTAAGCCTCTTGAAATCAATGCCCCCCAAGGCCCTGACCCGCACCGATCGGTTGCGATTTGCCATAAGTTATTGGAATGTGGGGAAAAAAACCTGGACCCAACAGAAAACTGCCATTCAAGCAGACAAACTGACAAAAAAGATCAGGCGGTTGCGTGTCGTATGACTCACAACCGCCTGTTCCCTCTCAAATAGGATGGTTAACTAATATTCGCTGTATGCCTTACCACTGTCATCCGTTGCCGTGGTGTTGGCGATAATATCTCCGGTGTTGGCGTTGAAAACCCACCCCTCGCCTGTACCTTCACTGACATTCGGCGGACTATTGACATTATCGATCAGCACCGTACCGTTACCTTTGTTGGCACCAAGTGGCAGAGGTGGAATCCCCTTACGAAGATACGGACCGTAGGGGTGAGCGGCATCGCGGACATCAACAACTGCCCCGCTCGAATTGGAATACTTGGTCAACTGCGTAACCAGTGCATCCGCACCGGCCGGGTTGGTCCCGTCACCATTTTTACCAGGATAAACACTGTCGTGCTCACTGGCATATAATTCAAGCGCGTTACGCAAAATCGCCAGATTGGCTACCAGTGCCGATTCACCGGCCCCCCTGGATCCCTGTGATACTCGAGGTATGGCGATGGCCGCCAGTACTCCAATGATCACAATCACAATAATAAGTTCCACTAAACTGAAACCACATTTCCCTCTTTTTCTGTCCATGTTTTGACCCCTCTTATATAAGAGTTTCCTAAACGTTTAGGTTTGTTCAATCCCGTAAGAAATACCAATATAAACCACAAATAGAATAACAGACACTACCCTTTAAAGGTTATTCGTGTCAGGATAACCTACTCTTTAGCAATTTGTGTACTTATATAAATACTTTTACCCAGTCCAATAACATAAAGTCCCATATGATTTGTAGTTCCACAGATTAACAAAGTTAATCCGGATTTATATACACACGGTGAGCCTTAAAAATGAATCCATAAATAAGATAATTCTTATATTTAATTGTCGGGGGTTGATGTGGTGGTTGATATCGGCAAAGTTGCCGGTCGCAGGGTGGTGCGAGTCGTTGCGGCCGGAGCAGTAGATAGAGAAGGTGCAATAAGATCGGGTGGTTGTACGATTATAGGAACAGTATATTCAAGACGATAAATACTTTTTTGCCCATCACCTTCGAGCAATTCGTTTAGCAATCGGACCAAAAGATCTTCCATATGTGCCGCATCGGATGGATTCAACTGTTTCATCCACAACCGACCGATTCGATACTGCAGCAGGCTGACCAGTCGACGACAGGATTCGGCATCCTCGTTTTTGGATTCCAGCCACTTTCGACACAAGCCCTGCATGCGTATGGTCATGGCCGTAGCCGCCGCATATCTGCCGGCATCGGCGAGAATTCGGCAACGCAACAAACGACACATAAAATCATAAGGCCACTGTTCCGGTCTCTTTAACGCTTCTGGCAATGATATCAAAGCTCGCTCGCGCCGCCCTCCCAGTTCCAATGCAAATGACTGCCACAATAACGCACAGGATGCCAGTGCCTTATCATCCGCCTCACGAATAACCGACAGATCAAGTGCCGCTCTTGAACAGGCAGAACGATACTCATAGCCCTCACCCGGCGAACCAAGAGCCATAAACAGCTTGGCAAACAAATCCAAATTTTCGATGGTATCGGCCAACGCCTGTTGCCTTTCCTTCGACAAATCCGCCTCGGCGTCAAATAACGATCGGGCCTCACTAATATGTGTCAAAGCCTCCTCCGCCAAAACGCCTATAACCCCTTGATCCGTCGATTTTTCCACACCAATCAACCACCGTCTGGCTGGACCGCTGGTAGGAACCGCCAGTAACCAGTTGGCCATGGCCAGATGGGCGGTGATACTTGCCGTCGGCTTATCGGCGGCATCCAGTGCCCATTGAAGATAGTCTAGTTGATTCCTGTGGCTTTCAACCTGGGCAGGCTGTTCTATCAAAAGACGCGATATATCCAACTCATCCCCCCTCGCCGGTTGTGTTGAGGCAAATCCGGTAACATCAGCCTTGGCAAAAGCCAACTGCACCCCTGAAAACAATATGAGCAAACCGCCAAATCCGTTAATCACCTTTATAAATCGTGTCACGCTGAATCTCTTAAGTAAAAATATCTATCCTAACCGGGTAAGAAACCGTACCCTACCATAATCCCACTCTTTATTCACCATTTGACCTCGTTGCCCGCAGAAAATACACTCATTCCCACATAATGGCCACCCTTTCAGGCAAACGGAGTGCCTGAAACGCAAAAACGTATCGGACAGACGCATGAGGCCCACACCGCAAACTATCAGACCATTCCCTTATCACCCAGGCGACTCCTGGATGAGTCGGTTGGCAAAATCCAATCCTTTCGCCTGGACAATTTCAATTATCTTGCATGCCATAGTCTTCCTCGCACTCTATCAGATTGTCTTTCAAGAGTCGGCTCAACCTAAAAAATACATCATCCCCGAAGCCCGGCTGGTCGCCGGGGCCGATGCCAAATTACCGCAACCAACCGCACCCTTAAAACTATCTCGACAACCCCTGCCGGATTCCTTCAGCCGGCCAAAAATCCAAGAGCCCCCCATTACCGCCGTCACTCTTGATACTTCGTCGATATCGGCCCTAACCGAACGCGACAAACCGGACACCAGCATTCCCTTAACCTCGGCAGCGTCCGTCTCAACCCTCAACACCGGACCCGCCAGCAGCTTTTTCGGAATAGCCGGAAATGCCTACAAAGTGGTTTATGTTGTCGACGTCTCCGCCTCATTGATGATCTATATCGACGAAATCGTCCGCGAAATGCGCGAATCGATCCGCGCACTTCTGCCCACCCAGCGTTTTCATATTGTATTAGCCAAACCTCGTAAGGTTGTCGAATTCAGTCCCCGACGATTGGTACCGGCCATCGGAAAATACAAGACCCGGGCTAACTCCTTTATTGATACTATCACCGGTATCCCCCAGCCGGGGAAAGCCGATCCTATCGAAGCCATGAAACGGGCCTTTGCCGTCCGCCCGCAGTTAATTTATTTCCTGACCGACGGTGACTATCCTGATATACAATCCGATCTGGAATTAACCTTACAACAGCTCAACACCAATCAGGAAGTCAAAATTACTACTATCGGATTCGATCCATCACCTAATCCCCGTACCCTGCTCGAACGAATTGCGCGGGATCACGGTGGTAATTTTCGTATGGTGGTATTAAAGTGAGCGCAACCAAACACGCCAACTCGACTAAACTACTCTTATCAGGCGCGTCCCTTATCCTTATCATTTTTGCATATGCCGTCGCCTACGTTCAAGCCGACGTACTGACTGCTAAAGGCCGCCCCACAGCCATTGATATAAAAATCGACAAATTGACCAACGGAAAACTTGAATACCGTCTGAGAACCGGCCGCCCGACCAGTAAACCTGTTGAACAAATCGAATACCTGCAAATCACCGGCTGGCCCCTGTTCAACCTGGCGGAAAAACAACAACGCGATAACCATATGCGACAAGCCGCCAATAGTTATGAAAAATTATTGTCGGAATTAACCGACGCCCCCGTTCAAGATAAAGATCCCCAACTCCCCGAGACCGATCGCCTGGATCGAATAATGTTGGTTCAATGTCGACTGCTTCGAGTATATGACTCTCAGGGCCGCTTCGACCGGGCCGTTGATCTCTATCTAAAGATAATCGAACGCATGCCTGCCTGCCTGGAAACCCTTCGGCCCACAAATATACCGACCGCCGGATCAATATTTATTCAATCGGCGTTGTCTTCAGTAAATTCCGCCATTAAACGCCACCGGCAGGATGCCCTGAGTACATCACTCAGAAAATGGCGGGACACATGGCCCGGACAACAGCAAACGGATGACCATACATCAACCGATCGCCAAACTGCCAGCCGGCCCGGAGAATCTTCCGAAATCAAGAACCTCCGTAATAAATTGCCCCAAATTCAATCAATGATCGATACCGGCCAATTCGACCAAGCCCTGCAGCAAATCAAATCTTTAAATTCTACCTCCGCAGGAATGCTCCGTGCGGATCTATATTATTGGCAAGCTCGGGCCTGGCTAGGCAAAAGCTCAGCCCAAAACACCCGGGATCAGAACAATCGCTCCCTGCAACGGGCTGCCCTGGCCTTTATGCGGGTAGTCATCCATTATCCGAATCATAAGTACGGTCCAGAATGTTTATACCGTACCGGTCTGATTTGCCGGAAATTAGGTCGGCCGAATCTGACGGTCAGAATCTTCTCGGAGTTGGAACGAAAATACCCGCTTTCGAATCCATGGGTAGAACGTGCCCAAAAGGAATTGAGCCGTTTATAATCCCGGGAAATAACGGAAATTAATAACCGGGATTGTAAATCGCAAATATCTTGAGAGGAATGTTATGAATACCTTGCTACAAATCGGGCATAACAATTATTGTCCACCCGTCGCACAAGGGGATATTTCTCCCGTCAATGTCCTTCAACATTTCGTGTGGGACGGCGGTCCAATTACCTGGTGCATATTAATACCCCTATCGGTGATAACCATTGCCCTGACCGTTCATTATTTGTTCACTATTCGCCGAAAAACCTTAGCCCCCCCCGATCTGGCCAAGACATTGATCGCCGGTGCCCGACAGGGCCAGGCAAACAGCATCCGTCAGATCATTCGCGACGACAACACCCTCCTCGCCCAGGCCGCTTACGCGGGATTATCCCAAATAGGCGCCGGCCGAGAAACCGCCCGCGCCGCCATCGACGAGGCCGTCGAAGAGCAGGCCACCAAGCTTTTTCGCAAGATTGAATATCTAAACATGATCGGCAATATAAGCCCCATGATCGGCTTGTTGGGAACTGTGGTGGGCATGATCAAGGCTTTCAACCGCATCTTCGCCGCCGGCGGGGGCATGCCCGATGCCGGCAAACTCGCCGGTGATATCGCCGTCGCCCTGGTAACCACTTTCTGGGGCATCCTCATCGCCATACCGGCACTGGCCGCATTTGCCCTCTTCAGGAATCGCATCGATGCCTTCGCTGCTGAAAGCGTGAAACTATGTGACGGTCTGCTTTCTTGGGTATACAAACAGAATACTGCCCAAACCGCTGAGAGGAATACTCAATCCTCATCGACAAAAAGAACGCCGCCGGTATCGCCGGCATAATCAGGTGAAACATGCGCCGATTATTACACCAACACGACCATAGATCCGCGGGACGAATCAACATGACTCCCATGATCGACGTCACTTTTTTGTTGCTGACCTTCTTTATGCTCGCCAGCCATTTTGCATCGGCAGAAAAAATCGACGTCGATCTTCCCCAGCCCGACAACAACCAGTCCGTCGATCGCCGTTTCAAGGACAAGATCATCATCAACATGCTCTACCACAACCAATACACCGAACCGTCGCTCACTTTGGGACCCATCGTTGTTACTTCGGTAAACGAATTGTCCGACCGCTTGCACGAACTGGGCCGGCAAAATCCAAAGGCGGAGGTAATCCTGCGCGCCGACCGCCGACTTAGTTACGGCAATGTTAAACAAATAATGGAAATAATCGCCGCCGAGAAATTGATCCGTTTGCAAATCGTTACCCAGATGGATCAACCGTAGAGGATCGATTCCCATCGGTTAAATGGACAAACAAGACTATGACGACAGCCAAACCGGAAAATAATTCACCCCAACGGACCGCGGCTCCCATCTCATGGCGAATCCGCCAAAGGAGAAGGCCGATCAGTACCGTAATCTCGCTGAACCTGACTCCCATGATCGATATTGTCTTTCTGTTGTTATTTTTCTTCCTGGTGGTAAGCCGATTTCGGGTCTTGGAAGGAATGCTGCCCGCCCAACTACCGGCCCAGACCGTCGCTGCCGCCGATGATATTCCACAAACCCCTATTCGAATCCGTTTTTTATACGATTCCGCCCTGCCCGATCGATGCAAGGTAACTATCGACCGATTCAATGAAACGCCTCTGCCCGTCGGACTGTTATCGGGTGCCTTGGCAAAAATTCGCGACAACCCCAACGGCTTCGACTGTAGTACACCCGTGCATATGTTGGCGGATGATGATGTCCCATGGGACCATATGGTTAACGCATACAACGCCGCCTTGAACGCCGGATATCAACAAATTCTCTTTGCTGGTTCAAAATGACCGTACAAAATCACCTTTATCGAATTACCTGGACTCCTGTTTTACTCGTAATCATGAGCGCCGTATCCGCCGCCGACACCGACGCCCGGTCAAATACCTTACCAACTGCAGGCTATATCGACGAAGCGGTCTTTCGCGAAGGCCTCAGACAGCGCGGCTTGACCGATCTGCTGGAACAATATTTTCAAGACAACCCCCCCCTCAACAAAATTGATGCCCAAATGCGACAAAGGGAGGAATTGCTCGAAAAAGCTTCGCAACAAATAATCCCAAACCATCAGCGAGAATCAATCATCGATAAAGCAAGTGATATCCTTTCAAAATTAATCGAGAAACACCCCAATCATCCGGCACGATTGCGTTGGCGCTACGAACTTGCCCGCGATATCCTCGAACGCAAAGACCCGACAATATTCGATATCCTCTTATTGTATGAATTACCGGGCCGCGATCGGGTAAAAGCCGGCAAGCTGAGCCGGCGGGCCATCGAAGTACTCAATCATCTCAGACAACAAACCGACGCAATCTGGCAGGCGGCTGAGGCTCTCGACGAGACCGCACTTGAGCAGGTAACCGTTTCTGGGGCCCTGCAATCCGTCGAAGCAATCGATATGCAGTCCGCATTTCTACTAAGCTGGGCCAGGTTGTACCATGCCCTTAGTTTAGAACCGGCCGAAGCTCAACCATCGGCCGTCTGGTCGGATCTGTTGGCCCAGGTAACCGAAAAGTACGGTTGGATCAAACTGCCGGCCGGCCGGGAAACCCAACAATGCAGCGCCTTGATAATCGCCGCCACCGCCGCCCGACGTCTCGGACAATTCAATGAAGCCAACGACTACGCTCGGCAAATCATTACTTCATTGGCCCAGGTCGACAATCCCGAAACCCGCAAACAACTAAGCCGGGCCTCACTGACTGCCGTCCTGGAACAAATCCGAATCCTCCGAGACCGCAATCGCCAGGACGATGCCCAAAAAGCTATCAAGCAGGCCCACCACTGGGCAAAACGCACCCGTCCCGACGACATACAAACCGACCTGGCCCTGGCACTCACCGAACACAGCCTGCTGACTGGCAAACTTCCCACCGCTACCAAACCGACCGAAACCAACCATATCGAGACTTTTATCCTCCATCACCATAGCCTCGCACCCCTCAAGCAATTAGCCAACAAATCACCATCCCATCGGGATGCTTTATACTCCATCCTGGCCGGTGCATTGGAAACAGAACCCTTGAACATCAGCCGCACGACATTTGCTCTACAACTGATCGTGGGCGCAGCCGTCATGGATGCCAGGATTAATCGCTCGGCTCCCCATTCCACAATTGATAAACGACTAAATGAAGTTATCGATGCTCTAGAGAACACCTCTTATGAAGTATCACCCGATACTCTGTTCAGCATTGCCGAACTGAGCTATCTATCCGCTCAGGCATATTATTTAGCGGGCCGTCACTTAACTGCGGTCAATAAACTGTTAAGCTATGTT
>CP070790.1:3236085-3251979 GCA_020346805.1 Planctomycetota bacterium
CAACGGGCGGGAGTTAAGATAGGATACCACGCCTAAGCTTACTATCTTATCGTCTGGGATCTCCATAATAGGAAGGAATTATACCAGTCAAGAGGATATGACGACAGGAGGAATACAGGTTATCATGTTCGGCACATTTGAGTGCAGAAATGGTCTCTCTTTTGGTAAACAGAGATTCTTCGGTCGCCAAGGCGACCTCAGCATGACGTAAAGGCGGATAGAATCCGCCCTGTTTCCGGTTTCACAGGTGAATTGATGAAGTATTACTGGCAATGGATCACAATTTGCGGATTGGCCGTGCTGGCTGGTTGTGGGCCCAAGGGTACACGGATAGAGTTGATCAGCTTCGATGATGGGGGTGTACCTCAACATCATTATGCCGAATTCCCCCGGGCCTACTTTAGCCGATCGCCCGGCGGGTCATTGCAGTTGGTACTGAGATCCGATCGGCCGAGCAACATCGATCCGACACAAAACATTACCCAGATCGTTTATATCAAAACCTTCTGGACCGCCCGGCCGGGAACCACCTATGCAGAGGCCACCCAGATTAACTCCCGTATCCAATATGCCATGCTCACCCCACCGACCGGTATAAGATACGACGGCGGGGCATTTCTTCACTATAAGACCGATCGCAAAACCAAAGAAATGGTGGGCACCATCGAAGGGGGTAGCATTTCGCCCCGTTATCGTATGGGTAATGCGGCCGATCCTTTCGGCCCCAGTCGAATCAACGGTACATTTCGAGCCAAAGAAGACAGGGGTAAGGTAGCCGAGACCTTACAACTACTGGAGACGCAATTCAGACAGTCAAGTCCAACGGTGAGAAATTGAGCATACCCGATCGCTGATTTTGGATTATTCATTAATTCCCAAATTGGTTTTGGTCATCAGCGAATCGAAGGTGTATCCCGCAGATTCGATATTTTCACGGGCCCCTTCCTGGCGATCGATGACGGCGACAATTTTTTCGACCACCGCACCGGCATCGCTGATGGTCTTGGCCGCCTCGACCACCTGGCCGCCGGTAGTAGCCACGTCTTCGACCAGCAGGATTCGATCTGCTACTTCGAGCTTGCCCTCGTACATTTTCTGCGTGCCGTAACCTTTCTTGGCATTCCGAATAATGACGAAAGGCAAACCCGAAGCCATTGAAGTCGAAGCCGCCAGGGCCACGCCGCCCAGCTCCGCGCCGGCGATTCGGGTAGTCGAAGGGGTAATATGTCTGGCGAATCGTTCGCCCAGCTCACGCAAGATGGCCGGGTCGGCTTCAAAGAGATACTTATCCAGATAATATTTGCTTTTTCGACCCGAGCGAAGGGTAAAGTCGCCGTGCAGCAAGGCAACGGATTTAACCGCGTCATACAATTCATTGTCATTCATATTCATTATCTCCTGGTGAATACGCGTTTAGCGTTCGAAATATCTTTCATTCAAATAATCGTCAGTACAATCGGAAACAACCACGGGCAAGCTCAATGCCGACAAAAAGACGCCGGAATTGAACTTGCCCATACCACCCCGACTCTTAGAATAAGCTTAAACACGCACATATCAGTTGGGCATCATACCACGTCCCCACGCGGTTTCGCCAGTGGGCGATTGGGAGGTTACAATACTCGGCCATGTCGAACAAGACACATGATATTTGCTGGGATCGCCGGCGACTGTCTTCGCCGCACACGCAGCACGATAAGGGGCGGCGGGTACAAAAAATGTTTGACGCCATCGCCCCCACCTACAGTTTGATTAATTCGTTGGCCAGCATGGGGCGCGACGGTTACTGGCGCCGCGAGATGGCGCGTCTGGCAGAGGTGAAACCCGATGATGTATTGCTGGACATTGCCTGTGGTACGGGAGATGTGGCTTGGACATTTGCCTCATCGGCGGTGCATCCCGCCCGGATTGTGGGTTTGGATTTTTCGCTGCCCATGCTGCAAGGAGCTGTAGGCCGGCAAATGAATGGAAGTGAGTTCTATCAGGCCGACGCCCTGGAACTTCCCATAGCCGATAACAGTGTCAGTATCGTCAGTTGCGCGTTCGGTATCCGTAATTTCCAGGATCTGGAAGCCGGGCTGGGGCAGATGTACCGCGTGCTGCGTAGCGGCGGCAGGGCGGTAATCCTGGAATTCTGTGTTCCCCGCCGGCCGGTTTTTCGCCGACTGTATCTGGCCTACTTCAATCGTCTTATGCCGATAGCCGCTACGATGATCAGCAGGGACCGGACGGGAGCCTATCGCTATTTGCCTCATTCGGTGTTAAGCTTTCAGGGGCCCAAAAAAGTCACATCGTTGCTTAAGGCGGCAGGATTTTCACATGTATCGGTCCATCGGTTAACATGGGGAATTGTTGCCATTTATGTGGCGCGGAAAACTTAGGAATTCGTGCAGCAATAAATGTTTGGATTATTCAAACCAATGCATGAGGTGGTTGGACGCCCCGGTCGAAGCCTTAAACAGGTGAAGGGGTTTTTCCAGCGTGCCATAGATAAAAAGCCCAGCGGTAAGCAGAGCTGGGATGTCTGGCAATGGAAGAAACCCAAATATCGAATCCGGTCGGTCATACTTTTGTTGCTCAACGCGATATTATTTGCGGGCCTGGGCTGCTTTACTTTCTGGCTGCGAACCGGAGAGCTGTCCCCCTTTATTACCCAACAATACAAGCAACTGTGGTGGGCGGCGTTCGATCCCACGGGCACCCAGCAAATCACGCTTATCGATTTTCTCCGCTATCCCATTCCGGTGGATCAGGTTCCAATGATGGTGGTCATCGTGGGGCTGGTATTGGCCTCGTTGACGGCGATTCCCATTCTGGTGTCGATGTTGTATCGATTCGGTTTTTCGTTGATTTTCACGATCATCCTCGGGGTAGTGGCGGTCATGCCCTGGATGGCCTTTACCGTAACCTTGTGCTGCTATCTGGCCCGATGGAGGCCGCTGCAATTTTCCTTTCGTTATGCAACGGCCCTGATATCCCTGCTGCCGTTGGCGGTTTATTACGCTCTATCGACGCGAAACGCATCGGTGAGCCCACATTTGCCTCCGGTCGAAATAGCCAAGCTCTATCTTCCCTGTGTACTGGCGATGATTGCCGCCTGTGTGGTGATGGCCATCGTTCTGACCATTGCAAGGATAGTTAACTATCGACCCGGGGCCATCGCCCCTTTGCTGGCGGTAATGTTTGCCATTCCCGTGGTCCTGTTTGAGGCCAACGTGGGCCGGGATGAGCTGTATTATCGTATTATCGAATCCAGATTGGGGCCCGGTTCCAAGACCTATTTCGCAGATCACGTCGATGCGGACGCGATAATTCGGGAAGTTGCCGAAAAACGCCTTGAACGGATCGATAATCCGCAGGTTACACTGGAAAGGATGACGGAACAGATCCGTCTGGCCCTGCAACTTCCTCTGGCTTCGGGTCAAATAGAGCGAGACCTGGCGACAAACTCGATCAATGAAGCGCTGGCATTGCAAAAACATATTGCCGTCGATGAATGTAACGCTTTCAGAAGGCGTTATTCCGACAGCCGATACATCCCCAACGTTCTTTATATACAGGGTCGGGCCCTGGACATGCGGCTGGATGGGAACTTTTTCCTCAGCCAGGACTTGGTAGTAATCAGGCATTACCAGGATTTTCCTCATGCCGCAACTAAACCTATCTGGCGGGAATTGTGCGATCGTTTCGGCGATTCCCCACTGGCCAGTGTAGCCGGTTATCGGCTGGCCATGCTGGAAGCACGAGAGGGAAACATCGATCGCGCCATTACTCTACTGGATACCCTCATTGGAAAATTCAGCAATTACAAAAAGGAAGATCCCTCAATGGAAAAAATGAGCGGCTGGCGCTCCTTCCTGGCCAAGCAAACCGCGTCAAGCACGTTGGACGTCGATCCGCCAACCATAATACATGAGGGGCGGAAGCTGCGCGCACTTCTAGCCAACAACAGGGATCGGGAATATAAGGATCAGCCTATAACTCGGCTGTTTAATCTCAATCCGCATCATCCCAGATACCGCGATAATCTGGTTCGTTTACTTGGTGACTTACATAGGCACTACCCACAAAGTCGGTTGATCGACAACATCGAACTACGAATCGCCGCTACTCAACCCTCAAGGAGCATGAGGATAGAACAACTACAGGCTTTTATAGGGAGATATTCAAACGATCCCCATTGCGATGTCCTACCCCGGGCACGATTTGAACTGGGCATAACCTACCAGACCGACAATCGCCCCGACGAAGCCAAGACCCTGTTTGAAGAAGTTATTCGCTACCATCCCCATTCGCCTTGGGAGTTGGAAGCCAATCGGCGCTTGGGAGAGATGAGCGTAATCACCTGGCCCCGCCGTTAACTAAAAAGGATTCAAAATTGGCAGAAAAAGAAATCATAGTGGCAATCACGGGGGCTAGCGGGGCGCCTTACGCCCTCAGGTTAATCGATTGCCTGGAATCGAACGGCCTAAAAATACACCTGATCGTATCACCTATGGGCGGGAAGTTACTAACCGACGAATGCGGGATTAACAAGATCGATGCACAATCGCTCATCGGCCGATCATCGACAAACATCACCATACAAAATTACCAAGACCTTACCTCCCCGCTGGCCAGCGGCTCATACCCCATCCAGGGCATGGTGATTTGCCCCTGCAGCAGCAACACATTGGGTGGAATAGCTGCGGGCCTGGGCGATAACCTCATCACCCGCGCAGCCCATGTAACCCTTAAAGAGTCCAGGCGCTTGATTGTCATTTATCGTGAGATGCCGGTTAGTGCGATCAACTTGGAAAACATGCTCAAGCTGCAACGTGCCGGGGCGGTAATCTGTCCGGCTTCACCGGGGTTTTACACCAAACCCAATACCATCGACGATCTGGTGGACTTCGTGGTAGGCAGAATACTAGACCTATTGGGGATAGATCACGTCCTCAAAACACGCTGGCAACAGAGATGACTGTAACAACTCATTTAATCCGAATTAACATCACCGATGAAACAATAACTATATATCAACCTTAGGCATCACATAGCAATAAGCTTGGTAGCGGATTTCCGACCAGGCTAACTCGTCCAACTCGCGGTCCGGCAACAGCGGAATTTTCACCGGCGTAAACTCGACACGGACTCGAATAGCGGAACGCCCTTCAGTTAAACTGCGCGGGATAAGGAATTCGTCGTCGCGAAATCTGCGATTTGAGGTTTGCACTTTTGGTGCGGATTTGCCCAGTTCGCCCGCTTTGCGCGGATAAGAGTGGTAACAGGTGTTGGAGCCGGCTAAATACCAAACGCCGGCGTATTGCCAATCGGGGTTGTTATCGCCTACATCGGCAACGTAGATCTTGGCCCGCTGATTAGGGAATTTGTAATCCAGGGTTCGTCGCAAGAGTACACCGAGATTATTTTCACGCAGTTTGAGTGTGAACTCCGATGAAGTTGTAGTCTTGCGACCGACTTCAGTGTGGGCCGGGTAAACTTCGATAGCACCTCTTTTATCCTCGGGCGAACCGGCAACTTTGATGAACTTGCCTATTGAGGCGGAAGCATCGTTGATGGTCTGAAATTGACCATGGATACCAGTAGTGTCGCCCGCATCGAGTATAATTTGGTCAACTTGGCCGGCTTTGGATTCGGTTTTTTCGACGGGGTCGTTTTTGACGGGTCGTGTGTTCTGGGTTGCACTCAGCCAGATCTGGTCAATAGCGTGGTCGCCGTTTTTGACCTGTACGCGAAGTTTGTGCAAGCCTTTATTTTTAAACTTGACGCTGAATGGTGGCTTATTGGGCAGACCACTGGACCAGGCCCAGGTGTTGGAACCGACTGCATCGCGCCAGTTTCCGAAACCTAAATGGCTGCGATAACTGACGTCGCAATCATGAGTGCCGATAAATTCGTCGAACTGTAGCCAAGTGGAGTCGGATTTTTTTTCGCCGGCCGATTTTCCACGCAGCCATATAAAGTAGCGTTTGTCGGCGTCGGCCTGGAATTCGAAATCAGCATAGTTGGTTGGTTGAGCATAGGGGCGATATGCATGTGGTTGGCGAATGGTATCCACGCCCCATTCATAGCGTGAGGTTAATTCATATGGCTCGGATGCATCTGGTGAAAGGTAGTTGTGGTCTTGTTCGCTGGTCTCGTCGCCGATGTTAAGTTCGTCGGTCAGAATCAGTGTGGGGCTGGGCACGCCGTACCAGTAGGTCACCGATTGGTAATGTTCAATGGAGTCATTACGTCCGCCGTGTTCGAGGCGTATCAGGGCGCGTTTACCGAAGGGCATAAGGTCCGCGAGCAGAAATCGATAAGCGGACTGGATGAGTTCTGCGCTGTTCTTTGCATCTTTATAGTGTCGAACTCCTACGGGATGACCGGCAAAAGGCAGAGTCATATTGCGGCCGCCCCAATAATCGCCGCCGCCGCCCCATTCTTCAGTGCCCGTGCCGTAAGCTTGTGAGGTCTGGCTATCATCGAAGAAGAATCGGGGATCACCTTCCAGGGTGGTCAGCACCGCACGATCTGAAAAGATAAAGGAAGTACCTACAAAATTGCCGGACCATTCCTCGCTGCCTTCGATATATTTTGTATCGAGAAAGACATTGTCCTTACCCAATTCGGGATCATGGTGATCGACATAAGTTGCGTGGAAATAGGCTACATGATTAATGGGATCGTTATAAGGTTGGATACGAATAGACCATTGTACGTCACTAATAGTGCGTTTTTTGGGACCGATTAATTCGATTTTCGCAGAGCGGAAGAAGGGCATGGGAAAGTAACAAGCCAGATATACACGTTTGTCGTCGAAACGGATGTTAACCGGAAAGGCCTTGACCAGATATTCGCTGTCGGTGCGATTATGCAGAGTCCCCGCACCGAAAAACAGGGCAATTGGTGTATCAATGGACGGATATTTTCGGTTATCCCATGTGATGCGAATTCTGGCTTTACCAAAATCGACGGCTTGATCGTTAGGTACAGATATTTTAAGAGCCCGTACCATGGCGGGTGCTTCGGTAAGTGTTGCCAGGACGATTGACATGTCGGCCGGCAGGTCCGACATACTGGATGTTTCACGGATGCTGAGTTTTTCTCCTTTGGGTGTGTTCGACTTGGGAGCAATATCCGTGCCGGCGGCTCGTATCAGGTCGAGTACTCCAGGATCAGGTGGTGTCCGGCCGTCCCAGGTTCTGATCGGTTGTGACAGGTTTGCCCCGTTCGCATAGTGGTGATAGATATAATAACCGGTGCCATAAAAAGTTCGCGAATAGGCTAATCTAAACCGATTCTCAAACATGATCGGCACCCACATTAGATCAGCACCCTTGGTAATAGAATAAGTCCAGGTCAGTGGATTGGGAAAGAGATGTTCGGGAATGAATACAGAGTGTTCAAGTTTTTTTGTAGGATCTGCTGTAGTCGTTTCTTGGACGATGTGATCTTTGCCATCGACTTCATAATGCCAGGGGCTTCCGTGCCAATGATTGGTGCGTACAAAATAAAGAACACCCCGCCCTTCTACATCGAGGGTGACGTTGAAGTCCTCGGCAACCTGATAAAGAAAGTGCGAGGCGTCTGCAGTTTCATTACCACCACTGCGATCGTAGGTACTCCGCATATAGGCCCGTGCTCCGATTCGCTGATAGCACCAACGATCCCACATGCGGTAGGCATCCAGGCCGACGGGGATAACCGGTGGCTCATCCGAGTTGACCAATGGTTTCGCTCCCAAGGCGTCCGCAACCGCAACCAAGGAGATAAAAATCAAAATAAGTAAACAACACCAGCAACGATGAGCAACCAACATCTGTCAACTCCTTATATGTACTACCAAGGTAATTTATCGTTTTCTGCCACCCGGATATCGGCGAAAATAAAGGTTTTTCTGACCATGATTTCGCCTCTATCTGTTAGATGGATTATCTATACGAGCCCGTCAATATAGTCTTCTTAAACGAGGGTTACAAATGGAAGGGAAGGCAGGGTTTGTTGTCGAACAGCTATTGCATGCACCCGGGATTAACAGGCACGTTGGCACCGGTCATGCAGGCTTGGAGAAGATTAAAATCGGCCTGATCCACATCGGAGTCCTGGTTGAAGTCGGCAACCTGGCAACCTTCGCTAAAGGGATTACCTGTGCCGGAGAAGCATACCTGCATCAGTCCAAAGTCTTCCTGGTCCACATCGCCGTCGACATCTATGTCGGGCGGAATCGATCCGCTGGTAAAGCTCCAAATCTCGCCGTTCACCGTGCCGCCGGCGGTAACGGTATCGATTTGCCAATAATAGGTAGTTGTAACATCCAAGGTCCCGGGATTGTAGATGGTTTCGGTTTGTTGCCCTATATACGGCGGCGGATTAGTGGTGCCGAAATAAACTTTGTTCCAGATGACTCCCCCGCCGGCGGTCCATTCGATGTTGGCGGTGACCCCGACACCGGTAGCCCCATCTTGAGGATTAGGGCAAGTGGCCGGTGCTTTTCTCACCGCCACTATGTCGAGATAGATGGTGTTTCCGCCGGTGGCAAAACGAAAATCGGATGAACCGTTTTGCCGGCCGCCAAAGTAAGCATCGGTGATATGGAATGCGTACTGTTTCCAGGTATTGGTATTGGTCAGGCTGACAGTATCTCCGGTCTTATATCGATCGGCGATCTCATCACCATTATTGGAATCATATTGCAAAGTGAATGATCCGGAACCGGTATCGTAGTATTCGACGATTATGTAAAGTTCCGGATGGTTGCCTCCAAACACAAAGGTATCGATTACATCAAAGTAAAAATAATTAGAAGTATTTTTACGTGCATCCCTGCCGCCGATATTTACCGCGGTGGTGGTACCGTCGCCGGGCGCAGTAAGGGTAATACCGACACTCAGGTTGGACGATCCAAGGTCGACATAAGGTTCGCAGGGCGGCGGATCGGCCGGTATTAGAATGGAGTCCTCAGTTTGGGTCATTTCCGCCCAGGCTTCCTGCACCAGCTGGTCGAGAATGACGTCATAGGCCGGATCGTCAACCAGGTTGTTCATCTCATATGGATCGTTCTGCAGAACGAACAAGGCTTTGGGCGCCAGATTCAGCGTACCCCGACCCATCTCCATCAGGGCCAGCTTCCAGTTCTGCGTGCGATAGGCGCGCGTTCGGCCGTATATGACACCCTCGGGGTACTGGGTCGTCTCATATTGCACCAAAATTCCCTGATGCGGCTGATAGCTGCCTTGCCCGTTGATCAATGGAGCAAAGGAGGTGCCTTGGGCACGTTCGGTTGTTGTCCCGCCGGCCAACTCGACAAAGGTAGGCAATAAATCCATCAGGCTGATTAACTCGGTACGTATCTGCTGGGGCGGCGAATTTCGGGGATCGTAGACGATCAGGGGTACACGCATCGATTCTTCATAAATGCGATTCTTGCTGAAGTGATCGTGACTGCCCATATCCTCGCCGTGGTCGGAGGATACAAGAATTATGGTGTTGCCGGCGATTCCCAAAGTGGTAAGCGTATCCAGAACCTGGCCGATCAGCTCGTCGGCCCCTTTGGTCAGGGCATGATACTTGCGGCATTGGGCAGTGGCGAAAGTATATTGACTGGCCGGTACGTTGGGCCGAAAGCTCACATCGGCATATTCATACATGTCCCACAAGTACATGTACGCCGGTGTAAGCATCTCCTCAATAGCGACATCGACCTGCCAATCGTTCCGCGAGTGAGGGGGAAACAGTGAGATTTGCAGATAAAATGGTCCACCGCTCTGCTGATTGAGAAAATTAATCGCCCTGGCGGTGGTGGACTCCGGCAACCATCGGCCGGGCTCGGAGTGGTAACCACCGTTATTGTCATACCATCGGGCCTCGGTATACCCACCCCATGAATTTATCCCTTCCATATAATCATAACCCTGTCGGTACGGATCTCCCGGACCGGGCAAATCTATGTTTGGCGTATTCAGATGCCATCTGCCTATATGCGCACAGGTATAACCGTACTTATTCAATTCCTCGGCAATAGTTACTTCACTAAGATTCAAGTTATATTGGTTCTCCGTAAACCATTCATCGCCCGGCGCCGAACTGGTGGTACGCACGCTGGCGGGCAAACGACCGGTTTGCACGCAGGCCCGGCTCGGTCCACAAATGGGCAAACCGACAAAGGCATACTCAAAACGAATACCCTGCTGGGCTAACAAATCTATGTTGGGGGTACTGGGAGGATCACTTATCATGGGGCTGCCGTAAGCACCCGTTTCGAACGCCCTTAACTGATCGAGGAAAAAGAAAACGATATTGGGCTGCGGTTGGGCAAAAACATCGGCAACTGCACAACAAACAACAATCACGACGGCAACGGCCTGCCCAAACGAACGGATAGATACGATCTTATTGTTTTGCATTACTGCCACTTTCCCAGAGCTGTGGTTTAATCCACTATCAACTCGACCAGCAAGAAGATACGCCTCTCTAATCATAGTTTACTTATTATCCAAACTGATAACAACCCAAAGTCAATAACTTGATACGATTGGGCCTGCAATCCATAATAAATTTTAAGGGTTTCCGAACATTCACGGGTTGACGGAAAAGATAGTTTTGGTCGATAAAATAGCATTGGAAGACTTGTATGTGCCGCAGCTTCCGATCGCTGGCTGTACAGTTATGGCTGCAACTTGCAAGGAGTGGTAATGCGTCAACGGCTTATATTGCTTATCGCCTTAATTACATCTTCCCTGCCAGCGCAGGCCCAAACCCTCGATCCCGGAAAATGGTTGGTCGATCTGGGGCGCGATTACCCTCTTTCACCGCAGGCTTCCCTATCTAACGCCGACGCAAAGATCACCCTGCTGTTCATGCAGGCGGCTACGCGGATCGATCCGAAATTGGCTGAGGGATATCTGTGGCAATATGACATTCATTCGGCTTTGGACCGTCCCGAAGAAGCACGCATGAGCTTGGCCGAATATGTCCGTCTGGTACCTGACCATGTGGCCGCACATCTGGATTGGCTGGCCCTAGCCATCGATTCACTGCAAACGGCAGAGGAACGTGACGACTTTTGTCGAAAATATCTGGAACATAAAAACCTGCCGAGAGAAATAACCAGCGATCTGCATTTGCGGCTGGCAGATTACCATCACAATCGTGGGGACCGGGCCGAAGCCAAAAAAGAAGCCGCCACCGCCCTGCGTGACGACAATCTTAACTTTATCGCACGGGATCTGCTGGACGAGTTGAATGGGGTACCCGCCGGTCTACCGCGGCAGGTGGTACAACTACTGTCGACATTGGCGGTAAGCCCCGGAAACATTGCCGCAGCCTGGCAAATGGCCGATACGCTGTTGTTACTGGGCATGCCTTTGGAAGCGGACCGTTGGTACGAACACCTGGCCGGCTTGCACGCAAAACAGTCGCCGAACCAACCTTCACCAATACTGATGACGGCCCGGGCCCGGGCCATGGCTGATGCCGGCAAATTAGACCGGGCAGTAGAATATTTGAAGAAGGCCCTAAGTATCGATCCAAACACCATAGCAGCACATATTCTTTTTTCTCGAATCGCAAGCAAACAAGATGACCATACAACGGCCCGTAAACACATCAAAAAAGTAGGCGAGATTTACAAACTTATGCTTGCTCGATCAGAAGGCGATTTGAGCGCCGATGTACTGGCGGAGATGGCCTGGTTTTTTGCCCATTATGATCCTCAACCTGCCCAAGCGGAGCAACTGGCCAGGACGGCTTTGACCGACTGGCCTGAATCGATTGTTGCTCGTCGAGCATTAGGCGCGGTCCTCAGACAACTGCAAAAATACGATGAGGCACAAAGTATCCTGGCCGAATCGGCGGGCACCGATCCCTTCTCTGCCCTCGAGTTGGCCCAAACCTTGTATGCAGCCGGTTTGAAAGACCAGGCAGTCGATCGTTTACGATCGGTTATAAAACATTTTGCCCACGGGGAACATAAAGAAGTCGTTGAACGACTAACCTCCGAATGGCAAGTTAAAACAGCCGTCACTCAACCTATTACCCAGCCCACAACTCAACCTACAGGTCCAGATATCAAAGCCCGGCTCGATGCATTTAATCGCGCGGTTCTGGATTATCCGATCAATCCCGAAAAATACCTGTCTCTTAACGTGGATATGTCGGCCAAGGAACTCCCACCGGGGCAACCTTGGTGGTGCACCATAAGACTCAAGAACATCGGGCCTTTCGCCATTACCATCGGGCCGGGAATGATGGTAAGTCCCGATTTGCTTTGTACGGTAACGGCCCGCGGTGACCTCACACGATCTTCGGGACCGACCATCTACATCGGCCTGAATGGGCCGACACAATTAAGGCCCACAGAATCAATCGCAGTGAAACAAACCATCGATATCGGTCGGATTCGGGCTTCGATGATCGGCACGCCGCAAGTCAACCACGATATTACGGTTGATGCAGTACTGTCGCCCATAACTATAGTATCGAATGACGGCAAGGAAACGTGTGTGCCGGATATCGGCGGGATAAAGGCCGAAACTCTTCGTTTTCGCCGCAAAGCTCTCACCACTAACGCCAAGGTACTGTCTGCATTAATCGACCGTTCCCGTTCAAATGAGTTAACCGAACGCATTGCCGCCACTGAATTATTGGCCATGCTGTTGGCCGAACATCAACACCTTGCGACACGACGTTTGCAGTATAACGCCCAACCCATCGATAATAAAATCACGCAAAACGCCGTCCTGGCTCGTGCCGGAGATGATGATTGGCAGGTGCGGGCACGTTTGGCTGAGTGCATGCGCTGGTTTGCCCTGGATAAAAAAGCAACCAATGTGGTGACCACGAAATTATTGGCCGACAAGCACTGGTTGGTACGCGGTCTGACATTGCGCACCTTAACCGATCAATACGGCCAAAAGGTTAACAAGGTCCTGGAACGTTATGCCGAAGCTGATCCCGACGAATGGGTCAAAAAAATGGCCCATGCCCTGTTGGACAGAATTAAAACGACAACTACCAAACCCACCAACACCAAGTAATACATCATTTTTTAGTCAAAGACATTCCAGTATTTGATTCACGATAAAAGAATACAAAAGCCCACGGATTCAAATCCGTGGGAGTCCTATTTTTTCCAAAACCACTTGGGTTATTCCGGATTATTTAAAAATTACCGAACGACTATACTTTCGCCTTTGCTTTACCTGTTGAGATTTTCTGTCTGGCAGAACTCGCTTTAGTTGCCGAGGTCTCCCTTTTCGCCTCACCATCATCGTCGTCATCTGCGCGAGGCAGGCGTTTGGCCAAAATCGCCTGGCGAATTTCATCGAGCAGATCGGGACTGTCGTGTAGAAACTGCTTGGCGTTTTCCCGTCCTTGGCCGAGTCGTACCTGCCCATAGTTAAACCACGCACCGGTTTTTTCAACCAGCCCCTCACTGGTCGCCAAATCGAGCAGATCGCCTTCGGTACTGATACCGCTGTTGAACATAATGTCGAACTCGGCAGTCTTGAAGGGGGCGGCAACCTTGTTCTTGACCACCTTGGCACGGACATGATTGCCGACGGCAGTATCACCCTCCTTGATAGTGGTGACTCGACGAATATCGATGCGAATCGAACTATAGAACTTCAAGGCCCGACCACCCGGCGTAGTCTCGGGATTGCCGAACATCACTCCAATCTTCTCCCGGATCTGATTGATGAAAATAACCACGCATTTAGTTTTCGCGATAACGCTGGTTAGCTTACGGAGAGCCTGACTCATCATGCGGGCCTGCAAACCGACGTGCGGCTGGCCCATCTCCCCTTCCAACTCGGCCTTGGGCACCAAAGCCGCCACCGAATCGACCGCCACGCAGTCCACCGCATTGGACCGTACCAGCATTTCGACGATCTCCAGGGCCTGTTCACCATGGTCCGGCTGGCTGACCAGCAGCTCTTCAAGCTTCACGCCGCAACGCTTGGCCCACGTGGGATCTAAGGCATGCTCCGCATCGACGAAGGCGGCCACCCCACCGGCCCGCTGAGCCGACGCCGCTATGTGCAAGGCCAGGGTGGTCTTGCCACCGGCCTCCGGGCCAAACATTTCCACCACCCGGCCGCGGGGAATCCCGAAGCCCCCCAGTGCCAGATCCAACGACAAAGCCCCGGTGCTTAGGCCGTTACCAACCACATCCTGCGAACCATCAAGTTTCATGATCGTGCCCTTGCCGAAATTCTTCTCTATCAACTGCAGGGCTCGATCCAGGGCATTTTCCCGGTTGGTTGCTGTCTTTTGGCTCATTTCTGTATTCCCAAAATAGTGACTGATGATTTAACTGATCGGCAAGTATAATCCTGATCGGATGTTTGGCAACTGTTCGGTTACTAATTTCCTGCCCAAATAATCCCGTTCAAAGTGTAAACCCTTGCAAATTAGATACTTAAGAAAAGAAAAATATTTTCGGACGTACTTTTACCTCCTCAAACTCACCAGCAGCCGTCGCTCAGCACGCCACCACAAACGAATCAATTCGAACGGCTGTTACAAGCCTTCAGGCACAGCCGGTGGCTCGGCCGGCGTTATGGTGATTTTACGGTAGTAAATCGCCCCATGATCGCCCTGGAGATAGATGGGACCCGGCGCCGCCTCATCACTATCGATAGCCCCGCCGGTGATACCTACCAGTTCCTGGTTGTCAACGGTTTTGATGCCATTGTGTACCAAAGTCAGATAGGAATCGATCAGGGTTATGTCAAAAGTCTGCCATTCGCCGGCTTTCTTGGCGGCATTCTGTGTTGGGGTAATCCGTCCGTAGGGCGCCCCGCAGATGTTATGCGTTAATTTTTTACCATAAGTGTCCTCAACTTGAATCTCGTACCGCCCCCGCAGGTATACTCCACTGTTGCTATGTTCGGGCACCTTGAACTCTACGTGCAGCTTGAAGTCCTGGAACTTACGATTGCAGACAATGTTAGCACCATGTCCGGTATTGGTCATAATGCCGTCGATTACCTTCCACTTGTTATCTCTTGAGCTTCCCATGGGCTTCCAGCCGTCTAGCTCTTTACCGTTAAATAATTCGATCGGCTCGCCCCACTTGCGTTCCCGCTGGCCGCTGAGCTTAAACTCTCTGCCCTGTTTGTTCGCCGCCGCGCCTTCAAGAACATCACCCTTTACTTTGACCTTGTAGGACATTGTTCTCGTCTTGTCGCCTTTTCCGGTAAATGTTGCAGAAAAAGTCAGGATATCGTTTTTGAGTTGTGCATCAGCTATATCTATCCCCCTTCCTTTTCCCTTCCCGCGTAACATTTTGCCGATGATCTGATCCCCCTGCTGCTTCAGCAACAATATATTGGTTCGTGTTTTTTCGCCGGCTTTGAATTCGATTTTCCATTTGCCGGTAACATTTAACTTGCGGACGAAACGGTTGGCCGTCCATTTTACTTTATTATCCTCATGATCGACGCGCACGCCTTCCATCTTTCCGTCTTTAAGTGTACCAGTGAAGGATAAGAACTGTTTACCCCGACGCCATTCCCATTTTACGATCGAACCTTCCAATTTTACTTCACCGACTTTGCCGGGGCTGCCCCCTTCCCGCAGCAACAGGCCTACATATTTACCATCTTTCTTCTCTACCCCAAGCCATGAAATCCGCGGATTATCCGGATACAAAATGGTCATATCCCATCTGCCCACCAACGGATCGGAATCCGCCAGCACCGACGTAGACGCCATGCCCCAAAGCGTACCTATAACAACCGCGCCAATAACAATCATTCGCTTTTTCATGATGTTACTCCATTTATTCGCAACACACCTTCGATACTCAACTTTTCCAACAAGCCGGACCGGGTATTTTCGCCTCGAGCGGGCAAACTGGCAAGGGCGAGATTTAATAATCTGTAAACCTCTTTTTATCCAACT
>CP070790.1:3252079-3255280 GCA_020346805.1 Planctomycetota bacterium
ACCTGCTGGTAAGTTGGACAAGCCAAAGGTATTGTATTCCACTTTTCCAAACTCTCGTCTACTTCATTCACCAAAGGGTTTTCAGTGTGCTGCCTTTCCCTTTCTCTGCCTGCAAGATGGCCAGCAAGAGATAACCCTTTCAATGGAAGCTAAAGTAAATATTGGCCGGCGTATGGAGTTGGACGCCTTGGGACTGGTGAAATGGCCGATCATGCCTCGACCCCACAGCCTGAAAGAGGACGTACCCGGTCGAGTATTCCTAGATGCCTGGGGGTGGATGGGTACCACATGGTATCAACGTAAAGGGAGGGCTGATCTAGCCTACTTCAAGAGGGATCTCATCGCTGAAAGTTTCATTCGCGGCTCGAATTATCTGCAGCTGCATCCCGCATTGGATCGTATCCATTGGAACCACCTTGATAAGCTTCAGTTGCTGGAATTACTGCGTGATATACATGCTCACGACATGGTGGTTGACGAGCATTGCTTCCCGCCAAAACCGAAGACCGCAGAGGCGGAACTGGCTTGGTTCCGTGACACATGGGGGAAATTATCCGCCAATTTGAAAGAGCATGGTTGGATGGAATCAGTGGACGGGTTTGAGGGCGAAGCATTTAACGACGTTTTCGAGCATACCGATCGGCTGATGGAGATGACCGATTTGCTTTGGCGGTTGAATCCGGGATTGTGGGCCAGCCACGCCAGTTTTCCCTGCGGGCCCGAATGGTTAAGCAAAGAAAAACACCGCCCTCCCTGTTATCTGAAAAGTCCCGTTTGCTTGAATTTTCTAGGTTTTAAGCTGGGTGCTCCAGAGGGCCGCGCAGGTTTTTTGGGATACGACGACAAAAATCCCGTGATCCGACCCTTCCCGGGGTGCGGGGGCTTGCATCCGTCCTCCGGGAAAATATACCTTGGTTACCAGGCTGACTGTCGGATAAAAGGAACCGAGATTATACGCAAACCGTCGCGCTGGATTGGTGGCGGTTCGACGCCGGACTGGGTCCTCAAGCAACTGGATGATTTTTTCCGTCATCGCGGCCTTTGGCCGGATGACCCCCATGAAACCGCCATCTGGTGGCTGGGTGAACCGCCGGAGAACTTGCCCCTGGAGTACCGCGATTACGTCTACGCTATTTCCCAGGATCCACTCAAGCATGCCATTGCCGCGGACTTGGCACACGGTGGCGTGGGCGGTTTCCTCGACCAGCGAAAAGCAAAACTCCTCAAACAAGCCCAGGATGAGGGCGTGGATACCTCTGCCGCCCAGTGGTGGAAGATGCGCCCGCGGAGCAAGTTTCCCCACACTACGCGATTCATTCAAAACGCTTACCTGCGGCTTTACCTGAAACCCGACCAGGATGGTGGAACATTGCAGTACGACTGGGAACGGGTAGCCCACTTCGATAGTGATTCACTCAGTCTTCCATTGACAGAACGGCTAATAGAAACTCAAGTGATAAAAGAACCGTTGTCAGGAAGCTCACCGAATGCATTGGTGGACACGGGCTCGTTTGCTCAAACCTTTAATGTGGAAAAACGCGGAGGCCACCTGGCAGTTCTTAAATCCCAAACTAAGCTACTATTATCTTCCTCAAAAATCTTAGAAGAACAGTGCTATCAAACAGTTAATGATGCTCCATACCTAATATTAAATATAAATAGAAAACTTTATGGAACTAATAGAGCTATTATGCTTACCTTGGGATGTGAGGGATATAACCATTTAGTAGCCGATGGGAAACACTATGATAAGGTAACCACCTTCCAACAAGAAATGCTACCCAAAGTGTGGCAACTGCGCGATACGAGTGGCTTCAAGCCTGACCTTGTTGTGCTGCTGCTGGCTAAAGGGCAAACCTCATCTATCGAATGGACCCCTGCACAGTCTCTGCGGTTGATCGGCCCGGCGAACGACCAGCTACAAATAGCCTGGGTCGTGCCCACTGATCTTTATGACTCAAACGATTTTGTCCAATTGGCATCAGCCCTGAAATCAATGATTCATCCTGTAAGCCTAAGTAAAGATGGCAGTATGGTGCGCAATGATACTGGCGTACCTTATAATGCAGTTGTCAGGATAGAAAATCCCGGCAAGGGCCCATACATGGTACAAGAAAAGGATTGGTGGTCAGTCCGGGGTGCTCAGCGAAGTCTACTCGGAACCGATCAGAATGATTATTTGAAAGTCTATCTGCCCGCAGGATCGACCTCGCGTATCCTGTCCTATGGCTTTATTGACGGGATTGCCAAGCCGGGTTATGGATGCCAGTACACGATGGCTTTACGAGATTTGACGGGTAACAATCAGGAAGCTTCCTGCACCGCTAAGGTCTTGTCCGTAACTCCGTTTTTATTCGCTCCACGCGTGAAGTTTGCCCAGCCGATCGGCAGTGTCGAGCTTAATGGGCAGGCTTGGCACTATTTTGAGGGGCAACTTGTTTTCCTGCCCAATGAGACTGGAACATATAAGCTTCGTGTGCATTATGGCAATCCTGGTCATCCGACTTTGACGCGGACCTTTGCACATGTCAAAAAGACAGAGTGGGACGGAAAAACCTTGCAGTTGGAAGTGCAGGATCCCCCGTGGGCGGGCAGCGTATCCCCAGATCTTTACTACTATGCCACGGTGAATACCTTGAACAGTACGCTCAAGACCGCTGAAGACGCCACCGTTGCTGAGGACCGAGGGCCACAGTGGCTCATCCGTTTCCGACCAGGAATCGTACGATTGATCGCTAAAAAATAGAATGTGATTTACTGTATTGATAACTATGGCAAAATCGAATTATGTATAACTGTGTTCCGGTTTTTCTCTTTTGATCGGAAGTATTCATATGAGAGGAGATATAGGATGATGAAAAGCAAGCGTATGTCGAATATGGTCCTTGGACTGTTATGTTTTGGGTTGTCGACCAGCATGGCGTACGGGATAAATCCCATACGGCCTTTGAAAGGGCAAATTCGTGTTGAAGGTGAAAAATTTGTCGATGACAATGGGCCGATCCAGTTGGTTGGTTATAGCTGCTATAAAGAGTTCACCTGCAAGGGCGAGGCTTGCCAATCTCCGTCGGTTTATATTGAAAAGCTTGCGGGTAAAGGTTTTAATCTGGCCCGAGTCTTCATCGATCATACCTTCGATAATAAAGATTGGTCTTCTATCCAAACGGTTAAGGTCAAAGGCCCTCATGCCCAGCTGACCTT
>CP070790.1:3255380-3263156 GCA_020346805.1 Planctomycetota bacterium
AGTGAAGGAGAAGAACTGTTTACCCCGACGCCATTCCCATTTTACGGTCGAACCTTCCAGTTTTACTTCACCGGCTTTACCGGGGCTTCCCCCTTCCCGCAGCAACAGGCCTACATACTTACCATCTTTCTTCTCTACCCCAAGCCAAGAAATCCGCGGATGATCCGGATACAAAATGGTCATATCCCATCTGCCCACCAACGGATCGGAATCCGCCAGCACCGGCGTAGACGCCATGCCCCAAAGCGTACCTATCAGAACCGCGCCAATAACAATCATTCGCTTTTTCATGATGTTACTCCATTTATTCGCAACACACCTTTGATACTCAACTTTTCCAACAAACCGGACCGGGTATTTTCGCCTCGAGCGGGCAAACTGGCAAGGGCGAGATTTAATAATCTGTAAACCTCTTTTTATCCAACTACGATCATGAAACTGTTGTCGATGGCTCGTGAATATCGTGCATTTCAAAGATGGTGTTGGGACTTTCCGGTTGGTGGGTACGGGCGGAAAGGTATGAGGCCTGTATAACCGCCATGGTGGCCAGGTGCTGGCGGAGCGTCCAGCGATTAACCTTGCGTTCGCTGACCAGCAAAGACAGAAAGTCTTCAATCTGGGACACAAAGGGATTGAACGGTCTGGCTTGCATGTCAATCTGCTTTTGACCCCGACGATCGCGTAACACAATACGTTCGGTATCGATACAAACCGAGGCTTTGGTGCCGTAAACCTCAAGCTCCCATCTTTCCGGACCACTGGTCCAGCAGGCACTGAAAACCGCTATCGCCCCCCCGGTAAATTGGCAGATGATCGCACCGGTGTCTTCGGTGTCGTAGGGAAAATGTCCGCCCGGGCGTGAAACCCCAGCGGCAGCAGTAAAAACGGTATTAGGCAATCCCATCAATTGAACAGCGGTATCGATCAAAGTATAAGCCCTGTCAAGCAGAACACCTCCACCGGCCCGATGAGAGTCCCCTCGCCAATCGAGATCTTCCGCCCAACAGGTCATGACATTTCCACGGGCAAAGAAGAAACTACCCAACTTCTCAGGATTAATGTTAGCGGTTTGCAAGGCCGGCTCGAGGCCCCAACTTCTGGATACAACTATCGGACAGTCGGCCTGCTCAAATTTGGTCATTATTTCGATGGCTTCATCAAACTGCCGGGCTGCGGGAGTCAGCATCCACACCGGGATCTTACGTTCCACTGACAAATTCAAATAGGGCATCCGTTTAAAGGGAGGAACGGCTATAAACAAGGCATCCAAATGACGCTCGACAATCAAAGAACGGAAATCATCATATACGGCAATATCGGGGTGTTCATCTTTAAATCTTTCTAGCCTTTGTTGATTCGGGGTGGCCACCGCCACCAGCTCGCACCACGAACTGGCCAGCAATGCGTCACACAACTGCTGCCCCCCTCTGCCCAAACCAATTAGTCCGACCTTCAATGCATCCATGCGCATCCTTTGATTATAACACTCTAAATGACCTTATATTAATCTATCCGTTTGTTACTTTCATTCTGCTACTGGTTGGGAATGCCCTTCCCTCTTTCTTTAATATTTGATTTGATCGTACCAGCTCAAATTACAAATTAAGGTCTGCTTGGATTTTTCTTGCCCGTTCGTAAACCTCGGTTTTTCTGAATTTGCCGAACTGTGTGGTTAGCTTGGTTAACAAGTCTTTAGCCGCTGCAGGTTTGCCGTTTTTAATTAGCACACAAGCGCGAGCATACTGGGCGCTCATTTGTTCGATCGATCCCGATTCTGCCTCTGTCTCTGCCTTTATATAATGTTGCTGCGCCTCATCATAGGCAATCAACTTTTTGTCGGCGATTGATCCTGCTATCATCCCCGCCATCCAGCGCCTGGCTCTCGTCTGATCTTTTGATTGCAGAACTTTTGTAAGACTTTCCCGCGCTAGTCGGTATCGTTTGGTCTCTTGCGAGGTCCTTTTTGTTGCCCCGTATATCAAGCCTATACCTTGATTGAAATCATCACGTTTTCTGTTATCTCTTGCTGCTGATATTTCATTAATTGCCGGTATATCCAGTACATCCACACACTTTGCCGCGACTTCCCATATTACCGGTGATTCATATATAAGCGTATATCTTTTTTCTGTCCCTGTAGGCCCTGTCGGCATGTATAATATGCTCAACAGTTCGCCGACATCGCGAGCAGACGCATGTGTTAGTTTAATATGTTTCATGCCCGACTGCTCACCCATTGGAATTGTTTCATTATGTAATATTAGTCGGTAAAATAAAGGTTTGTTTTCACGGGCGGTGTCTAACGACGTTTCTTGCCGTTTCACCACGTCGTTTGAAGAGTGTGGTTTTTGTGTTGGCTGAACAGGTGGTGATGAACTTCGTGTACTGCCGGACGGTCTGTCCACTCCCAAAAATTCTATGTCACCGCACCCCACCATCAACAAGCATAACACCCCCCAATGCAACGTTACTAAACGCCCAATTGTTTCTCGTTTGCTCAGCACAGTCATTACCTCGCCAACCAGTCTACAGCCCACACAATATATACGTTTAACACGATAAACAAGTTGCCCAACTGTCAGCAAAAGTTAAAAATACATTATTGAGATATCCTAACCGTAGCCGTAAAACCGACAAAAGATAACATAGGCACTAAATAGAGCTAAATAGCGGACAAGGCGGAAGAATGACACAACGCAAGAAAATCACAAAAACATGACGTATTACAAAGTAATACACAATCATGTTTCACATGAAACACCTATTATTAGGGACGATCACCGTAATTTTTCAGTTATCACAGTTTGTCCTCCCTGCTCTTTGTTTCACGTGGAACATGCTTTTATATTCTTAAAACCGATATCTGATCAAGAATTAGCTTGCTCTCGGCATTCTATGTTGTTACCATTATTGCCACTTGCAGAATATGGATATTCATTTCTGATAAGGAGGTCAACATGCAAAAGTCACAAAAACGCCTCGGACGAGGACTAAGCTCCCTTATTTCAACCCCAGATGCCGCTGTTTCTCTGGCCGCAGAGCCGCAAGATGATGAAAAATCTATCTCAAGTATGGTCAAAATCAACCAGATCCGCTCCAATCCACTTCAACCGCGGAAAGAAATGCCTCCCGAACAGCTTGAATCGCTTGCAAAATCTATCAAGAAGACAGGTGTTATCCAGCCCATTGTGCTTCGCCCTATTGGTGACCAAGCCTACGAGATTATCGTTGGCGAACGCCGCTGGAGAGCAGGCCAAATAGCCGGCTTAAAGGAGATACCGGCTATTGTTCGGGATGCCTCAAACGAAGAAATGCTCGAGTTTGCTCTTATCGAAAACATCTACCGGGAAGACTTAAATGCCATCGACCGCGCGTCTGCCTATAAACAATATTGCGACAAGTTTGATCTTACCCCTGAAGATGTAGCCAAGCGTCTCGGTGAGGATCGTACTACTGTGACAAACTACATCAGGCTTCTCGACCTTCCTTCTGAGGTTAAATCTTGGGTAATAACTGGCGATCTTTCAATGGGTCACGCCAGATGCCTACTTTCCCTGAAATCTCCCAGCGATATTATCAAAACAGCCAAAGCTGCCGTCGATCAAGCATTACCCGTCCGTGCTCTTGAAAAAATAGTCCGTCAAAGGGTTGAGGCTCGTGCATCTGCCAGCAAGTCTTCCGAAAAACCTGCCGATTCCAAACGCCCCCAGATCCGTTCTCTCGAGGAGTCTTTTACCAGGTCGCTTGGAACCAAGGTCGAAATTAACGAATCCCGCCGTAAGGGTAGCGGTAAAATCACCATTCACTATTACACGCTAGATGACTTTGATCGTATCATTTCCAGAATGGGAATTGAAGTAGAATAAAGAAGCCTCTATATAGTGGCATATGTTGCGCATGTATCTTTGTGTAATGCCTTTATGAATCTCTTTTATGTTATTTGATGACCTATTTAGGGTTCTGGTGTATCATTTCTCGTGACTATTTCCCTTGGTGATATGATGCAAACCAAAACTGAGATCAAGGCGATTCTTGCTGATGCCGGCATTAGTCCTCTCAAGCGGTTCGGCCAACATTTCATGATCGACGGCAACCTGATGTCCAAGTTGGTGGTCTCTGCCAATATAAGAAAAAATGATGTGGTATTGGAGATTGGCCCGGGCACCGGGAGCCTGACTGAGAGGTTATTAGAGGTGGCAGGGCGGGTAATTGCGATAGAAATCGACAACACCCTTTATGCCATTTGTCGCCAACGTTTCGGCGAGCATAAAAATCTTACCCTCATTCATGGAGACATTTTAAAATCAAAATCCACTATCCATCCTGATGTCTTACAACAACTTTCAGAACAGCGCCATCATCTTGGCGGCAGAATTCTTATGGTAGCCAATCTCCCGTATCAGACAGCTACACCCACGATAATAGATTTGCTGATGGGGGATTTATTTGTCTCACAAATGTGTTTCACCGTACAGGCTGAAGTTGCCGAACGAATATTGTCTTCTCCGGGAGGTAAATCATATGGCCCGATTAGTATCTTTACCCAGGCCTTGGCAAAAGTAGAAAAGATTGCCCGGGTTCCACCGGAGGCGTTTTGGCCTAAACCAAAAATATACTCCATGATGTTAAAATTGGAGCAATTACCGGAAAAAAATATACCGGTTCCGGTGCGCCGACAATTAACCAAGGTCGTTCACCAATGCTTCAATCACCGCCGGAAAACCATGAAATCATCATTGCAAAAAATATCGGATGAATCCACCTGTCAACGCCTGAACGAATCCGCTAAGTGGAACCTGACAGATCGACCGGAACAACTTACCGTTGAACAATGGATTGAATTGGCGAAATGTTTTTGTTCATAACAGAATAACGAACGCAATATTACCTGCCCCGTCATCGATCAATATTAATAACAATAAAGATCAAAGTTGTTCCTGCTCGTCTTCGTTCTCGTCCTCTTCGTCAAGACCATACTTCCAACGATCCGCCTCCTCGATATCGTCTATTTCCTGTTCCATATGCCGGAACATCTTTTCCTGCAACGGGGCCAGTCTTTGATACATCTGTAACGTCGCCTGATACGCGCGGACCATCAAATCGACTTTTATCAACTGCCATTTCATCAAACATTCGGGTTCCTTGATGTTCGAGAAAGGATCACACTTAAATCCCAGTTGTCCTTTGGGGCCGCGGACGAAAAATTCGCAGTCTTGACACTGGATCATGATATTCTCCCTGATGGTTTAATTTCTCGAGATCGACAGTTCAATATCAGTTTACCCTATATAATCCTAGGAAAACACAATAATGTGGCAGTTTTTCGCAGCCACGGTTCAAGAATTGCTCACTCGAAACACAAATCAATCCAGGATTACAGGCAGTGTTTTATTGAAATTGGCCATATTGCCGGTGAGTCCTTCGCGAATATCCCGGCGAATAATTGGCTCTCGTTCTTTCCAGTTATCAAAGTCGTCCTGAATCCATTTTGGGATCATAGCCAGGTTCTCCCGACTCCTTACCAGATCGACTTGGTAGTGCCGGTCAAAATAATTCAGGGTTCGCGTCATCTTTTCCATCCGGCCGGTGTCTCCTTCGGCCAGCAGGGCGCAGGTCTCGTGAATATTATCTACCCGGCGCTGGTTACGCTTCTGTAGCTCAGGGCTCTGACAGCCAACCAAAAGCACCGCCAGAAACAGCGTCAAGATGCTTAGGTTTCGGATTCCCGCCATGATGTCCGCTCCTTGAAAAAAGGCCTGAATCCCGCGGCCAATCAATCTAATGATAATAATACCAGATTACCTTCCATTGGGGCATAGATCGGCCTAATCGCTTGCGCAAGTTTATACCCAACAGCACCTTATGGGACGCATAAGCCGGAATTCTCTTAGAGAAAAGCTCAGAATCCCGCATTTTTGCCCTAATAATCGGCCTTAATCAACCGATTTGTTGCAATTTTCTAGCCCCAACCGCGTTCTTATCTTATGCTGACGTGCTGATGGATGCCGAGATACTTACCGATCTTATTGCACGGGCCAAGCGGCGCGACCCTGCAGCATACGACGCCCTGGTCGAGGAATACGGTTCACGTCTGTATGGCTATTTCTACCGGCTGACCGGTTCTCAGCACGATGCTGAAGATTTGCTTCAGGAATTGTTCGTCCGCCTGGTTCGAATGATCGGCAAGTACCAGCATCAAGGACGGTTCGAAGGCTGGCTGTTCCGCATCGCCATGAATTTGGTGCGGGATCGCGTTCGGCAGCAGAAAAAATCGAAGTCGGCGGGTTTGATACCTCAAGCTCAGACTACTACCGAAACCGGTGACCCGCTGGCTGATATTTGCGATTCATCGGCCGAACAACCGCAGGAGGCCCTTCATCGGGCGGAACAAATCGACCGGATGCAGCAGGCCATCGAACAATTGCCGGAGTTTGAACGTGAGGTGATCTTTATGAGACACTTCTCCCAAATGTCTTTTCGCGAAATAGCCGAGGCCACGGGTGTCCCGCTGGGAACGGCACTGGCCCGGGCTCACCGTGGACTGGCCCGCTTGCGAAGTTTGATGGAAGACCATATGGAATAGCACCCATGACCGAAGATCTGGACAAACTGGAGGCCGAAGTTGAGGCCATGCTGGCATCGCTGGCATCAAAGCTGTCGGTTAGGCCGAGACCGGCGGCAGTCGAGCGGACCAAAGCCGCGGTACGCCACCAATTGAATGAAAGCTGGCTGGCCGATCAAGCAACGCCGGCGCCATCCCCGTTTGCCCTGCAGCGAGTGCGATCGGCCATCGATGACGAACTGAAGCGGCCGATGTATTCCTTTGCCAGGACAATGACCTGGGCATCTCTGGCAGCGGCGGCCATGATCGCTATCTGTGTGGGTGTGCTGCATTATGGCCAAACCGTAAAACCGTCGCCCCTGGACCTCGATCTTTTCGTCCAGGCCGCCGAGGAAACATTAATGGAAAATCCCTTTACTACCGCTATCACCCTGGACCTGGATGTTATCGAAGACAGTATTAACAATTTGGCAACTACTACAAACTATGACACCGAAATATTGTACGACATCGGTAACCAAATCGACGAACTGTTTATCGAACCCGAGTGGTTGGAAGACACCTCGACAGGAGCAATCGGATGAAACCTACTACAATTACATTTATGGCCTCAGCCGCGTGTGTAATAACCCTGGGTTTAGCATTGCGGGTATTGACCTCTACCGACAGCGCTTATGCCGATCCGCAACCAACCGAACAATCTCACGACGAACTCATTAGCTTCCCGATCTTTCTCGCCGAAGCCGGCGACGAAACAGAAAGGCCTTTGTGGGATCAACCACCGGCGTCAAGACCTCGCGAGGAATCAGACTTCAGAAAAGACAGGGATCGAAAACCAGGAGAACGATTTCCGGGCCATTTTGGTAAACGGGGCATGGGATCGCGGGGCAAGGAGGGCCCCATGGGACGAGGACCGGGGCACGGGCGAGAGAGGGATCATGGGGGCTTCAGGGATTTTATGACCTCCACCGAGGTCGATAAATTAATGGACTTCCTAAAACAGCAGATCCCCGATCTCTACGAGCAACTTCGCCTGGCACGGGAAACGGATCCGCGTTCCTTCTGGCGGATGCTCAGACGCATCGGCGAACCCATATATCACATTTATCGCATATACCAGCGTGATCCCGAACTGGCCAAAGTAATGATTGCCGAGCACAAGGTACAAATGGAAATCTTCGCCCTGCAAAGAGATTATCGCGAGGCGATATCCG
>CP070790.1:3263256-3267789 GCA_020346805.1 Planctomycetota bacterium
GCCGTTACTGTCGTACACGGCCGCAGGATTCTGCATGATCTCGTTGATCACCAACTGAGGTATATCCGACACACAATCGTTGGCCGCTCCTGGAGTTCCAAGGTCGCCGTCACCGAAAGGAGTACTCGCCTCGCACCAGTTGGCTCCTATGTTGTTGTCAAGAGCCGGGTCCATCAAGGCCATCGCTGCCCCGGTGGGATCCGGGAAGGTGGCGCCGTTGTCCCATTCTACGCGATCAACCTCGGTCAAATCCCCAGTCAACAGTATCAGCTCGTCGCTGCTATTGCCTAAATAAAAGTTGGTGGGGTAGACATAATCTACGATCACTCCCCCGTTGGTCGCGGGATCACCGTTTATGCCCAATACCAGATAGCCTCCCGCCGGAACCAGCAACGGACCTCCATTGTTGATCACGTGATTGTCTGAGCCGTTGTCCTGAATAGTCCAGCCGTCGATATCGACTGTACTGGCTGTGGGGTTGTAAAGCTCGAACCACTCGCCGTTACTGTCGGAGACCGCCGATGGATTTTGCATAATCTCGTTGATCACCAACTGGACGGTATTGCCTGTCGCCACGCTGGCGGATACTAGTTTATGCGGATTTTGCCCAGAAGATTGATCTTCAGGTATACACGTTTGCCCCATAGCTAACACACAAATGCATACAATTAGTAAAGCAAACTTACTGGCTGACATTATATATCCTCCTCCGTTTGAATTGTTCTGGTTGCCAAATAGCAGAGTTGGATTATTGGCTCTGCTTTTTACAGTTTTAAAAAATGCCCTAAAAAATGTAATTTTTTTACAGTCACATTCTCTACAGTTAAAAATATCCTACCATAACGGGATTATTAAATTCAAGAAATGATTAACGAAATGTGCAATGACCGCCTTGTCAAATATGTTTTGGACGTAAGAGGTTAATTAAAGCTCGTGAGTAATAAATCCTGTTCTGGTTTGTAAAACTGGCTTTTTTCAGATATTCACGCTGGTTCAAATCCAATTGCTGCGAGTTAAAGAAACGCCGTCAATCCAAAGACCACACGGGCAATTCTGATAAACCATTCAGCGAAGTACGTGTAGTGTGATAGATGAAGTTGGGATTTGAATTATTCGGGCAATAAGTTTTATCGATTCAATGGCGTGTTTATCTCACCCGGGGCTCGATCCAGTCGGCGATATCCTGATAGTTCGTACCTGCCGGTTCGACAATCAAGGCCAGATGTTTGGTGTTTGCCGGCAGGGGTATATCGATTTTGATCGGGTCGGATGATTCGATAAGCTTCTGCGAACGGAAGATTTCCTTGTCATCCACGGTAACCACGAACACACATGTCGAATCACCGGGTTTTACCTCAGTAGCGGTCACATCCAAACCCGCCAGGGCGGTAAACCTGGTCCGTTTATCGGCCGGCAATCGACTGATGTCAAAGGTGATCTTCGAATAGCTGTGCGTACCGATGCCATGATCATATGTTACTGGGTTTTCATCATTGAATCGCAAGGGATCACCGAAGATGGTCTGGTTGCGTTGCGGGACTCCACTTTCGGCTTTAGCGTGTATCCAAGGCTCGCGCCAGAGGTTACCTGATGTAACCGCAATGGAGCGGCTCTTGGACGTTAAGATTTCCGTTGGTTCGGATCTGATCCCATGTGGGTCTTCGGCATGAACCCGCACATTATATTCAGTTTCCGGCTTGAGGCCGCGGGTGATGTAGTAGTTCACAAAACATTCATCGGTCGGCCTGATCGGCTCATCTTTCTCGCTTACGTAAACCAGGTAGCGCGTGGCTTTGGGGACCGCATCCCAGGATAATTTGAGCGAGGTTGGATTGTTGGCCTTTGCTATCGGGGCTTGCTCTACTTTGAAATTCGTGATCGGGCTCAACCTTAACTCTTTCTCTTGAGCTTCGGCCGGCGGTTTGGCTTCGATACGGATAATTGCTGAGGAACCCCGGGTGGGGAAAGTGACCTTTATGCCTTTAGTGAACTCATGTCCTAGACAGTTGTAGTCATGGCCGAAAGCAGGCGGCATGGTCACCCGGTAAACCCGATGGGGGTCGAGGCCGTGCAACTTAAACGTGGTCTCCATTTTTGGGTCATTGCCTTGGAATACAAACAGCAAAGACCGCTGCCCGCTGCTATCCAGGTATTGAGCCGCCTCGATGGATTGCGGATTCTGGTTATTGACTGGTTTGGTCAGGTGGTAGACCTCGGACTTCCGCAGCCAAGCACGTATTTGTTTGTAAAGTGCGGTCCGATCGGCGGCATGGAACAGCAGCTCGTCATGCCAGGCGTCAATAGGGGCGGATATGCCGAACATGCCCAGCATATTGACTGTAAACTGAGTTTGCAGATCCATGGCCGGGATCGGTTTGGGGTAGTCTGGAGTTCCCGGTGCGTTACAGGTCCAGTGTTTGGACATTTCCGGGGGGAAGAAATAAGTAACCGCGTAGTTCATGGCCAGGTTATCACGGGCCTTAACGCTGTCGGAGATCCAGTGCAGATCGGTCATGGCCGCCATAGCCACATCCTGCCGACGCGAGCCGCCGGCACAGTTCTCGACGATCAGATTCGGGTAGGTGGTCCTGATGTGTATGAGTAAATCGATGAGACCTTGATAATAGGCCCACAGTGGATCTCGGCCTTTGGTGTCCGGACCGGGAATGACTACGATGTCGCTGTTGAAATCGATCTTGAGAAAGTCGAGTTGGTAGGTGGTGATCATGTGGTCGATTTGTGACTTGGCCCAGCTTAGTACGTCAGGATTGCCCAAATCGATTACTCCCCGCCAGGAGACCTTCCGGCCCTTGGTCGAAAAGTGCCAATCCGGGTGTTGCTTAATAACCGGAGAATTATTGCTGGCACATTCGATCTCGATCCACATACCAAACTTCATGCCCAACTTGCGGATCTCATCGGAGACCGGTTTTATACCGTTGGGGAATTTGCGCTGGTTCAGGCGCCAATCACCAAGGGTCTGCTTCCAGTTGCCCTTCATGTCCCCGCCGTACCAACCGGCATCGATGGTATAGAGTTCGCAGCCCAACTCGGCGGCCAGGTGGGCGGTCTTGATGATTCGGTCGGGATTGAGATGATCGAAACGATCACACCAGGTGTTGTATTCCACCCAAGGCCAGTTTTCGTCGAGCTTGCGCAGCAGCTTGTTGCGGATAAACCGAGTGATTGGCCGGGTAGCGTTGTCCAGGGTACCGGTGAATTTAGATACCAGGGCGCCGGGTACGGGCAGTTCGTTTATGGTGGCAATCAAAGGAAGGTTATCCGGTAGAGTTATGGCGTGAACGCGAGTGTTACCATCCTTGGTGGGTTGTACGTTGATGCGCCAGTTGCCCGGCCAAGCCAGGAAGATGGCCAGGCCCTTTTGCGTCTGGTGATGTCTAATGACTACCCAGGGTTTGAAGTCCGCACAGCTTCGCCCCTTGGTGCATTGGAGCTTTAGTCCTGCGGTGGTCAATCGCCTGGTTTGCAGAATATACTCTTTGCGTGCGGGACTTTCGGAGCAGGTGACTTCATAGTCGGTGATCGTACCCGGCAGGACGGCCTTGAACGGTAGGGTATGAGGCTTGGCCAAGTGGTCCTGTTGGGCAGCCAGCGACAGAGTCAGAAAGGGAACGGCCGACAAAACATGTATGTGTTTCATTGTCTTCATCTTGCCTGTTTCACATTATTTTACATGAACGTTTAGATCGTATTCCTCCTCCTCAATTGGTTGCCGACTTGCGATACTCTTTAACTGTCACCTGTAATGGCTGATTGGCCTTCAGGCTTAGTTTGTAATTGAACAGCTTGCTGCCTTCGACGATTTCAGGTTTGCCACTCGCGCGGATGATTTCATACTGTTTGTGTCTATCGACAGTGAACCACTCCGGAAACTGGTTAATGCGAGGATAGTCCATCGGCATATGGAACACCACTCGATGACGGGCTCGATCGAATCTCAGTCGGCCGACCCACGGCCATTCACTTTTAATATATATTTTGAGTGAGCCGTCAGTGTCCCGAACCGCCCCCAACTGCAGGTCCTCGCGCCACGGTGCGGGGGCTATGCCCTGTGTTTTCCATAGGGCATACATAAGGGCAGTCCTGGCGGAATTGCCGTCACCGTACCATCCTTCGATAATCCCATCATGATGTTGGGTATCAAAGATATACTTTATCTGTTCGTCTACCCAGGTCATAGCCGAGGCTACGGGGATCCGGTTTAACAGGTTGATAGCCCCTTCAATTGAGTCGGCGTATTGGTCCGCTCCACCTAATCCTTCCCATTCGCTGCCTATATACTTATGAATATTGTTCAGGACATGGGTGACCGGTTGGCGATAACGCTCATCGCCGTCCACCTCAGCCGCCGTCAAAAACGCGTTGTACACGTAACCCCACCCATCGCTGAGTATTTTATGTGTGACCTCACCGGTTTTCGGATTAATGATGATGAACATCATTCCATCGGCGTTGATTCCGAAGTTCAAAATGCAATCCAGCAGTGCGTGCATCACCGGCCGATATTGCTCC
>CP070790.1:3267889-3272679 GCA_020346805.1 Planctomycetota bacterium
GACAACAAAGTTAAGTTAGATTATTTTGTCAACAAAAGGGTATTGTGAATATTTACAACTTATCCAACGCGTTGAAATCATTATCCATTGCATGCAATTCATCGTCGTAGACCAAGTCATTAATTACCTAAAGGCTGTTGTCCAGGCCACAAACTGAATTTAGTCTTTTTCAATTCCGAAAACTAACCTAACTAAAATATATAGATTAGAGAGACGATTTACTGGTCACGTCCACGTGTGAACATAAAGAGCCGGCAAATATCGATCAGAATAATAGGATGATAGTCAACGTTTTTTTTGGACTTAAGCGTAGCACAGAAGAGTGAGTGAAAATAGTAAATCTGGTAGGTTTAACCTTTATATAAAATCATCTACTTAGAAAGGAGGAAAAAATGTCACTATCTCAACATTCCAAAAAGGGACTTATATTTAGCATTATGGCTGTGTTTGTTTCACTGTTGTTTTTCGGAATGGTTTGTTCTGTAGGAGCTGCCGAAGATACCAAACCCGAATATGGTGGAGTTCTGCGTATCATTGAGATTCCCCCAGGCTCGCCCTTCGGCATACCTTGGGAGACCATTGGCGTTTCCATATGTTCTGCCATGCCGGCCCTAGAGCAATTGGTTCGGATGGACCGGGCGGGTACTGCGCATCCCTTTCTGGCTGAAAGCTATGAGGTTGCGCCCGACCTGAAGTCCATTACGTTCAAAATAAGAAAGGGCATAAAATTCCACGACGGTACGGACTTGAACGCCGAAGCCGTCCGGTTCAATCTTCAATCCATTTTGGATGCCAAAATTGGAGCAGCCATGCAATGGGCCTCAATAGAGACCCTTGACGATTATACGGTTAGACTTAATCTAAAATCCTATGACAATCGTATATTCGTCTCCTTGGCGGGGACCATGGGTTCAGTGATATCGCCAACCTATCTTAAGAAGAACGGCGTAGAGGCAGCCAGGTGGCATCCCGTTGGAACCGGTCCTTTCGAGTTTGTCAGTTACGAGCGTGATGTCGCAGCGAAATACAAAAAATTCAATGGCTACTGGGATAAGCCAAAACCCTATCTAGATGGTGTCGAGATCCGCTACATGAGAGATATTCAGACCATAAAGGCGTCTTTACTCGCCGACGAGATAGAGGTCTTTGGAGCAGATGGCGGTGAGTTGATTGCGGAACTGGTATCAAAAGGCCTTAAGGAAGTTTATGAAGATAACGGCATCGTAATGCTTATTCCGGATAGCGCAAACCCAGAGTCTCCCTTTGCCAACAAAATGGTTCGTGAAGCATTGGCCTATGCAATCGATCGAGAGGCCATCGCCAAGGCCAGGGGTTTTGGTTATTGGGAACCGACCAATCAGTTCGCTTTTCCCGAGCACTCCGCCTATTTTGAGGATCATGTTGGCCCGGGATATGACCCGGAGAAGGCCAAGAGTCTTTTGGCCAAAGCCGGCTACCCCAATGGATTCAAAACCAAAATTATTCCCATGCCCTATGTGGTAGATAGGGATGCTCCTGTGGCAGTCCAGGCTTTCCTAACCGCTGTAGGCATCCAGGCAGAAGTGGAGTTTCCGGAGATGAGCCGTTACAGACAGTATCAAACCAAGGGCTGGCGAGGACTTGTGATGCAACCGTGGGGTTTCTTTGCCAATTATAATCGTTCAATCGGATTCTATTTCTATGGTCCTGAGAAATTCATCAGCATGCAAAGGCCGCCGGAACTGGCGAAACTCCTCAAAACATCAATCGCAACAGTGGAGCCGGAGGTAAAAAATCTCCAAGCACTCCACCGCGCGCTCATCGAACATCAGACCCTCATTCCGGTATACAGGCATACAAGAAACTACGTTTCCAAAGAAAAGGTACATGGCACCAATCATATGCAGTATTACGCCTGGCCCTACTGGGCTCCGGCAGAGGCCTGGATGAGCAAGTAAGAGGGTTTTAGCCCCGAACTTTGATCGGAGGTCTTCACTGAATCACGACATTCCAGGTTTCCTAACTCCCTGAAAGGAGTAGGGAGCCTGGTTAACTATTCATCCCGCATGATGCAGACGATGGTGTCACAGGGGGACATTCCTCTCAAACCACACCTGAGTATTTTTCTTAAATTTTCAACTGAATGCTATGACCACTTACATAATCCGTCGTTTTTTACACGCAGTCCTAGTCATTCTTATTCTCAGTCTCGTCATTTTCCTCGTTATGCGCTTACTGCCGGGTGACCCCATCCTTCTACTGGTCACCAGCGATGAACTGGCCCTGACATCCGATGAGAAAATCGCCGAACTCCGCCATGAATTTGGTCTCGACAGACCACTTGCCGCCCAATATGTTACTTGGCTGGGCCAGCTCGTCAAGGGTGACCTCGGGACCTCCATTATCCATCGCGATAATGTGAAAGGTGAGCTATTTCGTCGCCTGCCCATAACACTTCATCTCGGCCTCACCGCTTTCATCCTTGGTTCGTTTATTGGACTGGTGTTGGGTATTTTAAGCGCAATAAGAAGGGACAGCTGGATAGACACTTTTGTTACCATGATGGCCAATTTAGGTGTAGCTGCGCCGCCATTCTGGTTCGCCGCCCTGCTGATCTATCTTTGCGGAGTTCAGCTCAATATTTTGCCCGTCTCAGGTTATACTTCCCCGGTCAGTGATTTCTGGATGAGCTTGAAGCAGGCTATTATGCCGATTTTGTGCCTTGCCGTTTTCCCAATCTGTTCGACAGCTCGCCAAACAAGGTCAAGCATGCTCGAAGTCATACACCAGGATTATATTCGGACTGCCTGGGCCAAGGGTTTAAGGGAAGGCATCATTGTTATGAGACATGCGGTAAAGAATGCCTTGATACCGGTCGTAACTGTTATGGGGATAATACTCCGCTATGTGGTTGGCGGTTCGGTGGTTATAGAAATGGTATTCAATATTCCCGGCTTAGGCAGGCTGGCCGTCGATAGTGCTGTAGCACAGGACTATCCTGTCGTTCAAGGAATAATCCTTCTGGTGGCGACGATTGTAGTAATGATCAATCTTGTTGTTGACCTGCTGTACGGCTGGCTTGATCCGAGGACGCGCTATGAATAAAAAGACCGAAAGGCCCCCGTCTTCAGTATCTTCCCCACAAAGAAGCGAAATTCGTCGATTTTTTCGTGTATTTTTGAGGCGCGGGCCTGTCACCCTTGGTGTGATAGCTATGCTGCTGTTTTTGATAACGTCGGCCTTCGGTCCTCTGTTTTCTCCTTATAATCCTTATGCACAGGACTTAGGTAATGTACTCTCCAAACCAAGCCTGAAGCACCCGCTTGGTACAGATTCTCTCGGCAGGGATACACTGAGCCGATTGATCTATGGCGCTCGTATCACTCTGGCAGTCGGCATTATAGCCGTGATGATCGGCGCAGTTGTCGGCAGTATCCTGGGTCTTATTGCCGGCTTCTTTGGTGGTTGGATAAACGCCATAATAATGCGTTTGACGGACGCCCTCATGGCAGTCCCCCCATTGCTGCTTGCCCTCGTTTTGGCAGCGTTGCTCGGTACCGGCATCAAGAACGTGATGCTTGCAATCGGCTTCAGCCTTATGCCTGTCTTTTCAAGGTTGGTATGCGGCCTAACCCTTTCGGTGAGGGAAAACGACTATGTACTCGCAGTTCGGGCCGCAGGGGCAGGCAGCGTCCGTGTCATGTTGCTGCATGTGCTTCCCAATTGCCTTTCTTCCTTAATAGTCCAAATAACGTTGACGATAGGTGGGGCGATTCTTATTGAGGCAAGCCTAAGCTTTCTTGGTCTCGGCATATCACCACCCATGGCTGCATGGGGTTCTATGGTCTACGACGGTTACCGCTATCTCACAACCTACCCTGTGCTTTCATTTGCACCGGGTCTTGCCGTCATGGTAGTGGTCTTGGCTTTCAACATGGTCGGTGATGGATTGAGGGATTCTTTGGATCCCCGTCTCCGGGGCATCATATAGACCCTCGGATGTATGACCAATACAGTTTTCGTGCGTGAACTACTAAATCTATTAAGCTTATTCCGGCTTTCTTTCGGAAAGCTTGGAAGAACCCCAACCTTTGGTCGTGATTCTTCACTTAAATCTCCCCGTCCATGAGTCCTCGTGTTGGCTCTCCCATGGGTTTTGGTTTCGGTTACTATAGTAAAAAACCCCGCCCAAAGGACGGGGCTTTGCTTTCACCCCCCATAGGGGGGTATCGGCCATGCCACCCTAAGGGGGCTGGCCGGAGTTGTGCCGCCTTTGGGTTTACTTAAAACCTAACTTTAATTGATCTATATATCGGTCCTTTCCCTCTTGGTACTTAACATATTTGCGGATCATATCAGCATCAAGACCAACTGTGTCAACGCAGTATCCTTTTGACCATAAGTGATTGCCCCAATAGGGCTTTTGTCTTAAATACTGAAATTGTTTCAACAGCTTGATCGCCGTCTGCCCTTTAACACGGCCCATAAAATCAGATATCGCAAGCTTCGGTGGGACCATCACAATGAGATGCACGTGATCCTTTTGAACGTTCATCTCAATGACTTCACAACCTGCATAACCACAGATCGCATGAATACCTTCGTATGCGGCGTCTCTTATGGGGCCATCAAGTATGCGATACCGATATTTTGGAACCCATAAAATGTGGTACTGACAATGCCATATTGTATGTGATAATTTACGGAATCTACTCACTGTTCCCTCCTTTTCTCGATATTACGGCAACAACTCGAGTTAAGAGATAGCAGTGAGTGGGCTTTCAGCCAAGCCCATTCGGGACCGGCATAGC
>CP070790.1:3272779-3277515 GCA_020346805.1 Planctomycetota bacterium
CACAAATTCTATTTTCGCAAATTGTCGCATTTTGTCGCGTTTTATCGCACTGTCTCGCGGTATTCGCACACATAAAACAGTAGTGATTAAGTCGCAAATATTTTACCGTGGACAATGGTTCGTGAAGCGCTCCTATTTTTAAGTTCATTTCAAATGGTAGATTCTGGACTGACTGCTTCACATCTCAATCACATCCAGTCACGAAAAAGCAGCTCTATAATCACCGAGGGCCACCTTCAAAACGCAGAGGGATATTTTGACATGCGTTGTCCGTGAAGATAAAGTAAGAATGGCTTGAGCCATGTATTCTTTAACATCATTTCATTGGCCCAGGTCGCACTGCTCATATCTCGGATGGCTGGTGCAATAGCACGTCTATGCGTGATCGAGACCTTCTTGGGAGAAAGGCTATGTCCGACCAAGTGGTTGTTCGATGCCCGTCATGTTCACAGAAGTATCGTCTTAGCGTCCCATCAGTCGGTCGCAGGGCTCGCTGTAAGAAATGCAACGCTAAGTTTATCATCAATCCTGAACAGCCGGTCGATGAGGATATCGTTGTCTCATGGATTACCGACGACGATCCTTCTTCTCAATCGGTAATGGGTTCCACGGGCATCTTTCAAAACTCAGCTCCAACGACGGTATCACGAACCGAGCGTTCCCCACGAGGGGATCACTCTTCTGACCTTTACTCCCAGCGTGCCAGCTTGGGTGTTAAACTCATAAAGATTGATGACACTGGCGCCCACTTTGAGTTTCCTGTAGCTACCCTGGCCAGCGAAGATCTGCGAAACTCCTTCCCTAGAAAATGCGTTGGTTGTGGCACGAGAACTAGGCTCCAGATTCACTTGATCTATTGGCCTGAACGTATGACAGCGCATGACGTGGTCCACTGGGAAGAGCGTGCAAGAACCGTAGTCGGCAAGCTGGAGGCTTTCAGCAAGATCTCCGACAAAATGCTCCTCAAGCATCTTCCCAAATCCCGACACATGCCTCGGCCATTTAGCTTGCCATTTCCGGTATTCGCCTGCGAGTACTGTGATGTTGTGAAGGAAGTGCAAGCTCATATTCTTAACCGGGGCGGGGCCGAAATTTGCTGTTTGATGGTCGCTTATCTCTCGGTAGCCGTCGACTTCTTCCGCCATGCGGGTGGTCGACATACCCCCGAGTATCACCGTCTGGTTGAGGAGAGAGACCTACGTCAAGACGCGTGGCGGCAACTTGATCCCAAGACTAAGTATCGAATCTCCAAGTGGTTTGAGCCACAGGCAGGAGAGCGTTTCGTGCGATTCTTCCGCAGCTTAGAATTTTCTTCTTCCGAAAACGGAACAGGCGGTATTGTGTTGACTAGCAATCGGATGGTTTTCAAGAAATACGCCGCCTTCCGTGACTACCCCCTCGATCAGAATACCCGGATCGAGATTATGCCGAAGGGGAGCCAGGCAACCGTGCGCATCTATAGGGAAGGTCAACGGTCTGCCGTATTCCAACTCAAGCGGGCGGCCGCCGACGAATTGGCTGGCAGCCTACAGAAGCTGCGCTGCCATTGGGCGGTAGTTTCGTAAGCTATTAAAAAGCTTAAAGAATTATTAGATTCCAGTAACGTACGACGGGGTAAGGACTTTACGTTACTTTCGTCGTATTGGAGATTCTTTTTCCATGGCATCCAATACCGACTGCAGCCGTTTCCTGGCCACCGCAGCTTCTAACGTATCGGTACTCGGTTTAAGCGGCTTCTTCTCAGACCGGTCGGCATTCAGATCAAAGAGTCTGGCGTCGTGATACAATTTCCATCGTTTGTCATGGACGTAACGAATTAATCGTTTGTGATCGAAATGAGTAAAAACCCATTCACGAGGCTTACCCGGTTTACCTAAAAGTTGGGGCAAAAAACTTCTACCATCAATTTTGATGCGTTTTAGAATCTCTGCCCCGGCAACCTCAGCAAGCGTCGGCAGGAAATCGGTGAAATCAATCAACTCATCACACACTCTTGCAGCAGGGATAACTCCCTTCCAATTGGCTATGAGAGGTACGTGGGTACCGGCATCCGTGGTAGTTCCCTTCCCACCTCGAATCTTGCGCGATCCCATCTGAGAAATGATTTTGCCACCCGTACCATTATCACCGGTAAACAGAATAAGGGTATTTTCCTGCAGGCCGAGTTTATCCAACTTGGCGACGATTCGGCCGATGATCTTATCCATATAGGCCACCATATCCGCGAAATATTTTTTGTCGTCCTTGTCTCTTGCATCATTTCCAGTGCTATCCGGCGTGGGAATAAAGGGAGCATGGGTCAAGGCCATGGGATAATAAATAAAGAAACGCTCGTTCTGATGCCGTTCGATAAAATCATTGATATATTCACAGAAAACATCGGGGCCATACCTGTCCTCGAGGTCACTGCGGTACTTCTCATTTTGCCGAATTAATGGATTCCAATAACGAGACTCTCTTCGGTCCACCTGCCAGAGACAATGCTCATCGAAGCCCGCTTTTTTCGGATAGGTGCCGTTACCTCTCGCACGACCTGCCAACTGCCATTTACCGACCACGCAGGTGGCGTAACCGGCCGATCGCAGAATATGAGCAAAGGTTGTGATTTTCGGATCCATCGTTCCAAATCCAATGTAGTTGCGGAAGTTGTATTGTCCGCTCATGAGCTGCACTCGGGACGGTGTGCACAGCGGTGTCGAATAGCAGTGTTGAAACCGCATGCCAGTATCGGCCAGCTTATCCAAAACTGGTGTTCGGTATGATGTGCTGCCGTTGCAACTCAAGCACTCGTAACCGAGGTCATCGGCCATAATGAGAATGATATTGGGCCTTCCCCCGGTCGGTCGCGCCACATCATTCGACTTTACGGGATCCCCGATTGCGCAACTACTCCAAAAAACTGCCCAACAAAACACTACAATTCGCCTACACATGTTCATCATACACCTTCATTATTCTATTTCATTGGAAACGGATAATTAAGTAAAGTATCCAAATACCATCGCAAATACTGCTTCATCTCTTTTAGTCTATCAGCAAACCTGGAATCCGAAGCCGGATTATATAACTTAACTGGTTCTTTGTTCAAATCATAAAGCTGATCGATATCAAAATGATTAAGATATTTGGCGACATTTTTTCCCAGATAGTTATTTAGGAACATATTATAGCTTATTACGCCGCCTTTTAGCTCAGGCCTTGATTTTGCCGGGAATGTGTACGGCGATGCATTTCCAATTTTTCACCTGTACCGTTCGGGCATATCCGATCTCGAAGTATGGCGAGTCGTGGATTTGCTTGCCCTCGCCACAAAGCACCCGCTTAAAGCTCCGCCCGTCTAACTTGACCTCCGCCGGCTTTTCAATACCACGAACATCCAAAAGCGTCAGCTCCAGATCTTCCATGGAAGTCGACAGTTTGCCGTTACCCGGCAATAAGGTTCGATCATAACCGCTACATGAGCAATGCGAATCTGAGCCATAGCGGGTGTGGTCACATCTATCGACCGACGTAAACGGAGAACTGATGAGCTAGTGAGGCACCAGCGGACGAAAGGTTTAGAAACGGATAGGCCACCTAACCTACCGCGCCACATCTCTACTCTACTCTACTCATTTGTGGGAGCAGGTCATAGTTACTTGCGGTACAGACTTTGAGCTGCTAGTAGGAAGCCGCCAGTGCCCCAAGTGTAGGTGCCGCGAGGTCTAGTGCAGTATTTGTCATAGGTTGTAGGACCGGTGCCGCGGGAAACATTGATCACGTGGTCGGTTGCATCAACTTGGCTGGACAGAGATTTCCATGCCTTATATATGGCGCCTTGTTCCACCTCGACTAAATTGTACTTGCGGCCCTGGACAAGGCCATACAGGATCATGGCGGTACCAGAGGTTTCAAGATAGGACTCGGGACGGTTCACCACGGTATGCCACATGCCGCTCTGTGGATCCTGGACGGCAAGCAGGCCTCGGACCTGTCGGCGGAAACGTTCGAGAAGCGGGGCGTAGTGTGGGTTGGTTCTATTAAGAAAGGGCAGCACTTCAGCAAAGGACATCATAATCCAGCCATTGCCGCGGCCCCAGAACTCGCCTACGGGCCGGTTTTTCGGCTCATTCCACATATGGTAGCAGAGACCGGTTTGCGGATCCTGCAGGTGACGGGTGGAAATGCTCAGCTCCCGGGCCGCCTCTGTGATATACTTGGGCTGGGTGGTGACGCGACCCAGGTGAACCAATGTGGGGCAGACCATGTACAGGGTGTCAGCCCACAACTGATAGTTGTTAGCGAAGTGACCGAGTCCCCCTTCCTTGGTGCGTGTGGCCTTGGTTGCGATGAAGTCGGCGATATGCTGGACCATTTCGCGATACTTCGGGTTACCGGTATGTTCATACAGGAGGGCTATCGAGAAGCCCGGCCCCCAGACGCCGCAGTAACCCTTGGCGATGCCCTTCCCACCGAAGAGCCGCTGGTGGAGAGGATCGCCATACCAGTTATCCGCCCAAGTCCGCACGAAGTCAATGTACCGCGGCTCCTTGAGCGCAAGACCCGCCTTGATCATGCCCGCCATCAATACCCCTTCGCCCCAGTTGAACCGTGGTGGATCGGGATTGTCAAGGATGACGCGATCAGCAACGCGACGAATTAGAAGTTCAGGTAATGGCTTTACTGAAGAAAGTGTCGACGGCCTATTAGCGGTGCAGCCACCTACAGGTACGACTAGTAGGAACCATCGAACAAGT
>CP070790.1:3277615-3280904 GCA_020346805.1 Planctomycetota bacterium
CGACAAAAAATTGGCTGCGTACCAGCAACTCCGTACCAACCGGCTCGCCGATCTCAGGTTGGGTAAAGGTAATGGTTCGTGTCTCGGTGGAGTTGGATAATCCGGTATACCAGAGGGTCGATGATTCACTGAAGGCGGTCACGTCGATGCCGAACTCGTTGGGATCCGGTATTTGGCTCAAGCGCGGATCGTTAAAGGTGGTGATGGCCGATACGCCGGCCACATCCTCGGCGGTGCCGGCTTGCATGAACTCCACCTCAACCATCAGAGGCAGATTGCCCGTAGTATTGTCCAGGTCCTCAAAAGCCGAGTCGAAGTTGACCATTTCAATACCGTCATACTCTTCAATCTCGGCCGTCACCGTGGCATCGATGGTTGAAACCACCGCATGCACCGCGGGGGTGGCTGTTAACAATAAAGCAAAAACAACAATGGCATAGTGGATACGAAGTGTAGAAATCATATCAGCTCCTCGCAAGCGTCAGAGATTACCCGTCCTTATTACATATCAATTATATTGTTAGACTGCAGTGTCCGTAAGTATAAAGCGGATATTATAGCCTTTTTTATCACAGATTTTGGGATTCTTGGCGGTTAGGGCGGGATTTTCGGCGTCTGCCGGTGGCCAGATAGAAGCTGGGGATCAACAAGGGCCGAACAAAGAAGGTATCGATCAGGATGCCCAAAGCCAGGGCAAAACCGACCTGCTGAAGCAATAATAAACCCCCCGCCCACAGCGAACCCAAGGTAGCCGCCATAATCAACCCGCAACTGCTGATCACCGACCCGGTACTGACAATAGCCCGTCGGGCGGCTTGGGCATCGGATATTTCCGCCGGCTCCTCCAACAGACGCGTAACCAGAAAGATGTTGTAATCCTGACCCACCGCCACCACTATCACAAAAACAATCAGACGCACCTTCAAATCCAACCCCGGCTCATTCAAAACCTCTACAAAAAAGAACTGACTTAGGGTAAGGGTGGCTCCATATGTTAGCCAGGTAGCCAACAGCATAAATACCGTCAGGGGCAGGTCGCGGATCAGAACCAATACGATCAAGGCAATCACCGTGGTGGCCAGCACCATCACGCGAAGTTGGTCCTTGCCGGCGACCTTGCGTACCGCAATTACGTAAGGCGTAGGGCCGGCCAGAAATACATCGGCCTTTTGGCCGGTCGGTAATAATTGGTTGGTCGTTTCGTTCGCGATTGTTCTAACCTTTTCAATGATATCCATTGCCTCAAATGAAAAGGGCAAATGATCGATAAGAATCTCGAAACGAAGTATGGGCATCGTTTTGGCCTGGTAGAACTCATGGGACATCAACGAGAGTATGGAGCCGATGACCGCACTGCGTTTCCCCTTCGCCTGGCCCAGGGGTGCGTCGAGCGAATAGACATCATATACCCCATTGACGTCGGCGATACTCTTGGTCAGGGCCCGGCCGATTATTTCCAGTTCGTCCGATGATGCGGATTGCCGATCGAACTTGAGCAACAGGGTATTGGAATAAAGCTGCCCCTTGGAAAAATGCCGGCGGGCGATTTCGTAACCCCGCTGCGAGGAAGAACCCTCCGGCAATTCGGAGAGCGAATCGAATCGAAAGTTGATGCGTAACGACAGCAGTGCCAATACCGCCAGTAGAATAGTACCGGCCAACATGACCGTGCCGGGGCGACGCGTAACCCTGTCGGCCAGCAGGGGCCAGAAATAACGCTGGCCGATGCTCGGTTGGGCCTGGGGACGGAGAGGCCAGAGCAGCCCCCGCCTCAAGCCCCTGGCCAACGCCGGCGAGAGGGTCAGTGCCGCCAGCAAGGCTACGATCAATACCGCTGCCAATACCTTGCCCGCGTTTTGCGTGGGAACCAGATCGGTAGCCAACATGGTGGTCAGGCCGCAGATAGTGGTACCGGCACTGGCCATGATCGCCGGGCCCGAATGCCTGGTGGCTGACTGTGCCGCGGGGATAAAGTCCACGTTCTCGTGTAAGGTTTCCCGATAACGTGAAATCCAAAACAGGGCGTAATCGACACCGGCACCAAACAGCAGCACCACCGCAAAAACACGATCCATATTGGAGATCTCCCAACCCGCTCGCGACAGCAAAGCCAGTAACACAAAGGCCAGATAAACGCTGGCACCGATCGACACCAGGGGCACCAAGGCACCGATCGGCGAACGGTAGATCACAATCAGAATTATCAAGACGGCAAAGATGGTTACCCATGTGGTGTTGTGCAGGGCCTGTTCGGTGGCGTCGGCATAATCCCGGCCGATGCCTGCCGTCCCGGTGATCTCCACCGTCAAATCCGCCGGCGCCGGATCGGCGGTAATCATACGTTCGACCGCCTTGACCGCTTCGATGGATTTGGGGCTGATGAAGTTACTGGAAAGGTTGACTACCATCATCGCCGACTGTTTATCCTGGCTGAGAAGTCGCGGTTTGAGGAAATCTACCGCCGGCGAAAGCGTGCGTCCTTCGGTAGCCCGGCCCGCTGCTTGAGACAGCATATGGAGCCAGGTAAAGTCATCATCGGTCAGAGCTGTAGGTCGTTCGGCGATGACCACGATCTGGCTGCGGGCCGCCATTTTTGGAAAGGCTTGCTGAATGAGCCGAACCGCCTGATTGTGAAGTGAATCGTACGGCAAAAACGAGCCGATGTCCGCCGGGGGTGTATCGGATGCCAGCAGGGCCCAGACCACACCGGACGCCAGTACGATTCCCCAAACACCGACGAAAAACCACGGCCACCTCCCAATCAGTTTTCCCAAGGCTGTAAACATGACGCGGTTTTAGCCGCTAAACAGGTATGCGACAAGTCCAAAAGCTTTGTAAGGCGGGAGAATGCGTGTTGTATGGAAGTAAAAAATGCTGACTTTTATCCGCTGTTGCGTACTATGGGGTGCGGTATTCAGGTGGTCGCATGCAGACCGGGAGGGGGTATAATTACATTAATAATTCTCGGCGCGGGTGGCGGAACTGGCAGACGCGCAGGATTTAGGATCCTGTGGGGAAACCCGTGGGGGTTCGAATCCCCCCTCGCGCAGTAAATAACCGGCGTATGGCTCACGAAATTATGGCACGGATGCCGCCACAGATTGACTATTTCCGGCACGAGGAAGATACGAACAAGTACCGGATGGTGATACAATGGGAACGAAAAAATGGGTAACGTTTACCCAGTAGGCTCAAATGGGTAACCACGGATTGAAGAACATACGTTTCCGAATCGGGCGGTCGGTGCATTTTTTATTATCAAGCCGATGCAGCTACCAGGAGGCAGAAA
>CP070790.1:3281004-3286881 GCA_020346805.1 Planctomycetota bacterium
CTCCAGATTTAACGAGTCGATATCTTAATTGTATCTTTGGGGATGATCGACACGGGCAAACTCAACTCACCTGACACATTGAGCTTGCCCACGCCACGCAAAAATCACAACCATTACTCATGTTGATGATTCCAATCAAAACTGCACCTTGACCGGTTCGCGAACCGCCGCATCTTCGATCTCAAAGTATTCCTTCCTGGTGAAGCTGAATATATTGGCCACAATGTTGGAAGGGAATACCTGAATGCGGTTGCTCAGATCCCGCACGTTGGCATTATAAAATCGGCGGGACCGCTGGATGCGGTTCTCGGTGTTGGACAACTCCTCCTGCAACTGCAGGAAATTCTGGTTGGCCTTCAAGTCGGGATACGACTCGGCCAAAGCAAACAACTGCCGCAAGGCACCGATCAACATGTTCTCATCCCGGGCCTGCGACTCCGGTGAGCCGGTGTTGGCCATAGCCGTGTTGCGGGCCTGAACCACCCGTTCCAGCGTATCTTTTTCGTGAGCGGCATAACCCTTAACCGATTCCACCAGATTGGGAATCAGGTTGTAGCGCCGCCGCAGTTCGGTGTCGATGTCGGCCCAGGATTCGTCGCAGGCATTCCGCGACCTTACCAGCCCGTTATACAGACCGGCCACTATCAGCACCAACAGCAATACCAAACCGCCGACCACCAGAAACACCACCAGCCCCACCGATTGTGCCAATATTTCCATCATCATTGCTCCTGCCCTTTCAGTTCGCGGAGTAGATATTCCGGTAAACGATTCAATATACCTTCGATGACCGCGATAGCGGCCCCGAACTCTTCAATATCAAAGGTACTGCTTTTATGGTAAGCCATCACGTGGGGCCCCTGGAAATCAAGATGGAACGTCGGACTGTTGAGCATAAATTCCATGGTCTCTTGATGGATCACGTCGAAGGCCCATTTTTTGTCAGGCGATTTTACGTAGAACTTACGCGAAAAATCACTTGACTCAAAGTCGATGTCGTCGTAGCCGAAAAACTCGGTGACCTTGTCGAAAAAATGCTCCGGCCGAATCACCAGCGATTTAAGCGGCAAACCCGAATTGATCAGCACCGCCGAAAAGTAGTGATGATGAGTTCGGCGCCGGCCCTTCGAATCACGCGAGTAAGTCTCGTAGTGGTAGTCGAAGCCCAGCATGTGGCGCTGGCTGACCTGACCCTTGAGAACGTTGTAGGCATATCGTTTGGAACCTTGCTGGAGGCAGGAAAACATCCCGAACCGCCCATCCATCGCCCAATCTTTCCTCGGCCGGTACTCCCACCCCTTGGCCTTGGCCAGCTTGGCCAGAGCCTCACGCCGCAGCCTCGCCTTATAGCGGCGATAGATCGCCAGGGCGATAACCACAATAATTACCACCACGATAATGATCGGCTGAAAATCCATCGTGCCCGGGAGTATAACCGACACCGCCAATTATGTCAGTTCCCTAATCGAGTGCTCTATCATCGGAAGTTACGTGGCATGCCCATCCCGATTTCGATATACATAGGGACGAGCATGTTTGAGAATCGACGGCAGGCCCCGACAAATCAGGACAACCACGCCCTACATTCATTTAAATCTTGATGCCATTGTCGCCGATCGGGCAATAATTAACTTAGTAAAACACCATTCTTGACGTTAAATAACGAGAACAGGCAGATCACTGCTTGCCATGGGTTTGAGCCCATCAACATAACCTATTGGACTATTTATCACCTTACTATAAGGAATCAGCCAAATACGAAACGTTTTCTTTGGTCTACTGATCATCATTTTTGCTATCGCAGGCTGCGGTCTCGGAGATCTTGGCGATCTCCAGGCCCTAGCAGATCGACACCCCGATGCAACCTTGGAAGCACTCCGCGAGCTGAGTGATAAGAATTGCAGCATCATAGCGGTTTTTCGGGCTTTGAATCGCCTAGGCCAGCGCCACAAAAAAGACCCTCCGTGCCGGCGAACAAAACCGTCCGGACGTTCATCAGAAACGTCAAGCGTGGTTCCCGAAGATCGAAATGACAAAAGAACCGTCGTTTAATTTTTATCGATGAAAGCGGAGCAAAAAATAAATATAACCCGCCTGTATGGTCGTGCGGTTAAGGAGCAATGAGTGTATGACCTGGTTCCCTCAGGTCATTGGTGTATCACAACTATGGTAGCAGCAATAGGATTCGAGGGATCGAATGCTCCTTTTGTTTTTAAAGGAGCAACTAACGCAAAGGCCTTTCACACCTATGTGAAACATTCTTTTGGCACCTGAATTACATCCTGGCGAATTTGTGGTAATGGATAACTTATTCAGCCACAAGTCAGCCGATATTTAGGCGATGATCTATGCAACTGGCGCCGATTTGTAGTATATGCCACCATAATCTCCGGATTTTGATCCCATTGAGTTGATGTGGTCAAAGATCAAAGCCTACCTTCGCAAAGCCAAAGACCGTAAATAGGATACACTCGTCCAAGCTATCGCAGATGCCCTGAAAACCATCACCACCAAAGATTGTATCAGCTGGTTCAAATACTGTGGCTATCTTTTTGGGTTTTTGTGAAACGCTCTAAGACCGGATGAGAGACACCTTCGCTACTATGTTTTCAATGCATTTTGCTATACTTACAAATCCTTTTTTATGCGATGTTACACACATATATCCCACTCCCTTCGAACCCTCCATCCCCATCCACTTCACGTATCCAACCCCCGTCGCTGGCCCAAAACGATGTCGAATAAATGTCATAATCATATCTTTGCCGCCTAACGCTTCTGTTTCTACAATAGCGTCCTGCTGTCACGACTTCATAGTGTGGCCCCGACAGGACATGCATGCCGGTGCACGCGTGCCTGGGCTACGGGTGCTTTCCTATTGGCTGCCTGTACTTTGCAGCGGCGTTGATGAGCCGGGATCAATTGTTTGAATTGATCCTGTCAGTTACGGGCAGGTTAATCCTCCCTGTGGTTTAAAGACATTACTCCTGATCACATATATATCGTCGATATCGATATTGCCGTCGGTGTTAACGTCCATAAAGAAATTATACTCCCCCAGTGGTTGAGAGAACTCGCGCTTGATGGCCCCCAGATCGAAGATATTTACCGGGCTCATGTAGTTCACTTCGCCCAGGATGACTTTTACTTTTATGTCGGTGTCGGGCATAACTGAAGCTTCGGTGATTCGGCATGTGCCATCGGAGACCGATGCCAGGCCGTGTAAGGTCGCGATGAGGCAGGTGTTGTTGTCGGCCCCGCGCATGTCGATATGTAACTCGTTGTTATTAATTATCGACAGGGAATCAATAGTACCGCTGGAAAGGAGGACTTCGTCACCGGCGTCCAATGAGCCGTCGTAGGCCTGGATGGAGTCCATGAAATAGACCACCATCAGGGTCGGCCCGACACTATTTTTGTCGGTATCATAACGTGACTCGATGACCGGTTCCGACCCCCCATATAATAGGTAAAGAGGGAGCTGACCGACAGTCCCATGGGTCATAATGGACTCAGCATGATAGATAACCGGCGGAACGCAGGGCGGCGGGCAGCCGTTTTCATCAACCATTACACCAGATGGTGTACCTGGACAGTTATCGCAGTCGTCGATGACGCCGTCATCATCGCTATCAGGCTCATCCTGATCTGGTGTGCCGTCACCGTCACAATCTTCCGCTCGCCAACCGGTGTCGGGAGCGCTATAGTTACTGGCGTTATCGCCGGAACTGTTGTTTGCCGCCTTAACCCAATAATAATAAGTTAGTCCCGGTGTCACTGAAGTATCTTCATAGCTGGTTTCCGTCCCCCAGCCGCCTAATTGTCCCCCGTCAGACGGGTTTCCGGTTGGACTGCGAAAGACGCAATAATGACTGGCCCCCGAAACACTATCCCAGTTGACCAGTACGTGGCTGGTAATAGTCCCGTCGCTGGCGGTAAGATTCTCCGGTTCGGGCAGGCCCCGCCAGCCGGCATCAGAGTTGCTGAAGTCACTTTCATGTTCCCCTGAATCACTGGCCGCCGCCTTTACCCAATAGTAGTAAGTCTCACCGGGCACTGCGGTTGTATCGTCGTAAAAAGTTTCAGATTGCCAAACATCCAGCGGCGTCGCACCGCCGACCACATCATATGTATGGCGATAGACACGATAATGGGTCGCTCCTTCCACGCTGCTCCAGGTAATATTTACGCAATATGAGTAGGTCCCGTTAGTAGCATAAACCGCCGTTGGCGCCGTTAAAGCTCGCCAGCCGGTGTCGCTGGCCTGGGTACTGCTGCGACCACCGGCGGTCTGGCGCATGGCCTGTACCCAGTAGTAGTAAGTCTGACCGGGTACTGCAGTCTCATCGTCGTAAGAAGTAGTGGTCAGCATGCCCAAACCATCCGGATCTCCGGTAGGCGTTTCCGAACGAGCAAGGGAATAATGGGTAGCCCCTGTCACGCTATCCCAGTCGATATGTACGTGGGCATAGAACGTTCCGTCGCTAGCCGTCATGTTGCCTGGGGTGGATAAATCAATCCAACCGGCGTCGGAACTGCTGAAGTCGGTCGGGCAATCCACCATATAGGGGCCTTGGGCCGCCTTCACCCAATAATAATAGGTCTGACCTTTGGTGGCATATATGTCATCATAGCTGGTTGCGGTTATTGCCGGACCTTGAGCTTGTGCGGTATTGGGATCATCAACGGTATTACGATACACTCTATAAATACCGGCCTCGGGTATGCTGTTCCACGTAACTTCAATCTTATCACCATAAGTACCATCGCTGGCGGTAACACTCGTCGGAGGCAGCATAGCACTATGACCGGTAGCGTAATTTAGGCTAACGTCCGTCCCGTGGTTTCCGTAGATATCGGTTCCAGCCTTGATCCGGTAAAAATAGGTCGTGCATGGCGTAACATTAAAATCATCGTAGCTGGTTTCAGTTTGCCATTGCCAGGGACCTATTGCTGTTGCATCGTTGGGATTGCTGCTTTCTGCCCGGTAGACGCGAAAATGAGTCGCTCCTTCGGGCCTGTTCCACTCTAAATGCACATGGTCCGAATAGTCGCCATCGCTGGCCGATATGGTATCGGGTGGAACTAAAGAACGATAACCGGAATCATATATGCTCAAGTTACTTGCCCGGCCACCTTGGAGATTAACGGCTGACTGCACTCGGTAGAAATAGGTTACGCCGGGAGTGGCCGTAAAATCATCGTAAATCCGATGGCCGTTCCAATCGCTGATCGGTATGAAGCTGTTTGCAGCGGTACTGGTACTGCGGTAAACCCGATAAGCATTGGCCTCAGTCACCTCGTCCCAGGTTACCCGTATTTTGGTGTTGTAAGTTCCATCACTGGAATCCACACCGGTCGGATAAGGCAACGGCGTCCAGGCCATCCAGCCGGTATCGGCGTCGCTGTAGGCACTCGCCTTGGTCCCGGTTGCACTTGTGGCCGCTTTAACCCAATAATAGTAGGTGATTTCTGGAGTAATCCCCGAAATGTGAGTATAGGCTGTGGCCGACGACCAATCTCTGGCCACCATGGCTGTACTTCGGTCGTTAACCGGGCTGTAAAAAAGCTTGTAATGCGTCGCTCCAGGTACGCTGTTCCAGGAGATGGATATATGGCTGGTGTAAGTGCCGTCACTGGCATCAACGGTTGGCGTATTAAGTGCCCTCCAACCGCTGCTTACGGAGAAATTGCTCAGTTCGGTTGCATGCAGGCCGCCACTATCTGCAGCGGCGCTTACCCAGTAGTAGTAGGTCTGACCGGGAATAGCCGAGTTATGGAATTCATTATCGCCGGTTACCCAAGTGCTTATGGCTGTTGCCGTAGTGTGGTCCAGGGTGGTGTTGGCATAGACTCGATGATAGGGCGCCCCGGGCA
>CP070790.1:3286981-3294480 GCA_020346805.1 Planctomycetota bacterium
CCAAAGTAATTAGAACAAAGGCAAATATCACCGCTAACTTGGACTTACAATATGCCTCTATATCACAAGCCCGCAGGTTTGACGGCATGAACCAATTAACCGCACTATTCAACTTGGAGGTAAGCATTTTACTCTTTTGATGAACATTTAACAGATTTATCATAGCGGACCACTAAATTACCAGACCATGCTCAAGATATTTTTCATCCGTGTAATTAACCCCAATCATTTGTCATAGCTTTATATATCCCACGATTATGGGTAATCGGGCGCAGTATTCTTTTTGCCAAACTCAAATCAAGCAATTCGCGCAAAAATAATTCCCGGCTGTAACTAATACATCGGGTCCAATGGAAGGTCATATTAGGAAGAGACTAACTAATAAGTGCATGTCTAGCAGCATCGTCCTATAATTCACAATTCCCGTGAATAAATATACTCTACCAAATAATTTCCATCCGGAATCAATGTCCTAAAATATGGTTATCGGGTTAGACGAATGACATTACTTTTTATATCACTTATTTTGAAGGATTTGTTGTAGGCAACTCGATCCAGCGCTTATACAGCTTGTCGATCGTTTCTGACTCGACATGACCGTCCCAAACCGCCAATCCATACCGTAACCGCAAAGGCTCTGCGGCCGATACTTCGACCGGATTCTTCGGCAAATCAAGAGTCGCGCTTATATAGGCAAAATTCTCTGTCATGGTAAACCACGTTGCCGGATGACGAACATTTTTTGGATAATCGAACACCGCCACGGTAACCGGTTTGCCGTCGGCCAGGGCTTTATATGCACACCATGAAGACCTGTCTTTGTTTGTCCCCTCCACTCCGGTTTTACCGTCGGCATTGATGAAATCACCGCCAACGTCCATGGATTGGACGAAACGTACACCCAAGCCATAATATCTAACGCCGGTGATTGATGCGGACGATTTATCGGCGGGCAGTTCAAATTGGGAATTCCAGGTCAGCAGCGACGCCCCCAAAATTTTTGCTCGGTAAGTTTCAATGGTGCGGTACTCATGAATAACTGACTTTTTATCCGCAGGATTAATCCAGTCGACAACATCGGTAACCGCAGCACGCTGCAGTCCTTTTTGTGTATCCTGAATCCAATCGGCAAACTCACGATGCACCTGTTTGCCGCAGTTTTTTTCTTCCGCCCAAAAGTTAACCTCGTCAACGGTAAGACCCAACATCAATGCATGGTGGTGTTTGTGATCGTGGGGAGAATCACGAAGAATATTGACGCCCCAGGGGGTACGGAATTCCTGCACATAAGATTTAAACGGCACATCAGCATATCTATACCTGACCAGAGGCTTACCGCCCTCGGGAGAATTGCCCGCGTAAAAACATACGCTGGCCTCGTCCTTTTCGACACGAAAAGCTTTTCCCCCATCCGGTATCGAACATCCCGCCAGCAGTAAGGTTATAAAAACGGATACTAAAATACGACATGCCGCCCGATTCATGAACATAAGTTGTGTTGTACTTGTCACAATTATTGCTCCCATTAATCACAAGAATCTGCATGGCAAATAAACATCTTGCAGGCAAATCATTCCGTCGGAAACTGTATTTGATGAGGCGCAAGTATGGCATGGTTGCCGTGACAGTCGGTACAGATGGAATTGTTACTGATCATGCGCCCGTTCGGTCGGTATTTGCCCGACCATTTTTTCAAGAACAGATCGTATACTTCGTCTTTGGGGTGTTCTTCTTCCTTATGGCAGTTTGTGCAGAAGGCAACAATCTCCAACCTGCCGAAAAGGAAATCCGGAAAAAGAATATTCAACTCATCTCCGCCGTGGTCTTCCGAAGGGCCGTGGCAGCCGGTACAGCCGACACCCCCCTCCTCGTGTTTTAGCGAAAGCTCCTCCTCCGCAAAATCGTTGTGGCAAACCAGGCATGCGGAGTTATCCGCCGGCTTCGCGGGTTTGGCAGAAACAGCTTCAATAATTCGCCCCAAGTGATCGGAAAGCGGATCTTTTTTGCCGCTTGATGCCGTATCACCCACAGTTGTTTCCGGCTTAACTGGTTGCCCTTCCTCAGAACAACCGTCCATCATAAAAAATCCACTGGAAATCAATAATACTATAAGTAAAGAACCAATATTTCGTTTTAAACATCGCCAAGCCAATATCGTGTCTCCGTATTTACATAACCAAATGATTAAGGATCGGGAACTTCCCGCACTCTGTAAGTATTCCTGCCTTTATATCATCAGCGATCTACACATACTCCCATTCTGTCTTTAGCCACTGATAATTTTCAGGCAGGTTTGCCCACATCTCATCGACCGTCTGCTGTAATCGCTGGGTTTCCGCCAGTTCGAGCTTACGGCGTTCCTGTACTGCCTTGGCGGCATTGCGAACCTGATCGGCAGTTATCAGACCGGGAATCGCCGCGGTAAGGGCGTCGTTCTGTAATACGTAGCGCAGGGTCATGCGCGCCCGTTCATCGTCTTCCTTCTTGGTGGCCGAGTCAGGCATGCCCCGGGATTTAAAGACCGAACCACTGGCAAACGGCTTGATACCAACCCATCCCACTCGGTTCTTTTTCACTGCATCGATCAGACTATAGATACCAATCTCTTTCGGGTTGCGTTTTTCGGTAATACCCTTCCAGCCATCCTTACCGGGTTCCACCCGGGCATGGGCCTTTTTCGAACCAGCCGTATAGGGAACCACGACTACCTGGATGTGTGTTGGATAGGTCTCAATCATGCGGATGGCCCAGTCATGTTTGTGGGTGGATAAACCGCCGAAACGAACTTTGCCCGCTTTTATCGCCTTTTCCAGGGCTCCCACTATCGCCTCCTCATGTGCTACCGTATGATTGGTGCTGGGCGTCCAGTAGCAGGTCGGTCGCCACAGGTCGACATACTCCAGCTTGGCCTGCCCCATCATGTCGTCCAGCGATTCGAGCAGCTTTTCCATGGTCTGCCACTCCGGGAAGCGCATTTCGTGCTCGTAATATGAATAGCCGAAGTACATCTTGTCTCGGCGACCCCGCAGGGCGGCGGAATAGGCCTGAACCTCCTGGCCGGTACAGGCATCAATATAATTTATCCCGCAATCGATGCAGGCACTGACCACCTCACGGCGATTCCTGGCGAAATCTTCGGTGCCGAACTTGTATGGAATCTTCTTCCAATGTCCTCCCAGGCTGACTGCCGATATCCACAGGCCCGTCTTGCCCAGTGTGCGATACTCCATTTTTTCATTGTAGCTGCGGGTCTTCTCGGCTGCGGGCTGAGTTGCCGGTGAACCCTGGGCCGCCTCGGCGGCACTCATCCCCACCGCAATACCGGCAGCCGCTACCGTGGTATCCCTAACAAACTTTCGTCTGGTAATTTCATTCCCTGCCATTGTTAATTTCTCCTGTTCCTTTATCCAGAGGACATGCCCTTAACCAACGAGCCGAAAACAAACCCGCAACCGGATTTATCCGACATCCCCCAAATATGTTATGCAGGCGGCGCATCACCTGAAGGTTCTATGATAACCAATCCACCCGCCGAAGGAAACCTTACCCCTCAACAACGAAAACCGTATTAAACCTATTTAAATCTGGGAAATTCAATCAACAAAGAAAAGTCTATAGAATTACTTTTTCCTTCTGGGCGTCGAATCGTGCCACCTTATCGCTTAACCAGCTCACCATGGCCATATGTATCGGCGTTTGTACATAATAGGCCAAATCGGCGGGACTGGCCGTTTGCTTTTTACGATTACGAATACACGAGAAAAATTCCCCATAGTATCTTTCCATATTGGCCGGATGTTCCACGGGAAAGGTCATTTCTTTTTTGCCGAGCAACGGCTGTTGTCGACCTCGCGCCGGCGTGTATCTGATGATATTACCTTCAAGGGTGAGTGTACCCTCCCATCCGCGAATAACCGGAGATCGACCCGGATAATAACCCCAATTACCCTGATGGTTGTTACCTTGCGTCCCCACAACAACCAACGATATTTTCTCCGGATAGTCGATTAGGATATTGAATGTGTCGGGAACTTCGCGTTCCGGATAACGGAATATGCCCCCCGTGGCAACCACCTTGCTGGGAAACTTTACACCGAGCATCATAATTACCTGGGTCATCAGATGCGGATAATTATCGGTTGCCGGCCCGCCCGAATAATCCATGTACATGCGCCAACGGAAAAACCTGCTGACATCAAAGGGGCGTTTGGGTGAATCGCCGAGAAACGCCTCCCAATTCAGATTCGGTCCGGGTTTGGCATCGGGATCGTCGATGCGCATGCCTCTTTCCGCCCAATCACCCAAGCGAAAATAACCGCACTCGGCATGTATGGGTTGACCGATCAGACCGTCCTCGATCAATTTCCTGGCCTGCCGGTATGCGGAATCCGACATGTATTGAGTGCCAAGTAGTAATACCCGATCGGATTCCGCCACCACCTCGACCACTTTCTTGGCCAACTCAAACTGCCGCCAGTGGGTAATTGGCTTTTCGCAATAAACATCTTTGCCGGCCTTGACGGCGTCAATAGTCTGATAGCCGTGGTGATGGTCCGGCGTACAAATAAAGACGGCATCTACATTACGGTCGGCAAGCAATTCGCGATAATCGAAATAGCTCTTTCCGGAGAATTTCTCTACCATCCATTCCATTCGAGGCCGATAGGCATCGTTGAATGCCACGAATTCAATATTTTCCCCGTTCTCTTTCATAGGTACCAGTCTGCTCAGGTGGGTGCCTGTCCTGTTGCCGCAACCAATAAATCCAATATTGATCCGATCATTAGCCCCCAAAGCCTTGGCCAACGTCCGGCCGGGCGCCAGCGTCGTCACGCCGACTGATGCAGCGATCGCTCCGGTATTTTTCATAAAATCCCGGCGCGTTTTTCTATTGACTTTACCTGATTGATTTATTCTTCGAGCCATTTCCGCTTCCTCCGTTCTGAGCAAATATGAGGAATTTCGTACAATAACTGACTAATATACTTAGGTCAGGTTTTTCTGTCGAAGTTCGGCACTTTCAACTGTTCGCCGTCTTTAAGAGCACTTTGATGAGCAATTATGCCGGGAACCGTCATGGCCAGCGATTCATACAGATCGATTTCAGGTTCCCGTTCTTCCAGCAATGCATTGATGAACTCGGCCGATATAAACACCGCGGAACCGCCATGACCCGAGGCGAGACGCATGGAATCGGGCAGCATTTCCGAAGTCTTCCAGTACTCGGGAATCTGCACCGCCCCCCCCTTACCATCCGGAGGCAGCTTGGCATTACCATGTACCTGGTAAAGGGCCATGTATAGTGCGCCCTTACTTCCAATCCATTGAGCGCGCTCGCCTCCGGACCGAACTTTCCAGAAAACGTTACATCGGCACATGTTGCCCTTATTGGTTTTCATCATGGCCGCTTCATTCCAGAATGGATTGTTATATCTGTTGTCCTTCAATACCGGGCTGTCGGGATTACCATATCCCAGACAGGATACCTTGGTGATGCGTTCGCCGGTCACCCCCGTTAAAAAACCGAGTGAATGCGTTGGATAGTGCATCGGCGGCAGCCCCCAGCGCCAGGTACGCTTGCCGTCCGGCATCCGGAAAAGGGTACCTTTATTCTCGGGAGTAGTATGCATGTTCGCAAAGTTATGGTAATACTCCGCCTCAGAATAGATTAATTCTCCGAACTCACCCGCCTTATACATATTACGGGCGTAAATGGTCGGTTGACGATACCAGCTCGACTCGGCCATCATGTATTTCAAGCCGGTTTTTCCCTTTACTTCTTTCATCATCTCGGCCTCTTGAACGGACATGCAGGCCGGACAGGCCGAAACTACATGCCAACCGCGTTCCATGCACATCTTGACGTGCTTGGCGTGATCGGGAGCCCCGGAAAAGATAGCCACCGCATCGATATCTTTGGCCTTTTTTATCATCTCCTCCAATGAATCGTAGACCGCATCGCATAGATAATTTTTACGGAGGGTATCCCGCCGTTCAGGCCGCAGATCGGTCACCCCGGTTACCTTGCAATTAGGATGTTGATGCCAGTGAAAATGGGCACCGAATCCGCCGCCCACCACCCCCATGCGGATAACTTTACCGGCGCTGGCTGGGTAAGCCCGACCGACTTTAGTCAGCAATCCGGTCGAGGCCAGCAATGCGGTTGATCCCGTCCAGTTCAAAAACACGCGACGCGAAATCTCTTCCGTCCCTCCCTGCCCGGCAATTTTATCTATCCTCTCGTTCATATTTGCGACTCCTTATTCAGGCGATTAATTGGAGAGAAATCAAAGTACCAGTAATCTCATAAACATTTTATATCAATCACGCCAGTAATAATATCGAAGATTACACAAGTTATACAATCCGATCATCGTACTGGGGGATTTTAAGTTGTTCGCCGCCTTTTAGTGCTGACTGATGGGCGACGATACCGGGAGCGTTCATGGCCAGCGATTCATAGATATCGATTGCCGGTTCACGGTCCTCCACGAGAGCGGCAATAAATTCGTGGGTGAGGAAAGAATGCGAACCGCCATGTCCGGTTTCATGACGTAGGAATTCGGGCAGCCGCTCCCAGAACCTGGGTACTTCTTTCCAATTCGGCGCATCTTTACCTTGAATCTTAAAAGGCTGCCCCCCGGACCCCGGCATATAGTAAGCCAACTTGGATCCAAACCACTGAGCCCGTTCGCCGCGAGCAGTGCCGATGTAACATATATTACATCGGCAGACATTTCCCTCATCCGTCTTCATCAGGGCCACCTGCACGTTAAACGGATTATGATACTGATTGTCCTTCAAATCGGTATCGTTCGGATCGCCCCAACCCAGACATGATACTTCCGTCAAACGTTCCCTGGTTACGCCGACCAGATAGCCCGTCGAATGGGTGGGATAAAGCATGGGCACGTAACCGTGCCGCCACGTCGGCTTCCCATTGCGCCACCAGTAATAGTCTCTTTCCTTATCCAAAATTGGATGATAGTACTCGACTTCGCTGTAGAAGAGCTCGCCGAATTTACCCTGATTGAACAATTGGCGGGCGGCGATGGCGTGATAATTGTAATAACTGGTTTCGGCCATCATATATTTGCGTTGGTTGCGTTTTTTTGCTTCCAGCAGTTGCTCGCATTCTTCCAGATTCATAGCTGCGGGAACGGCACAAATAACGTGCTTGCCGGTATTCATAACCGCAACACTATGGCGAACATGATCCGGAGCACCGGTAAAAACAGCAACCGCCTCAATTTCCTTGTCCAGAATCAATTTACCCAGCGAATCGTATGTACGATCGCATTTGTAGGTGTTCATCAGACGGTTGCGCCGGTCGTCGCGCAGATCGCTGACTGCATGAACCATACAGTTGGGGTGCTGGTGCCATTGAAAACTGGAACCGAATCCGCCGCCGACGATGCCGATCCTGATTTTGCGGTCCGATTGCAGCGTTTTGGCTGTCGCAGTTGCTGCCGATGCACCGAGCGTGGAACCGGCAACCA
>CP070790.1:3294580-3298037 GCA_020346805.1 Planctomycetota bacterium
CAGATCGTGGGCGTACTCGATATATTCGGTAATAATAATACTATCCAGCAACAAACCGAACCGTCGCTTTTCAGCCACCGCCAACGGCCGGGCGGTTGGAATCCTTCGATGCAAAAGTTCATTGGCCCGCTTCCAGGTCAACAGCGAACGTGAGGTACGCAGGCAGTTTTGAATACCTTTAAAAAGATTGCGTGACGACGCCTCCTTGCAGATAACATCAAGCGGCTCGGCACCGTCGATGGGGATCTGGGCCCGGCAAATCTTGGCGCTGGTGGAATCCTTGATCAGATAACGCTGATCGGAAATGTCGATCCAATCCTCCGGCCTTTTCAGCCATTGCCTCCACTGCTGCTTGGTAAAAACCATTTCCGAGGCCCGCGAGCCGAGCATCTTATGCTTACATTGCAGAAACACATGGGCCCGCCAACCGTTGTCCAGGTCAAGTTTGGCAAAATAACGACCCGTACGCATGACCCGGCGATCGCGCTTAATATACAAATCATTGGCGTGAGTAACGGCAAAGCGCTTAATCAAACGGAGCAGTTCATCCCGGCTGCAATTCAATCCTCCATCCTCCCCCAGGATATCTCGCCAATAAAGGTAACGATTGAAAAATCGGATACGATCCGTCAGCATCCCGCGGACGCGAAACCATTGACCGAATTGGGCGAGATTTCGGGCGACGTCCCTGCTGCTGACGGACTTTCCAATACGCACATTATGCAGGTCGACAAACAATACTCGGTATGAACCATTATCCAGCGGCTCTATCAGAACATTCCCTGCGTGCAGATCCAGATGCACAAAACCACTCTGATGGGCCTGGGCCATCAGCCGGGCCGCGGTTTCAATGACTTTATTTTTAATCTCACGGGTTTCTTTTCGTTTGAGATGCAGGCTTGACCAGAATTCAATAAGCGTGGAGGCCCGGGGTAGGCCTGCAGTAATCAAAATACTGATCGGCCGCTGGCCGGCAATTTTCACATCCGCCGCCGCCACCGGCCATACCGTATCAATCTGACAGGCCGCCGCATAATCGGCCACCCGGCTTTCATAAGCGGAATTAGATCCAAAGAATAATCTGCGAAACCATGCCCAGCGATGAGTCGGTTGGGAAATCTTGACATAAACCAATCGATCGCCGACGGTAACCCGCCAGACCTGCCGCCCGTGATTGTCTTTGACCAGCCTGGCCCGGTTATCCCTATCCAAATGCAGCCAATCGGGGCAATCCCGACCCTCAAAGACCGGCAGCCAGCTTTCACGAATACGCCATTTGCCCATCCCCATCGAACGTTCAATCCAGGTATCCTGAGTATCGATCATGGTTACCGGTTTCTGATGATTGGGGGTATCGATTGACGAATCGGACGAGTCCGTATTATGGATTTTCGTGTCAAGTAATTCCATAAACGATTATCTTAATGCCACAAACAAGTCCATACACGATATGACAACATGCATTTTACGTGCCTTGCACCGCGCCGGCAAGTTCGCACACATAAATCGCTTTTCAATAATGCCATATATTATACATAAAAAATAGCGGGGCCGAAAACGGCCCCGCCAATTACTTCCCCCGATTTTAGACGCACATTTGTCTATTCAAGTTCCGTGGGATCGATTTTGCGCACTCCGTCGAGCAGTGCTATCGTCTCAACTTTAGCTTGTGTCACCGTGCCAATGACTAGATTGACCGCTTTGTCTGTCGCTTCAATCTTCAAACCGGCTTGCCTGAGGGCTTCCAGCATCGAATCATCGGTCTTGGAGGTCAGGATGCTGACAAGCACCCCACCGTCTATAATCGTAATACCCTCCCGGCTCGGTTTAAGTTCTTCACCTTGGATGATTTTATACAGGCGCTCGTCCAGCCGCTTGCGGAGTTTGGCCTCGCGAATAGCGGTATCAATCGGCTTGCGAGCTTCAGCGGCCAGATCGGCTACCCGCTTATCCCGCTCGGCAGGTTCGAGCGTTTTATCCGCCAATACATCGCGCATCTGCTTGCCGATTTTGAACTCGCCATCAAATTCCACCAGGGCATCGGCAAGCTTTTTGGCTTCATCAATCTTGCCGTCGGCAACAAATTGATTGATAATCAGGGCCAGCCGTTCGGGGATCAGGATCTTGCGGGCGTAATCTAGGGCGTTGTTAGTCTTCAGATCAGTAAGAAATTGCACGATTTTGCCAACCAGATCCTTGTCAACTTTGATTTTGCCGTCGGAAGTTTTACCTTCCTGGCGTTTATGAATTACCTGCTCGAGAATATTACAGACATCAGCGGAAGGTAAATTTCTTACAGAAATTGATGCATCTGCCCAATCATAATCATCCTTACCCACTGCTGCTCTACCGCGACGGCTAAAACCCCATGATAGTTGCGCGGAAGAAGAAGGCTGACGTGATGAAAAATAGTGACGAGTGCCAACACCTTTACTGTGTGCAGGTACACCGGCCGAGACACCACCATAGCCGCCCATACCCATGCCGCCCATACCCGCAGGGCCTACAACTTTTACACCTAGTCCCAGTTGTTCTTTAGTTAGATAATAAGATCTCGGTGCTCCTAATGATAACGCTTCCGTTTTCCCGACTACTACCGGTATCCCCAGCATCCTCGCCTTATCAGTTGGAGCGGGTCTGCCAAACCGAGCAGCCAGGTCACTAAGTTTCCGTATTTCCCCTTCGGCGAATACGTCGCCATCGCTATCTCCGCCGAACACACCTTCATAGCTGACGCCGTCGGGCATTTCGATGGGAACGGCTACCAGCCGCGGCTTGCCGCCAATGGTCACCCGCATCTTCTCGACGGCCACAAAACTGGTAAACTGGCTCATGATCTGGAACTTCTCGCCCAGGGCGATGACCTGCTGTTTGAGGTTATCCGGGAATCTGCCCTGCTGGGCGGCCTTAAGGTCCTGATTCATCAGGTCTTCAATCCTGGTCCGGGCCCAGAGGGTGGCGATGGTGTCGTGTTCGGGCTGCGAGGCCGGTAGATCGACCGACAGGGTTCGCTCGTAATGCCCGATCCCGGTGTTACCCGTAATAGTCAACGTGCCCTTGCCCGGCTCGGTATATCGGCCGTGGATAACCAGCGGCTTAACGTCGAACAGATCCGGAATATAGGCGGGTAAAATATCTTCGACCTTGAGGTTGTCGCTGAATTTAACCTGGATATCGGTCAACACCGGAGTCTGAATCCGCCTGGCAAAACGTTCGACTTTTTCGTCGGCATCGTCTTTAAGCAGGACATATTCGGCCTCGCCCCTGCCGGCCCAGGCCATGCCGTCCAACAGATAGCGGTTGACGCTGTTACCGATACCGAAGCTGAACACCCGCGTGGTATGGGCATTCTTCTTGATCGCATCGATGATGGCCATGTCGTTGCCTACGTAACCGTCGGTCATAAAACATACGATACGAACCGGACCGGCCGGTTTATCATCCGCTTTTTGCCATC
>CP070790.1:3298137-3300700 GCA_020346805.1 Planctomycetota bacterium
CTCTTTTGCCGCGGCTTGACGACCTGCCGATAGAAATCCGGTGAAAATAGTGGACCCTGCTGGCCAGCTAAATCATCACCTATCATCACTATATCAACTAAATCGCCCACTTCTGTCAGGAAACCAGTATAGTAATCCATCCAGAATTTCAGTGTTTTCTCCAACATTGCTTCGCAGAATGCCGGATTCTCGATCATATCCACAAACCACTGTTCGAGTCCCCGCATGTACCAGCAATACTCGTAGACCACTCCGCCGATACCCGTCGATAGGGCATATGGTGTTTCGTTACGCAATTCCAGAGCCATGTTACGAACGCCGGTGAAACGACTCATATCGCCACCGTCAGGAAACGGATAATCGTTCAGATCGGCAATACTCGCACGAGCGAGAGGATGATGTGAAATATCCATGTAAAGCTGCTGGTCGTCAGGCATAGACCATACAACGCCGAACTCGTCTTTCAAATCATGCCAATCCCGGCCGTTACGAATATGATGCTCTATACCCCCATCAAAACTATCCGGCCCATGTGCACAAACATACCGAATATCAACATGAAAACGCTCCAGAAGTTTATCAGACGGCTGGGCCAACTGTTGAACCGGGTCGAGAATCTTTACCTCACCTGATATGCCGAGATGGTCAAGTAATTCTTCATAGGCTATGCGATGAATACCTGTCTGAAATCCTCCCAGATCAATCGGAACACGATCAGGAATTTCATGATTGAGTGTTTTCCTGACCCGTTCCCGGGAACTCATTGTTTCTTTGATTACTCTCCTTTTCATAAGACTCCCATAAGATGGCAATTTTATGTAGCAGTTACACTTTTTTCAATGCTTTAGCACAAGATGGCTGTGGACCATCATTTAAAATCCACCTTGATTATGAGGTTGTCGTTTGTTAATTCCATTTTTGTTTGTTCTACCGGCTGCTGGAAATGTTCCAGATGCACTTTGATATTTTTCGGTGAGTTGCGGCGGGGAGGGGTGATTTCAATGGTGGCGGAGTCGCCCTTCTTGGCCATTTCCAAGGTTAGACTGAGGGGCCCGAAAGAGGTTGGGATGTCCAGCATTTGTGTTTTGTTTCCCGGCCGGGTCCAGGCGTGTTGAAGGCCGTCTAGGAGATGCAACTCGTTACCGCGTTCGAGTATCAATAGATGACGTACCATGCGGATGAACTCAGCGCTGGCCCAGTTATGGGGCATGTCGCCGACGTACTTTTCCTTTCGCCCTTTGGGATTCTGTTCCTCGCGCCAGCAGAGGAGTGGGCAGGCGTGGTTGCCAAAGGCGTAGAGTGTGGCGGCGGCCTTCTTGCTGTGTCCGAGCCAAATGTGGGCATGGCCGTAGAACGAGGCAGCGTAATTCCAGATACCATCGGGAATCCAACCGGTACCATAAATTAATCCTTCCTGCTGATTTGCGTCGAGCATAGATAGAGTGCCGAGCATCAGTTTGTCGTCCGCGTCGAAGATACGGCCTGGGAAGATCGACTGGAGAAAAGCCCAGGCGCCTCGCTGAGGTGGTTGTTGCTGTTCACCTTTCATGGTCACAGGTACATAAATGTTGCCCGCACTATCGGTAAGCTTGTCACGATTTCTGGCTTTGTCAAAGACCTGCCAGTAGTCCAGGTATTCGGCCTGCCACTTTGAAAGTGTTTGCTTGTTTTGTTTGTCTGCCATTTTAATAGCAGCGCGGAGGCCGGCGAGGGTCCAGTAGACGTTCGTGTATTCACGATGAACACCAGCGAGGCCGCCGTCACCGAAACCGGCCGGCATTAGTTCATAATTGGCTTGGCTGGGATTATCCCGCGTCATCTGGCGATACTCGATGATCTGGTTAACATTTTGCTCGACTTTGGTCCACATCTTCTCAAGCCAGTTACAGTCACCGGTGAGTTGCGCGTGACGCCAAATCATCCATAGTCGAAGACCAGCTTTTTTGGAAAACTTTACCCCGCCGGGACCTTCGTCCTTGTCCACCTGAAGTTCCAGGCCTGCCCGGGCCTCTTTTCCGTGGCCGAGATAAGTGACGGATTCGAGAATGAAGGGGCCATCAGCGGCCCAGGTGCCCCGATAGCATGTTGGGCCAACCTGGAATGCAGGCTTTCCATTCCGAAATTCTCTGGCTTGGTAGATGTTACGTATACACGAATCCAACAGGGCTTGGACAGCCCGGTCCGGCACAATCATACGGTCGTAAGGCAAATCAACCTGGCGCCAGTATTCGATGGCACGATCGCGTTCACGCTCCGCCTGTTTCTCACTGGTTTGAATCGAGGCTTGATTTCCCTGATAAAAAGTGATGAGTGCCTGATATTCCTGGCCAGGATGAAGCTTCTTTTGTTCAATTAACAGCTTAATCGTGTCGCCCATTTTCCGAGGATACATCAAAGCTAAGGCACGATTATCAAGCCCACCGACAAGAATCTCTTTTTCAGTAACGGTGGCTTTTGCATCAAAGACCCACAAACCGCTTAGAATAGTGTTTTTGTCTTCGGCATCTTTTGGAGAATAAATGCCCATTTCGATCATGCCATTGCCGTTTTGGTCCTGAGCATC
>CP070790.1:3300800-3303362 GCA_020346805.1 Planctomycetota bacterium
AATATTCTCTGGATTACCTGCGAGGACATGAGTCTGACCTTAGGTTGCTATGGAGACGACTTCGCCATAACCCCCAACCTGGACAAGCTGGCCGCCCAAGGGGTGCGCTACACCAATGCATTTGCGGTGGGCAGCGTTTGCACCCCATCGCGTTCGTGCCTGATCACCGGCCTATATCCCACCTCCCTGGGTTCCCAACATTTACGCTGCAACATTCGTTTGCCCGATCATATTCGCTGCTTTACCGAATACCTGCGCAAGGCCGGTTACTATTGCACCAACAACGTCAAACAAGATTATAACTTCGTCGCCCCACCGGACAGTTGGGATGAATCCAGCAAGCAGGCACATTGGCGCAAGCGTAAGCCGGATCAGAAATTCTTCAGTGTTTTCAACATCGTAACCACCCATCAGGGTCAGATTCGTTTACCCAATGAGCAATTCGCCAAACGAACGGCACGACTGGCTCCTCACCAACGACATGATCCCTCGAAAGTGACGTTACCCCCCTACTATCCTGACACCCCCGTAATCCGCCGGGACATGGCACGCTTCTACGACCTGGTTACGGCCATGGATAAACGGGCAGGCGATTTGCTGCATCAACTCGCGGAGGACGGACTCACCGAGGATACAATCGTATTTTTCTATTCCGACCACGGTACCGGCATGCCAAGGCATAAACGATGGCTTTATGACTCGGGCCTACGTGTGCCCTTGATCATCCGGTTTCCCCAAAAATACCAGCACTTGGCCCCCGGCAAACCGGGCACCACAATAGAACGGCTGGTCAGTTTTGTGGACTTTGCCCCGACGGTGCTGAGTCTGGCCGGCATCAAGCCCCCACCATACATGCAAGGTTCGGCTTTTCTGGGCGAGCAATCCGGTGAACCACGACAATACGTATTCGGCGTTCGCGACCGAGTGGACGAATGTTATGAAATGAGTCGAGCAATTCACGACGGACGATATAAATACATCCGCCACTACATGCCCCATCGCCCATTCATGCAACTAAGCGAATACTCAGAGCGAACACCCACCCGGCAGGAATTGCGGCGATTGGCGGCACAAGATCGTCTGAACGGAGCGGCGAAAAGATTATTGGCTCCTTCCAAACCGGCCGAGGAGCTCTATGACACACAAAACGATCGATACGAACTTCACAACCTGGCCGATTCGCCGAATCATCAGAAAATATTGCAGCGAATGCGGGAGATCCTCCATAGCTGGATGATCGAGACGCGCGATACCGGTTTGCTGCCGGAAGCGGAGATGCATCTACGTTGTGGAGAAATCCCTCCTTATGAGTTGGCCGATCGGCCGAACACATTCCCCATCGAACGGATTCTGGAAGTGGCAGAAATGGTGGGCATGGGCCCTGAACATCGGCCCCGATTGATTGAAAAACTCGGCGATTCAGATTCTACCGTCCGCTATTGGGCAGCCGTAGGATTAACTGCTCCCGGACTTGATGCCAGACCGGCATTAAAGCCCCTGCTTGGGGCACTTGGTGATCCATCACCCAACGTCAGGTTTGCCGCCGCCGAGGTGTTGTGTGTGATCGGCCGTGCACCTGAAGCCTTACCTGTTTTGGTTGAGGGTCTGCACCACCAGAACAAATGGGCGCGTTTGCATGCTGCTATGTCACTGGTGGCTATTGGCGACCGGGCCAGACCCGTCCTTAAAGATATAGAAAAAATACTCGCTAATGAGAAAGAAACGTATATCCGCAGCGCCCTTGGTCATGTCTTGAATAATTTGCGGGAAAGCGCTCCTTAATCAGTATATCAATCATACCCGTACGATCCGTTAGGATTGAAAACCTAACCGATAATCGAATTAATTAGGAATTCATCCGTTTTCGAATCTCCATTTCAATTTAAATTCACAAAATATCGTGAAGCGTACAGATACTACAGATATTGAATTGAGATAAATACAACTGATAGCAACAAGCTGCTTACCATTATCAGGGTGTACCTACCGCCAGCGCCCAGTCTGATTCATAAGGGGCACTGAATACTTGATTTGCGGACTCGAAGTTGCCCAGACGAATCTCCTGGTACGCTTTTTTGGCATCCACCGCGATAGCCCGATGAGGACCATCCATCTTGGAAAGGTCCATTTCGATAGAGGAACAATCCTCTTTGTAAAATACATAAAACGAGTTGGCAACCCTCAGGCACATGCCGTCGGTTATACTATTATCCCTGACCATTTCTTTTTTGAACCTGTTTTTCCAGAATCCCGACCAGGTCAATAACTGTTTTTTATTGGGGTAGGTTATGGAGGCGTCACTCTGGGGTGCGGAAAGAAGGTGATCAGTAGGCCTGTTTAAATGCCCCCATATATTGGCCGCCCCCCCAGCCAGCGTCGAGTGCCACATGCCGCGACGGGTCATCTCCGGATTGTAGTCCTTTTTCGGATAGCCCTTCTTTCGTATCCGGAATCGATCCTCAAAAAAGCTGGGTTTGCCGGGATGTTTTCGCTCAATGGCTTTTACATAAATATCATAAGTCGGCCGGTGCTGTTGATACGATGAATAATCCAGTCCCTTGT
>CP070790.1:3303462-3312744 GCA_020346805.1 Planctomycetota bacterium
GATCTTCGAAATAGTGAAGTCCCGTATATGTGCGCTGCTGAGTTTTGTCGGTTATATCCAAGGTTCCGTTAGGATTAATCTTGACCCGCAGGTTCTCGTTCTCCAGTACGTTGGTCTGGGGAGTGAGGCTGCCGACCGGACCTTTGCCGGATTTGCGTTCGTGTTTCAGTACCAGGGTGGTGTGGCCCAAAGCGGGTATACCCTCAACCGGTACGTACGTAATATAACGGTGGACATCGATATCCTGATGGGCGTTGAGCGGTTGGATTATCTGATTTACTGCATCAGACTCTTCGACAATCTGATAGGGAAGTTCCTCTCCACAGGCATCGCGGAGCTGAAAACCGGTAGCCTTTAGTGTAGTAGGAATATCGATAGCCAACTTGACCGCTTCACTGCGGGTGTAAGGTAAAGGATTAAAAAGGGTAAGGGCAATCTCGTTGTCTTTGAGAGAGGAGTAATCGATACGGGGTATAAGGTAACAGAAAGCCCGTTGGGTTAATTCCTCGGCGATTATTTCAGCCTGATCGAATCGATATATCATGTCTTGGTGAACCTGATCGACCGAACAGCCGCAGATGGAGTCATGGGCGTGGTTCTGGCATAAATGTCGCCAGGCGATACCGAACAGGGAGCGTGGATATTCGGCGCCGTTCAGCCAGGCAATGGTGGCGAACGGTTCGGCAATCTTGGTCAACAATGTCTGACAAATTTGGTTTCGCTGTTTCAGGTGGATACGAGCTGACATGACATGACCCAAGAGCTGATTGTGTACCCCATCGCGTGAAGGCCTCCGCATCTCACCGCCTATCACTTCGAGTTTGTTTCGATCGATAGCCTTTTCGATGGCCTCGATGTAATCGGGCAAGGTGGTATGAACAAGTGTATCGTTATTGATCAGGTTCTTGGATTCACGGAGATATTTGCCGAGTAAAGGATTGGCCTCGATATGATCAACACCGTCCAAAAACAGCAGATGTTGGGTGGTGGCCACCTCGGCCGCTTCATCACGTAACTGCTCGATCTGTTTGGTGATTGACTTTGGGTCGTATTGCAGTTGCGGTTCGAGCAGGCTGTAACAGCGATGTATACCTGCCATGTCGCAGGCATGGGCGGGCTGGCCTATTTTGCCCCATTGATAATCCCACTCGAACGGTCCGATGCCCACGAAAGCGGGACGGTGGATGACATAAAACCAGTTGCTCTTGGTGTAATGATCCGGCAGATGCAGGGCCAGGACCCGGGTACCGTCGGGCGATTCCCAGATGAACTCGGACTTAACCTGCCAATCACTGATGCCGCGGGAAAATATAACATTATTGATACCCAACTGTGAGAATATTTGTGGCAACTGGCTGATGTGGCCGAATGAGGAGATGCCGAAACCGACCCGCATGACATTCCCGAAACGGCCGGCGATCTCGTGGCCCAGTAGCAGATTGCGAACTATTGACTCGCCGTGTATCAGCGACTCATCTACCAGGGTATACCACGGCCCGATCAGTAACTTTTTATTCTTAACCAGCTCGCCTATGCGCTTGGCCATTTCCGGCCGAACTTCAAGATAATCCTCGATTACTGAAGTCTGTCCGTCAAGCTGAAAATGTTTGAATTCGGGGTATTCATCCATCAGGCGGATTACGTTGTCGATGCAATCCACCAGTTTCATGCGGTGTTCCTGCCAGGGCAGGCGCCACTCGCGGTCCCAGTGAGTGTGCGAGACCAGATGCATAACGTGGCTTGTTTTACTCATAACCCAACTTTCTCCATGACAATTCAATGTTCATTTAACCGTCGTTAAAGATGGACGGCTGATAAAGATTAACACTACTTTGGGGAGAGTCATTATTGCAGGATAAGACCATTATGTCCAGACCGGATAAATCGATCATAAAAAAGCCCACGGATTAGAATCCATGGGCTTTGTGTTTTTCAGACATATTTTTATATTTACACTTCCTTGGAGTCGATCCATTTCATCATGCGGCGGAGTTTTCTGCCCACCACTTCAATTTGGTGATGGTAGTCCCTCTTATACAGGGCGTTGAATACCGGCCGATTGGCGGAATTTTCCAGGATGAACTCCTTGGCGAACTGGCCAGTGACGATCTCGTGCAGGATCTTTTTCATTTCTTTGCGCGATTCCTCATTGATCACCCGTGGTCCGCGGGTCAGATCGCCGTACTCGGCAGTATTGCTGACGCTGTAACGCATATAGCTGATACCGCCCTGATAGAACAGGTCGACGATCAGTTTCAGTTCATGCATGCACTCGAAGAAGCAGAGCTCCGGCGGATAACCGGCTTCGACGAGCGTTTCAAAGGCGGCCTTGATAAGTTCGGTAACCCCGCCGCATAGCACCACCTGCTCGCCGAACAGATCGGTTTCGGTTTCGTCCTTGAAGGTTGTCTCAAGGATACCGGCCCGGCCGCCGCCGATCCCCGATCCCCAGGCCAAGGCGGTTTGCAGGGCCTTGCCGGAATGATCTTTTTCAACGGCCACCAGACAGGGTACCCCCCCACCGCCTACGTATTCGCTGCGCAACAGGTGTCCGGGGCCTTTGGGGGCGATCATAATCACATCCACACCGTCGGGAGGGACGATCTGGCCGAAGTGAATGTTGAATCCGTGGGTAAAGCCCAGAGTTTTTCCCGCTTTGAGATTATGGTGGATATCGTTCTTATAGACCCAGGGCTGTATCTCATCGGGCAAGGTCATGAGAATCAAATCGGCACCCTTGACCACCTCTGCGACGGCGAGCGGTTTGAATTTGTGTTCACAGGCCAGTTTGTAGTTTGCGGTGTCGGGCAGTTCGGCTACCATCACTTCCATGCCGGATTCCCGAAGGTTCTGGGCGTGGGCATGCCCCTGACTGCCGTAACCCAGAACACCTATCTTTTTACCCTTAAGGTTTGCCAGATCGGCATCTTTATCGTAGTACATGTTAACGGCCATCTTGCCTGACTCCTTTTAAAAACTTGTTTGTCGGTCATGTCATTTGTCAACCAACGCAGGTCGGCTGATGATTACGAAACGGGATAGTTTAACACATCGTGAAACTATGACAAGATGTTGTTTTTCGAACCAAAGACATGAGATTATCGAGCCCGATTCTTATCAGGTGGAACCAGCCATTGCCGAATAAGTTTTATATCCAGCTCCATTGAGGGTTGAAAACGGTCGGAATCCATGTAGGCCAGCAGGCTGTATAGATATTGCCGGGTCTCTGGTTCCTCTTGCAGCCCGAGCAGGTCGGAAGAACATATAAGAAGCCTGCCCGGCCCGATTTTGGTTTCAAAGAGGATGCCCATCTTGTGGTTGCGTTCGAAGTTGTCGATGACCTGGACGATGGGACGGTAATCCGGTGGTGTTTCATCGAGAATGATCGGGCGGGCCCTCTTTACCAGGTGCCACCACTGCCAGTTGCTATGGAACTGGGTGGGGAATTTGGCCAGTGCCGGGTGTTTGGGATCACAGAGGATACCATTAGAACCCGGGGGATTGTACTTTTTGAAATAAGGATAACACCAAAAATTGGTCTGGAAGGCGCCGGCAATGGAGTGTTTTATGTCGTCAAGTTTGGGCAGGAGTAGGACTTTTCCGCCGCCGGTCAGAAGCTGCTGAGTCTTGTCATCGAATGTTTGTCGAATAGTTACCCCATTGGGCGGAGTAGTATCGGTCTTGTCGGGGTATACCCAAATATCGTAATGATTCACAAACCCGGCCGGTCGTATTCTTATTTCAAGAGATAGTTTCTGGGGTGGTGTTACCTTATCAAGAGGAAACCCGATATTGCCCAGGCTAAAAAGCTTTCCTTGGGGGATATCGATTTTCGGTAGTCGGCCGGTTGAGATAATCTTGCCGTGTCGATCCTCGATCAACCAGGTAGGGATTACTCCTTCTATTAAATTGGGACCATAATGGGCTACCTCAACTTTGGCGATGAAAGTTTCGTTTGTGGTCCAGGTGTATTTCGGCATCCGGATCAAAGGCACGGTTGGCGAACAGAACTCGCGCCAGGCCTCGGGTGTAATTAAACCCTTGGAATCCATAAAGGCGTCGAGCATTCCAACCAGGGCCGTTCCCTGGCCGGGGAAATCCTGCAGGGCCAGCATTTGAAAACCGCCAAATCCTTGAGTCCGTAAGGCGGCTTCCACTTCTTCGCGATGGCAGATTACCGAAAGCGCACCCGAGGCCCTGAAAAAATCATCTGCCTGATCGAGCATATGTTTGGCGACCAGACGCTGGCGGAAAACATCAAAATTTCTTGCTCGTAGTACGCCGGTGTACTTTTTGATCTCTTTGAAATTGGGATATATTTCATAAGAGGCTATTTCGTGACCGACGATGGGAACGGGGTAATCTTTTATTGACTCGCGATAATCGGTCATAGTGGAAGGTGGACGGTTGTTGACATGACCACGAGTATGTTGATCGAAAGCCCCGCGGACGAAAGCGCCGTATCGATGTTGGTCGGTATTACCCGTCCATTTTCCGGAGGTCATGAAGGTCGTCCAGTAATCATCACCCTCTGGTAGACCGGGATTGCTGAAGAAATTGTTGGACCCCTGGGCGTAGAGCCGGCGGGGATCTTTTTCTCTAAAATCATGAACCAGATTGGCCATGATCTCCCGCTTGCCTCTTAACTCGTTGCCCAAGGCGAACATGACAAATGAAGGATGATTGCCATAAGCATCGAGGATGCGATAGCCTTCGGCTTCCATGAATGTATCGTGCTTGGGCACACCGAATGCAGACCAGGTGGGAAGTTCCGGTTGTAAGTAGATGCCCACTTCGTCGGCGGCGTCAAAGGCCGCTTCCGGCGGACACCAGCTATGGAAACGGTAGTGATTGATGCCATATGACTTGGCGATTCTGAAGACCCGCAGCCAATCGGCTTTTTTCATGGGGGCATACGCCGTCAATGGAAATACACAGTTGTCAACTTTGCCTCGAAGGAAAGTGGTTCGGCCGTTGATGGCGAATTGGGTGCCTTTGGTTGCAAATTCGCGCATACCGAAATTGATGGTTTTACTATCTTTGCTCCTGGTATTGTCAATCCCGGCGGAAAGCGAGACGGTTAATTTATACATGGCCGGTGAAAACTCATCCCAGAGTAAGACATCAGGTCCCATGTCGTAGTCCGTTTCGACAGTTACTCCGGTGTTCCCCCCTGTAACATCAAAATCAATAGTTTGTGCTGGAATACTATGTTTGCTTTTAACATTTATACTTTCGGCAGTGATAGTCAAAGTTCCACTAAAAGATCGACCGGTAATATTGCCGATTTTAATGCTGAGCTTGGCCATCGTATTCTTAATGTCCGGATAGATTTTGACGTCTTCAATCCACACCGGATCGTACGCCTGCAGTTGTATTTTACCGACTATGCCGTTCCAATTGGTTTGCGTATGTTCGGTAATGGCGTGGGAGTGGCCCATGGGAGGATAATCTGCATTATCGACTTGTATGGTTATTACATGTTTGCCGGGCGTTAAGGAATTTGTAAGGTCGTAAACCTGGGGTGTGCTAAAACTGTGATCGGTGCCGGCGAATTTGTCGTCAACCCAGACGCGGGTCCGCTTGCTGCGACCCATGAATAAGGTGATGCGTTTGCCGGCCCAGTTATCGGGTATATTTACCTCACGTTGATACCATGCCGGTCCGGTATAAATGTAGAGTCGACTCAAATGGAAGAGCGCGCATTCTTCGTTTTTATTACCTTTGCGGTTTTCATCGGTTGTTCCGGGGAGTCTGACCTTATCGCTAAAAGTGTTCTTAAACCACTGTTCTTCGATTCCCTTATTATCCGGATCGAGCCGAAAAGACCACTGGCCGGCCAGGGAAATGATACTTTTTTCGTGCAGTGGGTATGAATTGGCTGCGACCTCATTGGTCTCTATAACCGCTGGTGGCAGTATGCCTGTAGCTTTTTGATGCTTACCTTTTGCCGCCTTAGCCAGTTTGGCCATTTCGCTGCCGGCCAGCAGGAATGCTCCGACAGCGTATTCATGAGTTTGACCGGGAGCGGCGGCTGACGGCCCGGCCGCTACCCTCTGAACCCAGCCGAGCTTGCCCGATTTGTGTACTGCCGATACCAGACCCTGCCAGGCCTTCCGTACTACCGGCAGGAATTTTTTATGCTCCAGATGCCCGTTATTTATCCCCCATGCCATGGCATAACAGAAGAACGCCGATCCGCTGGTTTCGGGGCCTGGAAATTCGTCTGCATCGGCCAGGTTGGTTCGCCACAAACCGCCTTCACCCTGGGCCTTGGCAATTGATACCGCCATGGTCTTGAGTAGCGAAACATATCGTTTGTAATACGGATCATCCTCGGGCAGATATTGCAGCACGCGAGGTATGCCGGCAATGACCCATCCGTTGCCCCGCGACCAGAAGATCTTTTTACCGTTCCTGTTTTTTGCTTTTATAAATCTTTTGTCGCGGTAAAACAGGCCGAACTCCTTGTCGAATAAGTGATCGACAACGTCCCAGTACATATTGTTCATGTACTCATAGTATCTATTCCGGCCTGTTGCCTTACCCAACATGGCCAGCGTCGGAGGGGCTACATACAATGAGTCGGCATAACGCCGGCCACGTTCTTTGTACCATAATTTTGTCGATGAAGGAGATCCTACCTTGCCCGAATCCACCCATGCCCCAAGAGGAGCGATCATCGAAGGATCCTGCTTAATAAAATACAGCTCCAGATAAGTTTGACCGCAGGTAAGTTTGTTGGGTGGCGAATCTTTCCCTCCCTCCAGCCAGTTGTGTTTGGTTGACCAGCGCATGGCCTGCTCGAGCACTTTCGGATCCTGCGACGTTTTATAAAGGGCCATTACCCCTGTGTAATAAGTGGCCCGGATCCAGTTTCGGTCATGCTCCTGGTAGGGATGTGAGAATGTGTAATTATTAACCTTTTTCATGATGGCAATAATCTTTTCCGGTGAGAATATATCGCTATCAATCGTGTTAAGCGCGGGGTAATCCGTTGGGCCCCTGCTGGTTGTAGCAGGGATAACTTCCGCTCCAAAGACCGCGGCAGACGCTGACAGACATGTAAGTAATATTGTTATTACAACTTGTTTGATTTTTGTAACCATAATCTGCTTAGTATCTCCGAATTAGGATCGTTTTCAACGAATAATCATTATGGTCGCGTTATTGCTGATCTGCGATCGAGGAATTGGTTGTTGTTGGGCGGTCGGCAGACTGCAGCTCCAAGGCTTTTAATCTATTCAATATTTGTTGTCGTTTTTCCAAAGACCAGCGTCGTACCTCATCGGTCCCGGGACGGGCGGCATCAAGATCCAAGGCCTGCTGATAATGCCAGCGGGCCTGTGATAACAGATCGACAGATGGTAATTGTTCCGCCCCCAAGACCAGTATCTCGGCCAAACCCACATGACCGTCAGGAGAATTGGGATACAAATTATGCACCTGCCTTGCCGACTCGATGGCACCTCGCAAATCATTTTTTATGCCGGTTAATCCAAATCGTGTCTTTAGCAGCCACGCTTTTAACCTATAGAGTGAAATTTGAGCGCCGTCGCGACGAATAGCCTGATCCGCATCAGAAACGGCTTCAGACAAAAAGTGTAGCGCCATTTCCGGTGAAAAGATTGCACGGTCAAAGTGATAGAGTTGAACGTATTGAAAGCGCCGGGTGGCCAGTTCGGCTAACGGTGTGGGATCGATAGGATCGGCATCGGCGGCCGATCGATAAAGGTGGCTCATGAAGTCATAAGAATCAAGATCTGTAGATAACATAGATGATTGTTTTCTTGCCTTGATAAGATAATGCGAAGACATGGTCACAGGTGTAACTACCATAGAACATATGTAAATCAAGCCCATTACCGCAAGGCAGCAGGTTATCAAGGCCGGTGTTAATTGTTTCGGAGTTGTCACGGACATTTGTCGTCGGGCAAGTAAAATGGCTAAGCAGGCCATAAATGGTGTTAAAGTTCCCGGATAAAACATGGAATAGTCAATGGTATTTTGCAGGCAGAATGCAACTATACCGCTCAGGCATATAAGACGATATTTTTCGGATTCGACCACATCGTCATCTTTTACCAGTAAAATTATCCCTGCAAGACAGACAGCCCATATCATGCCGTAGGCCCCGAGATCGAAGAGTACAAAAGAGCGACCTGCAATCCCGCCAAACAGGTAATCGCCTAACAACCATATACGAAGCAATATGAATCCCATGATTAAGGCAGCGATCCAGAGTTTCGCCGATAAGTTGACAGATGTAATGGTTGCGGATCTGGATTGATTATGATTTTGCTGTTCTCCCCACGTTCGTAATACGACAATCGATACGCCGACAAGTGACAGTACGAGTCCGATTCCTCCAAGGATACCCCACTGTGAGAGATGAGCCATCAGTAAATTGTGGGGATCGTTGATTTCCTCGGGGAACTCGATCGGTTTGTGAGCCATGTAGGCGCGGTCGAAGTTTTGGGCTCCTACTCCGGTCCAAAGGTTATCGGCTATGATTCGGCTGGTGACCTGCCAGTAATTCCAGCGGAAAGTCAGAGAGGAACCCGGCAGTTTGTCTTGAGTTACACCTACGGTAACAACTATCAAAGTCCCCAGGATCACCAGGCCCCAGGCTGTCGCCAATATCGTTCGCCAATGTCTGCGATAGTTGTCAGGTATTTGCTTCAGCAGTAACCATAGGCCAAAGCCTATACCCGCGGCAAGCATGGCCATTCTGCTGCCTGTGGTATAGATGGTACTGAACAAAATCAGGGCCAGGATAAGGAAAATGATTTTGTAGGCTGGTGTACGTTCGAAAAATGCCCCGATGGCCAGAGCGGCAAAGGCGGCCAGGCTCAACAGGGCTCCCTGCGCGTTACTGTGCGGAATAAATCCGGATGCCTCTCTGGCCTTTAGCCGTCGTTCATATAATTCCACTCGTGGATCGTCGAGGGGTGTACCCTGCTTCTGCCAGAATTCCACTTTATTACGTTGGTAATCTTCAAGTGTTTCGGCGTACTCGATTGTGGTTTGCATTATACATTTTGTTGCCGACGCTGCTCCCGAGGCCACAATTACCGCTAATACAAGGGTGATGCGTGTTTTGTCCCTGCACAAATTTACCAATACCATCATCATTACCATAGCGGTCAGCCAGTCACTCGAGGCGTTAATAGCCAGGCGTTGATTGCTGGCCGCCATTGTTGAAATTGCGGCGGCCAGGAGCATGGCCAGCCAACCGATTTCCGCCCCGGTCCACTGCCAACGCACCTTGCGGAGAACAAC
>CP070790.1:3312844-3319845 GCA_020346805.1 Planctomycetota bacterium
CCGTCAACGGCAACAAAATCAACCTGAATATCAAAATACCCATCGCCATCGGCCCGGAAGGCGTCTTGGCCGATATTGACGGTCGGATCCGTAAATTCACCGGTCTTACCGATCTGGGTAAAGACCAGAGCACTCGGATCCATGGCCGGATCGGGATCAAAATTGAACAGCCACTCAAAGACAAACTCCGAACCGTCGACACCGTTAACAGGCTCACAAAGACTTGTTGCCTCCAGGGTAAGTAAGACCGAACCCGGTGTGTTCTGGTCATCAAAGGTGGCAATCAGCCAGGGGATTGATCCTTTAGGTGCGGTCGCTCCGCTGAATTCCATGGATAATTCATAACTTATCAACACAGCTTTAGCGCTCGACGGGATCAACAGAGATGTTGACGTGAATACCAAACATGCGACAAGAATTTTAAACATATCAATAGCCTCCTGTTTGTCATTCCCTCTCAACTCAGGTGCTTTTCCACCAACTTATGTAAAAAAAGAGAGATCCCACCCAAATGTGGACTCTCTCTCTCACCTGCTTTTACTATTCTCTCCCCAGACAAAACATAGTGTATGCCCGAGCCCTCTTAATAATCAAGGAGTATTTTTAATTTCTTTTCGTATTTTGGTTAAAAAGATTTTATGGGTCTAAGCTTGATCTTATACACTTAAATCTGTTTATGCCCGATAAATCCAAAAAGCCATTCTGGCTTTTATTTATCAGTGACATAAATATCTCACCCAACTCTTAGACTTTTTTAAGATTTAGGGCACTAGACGCTCTTAGAAAATCTAACATGATATTATGGGACAATGAATACTAACTCAGTCCTATATTAAGAATTTGTTCTCGAAATTTTTAAAAACATGCCAAATTACCCTGCCCAACAGATCTTGATCACTTTGATTTATTAATACCGGACCTCTGCTGATTCCGGCCCATTTTATCCCTTACCGTGAGCTGGCTGAATGGATCTCTGGTCTCGATCATCCAGCGCTCCAGACGTGCCGAGAGCTCCTTTTTAATGTGCCTGTGCTCCGGAGAATCGGTCAGGTTGGTCAGTTCGTGCGGATCTTTCTTCAGATCGTACAGCTCTTCCCCGTATTTGAGATAACGAATGTATTTATAGGACCCGGTGCGGACCACTCGTATAGGTGCCCGCCAATTCTGCTTGCCGTAGTATTCTGAAAATATCGCATCACGCCAGACAGGCTGACTCATCGATGCACCAAACAGCAGCGGTCGCAAAGATTTCCCGTCAATATCCTTCGGCACTTGAACGCCGGCCAGATCACATAGTGTGGGCAGCAGATCGACTTGGCTTACCAGTTCCTTGCGGACCGCAGGTTTAATGCTGCCCGGCCAGGAAATAATAAATGGTACCCGAACCAGCTCCTCATACATCATGGGACCCTTAAAACCCAAACCATGAGCACCGGCCAAATCCCCATGATCCGAAAGGAAAGCAACCAGCGAATCCGAACTGTGCCGGCGAAGTGTCTGCAACACCAAACCCATTTCCCGGTCCACCCCTTCGGTCAGTTGATAATAAAAGCTGAGGTAACGCCGCCAATCTTGTTCGGTATAGTGCATAAGCGCTATACCCTGATCCCGGTCCCTGAAGTTCCGTTGCGGCAGCGGTTTGGATAACAAATCGTCGGAAATATTGAGTGGCAGACGAATCTCGCGGCGAACACTTACTTCAGGTGCCTTATCCCCACTCCGCACAATGTAATAAATATCGTGCGGATTGATATAGCTGACAATCATCAACAGGGAACGAAGCTTACCTTCTCGCCTGCCGCGTTTTTTCAGGTAACTGATGGCTAGTCGGGTAAGAGGCCTCCCTCGCGCCTTTCTGGTACTATGAACCTCGAAACCATGTTGGCCGGGATCGCTGCCCAAATGCCATTTGCCGAAGTAAACCGTCTCATAGCCGGCGCTGGAGAATATCTTTCCCATACCTGCAATATTCGAATCAAGCGGCGGTGATTGACCGGCGGGAATTTCGCCTTGGCCAAAAACATTACCCATAACCCCCGTCCGATGTGGGTAAAGCCCCGTCCACAAAGCCGCCCGTGCCGGTGAACACTGCGGCGTAGCACAAATCGCATGGGTGAAGCGAACACCCTCTTTGGCCAATCCGTCCATCGTCGGCGTATGCAAACCGGGGGTGCCCGTACAACTCATCGCCCTGAAATTTTGCTGATCGGTCAGAAAAATCACAATATCCGGCGACGACGCAATTGAACTGGCCGAACAAATAAAAATCGCGGATGCGATCAGTAGCAAATGAACAAAGATCCGATACATCGTACCCCCTTATGACTGAAAAGAAGGATAGGTCGGCTCGCGCGTTAATATATTCACTCGCGTTCCAGGTATGTTATATATGTTCCGTCTTGATGCCGAACATCTGCCCGTAGACCTGGAAATCGCGCACATGATCGCCATAGATAAACAGTTGATGGAAACCCTTGGTGTCACGGGTATCCGGCGGCCCGTCGATTTCCAACTCCACCGAAGTCCGGCAGCCACCCGCTGGCGGGGTACTCAGATTCCTCAACACCTTCCCTTTGCCCAGGATAATATTGCCCGGACTGGTAAATTGCATAATGGTCACCTCTTGACCCGGACGCCAGAAAACCTGGACCGCCACTCCAATGTCCGATTCGGCATGGGTGCGGAGATTGAAGGGCTCGCGCGGCCGATCGTAGCCGTTCAGCCTGGTTGGCGATACGCAATGAGCTCCTATTAACGTATTATTTACGGTATTGGGCACCGGATCCTGCATAAAACCGGGTTTGTTGAGCAATCGGCAGCAAAGCACATGACCCATCACCGCCCGGAAATCCGCCTCGCATACCCCGGGGATACCCATATCCAGCAACTTCGACCAGGCCATACAAGGCGGGCATGGAATCCGCCGATGTTCAACCAATTGCAGACACTGAAGCGATATGCCCTGACAATTCTGGTCTTTCATAATCTTGCGGGCAGCGAAGTAATTCTTGCTGGCGTTGATCAGATCCTCCCATGCAGGCTCAATGACCTTGTCCGCCGCCCTGCGATATTCCTTGGCCATCGCCACTACTTCGGGTGTTACCTCAATCGTTTTTAGCGCCTCAACAAAATATTCTCGGGGCAAGTAACGGATCTTCAGCCCCAACGGTTCCAGGGTCTCTTCCTTGGTTTCCGTCCCCTTAAGAATGGCAATTTTCGAACGCCGAACGTCGCGGTTGGTACGGATTATTTTCATCCCCAAGCGGATAGGCTTCATTTCCTCAAAATCGGCGCAAGAGGCCAGATAAATACCGGGCAGCTTGGACACTTTCTGGATGTGACCCGTAAAGCACTGACCCAGCGGCGCAAAAATAATCTTGGGGGTATCCGTAAGCTCACCGGCTATCTTGTCATTGACCAGACCCCAACGGTCCATGTGCAGCGGGAAGAGCAGGACACCATCCGGCTTATCCTTCTTAACCTGGGCTATAAACCTGGTAACGGATGCTTCATCATAAAGAGGTTCAGGTTCGAAAACTGCGCGGACTTTAAGCTGTTTGGCATACTGCTCAACCTTGGCCCGGCTACTCTCTACAAAATCCTGATAGCATCTTTTTTCCCAGGCCGTCCCCGGCCAGCCAAGCCAGTATTTCTCTTTGGGTCGCAGGTAGGCCACCCGAATTACAGGCCACTTGTCCTCCGACTCAGTGGGTAATTGGGTTACCGGCTGAATGGTTTGACGAAGCGAGCAGCTTCCAACTACCGATGCCCCTGCCATAGTTATCAGCACCTGCCGACGGGATACCGTTCCGTTCCAGCACTTCAAACTGCCTTCGCTCATAATACAATCTCCCGAAAAATTATGCTCCTAATCGCAATATCTGAGTTTCAAGAGTATGGTTCATAAACTGACGACCACAACGACGATAAGAGTACTATACCGACTGTATAGGATGCTAACAACATAATAGTGCACGATCCCGACGGCAAGGTATAAAATCCGGACTATAATATAGATAAACGATAGAGAGGGATGTTACGAGTCGACTTCGGTCGTCGATTGAAGCTTGTATTTTACGAGGCAAAGATGGTCAATCATTCTCGGTACAATATTTTTCAGTTAACCTAAATAGTGATGCCATTTGAATAGATTGTCACCACCATAGAATCAATCGTTACACAACTTGAAGTTGAGGTAGAAAACACAGGAATGTAGATATATGGAGAGTAGCCGTGGATCTATGGACGGCAATATTGGACATATTGATACTTCTGTCGGCGGCAATGGTGTTGGGCGGGATCTGCGAGCGGTTGCGACAAAGTGCGATACTTGGCTACTTGCTTGCCGGTACATTGCTCGGCCCTAATGCCCTTGACTGGATGCCCAACCATCAAGCAGTATCAGCGATCGCGGAATTGGGCGTAGCACTACTGCTGTTCACCATCGGTCTTGAGTTCTCTTGGCGCCGCTTGCGAACTATCGGGGCAATTGCCCTCGGTGGAGGAACCCTGCAGGTCTTGTTAACCACTATCCTGTCCGCAGGCGTCTGTGTGATTCTCGGACTCGGTGGGCATCCATCGTTGGCTGTCGGTGCCATGATCGCATTGAGCAGCACCGCATGCGTATTGCGCCTTCTCATGAACCGGGCGGAAATCGACAGCGTTCATGGCCGCAACGCGATGGGTATTCTCCTTCTCCAGGATGTTGCAGTAGTTCCCCTGGTACTCATGATCACAGTATTAGCCGGTGGGGGTTCGTTGGCAAAGATCGTCTGGGAGATGCTTTGGTCACTTGGCGTAGTGGTCCTATTTGTAGCGGCGTCTTACCTGCTGTTCAATTATCTCGCCCCGTTACTGTTCGGCGCCAAAGAAGCAGCCCGCAATCGCGAATTGCCAATCCTCCTGGCAATAGTAACGGCTGTGGGGGCGGCATGGACGGCACACAGGATAGGCCTTTCACCGTCAATCGGAGCTTTCATTGCAGGTTTACTGCTGGCCGGATCCCCATTTGCTACCCAAATTCGCGCCGATGTGGCACCTTTGAGAACTCTTTTTGTGACACTATTTTTCAGCTCTATCGGCATGCTGGCCGATCCGGCCTGGGCATTGAATCACTGGGTAATGGTAACGTCAGTGGTGGCAGCTATCGTGTTCGGAAAAACAGTTATAACATGTGGTGTATTATGTCTGTTCCGTTCTATTCTAGGTAATGCAATCGCTACTGGTATCTGTCTGGCTCAAGTGGGCGAGTTTTCCTTTCTGCTGGCTGAAATAGCCAGGTATGAGGGACTGATCAATGACGATCTGTTCAAGTTGATCATCTCAGCAACAATCGCAACCTTATTCTTGACACCCTACCTGGTAGCTGCCGCCCCATACCTTATGACCACCGTAAGCCGATTCTCGACTCACCGGCCGCGGAAACTGATCCCCGCAGACGAGATGTCAACTCAGCCACATGTAGATATCAGTGGCCATGCCATGATTGTGGGCTTCGGCCCGGCGGGGCAGCGTGTCGCTGAAGCACTGATGAAACAGCACAAGTCGATAGTGGTGGTCGTAGAACTGAATCCCAGATCCGCAGCTATTGCACAATCCTATGGGCTTCAAACGTATATTGGAGACGCAACCCGCGCGGAAGTATTGGAGCAATTACGCGTAGCCACCGCCAGGATCGTTGCGGTTACGGTACCTGACCCGGGCACCTCGAGACGGATTATCGAGCAAGTACGTTCCCTGTCGACGGAAACAAGGATCATTGTGCGGGCCCGCTATCACGTGCATCGTTGGCAATTGGCCTTTGCCGGTGCACAAGTCATCGTCGACGAGGAGGAACAAGTCGGTATGCGCATAGCTTCAGAGGTACAAAAGGAACTGAGCTCAGTTGGTGGCGAGCCTGATCCCGTGAATTATATAAAATGATGCATTGTGAGAGGGAGTGCTGGTTACTGTGCTTCTATTTAGAGTTCAAGGTTTCGCTAGTACTTGTCGGCAAATGGTCAGCCCTTGAGCCCAGCCGGCACCAAAGAGTTTCCATAACCGCTTACACGGATTCCACTTCAAACGTGTGCCGGGTCTGGCTCAATTATTCCAAAGGAATATTGTGCCTGACCCGCTCTCTTAGCGCATGTTTGAAGTGGAATTCGTATTACTGGCCCCTAACCACAATTTTCTCTTATAATACCTACCGGGCTTGTTTTTGAAGGATTGGCGCGGCAAAGCAATGAGTGCAAGAAAAGGACTGGTTATCTCACTGGCGGTTTTGATGTTGGTGCTGTGGATCGGCACCTGTGGCTATATGCTGCTCGATAAACATTTGTCCTTTATCGACGCATTGTATCAGGTGGTGATTACGCTATCCACGGTAGGCTTCGATGAAATCTTCTACGAGCGGACCAGAGAAATAGAGCTTTGGAGCATTCTAATCATCATGTTTGGCGTATCCTCCGCCCTGGTGGCTGTTGGATGCCTCACCGCTATGATCGTCGGGGGTGAAGTCGATCGACTGATTGGGAGCAGAAAATTGGAATCGCGAATCAGAAAAATGAGCAATCACGTAATCGTATGCGGATTTGGGCGCATGGGAGAACTGCTGGTAAAACGACTCCTCGAGCGAAACATCCAGGTGGTGGTTATCGAAAAAGATCCTAAACGCGTAAGTGATATCGAACATACCGGCCAGCTTTACATCGCCGGGGACGCAACTGAGGAAATCGCTCTGCAGCGGGCGGGTATCGAACACGCCAAAAGCCTGGTAACCGCCTTGACCAGCGATGCCGATAATGTATTCGTTACCCTCACTGCCCGCCAGATGAGACCCGACTTGTATATCGTAGCCCGCGCCGAGCAATTTACTACCGAGCCAAAACTCAAGCGGGCCGGAGCCAACCGGGTTATGTCACCCCAGACCATCGGTGCCGAAAGAATCGCCAATATCCTGACCAGGCCGCATCTGGTCGATTTTGTCGACGTGGCCGCCAAAGGCGTGGAGTTGGAAATGG
>CP070790.1:3319945-3322865 GCA_020346805.1 Planctomycetota bacterium
AACCGACAATTCGAGTATTAATGTTTGCATGCGGCATAGCCCACGACTACGAGTCTTTACCCGAACAACTTGCCCGTGCCCTAAATCAAAAAGAAGGTCTTGATGTTCGTATCAGCACTGATCTTGCCGACGTCAATAAAAAAGTGCTCAGCGATTACGATGTTATTTTATTCAACACCTGTATCAAAAGCGGTTTAAAGGAAAGTCAAAGACAAGCTTTACTTAAGGCGGTTCGCAAAGGCAAGGGATTGATAGCCGTACACTGTGCCCTTTGGTGTTTTCAGGACTGGTCAGAATGGCGAAAGATCATCGGGGGAATTCTCCTCAAACACGATCCTTATAGATCATATGATGTGATAGTGATCGATAGAGATCATCCGATAGCGAAAGACCTGCCCGCACGATTCACCGTCACCGATGAGCCTTACCTGGTTAGCGAACGCAATCCGGATATGCGGGTGATTGTAGAGACGGCCGACAAGCACGGACCAGACAAGATCATCGAGCCACAGGCCTGGACGATTCGCTATTTTGGCGGTCGAGTATTTACTACCACCTTCGGTCACGATGAGAAAGTGCAGACCATTCCGACTTTTATTAAATTATTATCCAACGGCATCCAATGGGCGGCCGGTCGTCTGGGACCGGCCACCCTGCCGGGTAGGAAGGAATTACAAGAAGGTTTTAAACCGCTGTTCGACGGCAAGGTGCTTAAAGGTTGGCGCTACGATCGGAGGTTCTGGAAAGTCAACAATGGGATTATTATCGGTAATACACAACCTCAAGGTGCCGAAAAACATACCTTTGCCATCACTGAAAGATCCTTCGGTGATTTTATCCTGCGCTTGAGCGTCAAAGTGGTTAGCGGTAACAGCGGGATTCAATTTCGAAGTCAAGAGTTGTCAGATTTCGATGTGGCCGGTTACCAGGCCGATGCTGCACTGAGTGGCGGTTGGGGCAATCTCCATGACCTACATGGGCGGGGCAAACTAGTGGACGGTTGGCAGGGCAAATCGGAAAAGGTAGTCAATCTCAATGATTGGAATGAGATGGAAGTAGAGGCCCGCGGCCGGCACATAAAAATAAAAGTTAATAGCCTGATAACAGCAGACTGGATCGAAACTGACCCAGACCGGTCAAAGACCGGCGTAATCGCCTTACAATTACATAGCGGCAAGCCAATGGAAGTCCAGTTCACCAATATCCGCATAAAGGAATTAGTGGATACGAAAAAAGCGGCAAAGTAATCAATATTGATAACTTTTAATCGGCAGCAAGCTCAGTACTGATAATCGGGGTCACCCAAATCACAGTCGGTTCTGGACCCCCTTTCAAGAACGGTAAGATTATCTTTCGCTGCATGGAACACGCCGAATTTTACCAGGTAATATTGCATAACCTGCTGCCAACTTCGGCGTGGGGGAGGCTTGATGAGTTCAACGTGGCCATCGACGAAGACGGCATTGGATCCGCTGCCGTGCATTTTCAACGCGGCCCGGGAAGAGAACATCCCCGGACCAATATCCTCTGGATAAGCGGGCAAATGACCTGCCTTAAACAAATCATAATAAGCCAAGGGAGGCGTCAGGCCCTCATTACCGGGAGTTTGACCCTGGGTGATATCCTCAAGTTGTCTCCAGGGTTCGATTTTTTCGCGCCCATATTTAAGCACGCTCCCGATTGCTGGATCGTCGTATGCATTGTCTTCTTCCCGAGCGGCATCAATAATGTAAACCACCTCGGATGGCCGTTTCCAGAGGTCGATTTTAGTCACCCCGTAAACCTCGCGCCAGAGACCATCGGTGGGATGATATCCACAACTATTACCATCTTCCTTTATTGGGCCGCGATGATCGATGGCATTTACCACATAATCAAGAAACCTGCCGGGATGGGTACCTTCTCTTTGCGGACACTGGAAGGTCTCGATTTTATCTACCGGCACGCGATTGAAATTTTTTCGATAATTGCTTTTATCGCCGAACATCCGCACCACCAGTTGTGTCCATTGGATGGTGGGACTGAAGAAGTCTTTTTCCTGAAAGTAACCGGTCCCGCGGGGTATAACCCCCTTGCGCTCAGTAGCCCACATGGTAACGGCAAGGCTGAATTGATGCTCATTGGAGGCACAGTAGGCGGTACGGGCCGCAGCATGAGCCTGGTTGAGAGAAGGCAGGAGAATGGATATCAACAAGGCAATGATGGCTACAACCACCAGTATTTCGATAAGAGTGAATCCACCTTTAATTACTGCATGTCGTTCTTTTCTCACAGAAAACTCCTCTTTGCCATTAAAACCGAGGCGGAGAGTCGCGATCCAATAAAGGATAAGGGTGATTTTTAATGGTTAGTTATTGATGGATAACTTATCTACGCGATCAAGCATATATTTACATAAAGTTTATGGTATGTCAAGAGAAAAGATTTTCAAAACTTCTTCTGGTGTGGGTGGTCTCATTCTGTTGCCGATGCATAATCTGCCTCTTTAATATTGTGTCCGTATTATGAACACCAGACGGCAAACAGCAGGGCATTTTTTAGTGTAATCTGTAAGGCGACCGAGCCGTTGAGCCCGTCCAGATTACCTTCTTCCCATTCAACCACCGCATCGAGACTATCACACTTGAGGGGTTTGGATTGGGCAATGACGGTATCGTCCTGGTCAATAACTTTGACAAGGATCTCGCCGTAATCTGATTTGGCGTTTAGATGTAACGTCCTGCCTTTGAGATTAAGCGGTTTGGTAATGATATGTCCCCCGTCAAAAGATGCACTAAGCGAGACGAAACGATCGCGTTTAATAGTGGCCAGGCCGATACCGCCCCCGGATATGCCCTTGTCTTTACCTTGATAAGGGCTGTGACGATAAGTTCGGCCGCTGTAATAGAAGCGTAATTCATCACCGACGACAAAGGGAGAG
>CP070790.1:3322965-3328069 GCA_020346805.1 Planctomycetota bacterium
AATATGGGGTTGCAGAATGTGGCCGATGGGCTCGCTGTCTCTCTGCGGGCGGATCCACAGCAGCCGGAGCCGTTCCCCACAGCAGCTGATGGTTCGTACGACTTTGAGAATTACGACATCCTCGTTGGCCGATGGGTCCGGTACAATCATACGTTTGTGCCGACGCTCGACGCCCCGAATGCGGTCCTGGCAATTGCCCGGCGCAACACCGCCCTTGCTGAGACCGGAGCGCCGGCGCTGCGGATGGTCTGGGGGCCGATAGTTGGGGTCGATACGGTAGATGCGGCGAGGATGGCAATCGGCTTTTGCATGAGTTCCTCCGGGGCCGGCCTGATCGTTCTGTCATCGGACCCGGCTCAGACGCTGGATATGGGCGGCGGGCCCACTATTGACCTTGACGGCGGCGGTATCCACGTCAATTCGACCTCCGACGACCCAAGGAGCAAGTGGGCGGGGGCCGGGGCCGGGTCAAACACAGAGCTCGACGCCGGATTTCTTAACGTTGTCGGTACCGTCAACCCACCGCCGGACGACCCTACGTGGGAAATTATCTTTGCGAACTCAGGAGAAATAGGCGAGCCGGGCGGATTCCCGGTCATGGATTATTCGGATGGTGTCCAGCTCATAGACGACCCGCTCGCAGCGGGAATGCTCGCGGTCCCGGAGCCTTACGTGGTGCCTTACAGTGCGGAAGGAACACTAACAGGCCCAGGCGCCCGGCTGGACCTGCCCGCTTTGCTCGACAGTGAGGAGGGCGGCATCATCCCGACGCGGCTCGCGCGTTGGAACAGTTCCACCTCCGCCTATGACCTGATTAGCCCCGCTGATCCCAACGTGTACACGCATTGGAACGGTTCCAGCTATGAGGAGGTTGCCGCTGATCCCATCTTCGATCATCCCAGCACTTTTCATCATACCGTCGGGATGGTGGGCGATATAGTTACAGATGCGAACGGAGTGCCTGTCCTGGATCCGGAGACCGGCCTGCCCAGTTACTCGACTGGTAATGGGGGCGTGACCGTCACATTGCCCCCAGGTTATTACCCGAACGGGATGAGATTAACGACCGGCGACGATGTCACGCTGGCTCAGAGTTCGCAATCCGGCCCCGGTACGTTCTTCATATTCGGCGGCGGCAGTGGTGCAGGTGGAACGGACGCAGGCATTGTTATGAACGCCGGGAGCCTGACAGGTTACGGCGTCACGTGTTACGCGACCCAGAATTTCGACACCGGCGTGCCCGGCGTGATAAGGATTACCGGAGGCCATTTGGACATAGACTCTCCCGGGGATCGGACGAACCAAGAAAATTATCCGAACATCGACATGTCGTTAGTAGAAGGTCTCAACGGGATTTCCATATGGCAGGATCCTGCGGCGGTCTACCCGGACGGCCCGAAAGCCGGGTTGCCGCCCGATGCACACCTCAACGGCAATGGTCAGTTCTATATAAGCGGCACTATCTACCTACCTGACCCGATCCACATGCGGCTTGAGGGCGATTTAGGAGATACCGGCAACCAGATTCTCTGCGGCACTGCAAACATCCGCGGCACAGCAGCTCTCCACGTAAATTACGACGGGCGCAATCGTGGAAACTCGCCGAGTCGTGTTTGCCTGGTTCATTAGGCGCTTCCGACAGCTTGCCCCTTGATCCGGCTTGAAACACTCCCGCATGCCTCCGGTCCCGTCATACGACTGTTTCGAGTCGACATGCTCTATAGTATAGGCGATAGCGAGCATTCCCGTTTCTTTTACATCGTCGGAGAGGGCGAGTGTCATATTGGGGGAGGAGGCTATATATACGCAACGCCCCTGGAAGAAGGCCTCTATGCGGGTTTAATCATGGCGCAGCACCCCGATGATTTAAATAGCGCATACATTACCGGTAATTCAGAATCGCTCACTGAAGGTACGTTGTACTTTCCGCAGCACGTTGAAGACCAGAGTCACCGAACTGATTTTGCACTACAACTCGGTGGAACCGGCCTGGGAACGGGCAACCAGATCATAGCCGATTCGATCTACGTCTTCGTAACTGGCGACAAGATAATAAACTACGATGGACGAAATCCCTCCCCCATAACCACCGCCTGTCTCGTGGAGTAGCCCTTGGGCCTTGCCAAACTCATTCAGGCAGCCGGCCGTCCCATTTCAGCAGGATAGCTCAAACATCGGTGTGCGCGTCCGGCCGGCTCAGCAGCCGGCCGACAGCCCACCAGATAGGCCAGGTGCAGACAATAGCTGCGTAGCCGTCGATGGCATAATGCCAGCCCAGATGGACGCAGCCAATCATGATCAGGACGGCAAAAACGGTGAGAGCAACACCTGGTGCGCGGTGCGTGCGCCAGCCAACCAGAGCGAACAGAAACGCCATCGACATGTGCATGCTCGGCATTGCGGAGATGCCGTTGACTCGCCCTACTTTGCTGTTTGCGTAGGCATCCCAGAGCATTTCCTGGGCGTTGAGCGCCCATACGGGAACGGACTGTTGAGCCGCCGACAGGTATGCCACGAGGGGCTGGAAGATATCTTCGCCTGCAACGACGCGGTCATAGAAGCACGGGCCAGCCGAAGAGAAGACAATGGCACCGACGGTGCCTAACAATACCCACGAAAGAATGAATGTCAGGAAAAACTGCATGCGCAGTCGGGCATCGCGCAGGCTGAATGTCTGCCAGAACAAGATCATGAACATGACGAAGAACCACAGGTTGTAAAAGAAGTTGATCGCAGTCGTGAGGAGCGGATGCCCGATGACTGGATGCAGCAACTGCCAGGGCTGGGTACCGCCATGAACCACAGCGTCCCACCTGGCAAACGTGGCATCCCATGAAAAAGGATTGATGATGGGGATCATGGTCTTGAACGAGGTGAAGGCCGACATGAAAACTGGCATGAAAAGAAAAACCGGCAAACCGTTGAAAAACCGCTCACGGGTCAGGTACTTCGCCCTCATATTGTCCACATAATATCGTAGCGGACGCTCAGGGCGCAGGAAAAGCATCACGTGAATTGCCCGGACAACGATGAAGACAAGGATGAACAGGCCAGTCATCTGAAAGAGGGTCATGGAATATAGTGATAGCGATGCTTTGTCCGCCGCGTGGTAGATCCTGGCGGCGACGAGCAAGGCGCCCGCATAGGACAGGACGAGAGCCATGAACAGGGCGTGAACGCGCAGTGTTCTTATTAGTTCCGCTTTGAGGCTGTTCTTCCAGGGCTGAATGGCGGGCCTTTTCATCACAGAAAGGAGCTTCTTCACACTTTGTCCTCGATCTCCAACGTTCTACTGAGCCGACGTCTCAAGAAATGCCGTTATAAGTTCTTTATTCTTCCGTATTTGACACACTGAGATTTTCCGTTGATTCTTACGACGGCCGCCCGACGTCAACTTCTTGTTTGTGTATCTGACTGAGGGAGGCATCAATTTTAGCCATGAAAATCCCGATACGTTGATTTCTCCACGCAACTGGCTAACCTGGCCAGAGTGGAGATTATGGATTACATCGGTCCAAACTGCACGAGACTTGAGTACATACCTGTCCTTCACTGGGCGTTATTGCAGTCTTGGAAAAACAGTGGGAAGGAGCGTTTGGCTTCAATAGTGTGCATCGGCTCATACCGATAGTCTTGCTCTGCCCATAAGTGGTTCAAAGTAGGCGATGGTTCTCTTTAAACCCTCTTCCAAAGGTGTCTTTGGCTGCCAGTCCAGCCTATTCTTCGCCAGTGTGATATCAGGGCAACGCTGTTTCGGATCATCGGAAGGCAGAGGCTCGTATTCCAATTTGGAGCTCGATTTCGCCAGACGAATAATTGTGGTGGCCAATTCCACGATGCTGGTTTCCTCTGGATTGCCTAAGTTTACAGGACCGGTGAAATCATCCGGCGAATCCATTAAGCAGACCAACGCTTCAATCTGATCATCAACATAACAGAAGGAGCGTGTTTGCCGTCCATCTCCGTAAATGGTTATTGGCTCGTTCGTGAGCGACTGAATTACAAAATTGGATACTACTCTTCCGTCATTGGGATACATCCGGGGGCCATACGTGTTGAAAATTCGTGCTACTTTTATCCTAAGCCTATGTTGGCGATAGTAATCGAAGAAAAGCGTCTCCGCACACCTTTTTCCTTCATCGTAGCAGGACCTTAAACCGATTGGGTTTACATTGCCATGATAACTTTCGACCTGCGGGTGAATTGTGGCGTCACCATAGATTTCCGATGTTGAAGCCTGGAGGATTTTGGCTTTCAGGCGTTTTGCAAGGCCCAGCATGTTGATGGCGCCATGTACCGAGGTCTTGGTGGTCTGGACAGGGTCGAATTGATAGTGTACGGGTGAAGCCGGGCAGGCGAGATTGTAAATTTCGTCGACTTCCGCATAAAGAGGGAAACAAACGTCGTGTCTGAGGACCTCAAACAAGGGATTTGAAAGAAAGTGCGCCACGTTGCTGCGGCGACCTGTGTAGAAATTGTCCACACATAAGACCTCATGTCCTTCTCTGAGCAGCCTTTCACAAAGGTGAGAGCCAAGAAAGCCCGCGCCGCCCGTGACCATGATTCGTTTTGTGGAGTCGTAGGTCTTCACAACGTAATACGGGTCATATAGTACCGTGCTTCTTTGAAGCTTTTCTCCGAGACCGTGTACCTGCACCCAGCCGACAAGCACACAGCTCTGTCACATCTCTCGGGCGCATGCGCTTCGGGATGTTCTGCTTCTGCGTAGCCGGCCAAGTGAGTCTACACAAAGGCCGCCTGGCAGACGAGCGCCCGCTCCGGGTACAAAAACTGTTACAAGCGGTTCGCCGTCGCGGCAGACGGCGTCAACACTTTGCGTCCCCCTATCTCAGTGTAGGCTATGCCTTGCCCGCTATTTTCTCAAGCAGTTTCCGCACTTCGGAAAACTCAGATTTCACTTGTTCTTTGGTCTCGATCAGTTCCCGTCGGACTCCAAACAGAGTGTAGTATACTGCCAAGAGCACAAAGTTCAAGAGACAAAGTAAGATTGTACAGAGTGTTGCATCCATTTATAGATCTCCTTGTAAAAAGCTGGACAACTAAAGACTCGGGGGTGCTGACGTCCTTTCGCACAATCTCGTGC
>CP070790.1:3328169-3334825 GCA_020346805.1 Planctomycetota bacterium
AATATTCCTTTGGAATAATTGAGCCAGACCCGGCACACATTTGAAGTGGAATTCGTATAAGATCCAATATTAACAACGCCCGCCAAGACTCTCCCTCCGTTGCCTATTTGTGTTATATAGAGTTCTTTAGTGGTACCGCGGAGAGATTATCGAATCTCCCGAATCCGGATATTCCGAAACTCCACCGGGTCGCCGTGATTCTGCAAACCGATGTAACCCTGGTTGGGAACCTTGTCCATCGCCCAATCCGTTGAAGGCTTCACCATATCGATATTGGTGTCGGAAACCAGATGTCCATTGAGCTCGATACTCAAATGTCGGCCGATACATGTAATCTTGTAGTAATTCCACTCGCCGATCGGCTTGCTGAATCGGCCGGCTGCAGGTATACGACTGAAAACCGCACCCGTAACATCGGTCAGATCCTTGTCCTTCCGATCGTCCTTGATCTGAATCTCGAATCCTTTCTGAGAAGTCCGCCCTTCACGTGACGGGGCCCGGCAAAAAATGCCCGCATTGACCGCCGGCTCAATCCGCCAATCGCAAGTAAGCTCGAAATCGCCATATTGCTGGTCGGTACTCAACCAGGCATAACCTTCCTTCCGGCCGCTGCATTTCAAAATCCCCTCTTCAACCGACCATGCCCCCGTGCTGCCGATCTCAACCCAACCGCTCAAGTCCTGGCCGTTAAACAGAGGCTTACCTTGACTGCAACCACAAGCCAATATCATACTCAATACCGCCGTTGCACAAACACATCTCATCTATCAACTCCTTAAATATTTACAACCTATTCCGTCGAGAACGGATTCTCGTACTTGCTCAGCGTCATTCCCCACCTCGCCTGCCCTGAGTTTACCGAAGGGGCTTGATCGGGAAATCCAGCGTGGCCTCTGGGCTACACAGCTCTTCTATCTCCTTTCTCCTATCACACCCAGCCACTTCCGACTCACCATCTTCGTCATTCCGAACCAGGTTGGTAACCTGGATTCCCGTTGGAATTTACCCGCCACGGTGGGCGGGAATAACCTTAGGTAATCCTGCTTCTCATCTACAACTTCGATACCTACAAGTCAACACCTGTCTGCAAAGGTGATTTATTAACAAGGCCGATGTTTCCAACCTCCTAAAAACACTTGCAAATAATCGCCTTTGGCCCCATTATGCTCGCGTAATCGGCCGGTAGCCGAACATGTATTCATTCTCAAAAAAGGAGGCACTGGTGGCCCGTAATCCCAACCAACCGGCACTCGCCCGTAATGGATCAGTGGAGAATTGGGGCTCAAAGATCGGCGTAATCCTTGCCGTCGCGGGATCCGCAGTCGGGCTGGGAAACTTCTTGCGCTTCCCTGGAAATGCCGCCCTGTATGGTGGAGGGGTCTTCATGATCCCCTACTTCATCTCCATGATCATCCTCGGTATCCCCATTTGCTGGGTGGAATGGACTATGGGGCGTTACGGCGGAGCCTACGGCTACAACAGCGCACCCGGAATATTCAGCGTGCTCTGGCGAAAATCTTATGGCAAATACTTCGGTGTCCTGGCCCTGCTGATTCCCGTAGTCATTTACATGTACTACGTATATGTCGAAGCCTGGTGCCTCTCCTATGCTATCGACTACGCAACCGGCAAAATGGCCGCCATCGCCGAAAACACCACCCCAGGTGAAGAAATTCAACAGTACAAGGATCATTTCGTTAACTTCGTCGGCAAAGATGAAAACGGTTTCCCTAAAGGTAAAGTTCTGATTATCTTGGCTTTTGTCTTTCTCCCCAACTTCGTCTTCATTTTCCGCGGCCTGACCAAAGGCATCGAAGTATTCTGTAAGTTCGCCATGCCGTTGCTGATTGTTTGCGCTTTAATCATCCTGGTCCGCGTATTAACACTCGGAACCCCCGATCCTACTCAACCGGAAAACAACATAAACAACGCTTTGGGATTCATGTGGAATCCTAAACCAATAGACAAAGACGGTACCGTATGGGGGGCTCTAAGTAATCCTCAAATATGGCTGGTGGCCGCGGGACAGATCTTCTTCAGTCTCTCTGTGGGATTTGGCATAGTACTGAACTACGCCAGTTATCTAAGAAAGAATGACGACGTAGTTCTCTCCGCCCTGACCGCCAGCGCTACTAACCAGTTCTGTGAAGTCTGCCTCGGTGGGCTGATTACCATCCCGGTTGCCTTCCTCTTCCTGGGGGCAAGCCAACTCAACATCGACACCCTGGGCACATCAATGGCCCTGGGTTTTCATGCCTTACCCGCAGTATTCAGCCGCATGCCCGCAGGACAATTCTTCGGAATGCTTTGGTTCTTTACCTTGTTTATTGCCGCCATCACCAGTTCTTTAAGCATGCTGCAACCGGCCATTGCATTTCTCGAAGAAGGCTTCGGTTTGGGAAGACGAGCCTCGGTGACCTGCCTGGGCTTTATTGTCGCTACCGGTAACCTGATCGTCATCTACTTCTCCAAGGACCTGCTGGCCCATGAAACTATGGATTTCTGGGTGGGAACGGTTTGCATTTTCATCCTGGCCACTATTCAAGTCATAACCGTTGGCTGGGTCTTCGGCATAAAGAATGCCAGGAAAGAAGTACAACGCGGAGCGGAATTGCATATCCCTAATATATTCTGGTTTATCATCAAATATGTATCACCCTTGTATCTGCTGACCATCTTCAGTTGCTGGTGTTACAATAATATACCGGTTTTTTATGAAAATATCACTCAGGTACTTCCCGAAGATGATCGCGATACCGTCCTGTTTGTACTGGCATTTCTCGTCGGCGTTCTGATCTTCTTTGCCATGCTGGTGTACCTGGCCGGCAGGCGGTGGAACGAACGGGAAACCTGGAACCGCGCTAAAGAGGAGGTGGGTGTATGAATTTGGCAGGATGGATAGTCATGATATTAAGCGTGGGATTCGTGCTTTGCTTGGTGACCTTCTGCTTTTACCGCGTCCTGCGTACCCCAAAGTCCACCGAACACATGCATGCTCCCCTTGAAATCGATACCCACGACGTGGATACCTAAAGCGTCTAACAATACTAAGTGCAGACGCAAAAATATTCGTGATTGTTTGTTTAGCCACGTCGCGTGCAACGGGATTGACGATGTCACACGCGGCACCGCTAAACATGAAAACACAATGAATCATTCTGCGTTCCTACTTGGTCGGATAGATTAAAATACTGGCCGTCCGCCTATGGCGGATTAGTAAGCGGATTAAAAATATGCTTTTGCCTCATTTTCATAATGATACTATATAATCCATTTATGCACTCTAAGAAAAAGGACGACAATGAAATTCCTACAAAATGTAACAGCTATATCGGCAATCTTGCTCACCGTGACTGTGCTCTCTTCGACGACTATCGCTAAAGAGCAACACCAGTTACCGGCATGGTTTGACGGCAACCGGGTCCAGGCTCATACGCGTCTTTTATTACATTTATGGGGCGAGAAACCGATATTTTACACCGCCGCAGAAGAATTTCAGAAAATGGGAGCCAATGTTTTCACCCGTTTTGTCAAGGGTGGTCAAGATGCCTGTTGGTGGCCCAGCAGCATCGGAGCCGTACGTCCGGAAGCCGAAAATTTCAATTTCGTCCAGAAAATGATCGACAACGCTCACGGCCGCGGCATGCGCATGATCGGTTACTACCGGCACATGGCCGATGAAGCTATGGCCGAAAAACATCCGGAATGGATCTGCCGAAGGTGGGATGGAAAAATTATACCGGAAGCAGGCAAGCGGCCTATCTGGTTGTGCCTCAATACCGGCTTCCGAGAATTCATCAAAACCAGATTACTTGAATTGGCGGACATGGGCATCGACGGATTTTACTTCGATTATCTTCATATGCCCGGAAGCTGGTTGGGTAAACCAACTTACATGTACACCTGTAGCTGTCAGACCTGCCGGAAAAAGTTTGAAAAAATATACGGACGCAAAATGCCCCTACAATTGAAGTGGGATGATCCGGGCGTCAAAATCCTCATCGATTTTTATAACCGAAATATTACCGAAGTCTTCGAGTATTGGACCAAAGCCATCCGCCAGCGCAATCCCGATTGCGTAATGATCGTCTCATGCACCTTCACACCCTCTATGTACTCCCCGGTGATGCCGTCGAGTTTTGCTGCAGTGGCTGACTCAGCCAAAACCGAATGGAACAAGGCCTGTGTCTGGCCGCGGGAGATCCCCAATGGAGTATTGGAACCCGATGAGGACATGCGCTGGGCTGCGGGTTTTACATACCTGCGTAGAGCCTGTGATGACCGCCCTCCGCATATGTGGATTAACGCCCTCTGGACCGCCCCGGAAGCCCTTTCCGCCACAGCGGCCTGTTTGACCTACGGTCAGATTGCCAACTTGTGCACCAACGAAGATGAAATTCCCAACATGGCCTTCAAGCCCGCCTTCGATCTGGGCAACAAAGTCTCGCCCCATCTGAAAAGAACAAAACCAATGCCCTGGGCAGCTATTCACTTTAGTGAAAAATGGCGAGACCATTTCTGGCCGGATAATGAGAAGATCTGGGAAAACGTTCTCTGGCCCGCCTACGGACCTTTCGAAGCCCTCTGCCGGGCACGACTGCCGGTAACCTATGTAACCGATTGGCAGCTTGAAGCAGGCAAACTGGAAGGATACAAAGTACTGGTAATACCTGCACCGACAGCACTGACTCCCCTCCAACAAAAGGTCGTGGCAAATTTTAAATCCCAAGGCGGAACAGTTATCGAAATAGGTCCCGCCACACGTTTCGATAAACCCGATCAACATGATCGAAACATCCAGAATTTTCTAAAACGATTGCTGAAAGCTGCCGGGCCTGGACCAATTAAAATCACCGGCGGACCTCAAGATCTGCATGCGGTAGTATGGGAAAAAACAAACGGAAAGGCAACTACCATTACTCTGTTAAATACCTTCAAATGGTTCAACCTCCATGGCCGAATCGGTAAAAAACTCAAGGACTACCCCCAACTGATCAAGAGTCCACCTCCACCGGCCCGCGGCGTGACAGCCACCCTACGATCTGATCGAACCCCTAAAAAAGTATTCGACGCGGTAACCGACAAGATACTCAAATCCCAAAAGACTCAAGATGGATGGCAAGTTCGTATCCCCGACTTTCAATATATGGCCGCTATCGTCTTTCAATGGTAGATAGAGGACACTCAAAAACATCAGATACGGCTGCATTCCGAGTCATGTCGCCAAACAAAGTAACGCTACACTGACGTAGCCTCAGATGCCGCATTTGTCGCTTGTCGAGTAAGGATAGGATCATATTTATCCAGCGATAGCTTGAACGCATCACGCAATTTGGAGGTCCTGAGATTGGTGCGGGGCAAGAAACCAAAGCGCCTCTCGTCTCTGGGTAGTTGCACCTTGGCCATCCGCTTCCATCCCTTGTTCATCCCGTGAATAAATAAGGCGGTGGTAATACTGTGGGTCATCCAAAAAGTCCGCAAGGTACGCCGCCAGACCCATGAGGTATTGGCGGCGGCATGGCGCAGTTCGTAAATGGTTTCGTCGAGCTTCTGGGCGCTTATCTTTTCGGGGTGGTAAACAGTTTCCACAAAGGTATACCGTTCCCAGTCTTCGGGATAGTTGGTCGCGAATATCTTTCCCTGTTCCATCCAACGTTCGTACAACTTCGTGCCCGGCAGGGGCGTAAGGTTGGTAATTTGTATGGTATCGATACCGAGTTTAACCGCCTGAACTGCTGTCTCCGCCACCGTCTCCTCGTCATCCTGATCCGCACCGATGATAAAAGCACCAAACACGGAGATACCCGCTTTATGAAAGCCGTCCACCAGCCGTTTATAATCTTCCACCCCGGCTCGATTGATACCTTTGTGGTAATCCTTCAACGATTCGGGATTAAATGATTCAAACCCGATCAGCATCCCCCTGCAGCCCGCTTGGTAAGCCAAACGCAATCCTTCGGCATCGTCACCCATGTTAATGGTCGTCTGTGAAAACCAGAGCTTTTTCTTCCCTCTTTTAATAATCTGGCGGAGCAATTCCTTGGCCCAATCGGCGTGCTTGCGGCCCACGCCAAAAAAGTTGTCATCTACTACAAAAATAAAACGCTTGGTTGTATTGTTCCATTCTTCAATTATATCATCGATATTGCGACGACGAATAACCGGACCGTTAAACTTGGTCACGCTGCAATATTCGCATCCTACCGGACAACCCCTTGAGGTTTGAAGGCTGGCTACGTCATAGTTTCCGTTGATCGGTTGGATATGTTGGGCCCCCCGACCCATACCGGTACTTTCAAGTGATGCCAGTCGGCCCAGATAGCGCGGTTTCAACCGACCCTTAGCGGCATCCTCAATGATCTGGGGCCAGATCTCGTCACATTCACCAATCGCAACCGAATCAAAATGCCTGGACGCCTCTTCGTGCATCGGCGACGCATGAGGCCCCCCCATTATGGTGGGTATACCTTCATGCCGACACTGGGCGGCTATCTCATAAGCCCGCGTGGCACCGCTGGAATAACTGGTTACCCCCACCAAATCATATCGCCCACGGCGAACTTCCTGTTCGGTGGCTTCAAAACCAAATACTTCATCGATGATTTCCACTTCGTGAGGGTTAGGCACAAGTTCGGCCAACACCTGCAAACATAAGG
>CP070790.1:3334925-3344441 GCA_020346805.1 Planctomycetota bacterium
CACGTCTTTGGGGTACCAGAAGGTCACTAAGAAGTGATCCCAGCAGTCGCCGACCTGGGTTCTGGCCTTGCGCCCGCCGGTGCCCCAGGCCTTGATCGGATGAGATTTCAGATACCAGTTGGCCACATCAAGCACGTGCACGCTCTGCTCGACAATGATGTCGCCGGAGAGGGCCTTGTCAAAACACCAGTTTCGCAGTCGAGCTTCCTGACTGGGATTATTGGGATCGGCATACAGTTTTCTATCTTTGCTGTACAAGGTCTGGGCATGATAATAGATCTGCCCCAATACAGGTTTGCCGATAGCACCTTCATGCACTCGTTTAGCGGCTTCTATAAAGAAAGGAGTGGCCCGAGTCTGGAAATCAACCAACAGGGAGACTTTGCCGATTGCCTTTTTTCCGGCCTCAATAATGGTTCGGCAGCCGGGGACGTCAACAGCCACCGGCTTGGCCAGGAAGACGTGCTTACCGGCCTGGACGGCGGCCATAGTCTGTTCGGGATGGCAATATGGCGGCGTTTCAATGACTACCCCATCAAGCTTCGAAGCGATCAACTTTTTATAGGCATCAAAACCCTGGTAGCAACGCGAAGGATCGACTCCGAACTTCTCACGACCAAGCTGCAGCCGATCCTCAAAGATGTCCGCCAGGGCAACAATTCGACAATTGGATTCCTGGTGGAATCGACCAGCGATCATCACTCCCCGTTTGCCGGGGCCGATCATTCCCAATTCGATGGTCGAGTTGGCCTGCGAACCGGCAACCGAACGGGCGTTAACGATGCTGATCCCCGTGGCAACGGCCGCAGTTTTCAAAAAATCCCGTCTGGCAATGTTGGATTCAGTTTGTTCGTTCACGTGAATAGCCTCCTGTATGGTGAAGTCTTTAATTATCGAGCAAATGATATTTACATATGCCGCGGTTGTCTATCGTATCTGGCTACAACAATATTTTTTCCTGTACATCGTCGAACTTGGCCACCTTGCCCTGGTGCCAACCCATCATGGCCATCTGCAGGGCGGTCTGAACATAATAGGCGAGGTCAGCCGAACTTCTGGGCTGTTTGCGGGATCGACAGCAAGATAAAAACTCTTCCATATAGGCAATCTGCCCGCCACCGGATTCAATAGGAATGCGCTCCTCTTTTCTACCCGGCAACGGTTGCTGCCTTCCCTTGGCCGGCGTGATAACCATCGCTTTATCCTCAAAAGTCAGTGTTCCCTCCCATCCCCGGATCACCGGGCTTCGAGAACCACCAAAAGGTACGTTGCCCGGATGATTGTTGGCCTGGGTTCCCAGAACCACGAGGGTAATTTTTTGCGGGTAATCGATCAGCAGATTGAAGGTATCGGGGACTTCGCGCTCCTGGTATCGGAATTTGCCGCCGGTGGCCACCACCAGGCTGGGCAGCTTGACCCCCATCATATAGATCACCTGGGTCATGACATGGGGATACAAATCGGTGGCCGGCCCGCCGGAATAATCGATATACATACGCCAGCGGAAGAATCGACTCACATCAAAAGGACGTTCCGGGGCATCACCGAGGAATGCTTCCCAGTTAAGATCGGGACCGGGTTTGGCATTGGGATCATCGACTGCCATACCCCGTTCACCCCAATCGCCGATACGGAAATATCCGGTTTCGGCATGGATCGGTTTTCCGATCGATCCTTTTTCGACCAATTGTTTGGCCTGCTGCCACGCGGGGTAAGACATATACTGCGTACCCAGTTGGAATATTTGTTTGGATTTGTTTACCTCAGCGGCAAGTTTTTTGGTCAGCTCGAATTGACGCCAATGGGTTACCGGCTTCTCGCAATAGACGTCCTTTCCCGCTCGAATCGCATCAATCGCCTGACGGCCGTGAAGATGATCGGGGGTCGCGATCACTACCGCATCCACGTTGGGATCCTGCAGCAGTTGCCGGTGATCGCGATATGGCTTGCCCCCATAGGTGTCTACCGCCCGATCCAAACGGGGTTGGTAGACATCACAAAAGGCGACGTGTTCGATCTTGGCCCCGTTGTCCTTCATTTTCTTCAGCCAGTTGGCCAACGAACCTTCATGGATGGTGCCGCGGTTGCCGCATCCGATGAAACCGAGACCGATTCGATCGTTGGCCCCCAGGGCGTTGGCCGGCGTCCGACCCGAGGCCAAGACTAATCCCGAGGTGGCGGCCGCCGACTTCAAGAAATCCCGCCGGGCCATACTGTTTTTCTTTCGTGTATTCACTTGAATATCCTCCTGCAAGGTGAAGCCCGCAACATCGAGCAAATAAACTTGCCAGCGGTAGTACACATTGACCGCCGAGAGATTATAACATTATTTTTGCCGACGATAACCGAAACCGTCCGCTTGCTCCCGCTTCGGCCCGTCATAGCCTAAAATATTCTTTAATATACCTTGCTGCCGGGATTGTATTAACGATCATTTGGCTACATCAATCCATATGGGGCTCGACCAGGCCATCTCAGTATCTTGCTGGATGGTCCTGAGATACCACCACTCCGTATTTTCGAGCGGTTCGTTAAAAACAAAACTTTCGGACATGTCGTCCTTACCGCGGCCCGGCCAGGATTTAACGACTTTATTATTCCGCAGAAGATCCACCCTTTTTAATGTAGAGGTGCCGACGACCCGCCACCGAATCCGGCGCTTTACCCCTGGATCTGAAAAAGCGAGCTCACTACCCATAGGTTTGTCGTTGAGGGTAAAGAAAACCAGGATGTGTTTGCCCGAGGTAGCGTAGCAACTGCGATGGTACATTGCATCCCAGAGTCCCCGGCGTGAAAAATCGGAACTGATGATGGCACACCGAGCAATACCGGTGCCCGGGCGCCCCGAATGCGTATCGGTGGAACCGATGAATCCGAATCGATGACCTTTAACTAAGGCAGTTTGAACGCTCGAGCCCAAATCCTTTGCCACCACCCGTAATTCAGGGATCGGTCCGCCGGGAACTTCGAACGATCCTCTGTTCTGACAGATTTCAACTATTCGCTGATATTTATGATTGACGGCGGAGAAATCCGCCGGTCCCCAAACAGGTCGGCCGTCGGGCCGCTTTTTCACCGATTGGGTATTCGAATGGTGCGGCACGGTCAGGGCACGAATATTGTCTTGGTCAAAATATTTCCATAACGGTTCCGTGTTGTTGCGAATTCTTTTGGGTTGTTGGGATCCGGTATCCTCACGATAATAAATGTTCCTATGACCTCGAACCGAATCGCTCCACTCAAAACCCAAAAAGGTCACAAACTGTCCATCGACATTGTGACGATTGGCCACCTCGATCTCCTTTTGCCACTTTGCACCCCGAGGACTATGATCGGTCAGGGCGGCCAGATCCAGGCCGTAAAACCTGCGGGCATATTCATAAGCATGATCGGCACTGCCCACCCCGTCGGATGATATATCGCAATGAGAATGAATGTCACCGAAGTAAATGCCCGGTTCTTCGGATCGGCGGGGCAAGATCGGATTACTAACCGCGGACATATTCCCGCAGGTTACCTCGATTCGACTAACCACATCCTTGGGAAAACGTACGTGAAATTGAGGGCTGCCTGCATCTTGTCCGGTAAACGTGTACTCCCGAGCTAAGTCTGTTTTTGCACTGCAGGCAAGTCGTACAGTGCCACGAAAATCTTCTGCGGGATTTTCATAGGCATCAACTACCGCAACCACAACCCGTCCCGGTTGGTCGGCGACAGGGCGAGCTTCGGCAATGCATCGGATATTCGCCGCTGAACCGGCATGGGAACGCAATACAATCCTGTCTGCAATCGGCTGCGGCTTGGCATCGACCCTGGGAGCCACATATGCTTTGATCTCGGAGACGACGTTGCTGTGTTTGGAGTAAGTCAACAACGTGGTAAATATCACCTTGGTCCCCAGTTCAAGCAGCCCACCTCTTTTCATTGCAGCTTCACAGATGAGCGGTTCGGAACTCCATCGCCAATTCTTTTTCGGCGAAACCACCAGATCAAAAACCGCAGTTGGTTCATCACAAGTGATTTGAAAATCCTTGAAGTCAAATGCAACCGCGGGCCGCCACGCACTCCAGCGAAGTTCAATCTTGCCGCCGTCGTTTAAACCGTCCTTGCCAATGGTTATCTCGAAAACAGTAGGAACCGTTGTCCCGGCAGCGGGGATATCTGCAGGTCTTATGGTCAAGCGTCCAACACTATTATCAATTTCACCGCGTCTGTTCCCGCTTTTATTGCCGGCTTTTGCAGACTCAGCATAACAAACCGAAGTAATCAGAATGACAATAAAAAACTTAATCAATCCTGAAATATGAGTTTTGAACATAAGCATCGGTACACCAATTCTTTCTGCCAGCCAAATACTGACCAATACCCTAAACCAGCATCATGTATTATTATCTTTTGAACCGCTGCGGAAAATCATCTTTTAGACCGATCTTACTTGTATCAATAGGCTTGAATCCAAGTTTGAGGGCCGGCGATTCGGGTTTCAATCGGTAATCGTGTTTTTCCGGATTCACAAACAAGGGGTCGGCAACAACCGAGTGGGCATCGAATTTCCCGTCATTAACCTTTCGCCAGTGATCAAAGGAATCGCCTCCGGGCACCCCCTTCATGCGAACTTCACCTTCAGCAACGTAATAGACGATGTAATCGCACTCGATTACACGGTCCGGTGACCAGTTCCAGAAGTTGTAGATCGGGGCATTGTTTACCATATAGAAAATATTACGACGATAAATATGATGATCGGCACGCTGGCCGAACATGGCCGCGGAGGAGATTCCCGCCTTGGTCTTATCGCTGCCCACCAGGATGTTGTTTTCATTGCGATTGTATATCCCCTTGGCGTAGATGGGCATCACTATCGTACCGCCTTCAACATTGTAAATAATATTGTTGGTTACCGTCGCATAATCGGTGACGTCATCAAGATAGACAGCCATTCCCAGCCCGCCCAATGTTCGATGATTATCGTGCAAGAGATTGTGATCGACCACGTTATCCTTGCCGATGGCAATAAAGGATATAAATCCATTATCCTCGGTATCGGTACTAACCCTGAAGATTTCATTATAGGCAAACAGGTTATTACGTGAGTGCAAGAGATCCCAACGATTATCATCGGTAATTTCCATACCATCGACGACGAACGGAAATTTTTCTTTTCTCCAGCATTGGCCTTTCATGCATATGCCGTACCGCGGGCTATGGTGAATCAGATTATGAATAACCTGATTGTGCCCGCTGGCCAGGAGAAAAATGCCCGCCCCATGTCCGACCAGCCGGCCGATATGATGAATCCAGTTGTTGGCGACCACGTTGAATTTGTTACGATCCATCTTGACGCCGAAATCCGCCCGGTATCCCGACAGCAGCACGCCGTGATAACCGCAATCGTGGATATGATTGCCGTAAATCCGATTGTGCTGACCGTGCCAGACAATACTTATCCCGCTGTAACCGGTATTGCCGATATCGCAATATTCCACAAAGCAGCGATCGGCATGTTCGAGATAAATCATACCTTCTTTGTTGGCCGGTTCGTTCCAAGGCGTTCGGCCGTGCGTTCCGCGGTTCTCCACAAACTCATTGGTGAATTTTGAGATTGTAAAATCGATACCCCGAAACGTGATATCATGCACTGGCGTTTCCGGATCATTCCCTATCAGTTCAATAATTCGCCTTACCGTCGGTGCGATGATTTGTTGTTGTTCGATTGATTCTGCTGTCGGCCGGTAAAATAATTCGCCGCTATCAGGATCGCGCCAGAATTCGCCCGGGACGTCCAAAGCCTCCTTAACTCCCTGGATGTAATACCGGCGATTCTTTGAATGTTTGCCAAAACGCTGGTTGATAATGTCCACCAGTGTTGGACCGGTCAGGGTAATAGTTCGCGACTCACGATCAATCTTTTCAATCGGGATCAGGTTGCTGAACCAGTCATGACCGGCCCAAACGTATGCCTGTCCACCACGCAAATCCATCCAGTTCGGCACATCACCCTGTTTATAAATAAACTGCGTTTTCGCATGGTCCTCGACCGCCTTTTCAACTATCAGATAATCATGGTTGGGATAACGGGCTTTTTGCTGCCGAACACCATCAACAAACAACTGATCGAATTTCCAGGCCGGATCAAGCTTCACGCGGTAGAGGTTTTCATCATGCCTGGTCCAACCCTTGATTAATCTACCGCCGACAAGCATCGGCCGTTCACCCGGATAACTGGTATAGATCACCTTGTGTCCGCTTCGCCCCGAATCGGCCGGTCCAAACGAAATTGTATGATCGATAAAATAATTCCCACCGCGTATCATCACCACCATATCCGATTTCATGGTGGGGATCAGTCGCCTAACCGCGTTTTGTGCCTTGGATAGGGTGGCAAACGGACCATCGGTTCGCCCGGCATTAGCAAAGGGTAATTTGCCGGTCCAGGCATCATTACCATCGACGGCTACGTAAAAGTCGGCTTCGCTACTGAGATTCTGAGCCAGACAAAACTGTACAACACAAATACTCGATAATCCCCACGCCAGAGCAGTTTTCATAATCGATTCCTTTAAGCGGCGTTACCAGGTCAAACAGGCGATTGGGATATCAGATGCATAACATCGATCTCATAATAAAGGAAAATAATCAAAATGGTACCACATGGCAAAGTAATAAACGGCCGTTTTATGATACACCATTACCATTCTTGAAATGACAGTTCTTATATATCTTGTACTATAAAAGGAAATGAATGTGATCAGTCTGATGTGTTGGCGCTTTGGGCGCGCCGGCAGAGATCTATTATCACTTGTACCTGTTCGGCCAATTTATCCATTTCCTGCCGAGCATCGACGAGCCGTTCGAGGTTATCCGCTGCGTCGAGGATAGACTTGAATCCGGAACCTGCCGCATCTTTTTTGAGCCTTCGGGCGAATACCGCCAGTACCTGGATATCCTGTTCGGAAAGGGCTTTCTCCAGGATGGCAATTCTTTGGGGCAATCCTTCGACAAAGCGCTTAACCAATACCCCCAATTCCGCATCTTGGGATCCCTCTCCGATCACGCAATCCAGATCGGGTATCGGATTTTCGACAATATCAATATCTTTCTTTATATACCTTGCAATTACGCCTATCAGTTCCGCCCGGTCGATCGGTTTAGTGGTGAAGTCATCACAGCCGGCTTGCATACATTGCCGGCGATCGGTAGACATGGCATGTGCCGTCAGAGCGACGATCGTACCTCTATAATCCCGCTCGCGCAACATACGCGTCGCCGTATATCCATCGATTACCGGCATCTGCATGTCCATTAAAATCACATGGTACGGATCGCCTTGATAATATGCGGTCAGAGCCTTATCCACCGCTTCGGCTCCGTTTTCAACTATGGTGATATCAAGACCTGTCTTTTCCAGGATGCACGAAATGAGTCTCTGGTTAACGGGCACATCTTCCGCCACTAAAACTCTGCCTTCGAGCTTAGGTATAGGCAAATCCGGTTTTGAATCGGCAGCTTCTCTGTTTCTCTGGAATGTGACTCTTTCGGATGCATCAATAAGCCTGATACCGTCAAGGGAGCCTGTGCTGATGGTAATCCGGAAACGCGTTCCACCACCGGGTTTCGAATCTACCAAGGTAATATCGCCGCCAAGCAGCTCGGCCAACCTTTTACTGATGGCCAATCCCAGACCGGTTCCACCAAATCTACGCGTCGTCGATGCGTCCGCCTGGGCAAATGGCTTGAAAAGCTCGCTAACCTGCTCTGGGGACACTCCGATGCCCGTATCTATAACATCGAACTGTATCATGGGATGTTCCACCTCACCCTCCGCCAGGCTCACCATAAGACGGACTCTGCCTTTCTGGGTAAATTTTACCGCGTTGGCCAGCAAGTTAATGAGAATTTGCCGCAGGCGTGTAGGATCGGTTTGTATAGTTTCGGGAACTGCCCCTATATAATCAATATAAAATGCCAGACTTTTGGCTTCGGCACGTACCTTAACCAGAGACTGTATGTCGTCAATCATATCGAAGAGCGAGCAACGGACCTTTTCCACTTCAAGCTTACCTGCTTCGATTTTTGAGAGGTCGAGGATATCGTTAATAATGGTGAGCAAGTGATTGCCGTTTTGTCGTATAGTATCGATTGCTTCTCTGCCCTCCAATCTCTGCGGGCATTTCTCGTGTTCATAACATTCATCACAGCATAAGATTTTTTCATTTAGCAAATCGGCGTATCCCAGGATAGCAGTCATGGGCGTACGGATCTCATGACTCATATTGGCCACAAACTCACTTTTGGATCGGTTGGCGGCCTCGGCGTCGGCCTTTGCCTGTTGCAGTTGTTCCTCCGCACGTTTGCGCTCAAGCGCCTCACTCAGGGCGTGGGCTATACCATCAATTAGCTTGCACTCCTCGGCCAGAAAAGGCCCCTCATCCTGGTCAGGGCATTCCTCCAGATAATAAACCTCTACGCATCCCGATTTTACATCGTCGACAACAATTTCACTGGAAAGTTTCCAAGTGGTTTCCTCAAAAGGTTCGGATACATATTCGGTATGGTCAAGACGTATTTTGGCCCTGGCGATAGTCGGATACTGGTAACCCGAAGGGATCAGCCGAACAACTTTCTGAAGCACTTCTTCCAGACAATCAATCCGGCGGACCACCTCGGCCACCCCATACATGCAGCTTAGTTCCTTGACCCGTTCCCCCATATCGTGCAGCAGTTTCTCTCTTGACTCTTCTGTCTGCTTACGCTCAGTGATGTCACGAATAATTGCCAGTCCACCAATTATTTCCCCTGTTTCATCACGCAGCGGTGCACAATGGGCCTCAAAGAAACCTTTCCGACCGGTCTGTGGTATCTCATACGATCGGTTCCCGGCGATAACCGTCTTACCGGCCAAAGCCTCATAGAAAAATTTATCTTCGCCCATTTCCTTCAAAAATGGGAATACGTCGAAGGCACATTTGCCGATTACCTCCTCCCTGCTCAAACCTGTTATTTTCTCCATCCCCGGATTCCAGACTGTGTGACGAAAATTTCGATCAAAAGCCAGAATACCGTCCACGCTGCTGTTAATAGTTGATTCCGTGAATTTTCTTTCTAGACTCAACTGGTTCTGCATGTGATCTTTAAACGACTCATATAAATAGGTAAAGGATACCACCGACAAAATCAAGCCGGTCAGGCTCAGGAGGTACAATAGTCTATGCTGAACAACATTTAATTCGTTATTAAAAGGATATTCAAAACGATGGAGCACATAAAAAGATATCAAAGACAAAAATGCAACTATTGTCCAGACTATGCCTGACCTTCTCCCCACTGTGATCACGGCAATAACCGGTACTGCCGCATACCAGAGAATAGTCGCAGATCCAAGACCACCAATCCAGAACGCGACAAATGTAAACACACAATAATAAACGGCGGCAAGAATATTATTTGGAATTAAAGATGCACCGGCAAAACGTTTGAGGCATAACACCAGGAGAGTAAGATTCATACCTATTAGTA
>CP070790.1:3344541-3349167 GCA_020346805.1 Planctomycetota bacterium
GGGGGATCAGCCTGAATAGGCTGATGGGAATTGCCCCGGGAATATCGGATATTTACATTCTTAAGTGCCTGGACCATGACGGATTTTCCGTCGGAATGAGCGTTGATTCTGCCTTATCTTGGATAGCCGACTCACCTTCACAAGTGGATATTGCCAACTTGTCATTGGGTGGCAAGGGATTAAATCTAACCGGTACGGATTACATGAGTCGACAGGCTGATTATGCTGCTCTGGCCGGAGTATGTGTGGTAGTAGCAGCCGGTAATAACTACCAGGAATTTAATTATCAGGACGGCTGTGTTTCTTTGCCCGGAGTGGCAAAAAACGTGATAACCGTGGGATCGGTCAATGATGGTTCCTCACCCAATGGAGCGTTTGCATCCGGGGCGGACCGCATCTCTTACTTTTCCAACCGTGGCCCAACCGGTGACTATCGGGTCAAGCCGGATATCGTTGCTCCCGGATCGGTGATTAGCGCACCAATGGCCGGTAGCGTTAATGATTATCAGGATCAGGCTGGTACCAGTATGGCTGCCGCTCATGTTAGTGGTGTTATTGCCCAGTTATTTCAAAAATTCCCCCAGATGCGCGGCAAACCGGATATGGTTCGCGCTTATTTGATGTCCACCGCTCAGGATCTTGGTCAGGGTAGCCAAGACCAGGGTGCAGGCAGAATCGATGCCTTTGCCGCCTTGGCGGATGATTCCGGACAGTTCATAAACGGTTGGTTCCAGGGAGTAGTTGGCGATGGCTCAGGTCTCGTGCCAAGTTTGGCTGAACATTTCATAGAGGTACCGATGGATGCCGCCCGACTTCGAGTATTCCTGGTTTGGCATGAGCAACCTGCTGGTGCGGGGGCGAGCCTGGCGGTTCTAAATAATCTCGATCTGTTAGTCGAACAAATTCCTGAGGGGGATGTCCGGGTACAATCCAGTAACAAATATGACAATGTTGAATCGGTGGTTATCGAACCGCCCTTACCGGGAACTTATCGTATTCAAGTTGCCGCCACAGAATTGGCTTTGGGGCAAACCGTTCAGACTTATTCGGTAGCCTATTCGATTGTCCGTGGCGATCGATATGACGATGTGGATATTGAGTTGGCGGTTCCTCAAAGCCGAATCGGGATCGGCGACACATTCATCGTGTCAGCCACCTTATCAACCACCACTGCTTCGACGGCGGCCATTGAAGCGAGTATATCCATACCACAAGAATGTCTGATTGAGTCGGCTGCACTGTATCTGTCTGATGGTACAAAAATGGCGTGGGAGTATGATACTCCATTTGTATATCAGAACGAACTTACGAATTTAACGCCTGGCGAGTTAAACGTCAGCGCCGGTCCCCGCCGGATCGATTGGCATGTCAGAGCATTTGCTTCTGTAGCGTATCAGATTACGGTATCAGTGCGAGATGTGCGTCATCCCGAGATCGTCGCGTCGGATGTAATCCTTATTGGTGACGCACAACCGGATCAAGTTTTAAGTTCGACACCTGTGACGCCTAATGGCGACAATGTTACTGATTCGCTGCAGCCCTGGTGCGGAGGCGATGCGATACCACTGTTTTTACTGAGTGGATTATATATCAGCTGGTGGACTACTGTCAGACGTAAACGAGTGTGATTGATAATTGATTCATTTATGAAGTCCTTCAATAAAAACACCCGTGCTGAGGCGCGGGTGTTTTTATGAAAAACTGATTATTGGCAATAGCAAAACGAAGATTTTTATGGAATCAATATAGTATCTGTCAGCATTGTCGGCATCGAGCGCATATAAGTATAGTTTCTCTTGGAATATTCAATTGACGGATCGTAGTCGGCGGTCTCAGTGGGATTGAGGGTGGTCCAGAGACAATCGTCATCAGCGCCCACCTTGGAGTGTATAAACCACTTTGCATGACCGTCAAGATAGGCGACATTCTGGCCTTCGCGTTTATGATTTCGTGAATTGCCTTTCTTGGTTCTCATGGCTTTCATGTATGATAAATCATCAGGAGTTTTTGCTTGGGGATCATCGTGGGCTGCCGATGGCGGTGCGGGATAACCTCCGGCTATGCCGGTTGGATCGAACTGGTACAATCCTCTTTTATTAAAAGTACGATTCGGGTTGGTTGCACTAATAGAGTTTGAGTATGGGTTGCGATCCGCAGCGATGGCCAGGCGAAAATCTCGGGTGTTTTTCAAGGGCAAGCCAAAAACAGCGTTATTCTTGGTATACTGAAGTGTCATCTGGAAAGAATAGCTGAAACTTGTTACTTCATTGGCGTTTACATCATCATCGCCTACCGAGAAGTCATACATCTGTATTTCACTGCCACTTGCTTCATATTCAACCGCCGGGGAACCTTGTCTATCGTGTCCAAGGTGTTTGGTGCTGGGACAGACGAATTGTTTGGATTGCATGAAAGCTTTTGTTCCCCCGATCAGCATTTTAAAGTATCCACGGGCATTGCTACCGTCGTTTCTACCGACATTGCCCAGCATGTCTCGAAAGTCGCGATTATTTCCTACGAATGTAGAAAATATAAACATGCCGCCAGTTGCCGATACATCATGATCCGGTGTGGGTAGTACACCGTTATTTGAATCCGCGTAGGTCAGGCAAGAAATCATGAGGGACCTCAGGTTGGCGGCACAAGAGGTCCGTCTGGCTAACTCGCGGGCCTGGGCCAGTGAGGGAAGCAGGATAGAGATAAGCAGGGCGATAATTGCAACCACCACCAATAACTCAATCAGCGTAAAGCCAGTAACCTTCCGACTTTGTTTTGTCTGAGCGATCATGATTTTTCTCCATATACCGTATTTTCAAGTTATATAAAGTTCGCTAAGTATAACGTATATCAGGAGTTCTGCAAGCTGCCACTATTGCCATTCCGACATTGTGAAGGCGTTCGACAGCCTGTTCGGGAGACTCCGTTAATACCTTATACATACAATTTGCGTGCCACTAGCAAAAACCCATTAAAGTAGGTGATATGACGATTGAGGTTATTTATGATCGGCTGGATTGCAGGAAATGGACCAACGAGTGGTTGAAAAGAACAGACTGATATATTGATGGAAGTGATCGAAGTGGTAATAGATAGGATAACAACAAAAAAGAGGTTTTAAGATCCCAAAAAATCAAATTACGTACATTCAGTTCCCAGGCCGAATTTATTCATGCGATAGCGTAGCGCTTCTCTGCCAATGGAAAGAAGCCGGGCGGCGGCTGAAACATTTCCATTGGTACGTTGCAATGCCCGTTCAATCAGATCCCTTTCCACCTGTTCGAGATTGATGGATCGGTCGTTGTCGAGGGACTGCTCCGCTTGCCGAACAGGGTCGGTTTGAATTGGTAACGGTAGATCGTTGGTGTCGATTATTGAGCCCGCAATCATCAAGGCGGCACTTTCCAGAGCATGTTGTAGTTCTCGAACATTACCCGGCCAGCTGTGGTTTTTAAGTATCTGGCGGGCGGCAGATGCAATAGTCAAGTTCCGAATTTTATATTTGGCCGACAACTGCGTACAAAAATGGTCCGCCAACATTAATACGTCGTCACCCCTGGATTGCAGGGGAGGCAATTCAATGGTGACACCTTTAAGTCTATAGTACAGATCTTCACGAAATTTTCGCTCAGCAGCAAGAACATCCAGATTCCTGTTAGTGGCGGCAATCAGGCAGAGATCAAACGATCTGTCGCGGGTGTCGCCGATTCTGCGGACGGTATGGGTCTCCAAGGCGCGAAGTAATTTGGGCTGTGTTGATAAAGGCAGATCTCCAATTTCGTCCAGGAATAGTGTTCCTCCATCAGCCGTTTCAAACATTCCACATTTGTCGGCGGTTGCCCCACTGAAGGATCCCCGCTGATGGCCGAATAATTCGGATTCGAATAACTCTGTAGGTACCGCTGTGCAATTCAAAGCGACGAAGGGGCCGGTACGATGGGGTAATGCGGCATGGATATAACTGGCCAGCAAATCTTTGCCGGTACCGGTTTGGCCGGTGAGTAAGATGGCAGGCACTTCGCCACCGGCAGCGGCAGTACGATTGGCTAGGCGGGTTACCTGTTGACGAATGGCGATCATGGCCGGGCATTCACCGATTAACTGTATCTGACGGAGACGTTCTTTTTGGGCGCTGCGGAACTGTTGCAGTTGTCTCCGGGCTTGAGAAGCGGACCACACCTTTTCAACTGCTACGGTCAGTACGTCAAGATCGATGGGCTTGGTTAAGAAATCAGCCGCTCCCCGCTTTATGGCATCTACCGCCACTTCAACACTGCCGTATGCGGTAACTACGATAACTTCAATCTCCGGGGACTGGTCCTTTATCTCTTCCAGTAAGTCCAAGCCGCTGATGCCCCCGAGGCGGACATCCATTAGTATGATTTGAGGCTGGAAGGTATGGCATTCCGCTATTACCTTCTCGCCAATATGGACTAGCTGGACTTCATGGCCGGCATCGGTCAAGGCGTCACCCATGGCCCGGGCCAAACTAATTTCATCTTCAACGATAAGCGTTTTTGGCATGGTGCTATGTTACTCAAACTAGCCGATTTTGCCCACGTGTTACGGTAATCAAGTTTAAAGTATCGGTTAAGGAGGTTGCTTATGTGGGGAGCTGGATTTTTGTCG
>CP070790.1:3349267-3370254 GCA_020346805.1 Planctomycetota bacterium
GATTCGGCCTCCATGAAGTTCTGGTAATCTTGATTTCCGTAGATTCGTCTGTCACCGACAGCCCAACCATTTGAGCCGTCGAAAGCCTCGGGCCACCATCCATCTAGTACGGACATGTTAATTCCGCCATTAGGTGTGACCTTCATGCCGCTGGTACCGCTGGCTTCGTGTAGTTTGATGGGGGTGTTGATCCAAACGTCAACGCCTTCGATGAGCAATCGGGCGATGCTCATATCGTAGTCTTCGAGAAAGACTATGCGATTCCTGAGGTTGGGTTTCTTATTAAACTCCATGATTTTTTTGATCAGTTCCTTGCCCAGTTCGTCTTTGGGGTGAGCTTTGCCGGCAACGATGATCTGAACCGGTTTGTGAGGATCGGTTAGTATGCGGGTGAGTCTGTCCGGATCGTACATTATTAAAGTTGCCCGTTTGTAGGGGGCGAACCGCCGGGCAAATCCCAGGGTTAGAGCCTCGGGATCGAGCACTTCATCGGCGCTATCGACTTCGGCGGGTGGTGCCCCGCGGGCGATGAGTTGGTGTTTCAGCCGTCGTCTGGTGAAACCGCACAGGCGTTCGCGCAAGCGCTCGTGGCACCGCCACAATTCGGCATCAGGAATTAATTCAACTCGCTGCCAGACGGCTTCGTTGAAGGGATCTTCGGCCCACTGGGGCCCAAGATATTGGTCAAACAGATGGGCCATGTCGCGGGCCAGCCAACTGCGGATGTGTACGCCGTTGGTAATTGAAGTAATGGGTACCTCGTTGATGGGCACACCTGGATACACGTTGCTGAACATTTTCCGCGACACTTCGCCGTGGAGTTTGCTGACCCCGTTGCTGAGGTAGGATAGTCTCAGGGCCAGTACCGCCATGCAGAAGGGTTCGTTGTTGTCCGCGGGATTTTTACGTCCCAGTTCAATGAGTCGTTCGACATTGATACTTAGGTCCTTGCAATAACTGCCGAGGTACTTGCTGACCATGGGAGTTGGAAAAGAGTCGATTCCTGCCGGTACGGGTGTGTGGGTGGTGAATACCGTGCCGGTGGCCACTATCTCGCGGGCTTCCTCGAAGTTAAGTTTGTCACGCTGCATCCGTTGTTTGATGCGTTCGACGGCCAGGAAGGCGGAATGCCCTTCGTTCATGTGGCAGACGGAAGGATCGATGCCCAGAGCGGCCAGCGTTCGCATGCCGCCTATGCCGAGTACGATCTCTTGTCGCATTCTTATTTCCTGATCACCGCCATAGAGGCGGGCGGTGATATCACGGTCGTCGGGGCGGTTGCCGGAGACATTGGTATCCAGCAGGTAGAGGGGGATTCTGCCTACCTGTACCTTCCAGACATTGGCGTGAACGGGTCGGCCTCCGACATCGACGGTTACGAATAATTGTTTACCGTCGTCATCGATAATCGGTTTGACCGGCAACAAAGAGAAATCGAGATCCGGATAATCTTCAAACTGATATCCGTCGTTGGTTAGATATTGATGGAAGTATCCTTGTCTGTATAACAATCCTACGCCAACCAGGGGTAGCCCCAGATCGCTGGCGCTTTTCAGTTGATCACCGGCCAGCACCCCCAGACCGCCGGAATAAATGGGCAAACATTCATGCAGGCCGAACTCTGCTGAAAAGTATGCGATGGATCCGGTTGGTTCATTGCAGTAGTGCTCGTCGAACCAACTGGGTCGCTTGAGGTAAGCTTGCAGTGAATCGAGCACCCTGCTTAGCGAAGCAACATATGCGGGATCGCGGGCCAGGCGATCCAAACGTTCCTGGCGCAAATGGGCCAACATGCCGACGGGAGAATGCTTAAGCTCTCTCCATAGGTCAACATCCAATCTTCGGAATAGTTCGATGGCTTCGGGATTCCACGTCCACCAAAGATTGTACGCCAAGTCACGTAAGGGCTTTAATGTGTCCGGCAGAGCCGGTAAAACGGTAAAGCTTCTAACCTGATTCATAGTCAATTACACCTGGAAATAACAATAAATAGGTTACGGATCGGTTACATACCTCAGATAAGGGGCCACCGACCTACTGTTGGGCCACAAAAGTATCGGTCCCCACCTTCACTCCGGTAAACCAGCATTCTTATAGATTGTAGCATCGGTAAAAAGTACACCAGGATCTTGGAATTTCAAAACAAAGCTTTGATAACAGATGAACCGGGTTCCTTGATGTTCAAATAATAGTGTTCAGCCCATTCTTTTGTCAGAAAGGACGGATGTCGTTCAGCAATAATTTACATTGTTTTTATCCTAGGCCTTTTGACGGATTTCCGTCGCTTGTGTATTTCTATTCCGGAAAGGATCGATTTAACTATTTTTTGTCATGACTGGTATTCGCCCATTTGGAGAGCTTTTCCTGACTGGGATTATTGGGGTGCGGTCTTTTTTATTGAGGGGTCGTCGCTGAATGGCAGCGAGCAGTGAAAGATACAGTTTTTAGTATGACTGTTGAGTCAATGGTCAACATCGCAAAAATTCGATGTTAGAAGGTTAATCAGCCTTTTACAGTTAGTAATCATATTTATAAAAGTAAATACTGTCTTTTTTTACTCTATCTGTGGCCTAATTATGAGTTTTAGCATTGAGTGTCGGCGAAACACTGAAATCAGTTAATTGTGAAGATCCTGGTACAGGGGTAAAAGTGCTTGCATGGTGTGGTAAACTGCTGGTAAGCTTATATTGTATAGACTGTCTTTTGGCTTCTGGCGGGATCATTGTAGTTGATGGCGTCATCACACCTCCATAAGCCTTGTTGCCAGTCAATTCCGTCAGGAGCCTGTGTTATGGTGAACATATATGTTGGTAATCTTCCCTTTGCGACTACTGAGCAAAATCTCAATGATTTATTTTCTGAGTATGGCAGCGTCGAGCGAGCGACAATTATAACCGACCGGATGACCGGACGATCGCGTGGTTTCGGATTTGTAGAAATGTCCGATGATTCTGAAGCTCGTTCTGCGATTGAGGGACTTAATGGTAAGGATATGGATGGTCGGACGATTGTTGTTAACGAGGCCAGGGCCAAAGGTGATCGCCGCGGCGGCGGACAACGGCGTGACCGTTAGTAATCATCTTTGGCGTACGAATTGGTTATGGAGTTATCAAACCAGTATGGATTATTAAGTTATTATCATGCGACCATATTTTGTGGCATGAGGCACGTTATAGGGTTTCGTTTTTCAACGCACGTCGCCACCGGTCGATATATTGACGACCGTGGGGTAATCATAACAGTCTTCTACAATTGAGGAGGTGTCGGCGAAGGCGGTTTGGCCTATTAGCGTTTCTACGTCATCAATAGAAGAGGCTTTAACACCGACCTGGCTGACAGAATAAATTTTGTCGTCAATAAACACCCCTCGGGTGAAACCATAGTAACTTCGGAAACAACCATTATTGGTTTCGCCATCTGTGGTTGCGATTCGACCCAATAGTTTAAAGCCGTTTTCTACGGAGACATCATAGACATACAGGCCGGTGAAGGTATGTTGGCCGTACGTAGGTCCAGTGGTGTCACCTTGGTAAAGATCGATAGGAAAAGCCAGGGCCCCCAGTGGGGCATAATAATTAAAGGCCTTGGGATTTTCGTTGGCTTCGCTGTTTGTGCCTCGACTGCCGATGATCTCTTTATGCAGCAGCCGGGGCTTGGCGAAATCGGTGACGTCAAAAATAGATAACTGCACGCCTTGAAACCAGGCGAATGAGCCGACGTCTTCCGCATCCTTGCCGATGGTCAGCAAATGGTTGTCATCCAGCAATTGGATATGGTCGGAATATCCGGGCACTTTCAGTTCGCCCATAAGCTTGGGCTGTTTAGGATCGGCAAGGTCCAAGGTGAACAGCGGATCGATTTTCTTAAAGGTTACCAGAAATCCCCGGTCGCCAATAAAGCGAGCGGCATAGATGGTTTCGCCGGGGGCAATGTTCTCAATTTTCCCTACTATGTCGAGGGATGTGTCGGCCTCGCCAAGGACGTATACGTTGTTGGCCTGTCCATTTTGATTTAAGAAGGAATTCAAGCCGCCGGTAGTGGCGATCCGTAAATAATCTTCATGTTCGCCGAGTGAATATTGGTTTAGCGGTCGGCCGGGTACAATCCCGCTGGCAATATACTCGGTTCCACCTTCGGTGAAATTGAACTTATGGATGATGGTGTCCTGTCGATAAGTAGAACCGACTATGCCGTATTCCGTATCCGTGACGTATAGCGAATCGGTGCTGGCGTAGATAGTACCTGCATCTGCGGTGACGGCAATGGACTGAAAATCAGTATCCGGTGTATCGACGTCAAGGGTAACCACGGTGGTTATGCCGTAACCATTGGGTTCCTCCGGCCGGTAGAAATTGTCCCATTCAATAATGTCTCCGGAAGCTATCGATCCATCTGCCTGAGCAATTTGATAATCGGGTATCCACTCGTCCAGGCCCATACTTTCCAGGGTATCAGAAGTCAAATCGATCGGCAGGCGGGGGATTGTGGTAAGGATAAGGTAGAGTTTATTATCGATCATTCTGCTGGAAGCCAACGAACCTTCGAGTTTGATTGTTTTGATGATTGTTGTATTTTCAGGATCAGTTACGTCGATGATGGTAACGGAAGTTTCAGATCCGTCATTCCAGGTGCCGCCGACAAGATCCGTTTGTTGGGCTGATAATACGAAATCCCACTGGGTTTCGTAGTAAGCGTATTTTTGCGAAAGTACGACGAGCTTGTTTTGATACAAGTAGAGTGAGTCACCGTAGGATTCGAGTTGGATTGGTGTGACTTCCAATAAGTCTTCGGCAGGCGTGGCACTAACGATGTGGATGGTGCTGCCGTCCAGCACGTAGATTATTTGCCCGTCGTTTTTAACGACATCACATTCGTCAACACCGATTTCCTGGATGTTGGTGGTAGAGAAACCGCGGTCTCCGTCGGCATCTCCGCCCTCAGCCAATTGGCCGGACATATCGGGCATGGGTTGTGCTGATGGTGTCGACGCTGGCATGGGAAGTCCGAGTCCGAAAAAGAAGGGGAGCATCGGCTCTTCCGACTGAGATCTCAGGTATTGTGCTGAGGCCTGTTCCACTAAATAGGAGCGTAATTCCTCGGGTGATGAAAACACTTTCATCCCTGCAACCCGAGGTGGTGGATCAATTGGTAATAACGGACAGGCAGCTCCGCTTACCGCCAAACAGACAGAAACCAAGCCTAGGATCCATATTCGTCGCATGGTATTGCCTCCTTCGGTGAGCCCTTCTGTTGCTTAATTGATACAATTGTAGCGCATTTCGAAGTGTCCAACGGCTATAATGGTGTTTTCGGATGGGCAATAAGTGGGTTTTATATATGTGTTAGGGTAAATTCTGTGATTTCAGGTCGGGCATTGAACCGAACTCGCTTAAACCATCCGATGCCCCGGTTCACATAGAGGTTTTTGCCATCCAATTGATAGTGACCGGCCACGAACTGTTTGTGTTGAATGGGGATTAATATTGGACCAAGTAACGGAATGCTAACCTGTCCGCCGTGCGTGTGGCCTGAAAGTATCCACGAGGCGGGTGTATCAAGCAGGTCTATGAAGCTATCCGGGTTATGCGAAAGGGCGATGCAGGGGGATGACTTGGGAACACCGGTGAATGCAGTCTGCTTGTTGAAGCGGCCTGACCAGTAGTCCTCCATACCCACGATGTAAAGTCTGCTGGATCCTCGCGATATAACGGTCGACTCGTTTCGCAGGAGGCTGAGGCCTTCTTTGATCATTGCCGCCGTGACCCGATCCGCCGTTTGGGCCGATCCGGTTCCCATAGAAAAGGCCCCCCATTCATGGTTGCCAAGGATTACAAGTGGACGGTTATCTACCCGAATCCGGGCCAGTAGTTTCCCTACTATCCCGCACCATTCCGTTTGAGCGCGATGGACGATATCACCAGTTATCACAACCAGATCGGGGCGACGGCGGCCGATCCAGTCTATCCACTTGGTAAGATATTCCAAAGGTACGCCGGCACCGAGATGCAGATCGCTAATTTGGATAATCCGGAAGCCATCAAAGTCGTGTTGTAAGTTGGGAATGGGCATTTTCCGGTGGATGATCTGGAGCCATAAAGGCTCAATTCGCCAAGCATAGCCGGCAGATCCCAGGGCAGCGAGCGTCCCACCAGCGAGCGCGGAACGTAAAAAATTTCGACGGGTTTGGCGACGTCTGGACGTCTTATTATTCAGGTTCGAATTTGTTATCGGAGTTGCTCCATTAGTACTTTCCGGTGGATCGAACAATTTTAGTGCCATTTTGACAGGGTTGCCCTGCAAAAGGGAGACGGCATTGCGTCTAGCTATACAGCCAGACGGGTATTCGAACATAATCATCGTTATATACGTAAAAAAAGGTGATTTTGGAGGTATAAATTGAAATTTTTTTGTTGGTTTCCGGTAAGAAATCCTGTACAATAGCGAATGATGGTGTGTAGCCCACCCCCGCCTACCGGGAGGGAGTAGCTGCCGTGGTGGGCTCCTTACGGGGCCAAAGAAGCGGCATTTATCACAACATTAAGTATTAATGGAAAGTGGCTATTTTGGCTTTTTCGCTGGGCTTTGGGTTCAGTTGGTAATAGGGGGTCGCATGGCGGCAACAGAGACGTGGGTGATTATAAAGGATTAGCAGTGGAATTGGGTCAGACTATTCAACGTGTTGCAGATATGAAGTTTGTGCTGTATCACCGGCCGCTTCATCCGGAGTTGTTTTACATTCACAAGAATCACCATTTGCACAGGCCATCTTATCAAGCGGACATCTGGGTGATGGGTTTGTCTCATGTTTGTACGGTGGAATCGGCAGGTCGGTATGTTACCGAGGCGACTACTGATGATCTGGAAGTTCTGCCGCAAAACGGGCTGATAACTTCGTTCCAGTTTCGTGGTGAGCGCGATCATTTGGAGGAATTTGAGGACGGGATGCGATATATCCTCTCGACCCAGGTGGAGCGAATGAATCAAAACCTGTTTCATGCCTCGCATCGCGATCTGATTCGGTATGCGGGTTCTCGTGGTATGCTGGTCAAGTTCGATGATTGGACCGATGAGGAGGATTTACCGCCGTTTACTTTCATCGACTGGGAGGCCCGGAACCAGGAATTGCACATCCAGGCATTCCATGCGTTTCCCGCGGATTATACTATTGTGAAGACGCAGTCGATTTTCGAGGTGGGAAAGAGAAAAAACTAGACGGTATCTAAAAAAATTATACTGATATAAGCCCTTTCCTCAAGTAGTAGTTAATAGCGGGTGGATCGATATTTTCGATTCACCCACTTTTTACTTATGAGGTGACCAGGTTATTTTGAATTGTAATTTTGTGTCAGGAGACGTTTCCCGATCCAGGAGGTTGGTTATAATAACATCCGATATTAATTAACTGAGCGTTACTATGTACTATGGGGAATTGAAATGGAAGAAGTCGTAAAAGGTAAGGTTTATGTGTTGGGTGATAACATCGATACCGATCAGATCATTCCCGCCCAGTATCTGGTGTATAATCCGGCTGTTGCTGAGGAACGGAAGCTGTTCGGCCGGTACGCACTCTCCGGTGTTCCGGTAGCCAAAGCGGGGCTGCCGGGGGGAGGTGTTTCTTTTATCGATCAGGTCGACGAGTCGAGGGTTCAAAGCGAATTTACCGTTATTGTGGCCGGTAAGAACTTAGGCTGTGGCAGTTCCCGCGAACACGCCCCCCTGGCCCTGCAGGAAGCGGGGGTAGGGGCGGTAATAGCTGAATCCTACGCACGGATTTTTTATCGCAATTCTGTCAATGGCGGGTACCTGATTCCATTCGAATCAACCGAACGGTTGATCGAACAATTCAGTACCGGCGACGAGGTTGAAGTTCGCTGCAGCGAGAACTGCTTAATCAACCTAAGTTCTGATAAACGATATGGGCTGAAATCGTTGGGAGAAGCGGCTTCGATTATAGAAGCTGGTGGTTTGTTTGAGTATGCGAAGCGCTGCGGTATGCTCTAGCCGTTGTCGGTTTTCTTGTGTCTCGACGCGGTATGGAAATAACCATGATCGAAATCTTCGATATCGCCTCGATCATCATACTGACATGTTTGGCAGCGTCATGGTGGGCTGTTTCGCCGGTAGAGAACAGATGGATAAAGGTCTGGGGCGGGCTGGTTTTAATTGCTGCAGTGGTATTTATGGTCCGCATATCAGCCGGTGCATTGGCCGGTATGGATATGACCGCCACAGCCATGATGATCTGGCTGGCAATAATCCTTGGTCGGCATCTTTTGGTTAATCATAGTTGGCCCCAAGGTATTTTTATTGTGGCAGTTTCATTAGTGACAGCTGTCGGAATTTATCTGCGGGCCGATCGTTTTGATCAGATTTTGCATGATTCGGACCGCCAACTGCAACCCGATGTACGTTACTATCAACAACAAGCCTTGAAAACCAGTAATCCTTGTGCCGCCGGCTTAAAGTCGCCACTTTGGTCGGCCATGCACGCTTCTTTGCTGTGCAATTTTGCCGATCGTGATCTGGCCATGCGGATTCTGAGTTGGAGCTTTGGCGTACTGGTAATTCCGATAACAACCTTTGCCATCGGTCGGCTTTTTGAACCTATAGTAGGCGTGATTGTTGGGGGTACGCTGGCGGTGGATCCCTGGCTGATCGACCTGTGTTGTGAAGGGCTGCGGGAAGAATTTGGTCTATGTCTGTGGATGGTGGTAGTGCTGCTTTTGTTCGGCGTGCAAAGGGTGAGTTGGCGTCGGGTGTTGGCTGCAGGTTTGACCGGAGGGGCGCTGCTGTTACTGCGTAACTTAGCGATTGTTCCCCTGGCGCTGCTTTTGGTTTGGGCGATAACGACCAGGGGTTGGTCGATAAAACAGGCGGTGGTTGGGATTTTGCTGCCGATAGTGATAGTAAGCCCATTTTACATCAATCAGTGGAGGGTCTATGGCGATCCCTTTGCTATGGAGAAGCGAGATGCCCGATACCATGCCAATCTGGAATTCAACATGGAAACTGCTCCACCCGGTTTATCGATGCCGACGGTCGAAGAAAAGAAACGTGATTTATACGCCGGCGAGCCGATTTCACCGGTCGCTTATTTGTTATGTCATCGATCCCTGACAGACTTTCTTAGCAAACAATGGGAGGGATTGAGCAGAATCGTTCTTGGCGAACCTTTTCATTTTCAGGCATCCAGATGGTTTCGACTTATCTGTGCCGTGGGACTTATCGCCACACTGTTGGTAAAGGAACAACGATTTGTGATTTTGTTTTTTCTGGCCAGCGTTTTAGGCATTCGCGCCCACTTATTGGCCGTCAACCAATTGGAGCAACGTTTATTATTGCCGGTGATGGTTGTTTGGCTGACTGCCGGTTGGTGGTTGTTGGCGTCGGCGGCTCGCTGGGGTGGACGGAGATGGATATTGTCCAGGGATCAAAAGTAAATACCCGCAACCATACAATGGTATCTCCTGCAGATCCGTGAATATTACTATCGAGTTTTGTTATCCGGTGATTAATTGTCACTGGGCTTTGCTCTACCGAGTCGGTCGCGGATGTAGTCGGCGCGGGCAATGCTTCGCTCCTCGCCATCCAGTTTTTTGCCGTAGCGTTTCTGCAGGTGCGCCGACTGCGTCGCAATGAACAACTCATTGATGACTGACAGATCGATATGTTTAACACGTTCCAGGACTACTCCCATTCTAAGATGGGAAAGCAGGAAGAGCACTTCCTCGCTGCTGATGGCCCTGGCGTTCTCCAGCATTCCCAAGGCCCGCCAGACCTTGTCGTCCACTGCAGCCGGTTTTTCTTTGATGAGGACCTGCCGGGCTTCCTGTTCATACTTGACGATGGAAGGTATGACTACAGCTTTAAAACTGGAAAGGATTTCTTCCTCGGTTTGACCGAGAGTGGTTTGGTTTGAAACTTGAAAGAAATCACCGATGGCGTCGGTTCCTTCGCCGTATAGCCCACGAACGGCAAGTTTCATGTCCTTGGCGGCTCGAAACACCTTTTCAATTTCATTGGTGAATCGCAAAGCGGGTAAATGAAGCATGACCGATACACGAAGCCCGGTTCCCACGTTGGTGGGACAGGCGGTCAGGTAACCAAACTGTTTGTGATAAGCGAAATCGACTGCCGATTCCAGAATGGTATCGACCTGGTTGATTTCCGACCAGGCGTCATCAAGGTTCATGCCGCGGCGCAGGACCTGAATACGTAAGTGGTCTTCCTCATTGATCATCAAGGCAAGGGTTTCGTTACCGGAGATCATGACCCCTCGGCTTCCCTGTCCCTCTGCGTGTTGTTTGCTGATTAAATGTCTCTCGACCAGGAGCTGGCGGTCCAAAGAGTCACTCTTGTTGATATCGACGTAAAATGCGTTTTTGCCGAAATTGCAACTGGTGATGGCATCGAAGAGTTTATGTTCAATTTCGGTTTGCTGTTTGGTGCTGGCCTTGCTGAGGAAAGGATACTTTTTCAGGTTGCGGGCGAGGCGGATGCGCGAAGAGATTACCACATCTGAAAACTGGCCGCCGACGGCGAGCCACTCACCACACGAATTAATGAGATCATCAAGCGTCATTCAGAATGCATCTCCTCTAAACGATCGCGTAACTCGGCGGCCAACTCATAGTTTTCGGCCTTAACGGCTTCTCGAAGTTCGCGCTGTAGCTTCAGTCGTTCCCGCTGGATGGGATCTATGTCGGCAGATTCTCCCGGCGACTTGCCGATATGTTGCGTTTCTCCGTCTTGGGCGCGTTCGATCACACTGCTTAATGCCTGGTCAAAAACGTCATAGTCGTTGGGGCAGCCGAGCAATCCCTGACTACGAAATTCTACAAAACTCATACCACAATCCGGACACTTTAATTTACCTAATTCCTTTACGACGGACTGGGACATGAGGAATGAGTTAAGCACATCATTGATGGAAGGAGGATGTGTTTTGGCGGTGATTTTTTCCTTGACGGCGCATTCCTCACAAAGATGCCGTTCATGTTTTTCACCCTTGAGCAAATCGGTCAGATGAACGGTTGCGGTCTGTTTTTTACAATTTTGGCAACGCATAATATTTACACCAGTTTAACCTGTTTATCAATTACTTAATCTTAGGCCCCGGACAGTATATCGTCAAGAAATATGTACTTCTAAAGACGTTTGCCTAAACTCAAATACAAAAACTATTCCCTATAACCTGTAATAACTCGCTCTGCTTGAGTTTAACAGGCGAAACTTAAAGACCTGTTTGCCGACCGGTTGTTTAAACCCCTTTTGCAAACCTTGCGAGCATCCATTGATGGTTGTGAGTTGGTTCGAGCCTGCGTTAGGATGGCCGACTATGATATTGGGGCTAAAGCCGGTCTCAGCGCATACTTTGTACTATTGATTTAATCCTTAATTTTACGTTTACAATTGCGTCCCCGAACGCTCGACTCCATAGCAATAATTTGTCCACCGGCTGACAGGTCTCATTAGGTTGGTCGGGTCAATATCAATAATAATACCCAACCTGTGACTATGAGGTCCGTCAAGGTGGCGAGACAGGTGAGGCCGTCGAGTTGACCAAACGGCCCATGTGCCGCTACGATGCTTACATGTCTCGATATTTGCCACAATTTGACGATTTCAAAAAGCATGTGAAACATGGAAACACCATCCCCGTATATTGCGAATTACTAGGGGATCATTTTACTCCTGTGACGGCGTTCGAAGCTATATCCGAGAATGCATCTCATGCCTTTCTGCTTGAAAGTGTGGTTGGTGGCGAGAATATCGCTCGCTATTCCTTCCTGGCCGCCGATCCGCAATTAACCTTTGAAGCCAAAGGTGATCAGGTAGTCATAACCGGTCAGAATGGTGAGAGTACCAAGGAGACGATATCCGATCCTTTGCACCGGATGTCTGATTTACTGGAATCCTACCGGGCCGTTCACTTGCCGGAATTACCGCGGTTTGCGGGTGGGATAGTTGGTTATGCCGGTTATGATATTATTCGTTATTATGAGCCGCTGCCGGACGCCCCCGAAGATGACCGACATTTACCCGATTTATTATTCGGCCTATACGATACCATGGTGGTCTTCGACCATGTATCCAAGACCATACTGGTAGTCAGCCATGCGCATGTTGATATAGACGGGGTCGAGGAGGGATATAAAAATGCGTGCCGACGCATAGATGACACGGTTAGGAAATTAAGTAGTTCCAGGCAAATGCGGGTCGGCCATGTTCAACGCCGTGGCGATCCGCAGATATCGTTTACCAGCAACTTCAAGCGTGAGGGATTCGAAAAGGCGGTAGAAGCCTGTAAGGAATATATACGGGCGGGCGATATATTTCAGGTAGTATTATCGCAGCGGTTGCAAGTAGAGACGGCCGCTGATCCCTTTGATATGTATCGAGCTCTGCGGGTGGTAAATCCTTCGCCTTTCATGTTCTACGTAAAGAGTCCGACTGTGGTATTGGTGGGTGCGTCACCTGAGATCATGTGTAGAGTGGAGGATGGTGTTATAACCAACCGCCCGTTAGCGGGCACCCGCCGGCGGGGTCGTACTCAAGAGGAAGACAAGGCCTTAGAAGAGGAGCTGCTGGCCGATCCCAAGGAGCGAGCCGAACACATAATGCTGGTGGATCTGGGACGCAATGATGTAGGTCGGGTGGCGGAGTTGGGGAGTGTGGAATTGACCGATTTGATGGTCATCGAACGTTATAGCCACGTAATGCACATTAGCAGCAATGTTCGAGGCAAATTGGCAGAAGGCATGAATGCGTTTGATGCCTTGCGTGTTTCTTTGCCGGTGGGGACGGTAAGCGGTGCTCCCAAGGTGCGGGCCATGCAGATCATCGACGAATTTGAGCCCACGCGCAGGGGCCCATATGCCGGTGCGGTTGGTTATGTGGATTTTGCCGGTAATATGGATACCTGTATTGCGTTAAGGACGATGGTGATTACGCCGGGGAAGACCTTCGGCAAAAGCAGCGTGTATATACAAGTGGGGGCGGGTATAGTGGCCGACTCTCAGCCACATCTGGAGTATAAGGAAACGATCAACAAGGCCAAGGGTATGCTGCGGGCAATCGAAATTGCTGAAACGGGATTTGAATAAGGGCGCATAAATAATAGGTAGTTAAGGAAATTACCATGAGGATAAGCGCTGGTAAGAATTTTGCTTACTAGTGTGCGCGGCTGGTTCTTAAGTAACATGTGCGGTTGGTGTTGAATATATTTTTACTTTGTAGATTTAATCTCGACAAACTTCTCCACACTCTCCAGATCGCGAAGCACATCTACCGAGGCAAATACTCTGTAAGTAGCTCCCGGTTCAATTTTAACCACCGGTAACCGCTGCGGGCGATCAGCCCATGGTCGGCCGCCTCGAATATGTGTTTTAACGGGACGTGACTTGGCCAATCGCTTCCGTGTGGTCTGCATGTTCTGATCCTTCTCGAACACGCGGATCATAGTTTTGATATTGTTAGCCGCTTTGGGTACAGATGTGATTTTAACTTTTATCCATTTTCCGGGTTTAATTTTAGCTGCCATAATTTGCTCCAGCTCAGATAGTCCGAATACCTCTGGTGCGGATATCGGTACACATAACTTTTGTAAGAAACTCCGGTGAGTATTCCAGAACCACGAAAGCATAACAAATAAGCTTGATTAATGCCAGTTTTCGATTTGGCCCGGGCCTTTATCAAATATTGACAATCCGCAGGCCTTATGTTGAATGGTGTTTTACAAAAAGTTTTCAGGGAATTTATCCAATGACTCGCATTAGTATTAAGGTCAATGTATTTGTTATGGGTCTGTCTGTGATTCTGGCAGGCTGCGGGGCACCGAGTCGGGTGGAAAAATACCCCGCTGAAGCTCTCAGAGTTGTCTATGAGGACGCAACTACTCCATCCAGTTGTCTGGTGGCCAGTGTAGCGATGGCGGCCAACTATCTGCTTGGGGAGCGGGAGTTCAGTGAGGCTTTAATGTTGCATGAGTTGGACCATCGCGACTTGAATGCAACCAGTGTCGGCGATCTCAAGGAATATTTGGGGGAAAAAGGCTTACACATGGTTACCTTATCGGGTCGGATGAGTGACACGCCGCCTACGGGGCTGGGATACTGGTTGAAAAAGCGGGGTTACCCTGTGGTTTGCGTAATCAATGACGAGGAAGGGAATCCTGAATTGAATCATGCTGTGGTGGTAATAGGGATTTGGTCGAACCCCGAGACCGGTTCAGTCGATACTATACATTACTTCGATCCTTCTTCGGTCGAAGCGCTGCACAGCATTGAGGCAGCTACTTTCGAGACCCGATGGGCTCGAGGGCAACACGCGATGATGATTGTAATAAAACCGCCATTTGCCGCTAAAAAGGAAAGCGGATGAGGCGGTAAGGTGCTGGAGAAGTACATATGCGTAACGCATTAGTTTATTCGGTGTTGATAATAGTAATACTGACGATATCTGTGACCGTATATGCCGGTCCACCGCCATCCAAGCCTCTGGAGGTTACCGATACTCAGTTTGAATATCTGTGCCTGCTGGAAACGCAACCGGAACATTCCGCCATACTGGATGTCCAAGCCGAATATAAATCTGAACACGAGAAAAGAATGGATGTGACGGTTTTCGTCAATGATGTTTTGACCGCCGCCTACAATATAGGATTTCCCGCCACGGTAGTGGCTCTTATGATTGCCGCGGCCCCCCTCTGACAGATTGATTATTCCTGAGATATATTTGTTTACATGCGATAATCCCATGCGTGAGCGAGTGGGAAACTTTTAGAGCGTGTAATAAAACGATATAGTATTACTGCCAGAAACTCATGACACCATGTTTTTAATCCGCTTACTAATCCGCCACAGGCGGACGGCTAGTATAGTTAGATGCTCTTAGCGTTTCCGGCTATTCAAATACTATGAGGTAAAAGGTGAGCAAAAAAGGAGTGATATTTGACTTTGACGGGACGTTGGCAGATACCTTGTCGGATGTTGCCGATGCGGTGAATGCCGGCCTGAGGACATTTGGCTTACCCGAACGGTCAATTACTGAAGTGTGTTCATTTATCGGAGATGGAATTTTTGAGCTTTGTCGCCGAGCGGCGGGGGAATCTTCGTCTGTTCCTATTGAGGATCTGGCTGCCGCTATTGGTAAATACTACCAACAGCACCGTATGGATAGGGCAACGCCTTTTCCTGGGATACCCGAACTATTGGACAAGCTCACCGAGCGTGGTATATCGATGGCCGTCCTATCCAATAAGCTTCACGAGCACACGCAGCCTATGGTCGATGAGCTTTTTGACAAATGGTCTTTCGTGGCGGTTGAGGGTTGCAGTGATGAGGATTTGCGCAAGCCCGATCCGCGAAGGGCCCTGAAGATTGTCAAGAAGATGCAACTTAAGCCAACCCAAGTGATGATGGTTGGGGATTCGTCAGCCGACATAATTACGGGTATCAATGCGGGTTTGATAGCCGTGGGGGTTACCTGGGGTTATCGCAGTCGTGAAGAATTGGTCAATGCGGGGCCGAAATACCTGATCGATCGGCCGGCGGAACTGCTCGATATTATCTAATCTCAATTAAGTGCTAATTGTTCCGAGGGAGCGAATATGGCTTTTTTCTCTCTTTAGTTGTTTTTGGTCTTATCTGGTTTGATGGGGGGCGTCCGGGGCATTGGTTTCAGGCAGCCACTTGGCGAGTTTTTTCTTTATCGATGCGAACCGGGATTTGTCGGCCAAGTTGGTCCATTCCATAGGATCGTTTTTGTGGTCGTATAATTCTTCTGAGCCGTCCTGGTAGCGGATATATCGCCAGCGTTCGGAACGGACGGCATGATTGTTTCGGCCGTGGGTGGTAACTACCGGCCGATCCCATGGGGCATTGGGATGTTTCAGCAAGGGCACCAGACTTTTGCCCTCCAGGTTTTTTTTGAGTGGTAGGCCGCAAAGCTCAATCATTGTTGGGTAGATATCCAGTAGACTGACCGTACGTTGGCAACGGCTGTTGGGCTTGGCCAAGCCGGGGGCCACGATCATAAACGGCATGCGGGTTGCTTCTTCCCACAGGGCAAACTTGCGCCAGTGCAACTTTTCACCCAGGTGCCAGCCATGATCGCTCCACAAAATGACGATGGTGTTGTTGGCATAGGGACTTTGATCCAATGCATCGAGCAGTTTACCGAGACAAGCATCGACAAAACTGATGGTAGCCAGGTAGGCCTGGACCGCTTTTTCCCAATTGTTGGTTTCCAAAACCGCTTTGTGGTCTCTTTGGGGATTGGCTATTTTTTGTCCTATTTCAGGGATATCGTCGAGATCATCTTCTTTGACTGCCGGCAGTCTGATTTTAGATAAGGGGTAGAGGTCGAAGTACTTTCGGGGGACATACCAGGGGAGGTGGGGCTTGATAAAACCGACGGCCAGGAAGAAAGACTGGTTGTGTTTTTGGCGTAAATAATTGCAGCCCCATTGGGCCAGTTTCCAATCGCCCATCGCCTCATCGGGTACGTCGATCGGTCCCCAGTCAAATTGCTGTCCACCCGTGGTAATCCCGTTGAGAGGTCTTACTTCAGGAACGGGGCTGGGCTGGTATGGGTGATAATAATGAAAAGATTCGGGTTCATTTAAGGACATATGGAAGATTTTTCCCCCGCCGGCGACTCGGTATCCGTTAGCCATGAAATGCTGGGTCAGAGTTACGGCATTGGGCATTGCCGGCCGCCAGGGTTGCCCGTTGTGGTAAACCCCGGAGGTTGAGGGCCTGATACCGGTCATCAGGCTGGCCCGCGAAGGATTGCAGGCCGGTGCTGAGCAGTACGAATGAGTGAACAATACGCCACGCCGGGCCAATCGATTCAGATTCGGGGTTTTGACTCCGGGATAACCGCCCAGATCCTCAATCCAGTCGTTGAGATCGTCGATGGCGATAAACAGTACATTGGGGCGGTTGGTCTTGCCGGCGGTTGATTTGGATGGGCTATCTGCTGCGGCTTGGGCTGTTTGCTCGGATGAAAATCCAAATATGACACATGCTGCCATTAACAGCGCGGCAGATGATTGTGGTAGTTTTAATAATTGTGATTTGAAAAACATGTAAAACACCTCTCACGGCTACTGTCAGTGTTACCTAAACAAGGGGGGAATATCTTACATGGTTCGGGGCAGGTTGCAAAGTTGAGTTTGGGATTTGTTGGAGGTTATTGATGGGGAGCGGGTTTTGTCTGAACAGCTTGTGTTGTCTGCGTAGTGGGGACGTCTTCTTCCGGCGGCAGATTGCGATAAGTGGGATCGAGCAGGACAAAACCCCAATCCGAGGGCCTCTCTTTTGTCGTACGATACTCCACATCGCCGCCGTCGTCTTTTCCATCCTCTCCAATGCTGTAAACGATAACTGCATCCTCGTCTATACGGTAGCGCAAGGTTTTTTTATCAAAGGGATCAAGCGGGACGTTGTCAAGATAATCAGGTACAAGTTGATAGAGTTTTTCGGGAAACTTGTTATGGACAAGACGGTATCGTTCGATGGCCATGGCGGTGCGGGCGGAACGGGTCTTGGCATAATGCTTTAATTGAAGTTCAAATGATCGTGTAAATGATGAGACCATGATATTAGAAAGTAAATAATAACTAGACATGTTGTCGATTTCTTTGCTAATCTTACGGGCAATTTCAAGTCCTTTTATGGGATATTTGGCGGCACGGACGTGGCGGTTGCGCATATACATATAATAGGCTTGATCGCGAAAAAATAGCCCGCGTACTCCTGGTAATCTTTTTAAGGGTGGATGATTGAAGCTACCGTCCATACGATAGCCGGGTGTGATCAAAAACCAGTTGATGATGTCGTTACTCCACGCACGATCACCAAGCATTCCCGGGTATATGCAATTTTTATCCTCAATGTCAACCAGCAATTTATCTATTTGCAATAGCTGCTCCGACTTTATGTCAACGTGAGCGCACAAAAGCTCAATTTTTGATACTCCTCTAGCATCAATAGCCACATTTACTAATTGAGAAAGCAAGAAATATTCTTCTTCCTGTAACTGAGTGAACTTAAAAATAGTTCTGAGATCGTTGATTAAAGAATCCACTTGATCGTTTATTATACGGTAGGTGATTTGCAGATCTTTTAATCTGGCTGCTTCATGTAGAAGTGTGCTTTTGAAGTAGGATAAATCATAGTAATAAAAAAACTAAACATTAACAAGGAAAAAATGAAAGTTGATTTAATTTTTCTAGTTTTTTTAGACACTTTCTATTATCCTCCCTCTTGTGAACTTAATTTTTTTAATTTTCGTCTTTGATTTTCTTGGTCTCGTCTTATTCTTAATAAGGTTTGTTCTTTCATGATTTTTTCAGCTCTAGCTTTTCTGTCGACTAATACCTTTTCTTTCTCTATAATAGGTACTTCAATTATTTTTATCTCTTCTTTTTCCTTCTTTTTACTTGGTTTTTTTTCTTTTTTAAACAAAAATTTTTCTTTCTTTTTTGGTTTTTCTTTTTTCACTTCCTTGATTTTTTCTTTTTTTACTGGTTTTGGTTGAATAATTGATTTAACATAATATTCATACCATAAAAGTGCAGATTTATATTCATCTTCCATTATCTCTAATACTTCATTGTATTTTTGTTTATCCCGTTGTTTAAGTTTTTTTAAATACTTCTCTTCCTCAGGTATATCCCATGGTTTATCTGGTTTAACACAAATATTATCCATAATATGTTTACGTCTAAATATTAAAAATAAAACAATTACTAAAACAATAAAAATCAATATAATTATTCCTAAGCTACTCATTTCTGAGAAATATATCCCCTTTGTTTCTAGGTAAACTGTTCGTTCAGCAATTGTCACATTTGGCTGATCGATTGAATAAGCTTGTATTTTTATATCATGACGGGTTCCATAATCAAGAAAAGATGGAGGAAAATAAACACCTAAATAAGTATCTTTTATCTCACCAGGGGATAAAGTGATACTAATAGGATCAGCAATCTTAACATCATCTTTGTTAGTCACAACTCTAAATCCAAATGTATCGTTATAATTCCCAAGGTTCTGTACTGTAATAGGGATAGATACGATCTCATCAGGTCTGAAAAACATGTAAGGTACTGAACTAAATTTAACTTTATGATATGGTTTTATTTTCAATAATACTTCAACTTCTCTTATACCTTCGTCTACAGTTCCACTATATCTTCCCCATCCTCCAATAAACGCATAAAGGGTCCAGAAAAATGAATTTGGAAATGGCAGATCTCTATTAAACCAAAGACTTCCATATGCATGTGTAACTTTCATTCCTAATTTTAGAATACCAGATTGAATGGCATGTGCAGCTTCTGTAGGAGCATGTAAAGTAACAGAAACATTTGTTTTAAGAACTGATCCCTCTTTATATTCAATAGTAGTTGGATTAAAAAGTACTTTCCAAGAGCCATATTTATTTTCGTCAGGATATTCGATAACCTCAAAATTCATAAACCGTGAAAAAATAAATGATTGTACTTTTTGAACTTTTTGAAACTCTCCAGTTTCAAAATCCATCATTCCGACATTAAAATAAACAGTTTCATTATATCCGATTTCCATAACTGGTTGATCTGATTTAGCCGCGACAGCTGCAAATCGCTGTATTCGAAAAATCCATTCTGCTAAAAAATATCCTAGTCGTTGTAAAAGTCCTCTAGGTCTTTCCTCCTGCTGAGCTAAAGCATTTTCTGATATAGCTTGATTTATAAAACTAAAACACAATAAGAAAATTATGAATATAATTAATAATCTTTTTTTTTTAGTGATATTGTTATCCCCCTAAAGAGGAGTTCAATTTTATTTAGTTATTATTAGGTAAGAAAATGAGTTTTTACTCATTTTCTTAATCTTTTTTTAATAACAAACTGGTATAGAATCAATAATATTACAACAATTATAATTATTGGTAAAATTATTATTTCTATTCCAATAAATGAAAATCCTCTACTTTCTACCAATAGACTTATTGGTTTAGTTTCTCCCTTATAATCTGGTTGTTCCACCATCTCTGGAGTATAATGTATATATATAGCTGCAGATTCATCATGATATCCAAATGACTTTGGAGGTTTAATTGTGAGCCAAACAGTTTCTTTTGAACCTTCATTTTCATCTAATACAATTTCATCAGTTATTATTGCAGACCAATCATCCTTAATACTGACTATTTCGAAATATACCCTTGTTCTTGCATTTCCCATGTTAATTACTTCAATTGGAAATACAGCTGTATCCATGGGACCAATTAATTTATACTCTCCTTCAGGAAATTGAGGTTGTACTATCGGAAGATACCCCGGATCAAATTTAACGTCAACTTCAGTTTCAAATTTTCCAATCCCACCTACTTGTGGTACGGTAATTCTTAGTTTAACATATCCTCCACCATATGCAGGTGCATCTTCATCAACTTTAATAGATAATCTAGCTTGTAAGTCACTTGGCTCATCAACTTGAATAGATGTTTGAGGCGATTGATCTACTGAAGCTATAACCCAATCAGGTGACTCAATTGGCACTATTTTAACTACAATTGGTCGACCTGCATAGATAATAGCAGCCAACCTGGCCAAGTTCGGGAAAAGACCACCATATACCAATTTATAAGTGAGATTAAAGGTAATAGTTTCCCATTCTCCCCTTGGAGCGACAATACCTGTTATATCTTCATAATTAACTTCTACTAAATGTTCTAAATTGAATAAAATACCTGCTGATGTAGTAGGAACCAATGCAGCAGATAGACTAACAAGCAATATTCCCATTATCAGTGTAGCCTTAACGCTTCTAAAGTTTTTCTTCATTTTTTATCACCATTTTTTAATATTTTCAATATATATTTACGTTTTCCCGTATTTAAAGGTTGTTGTACATTTGTTACATTTATGTACACAATTCCTATTATTGTAATTATATATATAACTTTCATTATATAAAAGTATTGTCCTA
>CP070790.1:3370354-3373764 GCA_020346805.1 Planctomycetota bacterium
CAACGAACGAATAGGCAAGTTCGGTTGTCAGGATCACCACCGGTGAAGATAACAGAAGTATAAAAAACACACGACGGCGTTGGGCGTTGCTCCTCGACCAGTATTCGAGCGCCTTGAAGACGCCAACCGCAGTTAAACCTATTGCCAGCAGCAGTTTGATGTGCAGCGAAACAGCTGTCAGCCACAATACCACAAACCCGACCAACGCGGCAATCCATAAGACAACCTTAGTTCGACCTTCGCACTTTTTGAGAGTCATTTATGACCTTAGCTTAAACAAAACTGCTGAAAATTCTTGGCATTTTTCTCATCACTCTTCCCTATATATATGCGAGTTTGTTATTATCATGATATCAATAAGAGTACAACGACAGGTGGAATCCACTCTGTATTTCTCAATCACGATTCTTAAACAGACGATCAGTATATTTTATACAATCGAATTCCAATAGGGAAGAAATAATTAGGGATTATTACATACTATTCCTTCTTTCTCGTCGCAACCGTTATCCATGACGTAGTAAAGGATCTCTCGTATTATGAAGTAGAGATACTTTGACTACGCTCAGAATGACCCGAGGGTCAGATTCTTCGGTCGCCGCAGCGCTTTCAGAGATGACGATTAATGCCGGATTCCCGGAGTTTACCCGCCGAGGCGGGATCAAGTTGGGGAATGACCTAAGGGAAATGCGTCGGAATTATAATAAATACGTATTCATCGGGATGAGTTGGGGATGGACTTGTGTTTCCTTATCCGCAAGAACTGTTAGGATAGACAGCCGATGAGCTCAAAAGACTACACAAATATCAGGAACATTCTGATCACCGGCTCGCCGGGGGTGGGCAAGACAACGGTGATAATGCGCTTGGTCGAATACTTGTCGGATCGCAAGGTGGCCGGCTTTTATACCGAAGAGATCCGCCGCGGCGGACAGCGCTTGGGATTTCGGGTCGAGACCTTTGCCGGTGAATCGGCTGTCCTTGCCCATGTAGATATAAAATCACAACAGCGGGTGAGCCGATATGGCGTGGATGTGGCCGCCTTCGAAAAACTCATTCTGCTCGAGCTATCCCGGCCGTGCGATATCATAATCATCGACGAGATCGGCAAGATGGAATGTTTCTCGCACCCCTTCATCACCGCGGTTCTGCAACTGCTGGATAAATCAATACCCGTGGTGGCGACAATAGCCGTCAAAGGCGGCGGATTCATATCCGAAGTCAAGGATCGAGACGACGTGGAAATCTGGCAGGTAAACAAAGTCAATCGCGATGAATTACCCAGACAATTGGCCCAGGCGGTGAGTTTATTGGCAGGTCAATGACCATGCCTTACATCTCTGAAATATCCGCCTGCTAATGTGCGCCGCTTGTTATCCCGCTCGCTGGCGATCGGGGCTCTGATTACTTGTCTTAATCTCAGAATCAATCGACGCGGATACCCTGCTTCTGCAGCCATTCCTTAAGATCCCCCATCTGGGTATCAAAGACTTCGTTATCGTAATCCTCTTCCAGCTTGCTGATGTAGTTAGTTAAATCTTCCTTACTCTGCAGGGCCTCATTGAGCCGCTTCTCCCATTCATCGGCCACCCGCCGCAGATCCTCGGTATCCAGACGCAGTTCCAAAATGGCGGTCAGCTTTTTCATCATCGCTTCGATGCTTCGAGGATTGGTGCCTTCGATATAAGGCGGGATCTCGGCTACCAGAGAGGCCATGCTAAAACCGTATTGTTTGGCATGGGCCATCAGGTAGGTGGAGAAACTGGCCGGTCCTTCATAAGTGGCGAAGGTAACGCCGAACTTGGCCAGGGTAGGCTTCATGCTTTCGTCGGATACGGTACTGGTAAGGCGGGGTTCGCGGGTATGCGGCACCATACCGGCAAAGCTGCCCACAAAGTAGGCGGTCGATATGCCGACCTGGCCCGCGTAGGTGAAGATGCAGTCGGCAAAATCGCCCCAGTTGAGGTTGGGCTCTTTACCGCTGAACAGCAGCAGCTTGTTCTCACCGTCGCAGTAAAATGTATTAGACGGCGGTTTAAATTCGGTTATTGTCCCCTCTTCGATTTTGGTGTGAGGTCGGAACAGAGCCGATATTTCCATGGTCCCCGGGAAGTTGTAGATATAAAAACCTTCCGGATCGATCTCGGCCACTTTATGGGCCCCGAGGGCATCGACCAGCCATTCCACGGTCCCGGTGGACACGTCGCCTCCGTCCATCCAACCGGAAAAGGCCAACACCATCCTGCCTTCTCCCAGCTTGGGACTGGCATGCATTTTCAGCCGATCCGATGCCATTTCACAACCTCCTACCAAGTATTATTCCCCTGGGCCGGCCATTCGCCAAGCAATTCGGTCAAAATACCCCTCTATTAAACCTCTTTATTAGACCCCACATCGGTTGTCAAATCGACCTTGGATTATATCGGCTCCCCGGCACCTGCGTATTACGTTGACAGGGACAAGATGTTCGCATAATCCAACCGGGGCCACTATTTAACAATACTCCATGTTGGTTTTTATTGTCGGGGATGGAATTTCTGGTGGATGGATTTCAGGCGCTTGCTGTCCACGTGGGTGTAGATCTGGGTGGTAACGACGTTAGAGTGCCCGAGCAGTTCCTGAACCACTCGAAGGTCGGCACCGTGCGAAAGCAGATGGGTGGCGAAGCAGTGCCTCAAGGTATGCGGGGTAAGTTTGCCGGTGATACCCATGCGGCGGGCATATTTGACCACCAGCCGCCAACAGTTGGTACGATCCATGGGTCGGCCGGTGCGCGATACAAATAAACGATCCGTCGATCTGCCGTTCATCAACTCCGGCCGAAGATGATCGCGGTACTCACAGATCGCCTCAACCGCCCGCGACCCGACCGGTATAACCCGTTCGCGCCCCCCCTTGCCGAAGCAGCGCAGGTAACCCATATCCAGATGAACGTCCTCCAGTCGAAGACCGACCAACTCGCTGACCCTGATTCCCGTGGCATAAAATAATTCCAGAATGGCCCGGTCGCGGATGGCCAGCGAATCGTTTTCATCGGGCATGGCCAACAACGAATCGATCTGATTATAGTTCAAGACATTCGGGAGGTGCTGCCACTTCTTGGGCGATTCAATCAAGGTCGCCAGATCGCGATCCATATAACCGTAGCGATAACAATAACGGCAAAACAATTTGATGCTCACCAGGTGCCTGTATATCGAACTGATAGCCATCTTCTTTTCTTCACGAATGTGCATCAAATAGTTTTGGATATCTTCCGGTGCCAGAGTACGAAAGCTGATGTCTTCCTGCTTACAGAATTCGATCAGGGATTTCAGATCGTTACGGTATGCGGCCAAGGTGTTGTCGGACAACCCCGCTTCCGCCCAGAGCTGATCCAGAAATCGCTCCACCAGTTTTTCAATCGCCGG
>CP070790.1:3373864-3384039 GCA_020346805.1 Planctomycetota bacterium
CAAATCGCCGCCTCTTCCTCGCCGGGACGAAAAAATCGTCGCGCCGGCAATTACACTCTGTAAATCAGCATAACCTTGTTGTGCGATATAACTGATTTTTGGGGCGAGCCTTGCGAATATCAGCGAAAACACCCGTGAAACATACGGGCTAGGCAGACTGGTCAGGTCGGTTATTTGACTATCATCTTTGTTTCTCTCCACGCCCTGGCGTGCGTGGCATCGGTTGTCTATACTGCAGTCATAAGAGCATTTGGAGGATGGCAGTTGATGGATAATACCCGACAGAAATCGGAGCATGTCTTGGGACGCCGATCTTTTCTTGCTTGCCTGGGCCGCACCGCAGCAAGTGCGATGATCACCCCATCTCTTATCACCGCTGAAAGTCAAACGACTGAGAAACCAAAGCCAGGTGTTTGGCGGATGAAACTCTCTACTTCTTCAATTCATTTTCTGCACTTGCCCATCGAACAGGCCTGTCGGCGGATTGCCGAACTGGGCTTCGAGGCCGTAGATATATGGTCGGCTCATGCCAACTGTCCCCACCTCGATGATGTAACCAAACGCCTCGGTCCCGAAGGGCTGAAGGTCGTGCTTGCAAAGAACAAACTGAAGCTGTTTTCCTTCTCCGTATACAAAGGCGGTTATCCCCGTTATGCGGAGCTTCTCGGCCGGGCCGGTGGAGGTGTGGCCGTACGGGGCAGCGCCAAACCCTGCAAACCTAACCAACTTACTGCCCGCCTGCGTGCTTTTCTGGAAAGTCTCAAACCTGAGATTGAACTGGCGGCCAAATATGAATCTTATCTGGCCATCGAGAACCACGGCCACGCCTTGCTCAACTCGCTCGATTCGATAAAGGCCTTTGTGGACCTGAACAAATCATCCCGCCTGGGGATCGCCCTTGCTCCCTATCATCTCCAGGCCATCAATGCCTCCGTTGAAAAAGCTATTGAGGTCTGCGGCAAGCAGCTGTTCTTCTTTTATGCGTGGCAGCGGGCGGAAAAAATCAAACAGCTCCCCGGCTACGGCCCAACCGATTTTGTCCCCTGGATTACCGCCCTGGCCAAGTCCGGATACGCCGGCTATGTCAATCCCTTCATGCACGGCGACCTTAAACCCGACGCCATGTCCGCCGCCCTTGCCAAATCACGTGGTTATCTTAAATCCTGCTACGCCAAGGCTATAACCTCGGTGACGACAACAGCACCCAAAAGAAATTAGTCTTGCAGCACAGGGCATTTGACCAATCATATCGTCTAACAAATATAAGAATAATCTGCTTCGGACATAAACAAGGCAGTTATTTAATTGATATTATGACAGAAAGCAGGTAAAATAAATACTCCTGATTAAGGTAAGGCTTGTGCGGTTTTTCGGATTAAAGAGACATATCCTTATTTGTTGATTTGTGCTTTATAGGTGAGGTGAAAAACCATGAAGAACTTTATACCTACGTCACGGTTCCTTTTGTTAATAGCAGTTTTTCTGGTAATTCCCTGTACAGGTTGTGACAATCTTCTCCAAATCGTCTTGGGTTCCCCCCTCACAGGAAGCTTGGAAGTTGGACTTTCGCCAACCGGTGTTGATGTGGGACTGAATGCTCCCCTGGGTATGGGCAGTGTAGATGTCGAAACCGGTCTGGATGGAACCAGCGTCACCTGTACGGGCCCCGATGGAGCACTCATTCCGTGTAACGGATCCGATTCTTAAGATATATAATAGAACCTTATCTTCAGCTTAGGATGGTGGGGTATTTAATTTACTATATTTTTTCGTCGATTCTTAAATCTCAATACTACGTTCTCAATTTATTATGCTTTAGCGGAACATTTTTGCCGGATGTGCTCGAAGACCTCGCCGGCATTGTAACTGCTGCGGACGTATGGTCCGCCGGCCACCCCGATGAATCCCATTTCGCGGGCCTTATCCGATAGGGCTTCAAACTCGTCGGGTCTGTAGAACCTGGCGATGGGAGCATGTTTCGGCGTGGGCTGCAGGTATTGGCCGATGGTGAGCACCTCGCAGCCGACTTGGCGGAGATCCACCATCGCCTGTTGTATCTCTTCGATCGTTTCTCCCAACCCAACCATCAACCCACTTTTGGTTAACATGTCAGGTCTGTATTCCTTTACAAGTCGGAGCACCTCAAGCGATCGTTGATAACTTGCCTGGGGGCGAATTTCGGGAGCCAGCCGTTCCACCGTCTCGATGTTGTGGTTGAAAACATCCGGCTCCGCATCGCACACGGTAACGATACATTCGGGTCGGGCATGTAAGTCGGCAGGTAATACTTCAATGGTGGCGCTGGGTACCTTATTGCGGACGGCCCGAAGGCAAGCAGCAAAGTGGCCGGCACCTTCATCGGGCAGGTCGTCGCGGGCAACAGCGGTAATGACCACATGCTTGATCCTCAGATCGGCCACCGCTTGGGCCAAACGAGCGGGCTCGTCGGATTCCGGCGGGGCGGGAGGGGCGTTTTGCACCGCACAGAATCGGCATCTTCGGGTGCAGCGATCGCCCATAATCATGAAAGTCGCCGTCTTATGCGACCAGCATTCAGTCAGGTTGGGACAATGAGCTTGTTGACATACGGTGGCTACACCGCTCGAATCTACGACTTGTTTGGTAACCGCCGTTAAACCGCCCACGGGCAACGGCCGCTTCATCCACGGCGGCAGTCGCCGTTGAAATGTCGATGTCTGGGGTGACGAGTTGGTTTGCCTCATGATGATAGTAGCTCGATTTGCATAGCCAATCGACGATCATCCGCTTCGGCGGCATGAATCGTCTGCAGCAGTTTTTGCCGACCTTTATCCGTGGCAAATAATGATTTTACCCTTTTCTCATCACGTGAGTCAGTCAAGCGGTTGACCAGCGATTCGCAACAGGCGATGGCCTCATTGATGATTAACAGTCGGTCTTTGCTCATTATTTCTCGATGACGATTGAGGAACCTTGCCGCAGACAATCTTCCGGTGGCAATGAATTCGGCGTGCTGGCGGTGCTCGTTCCAACTCTCATCCTCAGTCGGATCGCCGAAGTCCTCACCGCTAAGCCAATCTTCCCAGGCATCAAGAGCCGCCGGTCCGGTCACGATATTCGGCGAGTTTGCTCCCAGCACTGCCGTTGCATAGGGTGCGTGATTCATATAGGCATCTGCGTGTTTCATGGCCGTGGCGAACAATTTATCGCGCGGCGGTTCCATGGGCTGGCATCTTTCGACAACATAACATTGTAGAGCAGGTTGCCCCAGTTGCTGCCGTTTGCCTTCCGCCCACATGGTGGTGCCTTCGAACTCGTTGCCCGTCACTGCGGTGATTACTCCCCAGAAAGGCCAGCAAAAATCCGGCCAACCTTGCCAGGCAATTACCGGTTGTTTGTTATCCAGGGCCGCCCGGATCAATGGTTTGTAACTTTGTTCGAAGTGTTGGACGAATTCGTCGGCTACCAACATGTCAATCCCTACCGCTGGGGCATGAAGGGGGCGTAGTTCCAGGCCGAATAATTTTGCTGCCGGTAGCAGGAACACATCCCGCCCGTAGGTCAACCACCAACCCGGGGACGGTTCAACGGGGGTGGAGACAGTGGTAAACGAGGCACCGAGAGCGGCACAAAGATCGTCGTAGTCCAGTTCGACATCGGCCACCGCCGCCACCGCACGAATAGCCAGGGCCAGCGACTCGTACTCGTCTTGGCCTTCTCGAATGGTAATCGCGTCAAGTTTCATGCCACCATTGAAACAACAGATGAGGTTATTCGCAAGGGGGGCGTCAGTTATTTGTACGCAGGGTGCATTTTAGGGATGTTGTCCGTTTATTTTTCTCTACGCCTCGTTCATAAGGGTATCAATCTTTCTCAGGTAGGCTACAGAATCGGTAACTTGTCGGAGTTGGCCGGCTTCATCGAGTTTAACACCTTCGGTTCCCTGCAATTCGATGGTAAAAGGTCCGGTGAAGCCGTGACCTTTAGTTAGTCGAAAGATAGTCGGGAAATCCACGATTCCGGTGCCCAAGGTAGGGAAATCCCATTCTTGATATCTGCCATTGCTGTCTTTTATATGTATGGATGCCACATAATCTATGATTTTGCTCAGCTCATCGACGGCATCCAGATTTTTGTTGTAGTAATATACATTGCCGGTATCGAAATTGACGCGGATATTTGGATGATTGACGGTTGTTAAAGTTTCAAGTGCGGTGCGGCTATTAGTCATCAGGTCCGGATGCGTTTCAATTACAATGGTGATACTGTATTGAGCGGCCAGGTCGCCGATTTTTCGCAGGCGTTCCCAGATAATGGATCGATCTGTTTTGTCGGCTTTTATGCAAATCAGGCAAATCTCGGCGCCGAATTCGGAGCATATTTCTAATTGGGGTTTCATAAGTTCGACCGCGTCGTCTTTTTGGATGTTACATGAGGCCTGCATGGAAGATACAGTCAGATTATTGGTTTTCAGTTTTTTTCTTATGGTGTTTTGCGTATCCGGCGATGGAATATGAATTTCGACGTGATGTATGCCAATCACCGGCAGATGCGACCACCCGCGATTTTGATACTTTCCGTAGCTGGATAGTCGGCATGCAATAAGGTTAGGTGTCATTTTCTACTCCTTAATTCCGATCTAGGTTATTCACGGTATTGTGTCAAGCCCAGGGATAGCCAATAATAACGGGTACAAAATCGATGAGGCGGGTACTCGACGCATGCAGACTCAGGGGGTATGATTTGGTCATTGAGTATGTGGTTGTGGAATTGGTGATTGTTGTTTGCAGTTATGGTTTTACGGGAGGTCGCAGATGGCCGGGCGAACTGTTTTGGTAACCGGTGGTGCGGGATTTATAGGATCTCATCTTTGTTTGCGGCTTTTTGATGAGGGGAATAACGTTATTTGTCTAGATAACTATTTTACGGGCAGGAACGATAATTTCGGGGAGCGTTACGGTGAATTAATTTCGAGCAAAAGATTTGAGTTTGTGCGTCATGACATTGTCGAATCGATTGTTTTGGAGGCGGATCAGATATATCACCTGGCCTGCCCGGCCAGTCCCGTTCATTATCAATACAATCCGGTTAAGACGATCAAGACCAATGTGATCGGCACATATCATGTACTTGGGTTGGCTAAGCGTATTAAAGCCCGGTTACTGCTGGCCAGTACGTCAGAGGTTTATGGTAATCCGCAAGTACATCCGCAATCTGAGGATTATTGGGGTAACGTAAATCCTATTGGGGTACGAAGCTGCTATGATGAAGGCAAGCGGGTGGCTGAGACTTTGGTCTGCGATTACCGCCGACAAGACGGGCTGGATACTCGAATAGCCAGGATATTTAACACCTACGGGCCGAATATGTCGGTTGATGACGGCCGGGTTATGAGTAACTTTATTTGCCAGGCCCTTCGCAGCGAACCGATCACCATATACGGAGATGGAGAACAAACCCGAAGTTTCTGCTATGTCTCCGATCTTATCGAAGGTTTGCGCCGACTCATGGACAGCGACTTTATGGAGCCGGTGAATCTGGGCAACGATCGGGAGCTTTCGATGTTAGAATTGGTGCAGGCCATCGAAAAAGTGGTGGGTCGGCGGTTGGAGATAAAAAAGATGCCGTTGCCGCAGGATGATCCGTCACGTCGCCGTCCTGATTTGGCCCGAGCCAGGAAGATATTGAATTATGAACCGAAAGTAACGCTCGAGGAGGGATTGAGCAGAACCGTCGAATATTTTTCGAGGGTATTGGGCGTAAAAAAGTCATAGTTTGCATGATCTTAAACTGATCGATCTCAATAATCCGCAACTATTTACCGGCTTGGTCTTTTTAAAAGATTGTTGCTACACAAAAGAGTTTTAGTTACCGCGCGGACTTCACGTTTTGGCACAATATGTAATATTAAAAACCAGTGGGGTGATTTCTATGAGAAGTCGAGAACAACTCAATCGGCGTGAGTTATTCAAGTCAGTCGGCGTGGTATTGGGTTCAACGGTATTTTCGCGACCGACGACGGCGGATGAGGCGGCCAGGAGTTTGAGGTCCAAACCGACGGTCTGCTTATTCTCAAAGCCGCTGCAAAATCGGCCCCTTACAAGCCTGGCCGCTTTGTTGCCCGAGCTGTCCTGCAATGCGGTTGATCTGACCTGCCGGCCCGGCGGCCATGTACTGCCCGAACGTGTGGAAGGCGATTTGCCTCGTGCCTATGAATTGCTTGAGCATGCCGGCATAACCATACCGATGATTACCACCGCGATCACTGATGCCGATAAGGGCAACGCGGAAGCTATTATTAAAACCGCCTCTGGTCTCGGTGTCCGATATGTCAAGCTTGGATATTACCGCTATGGCGATATGCATAAGCTTCATGATACGTTGGCCGACGTAAAATCACGATTGGGCGATGTGGCTGCGATGTGCAGGCAATATGGTGTGAGGGCGGGTTTCCATAATCATGCCGGCGCCACAGTTGGTGCGGCCATGTGGGATGTCTGGCATATTATTAGGGATTTACCTGCCGAGGCAATTGGATCTTACTTCGATCTCCGGCACGCAACTGCGGAGGGCGGTGATGAAGGATGGCGAATCGGCATGAATCTGCTTGCTCCCCGGATCATCATGGTTGCGGTTAAGGATTTTATATGGGGCAAGGATCCCAAGCGAGGTTGGCAAACAAAAAACGTCCCGCTGGGGGAGGGCATGGTCCGCGGCGAAGAAGCATTTCGACAGTTGAAGGAACTGCAGTTTGCCGGCCCGGTCTCATTACATATGGAGTACGGGCAACATGTGCCTCCCGTCGGTTCGGATGCGGATAAAGTCAACTTGTTATCAATCCGCAGAGATCTCGCTTTCTTACGTAGTCTGCTCAAGTCGGTCCGATGGTTGTGAAATTAGATTTGTGGTACAGATAGTCACAAAATAGCATGACAGCCTGTTTTAGATCAATAGTAATTGTCGGGATGTGCTTTTTTTGCAGGGATTTCGCCAATGAGTGAATTACCGGGCGATGAGTGGCGGCTTGATGAACGGACAATGCGTCAGGCGATTGCCGAGGCTGAACTGGCCTCGGAGGTTGAGGACGTGCCGGTGGGGGCGGTGATTGTTCATGAAGGGAGGATCATCGGCCGGGGGCATAACCAACGCGAGCATTTGCAGGATCCGACGGCCCACGCGGAGATGATCGCCTTGACCGCAGCAGCTAATGCGTTGGGTTCCTGGCGTTTGGAGGGCTGCACGCTTTATGTGACGCTCGAACCCTGCGCGATGTGTGCGGGTGCGATTGTGCTGGCCCGGATCGAACGATTGGTGTTGGGAGCCGACGATCCCAAGGCCGGTGCCTGCGGCTCGGTATTTAATCTGGTTCAGGACGATCGGCTTAATCATAAGGTCTCAGTTGAAAGGGGGATTTTAGCACAAGAATGCGGCAGCCTGTTAAGCGATTTTTTTGCCAAGCAGCGGGCGATGGGCAAGAAGTAAGGCGCTTTATATAGTAAGTCAAACATGAAGCAGTTTAGCGATTCGGTTAGCGAGCATTTGGCCCGCCGACAGGTATGGGAACAGAAATATGCGATTCGTGCCTGCTATGGCGGATGGTATGAGCGCCTCAAACCTTACATTGTAACAGGTACAAGTCTGGAAGTTGGTGCCGGTACGGGAAATTTCAAAAGCTTTTGGCCGGAACTGATTGTCTCTGACCTGATTGAGACTCCATACGTTGATTTAGTTGCCGATGGTACGATGTTGCCTTTGGCGGCCGGTAGTTTAAGTAATCTGGTGGTTATCGACCTGCTTCATCATCTGCACGATCCTCATAAGTTCTTCGATGAGGCGGCTCGGGTATTAAAACCCGGCGGACGCATACTAATCATTGAACCGTATATTACACTCTTGTCTTACGTGTGTTATTTTGCGGTGCACCACGAGGACATTTGTTTTAGTGAGTATGGGAAATCTTCGACCAAGGAGGATCCCTGGGAAGGGAACCTGGCGATGATGAATTTACTGTTCGATCGGCAGAAGGGGCGGTGGAATAGACGACATCCTTCATTTCATATCATTACCAGGCAACCGTTCGGTTTATTAGACTTTCAATTAGCAGGAGGATTCAAGCCTTATGCGGTGGTCGGTTGGCCGGCGTTGTATGATTTGGCGCTGAAATTGGATCGCGCTTTGGAGTGGCTGGCACCGTTGTGCGCATTTCGAATGTTTTGTGTGATAGAGAATAGAGCTGATTAGCAATTGTTATAAGAATGCTTCACGGTCGATGGTCGTCGTTGCCTTGCGCACCTGTTGTGTGCCACCGGCACGGTAGTGAGCGAGACACCAGTTGTAGAAGCGGTTGAATCGGTCGATGAATTTGTCGGTGCTGAATTGTTGGGCATATTCCTGGATTTGGGAAGGCGGCCAGAGGGTGTCGATTGATTCAAAATGTTTGATGGAGTCGATGACGCTTTCGATATTTTGCTTATCGAAAAACAGGCCGGTGCAGCCTTCCTTTACCGTTTCCGATGCCCCGCCGGTGCGGTAGGCGATGACCGGTCTGCCGGCGGCCTGGGCCTCTACGGGTACCATACCGAAATCTTCCTGCCCGCAAAACAGCAGTGCCCGGCACCGTGCAAGGTGATAACGAATCCGGTCATCGGTTTGCCAACCCAATATGCGTACCGAAGCCCCCGCGCGTCGGTGCATGTTATTCAACAAAGGCCCGGTGCCGATGACGACCAGGGATTTGCCCATTTTTGTACAGGCATCAATAGCCAGGTCATTACGCTTGTATGAAATGTGTTCGCCAACCACAAGATAATAATCGTCCGGTGGTGTGTTGTTGGGCGGGAAGTTGGTATTGACCGGTGGGGGGATGACTACGCTGTTGCGGTCGTAGCATCTTTGTATGCGATCGGCGACGTGTTTGCTGTTGGCTATGAAGGCGGTGACGCCATTGGCGGCGGTACGGTCGGCTTTACTAATACGCTTGGCGAAGAGTCGCAATCCCAGTTTTGAAAGTAATCCCGCGCCGGCGTAGTATTGATCGTACATGTCCCATACGTAACGCATGGGTGAATGGCAGTAGCAAAGTTTGAGGGCTTCCGGTCGGGTGTGAACGGCTTTTATGGTGGCGGCGTCGGAGCAGATGACAACGTCGTATTCGGAAACGTCGAGTGAGCGGGCGGCCGAGGGGAGAAAGGGCAGCGCTTTTCGCTGGAGGTCGGGTATTAGGATTAATCTTTGCAGCCAGGAGGTTTGGATTTGGCGGTTTTGCAAGCCGGCGTCAAGTTGGTTCCGGCGGGCGATCAGGGTGTAGATGGGAGCATCGGGGAAGAGATTGGCCAAGGCGGCCAGGACCTTTTCCCCGCCGCGCATAGATACCAACCAATGATGGGCCAAGGCTACCGATAATGTCTCGGGACAGTTGGACATAACTTTATTGTCGGGATTGGCGCCATTCTGGCAAGGTCTGTTGGTATTTTTGCCGTCCTGTTTACGCTGGCGGGTGAATCTGGTAGCATAAATTTGTCGATATTTATGGGCCGGCAAAGACCGGCATTGGTAGACTTCGGGGCGTAGCTCAGCCTGGACTAGAGCGCTTGACTGGGGGTCAAGAGGTCGGAGGTTCAAATCCTCTCGCCCCGATGAAAATAGCCCGCCATATAGCGGGCTATTTTCATCGAGTCCCGACAAGTCAGGACGGTCTACTGCTCTCCTGATCCATTGTTCAAATCGAATATATTACAAAACTGTAGACCATTATGATTATGATCTTATCCTTTCGCCGTTTCACGTGCGTAAGTAACAGCTATTACACCGTCCAGCGTGTGAAAAATGCAATCCCTGAGACGCCCGATTCTTTCCTTGTCGGCAGATTTATCCTCAACCTCATAAACACTCCTGAGACAAGTCTGAAGGCCCTTCGCGTAAAGGGCCCTATCTTTGTCTGTGAGATTTGGCTCTAATATATGGACGGGGACAGCCGAGGCTCCCATTGCAAGTCCCATGTCAAAGCCGATGTGCAACTCCCCCGGGCCGGGATCCTCGTTGCTATCACGTCCAGCCCGAACTGCCCTGGGGGTCTTGAACTCAAGCACAACATTCTCACTTCCGGTCTTGAGTAGGCCGGGATAGGGGTATATAGTGCGCGTATGTTGCCCGTGGAGGGTTCACGGGCTTCCGGATTCAGCAATCGGCTTGTCGCA
>CP070790.1:3384139-3392066 GCA_020346805.1 Planctomycetota bacterium
AGGTGCGGGTGGCCCATGAGTTTGGAGCCGATGCGGTGGCCCATGGGGCTACCGGCAAGGGCAACGACCAGGTGCGGTTTGAGTTGACTTACATGGCCCTTGATCCCTCGCTGAAGATCATTGCCCCCTGGAAAGATCCGCGGTTTGAACTGCGCAGCCGGGAAGCGGCGATTGCTTATGCCCAAAAGCGAGGTATACCCATCGAACAGAGCAAAAAGTCGATCTATTCGCGGGATCGGAACCTTTGGCATCTTTCCCACGAAGGCGGGGAATTGGAGAGCACCTGGAATGAGCCGAAGGATCGCATGCTGGTGCTGAGCGTGCCTATCGAGAAGGCTCCCAATCGGGCGGCATACGTGGAAGTGGATTTTAAAGCAGGTGTGCCTATCGGGCTTAACGGCAAAAAAACGGATGGGGTAAAGATCATCGAAAAATTAAACGAGTTGGGCGGCAAACACGCCATTGGGACAGTGGATCTGGTAGAGAATCGCCTGGTAGGCATGAAGTCGCGCGGGGTTTATGAAACACCGGGTGGGACTATTTTGTACGAAGCAATCAAGGCCCTGGAAAACATCTGCCTGGATCGGGAGACATTACATTATAAACAGCAGGTGGCCCTGCGCTATGCCGAATTGGTCTATTACGGGCAATGGTACACGCCTTTGCGGGAGACCCTGGATGCATTTTTCGATAAAGTTACCCAACCGGTGACGGGAACCGCACGGATCAAGCTTTATAAGGGCAATTGCCGAGTGGTGGGCACCAAGAGCAAAAACACACTCTATATGCCGGATCTGGCCAGTTTCACCATGGGCGCCGAATACGACTCAACCGACGCCATCGGTTTTATCAAGCTCTTCGGTCTGCCGGCCAAAATCGGTGGAATCGTCAAACGGAAGAGCGGCGGCATGAAAAAGGCCGGCACGAAAAAGCGCACCAAAGGCAAATAATCAACCAGCCTAACCCGGTTCACTAACAAGAAACAGCCCGTCTTCTTTAAATGAGAAGCGGGCTGTTTTGTTGAATAATAAAAATTGCACTGAAAAGTCGTTCAAGCCGGACCGTCGGAATCAAAAGTTTATTACGTCCATAGATTCCGCGACTTTGTTGAAATACTTAATGCATTTTTTAACATCGGGCATTGGGTTTTCCGGGTTGTGTTCGTATTCGAGTGAGAACACACCGGAAAATTCCTGGTTGCGAAGTTCCTTCATAACCGCCTCTACGTCGGTTACCCCGGTCCCCCAGGGGACATCGTGGGCTTTGGGTGATTTCTTATTAAGATCCTTGAGATGTAGGGTGAGAACCCGACCTTTGCAGGTTTTCAAAGCTTCAACGGGATCGAGTCCGGATCGTACCCAGTGGCCGGTGTCGGCACAAAAACCCAAGCGTTTACTGCGATTTCCAATCAACTTCATAACTTCACTGGGGTCCCAATATGTGTATGAAGGATCACCCAACTTTCGGGGATGATTGTGAATGGCAATGTTTATACCAAATTCCTCCGCCAGTTTTTCGAGCAGATCGAATACTTTCGCATCAGGTTCGGCAACAATAGTCTCAATCCCCATTTCTTTGGCAAATTTGAATTCCTTGCGGATCCTCGCCGGATTGTTGCCCACCTTTACCAGCCCATAATAATTAATAAGTTTGATACCCGCCCCACTCAATTTTGCCTTAAGCTCGTTCTTCAGCTCCCGGGGCATTTGATAGTCCACGTTGACGTTCGGATTTTCGGGGCTAAGTTTCTGCCAGGGATATGCCTCAAGATGTCTCAATCCCAGGGCCTTGGTTTTTTCGATGGCTTCGTAAAGGGTGAACTTTCTAAAAGTGTAGGCCATCATACTGAGACGCCAGATAGGTTTTTCCAGCTTATAAGCAGGTAATTCCTTGATACGCACATTGCGGAACTCGATCCATCCCGGCTCATGGGCATCCTGAAGACCGATATAACCTTTAAGCGGTTTAATTCCTAAAGCAGGCAACGACCAGCCGTCGACATCCACAATGGGAATGTTGTCGGCAAAAACCTTGACCTTCGGCCCGTTACATTGGATTTCGAACTCGTGCCAGACTTCGGCGGATTCATCGGGTCTGGGATCGACGGCGGCCACGCCATAAACGGAGCCGGTACAGTGGGCGATATCCCTTGGTCGGTTGGAAATTTGAATCTCGCTGCCTTCCACCCAAGGTATATTACTTTCAGCAGCCCGGATAAATACACCGGAATTCCCTCTCTTTGAGACTTTCCATTCGAGGCGCAGGATAAAATCGCTAAATTGTTTTTTGTCATAACGAAGCCAGCCATACCCCCTGCCGAATACACTACGGATAGCTCCAGCTTCGGTAACTTCGAATCCTTTGACATTGCCAACCGGCTTCCATCCGTCGAGGTTTTTACCGTTAAATATGGTGACGAATCCTTCCTCTGAGGGATCGGGTAATTTGCCGGCCGCCCAACGTATGGCTTGAACAACAACTCGGCGATAGCTTGGATTTTGATATGTTTGCGGACCATGACCGAGCTGAATATAGACCACCGGGCTGTTACCATATTTGTGGGTCCAACCGATGACTTTGTTGCTTTTCGGATTATCGGTGGTGAGTAAAGGTTTCACCCCGGGGAGTATTTCATAATCAAGGTAAGTTTCATCAATCGTGTCGAAATCTTTAATGAATTTTGTAATAGGATGTTTGGGATCGGCAATCTTGACGCTAACTTTCAGATTATGATGAGCCGACGATTTTGAACTTCCGTCTTTTGCCTTTATATTATATCTGCCGCCAAGAATATTTATAACTTCATCCCAATCCTGGAAGTTGGCAAGGCAGTGATGTAATGCCACCAGCGGTTTACCCTTTTTCATCAAGGTGGGTAGGTTATTGCGCAGCTTCTCGGTAGTCTTGGTAAGCATGTCATACCAGACCATTACGTCATACTGGTCGGCTTTGGGGGGAGCAAACCATTCCGCAGCATTGGGGTGTTGCACCTCTTTCCAGTCGATGTCCGGATGGCCGTCAAATATTTTGGCAAATTCGTCGCGATCAAAACCGTGGCCGCCGGTTACGATCAAAACGCGAATCTTATCAGTTCTTGGGGGCGGGGCGGGCCCTTTTTTCCGTGCGGCAATAGCGACGGGTACGGCAAAAGTAACAGCCAGTATACAAACTAACCATCGAGAAAATGAATTGAACACGACAACCTCCTCATAAATCCGGAACCAAATTAGAAAAATATTACACCAAATTAGACAATATATTGATCTTTCCTAACAAATATATCAAGACCTTATATCACATCTTTTATGTTTATGAAGGTCGACAGAACAGCCAAATTAGGACTCTGTGTTGTATGAATCCATTAATGAGATTGCCTTATCCCGCCCCAAAATGAGTAAAACACGGGAGTAGCGGACACGTCGTAAACGGTTACAATTAAGCAAAATCCGGGTTATGGATTGGGTCTTTATGGTAGGAGCAGGTTTTATGAAAGGCGCTATTTCAAGGCGTACCATGTTAAGCCGTACAGGAATAATATTTGGGGGTATGGCAGGTTCAATGGCCGGCAGATGGGCTTCAGCCCAGGAAGCCATTAGAGGGGCCAATGATAAGGTCAATCTCGGCGTGATCGGCTGCGGAAGACGCGGCGCGGAACTGCTGAATTTGACCCTTGGGGTGGATAATACGGCTATACCAATAGTATGTGACGTCGATTCCAAACGGGCCGGGCAAGCCGCCGATCAAATGGCCCAAATGGGCTATAAAAAGCCAGTCATAGTAAAAGATTACCTTCGCATACTGGATAACAAAGATATCGATGCGGTTATCATTGCCACACCGGACCATTGGCACGCCATCCAACATTTACGGGCCTGTTTGGCCGGCAAAGACGTCTATGTGGAAACCCCGATCAGCCATAATATCGCCGAAGGTAACATGATGCGTTTTGCAACCCGCAAGTATCGGCGGGTAGTCCAGGTGGGGTTACAACAGCGCTCTGATACTCGGCTCGGCAAGTCAATCAAAGAAGGCTGGCCGAAAAAAATCGGCAGTATTGGACAAACACGCTCATGGACCTTTGCCAAAGTCAAACCCATCCCCCGCCAACCGGATGCTCCATCACCAGGGCAACTGGATTACGATCTCTGGCTGGGGCCCGCACCACAACGCCCCTACAATCCGGGCCGGGTTAACGGCAACTCCTGCTATTGGTGGGATTATGGCGGGGGAACGATTGGCAAATGGAATCCCCACCTGATGGACACGGTTAACAGGATCATGAAGATCAATACTCCCAAGAGTGTGGTAGCGGTTGGGGGTAACCACGGCCTCAAAGACTTTCGAGAGACACCCGACACCATGGAAGCCGTCCTTGAATACGACAGTCCTTTTGGTCCGTTTGTTCACGTATATTCACTTCGTTTAGGCAACGGTCATGCGGGTTGGGGACCGCCCATAGCGGCACACAACGGCCAAATCGAACCGGATCACTCAATGCACTATGGCGTCCAAATACACGGAGATCAAGCGACCCTTTTTGTCGATCGTAACGGATCGGCACTTTTCCCCGCCGATTTTCAACAGCCCGAAACAATTTCAAAATTGACGGAAGAAGCCTCCAGATTGGAGTACACCCTGACCCTCGATCACCTCAAAAACTTTATCAATTGCGTACGTACCCGGTCCGAACCCAAGGCTCCCATCGAAGCCGGGGCTTATGCCTTGTTGCCGTGCCAATTAGCCAATATTTCTTATCGCCTGGAGCGGAAGATTTACTATGAAAGCCGAACCCAAAAGTGTTACCTGGATCCGGAACACAAGGAGTTGGCCAGCGCCGCTGACAGTCTATTCATCCGGCGATATCGTAAGCCTTACGGAATACCGGCCGTCTAAAATAAAGGGGTATCCTACTGGCATGTACTTTCTTTTTCTCCTAAAGACTTTCGATCCCTTTTGTTTCGGCAGCAGGCAACTCTGAACTTGGCATGCTATAAAGGCTCGATTTTGAAAAAATTAGCGTCGTATTCGTGTCGGCTCTCATAGCACGCAAACTGGCAGATTGTGTCCGGAACGTTTTGGCAAAAAACGATTGATTATAACTATCTACCGAAAGATGAAAATATGCATAATAGGCATATTGTTAGTCTGTATATAACAATCATCTGTATCGTCTATATGGCATCAACAACCTTTGCCGATGAGAATAAGACGCAAAATCAGGACTCACGGGTACAGGCGGTTGCGGGCTACAAGTGGATTAACGTCACTAACAACGCGGCTTACGCCCCACGGGACGGTGCCGGTGCTTTGGTGTTCAAAAATCGCATGTGGTTGCTGGGGGGCTGGAATCCCGGAGACAAAATACACTTTCCTCGAATATGCAATAACGAGGTTTGGAGCTCAGGGGATGGTATTACCTGGACACTGGAAAAGCCAAACACGTTTCTTGACCAGAGCTTTGACGCGTCGTCAGATTGGGAAGGCCGACACACTGCCGGTTATGTGGTGTACAAGGACAAGATGTGGATCGTCGGAGGTGATGTCAACCAGAAGCATTACCAAAACGACGTTTGGAACTCGACCGATGGCAAAACCTGGACTTACATCAACAAAGGTCGCGATGTGCCGTGGGGAACGCGAGCCCTGCATTACACTTTGGTCTTCAAAGACAAGATTTGGGTTATAGGCGGCCAAACCATGCCGGCATTTTCACCGTCAAAAGAGATTTTCTACCGCGATATTTGGACAACCACCGACGGTGTCAACTGGAGACAGGTCACCCCGAAAGAACCTTATTGGCTGCCGCGCGGTATGATCGGAGGCAGCGTTGTTTTCAAAGACCGAATCTGGATTCTGGGCGGCGGTACGTACGATACTCCAAAGACTCCCAACAGAAAATTTTACAATGACGTCTGGAGCTCGGCCGACGGGAAAAACTGGAAACGGCACCTTGAACATGCACCATGGCATCCGCGACAGTACCACGAGGTTGCTGTTTTCGACGATCGGATGTGGGTTTTGGAAGGGTACCACAAAAAAGGAGGCAACCGAAACGACGTTTGGTATTCGGCCGACGGAGTCAACTGGCACGAACTGCCCAATACGCCTTGGAAACCGCGGCATGCTGCCAGCGTATTCGTTTATGACAATGCCCTGTGGATGGTCTCCGGCAACAACATGCAGAAGGACGTGTGGAAACTCGTGCACAAACAGAACCAGACCACACAGGACGTCGCTGAATCAACCGTTACCTTGCCGAATTCCGCGAAACACGTACTTAGATAAGAGATCTGGATTTAATATCCTTATGACTTGGGGCGTGCAAGGCACGCCCTACATGAGCGTGCAGAACACCCTAAATGAGTAATAGGAAGGTATTCTGGACGGTTGGCATAAATAGGTCTAAAATCCCAATGCCATATAAAAGTGTGTTGTACAGATATGACCTGTTTATAAATCGTTCGAGGGATTATCATGCCGGAAAAAGTCGTAATCATCGGTTCGGGTCCAGCGGGCTGGACGGCGGCGATATATGCCGCCCGGGCGAATTTGAATCCATTGGTCTTTGCCGGTCGGCCCAAGCAGACACCCACCACCATTCTGCCCGGCGGTCAATTGATGCTGACTACCGAGGTGGAAAATTATCCCGGATTTCCGGAAAGTATCAGCGGACCGAAAATGATGTCCGAGTTTGAAAAACAAGCGGTACGCTTCGGCACGAGAATACAGACCGACGAGGGGCAGAACCCCGACGTCTCCAATCCCGACGACGGGCACTCATACAAATATCAAGACTGTACCAAAGTCGAGCTGTCACACAGGCCTTTCAAGGTCTGGGGTGAAAACGATACGGAAGTTGAGACACATTCCGTGATTATCGCCACCGGGGCGACGGCCAACTGGCTGGGGCTGCCCAACGAACAACGACTGGCTCAGAGCGGCGGCGGGGTAAGTGCATGCGCAGTCTGCGACGGGGCCTTGCCCACCTTTCGCAACAAGGAGTTGGCGGTGGTGGGCGGCGGGGATTCCGCCGTCGAGGAAGCCACCTATCTGACCAAGTTTGCCAAGAAGGTTTATATGATTCATCGCCGGGATCAGCTTCGGGCCAGCAAGATCATGCAGCAGCGGGCCTTCGATAATCCGAAGATTGAGATTCTGTGGAACAAGATTGTTATCGACGTGCTCGGCGATCAGATGATCGGTGGGGTTAAACTCAAAGACACCCAAACAGAACAGGAAAGCGAGATGTCCATCGGCGGGCTGTTCATGGCCCTCGGTCACACACCGGCAACTACATTTCTCGAAGGGCAGCTGGATCTGGATGAGAAGGGCTATATCAAACTGAAAGATTCCTATCGCAGCGCCACCAGCGTGGAAGGTGTTTTTGCCGCCGGCGACGTGGTGGACAGCGTATATCGGCAGGCAGTTACTGCAGCCGGCATGGGCTGTAAAGCGGCCATCGACGCCGAACGCTGGCTCGCCGAACAGGGAATTGAATGAAGGCAGCAGCATTCAAATCAGGATCACTCGAACATCTGCGGCTGATATCGTTCGAGCCCGAACTTGCTCACAGAATGATCGACCGGCATGGGGTACCGACCGGAAAAGCAGGCGGTACAGTAGTGACTATCCGGGTGCTTGACGCAGGAAAGCATGCCTTCCAACGAAAGATAATGGAGCGAATCCACCCCGAGGTAATCCCGAATTTCCTCGACCTTACGGGTGTTGGCAATCAGTTCCCGGGGATTAGGAAAATCGATACCGAAAAAACAGGGGTGCCGAATTGGCGGACTGGCAACCCGCAGATGAATTTCTTTGGCACCGGCCTTGCGAAGAGCCCCGATTTTACCCTGGGTGGTGGTCCCCCGCACTATTGAGTCCTCAACTACCACCAGCCGTTTACCTTTGACGTTCTGCTTGATAACGT
>CP070790.1:3392166-3396752 GCA_020346805.1 Planctomycetota bacterium
CACTCGATGATGGAAATCACTGCGTTGGCCGGCGGCGGGTTCAAATTAGCCGCACGGATCAGTACTTTGCCGTCGAAAGTCTCGTCGCCGGTGATCGGCGTCTCGATCCATCGGCCGTTCTGAAAGTCAGCAAACTCGCCCAGGTCGCGATTTTCCACAAACATTTTTTGTCGTCGGCCGCCCATGAAATTGTCCGGATCGATAATGTAGATCCTTAACCTGCCGGCACTGCCTTGGGGAACAGTCAACTCAATTTGAACTTCCTTGTCATCCGCCCGGCAATGGTAGGTTGGTGGTTGCCAGCTCTCCCATTTGTATCCATGAGGCACGGAGGCACTGAAACCGGTTTTTGCGTAAATGACCTCTTGGTTATCCCGTCCACAAAGCATGTAGAAACTGACCCCGCGGGCTTGTAGTTCCTCGCTTGTAGGAAGTATTTCTTTGTGCAGCCAGAAGCGATTGTCCGGAGCGGGTTTGCGCTCTTGGGGTCCCGGCATCGCCGGAAATGCTGCATGCGGCTCGGTCTGATACCAGTAACAGGTAGTTGAGAATTGCAGTTCGCTACCGGGTTGGCTGTTCATCCTTATAAAATCAATGTTCTCGTTTTCGCCAAAGGCGATAGTGGCCCGCAGTGATTTTTCGAAGCTGATGGCGTCATTGATGAAGAAGCGATAAGCCACCGATCCTTTACCGTTGATAAACGGCCAGTATCCGGTTAATGGAAAGATGTTTTCCGATGGTGGAAAGCCCCAACTGTAACCGAATGAATCCTCGATACCCATAAATTCCACCGACGGCTTAGCCTCGCCGTCGATATAAAAGTTCTCATTCATGTCTACGTGATGATGCGGGTGGCCCGGCCGGCGAAGCGTCACATTCCAGCCGATGAACTTGCCTTTGCCTTTGGCTTCCAGGGCAACATAAGGTTTTTTGCCTAACAGCAGGGCCTCCTGCCGCCACCAGGCGTGAAAGTAACCCTCGTCGGCGGGGAGTTTATCCATAGCTCGATACATTACGTATGAATAACAGGGCATCATGCGGCGAAGCTTCTCGCCCGCCTCTTCGGGCCCCTGATAAACCAAAACGATTTTGGCGGATTTGCGAAAAGGCATGGGGAAATATGCGTTATATCCCCGGCGTTTGTTCACCAGGGCGGTATTGACCTGTTTGCGCAGACCGGCAGGATCGCAGAAAAAGTCGACCAGCGGACAGTTAACACTGGGCTCGGTTTCACCGTCCCAATACATTTGCAGCAACAACTCACGGCCGATGTGTTCTTCACCCTTGGTTCGAGCGTACCTGTGCGATACCGCAAAGTGAATCATGGTGATGATCGCCGGTCCCTTCAAATCGGCCACAACCACCTCTTTGGACGAATCAAAACGTCTGTCCAGAGATGTTTCTACCCATAAGGCGTTTTCCGCCCTGACCCGACCCGCTGTCAACTTTGATAAATCGGCAAGATCGATTCCCTGCCCCAAACCTGTCGAACCAACCAGGCCGAAAATCAGCACGGCTAATTGTGTGTTCATGGATAAGCCTCCCGCTGTAATTGAAACCGTAATCCATATACCTCGGCGATCGTTATGCAGGCAAACAGACTTTGTATATCAGCATTAATTTTTGCTGCCGGTCGTCATCGTTGTTCGTTTCAAATAAAGGCCGGCGGGCCAGGGGAACGGTGCGGTGAAGCTGGTGTTACCGCCTTTTGACTCCACCGTCCCCGTTCGGTCTTTACCCGACACGGGATTGATCCATTCGTATCTATAAACACCACCCGGCAACTCGACGGTAAAAGGCTGTTTCGCCGCAGGTTGATATACCATATATTCCTTGCCGGCCTCGTATAAACAATAGCCGGTACCGGATGGTGTTTTTGTTTTTTCCTTCTGGGGTACCATTTTTACCAGATTCATCTTGTTGGCATAACTCAACATAACGCTCAAGGCATCACGCAGCTTCTGCCATTTGGGATGTTTGGGTTGGAAACCTCTACCCTTCCACCAGGTGAGTCCCTGATATTTGCAGTCCATCAGAATGGGCTGCAGACCGCGGGTAAAGCTTTTCCACGCCCACTCGTAGGTGACGTTCAAGGGGCGGATATGATCGCTGTCGGCGATGACCACCTTCCGGCCGGTGGCTGCGGGGGGATCCCAAAAATAGGTCTTGGACCCGCCCGGTGAAACAACTTCGGCATGACACTGGGGATCAAACACCTCTTTTTCACCGAGATTTAACCATACCAGATGTTGCTTGGGTTTGGACGCTTCGTAGCTCTTGATATAGTCGATCATGTGATACTGCCACTTTGCCGAGTCTCTATTACATTCGTTACCGATTTCCCAGATGATATGGTCGTATTTGTTCAGTTCGTCGATGAAGTGTTTGACGTAAGCCTCCTGTAAGGCGGTAACCGCCGGAATAGCCAGAGTGTGAACTTCTCTTCCATCACCGTCTCCATTGGGATCGCCGTTAATGCCGTTGATGTTATTATTGATGTTATAGGGATGACGGGGCCAGGGGGCGGGATCCCGGCTGCGCTTGTCCATAACGCTCCATCCTTCAAAAAGCATAACGCTAACGTAAATCTTGCGATCGGCCGCCTGCTCAATCCGTTTTTTCAACCGCTTGAAGTAGTCCAGATTATAACTCTTGAGATCGTATTTCCCGCCCTTCTTCTTGAAAGGCAGCGGACTGTAGTAATCGTCTTCCCACATCCAGCCCCGCATGAAGTTGTATTTCCAGCCCGCCAGTTTGCTCAGCCAGTCGGTGTAATCGAACTTTTCGTCTTTATAGGTTTGAAACTCCGCCCACGTGTGTGCCCCGGTCAGGTACACAATTTTCTTGGCCGTATCGCCCTTGACCATTAAGTAACGCGGGTTATCCGGATGCACTACCAATAACCCCGGTCCTGAGGCTGCCCGGGTATTGATTGTTGCCGACAGCAATGTGAGTAGAGATAAAATAATCACGGTCCGTCTGGCATGGATTCTCATATCCGTCACTTCTATTCTCCTTACTAAGAAGGTGGAGATATTCTACACAAAACAATGACAGGGATATATATTATATAGTCAAATAGCTGAATGAAAATGGTTGAATCGCATATAATTTACATGTGTGTTCCTCAATTTATAATGGTTTTATTATGGCTAATAAATGTACATATAAAGTTCTGTTTGCTGTTGTCGTAATATTCTCAATGTGCGGTATAGTAACCGCTCAAGGGCTTAATCAGCTCGAAATTATGAATGCCGGTTATCCGCGGGCCTTCTTTTTTCGCAACTGTGAGGGATTGGCCCGGTCCGGACAAATGACCTTTGAACAATGGGAGCGAACCTTTACCCGTCTGGGAGGTATCGAGGGTAAGGTTTTCGATGAGGAAATTCCAAATACCTCAGGCCGAAATATTGACTTCTTTACCCGCTTTAAGAAACGCCATCCCGGGCAGCTCGTTCTTATCCACTACAACGGTGACTCGCGGGACCCTCGCTTTAATGCTGAAAAGTTCTTTGCCGGCCATTGGCTTTATTACAACGGCTGTAAACTGACTAAAGATGTACCGGCCGGGGAGGGTGAATCGTTTCTGCAGGTAGAGGATCCGCGATTATTTGGTATTAATATCGGCCGATTCGAGGACAAGAATGAAGACCTGGTCATTTGTGCCTTGACGCCCGAAGGCAAACCCGATTTTTCGCGCGCCGAGCAACTTGAACTCATCGCCAAGGACCAGGAGAACAAAACCCTTCATGTCCGCCGCGGGGCCTTCGGTACCAGGCCTTTAGCATGGAAAAAGAATCAATCCTATGTAGCCGCCCACGTTACCAGCGGGCCCTGGGGCAAACGGTCGAATCTTCTTTGGTCGTACAACTATAGTGTTGATTGTCCGCGTGATCCGCAGGGTCGAACCTGTGTCGATATTCTGGTTGACGACCTGGCCGTATGTTTTGAAAGGGGTGGTAACGTCGAATTGCTCGACGGCGTCGAGTTTGACGTATTAAAACATTACACTTACCTGTATGTCCGTTTGCGTGGGGTCGATGTCAATGCCGACGGCAAGATCGATCGGGGACTCGGTGAGGTAAATAATCCCTATGGCCGGGGAGTGATTGAATTTTGCCGGCGTCTACAGAATCGCCTGGGAACTGATAAGCTGATTCTTGCCGACGGTTGCTTCATATCAAATCAAAGAGCCTTCGGTATCCTTAACGGCATCGAGAGCGAAGGCTGGCCCGATCTCCATGATATGGACATTAACAAATGGTCTACGGGTATTAATAGACACCGCTTCTGGCATACGCGATGTGCTGCCCCGGTGTTTCATTATGTGAATCATAAATATGTAAAGATAATAGCAGGATCGCCACGGGCCCATATCCTCAAGTCAATACCCCTTGATACTACCCGACTGGTCATGGCCGCTTGTCACATGATGGATGCGGTCTTTACTTCTGCGGTGTGGCCCAGGCCTGAGGACGATGAAGAGATTGGTATCTATGACGAACTGCGAATGGGAACCGCTAATAAAACCAATTGGTTGGGCAAGCCCCTTGCCCCGCCGGTTCAGTTGGCCTTGCGCGATAAAG
>CP070790.1:3396852-3401528 GCA_020346805.1 Planctomycetota bacterium
CATTGCCATAGCAATTATGATAGCTATTATTGCTTGCGTATCAATGATTTATTTCGCCATGGAATATATGATTCAACCTGTTTTACGTCATCTGGTAAAAAATGAAATCGATTTTGAATTTGATAAGATAACCACCGGCAATTTGCAGAACCGAATGATGTTCTGTCTTACCGTGGCCATACTGATGGTTGCACTCATGATTTCAGTGCTGGCTACTCAGAGGGCTGCTAATATTATCAATTCCCCTCACAACCAAGAACAGCTCATATACAAACTACAGTCACATACCATCGCCATCACCTGCGGAGCCTTTCTAATCGCCATATTTCTAGCCGTCTTATTATCACGATCGATTGGAATACGAGTTCGCGCGTTAGCCAAGGCCATGCAACGAGTCGAATCGGGCGATCTATCGGAGCAAATCGAAGCATTTTCCAATGATGAACTTGGTGCTATCGGTCGTAGTTTCAATACACTAATCAAAAGACTTCATAAGGCCTATACATCTCTAGAGGATAAGATCGCCGAACGCACTGTACAGTTATCAATAACCAACCAAGAGCTAGAAACGGAGATTGCCACCCGCAAGCAGATAGAAGATGAACTACGTAAAAACAACGAGCGCGTGGAACATCTTCTATCGTCCGTCCCGGCAGCAATCTACACAGCAAAATCCTCGTATGATTACGGCGCCACCTTTATTACTGAGAACGTTAAACAAATAACCGGCTACCAACCGCAAGCATTCCTCAATCGTTCGGGTTTCTGGATCAACCATGTCCATCCCGAAGATCGACAACGTATCATGAATGAATTAGCTATTCTATTTGAAAAGGGTTTGCACACCTATGAATATCGTTTTTTACATCAAGACGGCAGTTACATGTGGATGCGCGACGAAATGAGGTTGATAAAAGATGATGACGGAAATCCCCTGGAAATTATCGGATACTGGATTGACATCACCGAACGTAAACAAGCGGCGGAAATACTGCAACAAGCCCATGATGAACTTGAGATTCGCGTGGGGCAGCGCACCGCCGAAATAAAATCCGCCAACCAACAACTGAAACAGGAAATTATAGAGCGCAGACAAGCGGAAGAATCGTTACGCAACCAGGAGGAGGCCGAACGCCGTTTTCAACAGCAACTCACCAACCTACTGGATATGAGTGTCCAGCTATCAACCATCGGTTCCTTCGATGAATTTTGTCGCCAAACGGTCGAGCAATCACGCAGCCGATTAGGATTTGATCGCGTTGGAATCTGGTTTTTCAGCAACGACCAAACAAACACTATAATCGGCACATTCGGTACTGACGAAAACGGACAAACCCGCGACGAGCGCGGCATTAAATTACCCTTCGACGAAGTTACGCATGCCATGTTCGCAAGCAAAGGTAATAATTTAACATTTACCGGTACCAGACCGTTATTTATACATAACACAAATTTCAAGGGGAAAATTTCAGTACAGATGAAAACACTTCCCGTTCCTGAGAATCCGGTAGTAGCCCTTATCTACGACATACCTATCCACGATCGAGAGGGGCATAAGATAGGAACCGGAACCGCCGCCCGATCATCCATTTGGGACGGCGAGAAATCCATCGGCTTTATCAGCGTAGACAATTATATTCGCCGCCATCCGATTACAGATCACGATTGTGAGCTTCTGGCTCTGCTGGCCTCCACTATAGGACATCTTTACTCGCGCAAGCAAGCGGAAAATACCTTACTCAAGAAAGAAGAATCCGAGTATCGATTCCAACAACAGCTTACCAGTCTTCTGGATATAAGTATTCAACTATCTCAAATAGATTCGTTCGACGACTTCTGTCGTGAAGCCGTCGAGCAGGCGCGAAACCGATTGGGATTTGATCGCGTAGGTATTTTATTCTTCGACAAAGAGAAACCCGGTACTCTGGTTGGCACCTTCGGAACGGATGATAATGGCCAAACACGGGATGAGCGAAACATACGGATAACCGTTGACAAACTCGACAAAGAAATACACTTGGTAAAAGGCGACCATATAACCACCGATGTCTACGAAACAAAAACGGTATACATGAGAAAGGAGATGGACAATGACCAGATGTGCGAAGCACGGGTAAGAAGATTCGTCGTTCCCGAAAATCCATTAGTTGCCTATATAATCGATAAACCCTTCTATGATGCTACAGGCCAATGCCGGGGAATGGGATCTATTGTTCGGGCCAATATCCTGGAAGCTGACAAAATCGTAGGCTTCGTCTCTATAGATAACAAAATTAACCGCAGGCCCATCACCGACCACGATTGTGAGATCCTGACCTTGTTTACCTCTATCTTCGGACATCTTTACTCACGCAAGCAAACGGAGGAACAATTGAAAAGATCGGCACAAGTCATTGAAAATGCCGGTGAGGGAATTGTCATTCTGGATCACAACTGGCAGATGACATATTGCAACGCCTCCTTTACAGACATATTCGGATGGAACAATCCCCAGGACGTAATGGGTAAAAATTGGTCATTTTTTATAGACAACCAGGAACATAAAACGGAGACCGGTCCGCCGGCAATACTCGAAGGTAATGGAAAATGGCAGGGAAGATGCATCGGCAGGCATCGGACCGGCACCCCAATTCCCCTGGCCGTTACCTTGGCCCGTCTGGGAACCGGCGATGGTAATTATTTGATTGTTGGTAATATTCGGGACATGGGTACCGAAGAAATGCACCTGGAAAAAATTAGAAAGTTGACCATAGATGCGGAAAAAAGTCTGGAAGGCGAAAGGGCACGGATTGCCCGCGAACTACACGACGAACTAGGCCAGTTGCTAACCGCTCTCAATATGAGTCTGGCCCACACCAAAACAAGAAGCTCCGATACAGACAAGTCAATAAACAATAGTCTTGATGAAGCCTTAGCATTGGTAAGCCAGGCTACGGTATCTCTTCGTCATCTTTCCAAAAGTCTTCGCCCGCCGGTATTGGATCATAACGGAGTGCTGGATGCCATCAAATCTCACGTTTCTGATTTTTCGCATCGAACGGGTATACGGTGCCGTGTCACCGCCACCCCGAAGAATCTGAACGTAGGGGATCCCCAGGCTACGACCGTTTTCCGAATCCTTCAGGAGGCCTTAACTAATGTAGCGCGGCATGCTCAGGCAACTCGTTGCGACATAGCCGTTAGAATTAACAGACAGTCATTGGAAATGAAGATAAAAGATAACGGCCGGGGAGCCACACCCAAACAGTTGTCCGGATTTAACACCCATGGTATAATCGGCATGCAAGAACGTGCCGTATCTTTGGGTGGAAGCGTAACAATTGAAAACTCATCGGGAAGTGGGGTATGTATAACGACCCGCCTGCCCTTAAAGCAACCAAACAACGATTAAAGGATAGAAAAATGATCAAGATAGTAATCGCTGACGACCATCAACTGGTACGTGAAGGCATCAAACGCATTTTGGCGGAAGAAGAGGAATTTGAAATCGTTGCCGAAGCATCAAACGGCGAACAAGTTATCGATATGGTCCGCGAACACAATCCGGACGTGGTGTTAATGGATATTACCATGCCGGGTTTTGATGGCATGGAAACCACCAGACGTTTGATCAAGAATCGAACCAAAACTCTGCGCGTGGTTATTCTGACCATGCATGCCGACGAACACTATGCCGCCCGACTTATGCGTATGGGGGCCACAGGCTATGTGGTAAAGGATGCCGCTCCCTCGGAACTGGCCGAAGCCATCAGGACCGCTCATCAAGGACGCCGTTATGTATCCACACCGCTGCGAGACAGCCTGGCACTGAGATTTATCGAAGGCTTGGAAGACGAGCCAATCGATACCCTGACCGACCGTGAATTCCAGGTATTAAGTCGCCTGGCCATGGGAGCTACCAATCGAGAGATCGCCGATGAACTGTCGGTCAGCGTGAAAACTATCGATGCCCATCGATTAAATCTGCTGGCCAAGCTCCGGCTTCGAAATAATTCAGAACTAACCAAGTTCGCCATGCAAAACGGGATTATTCAAGTTTAATACCGAAAAGATAATACACCGATTATCGACTAGATAATATTAGGTTCACACATTCTAAAGTGAATTCAAGAAGCGGAATCCGAATAAACAACTAAGTGTGATGCCGTGAGTTGCGCGGCCGTATTTCTTAATCGCCAAACTCAACCATGATCGCAGAGAGTGGAGATATGCTTAGGGCTATCTTCCCCCCCTTAACCGGAACCGTCTTCGTTCGATCGTCATCAGGTTCCTCATAAATACTTACCATGTTCTGCTTCGGATTCAGGCCGGTTATCCGGAAATCCTGTTTTTCGGTTGTATAGTTAACGACTATCTGGGCCTCGCGTCCCTGGGGACTCAACCATCTGCTGGTAAGCAATGATGGAAAACGATGCCTTCCATTTATCTTTAAAACCATTGGAATATCCCTGGCACCCTCAATTACATAAGGTTTAACCATTCTGCCGAAGCACACGAAGGGCCTGCCCGCCCCTTTTCGCCAGGCGTTAAGGTTGCGGATCAAGGTGGTAATAGACTTCTGGTCGGGTTTGGGTGTTTCCCACGGCGTTCCCCAATCCCAGTGGATCTTTCCCGAGTCAGCTAAAACAATGGTGAACATATCGCCGGCAATAAATGAATAAGCTATGCGCTGATGC
>CP070790.1:3401628-3405174 GCA_020346805.1 Planctomycetota bacterium
CGGTGGGGTAGCAGATAATGGTGCGATATCATCTTCCATACAAGGGATGCGAGGCGATAAACCTGCACAACTAAAACCAGGTACTCGTCTCTTGCGTTCAAAACATTTGGAGGCGGAGGTTGTTGTGGTTGGTGGCGGAATGTCGGGTGTATGTGCGGCTATTACAGCGGCCCGTAACGGGGCATCGGTTGTGCTGATACAGGATCGTGCCGTGCTTGGTGGTAATGCCTCCAGCGAAATACGTATGCACGTCGTAGGTGCCGATCAGTCCGGGGGCAGGAAAGATACCGATGCCCGGGAAACAGGCATCATCGAGGAACTTCATCTGGAGGATGCGGTCGGCAATCCGCAACGATCGGCCAGCATGTGGGATCTGGTGTTGTTCGATTGGGTAAAACGTGAATCCAATATTACCTTGTTGCTCAACACACACTGTTATGGTGTTGAGATGGCAGCTGATAATCGTATCGCCTCTGTGTTGGCGTCGCGCTTCAGCACTGAGGACCTGATCACGATCCGCGGCAAATTATTTATTGATTGCAGCGGGGATGGGCGTCTCGGTATGGAGGCGGGTGCTGAATTTCGCATGGGCCGTGAGGGGCGAGAAGAGTTCGGTGAGTCATTGGCTCCGCCTCAGGCAGATAACAAAACCATGGGGAATTCGATCTTATTTGTAGCTAATGAACACGAGCAGGCGATGCCGTTTCGAGCCCCGAAATGGGTTCGCAAATATAAATCGTGCGATCAATTGCCCCATAGGAATCATAGTTCCTGGGAGTACGGCTACTGGTGGGTTGAGTGGGGCGGTGAACTCGACACGATTAAGGATAACGAGCGCATCCGCGATGAATTGCTGACCGTTGCCTTGGGCGTTTGGGATCATATCAAGAACAGCGGTCACCACCCGGGCAGCGAGAATTGGGCTTTGGAGTGGCTGGGATTTCTCCCCGGCAAGCGTGAGAGCCGGCGTTTCATCGGTGATTATATCCTTACCCAACAGGATGTGCAGGGCGGTAAACAATTTGTGGATGGAGTGGCCTATGGGGGATGGTCGATCGATCTGCATCCGCCCGGCGGAATCGACAGCAGGGACCGACCCGCTAATCAGGTCAAGGTGCCGCTTTATAACATCCCCTTTCGATGTCTCTATTCGAAGAATATTGTCAATCTGCTGTTCGCCGGCCGAAACATCAGCGCCACACATGTTGCCTTCGGCAGTACGCGGGTCATGGGAACGTGCAGTGTGTTGGGGCAGGCTGCCGGTGCCGCCGCCGCCATGTGTGCCCGTGGAAATTATCTCCCTCGTAATCTTTGTCGTGACGCGATAGGTGAGTTGCAGCAGCAATTGCTAAAGGATGATGCATACATTATCGGTGTCGGCAACAGCGATTCTGCCGATCTGGCTCTTAAAGCGGAGGTCCGCGCCTCCAGTGAGCAACCGGAAGGCCCCGCTGCTAACATCATTAATGGTGTCCACCGAGGTGTATACAAGCAATCAAACCGTTGGATTTCCGATCCGCAACAAAAACTTCCTCAATGGATCGAATTGCGTTTTCGTGAGGCAATCCGCCTGCGGGAGGCTCATCTGACCTTCGACACCGGTTTGAATCGGCCCCTGACATTAACTCACAGCGATCGATTCAATGCCAGGATGATTCGCAGGCCGCAGCCCGAGACGGTGCGCGACTATGAATTACAGATTATTTCCGGTAACAGCATTAAAAGCATCGCCAAAGTTGACGGCAACTATCAGCGCCGACGCATTCACCGCTTCGATCCCCTAACGGCTGACGGTATCCGGCTGGTAGTTAATGCTACGCACGGCGATGCTTCCGCCCGCTTGTTCGAAATCCGTGCTTATTCGTGAAAAGTTGTGTTAAATTTAACAAATCTTGAGAATACTTGTGAGTGATAGTACATAATTGCTTTACGGTCTTTTTATATATCTTGGAAGATCGGATCGAGACGGTATACTTATACCCGAATGTATTATAACTAATTCGGAGGAGCAGAACTGTGAGTATTCATCGTATCGCGGTTGTGGGTTGCGGGGCGATCGCCCGTGATTTCCATATACCCAATATTATGGCCAATCCCCGAATCGAGCTTGCCCTAACGTGTGATGTTGATTCGAGTGCGGCAAAGGAATGTGCCCGACAGTTTAAAGCCGGGCGAGCCAGTGCCGATTGGCATGAGGTGGTTGAAGATCCTGACATCGATCTGATTTTACTCACTACCCACACCAACTTACGCGGCGAGCTTATATTACCCGCACTCAAGGCGGGTAAGCCGGTCTATGTTGAGAAACCCCTGGCCAATTCGTTAACCGAGATGTTAGAGATTGTCGGGGCCGTTCGTGAGACAAAAGTTCCCGTTTGTGTCGGACATAATCGACGTTCGAGCCCCGGAATTCTGGATCTGAAGCGTTTGCTGAAAAAGGCTGTGCAAGGTGAGGGCGGCTGGCTGCCATCGGTTGACCGCAGCCATGCAGGTACCCGAGAAAAGTTGCCCGAAGAACAGCAAATTCAGATCCTGATGCGTGTTAATGATGATGTCAGGAGTTGGAAGGATTGGATCTATCATGATCGAGAGGGAATACTTTTCGCAGAGATGGTCCACTTTATCGATGTTGCCTTATGGTTGAATCCGACGGCACCGGTAAGGGTTTTTGCGGAAGGGTCGGCAAGAGGAAACTTTAGCTTACTTATTCGATTTCAGGATGGTTCCCTGACCACCATCCAACATACGCTGTGTGGTCACTTTGACTATCCCAAGGAACTGATTGAGATATCGGCCAACTATGTGACACTGACTCTCGATCATCACGTCGAACTGCGGCAGCGGGGTCTTATTGATGAACCGTTTCGTATTACTTACCCATTTATGCAACAGGCGGGGGAGGATAGATTAGAGGGTATCGAAGGATTTCATCAGGCGGTGACTCGCACCTTTGAAGAGGCGCAGAAGAAAGGCACCCAACCGGCATTCATAACGCCTGACAAGGGACATGCCGCTCACCTGGATCGTTTCCTTGATTGCATTGAAGGCAAAGGTGAGAATCCGTGTGACGTTGTTGCTGCTGTGGTTGTTACCCGGATCGCTTTAAAACTGTTGGAATCGGTCCGCCTCGGTTTACCCTTGCCGATCGGCCCCGAAGATTGGCATATCCCTGACGTTTGAGCTTGGATATAAAAAGATATTTTGTTATTCAAGTAATACTATTCAGTCGTGAAACGCAGTAGATTTTTCATGCAGAGTAAATAACGTATTTATCCCGGCTTACAAGTCAAACCTCTGAAGCTCGCCGCTGGTGCTGATCGCCAGCACACAAGTTTGGGAGCTGGATCGAAGTGGTTCCAACCGTTGATATGTTTTTGGTATCCGCCAGATCTCGGCAAGATTGTCCAGTCTCAGACAGCGCAGGGAGGATTGTGTACCTACTAGGACCACACTTTCGCCGCCGGATGTTTGTAATGCAGTCAGGCACCTGACCGGTTCATCCAACAAGGTGTTGTGTAGCAACGTCCCGTCGGCTTTCAGAACGAA
>CP070790.1:3405274-3410363 GCA_020346805.1 Planctomycetota bacterium
AGCTGAGTATCGAAGTCATAAAAGATTTCCTCAAATCGAGCCACCACCAGCATCATGAATCCCGAAACAATCGTAAGGGCCAGAATCCCAATAATCAGCGGATAGGTCATCACCTCCCAGAGGATCCGACGCGTTTTACCGACCATCCGAAGATGATGGTTAAGGTTCAAGAGGGTGGCCGCCAATTGCCCTGAATCGATACCGGCCCGGATTACCCGGCTATACAAGATCGGCAGGCCTCTCTCTCGGGCGGCAATGGCCTGATCGATCGATACCCCGCTGCGAAGGTCGGTCACTAATCCTTCTAACCATCGGCGCAGCCTCGGTGAGGTGATGTCCCGGGCCAGTTGGGCAAGACCCTCGTCAAGGGCGATACCGGCATCGGCCAGCGAGGCCATCTGTTCGTTAAAGAAGATAAGATCGTCTTCGGTCAAACCGGCTGCCCGTTCAGGCGGTGCCGCTGCTTGCTGAAGCTCGCGGACCTCGACCTGCATCTCTGCCAGTTCTTCCTCCGCCCGTTGTCTATCCGACGCTTCGACCCGGCCGGCAATGGCCGTACCGCCCGGCGTCAGGCCTTCGTATTCAAACCAGGGCATAAATCAAACTCCTTTTGTCTGCCTATTCGATCACCATAAATCACTTCCCATTGACAAAATTACGCCGCCCCAAGCACACGCATTACTTCATCTATGGTTGTTCGCCCTTGCTCAATCAAACGTTTTGCATCGGTCGCCAAATCCGAACCCCGCTCGTTAAGCATCCGACGCAGCTCGCCAACCGGCCTCCGTGCAAGCACCGCCTGCCGTAAGGTCTCATCCATCACTGCAATCTGACCACAAGCGGTTCGACCTAAATAACCGATGCCTGAGCAATCTTCGCACTCCCCTTTGCCACCACATGACTTACAAACAGTCCGCAACAAACGCTGGGAACACACCACACTGATGGCGCCGGCCAACTGATATGGTGCAATCCCCATTTCCAGCAGCCTTACAATGGCTTCTGCCGGATCACCGCTGTGCAGTGTGCTCATTACCAGGTGCCCGGTGAGCGAAGCCTCAACTACAATGTGTGCGGTTTCAGCGTCTCGTATCTCGCCGACCAACAACACTTGCACATCCTGCCGCAGCAGCGATCGCATGGCCCGGATGTAATTCAATTCACCATACGGCGAGACCTGGATCTGGGTCATACCTTCAATCCGCTGCTCCACAGGATCTTCCAGACTGACCACGCTACGACCGGGGATTTTTGCCAGGATGTATCTGGCCAGTGCATACAATGTGGTGCTTTTGCCGCTACCCGCCGGTCCGGTGACCAGGAGCAAACCATGCGGCTTCTCCACTGCCCGTCGAAGATCGGTGACCAGATCCACCGGCAAACCCAGACCATCCAATTCATTTACCGTCCCTACCGAGTAAAGCAGACGCACCACCGCACGCTCCCCCCATATGGTCGGGAAGGTGGCCACCCGTATATCCAGCGACCGCCCATCCTTTTCCCATTGTGAGTCAGCGGGAAATGAGCCTTCCTGAGGAACATCGGTACGATAGGTGAGCAGCCCACTTAATACTTTCAGACGTGCAACCATATTTTCCGCCAATGCTGCCGGCAGGCTATCCACATCGTTCAATACCCCATCAAGCCGATAGCGAACTTTCATCTCATGGTTACCGGGTTCAAAGTGCACATCGCTGGCCCGGCGGGAAATCGCCTTACCCAACAGCTCATTAACCAGATTGACCACCCCATCGGCGGGTAAATTATTCGGAGTGGGCATCACAGCATCTCCAAACCCGGACCAAACCGGCCCGGCCCAGAACTCAGGCTATAAAGATAGATGCTCAAAAAGGGGTGTTATTAGGGTATAAGTGTAATAATATTCCAATTTCATCAAGAAAATGATAAATTGGATATATACATTCATACTCCTGGCGCATCATAATATAGTGATGAAGGAGTGTAGTTGATGGCCCGAGCACATTCCATCGCCCTGCCGCCCGAACTGAATTACTTACTGTCGGAACTTACCTCCGCAGAGGTGGCGGACAATCAGAAGTGGATCCTCAATCTGATGCTCAAACAGGGGCCCATAGTCTTAAGTGCTCTTTGGCGGATGCTGGGGTCGGAACAGGATGTTATGGATGCATATCAGACAGCCGTTTGCCGACTGACCGAACGAGGTAAAAACTCAATCGGATCAAATCGAGGCGGCTATTTCTACAAAACGGCGATAAACGCAGGGATCGAAATCATTCGGAGAAGAAAACAACGGCGGGAACAGTGGCCGGCGGTGGTCGAGGCCCAAAGAAATCGCGATACCAAACGGGCAGAATTACAAACCGGCGAAAAGGTATTCGACCAAAAAGAGATCATGGAGCAGACCAGAGAGGCCATCGCCCATCTCCCGCCGCACTTGAGAAACGTAATCATTCTCCGCGACCTTACCGAGCTGCCTTACCTACAGGTAGCCAGGATTATGGGTATTACTGTTGGGACAGCCCGCTTATATCGCCGACAGGCCATTATTCGATTGGCCGATTTGATCGCACGGGAGGTGAATCGATGAGTCGGGCTGATGACTTGAGAATAAAAAGCATGAACCAACCGGCCGACACTACCGGCATGCCGTCGGCTTGCCAACGACGCGACTTAACCGACTGGAGCTTACGCGGCGGGAAGCTGCCTGCCCTACTGGCTTGGCATATTGATGAATGTCCCGGCTGTGCCCGACAGGTGCGCCGGGTCAACCAGACTCACGCCTCGCTGGCCCTGTTGCGGACCCAGCCCACCCCGAGGCAATTCTGGACCAAATCAAACAACCGCGCCTTGCGAATGCTGCGGCGAATCGCCCGGGCATCGGCCAAGGCAAATCATTTGCTGCGAATCGGCCCCAACCTCAGCCGCTGGCAGCGGGCACGAATTCATATCGCTCGCGCCTCACTGGGAGCGGCCGCCGCCTTCCTGATCATGTTCATGCGGGCTGGAGTGTTCACCGGACTCGAGAAAACGCAGGACTACGGCGAAGCCCTGGCCAGCCTCCATTGGGAGCGACACATCGATCCCGACGGTGAATGGTTCGGCCCCAGAGATTGGGCATAAAATCCAAAGATAGGTCACCAAAAAACAATCAAAATATTGAATACGCCATACTCGGCCCGACAAGATATACGTCGTAATAGTATTCTATATAATAAACCTGCTTTGCAGAGTAATGCCGTGCAATCAATATCAGGCAAGCGAGATGAAATCAAGGATCATGTATATCGAACTCAAGACTCATCCCGGGGGTCATGACGATCGTGGTCCGGCCCGAATCGGCCGAGTCACTTTTTCCGCGACGGGTAAGACGATTTACTACCAAGGCAAGAAATTCCAGAGTCTCAAGGGGGCAGGGTTCTGCGGCAACTACTCCGATGTCGACACGGGAGACGAATACTGGATTTCCGGTTGCAAGAAAAACGGACAAGATCGTCACTGGGCCGGTGGTGGTCCGGTTGAGATAGACAACGACGTCAGAGAGGAATACTGGACGGAGATCAGGAACCAACCTGACCGAAAGAATAAACAATTTGCCTAAAAGCAATATACGCAGGGCAATGTTGCCCAATCAATATCGCCTAATAAAAAAACAAAGAGAGCAACTTATGAGAAAATATTTATTCCCAATAGTGTGCCTGATAATTTTCGGCCTGCATACAGTCACGGCAGAAACGACTATGCTGGTGGAAGCCGAAAGTTTCAAGAATGTCGGAGGGTGGGTAATCGATCAGCAGTTCATGGATGAGATGGGATCCCCCTTCCTGCTGGCCCATGGACTGGGAAATCCGGTGGCAGACGCGACCACTACCGTTACCTTGCCGGAAACAGGTGATTACCAGGTTTGGGTAAGAACTCGCGACTGGGTGGCACCTTGGAAGAGCGCCCATACTCCACCCTCCAAAAGGGCTGAAGGCGCTCCGGGAAAATTCCAGGTGCTCATTAATGGTCAGCCCTTGGGTATAACGTTCGGCACCGAGGGGGCGGAATGGCATTGGCAGGCCGGCGGCACAGTGCAAGTTAACCAGAAGCAGATTGCCCTGGCCCTGCACGACCTTACCGGTTTTGAGGGCCGATGCGATGCCATCCTCTTCAGCAAGGACGCGAAACTGATACCACCGAATAAGGGTAAGGAAATGGCATCTTTTCGCCGGCGGCTGCTTGGCTATCCGGAAAAGGCGCCCGATGCCGGAGCTTACGACCTGGTGGTAGTCGGCGGCGGTATCGCCGGTACGTGTGCTGCCGTCTCCGCCGCCCGCAGCGGGCTGACGGTGGCGTTCATTCAGGATCGACCCGTACTGGGCGGCAACAACAGTTCGGAGATCCGTGTCTGGTTAAATGGTAGAACAAACGGCCCAAGGTATCCGCGAATCGGTGATGTGGTATTGGAACTGGAACAGGAGCGGAGGGCCCATCACGGCCCTGAAAACACAGCGGATCTGTACGAAGACGAAAAGAAGATCGCTTTAGTCAAGGCCGAAAGGAATATATCTCTGTTTCTCAACCACCGGGCCAATGAAGTGGAAGTTGAGGCCGGTCAAATAAAGGCGGTCATTGCCCAGAACGTCGTCACCGGCGAGCGGTTTCGTTTTTCGGGGCGCTGGTTTGCCGACTGCACGGGCGACGGCTGTATCGGCTTTCTGGCCGGTGCAGATTTTGACATTACCCGTGAAGGCCATATGGGAAGATGCAATCTATGGAATGCGATTGATACGGGAAAGCCCTGCTCATTCCCCCGCTGCCGATGGGCTCTGGATTTAAGTAACAAGCTATTCCCCGGCCGGGATCCCAAAGATAAATCGAACTCTCCGGAACGACTGCGGAAGTTGGGAGTATGGTACTGGGAAAGCGGATTCGATCGTGATCCCATAACCGAACGTGAGTATATTCGCGACTGGAACTTCCGGGCCATGTATGGTGCGTGGGATTGCCTCAAGAACGTTGACAAACAATATCCAAACTACAAGTTGAATTGGGCGGCATACATTTCCGGCGCCCGAGAATCCCGTCGTTTACTGGGAGATGTTATCCTGACTAAAGAAGACCTGGT
>CP070790.1:3410463-3419432 GCA_020346805.1 Planctomycetota bacterium
AGATCTTTGAACGAACCAATCTCCTTGAATTCGACAGCCTTGACCGCTTCGGCAGGTCCCGGCTTTTTTTCACGGGGCATGGTTTTGCTTGCGAGCGTAGACTTCAGTGTACTCAGCTCGGCATGTTCAACATCCGCCTCCACTTCCAACGCGGGCTGCACAGGAACAACTGAGGGGAGCTCTGACTCAATCTCTACAATAACTGGCTGACGCTGAGGCCTGGGTCTTTGTGGAGGTCTCGGTCGTCGCCGCACCGGCGGTCGGGCCGCCGGCCGACCCTCTGCCCGGGCTACCGGCCGAGCTGCAGGACGCTCACCAACCACCTTACGCTGTGAAGGTGCTTGACGCCGCGGCACCGGCGGTCGCTTTTTTACTTCCTCCTGGACATCCCCCATCTTCCTCTTGAACTTCTCGAAAACCGCCCCGATGATTGAAAGGATCAGCACCGCAATAACGTAAAAAAGACCCTCCCCGATATCATCTTGTGCCAGAATGTCCGACCAGATCCACATCTGCATCTTCCCTTCATAGATGCCAAATTACTCTCTCGTCAACCATCGATCATTACTTCTTCTCTTCGCCCGTTTTATCCTTGCCGCTGATCGAGTCCCGCATGGATGTATCGGCCTGGATATTGCGGTATCGGTAATAATCCATCACCCCCAGATTCCCGCTACGTAATGCCTCAGAAATGGCCAGCGGGATGGTGGCCTCGGCCTCAACCACCTTGGCCCGATTCTCTTCCACCAATGCCGACATCTCCGCCTCGCGGGCACGGGCCATGGCCGCCCGCTTCTCCGCTTCCGCCTGGAAGCGGCGCTTGTCCGCTTCCGCCTGGTCGGCCTGAAGCTTGGCACCAATATTCGCACCAACATCCACATCCGCTATATCAATCGACAGAATCTCAAAGGCGGTTCCCGAGTCCAGACCCTTCTCCAACACCCGTTTGGAGATGCCATCCGGATTCTCCAGTACCGCCTTGTAATCCTCCGCCGAGCCGATGCTGGTCACGATACCCTCACCCACACGGGCAATAATGGTTTCCTCAGTAGCACCACCGACCAGCCTTTCGATATTGGTTCGTACCGTTACCCGACACCGGGCCTTCAGTTGAATCCCGTCCTTGGCCACTGCATCGATGGTGGGCCTGGAACTGGTGGAACTGGGGCAATCGATCACCTTGGGATTAACCGAAGTGTGTACCGCCTCGAGCACGTCGCGACCGGCCAGATCAATGGCGCAAGCCGTCTTGAAGTTCAAATCGATCCGGGCCCGATCCGCGGCAATCAACGACGATATTACATCCGGCACCCCACCACCCGCCAGATAATGAGTCTCCAGATCGTTGGTGCTAATACCCGCCAAACCCGCCTTAACCACCCGAATCTTGCTCAATACCACAATCCGGGCATCAACCTTACGGAACTTCATACCGATCAGATCCAGCATCGATACACTGGCCTTACTCATGAAGGCCTGAATCCACAAACTGATAAACTGCCCTATTACAAACAAAAATCCGATCGCGATCAGGATCAAAATAACGGCAATTATTATGCCCCAGGGCAGCCCTTCGTCTAATTGAGCAAGAATATCAATCAGCATGACCAATCCTTTCATTTGCCAAACACTCTAAATAGCTACATCCATAACAACTTATGCGTTCTGAGCATCTTCCGATAATTCAGACACCGCCCGAACTGACAGCGAACGATCCACCAAACGCACACCAATAACTTCAACACCCCGCTCGATCATACCGTATTCCGACAGACATTCCACACGCCTACCATCAAACTCACACGTCCCCACCGGACGCAGCGGGGTCAGCGTCTTGCCCAACCGGCCGATCAAAGGCTTATAGTCCTCAACCGGCATCCGATCCTTTTCGGTGAGCTCCGGGTTCGGTGGAGAAATACGCCGACCAACCGGCGTGCGATGCCAGTAGTGGATGCTGATCAAAAAACCTGTAGGGATAAGGACCGCCAATACAATCAGCCCCACCAGACCAACCACCTCGTTTACCATATAAGTTAAATACAGCCCGTAACCCAACACACCCAATCCCACCAGCCCTATAAAACCGTGGGCCGGCAAAAACAGCTCAACGATCAGCAGCACTGTCCCCAACAGATACAATAGACTTATCCACATCCATTCTGTCATGACTAACACTCTTATCTGTCAGATTAAATCAATACACTTGTCTAACTACAACCCGATTCCCGTGTCGTTCGACTACTTTGACTTTTGTCCCTCGTTCGATGTAATCACCCTCGGTTACCACGTCAACCATTATCGCCCCGAACCGCGCCTTGCCCGACGGCCGAAGCGTGCCTTCAGCTACCCCCACTGCTCCAACCTCGGCTGCTCCATCATACGGATCCTCAACGGTTATTTGCTCGCGAGTCGGATTGGGGGCGATAATTCGACCCGCAACCGGAACCTTGGGAAAATACCTGGCTAACATAACCATCCCTACCAGCGAGGCCGCTAAACCGCCGGCGATCGAATATAGCCCATGTTTTGCATATGTATAGGTGGCCGGCAGCGTCGGCAAGCGGAACCAATCCTTTTCAAAAGTGGGCTCTGCTGGCACAAATGACGCCAGCAAACCAACCATCACCAATACCAGACCAAGTATCCCCGCCACTCCGAAACCAGGGATGATGAAAATCTCAACCGCCAGCAGGGCAACTCCCAATACAATCACGCCGATTTCCCAGGTTACCGTGAAACCCGCCAGATAAGGCGCACCCAGAAATAATATCAATGCCACCAGGGCCACCGCCCCCGGAACTCCCAAACCCGGTGTCTGAAATTCCGCATAGGCCCCCAACATCATCAATAAAAACAGAATTGCACGCACCTGCGGGGAAGCCAGCCATTCGATTATCGTCTCCAGCCAGGTGCTCTCAATGCGTTCCATGGTCCCGCTGATATTAAAGTGCTCGACCAGATCGCTTTTGCTTTGCAACTTGGCAAGACAAAATCCATAGGCAACGGCCTCGTCCGTCCTCATGGTCAGCAGCACACGATCACTCACGATTGGTTGGTTGATCTTACCTAATACAGGATCCTCCTTTACATACTTCCAATCGGTTTTGCTCTCGCTATCCGGTATCGGCTCTTCGTAAGATTTACGCCTTTTCTTGGATTTCTTCTCATCCTCCTCCTCTTCTTCCTCTTCATCAGCATCCATCAAATCGAACAATTCATCCCGCTCACGCTTGGAAACGAATCGTTTCTCACCCGTCTTGCCGTTAACCACCCAGAACATCTGCATCTCCGGCCGAATCAACGACAGAACCATATTCCAATTGTATTTATTGCGGCGAACCGAATCACGCAGCTCGGCCAGCAAAGGACTGGTGGCCTTGGCTTCGATATCCTCGGGAATAGCCGCCGCCCCCATGCCCGTAAGCATTATTGGTTGACAATCTCCAATAGTCGCCCTGGCGGTCATTACAATGCCGTCGGTTGCCAACGCCATTATGGTACCGGCACTATACGCCTCATCATTTACCCAGGCATAAGTCAAGATACCTTTATCACGTAATTCCTTGATCTTGTTACAAATCTCCAGTGTGGTCCCCAACGCCCCGCCCGGTGTGTCCAGCTCAAAAATAACCAACTCCAGATCTTCTTCACCAACACTCTTTAGCCGGCGTTCGATACTGTCCAAGGTAATATCGGTAATCTCATCTTCAATGGGAATTCTGACCGCATTCTCCATCGGCCCTTTTTGAATAACTGCCGACGGACGGGTGGTAGTAACAGCCCCCGACAATTCACCTCGCAACACCGAAGCTGCTGAACATATCAGCGATATGAATAGTACAACAAATCCCCGGAATGCCATGCGACGACTTTTTGTGTGATCTGTGATCATTATCTACGCTTCCCTGTAATCAAGCCCGCCTGAGCAATACAGCCATAACCAGTATATAAATGGATTGGTTCTCTATATCGCCTCATTTTATTCGGCCGCCACCACATCGGCAAGCAAATTGGAACGCCGCCTCTATACCCCTAAAGGCTTAAAATGTCTTTAAGCATTATCTTTCTTGCCTGCCAAGGCACATATGTCACGATAAAACTTGGCAATCCCTCCCACCATCATACTTGCCTTGTGATGGGCCCGAACATGTTCTAACGCATTATTGGCCAATTGCCGGGTAAAATCACGATCTTCCAACAGTTTCTCCCACTTGGCAGCCAACTTCTTCGGCTTTAACGGATCGAACAAACTGGCTGTTTCTCCATCGACCAGATAATCCTGAATCGTTCCCACCGGGGCCAGGATACCCATCCCTGTCGCCATCGCCGTCAAGGTCTTTATCCCAAAGCGACGATAAGTGCTCGGCACCAGGTAGAGGTCGGCGGCCTGCAAGGCCTGACTAAAAGTCGCCCAGTCACGCATCCTGCCGGTAAACGTCACATAAGCACGTAAATCCATTTGATCAACCAAACGCCGAAAAGTACGTTCCGCAGGCCCGGTCTCAAGTATGAATAAATGCAGCTCCTTCCCGTTTTGAACAATCGATTTGAGGGCTTTAAAAACTCCCTCAAGACCACAATACTTGGTCAAAGGTACCGACAAAACCACCACCGGCATACGCTCGGCATGAGAAAAACATACCGACTCCTGTTGGGCGGGTATCCCCAAAGGCACATTCCGGATACGCTCCTCCAGCCCCAGGTATTTTTCAAGTGCCGCTTTTGCAATACTGGCGGTGGCGGCTACACCCATCGTTCTGTTTGATGAGCTCAAAAATCGGAATCTGTCAACATCAAACAAATCGGTCATGTGCACTAACAGCCCGCTCTTCCACTCTTCCGTCCACGGCCTGATCCAGCGGGCCAGATCCGCCGACATGCAATGCACGATCTGAGGACTGTCAAAACCGAGAAAATCCAATACTTCCTGAGCAGAATATCGTCTCTGAAACCAATATCTCCCCGGTAGGTTCACCACCCGTGAAGGACCAATTGTATCCCCGGACTTCTTACAACCGGGACGTAACAACACCGTCAGCCGCACCCCCTCGTCAATCATCCCCACACAAATGTGCCTGACCACGCTGCCCAAACGATTAAACACGTCGTCATCTGCAACCAGCAACACATCGATCGGCTTTACCGCTTGTTCTTCCACATCCGCCATTTGATTCGTCTCGGCCATTTTAACAGGGTATAACTGCAGCCATCGGCAAAATCAATATCTACCTCGACATTTGGAAAAATGCACGATCATATCCCCTGAATACCTTAAACGCTTTGTCCCGGCAGCTCTTATCCGAAAGCTGATCGACGCATTTTAGATCCATTGGCGTTGAAAAATAATACCGTAAACCATCCTCACAATAATGCTCCACCGGCGGAGCGGACCAATACAAACCCACCGATCCAAACGCCTCTTCCACAAACTCCTGCATGGTGTCCCCGCTGTCGGTGATCAACCGCTCAAAATCCTCACTGCGAAATCGGTCGTCGGTCATAATACCTATACGAACCTGCGGCAAAAAAGGACGTATCGACACCTCATACCAGAAGTGAGCCTCCGCCGGCCAGCGGGTTATTAAAATCGAATCATCCCCGCGATCGTAACGATTAAAATCGGCACCCTGCAACAAATCCGAAACCGCCGACTCAAGCCAGGACCGAAAGTCGCTAACCATTCGACATTGGCCATCATCCAAATACATAATACCGCCCTGATAATCCTTTAAACATAACAACCTATTCCCGTCCCGCACGGCAACAGATTAAATAATTGTCACATAAACTCCGGCCCTTCCTGCTTCGGTGACCGCGATCGACCGGTCAGCAACTTCAATATCCCCCGCCGAGTCAAGGTGAAAGGTCTGGATAACCAACGATGCAAAACAATAAAAACACTCTTACGGTAAGAAGCCCGTAATTGCTCATCCGTCATGGTATCCGGCCGATGCCGGCGACGATGTTTGATTAGATGATAACGATCCCCCGCCTGAAGTTTCTTGAGTACCAAACGCCCCAGAAAATCAGGCATGATCCGCTGCAACCCACGACGCTCGCTGCGCCATTTGGACCAACGCCAGGAAATCTGAAAATCTATCAGGAAGCCTGATCCGTCCTCGCCAACTAAAATATTCTCCCGCTTCTCCAAATCAACGTAAGCCATATCCCGACCATGCAATTCATCAATCAGCCGCTCCAGCTCGGGGAAAAAATCGTCACCGACCCTTTCGTGCCTCTGCAGCGGATGTCCTTCAACGAAAACGTGCACCAATCCAGTATCATTCCATCGGCCAAGACACTTCGGCACACCCTCCAAATCGTCAACCGCCTGATAGTTGGCCAATTCCCGTTCGATCAGCCACCTCCCCAACCATCGCATCGGCAAACCGAACAAACTCACCAACCGGCCCATCTTCAAAACCACCTTGCCTGACGGACCTGCATACAAACCGGTGGCCGCAAAAAAATCATGCTTGAACGTACGAACATGTTTGTACTCGCCGTCGGACAACTCGATACTCGCGGGCATATCCTTACTCCCCAACGCCCGCAACCAGGCATGTCGTATCGGTTTATCTGCCGTCATCTCGCCATCCAATTCAAAACCGCGCATAACTTATGCGTCCACAGGCATCTTAACACCAATCTTTCCCAAGCCAAGCACGGACTAATTATTGTACCCAATCGCGGACTTGTCATCCCCCTAATCGTCATTACCCCGATATATCCTCTTCCGTCATTCCCCGCCTCGCTTGCCCTGAGTTTATCTAAGGGCTGGCCCTGAGTTTATCGAAGGGCTTGCCCTGCTGATCCTGCTTGTCCTGAGCCCGTCGAAGGGACTTGATCGGGGAATCCAGATCATATAATTCCAAATCCGTCCAACCAAACCTCCCCCTCGCAGATTCGCCTGTGATGTACTTCACAAGGCAGGATCGAGGGGGGTAGCAAAATAACTTTGAAATCAAAAACCATACTCCCTCCAGCCAGGCCTCGTTTTTGTTATAATAGTATGTACATCCGAACCGGAGGTTAGATATTGATCAATACCGACTTTCATTCCCCAGGCGTATTTCGCCGTTTTGCCATCATTGCCACCCTCGTGGTAATGATGTTAATATGTTGGACCAAACCGCTAACTGCCCAAGATCCACTTTTCACCCCCGCTCAATCATTCTCCTCTACCAACCGCTTCGTCGGCACCGTGGTCTTTCAATGGTTTACGGCTACCAGCGGACAAAAGCAAGGTCCCTGGCAACCACTGGAAGGCAGAGAAAATTGGACCGGCACCACCTCATTCTGGTTAAGACAAATAAAGGACATCATGGATGCCAACATCGATGTGATGCATGTTCATCTCATCAGAAGCTTTGAAAATCAACGAATCAATCTGTTTGATGCCTGCAATGAGCTCCGCAGTCAGGGTTATGATGTCCCCAAATGCGTACCCTTCCTCGATCCGAAAATTATCTGGCATAACAGCTCCGTTAATCTGGCTACCGAAAGCGGGAAAGATGAATTTGTTGGTGAATACATCCGCTGGTTCAACCAATATTTTGGTCAAAATACCGACCCTTACGCGGAAAGTTATCTGGCACAAATCGACAACAAAATAATATTAAACACCTGGCATGCCTCGGAACCGGAAGTGATCAATGTGACTAGTCTGACTCGAAATGACGTTGAAAGTCGGCTAGCCAGTGCATTCGGCAGTACCTATCCGACGTTTAATAATGGCATTTACATGATTATGACCCCTGGGGCCACATCACCAACATGGATTGACGAAAAACAATATCAGTTCTCTGTAGCCGATTATTTCCGCGACTACACTTACAATAATAAACGCACCGCCGGCCTAAAACCGGGATACTGGGACCAAAATATTCGCGATCCCGGTACCTTCCTACCCCGCAACGGAGGAATACATTATGTCCAGGCCTGGAACGACCTGCTCAACACCATGAACAGCTCGCCCAAGATCTACCACACCAATATCGAATCCTGGAACGAATATGACGAAGGAAGCGGCTTGTATGAAGCCGATCCGGGTCCCCCTTATATCGTTCCTCCAAATCCCAACACCGACGTGTGGTCCAACACCGACAATCCCCGTGAGTACATCGAATCAACCGCCACCTATGCCGCCCAATTCAACGATGTACTCACACGCGACGCAAAATTCCTGCAACACAACATACCGGCCACCTTCAACGCCGGCCAAACATTTGACGTCCAGATCACCGTCCGCAACCATGGCGATAACGCCTGGTTGGCCGCCGACGACTACAAACTCGGCCTCATGGGACCCAAAATCGAAGAATACACATTCAACGCCGACACCCAGGGCTGGACCCTCGTCCAAAATGTCTTCGGCACCAGCGGTAACACCACTTACGAAAACGGCCAATGGAACGCAGCCTATGGCTATACCGGCGGCGGACTTAAAACTCAAACCGGCAACGTCGATGACAGTGATTACTTCAACGGCGCTTCCATCGCATGGTCAAAAACCTTCTACGTCGACACCACCAAAAATATCCTCATCCAATTCAAATACCGTTTATTGATTACCGCCTCCTACGAAAGCGATGAACGTGGCGAAGCACGATTTGAATTGAACAATCAACCATACGGGCTCGGCGGACAAATATACCTCGCCCAATTCACCGGCGGCGTAGGATACGATCAGGACACCGGTTGGCAGGAATACAGCCGCCTATTCAACCTCACCGGCCCAGCCAATCACACCATCGAAATCGGCGGTTACAACAATAAAAAAACACAAACCGCCGAATATGTCGACGTCTATATCGATGACGTGGAAATCTTCGAAGTCGACACCGGTTCACCCTTCGGCCCCGGCCGATACCTGCTCGACGACGCCGACGACGAAATACCCAAATATGCCGGCATCTTCCGCGGCCGACCCAAAACCTTCAACATCCAACTCACCGCACCCAACACCC
>CP070790.1:3419532-3427910 GCA_020346805.1 Planctomycetota bacterium
GATGACTTGATTTACTCGATCGGTTAAATGTTCGTACATACAAAATTCTTTCAATTATGTTTGCCCCCAATTCCGCAAGGGGTAACAACATTCACTATAACATTTCTTTGTTGTAATGTGAATGTTTGCCGGGCTATTTTGCCCTTATTGATGTATCAGGTACTTATAACCGAGGCTGAGCAGGGCCACAAGGACGGAAGCGACCAGCGTAATTATGATGATTTTCAGCCGATTAGTAATTTCCCGATCTCGCCATTCGGCCAGGCGTTGATCGATTTCATCGAGTTTTCGATCGACACGCGACTCGATTTCATCCAATTTTTCACGTACGTAATCGTCGGCCACTCCGCGTATTTTCCTGGCGATGCCTCCTACCACTCCTTCCTCGGATATTTGTTCCTTAAGCGAAGGACCTGAGCCGTTTTCCGGCAGAAAACGGTACTCTTCGGATTCTTCGCCGGCCGATCCGCTAACCATTTTACTGATCAGCGAACCCACTAATTCTCGACGTTTTCTGACCAATTTATTCATCAGTGGTTCGCAGGCACGCATTTTGGCCTCGATTTCCTCTCGCGGATCGTGGTCGCGAACCGGTACGCCGCGCAATCGGGCCAGCGTGATCAGTCCGTTAAAACTAAGCCCGTCGAAATTCATCTTTTTGATGGTGGCGATTTCTTCCGCCAGTTTTTCCTTGTTGGCCGATTCCCTCACCGGTCGACGGGCCCAGATCACGATATCCAGCAGGGCTTCTCGTTCCGTTTCCAGTAATAATTCCTGCCGTTTGCGGACCAGACGCAATAACTCGCCGTGTCCCATCTTGTCATTTAACTGCAGCCCGAGTTTTCGGCCATAGTGAATCAGTTCGTCGATAGGCAATTCGCTGATGGCTATCGATTTCATGGAATCGTCATGTGCGCTTTGGTTCATGTCGCCTTACCTAGTGTGTAGTGAGAGTAAATCACATAGCACAGTATAATCAATAAAACTGCAATTTGGCATAGTTCCCAGGTAAAACGTCGAAATCTCAGTCGCAGCAGCAGAACGGTTGCATATCGGCCCATAGTCGCCGTTTCCCGCGAGCTTTGGAAGTACTTCAGCCAACCGATCAGCGTTTTGAATGTATATATGATTACATAGATAGTGCAGAACGTGGCCAGCATCCAGCGAAACATATAGAACAGATCGATGTCACCAATTATTCCCATTTGTCTTGTGGATCCCTGTGTTCTGTTGCCAAATTGGTCATCATGACATAATCTCTTGTTGTCATCCCGCTTATATATGATAGTAACGGAATGATTATACAGCGATAATCCTATATTCTACCATGCGAGGTGCACTCATGCCTCAAAACAAACAAACCGTGGTGTCTTTTCGTGTCGATCAGCATCTGGCCGATATCCTCAACAACCTGCCCGACAAATCCACCTTTATCCGGGAGGCTATTATGCGCCGATTCTACACCGTTTGTCCGTTTTGTAACGGCCACGGTGTAATGCCCCAACTTATTGCCGATTGGCTGCAAACCAGAGTGCCGGAATATGAATCGGTTGAGTGTACCTGCTGTCACTACGCCTATCCTGTTGAAATAGTGGCACAACAGGTCGAAACCGGCGGTTCCGAACCCTTCGTCTGCCGGCATTGTGCCGATCATGAACATAGCCATTAAACATATTGCTGAAAATGTCCTGAACCAGACTGAAGTCGGCTGCGTATCATGTTATTATCGAATATGTTGACAATGTAATACACGAAATGTACGCTCTGTTCCAGGTCATATGATTTGGATTTGGGGGCATATTCACTCGTAACTATATCTTTTATGAGGAATGCAGGTTATGAATGGGCATCGACATACCATCTCCCATGAACTTAAGGAACATGTCCCGTTTACCGTTTTCGGAACCTTGACCGGCATAGTTATTATGCTGATCTTCACCCGTTTGCATTTACCCCATTCCGTTTCCGCCAAACTATTTTGGACCCTTCATCCGCTGCACGTTTTATTAAGTGCGATTGCCACCGCCGGTATGTATAGGCTGTACTGCAAAGGTTCGCTGGTGGCGACCGTGGCAATCGGATATGTAGGATCCATCGGTATCGGCACCTTAAGCGACTCGCTGATACCTTATCTTGGCGAAGTCCTGCTTGACTTGCCGCATCGGCACGCCCATGTGGGTTTTATTGAAATGTGGTGGCTGGTTAATCCGCTGGCCTTGTTGGGAGTCGGCATCGCTTGGTTCTGGCCTCATACCAAGATTCCACATGCCGGCCACGTGTTATTGAGTACCTGGGCCTCCCTGTTCCATATGACCATGGCAGTGGGCGAGACTCTTGGGGTGGTGACAGTACTGCTGATTGCCCTTTTCCTGTTCTTGGCCGTCTGGCAGCCTTGCTGTACCAGCGATATTGTGTTTCCGCTGCTGTTTACCGGGAAAGTCGAACCCTGCGGGGGTCACATGGCCGATGACAAGTCCGGGGAAGCGGTTGAGCCATAGACGGCCGGGATTTTGGGGATCGGATTATATACCTTCCCAGACGCGAAGGCACAGCACCTTGTTTATATAATCCCTTTTGTTGACCAGCATTTATGGAAGTATTTGGCTTTCCCGATAAATCGGAATCTCAAACCTCCAGCCTCTGGCCTACCACTTATGAAGATGTCAAAGCAGTGACCAGATGATCGACTATGTCTTATAAGGATTACAACTGAAACCAGCGCTCGGGAACTATGGATATCGGCTAAAATACTAGCCGCGCACGTCAGTAAGCGGAATATAAAAGCTCACGTTTTAAGTGGAATTCCTATTATTGGTTAATTCGAACCTGGTAGCGTTCGCGATCCAGTCTTTCGACGGAAACGTTGATGTCCAGGAATTTTCGGATTAGTTCGATGTGGGTGGTACTGTGGTTAGTGAGGGGTAAGGTTATGAAGCTTCCCGAACAGGCGATGGCTAGAAGCAGCATGATTTGATCGGCCAGGTATTCGCCCACGGGTACGTCGGCTTGTTGGTAGCGTTGGTAGGCCTGTAAGGCTTTTTCGGCGACCGTTTCGGCCCTGATCCCTTTTTGCCCGAAGCCGGTAAAGACTTCGGTGAGATGCTCGCTTTGGACCTCGATCATTACGATGTTACCGGGGCCTGACGATTTCTTGGTTTCTTCGATGGTGAAACAGTCTTCGTTCCAGCCGGTTTGACTGTGGATGACCTTTATTTCTCGCTCGGCAATGTGTCGCGACAGGTTGGCAACTATGGCCCGCGCTCGTTGTTGGACGATTCGGCCGCTTTCGAGAAAATCGACGCCTTTCAATTTATCTATTGGCTGAATGGTGAGGGAAAACTTTCCGCCGCCGGCCGGATAAAATCCCGGGCGGTCCAGCGTCGCCGATATTTGGGGCCCCATTCGATTGACGATGGGAATGAAGGCCTTTTGCAGGAAATCGAAAGGTGGGGCAAATGGATTGTGGGTCCCCCCTTCGAAGGTTAATTGCGAAGGACCGGATGCGCACAACAATACCGGCAGAACAGTCTGCAACACCAGGGTGGTACTGCCGGCGGTCCCGACGGCAAAGTCGTATTGACCGGGTGAGATTGGGCCGGGTTCAAAAGTCAATTCGGTTGAACCTATGTTAACTCCCTCAGCTTTTGCGTTACTGACCTGTTTGGCCGCCTGGACTGCGGTCAGGTGTTGACGCATCAGGCCGGGCTTTTTTCGCCCCGCTCGGATCTTACGGATGCGAAAGGGTACGCCCATTACCATCGACAGGGCCAATGATGACCGCAAAATTTGTCCCCCGCCTTCGCCGAATGATCCGTCTATGGATAGCATGGTCGGGATTATACTTATTCTGTTTGAGCTTCGCGCGATTAGTGAAATGCCCTCCCCGTTCGGCTGCCTACAACGCTGGGGCTCAGGCTCGAAGGGAGCTTATAGCCAAAGCCTGCGGCTCGTGGTTAAACCACAAATTTAATATGGTTATTCGAATGGAATATCCGGCATTTTGGGCAGATAGGGATCTCTGGTTTCCTTCATCCAGCGTTTAAGTTCGTTATGCAGTTTCAGGATAATCTTTCGGCTGGCAGGATCGGTAAATTTATTCTCGTTTTCATGCGGATCGTTTAGCAGGTCGTAGAGTTCGTGTTTTTCATTTTCGCGAAAGACGTATTTGTAACGATCGCCGCGAATCATCAACATAACGTCATTACCTTGGAGATTTCGGCGCTCGGAGAAGGAATATTTTTGCCAATTTTTCGTTCGGCCTTCGATTAACGGCCGCAGCGACGCTCCCTGTACGCCGGTGGGGCGGGGTACGCCGACATAATCCAGGATAGTGGGCATAAGGTCTACCAGGCTGACCGGCTCGCCAATTACGGTGCCCGGTTTGATTTTGCCGGGCAAGCGTATCAACAGGGGGACGCGGATAACACCTTCATAAAAAACGGGGATGGATTTACCGACCATCCCGTGCTCGCCCTGCATGTCCCCGTGATCGGAGGTGAAGATTACCAGGGTGCGTTCGGTCAGGCCGAGCTCGTCGAGTTTATTGAGCACCATGCCGACGTAGTAATCGATCATGGCCACCTGGGCTTGATATATACCTATGTACTCGCGGATACCTTCGGAGCCCATGCAGGTTCCGAGCTGTTTGGCGAAACCTCTCTGCAGCCATTCGGGACAGATATTCAGATTGTCGGGCAGTTTGATCTTACTGCGCTCTATCATGCTGTAGTACGGCTCGGGAGCGACCCACATGGCATGCGGCGGATGCCAGGATGCGGTGATCATCCAGTTGCGGACGGCATTTTCTTGGATCAGCTCCATGACCTGGTTGGTGATGTGGGCTTCGGGGAGCAGGTCGACGGGGATGGCGGTTCGGCCGATCATGGCGATGCGCTTGTGCTGCGAGTCAGGGTACCGGTTATGGAAGCAGGTTTGTCCTTTGATCACTTCGGGGATCATATAAACAGGGAGATCGACATATTTGTCGTTGCCGGGATTGTCGGCGAATTTTTTGGCCGGCAGCATTTGGTTGAGAAATTTTTTGTAGTCGTGTCCGGCATATGGTGTGTTTTCATAACATGAGAAGTCGTTTTTGGGGCCCAGATGCCACTTGCCCCGATGCCTGGTTGCGTAACCTCGTTTATTCAGCATGGTTTCGGTATTGGGAAAATCGTTTTCCTTGAGGCCGTTGTTACGGCCGTGGTAGTAGTTTTGCACCACACCATGGGTATGAGGCCACAGGCCGGTGATCAGGGATGCCCGGGTCGGCGAGCAGAAGGGAGTAGGGCAGGTGGCCAATTCAAACATCGCCCCTTGACGGGCGAGTCGGTCTAGGTTTGGGGTTTCGATCGTACGATTGCCGGTGGCGCTGAGGGTCATATGGTGTTGTTGATCGGTCATCAAAAACAGGACGTTGATGCCCGCCTTGCTTGCTTGCTGGGGGACGGGATTGATTGATGCCCGTTTCTGGGAGCCGAAAGCTTGGTACACATTTAGGGCGACCGCGGCCAATACAATATAAGTTAGTAATAAATAGCTTCGATCAACGTATTTCATGATTACCTCCGCAAATTGAATTTAACCGGTTAATAACATAGCGGAGGATACGCTTATGAGTCAAAAAGCGGAATATGGTGTGAATGACCTTGATGTTTGTGGCACCAGAGCAGTATTTCAATAGATACCACAGTCGGGATCCGGTAGGGGACAGTCGTCGCAGATCCCGTCGCCGTACCAGCCGTTAAGTGCGCAGATATCTTCACAGTCGGGATCGATCAGCGGACAATCGGGATCACAAATGCCGTCCCCATACCAACCGTTAAGGGCACAGAAATCGCTGCAATCGGGATCGGGCCAGGGACAGTCGTCGCAGATGCCGTCGCCGTACCAACCGTTTATTTCGCACCAGTCCTCGTTATCATAGAGACAGTCGGAATCGACGAACAGGCAATCTTCGTCACATATGCCGTCGCCATACCAGCCGTTGATTTCGCAAATATCGTAGGCGGCATCATCCAGGTCTTCGTAATAGTCTTCCAGATCATCGTAGTAATCTTCCACCTCGTCGAAGTAGTCATCGTAGTCATAGTCGAAGTCGAAAGGATCGACTGAGGGACATCCTTGACCGGAAATCAGTGATATGCTGATTAGAATCAGGAGGATACGTCGCATGGCTACACCTCCTATTTGGTGTCGGTCTCCTTTTTTCAACGAGCGAAAGACATTATTTGCCCTTCTGTAAATATTGACACATGTGAACTATAGACGTTTGATGTGAATTTTTATTTTTGCCGAATTGTGGGGGATGGTTATGTAAGCCCTGATACGACAAATGTTTGGGTGAATAACTGAATTCTTGTTCGGCAGCAGAAGTGCCTATCTATCCCAAAACAGCATAATTGTCATATCTAACCGGAAATAGTCTGAAAGACTTGACAATGGGGATCCGTTATAGAGAAAATAGCCGATACTCAAGGGAGCATCGCAGGGAGCGGAGAGTACATCCCAAAGATGCCAACTTATTTATACCGAAAGGGAGAGAGGTAAGATGAGGATTAACTACGCATCCAGAGTGATGTTATGTGGTGCGGTATTGTTGTTTTTTACCGCCGTTACCGGGGCCGACACAATCACCCATGGTCCGATCACGATTCCACTATCTACCATGAATTGGTCTGAGATGATAAGTGTTCCCAAATTCAATCCTACCGTGGGAATACTGCAAAGTATTGAGTTTGAACTGAGCGGACATATTGTTGCAGATATCATGCTTGAAAGCCTGGATTCAAGCCCGGCGACGGTAACCACCGATGTGTCGGCGGAGATAGAGCTGCAGCGACCGGATAACTCGGTATTGCTAATAACCTTGCCGGGAATTTCAACTATCGATAATGTTACCGCCTTTGATGGGAATATTGATTTTTTTGGAGGTTCGGGCCGGACATATACGGATACATCGGCGAATAAGACCGAAACTTTTACCAGCCCGCCGCCGGCCGGCGACTTGCTGCTTTTTACAGGATTCGGCAACATTAATCTCCCGATCATCGCCACCGGTACCGCCAGTGGGAGTGGGGCGGGTAATCTGGTAGTGCAGTTCAACACCCAGGCATCGGCAGAGGTGACGGTGAAGTATATTTATGAGATTCCGGAACCGGCGACGCTTATGTTATTGTCTTTGGGGGGCCTGGCCTTAGTGCGGCGTTGGCGATAACCGTTTATTTGAACTAAAAAACACGACCGGAACCCATTGTTTGTGTGGGCTCCGGTTTTTTATTGAAGTAGCGGCCCTTTTAAAGCATTTCACATTTTATTGTATCCCTGAATGAAAAGGGTACTCACCTCAAAGCATAGCGGTGTGCCTGTCCCATTTTTCAAATCGCCATGAATCATCATGCATGGCTCTGGTTTGCTGAATTTATGAATGGTTGCCCTTCAACTGCTCGATCAGGGCGATATAGTTTTCAATTTTGTGATCTTCTATGGTTTCCTTGAGCATCTCGCGTAAGTCTTCGAAGGCGCGGTGAACGGATAGCAGGAATATAAACCACCATAAAGCGCCGACATGAAGTTTGCCGTTTTTGTCGAAGTACAGGCAGGTTCCGATGTGTTTGTATCGTTTGTGGCGGGGGAGGCTCCAGATGGGTACGCGGGTGACGAAATCCTCGTTATTAACGTGACGGAAGGCACGGGCCTTGAATGCTTTGTTGAATTGTTTGGCGAATTGTTTATCCCCGACGCGAGGTTGACCGTAGGTGTACATTCCCTGAACGGATTTACCTTCTTGAATCATACCCGCGACGGCGACGGTGGCCAACGCCCCGCCCAGGCTGTGACCGGTGATCCAGAGGGTACGTGGTTTGTTATCGCTGTTGACGAATTCAATCGCGCCGGTTGTCTCTTCGCGAACAAGTTCGTAGGCATCGAGGAAGCCGTGATGGACTTTACCGAGGGGACCGTCTCTAAACTCGATGCGGATGTCGGTGATCCAGTTGGGTATGTTAGTAGTGCCTTTGAAGGCGATGATAAGTATCTGGTCGTTGCCGGCGATGAATAACTGGGTATCGAGCATTCGTTCGGTGTCTTTTTCCCTGATAAATTTGAATTTATCGAGTTGCCATTCATTAGTGACGTTGTTTTCGATCTCATCTTTGTCGGCGTAGGCAAGTTTCGAAGCCTCAGCCAGCCAATAAGCGTTATGGACGTTGTATTCGGTGGCGTGGGGATTGAAACCGTTCATGTGGCTGATTCCTTTCTTCTGGAGATGATTGGTAATACTTATTTGTGGAGTAATATACTTTATGGTGGCAACAAGTCAATAATTGGAAATTAAGAACGCTGCTTGATTGGATTATGGGGATAGTGATTTCGACCACCTG
>CP070790.1:3428010-3431649 GCA_020346805.1 Planctomycetota bacterium
GATGGATAACTCAGGTGTGGTTATGGCTGAGGTGGCCGAAAAAGTTCAAAAGATACATACATTTACTCACAAAGAAAAGCGTGTCTGCACCGTGGTGGGTAAAGAGACACCCTGTTTGGTGGCGGACGTATTCAAGTATTGCTCATCGGAGTACGGCATAGTCGAAGAACAATATAGCGAGAGTGGAGAGCTTATGCATCAAATATATATCCTCAGAAATGAAAAATGCATAATGATAGTCTTCCCGATGTGTAAAAAATATACTCGTATTCCGCTGAGCGAACAGATTTTGCAAAAGATGACTCAACTGACCCCCAAAGGAGTGGTCGAAATGCTCCTTTCGGATGAACACATCAAATTAGGCCGTAATACATTTGATGGAGTGGAAGCCGAAGGTTTTGAAATAACAAATTCCAGCATGTTGACTGATATTGGCAAAGATGTGCAGTATTTATGTTCTATTGAAGGCAGCGTGATGCGTCTTTGGGTGGATATAGATACTTCTTTACCGGTTGGGCTAGAGGGGGAGCTTATCACCGGCAGGGGCTTACTCACCGGATTTCAACGTTTGGAAATTAACGTCACCGCTTTTGATATCCAGTGGGACGTAGAGCTCAACGATGACATTTTTAAACCAAATATCCCGGATGATTACACGTTTATAAATCCCAACCAGCAGAATAGTCAAAATTGAGCATCAACGCATCCACTTTGACTAATTGCCCTGAGGCTATTTTTTAAAAATATTTGCCAGCTATTTGCACGCCGGTAGTTATCTTTCGAGTAATGAATTTGTAATCCGGTGGAGAGCTCGGAAAAACATTATGCCGATGGGATGAGAAGCGCTGCGGAATTGAACCTTGCACGTCGTGGCATGGTAAAGATAAGTGTTATTGGAATATGGCAAGTCAATAACAACTTGAAAATAAGGTTGTCCTGCCTGCCCGGTCTCTGGATCTACAGCGATATTTCCTCCGCCGAATTGTGTCAACGAGTCACTGTTAATATTTCTCGATCCCGCAGGTAAGATTTGTGTAACCCGTCCGGAAAGCACCTGGCCAGGTTTGGTGCTGGTACGAACTTCTACAGAATCTCCAACCACCGGCTGAGCATCGGTAACCTCTTCTTCAGTCATAATTGTTCGGACTTGCCACGATCCCGAAGCGGTGGTGGCCAGAAGATGACCTTGTTGTACAAATCGGCCGATGTCCGAGGTTCGTAGACAATCAATGAGTCGTCCCGACGTTTCACACCGAACAATGAGATCCGCCAGCTCGGCTTGCCGTTTGTCCAATTCCATTCGATATACAACCGCTCGTTCTTTTTCCTGGGCAACTTTTCCTGGATCTTCGACCCGGTAAGCATCCTGACGAATATTGGAGAGTTCAAGCTCAGCCGAAGCTTGGGCGATGGCTTCTTGACAGGCGTCATTAGCAAGTTCTATGAGGACATGATCGGGTTCAACATTTTGACCGATACGAGCAGTCACCTTCTTGACGAATCCATCCACACGTGCTCGGATGACGGATTCCTGTGTGGTACCGACCACCCCCGGTGTAGTAATGGTCGACCGGATAGGGATATACAGTATAGCTACGGGGATCCCGATTAACATAATCAGACCGACCGTGACTGCTCTAATCCGCACCGGCGCGGTTTCTTCATCATGCCAGATATATTCAATGAAACTTTTCAGGCTGTTGATAATGATACCACCGAGGAAAGAGGCCGCAATAACGAGTCCGACAATGAACATTTTGTAAGCCACTATGGCAGCGATGGCGATCAAAATGAAGCACCGGTAGGTCGTAGTTGCAATACCATAGCTCAGGAAAATAATTCTTTGTCGTAACGGTATAGAGTGATTGTTATTTTGCACGCCAAGGATCAATCGTTTCAGAACGGATTTTATATATTTGGTGGAACGTTGTCTTAAATTCGGTATCTCCAGCAAATCGCTGAGAATATAGTATCCGTCATATCGCATCAATGGATTGATATTGAACAGGATCGTCAGAACACTGGCCAGGAAAATGATATTGTAGGCCAGGTCGTGAATTGGACCGGGTGGCGTGACACACCATGTGAACAAGGCGGTAGCGGCTACCATACTTTCCACATACATTCCGGCAAGGCATACAATGATCCGCTCTCGTTTTCCAGAAAAGCCCCACGAGGCGGTGGCATCCATGTATGCAATCGGGGTAAAAGCAATGAGATAAACACCCATTTCGGGAACCTGTCCCCCGAAGTGTTTGCAGGCATAGGCGTGCCCCAATTCGTGTAAGACTTTGATTCCGATAAGGGTGAGCCACATAAGTGGCAGGTTTCCGGCAACCAGGATACCCTGGATGGGTTCTATTAGTTCGTCGAAATGAAGAAAAGCGACAAATCCGGCAACAGAGATAAGCATCAACCAGAGCGCAAAGAACCAGCGGCTGAACAAAAACCTGACCGTAGAAATAGTTTTGTTCAGGAATACGTCGGGATTGATCAACGGAATTCGCAAAAACAAAAAACCGATAAGCATTTCTTTCTTACGAGCACGCCTTTGGGCCAGATGTCTTTGATAGAGTAGTTTGCCATCTGAAATCGGCAGATTTAAAAAGTTCATCCGGTGAAGGGTCAATATAAACCGATAGAACTCTTCTTCCTTGTCTGATGTAGTTACTCCTCGTTCCACCAAATCTGCAAATATATCACCTAGGGATTGCTCGCGGTTAATGGCAACAAGGATGGCATAATCCGATGGTTCCAGTTGGTGATTCTGAAGAGTCATCGGGTCACAGATGATATAGGCCGGTTTTCCCCGGAAAACATGTCTGGTAACCTCGAGGTCATGACGGATGCCAACGTGGACTTTGCGCAATCTGTCCGCTATTTCAGATTCGGGTGTTGGTGTGGTGACTGCTTGCTTGCTGTAACTCATATCCATAGTGCCATCCGTAGATAATCTATTGCCCGGTGTAGGACAACCCACCAGACGGATCGTCGTCCTACAAGAATTTTGGCGGTTCCTTCCATACCCGGTCGCATCCATGTACAAGGCAAATCCATATCGGCTTCGGCAATGTAAACGTTTTTCTGTTTGTGGGCCTCTGCCTTCAGACGGGTACGGGAGATTGTAAAGTGGTGCGAGATTTCCGGCCTGGCGCGCAAGGCGAATTCACCCGACAATCCACAAGCCAGATCCTCCGCATCAGCATCGGGCACTTGTAACTCAAGAATCCAACTGTCCAGAGGGGCAATCTCGAAGAGAGGATCTCCCCGGGAGACAACGGCACCGATGGCCTTACGCAAATCTCCCACAATGATAACTCCATCGAAGGAAGCACGAATGGTGGATTGCTGAATCCGGGTTTCAATAATTTCCAGTTGGGTACGAGAGAGTTTTTGATTAGCCAAGCTAAGCTGGGCGCGGACTGGATCATCTTCGGCCATGGCCCGATCCTTTTCGCGTTCGAAGACAGCAATCTGCGCTAATATTTGGGCCCGCTGCTGATCGAGCTCGCGGGTATCGAACTGACAAAGAATATTACCTTTTCGGACGTGGGTGCCTTCGATTACTTTGGCAGCCTGTAGGATGCCGTCGAAAGGAGCGGTAATATGCCGCCTCTCTCCGGGGACGAACTGGCAGGG
>CP070790.1:3431749-3443466 GCA_020346805.1 Planctomycetota bacterium
AAATTGCCGGTAGCTAGCTGCTATGCTTCACCCTGATCAGCTATTGCAACCAAAGCACTTCAAATGCCTGCATAGAATGTTCGCCTGATATTTCTTTGCCGGATAACAGGTCGGTCATGGACTTCGTAAATTTGATTGTCTTGAGTGTGTTCGATGTATTGACGAAAAAAATACTCTTATCCGTTCGCGGCACAACTTGAACTCCACTCGGGGCCGGTGTTGTAAAGACATCATGCTGAACATGGCCAAGTTGATGTATCAGGTTAGGAATACTTTCATCCCAGCACCAGAATCCCAGCTTGATGACTTTTCCTTTGCCGATTTGTTTTTCGGTAGCAGCGGGTTTTCCATTAATTATAGGTTCGTCGCTTTCAAAACGGGCGATGACCTTCACATCCATATCCACTTCCATCAACTCACAGAAACCCTGAGTGGCTACCCCTGATAATATGTCTATATTCGGGTAGTTCCAACGGACTTGCAGATTCTTTCTAACTTTGGCAACCGCCCCCATCCGCCGAACGGTTGGAACCAACGTACCGGTCAGTTCGGTTAAATTCGCACCGAAACCGTCTTCACGGAAGATGCCATGCCAATCCTGATAGGCGGTAAAGGGTGTAATCAATAAGTGCCCGCCCTTTGCAACGAATCGTTTCAATGATGCGGTCACGCGTGGATCGTCTAAAGCCGTGGCCGCCGGTATGATAACCAATGAGTATTTCTGCAGGCGATTCTCATTAGTAATATCTTTACCGTTAATCGTATCCACACCGATACCCATTCGATGCAGCATGTCCATACATCCGGGCAGAATATAATTGCTCTCCGGACAATGTTGAAACACTTGAAGTGCGCTTCGCTGATCGAAATCGGTAAGCACAACGGCGTTTGCCAGCACCGGAGCATTCAGCAATCGATCGTTCCACTTTTTAAAGAAGGCACCAAGCTCAACAACCCATTCGTAATCCGGTTCGGGCTTTCCAGTCCAGTCCAGAACACCGCCCCAATGAGGCCAATGCCCCCCCCGCCAGCGATTACCGCTCCAATACATCAAACCCGTTGCTCCATAAGCCACCGGCTGAAGCATCCACATCCGCCATTGATCTCGCGTCGGGGCGGTACGAAGCATTTTTGTAGTACCGGTGCCCCCAATGGTTGTTTCCATAACTAGAAACTTGGCGTGGGTGTAAGCGGATCGGTGCATATCCATACGGTAGGCAACTACATTCCAAGCACCGGGATTTTCACCTGCAACCGGATAGTTATTGAGTCCCGCAACATCCAGGGCTTGTTGGGATAGCGGGTCGTCGGCTAACGCGTTATTCGTAGAATCGGTCGTAATCCAATGTTGGACGCCCGCTTCGCGCAGGGTCTTGGTCTGCTCGATAAAAAAGTTCAAAATCAGATCTCGGCGAAAACGCAATTTGGCCAGCGACAAAGCAGGTAAACGTACCGTATCCGGCTGAGGGATTTCATCGAAAGAACTCACTCGCATCCCCCAACTGGTCAATGACAGTTTTTCGTTAAGCTCCTGTGGAGTATGATAGATCTTTTCAAGCCATTCATGCCAGGCCTTGTCGCAAGCAGGGTTATAGCAAGCGTAGCCAAGAACCGCCTCTATTTCGTTATCCAATTGCCAACCAATAACCGCCGGATGGTCCTTAAATTCCTTACCGATGGCCCGAATGTAACGTCGGCAGGCTTCACGATACAAAGGATGGCTGAGACACGATGCCTTGCGTAACATGGGATGTTTTCTGTGTCCCGAAGAACTCTCCACCAGAACCTCCGGATGTTTGGCGCTCAGCCATTGAGGGGCAATATATGTGGACGTGCCTAGTATCGCTTTTATTCCTCGCTGATGGGCTTTATCCAGAAAGTCCCGTACCCAACCAAAATCGTATTTGCCTGGGGCGGTCTCCACATTGCCCCATGATGATTCCACTACCCGTACTACCGTGAAGTTGGCCCTTTTAAAATAATCAAGCATCTGATCCTGTTGCTCGGAGGTTTGTAATTCAGGATAGACGCTGGCTCCGTATAAAAATCGGTTCGGTAACTGTCTGGGATTTTGATTTGGTGCAGAAGCTTCCACCACCGTGATAGCTGCAAGGCATATCAAGCTGATAATCGTCATGATCAGGTTTAGAGAATTTCGATCATTTGAACACATTGTTTTCCAATATATTGTGGACATTAAAACCTCCTGGAATGGATATTCAAACACAGACCTTATGAGATCCCCAGTAAGCAAGGTCTTTACTGTGTTTCCCACTTTAGCATACTGGATTAACGTTACCCATTTTGCTGACCCGGCCGCAACAATGGTATCACTTTCTATGTTAGTTCGAAAGTGAATTAATATTGCATCTGATAACCGGCGGTTCCTTTGTATGTAATTGCCCAAAAGCGTTCATTAACCGCCCAATATCCGGCCCTGGCAGATCTTACTCGGGAGCTATGAGGTCATATAATAAAAGAAATTATTAATAGGGGTATAATTCAGTGTTATAGTGCCAACGACTTTCTCTCTCATACATATTACCCCTTGAAACAATGCTTTTTGAAACTGCACTTGGCTGTAATCTGGCGGTTCTGAAATGTCCAACAGTACTACACGTTCGAGGTTCAGTAAATCGTAACTCGTGAGTCGGCAATGGGCACAAAGTTGTCAGGAAAGAACAGTATTTGCGCTTTCCTCAAAGTCTAAGGCTTCTATTGTATCTCGAAGTATTCGTCCATTGCTTCGTACATGGCGATAACGTTCTCCGGCGGAGTGCCCAGTTGGATGTTATGTGCCGGGCCGGGGTAGAAGCCGCCGTTCTTGCCTAATGCGTCCAGTGTGCGTTTGACTTCTTCTTTCACCTCATTACATGAAGCATTGGGCAGGACTTGCTGGACATCAATCGCACCACTGAATGCCAGGTCGTCGCCGTACTCAGCCTTGATTTGGGCAGGGGCCATTCCTTTGGCGCTGGTCTGAACGGGATTCATGATATCCACACCCACATCGACGAATCGGGAATAGAGCGGTCGGGCCGCTCCGCAACTGTGAAATTCCACTTTGAGTCCGCGCGAATGAGCCAAATCAGTGAATCGTCTGTAGTGATGGGCAAAGAACTTATCGAAAATGTCCGGACCCATCAGAAGCCCCTCTTGCATACCCCAATCGTCTGCCAAATGAATAGCTACCACATTCTTCCCAATATGATCCTTCACCGCTTCCAGGATACGGCTGTAATAGTCAAAACCAAAATCTGAAATGTGCTGCACAATCGCTTCCGCTATCTTGGGATTCAGACACACATCCTCCATGCATTTTTCCATACCTCGGACTTCCCACGCAAACCAACCGAGGGATAGATACCCCACTATGAAGGGATACTCCGGATATGCTTTAATCGCCGGTATAATGCTTTCGTAGTCGAACCAGTCAGCCTGCGGCCAGCAATGGCCGTCAATCTCCTGAACCGTGGTGGCATTAATCAAAGCATATTCCACCGTTTCAATGTAAGAGCCTTTGCCATCCTTATGGAATACCTTCCGCTGTCGCGAACCCCACATATTATCAAAAGTGCCGTCTTCATGAGTCTCCAGTTCCGGACCGATGTAAACCGGCTCCCAAGATTTGCCTTCACAACCGTCGTTCTGAAAACGATAATCAATATCAAACTGATCATGAAGGATCTCATCCAGTTCCAATCCCATATAGGTCTTGAGCGTATCCGTGAATTCAGCAGTGCCCAAGTAGAATCGGGGAAGACGGTCCACTGTTTTTCGTTCAAGCGTATTCTTCCATCGCTGCAGGTAATCCATATTAACCTCTCTTCTGGCTCAAGCCATTAATTCTCTTCAGCGACAAATACTTACACATTGATGCCGTCTGATATTCACATTTTATTCGATTTGGTTATCCAGCGGTATTCTGGTAGTTAGGGTGCAACTAATGAGATTTAAAAGGACTTAGAGTGGCCTGATCCCCCTTTCAAAGCCAGAACTGCATGCCATCTTAACCATACAACCTGGATTCAGACGATGGTTAGAAAACACCTCAAGGCTAAAGATAATATGCGTGATATTACCACTGCCAGCCCCAAAATAGGGAGCCTACAAGTACCAAGCCAATGCAAACCAAACCTATGCCGATGCTCCAGAGAAACTTCCTTTCTAGACCACACAATTGTTCATATTGCTGATTAAATTCTGGAAGACCGACAACATTCCTGCGATAAAGTATTTTTAAACCGGGATGGCCACCATTCCAATTTCTTGCAAAACGATTCAACTCCGACCAGAGTTCTGGACGCTGTTCCTGCAACCATTTTCGCAGTTTACTGGCTTTTCGGCATAAAATAATGTCACACACAAACGCATATACGATCAAAACGCTGGCCAGTGTGACTAGAATTACTATCTGCGGGCTTGCCATAGATTGTTGCATCCTGACAATATTACTGAGAAAGTATTCTAACTATTGGTTATCTGGGGCCGCTTAAGAACAAAGCATATCATCGTTCGTTCCACATGAGCATATTTGGATTGTAGAAACAGGCAAACGCAACAGGCTGGAAACTATCCTACATAACTGCTTGCGATGTCTCGAAAACAGTAAAGAAAACCGTAACCTGCTCCCATCAATGATGCCCCTTTCTATGTTAGTCGATTCTTGCATTTGCCGTCGCTAGTATGCGTTTGTTCTGCGTTTCCTATCCCAGCGTTATTTCGGCCATACTTTCAGCGTGAGCTTTCCCGTCCCGGGATTCTCAAATGGGCCGGGGGAAGGATCCTGGCCGTTTCTCTTTTGGTCGAAATAGTCGGAATCAATCTTCAATTGCGTACCGTCGGGATTCATATAAGGCAGGTTCGGTATCCTGGCTTTACCGAGTAATTCGGTTGTGACCAGCTGATTCCGCTGATCTTTGTCAGCCTGCGGCAAGGTCAATTTCAGATAAACAGCATCTTCTTCTTCGACAATTTTCATATCCGGATTAAACTTCGGCAGCTTTACGGAGCTGGTTTCACCTTGGTATGAGACTGCGCCATTGAGGTAGACATTGCCATCGACTTGCATAGCAAGTTTAGCTTCATTGTAGATTTGCAGTCCCGGGCCGCCGACAAAGATGTTATTGTAGAATCGGTTGTCCCCTCCGCTGATATTGCTCAGCCCTGCAATCTCAGTCGAATGCTCTTTATGGTATGGGGTTTGGCGACCTTGTGGCCTGCGACGGATATTCCCGGCAAGCAAATTATGCGAGAATGATCCCCCTTGGGACCAGTCATGTACGGCAGTTCCAGACAGGAAGATGTTGTTATCGATGACATAGGGGCCGTGATTGACCTCAAGAAAGAGGTCTTCGCCAACATTGTTATGGCACAGGTTGGCGCTGACCCGAGTGCCCTGGGTCATCCAATCCAACCAGATTCCTCTGCAGGTGTGATGGATGTAGTTGTTACTGATCAATGTATCAATGGCGGCATGAAGTTTGATGCCGGCCATTTCCGCGCCGCTGAATGGCTTGTTGATGTGAATGTTGTATATGTGATTCCCGGTCACCTGGCTGAAAACACCGCCCATACTACCGCAGATTCCAGCCGCCCCGCAATTGTAGATCGTATTATTTCTAACCACGTGAGAGCCTATTTTTCTTTTTGACCAGCCATTTTCCAAGGCTCGCCTGACAACTTTGTTGTAACCATCTGCACTTTGAGCTTTGTTATGTCCGGTAGCCCTGTCTTTGCCCAAAGTGATACCGACGCATTTGGAATCACTGATCACGTTATCTTCAATAATCCAACCTTTGCTCCAATGTGTCCCAATCAACGCGATCTGCTCCGCGGTAGGTGCGGCCCATTGGGTTGCTGCGTGCCGCATGATGAAACCACGCACGGTAATAAAGTTGCACCCGGGTTTCTCCGGGTAGAAACATGCAGGCCTTACATTGATTTCGACCAATTCTTTATTGGGATTCGAAGCCTGAAAATTCGCCCAAAGGTACGTATTCTTGTCGTCACTCTCACAATACCAGGCCATTTTCTTCTTAGTAACCTTATCGAGAGAAACTTCCTCAAAGAGCGCGTCACCATTGAGATAGACCTCTCCGGTATGATGGACTCTTCCCCTGGCATTGAACCAATCGCCTGTAATGACGTCTTGGTACGGGTTGTACTGGTCAAAATACGTGTTGGGCAGCGTGACCTTCCACAGACCTTTCCGTATTTCTTTCCAACCCGAAATGACATCAGAGCCTTTGATGACAACCTTCTCACCTTCCGCCGCCCGGTATGTGATTCGCGTTCTATCGGAATTACCCCCGCGAGGCGGATTGATTCGTTCGCGATAGGTTCCTTGATGGACAATAATCATATCGCCGGGTTGCGCAACTTGTGCTGCTGCCGAGATTGTCTTTAATGGGTCCGATGCAGAACCGGCATTCGCATCTCGTCCTTGTACCGAAACATGATATTCCTTTGCCCAGACAGGATTAACCAACAATACCACTAACATTACCGGTAAAAAAGCTCTCATTTTGACTCCTTTGTTTAAAGTTACGTGGTGATCATTTTTGTCAATTTCCGGCAGAACATCTGACCTGCCGCCACTGATGATACCATTTTCCATGTTTGTCCGAAATCTGCATGGATTGCCCTCCTTTTTAGGGCTAAAACAAATGCGATACTTTGTTGATTATATGATAAGACATTAAGAAACAGGGACTTAATCTGCTCACATGATTCAGATTGTACAATATAGTAAGTCCTTTATTGACAACGAGTACGGAATTGTTGGGAGGGACAAGATGTTCAGTAACGCATTTCGCTAGTGTTGGCCCTGGGTAGTAAGGTAGTATAGACGTTAACCGGGCGGTTGGTGTGCGGCCGCTGAAGTCAAATGGAACAATTTCCGCCTCTTTTGAAAATACCGGATAATAAGGTTGTTTGATCAATTAGGCAGTTTGATTTTGACTGCCAGGAGAGATGAAATGAAATACTCGACAAAGAATATCCATATAAGTTTATTGTTAATATGTCTCTGCTTTCTGTTGATGGGTCAAGGCGGCCCATGTACTCCTTCCCCCCCACAGCCTACAGGGTGTTTACAGCCCTCGGCTCCTGCGGGCAGCTTCGCTGTTGTCAGCACATCGCCATGTGATAAGGACGTAAACGTACCGACCGAGACCACCATTCGTGTAACCTTTAACGGATCGGCTGATCCTTCAACTCTGGGGGGTGTTATACGGCCACAGGTCGACCTGGTTCTACAGTGGTCCAATAACAACACCCAGGTCGATATTCAATTTGCTAATCCCCTGCAGGCCAACACGACCTATACGTTCATCGTCAACGCCGTCTTTGATACCAATGGCAATTCCCTGTATCAGACTGTTCAGGTTTGCTTCAGTACCGGCAGTACTTTGGGCGAATGCCACACATCACTGTCATGCCAACAACCCTCAGTAACCGATCCGAATGTGTCGGCGTTTAGCTCATACAATTACTCGCCTTTCTTTGCGTCGAACTCATTTTGGAATACACCCATTGGAAGTAATCCGCAAATCGATCAAAATTCGTCAACCATGATCGACAGATTCAACCAGGTGGTATCACAGTTTTCCGGTATTTGGTTGGGTTTCGATCATGATGTCGTTCCGATTTATTTTGCCGACGCAAACACCCCACAACAAAATGTAACCTTAACCGCACTATGGTCGCCCATTACCACACGCAGCAATGTCCCTATTCCCAGTCATGCCCTTCCTGATTGTGGAGACGATAATTTTATGAGCATCCTGGATACGGTGAACAATGTATTTTACGACTTCTGGCAAGTAACCAAACAAAGCGATGGAAGTTGGTCGGGTTCGTGGGTATCATCACCACTAGCGGCGAATGGAGATGGAAGTTTTCCCGGTACCTTTGAAGACGCGAAAATGGGGGTGCGGGTATCGCAGTTTCCACTGGCAACGGGATTGGTTTGGCCACATGAATTATCAGCCGGTAAAATCGAACACGCCTTGGTATTCGCATACAACTTTACGCGATCCGGGGTCTATAGCACACCAGCTAAAGGTACAGACGGAGCAAATAATGATTTATCTGCTATCCCGATTGGCGCTCTTTTACAACTCGATCCTTCATTAAACCTGGACACCCTGAATCTGACAGCGTACGAAAAGGTCATTGCCAACGCCCTGCAGAACTATGGCATGTATCTGGGAGACAGCGGCGGGGGAATCAGCATAAGCCTTGTACATCCATACAGTTTTGCAGGTAATCCCTACACCGGACTTCTCCCCGACAGCGTAATCACTGAAGGCGGTATACTGTTGGACAAGATCCCGGCCGATCGCTTCCGAGTACTGCAAATGAACCTGGTCCAGGCCAATTGAAACCGGTCGGTTGCAGGATCAAGGAGGACGATCTTTACCACTACCAAGGCTTGAATCAGGATCATACCACTGTAGAACATATAACCGAAGAAACTGGGTTAAGTATATTCATACCACAAGCTTCTGATAATAAAACGTAAACTACCGCTGGAACTTGTGAGTAACACCAACATTCTAACATACAATCCGAATCATTTGGGTAGCAGGTCAGGCTTGGGCTGGATAGATACTTATTTATCACAGGAATCCGCTTAAATAACCGAGTATATATAAAAATATCCTTTAAGGATTGATAAATGAACCAGCATAGGCATCCTGTGTTAATGTTGACCTCGGCCTTAGTCGGACTTGCTTTGATAGCGAATCCTGGTTTGGCTCAAAGACAACCCGCCCCAATGAACATCCGTCACTCCGTTAAGACTGGTCATGCCTGCTTTGTTTCCGCAGCAAATAAAGGGGTAATCCCGGTCCGTGCCCCCCAGACCGGTAGTCCTGTTCAACCGATCGATTTTTTTGTCGAACACGGAAACCTATTCGGCATACGTGATGCGACAAAAGGACTCAGATTCAGCAAGGCTCATACCGACTTTATTGGACATACACATACTACTTATCTACAAATCCACAATAGTGTACGGGTCTTTGGGGGTATGCTGAAGGTGCATCAGAATTCAACAGGACAATTCATGGCCGCAAACGGTCATTTTTTCCCTGTCTCCGTCAAGCTGTCCACCAAACCAACTATCGACTCAAGCGAAGCGGAGAGAATAGCGCGGACGGTGTTGGGACAAGAGGACGCACAGATCGAACATTCAGAACTTGTCATTGTGGACCCGGGTTGGTATGGCGACCCAGCCATTGGGCCGCATTTGGCATATTACATCATCCTGAAATACGTTGTGCCGGTCGTCCGTGAAGCCTTCTTCATCGATGCCCATGCCGGTTTAGTTCTTGATCGTTGGAATATGATTCATAATGTTAGAAATCGTCAGATCCATGATGCTGCGGGTAGTTCGTCAATTCCCGCCCCCCTGGCTCGGGTGGAGGGGGAGGACGTTACCGGTATTGCCGACGTGGACAAGGCTTATGATTATGCCGGGGATGCCTATGATTATTTTTTCAGGGCCTTTGGTCGGGATAGCCTCGACGATAACGGAATGCCGATCGTCGTTACAGTACGTTCGACAGCCCTTCCTTGTCCGAATGCCGCCTGGAACGGCCATCAGGTGGTGTTTTGTTCGGGTTTGATGACCGACGATATTATGGCTCATGAATTGGCCCATGCGGTGACGGAGTACACTGCCAACCTGGTGTACCAGAACCAATCAGGTCAGTTGAGTGAGTCGATCGCAGACATATTCGGTGAACTGGTAGACCTCTTCAATGGTGATGCGGCGTTTGCCGGGCCGCCCGGCGATCCGCCAAACTGGCCTACACATTCCAGTGGGCCGGGCACAGATACACCAAACAATTTCCGCAGCGTTTGCAGCACTACCTCAAACGGTTTCGCTGACGGGTGCCGCTGGTTAATAGCTGAAGATGCAAGCGTGGGCCCTTTTCGCGATATGTGGGATCCGACCTGTATGAATGATCCTGATCGGGCCAATAGTCCGCTCCAAACCTGCGATCCAAGCGATAACGGTGGAGTCCATAACGGAAGCGGCGTGGCCAATCACGCGTTTGCAATTATGATGGATGGGAAAACATTTAACGGTCAGTCTGTAACCGGAATAGGTCCGATCAAGGCCGGCGCCGTCTGGTATCGGGCTTTGACGACCTACCTGACTGTGACTTCCGATTTCGAGGATGCTTACTTTGCTCTGAATCAGGCGGGGCAGGATCTGATTGGCACGGACCCGAACGATCCTCGTACGGGCCTGCCTTCCGGCGACGTGTTTACCTCGTTTGACGCCGAGCAAGTAGACAAGGGTTTACTGGCGGTAGAAATGAACACAAAGGGGGCATGCGGTTGGGGAGTTCCGGTATTGGATTCCGCACCTCCCGATCAATGCGGGCCGCCACGCACAACCATTTTTGCAGATGACTTTGAAAACGGAATCAATGGATGGTCTGTCTCTACTACGAATCCCCCGACACCCTACGACTGGGAGCAAATCGCAGACTCGCTGCCCTTTGGACGTTCCGGAACGGTCTGGTTTATCGCTGATGCCAACGTGGGCGACTGCATGAGCCAGTATGAGTCGGCGGTTCACTATCTGACCAGCCCTACTATCGCTATCCCGGTTAATCCGATTCATCCTACGTTGTCCTTTACTCACTATATAGCCAGTGAGCCGGGCTGGGATGGAGGGAATGTGAAGATCAGCGTCAACGGCGGGGCATGGCAACTGATTCCCGTCTCCGCATTCGAATATAATCCTTATAATACAACGATCAATAGTTTACTCCAGGGCAATACCAATCCGTTACGAGGGCAACCGGGCTGGAGCGGTGCCGGTGGGCAATGGGGAACGTCGCTTATCAACCTTAGCGACTTTGTCAACGGAGAAGATACGATCCAAATCCAATTTGAGTTCGGCAAAGACGATTGCAACGGTCTGGACGGGTGGTATCTCGATGATTTTGAACTTTACACCTGCCCACCCGAACCGCCAACGGCTATCGACGGTGAAGTCGGTACCATTACCGATACTCAGATCACCATAGTCTTAAACGCCGAAGATGAGGGAGAGCCCGACCCTCCCGGTATACTTACTTTCATAATCACCTCGCTAACGGCCCATGGTACGCTTAGCGAGCCGAGTGTCGGCCTTATCGATAGCATACCCTACAGCCTCATCCCCGGTAATAATGAGGTGATCTATCAACCCGACACCAGTTATCAGGGGAGCGATAATTTTAAATTCAAGGCAGATGACGGTGGCACACCACCAATGGGAGGCGAGTCAAACGAGGCAACCGTCTCCATCACGGTTAGTGACAAAGACTATTTTACCGAGTTGTTTACCGGGGCAGGTCACCCCTTCGACCTCGATTATCACGCCCTATTGTTCACCCCGAACGGCAGTAGCAATTTCTACGATGCGTGCCTGCAGCCGATTACCGAGCTGCCCACCGATCCCGCCGGCGGCGGTCCGCCGAGCTTCCTTTTCGAGGATGGCTCGGACCTGTTTTTGGTGGCCGGGGGCGAAACCGTTTCAATCTACGGCCACAGCTATTCAAGCTTCTGGTTCAGCAGTAACGGATTTATCACCTTCGATACCTTAGACATTATCGACCTGGGCTTGTCCGAGGAATCCCTGGCCGGCCACTTCAACAATAAGCGCATCTCCGCTCTGTTCGACGACCTCAGCCCGCCATCGGGCGGGA
>CP070790.1:3443566-3447268 GCA_020346805.1 Planctomycetota bacterium
CAGTCGTCACACTGTGGTGACTGGTAAGCAATTATTCAATGACCTGTCAAAGACTTGTAATCCTCGGTTTGTTCCCGAGCATCATAACAGTTGTATTTTCAATGGTTTGCAAGTGGAATCAGGTACAGTCGATCCGAAGGTTGCGGGTTCGATTCGGAGTCGGCCTCGATGAAAAATCCTTGAATGTTCGAGTCAAGAACATCCAAGGATTTTATTTTTGATTTGATGGTATTTGTTATGTTTTTCCGACTACGGCCGGCGCTTGATAATCGCCAGGCCGCCGACGATAAACAATAAAAATGTTGCCGGTTCGGGAACGCCCTGATACAGGCGTACATTACCGTCGCTGGCCCCGACCAGTAAATCCAGCAGTCCGTCGCCCGTCCAGTCGCATACGAAGGGTCTGGACCGCGTTGCCAGTAGATCTATGTTCACGCCGTTGGATTGAACGTACTCATAACTACCGAAGCTGGGAGCGGCATCGGTACCCGTATTGCTGTAAAACAGTATTTGGCCGTTGGTGTTGCCGGCCAGGATGTCTTTTGCTCCGTCGCCGTCCATATCGATTACTACCGGGCTGGAACGTATGGAAGGTACAACCAGGTCTAACCCATTGGCCTTGGCAAACATCACATCATGAAAATCGGGAACCGGACCCGTTGAGTGATTGAGATATATACGGATTTTGCCATCATACGCTCCCACTACCAGATCTCTCTTGCCGTCGTTGTTCCAGTCTACATAAGAAGGGGTTGCACGGTTTCCCACATCGATGTTGATTTTTGCTGAACTGGGATTGCCCACCTGCAAATAGGAACCGCCGTCGAAAGGTGGATTATCTCCAATACCATTGTTGGTATACGATTTGATTGTGCCGTCGACGTGACCGACGATCAGAGTTTTTGGTGGATTACCTGGAGTAACGGGGTACAGCCGGGGAAAGCACCCCAGGCATCCTGATCCTGGTGTCGGGCAGGTCAGGTTCGATCCCAAGGACTGGGCGAAAACGTAGTTATTAAATTGTGGATTGGAGGTGGTTGAGGTATTCAGGTATACCCGTACCGCGGCATTGCCCGCCCCTGTGCCTTGGCCGATGATCAAATCATTTTTGCCGTCGTTATTCCAGTCCTCATACGACGGCACTGAGTAACCGGGAACGTCGATGTTAATACCGCCGGCTTTAACGATTTCTTCGGATCCGAAATTAAGCCCCGCTGCCGGTAGTGCGGTGAAAGCTATAAGTACAGGTGTAACAATACCGGCACAGATTATTCGTTTCCTGTCATCCTCTTGCATTCTCTCAAACCTCCCGTTCATACGTACCTGACGTTGTTCGATAATCCTAAGGTCGCCTGTTTTAGAACTTTGCCAAAATCCGTTTCAAGAGCCAGACGTAATTTGGACGCCTGTATTAAAGAGGGAAGGTGCGTAGAAGTGAATTATCTCTCTCCGGCTTCTCTCCCTCTATTTCTTGCCAAATACCCCGGGAGGCGGTTCCCAGGGTCTTCAATTCAATGATACCGATTGGCTGTCTCAACATCAAATATGAAGATGCGGGCAGTCTTGCCTTAACCTTCGGCGACCTTTGTATGTCCAATCGGACGTTTTGCTATGTTGTTTATTGGCAAGGATTTAGAGGCGAAATTGGCCGTTAAAAGGACCTTTCGTGTTTACCAAGGGGCTATTCTTGTAACTCAATTAATTGTGTGATAAAATCCCTGCTTCGTGACAAATTTCACAGAGTTGAGTTGGTTGGAAAAAAGCCGGCGTGGAGCGGGATTATTTGTTTATATCGGTAGTGCCTTGCCCGGTGCTCTCCTGATGCTGAGGTCTGTGTCACGGATCCCTGTTTGGTTTTTGGGAAAACGAGGAAGGATCACGTTGCATTTGATGGTTCAGGATAAAGGATAAGCTTTAAAAACAGATTTATTCTAATTTTCATTATCCTCCATCGAGGACAGAGAAAACATGTTTTTGTGTGTCAATTTCTTCATACATTGTATTAGTGTACGTTTTGTTCTTGCATATTTTTAGTTGAATAAGAGGAATATCATGGCCAAGATCGTAATTGACCCGGTGACAAGAATTGAGGGGCACCTCAAGATTGAGGCCGTTACCGACGACAATGGCGTGGTCAAGGAGGCCCATTGCTCGGGACTGCTGTTCCGCGGGATTGAAATAATCCTGCGGGGTCGCGATCCTCGGGATGCCCAGCGGATTACTCAAAGGATCTGCGGGGTTTGTCCGACGGCCCACGCCATGGCATCCACTCTCAATCTGGATGCCGCTTTCGGTATCGCCGATCGTATCCCCTCCAACGGACGTGTAATGCGTAATTTGATTTTCGGCAGCAATTACATCCAGTCCCACATACTGCACTTTTATCACTTGGCAGCTTTGGACTATGTGGATGTAACTGCCGCCGCCGGTTACCAAGGCCCGGACAAACGGCTGCGTCAGGTGGCCGACTTTATTGCCCGCGGTTCGCTCTCGCCCTTCCTGCCTCGTTACGAGGGTGACTACCGCCTGTCCAGGGCGGTGAATCAGGCTGCCGTTGCCCATTATGTTGAAGCGCTTGACATGCGCCGAGATGCCCAGGAGATGCTGGCCATCTTTGGCGGGAAGATGCCGCACAACATGGGGATCTTTCCCGGCGGGGCCCTGGAACAGGTGACCGTGGACAAGATAGCGGAATTCCGGTGGCGGCTGGAACGCTTGCGCGACTTCATCGACAACATTTACATTCCCGACGTCCTGGCGGTAGCCGGTGTCTACTCAGACTATTTCGGGATCGGCGCAGGTTGCAAGCGATATCTGGCTTATGGCTGTTGGGATCTGGATTCCGAACCGGACTTGACCAAGCGAAAACGAGCCTTGCCTCATGGTGTGGTAGACGGCAACACGCTCAAGCGAGAGCCTCTCGATCCCTCGCTTATCACCGAACATATTAAACACTCTTGGTATAAGAGCGGCAGTGATTTACCGCCCAGTCGGGGTGAAACCGTACCTGATGTAAATAAGCCCGGCGGGTATTCGTTTCTCAAAGCCCCGCGTTACGGCGGTAAAGTTTGCGAGGTCGGTCCCTTATCGCGTGTGGTGGTTGCTTACGCAGCGGGGGATCAGACCGTCAAGAAGATGGTTGATGGTGTGCTGACTCAGTTCAAGGCCCAGCCAAAGGCCTTGTTTTCGGTGCTCGGTCGCCACGCCGCCCGGGCCCTGGAGTGCAAGATCGTCGCCGATGCCATGGCCAATTGGTTACTGGAACTGAAACCAGGTGAACCCAGTTGTGCGCAATACGAGCTACCGGAGAGCGGGCAAGGTATGGGCCTGACCGATGCCCCGCGCGGTTCGCTGGGACACTGGATAGAGATTAAAGATGGGGTAATCAGTAATTATCAGGCGGTAGTGCCGACTACCTGGAACTGTTCGCCCCGTGACGACAACGATCAGCCGGGTGCTTGCGAGCAGGCCTTGCAAGGCACCAAGGTTAAGGATCCCAAGAATCCCTTCGAGTTGGTGCGGATCGTTCGTTCCTTCGATCCGTGTTTAGCCTGTTCTATACATATGGTTACCCCAAAGGGCGAAGAGATTGGTCGTTTTCGTGTCGCGTAAAGGTTAACGAGGCGATTATGCCGACAAGAGCGCCGACATTAATAGTAGGAATTGGCAACCTGCTCAAAGGTGATGATGGTGTAGGTGTCC
>CP070790.1:3447368-3450192 GCA_020346805.1 Planctomycetota bacterium
AATAAGTCCGGCAATAACCGATTCCATGATCACCATGGCCACCCCAACCGCAACCGCAGATACCAGGAAGAGAAGCGGGATCATTGGGGTGTGCCACAGAGGATGAAGCCGGTGCTTCATCATCACAAACAAAGAACCAAGTAAACTTTGATGCATAGTCGATATAATGACCGCAGCAATGATCAGGAAAATCATAATCTTGCGCATAAACTTCAGCGGGCGGGTTAAGTTGAACCGCTCAAAAACTATGGGCAGGAACTCAAAAAACAGAACTGTGGTGTAAAGGGTCACAAGCCAGCCCACGCCGAACATAATCGAAAGCGGCTGCCAGTAAACCAAGGGGTGCCAGATGGCCCAGGGCCGACCGAGGTCCAGTATCACACCCATAACACCCAGAACATACCCGAGAAAAGCGGTAACAATCGCCGGCCTCACAAAAGCACGGTATTTTTTCAGACCGAAAAGATAAACCGCACCGGCCATTACGAATCCACCGGCCGCCAGTGCCTCACCGCACATGGTGTCAAAACCAATCCACAATCCCCAGGGATAGGAATCACTAAGGTTGGTTACCGCACCAAGGCCGCCCCAGAAACGGTAAACCGCCAGGCCCAGGGCAACCATCACAAATAAGGATAACAGCAGTCGAACGGTGGTAACTTTTGGTGTATCAGTAGCGTCGGTCATTATTTATCCTCCGCCTGTTCGGTGGCCTGTTGTTCGGCGATACGTCGTTGGCGCTGCTCCATATGGTACAAACCGCCCAGGAACAGGCCCATACCGATTACCCAACCGGGTAATCCACGCATGATACGCTCGGCATAGCTGGAACGTACCGAGGGATCCAGCATGGGCAATCCGAATTTCTCAAAATGTATCCCGGCAAGAACCAGGTAACTGGCCCCGCCGGCTTCGTTCTCGCCATAAACGTGATTGACATATCGGCCCGGATTTTCTTCGATCCGCTGATGGGCTTCAGCGATCAGTTCTTTACGCTTTCCTGATTTAAGAGCCCCGGTCGGACAGGCCTCGACACATTCCATACACAAGGTGCACTTTCGCACCCGCGGCATGCGATCCAACCACTCATATTGCGGAACACCGTAAGGGTAGGCCAACTGGCAATATCGACATCCCATGCAATACTTCTCGCGATATTCCACCGGCCCTTCTTCGGTCTTAATCAGGGCTGCTACGGGGCAAGCCTGGGCACAGGCCGGTACGTTACAGTGCATGCAATTCTTTTTGATAAACGACCAATTCGATGATCCACCGGCACAGCAGCTCTTGCTTTCCTGCTTGTAGGCCTGAAGGATCATGAAGTTGTTTTGGCTAAGCCTTTGGGGCATGTCCCATTTGATGCCGTCTTGTTCGGCCGAATCGGGCGGCAACTCGTTGTACTCTCGACATCGCCGACCGCAAGCCCGGCAGCCGATACACCTGGTGGCATCATAGAGCTTGGCATCGGCGTAATCGTAACTGGGATATTCGATTTCGCCCAATGCCTGGGCCGGTAATGCAGCAACTCCGGCCAAGGCCCCGGACATTTTTAAGAATTTCCTTCTGTTAACCGTATTCATCGAGTCACTCCTTATGCCTCGGAGCCGGTGCCGGAACCTTCGGCATCCTGTTCCGACTTCAGCTTCTTGGCCGCGGCGGTTATACCTACACCGGCCAGAAAACCGGCAGCCCCGACCGCACCCACGGCAGCGTAAGTACCCTTATCAGGTCCCTGATGCTCAATGGCCGCCGGCGGATAAATACCCGGGAAAGTCATCTGGGCGGGTTCTACCGGGGTAAACATCGACTTGTCATAGGGGAACTCCGGCTCACAACAACCGATACACGGATGCCCCGCTTCGACGCACCAGCTTGTGCCGTTGTTCCATTTGCGTAACGGGCAGTCGGCGTGAGTAATCGGGCCTTTACAACCCAACTTGACCAGGCAGCCGTGCTCCCCGAAATGCTCGGCGAAATCACTGTTGTCAAAATGGCCGCGATACGGGCAGTTGTCGTGAATCAACGGGGTGAAGAATGGAGCCGGTCGGCCATGTTCGTCGAGCTTCAAAGCCTGCAGGTCGCCGTCACCAAGCAGGATCGTGGCAATGGTTCCCACGATCCAATCCGGATGTGGCGGACAACCGGGAATATTGACCACCGGGGTTTCGATACCCTCCCGCTTTAAAAGCTCCATGACGCTGACAGCACCGGTGGGATTGGGATCGGCGGCGGGAATTCCGCCAAAGGCCGCACATGCCCCAACGGAAAGTACCGCCATGGCATCACGCCCCAGATCGCGCACGTGTTGGTAACCGGTAATTGGTTTCCCGTCGACCTCACCAACCGCGCAGTACAGGCCGTCGTCCTTGGTAGCGGTAGCACCATCGACCACAAGAACATATTTGCCCTTGTTTTCGGCGACAAGTTTGTTCATAGCCTCCATGGCCAAGTCGCCGGCCGCCGCCATCACCGTGGCATGAAAGCCCAGCGAAAGATGCATACCCGGGATCACCTCTGCCAATAACGCCTCCTGGATGCTTGGAGAAGCTGAGTTAAGCAATGAGACCGAGCAGCCGGAGCAAGAGCCATTGGCCATCCAGACTACGGGGATTTCAGCTACCTTCTTGGCATCCGCCGCCTCGCAAACCTGCTGCATACCGGGCATCTTCAGCAACGAAAAGCCCAGTACGCTGACTGTTCCGATACCTTGGTGTAGAAAATCTCGCCGTGTTACGTCCATGGCGTATATCCTTTCCTGTTTATCAACTCACCCGGGCTGCCGCGCTAACGGTAACGCCGCCCAGGATTTCCACCGGTACATTTA
>CP070790.1:3450292-3453545 GCA_020346805.1 Planctomycetota bacterium
AAGTATTTCAATTACTATATCACCCATGCTGGTTTTCAGTCGGACAAGAGGGGTGTCGGTATAGGTTAGGGTGACGGAGGCGGTATCGGTTCCTCCATTGCCGTCGTCGACGGTTAATTCGAAGACAAACTGTGTTTCGCCGGTTGGGACGGTAAATGCTGCCCGATTGGTGTCGCTGCCTGAAAGTTGAACCTCCGTACCGGCGGTCTGTACCCAATGGTAGGTTAGTGTGTCATTGGGATCGGGATCGAAACTGGCCGCCCCATCAAGTGCGACCCGAATGCCGGCAGCTACGAAACGATTTTTGCCGGCATTGGCAGTTGGAGTTTGATTTTCGGCGGCATCTTCACTCGTCGTGCTTACATAGGCCTTGGTGATAATAACATTTTCTGCCGGGATACTATTGAGGGCCGTTCCGTCGGAAGCGGTTCGGTTGGTTGTCGACACATTGCCGATTCCGTCCGCAACATTCATGCCCGCTACGACCTTCCCAATGACGGTGTAGTTCACCGGTTGGGCGTCTTGCAGATTGAAATCCAAATAGGCATTGATTCCAAGATTAATCAGCAGGAAAGGACTACCGAGATCCTGATTACTCGGTCCAAAGAGCGATACCCGCCCGCGGATGTTAATCAAGCCGTTATTGGACTCGTTTACAAGTTCCCTTGTATCGTTCAGTTCGAGGCTGGGATTGTACGTCCCCCCGTTGATATAAGATGCCGTTCTGACGTCGTGAAATATGGTGTTATCGTAATATCCATCATTCACGTTTTGAAGAAAATTTTGGACGGACTGCGGGGCCTGGTAGGAGAATAATTCGATGACGATATTGCCCATGCTGGTTTCCAATGTGACCTGCGGCTGAGGGCCTTGGTCCAGTACGTTAATTCCGTTGGATGGGCCGGGGGTGGGTATACACTCTTGGCCTAATATGAATACACAAGCTATAGTAAGAAAAAGAATCCTTCGAAGCATACCGGTGGGTACTCCTGTTTGCAATTCAATATCGATTAGTATAGTTGCATTATATGCTTTTGATGACTGTCCACAAAGTAATCTGTTTGGTGTATATTATCGGCACAAATTACAAGTTAAGGCCGGCAAGGCGACGAATAGCTATGAAGCACATTGCATATATAGGGTTGGGCTCGAATCTGGGCGATCGAGAGGCAAGCATTCGGGCGGCGATTGATGTACTAACAACGGACGTTGGTGTGAACGATGTGGTTTTATCGTCATTGCATGAAACCTATCCGGTTGGCGGACCTTCCGGGCAGGAGCCTTTTTTGAATGCCGCTGCCGGGGTGGAAACGAAGCATGATCCCGAATCGCTTTTTGATTTGATACAGAAGATTGAGAAGGATTTGGGCCGCGAACGTGTCGAGCGGTGGGGGCCGCGAATTATAGATATGGACTTGTTGCTTTTCGATGACGAGATCATTAATACGCCGGTGTTAACCGTACCCCATCCCCGCCTGCACGAACGTGCGTTCGTTTTGGCGCCCTTGGCTGAAATTGCCGGTGATGTGCTACATCCTGTGCTGGCGAAAACGATAAATGAATTGCTTGGTAAATTAATTATGGATCTTAGATAAACCAACCGGTTTGTAATCCGTCTTTGCCATAATATTCTGATTTCTCAGCCAATCCCGCTGGTACAAACATACGGGTTCTCAGTTAGCGCAGGCCGGATCGGCCAGGATGTTAGGTCCACCTACGCATTCAAGAAAGACGGTCAAGTCGTCCTGATCCACGTCTGAATCGCCGTCAAGTTTGGCATTCTGGCAGTCGGGATCATCCTGAGAAACGTCCGGGCCGCTCAAACAGGCTTGTAAGTAACCGAAATCCTCGTGGTCCACATCACCGTCGCGATCGAAATCAGGCTTAACGGTATCTACCATCAGGTTAACTGTGATTGTCTGCGGACTATTATAAGCGTCGTCCGATGAAACCGTAATCGTGGCGGTGTACTGACCTGCAGTCAGACCGGATACGCTGTAATTGACGGTAATCGAATCCGCTTCGCCGGTAGAGGCACCGCTATCCGGCGAAACGTTCAACCAGTCGGCATCATCGCTGATAGTATAGTTGAGGGTATCCGTACCACCGCTGGCAATGGTGAAGGTGTCGTCTGAGAGGCTATAACCCATAAACACAACGCGATCAAACGAATCTGGATCAAGAACAATCGGTGCATCAATGACCTGATCCAGTTCGATCTTCAGTACCTGCGCGGAATATGCCGGGACGGTATGAACCAGCGGATTTGTGACGCTAAGCGAGTTTGTACTGACACTCACCCCTTCTACGTCAATGTCGGTACCAACCAAGGTGCGAACTTCGCCTATTCCGGTGACCGTAGTTTTGGCCAGATTAATCTGCGTCTGGATGTCCCGGTCTGTAGTGCGGTTGACCAGAATAAGGTACAAATCGCTATCGCGGCGGGTACCCGTCACAGAAAGGGCAGGAATATCGATCATGTCAGGTGCTGATCCATTAAAGTCAGTTGCATATGCATCGCCGTACGTATTGTATTCAAAAGTAGCCACATTACAGTCGGTGCGTACAACTTCGCTGCCTATTCGGCCTGCAAGTATCTGCAATGAATAAAAATTGTCACGTTCGTTTCCGCTGGCGTTCAAAAGGCCGCAAGCACTACTAGTTAGCAGATTGTGTATATGCGTGCGCGGAGTCGGCCAACTCAGCGACGCCCTGAGGAAATCAACGATAAACAACTGCTGCTCAAATTTATTCGCAGCAAACGGCATGTAGCCGCCCGATGTACTCAGGGGCCAGCGGATAGGTGTAATTTCATCAATATTAGCGCTGAAGTTTTCACCCTCAAGTCGTATAATCAACTCTAGCTGGGTTGTATCCTCAGGCGGATAGAAGGTAAGCACAACCCGTTCCCACATATTGGTTTGTGTGGCGACGCGGTCGTTGAGGACAACACCCTGGTTTGGCCCTGAGTTTACCTGGCGAAGCATACCGTGCACCTGGATGGGCGAAGCTGATTTCACCCAAAACACCGCACCAAGGATATAGGCCGGCACATAATCAGCCACTGAAAAAGTCTGGCGAACCTCGATGTACTGGGCACCGGCCGTAGTTTCCAGATGCAGTCCTTTATTGGTTCGGCGGGCAGCAGCCGAACTTGTTGCGGCGCTGCCGGTTCCAGCAGGTACTGCTTCTATTGTCCAACCATTTGTACCGTTCTTAAAGCTGCCGTTAACGAAAGGGATATCATCAAGAA
>CP070790.1:3453645-3461768 GCA_020346805.1 Planctomycetota bacterium
ATCTTCTACATGATTGTCAAGGTTATCTTGAATGCCCGCCTTCTGCTGGTAAATCGTGCAGCTTGTAGTAAACGATCCGACGGCAATACCGGTCGTGCCACCGAGTTGCGACTGCTTTTCCAACAGCAACACGCTGAGGCCACGCTCGGCCGAACTGGCCGCTGCCGCCAAGCCACTGCCACCGCCGCCAATCACGATTACGTCAAAATTGACTTTCATCGACAACTCCACGTCTATACGAATAACATAAATACCAGCCGCTTGCAGTTTCGCAAACTTTTAACCATGCCGATGCCCAGGTTTCACTCAGCTCGACAGCTCCCGGGGATTATGGTACTTCCCGCCCATCAGGCGATTGGTTTCCGGATCGTTCTTGATCATCTTGGTGGCAGGGTAGTACTCAATCCGGCAATTGACCTCGGTACGGATGTTACACAGGTTATTAAATGTGCCGTCTTGTTGCCGTCAAAAATACTCGCCGCGGGATCAGCCATACCGGCGTTTGCATCGGCGAAGTTGTTAATGTGTTACATCTTTATGCCGGGACCCGACGTTCTCCTCTAGTTTAATGTCGATGTAGTAAAACAACCAGCCACCCCCGTTGATCGTGAATGATTCTTTTTCAACAGTTGGTTCTGCAATACAACCGTTGCAATCCTCGTAATTCATTTACCAGGTATTCAACGAAAAATTCGTTTTATCAGATTTATATTTATTTGCCACATCATACGGTGTGGAATAATCTATCGGGATTATGGCTCTGAAGTATCGATTAATGGCGGTTGATGTTGACGGCACGTTGATGGATTCGCGTAATGAGTTGCCGGTTGCCAATAAAGTGGCCCTGCACAAAGCTCATCAGGCGGGAATGATGGTGTGTTTGTGCACCGGTCGATCGCTGACCGAAACGCGGGCGGTGATCGATCAACTGGGATTGGACTCGGACCTGGGTATCTTCGTCTTCGGGGCCATCGTCAGCGAACTGCCGGCGGGTAAAACGCTGTATCGAACGGGTATCGATGACTCGCTGACCGAGCGGTTGATAACCTATTTCCGCTCGCACGGACACGCGATTCTGGTTTTGTATGATGCATCGGAGGCGGGTTTTGATTATCACCTGGTGCGGGGTGAAAGATTTACCGAGGCCTGTGAGCAGTGGCTGGAATTGGCCCCGACGCAGGCGGAAGAAATCGATGAGTGGCTGCCCGGCCAATATGAACCCATACGCATCGGGGTGATTGAAGATCCCAAACATATCGACCGGACGCTGGCTTCACTCAAGCGGGCCTTTCCACCGGAAGAGCTAAAATGCAACGCCATCTATGCCCCCAATTATGGGCTGCACGTGGTTGAATGTTTCGCTCCCCAGGTCAGCAAATGGCATGGGATCAAGCAAGTAGCCGGACAGAGGGGCATCGACGATTCGCAGATTGCAGCCATTGGCGACGATATCAACGATCTGGAGATGATCCGCCATGCCGGTTTTTCGGTGGCTATGGGCAACGCCATCGAACAGGTCAAGGCGGCGGCAAACCTGCAGGTGCCAACCCATGACCAAAACGGCGTGGCCAAGGCGGTGGAGGCGATCTTGGGCGAGAAAGTTGTGGACTGAGCGGTTGTCCCGTATAACATGCCCCGGAAATAATCGAACCGCGTACTCCAAGAAAAACTTGTAATCGAAGGAGGCGATCATGGCCCGGAATAAAAAGAACGGCTCGATGCCGCGTCGTGACTTTTTGAAAGGATCGGTAGCCACCGTCGGAGCCATCGGCGCCGTCGGGGCAACCGGTTGCCAAACGACTGAGCAAAAATACTGTCAGGTCAGTACCGTCGGATACGGTTTTGGAGGTTCGGCAAATATGCCTGCAAAAGGTGAAAAGAAATATAACAGCGTCTATACCGGCGACCAACTGAACCGCGTGGCCTTTCCCATGGGCGGTATGGGAGCGGGGATGATCTGCCTGGAAGGCACCGGGGCGTTATCGCACTTTTCGCTGCGCAACCAGCCGGATGTTTTCAATGAGCCCTGTGTGTTTGCCGCCGTTTGTGTAAAGGGTAAAAAGAAGGAACAGAACATCGCCCGGGTATTGGAAGGTCCGGTACCGGGCTGGAAACTTTTCGGCCAGCCAGGTTCGGGTAACGGCGGCAAGGGCAATACCTTCGGCCTGCCGCGATTTCGGCAGGTATCCTTTGAAACCCGGTTTCCCTTTGGAACGGTGAGCTTGAAAGATGAGAAAGTTCCTTTGGATGTTGAGATCACCGGCTGGAGTCCGTTTGTGCCGGGCGATCCCGACAGCTCGAGCTTGCCGGTTGCCGCCTTGGAGTACCGCTTCAAGAATCCAACCGACAAAAGCATTAATGCGGTGTGGTCGTTCAATGCCAAGAACTTCATGGCAATTACCAAGAAGGATCATAATGTACGTGCGACTGATAATGGTTTTGTTTTAGAGGAGAAAGGCTCAAAAGGTAAGCCTTGGGAGCAGGGATCGTTTTCCGCAACCGTTGACGCTGTAAACACCAAGGTTAACTGCGCATGGTTCAGGGGTGGGTGGTTTGATTCACTGACTATGGCCTGGAAGTATATACAGGACGGAGCCTGTTATGAAAAGGCCCCCGTTCCGGGCGGTGGGCCGGCTACTATTTTTGTGCCTTTCGAGCTTGCACCCGGTAAAGAAAAGACAATCACCCTTCATTTCGCCTGGTATGTGGGTAAATCGAATGTCCGTACCGGTCGGAACGTGAAAAAACCGCCGGCGGTACCCGGCGGATATCGGCCCTGGTATGCTGAGCGTTTCAAAGATATCGATGATGTTACCCTTTTTTGGCGAAGCCACTATGGCAGGCTTCGCGCCAATACCAAACAATTCAGCGATTGCTTCTATGATTCCACCTTGCCGCCAGAAGTGCTGGAGGCGGTGGCGGCCAATCTGTCTATATTAAAATCCCCCACGGTATTGCGGGAAAGAAAAGGACGACTCTGGTGCTACGAGGGCTGTCGTGATAACGCCGGCTGTTGTCATGGTTCCTGCACCCACGTATGGAATTACGCCCAGGCCATACCTCATCTGTTCCCCAGTCTGGAGCGAACCCTGCGGGAAACAGAATTCTTTGTTTCGCAAGATGAAAAGGGGCATCAGACGTTTCGGTCTTCGCTTCCCATTAGGCCGCCGACTCATAGTTTCCATGCCGCTTGTGACGGCCAACTCGGCGGCATTATGAAGACCTACCGTGAATGGCGAATCGGCGGTGACAGGAAATGGTTGGCTAAGATTTGGCCGAACGTAAAGGCCAGCCTGCATTACTGCATCGAAACCTGGGACCCCAAACACAAAGGCATCCTCGAAGAACCGCACCATAATACCTACGATATCGAGTTCTGGGGGCCGGACGGTATGTGCACCAGCTTTTATCTGGGGGCACTGTCGGCGGCAATAAAAATGGGTGAAGCACTGAAGGATGATGTTTCGTTCTTTAAGACTCTGCTCGACAAAGGCACTAAATATACGGAGAAAGAGCTTTTCGACGGCGAGTACTTTTACCAGAAGATTCAATGGGAGGGATTGAAAGCCCAGAATCCCTTGAAAGTGAAAAGTATGGTGGGCAATTACTCGCCCGAGGCTCAGGAATTACTAAAAAAGGAAGGCCCCAAATATCAGTATGGAATCGGCTTCATATCCGACGGCGTGCTGGGATCGTGGCTGGCCGCGGTTTGCGGTGTGGGACAGGTTCTCAATAAAGACAAGGTGGCCAGTCATTTAAAATCGGTACACAAGTATAATCTCAAAACGGATCTTTCCGATCACGCCAATCCGCAACGGCCCACATATGCCTGCGGGTCAGAAGGCGGCCTGCTGTTGTGTACCTGGCCGAAGGGCGGTCAATTGTCGCTGCCCTTCGTATACAGCAACGAGGTATGGACCGGTATCGAATACCAGGTGGCCTCGCACCTGATGCTGATGGGAATAGTCGAGGAGGGGCTGGAAATCGTTCGTGTTTGCCGGGACCGCTATGACGGCCGGATCCGCAATCCATTCAATGAATACGAATGCGGCCACTGGTATGCCCGGGCCATGTCGTCTTACGGCCTGCTGCAGGGTCTTACCGGTGCCCGCTACGACGCGGTGGAAAAGGTTCTATATCTCGAGCCTAACATAAAAGGCGATTTCCACAGCTTCCTGTCGACGGCTACCGGATATGGAACGGTGGGCGTAAAGAACGGCAAGCCGTTCGTGAAAGTTAAATCCGGAGAGATCAATATTCGCGAGATCAAGTACATAGCAAAGGTTTGATAATCATTTACATGGTATTTGCGATGTTGTAGGTCGGGATAGTTAAAACAACGCTTTCTTAATCTTTGTCTCTTTTATCCGATATGGGAAATACATCTTTTATTGTACGTACGTGGAGGTCGCGTTGCGGGAATGCAATTTCGATTCCTGCTTTTCTGAACTCCTGGTCAATCGCATTGTTCAACTCGTCTATCGTGCCAAGATAATGATCTACACTGGCGACATACACACGGATTTCAAAATTCAATGTGCTGTCTCCAAAACCCATGAATAATACTCGCGGTTCCGGTTCATCGAGGACTTTTGTGTGTTCTCTTGCAATGCGGTAGAGCACCTCTCTTGCCAGTGTGGTATCGGAACCATAGGCGATTCCCACGGGTATAATAATCCGCAGCGTGGAATCGGAAAGCGTCCAATTAATGACCTGGCCGGTGATGAACTCCTTGTTGGGAATCACCAGTTCCTTGCGATCCCAACCGGTGATGGTGGTGGCTCGGATGCGGATCCGCGAAACGGTACCGCTTACATTGCCAACCGTAATTGTATCACCCACCCGAATGGGTCTTTCAAACAGGATCATCAATCCCGATATGAAATTGGCGAAGATCTCCTGCAGGCCAAAACCAAGTCCCACGGTAACGGCGGCAATCAGCCATTGCACTTTAGACCAGCCTATGCCAATGGAATTAAAGGCGATAATAATACCGATAACCGTGATGACGTAACGCACCAGGGTGGTGAATGCATATCGACCGCCGGTATCCAACGGTAGTTTCTGAAGGATCGTGATCTCCAGCAGGCCGGGGATGTTTTTGGCCAAAATCAATGTAGCGGCAACCACCACGATGGAGATGGCCAGATGGGCAAGAGTAATATAGCCGTTACTATCCTTGCCCGCAGATGCATCGCCAGGCCGCCCTAATTCCACCTTTTCCATAAAACTTAAGGCCGGAAGCATGCCGCTCCAGATCAGCCACAATCCCAGCACCAGACCAAATGCGACGATACTTCTTAAAAGGGTACCGGTTTGTTCGTTAATACTGACTATATCAAGTTCTACCTGGGTACCATCACCGACTTCCATACCGGGTTGCTTATCCGATGTTTGTTCTTCTACCGCCGCCGCTCGTTTCTTTTTCATTTGCTCTATTGATAGTCTGCGCTGAGTAACGAATAGCCACCTGACCATCATGGCATGAAAGAAAACAAATCCCAATACTAACAATATGGTGTATCCTATCCTTTCCAAAAACCGTAGTGCCGTGTAGTGGTAGCCGAATAATGATGCTATGGCAAGCAGAATAGGAATAAAAAGTGTCACAAAATACCAAAGATATCGCAAGTCATATAGCAGTCTATTCTGGCTTTTGCGGAATTGACTTGCAACCAGGGCTCCTTTGGGTCGCAACATGCGATGGGCAAAGATCGCCAATGCACACATGCCTATAACAAATGCTATTCTTCCACCAGAATCGCGCCATACATCCTCAGAGTATTTTTCAGTTACGCAAACAACCAACGTCATCGGCACAACAATGGTTGTCAACCAATAAATATTAAGGCGCATAAGTCTCATCACCTTTGCATTCCAACGGAAGTGGGCCTCGCCTAAACCCTTGGGTTGGCATACATATCGTATGAATTGCAGCCCCAACAAGATCAATGAAGCCAAGCGAAGACCATTGGCCACCGCCTGACATAAAACATAGGCCAGCCCTTCAGTTCTTTGAGCAATGAAACCGATGCGCCAGGCTCCAAACCATAAAAGAAAAGCCCAGGGAAGAGCCAGACAAAATGTATAAGCAAGTGCCAGCAGAGTGAATCGGTATGAATCGCTAATGGCGCGTGTTACCTGTCCACTTATCTCCCGTAATCTTCGATGGGACATTGGCCGATATAAAAACAACAATACCAGAACCACTACCACCAAGACATATAAGTAATAATATCCTCTTAAATCAGCTAGTCCGAAATGAAACAGCCTTCCAAATGCATCACCGATTTCATGCCAGTTTTTTGGGAAAGCTAGTTTGTAAATCGGCCCGGCACTCCTTATCCAAAGTACGTGTTTCTCAATAAATTCAGCAAATTCCCCGATCTTCGCTACCAGCGCGCTCTCGGCAGCGATCAGCTCTCGCAGGCGGGATTCATAAGTACCATAGAACTTGATAGCTTGCTCCAGAGATGTACGACGTGATTTAAACAGTTCGCGCACTTCAGGTTCAATGTCTGTGAAATCCGTAAGCTTGTCGGATTTCCTGAGTGATTCGAGCACCTCATTGACACTTTTCTCAATTGGTATGAGCCATTCCTCCTCCAGTTCCCAAACCTGTAGCCGAACTTGCGCGTGCTTCTTGTTCAATACACGCAGTTCGGGCCCATACACGCGAAGCTCATATAACTTGGTTCGCGATTTGCGCATCAAGGGGCCCAGATCAGACCTTTCTGTTTGTTCAATATTGTTTTGGAGGAATTCAAAATCCTTGTTTAACTCTTCAGTCAGTGCTTGTACTGTTTTGGTTTTGTTTTCTAGTGAATCGATTTCGGTATCGATCTCTTCACATTTTGCGATCAACTTGGCATTCTGTTCTGCCAGGTCCCGTATCCGAGGCGGGGCTTGGCGAAGTTTCTGTTCGGCTTTCTCGCGTTCCCGTTCGAGGTCCTCCTTGCGTTTTTCGCTGACCTTAGCCTCCCATGCTTTCACTAATGACTGGGCCTGGGACAGGAGTCGATTGGCTTCTTCCCGGCGCACCGTGAGTAGATCGCTGCGGACCTCATAAAAGAGTATTTCTTCTTGATGTGCCTTAATTTCCTGTTCAATAGCCTGTTTTTGTGACATGAGTAGGGTTCGACGGGCTTGAGCGAGCTGAGGAACAATATTTGAAGGGAGTGGCAGGGTCATATCCGCCTCCATCTTCTCCAGTCGTTGCTTGGACGAGTTCAGCAGGTCCGGAATAAGGGATTTGCGGCGCATTCTGGTTTTTGATTCGTCATCAAGATTTTTTACCAAATCTTGCTGCGCTTTCAGGTTAGCCTCGGCTTCCAGGAGTTTGGTATTCGCCTGCTCAAGGGTGGCATCCGGTGGGATGTCCAAAGCGGGCTGTGTGGCTGGTTGAGTTGTGAGTGTGTCGATTCGCTTTCTGACCTCTATTAGCAGATCAGGTGCTTCCTGGCGTCCACGTTCGTATTTTTCGATCTGGGTCCGCCAGTTTTTGGTCAGTTCGATCTGCTCAGCGGCTTTTTTGTAGAGGCCCAATATTTCCGTCTTATCTTGCTCGGATATTTCAGTAGTGGCTTCTATTTGAGAAATGCGTGCCTGAATTGTTTCCCCCGTGATTTCAGAAATCGCGGTTTCGCCGATTGCGGTGGGCTGGGTAGTTGCGCTCGAGGTACTCGGCTGTGAAGCGGGAACCTCTTGGGCAAAAATCGCTGAAGAATTATATAGCATCATCCACAGCAGTACTGCAAAAGCTGATCTAAAATTGTTTTTGTAAATGTATTTGTGGTTCGCGAATTTCATTGTTCAGTTCCTAGCCAAGTCATGTTATTATATCAGGTAGTGATATCATCTTCGCCATCAGTGTTGCGTTCCGTTCCCATCCATCCTTTACGGTAAAAGTAAATAACCATTCCGATCGCAATGATAATCATTAAAATCAATAAAACAGGATAAGACCAAATCACGTGAAGTTCAGGCATATATTCGAAATTCATCCCGTAAATACCGGCAATAAATGTCAGAGGGATAAAAATTGTGGCCATAATGGTTAATGTTTTCATGACGTCATTTTGTCTATTGGCCACACACGACAAGTATAGGTCCAGGAGGCCGCC
>CP070790.1:3461868-3470667 GCA_020346805.1 Planctomycetota bacterium
ATGGCTGCCCGAGGCATCCCCCCTCAAGCCCGTCTGGTTCACCGCGGCCAGGCGGCACCGCCTCGGGTATTTTTTATGCATCAATTCCGGACCTTGCTGCAAAAACGGGTGTTAAAAGTTATCGATCGTTCTGTTCGGTTGGATGTTATGTGCCATTGGTTGCAAACTCGACGGATTTTACCGGGCCGTTACAATGGCCGGTCATAATGTTGCTCGATTAATCGGGAGTTATTGCGAAACGACGTCATGCGTTTTGGATTTTATACAGCTTTAATACCTCTGATTGCAGTTTTTGTGGGTACGGGTTGCGGCCCGACATCGATCATGCCCAGGCTCGAATTTCTGGGTGATTCGCCAACCCATACCTATCGCGATTGGGATTGGGCTCGGGTTCTGGGGAGTTATGTCAAGGATGGTTTAGTCGATTACGAACAGCTATCGAGTAACCCGGAACCTTTGCATCGTTTTTATGCTTTGTTAAGCGTCTCCGGGCCTAGCCGGACACCGGATCATTTTACCAATCGAAACCAGGTCATTGCTTACTGGATAAATGCCTATAATGCATTAGTTTTAGTTGCAGTTCTTAGTCAATACCCGACAACGACCATGTACGATTTATCGTTGCCGAGGCTGGAATACGAATACAGTTTTAATGTTGACGGTAAATGGCTTACCCTGACGGACATTGAAGATGAAATTTTTGAACTCAGCAACGGGGATGTTCGAACCTTATTGGCATTGAATCGTGCGGCACTTGGGGGCCCTCGGTTGCATGAGAGGCCGCTGCGCGCTACGGTACTAGATCGTCAGTTGGATGAAGTTGCCGCCCAGGCGCTGGACGACCCCGGTGTTATGCGCATTGATCATATGGATCAATCCATTCTCCTTTGGCAGTTGATCCTTCGGCGGGAGAGTGATTTTGTTAAATACCTGCGTAATCGTCGGCGGGTGCGAACGGCATATTTGTATAATGTGCTGCTGGAACTGGCTTCGCCGGCCAGGAAAGAGAAGCTGCAAGGTGCGGTGGGGTATTTGATACGGCCGATGTCTTTCGATCGTATGTTGAATAGTCGATCGTCACGCTACCGCCGCCCCGTGGTTCCATAAGATGTTTAATGAGGATTATGGTAAATGATTGTCTCGGATTCAGCGGTTGTCGATTATGTGCGACAATTGGCAGCCGACGATCGTTATGGCGCGTATTTGCGTAATACGTTACTTGAATTGGTAGCTTTCAATACCTTGGTGGAGGGGCAACCGGCGGATATTGCCGATCGCGAAGGTAAGCTTTTCGATTGGGTGGAGCGCGAGGTGCGGGATTTGTTGGGAGGGGGGGCGACAATCGAGCGTGCGGGAATCGATTTGGTCATTGCTACTGATGATGATTACACAGCTCCCGGTTACGCGATTGGGAGTGACGGCCGAGAGATATCGGCAAGCGATCTTTATGCCGATCGCTGTAACCTGGTGGTGACGGTTCCCGGAAACAGTGGCGGCAAAGAGACGGGGACGATTCTTCAGACAAATGTTGACGATGCCGGGCCTTGGTTGGTTTCTCGATCGGCCGGCGAGCGGGTTTTCGGTCGAGGAGCCGGCGGCAGCAAGGCCCAGATCGCGTTACTGTTGGCCCAGATGAAATTATTGCGTGAAGTTGAGGAGAAGTTCGGCAAACAGGCGAGCAGGGGCCGGGTGTATCAGTTTGTCATAGACGGCCAAGCCGGTGGCAATGGAGCTTTGTCCCTGGCATCGGATTCGCGATTTGCCGGTATACCTGTGTTGATGCACAGGGGTACGGGTATGGTTCCCTGTTGCGGGCATCCGGGGGAGTTGTGGTATCGGTGTCGGCTTGGCATAGGTAAAAACGAGGATACTAAGGCCCTGGAGCTGTTTCCCTTCGTAGTAATGGAACTGGAAGCGGAATGCAGGCGGCTTCAAGATGAGATCGATCATCCGATGTTTAGTGCCGGTAGTGTGCGGAACAATCACGGGGTATTGGGATCGTTCGGCAGCAGCCCGGATAGGGTGTGCGATCATGTGGCGGTTGAAATAACCGCCCTACCCAAGGCCAGTGCCGATCGGGTGGGGATGAAATTGATCGAGTTTCTTGATGATGCGGTGATGGATTACGTTGGGATTTATGGGGACAAGGTGCGGGAGAAAGATCCGGCCACGGGTAAGGCGGGGCTGGATCGTCATTTTGAATTGAAGGTGGCGACGACGCCCGAGTTACAGAAATTCCGCATCGACATTTACGGCGTCGGGGGGCACATGGATTCGGCCAAGCGGTGCGACAACGCCGTTACCAAGGCGTCGTATCTGCTGGGTGGACTGATTCGGATTGCCCCGAGTTTTCCGGGAATTCGGGCCCGGGCTCGATTGGTGGGCGATCCGGGCGAGGGAAACGAAATAGTGCTTGAAGGGGTGCAGCGTTTTTCGACGACGCACAAGATGGATGAGGTGAAGGAGCGACTGACGGCGGCGACTCAGCGGGGGGTGCAGCAATATTGTCAGATACGGTCTCGGCAGTATGACCAGGGTATGGTCCAGATGAGTTTTGCTAAACGGCAAGTCGACGCTTATGTCGACTCTGCGGATAATGCCTTGATGCGGACCGTTCGCGAGGCTTTAGCCGCCGTCGGCGAACCGGTATCCGAACCGGCCGCTTTCGGGGGCATTTGCGATGCCAGGATTTATCATCGCCGGGGTAATCCGGTAGCCATTTTCGGTGCCGGCACGCTGCAAAATGCGAGCAGCGACGACGAATTCATCGACATTCCCGAATTACAAAAAGCGCTGGCGGTCAGTACCTTGGCTACCTGGGAGGTGATTCAGTAATACATACTTGATATTCAGGGGGACAATACTATGAAAAAATGCCAATGGTTGGGATTAGTTGGCGTGGTGGGAGCCATGATTATTGGTTGCGCCCCGACGACGCTACTGGAAGTGCCGGTGGAATGGCCGAACGAATGGCGGGGCCGGCAATTATATAACACACCCAACGCTTACATTTATGCCGGCAGTGAATCGGCCGCCGGTGAAGCGGACCGCCTGGTTATCGCGGTGGCCGGGGACTTTCAAAGGGAAACCGAACGCGAAGCTTCCAAGGGATTGGTGATTATCACTGATATTAATGATGAACTTATCATTTCTGATTTTAAAGAATTTTTCAAATTGGCGGAAAAAAGCAAGGCCATTCATGAAAACAAGCCTGAGCCCAGCGATCAAGAATTGGAAGAGCGGTGGCAGGATACTATCGAGGATACCATATCCAAAGTGGGCATTTCCGTGGATACGATGTTGAGGATGGGTAGTATTCAGTTGAATCCGGATATTCTTACAAATGTGCTGCAGTTTCAAGAGGATGTGGCCCAATCGGTTCAATGGGGGGTCGCAGTGCCTACATTAAATATAATACGAATAAATATAAGGGAAATGATACCCAGAATATTAAAGAAACAAGGTATCGGCCCGCTCGCTCAACTTGCTTTTGCACCCATACTGGCCGGTATGGAGCCGAGAATGGTGGATATGATGGCCTGTATCCGCAATTACCTAATATTCGAACAATTGGCCGGCCAGCAGCCGGACTGGAGTAAAGAGGACGCAGCCAGGATAACCAAGGCCTACAAGGACGGCACCATCAAGCAGGCCAAAAAAGAGATAGAGGCTGAGGCCAAAAAGAAGATGCCGATACCCCAAAAGGACGTGGCCGGCCCCGTGTCCGAGAAAGAAGATTCCGATACCGAAAACGGGTAGCCCTGATTTATCATCACCGGGGTAATCCGGTAGCTATTTTCGGTGTCGTCAAAGCTGCTACAAGTGCCGGTGGAATGGCCGAATTAGTGGCGGGGGCGCAGATTGTCCCATCAACTATGGTCTCTTTGGCACATGCGGGTGATAAACAAAGATCCGCGAGTTACGGATCAATTACTCGAAGAACTATGTCGGCGGATTGCCAGAGAGAACACCATGGATTTACGGGCCAACGATCTTTATTTTGAAAGAGCGGCTTTTATTCTTATGGCCGGTCATCCCGAGATGATCAAACGACGGTGGATCGAACGAATAATCGAAAACCAAAATAACGACGGGGGGTGGCGGGATCCCTGGTATTTCTTCGGTTCAACCGGCCAATGGGGTCATCTTTCGTCGAGCAACAGCCATTCAACAATGCTGGCCCTGTGGGCCCTTTACCGGGTCAGATATGTTTACTCAGAACAATTCGGTTTGCCAGGTATCCAAGCAGGTGACCGCAATACTCACTCATATCCATATTGATATCCGTTTTATATCACGTTTCCCAGAATGCCATTGCACAACAGGTAACGCAGGTTTGGCTGGATTGGTGGACGGCCTGATGATAATTGATTAATTCCCGCCGGGCCCGGGGGAGAGCGGCCATCAAGGCATAAATACAACCGGCGCTGCAGAATCGCGTACGGTTTTCATCTTTGATGATAGTTTCGACAAGTGCATCTCCATCGCCGGTAATAATAATTTCAAGGATTTCCCGATCCCGCTTCTCGACTTCGCCTAGAAAGGCATGGTCCAATTCCCGCTGATCGCCGAACCGCATACCAACATGGCTCAGATCCGCACCGGCAATTATTATCGTAGATTTGTCGTCGGCATGTATAATTTCGCCTAATGTTTCAGCGAATACGGCAAGATCCACTCCCTGACCGTCGATCGGTTCGGTACCTGAGGGGCCACAAGGATCGGGACACAAAACAGGTACAATCTCATAATCGGTGTCGGCCAGAAGATACTGAAGTATCAGTACCTGCAACTCGATCGAATGTTCGCTCTGATGGTCGAATTCATGTTCGCACAGATCGGCGTCCAATCGTGACTGGAGTTCAGCCAACAAAGTCCTATCGGTACGTGTGGTGCCCAGAGGCGTCTGGAAATCCTTAAGGGTGGCAACTACCGAGGTACCCCGGCCGAAATGGTTTGTTCCCAGAATCACATAACGGTCGGCCGGTTTGGTAAGGGAAAGCGATTTATAACCATCCGCATAACAGGATTTGCCACGTGCAAAATCCAGGTGGGGAACAATCAAGCCAGCCAGGCGACGGTCGATGGATCTGGTGGAATTACGGCTATGGGCGGCCAGCATTCGCTCAATAGTCAGGACCAGACCGTCATCCTGTGCTCCCAGCGAGGCCAAATCATCGGTAGATACACGGGCCGGTGCCGCCCGGTAAGCGTCAACCTTGGATTGAAAATAAGCGGTAAATTCCTCACTATCCATAAAGTGAGCCTCGTCCAGTTGCTCAATCATGTCTACCAGCTGATGGCGGGGCAATTCTTTGCCGAATTGTTGATTAAACTTCTGCTGAATGGCTTCCAAACTGTGTTTACCATCCATCAACATCAATATAAACATGGTGGCCGCCCCAACGGTGGCCGCCGACGTTGCCAAGCCGGTGGGATCGTGAACAACGAATAATCGCTGCCCGTCCTCCTCGATGGGAATCACCTCAACCGATCTAAGTTTGGGGTGAGCTTGGGAAATCGGCATAAAAGTCGGCCCCTGGACAATAACAAAGTGAATCCAATTATTATCTATCTGCCGGCAGGCCCTCAAAATGCCAAGGATACCCGAAGAGGCTCGAATCTGCGAATTGTCGGGTATAAACGCCCCTTCAAGGCCCCTCGCCGAAGTTTTGTACGCTTTATTTTCCAACTATATTTGGTGACTACAGGCTGATTTTGGTATGATACCCCTTTCTTTTCGGGAAACATACTCTGGGAGTTTGTAAACGTGTCCCTGGTACGAGCCACCTGGATAATTATGCTGATACTGGCCGTCCCCACGCTACCGGCCAGCGGGGGCTCCCTGTTTGCAAACTGTGAGCCCGAAGATACACACCATCAGGATGCAGCGGAACCGTCATCCAGCGAAACCAAAGATAACCAAGACGATTCCTCATCCACCCTACAGATTACCCCAACTGCAGATATATGGGCCGGCAGTTCCACCCGCAGTTTAACCACCGGCACGATTGCGGTACCGGCGGAAACGCCGCCCCAGCACGTTATTGGGGCCCGTCCGACTTCGCCGGATGCCCAGTTTTTTATTCTCATTGAAACAAGAGCTCCAACCGAAAGCGTGCAGCGGTGCCGACTCGTTTCACGATACGCACATGCACCACCCCATATCCGCCATCTCATCAATACAGGCAAATAGGAAATAGTTAGTGCATGAATATTGATAACGTTTTATAAATATTGCAAATTATGTTTTAGTGTGGTAGCCGAAAAAAGCCAATCACAAGATAATACAAACAACAACTTATTAATAATAATCGAGGAACTATCATGGGCGAAAAAAATTTATGGTCGAAAATAGGTTTAATCGTACTGTTGGCCGGAATGTGTATCTGGCAACTTTATCCCCCACGCGAAAAGCTCAAACCGGGGATCGATTTAGGCGGTGGGCATAGTCTGTTATTCGAAATCGATGACACCGGTCTGGAACATCGACGAGACCTGGCGGTTAGCGTGATGAACGTGCTGAAAAAGCGTGTGGATCCCCAGGGTAACCGCAACCTGATTTGGCGTCCGATCGGGCGTAACCGGCTTGAGATCCAGATGCCTCGTCCCCAAAGCGGCCAAAAAGAAAGGCTGGAAGCTTACGAGAAGACAACCGTTGCTCTTAATGCCACCAACATCACCACGGAGCAGATTCGAAACGCGCTGGGCTTGCCGGCCGAGGAACAACAAGCGGAATTCGCCAAGTTGACAGGGGTGGTTAAGTCACGCGAGGATTTATTTAACAAACTTGCTGAAGTAGACAAGAAATACAGAGAGCTCAATGAAAAATATAGTCAACTTCAAGCCGCCTCCACCCAACCGGTTGGCGGCGAACTCGCCAATCAGATAGACCAGGCCTTTAACGACCGCAATCAGCTTATGGAAAAACTGTTGGAGACAAATCTTGAAACCCGGATGCTGAGCGATCTGCTCGAACTCGGTCCTCAGAGTAAGGCCCGTATCGAAGGCTTGCGCAAAGTCAAGGAGGCTCATCCGGATCTGGTATCCCTGATTGACGAAATGGCCTCAGCTTACGATGAGTACGCCAAGTACAAAGGGGCCCTTGACGATCCTTCCGATTTAATGCGTCTGTTGCGAGGGGCGGGCGTACTGGAGTTTCGCATTCTGGCCACTACCGATGTCGATTCCAAGATGCTTGACTCTTCAAATCCAAGCTACAATGAACCGCTCAGCAAGTACGAGGAACAACTGACCAAATTCGGCCCCCGTCCCCGGCCGGGCGACAATTACCAATGGTTCAAATTGGCCAAACAAGAGGAAGAGCGTTTCGGTCAGAACACGGTTATCCGCGAATACGCGGGTGCCAGATATGTTTTGTCTCACTCCCGACCGGACATGGGACTGCTCAACGACGGAACCTGGAACCTGGAGGGAGCCCGTTATGACCAGGACACTATGGGCCGCCCCGCCGTAGGCTTCGTGTTAGACAGGTCTGGAGGAAATCAATTCTGGATCATGACCGGCAACAACGTAAATCGGCCTCTTTGCATATTCCTGGACAATGAGGCCGTTTCCGCTGCAAACATCGCAGAACAAATTCCAGCAGATGGTCAGATCTCCGGCGATTTCTCGGACGAATATGTATGGTACCTGATCAGCACGCTTGAGGCAGGGGCGTTGCCGGCCCGTTTAAAAGAAGTGCCTCTACAACAGAAAAGCATTGGGCCCTCGCTGGGGGAAACCAACCGGGCCAAAGGTGAACAGGCCATCAAGATTGCTTTCCTGGTGACCATCCTCTTTATGCTTGGATACTACATGTATAACGGGGCCATCGCCGACATCGCCCTGTTATTGAATTTAATCATTACCCTGGGGATTATGTCCTTCCTGCAGGCCACCTTTACTTTGCCGGGTATCGCCGGCCTGATCCTGACATTGGGTATGGCGGTCGACGCCAATGTGCTGATCTATGAACGTATTCGAGAAGAACTGCATCTGGGGGCCTCGACCAAAAAAGCGGTGAAGCTGGGATATGAAAAGGCGTTTAGCGCAATTTTGGACTCCAATATTACTACCATTATCACCGCGCTCATTCTCGGCTCCTTAGGCAGCGAGGAAATCAAGGGATTCGGCCTGACGCTGGGTATCGGCTTGTGTACCAGTATGTTCACTGCCTTGTTTGTCACGCGGCAGTTCTTCCATGTCATGGTACCCGAGAAACTGAATCTCACGGAAACCAGGCGGGCATGGATGGGAACCGGTATTCTGGCCTTGGCCGGCGGCGGAGTATTCGGACTGGGCTGGCTCTTCAACGCCACTCCCGAATTGCGAGAGGAATCAACGCTGATCGGGTTCAGTGAGTTCCTGGGAGTGATGTTTGCAACCGCTGCCGTTCTAATGGTGGCCTTGTGGTTCTTTCGCATCATGTACAAAGCTACCGGTTATCAAAAAGCCAACCGCCTGCCGATGATGAGACTATTCGGCGCTCCAAATATTAACTGGATCGGCAAACATAAAATCTTCTGGACCATATCGGCATTAGTTATCATAGGAGGATTTATTTTCGAGGCCGGTGTCAAAAAGGAAGACTACCTGGATATCGAGTTTATCGGGGGCACCAGTGTGCAGGTCGAGGTCAAAGATGAATACAAGGACATGACCGATGAAGAACTATTCAAACGCATCGCAAGCGAAGATGAAGCGGATGGCCCAACAGTTGTCACCTGGCTGGAGCATGCTGCCCAACAGATCGAAAACCTTTCCATGACCGATGCCGGCAACTTTGCTTTCGTGATG
>CP070790.1:3470767-3476378 GCA_020346805.1 Planctomycetota bacterium
AAACCGGATATTGTCTTTGCCCCCTACCTGGTTTCCAACGGATTAACTGCCGCCCTCTCCTGGAAAGGGCCGCTGGTCGTCAGTGCGGTCGGAGGAGATGTAGACGATTACATGAACCGCAAGGGCCTGCGGCGAATTTTACGCGAGGAAACCATACGTTTTATTTGCCGGCGGGCGGATATAGTCAACACCGTCTCCCAACACCTGGATGACATTTTAATCCGCATAGGCGTACCGGCTGAAAAACTGCTTCAGATTCCCTATGGGGTGGACCTTGATACGTTTCATCCCGCCCCGGAAATGCCCCGATCCGAGGCCACCAGATTGATTTGCACCCGCAAGCACGAACGGTTGTACGATATTCCAACGGTTATCGACGCTCTGGCCAAACTGAAATCCACGGGTCGAAAGTTTCACTGCACTATCACCTGTGGGGGGACACGATGGGAAGAAAACAAGACCCGAGCGAAAGCAGCAGGCCTGCAGGAAGAAGAAGTAACCTTCACCGGTAATTTGCCCCATCAAGAGATTCCAGGACTGCTTCGACAAGCGGACATATATATTGCCTCCACCTATTTCGACGGCACCAGTGTTGCTCTTTTGGAAGCAATGGCCTCGGGTCTGCTGCCGGTGGTGACGCGAATTAACGCGAACATACCATGGATCGAAGAAGGAAAGACGGGCTTGTTATTCGAGCCCGGTGAGGTAGACCAATTAGCCGAGGCTCTTGCCAAGGCAATGGACGATACCGAGATGAGAAAAAACATTTTTGAAGAAAACCGCCTGCGGGTCGATCGGGACGCCAACATGAAGCGTAACCACGATCGTCTTTACCAGGCTTTTGAAGAAATTGTAGCCAAGCATCGCCGATAACAATAACATTTTCCACTTTAGACGATATAATCTATCGCTGTGATATAATAAATGAAAGGAGCTTATCTTGGCCGCCAAAGTTTTAGTAACCGGCGCTGCCGGATTCATCGGCAGTCACCTGGTCGAACAACTTGTACATGAAGGTTACGATGTTCGGGCCTTCGTACACTACAATTCCAACAACAACTGGTACAACCTGGAGAAACTGCCGAGAGATGTGCTCGATTCGGTAGAGGTGGTGGCTGGCGACGTGGCCGACGCTTTTGCCATCGATAAAGCGGTAGCGGGCTGCAACGTGGTATTCCATCTGGCGGCACTAATTGGCATCCCCTACTCGTACGTGGCACCGGCAGCATATGTAAGTACCAATGTTTTGGGAACGTTACATATACTGGAAGCGTGTCGTCGGCATAATGTAGGACGAATGATTCACACTTCCACCAGCGAGGCATATGGAACAGCTCAGTACGTACCCATCGACGAAAAACATCCCCTGGTCGGACAATCACCATACTCAGCCAGCAAAATTGGTGCTGACAAGCTGGTGGAAAGCTTTTGGCTCAGTTTCGAACTACCCGCCTGCATCATCAGACCGTTCAACACTTATGGGCCTCGCCAGAGCATGCGGGCCATTATTCCAACGATCATCGTCCAGGCTTTGTCGGGAGGCGAACTCAAGCTCGGAAACCTCGATCCGGTACGCGACCTGACCTTTGCCGTAGATACCGCCAAAGGATTTATCGCCGCTTCCAAGTCAGACAAAGTGCTGGGTGAGGTGGTTAATCTTGGCGTCGGCAAAGGAGCCTCCATTGGCGAACTGGTGGAACGAATCGGTAAGCTATTGGGTCGAGATCTCAAAGTAAAACAGGATCCCAACCGCGTACGTCCCTCCGACAGCGAAGTAATGCGGTTAATCAGCGACAATTCCAAGGCCAAATCACTTATGAACTGGGCACCAACGGTGAACCTGGATAGTGGATTAAAGGTTACCATCGAATACATTGAAGACCATCTCGCGGAGTATAAACAGGATATCTACGCCGTCTGAAGCAAAAAATAGAAAGTTAATCATGACGAATCCGAGTAAAAATAAAATAAAAGCCGTTATCCTCGCAGGAGGTAAAGGAACGCGTCTCAAGCCTTTGACCGCCGTCTTTCCAAAACCTCTTGTACCCCTGGGAAACAAACCTATTATTGAGATTCTTTTAAGGAAGATACATTCCCACGGCCTAATCGACGTAACTATCTGTACCGGGCATCTTGAGGAGTTAATCATGGCGGTTTGCGGCGATGGCTCGCAGTTCGGTCTGAATATAAATTACTCTAAGGAAGATTCACCACTGGGAACCGCCGGACCATTGGGAAATGTTAAAGACTTGACCAATCCGATCATGGTGATGAACGGTGACCTGTTAACCACCCTCAACTTTAACAACATGTTGGCCTTCCACGCCGAGCAAAAAGCGGATATCACCGTGGGGGTATATCAGCGAGACGTCAAAATCGATTTCGGGGTTATCGAGAGTAATGAAGACAAACAGTTTGTGGGACTCCGCGAGAAGCCCACGTACAATTTCGAAGTCAGCATGGGCGTAAACGTGATCGGCCTCTCCGCAATGGAGCACATCAAACCAAACCAGTACCTGGACATGCCCGACCTGTTCACCAAAGTACACGATTCCGGAGGTAGGGTCTGCTGCTACCGCGAGGATTGTTACTGGCTGGATATCGGTCGTATGGACGATTACGCCCTCGCCCAAGATCAATACGCAAAAAACGAGGAACAATTTCTGGGGCTAAGATCTTGAATCCCACACTTTGGATAACTGGTATAGCCGGCTTTACCGGCAGGCACCTGGTAACCTTTCTGAAAGGTCTGACGGACAAACCGCGAATTGTCGGTTTGGATTTGGCCGATCGGGTTCCGGATGATATCGATACTTATTATAAGGCGGATTTAAGCCAGCCGGAGGAGGTTGCCGACATCGCCCAATCCGATCGTCCCTCCTGGATTATTCACTTGGCGGGACTTATGCCTCCCGCAAACGAAGCGGATATGTGGCAAGTCAACGTCGGCTCCACGGTAAGCCTGCTGCAGGGTCTGGCATCCACAGGCCTTCGAGAGACACGCATCGTCTGCATCGGTTCCGCCGCTGAATATCTCCCAAAATCCAGCGATCCACTGACCGAGTCAGATCTTTGCGGTGGATCCTCATTGTACGGGCGCATCAAGTGGGCACAGACCCTACTGGCTATCACCCTGGGATCTGAATTGGGACTACCGATCATGGTGGTTCGCCCCTTCAACCTAATTGGTCCCGGCCTATCCACGAATCTTGTAGCCGGTTGGTTGTGCGATCAGTTTGCCCGCTCCGAGGTTGAAGATATTCGTATCGGTAATCTCGAATCGGCAAGAGATTTCATCGACATCCGGGACGCCGTATCAGCCTATTGGTTGGTTACCCAAAAAGGTCGCCCCGGCGAAATATATAATGTATGCTCGGGCACACCCGCCACAGTCAAGCAACTGTGCGACCTGCTGTCGGAAATTTCGGGAAAATCGCCTCGCATAATGGTGGATCCCAAGCGGATTCGGGAGGCCGATATACCGATTTGCTACGGCGACTACACTAAAATAAAGCAGGCTACCGGTTGGCAATCTCATATTCAATTAAGGGAATCACTAACCGCCATGCTCGACTTCAGACAACAATCAACAGACATGAGGTGATATATAGAAAATGTTAGCTCTAGAAATCATATTCTGGATAGCAGTCGGTCTGATCGTTTATACGTTGTTTATATATCCGCTGCTGGCCCTACTGCTGGCGGTAATTATTCGTAAAAAGGTTGATAAACAACCTATTGAACCCAAGGTAAGTTTCATCATTGCCGCCTATAATGAAGAGGATGTGATCGCAGAAAAGATTCAACAGACATTGGAATTGGACTACCCGGCTGAAAAACTGGAAATCATCGTCGCTTCCGATGGCTCCACCGACCGAACGGATGAAATTGTCCAATCCTTTGCCGATCGCGGGGTAAAGCTGAGCCGCGTCGAGGGGCGCTTGGGCAAAACCCACGCATTAAACGAAACGGTGAATGTTGCCACTGGTGATATCCTTATCTTCTCTGATGCCACCGGTATGTATAATCGCCAAGCCATTCGAGAATTGGTAGCCAACTTCAACGATCCCACCGTTGGTTGCGTAACCGGACGTGTCGCCTATACCTACGGTAAAGATACAATCTCTGTCGGCTTTAGGGGATACCAAAATATCGCAGTGGCCATCCGACGGGCGGAAAGTGATTTCGGCTCACAAACCACGGTCAGCGGATCGATACACGCCATACGCAGCGAGATATATAAACCGGCACATCCCGACTTTTCGTCGGATGCGATTGATGCAATAAACACCGTAGTGGCAGGATACCGCGTTCTTTACGAAAATAATGCCGTTTCTCAGGAAGAATCGAGAACCACAGCAAGGGACGAATTTCGTTGCCGCATACGCATCGGCATACATGCCACAACCATGATTCCGTATATTCTCAGCCAACTTATCCGCCATATGAAATTCGGTTATCTGTTCCAAATGATCAGCCATAAATTCATGCGCTGGTATCTCTGGCTTTTCCTGCTTGGTGCTTTTTCCTGTAACCTAGCCCTTGCCTTGCAAGGTGATTCATTTTTGTATCTAACCCTGTTCCGTCTGCAGGTGGCCTTCTATGCCACAGCCATATTTGGTTTGTTATTGAGTCGATGGGGAATCGGTATTCCACTATTATCCACGCTGGCATTCTTCCTGTTGGGAGTTTCCGGTTCATGCATCGGGTCACTGCAATGCATCACGGGTAAGCGCATGGCTACCTGGGAACCGGTACGTTAGCGACAGACATAATCGTATTCGCAGGTCTGCCGGAGTCTGATAGAAAAATGTTAGCGTTAGAGACTATTTTCTGGATCGCGGCCGGACTGGTTGTTTATACGCTGGTCGGATATCCGCTACTTACTTTAATACTGGCGATAATCGTCCGCAAAAGGGTCGACAAAAAATCCATTACGCCCAAGGTCAGCTTCATCATTGCTGCTTATAATGAAGAAAAAGTTATTGCAGAAAAAATTCACCAGACGCTGAAGTTGGATTATCCCGCCGAACAACTGGAAATAATTGTCGCCTCCGACGGCTCTACCGACCGTACCGACGAAATTGTTCGTTCCTTCGCCGATCACGGTGTAAAGTTGTACCGAGCCGAAGGACGCAAAGGCAAAACCAACGCACAAAACGGGGCAGTATCAGTAGCCAACGGCGATATCGTCATTTTTTCTGATTCCACCGGTATCTATAACCGTCGAGCCATTCACGAACTTGTCGACAATTTCAATGATCCTACGATCGGATGCGTCACAGGTCGTGTTGCATACAGTTACGGGAAGGATGCGGCTTCAACAGGATTCAAAGGCTATCAGAAGATTGCTGTCGCCATACGTCGAGCTGAAAGTTCCTTCGGTTCACAAACTTCAGCCAGCGGATCGATACACGCCATACGCCGTCAGTTATATATCCCGGCAAAACCTGCATTTTCTCTCGACGTAATTGATCCCGTTCATACCACCATACAAGGATACCGAACTGTATATGAAAATCAGGCCGTCTCTCTTGAGGAGTCACGAACCAGCCTGAAAGACGAGTTTCGCTCCCGGGTACGTATTAGTGTGCGTGGAATTCCGTTAATC
>CP070790.1:3476478-3481082 GCA_020346805.1 Planctomycetota bacterium
AATCGGGCACCCCCGCCAAAGTGGTTTACGATCCCGAAACCGGCAAAAAAAAGGGCGATCTCTACGTATGGTTCACGGGATTTGACCTGGTCAACACTTCAACTCTTTCCTGTATGCTCGATAACACAGGGATTACGGCCATCAATCGTGCCAAACACTCAGCCAATACAAAAAAAATCAATACGATTGAAGGCGAACTGAGGGGTATACGATCGAAAGTCAAGGACCTGAAGCGAAAACTTAATAAGGCCGGCAAGGCAAAAAGTGAAAAAATCGATAAACAAATAAACCAATTGACCGCACGAGCACAGCAGCTGAGCCAGGAGCGGGAAGCATTAAAGGAATCCCTAAGCGAGTGGAAATATGAAAACAAGAATCTCTGCTGTCTGATTGCTGCGGGCAATACCATATATTCAGGGGGCCAGGATCAAGTCATGGCCCTCGATCCTCGAAGCGGGAAAGAGATCTGGCAAGCCGAAGTTGAGGGTAAGGCCTGCGGGCTGGCGGCATCTGACGGACGGCTGTATGTGAGCACGGACAAGGGTTGCATTTACTGTTTCGCCAGTGAAAAAGTCGATCGGCCTGAGCAGGTAAAGATTGCTGAGAAACCTGCACAGTTTCCGAACGACCGGCTAACTCCTGTTTATCAAGCAGCGGCAGAGGCGATAATTCAACAAGCGGACATACAAAAAGGTTACGCTTTAGTGTTGGGATGCGGTACGGGCCGGCTGGCATATGAACTGGCCAAAGGCGCGGACTTAAAAATAATCGGGATCGAAAAGGATCCGGAAAAACGCGCTTTGGCCAGAAAATATCTTGAAACAGCGGGCATGTACGGAGCCCGAGTGGTGGTAGAATCCTGGGATCCGGCAATACTGCCTGACTACTTTGCAAATTTAATCGTTTGCGACGAGTTAATGGTCTCAGGCGGAACGGAAAATTTGCATAAAGATTTGTTACGAATACTCAGGCCTTGCGGCGGGGTGGCAATTTTCGGCCAGCCAGCGGCGGCGGCGGGCATAGCAAAACCATTGGACGCCGATCAGCTGGCAAGATGGCTGAACAAAAACGGGGCACCGGCTCCAAAGGTAGTACGAGAAAACGGCCTCTGGGTGAAAACGACGCGCGGAAAATTGGCCGGCACAGATAACTGGACGCACATATACGGCAATCCCCAGAACACCGCCAGCTCCGAAGATCAACTGATCAAATGTCCTCTGGGAGTTCTGTGGTTCGGTGAGCCGGGCCCGGAAAAAATCGTAGAGCGACACGGAAGGCCGACCGCCCCTCTTTCGGTTAACGGACGTCTTTTCATTCAGGGCCAAGAAGTCATCATCGCCTGTGATGCATATAACGGCACAATTCTCTGGGAAAAAGAGATTCCGGAAGCAGTGAGGGCGCGGGTGGACGTATACGGGGGCAGTATGGCGGCAACTGAAAACGGTGTCTATGTTCCCGCAGGTGACAAATGTTATCGACTCGATCCGGCAAGCGGTGAAGTTATACGAACTTACCGGATGCCTGAATCTGCGGACGGCGGTTCACGTAAGTGGAGTTATGTCGCCGGTACGGACGATATCCTCTTCGGTTCGTTAGGCTTGCTTACCGATTGGGAGTACGACGGTTTCTGGAAAGCAGCCGTTCGCAACGGGCAGTGGAGAAGCATCGATGAAATCCCGGAACAGTATAAAGGCCTCTACAAACAATTGACCGCCGGTCATCCCACACCTGACGAACATATCCGTGCGGACATGCATCGCAAGGGAGCCAAATGGGGAGGCTTGGACGCCAAATCCTTCCCTGCCTGGTTCAGCCAACGAAGCCCTACGAATGCCCGAAATTCACGTATGCTGTGCAGCGATTCAATCTTCGCTGTTAATGTCGAAACCGGCAAGAGTTTATGGGTACACCGGGGGAAAGAAATCTCCAATATTACTAACACCATCGGTGATGGTGTAATTTTCTTTGCTGAAAACAAGGTTACGCAAGAACAAAAGGAAAATGCATTACGCGAAAAGGAAAAACTGATCAACTCCGGGGTTTATGAGCCAAGCGAAAAAAGTGATTTCAAACCTCAAGACATAGATGTGAGGCTTTTGATTGCCCTGGACGTAAAAACCGGCCAAAAGATTTGGGAAAGACCCGTCGATTTGACCGAGTGCGGGGGAAACAAGATGGGCCTGGCCTACCAGGACGGATTTCTGTTGTGTTTCGGCCATTTCAGCAATCACGACCGAGGGTATTTCAACAACAATCAACTGACCTGGCGGCGGATAACCACCTTGAATGCAAAAAATGGTGAGATGGTCTGGTCGCGTTCCTTGAATTATCTGCGCCGACCGGTGATCGTGGGGGATACGATCATCATTGAGCCGCGGGCCTGCGATTTGCGTACGGGCAAAATCAAGATGCGTTCCCATCCCATTACCGGCGAGCCGGTGACCTGGGAGTTTCTACGGCCCGGGCATAGCTGCGGGGTCACGTCAGCCTCACCCAACTTCATTTTTTACCGATCGTATTGCGGGGCCATCTATGATCTGAAACGGGACAGTGGATTGCGGCTCTTCGGCGGAATCCGGCCGGGATGCTGGCTGAACGTTATTCCCGCCGGCGGACTGCTGCTCTCCCCCGAGTCGAGTTCCGGCTGCACGTGTTCCTTCCCCATCAAATGCTCGGTGGCCCTGAAGCACAAACCTCAAAAGAAGATCGACGAATGGTCGGTATTCATTACCAATGGAAACATGACACCGGCCAAACATTTTGCCATTAACCTGGGGGCACCGGGGGATACCAGAGACGAAAATGGAAGGCTTTGGTTTGGTTACCCCCGCCCCAAAACCTTCTATGGCAAATACGGCGTTAAGTTCGATCTGCAGGAAGTGATTGCCGAGGGTATGGGATACTTTTGCCGGGATTATCAGGGAGTGGATATTGAAGGTTCAAACAGTCCATGGCTGTTTACTTCCGGATGTCTGGGACTTATTAAATGTGAAGTACCGCTGCTCAATCCAGACGCAAAAGATAAAGAAGAAATATATACCGTTCGCTTGGGATTCGCAGCCCCGGAAAAAGATAAAGTTGGCCAACGGATCTTTGATATCAAGCTGCAAGGCGAGATTATTGCTGAAGACTTCGACATTCTTCAGGCCGCCGGCGGGATGAACAAGGCGGTAGTCAAAGAGATTCCGGGGATCAGGGTCAAGGATAAACTTATTGTTGAACTTACCCCGAAAATTTCTCAGCCAACAACGGCCCAGATGCCCGTGATTAACTTTATTGAAGTTGTAAGCGGAAAATACCAAGCGTCAAATCGGTGAGGAGATCGATGGATGCTGTTCGGGCATCAAGATGATATGGTAAGGTGACGTTATCTATTGAATACACAAAGGGTGAGCCGCGATGATACGATTTGGTTCGATCACAATAATTGCCGTAACAATAGTGATTTTGTTGGCAGGCTGCGACAGTGACAAAACAACAATCCAGGACAATAAGGAACTGGTTCTGCTTTGCGGCAGCTCATTTGTCCCTCCCAGCAACGAACTGGTCGAGCAATTCACCGCTGAAACCGGTATTGAGATCGTTACCACCACCGCCGGCAGCGAAGATTTCCTGCCTCTGGTCAAGGCGGGGCAAAAGGGCGACATCCTCATCACGCATGATCCGTATCTGGATTACGTTCGCGAGGCAGATGCCTTGGCCGGTAATGTTCAGGTTGGTTTTGTCGCCCCGGTATTGGCGGTGCAAAAGGGCAACCCTAAAAAACTCAAAAGTATCAACGATCTGACCACGGCGGGACTCAAGGTGGCATTAACCGATCCGCAGTATTCCACCTGTGGCGAAATGGTTTTTAAGCTGCTGGAAAATAAAGGCATCAAAGATGCGGTTATGCAAAACGTGGGAAATCGACTGACCAAAGGCCATCCAACACTGGGCAACTATCTGAAAACCGATGCGGTCGATGCGGTTATAATGTGGAACGGCGTAGCCAATACTTTCAGAGACGATCTTGATGTAGTCAAAACCCCTTACGAATATGACACGGAAATTCGGGTACACGTCATCGGGCTGAATTATTCAAAGCACGCAGAACTGGTAAAGCGGTTTATGGATTTCACCCAACAATACGGTTCCGAGATCTTCGCCAAACACGGTTATATCAAATAACCTCCAAAGATCCGACGGGAGCATTATACCATGAAATTCTTCAAGCCCTATTTATGCATGATTTTGGTCATTGCTTGCGTCGGGTGTCGAGATAATCAGACCAAAGAATCGGCAACCAGCGCGGAAAAACTAATGCTGTATTGCGGGGCGGGTATTCAACCGCCCGCAGCCGAACTGGCTGAGATCTTTGCCCGAGAACACAATATCGAAATCGAGACCAACTACGCCGGCAGCGAGGTGCTGCTTTCCACCATCAAATTGAATCGCCGGGGCGACCTGTACATGCCCGGCGATAAACACTATACGGAACAGGCCGCCAAAGAAGGGCTTATACTTTCCACTAAATCGGTTTGTTACTTCGTCCCCACCATTCTGATTCAAAAGGGGAACCCGAAAAAGATTGCGGGATTAAAAGACCTGATCAAGCCGGGGGTGAG
>CP070790.1:3481182-3485090 GCA_020346805.1 Planctomycetota bacterium
ACCGACTATGCTGCCCCCTAGAGTTCGGTCGTAAGATCCCGAACCGTCGAAGTTGACGGTCAGTGGCGAGGGGCCGGGGTTGGGAGCGGCATTAATGACGGCTACCGGCTTATCATTGTCAAGGAGATATAGTACAGCGATGCCGCTGAAGGGTGGAGTAAAGGTTCGATTCCCTCCGCCCCAGGATAGTGTTCCTGAAGCAACAACGCTGCCCGTGTTAGGATTGTACCATTCGTAATCGTAATTGCCGGCCGGCAAATTAACCGTAAATGAACCTGAGCCCGGTTGATAAACCAGATATTCAACTCCTTCATCGTAAAGGCAATGTTGGGTTGAAGAAGGTGTTGAGGTGCCTTGTACCTGAGGGACGGTTGCGGCCAGATCCATCCTTTCCGCATAAAATCTGGTGCGCCCCAGTGCGGTTCTAATCGCCACATAAGTTGGGTCATTGGGATTCCAGCTAGTTGAATACCAGGAAATATTGTGCAACGGATCCATGAAGATGGGGTGATGGCCGCGGGTGAAACTTTTCCAAACCCAGCTCACGTTGCCGCCGACACCCCAAAGGTGATCGGTATCCAGAATGACACTCTTATTCCCCGTTGAAGCGGGAGGCTCGCGATAGTTGGTATTGAATCGATGGGGTGAAACTACATCAGCCGGACCATTGAAAAGATATGAATCAGGGAAATCTTCGCCATAGCAGTTCATCCATACCAGGTGCTGCTTGGATTTGTAGGCGGCTTCATAGGAGTGGATATGGTTGATTATGTGGTATTGCCAGAGGGCGGAACCGGCATGACTTTCATTACTGATCTCCCAGATTATATTGTCCAGGTCATTCAATTGATCGATGTAGTGCTCAACGTAATCTTCCTGTTTGGCGGTGACAGTAGGGATATCCAAGGTGTGAACTTCCTTACCTTGACCGTCTCCGTTGGGATCACCGTTAATTCCGTTTATGTTATTGGCGGAATTGTATGGATGCCAGGGCCAGGGATTGGGAGTCCTGCTTCCACCTTTGTTTTCAATACTCCAACCTTCAAAGAGCATAATACCTATATACATACCACGATTGCCGGCATCGATGGCCCGGTTGCGGATGCGATCGAAAAAGGTCTGATTGTATTGGGTGAGATCGAACTTGGATTGGCCATCATTGGCGGTTCCCGGCCCGGGGCGGGCATAGGGCAGGGGGGTGTAATATGCATCTTCCCAGTTCCAGCCGCGTATGAAGTTGTGATTCAGACCATCGATGAGATTCAGATAGTAAGTCCAATCGATGTTATGAGTAGGGACGGTTGAAATATCAGCCTGTAAATTTCCCCACACGTGTGAGCCTGAGACGTAGACGGCCTTGCCCGACCCGTCATCGAAATAACGTGGATTGACCGAATGTACTCGCAACGGTCCTGGTGCCGATTGAGCAAAGAGTATGGTGGCCATAAACACTACAACAATTACCGACAATGTGACTGCCAGTCTCGATACCTTCAGATTCTCCATAACTGTAACTCCATTGTTTTATATCAATATTGTATATCTAACCCGATCCACAATTTACGTCGGCCGGTATATCGGCCCCGCTCATGCAGTCTTGAAACCTGGTGAAATCTTCCATATCAACATCATCGTCGTTATCCAGGTCCGCATCTTCGCAGCCGATGGCGGGAGGTCCTTCTCCTGTACCGGTCATGCATTCCTGGAAGTGTCCGAAGTCCTCCTGATCCACGTCGCCGTCGTAATTGAAATCGGCAATTGCCGCATTCACCGTGATGTTAACCGTAGTTGAGCCGGTCAGAGTATCGCTGTCGGTAACGGTGAGTTTGGCCACAAAGGTTGTGTTGCCGCGGTATTCATAGTTGGTGGTTATATCTGTAACATCGACGGTGCCGTCGTTATCGAAGTCCCATTGATAACTGACGATAGCCCCGCCGTCGGGATCGTAGGAGCCCGAGCCGTCGAAGCTGACGGTTAGTGGTGTGTTGCCGTTGATCGGAATGGCATCGATATTTGCTACCGGAGGCACATTGGGCGGCACGGTCAGTCTGGCTTCGACGATATCCAGATAGAAATATTCTCCCGAGGGCTGTCGCTGGATACGGAAGTCTGAGCCTTCGTTCTGCCGGTTGCCGAAGTAGGCATCGGTAACGTGAAACGTATGTTGCTTCCAGACGTTAAGCCCGGTCAGGTTCACGCTGCCGCCATCGCTGTAACTATCGGAGGTGGAATCATATTGAAGGGCCAGCGAACCGGAACCGGTGTCGTAGTAATGAATAGTAATGTAGTGTTCGGACTGATTTCCCTGATAAGCATAGTTATCGGCTACGTCAAAGTACATGTAGTAATCGGCACCCGATGGGGCACCCGGGTCGGTGTTACGCCGGCAGTTAATTCCGCCGATGTCGGTTGCAGTGGTATTTCCGTCAGTCGGCTCTTTAAGGGTAATGCCGTAATTGGCGTTGGTTGTTCCCAGATCGATGGATACTTCGGTGGGATTAGCACTGAACTCCTCATCCACAATATCCGCCACCCACTTATGCCAGGCGGAGATACGTAAATCCGACCAGCCGTCGTTCAATCGTGAATGTGTGGGCTCGTTCATGATCTCTATAATCAGGTTGCCGTAATTTTTTAGCTCTGAGGCAATTCGTCTATAGAGAATATCGTTGGTGAGATATATGTTTGTTGAGTAGTCGGAGGGTATATCGAGAAAACGTGCGTAGTTAAGACTACCGGGCATAGCGAGGTAACTTTTATTGTTATTGTCCAAATAGTATGGACTGCCATGAAAATCTCCCGGAGCCCAATCCTGTTGATTTTTTAACCCGCAGCGGTCGGACAACGATAGCTGGACAACAATACCTCGATTCGCTGCCGCTTGCATGAAGCCATGCATGCGAGTGATGAAAGTTTCATTGATCACGTCCAGATTCCAGTTGTATTGAGAACCGCTATAAGCGCAAATACCTCCCAAACCATTACCCAATACCTGCCATTGGTTGATAACCCAGGTACGGGTGAAATTATTACCGTATTGTTGTAGTAGATCGAGGAAGGCCATGTAGTCGTTACTGCTCGATGGGTTCATAATCATGGATCCCAGAACGGTATTACCGAACAGCTGGATTTCCTGGCCGTTCCAGTAAAAGTTGCTTCCATTGCGGGTCAAGGTACCGTTAGGGGTAAGTGGTGTGGCATAGTTGCCTAATATCTGCAGGCAAGCGATAGTGTCCGCATGCAGGTTGCCTAATCCATACGGTCCTCCACCTTCAGTAGCGTCAATAAGTATGGGATCGTTATGTTCGTAGTGTTCGCCGGCGGCGGCTGCCAGCCCGGCCCATTCCGCCAGTTGTGTAGGATTGGAGCCCCACCAGTTGTTGGCATAACCGTCAGCTCCGTCGTCGGAGAGAATAATCGGCTTGCCGTATTGGGTTTGGGCAAGAGCGTTATTAACTCCAGAGGTATCCTTAACGTGATACGCGTTGGCCTGAATCCTGCTATAGCTCTTTACATCATTACATCTGGTGCTATTAGTATTGGCCGATACGATCCGCGAGCCGGCGGCTTGGACTTGTAAAGCATATACCATAGACAACAATAAAGCGACACACGAAATAATGCATCTTTTATGCATTTGCATCCATAGCTTCCTCAACATTGACCAAGCTAAATATGGCTTCTCCGCGTCAATAGTGGGCTCTCACAACGATCTTCATCATATTGTACCATTTTCTACGTGATTACCAAAGTACAATAGGGCAGTTTATTGGTATTAACCATTTTTTTTCGGACCATGATTAACAGTTTAAGGTATGGCACGGACTTTAAGCCCGTGTTTTCACCGGCGAGACGTCGGTGCCACAGAGGATAAAAGATGCCACAAAGGACAATAGTTTCTGCGTTTC
>CP070790.1:3485190-3496142 GCA_020346805.1 Planctomycetota bacterium
AGAAAAAGACCGGCAACCAGGCATGATAATGCGGCCAGAGATGTTGAGAAGTTAATCGATCGTAAGTTATTACTTGTCATGGTAATTTATTCCTTCAAATTACATGTTGAGTACGGTTGCATCTATGAGACGAATGCATCGTTTTGATGCATGGGGATTACTTTTGCGAAAGCGGGTAACCAGGAAGCCCGCGGCGGTGAGTTCGGCGTCATCGACAGCCTGTAATTGCGGATGAGAGGATTTGAACCTCCACGGGGTTGCCCCCACAGGCACCTGAAGCCTGCGCGTCTGCCAGTTCCGCCACATCCGCTTCGGGTATTTGGTCAGACGTTTATTAAAGTTTCCCGCTGATGAATTGTCAATAACAGTCGGTAGTAGGGCTGAGTGTGGGGAATATTTCACGTCCGAAAAGTAGTTGATATCGCAATATTGCTCAGGTTGGAGCAATAATCCGCCGAGAGGGTCGTTAAGTATATTGGTTACCGATTTTTTCGGGTGCTAGGATGGCATAAAGATTGCTTTAGTGGTAGTGATAGGGGGGATGGCCGATATTTGGAGCCAGAGCCATGAAGGATGCCGACTACAATAATTCGTTTGTCGGAGAAGTTTCCGACGGTGATGACGGGATTGGGTTATTCCCAACTGTCGAGTATGGCGTATCGGCATGTGCGGTCCCGGTACCGATTTCCACCACCGACGATGGCGATTATTTTGTTAGCTCGTCGGGACTGACACCGGTTCAAGAATTGGCCCAGGCGTTGGGGCTTACGGATATCGACTGACCTTGAATCCGGGGCATGTCTTTTGATTTCAGGGGTACACAGGATGCGTAAAAGTATCGACTGAGTACCGGAGCGGAAATCGTCGCAAAGCCGGTCGATTATAGATCGTAGATGTAACCCTGGGGGAGATTATATTCATAGTTTGCATATCTATCTTTTCATATCTGTGGGGCGGTTTCGTATTGGACATATTAAGCAGAAATTAGTTTTGGCGAGGGGATTGTTATCCGACTCTATATCTTACTTGTTTTGACACGTTCTAATATTGTTGAACTATGGGCGTCTGATAACTTTTTCATGTCTTCCGAAAGATAAAATAAGGCAATTGTCACCTTCAATTTTGGGGCACTCATTAAGGTCTGCCGTCATTATCGGATGTTCAGGAACAATAGTGACTATTTTTGATTACATCCCATAAAACAGGCGAGCAAGAGTTGTTATTTCTTGTTTTGTTTCCCCATAGCCAGACAATCAAGTCCTCACTAACTAAAAATTCCATTTCCCAAATTGTTTGATACCAGAAGCGAAAATGATAATTCTTGATTATTTCAGTTTGTTATGACTATCTAATTAAGAATGTGTCTTTTTTATAACGACATAATCTTTATGAAAAGTCGGGGGTGGGTATTTTTTTAATAATGATGTTCCGATAACTGGTAGGCTTATCTCCAGGAAATTAGGGAGATAAATTTCTTAAGGAGCAGAATCTATGCGATTCAGGAAAAAACTATTGGCCGTTTGTGTTTTGGTGGCGGTTTTATTTGTCCTGGAGACGGCAGACGCTGGTGACTGGACAATTACCGGAGGTGGAACCTATGCCATTAGTAGCCAGATTGGTGGTGGAGCAAACCTGACGGCAGGCGATTCGATTATTTGTGATGGTAGTGTTGACACAAATGCGGTTACCATCCAGATCGACTCGGCAGCAGTGCCGGCTTTGGGCGATGCTGCAGGAGCTGCGCTTAACATTTCGGCTGCTGTGGCGGTTACCATTGAGTTTGCGGGTACTAATCAAGTTCCACTCGGGAACGGGGCCAACACGTCGATCTTGATCAACGCGGGCGGCGGATCACTGGCAATTACTAATGCCGGTGGAGCTACCGGATATTTCAATTTTTCGGCTAACACTGACAAGATGCTAACCATAGATGGTCCGATTACGGGCGCGGATGTGGTCAACAAGTTTGTTGTGGGGAACAATACCCTCAAGACCACAACGGCGACGGTAACCTTGAACGAAGTTACGCTGGGTGGTGCCAATGCCTTGATCGAGGTTGACGAGAATTGCACAATCACGACCTGCGATCTAACCGCTAATGCCACGGTGGATGTGGCTGATACCAAGATCCTGACGGTCACCAATGGTATAGATACGCAAACCAATACCCTTACTTTAAACAATACCGGGACGGTAAGCCGAGTCGATGTAGACGGTGCCGCGGGCGAGGTAGAGATTGATGCGGCTGGTACGGTTACTGCCCTGAATGTCACAGCGGCCGGTACGGTGGATGTGGATCAGAGTTGTACAGTTACCACTTTGACCCTTACAGGTGCCGGTACAATCGATGTGGCCGATACCAAGACCCTGACCGCGACCAACCCGGCGGATCTGCAAAATAACGCTCTTACTTTGGCTGGCACCGGTACCCTTTCAGCACTTGATGCCAATGTAGCCGGCAATACGAGGACACTTACCATGGCAACCGGCGCCAATATGACCATTACTAATTTGACGACTGGTTTTGCCGGTACGCCGGGCATACTGCAGATTGCCGGTGCGGGTAGCTGTACGGTAGCAGCACTTACCAACTTGACTGGTAATGGTGACAAGATTCAGAAATTAGGGGCGGGCACGCTAACATTGACTCCTGGTATTACTACCTCATTTGCGAATGGTACCGCTGCGTTACTGGATATCGATGATGGTACGGTGGTGATTGGGACCAACGGTGGCGCCAACGAGGATATTACATTCAGTGATGATGGTGATGAAATTACGGTAGCCAACGGAGCGACATTGACGACTTATGGTGCGTTAACCGTGGGGGCTGCCGGTGCTAACGTCAACCTGGATGCCGCCACTGGTTCGACGGTGAATTTCAGTTCCAATGATGCGGAAAATATCACCGGCGTGGCCAATAATGACTTCAATATTCTTGGTACACTAAATATCAACGGTACGGGGGCCTATACTATCCAGGATGCTTTCGAATATAACTTCAATGATGTGAACATCAGTACCGGGGCATCTCTAATTAACAATCAGGCAAATGGTATAATGCACTTTGTGCCTAATGGAACGGTTGCCCTGGCGGGCAACGGCACATTAACCATTAACGGTCAAGCGGTGGGAACCAGGATTACGGTGGATACCACGAATGCTACAGGCTCATTTACCCTGAATCGTTATGGTTCAACCAACCTGACGATCAATAATGCGGATATTTCACATTGTACTTATCTGAGCAATACCGGTTTGGCGGCGGAATGTGATATTACCTTGACCGGAGTGGCTTATGGCACCGGTGTTCTTGGCTGGACAGGAACCTGCAATCCGACGTCAGCACCGACGCCAACCCCGACGCCAACCCCGACGCCTGTTCCTACACCTACACCTACACCTACTCCTGTCCCGACTCCGACTCCTGCACCTACGCCGGCTCCGACACCATCGCCGACCCCGGCGCCGACTCCGACTCCGGTACCAGAAGAGGTGCTGGCGGATACCCCGGAGACGACGCCCACTATACCTGCACCATTCCCCTGTGCCGCAGGTGTGGTTGAGGGGGCGGTTATGACCTTCTTGGGACTTACACTGCTGCAGAGGCGGAGGCGAAGGTTTTAGTAGATTATTTACATAATCCAACCAAAGGGCCGCCCGGCTATTAAAGGGCGGCCCTTTTCTTTAGGTGTTGGGCTTGAAAAGTATTGGTCTTCGTATAGTATGTTTATCAGCGACCAGATATTTTGATTATTTACTCGAGGAGAATAGAAATATGCCGATCATCAGTGCATTTGCCGACGAAATAGATGCGGATCCCAAAGTTCAGATGGATGTTCTTGAAGACAATGGGGTGAAATACATTGACCTCCGCGGTGCGTATGGCGAAAACGTGATGAAATTTTCGAAGGATCGCTGTGGAGAGCTGAAGAAAATGTTCGGCGATCGCGGTTTTGGGATAGCATGTATCGGTTCGCCGATCGGCAAGATTCGACTGGACGAGGATTTGGATAAACACTTTGACGATTTCAAACATGCGGTTGATTTGGCGGAGTTTTTCAAGTCGAAATATATCCGTATATTCAGTTTTTACCCGCCGGAGGGTGAGGATGTAGCCCAATACCGGGGTGTAATCGTTGATAGATTGGCCCAACAAGTGGATTATGTTTCCGATCGAGACGTCATACTGGTATTGGAAAACGAGTCAAATCTTTTTGGGGCCTATCCCGAACGATGTGTCTATCTTTTTGCGGCCATTAAATCCGACAAGTTGGTTGGGGCTTTCGATCCGGCCAATTTTGTAGTGATGGATGTTAAGGATGTATATAAGACCTGTTGGCTGCCTTTGCGTGATTATAATGGGTATTTTCATATAAAGGATTTTGTATACGGCGAGAAAGAGCATGCGGTTCCCGCGGGCGAAGGTGATGGCAACATCCCAGAGATTCTCCGCGATGCAGCCGATCGAGGTTATGACGGATTTTTGACATTGGAGCCTCATCTAGCCAAGGCAGAGCACTCAAGCGGGGTTACCGGCCCGGCATTGTTCAAAGTGGCTACTGATGCCCTGAAGAAAATCTGTGCCGATGTGGGCTGGAAAGTATGACTTTAGTTGAAGTGCATGTCTTGTTTTTTGATTAGTGTTTTAAAAAAAACACAATATGATCCCATCTTGCATATAATGTTGATCTGCCACAACGGTCCTATAAGTTACTGTAATGACAGACGGTTAAGGAAAAGGCGCGATCCGATGCTCCCTTTTTTGTTGCGTGGAGGCAACAGCCGATAGCCCGTCTATTGTGGAATTATCGATCGGATGGCATGAGTTATATTCATAACTCTTTATTAAAAGATTACTTATAAACATGGCCGTGTTTTCCAGAGAGTGATCTACGAACTGGTCTGAGTTTTGCGTATTGATATTTGTGTTGTGAAAGATGTGACTGCTTAGTTGTATAGGTTATGGGGGCAAGGACGGAGATCCGCCTGGGGCGTCAAGTTATGCATGAAGAACGACGTCAACATCGGCGGCTTAATATAAGACTGCCACTCGAATGCTATCCTGCTGGTACCGAACGCGAGCGAGTGTTGCGTACTGTAACCAGGGATATCAGTACGGGGGGTATGTATTTTGAGATGCCGTTGTTTTCTGAGGTATCTGTGCCGAAAATCAATTCTTTGCTGGATGTGGAATTAACGGTTCCCCCGGGTGACGGATATTTTCCCTATGTAGGGCATGTCAGGAGTGTAGCGGAAGTCGTACGTTGTGAACCTTTGCCGGCTAACGAGGGTTCTCAACCGGATCTACCTTCGCATATCGGGGTGGCGGCTAAGTTTCATGAACCGCTGAAGTTAAACTTTCCATAACCCTGGAGGACTATACGGGATCAACCGCCGTGTATGGGGTCGATCTCAAGTCCGTAGCGTTTCATTTTTTTATAAAGTGTGGTGCGATTGATTTCCAGTAGCTGGGCAGTTGTTTGACGGTTCCAGTTATTGGCCCGCAGGGCCTTTTCGATTATACGTTTTTCCGGTTCTTCGAGAGCCTTCTTTAGGGGCATGGGTTTGAATACGTCCTCATTCTGTGGAGAGGTTTGAGCACCTTGGATTACGTTTTCGGGCAGGTCCGAGACCTCAATCCGGCGGTTTTTAGTAAGCACAATTGCTCTTTCGATAACATTTTCCAGTTCACGTACGTTACCGGGCCAATGATATCGCTGGAGATATTGCATGCACTCATCGCTGAAGCCGTTAATCTCTTTTTTTGACTCGGCGCGGTAATTTTTTAGGAAGTGTTCGGCCAACAAAAGTATATCGCCGAGCCTTTCGCGGAGACTGGGTAGATGAATGGTGACAACATTGATGCGGTAAAATAGATCCTGCCGAAATCGGCCCGACTCAACCGCTTTAGCCAGGTCTTCGTTACAGGCCAGTATTACCCGAACGTCGACGGTTTCTGTTTTGTTTGATCCCACGGATTCGAATTGTCTTTCCTGAAGTACCCTCAGCAGTTTGACCTGCAGCACAGGCGTGGATGATGAAATTTCGTCAAGAAAAATGGTGCCGTTATTGGCCGCCTTGAATTTGCCAACTTTGTCCCCGACGGCTCCGGTAAAGGAACCTTTGACGTGACCGAAAAGTTCGCTTTCCAGCAGCGATTCCGGGAGGGCCCCGCAACTGACCTCGACAAACGGATGATCGCTTCGATCGCTTCGATGGTGAATAGCCCGGGCGATCAGCGATTTTCCGGTGCCGGATTCACCCTGTATCAGAACGTTGGTTCGTGATTCAGCAACCGATTCGATCAGGTCGAAGATCTTCAACATTTGGTAGCTGTGACCGACAATGTTATCCAGATTATAACGCAAGTCGAGGGCTTCCCGAAGCGATTGATTTTCCTGAATAAGGGATTGTTGTTTGAGGGCCCGTTCGACCACCAAGCTGATTTCGTCGTCGATGATCGGCTTGGTCAGATAGTCGTAGGCGCCCATTTTAATGGCTTCGACGGCGCTTTCGATGGTGCCGTAACCGGTGATCATGATGACTACAATGTGGGGATAACGTTGTTTTATAATCCGCAGCAGTTCGAACCCGTCGGTATTGGGCATGTTAATATCGGTGATAACCAGGTTGAATGTGGCTCGTTCCAGGGAGGCAATGGCTTCGGCAAAGCTTTCGGCGCCGATAGCTTCATATCCTTCAAGTTTGAGGAACTCAATGAGCGACTCAACAATAATTTTATCATCGTCAACGATGAGAACACGTGTTTGGGATTGGGTCATTTGTGATTATCCTCCGTTGCAGAAGGGGGTCGATTTTTGTTTTGAGATTGCGGTGGGGACTTTTGGGTGGAACGAATAGTAGCGCAGCTTTCCATTGGAATAATAATATTAAAGGTGGTTCCACCGCTGGGCCGGGATTCGGGTTCGATTTTGCCGTTGTATTTTTCAATAATATCTTTGCAAATGGCCAAACCCAGCCCCGTGCCCTTGCCGGTTTCTTTGGTGGTGAAGAAAGGTTCAAATATCTGATCGACTTGTTCGGGCAATCCGATACCGGTATCCTCGAAACGGATGAAAACTTCATTATTTACGACTTGTGTGGTTATGGTCAGAGTCCCTCCATCAGGCATGGCGTCGATGGCGTTTTTGATCAAGTTGCAGAATACCTGAAACAGGTTTGTCCCCCGGGCCGCAGGTACATTTTCGTTCAGGGTGCAGATAATCGATACGTTATTCTGGACGGCTTTTTCGGACATGACTTTAACCGCCTCTTCCACGATGCTGTTGATACTGGAATCATCGAAGGCGGTGTAGGCACTTCTGGAAAACTGTACCAATTCTCTGACAATTTCAGTCATGCGTATCAGACCATCGCGAGCCTGATGGAGATATTGTGTGATTTTGTCGGTATTTCCACCGGCCATGGCACGATCGATAAGGTTGAGGTAGCGCAGAATTCCATCGAGGGGATTGTTGAGTTCGTGGGCGACGCGGGCGGCCAGTTTGCCCACCGCCGCCATTTTTTCGGAGACCGCCAGTCTGGTTTCCATGCTGACGGCAGCGGTAACGTCTTCAATTACCAGGCTGCCCCCGGTTATTTGGCTCCCCGTCGGATCGGTCAGTGCCACACAGGTGAGATTGAGCAGCAACTCGTGATGTTGATCGTCGCGGAAGACGATCTGTTCGAAACGCTGTTGGTAGCCTTTTTGGATTACGTTGTGGAGTTCCACATTCCAGTCCTGATATTGGGAATCAAGGGTTCCGATGTTTAGGGCTTCGGCAATGGATTTATGATCACGGATCAGGAATTCGGCTGCCGGGTTGTAATGAATGATTTTTAGCTCGGGATCAAATACTACCAGTCCCAGAGAGAGGCATTCGAATAACCGCTGGTCCATTTCGATCAATTTTTGTCTTTGTGTTTGATCGGGTAGCGAATTATCTGGAGGTGTCGGATTGTTTGGTGACATTGACCTCTGCTCGCTGGCTTAATTTCTTGTTAATAATAAATTTACGGTTGATGATGTTTAGGGTATCAGGGGAGCAAAATTTGGCGATGGTTCCCCTATATGGTGACCGAAAACATCATTTACCCTCAATCGCGTATAACTTAGCAGTTTGTAGTTTGCCATCGTCAAAAAACAACAGGCGATGTAGATAAAAAGCAACGTATTGTCGTCAATTGGGTTGACGATTGTCAACATGAGGCCCCAAATAGCTATTTTTTGCAAAAAATCAGGGGATTAGGGGATTTCAAAGATACGTTTATTAATGCGAATCTCGCGGATGGCCGGAATTTCTGGTATATACGCCAAGTCGAGGTAGCCGTCGGTCAGCAGAGGGTGGTAAGGGCCGGATTTAAACGAAACCTCCAGGTATCCATTGCCAGAAGCCGTTTTCGCTGATTCTATATAGAGCGGCCACTCGTTATTTAGGAATTCTCCAAAATTATCGGCTAGGATACCGACGATCATGCCCTGTTTGAGGTCAAGGCCCTTAGGAGTTGGGGGAAGGTGAAGTTTACGGCGTATATTCTCCCAGTCCGCTTGCTCGGTAATGCGAATCAGGGTGAACTCTTTCTACAATTTTCGGGTTGGATTTTTTGGCAGGCGGTGGCTCGAGATACGGGTCTGTCCGATGGGTCTTATCTCCGTTTCAACCAGTTCGGCATCGGTTACTTTCCCGATTGTCGCTGTTTTGCGTCCTGGTTTTTCAGCCGAGCATCCGGCAAAGGTAAAAAGTGGGAACTTAACGGCCACGCTGATTGACATAAAACGATAATATGGCGTCATAGTATGCATGGTGGATCGGTTGTTCCGATATATAACACAAGCTATAGTAACATCAAATTGTTATTCTATAGTTTGTATGATTTGAATTGATATTTGGTTCAAATTTACTTAGGAGCTAAGACGTTGATCATCGGTGTTACTCGAGAAATCAAGCGGGATGAGTATCGGGTGGGGATGACCCCGGCGGGAGTCGAGGTCCTGACCCAGGCCGGCCATAAAGTACTGATTGAAAGGGAGGCGGGGCTGGGTTCAGGATTGGCTGATGCCGAGTATGCCCAATATGGAGCCCAGATTGTGGAGTCTCCCGGTGATATATTTCGCCGGGCAGATATGGTTGTGAAGGTTAAAGAGCCCCAGCCTGAAGAAATTGCCAAGATTCAACCTGGACAGGTATTGTTTACCTACTTTCATTTTGCCGCCGATCGGCAACGGACCAAGGGAATCGTATCCAGCGGTGGTGTGGCTATTGCCTATGAAACGGTCAGGGATTCGGCCGGTCAAATGCCGTTGCTCACACCGATCAGCGAAATAGCGGGTAAAATGAGCATTCAGGAAGGAGCCAAATACCTTGAACGTCCCATGTACGGTCGTGGGATACTGTTGGGCGGGGTACCGGGTGTGGAACCGGCCACGGTAGTGATCATCGGCGGGGGGGTGGTGGGTACAAATGCCGCCAAGGTGGCGGCGGGTTTCGGTGCCCGGGTAATAATCATGGATGTGAACATCGATCGACTGCGTTACCTCGACGACGTTATGTCGGCTAACGTTCATACCATATACAGTGACCTGTACATGATTCGACAACACATTTCTGAAGCGGATCTGGTGATTGGGGCGGTGTTGATCCCTGGGGCCAAGTCTCCCACCCTGCTAACCAAGGATTATCTGGCTAAGATGAAACAGGGCGCGGTTATTGTAGACGTATGTGTGGATCAGGGCGGTTGTTGTGAGACAATCAGGCCCACCACACATTCGGATCCGATTTATGAGGTTGACGGAGTGATCCATTACGGGGTAGCCAACATGCCCGGAGCGGTGAGCAGGACCAGCACTTTTGCCCTGACCAATGCCACGCTGCCTTATGTGGTTCGCCTGGCTAATTTGGGTTACAAAAGGGCGGCGGCGGCCGATCCGGGATTGGCCCAGGGGATTGATGTACAGGAGGGTTGGGTTACCAATCAAGCGGTGGCGGAAACTTTTAACATGGAATTTCGACCCGTGGAGCTTGAATGACGTAGTATGGATATAAGACCCGAGCGGTTCGGGTTGATGGCGGTCGATGGGCGGTCGGGTCGGCCGAAGCAATGGCGGCGATTTGTCTGAAATCCCTGAGAGAAAAATGAAAAAACTGATCACAACTGTCATCGTCCTGGCGGTAATTGTTGGCGGATTTTTCTGGTTGAGGAAATACGCCCGGGTGTCGCTCTCGGTATTGGAAGGAGAGACGGCCAAGACATATCGTGGGGATTTGGTTGTCCCCATTACCGCCAGCGGCAACATAAAACCGGCCAGTGTCACCAAGATCAAAGGTAAGGCCAGCGGGGAGGTGGTGGAGATTCCTTTCGACGTGGGGGAGATGGTAAAGGGGGACGATTTGATTGTTCGATTGGATGAGTCCGACGAGCAGCGTAATGTTGATCGAACCTCGGCCGATTATGAACGAGCCAAGATTACTTATAGACAGGCAACAATTACCAAGGAGGAACTTGAACAAGTCGGTGTCAAGCTTGCTGCGGCAAAGCTCAAACAGGCCGATGCCCGTTTTATCAGAGCAGATGCAACTTACAGACACAATATGCCAAAGACGCGGCCTTATGACGGCTTGCCTCGGACGGTGAGCGCGGAAGAGTGGGATCAAATATATAGTAATCGTCAGGAAGCATTAGCGGCTAAAGAGGCTGCCGAGGCTGAACGTAGAAAGGCGGATATTGAAGTCCAAAAGGCCGAGCAGGATGTGAAGATTGCCGAGCAAAATGAAGAGGCGGCCAAAAAGGCCTGGGAAGAGGCGGACCAGCGATTGAAGGAGACCAAGGTTTACTCGCCGATAGACGGTATGATCCTTGCTCGCGAGGTGCAAATCGGCGAGATGGTACAGAGCGGAACAACCTCGTTGACCGGGGGCACGATACTGGTGGAAATTGCCGACGTCAGTGAT
>CP070790.1:3496242-3502228 GCA_020346805.1 Planctomycetota bacterium
AGGGCATCGGATAAAAGCAGGTAAAAGTTGGATAAATATCAACTATGCATTACTCGCCGGGCAATAGGCGTACTATAATCCATTCAGGAATGAAAAATTCCTGTGTAGAAATGGAGTCGTCTAATGCCCCGGAAAACATGTCAGGTTTTATTATTATGTTTTGTTTGTCTTACAGGATGTGTACAAGTGGATGGACCGCCGCTCGATGTCGTTGAGTATGTTGATTTGACCCGTTATATCGGCAAGTGGTATGAGATAGCTTCTTACCCGGCTCCCTTTCAGGCCGGATGTGTGGCTACCTTTGCCGAGTATTCTTTGCGGGAGGATGGCAAGATTCGGGTGGTCAATTGTTGCCTCGATAGGTCCCTTGACGGCCCCGAACGCCGGGTGGAAGGAGTGGCCCGCGTGGTCGATGAGCAGACCAACGCCAAGCTGAAGGTATCTTTCTTTTGGCCGTTCGAAGGCGATTACTGGATCATCGACCTGGATGAGGATTACCAATGGGTGGTGGTGGGTGAGCCGAGCCGCAGGTATCTGTGGATCCTGAGCCGTACACCCGATTTGGATGATGCAATTTATCAGGACATCTTATCCCGCCTGCCGGATAAGAACTACGATCCCGCCGGTCTGGTGAAAACCCAACAACCGGGTGATGAATCGAATTAACATATCCCGATGCACCGACTACCTGAACGACCACTTGGATATGTAACCCGGATATATTTTATTCAGCATGATTGACCAAAGACTAGCCGTCCGCCGTGGCGGATTAGTAAGCGGAACAAACTAGCCGCGCACGTCAGTAAGCGGAACAAACTAGCCGCGCACGTCAGTAAGCGGAACAAACTAGCCGCGCACGTCAGTAAGCGGAACAAACTAGCCGCGCACGTCAGTAAGCGGAACAAAATAGCGAATCACTGATTGTTGACATAATCGATTGCAGCCAAGAGGGATGGCTTGGAGTTTATATAACGCGTACTTCCATGACGTGTCCACCAACGCCTGTTATTGCGAATAGATTTGTTTTCATTTAGCCTTCTGCTTGCCCAACACTTTAATCTGGTCATAACTCTTTCCGGAGTCTCATCATTTGCTGTCACCACAAGGTGTATATGATTTGTTCGCACGTTTAGCGCATGAATGTCCCAATTCTTGAATTTACAAAATTCATGAATTGCTCGTTCAACAATTTCACGATGATGTTTATCCATAAGAAAAGAGTCTTGTTTCAGTGACGTCTTTGCGTATGATTCTAAGCCGGGGCTGGGTAACCTGTATGGTGTAGATTGCGAACCGTCGCCATGATGTACCCATCCTTGGGCGTCTCCGGGAAGCCAGGTTCCATAGGTAGTCCATGTCAGAAAGTATGCCAATGGTTCTGCCATATATTAAATAGTACCGCTTACTGACGTGCGCGGCTAGTATGTGATGAACAACACTTGCCGACATGTGCGGCTAATACTAAGGAGCGATCCCCTCTCCACAGGGGATATGTTCTTTACATACTTGGTGTATTTGATTCTTACTAACCCCGAACGTTAGTAAGCGGAAAAGAAATTATGGAAACAAACTAGGATAAGTGGTTATGGAAATAAACTAGCCGCGCACGTTAGTAAGCGGAAAAGAAATTATGGAAACAAACTAATATAAGTGGTTATGGAAATAAACTAGCCGCGCACGTTAGTAAGCGGAAAAATAATTATTGAGACACACTAAGCGCGAACATCAGTGAGCGGATAATTTCTTTTGGAACTTTTCCAACAGCGGATCGCTCGTCGTTCTCATCACTTCCAGCATCTTTTTACGCAGCTTATCCAACTCGCTGCGGCACGTCGGTTCATCAATCAGATTCTTTAACGCGCAGGGATCGTTTTGGTAGTCAAATAATTCTTCGGGCACGCGGTACTGAAATAACTTTACCCGGGCCGCGATTTTTTCATCATGCTCAGCCGCCGCTTTCATGGCCTTAAACGATCGCCCGCTCTGCGATTCGTTTAAAAATATGGTTTCCCCGTCCGACCAGGGATTATATATGTAGCCGAACCTGGCGTTCTGCACGCTCCTCATCTCGTATCGGCGCTTTCCTGCCGTTTGATGAAAGACGGTATAGACATGATCCCGGCCCTTTTGATGTTTGCCTTCAAGCAGCGGCAAAAATGATTTGCCGTCCAGCCCCGGCACCGGCTTCGCACCGGCCGCCTCCAGGATAGTAGGCATGAAATCGATACTGGAGATGAAATGCTCGCTATCCACCGTGCCCGGCTCGACCCTCACCGGCCAGCGCACGATCCAGGGCGTTCGAGTACTGTTAAAGTAGACGTTGGTCTTGGCGTAGGGCAGGGCCATCCCGTTATCGCTCAATATCATGACTATGGTGTTATCTTCCAGGCCGCTTTCCGCCAGGGCCCGCAATAACTCGCCCACCGTTTCGTCGCAGCGATGAACCGAGCTGAAGTATTCGGCGATTTCCTTACGGACCTCAGGGATGTCGGGCAGAATACCCGGTATTACGATCTCGTCGGGTTTGTAGATTCGCCCGGGATTGGGATAGGGTCTGGGATTTTGTTTTTTGCCTTTTTTGACACGTCCTTTTTCCTGATCGCTGCCCGCGAAGGGGCGATGGGGATCGTGCGAGTTGGCCATCAGGAAAAAGGGCTTGCCTTCATCCTTGGCCTTTTGAAAAAACGCCTCTGCATGTTTGTAATATTTGGCCGGGTCCCGACCATTGCTTAGTTCATTTGCCCGGATCGCGACGTCCCAGCAGAACTTATGCTCCGGCTGGAGGTGTCTGGTCTTGCCGAAGATGCCGTTGATATATCCTGCCGCCCGCAGCGATTCCTGCAGGGTCGGCACCTTGGGATCGATCGGTTCAAATCCCTCGGCCCCGTTGCGGTAGGGGTATCGGCCGGTCATCAGCACCGACCGGTTGGGCTGGCAGACGGCGATGGTCACATGGGCGTGAACGAAACGCATACCATCGGCAGCCAGCTTGTCGATGTTCGGCGTAATGTCCGGAACCTTGCAACCGGTAACCCCCGCCGAGTCGTAATTCATGTCATCGACGGTAATGAACAACACGTTGGGCTGCCCGGTCGGTTTAACAACATCTCCCGCCGCAACCGCTGGCAGCACACCTGCCATAATTACCGGCACCAAAACGCTTAAGCATGTGAAAATTCTCATATTCAGCCTTTCCTGAAAAATATTTTGAATATCCCGGCTCGCAATTCGCCAATCGGCTAAGAGTTTATCGCTTTCACCGCGGTTGTCCAAGATGTTTGGCAAGACCTTTGTTTTATGGCTTCTTTTCAGCTCTGTAACAATCTTCTACAATCATCGCCAACGGCCCATTGGAGATTTACATGAGCGGGGATAGTCAGACTAGTTCGAGTGAGGTATCGGCAACTATTGTGGACGATGTCTTCTGCCCCGTCTGCGGATACAATCTGCGGGGACTTCCTGAACCAAGATGCCCGGAATGCGGGGGACAGTTTGATGTTTCAGAACTTGTCGTTTCACGAATACCCTGGGCCGACCGCAAACGCATCGGGCGGTTCCGTGCCTACTGGCAGACAATCTGGCTGATTATGCATCACAATCAACAGTTTTGCCGGGAAATTGACCGCCCGGTTTCTTACCGCGATTCCCAGCGTTTTCGTTGGATCACCTTGCTGCACATGTATTTTCCATTATTGGGACTAACCTTTGCTTATTATGTTCTGGGTGAAAGAGGATTGATGGTCGTTCTGGGCGATGCCTGGCAAACGGTAGGTTTACATCTTGCGTTCATATTGTCGGCAGCGGTGGCCACCGGCTTACCCAGTTATTTCTTTCATCCCAGACACTTGCCTGTTGAAAAACAGAATCGGGCGGTTGCTCTGAGCTATTATGCCTGCGCTCCAATGGCCTTGAGTCCTCTGTTATTAGCGGTTGGATGGATTATTTACGAAATAGAGGGAGACGAAATAAACACAGTTAACAGTGTTATTTTTTTGGGCGCCCATTTAATAATGCTGGGGATTTGGTGGTTATCTTTGATACTGATCGCCAGACGGTCTTTGCATCGCAAGCTAGGGGGCATGGTGTTGATAACTGTAGTCATGCCGATCTTATGGATATTGGCTGCTGGGTTAACCTGCGAAGGTGTTAATACCGCCGCTAATTTTCTTGGGATCATGTACTACAGTTTGCAGAATTAACTTCGCTGACCCGCGATCTTTTATTCCTTTGGTAAATTGCTCTTGAGCGGGAAGACGACACTTTTTCTTTTGGTAGGATCTTTTTTATCTTCCGGCCCGACGCTATACAAAACGGATTTATCAATATCTGGTCGGTAGCCGATCTTTCGTCCATCGTCGGCAAACGGGTCTGCCGGAACAGCGGGCAGGTACTTAGGCACAAGATCATCGAGTTTTTCCGGTAGTTTGCCGTGGTCCATTTCATACAAACGGATAGCCAGGGCAACCGCAGCCATGCGGCGGCGTGCGAGTGGTTTATACGTTGTCTCTAGTGTATTAATGAAGCTAGGTATAATAAATCTACCCAAAATACGTGACGCAGACTTCAGACCTTGCAATGTTGGAGGTCCATGGGGAGGTGGAAGACGCCTGCGCGCCTCGGGCCAGTTGGGTGCAGCGGCAGCTTCAACCATTGCTGTAGCTTGCTGAAGAATCCGCACGCCATCAAGTTCAAACGCCGGTTTAAACAAAAGATATTCTCCAATGCCCCAACCTTGTGGAGTTGGTTGTGAACCTATCGTGAGAATTCCCAAACCTCCCTGCTTACCAGTAGCTAGGTGAATTGCTTCAAATTGAAATGTTCGCTCACGATAGAAACTCCAGACCAAACCCTCACGCAGCGCCCGTTCGTCCGACAAATCCTTAATCAACGCCTTTATTTGTGCACGGCTTGATGATTGCTTTGCTGTTGTTGTTACATCTGCAATTCTTAAAGTTGAAACAACTTCTTCTACTGACTCGCTCACAAGATCAGAGGCATGAATATCCAATAATGTAGCCAGCAATGTACGCAATGGCTCCAGATGCTTGCCATAGGCTAGTATGTCTCGGAGAGTTTCTACAGCTTCAGTATGTTTTCCCTGATTGTGAAAGTACAAAGCTGCGGCTTGGAGTATACGCATAAGGTCTTGATGGAGCATGAATTTGAAGGCGGGTGAACTAAGGCCCACATTCTTGAAATCCCAATCTGCTGCAGGGAGGGACCGCGCGCTTCGAACTAATTTTCTGGCTTTAGCTGTGGCCTCAATAATTTCTTGTATTTCCTTGCTAAGCTCACTTATTTCCTTTGGGTTCTTTCTGAGATTCCCAATCAGTGCTGTCTGTTCATCTGTGAGATTGAATACGGTGACGGCCTTTTTGAGTAGCAGTGCGGCGTTTTGATCGTCGGGGACGGGGTGTTGATCGAAATCTTCGGGGAAGAGGGGTTGGCCGGTGACTTTAATGCGGTCGATCTCGGCCTGCAGGGCCTCATGCGCTTTAGCACCCCACCACCAACGCAGGCCGCCAAGCACAATAACCAGCATCACCGCCACCACCGCAATTCGCTTAAACCACCAATATCTGACAGGGATCGGCTCGACCTGGTTTACAGAGTTTTGTTCGCGATTATCAGTCATGTCGATTTGTTTGCATCACCCAATTTGTTTGCCCAGCAGGCGGGCCACTTCCACACAGTCCTTGTCGCCCCGGCCGGACATGTTGATCACGATAACGTAATCCTTGGGCAGGTCGGAAGCTATCTTGGCCACGTGGGCGACGGCATGGGCGCTCTCTAAAGCGGGTATGATACCCTCGCTTTCGCTCAATAAACTGAACGCCGACAGGGCCTCGTCGTCGGTAACCGAGGTATACTCCGCCCGCCCGCTGTCCTTCCATTGCGAATGCACCGGCCCTACGCCGGGATAGTCCAGACCCGCCGACACCGAATGCACCGGCAGCGTCTGCCCGTCCTCGTCCTGCAGCACATA
>CP070790.1:3502328-3522717 GCA_020346805.1 Planctomycetota bacterium
CGCTGAGGGTGTGGAAAAAGTGGTGACCGGCAAAACGGAAAATCTGAACGAAGTATTCAATGCCGTCCGCAAGACGGATATCGCTTTCAGCATGTTGATGGAGATGAGGGGAAAGTTAATGGACGCTTACCGCCAGTTGCAGCAGATGCAAGGTTGATGGCGGTAAGGATGGTTGCTGATAATTTTTCCGGATTCTTGGGGGTGTATCAGGTGGATGGATTTGGATGTTCGGTCAATCCGGAAACTTAAGGAGTGATCAGGAATGGAATTCCTTTCAAAGCTTTTGCTGCAGACTCAGAATCATTTTAGGGGGCTGACAACATCACAGCGTCTGGCCGGTGTTTCATGCCTGGCCTTGATAGCGGTGGCTCTGCTATGGATGGTTCAGTGGGCCGGTTCGCCGGCTATGGTGCCGCTGCTGGATCAGCCCATGACTGTCCAGGAATTAAATCAAATTCAGGAGCGTCTCGACGCCCTGGATGCCGGATACAAACTAGTCGGCCAAACCATGGTAGTGCCCGCCGAAAATCGGGTACGGCTGCAGGCCCAGCTTGCCCAAGCCGGTTTGCTGCCCAAGGATACCAGTATTGGTTTTGACAAGCTGATGCAGGAAAACAATTTCTGGCAAAGCATGGAGGAAAATCGCCGGCTGTGGAATGTGGCCAAAGGCAATGAGTTAGCCAGGGTTATTCGCGAATTCGAAGATGTTCTGAACGCCAAAGTATTCATTGATAAAAACGATCGACGTACTATTGGACCATCGTTGGTAACTCCCAAAGCCAGCGTTTTTGTAAAATTGCGGCCGGGGCATGAATTGGATCGCAGACGTGTTTTTGCATTGGCCAACCTGGTTAGTGGGGCAGTGGCCGGCCTCGACATGCACAAAGTAAGCGTGACCGACGCAACTACCGGGCGGTCCTATATTTTACCGGAGTCGGGTGAGGGGTTGACCTTTGACGATCTGGACATCCGTCAGAAAAAAGAACAGTATTTTGCCAAACAAATCAAGGAACAATTGGCCAATATTTCGGGCCTTTTGGTTTCCGTTCATGCCGAACTTACTCAGGATTACATCAAGGAAACGACAGAGATTCATGGCAAGCCTGCCCTCGTCAACGAAAGAACGGAAACCGTTACCTATGATGAAAACACGCCGACAACCGAATCGGTGATGGCGCCTGCTGCTTCCAAGAACATCGCTGTGGACGGATCGGCTGGCAAATCGGATAAATCGGTAACCGAAACCATCTTTGATGCCAAGCAAGATACCACCATCACTACCAGAGAAACCCCGCGTTACGGCATAAAGAATCTTACCGCTTCGGTTAATGTTCCCAGGAGTTATCTCGCTCACATCTTCAAGGTCAATAATGGCGATAAGGAACCGAACGATACTGACCTTGAAACCCTCAGCGTCGGTGAATTGGAAAAAATCAAACGGCAGGTCATGGGGACGCTGGCCATTACCGACGGAGAAGACTGGAGGGTGAAAGTGGATTGGTTCCACGATGCCGTCAATGTGGTCTCCATGAACGAGCCCCCCGACGACGTGGCCCGCGGTGATAATAACGTAGTAAGCCTGTTACGTAACTACGGCGGTTTGGTGGGATTAGGGGCATTGGCGGTAATAGGATTACTGATGATGCTGATGTTGGTTCGCAAGGTCGGCCAAACACCGCCCCTGGCGGGTAATGGAAACAACAGAGTTCAAGATCTTGACCGAAACAATATGGCCAATCCGCCCGTCGATGAGGCATGTCCGTCGGAAGAACTGCTGGTGGGAAAGGAAGTCAACGAGCAGGCCATATATATGCAGCAAGTGGTCCGCCAGGTTGTAGAGTTGATCGAACAAGACCCGGATCGAGCGGTGAGCATTTTAAAGTGTTGGATTGATACGGATAATCATAACTTTGTCGATAAAGAAAAATCACAAGGGTTCATCGATGAAGGCCAACCGGAATATGTCGGTCTGTCCAAGGTGGCGGTGTTTATGCTCTCGGTCGGTCCCGAGGCCGCCGCTCAGATTATGCAGGGCATGGATCGGAATATCGTCGAGGATCTGACCCGCAAGATTGCATCCCTGAAAACGGTGCCCGTCGGGAAAAGGGAGCTGATCGTTGAGGAGTTCTACAACACCGCTCTAACCGGCAGTTATGCCGCTAATGGGGGGCTGGATTACGCCCAGTCGGTAATTGAAAAGGCCATGCCCAAGGACGAAGCCAAACGCGTCATAGAGGATCTCGAGCACCAGGTACAGCAACAGCCTTTCAGCTTTCTGCAAGAAACGGATACCGAAAACCTGCTTACTTTTATTCATGAAGAACATCCCCAAACCATTGCTTTAATTGTCGCTCACCTGCCTGCCGGCAAGGCCGGTGAAATTCTCGCCGGTTTACCGCAGGACAAGCAGGTCGATGTGGTTACCCGTGTTTCCCATATGGAACAGACCCACCCCGAGGTGATCCAGGAAGTTGAAAAAGGGCTTCAGCAGCGTTTGGCCGGTGTTATAAACCAGAAGTTTTACAAGGTTGACGGTGTGGAAGCGGTGGCTGAGATACTCAGTCGGGTCGATCGGGCCACGGAGAAAAATGTCCTCGAATCGCTAGAAACCCAGAATCCCGATCTGGTCGAGAAAGTTCGCCGCCTGATGTTCGACTTTGAAGACATTCTGTTGATCAGCGACAAGGGCATTCAGGCCTTACTCAAGGAAATCGAACACGAGGAATTGGCTATGGCGTTAAAGGCGGCCAGCGACCAGGTGAAAGAAAAGATTTTCAACAATATGTCGCAGCGGGCTTCGACCCTGATCAAGGAAGACATGGAATACATGGGTCCGGTTCGCCTCAGTCGCGTGGAGGTAGCCCAGCAGCAGATTATCGATGTGGTGCGTCGTCTTGAGGACGTCGGCGAGCTGATTATTGAGGGCCGAGGTACCGCCGCCGACGTGGTTGTTTGACGGAAATATTAGCCAGAGGGAATGAATGAGCGGCAAAGCTACAGTTATAAAGGCAGATCGGGCGGACGCTATAGGAGCTCTGGGACTCCAAGCTTTTAGTTATGAAGATTTGATGGTCGAGGCCCGTCGGATGGTCGCCGCTGCCAGTAACGAGTCGGTTGCCATAAAACAAGCTGCCAGTCAAGAGGGATACCGTGCCGGCTATGAAGAGGGATTTGCCGAAGGTCAAATAGCTGGCCGAGACCGGGCTCTGGCTGAAGCCGCTGAAAAGTTTAAAGAGCAACAAAGTAGTTTGATTGGTACATGCAAGCAGTTGATAGCCGGCATAGATGCCGATCGAAAGGCCTGGTATGTGTCGGCCCGTCGGGATCTGATCGATCTGGCCATGGCCATTGCCCGGCGCGTGGTGCTGCACGTGGGACAGCGCGAGCGCAATGCGGTGTTGGCTAATCTAGAAGAAGGTATACAGTTGGCCGGCGCCAGGTCGGAAGTGACCATTATAGTCAATCCTGTCGATGCTGATGCCGCTCGATTGTTTGCGGACTCACTTATAGAGGTAAGCCGGCAATGGGAACACGTACGAGTGATTGCCGAACCGGAAGTCTCGCCCGGAGGTTGTCGAATACAGTGGGGTACCGGTGCCGTCGATGCCACTTTGGAAACGCAGCTCGATCGTATACATGCGGAATTAAACGGTGCGGAGACAGAAATAGACCGGAACGGATAAATTCCGAAGTTTATTGAGGACCGGATGAACTCTTTTGCCCAACAGATCGATCGCGTAAAGCGGGTAACCACACCGGCACTGCTGGGAAGGGTGATCGATGTAACCGGTCTGACGGTGATGGTTAGCGGACTGCCTGCCCCGGTGGGGGCCATGTGTAGTATTCGCCTGGCCGATGGAAATAAAGTGGGGGCCCAGGTGGTCGGATTCCGAGACGATCAGACGGTGTTGATGCCCTTATGTGACACCTTGGGAGTGGCCCGAGGCGATGAAGTCGGCAGCTTACCGGGATTAGCTCGGGTGGGGGTATGCGATGCCCTGGTGGGGCGGGTGATTGACGGTATGGGCCGGCTTATCGATGGCGGACCGCCGGTTTTCTACGACACATACTATCCCTTGTATTGCAAGGCCCCCAAAGCTTTAGCCAGACCGCGAATTAAAAAAGCAATAGCCACCGGTATTCGTGTACTTGACGCCATGTTAACCACCGGGCAGGGACAGCGTATGGGTTTATTCTCCGGTTCGGGCCTGGGCAAAAGCGTATTGTTGGGCATGATTGCCCGCTACACCGAGGCCGATGTTACGGTGCTGGCCCTGATTGGCGAGCGCGGTCGTGAGGTTAATGAATTCATCGAAAAGGATCTGGGTTCCGAAGGACTTGGCAAAACGGTCCTGGTGGTCAGTACTGCCGATGAATCTCCGGTATTACGGGTTCGTGCCGGTTTTGTAGCCACGGCGGTGGCGGAGTATTTTCGCGATCGCGGGAAAAACGTGCTTTTGCTAATGGATTCACTGACCCGACTGGCGGTGGCCCAACGACAGATCGGTTTGGCTGCGGGTGAACCACCGGCCACCAAAGGTTATACCCCCAGCGCCTTTGCCCTCTTGCCTCGGTTACTGGAACGTGCGGGGCAAACCGAAAAAGGCAGCGTTACCGGTATTTATAATGTGCTGGTTGAGGCCGACGATCTCAACGATCCTGTTGCCGATACCGTTCGCGCGGTACTTGACGGCCACGTTTGGCTGTCACGCAAGTTATCCAATCGTGCTCATTATCCGGCGATCAGTGTCACCGAGAGTGTAAGTCGGGTGATGCCCGATATCGTTGACCAACAACACTTGACCGCTTGGCGCACCGTCTTGCGAGCTATAAGCACCTGGGATGAGATCGAGGATCTGGTCAATATCGGGGCCTATGCCCCGGGTACCAATCCCGTATTTGATGCCGTTATACAAACCCGACCGGCGGTTTTGTCGTTTCTCCAGCAGGATATAGCAGAGTGTGTGGCCTTTGCCGATGCCGGCGAACAGTTGATTGCCCTGGCCGATCGGATCAATGAAAAGATCGATCGGCTCACACGGGGTCAGGAGCGAAACAATCCTGATGCATCGGCTGCATGAATGGAGGAAGGTACTATGGCTGAATTGTTCACTTTTCGTTTTGAGACCATGTTGAAGATCCGCAAGCAGCGCGAAGATCAACAAAAACAGATTGTGTCTGATCGGCTGCGGCAAATCGGACAGATCAACGAGCAGATAACCTCGCTCCAACGCCAGATAGAGCAAGAGCTGGAAACCATGCGTGCCGACCAGCATCCCGGAACCATCGATATCCAACAGGCCATTCGCCACCGCTATTGGCTGTGCCGTTTAAACAAAGGGGTTCTCGAATCGGAGGCCCGGTTGCGATATCACGAGGCGTATTTGGCTCAGGAACGAGCTCAATTGGTCGAGGCCGCCAAACAGAGACGTATGCTGGAAAGGTTGAAGGAAAGCCAATTTACCAAATATCAGAGACAACAGGTAAAACGCCTGACTGAGAAGTCCGACGATATGGCCACCGTTCGTTATGTATTAGATCGCGCCTCCGCTTTTGAACCGGTGGCGACGTGACCAAGGAAATTGGGCATACGAAATCGGAAAGTGAGATGATAACGTGTCATTATTAAAAAGAATCTATCATATTATTGTTTTGCTGGCCTTGGTGAATTTTTTCGCCGTCGTTGGACTGATTGGCTATCTTACCGCCGTCGGTCGACTTGATACCGAAGGTATGGCTCAAATGGTTTTAATTTTGCGCGGCGAGTTACCTGCAACCCGGCCTGCCCTTTGTCTACTTCCGAGGCCCGGAGCAACAACCCAACCTTCTGGTACCTATATTTTTGGGAAAAAGACGGCGGACGAGACTCAGTTGCTTGTTCTGGAAAGACGAAAATGCGAGCTCGAAGATCGCCGAAGACTAAACCAGTCGATTCGTTTTGAAATCGATCGAAAACTCGCCGATTTTCAGAGACAACAAAAAGCGTTCTCCCTGGAGAAAGAGGATTTTTACGCTCAGATTAGACAGCAGGGATTCGAAAAGACCCTGGAAATGCTCTCTTCAGTTGAGCCGGAGATAGCCAGAGATCTGTTGATGAAAGGGGAGGAATTCGAGGATATGGACGTGGTTCGGTTATTAATGGCCATGGACGATTTCAGGGCCAAAAAAATTGTCAATACATGTCAATCGCAGGATGAGTTGGATTGGATCAGGAAAATTTTGGCCCAAATACACAATCTGGAAAAAACTATGCGGGCCGATGGTACGGATCATTTGTCTGCCCCCGGATAGAGTGGAGTGATCTTGCTGGGTGCAACAATAAGCAGCGCGTTTTTTCTGAACGATGGAATGTAGTACACGAAGTTATCGGACGTCTTGATGTCTAGCAAGTTTTTCCGTTTTGCGATGTGATGTATCAAACGATAAGTGAGGCGCTCAACGAATGTCTTCAATAGCCCGATAAATATGTTTGGCCAATGTTGATTTGGGATCTTGGAACAACGGGAAAAACCGGTTTATTGCGGGTCAGGGCCGCGGCAAGGAAACAGGAAAATTGATCACTCTAACGCGATTGAATGGAAAACAATTTGTGGTCAATGCCGAATTGATCCGGACCATCGAGGAGCGCCCGGACACGACCATCGAGATGGTTAACGGTGAAAAAATCATCGTAAAGGAGAAGATGATAGAGGTGGTGAGCAAGGCCATCGAATATGGCCGAACGGTGCGAACGTTCCGGCCCTGAGGGCGAGTTTTAGCGTCATGGAGTAACTGGGAAAATGTCAGAAGAACAGAATGTCGGCAACATGGATCACGATAATACAAGTGCTTCGGCTTTCAAGGCGCCTGCGGTTGAAAATACTGAGAGTAATGAAGCAAAATTTCCGGATATCCCTGTGTTAGACACCCAGGCCGCCGTCGCCTCCGACGCCGGTAAGGTCATTGAGCTGCTTCGTGATGTCGAGTTGGATGTCAAGATCGAACTTGGCAGAGCGCGGATGCTCATCGACGATGTGCTCAAGTTGTGTGAAGGATCGGTGGTCGAACTGGACAAACTCGCCGGCGATCCCGTCGATATCCTGGTGAACAACAAATTGGTGGCTCGCGGCGAGGTTATAGTACTTAACGACAATTTCTGCGTGCGTATCAACGACATTGTTTCGCGTGAGTTCGATCGAGAGGAGAAACATTAAGCCGGTTGATTAACCGGTACCAGTAAATAATTATTCTACCCTGTTGGGGCGGGTTTATGCAGGATGCACCTTATGACCAGGAAGGTCTGTAATATAAAATACCTACGTTTGCTGCCGATCGTCTTACCGGTGTTGCCGCTGATAGCGGCAGGTGGTCTGGATGCCGCCTCAACCGATTCCGCGGTTATCGATACTTCCCGGAATGTTTCTCAACGGCTTGATAAATCTACAAAGATCGAAGGCACTTCCAGCCCTTCACCGTTTTTAACTGAGCGGTTAAGTAATGTGCCGCCTGAATTTCGTGAGAGTGAAAAGAAGGCTCTCAAGCGAGACGGACAACGATCCCAAATTAATTGGCAAAGGGCCAATAAAGCTGGTCCCCGGCAGGCCAGGCAATTCGGCATGTGGTCGTTGGGTGACTTCATTCCCTTGCTGGCGGTATTGGCCTTGATAGTGTCGGCGGCATGGGTGGTGAAGAAATTCATGCCCGCCCGGCGATTGTTTGCCGGCTCGGGAGCACTCAATGTTGTGGCCCGTACGCCTTTGACCGCAAAGCAAACTCTGGTGCTGGTCAAAATGGGGCGGAAGTTGTTGTTGTTGGGTATCTCGCCCGATCGAGTAACCACCTTATCGGTGGTGGATGATCCCGACGAAGTGGCCATGCTTCTCGGTCAGGTGGCCAGCGATCGCACTGATTCCATGACCCGGACTTTTGCCGAATCGTTCGCCGCCGAGGCGGAGGCTTATAAACGGGAGCCGGTTGTGAAGGATCCGGCAGCCATTGCCGGTGGCCAGGTACGTGGACTGTTGGAAAAAGTCCGCCGATTGGCCGGGCCCCGAGGAGTGTTCAAGGAAAGCATGTAAGGCTGAAACCGGCCGGAACTTTGTCCGGCATAATGGGGCAAACAGCGTGACGGAGTTACGCGTTATTAAAGAGCATGGAGGCTCGCGGATACTGTTGACGGCGGCAATCATCTTGCTGCTGGTCGGTGGTGTACAGGCTCAGTCCGCAGCGGCATCCGCAGAAAATCCCGTTGACAACTCCCTGGGTGTTCCCGATCTCAGTCAGGCACTCCCGACCGCTCAAACCCGTGAAGGTGTTAATAACACTATGCGGATTATTCTTGCCATAACTGTGCTGATGTTGGCCCCGTCGATTCTGGTAATGACCACCTGTTTTACCCGGATCATAATCGTCTTGGCCCTGCTCCGTCAGGCCATCGGTACCCATCAGCTACCCCCGACCCAAATCCTCGTGGGGCTGTCCTTGTTCCTTACTTTTTTAGTGATGGGTCCGACTTACAGTCGAATATACCGCGATTCCGTGGCCCCCTGGTTGAATAACGAACCTGAAATGACCCAACAGGCGGCGTTGCAAATCGCCACTGGGCACATGCGCGAATTTATGTTCTCTCAGATCGAGCGAGTGGGCAACGAAGAGGATGTCTTTCTCTTTTTGGAATACTCCAGAAAAGAACAAATACCGGTGGACGAGCAAGTAGTTCGTGCCGACGTGGATACCCATGTATTAATACCGGCCTTTATTCTCAGTGAGTTAAAAACCGCGTTCATCATCGGTTTTCGCATTTACCTGCCCTTCCTGGTCATCGATATGGTCATCGCCACCATATTAATCTCAATGGGCATGTTGATGTTGCCGCCGGTGATGATTTCGCTTCCCTTTAAACTGTTGTTGTTTGTCCTGGCCGATGGTTGGCATTTGGTGGTAACTTCACTGCTGACCGGTTTCTTATAAGCAGTGGTGGATAAATATGGAATTGTGATATGAATCCTACTGACGTGTTACTTCTGGGACGTGAAGCGTTGATGATGGCCTTAATATTGTCGGTGCCGATTATAGGAGTCGGCATGCTGGTCGGCTTGGTCGTCTCCTTGTTTCAGTCCATGACCCAGCTTCAGGAGCAGACGTTGAGTTTCGTTCCCAAGATAGTGGCTATGGTTGGTATCGCTTTGTTGTTAATACCCTGGTTGGCGGGCCGAATTATGGAATATGCCTCGCAGTTGTTCGGCATATCACCGTTTTGAGTGCCGCCGGTCGAGAATAAATGAGATAATTAAATGTCTTTTTCTTTTGTTGAATTTTATGCCTTTTTGCCGGCTTTTCTACTGGTGCTGTTTCGCGTCGGTGGTCTGATATTGGCCGCTCCGATGTTCAACAGTTCTGTTCTGCCCGCCAGAATCAAAACCATGATCGCGGTGGCTATCAGCTTGGCCGTGTTTCCCATGATGATTTCCTACGTGCCCGCCTCGATAACCCTCGGGTCGGCGGTGGCTGGATTGGCAGGTGAATTGGCCATCGGGTTGTTCATCGGTTTGGGAGTAACATTACTGTTTGTCGGTATTCAGATCGGGGCCCAGTTGGTCGGACAGCAGTCGGGGATTAGACTCGGCAATGTTTTCAATCCCCTGGCCGAAGCCTCCGGGTCGATACTTGGCCAACTTTATTTTCTGGTAGCCCTGATGGTTTTTCTGATGGTGGGCGGTCATCGGGCGGTGGTAAGGGCCTTGCTTGACAGCTTTGCCGCTATTCCACCCATGAGTTTTGAGCTCTCCGCAAACTTGTTGGACATACTCATCAGTATTTGCGGTCTTTCCTTTTCCATCGCCCTTAGGGTAGCCGGTCCCATGATCCTGGCTTTGATGTTGGCCTTGGTCACTTTGGGTTTTATTTCGCGCACTTTGCCGCAACTAAATATCCTGACGGTTGGTTTTCCCATCAAGTTGGCCCTGGCCCTAATGATAATGGCCTTGACCATAATGTCGCTGGAACCTTTATTGCTGGATGGACTGACTATTGGCCTGGACGGCATCCGGGCCGGTTTAGGATTGGCCCCTATGAGTTAACAGGAGTGCGGGAATAGATCCCGCGAATGTATGCCCGATACTTCGCAAGACAGAACCGAACAGCCCACCCCGCGTCGCCGCCGGGAGGCCCGACAGCGAGGTCAGATCGGCAAAAGCGCCGACCTGACTGGTAGCGTGGTTTTGCTGGGGGGAGTGATTGCCTTGTATGTGTTCGGGCAAAAGATTCTCGAACGTCTGTTGCTGGTAACCCGCGGCTGTTTCGGGGGATCGACTGAGGTGATGACCGATGCCCACCAGGCCGTACCAACCCTGTCGGCCGCATTTAATGAAACTGTCGCTATGGTTTTGCCCGTTATGTTGATGGTACTGGTACTGGCCCTGGTAACTTCGTTTGCCCAGGTGGGGACGTTGTTTACCAGCAAGCCCGTACGGCCTTCGTTGGCCAGACTCAATCCCTTCACTGGTTTGAAACGAATATTCAGCGGCCGCTCCTTGGTGCAATTACTTATGGGAATAGTCAAGCTTTCGCTGCTGTCACTGATTGCCTACTGGACGCTTAGCAGCCGGGCCGAGGTTTTAGCCAAGGCATCGACAATGCACCATCTGCCCATGCTGGCGGTGATGGCTGAAGTTGTATTTGTACTCGGATTACGGTTAGCCGTTGTACTATTGGGATTGGGGATCATCGATTTTATCTATCAACGCTACCGCGCGGAAAAAGATCTGAAGATGACCAGGCAGGAACTTAAGGATGAACTCAAACGCATGGAGGGCGATCCCCAAATCAAACAGAAACGTCGTGAAGTTCAGCAGCAGATTACCTTCCAACGGATTCAAGACGCCGTTCCCCAGGCCGATATGGTCATCACCAGCCCGAGGGAATTGGCGGTGGTCATTAAATATGATCCTGAGACCATGACCGCCCCCAAAGTCAGCGGCAGAGGGGTATATGCCATGGCTCAACGTATCAGGGAGTTGGCTATAGAGAATGGCATACCCATTGTGGAGCGAAAATCGTTGGCCCATGCCTTATATAACCGGGTTCGGATCGGTCACGAAATTCCGCCTGGTTTGTATAAAGAGGTTGCCGAGATGTTGGCCTATGTACTCGAATTGTCGGATAAAGGTTTTACCCGCCCGCTTTATGCCGGGGCGGCCATGAGCCGGGAGTATTAAAAAGGTTTTGCAGATGGCGATGGAGACTGCTTTACAATCACGACCCTTACGGTTGATCGAGCAATACCGGGGCATGACACTGCCCCTGGGGGCCACGGCCCTGATCTTCGTGTTGCTTGTGCCTTTGCCCACGGCCTTGTTGGATTTTCTGTTGGCCGCCAATATCACCCTGGCGGCGGTAATCCTGTTGACCACCATGTATCTTCACCGTCCCCTGGAATTCTCGACCTTTCCTTCTCTGTTGTTATCCATGACCCTGTTTCGGCTCACCTTAAATACCGCCACCACCAGGATCATTCTGACCCACGGCCACGAAGGAAGCGCCGCCGCCGGACGGGTGATTGAGGTATTCGGTAACTTCGTAACCGCGGGCTCGCTGGTCGTGGGGATCATCATTTTCACAATCATTATCGTGATCCAATTTGTGGTTATCACCAAAGGAGCGACGCGAATCGCCGAAGTGGCCGCCCGTTTTACCCTCGACGGCATGCCCGGCAAGCAGATGGCCATCGATGCCGATCTCAACGCCGGCATGATTGATGAGAATGAAGCCCGGTGCCGGCGACAGGAAATTACCCGGGAGGCAGACTTTTACGGGGCCATGGATGGGGCCGCCAAATTTGTCCGCGGTGATGCCATCGCTGCACTTGTTATTACCGTGGTCAATATTCTCGGTGGGCTATGTGTGGGAATGATTCAGCATAATATGGGGCTCGGTCAGTGTCTGGAAGTATTTGCCAGACTTACTATCGGTGACGGATTAGTGGCGGCCATACCTGCTTTCATCATAGCTGTGGGGGCGGGTATGCTGGTTACCCGCAGCAGCGCCAAATCCAATCTCGGCGAAGAGCTTTTGCACCAACTCACCGCCAGACCGGTGGTTCTGGTTCTGGCCGCCGTTTTTCTCGGTTTTCTTTCTCTGACGCCGTTGCCCAAGGTACCTTTACTGTTGTTGGCCGCCGGTTGCGGGGGATTGGCCTTCTTTTTAAACAGTTCGCGTAACCTTGCCGCCGCCGTTGCCGAAAAAACAAAAGCCGATGCTAAAAATAACCGGCAGGTTGAGTCTTTGTTAAGCGTCGATGCCATGGAACTTGAGATAGGTTTCGGCCTGATAAAACTTTTGGATCGCCAGCGGGGCGGCAACCTGCTGGATAAGATCTCTAACATGAGGCGGCAAATCGCCGCCGAGTTGGGTATCGTCGTACCTCCCATCCGTGTCCGCGATCATCTGAAACTCGAACCTTCTCAGTACCTTATCAAACTTCGGGGGGTGGAAGTGGCCCGGGGCGAATGTATGCCCGACCACCTGTTGGCTATCGATAACGGAAATGTAGATTCGCCGATGACCGGTATCGAAACCACCGAACCTGCCTTCGGATTACCTGCCTGGTGGATAAAACCGGAACAAAGGACCGAGGCCCAACAGCGTAACTGTATGGTAGTCGACTGTTGCGGCGTTCTGGCAACTCATCTGACTGAAGTTATCAAACAACATGCCGATGAATTACTGACCCGCCAGCAAACCCACAAACTGCTGGATACAATCAGAGAAAAATCTCCCAAGATTGTTGAAGATGTTATCCCCGATGTTATCAAGGTGGGTCAACTACAGCGCGTATTGCAGAATCTATTACACGAGCGTGTAGCAGTCCGCGATCTGGAAACTATTCTCGAAACCTTGGGTGACTGGGCCACGCGGACCAAAGATCCCGATATATTGACCGAATATGTCCGCAACTCGCTGGCCGGAACCATATGTCAGATGTACAGAGACGAATCGAACACGATTAGGGTGATTACCCTGGATCCCAGGATTGAGGATTTGATCAATACCCACCTGGAAACCAATGATCGTGGAACGTACCTGTCTCTTCCGCCGGAAACGCAAAACCGACTGGTGTTTGCGGTTAAGGAGCGACTCGAACAGGCGATGGGGGGGGCGGATGGTCGGACCGTAGCCGTTCTTTGTTCACCTCAGGTTCGCATTTGGGTGCGGCGAATGATCGAGTCTGTGCTGCCGCATGTTCCGGTATTGGCTTATAACGAAATTGTTAGCGGTATTGAAGTTCAGTCTCTAGCATTGGTGGTACTTGTAGATGAATTTGAAAACGTACCAGGGTAACTCGATGTCCCAGGCCCTCGAAAGGGTTAAGGCGGATCTCGGCGGTAACGCGGTGATCCTGGACACCCGAACCATAAAAACCGGAGGCCTGTTGGGAGTGGGACGCAAAACGGTGGTCGAAATTACCGCCGGGCGAGATTCAAATACTTTGTCTCAGCGAAAACGTCCCCCTGTTATTCCGGATCACAATGTGGCATTCTTAACTGCCGGTGATGTGGAAAGTCGTCCGGCCGGAACTCTGCCGGCGGAGGGGACCGCGAGTAGAGGTGTGACGGAACCCATCGCCGAACCTGCCGTTCAACAAAACAATTCCACTCTTTGGGCCCTACAGAACCAGATAGGTGAATTACGAACCATGGTTAGTGAGTTATTAAGCAGGCCGGCATCCGCATCGGTTTCTCAAACAACCATTCCCGATGTGCCTGAAGAACTTAGTGACTACTACAAAAGGCTTATTCAAAACGCGGTAGCCGAGGAGATTGCCTGCGAGGTGATTGCCAAGGCCAAAGACCGATTGGCAGAATGTCGTAACCGGTTGGAAACCAGCGAATTGTCGAACGGGAGCCGAGACGATGGCGAAAAACAAATGATGGCCGGGATGGTGCACGGAATTCTGGTCGAGACTATTGAAAAGATGCTGCCCCCGGTTGAGCCGATCCGGTTACCTGCTCACGGCGGACCCAAGTGTGTTGCCCTGGTTGGGCCTACCGGTGTGGGCAAAACCACTACCATCGCCAAGCTGGCCGCCCACCTTAAGCTTCGCCAGAATTTGCGTGTGGGGCTGATTACCATCGACACTTACCGGATCGCCGCCGTCGATCAGCTTAAAACCTACGCTGACATTTTAAACGTGCCTCTTCAGATCGTGATAACCCTCGATCAGATGCGGGAGGCCTTGAGCAGTTTGGCCGATCGAGATGTGGTTTTGATCGATACCTCCGGCCGAAGCCAAAATGATAAAAAACGTTTGCAGGAATTGAAAACCTTCCTGGAGGCGGCCGGCAATTCGGGTTCCAGAATCGATTGTTACATTTCCGATAATGATAACCAGGAGGACCGGTTTTGTTGTCACGGTTCCAGCCAGGCAGGTTCATTGGAAACCCATCTGGTACTTTCATGTACCGCTCACCCCAAGCAGTTGATCGAGGTCGCGGAAAAATTCGGTATTCTGGGTATCGATCGCGTGGTCTTCACCAAGTTGGATGAGGCGGTAGGATTGGGTGTGATCTTGAATGTAATTAGTCGCACCAATTTAAAATTGTCATATCTGAGCACCGGACAGGATGTACCGGATGATATTGAAGTGGGGCACCTTCGGCAGATTGCGGAAATGGTCCTTAATCGGGATGCCGAATCGTTCTGGGAACAATCCCGCGATCGAACTGCTGACCGTCAGGTTGCAATGAGGCAGCTTATGTAGGTCGTCAACGTTCGTGGATGATGGCCTGGAGGCCAAGGATGGCCGATCAAGAAAACTATTCCGAACGTACCGATCAAGCTCATCGGCTCAGGCAATTGGTATTGCAGAGAGATAGCGATGAACTTCATGCCTCCGGTTCCACCCATGTGATCGCGGTGACCAGCGGTAAGGGAGGGGTGGGAAAGACATTCCTTGCGGTTAATCTTTCCATTGCCCTGGCGGCGCGCAACCACCGCGTCATTCTTTTCGACATGGACATGGGATTGGCCAACGCGGACATCGTCCTGGGGGTACAACCGAACTTCACCTGGAATGATGTTTTGAAGGGTCGAAGATCGTTGGATGATATTATGGTTCAAGGCCCCGGCCAAATCGCTTTTGTTCCCGCAAGCTCCGGTATCGCACATATGGCGGATCTTTCCGAGTTTGAAAGGTACCAGTTAAGGTTGGCCATGCACCAAATTGAGTGCAGGTATGACGTGGTGATACTGGATTGCGGGGCGGGTATCTCACAGAACGTAGTGGGTTTCGCATCTTCAGCGGACACCGTTCTGGTCACCGCTACCCCTGAACCCACGGCCATCACCGATGCTTATGCCATGATCAAAACTTTTGCTGTGGATCCGGCCGGCAACATTTATAATTGCTCTGGGAGTTCATCCATCGGCGTACTTGTCAATCAGGCCGAAAGTCGACGGGAAGGTTGTGAAACTTACGAGCGTCTGGCTCAAGTGGCGGCCCGATTTCTCCATCTGCCCGTCAGTGACTTTGGTTACATTCTCAGGGACGATCATGTTTCGGCCGCCGTACGACAGCGATGCCCCGTCATCTTGCGATATCCAAGATGCTCGGCCAGTACTTGTTTGATGGCTGTCGCCGGTAAACTCGCCCACGAACTGGGACAGCCTGAGAGCTCAAAGAGCTTGTTTTATCGGGTGATGAATATGTTCCTATAACCCACCTCAATATTCATCGCCAAAACATCAATCTGGGAAAGATTAGACCTAAACAAATCGTTTTGCATAGCCGTTACAACTGAAACCACACAAGATTGGGGGCTAGATATTATCAATCGGATCAACGAGCGACAGTAACACAGCCGTCAGGGGAGTCAGTTGATGATTGGGATTGAGCAGGACATAGGACGGGTATGGGTAGAGTATAAAAATACCGGCTCGGGGGCTTTACGCAATAAATTGATGGAGCATTACCTTCCCCTGGTCAAGGCTACCGCTGATCGCATTTCAGCAAAGTTACCCAATGAAGTTGACGTGGATGATCTCATTTCCGCCGGTATTTTCGGACTCATCGATGCCATTGAAGCCTTTGATCTGGATCGGGGCGTGAAATTCGAGACTTATTGCTCCCCACGAGTTCGCGGGGCAATTCTCGACGAGCTGCGTACTATGGATTGGGTACCTCGCCTGGTTCGTAGTCGGGCCCACAAGCTGGAAAACGCCACCAAGGTATTACGGGCCGAACTGGGCCGGTTACCTACCGATGATGAGATTGCCCGAAAACTGGTTATCGGCCGGGATGAGTTGAACAAGATCATGCGGGATGCGACTACCGTCTCGCTGGTTTCCCTGTCGCGAAAATTTTTCGATGACGATTCCAACCGCGAATTGCAGGAGATCGATGTACTTGAAGATCTTAAAAGCGCCGATCCGGTGGCCGAACTTCAACAAAACGAAATCCGTGATGTGGTAATGGGGAAACTAACCAAGATCGAAAGGCTCATCATAGTATTATACTACTACGAAGAAATGACCATGAAGGAGATCGGCGCCACCCTCGATCTCTCCGAAAGCCGCGTCAGCCAAATGCATTCGGGTATATTGGATCGCCTTAAACACCATCTCAAACCAAAAAGTCAAACACAATATACATATTGACGTTTGATGGTAACCGCGGTGGTTATTATTCGTTCCGAATTTACCCCCAACCGTTACTTATCGGTCAGGATCAAGATTCGTGATTATTGCTCCGATATACTATTGTTAATCCGTGAATAATCCGGATTAAAGCTGCCGGAGCGATATTATGTCATCCATACCTCCCAATCTGGTCGGCCCTATCCTGCAGAGTGACCTGACTCAGCAGCAGATTTCCTCCATCCGCGACAATCTGCGGGCCCAGCAGGCCGATGCCCGGAATCAACAGTCAACGGCTGTCGCTGAAAAGGACAGTACTGTGGAAACCGATGACGACGACATCCGCATACACGGCGACGCCGAAGGCGGCGGCAGCCAAGGGCGATACCTCACCGAGTCCGAAGGTAATTCCGAAAATCCCACTCCTTGCGAAACAGACAATTTCCCCGAAGATCAAATCACCCACATCGATCTTGAAGCCTGAGCTTTACTTGATGTACGGGGTCAAGACTTGCTGCAGATGGCAAAGAACTTTCTTTCAACTCTTGCTGATGTGATCGGGGTGTTCGGTGAGATGGTCGGCGATGTTGTCGGCATAACGCTGCATCAAATCATTAAGAATCTCCGGCTCGTCAAGTTCGGTGTCCGGATTGGTCAGCGGTCCCATCACTACCAGACGGAAATAAAAGTTTTTTCGGGATATTACGAATCCCTGCAAGATCGGGGCCCCGCAGCGCAGGGCGATCTGCACGGGTCCGGTGAGAAACTCGCGTTCCTGGCCGAATAGCTTGACCTTGGCCGTACGCAGATGGGTGCCGCGATGCCTCCCTATATCCAGAGCACTGCCCAGAATATACCCATCCTGGAAACAGCGATATATGTCCCGCGGATAGGTGTCGGAAAAGAACATGCGAATATCGCGAAACTCGGGAAATGTTTCTTCGTATTTAATTTGAACGTAACGTCGAAGGTTTCCCTCGTTGGGGTCCCGTACCCCCGCTACCTTGTATCCCATCAAAGCCATCAGCAAGATAACCACGTGGTAGGATCCCGTATGACTCATGCAAAAGTAGACGCCCTTGTTGCGCTCCATGGCTTCATCGAGAATCTCCCGGTTATGAAACTTGATGCGGTTGAATATTTTCTCCCTCGGCAGCTTGTCGAAAATCAGGTAAAACAGTTTATCGCAGCGGGTTCGAGTGAAATGGTCAAGGCATGCTTTGCGGATCGACTTTTTATTGAATTGAACTTGCGATTGTCCGAATATACGTTCCAGGTGTTCGCGGAACCGTCGCCGCCGTTTATAGTTGATCAGCCACTCGCAGGTCCCGAAGAACTTACCGAATAGATATAATCCCTTCAGCGAAAAGCAGCGGGCCCAGGCCCATAGGAACCCCCGAACCAGGGCAAACTTGGCCCGCGACAGAATGCCGAGATCTATGCCTTCGATCTCTTGCTTGGGCAACGAATTATCGGTGATGACGTTGTCGGCAGCCATATAATTACGCTTTTATGTGTACTATAGGCCGATGTTCCTTCGCATGCCAGTAATATTTTGTGCAGCAGGACAATTAACCTACTATATCTTATCTTATGATTGGGTATCGGAGCAATAACACACCCTTGATGGGCCGGCTCAATCTGTCAGAGGTTGCATGGTGGACATCGCCTTTATTCCTGACGGTTTGTACCTTACACTTTAGGCCTGTTTATATGCGGTTTTTTGGATTTTTCCTGTCCAGGTGATGCCGTGGCCATATACGATCAGCACGTACATACCAGGTTTTCCGTGGATTCCCAGGCCGATCCCGGCGATATCGTCCGTCGGGCCGTCGATCTGGGATTGGCTGGCGTAACCTTTACCGATCATTGGGATACCCATCCCAGCGAATGGCCTGAGTGTATTTACGACTACCGCGAGCTGGCTGAGACAATCTCAGCCCTCCGCGATCAATTCGACCGGCAAATCTTCATCGGGCACGGCATCGAAGTCTGCTACCAACCTCAACAGATGGATCAGATACTCAAGTATCTCGACGGGCATTCTTTCGATTTGGTAATGCTCAGCGCTCACTGGTTCGCCGGACGGGCATTACACAAACGCGAACATTGGAATGGTTTGGATGTCGAATCCGGAACCAGGAAGTATCTGCAAACCGTACGGGAAGCCGCAAGATGCGTTCTCCAGATCAAGCAACAAGGACATAATTATTTTCATATCCTGGGGCACATCGATCTGGTCAAACGATATACCCATCGGTATTTCGATACCTATGATATTGAACCACACAAAGATCTGATCGATGAGATTCTGGTCACCTGTATTGATGCGGATCTGGTGCCGGAGATTAATGTGAGCAGCCTGCGGAAATCGATACCCGAAACCATGCCTCCCGAATGGTGTATTCGTCGATATGCTGAGCTGGGTGGAAAGGCCGTTGCTCTGGGGAGTGACGCACATCAGGCTGAGGATGTGGGATCGATGCTGGAAGATGGAGCTGAGCTGCTAAAACGTCTGGGCATAAGGACTCAGGCGGTTTTCAAAGAGTCAAAACGATATGACGAACCTTTGTAAACATATGCATTATTCAACTTAGAGAGAATGATTGGTCATGAAGCGGATGCATTTTAAATCACTGAATAACACCTATCACTTTACCTTGTTTATGTCCATGTCTGTTTTGCTCATGGGAGCCCGCGCCGGGTGGACCCAGCAGACGAAACCGGTTGATAAAGCTGCTATAGAGCGAAGGCTCGGGCAGCCTCCGTCTTACATCGAACCTCTCGATCAAAACTACCTGATGCGCTTCGTTCGTCGGGTAATCGTGCGACGTCTTCTTGATAATCAACGCTATGAAATAGGCTATGTACCCTTGACTTTGACCGACTTGAAATGCACAGTGGCGGTTACTTTACGCGATAAGGGTATTCTGGTTGGGAGCGGTGATTCAAAAACTTTGCCGATTGTGGAAGCGTCTCGGCAGGCGGCCGAAGCGGCATTGTCCACCGCTCGAAAAAAAAGAAATTTGAATGCAGACGATGTTACCAACATGTCGCTGGAGATCGAGTTAATCGGGCCTCGTGAGCGGGTGGGTAACTGCAACGATGAGACGGAAAAATTGATCCCACACTTCGAGCCCGCCATCCATGGTATCGCATTTCTGCTGGAAGGTAAGGAGGTTCTGGTCAAACCCTCACAATTGATCTCCATTGAAAGCTATTGCCAACAGGAATGGAAACTGGATCATCAGTGCAACCGTTATATCGTTGCCATCGACAACTTCAAGCAAAAGATGGGACTGTTCAAAGATCCACCGGACCGCAAGCCCGCCACCATCGGCGTTTTTCGCTTCCGAACCATGCACTTGTATCAATCACGTTCCAGGCAAAAACCCACACCATTGATTGCCGGTATGCGGTTTATTCAACCGACGGAAATAAATCACGCGTCATTGGCAGCAACGGTCGACGATCTGGCCGGCTTTATTCGCTATCGCCAGAATCCCAATGGTATTTTTGCTTATGAATTCTTGCCCGGGCGAGATATATATTGGCCCAAGGCCCAGAATTGGATTCGACAGGCCGCTACCACCTGGGCCCTTGCCGTTCATGCCCGCAAGTTTAACGACAAAGCCTCGAAACAGGCGCTCACCCGGGCCATTGAGGCTTTCCGTAAAATGGTCAAACCCTTGCTTGGTCGGTCTGACGCCGCTTACCTCCATACCCCGGACGGCCGGCACGCCTTGGGCACCACCGCTTTATTCTGTTTGGCATTGAT
>CP070790.1:3522817-3525654 GCA_020346805.1 Planctomycetota bacterium
AGGAAATGATTGAGTTGCGTGACCGCCGTCTCCCTTAAGTGTCCGATCTCAACCAGATCTCCAACAAGCACGCGCGCCAGGATCACTAAGCCTCGCTCTGCCCCGATCCACAATGCATACATTGCCATGGTCAGCCGGTTCTCCGGGTTTCCTATGAGGACCAGTACAGTGGGCCGCCAGTTTTTCGGGTGTGTCGGCATCTTCGCCATCTTGAGCAGGTTGTCTCGTAAGCGGGAATAAGTGAACCCCCAACGGGCATCCCCAAAACGAACCCTAAGGACCTTTCGTCGAAGCAACGTATATAATGCAAAAACAAAGACAGCCGCCAGTGCCGCGGCTAGGGGATCAATGAGAAAGGCTATGGATGCACAAGCGGCAGCCCCGAACATGGCCGGGATCCAGTGATAATACTTGAATCGGGGCCGAAAAGAAGGGTTCCCAGCAAACGACTCCACAAAGGCAGCCAGGTTTACCATCCCATAGGTAAATAGAAAGAACATGGTCACTACTGCAGCAAGAATGTTAAAGGCGCCGCCCTGTGAGTCCCCGCCAGCCCAGAGGATGATGCCAAAAGTAATGCCGAGGGTGAGCCACAGCGCCCGATGGGGCTCATCGCCGCGGCGAGAGCCCAAGGCAAAGGGTCGCAAAAGTGGAATAACATTGTCCCGTGCCACAGCCTGCAACACCCGCGGGGCCCCCAAAAAAGATCCCAAGGCACTGGAAAGGGTGGCGGCAAATACACCCGCGGCCACCAGGAAACCCGCGCCAAAAAGGGCCTGGGAACGAAGCGTCTCAAAACCGGCATCGATCAACTGAAGCCGTGTTTGTGAGCCGCCGCACAACAAGATTTGTGATGCATAAATGAAAAGGCCCACGCCGACTGCCGCCAACGTCCCCAACGGAATGGCACGACCAGGGTTTTCCAGGTCACCCGACATGTTCACCCCTGCCATGATGCCTGTAACTGCCGGAAAGTATATGGCGAAAACAACCCAGAAGGACACGGACGGATAGGTGTACCCGGAAGACCAGTTTTGAATAAAAAGGTCCCACTGGAAATGCGCTGCAGCGCCGCCCATGAATGTCAAGATTGACAGCCCCAGAATCGCCATAATCAGGTATTGGGTCTTAATGGCCCACTTGGCACCAATATATGAGATGCCAAAAAGGACTGCGGCTGTCACCAAGGCAATCCCCCGGAAGTGCTCGGCCATGTCTGGAAAGGTACGCACCAATGATTCGGTGAAGCCCAGTGTATAGAAAGGCACCGAGATGGCCTGTGCACAAAAGAGCGCCAGACCGATCGCACCGCCGAACTCCGGACCCAGGGCCCGGGAGATAAGGAAATACGCGCCCCCTCCTGCCACGGGCGTGTTGGTGGAAACCGCCGATATGGATAGGGAAGTCAGTGCGGTGATGCTCTTGGCGAGAAAAAGAATCAGTAGCGCATGAAAAATGCCGGCCTCTCCGATCACGTAACCGGCTCGCATGAACATAATCACGCCGAGGATGGTTAGAATCGAAGGGGTGAATACACCACCAAACGTCCCCAACCGGTTTGGAACGGCGTCCAAATGGTTTTCATTGAGTCTGAGCGTAGCATCCATATCTCACCAAACAATCACTGATCGGTTTTAGTTATCCTGAAGGGAGGCGTCATTCAGCCTGACGTAATATAGGAAAACGGGGCATGTTTGTAAAGGTTAGAGGTTTGCCCTGATGTTGCAGGTATGTTTCAATCAGCAAGGGCGCCGGTCTCTGAAAGATAATCAAATTTTACATTAACTTAGGAAAAAAGTTACAGGTAGTAAATCAGAGCTAGAATGAAATTTATGATAAGAAGTATTGTCATAACTTTTTCATCTTACCGGCAAGAGGAGTCAGGAGGATTTATCGAGCGGATCTGAATGCGAATTCTCCTTATTCCGAAGGGCCTGATCCGAAACCACTCTTACATCCAGGGGCCGGGATGAGTCCAGGTGAACATCCCGTTGCGGGAAGGCGATCACGAGGCCGGCTTTTTTAAATTCCCTGTTAATGGCCTGATGCAATTGATGCGTGATTTTAAAGCGATTCAACGGATCCCCAATGAATACTCGCAGTTCAAAGTTAAGGCTGTTATCTCCAAAGCCAAGAAACAGGGCCGAAGGTTCAGGATTGTCAAGGACAGAAGGATTTTCGGTGGCGACCTTCATAAGCAGTTTTTCAGCCAGAGCCGTATCAGATCCGTAAATGATGCCGACCGGCAGAACGATCCGGGTTATTGGATCGGAAAGAGACCAGTTAATTAACCTACCCGTAATGAATTCTTTATTTGGGACAATCAGTTCACGGCGATCCCAGTCGGTTATGGTAGTAGCACGGATTCGAATTCGAGTAACCGTGCCGTTGATTTCACCGACCGAAACGACATCGCCGACGCGATACGGCCGTTCAAACAGAACGATCAGGCCGCAAACAAAATTCGCTACGATCTCCTGCAATCCGAATCCCAAACCAACACCCAGGGCAGCGACCAGCCACTTAAGACTCGACCAGGTGATGCCAATGGTGCTAAAGGCAATTATGACGCCCACGCCGGTGATGATGTAGCGACAGATAGTCGTAAAGGCATAACGTGCCCCGCGATCAATGGGCAGACGATTCAGTAAGGTGATTTCCAGTACCCCCGGTAGATTCCGGGCCGCAGCTACCGTGAAGATTATTACAATAATTGCCATGGCAAGATCAGACAGCATCACCGGAATGGTTTGGGTCACTCCCTCTACCTCAACCATGGAGCTCCAGAGCTCAACGTCTCCGAGGACGTTGAGTGCCGGAAGCACTTGCGCCCAAAT
>CP070790.1:3525754-3529975 GCA_020346805.1 Planctomycetota bacterium
AAATTAAGTAAATTAAAGGCAAAATCATGTTTTTTAGGGTATAGTCGTTTTTTTACGTGTCAGGGGCAAGGAATACGGCTAATTATTGTATTGTCAACAGTAGACAAAGCAACATTAGATTGTTGCTATGAATACAATTAATTATTCCAATTGGCAGATCAATGTTTTTACCTCAAGTTAGCGAATGACACATTGAGAACGATTAAAAATCTGGATTAATGTGTAATTTCAGGCGTTACTACACCTTCTATATATTTCGATATACATTGTTACGATAAAAATCCTCTAATTTTTCATTATATTGCGATCAAAAACGACTTCTTTTCAGCATGAATTGCAACCGCTGATAAGGGTCGAGAAGAGAGCAATATAAAAACACCAACCAGTTGACAAATATATTAAGGAGGACACAATGGCTGATTCAAGTTTTGATGTGGTGATTGTCGGAGGAGGTTGCAAGGGCCTTGCCATGGGGGCCTATCTGGCCAAATACGGCGGTATGACGGTGGGTATTTTTGACGAAGCAAATGAGCTCGGCGGAGGTATGCATGGTGAGCAATCGGCTCCAGGCTTCCACAGCAACCCCCACTGCTTCGCCTTTATGGACTGGTATTTCAAAGTCATTATCAAGGACGATCTGCCGGAGCTCTGGGAAGAGGGACTCGAGATCGTGGGCAGGATGACCCACATGACAAGTGTTTTCCCGGATGACAGCTGCATTACCACCTACGGATTCGATGTAGACCCGGACGGAACAAAAACTGCGGCCGAGATAGCGAAGTTTTCCGAAAAAGATGCAGAAATCATGTTTAAATGGCGAAATATTTATCTGGAGCGTTTACAACCAATCCTCTACGAAGAAAACTATTGCCTGCCGCCCGAGCCCGGCGATCCGGGGCTGTTGATGAAGGCTATGATAGCCGATCCGGATTTACCAAAACTGGGGATTACTCCCCAATTGGCTATGACAACTGCGCTTGACGGATTAAAAACGATGTTCGAGTCCGAAGAGTTATTAATCACCATGTTAAGGACGGCTCAAGTCATGGGTTACTTCAGTGATGATCCGGGTGTTGCGTTACCGGTTTTGATGCTTGCGGTGGAAGGATTTACTCATGCTATGTTCAAGGGAGGCACGCATAACTATGCCCATGCCATGCATAGACTTCTGCATCGATTAGGAGCCAAGACATTCACCCATAGCGAAGTGGAGAAAGTGCTCATAGAAAATGGAAAAGCCACCGGAATTCGCCTTAAAGACGGCAGCCAGATCAAAGCCAACAAAGCGGTAATAAGCACGTTAAGCCCATGGCAGTTGTGCTACGATCTTATCGGAAAAGACCATATAAGTGCCAAGATGCTTTCGAAAATAGATGCACTGGAAGTCGATCGTATCTGTGTCACCTGGTACGACTGGGCTTTCACGGAATACCCTAAATTTAAAGCACATGACTATAATCCGTTTATTGATAGCGATGAGGCATATAATGGAGTCACGACCACTACCCTAGGAGAGAAAAGCTTTGAAAGCCTTATAGAAGAATCTAACTACCGCCGGAATGGCAAGATGGCTCCGAATCCTTTGATTATTCTTGCAACGGCGCCCAACTGTGCAGAACTAACCAGCGACCCTAATCACTGCGTTGCCCATGCTGACGCGGGCTGTGTTCCCGCTTATGCGTATCCAGAAGAATGGTGGATTAAATTCCAGCACGAGCACGCGGAACATCAGATGAAAATATTACAGCAATACACGACCAATATAAGCTGGGATAAAGTAGCCGGTGTCATTCCGGTAACGCCGTACTACATTGCCAAACATCTCAAGAATATGGGGCCTTCGGGTAACTTTAATATCATTGATTCTATCATCAGTCAGATGGGGTCATTCAGACCTATTCCCGAGTTGGCGCGACATCGAACCCCGATTGAAAATCTGTACGCGACAGGATCGGCCTGGGGTTGGGGACAGGCCTCGTTAACCAGTGCCTATACCTGCTACAAGGTGATGGCCGATGATTTTGGCCTGAGAAAGCCATGGGAAGAAAAAAACCGGAAATATTAAGGGGTTCATACATAGACATTAAGGAGGTAATGTTAAAATGGTAGACAAACCGGATGTAATTGTCATAGGCGGAGGCCCAAACGGGCTTGCCACCGCCGCTTATCTGGCTAAGGCAGGAGCTAAGGTTTACGTGGTTGATTACAACCAGGAATTGGGCGGAGGGCTGGCCACGGAACTGGCCACCTTCCCAGGGTTCCTGACAAACACCCACTTGATCTACCACATGATGGTGGATTATGCTCCAGTGCACAAAGACTTCGATTTGGAAAACAAATACGCCGTCAGGTACGTCTGGCCGGAGCTCCAATTCGCTATGCTCTTCGCCGATGGCTATGACCTATGCCTTTATCAGGATGTTGATAAGACCTGCCAGTCCATAGCTGCCTTTTCTAAACACGACGCCGACGCTTACCGGGAGTTTCATAATAAGCTGGAAGACTATTTTAGTAACTATATGGGGCCGTTAACCTATATGCCGGCCATGCCCCCCCTGGAACAGATACCGCTGCTGGAAAAGACGGAGTTGGGCAGAGAAGTCTCTGCTGATTCGGAGAAAAGCCCTCAGGAACTGATTGACGGCTATTTTGAGAACGACCAAGTCAGAGCGATGATGTACTATCTGGCCTGTCACTGGGGCGTGGACTATGACAGCACCGGATTAGGCTATCTAGCCATCATCAATCTGAATCGGTCTACCAACTATCGTCTCTGCGTGGGTGGCTCTCATAAGCTAGCATCAGCTTTGCAGAAGGTAATCCTGGAAAATGGCGGCCGACTCATGGGCAGCAAAAGAATCAAAAATATTTTGGTGAGCGATGGCGCGGCCAGGGGGATAGAACTAAAAGATGGAACAAAAATTGAAGCCGGCAAAGCCGTGGTAAGCACGATCGACCTGGGCACGACCTTCCTGAAATATGTGGGCAAGGAACATCTTGATGAGGAATTTACTCAAAGTATCGAGGGGTGGCAATGGGAAAAATGGAGCCTGCTTGCACTTCATCTGGCGCTTACTGAGCCTCCCAATTTCCTGGCGGCAGCAAAAAATCCTGATATCAATAAAGCCTGCGTTCATATCATGGGTTATGAAGGCACCCAAGACGTTATAGACCACTGGAAGGGGATAGCCAGAGGCGAGCGGCAGACGACGGGATTCACAACCTGCTTCCCGAGTGTTCATGATTCTAGTCAAGCACCCCCAGGGCAGTGCAGCGGCCTTATTTCCCAGATGGCCCCGTATAAAATCAGCGAAGGTGTAGAGAAATGGGAACAATTCAAGTTCAAGTGGGGACTTATTGAGGAGAGGGTTGCTGTCCTGCAACAATACGCCCCCAATATATCCATGGACAAGGTAATCTGGGCTTATGCCACTACACCGCTGGGCACCGCAAGAAGGTTCCCGAATATGATTGAGGGTTCATACAAACAGGGAGATTACACAAACCTCCAGATGGGCTATCACCGGCCCAATTACCATTGCTCCAATCACCGAACCCCGATTGATAATCTTTACCTCGGGGGAGCAAATTCCTACCCGGGCGGATTGATCACCTTCGGTCCGGGTTATCTGGCCGCCAATGCCGTGGCTGAAGACCAAGGCATAGAGAAATGGTGGCCTGAGCCTGAAAGTGTCGCAAAAGCTCGTGAGGAGGGAATGTTATGATGCGAGTGAGATCAACCGGCCTAGGTAAAACGGAGTTGGTGTGTACGATTGAGAGCGTGAAGAGGGCGGATTGGCACTTTATATATTCTCATTTACTTGGTAACTGGTTTGGCAACAATATTTAAGGAGCCACCGCCTCCTAAAAATTATTAACAGGAAAAGATACTTCTGGTTACAAAGAAGTAGGTTCAGGTTTCTCGTCTTTTCTATTTAATAATTTATGTGACTATTAAGGCTTATACTGGGTATCGGTTGTTTTAAAGCGTAATTTACCACAAGAGCAGATATGCTGGCAAAACTCAATGAGGCATATATTCGGAAAGCATTTGCCAAAGTAAGTCATAGAAAAACTCGGTATCACATGTCCGCTACCGCCGCATTGGCCATCAAGGCCGACCCTGCATGGCGCGGGACTGACCAACTTTATAGACGGCTTTATCGTGTCCAAGGGACATATAAGCCATGAGAGGCCCTGTTCATATTGATCCACCATATC
>CP070790.1:3530075-3539528 GCA_020346805.1 Planctomycetota bacterium
CCGAAGTAGTACTGACCATAATGATCCTTTATTGGCGGGTCATGTTCATGGAATTTAAACGAATTCCACTTCAAGGGTGCGCTAAGAGAGCAGGTCAGGCACAATATTCCATTGGAATAGTTGAGCCAGACGCGGGGCACGTTTGAAGGTGAATCCGTAATAGCCCGATAATGCTGAGGATCTAGATAAGGGATAATATTTTCCTGAAAATACATGTTTGAGTTCGGAAATATTTTATCGGCCTGTGTCATATATGGTGGTGACAGGGATGTAATGAAATTCATTGATTCAAAAAAATTGAGTCACTGGTTTAACGCTTACGGTAAGGTTCTGGTGCACTACGCCCGCCAATGGCTGAGCATGGAATCGGCCGAGGATGTGGTGCAGGAAGCGTTCGTTCAGTTGCTCTTACAGAAGGGAGAGCCTGCAAATGTCAAGGCCTGGTTGTTTCGGTCGGTGCGGAATGCCGCCCTTAACAAGGCACGGTCAATTCGACATCGGCATAAATACGAACGCCGGCGGGCCGTTAGTAATCCGGCGTGGTTTCAGACCTCCCCGGAAGATCTACTTGATGCGGTCACCGCTCAGTCGGCTCTGCTTTCTCTGCCCGACGAGCAGCGAGAAATTATCCTGCTGAGGATATGGGCGGGGATGACCTTAGAGGAAGCATCCGGAGTGATCGGTTGTCCGGTTTCAACTTTGTTCAGCCGTTACCGCGCGGGGCTTGCTACCCTGCAAAAAGCTATGGAGGCATCATGCAAAACACAGAAGGACTAACACCTGCGGAACGAGAGCTTCAAGAGGCCTTTGGCCGGTTGAAGCTAGCGGATGTTTCGATGGATTACGAACAACTCATTTTCCGGGCGGGACAACAGTCAATGTGGCGGGGCATGCGCGTTTGGCAGGGCCTGGCTGCGATACTGGTTGTGGGGTTGGGGCTGTCGTTAGCGAGCCAATGGAAATGGCAACAGGATGCTTCGTCTGTTTACGTAAAGGTAGAGCAGGGCAAGCTTCCGAAAATGACGGATCACAGTGTTAAAATTGGCGGTGCTCAAGATAGTTCTCCTCGGCTGCACCCGCAAAGTTATCTTTTACTACAAAGACGAGTTCTGGGTGGGGATTCTGATAATTTTAATTGGGATGCGCTTAATGGCTATTACCGTATTAGCAAGAGGGAAGTTAACCGTCTAACTGATTGGAGGAAACAGTTATGAGGAATAGGGCACTTTTTGTATGCATGTTTGTGATTATAGATATTGTTTTTGTGAATAGCGGTTTGGGGCAAGAAACCAAATCTGCTGACAAGGACGAATCATTGGCCAAGCCCCGTCTGGTGGAACTAAGTCTACAGCCGGCAAAAGAACCGGTTCCTGCGCTTAAGTACTTATTATTTCCCGATCCAATCGATCAGACGCCGGGGAATGCAGAACCGCTCTTCAGCATAGCCGGTGATATGATGAATCAGGGTGAAGAAGCTCGTAAGACATTTGACAAGATACATGATTGGTTAGAGATGCCTGTCGAGGAGCTGCCGCGCGAAGAGGCTCAGAAGTTGCTGAAGACTTATAAAAACGCCTTGCGTTATGCAAAGCTGGCCTCGCGTCGTGAGTGTTGCCAATGGGATTTTTCCATTCGGACAGAGGGTATCAATGCATTGTTGTCACCGCTGGCCCCTCAACGGAATATTGCCAGATTGCTGGCTTTACAAATACGACTCGATATATCGGAAGGACGCTTTGTTGAAGCGCTCGAGAAACTGCAAACCGGTTATGCAATGGCCAGGCACGTTGGTGGTGATGGGCCGACATTAATTCAAAACCTGGTGGGAGTTGCGATAGCTGACCTTATGAGCAAACAGCTTGAATACTGGATTGATACTCCAGGATCACCGAACCTGTATTGGGCGTTGGCCGACATACCGAGTCCGTTGATTGACGCTCGTGAAGGACTCCGGTTTGAACGGTTGGTACCCTATTGTGACTGCCCACAATTATGGGATATGAAGAAGCGGGTAATGACCGAGGAAGAGGTTGATAACATTATCAATGTATTAATGAAATATAACGTGCTTTCTCCCAAGGAGGGGAAATCGGAGGAAGGTGGACCAAGTTGGGTGGACAAATTGTTCGCCGACGAGAAACAGGTTAAGAAGGCTTTTGGCAAGTCCAAACAGTACCTTAGCTCACAGGGATTCGCTTCGAAGTTTATCGAGGCCATGCCGGTCAAGCAGGTTGTTCTTATCTATTCCTTCGATCGATACTTATACTGGCGGGATGAAATGTTCAAGTGGTTTGGTTTGCCTTATTATCAGGCGTGCAAGCGTCTAGAATATGTAGAAGAACAGCTTGGTAAAGCTCGGGCTAGCGAAAGCTGGCCTGAGAGTATTCCAATAATCGACTTGTTACCCAGTATAACGCGGGCGCGCTTCTACACGGTGAGGATGAGTAGAGGAATCGCAGCGTTGCGCTGTCTTGAAGCTATCCGCATATATGCGTCCGCCAATGATGGCAAGCTGCCCGGTAGCTTAGATATTATCACACAGGTACCAATCCCGATCGATCCGGTTACTGGCAAACCGTTCATCTATCGAGTCGAAGGGGCTACAGCCTTTTTAGAGTCATGGGCTCCCAAGGAGATGTGGTTGGTGAAGGATCATAGTGTTAAATACCAACTAACCATTAAAAAGTAGTGGGGGAGTTGTAGTTTCGATATTATAATCTCGATTGTATTCTTTAACCGAAGTACTGAGTTGGTAAACGGGGAATCAATCCGCTTTTCCGCGGCGAAAAATCGTGTACTTCTTTGGTAATCTGCTGTTAATTCTGTGCGGGCTTGGCCGGCGGTTGGGGCTGAGTTTCTTTTATCGTCAGGGGCACCCATTCATGCGATGGCATCCTGTTGATTCGCGATTCATCGATGCGTAACGCCTCCAGTGTTCCATTGGCACGTGCCCGAAAGACAATTATTACATTGGCCCGTATGTCGGGATTAACCGCACTTATTCCGACAAAGGGGCTTGGGATATCTATTTGGGGTTTGGTTGGTGGCGTTATCCCGATTCCTACAGCCAAATTTAGTAGCAGAAGGGCGATGATCACAATTACGATTGCGGGGGTAGCAAGCTTTTTCATGTCTGTTGCCTCCTATGTGCCGTTGGTTGATGGAATGACTATTGTTGCCTATAGGTACGATTAAACAATTATACATATTTTATACTATATTACCGATTAAAGGTTGCAATCATCAGTTTATAAACAGGACTCTTTTGTACGACGCATCCTGGGGGAAGTCACTTTTACTGATCTATATTAAAAAAGACAATTAATTTAATAAATACTTTTACGGGGATCGGTTTTGGCCAGGACGGCGGCGTAAACATGACCGGCACCGCCTTTCTTGAGGGTGCGAGCGACTTCACGCAGGGTCGAGCAGGTGGTTGCCACGTCATCGATGATACATAAAGTTTTGCCTTTGACGTTTGCGTGTTTGGCCAGATGAAAAACGCTGCGCACGTTGGCCGGTCGTTTGCTTTCGGGCAGTTCCATCTGGCGCTGCTTTTTACCTCGCACTTTGAGCAGGGGGAGTGCCGGTATAGACAATTTTTTGCCAACACATGAGGCCAGCAATCCCACCGGGAAGTAACGATATTTTAATCGATCAAACCACGTGACGGGTACGGGAATCAGGGCATCAAGCTCCCGGCACCATGATTGTCCCTGAATGGCTGAAGCCAGAATCGAACCCAGTGGTTGATCAAGTCTTTGCATGTGGTGGTATTTGTAATTCAAGATCATTTCCTTCAGGGGACTGGCGTACAGTCCGGTGCGAACCATAGCTTCATATTGGATCTTAATATTCGGGCAGGAGGGACAGCCCCGTATGTTGAGAAGATGGGGGCCCACTGGTGTTCCGCATAAGGGGCAATATTCGGATTTGGTAATATCGATCATGGCCAGCCAACATATCCGGCAAAGCGTTTCATCTTCTACTGAGAGATGGCGATTACAGGCCGGACAGAGGCGTGGGAACACTAAATCAGATAGAGTTCTACATAACTCATAAAACCTAGTCATGTCCGCATTTTCGGGTTGGGACTATACTTTGGCAAGTGCTGTGTTATAGCTTGTTATATAGATGCAATGTGCGTATAATTATAAAGATGAAATATTTTCATAGATATTACTAGTGTAGCTTTGAAAGCTTGTCGATGAATGAGAACAACCGGCTTTCTTGGGGCATAAGATCTTGAATAACAGAAACTTATGTAAACACAGATATAGGATCCAAAGCTTTAAACACATCGCTGTGGCAATGTTACTTACAACTATTATGACATCTCAGATATGGGCACAGGAACCACCGTTGCTTGTAGTTTCCGTGGCCCAAGCACAGAAAAGAATGGTTCGTCAAACGCTACCCCTGGTGGGATCGGTAAAGCCATATACCAGGAGTTTGATCGCCAGTGAGGTCAGTGGGCTGGTAAAGGAATTGCGGGTTGAACAGGGAGATCGTGTTGAGGCGGGCATGACCATATGCAAACTTCGTGATACCACCAGGCGGATGATTTATTCAGAAGCCGAGGCGTTGCTCAAACAACTGGAAGCGGAACTGGAGGAACTGGAGGCCGGTACCCGTAAGGAGGAAATCGAGGAGGCCAGGGCGGCGATGGAAGAGGCCAAGGCGGTTTATAAAAAATGGGAGATGGAATTACTCCGGATCACCAGGCATCGTGAAGATGGGGTGGCAAGTCCGAAGGAATATAACGATACGATCACGGATCATGCGGCAGCACGGGAACGTTTGGCAAAGACTAAGGCCTCATACGAATTAGCTGTGGCCGGTCCCAGGGCTGAAAAGATTGCCCGGGCTCGCTATGCTGTTGAAGCGAGAAAGGCGGTTGTGGCTCTACTAAAGTACAATCTGGATCAAACCGTGATTTGTGCTCCGTTTGCAGGTTATGTAACCGAAAAGCATGCGGAGGTTGGTGAATGGTTGAATGTTGGCGGGGCGGTAGTGGAATTGATAGATCTGGATCGCGTTCTGGTTAAGGTGGATGTGCCTGAGTCGGCGATCAGTTCGGTCAGCGTGGGGGATTCGGTGGCGGTGGTGGTCGATGCCCTGAATAAAACATGGCGGGGTAAAGTCAAACATGTCATACCCCAGGCGGATGAAAAAGCTCGTACTTTTCCTATTGAGATTGAATTAGATAATCGTTCTTATGAATTGAAAAGCGGGATGTTTATTCGTGCCCGCATGCCCGCAGGTCCCACAACCGAGTCGGTGATAGTTCCTCGCGACGCGGTTATTCAACGGGATAATACTTATTATGTGGTAATGGTCGGCCCGGCCCAGGCACCCCTTGAGAGTGAAATGGCCATACCGATCCCGGTGGGGCTGGGAGCCGATGTTGGTGATTGGATAGTAGTAAATTCTCCTGCAATTCAATCCGGTATGAAGGTAGCAGTCAAAGGTCACGATCGTATTTATGGCCCCCTGCCGGTTAAATCGTTGCCCGGTGAAGTACGCGCTCCTGTTACAATTGGTGCAACCACAAAACCAGCGGCCGATAAGGTGGGAAGGAATATAACTACTTCCAACCCCGCCAAGTAATTGTATTTGGCAAATAAACAGTGGTAGAGAATTCCGGAGATGCTATCCGTTAGCCGGTATTTGATTCCGGTGGCAAGGCGCGAATCATGGACATCGTTCGATTTACCATTAACAATCCCGTCAAAATTGCGGTGGGCGTTATTCTGGTGTGTCTATTCGGCACGCTCGCTCTTTTTCAGATTCCCATTCAGCTAACCCCAAACGTTGATGAGCCAAAGGTTACGGTAACCACCCGTTGGCCGGGAAAGAATGCCCGTGAGGTCGAAAGCGAGATCGTAGACCGACAGGAAGAGAAGCTAAAGGGTATCTCAGGCCTGAGAAAGATGACTTCGGTGTCCCGTGAGGGAGAGGCGGAAATCACCCTGGAATTTTTTGTCGGCACTGATCGCGATCGCGCCTTGCGGGATGTGGACGAAAAGATCAATCAGGTCAGCGGCTATCCTGAAGAGGTGGAAGAACCGGAGATTGTAGCCGCCGACGCCGCTCTGGAAACTCCCATAGCCTGGCTGCTGTTCAGGTCCAAAGATGGTGGGGATGTTTCGACGCTTCGTGATTTTGTATGGGATGAGATCAAGCCGATTCTCGAGCGGGTCAAAGGATTGGCTTCGATTGATGTTTACGGCGGACGTGAACGTGAGGTGCATATCGAGCTGGATCCGGCCTTGTTGGCGGCCAGGGGGCTGACGTTACGCAATACCGAAGATGCGTCGCGCTCGCAAAACGTTAATGTTTCGGCCGGTACGGTGGTTAAAGGTAAACGAGATTTTATCTATCGTACGGTGGGGGAGTATGAAACGCCTGAGGATGTTGAGAATACGGTCATTGCCTATCACCAAGGGGGACCGATTTTTGTTCGTGACGTTGCCAAAGTGGTGAAGACGCATGAAAAGCAACGAACGTTTGTCAATTCGAAGGGGGAATCGGTGTTGGCGATACCGGCCCGTCGTGAAACGGGGGCGAACGTTATCGATGTTATGCGCGGGCTCAAAGAGCAGATCGCCAGAGTTAACAAGGAGGTTATACGGGATCGCGGATTGGAGATGGAACTTTTGCAGGTTTACGATGAGACAATCTATATCCATTCGGCGATCGATCTGGTCAGAAAAAATTTGATCGTAGGCGGTATCCTGGCAGTTATTGTCCTGCTGGCTTTTCTGCGCAGCGGACGGGCTACCGCCGTAGTTGCCGTTTCAATTCCTATTTCGGTAATCGGCACCTTCCTGGCCATTACTCTGTTAGGCAGAAATCTTAACGTGGTTATGCTGGCGGGGATGGCCTTTGCGGTGGGCATGGTGGTGGATAACGCGGTGGTAGTACTGGAAAATATTTATCGCCATCGGCAAATAGGCAAAACCGCTTTTGAGGCGGCACAAGACGGGGCTACCGAAGTATGGGGAGCGATCCTGGCCAGCACCTTAACCACCATGGCGGTTTTCCTGCCCGTGATTTTTATTGAGGAAGAAGCCGGTCAGTTATTCCGCGATATCGCTATTGCCATCAGTGCCGGTGTGGCCTTGTCGCTGTTGGTGGCAGTTATGGTCATCCCAACCTTGTCGGCCAGGGTTTTGGGTAGGGCAAAGAAGAAATTGAATAATCCCGGGAGGGATGCGGGCAGTCAGGAAAGGGGAGGCAGATTTTCGGGCTTAATCGCTGATTTTGTCAGTTGGATTAATCGCAGAATTATCTGGCGAATGGCGGTGATTGTGGTTTTTCTGGTTGGCTCACTGTTAGGATCTTATTGCTTGATGCCGCCCAGCGATTATCTGCCTACGGGGAACCGCAATCTGGTATTTGGTTTTGTGATTACCGAGCCGGGGCTTAGTGTTGAGCAATTCAAGGTGTTGGCCGAAGACATAAAAGATTATCTTAGTCCCTACTGGAGTGTCAGAAGCGGCACGCCGGAAGCCGACAACTTGCCTCCGGTGATGATGCCCGTAGGCGATAAGATGGTTGGAGTCAAGCCCGCTCCCATCGATAACTTCTTCTTTGGATCCTTTCAATATATGTGCTTTATGGGGGCGACCAGTCAGGATGATCTCAATGTGAAACCCTTAGCCCCATTGATGCATCAGGCGGCCATGTCCTCAAAAATTGCGGTAGGATCGATTGCCTATTTCTTTCAAACCGGACTCTTTGGCGATATCCGGAGTAGCGGCACGGTTGAAGTCGAGATTCGCAGCGACGATCTGAACAAGGTCAATCAGGCTGCCAGCCTTTTGTTTGGTAAATTTCTTGAAGCTAATATTGGCTTTGTTCGTCCCAAGCCCAACAATTTTGATCTTCCTCAACCCGAGATTCGAAATATTCCCGATCGGGTGCGCACGGCAGAAGCAGGAATGAATGTCAGCGATTTGGGTTTCATATTAGCGGCGGCGGTTGATGGCGCTTATATCGGTGAATTTCGCGATGAGGGTGACGAGGTTGATTTGAAAATAAAGTTTGTCAAATCAGACGGATCTCCCGTCGGCGATATTAAAAATGTACCTGTTTATACGCCGGTGGGGGGGATCGTACCTTTGTCATCCTTGGTAACTTTTCAGGAAGTTGGCGCTCCCCAGGAGATCTATCATTTTGATGAGATGCCGGGAGTTGGTTTGGAAATCCGACCTCCCGGTGGAATAACCATCGAAACCGTAACCGAAATAGTTGAAAAAATTGTGGCCGACATGCGCGGTCAAGGGTCGATCGATCCATCGGTGCAAATCTCATTGGCCGGTAACGCAGACAAGCTGGTTCAGACCAGGGCGGCGCTGTTCGGTCGCTGGACCGGCTTTAACACCGATTCGCTATTAAGGCTGCTGCAAAGCCGAGGATTCCTGGCTTTGGTGGTGGTATATCTGCTGATGGCCGCATTGTTCGAATCGTTTATTCATCCCTTGGCTATTCTGCTAACCGTCCCCCTGGCCATGGTGGGTGGATTCGGCGGGCTGAAGATCGTCCATGAAGCCAGTCTGGCAAATCCAATTGCCCCAATTCAGCAATTTGATGTGGTGACTATGCTTGGGTTTGTTATCCTGCTGGGTATCGTGGTAAACAATGCCATTCTTATCGTGCATCAAACTCTCAACTACCTCAAACGCGGCATGGATCCCACCGCCGCTCTTCATCAGTCGGTACGCACCCGTATCAGGCCGATTTTCATGACCGCCTTCACTTCCATCGGCGGTATGCTGCCTCTGGCCCTGATGCAGGGAGCGGGTAGCGAATTGTATCGCGGTTTGGCTTCGGTGATGGTAGGGGGGTTGCTAATCTCCACATTATTTACCATCATTCTGGTTCCCGTGGTCTTTTCCATGTTCCTCAATCTGCGTATTCGTATAATGCAAAGGTTGGGACGTGAAACGGCCGTGCCGGCAAGCGACGAATAATCCGGGTGAAACTTTGTCAGATCAGCTCTTCCAGTTCGTAGAACGGGCGCTGCAAATAAGGCAGCCTTTGATTGATGACGCTGCGGTGGATGCGTATCGAATATTCAACGGACAAGCGGACGGTATCGCAGGCCTGGTGATCGAGAGGTTCGGTGATGTTCTGATTGTGCAATTGCACGAGCAGCGATTGAGGTTTGCTGTCGATGAGGTGCGTACGCTGGTGGGGACGGTTCATGAACAACTTTCCACCCGGGCGGTTTATAGAAAAATGTTTGTACGCGATCGCAGCAAATTGTCGGCGGATATTTCCCGAATGCATGCCAGCGCCAAGCCCTGGATCGGCCAACCGGTCGAGCCGCAGTTGATGATTAACGAGGATGGATTGCGGTTTATGGTTCGTCCTTACGGTGGTTTTTCGGTGGGGCTTTTCCTCGAACACAGGGACAATCGTCGGCGGATACGCGAATTGGCCGAC
>CP070790.1:3539628-3554736 GCA_020346805.1 Planctomycetota bacterium
CAGACCCGGCACACGTTTGAAGTAAAATCCATATAATCAAAAACTTGCACAAAACCATACAAACTCTTTATACTGGTTAAGCTGTGCAGTTGCCTGAGAATATATCCGAGCAACTACCAGAGAATTATAGTAATGGTTGTTAACCCAGGTACACAAAAGGAGTTTAAATATGCCTATCGACCGGAGCAAACTTGATAGACGTCGTTTTCTCAAACATGCCGCCGCAGGTTTATCTGCCGCTACCGTCGGGCCTTCCGTGCTTCAGGCGGCTGAGGCTGGTACCAGCCAACCGGCCGCTGACCAGACCAAGGTGGATCCCAAATCTCTGATCTGGCGCAACAAGGTAGCAGGCACGGAATATCGCCGCTTGGGACGAACCAATTTCATGGTCAGCCGAATGGTTGCCGGCTGGCTGCGTAACAAATCCATGTGGCGAAGGGTCCTGGCCCGGGGAGTCAATTATTTCGACCACGCACGTGGTTACGGCGAATACGAGGTCGAGGCAAAGGATTTCCTCAAGAAAAACCGCGATAAGATCTGGATCACCAGCAAATCTACCAATATAGCCGGCTTCAGAAGAGTCGATCCCCAAGTGGATAAATTATATCGCCAGGCCATCAAAGATTACCTTGGCGATGATGAGGGCAAATTGATCAACCTGCATGAGAAGGCTATCGAAAAACAAAAAAAGACCGGCAAAAAACCCGATCTTCGCCCGGCTGGAAAGCTTATCGCCAAATTATACCTGCAAATGCTCGACCAATCACTCAGTCGAATGGGTATCGATCACGTGGATTGCTACATGATGCACGGCATCGAGATCCCCTGGATCTTTGATTGCCTCGAACTATGGGAAGCTTACCAGAAAGCCCACCAGGCCGGCAAAATCAAGCATTTCGGCCACAGTGTTCACAAACATCAGCAGGCGGTGCTGGCCGCCACTGTGGAAGCTAACAAACGCGGCCCCTGGAAAATCGATCTGGTAATGCCTAGCGTAAATCCGGTTACCTTCGATGAATGGAAGACCGAATTGGCCGCCCTGAAGAAACAGGACGTGGGCATCATCGCCATGAAAACTACGGGCGTCAAGAGCCGACCCATCGAAGGCGTACGAAAGGATAAACTCAAGGCCCTGGGAGAAATCGAACAATACAACGAATACGAACGCAAGAAACTCTATATGCTTCACCTGACTGAAGACATAATCGACGCATGCATCGCCCAGATCAATAACAACGATGAAATGGAAAAGAATCTCGCCCTGCCCTCGGTAAAGATGTCGGCGGCGGCTGAACGCGAGCTCCGCACCATCGTCAAGCTTGAAATGGCCGGCGCCTGCCACTTGTGCGGCAATTGTACGGCAATCTGCCCCGAATGCATCGCCGTAACGGACATGATCCGTTACTACGCGTACATACACCAATACAACGAAAAGGAAATGGCCCGAGAATTATACGCCCTGGCCGGCTACGACCCGGCAAAGGTATGCACCAATTGTGGCAAATGTGAAAATGTTTGTATGTCGGATGTGCCGATTACAAAATTACTGCATAAACTATCTGCTGACCTTGCCTAGTAACCGAAGTTACTCTATTCGGTTGTGCCGCCCGTATCAAAATATTCCGGCGGCGGTGGGATGCTATCGCTAGTAGTATCGTCGATCGACGGGAACTCGGAAGGGGTGGTACTGCCAAACGGATTGAGCAATCCGAAACCTCCGTCCAAACCTAGGGGAATTACCAGATTGATTGACGAAGCGCTGCCTATCAGCGTCAGGGGATTACAACCGGCCGTGCACACAATGGCAGTAAACAGAACCACAACCCAGAGAGTCCGCAACCAAGATTGTCTTACATTGTTAACGTGGCTCATATGCATATTCTCCAAATTATCAATATCAACATCGGTTCAATAAACCTATAGGCTTGAGCAATGACCCATTAAACTTGGCAAGACCAATCACATCTGTTGGATTTCAAGCTGATATTCAAGTAAATATCGGTACCAACTGAAAAAAGTGCCTCATCGCCTTATTAGTTTCTACATATAAGCACCCATACCAAGCCTATATCCGTCTGATATGCATCCTCTTGTTATTAATCCCATTGTAAGTAATAATCACAAAAAACCATTATATCCGAACCAGTAATCAAAGAGGAAATATCATGATACGCTTAGCAGTTGCCGGTGCTACCGGCAGAATGGGATCGAGAATTATCGAATTGGCAGGTGCCGACCAGCGTTTCGACTTGGTAGCCGCATTGGAAGCCACTGGGCATCCAAAAGTCGGTAAAACTATCGATATCCAGGCCCAGTCAAAAACTATCAAAATCCCAATTCAGGACCATACCGAAACTGAGTTCGACATCTTAATCGACTTCAGCCTCCCCGCCGGCACCATGCACTGGCTGGAATACTGTCTCCACTATAAGCGGGCCATGGTCATCGGTACTACAGGCCATACACCGGACCAAATCGACGAAATTGAAAAGGCGGCAAAAAACATTCCGTTATTAAAAGCCTCCAACATGAGTGTGGGCGTAAATCTGATGTTTAAACTGGCCGGTCAGATAGCGGCAATCCTCGGTGACGACTACAATATCGAGATCGTTGAGACTCATCACCGCTTTAAGAAAGATGCACCCAGTGGTACCGCCCTTACGCTACGCGATTCGATTATTAAAACTACCGGTCGGAATATGGAAAAGGACGTAATATATGGACGTCATGGACAGATTCCGGAACGCCCCGCTCGCCAGATCGGGATTCATGCCTTACGCGTCGGCGATACCGTGGGGGAGCATGAAGTACACTTTGGCAACCTGGGTGAAACGGTAATCCTAAAACACAACGCCCACACACGAGATACATTCGTCAACGGGGCATTACGTGCGGCGGCCTGGTTGGCCGGCAAGCCGGCCGGACGTTATGACATGCTTGACGTTCTCGAGATGACGTAAAATGACCCTGATTTACCTCTCCCGGGATACCCAAAGTTAATCCATTGACTAATCTAAATCGTTTGCGAGTTTCATCTAACATACCCACCAATTAGTCCGACGAATTACCCCTTATGCCTTAACATATTACAAAGAAAATACTTATGTCACCAAATTCCGCATCGGGGGATCAAACTCATCCAGGTTCTCAAGCCATCCATAACAAATTATTTGTCTTTGCCGCCAAAAGCGATTGTGTCAATTACAATACCGATTACAATTATCCATACAGAGGAAAAAAATGGTCATGAAATATAAGACGTTGACCCATCTCAAGAACAAGTCGGGGACGTGACATGGCAAGAATGAAAGCTGAAGATCGTCGCGAACAGCTGCTCGAGTCGGCAGCTCATTGTTTTGCCCGCTATGGTTACCGAGGCACCACAACCGTCAAGATCGCTGCCGAAGCAGGTATTTCCGAACCAATTATCTATCGACATTTCAAGAACAAACACGACCTGTTCATCGCCTTGATTGAAAAAGTCGGTAAAAATGTGTTTCAAAACTGGCAGGAGGCCATGAAACAAGCACAGACCCCGCTTGACAAACTGAAAATAATGCTATACCGCAACCCGGCTACCGCAGATCCATGGACTCAAAGTGTATATCAAGTCCTGTTCCACGCCGCTACTGAAGTCTCCGAACCCGCGATTCAGCAGGCGATTCTGGATCATTATGAACACTACGTTCAATCGCTCTCATCAATTATTCGCGAAGCTCAAGAGGCGGATCAAATCCGCAACGACGTTCCCGCTGAATGGCTGGCCTGGCAGATCATTCACGCTGCCGTAGGTTTTGCCATGGTCAGGCCCTTGAACATACCCAGCCATGCCTCCATGGAATTCGTACAAGGAACCATCAGTTTACTGATGGAATTGCTGACCCGTAAAAACTAATTCAAATGCTTCGCCGGGCAAACAGCCATGCCTACCCCACCTTACCCCGAAATTGCATTCGTAACTGACCGAAAACCTTTTTGTGAATCTGACTTACGCGCAATTCGCAAATAATCAACGCTTGGGTGGCATGTCGCAGTCGAGGTCGAAGATCCGCCTAGGGTGGGATCCGCCAAGGCGGAATCCGCCGAAGGAGAGGGCAAGCTCAACCAGCGAAACGAGTCGAACCTGTCCGTGGTGAAATTGGGAATTATTTGAAAATATTGCCAATTTACACCTGGCCGATTTAATACATGCGCGACCAGCCCTAAATAAACTCATAAAAGAAAAGAATTTGTCTCACCAAAACCGCATAACAAAATATCCCCATGGGTATTACACGCTAAAAACATACAAACCTACGGCTTGCCCTACTCGTGGATCACATCAAAATAAAAATCCTGGAAACGATCATCGAAATGATTGCTATAATATAATATGACAGATATTCACCCATCCTGGTTTAATCAGCCGACGGGGATATTCCCCCTGCCCAACGTGGTGCTCTTCCCCGGGGTCATACTGCCGCTCCAAATATTCGAGCCTCGTTATCGGGCTATGATTGAAGACGCACTTGCGGGTGAGGCAATTATTGCCACCGCCCTGCTCCGACCGGGATACGAAGCCCTTTACTTTACAAACCATGCGGAAATTTACCCTGTCGTTGGCGTGGGGCAGATACGAGAACATGTGAAATCTATGGATGGACGCTACTTTATCAGCCTGATCGGAATGTGCAGGGCCCGCATAATGACCGAATACAACGAAGGCGAATATCGAACGGCATTACTGGAACCGATTCTACAAAAAGATTCCGGAATCGATAAAGACGGTGAGTTTGCCGCCCGATTGTCTTTTCGCAAATTACTGAATGCATCCGTGTTCGACAATATCGAAAGAATCAATACATGTCGTAAACTCTTGAATAATGGGATATCATTATCAGAGACTATCGACAAGATAGCCTCGGCCCTGTTGCCTGCCGGCAGCATCCAAATTCAACAATGCATGTTGGAGGAGGCCGACGTACTTCGACGTGCAAAAATACTACTAAACGAACTACATATCGTGCGACAAACTCTTGAACTAATCCAAAAGAATCTAAACAATTGGCCCCACTTGGGATCGACGAACTGATTCAACCCATGGCCTGCTCAATCCGCTTAGGTTTTAACCGACCGACAAGCTCCCTAACCGCACCTAAGCAGTGCTGGCCAAGGTAATCTTCAATACCCGCAACTATTCTCAAGGTGGTGGTGGGATCGACGAACAAGGCGGTTCCTACTCCAACTGCGGTTGCACCGGCCAGCATAAACTCCACAGCATCCCGGCTGTTGGTGATTCCGCCCATACCGATAATAGGAATCTTGGCGGGTTCGGCCACTTCACGATACACCTGATGAACAAGATTCAACGCCAGGGGCTTGATCGCCGGCCCGCTCAATCCACCGGTCACGTTGGCCAGCACCGACTCCTGCCGATCTGCGTCGACGGCCATTCCCACAAAGGTATTGATCATCGACAGACAATCGGCTCCCGCCTCGACCGCCGAACGGGCGGTTTGAGTAATATCCGTGACGTTCGGCGTAAGCTTGACCACCAGCACTGATTGCCTGACCACCTTCCGAACGGCTGATACCAATCGGGACAAGGCCTCCGGATCGGTACCGAAAACCAGCCCGTCGCTGACGTTGGGGCAACTGACGTTTAATTCCAGACCGGCAACTGCCTGGAGGGGATCCAGTTTCTCACAGACGGCCACATATTCCTCGATGGCGTGTCCCGCGACATTAACGATGGCGGGGACGGATAATTCGGCAAGCACAGGCAATTTCTCGCAAATGAACCTTTCCAGACCAACATTGGCCAATCCAATTGCGTTGAGCATACCCGCCGGCGTCTCCACAATCCGAGGTGGTGCGTTGCCCCTCCGTTCGGCCAGCGTAACGCTCTTGGTGGTAAACCCACCAAGCTGGTTGAGGTCCATAAAAGGGGCGTATTCGTCCCCGTAACCGCAGGTGCCGGAAACGGTAATAACTGGGTTTTTTAACATCAGAGACCCAATCCGGACCGACATGTCAATTGTTGGTATCACCTGAGAAACCTCCATTTTTCCCAAGCATCCACCATCGGCAGACCGGTGTCAAGCATCGGGGTTGGATTAGCTGAAATGGTAGGTTATGATTGTGTAATTCACAACAGGTAAGCCAGGGCTAAACACTGAAAAGGCGAGGATAGCAGGATATATGCAACGTACCATGCTTAAATCAAAGATTCATCGGGCCACCCTGACCGGCACCGCCCTAGACTACGAGGGAAGCATCACCGTTGATGAGGATCTGCTGGATATGGCGGATATACTACCTGGCGAGCAGGTTCAGGTGCTCAATCTCAGCAACGCGGCCCGTTTCATTACCTATGCCATTGTTGCCCCTCCCGGATCTGGCACCGTGTTACTCAACGGTCCGGCGGCCCGACTGGGTGTAGTGGGTGACAAAGTAATCATACTGAGCTACACCAGCGTCAGTGAAGAAGAGGCGAAGAAACACAAACCCAAGGTCATTATCGTCGATGAGAAAAATCGCCCCCTCGAGAACAAGGCCTAGCTTCTCATTATTCGTATAGCCGATTGCTACCACCGGCCGGATTAACCACTTTAGCCAATCCCAAAATTACGGTATGATTTGGGTTAACCCGTATATTTCACGGGTGTTTTCGCTGATATTCATAGGATTCGCCGAAAAAATCGTCGGCTCTGACGAAGTCGGACGAAAAAAGCATCCGCCGGGCGGTAAGGCTCGTGAAATATGCGGGTTATGGGAGGATTTGACTGTGGAACTCGACCTTCAGCGATTTTACAACATTAATCGACGGGTGCTGATGTGGATCGCCTTCTTCGGTATTCTCATCCTGCTTCGGCACTTTTTCGTGGTGATGTTCCTCACTTTCATCATCGGTTTCGTGATGCGTAACATCGCCAAATTCCTGACCTCCGATACTCGAATCCCCTACCGTGCTGCGGTGGTCATACCGTACCTGATAGCCGTCGGACTGCTGATCCTGCTGATGACCACCGCCATCCCGCGGGTGGTCGACGAAGGAATCAAGTTTTCCCGTGAAACTCCCGTTTTGTTGAAAACGCTGGCCAAGGAAGTAAAACAAACGGCCAACAAGTACGGTTTCGAGACGACCTTGGCTAAATACGTCAACGCCGGCTTCCCCCTTTCACCGCCCACAACCCAGGAAGGCACAGACTTTACAGCCACACAGCCTTCGTCGGATTCGATCAACATCGATGCCATGACCCAAAAGATGCAATCCTTTCTGCTTCGATTCCTCACTGGCATGATAGGCGAGGAAGAGGCGGTTTCCCTGCCGGATATCTTTATCAAATTCGTCGGTGGGGTGATTGGAGGGATGTTACATTTTCTGTTGGCAGTATTGCTTTCATTTTTGATCGTGTTGGACTTTGAGGCTATCGCTAACGAATTGAAAGAATGGCGGCAAAGCACCGTCGGCCGATTCTTCCAGGAGGCCTCGGCCAGTGTGGTGGAATTCTCCGCCGTGGTGGGGAAGGCATTTCAGTGCCAGATTGTAGTGGCCCTGCTCAATGCCGCCATAACCTGCATCGGCCTGGTGATCCTGCAAATCGAGCCGCTGTTGCTGTTGACCACCATCGTGTTCATCTTCGGCCTGATCCCCGTCCTGGGAGTGTTCATCTCCTCGGTCCCCATTATCCTAATCGCTTTCAATACCTTCGGTATACTGCACGCTCTGCTGGCCCTGGGCATGATCGTAATCGTGCACCTGCTGGAGGCATACGTGTTTAATCCGCGAATTTATGCCGCCCGATTCCATCTTAACCCGGTAATCGTGCTGATTATCCTTTTACTCGCCCACGAACTCTTCGGCATATGGGGCATGCTCCTGGGAATCCCCGTTACCCATTACGTGCTCAACATCGCCCAGATGCCCTCCCTGCCCCGCAAAACACGCCGGCAAAAGAATACTACTATCGAACCAACATAAATACATAAAAATAAGCCCGTACCTGTGTCGGATACGGGCTCTTGTTATCCGAACTACTATACCTATTTAATACGAATTAGGTTTTATCACTTCTCCCTTGCCCCTTGCTGCTCGGCTAACGCACTATTCAAACCCTTTTGAGCGTGTGGGTGTTGGGGATTAATGCTCAGGGCCAGACGATAGTGTCGAACCGCCTCATCGATTCTTCCCTTTTCAAACAGCACATTGCCAAGATTGGCATGAGCATCAGCATAATGAGGATTGATTCGTACCGCAGTTTGAAGATGCTCAAGAGCCTTGTCGAATCGTCTGATCCGAGCGTAAGTTCCGCCCAGATTATTGTGGGCCTCGAAAAAGTCGGGCTTGTATTTTACCGCCTGTTGGAAATGGGTAACCGCCTCATCGGTTCTTTGCAGGCGGATAAAGAGTAGGGCCAGATTGTTGTGCGCTTCGGCATAGTGCGGTCTAATTTGCAGGGCCCGGTTGTAGTGTTCGATGGCCTTGGCGGCTTGGTCCTTCCTTACCAAGACCAAGGCTATGTCATTATGAAAATCAGGGTTGTCGGGCATCAGTTCCAGGGCTTGGCTATAACGTTTGATGGCTTCGTCAATCCGCCCTTTTCCTCTCAGGGCCTGGGCTAGTTTGAAATGTATGTATGGGTAATTGGGTTCGAGTCGAAGCGCTTCTTCATAATGCTCAATCGCCTGGTCAACCTTACCCAATCTGATCAAGGCATTGGCCAGGTTGTAATGGGCGTTGGGGTAATTCTTTTTTATCCGTATCGCTTGTTGATAATACCCAACAGCCTCTTTAACCTGCCCTAGCTTGACCATGGCCGCCGCCAGGTTGTTCAAAGCTTCCGGATAGTCGGGATTGATTTCGAGAACCTTGTGGTAGTGCTTGATGGCCTCATTTGCATTGCCCCGTTCGAGGTATTCACTGGCCAGATTGCTCAGGGCCTCCAGGGAGTCGGGTTCGAGTTCGACCGCCTTGGAATAACACTTGAAAGCCTCATCCTTTTTCCCCATTTCCGTCAAGGCCACACCATAATCATTATATGCCTGGGCAAATTTCGGTTTGAAATAAATGGACTTTTCAAAATGGTCCACCGCCTCGTCATATCTTTTCTGCTTTACCAAGGTATTGGCCAGGTTTAAATGCGCATTACTGTATTCTGGCATCAGCCTGAGCGCCTCCTGAAAGTGAAAGATTGCTTTGTCTACTTCGCCGCGGTCAAGCATCACACATGCCAGGTTGTCGTGGGTTAGAAAATGATTGGAGCCTTTTTCCAGAGCGTCGGTCCAGAAGTTGTAAGGACTCTGATAGATGGCATTGCGGCGTATGGTAGTAGACATCAAAAGCACGGCCAGTACCGTAACCAGCAATACCTGTACTTTCATCGGCACCCGCTCCCTGAGAACACGCAAACCTTCAGCCAATATCAAAACCAATCCTATACTGGGCAGGTAAGTCTTGTACTCCACCAGCAGCTCGGTCTGGGGCAGGACGATATAAGGTATCAAGGCGATGTAAAACCAGAATACACCAAGGGCGGCCAGCGGGTATCGACGCAAAGCGGCAAAAACGGCGGATAATAACAATGAGCCGTGAAACAAAATCGCAACTATTGAATAATGATCGAAGAGGGACTTGGATAACTCAAAATCGTGATTGCCGCAGCTCCAGCACGGCAGCGGAAGAATCAACAGCTTCCAGTAATGAACAAAGACTCGCGACTCGGTCAGAAAATGTACCCACGGCCCCCACTTGGGATTGGGGCCCCACGGTAGAATCTGCATCCTGCCGATATCGAACAATCCGCGCGAGTATGCAAAGACAAACATGACCACCACTGTGAGAATTAAGCCCGGAAACATAACTGCAAGGTAACGTTTCAGGGCCTGCCGATTCGAAGCCCGCAAACAGAATTCAACGGCCAATATGGCGAAGGGCAAAGTAATTCCCAGCGGTTTGGATTTGAAACTCAACCAATAACAGACCAATACTCCCACCAGCATAGCCATGCGCGACCAGGGCCGGGCGGATGTTGTAAGTTGGGCTTGAGCCTTACCCTTTTGAATGGCGCCAGACGTTGACGACATACCTACCGAAGGATCCCTACGGACCCGCAAATAACATAATATAGCCAGAATATAAAAAGTGGTGGCCATCATACCGCGACGCTGAACGACGTAGGCGATGCTGCTGGCGTGCAGAGGATGAATGGCAAAGAGGACTGCCAGAGCCAGGGGAATCCACATCGACTTGGGCTGATCCGGCTCAATCTGCCGCAACATCGCCCCCACCAGGAAATAAACCAGGCAGGCATTGAGGGCATGGATCAACACGTTAATAAACAGAAAGGTAGTAATATCGTATGTATCCAGTCCTAAGGTTTCATTCAATACCCCGTTCAACACGAAGGTGATAATTGAAAGGGACTGACCCGGTTTCCAAAACGGCCAAAATAATCTTTGGACGTGAAGACTAAAGTCTTGAGAGGGATCGAAAAGCTCAATATGGTCGGAATCGAACAACCATTCTTCATGGTCGGCGTTGAGGTAGCAAACCAATGCAAGTCCGGCAACCAACAGGAGAATGAGCGACTGGGGCAGCAATGACTCGGGCGCGGGCGATCTTTCGGTAACGGTTTTTGGGCATTTAGTCTTCCAGGACAAGTGTGGTTATCTCCCGATCATGAATTCCAGGTCTTATCCGACTATTATCGTTTAAGCTCACTCGATTGTTTTCCCAATACAGCATCCAATGCTTTACGGGCCTGCTGATTATCGGGACTGATGCGTAATACCTCTTTATAATGCAGGAGGGCCCGATCGATATTACCCTGTCTCATTAATGTATCGGCCAGCCGGTAATGAGCGGCGGCATAGTCGGGATCGATCTTCACAGCTGCTTCTAAATGTCCAATCGCCTTTTTGGCTTTCCCTTGTAGAATCATGATACCGGCCAGGTTGTAATGAGTCTTGTGATGATTCCTGTCGAGTTCCAATACTTTCTCGAATTGCCTGACGCCCTCATCAATTTGTCCCACCTTAACCAGGGCCGCCGCCAGGTTGTTAAGGGCCGCCAAATCATGGGGATCGATTTTAAGTACTTGACGATAATACACGATGGCTTTATCAAAACTGCCCTGCTCGTACAGAGTTTTGGCTAAAATGCTTTTGGCCTCCAGATTATACCAATCGTACTTAACGGCCAATTTCAAATGCTCGATCGCTTCGTCGGTTCTGGCCAACTCAGATAACAAAAGAGCATAATCATAATGTGCCCTGGCGAAATCCGGCTTTATACTAACGGCTTTTTTGTAATACTCGATGGCTTTTTCATATTCTTTTTGATGATGATAAGTATAAGCCAAATTGAAATAAGCCCTACAGTGATCGGGTTCAAGTCGAATCGTTTCCTGATAATGACGGACCGCCTCATCAATTTCACCCAGTTCATACAGTGCGGCCCCCAGACTGCAGTGGGCACGAGGACTATCGGGATATTTATTAACCGCATCGACCCACAGGTTATACGAGCTCTGGTAGATAACATTGCGGCGAACGGTAATCGTCAGCAATGCTGCAGCCAGCACTACAACCAGCGGTACCTGCACTTTCAGCGAAAAACGATGCCGGAGAATACGCAAAGCTTCGGCCAATATCAAAACCAGACCGATGCCGGGCAAGTAGGTCTTGTACTCCACCAGTAGTTCGGTCTGAGGCAAAGCTACATAGGGTATAAGGGCGATGTAAAACCAGAATACACCAAGGGCGGCCAGTGGATAGCGTCGTAGGGCAGCAAAAAAGCCTGCCAATAACAACAAGACGTGAAATAAAATGGCGACTATCGCATAGTGCTCGAATAGCGATCTGGATAACTCAAAATGGTGATTGATGCAGCTCCACTGCGGTAGCGGCAGAATCAACAACTTCCAATAATGAACGAAGGCCCGCGATTCGGTAAGAAAATGAACCCAAGGCCCCCAGCTCAATCGGCGACCCCATTCACTAATCTGAAAAGTGCGCGGATCGAACAATCCCTGAGACCAGGCAAACACAAACATGCCGACTACGGACAGGGCCAAACCGGGAATGAGAACGGCCAAGTAACGTTTCAAGGCCGCTCGATCCGAGGCCCGCAGACAAAATTCAACGGCTAAAACGGTGAAAGGCAGGGTCAAAGCCATGGGCTTACATTTAAAACTCAGGATATAGCAAATGGGAACCGCCGTTATCAAAGCAATACGCCGCCAGGACCGGCAAGAATTCTTTTTGCTCCCTTTACGAGCCCCCAGATAACTGAGTATGGCCAATAAATAGAAGGTAGCGGCCATCGCCCCGCGACGCTGAATGATATAGGCAACGCTGCTGGCATGGATGGGATGAACGGCAAAGAGCAGCGCCGACACCAGAGGTATCCACATCGGTTTTGGTCGGTCAGCTTCAACCTGCCTCAGCATGGTCCCTACCAGGAAATAAACCAGGCAGGCATTGAGGGCGTGAATCAAAATGTTAACCACCAGGAAGGTGGTGAGATCGAATGCCTCCAGCCCCAAAACTTTATTGACCATGGCATTAAGCATGAAACTCGTCTGGGCCAGGGATTGTCCCGGCCTCCAGAAAGGCCAGAGGGTTCTTTGCACGTAGAGACCAAAGGCCCGAGAGGGATTAGACAATTCAAGCTGATTAAATCCCGTATCGAACAGACGATCCTTGTGGTCGGCGTTGAGGTACCCAATTGAAGCCAAACAGGCAATAAACAGCACAACAAGAGTTCGGCGCAGCAATAACCGAGGTACATTCGATTTATCTATTTCGGTCCCCTTACGGTTATGTTTTGCAGGGCCAGTCACCGCACATTACCTTATAGTAAAAAACAACAATGCTTTATTAATTATTGTCTGCCGTTACTTTGTTTTTTTGCCAAAGCAGCTTTCAGGACTTCGGCCGCCCGTTTGAAGTAAGGCCTTATCCGCAGCACCTCCTTATAATGCACGACAGCCTGATCATATTCGCCTTTTTCCATCAATGTATCGGCCAGATTGCAATGGGCGGAATACAAGTTGGGATCCATCTGCAATGCCTTTTTATAATATTCGATCGCCTCATTTATTCTCCCCATCCCTCGAAGGGCACCGCCCATATTGTCGTAAGCATTTATATAATTGGGGGCCAATTCTATAGATCTTTTAAATAAGGCGATAGATTCTTCATACTTGCCCATCTTTGCCAGAAGAACTCCGAGATTGTTGCAGGCATTGAGGTAGTTGGGATTAAGTCTTAAGGCCTCGCGGTAATGTTTCAGGGCTTCGAGGGGCTGGTTGGTTCGTTCCAGGGCGACGGCCAAATTGTAATGGGCCCGGTCGCTAAAATCGGATTTATATTTGACGGCCTCCTGATAATGTATGATAGCATCACGGGATCTACCCAGTGCAGCCAGCTCGTAGCCCAAGTTATACTGCGGCCGATGATAGCGGGGATACTTTTCGACCGCATCGGACCAGAGGTTAACGGCATTCTGGTAAATGACATTACGGTGGATGGTGGTAGTCAACAGAATCGCCGCCCATGCTGCTACTACCAAAGCCGGCACAACTGCAGATACCCGGCCCCGAAGATATCGTAAAACCTCAGCCAGGATCAAAACCAGCCCCACGCTGGGCAAATAGGTTTTGTATTCGACAAAAAGCTCGCGTTGGGGCAGAGCGGCATAAGGTATCAAGGCAATATAAAACCATAATATCCCCAGGGCGGCGAGTATGTATCGTCGCCGGGCGAATACTACGACCAAGGCCAACAACAGGACGTGAAAGGCAATGGCTGCAATCGCATAGTGATCGAATAAGCTTTTCGACAAGGTAAAATCATGATCGATACAGCACCATCGAGGCAGGGGCAGCAGCAAAAGCTTCCAGTAATGAACGAATACGCGGGCTTCGGTAAGCAAGTGGGGCCAGACACCCCAGGTGGTTGAGGGCCCGAAGTAGTGTATGGTAAAGGTTCGAGGATCAAACAGCCCCCGCATCCAGAGGAAAACAAACATGCCGATAGTGCATAATACAAAACCTGGGATCATAAGCATCAGATATCGCTTCAAGGCCCGCCAATCGGATGCCCGCAAACAAAATTCGACGGCCAAGAGAGCAAAAGGCAAAGTTACTCCAAGATTCTTGGATCGCACGCTCAACCAGTAGAGAATCGGAATAACTGCCGTTAATACCATGCCCTTCCAAGTCCAGGCCGACGCAAATCCGGGCGAAGCGGATCTACCTTGATCCTCGGCAGGTCTGCGTACCTTCAAATAACAAAGAACCGCAAGTAAATAAAATGTGGCGGCCAAGGCTCCCCGTCGCTGAATGATGTAGGCGACGCTGCTGGCCTGCAGTGGATGAACGGTAAAGAGTGTGGCTAAAACAAGGGGAATCCATATCGGTTTCGGCCGGTCCGGTTCAACCTGTCTAAACATGGCCCCTACCAACAAATATACCAGCCAACCATTGAGGGCGTGAATCAGCACGTTAATAATCAGAAAGGCGGTGCTATCAAATCCATCAAGGCCAATGGCTCTATTGAAGGAGTAATTCCAGGCAAAGGTCAGATAGGTAAAGGGTGCGTCGGGATTAAGGCGCCCCTGCCAGAAATATTTTATGGCTTTTATGGGCCCCTCAGTGTGTTCAGTTCTGATGATGTGGTCTTCGCCTGAATCGAAGAGGAATTTTTCATGGTCGGCATTCAGGTATGCCGCCAAAGCGACGGTGGCCAGAAATAGCGGGACCAGGACTCGGGAAAAAGTGCGATGAGATTCTTTTGTAGGATGGTCATCGGTCCTTTTGTGTGTCGACCAAGTGGGCACTTACCGATTCCTCCTCTTTATTGTCCATCCGAGTTACGTTTTTTAGCCAACGCGGCATTCAACGATTTTTGGGCCTGGATATGGCCGGGCTGAATACGTAGGGCCTCACGATAGTGCTCGATGGCCCGGTCAATATCGCCGTATACCAGCAACGCATTGGCCAGGTTATATTGAGCGCCGGCATGGCCGGGATCGATGCGCACCGCGCTTTGAAAGTGCTCCAAGGCCTTATCAAGCTTTTGCTGCCGAGCCAGCACACCACCCAGATTGTTATGGGCGTCGGC
>CP070790.1:3554836-3559527 GCA_020346805.1 Planctomycetota bacterium
ACCTTACCCCGGTCGCTGTGCGAACGGATCAGGCGGCCGAAACCCTGTTTGAATTTTAAAATCGCTTCCGGCAACTGGTAATCCATAAAAGGATTGCCACCCGCCTCGCGGATCTGTTCGATTCGGGCCTCGACCAGCGGACGGTCCGGAACGGCAAAGGGGAGTTTGACAATAATCACGTTGATCAACGCCTCGCCCGGCACATCCACACCCTGCCAGAAACTATCCGTACCGAACAATACCGAGCCGGGTTGGTTGCGAAATTTCTCCAGCATTAACGTCCGCGGCAGACCCTCGCCTTGAACCATCAATTGCAGATCGACATGTTCCAAACGAGAACGAATCTTGTCCGCCACCTCATCCATCATCTCGTAGCTGGTAAACAAAACAAAAGCATGACCCCTTGTCGAGCCGACGTGCTTGTCGATCGCTTCGACAGCGGCGGGCACAAAATCCTCCATATCATTAGGATTGGGCAGGCCCCCTTCGATATACAGCTCAACCTGTTCGGCGTAATTGAAGGGTGAGCCCAACAGCAGTTCGTCGGCCTCATCGATGCCCAGCCGGGAACGGATGTATTCAAACCCACCCTTCTTCCCCACCGCCAGCGTCGCGCTGGTCAAAACTACGCTGCGAATTTTACTGAAGAACGTCTCATACAAAGCCTCCCCGACCACGATCGGCGCCTCGCATAGGGCCACATTTTGTCTTACCTGGCCTTGGGTTTCGATCCAGCGGACGGCCTCGGCGTTTTCCTGCTCCAGCAATCCCGTCAGTTGTTCGGCTATAACCGCCACCCGTTCCATCAGACTGGAAATCTCGTAAGTATCTTCTTCCTTCTTCAAATCGCTCCGCACTACCCGCAGTTCACCTTGCAGATGTCCCAAAGGTTCGCTGAGGGGATTGACGATGGGGATACGTTTACTGATCCGCCCGTTGGGCCTGCCATGTTCTTGATGCCATTCCAGCAAGGCCCGCCAGAAACTTTCCGCCGCCTTGCGGGCCCGTTTGACCGCCTGAATGGCCGGCTCGGCATTTATACATGTGGCCAGAAATCCACGTTGCGTGCGATCGTTAAACAGCGTATTTAACAGAAACCGCACCTGTCCGCTGGAGACTCGTCGGCCGAAGTATTCGGCTGCAACATTCTCGAAGTTGTGGGCCTCATCAACCACCGCCAGATCGTATTTGGGCAGCAGCGTCGCACCTTGTCGGCGAATGGCCAGGTCCGAAAGCAGCAGGGCATGGTTGACCACCAGTATCTGGGCATGTTCCGCCCGCCGCCGGGCCCGTTGATAGAAACACTTGTCATAAAAATGGCATTTTCTACCCATGCAGTTGCCGTGCTCGCTCCGCACCAGCTCCCAGACCGCAGGATCGGGCGAGGGTGCCAGTTCGCTGAGCGAGCCGTCGGTGGTCTTGTAGGCCCAGTCCTCGATCCGCCAAAGTTCGTTCAGTTGACCTTCGTCACTCAATAACAGATTCTGTCGCTGACTTGCCCGCTGCAGTCGCCGCAGGCACAGGTAGTTGTGCCGGCCCTTGACCAGCACCGCGGTGAACTCGTCCGGCCAGACCGCATTCAAAAAGGGTATGTCACGTTGAACCAGTTGTTCCTGCAGGGCGATGGTGTGGGTGCTGATAAGTACCCGATCCGCGTTGACCGTGGCTCGTTGAATAGTCGGTATCAGGTAAGCGAAACTCTTGCCCACCCCGGTGCCCGCTTCGACGATCAAATGTCTTGATTCATCGAAGGTCCGTTCCACCGCCGACGCCATTTCCAGTTGTTGGGGACGATGCTCGTATCCGCTTAATCGGTCGGCAACCAGGCCATCGGTTCCCAGCACTTCGGTGACCTTCATGGCGTTTCCCCCTTGCCGATTACGATAACAGATCCGTGATGAAGCCAATGGTAAACCACACCGAAGAGGCGGTGAATACCACTGCCACCAAGGTGATGGCCACTGCTATAAAGGCGGGCCCGCGGATCCAGTTGCTTTCACTCATGGTGGCGATGATGTGCGGTTGGGCCAGGATCAGCATACAGATCATCATTATTCCCTGGGTGGGCCATAACGAAATGGAATGCAGATAGCTGTAAATCCATACCCACTTGGGCACGGCAGTTTCCTGACCGCCCGGCCCGTGGAGAAAATGACCTCGGATGTAGAAGGTTTGCTTGATGATTTCACCGTCCTGATCCAGCAGGCTTTTTTTCCCCCCGTTCCTCGCATCGCCCCCCAGTTGGGCATAGACCAGGGTGTAGGCCAGCAGGTTAACCAGCCCCACAATGATGACCCAGATACAGATATTGTTTCGTGTTCGGCGCTGCAATTTATGCCTCTTGTTTAGCCGCTGCCGATGAGGCAATCACACCTTCCATCGGACTCGAAGCGGTCGCATATAGTTTTTTCGGGATTCGGCCCGACTGGTAAGCCAGTCGGCCGGCCTCGATCGCATGACGCATGGCATGGGCCATTCGTATCGGATCGTCGGCGCTGGCCACTCCCGTATTCAACAATACCCCGTCGCTGCCTAACTCCATGGCTACCGTAACATCGGATGCCGTCCCCACCCCGGCGTCTACGATCACCGGATAGTCGGGATCGTCGCCCTTGAGATATTCCAGAACGATCCGGATGTTGTTGGGATTGAGAATCCCTTGCCCGCTGCCGATGGGTGAACCGGCCGGCATAACGCTGGTGGCACCGGCATCCTTCAACCGTTTGGCTATGATGGGATCGTCCGAGGTGTAGACCAGTACGGTGAAGCCTTCGGCCACCAGTTTTTCCGTGGCCTCCAGCGTGCCCACCGGGTCCGGCAATAAAGTCTTCTTGTCACCCAGCACCTCGAGCTTGACCCACTGAGCCCCCGGGTTGCCTAAACCTTCCAGCAGTTCCTTACTCAGTCGGGCCGAGCGAATGGCATCCTTGGCGCTGAAGCAGCCTGCCGTGTTGGGCAGGATGGTGTAACGGTCCAGGTCCATGGCATCCAGCATGTTCTGCGGTTTCTTGCCGCCGTCCGGCGAAAGCACGTCCCGCCGAATGGCCACCGTCACTACTTCCGTCCCCGACGCCGCCAGGCATTGGTTCATGATGTCGAAGTTAGCGTATTTGCCCGTGCCCAGGAACAGCCGGGATTTGAATTCGAACGGTCCCAGCTTGTAGGGCTCATCGTAGATCGCCTCGGCCATCAGCCACCTCCCACCATGGTCACGATTTCCACCTGGTCGCCTTCCTTCAATGCCGTTGCCTCGTGCTTGGTTCGGGTCACCAGGTCCTCATTGACCTCAACCGCCACGTGTTGCGGCTCATAGTTGTGCTGGGCTACCAGTTGGGCCACCGTTAACCCAGCTTCGACTTCCAGCTCTTCACCGTTGACTGTAATCTTCATTGCTCTGCCTCCTATCGGCCGAAAAATCGATTATATGAATCCCCTTTAGCCCGGTCAATTTATCAATTCCATGTTCTCAGAGCCCTGAAAGGGCAATAGTTTTTAGCCAGGGGCGCGAGCCCCTGGTAACGGTGACGCAAAAAACATAGCCCCCGAAGGGGACGACGGATTTATAGTAAGCAGGTGTTTTAGATCTTGGGCAACGTCCCAGTTTCTTGGTCGTATGTGCCAAAAGAAAAAGGGGACATTCTACTTTTTCAGGCCCTTCAAGTTTTGCCCCAAGCTTACCCTTAAGGCCTCACGATACAAGTAGGATGTTCCCTATTTCCTTTTTTATGGTTAAGGCTATGCGGCCAGAAAGTTGTCCTCCAGAATAGAGCGGATTTTCTTGAGGGCCTTGTTCTGGATCTGGCGAACCCGCTCTTTGGTCACGCCGATCATGTCGCCCACCTGTTCGAGGGTTTTGGGTTTGGTCTCGCTGTCGGCGGCTTCCAGGGCAAATCGTTCGCGGATGACGGTTTGCTCCATTTCGTTCAGTTCGGCCAGGTTGTCGGTAATGATGTCGCGGAGTTCATCGACACATTCCGACTCGATGCCGTCGCGCTTGCGTTCGATGAAGTCGCTCTTTTCCAGCATGGGATCGAACTCGGTGGGGAAATGCCCCCGATATCTGCTGGTCCGCAGGGCCACCCGGGAGAAGCTTTTCAAGATGGCCCTGCAGGCGTATGTGCTGAATTTGAAGCCGCTCGAGCAATCGAATTTATCGATACTTCGCAGCAGGGCGAAATCGCCTTCGCTGATCAGATCGTTGAAGTCCAAGCCGTTAAGTCTGGTCCGCTTGGCCATGGCCAGTACCAGCGGGACGTTTGCCTGGGTGATTTGCCCGCGGGCCATCAGGGCCCGGTGGCCCCAGGCCAAAAGCTCGCAAATGACATCAAACGGCATGGTTTTGTCTTCATGTTTCATGAGTAGTTCGACCGTTCGCATCCTCGCGTAGTTGAATCTCTGGAAGAGCAGTATTTCCTGGGCGGTGCTGAGCGTGGCTCCACTGCCGCTCTGGCCGGACGACGGATCGACCGACTCGACTTCTTCGAAATAGGTGGAATCAGGCGCCATATGAGCCTTTTGACCGAACAGGATCTTTTCCGCATTGGGCTTTTGGAACAGCTCGTGGTTCACATATTCGGCGGGCTCTTCCAGGAGCTTGAGCAGAAGAACACGATCTGCTTCGGTAAGGCGTTCCAATTGGTCGTTGGTAGGCTTACCGGCCTTGGGCGCATAGGTGACATGCATACTTTGTT
>CP070790.1:3559627-3569532 GCA_020346805.1 Planctomycetota bacterium
ATCGAGAAACAATATGTGCAAATGTATCGTATGGAGGGATTTTCCATTAGGAAAGCAAGAGATATAGTTCATACTATGCTTGAGCAGGCCAAACAAGACGGGCAGAGCCCAGGAGAACAAAGCAATCATGGCAACCAAGTGGGTTTATTCATTCGGCGGCGGGAAAGCAGACGGCAAGGCTCATCAAAAGGAACTGCTGGGAGGAAAAGGGGCCAATCTGGCCGAGATGGCGAGACTCAGACTGCCGGTACCGGCGGGTTTTACCATCACCACCCAGATGTGCACCGAATTCTATCGCCGAGGCAAGAAACTTCCCCCCGAATTGATCAAACAGGTAAAGAAGGCATTGGCTCGGGTGGAAAAGATCATGGGTAAGAAGTTCGGAGATCCAAATAATCCGTTATTGGTCTCCTCTCGTTCCGGCGCTCGAAAATCAATGCCGGGCATGATGGAGACGGTTCTTAACATCGGCCTGACCAGCAAGACCTTGCCGGGACTGGCTACCAAGACGGGTAATCCAAGGTTCGCCTGGGATTCCTATCGTCGTCTTATCCAGATGTACGCCGACGTGGTTATGGAAAAGGCTGAAGGTATCGAGCCCGCGGAGGATCAAGGGGTTCGCCGACAGCTCGAGCGCGAATTGGAAAGAATCAAAAAAGAAAAGGGCTACAAAAACGATACCGAGTTAACCGTCGAGGATCTACAAACTGTGGTATCCATATATAAAGATATCGTGCAACGGGCTCTGGGCAAACCCTTCCCCGACGATGCCATGGAACAGCTATGGGGAGGTATCCGTGCCGTATTCCAGTCGTGGAACGGCAAGCGTGCCGTGTCTTACCGCCGCATCGAGAATATCCCGGACGACTGGGGAACGGCGGTTAACGTCCAGGCTATGGTATTCGGCAACATGGGCGAGAATAGTGCTACCGGAGTGGCCTTTACCCGTAATCCCGCAACCGGCGAGAACCTGTTCTATGGTGAATGGCTGATCAACGCCCAAGGTGAAGATGTGGTGGCCGGCCTCCGTACTCCCAGTCCCCTAAACGAAGCCACCCGACCGGCGGGAACCGAGGGATTGCCCAGTCTCGAACAGAACAATCCCAAGATATACAAGCAGCTCTATGCCGTCCGCAATAGACTGGACAGGCATTTCTGCGATATGCAGGACATTGAATTTACCATCGAGCAAGGCAAGCTTTACATGCTGCAGACCCGGGTGGGCAAGCGTACCGGCATGGCCGCAGTGCGAATGGCGGTAGAAATGGCCAAGTCCAAGCTGATCACTCCCACTGAAGCGATTCAACGAGTCACCGCCGACCAGCTAAACGAAGTTCTACTTCCCATCCTGGATGCAAACGCCGAAAGAATCGCCACTAAGTTATGTACCGGTTTACCCGCCGGCCCAGGTGGTGCAACCGGCCAGGTCGTTTTCACCGCCGAAGACGCCGTCAAATGGGTTCAAGAAAATAAAACCGTCATACTGGTTCGCGAAGAAACCAATCCCGAAGATGTAGAGGGAATGCGGGCTGCGGTGGGTATCCTTACCGCACGCGGAGGTATGACCAGCCATGCCGCCCTGGTGGCCCGCGGGTGGGGTAAGTGTTGTGTGGTGGGTGCCGGTGAAATCGAAGTGGATCTTTCTAATCGCCGGTTCCAGGTTAACGGCCAAGTGATCAACCAAGGCGACTGGGTCAGTCTCAACGGTACTAAAGGTATCGTATATAACGACCGACTGCCTCTGGTCGCCGGGGCTGAAGATAATCCATACTTCGACAAGTTCATGGCCATGTGCGACAAGATCCGCAAGCTCGGCGTGCGAGCTAATGCAGATACCCCGGCAGACGCACAAAAAGCCCGGCAGTTCGGAGCCCAGGGTATCGGATTATTTCGCACCGAACACATGTTTTACGGCAAGGGCGCCGAAGAACCGCTGTTCAAACTCCGCAAGATGATTCACGCCCACAACACGGAGGAACGCAAAGCCGCTCTTGATGAACTTTTCCAGCACGTCAAAGCGGACTTCAAGGCAACTTTGGAAGAAATGGATGGTTTACCCGTAACCATTCGCCTGCTCGATCCTCCACTGCATGAATTTGTGCCCCAAAACTCGGAAGAACGTGAACGCCTGGCAAACAGTCTGGGTATTTCCCAGCAAGAACTTGCCAAACGGGCAGAGGACCTGGAGGAAGTCAATCCCATGATGGGCCACCGCGGCGTACGCCTGGGCATAACTTATCCCGAGGTCAGCGAGATGCAGATTCGTGCCATCCTGGAGGCCGCCGCCGAACTTATCAAATCCGGCAAGAAGGCCCTGCCTGAAATCATGATCCCGGTAACCTGCGATGCCAACGAGCTTCGGAATCAGAAAGTACTCGTTGACCGGGTTCACAAAGAAGTGGCTGAAAAGTTCGGAATGAAAAAGGTCCCCCATCTGTACGGCACAATGATTGAAATTCCACGAGCAGCCCTTAAAGCCGCTGAATTCGCCGAAGTTGCCGAGTTTTTCTCCTTCGGAACCAATGACCTTACCCAAATGACCTTCGGCTTTAGCCGGGATGATGTCGGCGGTTTCGTGCCGGATTACCTCAAAAACAAGATCATGCCGGCCGATCCCTTCCAGATACTCGATCAAAGTGGAGTGGGCGAGCTGGTCCAACTCGGCATCGAGCGCGGCCGCAGCACGCGACCGAAACTGAAAGTTGGTATTTGTGGTGAACACGGGGGCGAACTCGAATCGGTCAAGTTCTGCCACCGGATCGGGATGGATTATGTAAGCTGCTCGCCATACCGGGTGCCCATCGCACGATTGGCCCTGGCCCAGGCAGTTATCGAGGATTCGGGCAAGAAAAAGGCCTCCAAAGCCAAGGCCAAACCCGGGAAAAAAGCAAAAAAGACCACCAAAGCCAAAGGTAAAAAGACCAGATCCAAAAAGAAATCCCGTTAAATCGGCATATACTGGATGAAATAAGCGTCCTGGTTGTCTTACTAACCGGGACGCTTTTTTTCGCGCCGGATTTTAAATGATTTTTTCTGCATCAAAATCTATTTGTAATTGTAAAAAATAATGGAAAGTCCGAAACAAAAATCGTCATTAACACATTAATCAGGTAGATAATGTGCTTGCTCAAGGGGGCCAGCCGCTGGTGGAAAGCAATAACCACGCTGACAGGTCACCGGGGGCCTGTAAGAATGAAAAGCCGGTTGTCGACGGCAAAAACGGCGTTGTGTCGGGAGAGCAGGCCATTGGCGAGATATTTGAAAATTTAAGACCTCGGCTGGTTCGGCTGGCCTATCGATTTCTGTGGAATACCCATGACGCAGAAGAAATCGTCCAGGACGCCTTGGTACTGGCCTGGCAGCGGATTCGACTCTCAAGCCCGCATCAGCGGAATGCGTGGTTGTATCGCACCACCATAAATCTGAGTCTCAATCGACTTCGTAAGAAACGAAGCGGCATGGCAACCGCTGACGATTTCCCGACCGCCAAGTCTGTTGATCCAGCCGGGCCTTTACAGACAAATGAGTTAATGGAGCGAGTTCGTTATGTTATCGCCCAATTGCCCGATCGCCAGCAGGGGGCACTGATATTGAGGGATATTGAGCAGCTGAGCTACCACCAAATAGCTACTATTTTTAAGATTCGACCTGGTGCGGCGCGACTGTTAGTCCATCGGGCACGCGAAAAGGTCAGGCGTATGCTGTTACAGAAATGGCCTGACTGCTTTGGACCGGAACAATGATCTGCAAAACCGCACGAAAATACATTCGGCTCGATTTGGACGGTGAACTCAACCGGCAAAAATGGTCGGCCCTGCAGAAACATCTGTTTAAATGCCATAAATGTCGTCAAATCCAGCAACAGTTATTGGCCGTTCAGTCTGTCATGCATGAATTGGCGGACATCTCCCAACCCGCCGTGAAATCAATGCCGACCATCGATTTCGGGCAGCAAACAATTTGGTCGTGGCGAACGGGTATGGCTGCAGCAGCGGCTATCGTACTTTTCTTCGCCGGCTGGTGGACATTTAATATTCCGCAATATGACCACCGTCCCCAAACCGTGATCGTACAAACCGAAAAGGTAGATCACCCCCTGGCTGCTGCCGTTTCCAAGCTGCCGTCAAATATACAGGTCTCATTTGACAATGACGTTATTGCTGTACCAATTAAATCTGATAATCCTGATGTAACTATACTTTGGGTATATCCTGCCATTAAGACCGCCGGCAAATCGGATAAACAAAAAGGCCTACCCGATTCAACTGGAAAGGAAAACAATCATGAACACCCATCGAAATGCTAAATACTTATCGCTTTTACTGGTTACCTGCGCATGCACGCTGCCAATAAATATGACTTATGGCCAGGAGGATGAAAGAATTAGAGAGTCTCAGGCACGTGGCCACCGAATCAGAACTCCCGCCTCTCGACCCGTAGATATAATCGAACGAATCGTTCGAGTCGTTCAACTTAAACATGCTGAGGCAAAACACGTATCGGAGATAATAAACAACATTTTCCGATGTGACGATTTACATAATACTGTTACGTGTGCTGCCGATATCAAAACAAACACCATACTTGTTTCCATGCCGGATAATCTACAGAAGAAAGTAGAAGAACTAATACCGAAATTGGACGTTCAACCCAAAGCCTCACCTGCGGAACCCATACAAACACGAATTTATGATCTGGCACATTCTGACGCGAATAGATTAGCACAGACTCTAAGCAGAATACTGGGCAGAGAAGCCCGATGTGAATACTCCGGCAGAAGCATCGTAATCTCCGCTCCAAAGATCCTGCAGGAACAGGCCACAGAAATAATTCAGCAATTGGATCAGCCCTATAAAGAACCTGATTTGGAAACTCAAATCTTCCAGATCAAAAACGTCCCGGTCAAGGATATTATGAATTCATTAGATTTCATCACCCAAGGCAAAGGAATCAGTTATAATTTGGACACCAGAAAAAATGCTTTGATTGTCAGAACCGAACCACAATACATAACCCTGGTAGCAGAAACCCTGGCCAAACTGGATCAACCGGGCCCTAAATCACCTGAACCGAAAAAGGAAGAAATACTGAATTCAATGAAAGTACGTGTGGTCTGGCTGATCAGTGGGAACGAGAATCTTCAGGCCGACCCCCCCCCCGTTGTCGAGCAGGTCAGGCGAGAACTGGATAATATCGGTGTTTGTGGGTTGAAATTGGCTGTCCATAACCTTGTCCAGGTCTTTCCCGATGGAGAACCATTCGAAATAATGACCACCCCGGCAATCGGCGAACAATGCGACTTTAACATAAGAGGAAACTTACAAAGTGTCGATTCACTTACAACTAAATTACAGATTGAACTGGACGGCGAATTGGAGTTGCAGCGCGAAATAAAAAGACCCTTTCATCTTAAAACAACCATCCAGGCCCCGATCGGGCATTCAACTGTACTCGGTATACTGCCCATCGAGAATCTTACCTCCGTATTCATCGTCCAGGTAACGCCGGGAGGATAACGGAATGTAAATAGAAAATACCCTTCATAAAAAGCCAACGAACACAAATTCGTGAGCTTGCATTATATCTCGCCTTTTAACTCTTCCGGTATGTAGATAATGGCCTCGTCATGCACGTCTTAATCCAGAATTTCTCCCGGTTTGAAATAGAGGCCGATTTCGGTTTCCGCCGTTTCAGCCGAGTCGCTGCCGTGGACCAGATTAAATCTGGTACTGGCTCCGAAATCACCGCGGATGGTACCCGCTTCGGCTGCAAAGCCAAATGTTTCGCCCATCAACTTTCGGCAGACATCAATCGCCCTCGGCCCTTCGATAATCATTACTACCACCGGGCCGGAGGTTATATACTCCAACAATGGCTCATAAAAATATTTACCCTTGTGTAGGGCATATTGCTTTTCCGCCAATTTGCGGGATATCTGCATCATCTTCATGGCTGATATGGTCAGCCCCTTATCTTCAAAACGCTGAATTACCCTCCCCAATAATCGTCTCTGTACACAATCCGGCTTCAAGATAATCAGAGTTCGTTCCACTTAAATCACCTCATCATCACTCTTTGTACAGTCGCTAATAAAAGCCCAATTACCCTGAGGTCGCCGTGGCAACCGAAGGACCTCTTTTATTTACATGTGAGAATCTTATATTCACTCAGACCGACACAATTTACCTATATCTAACACTTACAAAATTCATTGCCTGGTCATGCATTGTGTGCCGTCGCCACAATGGCCTTCAAGTTTTCCGCCGGTACCGCCTCCGGATCGAACGTGCACCCGGGAGTAATAATGATCGGCCTATCCTTGGCCTGTCGCAAGGCGTCCCGTACCTCGTCGGCACAATCCTCCGGCGTGCCTTCAGGCATGGTTTTGAGATTGTCCACCCCACCAGCAATGGCTATCTCTTTCTTTGCCCGATCGCGGGCATAAGCGATACTCGGCCCCGCCGCCCGATCGGCCCAATTGATAACCTTGACCGGATATTCGGCAAAGACGCGGAAATTCTGCGGTTTGCCGCATATATGCAGGAAGTTAAACGGTGCATCTTTTACCGCATTAATAATCTTGAGATCCGCCGGTTTCACGATCTCATTATAAGTATTAGGCCCATTGGCCGGCCGATTAACCCAATCATCGCGTACCGACAAAAAGATGCCCTTGGCGCCGGCCTCGATACACAACCGTGCAAAATCGGCCAGAGTCTCGGCCAAGGCGTCGACGGCAGCCTTGACCGCTGCCCGATCCTCTTTAAGTAAAGCGCTGATCCTGTCGTCCCGCTCATCCTCACCGACCAGCTTGGGAGGCCCGTGCTTGCGGTTTTCCGGCACCACCAGCTTGCGAAGTACGGCCCAGGGATTAAAGATAGTAGTACAAGTCAGAATCTCGTTACCCAACCTCTCGCTCAATCTTCGCAGCACCTCCAACTGGGCGGCCAATTCCCCGGTATTCCCCGGCCTCGGCTTTACCTTCTTGAGATCCATAGTCGACTCGATAACACCGATATCCTCCCGCGGATACTCGTGGTCGTTCATCACCTTGACAAAATCCAGATCGTAGGCTTCCAGATGCTTGAGGTGGGCCTCAACCGCCGCCTGCCCCGTGGCCTGGGCCGGCGAAAAGTGATACCAGAAGCTCACCGGTGGCCGATCGGGCTGCTGGCCCGCAAGTACCGTCTCCAAGCGTTCTCGTTTGGTCATCATGGCTGCAAATGTAGACCAGAGCGGGATTTCGGTCAAGTCGATATTGAGTTTGACCCGCTAAAGAGGTAGAATAAATATGGGGTTTCGGGGAAGCGCAGATTTGTCAACGGCTCCAATGCAAACCGTTGCTGAACTTTTTATCCCCGAATCGTGTAAGTACGTATGGGAAAGACAATAGACGCGATAATTTAGCAGTGGGGAAGCCTGCCATGATAAAAACGCGTCATATATTTCTGGGATTGACTGCAATCCTGACGATACTGACCGTGCAATTGCAGGGAGCCCATTTGCGCGGACAAGTCGTCCACGTGGGATTTCCCGCCGGCGGACTGGATCCCAATACCGTAGGATCGGATCACTACCGACTGGGCCACTGGACGCCGATCCTGGTAGAGCTCACAAACCAGGATGGGGATCTGTTCACAGGATGGATTGAAGTCCGTCAAACCGATCGTGACGGCGACCAAATAGTAGCCCAACGGAACGTAGTTGTCCGTGAAACGCGACGTTACTACCTATATATACCGGCCGGCAAATTTGGAGATCGGAATAAATTCTCCGTCCATGTGTTCAATGAAAATGGCACATTAGCCCCTTTATACGACAACCAAAATAATAAAACCAAGGCCCTGATCCCCTCTAAAATAATCAGTGAGATACCCAGCGAAACAATTGTCATCCTTGATATTTCCGAACCGCCAGTGAATCAGTTGCGCGAACTGACCGGAAACGAGCAACTGGTTCGGCCACTGCTGGTGGCCCGGATTTCTCCCAAGGATTTGCCCGACAATGCAGCCGGTCTGGATTTAGCCGACATAATCGTCTGGGATGCTGCCAACCCACTTGATATCGATTTGCATCAGCAGCAAGCAGTTATCGAATGGACCAGAAACGGCGGTACCCTTCTGGTGGGGGTGAGTAAAAACTGGGAAATGGTCGGCAAGAGCAAGCTGGGCAATATTCTGCCGGCCAAGCTGAAGGGAGCAGAAAGCACACAAAAGGTTCGCGAGTTGGCCAAATCGCTGTTTGGCTATACCGATACGGATTTTGATCCCCCGGAACTCGAACTGCCCCTGCCCTACTGCCCGGTTACCCAAGAGACACTTGCCCCCGATGCCGTAGTCATAGTACCGGCAGAACCCAAATCGTCGGATCGGTTGTTTGTTACCAGCCGTCCCTGCGGCCGGGGCCGGGTGATTCTGGCAGCTGCCGAACTGGGTGATTTGTTTAAACACGGAACAACAATTCAACAATTCCTGCACCAGATACTAAGCATCCGAATCCAAAGAAAATCCCAGGAAGAAAGCTACCGGGGCCTGAATTTGCTGACAGACTTATTTACCTCTACTATTGACAATTTCATCGGATTTCAGGTATTAGCGGGGGCCTATCTTTTATTCGCATTCCTTTTCGTCAGCGTCTACATTCTAGCGGCTACCGCAGGCAACTGGACATGGCTCAAGCGCAAGAACATGATTCAACACAACTGGTTGGCCTTTACTTTGGTAGCGATACTGGCCAGCGGTTTTTCTCTGGTTGCAGTACGATCCATCCGCGGATATGGTTACAAGGTTCAGGAACTAACCATCGTCGACGGCAAGGCTGGCTCATTCGATGCATCGGCCAGATGTTATTTCGGCCTGAAGACCGGGGCACATACCTCACTGGACCTTTGTGTCCCCGCCGATTGGAGTCAACCCGACGAATCTGCGGGACTTGCGGCCAACCTTCGCCCCCTGCCGCCGATCCCATCGAGATCTGAAACCAGCATATATGCCACCGGAAAACAATATCAGTCGGCGGCAGCCCAGGGTAAACTGCTTACTGTACCCCTAAGAGCTACCCTTAAACAGTTTGAAGCCCAATGGCGCGGCCAAATGAATTACCGGCTCAACGCCGCGCTGAGACGGGTATCCGGAGACGACCCATACTTGCACCAAACCAGTTGGATCAGAAACAGTCTCAATATCGATCTTAAAGACTGCTACCTGCTGGTACCAGCACCAAGCATCAAAGGAAATGATCCAACCCGTTCCATGCAGATATATGTCTACCCCATAGGAGATTTGGCCAACGGTGAAAAATTGGAAATAAAGACACTCCACGACCAAAAAACTTTAGAACAACAAAAAGGTAAAATTCCCAACATGTCGGGTCTCACGGATACAGGCGATTCATCAGCAGAGGATTCGAAATGGGAACCTCCGACATTGAGTGTTATCCATGACAAATGGCTGGAAAAATTGGGTATTCGAACCGACATTCGTTCTCGACCAAAGGATGATCTAATTAAAATCCTAACCAATAAACCCGATAGCGCCTTACTACTGCTGACCACCTTTGACGACGTTGATCAATGGCAAATTAAACAAAAAGGACAAGAAATTGGACGGTCACAGGGCCAAAGACTGGACCGCTCTTCAGTATTAACCAAAGATACGGCATTATTCGTGGGTTTTAGTGAAGATCCCGGTCCGGCCAGGCTGTGTCGGCGAAAACCGGGAACTTCAACAGGAAGCTGGAAGGCTATCCAACCCAGCGAGTCTCATATAATGTATAGAATAAAAATACCGATAGCAAAATAGCTTTACCACAGAGGCTTTTGAAACACAGAGATGAAAAAAGAATGTTATTAAACGAAGATACTACTAAGAATCCTATAAATAATTACCTCTGCGACTCTGTGTCTC
>CP070790.1:3569632-3585941 GCA_020346805.1 Planctomycetota bacterium
TTTTCTTCACGAATGTGTATCAAATAGTTTTGGATATCCGTCGGAGTCAGGTCGCGAAAGCTGATGTCTTTCTGCTCACAGAATACGATCAGGGATTTCAGATCGTTACGATATGCGGCCAAGGTGTTGTCGGACAATCCCGCTTCCGCCCAGAGCTGATCCAGAAATCGCTCCACCAGTTTTTCAATCGCCGGACCCTGCCGGTCTCGGCTTTCAGGCCGATGGAGCAACGGTATGTTCGAGCTCTCGGTGCGGTTTAGACGCTCTGATCCGATAGTAAATTGGGCACGAGTCATAATCGCCGGCACATAATCGGAAAGTTTCCCGCAGGTTGGTCATGGTCAAATAATCCGCACAACGGGTATCGCGCAATTCCAGAAAAGGGCATATATGATGCGGATTATCTGCCAACTGATACCTCGCTCAAAAACGCAAGAGCGGACGCTTGGACTCCGTCCGCCCAGCTAATATCGGGCGAACGGGCGATGGGGCTTGAGCGTATCTTGCAGTGTGGGTTGGTTCGCGGATTGACGCTGCCACCTATGCAGAATACGATTATCGTCCGATAAACTTTATCTGTCGTCAGGGATGTTGCAGCCCTTGCAACTCGTTTTGCTACAGGTGGATACACCAGATGGCAAATGGAACATAAAACAGGAGACACATTTGGTTTCAGATCTGATACAGCTTATTGAATCCCTGGGTGGCCAGCGGGTATTGCTGATCGGCGATATGATCCTGGACCGGTACATCTATGGTGATGCCGATCGCATCAGCCCGGAGGCCCCGGTAGCAGTATTACGAAAACAACACGATGAGGAACGGGTGGGCGGCGCCGGCAGCGTGGCCGCCAATCTTCGTGAATTGGGTCTCGCCGTAGTATGTTGCGGTATAGTTGGATTAGACGACGCCGGTCATCGAGTCCGGGCCATGCTCGAAGCCCAGCAGATTAACACCCGCAGCATCCTTTCCGTCACCGACCGACCGACAACCACCAAAACCCGTTTGGTGGGTATGGCCCAACACCGCCACCAACAGCAGTTAATACGAGTTGACGATGAAGTCACCCGGCCCCTGAACGAAACAGAAACTAAACGCTTCGAGAAGATGGCGCTGGCGGCCTTAAAAGAGATCGATGCCGTCTGTTTGGAAGATTACGACAAAGGTTTGCTGACCGAATCCGTTTGCCAAAAAGTAATTACCGCCGCCAAAAACGCAGGCAAACCCGTTTTGGTAGATCCCGCCCGTATTATCGATTACACCAAATATCGCGGAGCCACCATGTTGACGCCCAATCGTGCCGAATTCAAAATGGCCGCCGGTTGCAGGGACGACTCCATCGAAACCATACAGGAACATGCAGGGAAGTTTATTAAGCTATATGACCTCGAAGGCATTCTAATAACTCTCGATCGGGAGGGAGCGCTGCTGGCGATAAAAAACCAGGCTCCCACCCACATCCCGACCAGACCGCGTTCGGTATACGACAACACCGGGGCCGGCGATGCGGTATTGGCCATGCTGGCGGCGGCAAAGGCGGCCGGGGCCACATGGGAACAGGCGGCCAGACTCACAAATATCGCCGGCGGGTTGGAGGTTGAAAAGTTCGGCTGCATTCCAATTACCCGCGAGGAAATTATCGCCGATCTCAGGTTATCAACGGGATCCGCCGTCGCCAAGATCCGCCAACAGGATGAACTGGCCGCCGAACTGGCCCTGCGAAAAAGCCGTGGAGAAACCATTGTCTTTACCAACGGTTGTTTTGATATTTTGCATGCCGGCCATGTCCGTTTTCTCGAAAGCTGCCGGGAACACGGCCATGTATTGGTGGTGGCGATAAACTCGGATGATTCCGTACGCACCCAAAACAAGGATACCATTCGTCCCATCGTCAACCAGGATCAACGGGCCGAGGTCCTGTCTGCATTACAATGTGTCGATTACGTCACCATTTTCCATGAAGCGACACCCCAAAAATTAATCGAGAAACTCACTCCCGATATCCTGATCAAGGGGAACGATTGGGCGGAAAAAGGAGTTGTGGGACGAGAATATGTCGAAGCCAACGGAGGACGGGTGATCCTTCTGCCACTGGTCGATGGAATAAGTACCACAACCATCGTGGAGCGTATCCGTTCGGGAGGCAAGCGATGAGCGATCTGTTAATGACCGGCCTTCAAGACCATGACCGACTGAGCAAACAGCTCCACGATCAAGTCGATCTACTTAAAAAAATCTCCCAGGCCATAATCGACAGCCTTGAATCGGGTGGGCGGATTTACACCCTGGGAAACGGCGGCAGCGCCGCCGACGCCCAGCATATCGCCGCCGAGTTTGTGGGCCGATTCAAACGGGAGCGTCGTCCTTTGCCGGCCTCCGCCCTGACTACAGATACATCCAACCTGCTGGCGATAAGCAATGATTATGGCTTTGGACACGTGTTTACCCGACAGATCGAAGCCCACGTACGCCGGGGGGATGTGGTCTGGGCCCTGTCGACCTCCGGTGAATCCCCGAACATCATTGAGGCTATTCACGTCGCCCGCGCCGCCGAGGCCGTTATCATCGGCTTTACCGGTAAAGGGGGGGGAAAGCTGAAACCCCTTTGTGATTATTGTCTTTGCGTGAACCACCCGGCCAGCGACAGGATCCAGGAAATCCATCAATTGGCCTACCACCTGATTTGTGATTTCGTGGAGCAACACTTTGCCAACGATGAATCATGATCGCATCGACTCTGAGTTGAATTTTCCGCCGTTTTTTCCAGTGCCTTGCCGAAAGCTTGATAGACCGACAATAAATCGTTACCCTCATTAAATCATGGAACCATTATCAACAACAATTTTACTGGATGCCAAAGGTATAACCGGCACCATAAAAAGGCTTGCCGAGGAAATCTACAGTCATCTTCCCGAAGGCATACCCCTGGCGGTAATTGGTATTCGCAATCGCGGCGAAGTCCTGGCCGCCCGACTGGTTGACGAACTTCACAAACTCGGTGCTGAAAATATCGACGTGGGCAGTCTCGATATCACCCTTTATCGAGACGACCTGGCGGAACTCGGGCCGCAGGCCAGGGTACGCAAGACGGAAATCAATTTCGATATCAACGGTCAATATATCATCCTGATAGATGACGTATTGCACACCGGTCGTTCGGTGCGGGCCTCGCTGGACGCACTGGTTGATCTCGGCCGCCCCAACGCCATTCGGCTTGCCGTGCTGGTAGATCGCCCCGGACGAGAACTACCCATACAAGCCGACTTCATAGGTGTTTCCGTACCCAGAGAGGACACACCGGTTACCGTTCAACTAATTGAGTCGGATGGTATCGATGAGGTGCGTGTCGGATGAAAACGAATACTACAACCGGTAAAGGAAAGGCCAAAAAATCCCGGTCCGGTTCCCGAGCCGCCCGGGACGGTGATTTCGTATGGACGCGTAAACATCTGCTGGGTCTGGAAGGATTGTCCCGTGAGGAATTAATGCATATCTTCCATACCGCCGACGAATTTCAACAGGTTTCTCAAAGAAGCATCAAAAAAGTACCGGCCCTCCGCGGGCGGGTAGTCGCCAACCTCTTCTTTGAAGACTCAACCAGAACGCGAATGAGCTTCACCCTGGCGGCCCAGCGGCTGTCGGCCGACATCATCGACTTCTCCGCCAGCGGATCTTCGATATCCAAGGGCGAGTCGCTACGCGATACGGTTAGAAATATCGAAGCCATGGGTGTTGACATATTTGTGATCCGACATACCGCCGGCGGAGCACCGCACTACATAGCAAGATGTACCGACTGTCATGTAATCAATGCCGGCGACGGTCAGCATGAACACCCCACCCAGGCATTGATCGATCTTTTCACCATTCGCGAAAGAAAGGGAAGGATCGAAGGATTGAACGTGGTTATCGTCGGCGATATCGCCCATTCCCGGGTGGCACGATCGAACTTGTGGGGTCTGACCCGCCTGGGAGCCAACGTTACCCTGGTGGGACCGACAACCCTGGTGCCTCGCGCATTCGAGAAGATGGGGGCAAAGATAAGCTCTGATCTCGATGCCGCCCTGGATGAGGCCGACGTGGTTAATATGCTGCGTGTTCAACACGAGCGTATGACCAGTCAAGTATTTCCCAGCCTTCAGGAATATGTCCGGCTCTTTGGATTGAATGCCAAACGTCTCAAGAAAGCCAAACCGGACATATTGGTCATGCATCCCGGGCCGATCAATCGCGGCGTGGAATTATCCAGCGACGTGGCCGACGGGCCCAACAGCTCCATTCTCAGGCAAGTCACCAACGGCCTGGCCATTCGAATGGCCGTTCTCTTTTTGCTAAACCAGGTATCCGACTAGGAAAATTATCATCGCCCCCCCTACCACTTGGTCTTGGTCTGGATCCGAAAGACAATAAATGCCCGATAGGTTATGCTATCCATTTATTCAGCAACAGCAGCGATACCCCCACCGCATACATCCCTATTACAATGGTAACCCAGCTCACCACTGCCGATAACGGTATGTCGCGTAACTTCTCACACTTGGTCGTTTTGTACACAATGCTGATAGTCAGGCATAGCGGTAATAGCAGCAACATCTGCTGCCACCGGCCCAAAACAACCGGGTGTATCAACAATGTACCCAACAGTTCCATCATGTAGACGCCTTTTTGGTTTTAGACGGTGGGCCGCGCTGTGATAAAACCTCCGGATGTTTTTCCACCCGCACCAGCAAATCGAGAATGATCAGGATATTTAGCAGCCCGCAAATACCGGTGTACACGACCGAGACTTCCTCCGATCTACCATAAGCAATCAACCTGGCTTTCTCGGCATCCGGGGGATTTTCCATGTGGCGGCTCCAGTATAAAACCACCACCGTATGACTGCCGGCACAGATCTGGCCCAAAAACCACCACGACCGTTGTACCGGATTTACTGTGTTCTTTACCCCGCCAATAGCTACCCCACACCAAAAAGTTAAAGCGATGGTAACCATAAAGATGAGGCCGCGAGTACGTTCCCCGATAAAAAGATGACCTGCTCCAGGTAGCAACCATCCTAAAAAAGCCGCGATCGGCAGGCGAATATTGAAATCAATCTTTACAGAATCTCTTTCCATTGCGTCCAGGCCTTAGGGAACAAGTCAAGGTCTATACGGACAGGTCCCATCCGGGGCACTACACTGACCACAGGGGGACTGAATCGGCGGCACCTCGGTGGCAGATGTTTTGCCCTGTTGAGCGGCAAATACGCTCAGGCGACGATCTGCCTCCCTGCTCTTGCAATCGGGACAGACCACCTCGGATTCATCCTCACTCGAGCGCACCAACACCTCGAAAACACACCGGCATTGGTGGCATTGGTACTCATATATCGGCATGGCTGATTCCTAGAGCAAAAGCCCATACGTTATTAACAAAGTATAGGTTTACTCGACGATTAACACAAGCATGCTCAATCTCCAGCGCCATATCGATAAACAGGAGCATTTGCAGCAAATCGAGACCGGGCACCTTCAACCATCACGATTACAACAATATTTAACCGATAATACCAGATATCAATCACCAATCGGTAGCAGTGGCGCAGTTTCGATCCATACATCCGGTTTTTGGCGGTATTAAAATCGTGACCATTAGTGGGATTTTATCAAAAGGCGGGGCTTTACAGGTACGCGGTCAATCCTTGACCTGCGGTAATAAAACTCGGTACAGTAAACTTATAATGACCGACCCTGTAGTGGCAGAAATACGCACCGAAGCCATTAGAGCAAATCTTGAAGCCATCCGTCGACGGGCTCGGGCGGGGATTCCGATTTGTGCCGCCATTAAAGCCGACGCTTATGGTCATGGCTTCGAGCAGGTCGTACCCATATTATCCAAAGCCGGTGTCGAACGACTCGCGGTGGCCAATCTCGAGGAAGCACTCCGACTCCGCACCCTCGGATGGACCGGTCCGGTACTAAATTTCGGATCATCCCTGTTAACCTTCGACGGGGCCAATCAGCTAACCCAGACGCTTGAAGCAGTGGCTGCCGATATCTGCTGTACCATCTCTTCAATTCATGAAGCCCGTTTGCTGACGGCAGCGGCGGCAAAGTTGGATCGCCGGGCCAGAGTGGAAATTCAGATCGACAGCGGCATCGGTAGAATGGGACTGCTGGTCGAAGACGCCAGGAATGTAATCACCGAACTTATCGGCTACTCTCATTTAATTGTCGAAGGCATCTACACTCATTTCGCCACCGCCGACGAAGCCGATCTTACTTTCGCCCGCGAGCAACTCGCCCGCTTTACCGAACTGTTACAAGAATGCAAGAATCTCGGCATCGGGGTGAACACCTATCACGCCGCCAACTCGGCAGCCATCTTTCGCATGCCCACCTCCCATCTGGACATGTTACGACCCGGATTGGCCATCTACGGCTATTGGGGTGGACCTGTTGAGGAGCGACCCCAGGATCTCAAGCCGGCATTACGTATGGTCAGCCGACTTACTACCATTCGTCGAGTACCTGCCGGTCATACCATAGGTTACGGCTGCACGTTCAAGACCAAACGCGACAGCGTTATCGGCGTGGTACCCGTCGGATATGCGGATGGATATCGCCGCCTGCTCAGTAATGATGCGGTTATGACCGTACCCGATAAACCCGGCCGCCCCCGCCGATCGGTACCGGTGGTCGGCCGAATCAGCATGGATCAGGTTACCGTGGATCTTACCGAGGCCGGCGAGGTCTGCATCGGCGAAGAAATCGTTATCATCGACGATGATCCCTCGGCACCCAACAGCATCGAAAACCTGGCCCGAAAAATGGAAACCATCCCCTACGAAATAACCTGTCTACTGGGCCAAAGGATCCGCAGAGTGCAAGTATAAAACCTAGTACGTGGTCATAGCATACGGAGTCATTAATGTCATTCCCGCGAAAGCGGGAATCCATACATCCAATCACGTTGGAGCAAATGGATTCCCCAATCAAGTCGGAGAATGACATGGTAGATACCATTGATAACGCCAAACACGTATAAAACCCGGATCCCGGTTGTTAACTCATAATTATCAACATATTGTGTCATTAATATGATTTCTTTAACATTCATACCCCGCGTATTGACATTTCCAGCTTGTTTGTTCTAATGGAATAAACTAAATAATAATTCAGCACGGAGGCGGCGGAATATGGGTATCGAGCTCAACCAGATCTATAAAAAGGATTGTATAAAGGGATTGGCCCAGATTGAGCCGGGTACCGTCGACCTCGCCTTTGCCGACCCGCCATTCAATATCGGCTACGACTACGATACATATAATGACCGGCAGGATGCCGACAAGTACCTCGACTGGTCGCGGGACTGGATGAGCGGAGTGGTCAAGGCCCTCAAACCGACGGGCACCTTCTGGCTGGCCATCGGCGACGAATATGCCGCCGAGTTAAAGATCATCGCCCAAAACGAGCTGGGATTGACCTGCCGCAACTGGGTGATCTGGTATTACACCTTCGGCGTTCACTGCACCAAGAAGTTCAGCCGGAGCCACGCCCACCTGTTTTATTTCGTCAAAGATCCCAAAAAATTTACCTTCAACGACCTGGACATCCGGGTACCGTCGGCCCGGCAACTGGTCTATGCCGACAAACGGGCCGATGCCCGGGGACGCGTGCCCGACGATACCTGGATACTTCGACCCCAGGACCTGCCCGACGGCTTCAAGCCTGATGAAAGCGTCTGGTATTTCCCGCGGGTCTGCGGCACTTTCAAGGAACGTGAAGGTTGGCATGGCTGCCAGATGCCCGAGCAGTTGTTGGGACGTATCATCCGGGCCTGTTCCAATACCGGTGATCTGGTGCTCGATCCCTTCGCCGGCAGCGGCACCACACTGGCCGTTGCCAAAAAACTCGGCCGGCAATGGCTGGGTTTCGAAATATCAAAAGAATACATTGCACGGATCAGAAAGCGCATGAAAAACATAAGTTCCGGCGATCCGCTTGACGGTACCGAGAAACCATTGACCAGCGTGCCGGCCACCCCGGATAAACCAAAACGCAGACAATCTCGAAAACCGATGTCTTCACCGGATAATCAGGATCTGTTTTCGTTGATTCCCAAAAACAAAAAATCCATGACCGGATAATGCCCTCAACAACAATAACCATACTATTCATTAAGGTTTATTACAGTTCGGGATGAGCGATAATTACCCCGGCTGATCCGGTGGTTTAGGGGCCATATCGGCTTCTGAAACAAAACCGGCACGTACTCGCAGTATGTCCATTTTCTCCGCCACCTCGCGGGCCATTCTGCTGTTGGGAAATTCCCTGCGGATCAGCAAACCGGACTCCAGTGCGTCGCGCCATCTGCCTTCGGTAGCCGCCAAACCGAATTGAACCGCCAGATTCACCAAACGGGCCTTGAACACATGACGGGCCGATTCCTGAAGCGCTTTGGCTTCCTGGGGTGTAAGATATGGATCCAATTCCGTCAGGATAGCGATACCACTATCGACCTCGTTACGATCGACGGCCACCTTCCACTTGGCCAGCAGCTCCTGCTTGCGGGCCTCACGCCGACGACCCAACTCGGTCGGCAGGGCCATTATGCGTTCGTGACTGGGAAATAGTTTCATCAGACGTTCGGATTCCTGCCGAGCCCGCTCCCACTTATGCTCGTTCATCAATTGTTCGATATGTGAGACCGCTTCACCGATTTTTTCCTCGATGGTCATCTCACGTACCTGGTTGAGTTCCTCCAGCAAGCCCTTCGCCTCCTGCTTGTAGCCGAATCGTTGCTCCATTTCATCGATCAGATAGTGGGCCGCCTCCCAGTCCCCGCCATACATCTCCTCCCGAATCGCCTGCCGAAGGGCCTCACGTTCCTGTTCCCGGTGGGCCAACGAACGGGCCCGATCCGAAATCTGGCTGTTGTCGGAAACAGTCTTTAACTGAGGTTCCATTCGGCGAAGTATGGTAATAAGATCGCGGGCATCCCGATGAACCCGATTGATGTAATCCTCCGTTCTGATGAAGATGGTCACGATAACATGGATAAGCAGGGCTATAACGATCAAGGTCACCCCCCCTACCAGCATCGATAATCCGCCTATAACGCCAAAGGTCGAAGGACGAATCAAGCCGTAAACACCCGCCAGGCCCGCTATCGCGCCCACCATGACGGCAAATAACACAATCCTGAAGGATACTTGCTGAATATCACGATCTCGTAATGAATTCCTCGCCACCTTTTAAACTCCTGATATGAAAAACAATCGGCAAGTGACAATTTAAGATGGTGTTATCTAACATAGACAATCTACGCCAGGTCAGATGTCAAGTCAATTTGGCTCGCCCGGTAGATAATTATTTTTGTAGCAAAATAGCCCAATATCCGCCATCCCGCCAATCCGCGGGTTCAGACCCCGCCGAGGGCATAGTTTTCCGGCTGTCGAACATTCGCCATCCAGAATGGGAGCTTACGAATTGCACAACAATATCTTCATTCTCCTCACGCTCGATACTGCAGGTACTGTACATCATCCGAGTTTGCGGACCGGCCAGCCGTGATGCCTCATCAAGTAAATTTAGCTGTACTGAAGACAGCGAATCGAGGGTCCGCTGATCGATCCGATAACGGGCATCGGGCCTGCGGGCCAGTACCCCGCTATTACTGCAAGGAGCATCGATCAAAATCCAATCAATCGTCGCTAAGTTCGCCGTTTCTTTTTCCAGATTCGCCAGTAAAACTGTCCGTACAATGGATAAACCCAACCGTTCGCAGTTCGCTCTAAGCAACACCAGCTTGGTTTCGTCCTTATCGCAGGCGATAACTGTACCTTTGTTTTCCATAATCTCCGCCATTTGCGTCGTCTTGGTTCCCAAACCGGCGCATAAATCCACTACCACCTTTCCCGGCGACAGGTCCATTGCCTGCACCGGCAGCATGGCCGTTCGATCCTGAGGCTGACACAATCCTTCCCGAAAAGCTGCGGTTTTTGTGAAACCGGCGGCATGTAAAATCACCAACGCTTCACCTGACTCCGCAGGTTGGGCATCACATCCCCCATCGCTCAATCGGGTAATCAACTCGCTAACACCGACTCGCAATTTATTGGGACGGATAAACATCGGCGGTCGGTACATGCCGGCCCGGCAAATCTCAATAGCCTGATCCATACCAAAGCAATGCACCCAACGCGACACCAGCCAAAGTGGATGCGAGGTGGTGTCCGCCAGATGTTCGATCGGCCGGATTGCCGGGTCGGAAAAGATCGGCTTGCGGAACTGACAGCATGTATGCCGATCGATGGGGACGGCACGGATCGTATCAACCTGCGAAGTCGGCAGCCGACGATGCTCGATCTCGCGTAAAAGCTGTCTCAACACGGCGTTGACAAATTGTCCGGAACGCTTACTCCCCCGTGACTTGGCCTGCTCGACCGCTTCATTGACCGCCGCAAAGGCCGGTATCCTATCCAGCCAAATAAGCTGATATGCGCCCAGCATTAATATATTCTGAACTGGTGGATTGATATATTTCCAATCCCTGTCAGTCATGCTTCCCAACAGCCTCACCAGCGTCAAACGATGACGGATAACTCCCATGACCAATTCCATAGTCAGGCCAAGTTCCGGGCCTGGTAATCGATCGGCTTCAAGCAGGGCATCAATCGCTTCACGAGCTGTTCGTCGACCCGCTCGTATGTCCCACAAAACATCAAAGGCTGCTTCTCTGGCAGACACTTCACCATGCTGGCGCCTTAATGATTCAGCCGGTTGACCCGATGATGATCGCTCGTGTTGATTCCTGGCAAGCATATCGGCAATCATATACCTAATCGCAGAATCATGCCCACCTTTTCGGCCAAACTATGTAACTGATATATTATCTGGATTTGTCAATGCCAAATATCGTCTCAGAAATGCCCTTGGAATGCGTATATTTGATTAAAACAACATAATAGTCGATAATAATAAGATTAAAGCTTTTTGTACCGGTCAATATTGTCATTATTAGGAATCTAGAGGTGGCTCAATCGGAAACCATACAAGTCGAGGCAAAGGTAATTAAAGCCCTGCCCAATGCCCAGTTTATCGTTGAAGCTGATATGGGCGAGACCAAGCATGAAGTTCTGGCTCATATCGCCGGTAGGATGCGTAAACATTTTATCCGCATCGTACCCGGTGATACCGTTACCGTCGAAATTTCACCCTACGACCTTAACCGCGGCCGTATCGTCTACCGGCAACGATAACTCTTATATCATGCACCCCGCATCTTCCTCATATTCTAAATAAACCGATCTTTAAATCCGGGATCTGCGCAATACCCAAGAAAACAATAAATAATATTACACATATTTTTGTTTGGGGTAATTGCCGCACCTATATATAATTACAGAGTTAGATATGAGATTATAAGAACCGGCTGAGGATATCATGACCCTCCATGAGCGTATAAGTCAAGAGCTGCTTCCTCGTGTCAAAAAACCGGGGCAGTACATCGGCGGTGAATGGAACCAACTCGTCCAACCCGGCCAATGGGAGAACGCCGACCTGCGAGTGGCCATCGCTTTCCCTGACACATATGCAATAGGAATGAGCCACCTCGGCTGCCAGATCCTTTACTGGATATGCAATCATACCTCCGGCGTATGCGCCGAACGCGTGTACGCACCCTGGATCGATGCCGAGCAGGTGATGCGCTCTCAAGATATTCCCCTGTTCACCTGGGACACCCGGCAGCCCGTCATTGATGCCGATATCCTCGCCGTTTCCCTCCAATATGAAATGAACTTCACCAATTTATTGATGATCCTCGATCTGGCGGGAATACCACTTAAAAGTGCCGAACGCGATAATCGACATCCTCTGGTAATCGTCGGCGGCCCACAGGCGGATAATCCCGAACCCATAGCCGATTTTGTGGATCTGGTCGTGATCGGCGATGGCGAACAAAGTATGACCGCCATTCTCGATCTGTGTCGGGAGATGAAAAAAGGCGGGGCTAATCGGCGAGACATGATCCTGGAAATGGCCCGCCGATTCGAATGGATTTACGCACCATCATTGTACGAGTTCGACTATCATGATGACGGCACCGTAAAGGCCATGCGCCCCGGCAGTTCTTGTCCCCATAATTTCACCCCCAGAAGTCATATTCAACGTTGTTCCACCCCCGATTTGAACCTGGCCCCTTTCCCCACAAAACCCCTGGTCCCTTACACCGAAATCGTACACGATCGCATCAGCATTGAGATCATGCGCGGCTGCCCCCAGCGTTGCCGATTCTGTCACGCCGGCTACACCAAGCGGCCTATCGGCTTGCGAAGTGTCGACAAGATTCTTCAAATTGCAGAACAATCCTGGCAATCAACCGGCTACGATGAAATCGGTCTGCTCAGTCTTTCGACGGCAGATTATCCCGACCTGCATGAACTGGCCCAGAAGGCAAATGAAAATTTCTGCCGGCGTCGCGTCAATCTCTCCATTCCATCCTTGCGCGTCGATCGAATGCTCAGTGACATCCCCTGGATGGTAAGCAGCGTTCGCAAGAGCGGACTGACCATAGCCGTGGAAGCCGCCGCAGAGAACATGAGGACCGCCATCCGCAAAAAAGTAATGGACGGCAATTTAAAGGATGGAGTCAAAGCCGCCTATCAGGCCGGTTGGAATTCGGTAAAACTATATTTCATGTGCGGCTTCCCCGGCGAGAACCGGGAAGACATAACCGGTATAGTCCAACTGGCCCAAACCGTAAGCGAAGCAAAACGAGACATACGAGGTGGGCCGGCCCCGGTCAGGGTCGCCGTCAGTTGGCTGGTCCCCAAACCTCACACCCCCCTCCAGTGGGCCGCTCAAAAATCACTCGACTATTTCAACCAGGCCCGCATACTTCTCAGATCAACTGCCGCCCAACAACGCTACCCGGTCAAAATTAAAACCCACCAGCCCCAACGGTCCATCCTCGAAGCAGTCCTGTCCCGCGGCGACCGACGACTCGCCGCCACTATCGAAACCGCATATAAACTCGGGGCCAGAATGGATGGCTGGGATGAATTATTCGACTATAGCACCTGGCTGAAGGCCTTCGAACAAACCCGGATCGATCCTGCCTTCTATGCCCATCGACAACGAAGCTACGATGAAATCCTCCCTTGGGACCACATTTGCAGCGGGCCCCCGCGAAATTATCTCCAGCAACAACATGACCACATGTTCGCTATAATTAGTTCTTCAAGATCAAATAGTTAACCAATAACCATACCTCTATCGCCGCATCCCCTACTTGCTCACCGTCAAACCCTTGACAAAAGCATCGTTGTATCTGGCCTACGGGACCACAACAAAGTTGCGTAAGACCGATTAGAGCAATTTAAGATCAAAAAGTGGCGTATAATACGGATTCCACTTCAAACGTGTGCCGGGTCTGGCTCAATTATTCCAAAGGAATATTGTGCCTGACCCGCTCTCTTAGCGCATGTTTGAAGTGGAATTCGTATAAGATCAATAAACTGTCATGCCGGACTTGATACGGCATCCAGATGCCCTGGATTCCGGCTCTTCGGTCGGAATAACGGGTAAGGGATCGGTTCTCATTACCGCTACACATAATATTAAAATGCCCTAATAAGTTTATATATACAGCATTCTTAACGTGACACTTAATTCACATAAAGCAGATAAATATTGTTATTTGAAAGGGCGATAATATCGGCCTGCTTTACCATTATTTCAAGGGAAGAATTTTCCACCAAATTTTTCCCGACACATCAACGATTTAAATTGTATATGTACTCTATGAAAGTTGGCCGGGACGACCGATCTGAATGGATGGTTAAATATCTTGGCCGACACCGGATGTAATGCGAATGCGATGAATTAACAATCGTTGCTTGGGGTAAAAGAACAATTTGATTTCGTCGTAACCGTCAAACAATACCAAACTGGAGAAAAGAAGCACGAACGAAAATTTGTTCCACGACAGGAGATGCCACTCATGCAAACTGATGAAATCGTCAGGCTTACCCGAGATGTACTAAAAAAAATGCTCTCTTCTCGAGCTGAAAAAGACCACAAGAAGATCCCTGCCGTGGATCGTCGCCTGGTATCAAGAGAAACTTTTCCCGCCGTAATCGAAATCTGGCCCATAAACGGGGACGGCAGAACACACTGGCTGGCCATTTGCCAAAACCTCAGCACGACCGGCCTGGGTATGATCAGCGACAAGCCTTTTGAGGTCGATACCAAGCTTGAAATCGCCGTCCACCAGCCCGAAGCTACTTTGTACGGCATGGCAACTGTGCGGCACTGCACCGAAACGCAAAGGGGTTATTTGAGTGGACTGGAATTCGATTTCGACGACTGAAACATCTTATATGCATGATCTCTGGTACGCCCCAGAGTTATTGCGATTATGTGTAAAGTTATTCAAAAAACGAAGGTAGCGTATTTTGTGATAATAGATACGTGATTTTGTATACGAAATGATCATCGGCCGTAGGGAGGGATTTGCAGATGAATCTCGAAGTCACTCAAAAGCTAACTCGGGATGCCGTATTTGATTTTATTCGACAACAAAAGACTCCCCCGCCCGAGGAGCAGGTTGCTGTTGAAAAAAGAAAATATCCTCGCTGGCCGATCGGCGGAATCGTCGAATTCTGGCCGGCGGATGGAGACTGGCAAAGTCCCTGGAAGGGAATATGCAAAAATATCAGCCTCGGCGGCCTGGGTATAACTTGTGATCGACATATAGAACCGCAAACACTTGTAGGAATCATCATGAGTTCAGCAAACAAAAGTTTCCACGGCCTGGCCACCGTTAGATACTGTCAAAAAGTCCGTGACAAATATATGGTTGGACTCGAATTTAATTACTATGACTAAACGTAGGGTATCGGAATCGATCGTTTAAATCGGAAGCTGGCATGAATACTCTAGTCACAAAAAAGTTAACCCGCGAAATCATCATGAACCTGCTTCGACAACCTGTCGCAGTACCCACTGAACCGTACCAGGGTGTGGAGCGGCGAAAACACACACGTTGGAAGACCGACGCCACTATTGAATTTTGGCCGCTTAACAAAAAGTCAAAAAAACCCATGTATGGGCAATGCCGTAATATCAGTATCGGTGGCCTGGGAATGATTTGCGACCAAATTTTGTCACCCAACACAGCGTTGGGGATAGTTCTGCATTTGAATGACGAAGGTTTTCATGGTAGAGCCGATGTCCGATATTGCCTGAAGGAGCAGGACCGGTTTATGGTGGGCCTGGAATTTGTTTTCAATGATTGGGAAACATGCAATAAAATTACGGATGGATACAAATGTGTACCATCTGTTTCTCAGGTAAACGCGATACGCAATCTGAAACCATAACATATATGGTTGAATAATAGAGGGAGTATGCTTATGAGCACTCAAGTAATTCACAAATTGACACGACAAACCATTGCGGAATTGTTGAAAAAATGTGAATCTTCACCCCAGGATAGAAACTCCGATGCACAACACCGCAGATCGGCCCCCTGGTTGCACGACTGCTCGGTGGAAATCTGGCCCGCACACGAAAACTGGCACGAACCCTGGCTCGGCAAGTGCCGCAATATCAGCGCCGGCGGCCTGGGAATGTGCAGCAATCATTACCTGGAACCGGGGATACAGGTGACTATAAATCTCCATCTGGTGGATTCTACTATTCAAGGCAAAGCTACCGTGCGATATTGTCAGAAAATTCGCGATGAATTTATGGCCGGTATCGAATTCGATTTTGATTATTAAAATCCTATCGACTTGGTAACCACATAATTAATTTGTCGCTTGACTTGTGGACACAACACGGGTTTCGAAATATTTCTGCATGTGCTCTCGCAGCTTGGGCCTGGCCCGCGAGTTATAGCCGTATTCTTCCATCTCAGCCAATGCCCGTTCCGGACTCCACCCGCAATATTTCATCCGCCACGCCGCATACGCCGCTCCTGTACGGTGCACCCCCGCCGAACAATGTACCAACAAAGGCCTCACCGACTCGTCGGCAATAATATCCGCCGCCCGATCCAGAAGATCGAAATCCGCACAACCGTCCCCCGGCATACCGATACGTATAAGACTTACCCCCTCCCGCTCGGTGATCGCCTCTTCTTTCTGTTGCCGCGCCGTATCCGGCTCATTATTCATCAAAGCCAGTACCGTTTTCAGCTCGTGATTGCGAATAACCCTTTGCAGGGGCCAGGTCTCAAGATAACCCGACCGATATAACTGTCCCGCTTCCACAATGGCAAAACGTTTGGGAAGGACATGATGCCGGCCGAACTTGAC
>CP070790.1:3586041-3589638 GCA_020346805.1 Planctomycetota bacterium
GCGAAGTTTTTTCTTGCCGACCTGGAAGAACAATCCACCGATCGTGGGCCGTAAACAGGGTGAGTATCTTCCCGATCGTTTGGCCGAGGAGGCAGTACAGTTTATTAAGAACAACCAGGACAAACCTTTCTTTTTGTATCTGGCCCATTATGCGGTGCATATTCCGATTCAGGCCAAGAAGCCGATGATCGCCAAGTACCGGGCCAAGCCGAAACCCGCAGGCTGTCAGGACAATCCAATCTATGCGGCTATGGTTGAAAGTATCGATCGGAGCGTGGGACGGATCCTGAAAACGCTCGAACAACTGGGAATCGATGATCGGACGGTGGTGATTTTTACCTCCGACAACGGGGGCCTGTCGGTGCAGGAAGGACCGAACACACCACCGACCTGCAATGCCCCACTGCGGGGCGGCAAAGGTCACTTATATGAAGGTGGAATCCGGGTACCCTTCATCGTGAAATGGCCGGGGGTAGTGGAACCGGGCAGCACCAGTAGTGTGCCGGTGTGCAGTATTGATTTCTTGCCGACAATTGTCGAGATGGCCGGCCTGAAAAATGTTGAAACCAACGGCTCTATCGACGGCAAGAGTATTGTCCCGTTACTGAAACAAACCGGCGGATGGCAACGCCAGGAGTTGTACTGGCACTATCCACATTACGCCAATCAGAAGGGCCGGCCGGGGGGAATGGTTCGTCAAGGCGATTTCAAGCTGATCGAGCGCTATGAAGATGGTACCCTTGAACTGTATAATCTAAAGGATGACATCGGCGAAACCAGTAACCTGGTCTTGTCGATGCCGAATAAGGCAGTGGAGCTTCGTAAACGGCTCCAGGAATGGCGGCAATCGGTAGACGCGACCATGCCGCCGAGGAATCCGGATTACAAAGCGGGCGGTTCATGAGAACATTTGCCGCCGAGAATTTTCGTAACCACAGATAATAGAATACGCTAACAGGACTGGAGGATCCAATATGTCAGATGATCGAAAGACACGGCGTGAAGTTGTTCGAGATGGGGCGACGGTGGCGGCAGGAATCGCCATGGGGGCGAAGGCGGCCGATGCCCTGGCCAAAGAGGCAGAAACGAAACCGGCGGTGAAACCCCCGGGGGTATGCAAGAAAAAAATCCGCAGCTACAACCAGAACATGGAGTATCGCCGGCTGGGCAAGACGGGGCTGATGGTATCGGCGGTCAGCCTGGGGGGACATTGGAAACAAATCCCCTACAAACCCGGCACCGAAGATTTCAAGAAAAACCGCCGCGAGGTAATCAGCGCCTGCATCGACCATGGGATAAACCTGGTCGACGCCTGTACCAGCAGAGAGAATATAGCCTACAGCGAAGCATTACGCGGTCGGCGGGACAAAATGTATTTCTGCTATTCTTGGTACGAACACGAGATGCGTTTCGACGATTGGCAATCAGTTGACAAGCTGATACAGAGTTTTGAGGAGGGTCTGAAGGCGGCCAAGCACGACCACGTCGACATCTGGCGGATTACCTGTTACGAAGGTGGGGGAAAGCACACTCCCACCCACGAAGAGATCATGATCAAGGCCCTGGAAAAGGCCAAGAAATCGGGCAAGGCCCGCTTTGTGGGGATATCTTCGCATGATCGCAAATGGCTGAAAACGATGATCGAAACCTATCCTCAGCTTGAAATGATACTCACCCCCTACACCGCAGGTTCCAAGGAAAGGGAGAAGGGTAGTCTGTTCGAAGCCCTTAAGAAACAGAATGTGGGTATGCTGGGCATCAAGCCGTTCGCCAGCGGTTCGGTCTTTCGCTCGCGGGGAGCGATTAATCCCGCCACTCAGAAGATCGACGACGACCGGGCCCGGTTGACCCTGCGACACGTCCTGGCAGCCAACGATGCCCTGACCGCAGCTATTCCGGGAATGATCAGTGTGGACCAGGTCAAAAATGCGGCCCAGGCGGTTACGGAGCGTCGCAAGTTCGATAAGGCCGAAACTCGGCGATTCGAACGGGCGGTCCAGGAGATGTGGGCCAACCTGCCTGAGGATTACCAGTGGCTCAGGGATTGGGAGTGGGTGTAAATCTAATATCGCAAACAGGTCTCATTGAGCAGTGAGAATGGCCGGCAATAACTGTCGGTGATCTTGTTGTGGTTCACTGTTGTTAAATTATGCGTCGGCATAACCGTCCCCCTGCACGAATTTAATTAAACATGCCCACGCAAAGCCGTGTGCATGTCGCTCAGCTCAAACTTTAGCCGGTGCTTCAGGCTTTGACGATGGCAATCCCACTCAGAGAATTATCGTAATTTCACCACTTTTCGCTTATGCTGTCTGCCTGTTTATCAGTCTTGAACTAATTCAAGGAAACTATGCATGGTGGGTGTGGATTGGTTGGATTGGCTTGTGATCCTCGTTTATTTGTTGGGGATTACGGCGATCGGTGCCTGGACGATCAAGCGGGTTCGGAGCACGTCGAGTTTTTTCATCAGCGACCGGAAGTCGGGCAAGCTGATGATGATGTTCTTTACCTTTGGGACGGGCACCCATTCCGATCAAGCGGTAAGTGTGGCGGCCAAGACTTACAATGCCGGTGCCTCGGGTATCTGGTACCAGTGGCTGTGGTTGCCGGTGACCCCGTTTTACTGGTTGATTGCACCGGTCTTTCGGCGGATGCGGGCGGTGACGACGGCGGACTATTTTGAGGCCCGCTACGACCAATGGGTGGCAATGCTCTATGCGTTAGTGGGGATGCTGCAGTTGATAGTGAACATCGCGGTGATGCTCAAGGGTTCCAGCGCGATGATCACCGCCATCTCCGGCGGGCAGATTAATCCCGAAGTGGCGATATGGGCAATGACCGTAATGTTCGTTATTTACGGTATTGCCGGCGGCTTGAATGCGGCGATTGTTACCGATTTTATTCAGGGATTGATGACTATCGTGCTCTCGTTTCTGATCCTGCCCTTTGCCTTGTCGACGATCGGTTGGATGTCGGGATTGCGGGAGGCGGTAGCCGATCCGGCAATGTTTGAGATTGTGGCTCCGAGAGAGATTACCGGATTCTATATCGTGGTCATCTGTTTCAATGCCCTGGTCGGCTGGGGAACCCAACCGCATTCGATGGCTATGTCGGCGGCGGGCAAGACGGAGATGGAGGGCCGAGTGGGGGTGATGTGCGGTTCATTCTTCAAACGAGTATGCACCATCGCCTGGACGCTTACCGGGCTTTGTGCCGTCGGGCTCTACATGGGACGGGAAGTGGATGTGGATCAAGTATATGGATTGATGGCCGGCGAACTGCTGCCCAAAATCGCACCCGGACTGGTGGGATTATTCATCGCCTCCATGCTGGCGGCGGTGATGAGTTCGTGCGATGCCTTTATGGTATCTTCGTCGGCATTGTTCACGGAGAATATTTATAAAGTGTTCATTGCCAGGAACCGGCCGGATCGTCATTACATGCTGGTGGGTCGTATTGTGTCGGGAGTTGTGGTTTTATGCGGCATATTTTTCGCCTATCGGTTAAGCAGTGTGGTGGAGGGATTAGAGATTTTCTGGAAGGTCTCGGCCATGATGGGCATCGCCTTTTGGGGCGGTTTGTTCTGGCGTAAGGCGA
>CP070790.1:3589738-3596810 GCA_020346805.1 Planctomycetota bacterium
CTGGTAATTTATAACCATGGGAGTGTTTTGTTGTGTGCTGTTGGTGAGATAATTTCTTTTAAGAGTTTATCTTGTGCTGACCGCGCATGCATTAGATCGGTTGCCTATTATATTACTTTTTCAAGTTTTTATGGAAGCCACTCTGGATAAGAACGGTATTGGATCTCGGGTTAAAAGGATGGTCCACCTCAGGAGGTTTTGAGGTGGACCATCAAGAATTGGGGCATACGTCATCAGACGTATGTATTAAACAATTTTGCCTCCACCCTTATTTGCGACGTCATAGCATCGGCAAAACACTAAAGGCCCGAAACATCGGCGTCGCATATTTGGGTGTAAGGGCTTGTATTGTCCAGTTAGCCGTCGACACAATTGTTCTACCGGCAAAGGACAAAACTAATATAAAACATAAAATTTTCATTATCGTAAGCCTTACTTCCTCCTTTCAGAGCACACTGACTCAGCTCTGTAAATGCTGCAGCCATATCGATTTTACAGAGCCAAAACCTGCTCTCGTAAAAAGCCACTCTTCTCAGTGCAGAGCTTTATCCTAAGCGCTTGCACATCACCCAACTACTTCCGACTGCTCCGATGCGAGGAGACATGCACCAGAACTATGTACCGCCTTACTACTTAAGGGTATAAGGGTTTTGTATCGTTTCTCTCTCCGTTTATGAATATATCACCATTTTACTAATTAGAGGATCTAAAAATCAATGATTTGTTGAATATTTGTTTTATATCTTCTTATAAAAGATATAAGTTTATTGAATACAAATAGTTATTGGTGTTTACCATGTGTTTGATTACAGTGAGGTTTTAATGATCCGTTTTGATCTTAAATCTATAATTCCAAAAATGAATGGTGGACTCGCTCGATCCAAGACCGGATGTATGTACATAATATTGGCGTTTTCTATTTTTGTTGTAGTTGAATGACTTGGTCTAATTATCCTTCTCGGTGATGGTTAATTCTCGGATGGGGACTTCGATTTCCATGGCCCCGACGGATACAACGGCCAATTGTTTGTGCAGCTGCATACGAACCACTTTACCAGATCGGTCAAATTGTTTGACGTGTACTTCATCTCCCGGCCGAAGTGAAAGAATCATGTTAACCCACTTTTGAAAAGCATCCTGTTGATCCTGCAGATCCTTTAGTTCCTGTTCGGCTGCTTGCTTCTGCTGCTGGGCCTGCAATTTGGCGTCCTCGGCTTCGGCGCGGGCACGTTCAGCCTGTCGGCGGGACAGCAGCGTACCCTTGATGGCACGGGTTAGTTGCTCATGTGAGCCGCTTAAATGATGACGAGCCCCTTCTATAAGTTCCTTGGGCAAACCCAGCCGCTCGGCAATGTTGATAGCATTACTATTGCCCGGCTCGCCGATTAATAGCCGATAGGTCGGTCTAAGTGTCTGGGGATCGAAATCCACACAGGCATTTTCCGCTCGTCCTTCGGTGTAGGCCAGACTCTTCAACACCCCCAGATGTGTGGTGACCAAACATGGACATCGGCGTTCGAGCAGTTCGGTTACCATTGCCCGCCCCAGGGCCGCCCCTTCATCAGGATCGGTGCCCGCCCCTAACTCGTCGATCAATATCAGCGTTTTGGCCCGGGCCCGTTTCAAAATAACCATCAAGCGTTTGAGATGAGCGCTGAATGTACTGAGCGACTGCTGCATACTCTGTTCATCACCGATATCCACCAGGATATCGGTGTAAATCGGCACCTGGCTGCCCGGCTTGGCCGGTATGGGCAGACCGGCCTGGGCCATCGCACAGTGCAATGCTACCGTCTTAAGGGCCACCGTTTTGCCCCCCGTATTCGGCCCGGTAATCACCAACACATCGAAATCATCACCCAATCGAATATTGATGGGCACCACCTCCATATCTTCCGAACGGGCCCGGGCTTCCTTTTGCATCTGGACCAAGAGTGGGTGGCGGGCCTGGTTGAGCTGAAGTTTCCCGTCTGTGGAGATGTGCGGACATGCCATATCATAGGCCCAGGCAAACCGTACCTTGGCTACTATCAAGTCGATGATGGCCAGGGTATCCAGGGTTTTTAGTATTTCCTTGCTGTTGACTTGAACCAGATGGGTCAGGTGCCAGAGCAGCCGATTGATTTCTGCCGTCTCGTCGGCTTTCAGCGAGATAATCTTGTTGTTCAATTCCACCGCTTCGGCCGGCTCGACAAACAGCGTTGCCCCCGAATCCGAACTGCGGTGTACGATACCCGACACCCGCCCTCGATATTCAGCCGCCAGGGGTAGCACCAGCCGATCGTCGTGAAAGGTGGCCTGTGGGTAACGCAGCCATCGAGTAACGTTTTTGTTGCGGAGCAACCGGTCGACGACGTGGCCGATGGATATTTTGGCGTTGGCAATGTCGGTGCGTATTTTGCGCAACTTGGCGCTGGCATCATCGCGGATTTCACCTTTGGTATCGACAATCCGGTGAATGGCATCGCCGATCGACTTGAAATCACCGATGTTCTCGCATACGGCCCGCAACTCGGTGGCATCCTCACGTAACGAATTAACCCAGTTAACGATTGAGTGGGTGGCGTCGAGGGTTTCGGCCACTATGGCGAAGTCATCCGGTTCCAGGCAGTGGGGCGGTACCGCCGCCTGTACCGCCGCTCGAATGTCGTGGATACCCCCGAATGGCGGGAGGTCGGTATATGATCCGGCCTCGATCATCTCAGTTACCTGTCTCGACCACTGCTTGATCAGTTTACCGCTGATTGCCGGTTTGATCTTCAGGGCCTTTTGCCGCCCCAGTGCGCAGTTGGTGTGTTCGGCCAGTATCTGCCGAATGCGATCAAAATCGATAATATCCAAAGTGTGACGGTCCATGTTATGCATTCTAGACGTTAACCCGCCCAATCTCCAAACCGCCCAGGCACCGAATTTTCCCACATAATCCGCATATCAATACTGATGACGCAACATTGACTTGATAACTCCAGAATTTGACTGCTCATAGCATCAAATAGAAATCGGTCTTTCAGATAAATCTGCTGTTATAAATCCACTGAAGGCCGGTCTATAACTGCTCTGGGGCTTGGTTCCTTGCTGTTTATTTAATGTCAAAGTGTCCGGACCGGCGGCGCATTTTTTGCCGATCCCATGCGAATTTTGCGCGATTTTACAATCTTTACAAACCATCTTCAGAGCCAGCGGCGGGTTAGTCGATAGATATCACGTGTTATCGGACAAAAAGGTGTTTTTTTCTGGATGGTACCAGTTGAACTTGGGCTGGCCTTCACTTGTCCCGGTGAATCTACAGTCAAATTAATTTGTGATTTTAAAAACAACTTTTGTAACGATCGCCTGGTTAAATAGAGGCTGCTATCAATGACACAAGTACCGCTGGCATCGAATGATAATGCTGATGGTGATGTGTGGGATTTGATGACGGCAGAAACTCTAAAAGTTAATAAAGGTCGATAAGATCGTGTGAATTCGAAACTTCACGTTCAAGGTGGTCCTAAAAGTAGACGAAGTTATTGATGTTCCAAGTCCGCAGAAATTAGGCGGCAATCAGGCGAATACGCCATAAACGGGGTGCACGTGACAGCCCAGAGGGTTGTTGGGAAATATACTCCCGGATTATTTAGGGTGAAAGAGACAGAGTGTCATTTTCTCTATATCCGGGAGCAGAGGGGGCAACAGTTTCATGAAGTTCGGTCACTCGGGTGCCGAAGTCACGGAGCCAGGATTATGGATTTTGTTCGACAACTCTCGCTGGTGAAAGGGGAAGAACGATACGTTTTCCGTTATCAGGCAGGACGTGAGGCTGACATTATCAGTGTATTTGCGGAAATGGCGGCCGATGTCGAGCGTGATTTCGACTGGTTTGATGCCGCGGTCTTGAGTTATCAGATGGGCCGGCGGCTGGAGATGGATCTCGAAGAAGTATTGCCATAGGGGGCGGAAAAAGGCTTCGGATTTGTCCAAAACTTTGTTGGCCAGGTTGGAAATGTGAACATTCGCCGTTGGTGTCAATAACGCCATGAGTGAGAATAATTTGATAGAAGAATTCCTAAACTACCTACGTTTCGAACGGCACTTTTCGCCCCATACCGCCAAGTGCTATGCCGCCGATCTGAGTCAATTCTGCGAGTTCCTCGCGGATTCCAGAGGCGGGAGTAGACCGCAAACTCAAACCGCTCAACCCGGTTACGATGCTGCCGGCGGCGGGACAGCTGTCGCAACGTCCGTAAAATCTGTGGCGGCGCCGGTCCAGATGGGGCACGACGAGCGGGCGGTGCTGATGGCCGTTGAAGACGAGGATGTGAGGCGGTTCCTGGCTTTTCTGCGTGAACACGAGTACTCCAAGAGTACCACCGCAAGAAAACTTGCCACCTTGAGAAGTTTCTACAAGTTCTGCCTCAAACGGTCATACGTTCAGAATAATCCCCTGTCTTCAATCCGAACTCCCAAACAGGATAAGCGGCTGCCCAAGTTCCTCGAGGAGGAGCAGGTCCGCCGGCTGCTGGAGACGCCGGACGTGACCACTCTGTTAGGGGCACGGGATCGAGCCATGCTCGAAACCATGTACTCCACCGGGGTGAGGGTCAGCGAGTTGGTCGACCTCAACCTTTCAGACGTTGATTTCGTCGGCGAGTGTCTGCACATTCGCGGTAAGGGCAAGAAGGAACGGGTAACCCCCATTTCGCCCACGGCCCTGGCGTGGATCAGGCGTTATATGGATATGAGGCGATCGGATCCTCGGTCGGCGAATTTCGATCAGCAGGCCGTCTTTGTGAACAAGCATGGCCAGCGGCTGAGTACCAGAAGTGTTCGCCGCAAGCTCGACAAGTATCTGGCTATCACAGGGCTCGATTCGTCGATCAGTCCGCATACTTTGCGCCATAGTTTCGCTACCCATATGCTAAATCGTGGTGCGGATCTGCGCAGTGTGCAGGAATTGCTCGGACATCAGTCATTGTCAACCACTCAGATCTACACCCACGTAACGACTGAACGCATGAAGCAGGCTTACGACGAGTCTCATCCCCGAGCGTAGTAAAGGGATTCTAATACTGCATATAACAAAGGGGCACCGCCCGGTGCCTCTTTTGCGCGCCGGATTTTTATTGAGAAGTTTGTTCAAAGGTTATTTGTGAGCTGTCAATTCCTTGTTGTTGGCAGTATTCAATCAGCAAAGCGATGTAGCTCTTGGTAATGTTGGGCAGGGTATGCAGGCCGAGCGATTCGGTAAGGCGGTGAACCTGTTGCTGGTTGGGCCCCTCGATCTCGACATAATGGCCCAGGTAAGGTACCTCATCCAACTCGATTTTACAGTTATCCAATCGCCAGCTTTCCCGCCGTTTTTCGAAATAAAGAAACTCCAAGTACCCCAAAGCTTTCAGTAGGGTACAAGCGTTTTGGGGATTGTCGATGCCGGTGGTAATTTCTTCACGTACTTTCAGATCTTTATCCAGTTGAGGCCCCTTGAAGGTGATCGATGCGCTGCTGGCTTCCCCTTCCAGCGAGCGGCAGCTGCGAATCCGCAGACCCCGTCCTCCGGCCAGCAAGGTGCGTTGGGCATTATCGAAGATATGATTCTTTTCAAAAACCTGCCCGATACGATCAGCACCAAGCTCAACCAGCTTTGCCCGAATCTTCTGGTGCGAATCAACTTTGATTTTGGCTTCGATTTCCAAAGACATAATCTGTTCTTGATTGTCAATTTACTACAATGTTTACCAGCCGGCCGGGGATGCAGATAACTTTGCGAACCGTCTTGCCGTCGATCTCTTTCTTGATACGTTCATTGTCCAGAGCTGCGGCCTTCATGCTCTCTTGATCCTTGGCGGCATCGGCCGACAGGGTGATACGGGAGCGAAGTTTACCATTGACCTGCACCGGTATTTCAATCTCCGCTTCGACACAAAGGGCCTCCTGGTAGGTAGGCCAGGATTGGTTGGCGATTGAATCTTTCCAGTTATCGCCGCAAATACGCTGCCACAGTTCCTCGCAGATATGCGGGGCGATAGGTGATAGCAGCTTTACGAACGGTTCTGCGACTTCTTGCGGTACTCCATTGCTTTTAAGGGCGTTGTTTAACTCGATCATGGCGGCAATGGCGGTGTTGAACCGCAGATCCTCCATGTCGTTTGTAACTTTCTTGATGGTCTTGTGCAGCAAACGGCGAATGGTATCGTCCGCCGGTTGGTCGGTGATTTTTAGTGAGCCGTCATCGGCAATAAAGCGCTTCCATACAGTTTGTAGAAATCGGCTCATACCGATGATATCCCGCGTACTCCAGGGTTTGCTGGCTTCCAGCGGTCCCATGTACATTTCATAGGCCCGCAGCGTGTCCGTGCCGAACTCCTGGCAAATATCGTCCGGGGTAACCGCGTTCTTCAAACTCTTGCCCATCTTTCCGAGACTGCGGATCAACGGTTCAGAAGTGGACTTGCTAACATATTTAACGTTCTTTCCTTCACCGAGTTCAGCAACGTCATTAACGTCGACGTACATTCCGCGTTGGTCCTGATAGGCGTAGGCCTGAATATATCCTTGATTGAACAATCTGCCGAAGGGTTCCGGCGTGCTTACGTGCCCCAGATCGTAAAGCACCTTGTGCCAGAAGCGGGCGTAGAGCAGATGGAGGACGGCATGTTCCACCCCGCCGACGTAAAGATCGACACCGCCGCAGCCGTTCTCGTCGCGCGGGGCCATCCAGTACCGTTCGATTTTGGGACCGACCAAGGTTTCATTGTTTTTGTTGTCCTGGTAACGGAGGTAGTACCAACACGAACCTGCCCATTGCGGCATGGTGTTTAACTCGCGGCGGAAGTTGCGAACCTCAACATCGGCCGGTGGCATTTGATCCGGTTTGACAAGTTTTACCGAACCCGACTCAGCTACATAACCTTTAACGTTGACCCATTTGGTTACCCGGCCCAGCGGTGGGGCCGGCAGCACTTCAGGATCGTCGGAGGCGTGTGGACGGTAGTCATCAATGTCCGGCAACACCGCCGGTAGTTCGCTTTCGTCCAAGGCAAGAATTTGGCCGGTATCGGTATCATGCACGATGGGGAAGGGTTCGCCCCAGTAG
>CP070790.1:3596910-3602538 GCA_020346805.1 Planctomycetota bacterium
GGCTGGGCATGTGGCCGAGATGAATTTGCACCGGCGGCCACAATAATTGGAAAACTGGCCTCTTCGGCCCCGCGATCCAGCATTTCGTGTTGTAACAAGGCTGCCAGTTGCCTTTCGGTTATTCCTAAGCGAATGCGTCTAAGAACCGCCCGAAACGCCGATTCAGCCACTCGGATTGCCTTTTTAATTGCCGTTACCTCGGAATCGTCCTTTATCAGCCGCAATTGACCGACTACTGAAGGTAAAGCCACCATCCTGGCTGGCCGCAGCACGCGTCGCAGCTTGGCGAGCGTACCTACCGTCAAATACTCCGGCTGGAAGCCCAGCCGCTGAATGCGATGTCTCTTGACGATCTTAGCCAAGGTCTCCGGCAAGGGCCCCTGTCGAATCACCGACCGGGCCCACGGGGTCGATACCTCTGCTTCTTCCTCAAATCGGCCATCCGTTAAGAGATACACTTGCCTTGGCAAAATCAGCGCTGCCCCATCCGTCCCATTAAAACCGGTCATATAAAACTGATCCGCCCAGTTCGTAATAAGGTAGCCGTTAACCAATTTCTGTTGTATCCTTTTCCTGCAGGACCGCAGACGATTGGCGATATTTGGCGGTATCTGATGAGGATGCATGGACAAGACAAGCCTCCTGTGGGGTATTGGTATACGTATAATAAAATGGTAAATCTACGGAACGCCGGTGGAAGTGTCAAAATTTATAGGACAGTGAAGGTCGATTCCATTGGTATCCCGATCAATTCGGGCAATATAAATATTAGCCTGAACCGATTGGCTGGGTGAACCGATGTTGTTATAAATTCCTTATATTGCAGCCTGGTTAGCGAAGATTCAGGGACGCAGCTGATGAGGATAATGGTTAGAGAAGGCGAAACGTTATTGGCAGACCTCTTCTTTGAGGAGGAGGAGATCACCATCGGTTCGCAACCAGACTGCAGTATCCATCTGCCCGACATGCGTATCAGCCCTCGCAATGCCCTGATCGTTCTGGAGGGTGATGAATGGAGAATTGAAAATCTCGATCCAGTCAGCAAGATCATGGTTAACAACCACGTCCTTACCGAGCGCAAGATCCTGCATAATGATGACGAGGTTGTTCTTCGCGATTATATGTTAAGAGTTTATCTGGATGCCGAAATTGACCACCGAATTGTCGAGGAACCTCAACTTACCACCGAAGAATTGGCCGAGATCACTAAATATCCGCTCCCTCCGGGAGCGATGGTCAAACAACGTACCGATGATATCTCCCTTGATCAGAAAAAATTAGAACGTATCTCTCAGGCGACCGTGGAGCTGGCTGGCAGCCGCGACATTCACGAGTTAGTGGATGTAACGCTAAGACTGATGTTGAGTATTTTCCAGGCGAGGGTGGCCTGGATCGGGATACGTCGAAAATTTCGGGGCGAATTGGAAGTTTTGGCCGGTCGACTACGTTCGGGACAAAATTATGGCACCAATCCCTTGATTGATTTGCTGCAATATCGTTGTGTAGAACGTACACAGCATATCTGTGTTCGTAGAGTTCGCGAATATGAAAACGTGGGCACTGCCATGGCCGTCCCTCTGTCGGTCATCGGCGGCACTTTAGGGATGATCTATGTCGACCGAGCGCCAAAAACCAAACGATTCCAGATTCCCGACCTTGATTTTTTAAGTGTGATCTCATCCCACATTGCGGCCAGACTTTACGCCATCGTTCAGCAAAGGATTCAACGTGATGCGAAAGTTCAGTCAACTGAGGTAGATGTTGTCAGTACGATCCAGACTTATCTGGATCCCAAGAGCTCCCCGGATCTGGATAATCTTCAGCTTGCCGCCTACAGCAGGTCGGGGCAGGAAAATCCCGGCGACGTTTACGACGTTATGCAGCATCCGGATACCAAGATCACCTCTTTCATGCTGGGACACGTCAACGCTACCGGAGCCCTGCTGGCCTTATCCATGGCCCGACTTCATTCTACCTTCCGGGTCGGATGCCTACATAACGATCCACCCCATGCCCTGGCCCGAGCTTTTAACTGGCTGATGTACGATGAAAAAGATCCCTCCACGGTGGAGACGGTATTTTTGTTTGTTGATCCGCCGTCGGGGAAAATCAAATACACGCGGGCAGGTAAGATAGGTGCATTTATTGTCAACAATCAAGGCCTGCCTCGCCCCCTGCAGGGGTTGGACACCCCACCGATAGGTCAGGTGCGAAACTACGAATACGTTTCCTGGATGGAGCAGCTTGCTCCCGGCGAAACCCTTGCCCTTTATTCGCGGGGAGCCGCCTCGTCAACTAATATCGAGGGCGAGCGTTTCGGTGAAAAACGATTTATCGAAATGGTCTGTGACGGATTCTGTCAGACGCCGTCCACTACCATCGAAGATATCTCCTCCGAACTATCTTCCTTTTTCGAAGATGGCAGGCATCCCGATGATATCTCTATCGTCCTGCTGCATCGTCCCCTGGATTACACGGCTGGAAATGCGTGAGGGATTAATCAAGCATTCCTTTTGCCCTCCCAACTACAAATTATTTACCATGATTATTGTGTTGTTGATCCTGTAACTGATAGGTTGAGATCGTTTTGCTCAAGGGCAGCGATACCGATGCGTAAATATTTACATCAGCGTTGTGTTACACATAGGAATTATTTTTTTACGGCAACTTCGGAGGCTTAATTATAGGATACTCGCCGGACAAGGCGTTCAGGAACGCGACCAGATCCTTTTTATCCCGGTCGGTTAATTTGGCCTCCCTGACGCCTTTCATCATGGGCGAGAGATTGGGATTATCCTTGCCGCCATCGGCCATAATTTGCACCGCATCGGCCAACTTGGCCACACTGCCATCGTGAAAATACGGATGGGTATTGGCTGCCTCGCGCAGCGGCGGCACGCGGAATTTACCAAGGTCGCCGTCCCTGCCGGTCTCTTTTTTGCGTCCTTCATCCGGCTCGGCCTTATCCATACCGATGCCGGCATTGTAAAATCTGCCGTTGCTGAAAATCGGCTCCGTGTGACAGGTGGCACACATACCCTTATCCATAAAAACCTCCATGCCCCGAACCTGGTCTCCGGTCATAGCGGACTTATCGCCGTTCTGGTAACGATCATATGGGGAATTGCCGCTAAGAATCGTTCGTTCGAAAGCGGCAATGGCCTTGGCTACACCCTCCTTGGTAACATCGGTTCCGAATATATCCTTGAAGCGCTTTTGGTATTCAGGAATCTTGGCCAGGTCATCGAGCAGCACTTCCATGGTCTGTCCCATTTCCATGGGATTCTCAATTGGGCCCAAGGCCTGCTCTTCAAGACTTTTGGCCCTGCCATCCCAGAACATCGAAGATAAGAATGCAGTATTAATTACGGAATTGGCATTGCGTGCACCGATTTGCTCGTGAATACCTTTACTGGTGGGAATATGTTCAGCCCAGGCCATCATGGGGTCATGGCAGGTTGCGCAGGAGATCGATTTATCCTTGCTGAGTCGTTTCTCAAAGTAGAGCATCTTGCCCAGTTCGATCTTTTCGGCAGTCATGGGATTGTCGGGGGGTATGGGAACCGCCGGCAGCCCAAGGGGCACAGATAGTGCTACGGCCGTCGGAGCTTTGGATTGGGCACCCGGTTGCTCTTTACACCCATGAAAAGTGAAAACCGTTAAAACCGACAATGTAAGAACCAGTGCGCGGAACGTTACGGTACTTCTCAACTTCATCTGTAACTCCTTTGATTTACGATAATTGCTCACCATATTAGACATGATTATTTTCGACCGTCGATCGACTCAGGACTACTGCGATCGTACAACAGACTAACAATACAACATGTCCTCAGCAAGTATTTAATAACCGCCCTTATGTGCCGCCTGATAAATTTGCTATAATTGTAGGCTCTCAGTTAGTTGTTTTGCCAACACCATCGGTAAAAAAGTATTAAGATCGAGTAGACAATCCAAATATGTAAACAATGTCCATCTTTTTGGAGAATTATAATGACCTGCACTTTGAATAAAATGGTTTTGTCGCTCTCTGTGATATGTATCGTTATTTTGTCTATTCACTCGCCGGCCTTGGCGGCCGACGCTGACGAGCGAAGGGTAAAACTGCTGGAACGCTACCCGGAGGCGGATGCCGACAACAATGGAATTCTTAGCAACGAGGAAATGCGAGAGTTCGTGCGAAACCGAAAAAAAAGCAGCAGCGGGGACCGGAGAAGCAAAGATACGGGATTTGGCGGTCTGGGCTTTACGGGGCAAATGAGTTCTGCCGAGATCCTCTCACAATATCCCCACGCCGACAGCGATGGGGACGGTAAACTCAGCGGCAAGGAACGCCGGGCTTTCATGCAAATGCGTCAGGCTGAGATGGGAAAAGAGCTGCTGGCGGCCCATCCCGAGCTGGATATTGATGGTGATGGTGTCCTCAGCAGTAAGGAACATAGAGTCGGCAGAAAAACAATCAGCGAGTTCCAACGGGCGATGTTGGCCGAGCAAATCCTGGCCAATCATCCCGAAGCAGACAGAGACGGGGACGGCATATTGAGTTCTCAGGAAATGGCCGCCTATCGCAAGGGTTACGGCGGCCAGGAAAAAAGCCAACCTACCATGTTTCAGTTGGTCAACTCGCTGATCAAGAATTTCGCAAGATACGACCTCGACGGTAACGGCCAGCTAAGCAAGGAAGAACTGGAAGCGATAAAGAAGAAATTAAGCAAAAAAGACGAAGCGAAAAAGCGAGTCGGCACAGGCTCGAAAAAAGGCAATGTCGACAACAAGAATAAATTGGGAACCAGGAACAGTAAGGCACAACGGAAAAATAAGGACAAGAAACAAAAAGACGATCAAACAAGTCTGCAGTAAGGTAGTACATTTTGAATTGACATACTTATCCCATAAAACATGAGGGTGCGGGTATGAGGTAGTTGATATCGATAGTCAACGAAAGGGGAACAGGTATGAGAATATTTGCAGGTCTGGGGTTGCTTATTTTTCTGGCGGTACTTGTCTACTGGATGTCGGTATATGCCGGCGGTGAGGATGTAGGGATTCCCATTGCTATTGCCTGTGGTCATCCGAGCGAGGGTGAAATCGAAATGCACGTGGTAGTGGGGGTGGTAATGGCCAACCAGGACCGCATGAAAAAGGACGATGAGAAAATAAAACCTTGGCCCGAATGGATCAAGGATCACTTCATCCTTACCGATTCTCTGGGTAACCGTCTGGAACTGAACAGACAAAACCACAGCTCGTTGATCAAACCGCACGAGATCGTGGGCACCCAGGAATTTTTCATGGTTGCCAAGCTGAAAACAGGCCAAAGCTATAGCTTCGACTACATTCCCGATATCGATGAATCCCAGCGTTACCGCCATCAGTTCACCGCACCGGTCACCGCAGAAAAGGCCCGACAGTACACCTTCAACCCGGTGGAATAGAAGCGATAAGCTATCTCGTTATCGAAGTTGTAAAGGTTTTACAGTTTCAAAAGATGACATAAAAAGGTAAGCGCATTTATGTGTCAGCCTTTGTTGCTCGAGTGGGTTGATTCGGATGATTGTCGGAAGATGTGGGATTGATAGCTTAACTAGCCCGCATATTTCACGGGTCTTGTCGCCCGGCGGATGCTTT
>CP070790.1:3602638-3606972 GCA_020346805.1 Planctomycetota bacterium
TAAGGGCCATTGATTTAACAATCTTGACCGGACTCACCTTGACGCTGGTAACCGTAAGGTAGAACAAGGCATATCCCTGGTTGTCCTTCAGAGGGCAGGCCAAGGCCAGATGTTTACCGTCAGGCATGGCCAGCTTTCCTCGCAGGACCACGGAAGATGAGTGCGACATGTCTGACAACGGGGTAAACGATACAAGCACGTCAGTTGACGATTTCGAGGTTTGGGCCTTATCGACAATCCGCCATTGCCGATCCACGATCAGGAGATTGCCTGTTTCAGGAAAGCGGGCAGCAAACGTGGCCTGGATTCGCTTCAAGGCCTCGATCTGGACAACCGAATCGGTGAGCGACAGGGTATCCAGTTCAGGTAATATGACCTTTACCTGATCCTGCATGGACGAAAAGGCTTGTTCTTCGGCCTTATGGCATATCGAAGAGGCGGTGAAATGATACTGCATCCACAAACCGACGGCTATGCAGCCGGTTTGGGTAAGAATCAGAAGGGCAAAATGTTTAGTGCGTACACTCACTAAAGAATACCTTCAATGTTGAGCGGCGAATTCCCCTGCCCTAGATAAGAACTGATTTAGATGATGATTTATCCGGACCCAGGTCTTACTCGCATGCTATAACTCTTGAGGTCATTACACACTATTTAAATCGGAATATAGTATTAAGCGCTTAAGACTTGAGGTTTTAATATAATCCAGCGGGTAAATGCTGGGCTGCCGATAAGATGTAACCGGCAGTCCACATATCCAAAGTGAGAAGGTAAAACGTAAATTTATACCGAGTTGCTTGATACATAAATGTCCATAATTGGTGGTTATAATATCGGACGCATGCAGGGTGGCGAATTTTTATTTGGGGGATATACTGCATCCCGTTTAATGCCTAGGTAAATAACGAGGTCAAAAAGATGAAAGCCAAGATTGAAGATTACGCCGGCAAGGTAACGGTCGCCGATGGGGCGTGGGGAACCCAGTTGCAGAAGCTGGGGTGCCCTACCGGGAGCTGCCTGGAGGAATTGAACGTCAGCAATCCGGATCTGGTCGAACAGGTGGCGAGATCTTACGTTGAGGCGGGAGCCCAGATCATTCTGACCAATACATTTCAAGGCAATAGAATCATTCTGGCCAAGCATGGTTCTGAGGGGAAGGTGAGCCAATTCAATCGTGCCGGCGCCGAAATCAGCAAGCGGGCGGCGGGCGATAGAGCACGGGTATTCGGCACTATGGGCCCGAGCGGGAAGATGGTAATGAGCGGTGAGGCTACGGAGGAGGAGTTATTCGAGGTTTTCACGGAACAGGCGGAGGCCATCGCCGAAGGCGGGGCGGACGGGTTGGTGGCCGAGACAATGAGCGAGTTGGTCGAAGCCCGGGCGGCGGTTAGGGCCGGTAAAACGACGGGTTTGTTGGTGGTGGGGTGTATGACCTACGACTCGGGATCGGACCAGACATTGACGATGATGGGGGTTACGCCGGAACAGGCAGCGGAAGAGTTGACGGCGGCGGGGGCGGATATGATAGGCTGCAACTGCGGCATCGGGATTGACAACTATATCAAGGTTGCAGGCAAGCTGCGGGCGGTGAGCGATAGGCCGATCTGGGTTAAGGCCAATGCGGGTATGCCGGAAGTAGTGGGGGATGAGATTGTTTACCACATGACACCGGCGGAGTTTGCCGACAAGGTACAGGAGTTAATAGCCGCCGGCGCCAATGTGGTGGGTGGCTGTTGCGGCACCAGTCCGGAATTCATTCGGGCCATATGCGATTCACTCAATGCAGAAGAACAAAAAGACAACAAGTCGAAACATTGAAATTGAAGTAATCGCAGATCCGCCTTGGCCCCGTATTCGTATGGCGGTCTACGGTAGAGAACATAGCCGGGCCAAGCTTGGGTCCACCTTCGGCGGATCCCATAATAGGCGGATCTTCGACCTCGACTTCGACTTCGACATGCCACACTGAAAAAACACGTGGCCTAAACGTAACGCGTATAACCAAGCACGATAATGCAGGCCAATCCCGTCTTTATGCTCCTATAATATGAAACCTTACCAACAACCTGGCTAAATTGTTATACTGGAGTAAGCGGGGCAGGAATTTCGGCAGCTCTACAGGCGAGGGATTGATAGAGGAGCGGTAAAAAAGGTTATTTTTCCAGCCTAGCGGTTGGCGGGGAATAAAGTCGTTAGATGATGTCATGGAAGGGGAGGAATGAATATTTCCGGATTTACCTTAACCAAGACCATCCTAATCCTGGCGTTTTGGGCCGGTGCGGCGTTTGTCGCGGGGCCGGGACAGCAGGTTCAGGCGGCCATCCACGTGGACGCGGATTATGCGGGAGGCGACTCGGACGGCAGTGAGGAAAGACCCTGGACCACACTTCTAGATGCCATCTCCGACATCGGCGGTAGCGAGACCATTTGGATCAAGGCGGGTACTTATTCCCAAGGCAGAATCATACTGGGCGATGAGCTGGACGATCGAACCATCACCTTCGATCGCTGGGGGGCGGGAGAAGTTATTATAACGGCGACCGGCGGTTCGGCGGTTTACTATATCAGCAGCGATGCAGACAACGGGAAACTGATTTTCAACAACCTGACCCTGAAGCTGGGCGTGGCCTCGCTGGCGATCATTGCCGATTGTTCGGCGACCACGGATCTGGAAATGAATAACTGCCGGATGGATTTGGAAGGTGTGTCAAAACGTCATGGAATATTCTGCGATGCTTCTCCCGGCAGCGGTAGGAACCTGGATATCAAGGAGTGTGATTTTGTCAACGGGGGGACTTGGCCTTCGGTAACCGCCCAGCATTTGGGCAGGCTGCAGATAGATTCGTGTACGTTTGTCGGCGGGGGCGGAAACGGGGTTAATGTAAGCGATTGGGTGGAGGCGGCGGACATCGGCCCGAACAATATCTTTGCGCGAACAGACTACATGTTCGTTTACATGGTTGATGAAACATCGGGGGGATCGGTTACGGTTCATGGCAACAACGTGGAGGCGATGGGGCTGATCAAACAGATTTACGGCGGGGTCGATCCGTATGATTTCGTAGTGGAAGACAATATCTACGTACGGACCGGCAATCCGGGATTAACAGGGATTCTGTTCGGCACCGATTCTCCCCTCAATGTCAACAGGCCGGTGGGCAAGGCAATAATTCGCAGGAATACGGTAAGCACGGACAGCGGGGCGGAAGCCCGGCACCTAGTTGGTGCGGGCGGGGGTGCGGATCATGCAATTATCGAGAATAATATTCTGATCGGCGGCGATAATACGGATTGGCTGTTGGTGTTGAAGGGTCAATACGCCCAGGTGCGAAACAACAGGCTATCGGTGGGGAGCGGCTGCGCAGCAGGGATTTATCTGGTTGGCTGTAAACATTCACGGGTTCACGGCAACACGGTTTACTGCAAGTCTGGAACGGCGCTATGGGAAAGTGGACAACACTCTATCTACCCTGAGGACAATCGCTTTTATAACAACATTCTGGCGGCGGACGGTGCGGGGATTAAATGCTTGGTGTCTCAAAGTTTCACAACGGTGTGCGATTACAACCTGTATCACTATACAAACGGGGCCTATTTAGGTGATGTAGGGGGTGTAAGATGCGACACCTTATCCGACCTGATCAATCGCTGGACCAACTGGGCGTTGTGGCAACCGGCAAAGACCAACGACCGCAACAGTATTGAAGGCGATCCGCTGTTGGTGGACATAGAAGGTGGAGATTTTCGTCTCCAAGCCAGTTCGCCATGTGTAAATGCAGGTAGTACGGCCGCTGCAATGATCTTCGAGGATGCAACCTTTTCAAACGGGACAATGAGCCAAATTGCAGTCGCCGATGCCAGCATATATGTCAATGATGAAGAAATTGAATATGATAACGACGGAACATTACGAACGGTAACGGCAGTTGATGTTGATACAGATATGATAACTTTCGACGTGGCATTGCCGGGGCCGTCGGAAGCCGACAAACTGATTAACAATTTCGGCTGGGGAGATCTCGAAGGTAACGATCGCATTCAATACTGTCGGGTGGATATAGGGGCTTATGAGTCGTTGTTTTACGGTGACGATTGTAACGGCAACAATACGAGCGATGCGTGTGATATTCAGACGGGTACCAGCCAGGACTGTAATAACAATGGAGTACCCGACGAATGCGATCCGAACGAGGATTGCAACGATAACGGCATCCAGGACATATGCGATATTGCCAACCTAACCAGTGAGGATTGCAACGGTAACAACGTTGCCGATGAGTGCGAGATTCCGCCGCTTGGTGCGGGGCCGGATTGTAACGGTAACTGGATACCCG
>CP070790.1:3607072-3614734 GCA_020346805.1 Planctomycetota bacterium
ACATCAGCGAAGGGCGGGCCATGGTCAATGCGGCTCGAAAATATAACCGGCTGATGTTGGCCGGTACCCAGCAGCGAAGCGGTGACCATTTCATAAGTGCCAAGCAATACATCGACTCCGGCAAGCTGGGCAAAATCTGTATGTGCCGGGCTTGGATACTTTCTCATAAAAATCCTTTGGAGTTTTCACCGGATACCGCTACGCCGTCACACGTGGATTATGATCTTTGGTTAGGTCCTGCTCCCAAGCGCAAATTCAATCCCAACCGCTTCCATTGGAATTGGCGATGGTATTGGGATTACGCCGGCGGCCAGCAGGCCGATTGGGGGATTCATTTAATTGATATCATTCAGTGGTTTATGGGTGTAAATGCACCTGATTCCGTTTCCTCTTCAGGGGCAAAACGCATATTGCAGGATAATACCGAAACTCCCGATACCCAGGAAACCATCTTTAATTACCCAAATTTTGACTTGGTTTATGAACATAGACAGGCCAATGCCCGACCCATCGAGAATCGTAAGCATGGTATGGCGTTTTATGGGGAAAACGGCACACTGGTGATAACACGAGGTGAATGGGCCGTTTATTCCGAAGGGCAGCGTATTGCCAAACCGCCGAAGGTTAATGGTGGGCCGGATAACAATATGTTTGTCAAGCATGCCCGGCACTTTTTGCAGTGCGTCAGACGAGAGGCCAAGCCTAATGCCGACATCGAATCAGGGCATCGCAGTACCTCAACCTGCCAGTTGGCCAATATTTCCATGCTCGTGGGACGGAAAATAAAATGGGACGCCGCCAGGGAAGTTGTTATTGATGATCCGGAGGCGAACGCCTTGCTCAAGCGTAAATATCGAAAGCCCTGGGTATTGCCGGAAGTCTGATACGTGTCGTCAAAAGACAAATATTATGGGAGTAAATTAATGCGGCCAAACATTAATATTAACCTGCTGTTGGTTATATCGTTGACAATAGTAATCCTATCCGGTTGCCAGCAGCCGGATACGTTTATGTCGCGCTATAACCAGGCTGAGTATGGCTACCAACCTCGGATTGCGGTAGGGATGTACATCTGGAGGCAGGATCGCCACAAACGGAAGGTCGATTATTTCGAAGATCTCGATGCCGTCTTTGCCGAGGCCAAGGCGGCCGGCGCGGAATCTATCGAGGATTTTCTGACCTTGTTCGATAACGACCAACGAGCGGCAAGAACAAAGAGTTTGTTGGCCAAGCATAATCTGAAACTGGCCGGTTTATATGTCAATGGGGTGTTTGATGACCAGGCAGAGGCTGAAAAAACTATCGAATCCATCCTCACCGATGCGGCCCGAGCAAAAGAATTTGCCCCCATTTTTATCGACGCAAATCCTCGGGCGTTACCCGGCAAGAAGATGAAAACGGATAAGCAGTTGGCTACCCAGGTTAAGATGCTTAATAAACTGGGCGAGAAACTGGCGGAAATGAACATGTATCTGGTAATCCATCAGCACGATCCGGAAATCCTGCACAACGCCCGGGAACACAGGTATAACGTGAAAAATGTCGACCCGGAATATGTCGGCTTTTGCCTGGATACCCATTGGGTATATCGAGGCGGTCTGGATCCATTTACCCTGGTCAAGGAAGCGGGTCCGAAGCTGGAAGCCATGCATCTGCGCAATTCCAAAAATGGTGTTTGGGGCGAGGCCTTCGGGCCCGGCGATATTGATTATGTTCCCATCGCCCAATATCTCAAGGACAGCAAATACAGAGGCTGGCTGATACTCGAACCGGCCTATGAAAAGAAAACCAAAGTCACTCGTTCTCTAGTTGATAATATCAAACAGGGATTGGCTTATTTAAAATCTGTTTTCATAGATTAAGATAATATGATAAAATCCCTTGCATATACTTTGTTGGTAATAAGGAAAATTTTATTATGCAGATAACCAGTCCCCGGGCACGTTATGAGAAACGTGTAGTCATATTTGTTGTATCTTTGCTGTTTTTTGCCGGATTTTTGGCTGTTCCCCAAGTTGCCTACTCCAAGGATTTCTCGAGCATAATTGGTTCTTCCCACGCCTCAGGCAAATACTATTTTACCGATAGAGATTTTGTTAACGAGGGGGCTATCGCGGTTGCCAAGGCCGGCATGCGGGTAATCAAGATCTGGTTTGACGACCCTGCCGGCTATTACATGTGGAATAGCAATTGGCCCGACAAGTTTGATAATTACGTGGAAATGGCCAGGCATCCATACTATCAGGAGCTGTTTAATCGGCCTTTCGAAACCTACGTCCTTACGCTGTTTCACAAGGTGGATTTTCATGATGGTGTGCCCGATCCTTTGCCGATGGAAGTTGAGCAGAGATATTATGAGTTGGCAAAGCATCTGCTGCTTACCTATCGCGGCACCGGCAAGACGTTTATCATCGGCCATCATGAGGGCGATTGGCATCTGCGCGGCACCACCAAGAGGACGCCGGAATACGATCCTTCCGAAAAATCCATCCAAGGCATGATTCGATGGTACAAGGCTCGCCAGCGGGGGGTCGATCGTGCCAAACGCGAAATTCCTGCTGCAGATATCAGGGTTTTCCACGCCGCAGAAGTAAACCTGGTAAAATTCGCCATGGAAGGCAGGCCAACGGTTACCAACAATGTTCTTCCTTATGTCAATTGCGACCTGGTTTCATATTCCGCATATGATACCAGTATTCATACTCATCGTGAGGAGAACGAGGCCAGATGGAGAAAAATCTTTCGGCAAGCGCTGGACTATATTGATACCAAAGTTGCCGACAAACCACCTTTTGGCAGCAAGAATATTTTTATCAGCGAATACGGCGGTCCGGAACAGCAGTGGGGCGGTGATGGGGAAGCCGCCGAGCAATTATCCAGATTATGTAAGGCAACCATAGAAGAAGCTGCTGCCTGGGGCTGCCCATACATTATTTACTGGCAGGTGTATTGTAATGAGTGTTGCCAGGGGGGTGACGATCCCTGTATTGCCGTCGGCGGTTCCCACCGGGGGGCAAGACCTGCAAAGAGCAACCGCGATTGTCGAGGCTTCTGGATGATTAAACCCGACGGCACTCACAGTTCCGCCTGGGATTACTTTACCTCTCTTACAAAACCGTATCTGGCTGCTCCCGATGATTTCACCGCCAAGCTGTGGGTCGATCAGAAAAAGGTGCGACTCGCGTGGACTGAGTCGCCCGACAAAGCCAGTTCCCGGCTTGAAAAGTCTGTAAATAGGAATCCGTATATTCTTGTAGACAACTCGCCTGTTGGCAGGACATTCTATGATGATTCTGACATAAAACCGGGTAACAAGTATCGGTACCGCGTAAGATTTGAAAAAAATAAATATCCGCCGACTTCCTGGTTTTATACCAGGCAGATTCAATATTAACCCGGTTAGTACTGGAATAGTGCAAATGTCCTAAAGTATTTTTCCATCCCGTTCGTATTATATCCGCTTGACATTGTCGATCCGGCCAGACTAGCATGAAGTAATGATCTATGTGAGGGGCGCGACAGAAATGGTGATTAAGTCATGTTTACGGGTGTTATTCGAGCGATGGGGACTGTACAATCGATCCGGCGCGGATCGACAAGTGCTCGTCTGGTGCTGAAGGCACCCGATCTTCCACGTCCCATATCCAACGGCTCCAGTATTTGCGTCAACGGTGTTTGTCTTACCGTCGCGAAATGTGATGATACGAATATCGAATATGATGTGGTGCCGGAAACTTTGTCCCGCAGCACACTTGGCAATTTGTCCGTAGGCGATCGCGTAAACCTGGAACCCAGTTTGCGGATGGGGGATCCTCTGGATGGACATATGGTACAGGGGCATGTGGATGGTACGGCTCAAGTTCGCGAAATCAGGGTTAATGATGATGGCCATGTTATAGAGCTGTTGGCCGATGAATCATTGATTTCCTTTACCATACCTAAAGGATCGATTGCCGTTGACGGTGTATCGTTAACGGTAGTCGATGTCAGCAACGATGTATTTAGTATTGCAATAATACCTACGACACTGAAAGAAACTACCCTCGGTTTGTTGAAGGTTAACGATAAAGTGAACATTGAAACGGATATTTTGGCAAGAACCATTGTGACAACCATGAAACGTTGGAGAAGTTCTCCGGCCGAAAGTTCGATAACTATGGATATGCTTCGAGAACAGGGATTTTTCTGATTTCATGACTACTCCGAATCTCAACAATTCGAACCTGGCCAGCACCGGTCCCTCAAACGATCGGCCGTTGATTGCCATTACCATGGGGGATCCGGCGGGCGTCGGTGCGGAAGTGGCGGTCAAGGCTTTGGACGATCCTGAGATTCGCCGGAGTGCCCGTTTTATCATCTTCGGCCTGAACGAAGCCATCGAATACGCCGCCGATCTGGCGGAGATCAATCCTTTCTGGTTTCGTCTGCCTCATGAACTTGTCACCCGCATCGAAAGTGGCGTGGTGGTTGCCGACTATGATGAATTCTCAATGTTCAGCCCCGCCGTTCGATATCCAACCGCCGAAGGGGGGGAAGCTTCGATGCGCTTTCTTGACGATGCCATCCGTAGCGCGCTCGGCGGCGATGTCGAAGCCATCGTTACCGCCCCCATATGCAAGGAAAGCTGGAGTTTGGCGGGTTACCATTTTCCGGGACATACCGAAAAACTGGCCCATGCCTGTCATACCAAACGGGTTACCATGATGTTTGTCGGCGGACGTATGCGGATTGCCCTGGCCAGTATCCATGAAGCACTCTTCGATCTGCGCAATTCCTTTACCATCGGGCGCGTATTTCAGCCCATCGATCAGATGGGTGAGGCCCTTCGGAATTGGTTTGGCATAGAACAACCCCGTATTGCCGTTTGCGGGCTAAATCCACACGCCGGCGAAAACGGATTGTTCGGAGACGAGGAAAAAAGAATCATCGAGCCGGCTATCACCATGGCCCGCGAACACGGTTTTATCGTTGAAGGGCCCTTTCCCGCCGATACCTTGTTCTGGAAGGCGGCTCATGGACACTACGATGGTGTGGTGGCCATGTATCACGACCAGGGATTGATACCGATCAAGTTGTTGGCCTTTGAAAGTGCGTGCCAGACAACCTTGGGGCTTCCGATAATTAGAACCAGTGTCGATCACGGGACGGCCTTCGATATCGTCGGACAAAACAGCGTCAATCCCGAGAGCATGAAATCCGCTATCCGTCTCGCCTGTGAAATGGCTCTGCGCAAACGAACGTTGCCGGTCGCCGCTACGATGGACAACAGTAAAGGTATCGGCGGCGAACATGTGAATTTGTCTGCTGATAATCTTGACAAAAAAAATACCGCATAATCCCCCCAGATATGCCTTAAGCCCATTTTATTTACGCTTCTTGTATTTATTTTGCACATTTATGTGATCAAATATCGAATATTTGTATATATGAAGCACCCTGGGTATCGGACGGGCGGAGTGATTTAGGGCGCGAAAAAGCAGCTGAATTCAGTTTAAAATCTTTTTGGTAAGGGCCCAAAACAACGGTACAATGTTAGAGAGGAGGTATTTTACCTGATAACTGGGTGTGAGGGGAATTTGATAAGGAACTCTTGCACTTTGGGTAGTATATTTATGCGCTGGGTAAACATGTGTGAATGTTAAATCGTGAGATATCAACTCGAGACTTTCAGAAGGGGAACGAGATGTTCTACCCCTCGATAGATAGGGCGGCTCATAAGCAGACAGGTTACATTGCCGTCTGTCTGAGTGCGCTACTGCTATCGGCGACCTTGCCAACGGGAGCGGATCAGCAGTCGGATATGACCTTGATCAAGAGCCGACTCTATGATCGGTTCTTGGAAGAAGGTGCCAAGTCGCAGGCAACCATTCAGGGTTATCTGGATAGCATTCAACCGAACGGTTCCTGGCCGGATATCAATTATAACGATCACAGCAGAACTGTATGGGATCCGGTAAATCATCTTTATCGGGTCGAGGATATGGCCAAAGCCTACCGGACGGTGGGACATTACTTCTATAACAGTGCGACGGTGTTGGGAGTCTGCAGCGACGCCCTGGACTATTATTATGGAGCGAATCCCTGGAGTGACAACTGGTGGTGGAATGAGATCGGTCAGCAGCTCACCCTCAAAAAACCTTTAATTCTGCTGGAATCACAGCTTACTACCCAGCAAATCAACGACGGATGTGCCATTTTAGACGACGGCAACTTAAGCAAGACCGGCCAGAACCGGGTATGGGCTGCTGAAGGTTATACCGTCAAGGGCCTGCTTCAGATGGATGCATCCTACGTTACCTGGGCTCTTGGCTACATCACTGATACCATTGTGCTTACCACTTCGGAAGGAATACAACCCGATTACACCTACCAGTTGCATGACGAGACACTTTATTCAGGGGGATACGGAGCCGGCTTTACGTATAATTGCAGTTTCTGGGCCAATGTATGCCGAGATACGTTTGTTGCCTTTACAGCTCAACAGATTGATATCCTCAGCAGCCACCTGCTTGACGGCCAGCGGTGGATGACCCGAGGCCGAATGTGGGATCCCGGAGTATGCGGACGGGGTATTTCCCGAAAAGACAATAATACCACCTGGGAAATAGTTAAACCTTGCCTGTGGTTTGCGGAACTGGGAACCGCACGCCAGCAGGAATTCCTGGTCCTCTACGATCAGTTGTCTCAGGTCACACCGGCCAATCAGCCGGCGGTAACAGGTAACAAGCACTTCTGGCACTCCGATTACATGACCCACTCGCGGAATGGTTATTTCATGTCCACCCGTATGTATTCCACGCGAAATTACAACACCGACGGCAACAGTGATGGTTCACCGGTCAATGGTGAGGGTAAACGTTCACATCATATTGCCGATGGATGTACATATATTCATCTCAGCGGTGAGGAATACTTTAACATCTTCGGCGTATGGGACTGGTATCGAATTCCTGGCACTACGGTTGAGTACGGCACTTCCCTTAATCCCGACAACGTGCATTTCAAAGGGTTAAGATCCTTTATCGGCGGCGTATCCGACGGCACGTACGGTATGGCGGCTATGGATTTTGAGGCCCGATATGAAACGGTTGAGGCCAACAAAGCCTGGTTTTACTTCGATAATGAAGTAGTTTGTCTGGGGGCGGATATAGACAGCACCAGCTCATATGATGTGTTGAGCTCCATGGAGCAGTGTCTGTTAAACGGCACGGTTACGGTCGAGGATAATCAGGGCTTGCGCACTTTGGCCCAGGGTGACTGGAATCTCAATGGTTTGCAGTGGGCCCATCACAATAACGTCGGTTATGTATTTCCCGCCGCACCCACGGTACGCCTGAAGAACCAACAGCAGAGTAATACGTGGGGATACATAAATGATCTGTATACCGGTGAACCGAATGACACAAAAGATGTTTTCAGTTTGTGGATCAATCACGGTAATTATGTCAGTAATGCAACATATCAATACCTTATTGTACCCGGCATGACCTCAAGCCAGGTTAATACTTATGCCGCCAGTCTTCCGATTTCCGTAAGGAGCAATACCGCTTCGATTCAGGCGGTGGAACACACGGGCCTCGGCATCATTCAAACCGCTTTCTACGCTGCCGGTACGGTTAGCGGCTACGATGGTACCACGGTAGCCGTTGACCAGCCCTGTTT
>CP070790.1:3614834-3626044 GCA_020346805.1 Planctomycetota bacterium
CGTATGCCGACCTGGGACATGTACTCCTGTGAGTACGTAAGCGATACAATTCCCACGCAAATGTATTTCGATCAAAGTCGTTCGGTGGACATTACTTTTCGAAATCGCGGAGTACTTTGGTCGGATGAGCGCGATTTCAAATTAGGAGCAGTAGATGACAGCGATCCATTTGCAGCGACTCGACATGCTATCACCAGCGAAATAGGTCCGGGCGACACGTATACCTTTACCTTTATGATGACCGCACCATCAGTAGAAGGCAGCTATACCACGGACTGGCAGATGGTGCGGGAGGGGATTGCGTGGTTCGGTCCTGTGGTGGTGAAGGATGTTTATGTGTGGCCATCTGGAGTACCAGGAGATTGCGACGGCGATTTCGATGTGGATCAGGAGGACTTCGTGCTATTCGAGTCGTGTGCCTCCGGGCCGGCGATACCGTACACAGGCGATTGCAGCGATGCCGACTTCGACAGCGACGGCGATGTGGACCAAGACGATTTTGCTATCTTCCAATGTTGCTATAGTGGTGAAAATATTGCTGCCGATCCGAATTGTGCGGATTGAGAGGAATTCTCTGCTGGGGGTGAAGCAATACTTGCGGATGATTGTAACAGTGGAGTTATACGAATCCTGCTTCGAAATAGCGCGAGGAGAATAGGTCAGGCATTTTTTTGTACGGAGAAGTGAGCCAGATCCCGCGCTGATTCGAAGTATAATCCGTGTAAGATGGAAGTTGCTTACAGCGTTTCCAACAATTCTGTCTTATGCGATATCAATCATCACATGCGGTGTTGGCCGGTATACTCGGTCCACTTGCGCAGTTTTCGAATGCTTGATAGTCAGTCTGGTCGACATCGCCATCAGGATCGGTGCCTAAACTGTCGGCCTCGACATCGAAGCAATGACAGCCGCCGCCGATTGTTATGCCGCCACCCGATCCGCTGTAGCATCTTTGAAACAGGGCAAAGTCATCCTGGTCCACATCGCCATCGTCGTCTGCATCTGCAAATGGATCGGCGTAACAATCGTAGAGGCAGTCATCACAAGTTTTATATGTTCCCAGGAAGGTTCCGTTGCATGTTGCCGACGAGGTGATGGTGCATGTACCCTGCCCGGGGGAGGTTGTTACACAGCAGGGGCCGTCCAACGATAGAGTGACGCCGTCGTAGAGGACCACTTCGTCCACGGTCATATCGTTGTAGCCAATAGCGTCCATGCACTCTTGGAAATCGGGGCAATCGGCATCAGAGGTGCAGGCGCTGCCGTGGTTGGCGCCGCCCTGGCACACATCGGATATGCATTGGCCGATGGAAGAGGGGCAATCGGCATCAGAGGTGCAGAGGTTTCCACTGTTAGGGCCGCCGACGCACTTGGTGGCAGGAGGCCAACCCACCCAATCGCATACCACCGGGTCTGTCCGGTCGACGCCCTTGCCGGCACCTATTGCGATCCTGTTGAATGGGCCGTAGACGCCGTCTCCATCGGGATCATCCTTCCGCGGCACGAGAGCCACGAAATATCCATCATTACAATCAAGGAGGTCCCTGCACTGAATGTCGCTGAAACAGGACCACGGCCCACAATCTTCGTCGGTGGCACAGGGTTGGCCGTCGCTTACTCCGCCTATGCAGGCTATGCCTTCGCAATCATCATCCTCGGTACAGGGTTGCCCATTTTTCGGGCCACCGTCGCATAGGTTCTCATCGCAAAAGAACTCATACGTACCACATTCTGCGTGAGCGTCCATGCCGGCAACGCACAAGTAGCTAGCGGCACAATCGGGATCACCGGTGCAGGCCTGGCCATCTTTCATTCCTCCTACGCATATGTTGTCAATACATGTACCGTTGGTTGTATCACATGCCCCGGTTTCCAGCAGGGTGCAATCACACTGTCTGCCGGTCATAATACTCTCTTCACAAAGGAGATCGGCCCTTTGGTTGTATAATCGGATCTCTATACTGTCTGTTCCGACGTAGAACTCGAATTTGTTGAAACCATGCCACGGTCTGAAATCTAAATCGTCCGGGAGGGGCAGGCCGAACACTGGGGCTTTCAACCTGACCCAGTTTAGGCCATCAAAGACGAAGGCCCGCCAGGCCGATGGTTTGCGCCCCATATCAACAGGCTGGCAGGGATCGTCGTTGTTATCCAAGATAGACATCAGGCCGAAGGCAAAGCTGTTGTGGGCCTGGCCGTCCGTGGTTATCAGTTTCTGGTAGGGGCCCTGAGCTTCGGGATAACAATTAACCCGCAAGAAATCGGTGGGGGCCCGATCGTCATCCAGGTACAGCTCGGTATAGTAGATGTAGTTGGCGTAGACGTGGGGCTGTGAAGAGAGATTCAGATAAAAGCTCCCCTTGAGGATATCGGGCATCTGATTGCGGTCACTGGGATCGACGTATCGGGAATCTAATATGGAGTAGATCGTACCCGATCCGTTCGTCGCTGCCATGGCAGGATCGATGGCCTGAATATCACCCGTCAGATCGTGAACATGTCGGGCCAGTTTCTCGACAGGCGGGTACACACTGCCTTCCTGGGGGACCCAGACGGCATACCCGTTCGGTTTCCACATCCATTGTGTGGTCAGGGAGTATGGACGGTCCGGATCGCATGCCCCTTCCAATGGGGGCCAGACGGCCAAGAAGGCGGCATCATCTTTGGTGGCATATAGGGGAGGGCAATCGGTATCACTTGAGCAAGCGTTTCCGTTGTTAGCCCCACCAATGCATGAGCCTAGAACGGGGCAATCATTGTCAGTATTGCAGGTGGTTCCGGGAGTAGCGCCGCCAACGCAGGTACCGTTGGGGCAATCTTCATCGGTGGTGCATTCGGTACCAGGTGAAGAACCAGCAACACAGGCGTTGGGACAATCGTTGACCCGGCAATCGTCGTCTATGGTGCATTCGGTACCAGGTGAAGAACCGCCAACACAGGTATTGGGACAATCATCGTCTATGGTGCAGGCGGTACCGGGCGAAGAACCACCAACACAGGCGTCGGGACAATCGTTGATCCGGCAATCGGCGTCTGTAGTACAGGCGGCTCCCGGTGAAGAACCAGCAATACAGGCGTTGGGACAATCATCGTCTATAGAGCATTCGGTTCCGGGCGAAGAACCGCCAACGCAGGCGTCGGGGCAATCGTTGATCCGGCAATCGGCATCTGTAGTACAAGCGACTCCAGGCGAAGAACCACCGATGCATGTATTGGTTCCCCCTATGTCGCATACTCCGCCACAGTCGGCTCCAGGGGTAGCGCCGCCAGAGCATGTGTTGGTTCCCCCCAGATCACACGTGCCGATATTAGTGCAAGTGCCTATATCGGTACATGTTCCGCCACAGGCGGCTCCAGGCGTATTGCCGCCGGTGCATGTGTTGGTTCCGCCGATATCGCACGTGCCGGTGTCGGTGCAAGTACCTATGTCGGTGCACGTGCCGCCGCAGGCAGCTCCAGGCGTGTTACCGCCAGTGCATGTGTTGGTTCCCCCCAGATCGCACACGCCAATATCGGCGCATGTTCCAGGGGTGGTAACATTGCACGTGCCGGTGTCGGTAATATTGCACGTGCCGTATTCGTGCTCGCAGACGTCGGGAGGCGTTGGAGGCGGATTACAGTAATCGTCAAAATCATCGCAGAAGATGACAGGATCTATACCCGAACATCTGGCCGCCTGGGTCGGCGAAGCGATGAGCAGAACGCTAATTAAACTAATAATGCATGGGAGATGGACTATCTTTCCCCACATTTCAATCCTCCTTTACGAAAAGTTGAAAATGGATTATTGAAGATATTTTCCTCTATTATATGATCTTTGTCGTCTATTATGCAATTAATTTGTTCACCATAATTTTTTATATATGTCAACATATCAAGTGTGTATTTATTTTTTATTTAAATTTGTCGTGGCCATCCTTTCGGGCAGTAATTATATTGACAACCATCCTGATAAAGAATTGTGGTACCCAATTGTGATCTTGCATTATTGTTATTTTCTTTTCTACGACCTGGATTTTAACCGGGGGCCGTTGCCATTATTGATGACAAAAATGCGGATTATCGGGTGAAGAAATAGAAATACGCAAAATCGGCGCTGCCAAGGTATCCGACTTTACGGGTCATAACCGCTCACGGAGTTTCCACGAGCGTATCCACTGTAGCGTTATCCTTGAATACGAAGGTGATATTATCCCCGCAACGGAAGTCGCCGCGGAACAGGTCCGGCGGGTACTGCACCCAGGTCGACTGACCGTTCTGAATGTACTTGATGTTCCGGAGTCCCGCCTGCCACGGACAGGTGATGCACTTTTCCCGCGTGGCGCCTGAATCGCCCGCTGCTTGCAGCACCAGGCTTGATGCCGACAGCGACTGGTACGCCTGGTCTCGAAAGTTCTCAATGAATCCCACCCGCGCTGTCGACTCGTTCACGTACGAGACGTAGATGTTCGTCTGGTCCGGACACGGCGAGTTGGGATTCGGCTCTTCTGTGGTTGTGTCACCGTCGTCTCCAGTTGTAGTGCCTCCGTCGTCTCCGGTTGTGGTACCTCCGTCGTCTCCGGTTGTAGTGCCTCCGTCATCACCCGTGCCCGATCCAGTTCCATCTTCCTGGGGAATCACGGCTGTCATCTCGCACATGGTTCCCAAGCTCATCAGTCCGATAGATAAAACCACTACTGCGATTACCCATGTCCTTTGTTTGGTGGTCATAATCGATCCCCTGTGGAGTCTATACTCGATTTACCGAAATTGTACGGCTCATGTGAACCATGGTAACAACACACACACCCTGAACATCGACCAAACGCACGCCTTGCTTAAAGACGTTCGCCGACTCCCGATAAAAAGGCCCGCCAAGTAGTTTGTATGAAGGTAGATAGTAGGCTTTGCCGACAATTCGGAACTCTATTAAAAAGGCTCACCGATAATGGTGAGCCTTTTTAATGGGCGATGCCGGACTCGAACCGACGACCTCCTCCTTGTAAGGGAGGCGCTCTAGCCAGCTGAGCTAATCGCCCGTTGTTCGTAAGTCATTATTTGACAAGGATCCCGCCATGTCAATACCCATCGTGATCACTCCTGAACAAACGCCGGCGTCACTTTTGCATCCGTTACTTCTAACATACGACATGGATCCGTTTTGGAGAAGCTACTCAAAGGTCAGTGGTTTGATGACTATAATCCGTTTTGGCGGCACGTACGTTCTCATATTTTTTTTCGGATTTTGTACAAAAGCCTCCTCGCCACCGCCCGTTTCTTCTGCGATGACGAGGAAAGATGCGCTTCGAGGGCCGGTTGGTCTAACATTTAAAGGTAGCCTAAACTGACGGGATTACTCCGAGCATGAACACCATGGTAAAGACACCGACGGTCTCAACAATACCCATGGCGATGATAAGGAAGGCAAAACCCTTTCCCTCACCCTCGCTGAGGGCACGAATACCCGCCACGCCGATTCTCCCTTGCATCCAAGCCGATAACATTTCGCCTATACCGGTGGCCAAGCCGATACCGAGCAACAAACCCGCGTTGGTAACACTCACTTCAGGATTGTTCAGAACGGTATGCATGTTGTTCATGACGATCATTGCATAAAGGGTTTGGCTGATGGGCATTCCTACCAGAATGATGTAGGTGAAGCTGAGAGTCCGTCCCGCCTTGGCTTCCTTGGCCCATGCCCCGGCTGCTGCTTGGCCGGCTATGCCGATACCAATCGCACTGCCAAAAGCCGCCATCCCGAAAGCCAGCACATCACCCATTTGGCCAAGGAATCGCCAGAAGGTATCTGTAACAGCCAGCATACTTACCATACCCATAGACGAAAGTTCGTTTGATGTCACAGCATCAATCATCTTTAATACTCCTGAATCGTCCGTTTAAGAAACGGATTATAAGGGTAGCCGGTCCATTGCATCCCAAGATTACTCGAGAATTCCAGCATGTTCAAACGTACACCGTGTGCGAAGAGGGCGATTAAGGCGAGCCCGATGTTCAGGCCATGCCCCAGCAATAATATCACGAGCATAAGCGGCCAGGTTCCTGTGTCTAACGCCATTTGGTTAAAATTTGTGGCCAGCACACTGCTGGCCAGACCGACCGCCATCAGGCGTACGTAACTGATAACGTCTGAGAAAGCCGAGAGTGCCGATAGCGGGAAGTCGGCGATACCCAGGCCGAGCATTTTGTGTATCTTGCGGCTGGGGCAGGCAAATACTATCACCAGTGCGGCACCTATAACCAGAAAGTACGGCCAAGGAGTATTCCAGCCCATGGGCGACGCCAGAACGAAGAACAAGACCACTCCCAGCATACCCCAAATAAACAATGCCCAGCCAAGTCGATTCAGGAAACGCAAGTTGGGATATAACGCCACCGCTCGCCAGATTTGTGCAATGCTCAGATGGATGGCCCCGAGCACAAAACTGAGCTTCATTACCAGCACTCGTGATTGCCGAGACAAGTCCACAGGGATCGGCGGGGCATACAACACGGTGCCGAAGAAGCTTCCACAAAGCAATCCCCAAATCAGAGAAACCGCGCCGACTACGATTAGAAGATGGGTGAACTGACGCCCAAACATATTTGAAACCTTTTTGTACAGTAACAGCGGCACCATAAATAGAATAATGCCGTAGCCGCCGTCGCTGATCAGCATGGCAGCGAAGATGGGCAGGGCAATCATAAACGATGCCGATACGTCGAATTCGCGATAGCCTGCCACGCTACCCAGTATTTTGAAAAGTCCTTCGATAGGTTTTGTCCAACTCGGATAGCGAACTAGGGTGGGTGGTTGGTCGTCGGGGTCGGGATCTAAGATACGGACCGCTGCATCTATATCGGCGCCGGCAAGGCCGGCGGTGAGTGATTCGCCTTTCTCCGCCGGCACCCAGCCCTGGACGGCAAAAAGATGCTCGCTGTCGGAGGCCCCCCGCAGGGCGATAATATAGTCGGCCTGTTGTAACAGTTTTGTATGCTCGGCCTTCATCTTGTCCGTCATACCTGCCAGCCTGGATAAATAGTCGGCGTCATTTTTGATGGCGGAATCGATTTCCGCCGCCTCCGCACGGATAGAAGGCGCATCACGTTGAGGTAAAGGGATGGTCTGAGCACTCTCGGGGAAACGCGGCTGGCCCCTACGGTCGATCACCGCAACTAGAGAACGTTTTGCAGGAAGGTTGCTGATAACCTCCACACATTCCGCATCAATTTCACCAACTTCTTTGGTCGGCACGGAGAAGAATTGCACATCGAGGCCCGCCTTATGTAACTGCTCGAACTGTGTAAGTTCTACGTTCCCCCAAATGCGTAGCTGTTCAAGTTCGCGGTGCAAAGCAACCAGTCGGCTTTGTCGTTCGGCTAAGCGTCGCTGGATATCGAGAATCGTCTGAGCGGCCTGGTCGACAGAGATGTCCGGTGCCTGATCCTCCGCCGCTATGTTGGAAAGTACCTGAAGAGCATGTTCGATGTTTTTGATCCGGGTGATCGTTTTCTCATCGGGGACGGCCTTGGCCGGCTCGACGGGCGACAGATGCATAACGCCCAAATCGCGGATGCAATTCAGTAATCGATCACTATCCGGATTCCGGGCCACAATGTAGACCTTGCGCATCTCGACGATCATGGGCCCTGATCCTCTTGTTTTGTTATCATTGAGACATCGCCATATTTCGCATATTGTGTGGTAGCGAGTTTATTCTTGGCTATTTTGGCCCGGCCCACTGCCGCCGTCATTTCGTCGCCCAGTTTGATATGAATTATACGAATGGCCTCCTGGGCCTCAGGGATCTTGACCTTTTCGAACAGGTTAACCCGTTGGATTATCTTTGTTAGCTCACGATGAAGCAGATTATGCTGCTCTTCAAGCACATTTATTCTTGCCTGGTGGTGGCTGATTTCACGAAGGTCGGCCAACGCCCGATCAACCCACGGAGGTGTCCCGAAGAGGCTATAGGATATCTGGGGAAAGGTCACATCTTCGAAGACCGGAATATTTACCCCAGCGATGTTAGTCGTTGAAGTCTTTACTTCTTGTGGTTCGGCCAATTTACGAACGTTCACACCCGCGACATCGGTCATCACAGCCTCGTACCTTTTAAATTCCCGAATCGCCAAGCGCAGAGATGCCGTCGCTTCCCGAGACTTGCGGTCCACTTCGCGCAGCGTTATTTGGAGCTGCTGTTGCTTAAGCTTCAGCATTGGCAAATAACGCTCATAGCGAGTAAGGGCGTCGCGGTAACGCTTCAGCTCAGGCCGAGTTGTTTTTATTTTCTTTGCCACTTCTCAATCCGGGCCAATGATTCTCGATAATTTTTCTGCGAATACCGGTTTCCTCCGGCTCGAAGCATTCAGCCAGAGTTTCCCAGCAGCGATCCAGAGCATCGAACAGCGGGATGTTTACCGATAAATCCATAATCCTATCTTCAAAGAGATTTCCGTATTTCAGGAGTTTTTTGTCCCAGTCGGACATTTCGAATCCCATGTCTCGTTTTTCACGGCTCTCGCGGCACAGGGCGTAAAGCTGGATGCAGGCGTCCATAATTGCACGGTGGTCGTCCCGCGTCTTGCCGTTTACCTGTTGTTTGAGCCGTGAGAGCGAGCCGAACGGCTCGATCCTGCCATTGCGAAGGTAAAATTGCCCTTCGGTAATGTAACCTGTATTGTCGGGAACGGGGTGAGTCACATCGTCACCAGGCATAGTCACGCAAGCCAACAAGGTTATTGATCCGGCTCCGTCGAAATCGACCGCCTTTTCATAGCGCCTGGCAAGTTGGGTATAGAGATCACCCGGATACCCGCGGTTCGATGGGATTCGCTCCATGATGATCGCGATTTCCTTCAGGGCATCGGCAAACGCGGTCATGTCGGTCAATAGCACCAGGACGCGTTTGTTTTTGAGGGCGAATTGCTCACCGACGGCCAAGCACAAATCCGGCACCAACAGACATTCGACGACCGGATCGGCGGCAGTATGGATAAACATTATGGTTCGGCTGAGTACCCCACCTTCTTCGAAGGTCTGGTGGAATTTAAGATAATCGTCGTACCTCAGGCCCATGCCTCCGAGGATGATAATATCGGCATTGGCCTGCAGGCCGATACGGGCTAAAAGTTCGTTGTACGGTTCCCCGGCTACCGAGAAGATCGGGAGCTTCTGCGATTCGACCAGGGAATTGAATATATCGATCATTGGGATGCCGGTTTCGATCATCTGGTCCGGCATTCTTCGTTTTACAGGATTTACCGCCGGTGAACCGATATCGATCTTTTCCGCCTCGATTGTTCCCCGCTGCACTCGTTGTCGGCCGGCACCATCGAATACTCGTCCCAGCAGATCCTCCGAGAAAGGTACCTGCATAGGTTTGTGAAGGAAGTGTACGCGGTCGCCCGTCGACACACGCTGCGTCCCGGCGAACACCTGCAAGCTAACCTGCTGGCCTTCCAGATGAATGACCTGGGCCAGCGACTTACCGTGATCGGAAGTGATGACCGCCAGCTCATCATAACCAACGTTGCTGGCTTTGACCGACACCACATTGCCGGCTATACGCGTGATCTCATCGTAGTACTTCCTCATTACTCACGCCCCTTTGCAGCAATAAAACGATCGATACGGTCAAGCAACTGCTTGTATTCATTACTGTCGGTAGCAGCATAGTTCCAGTTACGTAGCAAGTCTGATATCCGGACCATAGTTTTGCGGGCCTCGTTTTTATCCTTGAACTCGAAATCCAATTCGAGCACCTTGAGAATCATGTCAAAAACCAAGATTTGTCTTTCCGCCGGTGTAGCCCCGTCAACGTCGTCAAAGGCATTTTGCTGAAGAAAACAGTTATCGAACAAGTCTGCTTTAAGGGAAATTGTGAAATCATCGATCGAAGTACCTTCCTCTCCGACGACGGTCATCATTTGACGGATTTCGTTGCCCCGGCCAAGCAGGGTCCTTACCTTGGCCACTTTCTCCGGGGCGATAATGCCGGTGTACTTGCTCCATGAGTCCAGGGGATCGATGGCCGGATACCTTCGGGCGTCGCTGCGGGCACGGGAAAGTCCGTGGAAGGCTCCGACCACTTTCAGGGTTCCTTGTGTCACCGGTTCTTCGAAGTTTCCACCCGCAGGGCTGACCGTACCTCCGATAGTCAGCGATCCGATCTGCCCGCTTTTGAGTTCAATGGCGCCGGCTCGCTCATAGAAGGCAGCGATGCGACTCTCCAGGTATGCGGGGAAGGCCTCTTCGCCGGGAATTTCTTCCAACCGCCCTGACAGCTCGCGCATGGCCTGGGCCCACCGCGAAGTTGAGTCAGCCAGAAGCAGCACATTCAGTCCCATTTGACGATAGTACTCACCCACCGTTGCCGCCGTATAAACCGAAGCATCACGGGCGGCAACCGGCATGGCCGAGGTATTGCAGACGATGATTGTTCGTTCCATCAGACTTCTGCCGGTACGCGGATCAATCAGTTCGGGAAACTCGCGCAGCGTCTCAACCACTTCGCCGGCCCGCTCACCGCAGGCAGCAACAATCACGATATCAATCTCCGCGTGACGCGACGTTATTTGCTGCAGTACCGTCTTGCCCGCACCGAACGGACCCGGAATACAATATGTTCCCCCCCGAACAACCGGGAACATTGAATCTATGATCCGCACTCGGGTTATTAACGGCTCAGTCGGCATCAGACGCCGACGGGATATGTTCAGCGGAATCTTTACCGGCCAGCTCTGTTGCATGGTCACGCTACGGGCCTGCCCCGAAGAATCGGTTAGAGTGGCGATTTCCTCTTCGATCGTATACCCGCCTGCTTGGGTGATTGTCCTGACCGTGAAGGAACCCTGCCAACTAAAGGGAACCACAATCTGATGTGTGAATAGCCCCTCGGGTACGGTCCCGAGAACATCGCCCGCCTCAACGCTGGCCCCAACCGAGACGATAGGCGTGAATGTCCACTTGGTGTCCGTAGGCAGGCCGTGAATGTATACGCCGCCTTCCAACAAAAAGCCCACCTTCTTGGCCAGCTCCGGCAAGGGATTTTGCAGGCCATCATATATCTGTCCCAGCAAGCCCGGTCCCAACACCACTGAGAGCATCTCATGACGAAACTCAACTTTATCACCAACCTTCAAACCCCGCGTCTCTTCAAAGACCTGCAAATCCGCTATTTGCCCACGAATTCGGATCACCTCGGATAACAGGCGTATCCCGTTGGACTGGA
>CP070790.1:3626144-3632444 GCA_020346805.1 Planctomycetota bacterium
CACCATCGGTACCTGATAGTAGGCGACTTCCAGGGTAGCGGTTCCTGACGCACATAAGGCCAGATCCGCAGCGGACAGAACCTCCATGTTTCGATCGATTACCATTCTGGACTTCAGGTTAGTCTGGTTTAGAGCGTTGCCAATGATATTAATGGACTGTTCGTTTGCCGCCGAGAACAGGAAAATCGCATCTGGATGGCGATCCGCAATGGCCTGGGCTACTTTGACTTGGCCGGGCAGTACTTCTTCGATTACATGGGTTCGCGAGCCGGGCAGACAGGCCACTACCGGTTGGCCCAAATCTTTTAGTGCCTGAACGGCCTTGGCCGAAGGTTCAGCCTCGGCAAGTTGTTCGATCAGCGGGTGCCCGACATAATGGACATTTACGCCACGTTGGCGGAAATAAGCCTCCTCAAAAGGCAGGATGGCGGCCAACCGATCGACCAGGCGCCGAACCCGCCTTATTCGCCAGGGTGCCCAGGCCCAGAGCTGGGGGGCGATATAGTAAAGTACCGGACAGCCGGCAGCCTTGGCCCGTTTGGCCATCGGAAGGTGTAAGGCGGGGGAATCCACCAATATTGCCAGGTTTACCCGCCCGGCCAAGAGTAATCGCCGAACCTGCCTGAGGAGCTTATATCCGTGCCGGACCAGGCTGATCGCCCCTAAAAGCATGGCCGATCTGTCGGTCAGATCGTCGATCGGCTGGCACCCCGCCGATCGCATATCGGGGCCTGCGATCCCGAAAAACGATGCTTGTGGGCAAATTTTGAGGATTTGGCGGATCAGGCCGGCGGCGTGTTGGTCCCCACTGGGCTCGGCGGCGGAGATGAAGATCCTAGGCCCGTTTTGGGGCCGGGAGACCGATTCGACGATACTGGGATTGAGTTCCGACACGTTGCGAATCTATAACGGAGGTCCATCCGGGGGTCAAACTGTCAGAGGATGCGATTTTTGTGCTCTTGCTGGCTTTGTTTGGATTTTTATACTAAGATAAAGGTTTCCTGTATCGCTTGGGCCTGTACCGGGCAGGTGGAGGCCATGACCCGGGTGCAGGCAGGAAGAGTGAGCCTGTGTTGATACGCAGGTGTGGGTGAGATAAGTGCGGATGTTCCGCTTAACCGGTTAAGTATGCGACGCTTGGCCGGGGAGTGATAACTTTTGTCGTTAGTGGAGGTGTGGTTTGGCCTCAAAGTATGTACGCAGCTTGATCGATGCTGGAATACACTTCGGTCACAGAACCAGTCGTTGGAATCCAAAGATGTCCCCTTACATCTTTGGGAAAAGAAACCTGATTCATATCATTGATATACGGGAGACCGTAAAGGGTCTTCTGCGGGCGAAAAAATTTCTTAGCGGTGTTGCTTCCAAAGGCCAGGATGTTCTTTTTGTCGGCACCAAACGTCAGGCGCGGAATGCAGTTGCTCAGGCCGCCGAGCGTACCGGGATGCATTACGTTGCGGAGCGCTGGTTGGGCGGAACTCTGACCAACTACCGAACCATCCGTTCGCGATTAAGCCGGCTGGAAGAGCTGGAGACTATCGAGGCGGAAGGGATGGCTGACAAGTACAGCAAGAAGATGATCGCCACGCTTACCCGCGAACGTAGAAAGATTCATCGCAATCTTGAGGGTATTCGGCGAATGAACAAGCTGCCGGGAGCCCTGGTACTTATTGACGTTCAGCGTGAGATTATCGCGGCCAAGGAAGCCAGGAAACTTGGTATACCGGTAATTGCTCTGATCGACACCGACTCGGATCCGGATTTTGTCGATATTCCGATTCCGGGCAATGACGATGCGATGCGTGCCATTGAGTTGGTTCTTGAGGAGCTTTGTGAGTCAATGTTGGCGGGCAAGCGGGGGAGGCCGGCGGAAGATGGCACGGACGAGGCGGGCCGGGGGCCGCGTGCCGCTCGTCGTTCCAGCCGGGCGACGGCCCGAGCGGGTAAGAAAGAAGCGAAGACCAACCCCGAACCGGCGGCTTCCGATGATTCTGATACGGCGACGGCAGAGAATCCACCGACCGGTTCACCGGTGGCCTCGACATGAGTTTTTAAGCGTTTCATTAAAGATTTTATGGGATAAATGTTTTTTTCTCCGGATTGAGAAGAGTTATTCCGGTTAAGGTATAATTCTAATCTCGCCTGCGAGATCGACATTCAGCAATTAGGAGTTAATTAGACAAATGGCAGCGATTACTGCAGCAATGGTTAAGAGTTTGCGTGAACGCAGCGGCTTACCCATGATGGATTGTAAAAAGGCCCTGACCGAGTCGGCGGGGGATGAGGACAAGGCCATTGAAATCCTCCGCAAGAGTGGAGCGGCGGCGGCCGAAAAACGTGCCGGCCGAGAAATGGCCGAAGGGCGTATCGGTGGTTATGTGGACAAGGATAGGGGTTTGGCGGCAATGGTTGAGTTGCAATGCGAAACCGCGCCGGTCAGCAACAATCCGGATTTTATCGAACTGGCCAACAAGATCGCCAAGCATACCGCTTTGACCGGCACAAACGATGCCGAGACGTTGATGGATGAAAAATTTGTCGATGAACAGAGCGTCACTATAAAGGACCTTCTGCATGAAGTCTTGAATCGGATTCGGGAAAACATGAAGGTTACCCGTGTGATTTGTGCCACCGGCCGGGTGAGTATTTATGTGCATCACAATGGCAGAGTTGGTGTTATGTTAACGGTTGAAGGTGAGGACGGAGATGATGAGTTGCTCAACGATGTTTGCATGCATATAGCGGCCATGCAGCCCGAAGCCGTCACCCGGGAGCAATTACCCGATGATATGGTGGAAAAAGAAAAAGAAATCGTCAGGGAGCAGGTGCTGGCGTCCGGTAAACCGGAAAACCTGGTGGATAAGATTGCCATGGGCAAGATGAACCGGTGGTTTTCCGAGCACGCTCTTATCGAGCAGCCTTTTGTTAAAGACGACAAAAAAACGGTGGGGAAGGTATTGGACGCTGCTGGTATAAAAATCTCCGGCTTTACGCGTTGGCAGGTTGGCGAAGTATAATGAACATGGGCCGCGAAAGCGGCCTTTTTTCTGGATATATTGATTACTGATCCGGCATAACAGTTCAATCCTCGAATGGTCAGCAATTGATACAGAAGGAGTTTGCTGACAGTGGCCCAAGCTGAAGCCAAGTATCGGCGTGTGATATTAAAAATCAGCGGTGAGGGTTTATCCGCGCCGCAAGGTTTCGGTATCGGATCGGAAGCCCTGATCCGAGTGGCGGGAGAAATTCAGCAGGTTCATGACGCGGGCGTTCAAGTGGCAGTGGTTATAGGTGGGGGCAATATCCTTCGCGGCAAAATATTTGCCGAGCAATGCCGTATATCTGAAACCACCGCTCATTATATGGGCATGCTGGCCACGGTAATAAATGCCCTGGCCCTGCAGGAGACTTTGGAATCCCGAGGGATTGAAACACGGGTATTGTCATCCATTCCGGTCAGTTCGGTTTGCGAGACTTTTGTCCGCCGGCGCTGCGTTCGCCATCTGGAAAAAGGTCGGGTAACCATCCTGGCGGCGGGTACCGGTCGGCCTCATGTTACCACGGATACGGCAGCGGCCCTGGCAGCAGTGGAGGTCAAGGCCGACGCCCTGTTCAAGGCCACTCAGGTCGACGGTGTTTACAGTGCCGACCCCAAGAAAGATCCCAATGCCAGGTTATTTGAGAAACTAAGTTACGATCGGGTGATTAACGATCGCCTGGAGGTAATGGATATCAGTGCCGTCGATCTCTGCCAGCGTAACGGCGTGCCGATTATCGTCTTCAATCTGCACCGGCCCGGCAACATGAAGCGTATTATCGAAGGCGAAAAAATCGGTACCGTGGTATCGTAGTAATCGACCTGCCAGGAGTAACCGGTCACATCGGAATTTCCCATTAATTTGGTTTTACGTGCGGTATATGCTGTATATAGAGAAAAATGGGGCATAATCCGTTTCGGGATCGCTTATGACAATTTAATTCATGTAATTATTGGGCTAAAATACTTGCTTATTAGACAGTTATCAGGTCATAATAGTCGGTGATTTGCCGGGCTCGGGTTGAAGGTGCGGTTGCCGGGTGCCGGTTAATCTTTTTATGAGTTTTCCGGCATTTTCGGACACATATCTGCACCTGGAGCGAATGTAACTAATCGGTATACCCATGCAGAATCAGCATGTGCAAACCAATTCAGCGCCGCAGGACGTCGGAGTCTGCAAAAAGACAGCAACACCGGCGGTCAGTGTAATTATTCCCACTTACAATCGCGCGGATTTATTGGTCACCACCCTGGACAGTGTGGCCGCTCAGACTTTCAAGGATTATGAAATCGTGGTGGTTGATGATGGTTCGGATGACGGCACTCGGGAATTGATAGAGTCACGGGAACAGAAGATTCGGTATATCTGGCAGGAGAACCAGGGGGTAGCCGAGGCCCGCAACCATGCCTTGCGTGTGAGTCATGCCGGGTTCGTTGCTTTCCTCGATTCAGACGACATCTGGAAGCCAGACTTTCTGGAACGTACGGTTGCCAGACTGCGCGAACATCCGGAGGAAGACCTGGTGTTTACGGATTTTGTGTCCATCGACGCAGACGGCAAGGTGCTACGCGGACATCGCAAAATACCCCATACCGGCGATATAACCACCTGGTTGTTTGACAGTTCGTTCATTCATACTTCTTCGGTAGTAGCTAAAAGTAAGGTCTTACGTGATGCCGGGGGGTTCGACGGGCGTTTGACGCATAACGAGGATTACGATCTATGGTTGCGGCTGTCGCTTCGCTATCGTTTCGGCCTGGTTCCGGAGCCGTTATGCCTGCGGCGGTATCATTACAACAGCCTGTCGCGTAAGGGTTGTTCGGCAAACATTCTACTCCGCAAGGCTGAATTACTGCAGCGGTTTTATGAGTATGGCGGAGGGAAGGAAAAAATCTTGCCCGAACCGGCCCAAAAAAGACTGGCCAAAGTTTATTATACCGCAGCAAAAACATTTTTCCGGGAGGGCGATCCCTACAAGGCGTGTCAAATCTTCCGTGAATCGATGCGCTACGATCGGACCAGGTTTAAGACATGGATTTGGTATGCCTTGGCCGGTGTCCGACGTATGGTATGAGGCTTGCTTTTGTTTTAATTACCAGGAACCTTTCCAGCCGGTCCGTTTTAACCAGGCATTAAGTTCGTTGGAAAGTTTAGTGCGCATATTTTGGCTTTTTGGATCATTTATCAGGTTTTTAAGTTCTCCGGGATCTTTTTCGTAATTATACAAGTATTCATCGCCTTCAAGGTATCTCAAGTACTTCCAGCCTTGTCCTCTTATCATAAAATAGGCCTTGGTGGTGGGCAGAATCTCTCTTTCAGTTTTCGGATGGCCCTGGATACGTTCCGAAAATTTATAAGGATATGCCGTCTTCGGATCACGTTGGCCGGTAAGATAAGGAACAAGACTTTGACCTTGGACATAATTGGGGATCGGTTTGCCGAGAAGGTCCAGAATGGTGGGCATGAAATCGACGTGATCCACGGCCATCTCATTAACGTGGGGTTTGAACATCCGGGGATAGCGAATAAGCAAAGGTACATTTACGACTTCCTCGTAAAAGGCGGTTGTGGATTTCCAGGCCATACCATGTCCGCCAACCATGTCGCCGTGATCTGCGGTGAAGATTATCAGGGTATTATCCGTCTGACCGGCATGGTCAAGTGTTTTCAATATTCTTCCGACCTGATCGTCGATCAGCTTAACGGAACCATAATAAATGCGTAGAAATTCACGTATCGACGGATCTCCCATGCCCGGCTTATCGATATCCGCTACCGTACGTCTTGACCATTCTTGTTCAAAACGCTTTTCACGTATGTTCCGATTGGCCGGCAGTTTGATCTTATCGGGATCGTACATCTCGTAATACGGGGAGGGTAAGGCATAAGGATCATGGGGTGAGTTTATAGCACAGGTGATCATGAAGGGATTGTCTTTGTTCTGTACGGCCTTAATTCGCTCTATCGTCCGATCGGCTACCCGCACGTCAAAATGCTTGCTGACAGGCATTTTCAACCTGCCCATTCGAGTCGTAAACTTGGCATAAGGAAAGTCTGCCCAGCAATCTCCCATGGCATTGACAGCCTTCTGCAACTTGGGCCATACTTCGATAGGTAAAAGTAGGTCATACCATTCCTGGTAATGTTCGGGTCCGAGCTTCCGGACCTTTTCCCACTCATCGGCAAACTCGTCATGATATTCCGGAAACTGACGATAATGATCGGGATAATAAGGCACATCCAGGTAATGTCCGGGATGCAC
>CP070790.1:3632544-3636532 GCA_020346805.1 Planctomycetota bacterium
AGTACAGTGTATTTGATTTTCATATTAATTTCCTGAATTGTTTTTTTCAGGTTGAGCGAGCGGTCAAACGATAGATTCGGTGTGACAGAGTAACGATTTTCCCAAAGTTTTACAAATATTACCCAAATCCGGCAGTTATTAATATGCTTGGGAAGGTAATGAAAGGCATATCCAAGGATGTAATCAGGGATAATGTTTACTATACTATATATAGATATGGAAATATTCCTCGTAGTCGCGAACTATACTCTATATCCTATATTCTTAATGGTACCAGGAGGATCTGGCGGATGAATGTGTCGCGGTGGATAAAATCCCTGTGGTTGATGGGTGTGATGTTAGCCTGCGGTTTTTCCGGCCCAACCGCATGGGGGGTGCTTAACAACGGTTTTGAGACCGATTGGCTTTATACCAGCATCGCCTGGTGGGGTGATGAAACCGATCCGACAAGGGGTGACTTGATCGCTTATGACGAACAAACCGGCGCGGTAATGGCTACCCTTGGGAACTTTGAAAAGTGGGAGTCGTTGACTTTTTATGGCACATCGGCCAATGATGACGCCCGTCTCTTTGTGGCCAGACGAGCCACTGGCAGTGTATCCACGGATATAACCATTGCCGAACTCAATTCCTCCGGCGGTACCATCAAGAGCGTTTTGCTGCGCAGCCTGAACAATGCACCATCGACTATCGGTCCTCAACTTTATGTCGGCAGTCTGCGGTTCAGCAGTTTTCACGGAACCCTGTTTCTCTCCCTGTGTACCGATGAAGCCGATCCGGGAACGGCCCTGGTTTATGAAGTCGATCTGGCCTTGACCTCGGTGTTGAACACTTACACCGGGCCCGGGATATCGAATCCTCCACGAATTTCAATTGATAAAAATAACGGGAAATTGTATATGGCCGGCACCTTTTTGATCGCCGGACAGAATGGGTACCTGATTGCTTTCGATACCTCGGCTGGTTCGACCAGTTCCTATACCATGCTGATCGACGGCGACACTTATAAGCCGGGAGATTCCGGGTGGAATAATCCGGCCTGTCCGATTTACCGCGGATCCAATCATCCGGAAAATAATCGGCCGACCATAATGGTAATGAATATGGGGACTTCGGGGGCTACCAATTATCCTGTCATGGAGTTTTATCTGGACGAGACAGATGCCAATGGGAACCTGGTAAAACGTCAGAATGCATATTGGGCCAGGCGTTCGCAATGGCAGGGGCAGGTGGACGAATATACCGGTTCGATCATAAGTGTCCGCCAATTCCACAGCGATTCGTATGATACGGGTATAGATCAATATACGGTTAATGATGTTCACTACCGGCCGGCACGAAACGATCCGATTACGGATGTTTTCTTGAAAAGAGGCTGTGTGGATGTGGCCAGTCCGGGTGTGGCGGCGGCAGGTTCGCCGGGCGGTTCGCGTATCGTTAACCTCAACCCCAGATATACTGAAACCTTCCCGGGCACGTCCGGCTTCGAGGATTACCCTTTAATACAGGCTTTGTCCTATCACATTCATACCATAGGTGAGGTCAATACCTGCTTGGGCAATACCGGCTACGGCAAGCCGATCATTCTTTCCGACGACGGCTATGCCGCTTTCGACGTACCGGAGGTCTTGAGTTTCATTACCGCAACAGCCAACGCCGGCGAACATTACGAGCATTGGGATGCCCATCTGGGAGAGGCACCGCCCGCAGGTGGGGGATGCATGCAGTGTCTGGTCATTGATGGACAGGAAGACTTCCCGGCAGACAGTTTAACCATCATGAATGCTCTGGGCACCCACGCCTCCACCTTAACTCCCGGCGGTACGCTCACCCGCCAGGGCAGGGAGTTTTATTGGAACGGCCAGCAGGTCACCTTGATGGGCTCGGGTTGGATGGGGGCCCTGATAGGGCAGAATTTCGAGATCGAAGGTTATCTCGATGTATTGCAAAGTCATGGTAATAATCTCTTGCGCGTCTGGGCGGTGGAACAATGGACCGGAACCTGTATGGGAAATGATGTCAACAACGGCATAATCCCCTATGTGGGTGCTTACGGCAGTTGGGATTTGGATCAACAGAATAATGCGTTTTTCATCCGGGCCAAACAGTTCGTCCAGGCGGCTTGGGATCGGGGCATTGTGGTTCAATTATCTATCTTCGATCGATGTGGCCTGGTCAATAAGCCGGACCCGGGTGTATTCGGGGATAGCCCGTACAATAGGAACAACAACGTCAACGGTTTCCTCGATGTGCCGGGACTCAATCAATACCCGGCCTTTACAGGACTGGACGGCACGAATATCGGCACCGTCAATCGGGCCTTTATCGAACGCTTGGTACATGAATTGCAGGATTACGGAAACGTAATCTACGAGATAATGAATGAACCTCATCACTATTGGACCAACCAGACCGAATGGCATCAGTGGGTAGCGGATATTGTCGATGGCGCCTTCAACGATGTGGTGGGTATTAATGTCTCCGTCGATCTGGGCTCACCCGATGTTGAAAACGGGATGGCAAATATCCAGGTTGCAGATGGCGATACCACGCCGGTAAGTATCGGCGGTCGAAGCTGCAAGACCAATGTGGATCCGGCAACAGATCACTATTTCTACTTCGGTATCGATCATCCTTATAACGGTTCCGAGCCGGAGGCCTATATTACTGTTCAATACTACGATACGGGTTCCGGATCGCTGGTTTTGCATTACGACTCCACAGATCCGGCACCGCCCCCGGATAATTATTATAAGAACGGGGGCGGTGTGACCTTGACCGGGTCCAATACCTGGAAGGAACATACGTATCACGTTACCGACGCTTATTTCGGCGATCGCCAGAACGAGGGAGCCGATTTCCGAATCGCCCAAACGGAATCGGGCCCGATGTATCTGGATGTGGTGACGGTTGTCGATAGATTGCCGCCGACTATAACCCAACATCCGGCATCACTTTCGCTGCATAAGAATAATCCCGCCCAGTTTACTGTGTCGGCCGGCGGTGAAGGACCTTTTCAATATCAATGGCAGTTCAATGAAGCCACTCTCTTTGATGGCGACGGGATAAGCGGTACCAAAACCAACACCCTTCAGATCGATCGCGTTCAATTTGCCCATCAAGGCAACTATCGCTGTGTGGTCAGTAACTTGGCCGGTGATGCCATTTCAGATAACGCTTCGCTGACCATGACGGTTCTGGGTGACTTTGATGTGGATACCGATGTGGACCAGGAAGATTTCGGCCATTTACAGGCCTGTCGGACTGAATTGTTGGTTCCGCAGCAGGATCCGGCATGTATTGATGCCCTGTTGAACGATGACGAATTTGTTAGTATGACCGATGTTAACATTTTCCTGGGTTGTATGAGTGGAGCCAATATACCCGCCGATCCGTCTTGTATGCCGTAGTGAGACATGCAATAGTGAATATCAAGCCTTAACATTAAGCGGATGCCATGTTATTAATTATGACATGGCATCCGTTATTGTATATATACTTTCTGGGGGATACGACTATGAAATGTTGGTATAAGGATCATATGTCTTTAATAATCGCATTAGTAATGGGTCTATGTCCTTCAACGGGATTGGGATATCTCAATAACGGATTTGAGACCGACTGGGTCTATGCCGTTCGAACATATTGGGACGGCAGGGAAGGAGCCGGCGCCCTCAGGGCCTTTGACGAGAACACCGGCAGGCAGATGCGGGAGCTTCAACCGCCCGGTGCGAATTGGACTACGCTCACCTTTGCCGGCCGATCGAACGATGATGCTAGATTGTTTGTGGCCAGGCCCTGTGATCCTGATCCGGCGTATCCCGATTTGAAAAAACGCCGCTACCGGAATGTGGAAATTGCCGAACTTGACGCTACGGGAAAGATAATCAAAGGCGTCCATCTCAACAGACTTTTGGATGTACAGTGGGTAGGCTCCAAGGTGAAGGTAGGCAACATTCGATATAGTCAGTTTAACAAGCACAGCAAC
>CP070790.1:3636632-3640955 GCA_020346805.1 Planctomycetota bacterium
AAACCACTTCGGCGCGGTTTTTTTCCAGATCATCCAGACCGCCGGGGAAGGCGCGATGAATACGCGGCTCGGCCATGGGTTCGGTAACATGGATGATGGCGATTACGTCGCGGCGGTTGGGGTCGTCGGGTTTATCGTATTGGGTAGGGAAGCTTTCGCCTTGCTCCCAAGCGGCGATGACGGCCTTTTCCCAGGCGAAAGGAATTGATTTTTCGATGATGTGTATGGATTTCATGCCAGCCTCCTTGCTCTGGATGCAAATTTACGAACTCGGCCCGACATGTCAAGAATAAAATGACAGCGCTGGAAGCAAAAAATGTGAAATTGTTTCAAAGCGGTGATCTTTATTGTTTTTTCTTGCCCGCTTTTTTCTTTTTGGAGGGCGGTTCTTTGTAAACATAATCAGGATCATATTGGGGATTGGGATTGCACAGGTTGGCGTTGACCTCTTTGCGCCAGTCAAGCAGCCTATTGTGTAATTGTTCGGCTAATTTCGGCATCTTGTCAGCTAGATTATTGGTTTCGCTGATATCGTCTTTGAGGTTATACAACTCGACGTGCCGGTCATCGTCGAAATAAAGCAGTTTATAGTCGCCTTGTCGTACCACAGAGACGGGTTTGGTCCAGTATTTGCGAAGTTTGCCCTCGGGCTGATGATGTCCGGGGATGTAATGCGGGAAATGGAAATAGATAGCCCTGCGTTTCAGCTTCCCGGATTGTTTGAGCAGGGGGAGGATGCTTTCACCGTCGAGGACCTGTTGGGGATTGGGCTTGATACCGGCAATTTCGAGTATGGTGGGATAAAAGTCGGCAGTAACTACCGGCACGTTGCATTCGGAGCCGGCTTTGACGGCGCCCGGCCAGCGCACGATCAAGGGTACGCGGATACCTCCTTCCCATAGGGTAGCTTTCCAGCCCCGTAGCGGTTCGTTTGAGGTTACCAAATCACCAGCAGCACGGGGAATGTGTACCAGTCCGCCGTTGTCTGAAGTGAAGATTACTACTGTGCGATCGGCCAGATTAAGTTGATCCAGTTTGCGCATAATTCGGCCGACACTTTCGTCCACACTCTGAATCATGCCGGCGTAGGTTGGGTTTTTCTGTTTTTGGCCGGGCTTGATTTTAGCCTGGTATTTTTTAATCAGCTCTTTTTTAGCCATAATGGGCGTATGGACGGCATAGTGAGGCAGGTATAGGAAGAAGGGTTTATCTTTGTGTTGTTCAAGAAAGGTCAAGGCCTCATCGGTAAGACGGTCGGCCAGATATTCACCTTCTTTACGATTAGTCAGATTTTGTAATCGATAGGGATCGAAATGGCTGGGGGCCGCCGCCTGATGGTTGCCGCCGATGTTGATATCGAAACCCTGGTTTTCCGGATAATAGGGATGCTTGCCAAGGTGCCATTTTCCGATGAAGGCGGTGACATAACCTGCAGACTTGAGCATCTCGGCAATAGTAATTTCCTCCAGGGCCATGTAGTCTTCCTGATCAGCGGGTACAAGTTTTCGCCATGGTGGCCCCTTTCGTTCAGTCTGAGTTTTCTTGGCTTTCTTTCTGGGCGGTCCGTGTCCTACGGCCCCGGTGATATGCAGGCGGGCGGGATATTTGCCGGACATAAGACAGGCCCGTGTAGCTGAACATAGTGGGGCAGCGGCGTAATTATCGGTGAAGCGCATACCTTGAGTGGCGAGTTTGTCAATATTTGGTGTTTCGTAAAAGGTTGATCCGTAACAGGTCAGGCCCCGCCAGCCCAAATCGTCGGTCAGTATAAAAACGAAATTGAGTTTTTGATTATTCGCAGTTTGTTTGGCTGACAACGGTTGGCCGCCGAACAGATGGCTCAGGATAAAAAGGCCAAAAACATAATATTTAATGCAGCTAATGAATAGACGCTTGATGTTATTAAACATTTTTTGCAGACCTCATTAATATTAGAATCTTAACTTTTCGAGTAAGGCCTTGGCCCGTTTGATACCGGTAGCCTCGTCCAGGCGTTTTCCTTCATATTCGATGCCGATGTGGCCCGTGTAGCCGGCGTCGGTGACGATTTTGATCATGCGGGCAAAATCGATCTTGGTTTCGAGTCCGGTATCGTCTTCGAAATCGTAGCACTTGGCCGATACCGCATGGGCGTAGGGCATCATTTGTTTGACGGCGTCGTATTTGTCGACATCCTCGGGGAAATTTCCAAAGTCGGGCAGAGTGCCGAACCATTTTGGATCATTAACCTGTTTCATTAATGCCACCATGGTGGCGGGATCGGATGATCCGTGCCCGTGGTTTTCGATGATTATTTTTATGCCGTTGGATTTTCCGTAAGCCGTCAGAGTGGAGAAACTTTCTGCCGCCCGTTTTACCATCTCCATATCGCCTTTCTTGACATGGCCCATGTTGCAGCGGATTGAGTGGCAGCCGAGGACGGCGGCGATGTCCACCCACTTGTGGTGATTTTTGGCAGCCTGCAAACGCTGCTTCTTATCGGGATGGGACATATCTCCTTCCCGGTCGCACATGATCAGCAGCAGTTTGACCCCGTTGTTTTTGGCTATTTTTTTGAGTTGCTGACAATAGTGATAGGTGGGTGAGGGGAACATGGTGTTTACCATCTCGAAACCGCCGATGTCAAAATTCTTTCGGCACATTTTTACCATGCCGAGCTGGTCGATTTTTTTGTCGAAAAATATTCTGTGCAGGGACCAGGCGGCCAGAGATATTTCAAACTTGGATTTTTTTTCGGCAGCCGACGAGGAATTGACGCCGCTGGCGAGCATACCGGAGGCAAAAGCGGCGGTTCCCAGGAATTGACGACGATTGATCAAGTCGGAAATCATAATTAATCCTCCATCCTTATATGACGTAGTTATTCATTATCGTTCGATACGACGATTCAGTATCATTTTGGTAAATTCTTTTTTACCTTGGCCAGAGGGACCTTTCGTATTTTAACTGCGGGATAGTTTTCGTTTTTCCATATTTCTCTACGTCCTGGTTCGCCGTCGCGATATAGTTCGACGATTTTGCCGTCACCTCGGTGGTAGATAATATTATCCAGATAAATCAGGTAGTCAGTTTTTTCTTTTCCTCTGAAGGCGATGCGGAAATGGCCGAATTTTATGGGGGCGTTGCTGCCCAGTCCGATGATGCGATGGGCCCATTGGCCGTTGGCCTGGGGGAAGCCCACCGGGTAGTCCTGGTAGTTTCCGTAATTATCGACGGCCTCAACTCGCCAAAAGGGTCTGGGATCCTTGGGGTTAACAGTTTCATCAATAACGTAGCCTGTATTAGCAGCCCCTTGGGGGATAAATACGTCATACTCCAGGTAGTCGCCGTAGGATAAATGTACGCCGGGAAGGGCGGCTATGCTGAGCCACATGAAGGAATCCTCTTCGAGGACATTTCGGGTAGCGCTAATTTCAATAACATCATCTTGGGGATCAGGCTTGATGAGTTTCTTGGTTCGAAAGGGTACGTGTGATGGGTGGCAATTAATCGACTCCTCCCAGGCATTCAATTTTTCCACCAGTTTGGCTGCTATTTCGGGTTTTTCCGAGGCGAGATTCTTTGACTCGCCGATGTCCGTGCGGAGATTGTAAAGTTCGAGTTCATTGGGTTTTCGTATAAGCTTCCAATCCTCAGTGCGCATGGCATCGCATTTGTGCCAGATCCAATAATAGGCGTGGCGCGGGGTGGGAGCATTTTTAAGGATGACCTCCGAGACATCTTTGCCATCCAGTGGTGGACCGGGGGGGCGGGTTACATTGGCCAGTTTCAGCAGGGTGGGGTATAGGTCTTCTGCAGCTATTAATGAATTAATCAGGCGCATTCCTTTGATGCGTCCAGGCCACCTGATGGCCGTCGGTACGTGGACTCCGCCCTGGTAGACGGTATGTTTGCCCCCGCGGAAAGGGAGGTTAACTCCGGTGGGGGTGGCGCCGTTGTCGGAGGTGAAAACAACGAGGGTGTCGTCGGTGATTCCCTGATCGTCGATGGCTTTAAGGATTTTCCCGACGGCATCGTCCAGGGCAATGATCATGGCTGAGTAGGTGCGTTTTTCTTCATCGGTGATGTAGGATGGTACGCGTCTGAGATATTTTTTTGTGGCCTGTATGGGGGTGTGGACGGCAGTGAATGGCAGGTAAAGGAAGAAGGATTGTGGGCCGCTATCTTTGATATATTTGACCGCCCGGTCGGCAATTATGTCGGTGGTGTATCTGTTGTGTTTAACGGCTTTTCCATTTTCGAACCAGTCGTGTTCACCATGGCCCATGTGTGCCTGAGTGAAGTAGTCGACGCCGCCGCTGAGATTGCCTTGATAATAATCAA
>CP070790.1:3641055-3646743 GCA_020346805.1 Planctomycetota bacterium
ACGGCTACCACGAGGCGCATGGCACACTGAAGAGCTACGGCGGCGGCAGGGTCCGCCCGCACACACAGCGGCGGATCCTCGCCTTCCTCGAGTGGGCCGAACGGGCCCTGCCCGTCGATCCGGACCGGGTGATGCTGTACGGATCGGACGGAGCGGCGCTGCTGGGGCTGTGCTGCCCGGAGCGGTTCGCGTACGTTCTGACTACCCGATTCGGGGCCCTTGTGCTGGCCAAGGACGCGCCCCTGCGCTTCGGCAAGCCGTGGGGCCCAAGAGATGCGACAATCACCGACGAGGCGGGGCGCGGCGAGTGGGGCTGGGCCATGCTGGACAAGGTGGCGCTGGCCTGCCGGGCGAAGGACCTGCCGGCCTTCTACTGCCGCGGCTACAGCTGGGGCCGGCACCGGATAGCCCCGTACAGGGGCGAAGGCCGATTCTATGACGCCATGCGCAAGGCCAACCATCCCATCGTCGCCAACTGGACCTGGGCCAGCGGCCAACTGCTGCCGCCGGACAAGTACACCGGCACCTGGCGCGGCCAGGTGTGGACCCGGCATTAAATCGCCACCAGAGGAATTTAAACATATTAGGCAACAGGAAGCCGGCGGTCAGGCCCATCATCAACCAATCCCAGATATCGTTAATGTTCTTGGAGGTTTGGGCCAGGCCGAATCCGCAACATACCAGGAAAATGATGAATCCCCAACTGGCGAAGATCAGTTCCCGATTCTTGGCTTTGGGTCGAAGGAAGGCCTGATAAATGTCCCGCGTGAAAAATCCGGTGGCCATGTTGACGAAGGAATCGAAGGTGGACATCGACGCCGCTATCAGGGCCACAATAATCAATCCGCGGAATCCCGGATGTACCATCAGCAGCAACACCGCCGGTAATATTCGCTCGGGATTGACCGTACTGTGATAACTGACTAATTTGAGTTTGATTTTCCAATTCTTGGGGCCAACAATATTTTTAAGCTCGCTGACCAATTGGGGGTGTTGATCCGGATTATTTATAACGCCGGCCAAAGTATCATCCCATTGGGTTTCGGGGATTTCGCCCAGATGCTCCCGCACCACTTCCGCTGAATCCGCCAGGACCTGCTGATCGGGGAAGATTTTATGGACCATAAAAAGTCCCAAAACGGCAAAGCTCATCATTAACGGCCAGCGTATCATCATCACCGCAGTCCAGACGAAGCTCAGCTTGCCGCATTCGCGTTCATTCCGGGCCCCAAAGAATTTGGGATCGGCCCCGGCTCCGATACCACCAATGATATTTCGCATCAGATAGAACAAGGCTAACATGAACAGCGGTTCATAGTCTTTATAGCCGGGAGGCATGTTGACCTGTAAATGGGGTACCGAACTTATCCATCTGGCGTTACCGGTTACGCTTTGGGCCAACTCTCCTAAAGAGCCGTCGTAACTGTTGATCTGCAGGGTGGCCATTACCGCCATGGCGATCACCGCTGTTAAAATAATCAACGATTGAAAAAGATCGGTATAAACCACGCCGTAAAACCCGGAAGCCATGGTATATATGGCCGCACAACTGAGTAATAGAATTGCACACCAGTTTGGTGAAAGGGGAAGAAATGTGGAAAGGAATATTCCCACACCGGTGACCATATAAGCCTGCATACCGATGACCATCATGGTTATGGTAAAGGAGGCGATCACCCGGGCCGCCTGTCCACCGATCCCTGCTCCGAAGCGATAAACGTTCCACTCCGCCCCGGTCATGCAATTGCTGCGCCGATGCCACTTGCCCATGAAGGCCATCAGAAAGGGCAAGACCAATGCCGCCCCGCCGCGAAATTCGATGAACAGACCCCGCGGGCCGAGCATGAACAGAAATGAGGTGATGATCATGGTACCGGTGATGTCCAGAAAGGACGCGGTTCTTGAAATACCCAGTGCCCACCATGGCAGTCTTTTGCCACCCAAGAAGTAATCCTCCAGGCTGGCCGATGCCATCTTGCGAAGGAACAAGCCCAGGCTGATGAGTACGATGACGTAGAATGCGATGACTGTATAATCGATGTTATTGAGGTGGCTCAAGTCTGCACGTCCCTACGAATTTAATCGCAGCCTTAGTCTGGCTGCGGTTTTTTTATCGAATCCGGGGCTATGTAACCGGGATTTTCCACGCCTTCCCGTGCCGGGGGGAGTTGCTTATACCAGGTAAAGTACAGCACGATCTGACAAATAATAAAAATCGGCAGGGTAACCCAGAAGGAAGTCCAGGACCGAATAAGCAACTGCATGGGTACCAGAAATAGAGTGATCTGCCAGAGCAGGCCTACAGGCAAACTGATGATATCGTAAAAATGCTCGCGATTAACGGCTTTGCGTTCTTCGGGGGTCAACCGTTTCTTGTATGGTCCCCATAGTCCGAACGGTCTGGTGGTACGGTAAAAGTGCTCCAATACCTTGTCCGCGGTTGGTGGGGTTGCATAAGTACCGATTAAAAGTCCGATGAATGAGATGCCGGTTAAAATGACAAACTGTAGAACCGCGTGGAGATCGGGATAGACGGCCCGTTGTATAAATGCGCCCACTACCCCAATGGCCGAACTGACTATCACCCCACCGGCATTAAACCGCCACCAGCATAGCCGGCAAACGCCACCTAACAATCCCCCCGCGGTCAGACCCATGATTACCCAGTTCCAGATGTCGTTAATGTTCTTGGTATACTGAGCCAGGCCAAACCCGAAGATCACCATAAATATAATGAAACCATAACTTGCGAAGATCAGCTCCCGATTTTTGGCCCTTCTCCGAATGTATGCCTGATAAATATCCCGGGTGAAAAATCCGGTGGCCAGATTGACGGTCATGTCAAAGGTGGACATCGAGGCCGCCAGCAGGGCGATCAACAGTAAACCGCGAAATCCCGGTGGTATCTTATACAGCAGAACCGCCGGTAAAATACGTTCGGGATTGACTGTGCCGTGGTAACTGACCAGCTTGATCTTGGTATTTAGATCTTGTTCACCGAGGACACCTTTTAGATCTTCAAGAAATCCGGGATATTTATCCGTGTGCCTCATCGCATAAGTAACTCTCTCTTCCCAGTCCGATTCTGAAATATCGCCCAGATGCTGCCGGATGATGACTGCCGAATCATTCATTACTCCCTGGTCGGGAAACATTTTGTTAATCATAAACATGCCCAGCACAGCAAAGCCCATCATCATCGGCCAGCGGACCATAATCGACAAGCCGTTTATATAAGACAGTGTGCCGCATTCCCGTTCGTTGCGGGCTCCAAAATACTTGGGGTCCGCCCCGGAGCCCATGCCCGCAATAACATTGCGTAGCATGTAGAAAAAAGCGAACATGATCAGACTTTGCTGGGCCTCATAACCTTTAGGTAACGTAACTTTCGCATGAGGTATTGAACTCATCCATCGGCCGTTACCGGTGACTTGTTCGGCCAGGGCGGCCAGGGAGCCGCCGTAATCGTTAAGCTGCAGGACGGCCATGATCACGATGGCCACCACCGCCACCATAATAATGCAGGTTTGGAGGATATCGGTGTAAACCACCCCGTAGAAACCCGACATCATGGTGTAAATAGTAGCCACCAAAATCATCATCGCCGCGCATTGATTGGGGGTGTAGTCCAGGAACATTGACAGAAACAATCCCACCCCTTTGACCATATAGGCCAGCATGCCGATGGTGGTTAGTGTCACCAATAAGGCGGCAATAATACGGGTGGCCTGACCGCCGGCGGTCGAACCGAAGCGGTAGATGTTCCACTCTGCCCCGGTCATGCAGTTGCTTCGTCGGTGCCACTTACCTATGTACACCATTAAAAAAGTCAGGACCAGCACCGCACCCCCGCGAAACTCGATGAACAGACCCCGCGGGCCCAGCATATAAAGGAAGGAAACGATGATCATGGTCCCGGTTATGTCCAGCCATTGGGCGGTACCTGTAATGCCCAGGGCCCACCAGGGTAATTTCTTGCCTCCCAGAAAGTAGTCTTCCAAACTGGCTGACGCCCGGCGCTTTAAGTAGAAACCCATGCATACAAGAACTGCCAGGTAAATGAATATTACCGACAAATCGACGGTGTTCAGATATTGCAAAACGAATCTCCCATAACTGTGTGGGTCAGCCTGGTCGGGGACATTGGGATAGGTCCCGTACACACGGGGAGGCAGGCACTAACCTCGTGGTGCATATCCTAACCGCCGGCTTGGCTGCGCCAAGAGGGAATTGAAATACACCGGCAATCGGGAATTCGAACCTCTGGTGAGAGGCCCCGAATCCCGGGGGTATGGGGCCTTAAAGATAGCCGTTTTAAGCGCGAATTCGATGATATCCGGATAGCTTCCGACCTTTCCAGGGGTATGGTTGGTTATTGTAAAACCCGGATTTCGGGGAGTACGAAATGTCTGTCGTGGTACTAATTTGGTAGGGAGATAAATGAAAGGGGATACGACGACATCTGAGACGGGTGCCGTCGTATCCCCCGGAGTTAGTAACGATTGTTATATGGCTTCGAGAGCGGCCAGGGCTGCATCCAAATCTTCCAGACTTACCGTGAATGTCCGTCCCCCCGCAATACTTACCTGGACTTCACCGGTAGTCGGTGAGTTTTCATTGAAAGTCAGCGTCATGGTACGAATATCTGAGCCGGAAACGGTCATGCTTCCCTCGAAGGGTATGAACGATCCGTAAATTAATACCGCCACTTTGACATTGGTCATCTCCACATTGAAGGACCATCCGGTGGAGTCAGCCACCGATCCGGTAAAGGTCGAGATAGTGGTGATCCAGTTGACCGTGTCGTAGCTGCAGGTTCCGTTGCCATCGGTGCTGGTGGCGAAACCGTTGGCTACCCAGGTCAGATCCCAACTGCCGGTTAAACCGATTGATGTCCCCAGGTTGTAAACGATATTGGCACTCCCATCGAGCGACTCGTCGTTGCAGGTCAGGTTGTTGAATTGAAGGTTGATGGTTTTGTTTGGTCGATCGAATGTACCAGTAGCGCTGCCCGAGCCGACCAGGGTATGTGTTCCATCCTGGGATACCAGAGCGGTGCAGGATTCTGGGCCAAAATCCACGGTCAGTGTGAGAGGTTCACTATCCAATAGCGAACCGGTTTTGGTTACCGTGGGGCAGGTTCCAAAGGTAATGTCACTGGCGACGCTTTGACTGCTGCCGTTTACCAAATCCCCGGTGGAAGCCTGGGTGGTGAAGGCCCCGTTGCTCAGCCCGCCGGCGGATTTGGCAGCGTAAGAGATGGCGGCATTTTCTTTGTCGGATAAGTCGGTTGTGTCGATCGGATCGGCGGGAGTGGTCGGACAGCCTTGGCCGATCATCAATGGTAAGATCAAGGTGATTATTATTGTAGCTGTTATAATTCGCAGCTTAGTCCTCATACCGTATCTCCTTTTAGTTTGAGGGATTACGGGTGTGACACGCCTCATTCAAAGTGTGTATATATGCCCTTCAAATCATCGACCGGGTAGTTAGTGGGCTTTAGCTTCCGCAAATGATTGGAAACGCCAGATAATGTTTTTTAAGAATGGCAATTAATGAAGCTGCTCTGTCCGACAGCTTTGTGTGTTTGTGGTGTCTGACTTAATTCCGCCATTAAATATGTGCATGTTCACCAATTTACAGACATTCGTCGGCTTTTACCGCCGGCATCTTCCTAAGGTCTTGCAT
>CP070790.1:3646843-3661944 GCA_020346805.1 Planctomycetota bacterium
TCGCGGATACTACTCTTAATATGATTATCAGAGAAAGACAAACAACTCCTACAAGAATTACGCTTATGGAAATCCTACCGATTTTTTGCATGATTAAATCTCCTAATCTAGCTCGTTTATCACAGTTCGTACACCCTTTTTTGTATAAATCGATATTTATCAGACAAGCTCTGAACGGATTCCCCCTACTCCCCTTTCTGCCTATGATACTCAATCCTCGGGCCAGATTACACCTGGTCTCAGTAGCTCAGAAAATCTGGACAGAAGATTCTCATGAAAAAATAGATCATGTCAGCATCCCGGAGGATTGTTTGTCCCACCCATGCACGAACTAAATTTCCTGTAGTCATATAAATCTACATCATTGTCGGCATCAAAGTCAGCGTCTTCACATCCCTCGCCATATGGCCTGCCGTCACCGCTAAAGCAGGTTTGGAAGTGACCAAAATCTTCCTGATCCACATCACCGTCGTCATCGATGTCGGCTATGGATTTTACCTTAACCACCCACTGCTCAGTGTCAGAGCCTTGAGAGTTATTCGCTGTAATTTCAAACGTAAGGAACTCGCCGGCATCCTCACCAGTGGTTACCCATCCACTTACCAGCCCAAATTCATTCACCTGAACTCCGGGGGGACCTTGCACCACCGACCAACTCGGCAGGGGATAGCCCTGGTCGAGGGTTAATTGCCTGGTGTATTCGACACCTACAAATACGGTATCAGGATCGGGCACCACCTCGGAAATTACTGGAGCGGTCAAGGGTGGTGAATCCTCGGATACGTGGACCACATCCAAGTAGAAAACACCCCCTCCTGATTTGGAGATGCGGAAGTCAGCCCCACCATTCTGGCGATTGCCGAAATAGGCATCAGTTATTATGTATGTATGTTGTTTCCATGCGTTAGTGTTCCCTAGTATAACGCTGCCGCTGTTTTTGTATGCGTCTCCACCGACGGCATCATACTCCATGGTAAGGGCACCAGTTCCCGTGTCGAAGTAATCAACCATAATATAGACCTCGGACCGACTGCCCTGATAGGCATAGGAGCCAGCCACGTTGAAATACACGTAGAAGTCGACGTCGACATCTTTGTTACGACGACAGATTTTATCGCCTTGATGCACAGCGATAGTGTTACCATCACTATTGGTTACCCGGAACAGTCCCTTTTCTATATCGATCCTACCTAAATCAACCGACAGTGGCGAGACAGGAATAGGATTACCTACAGCCACCACCCAATCTGAAGAATATGGTGTATACCAGACGTGGTTGGTCGCGCTAAGCTGCCCGAGGGGAAGCTCTTCATAGTTTTTCGTCGTATCCACCGCCACTGCAAAACGAGGTCCATCCATAGCAGAGAGGTTCATAGTAATTGAGGATGTATCTTCTTTGTAAAAGATATAAAGAGTGTTGGATTCTCTGAAGCAGATACCATCGGTTATGTTATTGTCTCGAACCATATCTTTAGTAAACCGATTGCGGTTATCGATTGCAGACATCAATCCAAAAAATCTAGAATATGTAAGAATCCAATGCTTGTTAGGATAGGGATAAGTGCTACCATCCGGGGGATAATCCGGCACCAGGTAACCCCAAATATTACCGACGCCGCCGGCCATGGTGGAGTGATACAGGCCACGACGGGTCATCTCCTCGGTATAGTCCTTCTCTGGATACACGTCTATCCGCACTCGGAAACGGTCGGTCATAAAGCTGGGCATGCCGGTATGTTTCTGCTCTATAGCTTCAACATACTTGTTGTAATCCGGCCGATGTTGCTGATAGGATGAGAACCAACATTCTTGATTGCCACTCGAATGGCTGTAGATCTGCGTTAAGTCAGGACTGCGTCCCCCCAGGAAATGAGGCCAACCTAAGTGGCTCTTCATATAATTATGCCATGTTTGCAGATCACTGTAGTTTACCCATTCCTGTAAATCCCAGCCATAGCCCATTGACCAACCGGGCAACGGTCCCAGTCGGGCACAGATATACCGCTGCAAACGCTGGTCAACAGTACCATTCTTTCCTCCATCAAATCCGATGGGTGTCATCTGACGTTGCTCATCTCCCCAGGCCCATATATGCACTAAACCGCCAGCAGCATGCACCTTTGTAATTAAAAGCTCTAAGGCTTCAAAAGTGCGCGGATCTGGATCAGGGTTTGTAGTGGAGAATTCCGTATATCGTGTTTTGTAAAGGTCAAACCATCGGCATAAAACAATAGTATGAAGTCCGTTAAATCCGTGGTCTCCGAAAAATGTCTCTATCCCATCGTCGATCCACACAGGGTTGTCGTAGTACCAGTCCGGCGAAGAGTACATTGCATACTGAGGGACAAAATTCTCATCCAGGCCGAGCCTTCCCCACCGGTTCCCGCCTGTGTGCCTGGTCATAAAACCGGCCACGCCAGGGTTAGGTTGAATGTCCACGCTTCCCGTGAGATCGTCCAGATCCGGATCTGAGCAGGTAGTCACAAATGTCCATTCACCAGTCTCAATCCCTGTAAAGCGCAGTTTCCAGGTGTTGTTCTCATTATAGAAAAGTTCGGTTGTTATTTGCGTGCCGCTACTCGTGTGCGTGAAGAGGGCTGTTGCGATGAGCTCATAAGGGTTTCCCGAGTATGTCGTATTAATAAAAGTCCAGTCGTGATACTCCCATAGCTTGGCGGTGGCTCCGTCACTGCTCGCCGGGATTATCAATATACACAATATTAAAAACAAGTTTACATAGCCAAGATTGCTCTGGTTACATTTCATGACTGATACCTATTTAGCGTAATCCACTCTGACTAAAGTCGGTGATCTATTAAAATTCCAATTATACCCGAGTAGTTATCTCTCCGCTCGATCATTAGCATTCTATTATTATATCAAATAATCCCTATTCTTTTTATTATATCAAATTACTCTGCGGAAAAGCTTTTTAGGCGGTTTAATGTATTTAACTATATGAAGTCACATGCACAACAAACGAAAGACGACCAAATCACCGGCAGTCCGGGCAAAGAAGGCCTTGCGAATAACTTAAGAGGCCTTACTTGCATACTCTTGCATGTCTTCCTGACATAATATTTATATGATTGCTGGACTGCAAGTGGGACCGGGACTATCGAACAACTTGGTGTATTTTATACTAGTAGTTACCCAGGCGTTTAAAAACTTGTTAATTGACCGATTGCTGGCTGATGCGGTCCATGATACCGTGTTAAATCACCAGTAGGTATCGTTAGCAAATTGGGATAAGTTTGACAGTTGCTCCCATAAATCCGCGAATTGGATAACCCAAAGCAACCACTGGCTGTTATCATCGACAAACGTATCGCTGATTTCCTAATCAAATCTATCGCTAATGATGGCATGTTGAATGTGTGTTCTCCAGACTTAAATACCAACTCGGGTCTATCCTGACCGCTCGTTGTTTGGAAAGTCGTATTCGTGAATGCTATTGTCGTGTACCAATATTTTACTCACATAACACATTTTCAAAAAACAGTTCGTCTTGGCAGTTACTTATTTCTATCTAAAAGGAGTGCCCAATCCTCATCGGTTGGCAGAGTGAATTTCACAGATGAGCGGGCTGAAACCTTGAACGGTTTGCCGAAAATACCTTTGCGCGGATTAAACCACCTGGCCCGGAATTTAATATTACCCGCTTCCGATAGATCGGCGGTAAAGCGGTTAGCGAAGTGGTTGCCGTTGGGGGCGTAAAATGCGTATTGCCTGCCGCGTTCTGCCAGTACTACCGCATCGTCGCTTTTAACGATATCCGTGATCCGGGGCATGCACTTGAAAAACTCAAAGCTGTCAATGAACTTGCGCAAATGGACTTGCTGATGTTCGGTGGTGAGCGGCTGCTGTGTCCAGGAGGTTTCCTTGTCGCTGCGGAAACTGATGAAATGGGCGGCACTGAAAAAATACCCCCACAGGATGTGTCGGGCTTCCAAGGCATTTCCCGCGCGATCTCTAATATTACGTTTGCGATCCGGATCGCTGGTGATTCGCGAATTGACCAGAGGTTTTTTATATAACCGATACTGCTTATCCAAGGCAGTTTGCATTCTTTTCACATCGACGCGGGAGTGGTTGGGATCTTTATCCGGTTGGTCTTCGAAACGAAATGGTCTGGCGGCACGAACACCATGGACGTTGATAACGTCAAAGTTGTTGATTCGCTTGTAATGTCCGCGATCAGCATTGGTGTCCACGGTAGACAGGATCTTGATACCGGGGTAAGCAGCTTGGTATGCATCAAAAAAGTCTGCCCAATACCGCATCCATCGGTCGGAGATTTGCGTGTCCAGGCCGATTTCGTTGCCTATGTCCCAGATAACCGGGAACTTCCCCAGATCATTTAAGACTCTGGTAACGAATGCTTCCTGATAGGCCATCAGTTTTTTGTTTTTTGTGTTATAGAAATATTCATCCCGGCCTGCATCAGCCGTGCCGCTGGGCAGATCCGGAATATTATTAATGTTGTTATCCGGATTAAAGGGGTGTTCATTCCAGCGGTCCGAACCTTGCGATCCCCCCTCCACATAACATTCACCCCAGATCTGAACCAGGGGAAAAATTCCACCTTTGACACAATCCTGAAAGTATTGAACGGTCCTTTTCCAATAGGCATTATTAAATTTGTCGAGGTCATACTTGGGCTTTCCGTCGTTGGCGGTTCCCGGCCCGGTCCGTTCCCAAGGGCATAGCTCTTCGCTATGACAGAAAGAGAATAACGAAGTTCGATTGCTGTTGCCGCCCCAGGTCAGGGTATGCTGGTTATGCTCGGCAATGTCCATATCTGTATCCGGAATCAAAATCCAGATCCCGTTACCCGACAGGACTAAATGCGTTGAGCCATAGATGAACCAGCGAGGATTGGCGGGATCGGGCTGCAGTGTCTGAGCGAGCAGTGTGGAATCATTCAAGGCAATCACAAGAGCAACAACAAAAATAAGGGTGAAGTTACGTAATTGCATGGTCATTTCCCTCTGTTAGACCGGTCGAAGCGTAAAACAACGAGCGAACGCGGTGGTGGCTTGACTATTGCCGACCCAAGTTTAGCGGAGATAGTAACTTCGCCGGTTGGTATAGTTAAGGCAACTTTTGGTCGGGCTAATATTTTGGTTACCAGTTTAGCATGGATCGATAAGTTGTTGAAGTTTTCGATACCCTGTGGACCGGCCAGGTGGTCGCGGATGTTTGGGGCGGTAAAAAGAGTAGAGAATCGCAGGTTATTGGTATGTTGACGGGCCAGGCTCCACAGATTTGTGGTGTTGGCGAACGGTTTGGCTCGGATTTGACCAGACATCTTGTCGGCCATGACTACACTGGCCGATATGGACCTTAACCCAGGGACTACCATCGCTAACATTAGAAGGCTAACTATGCGCTCGTTACACCACATGTTAAATAACCATATCTCGGATTTTCATAAATCGACAAAGTACATGAGAAGTATAGGCTGAACCATTGATAAAACGTAAACTATAAAACAATCAAATTGACTTATGCCCTGAAGATTGTTCATCTTTCATATCAGTTTAATAGTTTCATTGTTTTTTCTTTTCTTGGCCGGTCGACGGCAGGCTGACTGGTGTTGCTCCTTTTCCACCATTTCCGGGACCGACTTCGATGGCCTGGATGATAGCCTCACCACCGTTACTGCCGGTGAAGCGAATGTCGATGATGCCGTGGTGGGGTAGAATATCGTTGAACACCAGATCGACGGCTTTGTTCAGTCCAATCCAGTCCGGGCGAGAACGTCCATGTCTTTGTGCAAGAGTGGTTTTACTCAAACCGCCGGCGGTGGCGGCGATGTCCATATTGGCAACCACTTTTTTATCGTTGATGTGGATAGTTATCGCGCGTTTTTTAGGTTCAATGTTACGAGTCTCTGCGAATTTTAATTTTACGTAATATGTGCCGGGTGCGACCGTAAAGTAGACGTTCAATTGTCGCCCATGTATGCCGTAGCGGTAGAGTTCCGGGTCTTTGGTATCTGCGATATGCCAGCGCTTGCGATTTGTCCACCATGAAGCTACTACCGTATCTCCCTGACGGGTTCGGATTACAAATTCCGTGCCCGGCTTCCATGCATTACCTACAGAATCAACATAATCTTTTCTGCCGGTATAGCCGAAGATGAAGCGCTGCACATCGGTGGGCCCGCCTCCTTCACCGAAACCGCCGTTGCCGGTGGCTGCTGAGTGCTGAATTGCGTTTATGTAAATATTGTCACCTTGAGATAGCAGATTTTTCTCACCTCGGACCACGATTTTTAAGGTATGCCTGGCATTGTCGAGTCCGTTTTTATAATACAGTACCTGCTGATAACGGGGCGTCGGGCTCCAACAGTCAATACCTACCAGTTGTTTGACGTCATCGACGTACACATCCGCCAATCCTCCCGTCGGATCCACACTGCCGATCAATCGCACCTGGTTGCCAACAAAAGAATAGGTCATAGCTGCTCCTGATGATGAAGAGTTATGCGTCCAGTGATTGTTATTATGTTTGGTTCTCGTCCAATCGCCGGTATAAGTAAGATTTTCGCCGCCTAATTGTTCTTGTGGATCTTTACCCTGTACGACAATGCTTCTACTTCCATCATGACGAATGGAGATAATGCAATCCCCGTTTTTCAAATTTTTCACTATATAGCCGGTATCTTGAAGATCCTCGCGACGTGTAAGAGTTTTACCATCTGCAGTAATTGAATCAGGGGCGAAGGCCAAGCGTAAAACATCGATGGTGTTGGCCGGTGCATCAAAGGTGGAATAGGTGATCTTGTCTTTGCCGTAAACCACCGAGTTAACCACCGATGAGCTGCGCATGATATGGTTTTCGCGGTTGGCGCCGAATATTTCCGGCAGCCAGCCCATAACCGCCAGTACATGTTTGAGGGCCATGGGATGGGCGATCTTGAACCAGGCACCGGCGACGATTTGTCCGCCGTCGATGTTGTCTTCCACCACACCGGTTTCGTGGCAATCGTAGTTAGCAAGTATAAATTGTCGGCGGGCCATCTCCCGGCCCCACTCACTATCGGCCAATACGCCGTATTGGGCAAATACGGTGCCGACCTGCAACGGGGCATACCATAAAGAGCGACCGCAGCAACCCGCCGACTCGGGATAGGCCCAGGCCCCATGGTAAACATCGCCGTTGGATTTGGTGTTGGCGCTGGTGTGATTCAGGAATATTGATATGACGTTGCGGGCATCCGACCGCCAGTTCTCGAAATAATCTTTGTTATCCATCAGGTATTTGGCAGTGGCCTCGGTAGTAAGTTCTCCCTGCATGGAGTGATCCCAATCCCAATAGTGTCTGGCAAAAGTGTCGTGGACCGTCCATCGTTCCAGTAATGCAGAAAGGTATTCTCGGCCGGCATCGCGAGTTTGAACAAGTTGGTTATCCTTGCCGGTATATCCCACACGGATCAATTCATCCAGGAACAACAATATCAAAGATATCCCGCCGGTTTGTCCGTCATACCAATAAACATCTTGGGGATTGGCATAGCGGTTCCAGGGTGGCAGATCCGGTTGGCGGCTGCGTTTTTCAGCAAAGAGATCGCCCCAATGTTTAGCGACATTAAGCCAGCGTTCGTTGCCGGTTAGTTCGTATGCCCGGATCATCTCCAGCCCTACTTGGGCGACGATGTCCAACTGGATAAAGCCGTGAGGATCACATTTATCATAAGTCTTTCCATTAACCGGAGCACTGATTAGAAACTTTGGCCAGGGGTGATCGTCACCTGTCTGGCAGTGATCGATCAGAACATCCGCCAATATGCTGATATGGGCGATTGCCGCCGGGTCGCCGCTGTATCGGTAATAATCAATAAGACCGGCGAGTACATAGGCGGCCCGTTGTCCCTGATCACCGTTCATCCATTCTCTCTTGACCGGAGGGATGGTAATTTTTCCGTCATCGGAGATTGACCAGGCCCCGTTATATACATAGTGAGGGGCGGGTGAGATTGCTTTTGACGTATCCACCCATGGATAGCGCTTCAAGGTCTCGGCGGCAATCCTTACGCGAAAGTCACATAGGCCGTTTTGCCGGTTATACCATGGGGCGATGACACCATAACGATCCTGGACGGCATGGTAAGCGTAATAACGCTTCTGGGTTGTTGCCGCCCGGCTGTTGGTTGTCAGACAGGCTAGCGAGATGATGATTAACAATATCCGATGCAGCGCGGATGGAGATAAGATCATTGTTCGGCCTCCGTATATCGAGTGCATTTGATAAACGACACAAATGGACCAAGTTAATAATTCAAAATTTGAGGTAGTATACAGCCAAGCCACTATAAATAAAAAGACACAGATATCGCTGATCAAATGAGGTTCCCTGCGGCGATACACGAATCTTTTCTATCAAAGAACATATGATTCGACTATGGCGATCTTCTTTGATAATTAGTACCGGGCTACTATTTTTTGTGCGCCGGTTATGGTACCGGGCAGTATGATCCATTCTTTCTTAACATCGAATTGGTCGTACTTTTCTCCGTTGAGCATCACGCTTTGAATGGGCTTTTGTCTTGGATGTCGTATACGAAGATAGATGTTCTTGGGCCGATTACGTGTTGGCGGATTGACTACGGCTTCGATTTCACCTTCAGCAGCACGGGAGTTGATTTGCAATGACATTGTGCCGAAGTATGTGGTGGCCCGGTCGATGCCGATGTTGTTGCCGTTCTTCAACCAATACCGGGGGATGGCCTTCCCCAGGTACAGATCCTCACTCTGCTCATGCACAAACATCAGGCGCAGCCAGTATGTAGATTGGGCTTCGTCCGAGCTCTTAAAATGATCACCCGCAGGATAACCCAGTTCGGGCTTGGAATGTTCGTTACACATTCTGATTTCTGGATAGAAGGCGGAGGCCAAGGAGTTAAAGTAGGTTCTGACATAGTGCTTGATTTCATCACGGTACTAATAGGGCAACGGTCCGTGCAGCAAATTGGCCTGCATGGAGAAGCCCCCGCGGGAAAACCAGAAAATTCCAAAGACTGGAATATCGTATCCGTAACTATCCGAGATATACAGATTGTCCTCAAAATCCTTGAGAATCCATTCGGACTCGATGCTGTTGGCGTCGATGAGATTCATAATGGGTAAGTGTATGGCCCCCTCGAGGGTCTCGCGCAGCCAGCCATAACATCGTCCCCGCTCGTATAGCCGGGAGGGGTATTTGGATACGTAGGTTCCGTCGCGCAGCTTGACTACCGGGCAGCGGAGACGGGCTTTTTCCATACTGTCCAGGAAATCGCTGCGATAGGCCTTCGCTTCAGTTTGCAGGCGTTGGGCTTGGGGATGCCCGAAGTCCTGCAGGGCATCGGCCAAGGCCTCAAAGCCCCATACCGTACAGGCATTGGTCACCATCCAATACCAGAAATCAGTAACATCTTCGAGAGAACCGACCGGCAGCCAGCCATATTCTATGGGACGCGTACCGTCGGAAAGTTCCCGCATGGTCGACTTGCGCTCGCGGATCACCCATTTACATGATTCAATCAGCTTGGGTGCCGCTCGTTCCATCCATTGTCGGTCGCGGGTGTTCCACCAGTGATCGGCCATGTTCCACATCACCCAGCCGTGGCTTTTATTGTAGTTGCCCATCTCGTGACCGCCGGAGCCGTAGAACAGGCCTTTTTGAGTTTTAAAATTTCCTGCGAGCTTGACCGTTCCCTGATAATGCAGGAAGGATTCCAGACATTGCTCCGCCTCCCGGCTGCAGCCACGACGATCCAGGTCGCTGATCATCATGGCGGACTCGTCCGGGAATACACCGTAACTGAAGGTACCCACGTGGGCGTGCAGCCGATCGGCATCGGTTTCCTTCCAGCAGTTTACCAGAAGATGGCGGAGATGGGCCTTGTAGAAATCGTTCAGCCATGGTTCCGGCGTAGTGATCTGAGTTGCTTCGTCCGTGCGGTGCCGCCAATATTCGCAAACTCGCTCAGCGGTTTGTTCGAAACCCCGCTTACCAAGGGATTCGATCTCCACATCCTTATCCACGGTTATCGAAGGGATGGCAAAAAGCAGTTTATGTGATTCACCCGGCTTCAATTGTAATGACCACCTTAAGCCGTTGCCTTGTGGCGTAAACTCCCCGCGCCCGTCGGTATCGATTAGATACCTAAATCGCGGTTCGTCATATGAAGAGGTATAAATACCATCGCCTTTGATGAAGAGTTTTTCCGGTCCCTCCGCCTGTGCGGTCAAATACAAATTGACAGGAGCACTCCTCGTCTGAGACGTATTAACAACATGTACACACATCATCAACACGGATGGATTATCGATTCTGATATTGCTCCAATCGCCGTTGATTTCGTCAAGAACTGTCAGTTGTTCGTAATAGATGGGGCCGTCCTGCCACCAGGTCCGCAGCAGCGGTAAATACCCTTCCTTCAACTCACGGCCTCCGCGGCGATCTTCCGCCGGGAAACCGAAAGCGAGATTGAGTATCCGGCCGGGCCATTGTTTGCGATTGCTGTCCTTCGGGCTGCGATGGCGGGCAAACCAGCGCGGATTATTATTGATCCGAAGATCGCCATTAGGCAACTGGAACATGGCGTTGCGATTAAACGGCAGGCCGTGAACAAAATACAGCGGTCGTTTGAGAGGCATTTCGTTCCAGGCCCGCGGCCAGGTTTGTTCGGGGGCATCGAAGATCATGTCGTATACCGTCTTTTGGACTTGCTCTTTGCAGGCCTGCCGATATCCCTCAAGCGTTATGGAGTCATGTCCGTCGGTTACCAGATAACCGAGATCGTCTACCAGAATTCTCTCGCCACCGGCCAGATCCGCGGGTGCGAAAGAGAAAGGCCGGTCTTTTGACTTGACCGTCACAATGGTACGGTCGTAGTGGGGCTCGGCCAGGTCTTTTGCCATCAGGATATCCGCCTCTATACCGCCATTGATATCGCCGGTCTGGGTCCAGCTTATTTGATCCCCGGTCTTGACGTTACTTCCTTTGACAGGTCGAACATCGATAACCTTGCCGTTGAATACTTCCAGCGATCCGGTGACCGGACCATCGGCAAGCTTGATCCTTTCGTCTCCCGGTTTTCCCCACAGAATGCGAACGGTAATGGGCCGGCATACCGCATCGGTCAATGCCTGAATTCGCCTGGGTTTGGGCATGGTATCTGATGAGATAATTCGTATCTTCAGGGTTTTGCGATATCCTACCCCGGGATGATCGAGGTTCTTGAATTCGCGGGCGGAAGTTGGATTGAAGGTGCAGATAAGTTGCCGGCCGTCGGCCTTGATCTTGCCGTCGGCATCCCTCCATTTGCCGTTGGTCCAATCGTCCACTCTTGCCCAGCCGTAACCGGCGGGATTCTCCGGAAGTCTGAGGTCGGGTTTACCTCTCCAATGATGATGCCAGTATTGAACACGAACTTTGTTCACATCAGGCGTAGGAGCGCCGTTATCAAATTCGACGATAAACCGGTGGATCTTGCGGGGTTCGCCCCAATACACCCCATAGGCCTTTCCGTCGGGTTGGTCAAGCGAAAATCCAAAGGGGGCGGCATCAAAAGCATCGTCGGCTGCCCATACGCTATTGCCCCATACCAACGATAATATCACAATCACCGCTACCCGTACCGAATACCATGAACTGAAATGGGACCTCATTATCTTTTCTCCAAAAACACCAGGCCTCACTATAGCTGAATCTCTTTACGGCAGGTGGGCATATCAGTATTTTTCTACTCAATACCGTGCCACTATATTTTGTTCTCCTTTGACATCGCCGGAAAGAATGATCCATTCTTTGTCGGCGTCGAATTTATCATATGGTTTACCGTTAACCACCACATTCTGGATCGGCTTTTGTCTTGGATGTCGTATACGAAGGTAGATATTCTTGGGCTGATTGCGTGTTGGAGGATTGATTACAGCTTCGATTTCACCTTCAGCGGCCCGGGATTTTATTTGCAACGACATTGGGCCGAAGTGGGTGGCGGCCCGGTTGATGCCGATGTTATTTCCGTTCTTCATCCAATAGCGGGGGATGGCCTGGCCAAGGTACAATTCATTATCTCGTTCGTGCACGAACATCAGGCGCAGCCAGTAAGTCGATTGAGACTCATCCGAAGTTTTGAAGTGATCGCCTGCGGGATAACCTAACTCGGGTAGCGAGTGTTCGTTGCACATGCGGATATCCGGCTCGAATGCCGATGCAAAGGCATTTAAATATGTTCGCACGTAATGCTTGATCTCGTCGCGAAACAGATAGGGCATGGGAGAATCAAGCAAATTGGCCTGCATGGAGAATCCGCCGCGGGAGAACCAGAATTGATCGAAGACTGGAATCGTGTAGCCGTAGCCCTCCGAGATGTAAAGGTTGTCCTCGTAATCCTTCATAATCCATTTGGTTTCAGGTGATTTCGGGTCCACCAATCCCATAAGAGGCAGAAATATAGATCCTTCCAGGGTTTCTCGAATCCAACCGTAGCATCGCCCGCGTTCATACAGGCGCGAGGGGGATTTGGGAACATATGTTCCGTCGCGCAAGCGAACTACCGGGGCGCGGATGCGTGATTCGGTCAGGCCGGCGACAACATCGTCATGATAGGCTTTCGCTTCTTCAACCAGTCGGAAGGCTTGGGGATGTCCATAGTCGGCCAGGGCGGCGGAGAGGGCATCAAATCCCCAAACGGTAGCCGAATTCGTGGCCTGCCAGTACCAGTAATCCTGCACATCTTCCAGTCCGCCCGCGGGGAGGAAGCCATATTCGATCGGTTTAGACCCGTCGGCGTTGGTTCTCATGGTATTCTGACGTTCCCGGATCACCCATTCACAGGCTTTGATGAGTTTGGGGGCCGATCGCTCCATCCACTCACGATCGCGCGTATACCACCAGTGTTGCCCCATGCACCACATCACATAACCGTGGTGTTTGTTATAACCACCTGATTGGGAACCCTGGGCCCCATAAAATAAACCTTCTTTACTCTTGAAGTTACCGGGGAGCATGGCCGTACCCTGGAAATCCAGCCAGGTTTGGAGGCAGTCTTCGGCATCCTTGTGATAGCCCCGTCGGTCCAAATCGCTGATCATCTGGCACGATTCGTTACAGTATACGCCGTAGTAGAACGTCCCTACATGGGCGTAACGGCGTTGGGTATCAAGGTCTTTCAGGCAGTTGACCTGCAAATGTCGGGCGTGGCTTTTATAGAAATCATTTATCCACGTTTCGGGAGTTTCGATTTGTGCGCCCCTGGCGGTCAGCTCTCGCCAATAATCGCAAACCCGTTTACTGTCTGTGTCGAAATTTCGTTTACCAAGGGCCTCGATTTCTTCATCTTTGTCCAAGGTAATCGATGGGATGGCAAAAAAGAATTCATGTGATTCGCCGGGCTTTAATTCGAGTGACCAACGCAGGTTCTGCTTATCCTGTGAAAAAGTTCCCCGATCGCTCGTTTGAATCAGATACCTGAAACGGCGTCCATCCGGATAGTCCGCCCACACTTTACCATCATCGAGAATGAGCTTTTCATCGCCACTTCGTTCCTGACGTCTTCCGCCGGGAGAAGAACGGAGATGCAGCCGGGCCGTGCTTTTTGTCGCCGCGGAAGTGTTGATTACTCGCATTTTCATTAACAATACGGTTGGATCGTCCAGGCGAATTTTGCTCAAGTCCGGTTCGAGCTTATCCAGAATGGTTTGCGATTGGTAATAAATGGGGCCGTCCTGCCACCAGGTACGAAGCAGGGGCAGGTAGCCCTCATAAAGTTCGCGCCCCCCTCTTCGGTGGTCGGGTAATCCGAAAGACAGCCAAAGAAAATGGCCGTCCCAGCCCTTGCGTTTGGAATCTTTGGGACTTTCGATGTTTTTGCTTCGGTGGAACCAATGCCCGACATTAGTAATACCCACATCATTGTTGGGATTCTGCTTCATGGCGTTTCGGTTGCCGGGCAGGCCGTGCACAAATTCCATTGGTCTGCGGAGGGGCATGTCATCCCAGGCACGAGAGAGCGTTTGTTCTCCGCTGTTGAAGACGCGGTCATATACGGTCTTGCCGGCGAATTCCTTCCGCAACTCGCGGTAATTATTCAGCGTAATCCGGTCATCTCCGCGCACGGCCAGCATACCCAGATCGTCCACCAGGATACGATCGCCGCGAGCCACTTCATCGGCAGCAAAAGAAAATGGGCGATACTTCGACCTTACCGTTACAAGGGTACGATCGTAGCGGTCATCCACAGGATCCACGGCCATGAGCAGGTCGGCTACAATACCACCTTGTGAGTTGGCGGGAATTTCGAACCTGTTGTCTTCGACGGTCACGGATCTACCCGCGATAGGACGTATAGCGATGATCTTTCCGTTGTATATTTCGAGGTGACCGGTATCTCCGTCCTGTTTCTGCAAACTCGGCTCCGCAGGCCGGCCCCACCAAATACACACACTCAGGGATGTGTACATTGCATCAGTGAGAGTTTGAAAACAGGTAATCCTGGGCAGGGTATTTTCGGAGATGAGTCGGATCTTGAGCGTCTTGCGATAAGTTACACCGGGCTGGCCGAGTTTTTTAAACTCCTTTTTACCTGTAGGTTCAAAGGTAAAAATCCAGCGTGAGCCTTCAACATTGAGTTGAGTATTCGCGTCTTTCCATTTACCGTTGGTCCAGTCGTCCATGCGGGTCCAGCCGACGCCACCGGCCCCCTTCTCCGCGAGCACCGGATCGGGTCGGCCGTCCCACACCCTGTGCCAGTATTGCAGTCGAACCTTCTCCACCGCCGGTGGATCTTCCTCAAATTCGACGACGACCATCCGAATCTTACGAGGTTCGGCCCAACGCACGCTGTATATTTTTCCATCCGCCGGCCTGTCGACAAATCCAAATGGCGTGGCGTCGAATGCAGCACCTTGTATACATTTAGCGTTATCTGCCGCTCGGGCATGCATACAACCAAAGGGTATCACCAACAATGGGATTATGGCTACCGTCATCTTAAGCCTATAGATCCTCGCCAAGCTCATGTTTTGACCTCCAAATGAACTGTTATAAATTTGTTTATCCCTCACCCAGTGGGATGAAAGCATATACGTTAAAAGTTACGTTGT
>CP070790.1:3662044-3667173 GCA_020346805.1 Planctomycetota bacterium
AAAGGCCCTGAATATGTATACCAATCCGCAAATCATCACTACCTATGGCATCTATAACACTGCCATAGTCACCCTGGAAGGTAATGGTCACCAGATCATTATCGGGAACGCCGAAAGGATGGATGCCATTGTCTTTCAAGGAAGGTGTCGCCCCGAAAACCCAGTCCTCTTCAAATGCCGGAGTTAAAGTGTTACCGCCGGGAAGAACGGGGGGCACAGACGGAACTATGAAATTCACGGTGGCGGCGTTGGTGATTACCGGCGATGAGAGAAGCGGCACCAAATCCACATCATCGAAATAGGCCTGAGCGATAAACGAATCCGGATAGGAGATGGCCAGGTTCTTGAACTCGAAACTGACCTGGCCGGTACCCGGAGACGAGACCGTAACCTGCATCAGCGAGCCCAAATACAAACCTGCATTATTGGTGACTCGCTCAAAGTTGTAGATCATGTCGGCATTTACTGTCGCCGGCAAGACATGCACGACAAGCACGGCCGCCCAGACCCACAGAATAACGACTCCACGCGAAACATTCATAATTTTGCCTCCTTAAGAATCTCCCAAGAGTATTAATAGAAAATTGACCCGAACATAAAAATCATACATCCCAATCGTAGGGCGCCCGGCTGTAGCGAACCAGTAACAACTGCGTAATTGCCAGAATTATGTGGAGTAAAAGCTCGGTTAAATTACATTCGATGCCGTTGGATTGATGTAAATCATTTAATTACGCTTAGTTATCGGTGAACAAAAAAGTGTCCGGCTCCGGGTTTCAAGCGGAAACGTTATCGGCCCTTTGCTCCGATATGTTTCGTCCTGCTATTAAGACATATAGGTGGAGATTTGTGGTGGCAGGTCTTGTTCCGGCATGTCGGGATTCAACACTGCCCTACCTGGGATTTCATCAACCTTCCAGGTGTTTCATTTGGATGACCTTACGTTGAGCGATGGCCTGCTGAGCGGCGATGGGGATACGCAAGGCATTGTAGCCGACGTTTACGTCGGTTAAGGGCTGCCGACCGCGGGCCATGGCGTCAAGGAAGTCGAGGTGCAGGGCTCCGGTGCCGCGATGTTTGTAGATTTCCAGTTTGTCGAGTTTGCTTTCCGGGACGTCGATGCGCTCGTCGCGTTTGCCGGGTTTTCGGACGGTGATGTATACCCCACTGCGGGGGAAACAGAGCATACCCTTGGTACCGACGATGGTGGTGTCGGCCTTGGAAGGCCTGGCGAACATGCACAGACCCAGTGAGAGTTTCTTACCTTCTTCGAAATCGACGGCGACGGTGGCATGGTCCAGGGTATCCCGTCCGGTGTAGACACTTATACCGCCGGTGGCGGTTACCCGCAGGGGTTTGGCGTCGATGAGCCAACCGAGTATGTCGAAGTCATGGCAGTTTTTTTCCACCAGCGATCCGCCGGAGAGTTTCTTGTAATATCGCCAATTCTTTTGGGCGTTTACTTCGGGATCGTCATAGAGTTTGGCCCAATCGCCGCGGAACTCGGCGGCCCAGACGTATTTGAGTTGGCCGATGGTGCCGGCGTCCAGCAGTTGCTTGATCCTGCGGTAACCCGGCATGTAGCGCATCTGCTGCCCGACGGCAAAGACGCGATCGCATTTACCAACGGCCTCCACCACGGCCTTGGCGTCGGCCAGGGTGGTGGCCAAAGGTTTTTCGCAGAGTACGTGCAGGCCGCCGTGCAATGCTTCAATGGCAATTTGTTTATGAGCGTAGTTGGGGGTGGCGATCAAGACGGCGTCGCAAAGTCTGGAATCAATGAGATCTGTGTGTCTGGCGAAGGTTTTAATATCACCACCGCCGACCAATTGGATGCCCGCTTCAACTTTCTCAGGGACGATGTCGCAGAGGGCGGTTATTCGATAGCGGTCGGGGAGGGCCTTGATGATGGCAATATGGGCCTTGGCCCGGTTGCCCACGCCGATTATGCCCATGCGAACCATACCTTTGGCTGCCGTCTCGGCTCTACCTGCACTTGCCCACCCAAGCGCGGGCATGGCAAACGAGGTGGTCTTCAACATTTGTCTGCGGGTTATCGATGAAGCTGTCATGATATTACTTCTCCATTGGGGGCGTTGTTGAAGCAGAACAAAGATTCTCGATCAATTTCATATCCACCGTATGGGTGGGGACAAATTTTTCGCCGCTCATATATCTAAACAGACTGCTCAATAATTGCCGGGCGACCGGGCGATGGTCGAGATCGTTCAGCAGGTCGAGACTGCTAACTACGATTTTGCCCTCACCGACGTTGGCCTCAAACAAAATTCCTAACCGATGGTTGGTATACCAGTCGTCGATTACCTGGACCAGGGGACGGAAATCAGGATCGAAGTCATCCAGGACCATGACCGTCGATTTGTTCAACAGATCCCACCACTGCCAATTGGTATGGTATTCGGTGGGGAACGAGATAAAGATGGGGTGTCGCGGATCGCAGAAAATTCCCAGGTGACGATCCTGGTTCTTGAACAACCATTTATTCCAAAAGATCGGCTCGAACGAGGAAGGTTGAGAAAATTTTGGGGACAACCGCTGAGGCAGCAGAAGTACCTTACCGCCCTTTTCCAGGATGGATTTGGCATCGGCATCCAGCTTCCTGGAAATCATTATATCGTCGGGCGGCGCTACATCCGGCGAGTCGGGATAGACCCAGATGTTCCAGTGATTTTCAATATTCAGGTTTCTTAACGACACGGAAATGAATAACTTCTCGGGAGCGACCGCTTGAGATAATTCGAAGGTGATTCTTCCCAGCCTGGTAGCGTTTCCAACTGGTATGGTAGTTTCGTCGAACTGACCTGACACGATGTCCTGGCCGCTCGCACTCCGAACAAACCAGAGGGGAAGAGTTTTTTCAATAGGAGCCGATCCAAAGTGGGCGATTTCCACATCGGCAGTGAAAGCTTCGGCTTGGGTAAATACCCGTTTGGACATTCGCAGCAAGAGAACCGTCCTGCCGCAAAAAGATCTGAATTGATAGGGCTGCATAATACCCTTGGAATCCCAAAAGGCGTCCAAGGTTCCAACTAACGCCGTTCCCTGTCCGGGAAAATCATGCAAGGAAAGAAGCTGAAAACCGGCGAGGCCGGGAGTTCGCAGCATGGTTTCGATACCGGCCTTAAACAGCAAGCCATTCAGCATCCCGGAGGCCCTCGAGAAATATTCGGCTTGATCGAGCATGTGATTTTTGGCCAGCGAGTCTCGAAAGGCTTCCAGGTTACGGGCCTGCAGCACGCCGGTGTACTTTTCGATTTGCTTGAAGTTGGGATAGACGCACCACTGGCTAATTTCATGGGCTACCACTGGTTTTTCGCATAGAGAAATCTGTTTACGGTAATCAACATTGGTAGCGGGTCCCAACGGTCCGCCATGGAGTCGAATCGGACCGCCCTTTCTCGGCAACACGTGGTAGTCACCGGTTGGGGATTCCGGCCATCCGGAACCGCCGGTGTATAAATGACGAGGGTCTTTTTCCTTCCAGTACTTGTTGATTTGGGCGACAAATTCCGTGCTTTTGTCCCCTTTTAATTCGTTACCTACCCCCATCATGCAAAAAGATGGGTGGTTGCCGTAAGTTTCGAGAATGCGGTCGGCCTCGGCATAGACAAATTTGTCAATCGGTTTACCGCTGCCTACCTCAGTCCAGATCGGCGTTTCCACCTGGAACATAAGACCCAATTTATTGGCGGCTATAAATGCCGCTTCCGGCGGGCACCAGGAATGAAAACGGATATGATTGATACCGTAGGATTTAGCGGTCTCGAACATCTGCAGCCAGGCGTCCGCCTCCATGGCCGGATAACCGGTAAGCGGAAAGATGCAGCAATCCAGGTTGCCGCGGAGAAAAGTGGGTCGGTCGTTGATGGTAAATTGTGTACCTTTGGTACCGATGCGGCGCATGCCGAATTGCGTTTTCTTATAAGCGGTCAAAAGATGTCCGTTATTACTAACCTCTATCATGCCCACCAACTCATATACTGTTGGCGAGAATTCATCCCAGAGTTTTACATCCGGTCCCATATTGAAATTCATTTCAACCGTTGATTCAGGATCTTCGCTTATATTAACTTTTGTATGTTGTGATTTATATCTGACAAGGCGATCATCGAGCCTCCTGACCCGTAGAGTCAATGTTGCGTCAAATTTCCGGCCGGTGGTGTTGCCGATGCCCAGCACCGTTTTTGCGATCTTGTTTTTGATATCGGGGTAAACCTGTATCGATTTAATCCATACCGGCTCAGTAACTTCGAGGGCAATTCGTCCGATGATGCCGTTCCAGTTGGTCTGGGTTTCGTCGGTGACTGAATGAGCCCAATATTGTGCGGTGCCGGTGGGTTTAACGGTAAACAATCCTACGTTGTATTTGATGTTGTTATCCACCCGAATAGTCAGCCGATGTTTACCGGGCGCCATCAAATCGGTCAGGTCGTAGATGTGCGGCACGCAAAGGCTATCCTGCATACCCGCCGATTTGTTGTCCACCCATACCCGTGTCTCCCAGTGACATCGTTCAAGCAAGAGGGTGATCCGTTTACCCCCCCATTTGTCGGGAATGGTAACATCGCGCTGATACCATGCGGGACCGACGTAACGGTAAACACGAGATAAACGGGTAGTTTCTTTTTCGGTAGTTTTGGTGCCATAACCGGCCTGGTCGGTGGATCCGGGCAGTTTAATGAGATCCGGCAGCTTGCTTTCAAACCACTTTCGGTCAACACCCTGGTTTTCGGGATCCAACTTGAATTGCCAGGAGCCGGCAAGATCGATGACTTTGGATACTGAGGCACTCGCCGGATTATCAGCGTTTGCCTGAGTTCCCAAAGAGACAGTCAGAATTGCAATAAGCAAGACCGCGAATTTTACATATGCTTTTTTACCGGACATATTGAAAAACTCCAAAATGCCAACCATAGTCCAACAACAAAAGAAACCATGAAAACGATTTCTCACAGTTTCTTTTGTAGTTGAAACTATACCCTGTATCGAAATATAAAACCACTAAACCGGTTCTGTTTTACCCGGGATGGCTACCGGGGGAACGGGCAGTTTGCCAAACTCGTATTTGGGCGGGGAGAGATCTTCTTTGGATTCATTCATAACCCAAT
>CP070790.1:3667273-3672881 GCA_020346805.1 Planctomycetota bacterium
CACCGTGATATATCTCCAACCATCCCTTCTCCGTCTTGATAGGAACCGCTCCCCCGCCAATCTTGTACTCATCCCACATCCCGGAACGCGGTCCACATACATGCTGGTGGTTTCCCCAATTTATTAAGTCCGGTGATCCAGCCAGCCAGATATCCGCGCCACCGATCAACTTGGCAACCGGCCGATGATAACAGACATATCGGCCACCGATCTTTTCCGGGAAAATTGTTACATCACGATTCTCAGGTGCAAAGATAACACCCCTACGCTCGAATCTTACAAAGTCTTTCGTTACCGCCAGGGCTGTTGTTATACCGTTACCTGATACCGCCGTATAATTAATGTAATACTTGTCTCCAAGTTGGGTGATCCGCGGATCTTCAACCCCATATTCCTCATCCCGCATCTCAGGGAAAATTGCCGGTCTTTCATCAATAATAAAATTTCGCCCGTCCCTACTTCGGGCAATGCGTAGATGAGAAATTGATGTTAAGTAAGTCTTTCCCTTATAACTGAAAAGACGTGAATCGATCTCTTCGAAAGCGGGATTGCTCCTGTCAACACGGAAAAGATCAATACCTTGTGATGGATCCTCAGGGTGCAGTATGGGAGCTATTACATAATCCGGCCCGATGGGCGGCCGTTCCGCCACCCGCATCAAAAGAAGTATCTCGTCATTAAAACGTATACAACCGGCATTAAAAGCACACACTACCTCGAAATCCGAACGGGATGGCTTAACATCTCCAGGCACAATAAGCGGATTTTCGTCAAAACGAATGATCGACATCCTTTAACTCCACAAACATTATCATCATCCAATATTTAACGACGCATTTATCCTGTTTCCACAACCTCTTTTAATCTTTCTTGGTTAATTGACAAACTCTATGCAATGGAAGACAAAAATAGAACAGGGCAAAACAATAGGCGAGCATACCCGCATAACGGGCTGCTCGCCCAAGAATCAGATAATAGTTGTGCCAATCGGCAACCGGACTCTCCCCGCAGGCTACCGATTGATTTTACATTTGTTTCTTCCTGAGCTGGAAATAAACGATGATCAACACAACCAGCCCTATAAGAAGTGCAGTCTGCCACCATGCCCATGCTAATATCGGGGTTTGGACCAAGCTTTCCATATCCAGTCTCCTCATCAAATAATGACCATGTAACGCCGGGGCAATTGGCCTCACCCACTCACCACGGCATTCCTTCAACATTTGCCAATAATTAAGGCTCATTCCTCCGTATATGTCAAGTGTTTTGGGCAAGAAAATTTGTGCAATATCAACATATCAACTCACAGAGGCTATGGCGATAGAAAATCGACAACCGCCGAATTAGTAGCAACCAATAAACCATTTGACCACGTAATTCATTCCAGATCGGCCGCTTTTGGGCCGTTTTATACAGGCTGTTTTACTATATCGGCAAATAATTGGCTTGGATCGTAATCCGTAATCTCTTGAAATTTTCATATCAGTTCCTCGAATGTGCCTAAGTCGCAGTTGGGCTTTCTCATCCAATCGCTCAAACTGGGAAATTGTTAAATTAGAAACGGCCTAACTTGACTTACAACTCCGACTCCGGCCTGCCCGTCGGTTCAAGCGGTCGCCCCAGAAGTTCCTCTACGCTGGGCTCTTCCCAACGAAAGTCGGCATTGATCGCCCCCTTTTCACAGAGACGATAAAGCATATCGAGTATAATGGTATAATCGATTCCCAATCCTTTAAGACTGCCGTTAGACCTCTTAATGGGATCGGCTCCCATAAAGCGAATCAAATCTGTGACCGATAAAGGTACCTTGAAGGGTTTTACTATTATATTACCGGCATCATTCTTGCGTATTACCGTAAGCAGCTTATCCCCCGCACCGGCGCTGAGTGTCACCGGTTTACCAACTTCTGAATAAAGCAATGGTGGTTGGAATACCAGACGATCGCCACCTATCAGTGCAATCCTGCGGTATTGTGTTCGGTAGGCATATATCGTTGCCGGACCTTCGGATAATACAATATCCAACGTAAAATTCCTGGATTCCTTACCCACGGGTATGATCAACATGGAGCTCCTGTCCACCTTGCGCAAGGCCTTATAAGCCAAAACACGTATCGGGGCATCCGGATCCTTTAGCAGCTCTCGTAGCGCCCTGCCTGCGCGTCCCGGCATCCCACAATCGGCTAGCTCATTGATCGCCTGCAGGCGGAATGGGCTGCGCTGATCCTGCGCATGACGAATTATTACATCAATTGCCAGATCATCACCAAGTCGAAGACCGGTGCGTGATGCATAATAATTCACTTCCCGGCGCGGATCAGTATACAACCGCTGTATCATTGGAAGCACGGAGGTCCCTATACCCTCAAGAGCTGTTCCAATATGTTCGTGCGGTGAATCATAACGGGTCAATTCCCCCGCTAAGGCGTTAGCCCGCGCCTCTAGTTGCATCTGAGAACTTGTCAGCGGCAGGTGGGTGATAAGACTCAGAAATCGCTTTTCTCTGTTAACAAATTCCGGTGGTACCTCAAGCTCTATATTATTGGGACTCACCGCATTGGCAATTGTTTTCTTGCCGCCAAAACGTCGATTTATCGTCTCCACAATCTGGCGCACGGTTGCATATGATTCAATTATAGAGACCAGGTTTAACCGACGATCGACAAGGTTCACTCCCCCACCGATAACGGTGCCAGCCTGATGACCGATTGGAGATCCTTTTTGCTCAGTTGGGGCAAATGGATTGATAAATACCGGCCCGCAGGCGCGAGCGTGGATCTTACCTGGAATAACCTCCTCGGGTGAAACCTCCTTAATAATTTTCAGGTCACATTGCATCAAATAACCGCCGGCAATAGTCTGGACCTCCTGGCCCACACTTCTTACAAAAATATCGAACCGTTGACCTTTACTCAGCCCAAAAGGAATTACCCCCTCAACCTGTACCGCTGCTGTGTCCAAACTGTCAATGAGTTGTTCGGCAGTCATTGACGGTGTAATATCGGGATTGGCCGAATATGTTTTTCGTATCTCACGAATAAGTTCATTGCGTATGCTGGACGGGCATTTTCGACTCCCTTTGCCGGAAAGACCCCGCACCAAACCGGCTCCCCTGACATGCATGCCCCTTAATCCCTGCACATAAGTCACTTCACCAATCGTACCTTTAAGGGCCAGCGATTGACGCAGAATCGGCGATGATTCGTCTATGGTACCCGATGGGCGCGTGGTTGCTTTCTCTTTACCCAATCCCCATATATTCGGATCGCATCCCATCGGTAGCGTTACTATTAATAGATACACCAGGCATGACCATGAATGCTTATTAAACATACTTGGTGTCATCTTAAATTCCTCCAAACTAAACGGGGTACTTCAATTCCGGGAATGAATATTCATTACGCGTGGGCTTACGAATCAAATCAGCACTATTTACCCTATCCAACCAAATTCATCATGTCAATCAAACAACCGGTAATATGCCGGATCGCAATATTTACCGCCACTTTTGCCAAATTTCACTCGCTGGAAAACCAGGGCGGATTTGCCACACGAATCAGACACGATTCCTTAAAAGCTTCCGGTGCGGCCGGATCGTCAACCATCCATATATTACCGTCCACATCGCCAGCGATCCCCTCAATACTAACATAAGGCATATAACGTCTGGCCGGAAAATCTGAAAGACGCTGACGCAGATTTAATAATTTCGGATCATAGAGAGAGAAGCGTCGTCGTACTTCGCGTGAATTCAAATTAACAGATATTACCCAACCCCCGTTTCGATCCACCGCCAGCAAAGTCTCTTTGTCCATACATGTTACCGCATTCAAGGTCTGCATGGGATGCCCCCTCAGTCTCCGTACCTTCTCCGTCAATTCATGTGACCATCGCTTATCAGCTATAACGCGACCATCCTTGAGCGTACATTTCAAAATTCTCGGATTCTGGAAGTAAAGCAATGTATAGGTGGGTTCATGCGGCTTGGTCCCCTCTTCTACCAGATAGAACTCACCGGCTCGACCCGACCATGTAATACCTTCCAGTCCGTCATTCGCATCATCGCCTTGTGCCGCTTTCCCCTCCTCATATGTAAAACAGTTTGTTAAAACCGCAACCGGTCGCGGTTGTTTCTCTTCAAGACGTAATCCTAAAACAACCGAATGGGGCTGCTCGGCCACCACCAACAATTGCATGCCCCGATTGCCGGCTGAAATCCTGCCAATGGTGATATCTTCCAGATCGAGAATGGGACCTTTACCCTTGATCTTGTTTTCAATCTGTTTTCGTAAATCACTTAATACATTTGCCGCAATCATCGAATGGCGTTTGATAAATCCATCCCAACCTTCGGCAGGTGGAACAATCGAAATCGACTCGTCGGTGGTGATATCACTACCATTACGCGCCTTGGTAAGACGACGTTTATCGACAAAAAACACCTGATTGCCGCAAGGCCCGCTATTACGATCGCAAACCAACCACAAACCCTCACGTTTGCCCAGGCTGCCGTAATGAAGCCCGGAACATTGATAAATAGAATCACGTCCCTCTGGCATCTTCAGACGATAATGATAGACCTCACCGGCACCAGACTGAGTCGTCGGCTCAGCTTGACACAATGAAATACAGAATAGTAAAAGCGTCATCCATATTAACACACAAAACTTTTGTCCAAACATTACTCACCTGTGATTATGACGGATAGGGTGATCATTAATAATAACATCCAAAACAATTTTTGGCCTGTCCCTTTAACCGGTGGCAATTATTGCAGGGTTCGTAAGATTCCTGTATTGTAACATACGTTAAAAAGTCCGCGTATGGCCATCAGACCTTTAATTACCGAGGAATTTCCTAATAATGCCTCCTCTCGTCAACCAGCGAATAAGTAAATATAACTGGTTTGCCTTGAGCCTGGTAATGTTCAGTGGCTGCCAGTGGTTCGTTGATGATGCCGATCACGAGGTATATCGGCTGCTCGACCAGCGCCAACAGCAGGCCGTGGGCGCCAAAAGTGATGTTAAAATAGCGGATAAAGATACTATTAGCACTGACCTGGCCGGGCCAAAATCCGGCGACGACGCTTACAGCTTTATCCCCCATCCCATCGATGCCGAAGTACCCGATTCATTCCAGAAAACAAGCACCCAACCGGCATCAGCCGCCACCCAACCGGAATTGGCTACTACCCAACCGACATCGGCACCGGCAAACAATAAAATTCTTACCTTGGCTGAGGCTCTCGAATATGCCTTCAAGCACTCCAGGGATTTCCAGAACGCCAAAGAGGATTTGTACTTGGCCGCACTGGAGTTAACTCTTGAAAGACACTTGTGGACTCCCAGACTGTTCGGTGAAATCGAAAGTGAATATGCCAATTATGGCCAAATCCGGGATTTCGATCACGCCATGAGTGCGGTCGCTGAAGTCGGCATCGAACAAAATTTGCCCTACGGCGGCCAAATCACCGCCCGGGTGGTAAACACATTAATGCGCGATCTTACCAACCATATTACCAGCGCTGAAACCGGGGCCATGATACTGGAAGCCGATATACCACTGCTGCGAGGGGCCGGCCGGGCAGCATACGAATCACGCTACCAGG
>CP070790.1:3672981-3679981 GCA_020346805.1 Planctomycetota bacterium
ATTAACTGTACCAATTGCGGGCCGCGTTATTCAATTATTCAGGCGGTGCCTTACGACCGGCCGAATACCACCATGAAGAAATTTGTAATGTGCCCGGATTGTCAAGACGAATATGACGATCCGGCCAATCGGCGGTTTCACGCCCAGCCCAATGCCTGTCCGGTGTGTGGGCCTAAAGTATGGATGGTGGACAAACAGGGCGGGGGAATTACCGGCGAAGATCCCATAGTTGTTTGTGCCAAAATGCTGCAGGACAAAGCTATTGTTGCGATCAAGGGGATTGGCGGATTTCATTTGGCCTGCCGGGCGGATGTCGATGAGGTGGTGGCCAGGCTTCGGGAAAGAAAATCGCGCGAGGCCAAGCCGTTTGCTCTGATGGTGGCATCTTTGGATGGGGGGCGAAAATTAACCCGGATCAATGAAGCTGCCGCCGACATAATGACCAGTGTTCATCGACCTATAGTGTTAGTACCCAAAGGCGATATCAAAACTATCAGTAAACACGTGGCTCCCGGCAGCGATTGTTATGGGATTATGCTGCCTTATACCCCGCTGCACGAATTAATTTTTGCGGAAGGATTGGGGCCGTTGGTTATGACTTCGGGTAATCCGACTGAGGAGCCGCTTTCCTGCGAGAATGATGAGGCGCTGCAAAGGTTGTCGCATATTGCCGATGCGTTTTTATTGCACGATCGCGATATCGAAAGGCGGATAGACGATCCGGTGGTAATGGCGGTGGATAAGCCGACGGATCGAGTGATGCAGATTCGCCGGGCCCGCGGTTTCGTCCCCGAGCCGATTCAGATTGATTTTTCCGCTACCGAGCCGATCCTTGCCGTCGGCGGCGAACTCAAGTCCACGGTATGTGTATTGGCCGATCGGGATGCGGTATTGAGCGAACATCTGGGTGAGCTGCCCAATGCCCAGGCTTACCGAAATTTCATTCGGACCATCGAACAGTTCAAGGCATTGCTTCGGGTCGAGCCCAAGGTTGTGGCCTGCGACATGCATCCCGATTATGCAGCTACCAGGTATGCGCTATCGTTGGGATTGCAGAAGGTGGAGGTGCAACATCATCATGCCCATGTCGTAAGCTGCATGGCCGACAATCGTATTAGCGGGCGGGTAATCGGTATTGCCTGTGACGGAACGGGTTATGGTATAGATGGTGCGATTTGGGGTTGCGAGGTGTTGGTTTGTGACGAAGCTGCTTTCGAGCGTGCGGGGCATCTGAGTTACTTCTCGTTATTCGGGGGTGATGCCGCCGCTTATGAAACCTGGCGGCCGGCGGCAAGTCTGTTACGTGAGACTTTCGGGGAAGATTGGCCTCGGGCGGTGCCATTGTTAACCAATCGTATCGACAAAGAGGCGATATCGATTTTCCAGCAGCGCGTATCAAATCCAAAACGGATTCCCCGAACATCAAGTCTGGGCAGGCTTTTTGATGCGGTATCCTTCATGTTGGGTATCTGCGAACGGAACAGATATGAAGCAGAGGCGGCGATAACGTTGGAAGCCACGGCCCGGCAACATCCCAAGGCGGCCCCGCTCTGCTATACTATTATAGATGAAAATGCCAATAGTCCTCTGCGGATCGACGTTCGGCCCATGATTCGCGAGTTAGTTGGGGATCTGCAGGCCGGCAGGAAAGCTGGGGAACTGGCCCGAGCATTCCATGAAACAGTGGCGGCCATGTTAGCGGATTGTGCCAATCGGTCGGCGGAGCAGACAGGCATGAATCGTGTAGTGTTATCGGGAGGCTGTTTTGCGAATCGGCTTCTGGTTGAGCGGATAGTTGATCTTTTGGAGCAAGCCGATCGAGAGGTATTTGTTCATCAACGGGTACCGACCGGAGATGGCGGTTTATCGTTGGGTCAGGCGGTAGTAGCGGCCCAACGTTTAAGGAGATAGATGATATGTGTTTGGCGGTGCCGGGAAAAATTATTGCCGTTCATGAAGCCAAAGAAGGTGATGCCGGTGGGGCAAGCGGGACGGTCGATTTTCAAGGTAGCAGGCTCGATGTCAGCCTGATTATGACGCCCGAAGCCCGGGTGGGCGATTGGGTTTTGGTGCATGCGGGTTTTGCCCTTAATGTAGTGGATGAAAAAGATGCCAGGGAGACCTGGGATTATCTGCAGGAGATGGAGACAGAAGTACCCCAGGCCTCAACTATAGACAATAACGAGGACAAGTAACACCCGCTGATCTTTTCTTCATTTCAAGAAAGAATCTTTGGATATGGTACAAACAGGCATTCGACAGACAATTTCGCAAATAGCCGGGATATGTAAGCAGCTCGATCAAGTAAGTCTGATGGAGGTTTGCGGGACGCATACGGTGTCGCTGTTTCGCAGCGGGGTGAAGTCACAGTTGCCGGCGAATATGCGTATGATCAGCGGCCCGGGGTGTCCGGTGTGTGTGACCTCGCAGGGTTATATTGATGCGGTATGTGAACTGGCCACCCGAGAGGATGTTGCTATTTGTACTTACGGGGACATGATCCGCGTTCCCGGGCGAACAGGGAGCCTCGAGCAACTTCGGGGTCAGGGGGCGGATGTAAAGGTGGTTTACTCGGTCAGGGATGCACTTGGTTTGGCGGAGAAAAATCCCGAGCGGAAGTTTGTTTTCCTGGCGGTCGGTTTTGAAACAACGGCACCGGCGACGGCGGCGGCCGTGCTTGAAGCCGACGGAAAGAATTTGATTAATTTTTACGTACTGATGTGTCATAAATTGGTTATACCGGCCATGTCGGCATTGCTGTCGGCAGGCGATGTGCCGATCGACGGATTTATCTGTCCCGGTCACGTCAGCGTGGTGATTGGGGTACAAGCCTATGAACCAATCGTGGAAAACTACGGCAAGCCTTGTGTGATCGTCGGTTTTGAGCCGGCACAGATGTTGGTCGGAATTCTGCACCTGGTCAGGCAGGTTGCCCAAGGTCAGGCACGTTTGGAAAATGTCTATGATGTAGCAGTAACTGATGAAGGAAACAAGATTGCCCAACAGCTACTGGAACAGGTATTTGAGCCGGGGCAGGCGATCTGGCGGGCCATGGGTACCATTCCCGCCAGCGGTTTAGAGCTTAGAAAACGTTATAAGCGATTTGACGCTTTAGCTCAGTTTGATTTAACCATCGGACCGGATTACGATCCGCCGGGCTGCCGATGCGGTGAGGTTATTCAGGGTAAAGTTGAACCCAACAGTTGCAGCTTGTTTGGGATGGAGTGTACCCCAATAAGACCCATCGGTCCGTGTATGGTCAGTAGTGAAGGTACTTGTGCAGCGTGGTATAAATACGGCCGGCATGGTGGTTAGGCTGACCATGGTATAGATGAAACAATAAAAAGGTGAAGTTACATTGAGTACGCCGACAGAAACATCCCAAGACGAAAAGATTGTTCTGGCTCATGGCGGCGGGGGCGAATTAACCAGACGTCTGGTTGCAGAGCGGATTATGCCCAAGCTGGGTAACAAACTGCTTAACCCGCTTACCGATAGCGCGGTGCTGACGACAAATAAGGGTCAGATATCTTTTACTACCGACGCCTATGTGGTTCAGCCCCTGGAATTTCCGGGAGGTGACATAGGCCGGCTGGCGGTTTGCGGAACGGTGAACGATCTGGCGGTTATGGGTGCTTTTCCCAAAGTTATCAGTCTGGCACTGGTGATAGAGGAAGGCCTGTCTCTTAGTGTGTTGGACCGGATAGTAGATTCTATAGCCGACGCCGCTAAAGAGGCTGAAGTGATAGTGGCGACCGGCGATACCAAAGTAATCGAGCATCGGCAGGGGGATGGAATGACTATTACCACTGCCGGTGTTGGTGAGATGCTTGAAGGCATAGAGCTTTCAACGGAACGGATTACCCCGGGCGATGTGATAATTGTTACCGGTAATATTGCCGATCACGGTTTGGCGGTGATGTCTGCCCGTGAAGGATTGGCCTTTGAGACGGAGTTGGAAAGTGACGTGGCCCCGTTGAATCATTTGATCGGGGGCATGTTGAAACAAGGTGCGGAGCTGAAGTTTTTACGCGATCCGACGCGAGGGGGATTGGCCGGTGTGTTGGCCGACCTGGCGGAAGATACCGGATATAGTGTTGAGATCGAGGAAGATAAAATACCGGTTTCGCGGATTGCCCGTCACACGGCGGAGCTGCTGGGGCTGGATGTATTAACCGTAGCTAATGAGGGCAAGTGTGTTGCGGTGGTATCCGAGCATGACGCCGATCGTGTGTTGAAGACCTGTTGCGAACACCGTTACGGGAAGAATGCCGCCGTCATCGGGCGAATTACTGAATCAGCACCACCGCTGGTCGAATTGATTACCCGTAGCGGAGGGCGCCGTCTGGTGCAACGGCCTTATGGAGAGGAATTGCCGCGGATTTGTTAAAACTGGTTTCAAAACTGGCAATACAACCATTCAGGCCTACAAAAATCCGCTCACTAATCCGCCATAGGCGGACGGCTAGTTTTGAAACTAACTCTTATTAAGGTTTGAGTCATGCATGAGATGTCGATAGCCGTCCAGATTGTCGATCAGGTGGTTGAGCTTGCGGGCCAGAACAATGCGACTCGGATCGATGAGGTTGTAGTTGAAATCGGCCTTATGCAGTTGGTGGTACCCGAGGCCTTGGAGATGGCGTTTTCGGTGGCTACTGAAAGCACGTTGGCCGAAGGCGCCAGGTTGAAAATAGTCGAACAGGAGATAGAGGCGGTTTGTCGGGATTGCGATCATCGTTATAAGCCCCGGATCGATTGCTATCTCTGCCCTCAGTGTGGGCAGGCCAATGCGCGAATTGTGGCGGGTAACGATATTATTCTTAAATCCGTGGTTTGCGAGACCGAACAAGAGGCTCAACTTCCATGAAGATCAACGTTGTTGAAAATGTTTTGAAGGCCAACGATGCGGTGGCGGAGGCAAATCGCCGACGCCTGGAACAAGTCCATTTGTTGGCTGTCAACCTGATGAGTTCACCCGGCAGCGGGAAAACCACCCTTTTGGAGTCAACCATACCTGCCCTGGGGACGGATTTTCCTTGTGCGGTTTTGGTGGGCGATCTTCAGACCACGCGCGATGCGGAGCGATTGGGGCGGGCTGCCGTCCAGGCTACGCAGATCAATACGGGCAAGGGTTGCCATCTTGATGCGGCCCAGGTGGCAGAGGGATTGAAGGGTCTGGATCTGGAGCGATTGGCGTTCTTGTTTATTGAAAACGTCGGCAATATGGTCTGTCCGGCGTCGTACGATTTGGGTGAGCATGTCAAGGCGGTACTTCTTAGTGTACCCGAAGGGGACGACAAGGTAGCCAAGTATCCGGTTTTGTTTCAAGGGGCGGATGTGATACTGCTGACTAAAATCGATCTGATAGGGGTGCTGGATTTCGATCGCGACCGGGTTCTGGACGACATATCCAAACTTAATACCCGGGCGCCGATTATTGAGGTTTCGAGCAAGACCGGTCAGGGGATTGATAAATGGCTGGCTTGGCTCGCTGAGCAAAGAAAGCAACGGGTAGAGACGCTGGAGTAATAGTTGGACAATAACAGACAATTATATTATTGACAAAGGTATAAATAATAATTACTGATTGATTCAAAACCGCACCCAAAATCTCATTTTACTTGTCATACAAATTTTACTTCAAACGTGTGCCGGTTCTGGTTCAACCATTTCAAAGGAATATTGTGCTTGGTCCGCTCTCTTAGTGCACCTTTGAAGTGGAATCCGTGTTATACCAGGAGTATTTTGTGTTTTGGTGTTGGTGATATAATTTTTTGGGTTTAGAGGATTTATCTCGGACGAGCCGCGCACGTTTCAAGTAGGATGCGTATGAGTTGTAAAAAAGCGGGCGGACCAACAACTCCCTTCTTTGTTCGGGCCGGAGAGGGGGATTGCAGCAGAAGGGATTGGAATGTCGTTGGCCCGCGTCGGTTCATAACGGCCGATCGGCCGATGATTTTATTTGGATCTCTCGCTTTAACAATAAACTCTTAGGTAAATACTTTATAATTAACCATACAAATTCTTAATTGTCTGTAATCGGACACTTGTGACCGTCAAAGCTTTATTTATTAATGTAACAATATTGTATTAGTGTTCTATCGAACTCCATGCTTGAAAAATTCAGCTACACTTTCTCCGGATTCCATTATTTTTGTAATTTATATTATAATAGAGTAAATCTCTTAGTAAACCCCTGATTGAAAATGTTAGCTTGATTAATGGCAATGCCGGGGGGTAAAAGCTCATAGGCCTAGATATTTAGGGCACTTACGACGATAGGAACAATGGGAGAATATTAGAAAAAATGAGGATTATGACAGATTTCAGTCATAGCCTCAAAAGAGGTAATGAGGATTATTTATGAGCTTTCGAGAGTCGGTAAGTCGTCCTTCCTGGGATCATGTTGTTTTGGCTCGGGCTTAAAATGGCGGCAAAAGTCGTTTGATGCAATATAAACCGGATTTTCAACATTGATAAGCCGTTTGCCGCAGCTATAGGTGAATGCCTGAGAATCTGATTTGTGCGGTTAGATGTGCTCGTGGTCTTAAGCTCAGCGGCACACAATTTTTTTCATTTGGACGACAAAAATCCCTTAGATTCGGCAATTGCTTGGTTATACTAGAGAAGTCAGGTTGTCCATGAATCGATATTCGGTATTTTTGGGTTTGGGAGGTGTGCGATGATTACTAATCCTGTTGGTGTAGTCAAAGAGCTTCGTCGTCGTGTACTTCTGGGTTACAATCCCTATTATGGATATGACTCGGCATGCGACCATGATGTGAATTGGTTGCGAATAACGCCTGAGGAGTTTAACCAAACCAAACGCGAGGCCGAAGCAGAGCGCAAACGGCGGCAAAGCCAACCGGTAAACCTGGGTAACTGCCCGAGACTCAATTAACACGCAACACGTATTCTGGACTGCGCGGTAACCAGTATAGCTTGATAAAACGATATGGTTGTGTATCTGCGTTTTAGCAATTAAAATAGATGATTAAAA
>CP070790.1:3680081-3690097 GCA_020346805.1 Planctomycetota bacterium
AATAAAGCCACGACCGTCTTGTCTAAACTCGAGCCCCATACTTATGAGCCGGTGCTTACCCTGCCCAGCGGTGGGGATTGCAGCTATCCGGGACTTGTTTGGCACGACGGTTTATTATGGATGAGTTACTATTCCTCACACCAGGACAAGACAAGCATCTATCTGGCAAAAATCAGATTCACCCCTTGATCGACGTGTTACGCAAAATCCCTTAGCGCAACAGATTGCACAACCTAGAGTATGAGTAGTAAAATTAACAATTAGCTCAGACTTATAATCCTGGATTCGATGTTAACTGACGGCCAATACCTATATGAAATGTTAAGATTTCACTCCTCCATCGATGCCATTACCTCATCGGGGATGTCGAAGTTGGAGTAAACATTCTGGATATCGTCGTGATCTTCGAGTTCCTCGACCAGCTTGAGGATTTTTCGACCGTCCTCCGGACTAACCGTAATGGTACTGGCCGGCACCATGGAAAGTTCGGCGGACTGGGTCTCGATATCCGCTTCGGCCAGGGCTTCACGAATGGGCTCAAAGGCGGACGGTTCGCAGGTGATTTCCCAGACATCATCTGATTGTTGATAATCGTCGGCACCGGCCTCCAAGGCGATTTCTGCAATCTGGTCCTCGTCGGCGGCAGAAACAGCCACCGTTATTTGTCCCTTGGAGGAGAACATCCACTGCACGCAACCTGAAGCCCCGGTATTCCCGCCATGCCGTTCGAATATTTTCTTAACCTCCGGGGCGGTGCGGTTACGGTTGTCGGTCAGTGCCTCGCAAAGCATGGCCACCCCACCAGGACCGTAACCTTCATAATAAAGGGTCTCAAAGTTGCCTCCTCCCGCCTCACCCGTGCCCTTCTTGATCGCGTTTTCGATGGTATCTTTGGGCATATTGGCCTGTTTGGCCTTATCGATTGCATAACGTAAGGAGAGGTTTTGTTCGGGATCGCCGCCGCCGATCCGGGCCGCAACGATGACGGCCCTGGCCAACTTGCTCCATAACCGGCCGCGACGTGCGTCGGTTGCACCTTTTTTACGTTTGATTCGCGCCCAATGAGAATGTCCTGCCATTACCGTTCTCCTTCACCTGCTATCGGGGCCACATCGGGCACACCTCCCCGTTCCGCTTGTTGTATCTTATCTCTTACTCGAATAACTAATTTCTCATCCAGGTCCGTAATCCCCTCATCGGTATGCTCATCGTGGATGGTTAAGGCCCGCCGCCAACTTTTAATCGCCTGATCCGGCTTGTCCAATCGACACCAAACGTCACCAAGATGATCGTAGATTATTGGATCCTGACCTCCCTCCAGATTCGCCGCTCGTCTCAACCATGTCAATGCCTCATTGAATTCCCCTTTTTTATACATCACCCAACCTAAACTATCCATATAGGCCGACCGACGCGGGTCTTCACCTACCGCCAACCGAATCATACGTTCTGCTTCATCAAGATTCTTGCCCGCATCGGCCAGGGTATAGCCCAAATCATTGTTGGTTCTAATATCCATTGGATCGAGTTGATAAGCCTCGCGTAACCGTTCTTCAGCTAAATCCAGGCGGTCTTGCCGCTGATACGCAAGCGACAGCGTCTGCAACAAATCAGCCTTGCGCTTAAGATCTTTCTGTACCACAACGTCAAGTTGGGTAAGATAGCGTTGATCCTTGGTTTGTTTGCGTAGCTGTTCAGCCCTGCTCCGACGCTCATCCAGCCACTGGATGGTTTTGTTTATATGAACGATGGCCTCAGCTAAATATCCGGCCTGTAACAATATTTGACCCATCGATACCCGCAGATCATACTGATCACCATCCAGGGAAAGTCGGTCACCGAGTTTGGACCTTTCCACGAACAATTTTTTATGGATGGTAACCGCCCGATCATACTGGCCGGCCCTTAAATATACAGAGGCTAATATTTTCATCCGGTCATGGCGCATCTGTGGTTTTTCGGCGACGGACAAATGACCTTGGGCAATTTCAACAGCCTCATCGTGTCGCTTGGCAGATTGCAGCGCCTCAATCAACCATGGAATATAAACGGATATTTCTGGATTTTCCGACAACCATTTGAGCGTAAGCAAAATTGATTCGTCATATCTCCTGGCTCCGATCAATCCGGTGACTAGCCAACGACGAATCTCAATATTGCCCGGATCGGCTTCAAGCCACTGACGACAAAATTTAACATATTGTTCATAATTTCCTGCTGTTTCCTCCACCAAAAGCATGAAGGTTCTCAACAAGATGATAATCGATGAATTATCCGGTTTGGTTTCAGCCAACCATTCATCAAGTATTCGCCGGGCCTCGTCAAACCGTTTGGCCTCACGATAAGTCTGCAAAAGTCTGGTCCGAACAACTGCCTGGCGCTTAACATCGTCACTAATTCCCTGGTACGATAGCAAACGCCTCCATACCTCGATTGCCTGATCATAATCCTGTACGGTGAGCAGAAAATCCCCAAAACTACTAATCCATTCCTGGCGATTCGGATACCACTGAAGCATGTGCTGAAACTGTTCGTAAGCTTGGTCATATGCGAGGAGTTTGATCAAAACCTGGACCATGAGAAAGTTTGCTGAAGGATTATAACGATCACGGATCAGCAACTCGGCGAGTTCTACGCGGGCCGTCTCATATTGACGCAAGGTGAATAATGTAACAGCCAGATCTTCGCGTGATTGTAAATCATCGGGGTAATGATTGACCAGTTTTCGCAATGTATCTGCATAGGCGGAAAAATTGGGATTTTGCGGTATCAAATATTTGACCATGGCTGCACAGCGCAAGGTGGCAGGTCCATTGGGATCTAGTTTCTGGAGGTCCACTAGCTCGGAGGCCACACGACCGGCTATATGGGATTGACTCTGGCGATGTGCCCAGAGATTGCGGATCAGGGCCTCGCGAGCCTCGACACTTTTGGGATCGGCGACAATAGCGGCCTGATATTGAAGCTGAGCGTTTCTCAACATATTTCGACGTTCATAAAAACGCCCAAATGATATCAACGTGTTTGCGTTAGAACCATTCAATTCGACGGCTTTTTCGAAATGAGTCACCGCAAGTTCGGTCAGATCAAGCCCCTCGTAACATTGTCCAAGCAATCTTTCAAGACGATGGGTGGGATTTTCCATAACCTTGTATGCAGCCTCGATAACCATTATCGCATCATTCCAGCAACAGCGCTGGACATACATTTCCGCCAAACCAATTGTCGCCGGCAGAAATCCAAGCCGTCGCTGTACCGATCGCTCAAACAGTATTCGCGCATCGGTCACTCGATCGAGCCGATCACACAAACAACCGGCTAAATAATCCAAGGTTGAGGCTACGTTATTGTCGATCGGTTTATCAGGAATATATAATCGTCTATCCTTTGTTTTCCCCAGAACTTCATCGGCAATGACTTCTGCGATAGCATGGTCAAGTTGTTTCACTTCCCTGGTCGCCCGCTCATACTCCCAGGGACGAGCCGCCAATTCCCCTGAAAGCGCCACTAACCAATCCCGCCAATCCTCGCGCACTCGCTGCAATTTAACCAGTTTCCAACATACATCCGACGAGTTTGGAAACCGACCTCGTAATTCTGAAAGCATCTGCTGAGCTTCACTATAGTCCGTGGCAGACATTAGTGCGTCGGTATAAAGCAGGCTCAAATCCAAATTATTGGGTTGTTGATCTACTACCTCCTTAATAGCCGACAGTCCTCTTCGCGGTCGCCCGGTATATCGGTGCACGGCAAGGAGAAGTTCCACGGCATTGGGCTTACCTTTGGTATCTGCGACAAACCGTTTCGCTTCTTGTTCGGCTTCGCTGATTAGGTGAGCCCGCACCAGCATGCGAATATATTCAATACGAAGATCCCAATCTTCAGGTGACTCGCTACAGGCAACCTGCAAGGCCTCGGCGGCCGATCTATATTGTCCAAGCAACCCGTGGGCATAAGCTACCTGTCTGGCAACCAGGCCTCGATTAATAGTAACAATACTTTTTAGCTCCGAATCATTTAAGACTTTATCACCAAGTTCACAAACCGCGGTTTGAAAAGCCTTAAATTGCTCAATGGCCGCTGTATAATATTTTTCCTGATACAAAAGTCCGGCCAGATAATATCGCGTCAACACACGATAAGTGGTCTGGTCCGCTTGGAAGCGGCATTTAAGGGCCATCCTATATTCGCGCAGTGCCAGGTTGATATTCTTGGCCTTGGCATTTAGTCGACCAAGCACATAATGACATATCAGATCGTCGGGTCTGATTGTCAATGCCCGTTTTGCAGAGAGTTCCGCTCGACTGTTGCTGCCGGAAAGCAAACAAGCCAGGGCCATCACGCCGTGGACTTCATGGTTGTTTGCGTCGTACCGCAGCACCTTTTCCAGTTCACCAACGGCTTCAGTGTACTTCCGTTCGACAATTAACCTCTTAGCCCGATCAAATCTGCGTTTAGCCTGGTCGGACAAAACAACAGCCTCGACAGGTTTTTTCTGCCCCGGTGCGGGAGGATCGTCGGGAATCTGATCCAACGACAACATTGCTCGTTGCCGGTCAAAGTCGCCAGAAACAGGCAACGGCCCGAACAGCTCCAGATCCATGGGTGTCCGTCCCACGCCCGCCGACCACATCGCGGAACATCCCGTGAAGGAAATCACAAAAAAACTCACACCAAGGATGCAACAATGCCCCAACACGATGGTTTTAACAGCATACAGATATGATTTTTTACACCAATTTCTTACCCTGGCATAAGGATTTAATAATATCAGGAACAACACCCGCATCAGAAGACCTCTGTCCACGCCGCCATTTTACGGAATGACTTTATTCAAAGGATATACAATAATACCCGTGGCACCGGCCTTTTGGAGTTGAGGCACGATTTGACGTTCCACCTCCACCTCCAGAATCACCTCCATGGCAACATATTTCTCATCGGCAAGAGAAGATATTGTAGGTGAAAGCTCGGCAGGCAAAATCGCCAACACTTTGTTCATCTTACTTTTGGCTACATTAAGCTTTAAACCAACCTTGGCCCGAGCCTCAATGGCCCCCCGTAATAACAAGGCAACCGAATCAATCTTCTGTCGTTTCCATGGCTCATCATATGCTTCTTTATTGGCTATGAACCGTGGCGTGGATGCGAGCAGCTCGTCAATGACTCGCAGATTATTGGCTTGTAACGACGAACCGGTCTCGGTCAACTCCACGATTGCATCAACCAAACGTGCCTTTACCTCTGTAGCCCCCCAACTGAATTCGATGCGCACATCGATTCCTTTTTGTTCAAAATATCTGCGGGTAACATTGACCAACTCGGTAGCAACAATACCACCCCGAAGATCTTCCACTCGTTGTACTTTTGACTCATTGGGCACGGCCAAAACCCATCTGGCCGGTCGTGTAGTGGCCTTGGAATAAACCAGCTCACAAACCTCATGAATGTCGCTGCCGTTCTCGCATACCCAATCATGTCCCGTTAAACCGGCATCCACCACACCATCCTCGACATAACGACTCATCTCCTGGGCACGGAACATGATGCAACTAAGTTGCGGATCGTCTATCGAAGGACGATAACCGCGCGATAATATTCCGAGGTTAAAACCGGCCCGACGAAAAAGATCTGCGGTAGATTCCGACAAACTGCCCTTGGGAATCCCGATCTTTAGTATTTGCTCCTTGCTCACCTGCTTACTCTCCTGTTATCTGTCATCCCAACATTGCAGGTCTGATTACAAAGAAATCCGATTTATACGGAAATCAATATCTTTACCCAAACCAGATGGGTTGCTGGAGTCATCTGACTACATGTACATCGCTTACTTGGCCTTCCGTGACGCATGTTTCGAGCTCTGCTTCTTAACCTTTTTCTTTTTGGGTGACGACTGAACTCTCTTGGCCTTAGCAGTTGTTGCTCTTTTCGCTGCGCTTTTCTTGTCCTTTTTAACTTTCCTCGTAGAGGTCGCTTGGGAGGCAGCTCCGGTCTTCTTCTTCGCAAAAACCGGTGGTTTTTTTCTGGCCGACTTTTCTGCCGAACTTTTATCCGACGTTTCTGCCAAAGCAACCTCCTTGGCCGGTTCGGGCGGAGGGCTTAATAATTCCGGAAGCTTGTTCACAGGAATACGTGCCGCCTTTGTAGACACGAATCTGTCCAGTAATTCGGTAAAGGTTCGGGCATTCTTTGCACTGATATGTCGTTCCAAAAATGCCTGTACCTCGGCGGCGTCCGCATGCTCGTCGATTATTTCTTCCTTGCGCAAGACATAAAGTTTTAGGTCGTCTATCGGTATTGCGTGTCCGCCCAGACTGTACAATATAACACTGGCCGCCGCCGTCTTATCAACACCATCAAGAGATTCGAGATAGCTGCGCGCTTCGCGCCGTCCTCTCTGCTTCAAAAAGGAAAGATCCAAAGTGTCCTGACGTTTTCGTATTGCATTCAGAGCATCGACGATACGTTGGGCCTTCATTCGGGCAAATGAAAAACCGCTGCCGAACAACTGCATCAATTCTATGGGAGGCGTCACGCGAAGTTCGTTTAAATCAACCATATTGTCACATAATTTTCGATAAACGGTTCGCGCTTTGGCGGCAGAAGTACACTGCGACAAAATCCCGAGAACCAGTTGTTCAATCGGGTCCGTCAATTCGGCCTCTGCAGGTCTACCGTATTTTCGCAGCAACCGATTAAATAGTCGCTTTACGCGCTTGGCGTACTCACTGCCATGCTTCATTCATCATCCTCGCCGGAGGACAAACCTACTTCACCAATACACTCTTGATTTGCCACCTCATTCGTCCTGGCTTCCAACTCTGACATGGCCTCATCGATCAATCGGATGGTTTCAGTGGCCTTTTTAATTGACTCATCTAGATGGAAGCTTATCCGCGGACAATGTCGGATCGGCAATTTCTTTGCCAACAAGCCCTGAACATAACCTCTGGCGGAACGCAGCCCGTCGATGGTGCGCCGCTGAACCGTCGATTCACCCATCACACTAACCCATACTTTTGCATACTCTAAATCACCACTGACCTCGACTCGGGTAACGCTGGACATGGGCTCAATGCGTGGATCACTCAACTTGTTGGTGATCGCATCACTGACCACTGCCCGAATCACGTTTCCCACTCGTTCCGGTCGATGCGATTTCATAATTGCTGCCAAATCTTTCCTGCCCGGCTTACTTGCCGAGTCTGCCACCAAACGATTATCAGCCCCTAATCTGCAAGCTTCAAAAAATCTCCGTCTCATAATCGACCAGAGATGCGGAGCGATCAAGGCGAACATAATCGACCACCTTATCAAGACACCTTTCCACAAACCTGCGGTCGTTCGCAACCATTGTCACACCCAATTCCGCCTGTTGGCGATGGTCCAACGCTCCAACTTCAGCCACTGAAATATTGAATCGACTGCTCAACCGATCCTTCAGGCTACTGACTACTCGCCGCTTATCCTTTAACGAAGTCGCACCAAATATGGCAAACTTCAAACTCAACGCCCCTATCACCATTCGGCCCATGACCGTCTCAATTCAATTTGCACATGCGACGAACATGTTTTTCCGCCGTCGGTACACCACTTAATCATCCATCGATAAACAGCGACAATTATTTACCGCTCGTTTTATCGTTCTACAGACTCCGGGGAGTTTCAATCACTGCATAGGTTTCAATAACATCCCCTGGCTTTATATCATCAAAACCCTCAATTCGCAGACCGCATTCCATGCCGGCTCGTACATCACGAACATCATCTTTAAACCGGCGAAGAGATTCGACTACCCGATGGCGTCCTCGTTTCACGTCGTCCTCCGTAGGAACAATAATGTGCCCGTCACGAATTACTCGTACATAGTGGGATCGCCCCACCGCTCCCTCGGACACCATACAACCGGCAATCATACCCACCCGAGAAACGTGGAAGATCTCGCGGATCGTAGCCTTACCTTGGGTTTCCTCCGTCTGTTCACTAGGCAGAAGACCTTCCAATGCCTTACGAATATCCTCAATTACCTCGTAAATCACACGATACAGTCGAATGTCAACACCTTTGGCCTCGGCCATTCGTTGGGCCCCGCCGTCCGCTACCACATTGAATCCCACAATCAATGCGTTGCTGGCTTCGGCAAGCACCACATCGCTCTCTGTTACGCTGCCGATACCGGAATGGAGAAGATTCAGCTTAACCTCCTCTTCGGGAAAATCACCCAAGGCCTTTACCAGCGCATCAATCGCTCCTTGTACATCTGCCCGTAGAATCATATTTAGTTCTGGAAATTTGCCCTCTTCGCGTTGCTGAAGCAGATCCTGCAGGTTTTTCTGCGGGCCGCCAATCTTAATTAGCATCTCATCACGTTGTTTTTCTTTGACTTCATTGGCGATCTGCTTGGCCCGCTGCAAAGAATCCACACAATAAAAGCCGTCGCCGGCATTAGGTACATCATCCAAACCAGCCACTTCGACAGGCACTCCCGGGCCCGCTTTTTTAATATTGCGACCCTTATCATCTCTCATAGTACGAACTCGGCCGGCCGCAGGTCCGCACACAATAAAATCACCGTTGTTCAATGTTCCCTCACGAACCAGCACCTGAGCCGATGGCCCAATACCGGGTTTGAGACGAGCTTCAATCACTGTACCGGTGGCGGGTATGGTTGGATCGACCTCAAGACCCAGAATTTCCGTTAGGGTTGCCAAATGAGTAATCAATTCATCCACACCCTCACCCGTTACTGCCGACGTTTTAATTACATCTGTATGACCGCCCCAGTCTGTAGGTGCCAGATCTAACTCTGCCAATTGACCGTAAACCTTGTTCAGATCAATACCCGGCAAATCTATCTTGTTTAGGGCAACAACAATCATTACATTAGCCGCTCTGGCATGATTGACGGCCTCAACCGTCTGAGGCATTACACCGTCATCGGCAGCCACTACTAATACCACCACGTCCGTCATATTCGCACCGCGAGCCCGCATTGAGGTAAACGCCTCGTGCCCCGGCGTATCCAGGAAGGTTACTGACAAATCCCCACGCTCAACCCGATAGGCACTGGTATGCTGGGTAATCCCACCAGCCTCGTCCGAGGCAACGGACGTTTTTCGAACCATATCCAACAAGCTGGTTTTACCGTGGTCCACATGTCCGAACATGGTTACTATCGGTGGACGAGGTTCTAAATGATCGCGCTTCCGCTCTTCAAATTCTTCGATCAGTTTATCCAAATTGGTCTTGGGTTTGATAATCTCCAGTTCGACCCCAAAATCGAGCATTACCAATTCGGCCATTTCTGTCGGTATCACCGTATTGCGTTGAATCAGCAGATCGTGTTCACTCTTGAACTTGGGCCAAAGCTGGTTCATCCCGATGCCGGATGCCGCACATAATTCACGTACCACAATCGGTTCGGTGACCTGGGCCTTGGTTTTGCGCGGCGCTATTGTTGCCCGGGGCACCAAGTTTTCCTCCTCCTTGGCATGGCGGGCATGAATACCCTTGCCACTGGCCGCCTCAAGCCTCTCCTGCCGCTCCACCAAATCCCGATCTCTCCACTCTCTGAGTCGCTCACCCACGTCAAGAGTCGAACGCCCTGAACGTCGCGGGCTAACCCGATGTCGTCCGCGTCGGCCTTCATGATCCTCACGACCGGCTTTACGTTTGCCACCCTTTCGAGCATGTGGTATCCCGGTCTCAAGGGTTTCTATATCCTCGACCATAAGTTTTGTTACCGTTCGAGGTGTGGGTCGGATTATTGGATCGGGCTTGGCAAATCCAACAACTTTAGGCCCCCTCATTTGTGCCGGGGCGGGAATATTTTGAGGCCCGGCCGGTTGGGTAATCGACGCAGGTGCTACCGCCGCCGGTCTAACCACCTTTGTCCGTGGTTTCTTCTTGGCCGCCGTTCTGGCGAGTTTGGCAGGCTTCTCAACAAGAGTTTCTGTTGACTCCTCAACTTCCTCTATTACAGCTTTCCTCCTTCTCGTCTTGACAGGACTCTTTTT
>CP070790.1:3690197-3693552 GCA_020346805.1 Planctomycetota bacterium
GCGGTGTAGATAATTATCGCCGTCGTACTGCCGGCCAACAAAACGTAATACAGCAACGAGGCAAAAAACGGCAAAGCCATGGCCGGCATGACGCAGGCGAAGATTCGGCGCCGATTAACAAGGATTGGCATGGAAAGCTGCGTGTCGTTCATGTTTGATATCAATCAATCCGCCGCAGGCGGACGGCCTTTAAATCAAATACCTGATTCCCGGTCTTGGTCAATGCCCTGACCTGAAGCTGGGCTTGACCTTGGTCGAGCTTGATGGTGCCCAGCCTCAGCGGGGCCCAGACCTTCTCGTACGGACTGTTGCCGCGGGATTCGACACGGTCGGGACTGAAAATCAATTCCGGATCATGGGCTTTGGTCACAAAACCTTCAACCCGCCGATTACCAACTTCGACACAAACCTTTGAGCCGACATCGTCAGCTGGACAGGTATAGAGCAACGTGACTTCGAATGAGCCGGTACGCACCACATCGATGTTCCACCATACGTAATCTTCGGTGCTGGTCCAATTGGTGAACCAATCCGTGGCCCAGCCTATTCGGCAATTAAACCTGATGTTGCCGGACATGTAACCATCCGGCGCCGGCATCTCGACTACCGGCCACTCAATATATCCCACTGGAATTGGTAAACGATCGATTCCATCCCTGGTCACGTCCTTGAGCCAGATATCGTAAGCGTTGCGCAACTGGTTAACAACTTTTGGATTATCCCGTGCAATATCTTTGGCTTGCCCGGGATCGGCAATCATGTCATATAATGCCCAACTCTTCTGTTCCTTAACCAGGCGATACTGAGGTGTTCGAACCGCGCCAGAACCTCTACTAATGTTACCGGAAACGAAATGTGTGGTAGTGAACAACATGCGCTCGGGCCAGTCCTCCGTCTTTCCCTGCAACAGTGGCACCAGACTCTTACCGTCCAAGGGTAATGTCTCGGGCATGGGTATGCCGCACAGTTCAACAATGGTCGGCAACAAGTCGATATGGGCAGTGATCGGCTCAATAGTAATTCCCGCCTGGATATACCCCGGCCAGCGAATAAACAAAGGTACCCGCACCCCGCCCTCATGGGAGCTGCCTTTGGCCCCTTTCATCCCGCCGTTGTAACGCTTGCCGTTGGGCCCATTGTCGGTCAGGAAAAGAACAATGGTATTATTGGTAAGTTTTAATTCGTCGATTTTGTTCAGCAGCCGACCGAGATTGTCGTCGATGTTTTCCACCATACCGTAGATGCAGGCATCTCTGTTATCAAAACCGCGGGCCTTATATTTGTCGAAGTACCGATCAGGTACCTGAAACGGACTATGCGGGGCATTGTAAGGGACGTAACAGAAGAAGGGTTTATTTTTATTTTTCTCGATAAACTCAATCGCCTTATCGGTCAGCACGTTGGTTATGTAACCTTTGGTCTTAACGTATTTGCCATTGTGCTCCAATCGGGTATCGAAGTAGTTGCACCAGTGCCCGCCGCAAAAACCGAAGAATTCGTCAAAGCCCTGGCCGTTGGGATGGTTGGGGTAATGGGCCCCGTTATGCCATTTGCCGAAACAACCGGTAAGGTAGCCGGCCTGTCTGAGCATCTCGGCAATGGTAACCTCCTTGCTGCCCATGGTCTCCAGTTGATGGGTCACCCAACTGGTACCGGTACGCAGATGATCTCGCCCGGTCAGCAAAGATGCCCGTGTCGGGGCACATACCGGACTGACATAAAAACGATGGAAGCGAGCCCCCTGGGCGGCCAGTTTATCCTGGATGGGTGTGTCAATCTTATCGTTGCCGTGCGATCGAACGTCACCCCAACCCTGATCGTCGGTAATAACCAATAAAACGTTAGGACCCCTGCTTATGACCGGGGGCCTGGCCAGAACCAGATTCTGTACCATTCCGAATATCAAAAACGCCGTCAGCGATATGATCAACAATCTTCGCATTCCGGAACTCCTTAAACTGATAAGCTATTGTGAAAATACTACGTCGGTTGTACCTCGTTTTCCCTCAAGTACCAGACCAAAACCTGTGGTTATGGCCGGAATTATCATATAGGTAAGTCCTATATCCTTTATATAGTCTATAAAAGGCCTCTTCATCGGGCCTTCCATAAACAAACAAAGATCGATTATCAAACTTATGACCAACCATATGATGCCCAGCAGCATCCCCTCTTTAATAAAACCCGCGCCCACTCTCCTCATATAAAGAACCGCAAAAAACACTGTGCTAACCGCCACCGCAACCGGCATGATCGATTCAAACAGGGCCCGGTCCGAGGATTTCAGAGGAAAAATAAAACACGAAACAGCAAAAGGTATCAGCCATACGCCAAGTCCAAAAAGCAGGGCCTTCTTATACGATTTCATTGTCACTATCTCCCTTATTACGAACCGCCAACGGTTTAGGGACCAAAAGGTGATCTCACCCGCTTTCCAGTTTACTCAGAAAATAAGTAATAGCCAGCCAGCAAATCGTCAAAAGTTGACGAAATAATTACCTTGCGGTTACTCTCGACAAATCTATATCATAAAATTCCTGTTTTGCGTGAAACCGGAGAAATGAAATGATTATAAGACACCTGCTTTTTTGTATTTTATCAACCATATTATTCTTCAATTCAGCTACAATCACTCTCGCCGCCGATCTTGATGCCGACATACCGATCGCATTTATTCTGAAAAATAAACACCTGGCTGTTACCTTTCAAAAGACAGACGCCGGCCCCCGGCTGGCATTTATCCAATACCTACCAACCGGGCAGACCTATCGCTTCGATAACTCTGAGGAAATCGCTTTGGCCATCGTGCGGCCGGAAGACATCAACGATCCGAAGCTGATACCACATTACAAATTGCACAATAAATTCCAATTGGCCGGCATAAATGTTGATCCTGATAAATCGAAGGCCGCCATACAATTTGCCGACGACTCACTCGAAGCGCAGATTAAGTACCAACTATATCCGGACGCTCCCGTACTGCAGAAAACCATGGTGTGCACAGCTAGAGAGCGATCTGTATACATTGCCGGTATCTGTCTGTGGAACCTGAAGCCCGTCGGCCTATCGCTGATTTGGCCAAAATCCAAAAACACCTGGGGGCAGCCCAGCGTACTGATCGGCAGCGGTGATGGATGCTTCATAACCTCAGAGTGGCCCAGGTCCCGGAATAGCATGGATACCGATGGAAAAATCAATATCGAACACCGCCCCGGCTACAACCTTAAACCTGGTAGGCCACATGAAGTAGCAACCGGGGCCATCGGCTTCTTTGAATGTAAAAGCGAATCAACAACGGAAAAACTGGAAGCGGCACGGCAAAGCTTCTTCGCTCACATGGTTCGCCGAATTAATC
>CP070790.1:3693652-3696549 GCA_020346805.1 Planctomycetota bacterium
CTGCCCACAATAACTTCGTTGAGGCGGGCCTTTATCTGAGCGATGTCAACATATACTTCGATTCGGCTGGCCGGACCGTGGCATCGACGATGGGCTTTTCGATACCAGGCTACTTTAGCCAGCGAAGGAGATTGTTTAACTACGGTATTGACTACCTGCTCGAACGCCCCCTTGCCGAACGAAACGATCAACAAATCGCCAACGGTACACCACTCAGTAATCGCCCATTCCGGCAAACGTTTGTCGGTTAGTCGGTGGTATGATACATCGCCGAATCGCAGGGCATCGATCGTTCCGTTTTCAGCATCGGTATATGTAGCCAACAGATCGCGGATTCGACGATCGAAGGCTACCTGTATCCCCTGGGTATCGACAATCAGGGCCGCCTGCATGTCGTTCAAGCGATAACTGCCGGGCCCAAGCTTCCTGGCCGTAATATCCAACAGGGCCACGGCATACGATCGCTCGCCCAGCATGGGCAAAGTTGCCATAATGTCGGCGATGAGTCGGCCTTCATGCGGGATTACACCCATGGCCTTGAGGGCAATGACCCAGGCGGCAAGTTGATTTAACGTACTCGTCGGCCGGGTGGTGGGTGTATCCGCCGAAGGGCGGCCGAAATAAACGGCCATGGCATTGCCGGGGATGCAAGTATCCAACGGCCGGGCATCGGCAACTGCGGAAAAGGTTGAACAAAAAACCGTAACTAATGTAATCAACACCGCTTGCACGGCTACTTAATCTCCTTCATTTCTTTTCTTACTTTCACATAACACGTTTGGTTCATTGGGCAGGTTGTGCATTCAGTATTGAGAGGATAGCGGCTGTTACCCGTTTGCGTACTTCGTCTAATTTCCCCTCAACCCGGGTAGCGGAAGCCCGTTGGTGTCCGCCACCGCCAAACTGCTTGGCCACTTGTGATACGTCCACATCGACACCGGCTACCTCGGGCGCTTTACTGCGAAAGTTGACACGAATCCTTCCATCCCGCATCTCGCTGAGCAGAACCGAAACCGCCACCGGCCCGGTGTCCAACGGCTCGTTAACCAGCTCTTCGGTATCGGTGGCTTTGGCCCCTGTTTTATCAAACATCTCCCGCGTGATAGACATTATCGCCAGCGCCCCGTCGGCGTGAAGTTCCAAGGTGCTCAACATGTGTCCCATCAAGCGCAGCCGCTCCAAGGAATAAGACGAGTATATCGTTGCATACAACTTGTCGGGGCGGATTCCGCTTTCCAGCAAATCCGCCGCCCACAGAAAAGTTCGGCTGTTGGTGTTGGAAAAGCGAAACCATCCCGTATCAGTGGCTATGCCGGTAAACAAGGCCTCGGCGGTCAGCGAATCGATAGGGGAATTCATGGCCCGCAACCAGGCATAGGCTATTTCGCTGGTCGATGCCGCCGTTGAATCGATGATGTAGAGTGCGTTTGAGTTCATGGTCGCCAGGTCGTCATTGGTGTCGTGATGATCGACAACGATCTTGGGCAATGAGCTTTTACGCAGGTAATCCGCCACCGGCTCGAGTTGCGACCAACTGCAGGTGTCAAAAATCAGTATACCGTCGAATTGAGCGTCGATTTTTTGCGGATCGTCATCCTGCCAAAAAATAAAACCGCCGGATTCACCAAGGAACTTATAGCGATCCGGGATCTCGGCATAAACATATGCGGTAGCCTGTCGGCCGGCGGATTCGATTACCCGTTTCAATGCCGCCATAGCCCCCAGGCCGTCACCGTCGGGCCGCACATGGGTAAGGATCATGGTCCTCTCCCAGCCTGACAATCGGCGTCCGGCCTCTTGCAGTAAATCACGATCCATAATTACACCTGACGCTTGAACAGATCGGTAATTAATGACTCAAACGCCCGAGCCATCTTATCCACGGTAAATTCCGCTCGCACCTTTGCCTGAGCCTGCCGGCCCAGGGCCTCGCGCTGTCCTGCATCATCGATCAGTTCGATCAGTACATCAGTTAGTGCGTCGGAAGTCAACGGCTCAAAGAATCGTCCGGTCTCGCCGTCGATCAACGCTTCGTCGAGCGATCCGACGCGGGGGGCTACAAAAGCCTTGCCGGCGGCCATTGCCTCCAACATGGTCACACTCAGACATTCCCACTGGCTGGTCAAACATACTAAATCCAACCCCTGAATGAGAGCGGCCAGATCCTCGCATTCTCCGAGCATGCTGATAAACGATTCTTCCGGATCATGTCTGGCCGCCAACTGCTCGATTTGCTTGCGCTGTGGCCCATCACCAACAATCGCAAACCGGCAGTTATTTCGTTGTGCATGGATCTTGGCCGCTGCCTCGATACAAATATCATGGCGTTTTTCTGACCGGAGATTGGCGATGATACCTATAACCACCGTTTCATCATTGTTGATATTCAGGAGTTGCCGGGCCTCCGGCCGTTTCTGAGGACAGTGGAATTTTGCGACGTCAACTCCGTTTCGAATTACCTGTAACTTGTTTGCGGGTATTTTTTCCCGGTTAATCAGGGCTTGTCGGTGCTGCTGGCCAAGGGCCACAAAGGTTTGTACATAGCGATATAGTCGACGGTTGGTCCACTCAAAATACAAGTGGTCCGCTGAAGGGAAATCGTGCGACCATACAATCATAGGCACGCCCATTCGCCGAGCTGCCAGAGTTGACCAGAACATGCGGTCTCCCCCGCTGCCTACCGCCATCAAGCATGCCGGTTCATATTTTTCAACCAGTCTAGATAGTCTACCCAGAGCCCGGAAATCATACTTATGCTTGAGTTGCTCCGCGTGTATCGGAATCGAACGTTCCGCAAGCAGGTTTGCCCATACCCCTGCACCCTTTAGGCAAATAACCACCGGCCGAACGATTTGCGGATCCAAGGCCAAAGCCAGTTGCACCAACATAGCCTCCAT
>CP070790.1:3696649-3700473 GCA_020346805.1 Planctomycetota bacterium
AGTGTGCTTGTCCAGAACAACGTCGTTTTCTGCATTGCCGGCAGGTCGATGTTTCTGGATGGTGGCTTGCGTTTCTTGCTGCTTGATCCAATAACAGGACACAAATTCTCCGAGACCATTCTCGATGACCGTGACCCGGAAACATCTGAAAATCTGCAGGTGCACGTTAAGAACCTGAACATGCCTGTTGCACTGCCGGACATTCTATCAAGTGATGGTAAATACCTCTTTATGCGGTCCCAAAGGTTCGCTTTTGAGCGATCCGGGCGATTCGAACTGAAGCCTGTTCGCGAACAAATCCCCCCACACTCGGGCAACCACACTGAACAGGCTTCCCAGCAGTATGGCGAAGGAGCGCATTTGTTCTGTCCCTTCGGCTTTTTGGATGATACGTGGTTCCATCGGAGCTACTGGGTGTTTGGCAGGAGTTTTGCTTCCGGAGCCGGTGGCTACTATAGAGCCGGCAGGTATGCTCCGGCCGGGCGGATTTTAGTTTTTGATGATTCTTGTATTTACGGGTACGGACGTCAGCCGCAGTACTATAAATGGTCAACGCCGTTAGAATATCAACTTTTTGCCGCTGAGAAGTATCCTGATAGCCAGAGCATCGAATACCACTGGACCGATTATTCAGTACCAATTCTGGTTCGCGCAATGGTTCTGGCCGATAAGACGCTATTTATTGCCGGCCCGGCCGATGTCCTCAATGAGGAAGAAGCATTCGACTACTGGTCTGCTGAGCCCAACGATCCCAATTACAATCCCAATATTCCGGCAAAGCTCGTTGCACAGGACGCCGCCCTCGAAGGACATAGTGGTACTTTGTTGTGGGCTGTATCTGCTTCGGATGGGAACAAGCTGGCCGAATACAATCTTGAATCTCTTCCCGTGTGGGACGGTATGGTTGCCGCCAATGGGCGACTTTTCATTTCAATGAAAAACGGCAAGGTTCAGTGTTTTGTTGGGGGAAACTACCCTCCTAAAGTTGATGCCGGTGAGGATCAAAGCATTTTTCCCATCGCCACAGCAATACTGGATGCCACTATCATGGATGATGGTTTACCGAAAGTCGATCCCTGTGATCTGGGTAGTGAACCAATCGGCGTAACAACAAACTGGATCAAGCTTGACGGGCCGGGCCAGATTAATTTCGGTGATCCCTGTGCTGTCGATACGACCGCTTCTTTCTCGCAATCGGGCCAATACACTCTACGCCTTACTGCCTTTGACGGTGATCTCTCATACTACGATGACATCAACATCTCTGTGTCAAGACCAGGAGATTTGGATTTTGACAACGACGTGGATGTATTTGACCTGGATAAACTTGTCACTCAATGGCTCCTTGGCGGATGCGATGCCCTCAACCTCTTCTGTAACGGGGCTGATCAGACAGGCAGTGGAAGCATAGATTTCGGCGATTATGTGGTTACGGCTAAAAATTGGCTTTCTGGTGTTCATCCCGCTGCTCCGACGGATTTGGTCGCTACACCTGGATATAACCAAACATCATTGGATTGGGATGACAACGCCGAGCTTGATATGGCTGGTTACAACGTGTATCGTTCACTTAGCTCCGGCTCAGGCTATACTCGGGTCAACCAGTCTCTGTTGAGAAATTCGGAGTATGTTGATACTAATGTGACTAATTATATCACCTACTACTATCTCGTCACAGCAGTGGATACCTTCAAGTACGAATCTGTTTACTCCGATGAAGTTTCTGCCTGTACCGGTATTCAACCGGTAATGAAACTACTGGCCGACATTGGAGTAACGACCAGCGAAGCTGTTGTTAGTAAATGGGAAGATCAGGCGAAAAACAATGATGCCAGTCAGAGTACGGAAGACGAAAGGCCGGTTTTAATTAATTCTGCGATCAACAATGAACCGGCCATTGAATTTGATGGGACCGGGAAACATCTGGATGTGTCCGATAGTGGGGACATTAACACTGGCGGCCCGTATTCCGGTAAAACGCTGGCGGTTGTTTTCAAAACCGACAGTGACGTTGACAGCCGCCAGGTGATTTGGGAGCAGGGTGGAGGTGTCCGCGGCCTTAGCTTCTACTTAGACAGTGGAAATCTATATATCAACGGCTGGAACCTTGGCGAGTCGCAGACTCAGTGGGGACCGAGTGCTCTGAATACTCCTGTTTTTGCAAACACCGTTTATGTGGCAACTTTAGTAATGGATGCCAATACAGGAACATTTGAAGGCTTTGTCAACGGCACGAGCATCGGCATTTACGACAGCGTAGCCCAATTGCATAAACATAGCGGCAATTGTGCTTTCGGACATAAAGAAGGGGCAACGAAGTTCCATGACGGCACCGGCAGTGGCGCAGGCAACTTTGCCGGCCAGATCGCTGAGTTCTATCAGTATAATGAAGCCCTTCCAGACGGCGATCGACAGATACTTGAGAACGTCCTTATAAAAAAGTATGGTGTTAGTAGTAATAGGTTGGCAGCACAGTGAAGAATGTCATGATAACACGAAGGCAGTTTCTCAAAGCAGGCACGACAGTGGCGACAGCGGCGCTCGGAGACTGGGCAGACGGGAATATTCTTGCACAGGCACGATTATCGTCCCGGCCGCAAAGCTCTAAGACCAAAGGTACTCAACGCAAACCGAACGTGTTGCTCATAGTTGTCGATGATCTGAATAATTCACTCGGGTGTTACGGCCATCCCGTGGTCAAATCACCCAACATCGACCGGTTGGCTGCTCGCGGTGTCCGTTTTGACCGTGCTTACTGTCAGTACCCGGTTTGCAATCCGAGTCGCACATCTTTTCTCACCGGGCTTAGGCCGGATTCAACAGGCATTTTAAGCAACACCGTTCCTTTCCGGTCGAAGCTTCCGGATGTCGTCACTCTACCACAACTCTTCCGCAAACACAGATATTTCACCGCCGGTGTGGGAAAAGTCTTTCATTCAGCCAGGAATATGGACGATCCTAAAGCGTGGAATGTAACATCTGATCCGAAAGGGACACTACTGGGTAAAAAAGGGCAGGGAAGAAACCTTACTGGTGGTCGAATCAAATGGTGTCGTTGGCTTGCCGCCAGGGGAGATGACTTGGACCAGCCTGACGGTCAAATTGCAGCAGAAGCTGTCCGCCTGCTGGAACAGCCCCGCCAAGATCCATTCTTTCTTGCAGTTGGATTTCATAAACCGCACGATACGTTTATTGCACCGAAGTGTTATTTCGACCTTTATCCGATCGAGCATTTGAAACCGCCAGAGGACCCGACTAATCGCTCTGCCGAACTTCCACAGGCCTTTGGAGGTTCCTGGAAAGCGGAATTCGACCGTTTTACCAACCAGGAGCGACGTGAGTTTATGCGCGCTTACTATGCCGGTATATCTTTTATGGATGCCCAGGTTGGAAAGTTAATCGCAGCTCTGGACCGCCTGGAGCTATGGCATGATACAACCGTTGTGTTTCTTAGCGACCATGGCTACCATCTTGGTGAACGCGGCTGGTGGAATAAGAACACTTTGTTTGAGTTGTCAGCCCGATCTCCCCTGATTGTCGTGACAAGCCGGATGAACAGAAAAGCCGGAAATTGTTCACGGATTGTAGAGTTCGTAGATATCTATCCAACACTGGCCGATTTGTGCGGATTGCCCGCACCTGTGAATCTGGAGGGAACCAGTTTCCGGCCGTTACTGAACGAGACGGTCCTGCCCTGGAAGAAGGCGGCATTTACACAGGTGCAGCGCGGTAAAATTGCCGGTTGTTCCGTGCGAACCGAACGTTGGCGCTACACAGAGTGGGACCGGGGCAAACAAGGCGTTGAATTGTATGATCACGATAGT
>CP070790.1:3700573-3704146 GCA_020346805.1 Planctomycetota bacterium
CTAATTAAAAAGATAAACCATCTAAAATTCACTAGTGCATGTTCATGGAACCCTGACGTATGAGGATAAAAACCCCACAAGGCATAGATCAAATTATCGACCTGAACCAAGCTCAGATGATGAGTCTCGTACCCACACAAAAGAAGGCTATGTTTCTGGAATTTAAAAACATCCCCGACTCTGACAACAGTCTCCGCAGAGCCAATATGTTCGCCGACTTACAAAAACGCATCCAGCAAGCACAGGAAAACGAAGATGAATCCGTGGAATATTTGGGCGAGCAGGAAATCGATGGCCTACCTGCAATTGGTTATCTTACCAAAGACCCCGAAGGAAAAATGAACTTCTGGGCTGATGCACAAACCCTTCTACCTATCAGGATAGAAATGCTCGTAAAAATGGTGGGCGCCGAGGGCACTATTGTTATGAGCGACTTCGAATTTAACATCGACCTGGACGAATCGCTTTTCAGCTTGGAAGTACCTGATGGATATACCCGTCATGAGGCCCAGATGGACATGACTAACTTCACCGAACAGGATTTGATTGAAGGCCTGCGGGTATGGGCTGAAATGATGGGTGATGTCTTTCCGCACAACCTCGATACCACAGACGCCAGGAACCTCGAGTTGTGGAAGAAAAAGCTCATAGAGACAAAGATGTCTGAACCAGAACAGATAAAACGGGTAATGAAAGTCGCTCGTAGCTGGTTATTCATCCGTACTCTCAAAGCCGAAAGCGATTGGCACTACGCCGGCAATGGCGTGAGACTGGGTGAGGCCAACAAGGCCATCTTCTGGTATCGGCCGGTGGGCTCCGAGACCTACCGCATAATCTACGGTGATCTCAGCATAAAGGATGTGGCCGCAGACGAGTTACCTGAAGTGTCGAAATAAACTTCGGTCAAGTAGCTCGTTAACAGATTCCTGATAACCGTTTAACACCGGTCAAGTCGGGGCAGGCGAACACCCGTCAATGATCGAACTTACTGGTCCGGTAAATGGCAGGTTACCAGGAAAAATTATTCTCGACCATTTGCAAACTAATTGTGTGACAATTGCGGAAGTGAAACAAAAAACCGAATGAGGCATTTCCGTCAATATTCAAGCCCAATAAAAGGCGGGAAAATACCCCCTTTTTAACCCAGCATCATCGTTTACATCCTATATTCCAGACACGATACACTTCACAAGTAATCACTCGTAACTGCCACCTTTTTACGACCTATAATTCCATGGAAAATTAGGAAAGTTATTCGCCGGAATTGACGCGTGTGACCTATTTTACCGGCCGATATCCATTATGTGTGAATTAACATGATCGATCAGTGGTAAGGGTGGGAGCGATGAACGACTGGCTTGATGCCGAATCACGAATCGAACGAGTAGTCCAACTCACCGAATCACAAAAGTGGACGGAAGCGCTGCAAGAACTTGAAGCGGCCATCGATATCAATCCGAACGATCCAACCTGGCACGCACAACGCGGACAGATTCTCGATCAGCTCGAACGATACCATGAAGCCATTGAAGCTTACGACAAAGCCCTGACCTTAGCCCCGGAACGACTCGAAGTTGAAACCGTCAAGGGCATCGACCTTATTCGCGTCGGCCAATACCTTGAAGCGGTCGAACTGTTTGAAAAACTGGCACAAGAATACCCGGACTACGAACCGTTTTATTGTCATCGTATCGCTGCTTATACCCGTCTGGGCATGCATGACAAGGCGGAGGAAATGTTCTACCTGGCCCAACAGCTTAAAGGCGATTGCCCCAACTGCTTCCATCACATAGCCGAATCCCTGGCTTGCAGGGACATGCTTAACAAGGCCATTTATTGCTGGCAGCGGGTCTTGGAAATTGAACCGAACTATCCCCAAACACGCCAACACATTGCCGAAACTTATCGAGCGCTGCGAAAATACAACAAGGCTCGCGACTTCTATCTACAGGCCATGCGTACGGATCCGGGCAACATTGAAGTCATTTGCGACTTCGGCGATTTGCTGATCGAGATGGATGATTTAAACGGTGCTGCTACAAAATTCCAGCAAGTCACCGACCTTGAACCCGAGTCAACGCGGGCTTACATCATGCTTGGGCTGATCGCATCACAGAAAGAGGACTCCGCATCGGCCAAAAGGTACTTTGAGGCTGCATTGAATCTCGACGACAGCTACCCCGGCTTACATTCGCACCTCGGCGATGCAGAGCTTCGGTTGGGCAACCATTACCAGGCCATGGAGCATCTGTCGCTGGCCCTGGAAGATGATCCGGAAGACCTCATTGCCCTGATGGCCATGGGTAATTGCTTACTGGAGATGCGCCGTCCTACAGAAGCAATCTCCTACTTCCAACACGTGCTCGAACTCGAACCTGAAATGGTGGGGGCACATCACAACCTGGCCGTCTGCCGATTTCTGGAAAACGATTTCGAACGCGGCATCCAGCATTGCCTGGATGCCTTGCAGATCGAACCCGAAAACTTCATGGCCCTTCACAAACTGGCCCTGGCCTATCTGCATCTGGGACGATGGCAAGACGTTCGCCAAACCACAGCCCGGGGCCTGGCGGTCAATCCGAATCACGCCGGCCTGAACATGATACGCAAACGCTTCTGGTGGCTCAGGCTGAAACGTTTCTGCACCCAACTCATCCCCCAAAAGTAACATAAATAACACTGACCACGGCGGTTAGATCACCAGCCATCCTTGCCTTACCTTTTACGCGGGGGTATCATTCTGCTTGTTGGCCGATAGCCAAATCGCCGATATTCTAGACAATCGGCTCGTCGGAAACTCGGTAAACGAATCTGCAACTGGGACAATCTGTTATCTGTATAATATTGTCCGTAGAGTCTGATAGCGAGCCTCTTACTAAGGAACAAAAGAATGCGCAAAGTTAGTACTATCGCAAGTTTAGCGATTCTGACCATCGGCCTCCAAGCCGGCACCACATTGGCTCAAGACCAACAAAATACAAGTGCCATGAGCGGATCCCCGCTGTTCTGGAATGTCGACAAAGTTTTGGATCTGTATGTCAGCCACGTAACCCGATATTACGATCTTGACGAAGACCAGGAAATATATACCAAAGCACTGCTGACCAGGAGGGTCAAAGCTTTTTTGAAGGACTACGAGAAGGATGTCCGTTCACTGGCCGGTGACATGATTGAATACCAGTTCAAACGCGAGCTGCCCCCACCGGAAATCGCCAGAGAGTGGGCCAGAAATGGAAAACCGCTGTACCAGGCTATCAAGGAGGAAATCATCAACGGAAATATGCAATGGCGGAGAATCCTCCGTGACGACCAGCTTCAAAAACATGACCGAGATTTGGAGTTAATGAAAAAACAGTTCAAGGCATTCGAAGAAAGACTGGATCGTTGGGAAAAGGGAGACGTTCGTCTGTCTGACTTCGGTTATAAAACAATCGGCCCCAGACCTCCCAGTATCAAAAAGCACGATGACGCATGGACCTACTACGTAAGATCTTTCATTCGCCTGTATAATCTCGACGCCGGCCAGTCTCAATCCGCTTACTCGGCCCTGCGTGAAATGCGTAACCGTGCTAC
>CP070790.1:3704246-3716491 GCA_020346805.1 Planctomycetota bacterium
TTGTAAATGATTCCGGTATTGCTGAGGTATTCATACCCAACGGTCCGGAAGGGGGGAATAATGGTCGTAACGACGGGGGCTATATGAGTGAATTCAGCCAGGGGCCATTGCGGATTGGTGACGAGTTGATCTATTACTACGGCTGTACCTCATACGGCAAAAACCATCCGAGACCTATTCGGGTAAGTGGGGGCGGTATTTTCCGAGCCAGGCTCCGCGTGGATGGTTTTGTATCGATCGATGGCGGCGAGCTGACCACCCGAGCGCTGGCCTTTGAGGGCCGGAACTTGTTTGTTAATGGTATTGGACCGATTAGTGTGGAGGTCTTTAACAAAGATAAAAAAGAGCTGGGTAGGGCGGTTGTTTTGGGTGACTCTATACGGCACGAGGTCAAGTTTGATGGCCGATCGTTGCAGCAGTTGATTTCAGGTAACATTGCCCGACTGAAGTTTGCTGTAGAGAATAAGGGGAAATTGTACTCCTTTCGAATAGATTGAAGGAGCCCGAACAAATAAGTGAGTTGATGATATGAATATGTACTGGGTAGATTGGAGCATTGTCCTGGCGTTGCTCGCTTTTATGGTGGTAGTCATACTCGCCACCAGGCATAACATGCGTGGGGTGGCCGACTTCCTTGCCGCCGGGCGATGTGGCGGTCGCTATCTGTTGTGTATTTCCGAGGGCATCGCCGGGCTGGGTGCCGTTACCCTGCTGGCCTTCTGGCAGCAGTACACCAAGACCGGTTTTACGGGCATTTGGTGGAGCTTGCCGAACTGGCCGTTGCTGTTCGTGCTGGCATTGTCGGGTTGGGTGCTTTACCGGTATCGTCAGACGCGGGCATTGACCCTGGCCCAGTTCTTCGAGATGCGCTACAGCCGGCGGTTCAGGATCTTTGCCGGCATGGTCGCCTTCGCATCGGGGATCATTAACTACGGTGTGTTTCCTTATTTAAACGCCCGTTTGTTCATCTATTTCTGCGGCCTGCCGGAGACGTTTACCCTGGCGGGTTTCAACGTAGATACTTTTACCCTGGTGATGTTAGTGCTGCTGAGCCTGGCCCTGTACTTCACCTTCATGGGTGGACAGATCGCGATCATGCTGACAAACTTCATGCAGGGCATTTTCTGTATGACGATTCTTCTGGTGGTTTGTCTGGTACTGTTTAACCACATCGGCTGGAACCACATCAGTGAGGTAGTGGCGATGGCCCCCGAGGATCAGTCACTGGCGAATCCCTTCAAGATCAGCAAAACTGAGGGTTTCAACATGTGGTTCTTTCTCATTCAGTACTTCATCTGGTTCTATTGCTGGAAGGCCTGGCAGGGTACGCAGGGCTATTATGTTGCAGCAAAGACGCCTCACGAAGCCCGCATGTCGCAGATTCTGGGCACGTGGCGTTATTTTGCCCAGGAGATGATCGTTCCGATCTTCGCCATCTGTGCGATTGCGGTCCTGTTTCATCCGGACTTCGCCCAACAGGCGGCGGGGGTGAAGGAAGTGCTCGCCGGCTTCGACGACAAAGGACAGTCGGAGATGACCGTGCCTTTGGTGCTGGGCCGGATATTGCCCATCGGACTGATGGGGGCCCTGACGGCAGTGATGGTAGCGGCGGCGGTCAGTACCGATGAGTCGTACCTGCATTCATGGGGCAGCATCTTTATCCAGGACGTGCTGATGCCTTTACGCGGCAAGCCGTTAAGCCCCGAAAAACACCTTCTCTATCTGCGGTATTCGATCTGCGGCGTTGCTTTATTCGCTTTTTGTTTCAGTATGGTATTTACCCTGGAGGATTACATTCGGATGTTCTTTGCGGTGACGGGGGCCATCTACCTGGGCGGGGCAGGCTGCTGCGTCATCGGCGGACTGTATACGCGACGGGGCACTACGGCTGGTGCATGGGGGGCCATGATCACGGGGATTGTGGTGGCCAGTACCGCACTCATCACCAATCAGATTGCCAATGCCGATCCAGAAGCGGGGGGTTTGAGGGCCTGGCTTCAATTGACGTTGTACCATAGTGAGGTACTCAAAAAGGGCATCGTTTACCTGGGTGGAATCGACGGTCAAGTCATGACTTTTGTTAGTGCGATGTGTGCCATCCCTGTTTACTTCATGATGTCGATCGTGTTTGGAGCCAGAAAATTCGATCTCGATCGGATGCTTCACCGCGGCAAGTATGCTGTCGCAGACGATGTTGCCGAGGGCGATGCCACCGCGACGGCTCGCTGGAAGTGGCTGGGTATCAACGATTCCTTCACCTGGTGGGACAAGGTCATCTATATCGGCTCAGTGGTATGGGTGCTCCTCTGGGGTGTGGTGTTTGCCGTCGGGATATTTTACCACTACGCGATCCACGAAATATCGGACGAGGCGTGGATGTCCTTCTGGCATTTCATTATCTGGATGTCTATCGTCCTGGGGGTGGTTACGACGTTGTGGTTCCTGATCGGAGGGCTGCGCGACCTGAAGATCATGTTTGAGCTGCTTCGAACGCGGGCGCGGGACCATACGGACGACGGGACAGTATATGAGGGTGATCAACCGAGTGCGGAAACGCCGGTTTCTACAATGGTGGATGCAGATTAATTTAACGTACATGGCACGCAACGGGCAGATTATTTGTATGATTCGTTATTATTTTAACCAGGTTTGAAGTTCTTCTTTTGATTCGATAAATCTGCCCGTGGGTTTGGGACCGGCCCAGTCAGCCACGCCGAAACGGATGCAACCGGCAAAGAAAGTCGCCAGCAGTGAGCAATTGCCCTGGTCCCGTACTATTTCAATACCGAAGCTGCCGGGCCAGAATACCCGCCTTTCTGCGAAGGGAAACGAATCAACCCGGTCACTCTCGATTATCCACGATCTATCTTTGCTGTCACGAATTTTGGTTTTGACCAGCAGAAACCATTTCCCCTTTCTTCGTAAAAGGTTGGCCGATTCCAGGCTGCCCTGCGGATGGCCGCCTTCAAGCCGGGCTTCATAGCCGGTAGCGGGGCCTATGCAGATCGGCCCATGATCGCGCCAGTTTTTAAAATCCCCGGTCGAGGTCAGTGCTATGCATGAGGCGCCCTGTCTGGTGTTAGCGGTATAGATCATCCAGTAACGTCCATCATGTTCGCATATACTGGGATCACGACAGCTTGAGATTGCATCTTCCCGCCAGAAGGCCCAGGTTTTATTCTTGCACGGTGAGATCGGATTGCTATCCCAGCGTTTCCAATCGAACAGGTCATAGCTGGAGGCCAGGCCGATGTTCTGCGAAATATGTCGATTTATGCCCGTGTAGGCCATAATGTATTCCTTCCCCCGGCGAACAATACACGGGGCCCAGACGTGTGCCTCTTCCCAACTATTGGGGCGAACCAGCATTACCGGATCGTGCACTGTCCAATTAAAAAAGTCCGCCGTTGAAGCGTGTCCAAAGTAGATTTCATGCCCGGGATAGAAAGGTGTGCCTTCCTGCAGCCGCCGCTCGATATAGAAAAAGTGGATTCGTCCCTTGTGTTCGGCCACCGCAAAATCCGCAACCTTTCCTCCCACCGGCCTAAAACCCGTCTTGACGATATCCACCTGTCGATGGCGATAATGCCGATCGCGCATTGATATAAGGGTTTCTTCAAATTCGATGACGTTCATCTGTTTGGGATTACCGGCTTTCGCCACCGGGCCGACAGCCAAGGCTACTGCGCCTGTTCCAATGGTTTTCAGTATCGTCCGACGTGCGAATTTTCCGGAGCGGCCTTGTTGATATTGCATGCGGTATCTCCTGGGCAATAATATATTATCCAGATTACGCAGGTATTTACGATTGGTATTAGGACTTACCGGCGATGATCTTTAAGCAATCGTAACCGGTTTCCCGGTTTGGGCACTCTCTTTTTCGGCCAAGGCGATGGCCACCGCGTCACGGCTCTCCGCCGGTGTGCTGATCTTGGGATCCTCGTTCTTTTGAATACAACCCAGGAAATATTCGATTTCTTTGTAGTAACCATCCTTTTCGGGCATCTGGGGTGTTTCATCCTTGCCGTCCGGTTTGAGAATGGTAAGCGGTTTACCCGAGTTCAGATCGAACACTACAGATGCCTGGTCAAAGCGTGCCGTAAAGCCCATGTTGAAACCGAATCCCGGCGGCATGTCCCAGAAACCTTCAATCTGAACCACCAGATCGTTGCGGTAATGCCAAAGGGCATGAACGCGGTCGAACGCACCATTGGGCTGTGGATAAGCTTGTGCGGTTATGGACTTGGGTTTGCCGAACATATGGATTGTCCAATCCGTGTCGTGCACGTGTAGATCCAGGATCGCACCGCCGGACAATTCGGGATCCAGAATCCAATTGTTCAGCGAGTAATCCGGCGTGCTGGCCTGCCGCCTGAGTTGCAGTGCCCGGAGGGTCCCGAATCGCTTATCGTCGATCACCTCCTTAAGCCACACGCACATCGGCCAGAATCGTATGCACTGGGCGATCATAAACTTCTGTTTGGACTTGGCGGCAGCGGCGAGCATCTTGTCGCATTGTTCCACACTTAATGCCATCGGTTTTTCACATAAAACGTGCTTGCCGGCTTTGAGGGCGGCAATGCTCATTTCCGCGTGAAGATAGGTGGGCACGCAGATGTCCACCATCTCCACCTCGGGATCGGCTATCAGATCGTGCCAGTCGGCGTATTGTTTGATATCGCCCAGATCACGTTTGGTTCCCTGCATATCTCCTACATTGCCGCCTACGTCCGTCCAATCACCTGCTCTGCGGTTCGGCTCCTTGTCACAAAGGGCCACGACCTTCGAGCGATCGGTCATTTGTTCGTACTGATTGAAGTGATTTCGGCCGATGAAACCGGCCCCGATCAGACCCACGCGAATCATGATTTTTTCTCCATTTTATGAGTGCCTGTTTTGCCCGCTTGCCGGGCGGGTATCGTTCTCAAACATGTGGATGTCAGCCACGGTCCGGTTTAATCGGAAAAGGTGAATTTCACACACATAGGGCTGAAATCGCCGCCATCCAGACTATTATTACTGCGAGAATACTATGGAATTCGCCCTTGAGCAAATCTTTGATGAATAATAGCAGTTGCCCCGCCTTTCACCTTGGATTACCTTGGTGGACCTGATTGTTCGAATAGTGAGGTCGATTATGAATGAAAAGCAGCCGGTAGAGAATGGGTATGAACAAATGTCGGATATCGGGCGTGGTTTACCGATGGCCTCCGCTCGGGATGCTGAGGCGCTCGCCAAGGAGCGGGCGTACTTGCAGGAATTGACCGGCCGGTCTCTGTTGGTTCGGGCCGGCGGATACTTCAAGCTATCCGGGCCGGGCTGGATTCAGAGCGCCCTAACCCTCGGGGGTGGCAGTGGCAGTACCTCGTTATTTGCCGGTGCCCTGGCGGGATACACCTTGTTGTGGGTACAACCGACTTCGATGGCCATCGGTGCAATCATGATGGGGGCCATGGCCTATATGACCCTATCTACGGGCATTCGTCCCTTCCATGCCGTCAATCGCTACGCCCATCCAGTTCTGGGTTGGGGTTGGGCGTTGGCCACCTTGGTTGCAAACTTCATCTGGATATTCGGTCAGTTTAACGTATCCGCCTCCGTCTTCGGCGACATGGTTACCATCGGAGGTGAGAAGACGCCTGATTTTGCCGTTGCCCTCGGTCGAAGATTATTAGGGGCTGACACTGCCCCAGGCGAGGCCGCAGGTATGGGCTACGGCGCTCTTGCCTGTTTACCAATCGCCCTTATCACTCTCTGGGTAACCTGGCACTACGGCAGGGGATCGCGCGGGGTACGGTGGTTCGAAAATGCCATGAAGGTTGTGGTCGGCAGCATCATCATCTGTTTTGCCGTCGTCGTATTCAAAATCGATACTGATTGGGGTGAAATCTTTAAGGGATTTTTCAGCTTTCATAAGGTGCCGCGTATTCACGAGACCGACAAGCTTGACGTAGTGATTTCGATGTATGCCACCGCGGTCGGAATCAATATGACTTTTCTCTTCCCCTACACTTTACTTGCCCGTGGGTGGGGTCGGGAACATCGAGGATTGGCCGGTTTCGACCTCGGTTTTGGCATGCTTATCCCCTTTGTGTTCGCCACCAGTTGTCTGATGATCTCCGCCAGCAACGTCCTGCACCAGCGGCTTCCTGAGATCGAGTCCCGTATCGCCCAAATCGAGGCCGACAACACACTAACCCAGGATCAGAAAAACGAACAGATTACAGATGTTAAATCGACTATTCGTGGTGCGGTTGCCATGTCCAAATCCCTGGAACCGCTACTGGGTGTCCGTTGGAGTCACATTATTTTCGGTCTGGGTTTCCTGGGAATGACCACCAGCAGCATCGTTACCATGATGTTGGTCAGCGGTTTTACCTTGTGTGAGATCTGCGGAGGTACGCCGGACGGGAAGGCTTATAAAATCGGTATATCGATACCGGCCCTCGGCCTGTTCGGTCCGCTCATCTTCGGCAAACTTCAGATGTGGTTGATGGTGCCCATCTCGGTTTTTTGTTTCTTCTTCATACCGATTGCGTATATCACCTTCTTCGTCCTGATGAATAACAAACGTTTCCTTGGCGAAGATTGTCCGAGGGGAATCACCCGATTGATATGGAACACGGGCATGATATTGGCGATCTTGGTGGTTACCATAGGTGGGGCGTATAAGATTTACTCCATATTCAACACCTGAGTCGCCCTTTGTTTATGTGGAGAATGAGTCTTGATCAAGCGAAGATTCTCGATACTGACGATTTTGGCCGCGAGTATGAGTGCGATGGATTTGGCTGGGGCTTCAACCGAGAGGGAGCAATCGTGGATCACCGTTGACGATTTCAATCGGGCAGACTCGCTCTACCATGGGGATGGATGGGAATCGCTCAATCCCGGTTACTGGAAGATTCAAAACAAGGCTCTGGGCCGTCGATTTCAAATCACCGGCATCGGTTATACCAACTGGGCCCCATCGTTCTGGTTCCCCTGGCATTATGAAACCCATTTGAAAAAGCCGATGCCGATGTCCGTTTCGCCTATTACCATGGCCGGCCGATTCGGGCCACCCGGAGCCTGGCCGACGGAACCGTACGTTTGAAGGGTCTGATTGATATCGAGCCCAACACGAAAGTCGTTATGACCGTTCATGATGATCAATCTTCCGAATCCCGGATTCTGGAGACACTGCCTTTACCCTGACTGTTACCTGAATAATATCCAAAGCCCAAACTCTGGAAACATCCATGAATAAAACGAGCATCGGAACTTTACATAGACTGCGAACTATACACCTGTTACGATTGTTTGATCCAAAGATGCGGAGATAAACATGTATCCACAGCTTAATCAGATGCTTGATCTGCTCAGTATAGATGCCGGCTGCATTGAAGCCGGTCGGCGCCGACAGGAAGCCGTCTGGCGTGGAAAGAAGCCGGATCGGGTACCTATTCTACTGGGACGGAGTGAATCTCGTCAGGTAACTGATCGCGTTGGCCCTCAGTACCTTCGACTTTGTGAGCATCAACTGCGTGGCGGCCGAAAGGTGCCGGAGTACTACCAGTTCGATCACTATTCCCTTCGCCAGCAGTTTCATGATCCGGTAAAAATGCTGATCGAATCCCTTTGGGATGTTATCGGCTGGGCCAGAACCCCCAGCGATGCCCAATTATCCCTGCGGCCCAATTTCGGCGTCGGTATTCTGGCCAGCGTCTTTGGATGCGGTACCGATATGGGCGAAAACGATATGCCCTGGGTAACCGATCGCCCGAGCAAGCAAAAAATCCTGGACATCGATCTGGATCGTATCGACCAGATGGGCTTGATACCCAAGGTTATTGAATTTATTCAATACAGTCGGGAGGCCTTAAAGCCTTTTCCTCAGATTCACATCTTCATGCCCGATTTGCAGGGACCCATGAATGCCGCATTTCTTTTGCGGGAACAGAATATATTCTTCGACATGCTTGATGATGAGGCTTATTACCGCCAACTTATGGAGACAATCACTGAGGTATTCATCCGTTTGACCAAACGCCTCAAACATGAGTTGGATGAACCTTTGGACGGTGGTTATCACGGGGCCATGTACATGATCGGTGGGGGGGTACGGGTGGTTGATGATGTCAGCATTATGCTTTCACCCGATCATTACCAACGATTTTCCTTGCCGTACCTTCGCCGATGTCTCGAACCGTTCGGGGGAGGATGGGTTCACAGTTGTGGCGACATATCTCACCAACTGGACTTCTATCTAGGTACGCCTCAAATCAAAGGTATCAATTTCGGGGAGCCGGAATACTATGACTTCCAGAATTTACTCCCGCGTTTTGCCGACAATGGAAAGTTCTGTTACGGAGGTCCGGTTCGCGATACTGATGAGTCTGTTCCTGCTTACCTGGAGCGCACTGTCGGTTACCTCCAAGGGTTCGGCCAGTGCCTTATCTTCCAGCCTCGCATTCAAGGTAAAGATATGAGCGAAGGGCTATGGCCGGAGCCGCAGGAAACTCTGGCCTTATGGGAATCCTGTTGCCAACAACTCTGCTGATGATCTGGTTTCGAATGCTTGTGTAACAGATGTGTCAAAAGAATCTTCGGTAAGCGAAGAATTTCGGGCATACCGTATAAAAAACAAGATATAAAAATTGACGGGAAGGCCATATTCCTCGGATTTTGAAGTTTATAGCATAACCATCTATTACCGCTAACGGCTCTTTTGTTGACATAAATAGCCAAATTTTGTAGACTAACTTCTGTTTTTTTGACCTGTTTACATGATTTTGGAAACAGATAATTAGTCCGTAGCACAAGGAAAAATGTTGGTTTAAACCTGTAGAATTGATCCAAACCAAAAATGGACGTTTTTTGCACAAGTATGCTTTGCCCAATTGGAGTGGTATATCAGATGCTTGATGGAATAACCCACCGGCCATTAAGGATGCTCCAGGTCCGGCCTTACGCTTCGGATTGTCCGTCGGATTCTTTGGAATTCGAACTTTTGACTCGTTGATCATTATCGCTGGTTTAACGTTGTTCGTGGATGATTGGATGAAGGTTACAATATCTGGATTATGAAGATGAAGAAATGCTTATTGCAGTACCCGATTTTGTTGGCAGTATTAGTGCCGGGGCTGATTTTCATGTTTTTTTCTCAATCCGTGCGGGCGGCAGAAGATCACATCCGTCTGGGAAAAAACGTGGCTCAACTTTTTATAGATGATTATCTGATTGAAGCCAGTGCCGGTCTGCGGCGTACTATGCACCGGCCAAAGAAGGATCATGACGGTCAAATTCCGGTAATCGCTCCCAAGCCCGACACAACATTGCTGGCCTATGGTACGATTGTTAAAGATCCGCTACTTAAACAATACGTCATGTTCGTTCAGGAATTTCCGTCACGAAAAATGTACCGTTATGTCTCAACTGACGGCCTATCGTGGCAACCAAGGAATGGGGACGATTTTGAGACGGTCGAATTTGATCTGGATCTTGAACCCCAGGGAGGTGCTATTGGTAGACAGGGTATTGATGTGTTCTCGTGCTATTTCGATAGTTCAGATAAGACTTATCCATACCAGGGTTGGCTTTATTTCGCAAACTATGGACACGATCGCGAAGGGATTTACTTCGTACGTTCCAAAGACGGAAAAAAATGGGAACGAGGCCGTCAGGTAGTCAATGCGTGGGCGGGGCCGGGCGACACCAGTTCCCGAAAGATTCACCAGGATGGTAAAACTGTATACGGCCCCGGCGACGTAACCCTGTTCTCATATGATCCCGTCGACAAACGCCTGCTGGGTCTTTTCAAGTTTTTCACCAATGAGAATGTGGGACCCGGGAACAATCTGCGCAGTCGAGCATATGCCTTCCTGGAAAGTCTCGACAAACCTTTTGATGCGAATCGTATCAAACATATCTCGCTACTGCCGCCGGCTGACTACACCACCGGAGATACCCCCTTTGATGAATACTATGCTTCGACGGCGTGGCGTTATGGTTCATTGTGGCTTGGGGGACTTAAAGTCTGGCACAATCACGGTAATTATCCACATTCCGCAGCGGGTTGCGCGTTTCTTAAACTTGTATCCAGCCGGGATGGACTGAAGTGGAAGAAAGTGCCGTACCTCAATGATGCCGGTGTTCCTGAAGTATTTATTTCCAACGGCCCGGAGGGTGGTAACAATGGTGCCAACGACGGCGGATATCTCAGCGAGTTCAGTCAGGGACCGTTCCATATCGGTAACGAGTTAATCTATTACTATTCGGCATCCTCTTACGGCAAGAATTATCCCCATGGCAAAAGAATCACTGGCGGAGGTATTTTCCGCGCCCGTTTGCGAATCGATGGTTTCGTTTCCGTCGATGGTGGAACCTTAATAACTCATCCTCTATCGTTTGACGGATCGGACCTGTTGGTTAATGGTATCGGCCCAGTAACGGTAGAAGTGCTTGACAACAGTGGGAAATCGGTGGCTCGGCAAACCTTATCGGGTGATTCACTAAAACATCATGTCAGATTTGATGGTAAGTCGTTACGGGAGGTTATGGCAAGCAGTCCCATACGTTTGGGATTTAATGTGGAAGATGGCGGGCGTCTTTTTTCTTTCGCGATACACTGAGACCAACGGATTATGGACTTTTACACCACAGTACTGCGACCATTTTTGTTTCGTTGCGATGCGGAATGGATGCACGATCAGTCTATACGAATTGGTTCTCTGCTGGGACGTTTGAAAACGGCTTGTAAGACCTTGTCCGCCTTGTACGATTTTTCTGACTCGCGCCTTACTGCGGAAATTATCGGCATTCGTTTCCCCAATCCTGTGGGACTCGCTGCCGGTTTTGACAAAAGTGGTCGTAGCATTGAGGCATTGGCGGCCCTGGGCTTCGGCCATCTTGAGATCGGTTCCATATCGGCCGATCCCTCAGCCGGCAATCCCAGACCGAGACTTTGGCGATTACCCCAGGATCGGGCCATCATTGTCAACTATGGCCTGCCGAACGATGGGGCAGTGGTCGTGGCCGAACGGTTAGCCAAAATAAAACCGACCGTCCCTCTCGGCATCAACATCGTCAAGACCAACCGCGGCATCGACGCACCCCCCGAATCCGACGATGAGATTATTGACGATTACATTCGTTCCGTTCGAACCTTAAAAGATTGTGCTGATTATTTATCATTGAATCTCAGTTGCCCTAACACCGAAACAGGAAGGGATTTTTTCACCGATCGACAAAACACCGTTCGCCTCATGACTGCATTGAGGGAACTTGATATCCGTTGCCCGGTGTTTCTGAAGGTTTCTCCCCTCGGCGGGATTCGGGCAATAGAAGAGCTGTTGGAAACCGTTGAAGGTGAGGACTTTGTTTCCGGTTTTATCTTTAATCTCCCTCCCGGCAAGCCGGATAACCTCAAAACACCTCAAAACATCCACGACACCATGACCGGTGCGGTATCCGGCAAGCCGGTTGAGCAGCTTATTAACCAATGTATTTGCGAAATGTATAAACGGATGGATCGAAAGCGATACTGTATCATTGGCGTGGGCGGGATCTTTACCGCTCAGGATGCCTATTTGAAAATCCGAATGGGTGCCTCGCTGGTACAATTGTATACCTCCATTATTTTTGAGGGACCTGCGGTGGTTAGAAAAATAAACGAGGGCCTGTGCCGACTCCTTGAACGCGACGGTTTTGCAAATATTGGTCAGGCTGTCGGCACGATGTTTAATTGAAAAACTGCAGGTAATGGCATGATGCGTGGAATACGCTTTCTACATACTGGAATGAATGAGACCTCTACATTCTGGCCGGAGAAGTAGTTCACCCTTGTTTTTATTCTGAAAGAAACGGATATGTATCTGGTTTATATTTAGGCCATAACATTTTTGAAGGGATGTATTATGGCGAATCAAATATCTTTTAAATACCTGGCAATTGTTTTTGCAATTGTTTTTGTCAGCCACGGGACCGCGAATATCACTTCTGCCCAATCCTTGAGTGTTATCGATGGCTTCTATCGCTCGGATTTCCCCTTTCCCGAATACATGCCGCTCTGGCGGGAAGGATGGAAGTGGACGGATGCCAATGGCGAGCGCGTCCGCTATGCTTATAAGGGAATGCCGCTCGGCGGCTACATTCACATTTATGTCCAAAACCAAAGACCGGAACCGTTGGATATAAAAGATGTGTACCTTAATAATGTTAGTCTCTCAAAGGGTGTTGTACCGGAGAATGCAATCAAGAACAAA
>CP070790.1:3716591-3723686 GCA_020346805.1 Planctomycetota bacterium
GTATTGTGGATTTTTGGTTTTGAGATACAGGCCTTCTAAAATAACCAGCATTACCCCCAGGCCGATAGTCAAAGGGGGGAACAGATAATGAAACATTATGGTGAAGGCGAACTGGAGACGAGAGAGCAAAGCAACGTCCATAATGGATGTTCCCGGAATCAGGAAATTAAACATGTATAACTTCCACTGGCATCGATAGCATATGCCATGTTTTGATCGGAGCCAAATACAATGCATTCAGCGGCGATAATCAATAACTTTTTGGCTAAGTACAGCCACCTTTAATCGTATACATAAGCGCACAACAGCAAAGTTAGCAAAATGTTCGGATTGACAAGAGTTATGTTAGTGATTACTATATTAGTGTAATTGGGGTTGGGTAGGGCGTTTCGAACATCTTATAGGAACTTGGAAGCGGCGCGGTTTAATTGGATTATAACTCGGCGACATAAACGATGAATATCCATCTCGGAATTGACGTAGGCGCGGTCGGCGTCAAAGCCGTGATTATCCTCCCCAGGGAGTATGGGGAGCCGGTTCTCGCCCGCAACGGTTCGAGTATGTCGCTTCGTCTGTTGAAGATCCCCGATGATGGATCTTTGTCGGTTTTGGTTGCCGATTGTCGCCGAACACGGGGTCGTCCCCTCGAAGTAGTCCGATCCTTGCTTGCCGATTTACTCGAACTTCTGGGTGATTATTCGATCGGATCGATGATGTTGACCGGTTCGGGCAGCCGATTGGTTGCCGAGGCGCTCCAGGTGCCTACCTGCAATGAGTTTCAGGCTTTGGCCCGAGCGGTAGGCCTGCTTCATCCTGAAGTGCGAACGGTATTCGAGATGGGCGGGGAGACGAGTAAATATCTGCGTCTGGAACCCGATCCTGCCAGCGGAAAGTTGGGAATTTTGGATTACAGCGCTAACGGTGATTGCGCCGCCGGTACCGGTGCCTTTCTCGATCAGCAGGCGGGCCGACTGCAGTACGCGGTTGAGGATATCGGATCTATTGTCGCCCGGGCCGAGCGTGCCGCGCAGGTCGCCGGCCGATGCAGCGTTTTTGCCAAGAGCGATATGATCCATGCCCAGCAGAAGGGCTTTAATCCGCCTGAGGTTTTACGCGGTTTGTGCAAGGCGGTAGCCACCAATTACAAATCTGCGGTGGTCAAGGGCCGAATCCCCAAGCCCCCGGTCGCCATGGTCGGTGGGGTGTCGGCCAATTCGGCGGTGGTGCGGGAACTTGCCGATTTGTTCAAGCTGGAAAATGGATCCATGTTCGTACCGCCAGCCGCTGAATTGTTAACCGCGGTTGGGGCCGCGCTCATCGCATCGGAGACAGATCAGAGTAAGGAATTAAATTTATGTGAACGTCTGGCTCAGATTAGCAATAAAAACGATGGCAATGGTTATAGCTTTGCCACTTCATCGCCTTTGACCCTCGATCGTGTTTTGCTGTTGCGGGATCGTATACGGTCTTACGAATTTCCCGAGGACGGCTCAGTTGTTGACGCGTACCTGGGACTCGATATCGGGTCGGTGGGTACCAAACTGGTGGCCATCGACCAGCGGGGTGAGGTTATCTATGACATTTTCACCCGTACCGACGGTCGGCCTATTGAAGTTGTGGCTCGCATTCTCAAGGAGCTCGAGCAGGCCGTCGGTTCGCGAATTCGCATATGTGCTGCAGGTTCCACCGGCAGCGGGCGCGAACTTATCGGTGAACTTGTCGGGGCCGACAGTATTACCGACGAAATCACCTGCCACAAAACCGGGGCGACTTTCGTCGGCGATCGACTGCTGGGCAAACGCCCGGATACCATCTTCGAAATCGGCGGTCAGGATAGCAAATTTATCAGTCTCCAGCCCGAGGGAGGCGATTCAACCGATACCATCGTGGTGGATTTCACCATGAACGAGGCTTGTGCCGCCGGTACCGGAAGTTTCCTGGAAGAAAGGGCGGAAGAACTCGGCGTTTCCATCAAGGATGAGTTCTCACAATTGGCCCTCAGTTCAAGGGCTCCGGTCAGGCTCGGCGAACGCTGCACCGTATTTATGGAACGCGACGTCAATACCGTGATGCAGCGCGGCGCCAGGCTGGAAGATGTAATAGCCGGTCTGGCTTATTCGGTGGTTTATAATTACATCAACCGGGTGGTCAGAGGCCGGTATATCGGCGACTGTGTCTTCTATCAGGGGGGAACGGCATATAACGACGCGGTGGCCGCCGCATTCAGTGCCATATGTGATAAGGAAATCATCGTCCCGCCGCATAATGCGGTTCTTGGTGCCATCGGTGCTGCTTTAATGGCCAAGGAGAAGGTTATCAGTACCGGTGCCCAAACCCGCTTCCGCGGATATGACATCAGCCGAATCGATTACACGCTGCGTGAATTTACCTGTAAAGGCTGCGGCAATGCCTGCTCGGTGCAGGAATTCAAGGTCGAAAGTGAAAAGACGTACTGGGGCGATAAGTGTTCCGATCGCTACCGCAAAAAGGCCAAGACCGATCGTAAGCCGGTAATTCCCGATCTGGTAGCCCTGAGAAACGAGTTGCTGCATGCCGACGATGACGGTGATCACGCCGGTACCGAGGTAACCATCGGCCTGCCGACGGCTATGTATACCTACGATTTGTTGCCCTTGTGGCGCCGCTTTTTCCGCGATTGCGGATTCAAGGTCGAACTGTCCAGCCCAACCAATCGGCAAATCGTGCAACTCGGATATGACAGTATTGTGGCCGAGCCCTGCTTCCCCATAATCGTTGCCCACGGGCATGTGGCCGAGCTGGTCGATAAAGGTGTCGATTATATCTGGCTGCCGAATATCATGTCCGCCCAGACTGAATTCATGGATAACGAATCTTATGTATGTCCCTGGGGCCAGACCTTGCCTTTCGTGATTCGCCAGGCACCGCCTTTTAAGTCCTGGCGGGATCGGATCCTCTGTCCGACTATTTGTTTGCGGGAGGGGAGTGGGCATCTTCGCGAGATCTTATTAAAGACGGCAGCGGACTTGCGTGTGCGGCGTGCGGTCGCCGCCAGGGCGTTTGCATCGGCATGGGAGGCCATGGAAAGATTCCATAACCAGTATCAAAAGGCCGGTCGGCAGGCATTGGAAACCCTGGAAAGACGCGCCGAAAGCGGCATGGTGATTGTCGGGCGGCCTTACAACATTCACGATCTGGGAGTCAGCCTGCAGGTAGCACGAAAACTGCGGGATTACTATGGGGTAAACGTTTTGCCCCTAGATGCCCTGCCGTTAAACGATGTCGATATTCGTGACGTTAATGAAAACATGTACTGGGATTACGGGCGGAAGATATTGGCGGCGTCAAAGATCGTGGGCCGTTATCCCAACCTGCACATAATCTACATTACCAACTTCAAGTGCGGGCCGGATTCGTTTGTCAAAGGTTTCGTTCGCTCGGCTTCCGGCAAACCGTTTCTCAGCCTGCAGTTTGACGGGCATTCCAACGATGCCGGCATGATGACGCGGTGCGAAGCCTATCTGGATAGTAAAGGTATTCTGCGATGGTGGCGCAAGTCGAAAAGCAAACCCGCGGCCAAAGACTCAAGGGGCGAAGAGTCTACATTCCCCCCATGGCCTACGCCGGTGCCAGATTTCTCGCCGCAGCATTCCGGTCAGTCGGTATAGAGGCAACCATAACCGATGCCTCGGATACCGATACGCTGGAGCTCGGCGGGCTGTACAGCAGCGGCGAGGAGTGTTTGCCGCATAAGATAACCCTTGGCGATTTTATCAAGGTTTGCCGATCCCCGGGATTCGACCCGGCCAAGACCGCGTTTTTAATGGCCACCGCCCACGGTCCCTGCCGTTTCGGCCAATACGCACCCTACCTGAAACAAGTATTAAACGATTTGGGCTACGGCGAGGTTATGGTTTTCTCGCCGGCTAGTAAGGACGGCTATGAGAGCATAGCTGAGGATGCCGAGGATATTGAGGTTTTTAAGTATACCATCTGGATAGCGGTGATCCTTGGCGATATGGCCCTGAAATTCCTACTTAAGACCAGACCCTATGAGATCAATGCCGGCGATTCCGATGCTGCCTTCGAAGAATCCATAAACGAGATCGAAGGGCTTATGGCCCGGCCGGGAATGAAACCTAGGCATAAGCTGCGCGAAGCTGTGGTCATGGTGCAGCGGATGCGGGATCGTTTCCGGAGTATTCCGGCCAGCTACCAGAAGGGGCGGCCGCTGATCGGTGTGTTGGGGGAGATATATTGTCGGCACAACACCTTCAGCAACGAGGACGTGGTCAGAAGGATCGAGAGAGTCGGCGGGGAATGCTGGATGGCCGACATAGCCGAATGGATCTGGTACGCAAACTGGCATCAGCAGACCGAGACGCTGAAGGATAATCCCAGGTTCAGTTGGCCGTATCTTCAATATAAATTAAAGACCTATGTTCAACACAAATACGAACAAGCCCTGTACGCCCCGGTGGCCGATGACTTGAAGGGCTATGAGGAGCCGCACGATGTCCGCCAGGTATTGGCGGCGGCCGAGCCTTATCTGCCTTCAAGAGGCTGTCTGGGAGAGATGGCTCTTAGTGTCGGTAAGACCATTTATCTGCACGGCAAAGGGGCCGACGGGATCATCGATATCAGTCCCTTTACCTGCATGAACGGGATCATCTGCGAGGCAGTGTATCCGGCACTAAGTGCCGACTTTGACGACCTGCCCATCCGCATGTGTTACTTCGACGGGGTCGATACCGACATCGACCGCGACCTGGAGATCTTCCTCGACCTGGCCCGCGCCTACCAGGGCCGCAAACCCCACCCCCGCATCTATCCGGATTATTTTGAATAATGATTTATTCGAATCACGCAAAGGCGCGAGGACACCAAGAGAAGTGAAAAAGCAGGGCTCTGAGTCTCCTGCCTACTGCCTTCTGCATTCTGTCTCCTGTCTCTATCTTTTCGAACCTAATCTACTTCTATCAACAACCTGATTCGATCGAGAACCTGTCCAGTCACGCTGGTCGGTAATCTGGAAACCGGTTGGCCCAACTCTTTTTTTAAAATTGGGGTTATCATTCTGGCCAGGAGAGAACTGTCGTGATCGAGTTTGTTATGCGGTGTAGCTTTGACTTCAATATCAATCGCGGTAGCGGGGTAACTGGTCAGCGGACAACCCAGTACATGGCTGCTGCTCTCATTGAACGCATCTCGCGAGACGATTACCCATTTATGGATAGTCTCAGAACCCGTAGGATGGTTTTTCTTTATCTGAGGCCAATGATAGACTTCGCCTTGAAGTGGATCAGCCATTACGAGACTCCATAACTCTCAGTGAGGATCGACTTGCGGTTTGGGTTAGTTTTTGTTCTTCCTGCCGTTGCTCGTCGGACATGGAAGATAGTGCCTGTCTGATCAGCTCATCCTCATGCTGTCTGCGCATGACTGCAATCCAATCGGTAAGGGCCTGTACGATGATCTCTGAGATCTTCTTTTCCGGGATCAGGTCTTTAGCTTCCTCCAGCAGGGCAGCCGGGAGTCTGGCAGAAACGGTTCTGGTTGCGGTTGGCATGGTCTGCACTCCTTATCTGGGAGACTGTAATGCAAAATGTAATACAATATGTATTACATTATTATTATATATATGTTTACGGATTTTGCAAGCTGAAAATAGAGAAAAACAGCATGGCGGTTTAATTGATAATTTAACATCAGAGCGATCAAGGATTCACAAGTAATTGCAATGAAAAGGCTTATGGTGTTTTTTTGAGGCGGTTGGGTTTGTTTGGTAATTTACCTGAAACCGCAGATTAACGCAGATCATCGCCGATAAGAATTTATTTCGGCTGTTCCTGCCTCGCATCGAACACGCCTTATATCTATCAAACCGGTGGCTTAGTTTCGTAATTTTACGATGGAACCGCAGATCCGCCTACACCCCGTCTCAGCCAAAGGCTACGGCAGGCTATGGCAGACAAGTGAACGCGGATGGAAGCAGGTAATATGAACCCTCGCTGGCGCTTCGGGCTGGTGGTGTGGTGGGTTCGTTTGGCGCATGTAGTGAAACGTCAAAACATCAAAACGTCAAAATGGGGGAATCAATCACATGCGATCCGCCTGAGGCGGGTGAGTCTCCGGTCTCTCCCGGTTTATCGGGGCCAACGGCCTATTCTGATGTCAAAGATCATCCATATATAAGAACACAACAGGTGTTCCAATGAGAAAAGTCGAAACGCTCGTCTCGGCGAAGGACCGAGCCGTAGCCGGGTCGACAGGTCAAAAAGTCAAAATAAATGAACCGCCGATCCGCCTACGCCGAGGCCCCGGAGGACAAGTTCCCGCGGATGAACGCGAATAGCCCCGAGATTTGTTTTATTGCTCACGCAAAAGCACGAAGACGCCGAGAAAAGTGAGAAAGTAGAGTCCTGAGTCTGTAGTCTTGTATCTTGAGTCTCTAGCCTCCTACCTCCAGCCTCCGGTCTACAGCCTGTTGCCTACATATCTTCAGCCTCTATTGCGGTGCATCGGTATCGTGATGGAATATGGCACCGGGCAGGAGAATTGGGTTGGTTCTTTCCGGCGGGTTGGATTATTATGCCGGTTGAATAAGCGGGAGTGTAATACATGTCGATAGGTTTGGTTGTCGGAAGGGCAGGTAGTGGCAAGACCTGGCGGTGTCTGGAGGCCGTCCGTGCGGGCCTGCGGGAAGATGCGGCGGAGGCCAACAAACTGCTGCTGCTGGTGCCGGAGCAGGCCAGTTTCCAGATGGAACGGGCCCTGATCGAGACTCCCGACATTCTAGGTTACACCCGCTGCGAGGTGCTGAGTTTTCAGCGCCTGGCCTATCGCATCTTCGCCCAGACCGGTGCCGATCCGCGGCGTGCCGACCAGACCATCGGCACCCTGGGGCGGATGATGGTCATGCGGCGACTCATTAGCCGGCATAAGCCCGAATTCCAGTTGTTGCATCAGGTAGCCGACAAGCCTGGGCTGATCAAGCAGGTGGCCGACAACATCGACGAGCTAATGCGGGAGAATGTCGAGCCGGAGTTGTTGGCGGACCTGGCAGATCGATGTCGGGAAGATAATCCATTGGCGTCGGCCAAGTTGGCCGACCTG
>CP070790.1:3723786-3730961 GCA_020346805.1 Planctomycetota bacterium
AAGGGGGGATTAAGGGGGGTAATCCTACTGCTCGACTGATCTACTACTCTACTTTTTCACCCCGCAAGGAGCGCCGTGGGGGACGGAATTATGTCGCCAGCCCTTGCCATGCAAATCACCTTTTTATTAGAAATGGATCTTCAATTCAATTCCCGTTTCAGGATTTTGCCGGTGGGGCCGCGGGGGAAGTCGGGGAGGATGCTGATTTCCCGCGGCACCTTGTAGCCGGCCAGATGCTCCCGGCAAAAGTTTCGCAGTTCGTTGTCGGTTATGTCGGCATCACCGTCCAAGGTTACAAAACCTATAACCACCTCGCCCCGGCTGGCATCCGGGCGACCGATAACTGCCGCCTCCGATACCGCCGAGTGTTGCTCCAGCACCGATTCGATCTCTCTTGGGTAGACATTCTCGCCCCCCACGATAATCAAATCCTTGGCCCGGCCGGTGATGGTCAGATAGTTGTCGGTATCGAGCTTGCCGATATCTCCTGTGCGAAACCATCCCTCTCGGTCGATAACCGCTGCCGTCTCCTCGGGCCGGTTGTAATAGCCCTTCATCACTAACGGCCCGCGAACACAGATCTCGCCTTCCTGACCCATGTCCAATGCATGCCCTGCCTCATCGCGTATCTGTACTTCAACACCAGGTATCGGCTTACCCACCGTCCCCAACCGGTGGGCCCAGGGCTGACTGCAGGAAATAACCGGCGAGGTCTCGGTCAGACCGTAACCCTGCATCAGTTCCAGACCCGTTCGCTCTTTGACCAGATCGTAGACGGTTATAGGCATCGGCTCCCCGCCGCTGAGGGCCAGCTTGACGTTGGTTAATTTGTCGGCATCGATATTCTTCAGCCGGGCGATGGCGTTGTGCATGCTGGGGATGCCCATGAATACCGTGATCTCACCCGAGGCCAGCGCCTTATATGTGGCCTGGGGCGAGAAGCGGGGGATGTAAGTAGCCGTAGCCCCCAAGACCGCCGGTACAAAGATCAGCATGGTTAATCCAAAGACGTGGAAGCTTGGGAGCACACCCAACAGGTGGTTATCGGGCCCGATTTGTAGATGTTCGATGGCCCCCCGGCAGTTTGTCGTGAAATTACTGTGCGTCAGACAAACCCCCTTGGGTTTTCCGGTGCTCCCCGAGGTGTACACAATGGCGGCTACGTCATCCTGGGCCGGGGTGGGCGGTTCCGGCGTCCGCCTCAGTTTTTCCCAGAGATACCGCCGTTTTAGGCCCATTTGTTCCAGGTAGCAGGTACGGACGGGGATCTCAGACATGAGGTCTTTGAAATATTCGATACTGATGACCAGATCCAACCCCGCATCGGCCGCCACATAGGTCAGTTCGCCAGGCTGGAGCAGGAAATTGAGAGGCACAATGGTCTTGCCGGCCCACAATATCCCCAAAATCGTGCCCTGACAGGCCGCCGAGGCCGGCAGCATCAGACCCACCCGCTCACACTGCGTCGCTTTAAGCACTTCTCGCCGAATCACCTGGGCGAAAGTGGCCAATTGTGAAAAGGTCATTTCCCGCGTCGGATCGCGAACCGCAAGCTTTTGAGGGTATTTACGGATCGATTCGAGGTATGCTTCAACCAACACCTTTGAAATCTCCAGACTCGACATTTGTTCCCAAAATAGTCATGCTAACCGCCCAACAAACGGTCGTCCATCCCCAATTTGCGCAACAGTTGGTACAATATTGCCGGATTATCGGAACTGGTGGATGAAAATTTTTCATGGGAGATTGGTTGTGGCGAAAAGAAATAGTTGTCTTCGTAGCCGATGTCGAGTGGTGCAGATGGGGATAGAAAGGTTGCACTATTATCGGGCTTATCTTTTGGCGTCCGCGTTATCAGTATCAATCGGCTGCACCAGCCTGGGACCGGCTGAACGTGAAGCCCTGATCCGAGCGTCCGATATGTATTCTCGCGGAAACATCGATGCCAGCCTCGAACAGCTAAATAGATTGATTCAAGACCATAATAATACAATTGAAATTTCTGAAGCTTATTATGTACGTGGACTTTGCCGAACTAGAAGAGGACGGAGAAAAGAAGCGACCGAGGATTTTGAGCGAGCGATTCAAAAAAGTAAACGTGAAGATTTAACGGCCCATTGCAGGGCCTCGCTGGCAACCTTGGCCTATAGGAATGGTAAATGGGGCGAGGCGGCCGAGCTGTACGAAAAGGCCATTCCCTATTTGCCGGATAAGCAGCCGAAAGATGTGATCCTCTATTGTGCCGGTAAATCCTTGCAGAGGATCGGAAAGTGGAAAAAAGCTGCTTATCAGTTTGGACGGATTCTTAGAAAATTCCGAAGCAGTCGGATCGCCTCCGACGCTCGGAGAATGGCGGGGTGGAGACATGAATACTTCTCCATTCAACTGGGTGCTTTTAAAAATGCAGACAACGCAACAGACGCAGTACGATCATATCGTTCAAAGAGGCTGGAAGCGATCCAGGAATACCTTACTCGCGATGGCGGCTCCCTCTGGGTGGTCAGGGCCGGCAGGTACAAAACCTACAAAGATGCCCTCGCCGCCTTGCCGAGGGCCCGTAAGATCCAGCCGAAAGCTATTATCATTCCGTACTAAAATTGCCAGGATCGGCGGTGTGGTGTCGGCCGCCATGTTGTGTTTGGCTTTAGGGGCCTGTGCCTCAACCGGGGCTCAGAACTGTCCCTTGCCCGAACCGCATGCCTTGGCTCAACCGTTCAATCGACCGCCGGATGCCGCTCCTGATGAGTCGGTCAAAGCGACTTTTGAGACCTATAATCCCGCGGCAAGTACTATTTTTCCCGATTATCGACTCAACGTCGGCGATACCATTGAGGTTATCTATCACGTAAGAACCGGGGTCTCCGCTGAATCATATCGCCTGAAAGTGCAGGATGTGATCAGCATTAATTTCCCCTTCCAGCCATCATTGAATCAAACAGTTACCGTTCTAAGTGACGGTACTATACGCTTGCTGTTGGTGGGGGAGATTCGAGTGGTGGAACGCAAGCATCGCGGTATCAGTGAGTACCACTACCGAAAAGTTGCTGAAACCGGGAAGTGGCTGCGTTATAATCCCGCTTCCGATAAGTGGGAGTCATGTCCATTTAATCTGACCCAAACGGCGGATGGCGGTTGGGTGAGAACCGATCTGGACAATGGGGAAGAAATCAGGTTGGAAGATGATTTCCCGCTTGACGAATCCGGTCGGGTAATTGAGTCTCTCATCATAGATTCCATCGGACCCACCGGTCGGGCCGAACGCTACGAATACGATCAGGTTCGGCTCCGATGGAAAACCCGACCCAGCTACGTCGAACAAGTGGGTTTAAGCGCCACCGAGCTGAAGGATACGCTGCAACGGGAGTACGATAAGCATTTGCGCGATCCGGAGCTGACTGTTACCATCAAGCAGGCCAATATTAAGATCGACGAACTGAAAAAAGCCATTACCACCGCCCCGCGTGGACAATCGCGTTTGATGCCGGTTAAACCCGATGGCACCATCGACCTGCCCTTTGTCGGGGAGGTGGTGGGGTATGGCAAGACCATTCAACAAATAAAAGTTGATATTGAGGCCGCCTATTCTCAGGTGGACTTGCCCGAGATCAGCGTCACTGTGCAGATGAATCAGTGGGCCCCGCAGAAGGTGTTCGTACTGGGTGAAGTAAACACCCCAGGTTTGTATACGGTACCTACTTCAATGACTCTATTACAGGGTATTGCTTCTGCAGGTGGGACTAACGCTCGGGCGGCAGAGGATATTGTTATGGTGGTTCGCAGGAAAGGATTACCTGTCCCTGAAGCCACCATTGTCAATCTGAGAGCCCTGATGGGCAGGACGGAAGAGGCCAAAGCAGGCGATATGCCTGACTTCTCCAGCTTGCGACATGATTTCTATTTGGCCGATGGGGATATCGTTTACGTACCCAGTACCGTCTTGGCCGTTGCTGGTGATTGGGTCGATCTGGTCTTTACCCGGATCATCAGAGGTATATTGCCCTACGGTTTCTACACCGGTTTGAACTTCGGGTATCAACTGCACAATGAACCTAATGTCACTAAGCAACACAGAGGTCGGTTGCCCAATGTTAATGTCCAAGTAGGACCGTAATTGGATTTGGAAAGGCTGAGGGTCCTATTTAAAAGCAGGGATTGCTGAAAGTATTTATAAGTTCTCAGCTGCAAAGGATTGAGTGATACTATGGTAGAACCGATTGGACCTAGATCGTTAAGAGAGCTAACCCGGATCATTTTTTCAAGGCTGGTGGTGGTCATTGTTATCATCGCCTTGATCACCGTGGGAACTCTGATCGTCTGTCTGAAGGCCCCGAACTATTACAGTTCGTCGGTTACTTTTCTGGTTAAGGAGCCCAGGCCTCAGAATCCGACGGTCCAGACTGTTCCCACCTATCGATCGCTTGAGGTCTTTATCAAGACCCAGCACGAAATAATTACATCCCAGACCGTTCTGGCCAGAACGTGGACTATATTGACCGATCCTAAATCATCGGCGGCGGTTAAATGGCAGTCGGCCAGACAGGCCTGGCAGGAGGACAGCTCGGAAGAAAATTGGCAATTATTCTTACAAGCCTTGAAAGAGTTGGATCAGGAAGCGGAACGAAGGAAAACCGATCCGCAGATCGGCGAGCGATTCCGGAGTGAGATTCGGCAGTTTGCCAAAGCTATCGAGGTGGAAATCCCCGGAGGGGCCGAGGTTACCCTTTCTGAGATCTTTACCGTGAGTGTTGTTCAGCCTGGACCGCCCTTGAGGGCTCAGAATGCCGCCGACTGCTTGGCCAAAAACTACGTAGATCGTTATCGTGAGGTACAGGCCACCTCAAGTCGCAACGCCGTCCAGTTCATGCGCGGACGACTGGCTTCCCTGAAACAACAGCGGCTGCTTAAAGCCGAGGCGGCATTACGAAACTTTGTTGAAAAGGAGCTGGATTCGCCTTCCGATGTCGGTATCCTCGAACAATTAACCAGGGCAGGTACTGAAGCCGGTCGGCAGATCACCGTTCGGCGATTCAATGAGGAAATTATTTTAATTGACGGCGGTTTGGCGGAGGCTAGTCAACAAAAACGGCAATTGCTCGAACAGTTGCCCAAGGGACTTTGGGAACCCGGTACTAGACTTGATCAAAAAGGTGAATTGACTGTACCTGATATTGGTCGATTGGCTGAGAATAAACTGCCAGATAATGACCCGATTCTTACCGATATCGTGACTATTATTCCGGAAACCACCCTCAAGAATAACGTGATCATCAGTCAGCTGAAGGCCAAGGAAGTCAGCCTGCTTATTGAACTGAACCGGCTTAAGGTCGAGTATAACGACGAGTATCGCGGCGTGCGGGACAAATTGACTGAGATCTCACGAACCCGTCGCCAAATCCTCAGGGAGTTGATCGGTGAGGCATCCTCCTTGGACATCAAGATCGCAACCCTGGCCGCCCGCAAAGATGAATTCAGCCGCAAGCTTGAACAGGAATTAAAACGTCTGGACAGAATTACCACCCAACTCGTTCGTTACCAGGAACTTCAGAACGAGGTGGCTTTGGCCAGGGAGGAATATCGGAAAGTATCCAGTGAGTTGGCCTCGGCCCTGACCTTCCAGGAGCAGGAAGCCGACGCCATTACTATCAATATTGTTGATGACGCAAAGCTGCCCGATGTTAAAAGGCCGGTTTATCCCAGGACGGTATTGTATACTTTGATTGCTGCTGTCGTCGGATTATTATTGGCGATGGCCTATGCCTTCCTGGCCGACCATTTCGACCACACCTTGGGGTCTATTGAAGAAACCGAACGCTATCTCGGTGTTCCGGTGATCGGGTCGATTGAAAAGGGCGGCAAGGGATTATTGACGTGAGGTGTATATGATCGGCGAAAAAGGTCATGACCTTACTCCGGATGCTGCCGGTGACAGTCTCGAAACTGCGGCCGCTATAGCGGTCCCAACGGCTTCTGATGTCAGCAGCGAAGCCCATGATGCGATTGAGCAGTTATGGGGCAGCGTTTTCTTTTCTACCGAACGAAAAGCTCCAAAATCGATTGTGGTTACCGCTTCCGAGTCGGGAGAAGGGGCAACATACATAGCGACGGCTTTGGCCCTGACCGGTAGTTCCACCGAATACGGGATGCGCATCGCTCTGGTTGATTTTAATATACGCAATCCCCAAGTCGCCCAGATAGTCGGTGTCCGGCCTTCTCCTGGTGTTGTGGATGTGATTACCGGGGATGTCCCCCTGAAAGACGCCATCGTGCCGTCTGAAAAGCCTCGTTTGGATATTCTTCCTGCCGGTGGTTTAGGTGATTTATCCATGTCTTTATTGCAGGGGAAAAACATTGAGGACATCATCCGGAAACTCGCCGAGAATTACGACCACGTGATTATAGATGCGCCTCCTGTCAACCGTTATGCAACGGTTCAGGCTATCGCGGGTTTCACCGACGGGGTGATCCTGGTCGTAAAGGCTGGCGTCACCAGACGGGAGTCGGTTGCCGAGGCGAAAAAAAGGATCGAGTTGGCACAGGGCAAGGTTATCGGTGTGGTTCTCAATCAGCGGGTATTTACCATCCCCGGATTTTTGTACCGAAGGTTGTAAAAGCGCCATGCCAACGCCTGATCATTAAGAATGGCCGAAATCGGCCGACAAAAGATCGGGTGGCAACTTGACGGGGAAGTGTTTAATCACCTGCAGGACTCCCATAAATGCAGCTTACCGCGGAAAGACGACTGAGTGGGGTAGTGATTCTCGCAGCAGTTTTGCTGACCGTCGCCATCGTTTTGACTCCCATTCAGTATCTTCCCTTTGTTTTACTCGGTGTCGCTGGAGCGGCGACATTCTTCTTGTGGTCGGTACGGGGGGATTTATTGGCCATTACCCTTCTATGGTTTGTGGCCGTTATCTGCTTCGACGAAGTGTTTTGGCGGGTTGAAGTACCTTTCTTCTTCAATATTACCATTTCTCGCTTGATGATTATCGTATTGGTCGCTCTCTGGATAATGATGTGGGTGGTCGGGCGCCAGGTGTTCATCGTCTATTACGACAACATGAACACCGAGCCCCACGAGAGCGGGCGACAGATCGCCAAAGAGCTGGCGCGGATCCGCGCTCGCTATTACCCGGAGGGCATGCCCCTCGATATCGTGGCCCACAGCATGGGAGGGA
>CP070790.1:3731061-3736348 GCA_020346805.1 Planctomycetota bacterium
ATTTTGTACACGATAATGGGGCGGGGGTGTAAGGCGGTGCGGTGTGTGAGTACCGAGGGTAGTGACTTGGCGGTGGGGACGTGGTCGGATGGCCGGTTGGGTTCGATGCGGGGCCTGCATCGGGGTTGGGGCAAAAGCGACTACGGGGCGATGGTGCTTTGCGAAAAGAGCTTTAGGTATCTCAAGTATACAGGTGATTTTTATCCGAATCTGGTGAGGGAGATGGTTAAGTTCTTTAAGAGCAAGCAGCCGCCGGTGGCGATTGAAGATACGCTGGAGATATGTGCGTTCATCGATGCGGCCTGGCAGTCGTCGAAACAAAAGGGGGCGGAGGTGAAGTTGGATTTGTGATTGGGGTTTTAAAAAGGGCATCCCGATTAATCGTAACCTGGGCATGCCACACCATTTTAAAAGGGATGCGTGTAGTTTTATCATCCGGCCATCCAGTGGTTGCGGTTTTCAGCGACGAATTCGTCATCGTTGAGATGGGGGTAGGCCCGGTAGACGCGTTCGATTTCGGCGCTCTGTCCCGGGCCGAGCGACTCATTGGGATTGAGGCACCAGATACCTTCGAGCAGGCCCTGCCGGCGCAGTACGTCATGGATGCCGGCGATGCAGCCGGCGAATTTGTTGGCGGCATCGAAGAAGGCGGCATTGGCATCGGTGATCTGGTTACTGCGCACAAGCATGTCCGGGGGGATTGCGTCTTTTTGTTCGATTATTTGATTGCAGGAATTGAGCAGTTCGACGGCCTTAAGGGTCCAGACCGCCCAATGACCTAGCAGGCCGCCGACGATTCTCCGCTCGATCCACCGGCGGTCAACTTTGAAACGGTAGGGAGTAAGCAGGTCCATAACGATGTTGTCATCGTTGCCGGTATAAAGGGCGATATCGTTTCGTTCGGCGTCGGTTATGGCGCGAACCACGTCCATGGTCTGATAGCGGTTGAAGGGTGCTATTTTGATGGCGAGGACATTTTTGATTTCAGCGAAGCGTCGCCAGAAGTTGTAGGAGAGGGGTCGTCCGCCGACGGCCGGCTGTAGATAAAAACCGAAAAGAGGAATAATGTCGGCAACAGCTTTGCAGTGTTGGATAAGTTCATCATCATCGGCATCGCGCATGGCAGCGAGGCTGAGCAGGCCCAAGTGATATCCGAGGTCGCACAGTAAGGCTGCCTCGGTTGTTGCCTGTTTCGTGTCACCGCAGATTCCGCCGATACGGATCAATGGATCCGCCCCTTGGTCCTGGGCACGATTTATTTCTTCTATGGCCAGTTGTAATACCGGTTTGAAGAGCCCTATCTTGGGATCGCGGATTTCGAATTGGGTGGTATGGACGCCGACGGCCAGGCCGCCGGCACCGGCGGCTATGTAGTATCGGCTGAGGGCCCGCTGTCTACGTTCGTCCAGCTTGCGTTTGACGTTCAGGGCCAAGGGGTGTGCGGGGATCACTACGCCCTTTTGAAGTTTCTGAATCAGCTTCCGATCGAGTTTCATGTTGTTATCTGACATAGTTTGCCTCGAGAGTTACTCAAAACTTACCATCTCGTGCTTCGAAGTGTGTGGGTTTGCCGAGGGTTTCCCCGCCGCGGGAAACCCAGTCGGCGATCCATTTCATCATTTGCTCGATACCGACGCGGGGCGGGCCGAACAGTTGATGGGCTTTTTGGGCATTGTTCAATAGGGCATCGGTGGCTTCCCGGCCGACGAATTCGACTTTTTTATTCATCAACCGGCCAAATCCTTCACATACCTGTCGAACGCTCAATATTTCCGGTCCGGTCACATTGAGGATGAATGAGGGGCTTGAAGCGTGGGCCAGGGAGGCGATGGCCATTGCGTTGGCATCGGCCTGCCAGATCACATTGACGTTGCCCATGGATACATCGATCGGCTTGTCGGCAAAGACCTGTTGAGCCAGATCCACCAGTACGCCGTACCGCATCTCGATGGAGTAATTCAGGCGAATGATGGAGATAGGGATACCCATAGTTTCGCTGAAGTACTCGAAGGCGCGTTCCCGGCCGAGACAGCTCATGGCGTATTCGCCGTCCGGATTTGGCGGATCAGGTTCTCGTGAACCGCCGGCAGCGACGGGGACCATGCCGTAGATGTTTCCGGTGGAGAAGGCCACGATTCGGCTGTTACGATACTTTCGGCATATGTCAACAGGCAGCAGGGTGTTCAATGCCCAGGTCATCGGTTCATTTTCGGTTGAACCGAATTTCATGCCCACCATGTAGATTACGTTGGGAGCGTCGGGCAGCCTGTTGAGCCGATCGATATCGGTAAGGTCGCAATCAATGGTTTCGATTCCCCAAGCATTCATTTGGCTTTCAAGGTTTTTTGAGGGAAAGAGAGAAACGCCGATCACTCGGTGATTGGAACCGATCTGCTCGAATGCGCGTTTGATCATGCGTGAAAGTGACGGTCCCATTTTTCCCCCAGCGCCGAGAACGATCACATCACCCGGCAACTTTTTCAAGGTTTCGAGGACATAGGGAGCAGGTTGGCTGATCATATACTCGAGCTGTTCGATGTCTTCGATACGTTCCGGCAGGTGAGTTGATGTGGAAGCCATATTGTTTTTCTCCGATGGTTGTTGCTGGTTAGCGAGTTTTAATGGGGTTCATCCCCAATAAAATTTTTGGTTCAATGAATTATTGTACATTTTTAAGAAAAATATCCAAGTCAGGCAAGGTTATAAGTGGATTGTACGTGTATAGCGTTTGAAATGTCTTTTAATCAAGTGATCTTCGATGTAGTCGGGGATAACCACGGGCAAACTCAATTCCGGCAGAAAAACACGGGAATTAAGTTTGCCCGTGTCAACAAAGGTATTGGGTTAACACGAACTGTAAGCGATGGCTACATTGTAACCATCTTATAATACCACTGTGTAAGTTGAAGCTTCGAGGCACGGTATCAGGGACTGTTTCAGCTGAGTGACAGTTGCTGTCCTTCCTCCGTATCCTCAACGTCCAGCGTTTTATCGGTGAGCAATTCCGAAATCTGTTTGTCCATTAACAATACGGTCTTACCCTGGTGGTCGAAGCTATCGTCTTCGGGTTGCTCTCGGTCAAGCCCCATGGCCAAACCTTTTCCCTGGAGAATGAATCGTACGGCCACATCCTCCGGGGCTTCGGCTTCAACCAGCATGTTTGCCAAGTGTGCGCTGGCGGGTTCAGTTACGGTAAGCATGGTAAGTTCCTTTGATGAGACAATTTGTCACAATCCGTACGGGTCGCCCACCCATGAATTTGCGACCGTATTTAAATTAGAAGGTCGTCGAACGATATACCGGCGAGGGGGCAAAGACTTTCCGTCTTCCGCCGGCCGGATCAATTTGTGTACATGGGTTCTCCAAGGAGGGGTATTATTGGATCAGATTAACTATATAAACCATAGTACTGATATTGGAGATTGTCAAATCAAATATCTATCGATTCACCGAATCTATTTGTTTCATCGGCCGATTGGTGTACTATAATTTTGAGAAAATGTGTTGTTAGCAGTGTTTTTGTATACAGGGTCGAAAATTATTACATATTGACGGGAAAATCGATCATGATTATCGAGTTGTTGAGAAATCGTTACAGCGTCCGCAAGTTTCAGGACAAAAAAATACCAGACGAGATTCTGCGGAATCTTCTGGAGGCGGGAAGGCTTTCGCCTTCCGGAGGTAACGAGCAGCCCTGGCTTTTCGGAGTAGTAACCGACGGCGATTTGATTAAAGAAATCGCCGGGGCCGCCTATGGTCAGGAATGGATTGCCGGTGCCCCGCTTTTAATCATTCTTTGCATTCGCATAATTGAAGATGACCGCGGGGCCCGCGAGATACAGAAGAAACGCTTTCCCGATCATGCCGACGCCATCGACGCTATGGATAAGGATCTTTATACTGCCCTGAACCTGGAGGAGCATCAGACCAAGATTGCCGGCGCGCACATGGCCCTGGTGGCCCTGGAGCACGGCATCGGTTCGACCTGGGTCTCACACTTTGAGGTCAAGAAGGTAGCCGAGTTGTTGAAGTTATCCAACCAATACGTCCCCTCCGAGATACTGGTCTTGGGTTACCCGGCGGAAGAGAGCACCTGCGCTCCCCGAAAAGAGTTACAGGAGTTGATCTTCTACGATACGGCAGATTAACGTATATAACCGATGATACACACAGATGGATGCGGAGAGAAAAGTCGACTAACTCAAGGTCCATCAACCGACCAGGACTAACAAAAGCGCTGCCAAAGATATGACCAACCGCCTCATACCCGACTCTCCCGAAGATAAAATCGACACATTCACTCTCACAAATAGATATGTAATATGTTTTTCAAACTTTTTACAAACCAGGTTCCGAATGCAAGAAATAATTATGCTATCGTAAAGAATTTGGCTCGGGTTTCCTCAGATACACTTTATATTGTCCAGGTTGTCACCCGTCAATTTTGCATAATTCAGGTCAGCGGCTATAAGATAGCGTCAGACAATTGGTAATGACTTGCTTGCAAGCGGCCGGTGATGCCTGACTTAATTGGAAATGACGATAATGAATCCACTTACTGTTTTGTCCGCTGACGAGATAAAATCAATTCACGAATCTTCATTGGCCGTCCTTCGCGAGGTCGGAGTGGAGCTTCCTCACCCGGAGGTGCTCAAGATCCTGGCCGACGCCGGCGCCCAGGTCGATTTCGACAAGAACGTGGCCCGCCTGCCGGAGCGGATGGTTGAAGATGCCCTGCAAAAGTGCGGCAAAAAATACATCGTCTACGGCCGGGACCGCACCAGGTCTGCCCGCTTCGGCTACGGCGATTTCGTCCTGGTGTCGACCGCCGGCCAATATTCCTGGGTCGATGAAGACGGCGGGACTCGGCGCGACGCCAGCAAAGAGGATCTGACCAAGGCCATCGTAGTCAACGATGCCTTGGAGAACATCAACATCGTGGGGGGTATGGCCATGCCTTACGACGTACCCACCGCCGTCCGCGACGTTTACACCGCTGCCGAGCTGGTCAAAGGTACGGCCAAACCATTTCACCTCTGGGTGGCCAACGGCACATCGCTGCCCTACATCCTGGAGATTTTGGAAACGGCGGCCGGCGGCAAAGACGAACACCACCGTCATCCCATGATTACCGCCTTCGTCGAGCCTATCAGTCCGCTGCGCTTTCCGCGCACCGGCCTGGAAATTCTTTTGGGTTGTGCTGCAGAAGGTCTGCCGGTAGGTTTTGGACCCATGGCCCAGAGCGGGGCGTCGGCACCCGTAACCTTGGCTGGCACTCTGGTGGTTG
>CP070790.1:3736448-3758933 GCA_020346805.1 Planctomycetota bacterium
CGCCCATAACGTCGGCCGATCTTTACCAACTGACCTTTTCTGCAGGAATAGGATGTTCGTTAATTTTTGATTCAGCGATTTGCCCGCTGACCAATCGCACTACGCGATGGGCGATCTCGGCGATAGCAGGGTTGTGGGTGATGAGTATGACGGTCAATCGCTGATTGGTATTAAGTTGTTGTAGAATCCCCAGCACGCGTCTGGCAGTTTTCAAATCCAAGGCCCCGGTGGGTTCGTCGGCTAAGAGCAGTCCGGGTTTTTTGGCTAGTGCCCGGGCAATGGCCACCCGCTGCTGTTCTCCACCGGAGAGTTGGGCGGGGAAGTGGTCCATCCGGTCGGTGAGTTCCACGAGATCCAGTGCTGCGGTTGGGGCCAGCGGATGGTTGACCAACTCGGTGGCCACCTGCACGTTTTCGTAGGCGGTCAGGGTGGGCACCAGATTGTAGAACTGGAAGATAAAGCCCACTTCCTCGCGGCGATAATTGGTCAGGGCATCGTCTGGGGCTTTGGTTAATTCGGTATGGTTGTACCACAGCCGACCGGTGGTGGGCCGATCTATTCCCCCGATCAGATTGATCAGCGTGCTTTTACCGGAGCCCGAGGGCCCAAAGATGACGATGAATTCGCCCCGATCGATGGTTAAATCGACGTTTGAAAGGGCGGGTACTTCCACTTCACCCATACGAAAGATTCGGCTGGCTCCCTCGATTCTAAGCAGCGGCTGAGTTTTGGTTTCCATTATTGTACTCATAACGATAACCCGTTTATTAAAGTTATGGTAGGCGTATTATAACGCCAAATTGTGCAGGTGTCTTTTTTGTTATAGAACCAGAGTTATCGCAGTGTTTGTCATTTCGAAGTCGTCGCGGCGACCGAAGAATCTGTTGTATTGGACAATAGAAACCCTTCTCTACGTTCAGGGTGACTAGAAGTTAGTTTTGACCATCACTTTGAGTAGTTTCAGTAATTTTTTCGCCGCACTCCGGGCATGTGCCGGAGATATTGCCGGTCAGGTCGTAGCTGCACTTTTCACAGAAACCCATCTCCCGCCCTATTTTTGCATGACGAAGCTTGGACCAATACTTGGCCAGCCGGTGTGATTTTATGAACAGGACGATTCCAAAGATCATTTTAAGGCATTGGGCCAATGCCATTATGATCATCTGGATCCAGACGTAGTTCGGAATCGTTTGGGGGGTAATAAAGATTTGAGATACAAACACAATTATATGTGGAATGCTGTCAGCTATAAGAAATATCCCCACGACCGAAAAGGCCAGGGCGTGAACACCCAGCACGCGGGTTTCGGCGGGTTCATGTTCTGTTTCAGGAAACATGCGGAAGGCGAACTTTCGATTATATATGATAAGAATACACCCCATGACGATTAACAGAATAAAAGGTAAGATAGGCAGCAATATACCTAAGTATGAATAAGTTTCGATGAAGCCTTTAGGGAGTGGCCTTGCCAAATATCGAGATATATCAGGGATATGCTCAACTGCTTTGATTAAGGCATAGATACCGGCGATCATGAAGGCCAGTGAGGCCATATCGCGTTTGCTCAGTATGTTCCCCTTTTATATGACCGATAGTTGCCGCCCTTACGAATATTTTTTAATTACGTCCGTTTAAATTGTCTTTCGATATCGCCCAGGGTCAGGCGCAGCGAGGTTGGCCGGCCGTGGGGGCAGTTGCTGGACCGGGCGACCTTTGGGCGCTGGGCCAGTAAGGATCTGATTTCCGCCGGATCGAGATGATCGCCGGCCTTCACCGCCGCCTTGCAGGCCATCATGCTGAGCAGGTCATTGGTAATTTCTTCCGCCGATGTCGGTCCCGACCATGCCACCAGCCGATCGAGCATGCCTCGGACGAATTCCGGCATTCGCCCCTCTTTCAACAGGGTGGGGGCGGCATGGACGGCTATGGTATTGGGTCCGAACTGGACCAATTCAAATCCCAATTGCTTGATAGTATCAGCGTGGGTTTCCATGACCTCCATGTGATCGGGGATTACGTCGATGGTTTCGGGGATCAGCATACGCTGTGATTCGAGCGGGCGGTTTGAAAACTGTTCGGATAGTTGTTCGTAGAGGATGCGTTCGTGTAGGGCGTGTTGATCGATAATGAGCATACCGTCCGGAGTTTCCGCTACCAGGTAGGAGCGATGGATCTGGATGACATTGTCGGGGATGGTTTGGATGTCAATAGTCTCGCTATCGGGGGGGATAGTAGGAGCGAAATCGCGGGGCTCGGCCGGTGTTGGTGGTGAGAGAATGGTCGGTACGTGATGTTGAGATCCCCCAGGTGTTCCTAACGATCCCTGTGAAGGTGGGCCGCCGACAATCGGTTTGGAGCGTTTAAAGAAATCGGCAATCGATTCACGGATAGCCCGATGCCTGGCCTCCTGGTCGGTGAGGTCGGCCTTGGTATCGAGGTCACTGGCAGCCGTTTTATCCGGAGTTGCCTGGTCGGTCTTCATACTTGGGGTAAGGTCGGTATTAAGAAATCGGTCGCGGATTACGGATAGCACTTGCGAGAAGATTACATTCGAATTGCGCCAGCGTACTTCTATTTTAGTGGGATGGACGTTGATATCCACGTTGTCCGGTTCGATTTGAAGGGCCAGGATAATTACCGGATAGCGATTGGCTTCGATGAGCCCGCGATAAGCTTCACGGATGGCCTGGGTTACGAATCGATCGCGAATGAATCGGCCGTTGAGGAATACGTACTGCCATTTGGAGCTGGATCTGGTGTCGGCGGGCGGGGCGACAAACCCGCTTATTGTCAGCCCGCGTTCCTGGCGAAAGATTTCCAGCATATTGTCGGTGAGTTCTTTACCGTAAAAGTCGGCGATTCGTGAGCGCATGTTTTCCGTTGGTCGAAGGTGGTGTATCGGCCGGCCGTTATGCGTCAGGCGGAACTCAATCTGTGGATGAACCAGGGCAATGCGGGCCAGTTGTTCGGTGATGTGACCCATTTCGGTTTGGGGGGTTCGCAGGAATTTTTGCCGGGCGGGCACGTTGAAAAATAACTCGCGGACTTCGACGGCAGTGCCGGGGGGACCGGCGGCAGCGGTAACGGGCTCGATCTTGCTACCGGCGGCACGGATCATGTAGGCTTCGTCGGCCGATGCCTGGCGCGAGACGATCTGCAACTGCGATACCGCGCCAATGCTGGGCAGGGCTTCGCCGCGAAATCCCATAGTGCGGATGCCGAATAGGTCCTCTTCGCTGGTAATCTTGCTGGTGGCGTGAGGCTGAATGGATAAAGCCAGGTCCTCACGATCCATCCCCACCCCATCATCGACCACACGGATAAGCTTCCGCCCGCCCTGCTCGATGGCAATTTCGATCCTGGTCGCACCGGAATCAATGCTGTTTTCCACCAATTCCTTAACTACGCTGGCCGGTCGCTCGATCACCTCACCGGCGGCGATCTTGTTGACCAGTAAATCGGAAAGGACCTGGATCTGAGGCATGTCGGCGTCCGTTGGTAATTATACAAGTAGTTTAAACCAGAGCTGAGTATAATCCTTCCCCAAGATGCGGGTCAAACCGCTGAATTTACACATGCGGTTTTATACAGATATAGTCCGTTAGTATGTAAAGATGTTCAATCCTGTTCGGGGATGCCCAGGCCATGGCCGGGTTTGTTGGCATACAGCAGCCAGTAGGTGACGGGGATGACAAAGAGGGTAAAGGTAGTTGAAGCGAACAGGCCGAAGATCAGCGCCCAGGCCAAACCAGAGAATACCGGATCGGTGGCAATGGGAACGGCGGATAGCATGGCCGTTAATGTGGTCAGCAGGATGGGGCGCAATCGGACCACACGGCTCTCCATTATCGCGTCAAACAATGAACGGCCCCGAGCTAATGACAAGTGAATGAAATCCACCAGGATGATTGAATCGCGGGTCACGATGCCGGCCAGGGCGATCATGCCGATCATACCGGTGGCGGTGAAGAAGATCGGATCGGCATACTGGCCAACCTGATCGCCGGCGATCAGGTTAAGCAGCCAGAATCCCGGCATGATCCCCAGAATGGTCAGGGGAATGGCCATCATTACCACAATCGGGATCACGAAAGACCGAGTCTGCCCGACCAGCAAAATGTATATGCCGATCAATGCCGCTCCAAAGGCCAATCCCAGGTCGCGAAATACGTCTAGCGTGGTCTTCCATTCACCTTCACCGGCAAAGTCCACCCTGATTCCCGGCGGCACCTGCCAGGCGATGCCGCTGCCGTTTGAGAAAAATGTACGATCCTCAACGGGGCGAGGACTACCGTCGGCTACCCGGCCGCTGCCAATTTGTTTTACCTTTGCCGTTGTCGGATTATTGTTGTTTAGGATTCGATCGGCTAGGACGTCAACAACGGTATTGGCCGGCGGGCGACCGGCCGACTCAGCGAATACGTAAACCACGCGCTTAAGATTTTTATGATAAATGGTCTTGTCAACCAGTTTCGGTTCCCATCGACCGAGTTCAGCTAATGGTACCAATTGGCCGTTAGCACCTTTGACATTGATACGGGCCAGATCTAATTGACTGGATCGAATCGCTCTCGGTAAGCGCAATACAATCTGCAAGGGATTGCGTTCGCCAGGGAAATTGACGATTCCCGCTTGAGAACCGGTTAAGGTGATTTGAAGTGTTTCAGCAATATCGGCGACAGTTACTCCGTTGAGCTGAGCCTTCTCTTTGTCAGTAATGAAAACCAGTTTTGGCTGATCCGCTTCAACGGTGTCATCAACGTCTACCAGGCCGGGCTCCATCTCCATTCGGGCACATACGGTTTTGGCCGCCGCCGTTAGATCTTGATAGCTGTGGTCCGGCCGACCATATATTTCCGCTACCACGGAAGCGATCACCGGCGGACCGGGCGGCGATTCTACGATGCTCAAGGTCGCTCCGAGGCTTTTGGCGATGGCCGCAAGATCATCGCGCATACGTAAAGTGATGGCGTGACTCTGAGCCCAGCGACTCTTCTTGCCCACAAAGTTAACCTGGATGTCGGCAACGTTATCCCCCTGCCTGAGGTAATAGTGTCGGACCATGCCATTGAAGTCCATGGGGGCTGCGGTGCCGACATATGAGGTAAAATCAGTCACCTCCGGCACCTGCTGAAGGTAGCTTTCCATTTCGCGGACGGCGGCATCGGTCATTTCTAATGTTGTGCCTTCGTCGAGGTTGACCACCAACTGAGTATAGGTTTTGTTCCCAAAGGGCAGCATCTTCAAAGGCACGCTTCTGGTAGCGGCCAGCAGGGCCGCCAGAACGGTCAATCCCCCCATAATCAAAATAAATCCCCACGCCCGCCAACGTGAATGCAGCAGGGGGGCCATTAGCGGATAAAAAATACGATACAAAAGCGTTTGTTTCACGTTATCTGTCTGCTGGGTCTCGTCAGTTATTAAATCGGCGCCGGTTGATACGCCAGCGGTATTGTATCTTTTTTTCAACATGTGGTAGGCCATCCAGGGGGTGATAGTAAAGGCTACCAGCATGGATACGATCATGGTCACCGGCACATTCAGGGCCATGGGCCTCATATAGGGCCCCATCATCCCGGTAATGAAAAACATGGGCAGGAAAGATACGATGACCGCCAGGGTTGCGGCAATTAATGGCGGACGAATCTCGGCCACCGCTTCCAGGACGATCGACCGCGTAGCCCGCCGGCGCATCCGGAAATGGCGGGAGATATTTTCAACATCGACTATCGGATCGTCTACCAACAGCCCAATGGCGAGGATCAGGGCAAACAAGGTGACCCGGTTAATGGTGTATCCGCATAGCAGGTTAACCAATAAGGTGACCCCGAATACTACCGGTACGGCCACCGCCACAATGAATGCTTCGCGCCATCCCAACCCGAGAGTTAAAATAGCTATCACGAAAATTACCGCAACGGCCAAGGCTTCGATTAATTCGTTGACCTTATCGTTCGAGGTCAGGCCGGTATTACGGGTAATTACCATCTCGATGTCATCAGGGACGACTTCGTTTTTTAAACGCTCGGCGGCAGTGAGTATATCCTCGGCTACCCAGACGGCATTAGTGCCTTTTTTCTTGGCCAGGGCAATGGTGACCGCCGGTTGCGACTGGATATTTTGTACGGCGGTTAAAGTTTGTGAACCAACCAGAGAACCCGTAAAGTTATCTCGTTTTTCAAAATCCCGGGCCGGCCCCCAACCGTGTCGCACGTAACTGACCACCTCGGCAGGGCCGTCAATTACCCTGGCGACGTCTTTCAAGAAAACCGGTTTGCTGTCAAATACTCCGACAACCAGATCTTTTATTTCTTCGGGACGAACGAAAGCCCGACCGGCTTCAACACGGAAGGCAAGATCATTTCTGGTGAACTCACCCGCGGTCCGGGTGACGTTGGCTCCGTGTATTGCCTTTTGGACTTCCAAAGGTGACAGGTTATGGGCCTGCATGCGATCCGGATCAAGGTAGACATTGACCGTCCTTGGCCGACCGCCCACCACGTAAGCTCTGGAAATGTTCTCCACACGCGCCAGACGCTCAACCAATTCCTCCGCCACGCGGCGTAATACGAAATCATCGGATGAGGCACTGGTTAAAGTTAAGGTAACAATTGGGACATCGTCGATTTCGACCGGTTTGATCACCCAACCTGTTACTCCTGGGGGGACAATGTCGATATTCTCGTTAACCTTCTTAAAAAGCTTTACCAGACTCCGTTCACGATCTTCGCCTACGTAAAAACGAACGGTTATAATCGCCTGCCCTTCCCGCGACATTGAATAGACATATTCGACACCATCAATGTGATACAGGATTTTTTCCAGCGGAGTGGCCACCAGTTGCTCGACCTGGTCAGCGGAATGGCCGGGAAAACTCACGAACACATCGGCCAGGGGTACGATGATCTGCGGATCCTCTTCACGAGGGGTTACCAGAAGGGCGGTCAGCCCGGTTATCGCCGCCAACATAATGAGAATCAGCGAAAGATTGGATTCCAGAAATATTTTAACAATAGCATTGACAAACCCGTGATGCGGTTCGCTGCCGGCGATTTCTTCATTTGGTTTATCTTGCCGGCTTATATGGTCAGGGTTGCCATCCATCATCAGTTACTCCCTTATTGTCTAAAAACGTCTTTCCGGCAGGAGGGTGATTATTACATATCAGGATTTACAACTACTCGTTCGCCTTTGCTCAGTCCCGACAAGATCTGTACCTGCTCACCAAAGGTACGGCCAAGTTGAAGGGCGCGACGCCTGAGCACATTACCTTCCGCCACATCCACCACATCCAACTGGCCAATACGACGAATAGTGGATCTGGGAATCACCAATACCTCTTCCACATCCAGGGGTATTACTAATCGACCGAACATGCCGGCATAGACGCCGGGCGGACACGGGCCGGTTACCTTTACCGAAAAAGTTCGGGTTGTACTTTCTGCCTGGGGTACAATCTCACTTACCGTACCCTTACATTCGAGCGATAATGTATCGATACGCACATCGATGCTGTGTCCTACTTGAAGACGTTTGACCAGGGACTCACGAACGCTTGCCACCAACTGCATACGGGTTGGGTCGTAGAGATTCACCAATACCTGTCCAGGGCGAACGGTATCACCGGCATCGACTTTCTTGTCAACTATCGTCCCATCCATGGGGGAACGGATAGTTGTGTAGCCGAGAACGGTTTCAGCCTCCTTAAGGGCCTGTTCGGCGCGTTGAACTTCGGCCTCGGCCGATTGGTAGGCCGTTCTGGTATTGTCCAGTTCGAGTTGGGTGGCAGAATTTTGTTTATAAAGGTGCTCTATTCTGCTTAATTCAGTTTTGGCCCGACTATATACGGCCCGAGCCGCATCAAGTGTTGCAGCAGCCTGGTTTCGGCGGGCTGCCAAATCCGCATCATCGAGCTTCACAAGGATTTCATCCTTACTAATTCTCTGTCCGGCTTTAACATTTACCGTCGTAACCTTGGCCAGTAATTTTGAGGCGACGGAAGTCTCGTGAACGGATCGAATGGTACCTACTGCCGTTTCGCTGGCCGGTACCTGAATGATTCGAGCTGTTTCCAGCCGGACATTATCAACCGGCCTATCTTTCGGTGCTTCTGTTATCTGTTTGCCGATTTTCGGGTGGAATACCCCCATCAGCCACATCATCAAAAGCGCGACAATCAGGATGAATACGATTATCAAGAGGATATTGCGTACCGTCGGCCAGATATGTGGATTAATAATATTCCTAGTCATAAGCAATACTCCCAAACCAATAGGTTACGTGATGCAGTATAATTTAACTCATAGAAAGCTACTTTATAAGACAAATAAAATGAGCTGTTTAGGACAATGCATTAGTCCACAATCAATATACCGACGGGATAAAATATACCCTGGTCGAGATATTTTAATCAAGAAAGACCGACTCCTCGAAAGATTTATATATCGTAACAGTTTGCAAACTGTTCGAGCGACTTGTGGAACTTGGGATTATTCCTGACCGTCTGATATAGCTGATCTGTTATTTCAGGAAGGCGGGTGAATAATTTTTTGCCAGGTCTCGGTCGGTTACGTATCAGTACATACTGGGCCAGTAGGGGAAGGGTTAATGATGCGCATGAATAGACAACCACATGGTTACTGAGTGCGTCTTTGACTTTGCCCCAACTTTTGGCCTCGGATATGGTGGCCCCGCTGAGCCCACCCCAGTGGGGAGCGTCGGTGGTGAGCTGGATCACGTAATCGTGACCACCCGATGAGTAATCCTTGAAAATCTGTTGTAGGGTTGGCTGGGTCTGAAAATAGAAGTTCTTGGGCGAGCCGCCGCCCACTACAACCACGCCGTTCCTGTCGGCGTCCCGAACAATGGCCGCTGTTTCGATCACGTCTTTCAGGGGGTCCAGTTGAATCGTTTTGCCGAACATGTGTGGCACGGCAAGATTCATGGCGATTGATGAGTCACCGGGAGCAGGAGTGTAGATCGGTACATCATGCTCAGTCGCGGTTACCAGCATCGACCAATCCGGTCGATCCGCGAATTTGGCGATTTCTTTTCCCAGGGCATGATGCAGCTCTGCCGACGAAAGGGGTTTGGTAAGGTCCATACGTTCGACTGTTTCAAGGATGATCTTGTCGGTGGCCATCAGGGTATCCTGGTCTTCAATAAACACGTCATAAATTCGGGCGATACCGGTCTCGGCCAACTCATTGTCGTCCACGGCAAAGTAACCTTGCATCATCGGGCTGTTAAACGGGCGATGCAGGTCGTGGTATAGATTGGCCCCGGTGGATATGATGCAATCGATAAACCCGGCCCGGATCAGCGAATTAACCACCCCGCTCATTCCGATAGGGGTCATGGCCCCGGCCAGAGTCAGGCATATGGTGGCGTCGTTCTGGATCATTCGGCTGTAAAGTTGAGCAGCCTCGGCCAGGCGGCGGGCATTATATCCTGAGTGGGCAAACACGTTATCGATCATATCTGCGGTCTGCTCGGCTTTTTCAAGGTTCAGCGGATTGATTATGGGCAGGTCCAGTTCTTCTGGTGTCTGGGCATTTGAGATAGCTTCCTGACATGGGTGGTGGGATTTTGGGTCTGCCATGTTCAGCCTCCTGGAATTTATCAGATCCCTCAATTTGACGTTACAGAATAAAGGATCTTGGCCCTTATGGAAACTTTAATGGGCTGATTAATTCCCCGTTGGCTGATCTAATAGGTAAAAACGACGTTAGTGATACTGATAATCGTGATAACCGCTGCTGCGCATAAAAAAGGAGGATCCGAGCTCGCCGTTGACCCGGACCCCCAAGCCAGGCTGTCCACTCATCTGAGTGGAGGACCACAGCCTCTAGGGCATCTATCGATTCGGATAGGGGGCGGCTTTAGTTGTTTTTACCCTTAAATAGCACAAAGAGGTTGAGAAAATACCTTATATCAGGGTGAATTGACGTCGGATCGGACCGGAAAAGCCTGACCTTGTTATGCTCAAAACATTCATCTTTGATGCTGGAATTTCGGCCCAAACTCCCTTAATTCTTCTGACAACCAGGATTTATGTGTTCAACCCGATTAAAAATCCGACCGGGGTGGACAACGTCGAGAATGCAAAACGAGATTTGAACTATAGGGGCACCGCATGACTTCGAGAAGCGGGCTACGATATACATGTAACCGTGAAAGGGGAATCTGACAGCCTGTTTGAAAAATGCTCTCTGTTGTTGCTTTTTGACTTGCCCTAGCCTGAAGTCATGGTTGATCCCCCAATATCTAGGCCGGACAAAAATACTATTAGGAGTAGCTTCTCGCATAAAAAGGCCGGACTTGTTCCTGGGTGGTCAGGTCAATAGTACATTTACGGTCTTTTAAAACGTTTATTTTTGCTGTGTTAGAAAAATGTTGGCGATGTCTATCGTCTCCTGTCAGAGTGCTGCCGAAGAACAATTATATTACGGCTATGTGTGGATTACAATTATCATAATGTTAAAATGGGAAGATAATGGTCGAGATGTAGTTAATTTGGTATACATCTTTGACCAAAAAGTGCGCAAACTCTATAATTATTTTAATATTAGGCGTTTTTTTGACTAGATGGGCAGAAAAGTTTACTAATTGTTCGGTTGTCTCAGAGAAAAATATGACGACAATCATATAAAATTGCTTGCAATTATTCAGCCTCACGCTAAACTATATCTTGTGTACCCACGTTGCTCCGTACGGAAGGGCAAATCTGTAGCGGCACTTAAGAGACAAAGGTAGCTAGTCATGAGTGATTCACGTAAGGGTGTGTTGTTAGTTGTTGATGACGAACCCCTGAAACGTTTCACGTTACAAATAGAACTTACCGAGGCAGGTTATACCGTATATGAGGCACCTGACGCTGATATTGCATTAAAGCATATTAGTGCCCATCCCATCGATGTAGTAATCAGTGATGTACGGATGCCCGATATCGACGGCTTACAACTGCTCGAAAAAATAAAAATTCAATCACCCCAAACACACGTAATCCTGATGACCGCTTATGGATCGGTTGATTCTGCGGTAGAAGCGATTAAACGCGGAGCCTACGACTATCTGACCAAACCTTTCAGCTCCGAAGTGCTTTTAGAAAGATTGGATCGGCTGTTGGCCTGTCAAAAGATCGACAAAAAAGCGCCCGATCGTCAGGTTGACGATTTTGGCTTGTTTGCCGGTCAAAGTAATGCTGCTCATAGATTATGCGATCAGATTCAAAGTCTGGCAAATAGTGAACGTGATATTCTTATTGTGGGTGAAAACGGAACAAAGAAAGGGCAAGTTGCGGAAAAGATTCATAAACTTAGTTCACGTTCGCAGCGCCCGTTGATCAAGTTTAGTTGCACCGCTTCCGGATCTGACATGCTGGAGGCTGAACTCTTTGGCTCCAACGCCGGTGTCACTGCCGGACATTTGAAGTTGGGGAGACTTGAACTTGCCAGCGGTGGAACTCTCTTTCTCGATGAAGTGGATGCCCTGCCCCAGGAACTACAGGTTAAGCTGTTGCGGGTTCTGGAAGGTAAAGTGATCGAACGTGCAGGGAGTACGGAACGGGTTACTATCGACACGCGCGTTATCTGTGCCACCAGTAAGGACCTTCGCCAATTGATAGATAGCGGGCATTTCCGCGAAGATCTATACTATTATCTTGGTGTGGCTATTATTTCGGTTCCATCTCTTCGGGAAAGACCAGAGGATATCCCCATTCTGGCCGAGAATATTATGAAAAATTACGCCGACTGTTCTGGGGGCAAGACGGTTCCCGGTAAGATAAGCCCTCACGTGTTTGACTTATTAATGACTTACCCTTGGCCGGGAAATATGCGCGAACTCGAACACGTCTTCGAGCGGGCGATTATGAATGCCAGCTCTGACGTTATCCAACCCAAAGATGTAGTATTGCCTGTCAAGGAGGAGCCGGCAGAACATGTAGTCATGGGTACCAGTTTTGATGAGACTGCCGGCTTAACCGAAACCGTTGCCGGGGTGGAACGCACGCTGATCAATGCTGCCTTGCGTCGAGCCGCGGGGAATCAGGCAAGAGCCGCTCAATTCCTCAATATTCCCAGGACAACTCTGCGTGATAAAATGGCCAAGTACGGGTTGTTTTGTGAACCACGCAACCGCGAGTAATACATATAGTCTTTGGTACATCACCTAATAATTATTACCAATTACAAGCACGGTATATATATTTATAAATCCATGGTAAATACCAGGCCGTTAAGACCGGCTTTATTCAATAATATGCCATCTGCGAACTACCGATCCTCGTCCTGCGTAGAGTATTAGATCATTAATATCCCTGATTGGCGGCCAATGTTAAAATGTCTGCTGCTGGCCGAAATATCGCCAGGGGATCGGCTTTTTGCTTGACATTTCATTGGCCGATGTGGATGATGTTAAAATAGTTAAATAATTCTAATGTAAATTTTCCCCTTTGGGGCAGGGCAGGTTAAGCGGTATTTTATCTTTGGTATAACCGGTTGGGGTGATGGCACGGGCAAGACGTTTATTCTTCTAGCGGAGGATCTATTGCCGAGAATAATATTATGAGAAGAAAACGCGGATTTACATTAATTGAGGTGCTGGTTGTGGTGTCCATTATAGCCCTGCTGGCGAGTATCCTGCTGCCGTCGTTGAATGCGGCCCGCCGATCGGCCCGATCAACCAAGTGCAAGCATAACTTGCATCAGCTAGGTGTGGCCATGGAGGCCTATCTCAACAGATATAAAGATTCTTTTCCTATTGCTTGTAAGCTACCCTCCCAGGAAATATATGACGCTCAAACCGCGGTTCCACCCCGCCCCCCGGTTCCATCCTTGCCCGAAGCGTTAAAACAGGAAACTTCAAAAAGCAACAAATTGTTCGAATGTCCGGAAGATTTTGTTGATCCAACAGATGCCCAGGACTATCTGACACAAGGTCTGGATATTCGTGGGCGCTACTTCGATTCAGAAAAAACCAGCTACGAATGGAATGATCTTTTAAGTGATGCCAAGTACCCAAGAAAACGCAAGCCCAAGTGGATTCAACTTTACACAAGGCCTGGTGACACCGGTCCGCTAATCATTTATCTGAGGCTTAGGCCTTGCGATTTGTTTATGCTTAAGGATTTCGGTAGCTTCCATAGCAGCAGTACGGGGGTTCGCAACGCATGGAATGAATTACGTGCGGATATGAGTATTAGAACCGTATATTAATAGGTTATACTTCAGCTTATGAAAATGATGTTTTAGAGCATTTGAACATGACATGGTCTATCAAGGATAATATACAGTGAGCAAACAGACGAAATCACGATCGAAGAGATCTCACCAAGGTGGGTTGTCTGACAAAACCAAAGTGAGCCTTATAGTTTTGGCGTCATCAGTGTTGGTCATTGGGGGCGGGGTATGGGCCTATTATACGTTTACTACTGTTCCCCCGCCGGTATTGGAAAAATCTGAAAGTGAAGAAATAGTATCCTTTTTAGGTAATTCCAGAGGCATTGCTCGGATGCCGGTTAACCGGCGATATGACTATCTGGTTCAGACTTATAAACGATATTCCAGGGGTTCGGATCGGGATCGATTTGTCCGCCAGCTTCGGCAGATGTCGCGAGGAGAAAAGCAGGTATTGCTCAATGCGACTTTTGACATCGCCCGCAACCAGGTTGAGGAGCACTCCAAACAATACAACAAGATCCGCAGTAAAAAAGAACGGGAGAAATATGTGGATAATTACATTCGCAGTTTCGACAATATGAGGATGGAACTTGGTGGCGCCGGGCCGGGTACGGATCTGGGCTCTCCCTTCAGGAATGACTTGCCTCAAAGCAGCGATGAATGGGTGAAGATTGCCATGTCCCGCACCAATGCCCGCGAGCGTGCCCAGGCCAAACCCATGCTCGAGGCGGTTGCGGCCAGAGTTCAGGAAATGAGAAGCCAGCAGGTTCGCAAATAAAATAGGGCTCCCGCTGAATTATCTTTGTCGACGGTTCAACGCTCGTTGCATCTCTCTTTTGTGATCTCGTTTGCGCAGTTCCTGACGTTTGTCATAGCTTTTCTTGCCGGTGGCTAGCGCCAGCTCCACTTTAACCAATCCCCGCTGGTTGAAGTAAATACTTAGTGGAATCAGGGTTACGCCAGCTTGGGCAATTTGGGGGGTAATTTTTTTTATCTCCTGTCGGTGGAGCAATAAGCGTCGGCTGCGCTGGGGATCGTGATTTCGGTCCGTGGCCGGTGTATAACGGTCGATCTGGCACCCGTAAAGTGTTGCCTTATAACCATTTATACGCACAAAGGCTTCCGTGATCTGAGCGTTTCCTCCCCGCAGGCTCTTGACCTCGCTTCCGGTCAAGACGATACCCGCCTCAATGGTTTTGAGGATATGATAATTATGCCGGGCTTTTTTATTAATTATCCGGGGCTGCGTTTTGCCGGTCTTTTTTGCCATAAGTATTGATTTTCCAGTTAATTACGCCGATATATATGTCGGTTTTTCAGAACGTATTACAGCGGGAGTACGAAAACAGGCATTTTATCGGTTTAAATGTTCAGCTGCCAATCAGAATTGCAACCCGGCCGGCAAGATGAGGTATAATAAGGTGTATCATGTTTGCCAGGCACTTTGACAAGGGTGCATCTCGGCTAACCAAGAAAGTTGAGAAACGGTTAGTCACCCAAGCCCGTCGCGGCAAAGAGGATGCTGCGCGCATCCTGGTGGATGCTCACAAGGACCGTTTATTTGCCTTTGTCTGGAGGATACTACGCAACAACGATGATTCGGAGGAGATATGCCAGGAAGCGTTTTTAAGAGCGTTCAGCTCGCTGGACAGTTTTTCATCGGAGTATAGATTCAGCACCTGGCTGTTTACAATTGGATATAGATTGTGTCTCAATCACATTCGTCGGCGGAAGTCTTTCACTGGTGAAGTAGACTTTTCGACCATGGCATCTTCCGCCAGTGGCGTATCGGAGCAGTTGGCACAAAGTGAGGAGGCACGCAGGTTGAAAGATAAAATTTGGGAAGCCGTTGATCGGCTTTCCGTACCCCAACGGGCGGCAGTATTGTTGTTTTATCGTGAGGAAATGAGTTGCGAGCAAATCGCCAAAACGCTCGGTATGCCGATGGCCACGGTAAAAAGCCATCTGCATCGGGCTCGCGGGCGGTTACGCGATTCATTGGCGGGACTGGTAAAGGATTTTTCGCAGTTGGAGTCGCTTAGAGATATCGCATCATGATAACCTGTCAGGACGCAAGACATTTGTTCAGCCGATACTTGGAGGGCGATCTTCCCTCGTCGCTGCACACGGAACTTCACGCCCACCAGTTGAATTGTCCGACTTGCCGGGACGAACTGACCATGCTGGAAACCTGCGGCGACGTGATTGCTCTGGACCGTTGTGAGCCCAGACTCGGCGCCTCATTTACGGAACGGGTATTGGCTTCCCGGCGATCACAATTAATGGAACTGGGGTCTCGTCGAAGGACCAGAATTTTGCTGTATACGGGATCGTCTCTGGCCGCCGCGGCCAGTATTGCCTTCGCGGTTTTCCTGATGGGGCCTTGGTCCAATAAGACGGCAATTATGAGTATGAAGGAAAAAGTGCCGGCGCCAGTCGAGCATTACCTGATGGATCAGCAGGGTGATAAAAAAGTCTCTCCAAAGGCCAAGGAGGAGCTGGCGGAAACTGAACAAATGCCCTCAACGATTTTTTCAGAGGCCATGGCACGATTTCTTCATAAGACACAAACCACCTGGGAAAATACTCGCCAGGGTATTGAAGACCTTGAACTTCTTTTGTACCTATCCCTGTCCGACACGGTAGCCAATGAAGAATTTATTAAAGAATATCGAGCGATACAACAAGCAAAAAAGAACGGTGAGACGCCGATCGATCAGGCGCCCACCGATATGGACCAGGATAATCCCTCATTTCCGAATCGAGAATCGTCAACAGCGCCCGAAACCGATAATGTTTCCGATGCCCTATGATACATGGTTGTGACCGACTATAGGGGTTTTCTAATTGCCGGCACGCTGCTAGTATTTGTTCAACAATGGCTCGGTTGGATTAACTTAGATGTTATATCGTTACTGGTTGTTGGTATTGATCATGTCCGGGGAGATGTTGATCTTTCCCGCCACATTATGGGCCTCGTTATCCCCCAATAATCCTACCTTGGCCGAATATGTGCCTGGCAACGTTCAGTTTTTTTGGGAATGCCGCGACCTGGCCAGTCTGGACGACACCCCGGTAGCGTCGGTATTTGCTTCGATGCTGGCCGATCTGATCCGACCGTATAACTCATCTCCAACAACTCAGCCGGCGAGGGAGCCGGATTTATCGGAGCTGATCGCCCAGGCTCTCAATCTGCCAACATCCAGAACGGTAAAACTCCTTTTCAACGGACCACTGGCGATTGCTGCCTATGATATAAACAGAATTCAAGATGCCATTCTACTAATCGAGCCCCGAAATCCAGCGGCGGTGGAGGCCCAGCTAAGTACACTGTTGATTACCGAATCCGGCAATCGACCGGTCCGTCGCTATAGATTGTCCCGCAAGTATGAGATGGTTTGCGACGGCAAGAGATTTGTCATTGGGATATTGAGCAAACGTTCGAGTCTTTATGCCCGGACCGTCGATTTGTTAGTTGGGAATCGCGGCATAGTCCTTAGTGACTTGCTTGAGTTTCGTGAGCGAATTGCCGCTTTGCCGGCTGACTCACAAATGGTTTTGTATGTATCTTCAGGTAGGACCACAAAGCCTGAAGAGGGTTTGATGTCCAATTTTTGGCCAGCACATTGGCCGCACCTGGTGTCCGTTGCTGTAGGCATGGTAATAACCGACACTGGCATTATTATTGAAACTACCGGCCGGTTGAATCCCAAAGGCCCCAAACTCGGAACGTCTGATCCACCCATACCTACCCTTATTTTGCTGCCAGCTTCAACTGTGTTGGCCTGGACCCATGCCATCAATTATGTCGACGAGTTTAAACGACTTGATGTCGCATATCCCAAAGGAATTATCAGATTTTATATCGACTTGTTGCAATCCGGACTGGCCCCCGGCGAGCTCGAACAAAAGCTGTTCTCGCATCTAATCGGTGACACCATTTTTTTAATCGGGCAGGTTGAGAAATCATCTACTTTAGGGGACAAATCACATCGTACTCCGCTGTTGTTACCTGTTGGGGTAATAGTAGTGGAGGCCGTCAATCCACAAGCAGTGGAAGATATGCTTAATCATGTAGGGAATAATTTTCTACGCCTGCTTAACCTACAGCGAGATCCTGAGAATCCATTACGAATACACACCGAATCGCTCGGCAAGGAAAGAGGAACTATCCATACAATACCGATGGGTTCGCTGTTCGAGGCCTATAGCCAAACCGGTATTTTAACATCACTTGAGATCAGTTGGACGGTAGCGGATCACATGATGATCATCGGTACACACTCTGACACGGTACGACAAATCATTCAGGCCTGCCGGGGCGAATATCCATGGATATCCGATGAGACCTTTTTGGAATCGATGCACAAAATTGATCTTAAAGGGGGGGTGCCAAAAAACTTGTTGGTAGCCCAACCCAAATCCGCGGGTGAGATGATTGATTCCTGGTTAACTTACGCATCCGATTACTATCCACAGATGTTTGAGCCGGATTGGTGGCAGAAACTCAGGCGCCAGCAACGGGCCGCCAAAGTGCAGTTGGGTATAATTCCGGTCCGCCATCAACCACTCCAAGGTAAGGTTCAGGTGGCTAAAACATTACCCGCCTATCCCGCTCACACCAGACTTAAACCGGGCGATCAGATTATATCTGTGGATGGCCAAAAACTGCAGCAAACTGACGCAATGCAATCTTTGCGAATGCTGGTGGCCATGCGCAAGCGCGAGGATCGGGTCAGGTTAGAGGTTATTCGCGGGGGAGAAAAAAGAGTAGTTGTTATTGATATGCCCGATGAGAGGTCGACCTTGGATCATATTCAGCCGGTGATTCTCTTCAAACGGGCAATTAACTTCATGCGAATGTTCTCGACGGCCAGTCACATTATCTGGCAACCCTCACCCGATTTGGTAAACACCCGTTTACAACTCCGCTTCACCGGCCGGGCAACTTCCCAGGTTTCGGATGTCAACAAACCCTGAATAAATATTAGAAGAGGACGTTCTCCATTTTTGCCATGCACCGCTAGCAGTCAGTTATGGATTCATATTTGTTAGTAAACTAATTGCCTTACATACTCGCGGTAGTCGGCCGTGAAGGTATCGAAATCATCGGTGATATATTGACGGAACAAGGCTTCGCCGTCGCTCATGTTTTCAGAGCCCTCAGTGGCGGCCCGATAGGCCCGGATGGCAATACTCTGTCGTTCGGTGCCGGCATCCGCCAACAAAACCGCCAGCCGGTCGGCATACATGCCGTCGGAACCTTCACGGAGGTATAGAATCAGGGACCAGACCTGGGCATAGTAGGTGCGGACATCTTTCCCGGTTTTTCTTACCGCGTGGCCGGCGTTCATTCCCAGAAATTCCGACCAAGGGATAAAACCATGATACAAGGCCTCGCGAAGATTGTTGGTACGGATGTAATTTTTACGGGGCGTGTATATTGGCTGATCGCCCTTGAGATCGAAGGCCTCCCATTGGGTGGCCAATCCTTCGTTAAGCCACGCCGGCATCGGTTCGGGAAAATAACGGGCGACGTACTGATGAAAACATTCATGGGCCATCAGCGATAAGGTACGGTCCCGGCCGAGATCGAAAATGACTGCGGTGGCACTGGGATAATCGGTATAGCCGCCTGATTGAATATGCAGGTATGTATAAGCCTGTTGGGGAGCAAAAATTCGTGTGAAGTTTACCCACTCCCGCCGGTTGTCAAACAAATAAATCACCAGTTGGTCCGTGTTGTTGCCGGCCGGAGGCATAAGTTCGCAATATTTGGCGAATGTGGTTTCCATGAATCCCGGCAGATAGGAACGCAGCAGTTCGTCCTTAGCTGTTACCCGCATATCGTAGTGGTCGGTCAGCAACTGTACGCCGGTAATACCCTCCGGTGAAGTCCACTCCTGCAGCTCGTAGACCACGGGCTCGAGAGGCTTCCATGAGGCACAACCGTTGATAGTAATCAATACCATTAACCAGCCGGTAAGCAGCCTGGCAGATGAGTTTAGTTTATGATGCATTGATAAACCTTAATTATTTGAAGACTGTTTGAAGAATGAACGACTTTATTATCCTTCCGGCTGCATTAAGTTACCTCACTTCTCATCGGTTTTTTTATGGATATATGTCCATTAAAGGTAGTAGTAACCGGATGGTATGGCAAATCCCCTGTTGGTGTGTGGCCGGTTGTTAATACAAACTTTTCTAGCCACGTTTAATGCTTCCTTCATGCGGAAAACTGAGAAAACCAGTTTAATTATGCCTCAATAACCTATTATGAGTACTTTGGGCCTCCCTGCTTGAACCAAGGTTGCAATTTTGCTACCTTGTCGGGTTCTGTATGGGCCGAAAGTGGAATATATGTAGATCGAGTAATAATTTCAAGGAGCGAACATCGTGTTGAAAATAGCGGTTATAGGCGGTGACGGCACCGGGCCGGAGGTAGTGGCCGAGGGTCTTAAAGTCCTCAAAGCGGTGGCGGAAAAAGAGGGTTTCAGCTACCAAACCAAGGACTACGACCTTAGCGGGCAGGCCTATTTGGCCCGCGGCGGCGATCCCAACCTGCAAAATATCCCGGTGGTTACCGATGAACAAATTGACGAGCTGCGTAAGTATGATGCCATCTATCTCGGGGCGGTGGGCGATCCGAATGTGGCCCCCGGGGTGCTGGAAGTAGGACTCTTGCTCCGTTTGAGGTTCGAGCTGGACCAGTACATTAACCTCCGTCCGGTTCACCTCTATCCGGGCGTGTATACACCCCTTAAGGATAAAGGTCCCGATGAGGTCAACTTCGATGTGCTTCGCGAGAACACCGAAGATCTATATTTTGGAGGGGGGGGATTCCTGCGCAAGAATACCCCCAACGAAGTTGCCACCCAGGAAATGATTGCCACCCGTTTCGGTGTGGAACGCTGCCTGCGCTATGCCTTCGAATTTTGCCGCAAGAAGAATTACAAGAAGATGCTTACCCTGGTAGCCAAGACAAATGTATTGACCTACGCGCACGATCTTTGGTGGCGGGCCTTCAACGAGATTGGCGATGCCGACTATCCGGATATCAAACGTGATTACAACCACGTCGATGCCTGCTGCATGTGGTTCGTCAAAAATCCAGAATACTACGATACTATTGTGGTGCCCAACATGTTCGGCGACATCATTACCGACCTGGGGGCCATGATCCAGGGCGGTATGGGTGTAGCCGCCGGCGGGAATATAAATCCCAACGGTACCAGTATGTTCGAACCCATCGGGGGCAGCGCTCCCAAATACACCGGCAAGAATGTTATCAATCCCATTGCTGCTATCGCCTCGTTGGCTATGCTGCTTCGGGTGGTGGGCGATCAGAAGGGTGACCAGGCCGTCGCCAATGCGGGCCAACGCGTCGAAGAGGCCATCAAGAAGACCTGCCCCAAGATGAAGTCTCAGTCCGCCAATCAAATGGGCTTCGGCACCTCTGAAGTGGGTGATATGGTATGTCAAGCTTTATAAGGCAGTATGCCATATTCCCCGTAAAATGGCCTATTTTGCATCTCCAGCGGGGTCAGGTTAATATTCTACGTCCGGCATGACCTGGAAGCATATGGGTATATGGCCGGACTGACGAGATTAAGGTGGCTTGTGGAGGGGAACCCGCGGCCTGACGTGGGTGGTTGATATGGAACTAGATGACCTTCGCAAACAGATTGATGAAATCGACGAGGAGCTGGTGGCTCTGCTCAATCGGCGAGCCGAGATCGTGGTTCAGATCGGAAAGCTGAAGAGTACGGACGGCACGCCGATCTACGTACCCGATCGAGAAAAGAAGGTGTTGGATAAAATCCGCCAGGCCAATAAAGGCCCCCTGCCGGACAAGTCTCTGGCGGCTATATACCGGGAACTGATGAGCGGGTCGTTTGCTCTGGAAAAGCCTCTTCGAATTACCTATCTGGGCCCGCAGGGCAGCTTCTCTCACCTGGCCGCGGTCGAGAAGTTCGGGGCATCGGTCGAATACGAGCCGGTCAACGATATTCGAGGTGTATTCGAGGAGGTGACCCGGGAACATGCCGACTTTGGCGTGGTTCCCATTGAAAATTCCTTCGGCGGTGGAGTGATCGACACCCTCGACGCCCTGATCGATACCAAACTCAATATTTGTGCGGAGATCAATCGTGTTATCCACCACAATCTGCTGGCCCGGTGCAAGCTTGAAGAGGTGGAGCGCGTCTATTCCAAACCGGAAGTATTTGCCCAGTGCCAGCGGTGGTTAGGTGATACGAATTTGATCGGCAAGACCATTGCTGTGGCCAGCACCAGCAAGGCGGCAGAGATGGCCCTGAACGAAGATGGATCCGCTGCAATCGGCAGCACGCTGGCGGCGGAACTTTATTCGCTCAAGATTATCTGCGCTAATATCGAGGACAACGCCAATAACATTACCCGATTCTTTATCATCGGGCGCGAAGCCAATAAGGATAGCGGTGACGACAAGACTTCAATAGTGTTTACCACGCGGGACGAACCCGGGGCGCTGGTGGACGTGCTTGATGCGTTTCGCCAAGCGGGTATCAATATGTCATTTATCGAGTCCAGACCCAGTAAGTTGCGTAACTGGGAATATTATTTCTTTGTGGATGTAATAGCCCACCGTAGTGAACTTCGATTGCAGGAAGCGGTCAAAAACGCACGAATCCACTGTTTGGGATTAAATGTGTTGGGATCATATCCACGGGCTTCGGAAGTGATTTAATCAGAATCCCTTAATAAATGATTTTTTGAACCGGGTTTATCCCGTCATGTTTGGAGATGATCGAGATGCGAAAGAAATATGTGGCCGGTAACTGGAAAATGAATATGACCTTGGCCGAGGCCAAGGCGTTAATTGGGGGTATTACTTCCGGGATGCCCAAAGCAGCTCCTTTAGAGGTGGGGATTTTTCCGCCGTTTGTGCTTCTGTACCCTCTAGCCAAAATTATGGAGGGACTTCCCATTACGCTGGGAGCCCAGAACTGCTATTTTGAATCCAAAGGTGCGTTCACGGGTGAGATTTCGCCGGTGATGATCAAGGATGCGGGAGCCACTTCGGTGATTATCGGACACAGTGAGCGCCGAAAGATTTTCGGCGAACAGAATGAGCTGTTGAAGAAGAAGGTAATAGCGGCCCTGGAAACGGGCCTGGATGTGATCTACTGTTTGGGGGAGACGCTTGAAGAGCGTGAAGCCGGTCAGACCGAGGCCGTCCTGGAAAAACAAATTAACGAAGTTTTGGGCCCGGATGTGAGCCTGGAACGTTTGACTTTGGCCTATGAGCCGGTCTGGGCCATCG
>CP070790.1:3759033-3762136 GCA_020346805.1 Planctomycetota bacterium
AAAGAATACCTCGAAACCTACTTCCAGGTGCAACTGACCAAAACCGCCGATTACATGCTCAGTTCCGTCCAAATCCCCGCAACCATGAAGATGCCCGAATCGGCCAAAGATGTGCCGTTCATACACGGAAAACTGTTACCCGGCGGCGGGGGATACCAACAGCATATCTGGCATGCCACCTTGGCCCGCGATTGCCATGTTTTCACCAACTGCCCCGGAGCCACCCACGAACTCAGTCCGGTACGTCCCGGCTTCTGGTATGGCAACAAGTTTATGCCCCGACAGGTCCAACGCGAAAATATGCTGCTGCAGATTTTCAAGATACACGAAGATCACCACATCCAATTCATCCACGCTCATTGGCCGAGCGACGTATTCGATCGCCAGAAAATACAGGACAATTGGATCTTCGGCAAAAAGAAGACCGGGTATATCGCCCTATGGTGCAGTAACAAACCCGAATTCCACAGCGAAATCCTGACCAAGCGCGAACTCCGCGCCTGGGGAAACAAGATGGCCTGGGCGTGCGTCTGTTCCGGCAAAACCGAATCGGGCAGCTACGATTCGTTTATACTTTCGTGCCTGCGCCTTAAACCCAAATTTGATGCAGACGAACTCAGCCTACACCTTACAGGCCAGGAACCTTTATACTATGACATCGATGGGGAATCCAAACACAATACTCCATCCACTGATAAACCTTGACTGAAGGAGTTTTAAATGCGAAGTCTTTATACCTGTGTTGCAATATCTGTATCGATCGGTCTGGTCGCGTCAATCGGCTACAGCAGCCATGTACCTACAGGCCATAACCAAATCATAGATGGACGTTTCGACCTCGACGGCTCGGGCTATGTAAAGAACTGGCTGATTGTTGAGCCTCAAAGCAAGCGGCATTATGAAGGGCGCAACGAGTCGGGCAATATGACCACCGACAAAATGGACGAGTGGAAGGCTGAGCTGCCGGACAACATCGCCCTGGGAGCAGACGGCCCCTTCGGTACTCCCTGGATTTATCACCAAGCGGGCGAGAATATCTTTATGGAAGAACATGCCAGTGCCACCCATCCATCCGCGGCTCGCATGTATGCCGCCGTCGACTTGGAAGCTACGAGAAACGGCGCAGTAAAGGCCCGCCTTTGGATCGGCGGATGGGCCGACCTTTGGATCAACCAACAACACCTGGGTAAACACCATAAAAGCCCGACAACTCTGCACCTGCCCCTTCGCAAAGGACGAAATCGCTTTGTCGCTTATATGCAAAACGGCGGGTTACGCGGTATACACTTCCGCCTCGGCCTGCAATTTCCCGACCAGGTCGGCAAAGTCCGAGTCCTGCTGCCGGGTTCTGAAGAAGCGACCGCCAAACTCAAAAAGGCCGAGAAATGGCTCGGCGACCTCAAGGTGGTCGGCCACGATCGGCTCACCGCCAAATCTGCACCGCCATTCCCCGTGAAAATCACGACCGGATGGCGGCGCGACAGATCCGAACTCGACTGGCCCGAGACCAAGACTGAGCTGCCCCTCCCCGATGATGATGTTTATATGTTCAGTGCCCAAATGCAGGTCCATGACCAAACGCTTAGACGGCGATTTGAAATCCCCATTAATTACAAAATGGTCCAACCCGATCCGGATCAGGAGGTAGAGGTCTGGCGCCGCAAGCATCTCGAGGAGTTGGCCGACCAACACAGGTCAAGTCATATGTACCTTACTCAGGCCATTGCCCGACACATGTTGGGACAACCACCCGTCTACGATCCCGAGCGTCTCGAACGCGCCCTCCGCAGGATCGATCAGCGAATCGATTGTGCCGACTTCGACATGGCCTTCGCCCTTCGGCTCATTCGCCTTGGCGCCGGCACGGAACAGGATCGCCAGCGTATCAAACAATCCGCCCTGGGCTTCAAGTACTGGCGGGACGAGCCGGGCAAAGACGGCATGTGTTATCACAGCGAAAACCATCGCCTTTTATACCACAGCGCCCAACTCATCGCCGGCAACCTCTGGCCCGAAGAAATCTTCACCAACAGCGGCAACACCGGCCGCCGGCAGGCCGAACTCGGCAAACGACGATGCCTCGAATGGCTGGACGAGATTGAGGCCAACGGATACGACGAATTCCTCAGCACCACTTATGTGCCCATCACCGTCGGTGCGGTGATGAACCTGGTGGACTTTGCCGACGATCCCGATATTTCGCGGCGTGCCATCCGGCAAATGGACAAGATTTACCGCATGTTGGCCGAGCATTCGTTCGACGGGATAATGATGGGACCGCAGGGACGAAGTTACCGCTACATCCTTTATCCCCAGATACTAGGCACACAGTCTTTACTCTCTTACGCCACACCCCGGGCCGTTGAATCATTCAGATCGTGGACCGTCTTCGTCGCCTCCTCGCCGAAATACCAGCCACCCAACGAAATTGAAAAACTGATGCAAGCCCCACTAAGCAAACTGTATCGGCAGGCTCATTATCTTATTAACCTCAAAAAAACACCAGATTACATGCTGTCTTCGATAGAAATCCCCGGATCGGCTAGAGAAGCTTCATTCGACGGCGGATTGCAGCCCGGCGGTCACGGCTATCAACAGCACATCTGGCATGCCATGCTGGCCCGCGATTGCCACGTCTTCACCAACCATCCCGGTGCCAGCCGAGATCATACCGATAACCGCCCCAGCTTCTGGGCCGGCAGTAGAATTATGCCACGGCAGACACAACGCGATAACATGCTGCTGCAGATCTTCTCTCTGCCCGAAAAAGAGCCTATCCAGTTCACCCACGCCTATTGGCCCTCAGAGATGTTCGACCGACAGGAAGTGCGCGGCAACTGGATCTTCGGCCAAAAAAACACGGGCTACATAGCCCTGTGGTGCAGTACCAAACCGCAGCTTTACAGCGAAGTGCTCATCGACCGCGAGCTCCGCGTTTGGAGTAACAAAACGGCCTGGGTCTGCATATGCGCAAGTCAGAGCGAACACCCAAGCCTTGAATCGTTCATCGATTCATGTATACACCTTAAACCCGTATTCTATCCCCGCAAACTAACCCTCCAACTCAAAAATCAGGAGCCGCTATACTGGGACACCGAATAAG
>CP070790.1:3762236-3768302 GCA_020346805.1 Planctomycetota bacterium
CCATGGAACTTTGGCCAAGCGAATCGAGGAATTCCCCGCCCAGGATGTATTTTTAGGAACCCAGGTTATACCCGCTAAGGATGGAACAGTTGTCGTTCCCGTTGCGGACAACGGTTTGGCCTGTATCGGTCTGGAATGGCATGAACGCCGACTGATTAGAAGTTTCGCAATCCAATTCGCAGATCCGTCGCAAATTCCACCGGCCGAGAAGGTACAAATTCAGTATTGGAAGGGTGAGTCTGTATGGCAGGGGATATGGGAATCCCTCAAGGCCGACATTGAAACTAAACAAGACTGGTTGAGCTTTCGATTGGGGCGTCTGATTGCTCCAAGAGGAACCAGCGGCACGGAAAAGATCCGTTGTGTTTTTCCCGCCGGCCAGAAGTCTGTCATGCTTAAGAGTCTGTCGGCACATACGCCTTCATTATTGGATGCCGTTAATTTACGTGTCGAACTGGAAAGACCTCTATCGGGCCAAACCGGCCGGATAGAGGTTTACAACGGCACCATTACTTCTCCATCCGATGCCGGTTTACCTTTACAGTGCAATTGGGATCTGTCCGCTTCGCTTGATCTTAAGATCCATTACTGCAAAACCCGGCCGTGGAAAACGGATCGCACCGTCCTTCGTTTCCGACTGCCGGATGCGGCATTTGGCGTAGCCGTCGAAGATGTTCTGGCCAATAAGTGTGTCTTTGTTCCTCATGCAGGTTTGTTTGTAGCCGATGCCTCATCTGATATTACGTTGTCCGATTACCGCAAGAAAATCGAAAATCAAAAAACCGTACTTCAGCGTGTTCGCGAAATGCCCGATCAGACTTTCGAACAGGCTTGGGAGAAAGTCCATAATCCCATCCAGGATCTCGGCCCGATGTTGATTTCTCTGGCCTGTGATAATCGTAAATTCGTCGCCCATCGTGAGGGGACAATTACCTTTGCTGTTTATGATGCCCCCGATAAAAATTATCCCAAACCCAAAGCTTTTCCCTGCAAACTACAGCCCCAATTCGGTTTTAAGAAATCTCAACAGATAACCCGACACCTGTACGGCGGGTGGCTGCCGGTTCCTGTTTTGACCTTAAATGAAGACGGAGTCATGTACCACCAGCGCACTTTCGTCGCCCCCTGTGATGATAAACCATTACCCGAATCGGCAGGTTGGTTACATAAACGCGCTATGTGTGTGGCTGAGTATATGGTGCGAAATACCTTGCCTCGCGATGCCCCCGTATCTTTGACGCTTACCCTTTTGTCCGACGTTAAAAGCAATCAACTCGCTGAATTGCAACAGGTCGATAAGGGGGTAATCGCAGCTAAAGATGGGCGTCTGCTGATGTTCGCTGATACTGCTAATACCGATCCCCTTGAGGTCAGGATTCAAGCCGGTACGCTGAGTATTACAGGAACACTTCTATCTAAACATTCAATACGCTGCTATGTGTATCTGCCCGCCTGGCAGATCGAGCCGAATGATTACGCACATCTTGCGGGCGGACTTAAATGGCTGCAAAGCACTGAGGATTACTGGAAGAGGGTGATGGCCCCGGCCATCCAGATCAAGTTACCCGATTCTTTTTTAACCAATGCGATCAAAGCTTCCCAGGTTCATTGCCTGCTGGCGGCACGGAACGAAAAGCGAGCTGCCCGTGTTGAGGCTTGGATTGCCTCCGATCGCTATGGCCCGCTGGAAAGCGAATCTCACGCTGTGATCCGCGGTATGGATATGATGGGACACCGTGATTTTGCCCGCCGATCGCTCAAATACTTCGTCAAGCAATACAATCCTGCCGGCTATCTCACTACCGGTTACACCCTTATGGGTTCAGGCTGGCACCTCTGGACTCTGGCCGAACACTATGAGCGTACGCGGGATAAGGACTGGCTGGGTAAGGTAGCTCCCAAAGTTGTTCGCCTTTGCCAATGGATCGCGCGCCAATGCGAGAAGACCAAGCGCCTGGACGCCCGCGGCGAAAAGGTGCCCGAATTCGGCCTGGTACCTCCCGGGGTGGCCGCCGACTGGAACCGTTATGCCTATCGTTTTGTACTGGAGGCCCACCATTGTGCCGGTCTACAACAAGCTGCCCGTGCTCTGGAAGATATTCAACACCCCGACGCTTCTTCGTTACTTGGAAAGGCCGCCGAATTCCGTGAAAACATTGTGCGGGCCTATCGCTGGACTCAATCACGCAGTCCCGTTCTGCCGTTGGCTGACGGCTCATGGATCCCCGCTTATCCCGGCATGCTGTACTGCTTGGGTCGGATCGAAGATATCATACCCGGCGAAGATGGTAACCGCAGTTGGTGCTACGACGTCGAACTCGGGGCCCACCATCTGGCCGCCCTCGGTATCCTTGCCCCCGAAGCTAGCGAAGTCTCATGGATCAACGACCACATGGAGGACGTCTGGTTCCTCCACGCCGGCATGGGTGACTATCCTGCCGATAAAAGCGAAGAAGACTTCTATAACCTCGGTGGATTCTCAAAAGTCCAACCGTATTACTGCCGTATTGCCGAGATATACGCCCTTCGCGACGAGGTCAAGCCCTTTATACGCTCTTATTTCAACACTATCGGTTCCCTGCTCAGTAAGGAGAATCTTTCATTCTGGGAGCATTTCCACAACATCGCCGCTTGGAACAAAACTCACGAAACCGGTTATTTTCTCGCTCAATCCCGAATCATGCTGGTCGCCGAACGCGGCGATGAACTTTGGCTCGTACCTTTCGTCACGGGCAACTGGCTGAAAGATGGCATGAAAATATCCGTCAGCAAGGCCCCCACACGATTTGGCGAGATAAGTTACATCATAACCTCGTCTGTCGATCGCGGTTTTATTGAGGCCGTTATTAATCCCCCCAAACGCAGCGTTCCGGGAGAACTGGTAATGCGTCTTCGTCATCCTGAGGCTAAACCCATAAAATCCGTCACCGTCAATGACCAGACGCATCAAGACTTCGATACTGTTAAGGAATGTATCCGTATCAAACCTGTAGCGGGTACTATTACGGTTCGTGCTTATTACTAATGGGCAACTTGTGTGATTCATAATATTAAGGAATAGAATGAAGACGGCGTTTGTAGTTTTGAAAGTATTTTTTCTGGCATGTCTTTGCCTGGCTTTATCCGTTTCAGCGTCGGAATCTCAATGGGCGCCCGACTGGCCCAAGGATTGGCTGGCGGCATGGAATGATCCGCCACCGGAACTTCGTCCCCTCCAGATAGTGCATGGCCTGACAGAAAACCAGGCCGGCGTCGAATACATTTCCGCCATAAAAGAAGTCGGCTTGGGAGGGATCGTCTGCAATGTAAACTTCCATGATTATCTGCGTTCGGAAGCAAACTGGGCCACTTTGATTAAGGCGGTTGACGCCTGCCGGGAGGTGGGGTTGATCGTCTGGATTTATGACGAGCAGGGATACCCGAGTGGGGCGGCAGGGGGGCTGGTCCTGCAAACCAATCCCCAATTTGAGGCCCTGGCCCTTACCTATAATCCACAACTTTCCGATCCCTTTAAGCTGCGGCCCTCATACGAACACACTCACGCCAGTAACAATGTTTACGCCGCCCGGCGCTATCCCAACATAATCGATGAAACGGCGGTGGATTGCTTTATCGGCAAAACCCATGAAGCCTATAGGCGCCGGCTGGGACCACACCTGGGAACAACCGTCAAAGCCTTCTTTACCGATGAACCGTCTCTGATGGTTGTCAACATCGGCCGGCTTCCCCAACATATAAGCGCTAAGGTAAAAGTAATTGATCCCATCGATGTGAGCATTCAACCCTTGCCGTCAGTACCCTGGGTTAAGGAGATGCCCGTCAAATATAAACAACGATACGGTCAGGATCTCATGGCTGTGCGACGCAGTCTCTTTACCGGCGATTCTGCCGACGATCGCTTAATCCGTCGCCGCTTCTGGGCATTAATCAGTGACTTGATGGCCGAGCGTTACTTCGGCAAAATTCAGAACTGGTGCAGAAATAATAATATTGCCTCCAGCGGGCATATACTCTGTGAAGAAAGCGTGATCCGTCACGTACCCCTGGAAGGCAATGCCTTGAAGGTTCTTGGCCGGATGGATATTCCCGGCCTGGATATGCTTTCCTCCGATCCCGCTACTGTTTTCCACCAGGGATGGCTGACCGCGACACTGCCTGCCTCAGCGGCAATTCTCAACGGCCGACGACAGGTAATGACCGAGGTAAGCGATTACGCTCAAAGGGCATTCAACAAACCGCCGGCAACCCTGCCTCAGATGCAGGCTACCGCCGCCTGGCAAGCCGCCTTGGGGGTTACCGAATTTACCCTTTATTACGGTAGTATTCACCGCATACTTGCGGATACCCAGCCTGATAAATCGCAGCGAAGTCGCGAAGACTACCAGTCCTATTATGATTATGTGGGAAGGCTCAATGCCCTGCTCCGCAATGCGCGACTAACACCACGCGTATTATTGTACTATCCCATCTACGATCTGTGGTCTGAGTTCTTACCGGTTGCGGAAAACCTTACTTTACAGACGCAGTCAACTCGCACCCAACAGTTGGTACAGTCCTTTATAAACCTGGGCAAGAAACTTTTGACTTCACAAATTCCGTTTGTCCTGGTGGACCACGAACTGCTCGGTTCGGCGAAAATCCGCGACAAAAAAGTATGTATTGCCGATCGGCGATTTGATGCCTTGATTCTACCGGCGGGTGTCCAACTTCCTGAATCCGTCGCCAGGAATGTCGATAAATTTGCTGCTGCCGAAGGCTGCATTCAACGTCATGAATCCTCAAACGCCGACATCGATATTGACAAACTTCAACAGTTGACCGGCAGCTGTCGTCTGCAGCCTGCCGGTGATAATGTGATTATGGGATATTTTGTACGCGACGGCCGGTCGATCCTGCTCTTGGTAAACGTCGGCAAGCAACCGTATGTCGGAAAAATACCCGTGGTGAATCCCGAAGCCTGGTCTGTCGCCGATCCAGCTACCGGCCGGATAAAAAAGGCTGACGTTGATGAGCTTTCAAGCATCCGCGTAAATCTACCCACCTATAGTACGGTTTTGTTGATCGGCCCATAATAGTTGGATTCCGCATTAGGAAAATACGTAGATGGCTCAACTGATAAGATTCACTTTATTAGTGTTATTGGGGATTCTTTCAGTTCGAGCAACTGCTCAGGATAAGGTCTGGCCGGTACGTTTTGGTTTTGACGATGCCGGTGGCCCTGCCTATCTCGAAACTAAATCGTGGTTCCAAGATGCGATTGGCCAGTTCAGTTTTAACTTATGGGTGATGCATCTTAAGCCGGAACCGAATATCCGGAAAAACATCCGGCATTTTCAACGTATGGATGAGCGTTGTGGAAAAATGGGCCTCAAATGGGTATGCAATCTGGAATCCGCCAACTGGGGCAAATCCTTTGTCGATGAAAAGGGCAGGGATTGGTTTAATCGCCGGGATGGCCGACATTTTGAATTGCTGCCTCCCGAAATTCTTGAAGCCCTTTCAAAATGCGAACATTTTCTGGGAGTGATGTATGATGAGCCCGCACATATGCAAAATGCCCGCAACCTGATTGCAGCCCGTGGCAAGCCGTGGAAACCCTACATGTATGAACCTTCCGGGGAGCGCCTGGAGGATGCGGCCGAAGGATTTACCCGGGCCGTCAAGGGTGTTTCAGAAATATATGGACATTACGGTATACGATTATATACCGAACAGGTATTTCCCGTGCTCTTTCATGGTTTTGCCCGCGGAGGATTCACCACCGGCACAAAAATTCTAAAGGAAAGTTGGTCGCCCCTTTTCATCGCCTGTGCCATGGGCGCTGCGATACAATACAACACCGAGCTGTGGGTCACACCCGACCTCTGGTACATGGGTGACTACCCGGGGCATTCAACGGAAGAACTCCGTTCCGCTCTTTTGATTGCCTACCATATGGGCGCGGATTCAATCTATATAGAAAACCTCGCCTATGATCATCAAGACAAAGGCCTGGGCAGTCTCATACTTCTTACTGACGACGGCTATAAAGTTACCAAACACGGCCAGGTCGCCAGATGGTTCGCC
>CP070790.1:3768402-3782227 GCA_020346805.1 Planctomycetota bacterium
AAGCGGTTATTCCGATTCTTCAAAGCATACAGTCGCATTATCATTATCTGCCGGATTCCGCCTTGATACGCATCTGTGATCTGACGGATATTACTCCCGGGCAGATCACCGGTGTGGCTTCGTTCTTCAAACAATTCCGCCGCACACCAATGGGCAAGCATATCGTAAAGGTTTGCCACGGGACAGCATGTCACGTGGCCGGCTCACAGATTATCACCGACGAGATCCGTCGGTATCTTGGAATCAGCCAGGACGACGATACCGATCAACAGCTTCTTTTCACTGTTGAAGAAGTCGCCTGTCTGGGCTGTTGTACACTGGCTCCGGTGGTACAGATTGATTCGGTCACTTATGGGCATCTGACGCCGGATAAGGTGCCCCGGATGCTGAACGACCATCTGGAAATGGCGAAGAATGGTGTCGATCAATATAGGAAAGAAAATGGGGCGGTGATTCATGATGCCGCTGGTACTTTCGGCGAGATCCGTATCGGTTTGGGATCCTGCTGTGTGGCCGGGGGAAGCGGAAAGGTGTACCAGGCCATTGAACGGGCCGTGGCAACCATGGGCACTTCCACCGTCGTCAAACGTGTTGGTTGTGTAGGCATGTGTCACCAAACGCCACTGATAGAAATGATTTTACCCGGTCAGCCGACGTCGCTATATGCCCGTGTTAATCCGGAGACCGCAAAATCAATCGTGAGGCGGCATATCAGGCCAAAAAGTCTCACCAGAAGAATAACCAATACGGTTACAACCGCACTCGAAGGTATCCTTCTCAATGAAGAAAGGCGGCACCTCGATTCTCTTTCGATAGCCGAGCATGATCCACCGGTAGCCGCCTTCTTAGATAAACAGAAACACATCACCACAGAACATTGTGGAAAGTTAAACCCAACAGATATAGACGAATATTTGCATCACGACGGTTTCCAAGCTTTTACACGGTGTGTCAAAGAACTTGCTCCGCAGCAGGTTATTGAAATTATTCGGGATAGTGAATTGCGCGGCCGGGGCGGTGCCGGTTACATGGTGGGTCTAAAATGGTCGAAGGTGCAAAGCTCCGGCGGCAAGGACAAATACATAATTTGCAACGGTGATGAAGGCGATCCCGGGGCGTTTATGGATCGGATGTTAATGGAGTCGTTCCCTTATCGAATTATCGAAGGAATAGCGATTGCCGCTTATGCGGTCGGCGCTGAGCGGGGCTATTTCTACATACGTGCTGAATATCCGATTGCCGTCCGGCGAATGCGCGAAGCACTTGGCTACTGCGAGGATCGCGGTTTTCTGGGCGATGATGTCCTCGGTACGGGATTCAAACTTCGACTACGGATCATGGAGGGTGCAGGGGCGTTTGTATGCGGCGAGGAAACAGCGTTATTGGCATCAATTGAGGGACGCCGAGGATCGCCGACATTGCGTCCGCCTTATCCTGCCGAGAAAGGTCTCTGGGGAAAACCTACTTTGGTAAGTAATGTGGAAACCTACGCGACGGTCCCCTGGATTATCCGAAACGGTTCGAAAGCGTTTACCTCGCTGGGAACGGCTGCCAGCAGGGGTACTAAAGTCTTCGCTCTGGCCGGCAAGGTTAATCGTGGTGGTTTAATAGAGGTGCCGATGGGTATCACCATCCGTGAAATTGTCGAGGAGATAGGTGGCGGTATCAAAAACGATCGCCAATTCAAGGCGGTGCAGATTGGTGGACCTTCAGGTGGATGTATTCCCGCTAAGCTCTCCGACACACCCGTAGATTATGAGGCCCTGACCAAGGTTGGAACCATGATGGGTTCCGGCGGTCTGGTGGTATTGGACGAATCCGACTGTATGGTTGATATTGCCCGTTACTTCCTGACCTTTACGCAGGATCAATCGTGCGGCAAATGTACATATTGCCGAATCGGTACTCGGCGCATGCTGGACATTATGAACCGGCTCTGCGCGGGTGAAGGCAAGAAGGACGACTTGAAGAAACTGGAGGGGCTGGCGGGCTTGATAAACCAAGGAAGCCTTTGTGGTCTGGGAAAGACGGCACCCAACCCTGTTCTCTCTACCCTGCGCTATTTCCGTGATGAATACGAGGCCCATCTGCAGAAACGATGCCCGGCCGGTAAATGCAAGGCCCTCATCACTTACAGTGTAACCGATAATTGCACTGGCTGTACGTTGTGTGCTCAACATTGCCCCGCTGAGGCCATCGCATTTACGCCTTATCAAAAGCATGAGATCGATAATGAAAAATGTACGCGCTGCGATATCTGCAGGATCAAATGTCCGGAGGACGCAATCAAAGTGGAATAAAGTATGCCCCGCCTGGTAATTGATAACTGTGAGATTGAGGTACCCCGAGGCAGCACCATTCTGGATGCTGCCGATAAGCTGGGATTGGATATCCCCGTGCTGTGTTTTGCCGATGGGTACCGTCCTTCCACCTCCTGCATGGTTTGTCTGGTCAAGCTGAAGGATGAAAATCGTCTGGTTCCTTCTTGTGCCACCCTGGCGGAAGAAGGTATGCGGGTAGAAAGCGAGACGGAAGAGGTGCACCAAATTCGAAGGTCTGCCCTGGAGTTGTTGTTAAGCGACCACGTCGGTGATTGTATCGCTCCTTGTCAGAGCGCCTGCCCTGCACATATGGATATTCCGCTGATGCTGCGCCAGGTCGCCGCCGGCGAGCTTCAAGAGGCGATCGTGACGGTTAAAAGAGATATTGCCCTGCCTGCGGTTTTGGGGAGAGTGTGCCCGGAGTTGTGCGAGCGAGCATGCCGGCGCCATGGGGTCGATGGGGCTGCGTCGATTTGTTTGTTGAAGCGATATGTTGCGGATGTAGATTTAGCTTTGGAAAATCCCTACCTGCCGCCCTGTAAGCCGGGCAGCGGAAAGAAGGTCGCAATAATAGGTGCCGGTCCTACGGGCTTGTCGGCTGCATATCATCTGCTTCAAGAAGGCCACGCCTGCACGTTGTTTGACAGCCGTGATCGGCCCGGTGGTATGCTCAGATATGAAATTGATGAGCATACATTGCCGCGTCAAGTGCTCGATGCTGAAATCGCAGTTATCGAGAAGATGGGCGCTTGTTTTCGGATGAATACCCGGATTGGATCGGACATATCGTTGGCGGATCTGCAAAAAGACTTTGATGCCGTACTGGTTGCGCTCGGTCCTGTTAGCCAGGGTGATGTAGATGATTTAGGAGTACCGGCCACATCAGAAGGACTTCAGATCGATATCAAAACGCATGAAACAAGCTTGCCCGGCGTTTTTGCGGCAGGAGATGCTGTGCGGCATAGTAGGTTAGTTGTTCGTTCCGTAGCCGACGGTAAGACCGTTGCCGCCTGCATCGACCAATATTTATCCGGTGTTTCGATAACTGGCCCGTCCAGGTCTTTTACCATTCATGCCGGCCGATTGAGCGATGACGAGATTGATGTACTAATGATTGAAGCCGGTCCGATGGGTCGAACGACAATCACAAGAAACACTACAGAAGGTTTATCCAGTGAGCAGGCCCGTGCAGAGGCCCTGCGCTGTCTCCATTGCGATTGCGGCAAGCGGGATCACTGTAAATTGCGGAAGTATGCTGAAATCTATGGAGCCCGGGCGAACCGATATCGGAGTGAGCGGAAAACGTTTGAGCGTCATCTGCAACATGCGGATGTTATATACGAACCCGGTAAATGTATTCTTTGCGGCCTATGTATACAGATTGCGGAGGATGCGGGCGAACCGTTGGGACTTACCTTTGTGAACCGTGGTTTCAACGTACGCGTGGATGTCCCCTTTAGCCGTTCACTTGCCGATGGACTTAAGCTGGTGGCTCAGCAATGTGCCCAGGCTTGCCCGACAGGGGCACTGGTTCTGCGAACTGAAACTTGTGAGCGCGCAGATATATGCAACACGTGTCCGAATACGGGCGCCCGTGATAAGGATGATTGATTATATATTTTAATCCATGATATAATTGCGATTTGCTTGCTGGCAGGGGACGCCGTTTTAAGATTGTTCTTGATAATCAACAATCAATTTGACGAATAAAGTTGTCACTGCTAATTATTACAGGAGGATCTTTATGAGGTTTTTTATGTGTCGTGTTCTTCGGATCAGCGTTATTACTATACTGATAGCAAACAGTGTCGTTATTGCAGCGGATTGGCCGAACTGGCGCGGTCCGAATTACGATGGCAAAAGCGCTGAGAAGGGTTTTATCAAGACCTGGGTGGAAGCCCCGAAAGTGTTATGGGAGCACCCGATCGGCTCAGGATTCAGTTCCTTTACCGCGGTGGGGGGAAAAGTTTATACCTGTGGTACCAAAGACAAACAACAGGTTTTGTTTTGCTTCGATGCCGATACGGGCAGGGTGGTCTGGGAAAAGGCCTTCGAAAAGGAACTCAAGGATCGGCAGGGCGGCGATGGTACACGTGGAACGCCCACGGTTCATCAAGGGCGCGTTTATCAGTTAGGTGGACACGGTACTTTGGCATGTCTGAATGCGGATAACGGCGAAGAAATCTGGAAAAAGAAGCTCGGCAAGAAACCGCGTTGGGGTTACAGTGGGTCGGTGTTAATCGAGAAACAATTAGCAATCATTCCCGACAACGGCAAGGATGGAGCTTTGTTGGCTTTGGATAAAAAGACCGGTGATATGGTATGGGAATGTGCCAATGATAAAATAGGTTATTCGACGCCTTATCCCTTCACGTTCGGGAAAAAACGATACATCTTTTGCTTCCTGGCCAAGGCCGGCATCATCGCCGATGCGAAGACCGGTCGAGAAGTCTGCAGGATACCATGGGAAACAGCTTATGATGTTAATGCCTCAACTCCAATTTTCCACGATGGTTACCTGTTTCTTAGTAGCGGCTATAACACCGGTTGCGCCTTGTTCAAACTCGACAACGAGGGCGATAAGCTTTCGGCCAAAGAAGTCTGGCGGAGTCAGGTTCTAATGACCAAGTTCCGGTCTTGTCTTTTGAAAGATGGGGTGTTATACAGCGGCGATCAGCAAGGACTGCATTGTGTTGATTTCATGACCGGCAAGAAACTTTGGGGTAAAGATCGGATGAGGCATTCATCCGTTGTACTTGCCGACGATCACTTGATTGTATTAACCGAAAAAGGTCGGTTAATGATCGCTAAAGCCAGACCTGAAGAGTTCAAACCGATTGCCGAAGCCGATGTGCTTTCCGGGCGTTGTTGGACAGTGCCGATGCTCTATGAGGGCAAACTTTATTTGCGGAATCTGAAAAAGGCCATTTGTCTGGATCTGAGACCTCAAAAGGTAGCGGCGAGATAATTTCTATTGGCAGATTTTACTCTGCTCTGAGAGCGGGGATTAATGGACTCCGCAACGTCGGAATAAGTACAACGATGCCGACAAACGTACCCGTAAGTAACACAATAACCAATGTCAGCCCGAGCGATGTCCAGGGAATTGCGGATGGGCTGGTTAATGCATGTGGTGAGATTGCCAGCCCCGCCGATAATCCGCCGGCCGCCATACCCCATAATAATAGGGCTGTATTTTCGGCCATCACCATCCACCCCACTGCCCAGCTGCGATAGCCCAGAGCTCGCAGCAAAGCCAGTTCACCACGTCGTTCCAGGGCATTTCGCAGGAGTACCACTGCAAGACCAAACGTCCCCAAAATTATTCCCAGGGCGCCGAGTGTCTGAAATGCCGACAGATACGTGTTCTCCACGGCAAGAAATCGTTCGAGCCGACTGCTTGAAAAGCTGACATCAAAACCATAATCGGCCAGGCCATGTTCCAGGGCCTTATACAGACTATGAACCGAAGCAGACGGTGTATCGATAAGGAAAAAGCGGTAACCGCTGATAGAAGGGAACAACTTCACAAATTGAGATTCGGCAATGATTAACTCTCCTTGCAGGATACTACCCGAAAGCATGGCAACAATACGTAGCTGTTTAATATCACCTTGCTCATCGGTCACGGTCAGATCCTGTTCCAGACCGAGATGTAGCAGCCACATGACCGTGTTATAATCGCCGATGGCGGGGATAACACCGTCGGCAAACTGTTTGTTCAATAACATCCATGGATTACTTTTCTCTTCGTCTGTTCTGGCGAGTGTCGATTTGAATTTAAAACCACCACGGCGGATCATTTTTTCGGTGGCGCCAAGGATACGAGGCGATTGAGCTTGATAGAGGTTTAGACAACTGGCTTCATCGCCGTCGCGGAAACGGAATGGTAGGAACCAAGCTTGTTTGATAACGTCAATTGAAGATGGCGATAAATTTACGGCTTCTCGACCGGCGGCCGTATTTAGATCATGTAAGATGGGGATTGCTGATTCAGCTACAAGGGAAAACCCCCCAGTTCCCGCATATTTATTGTCTGTTGTCCGATCTGCTTGATGTCGATTTGCCCCTACTGTGACAAGAATAAATGTAGCCGATGCGATCAATCCGGTAGTAAGCAGACTTCGGCGGGGGTATCGACCGGCATTACGAAGACCCAAACGGGCAATGGTCATCATTCCGTTGCCGACAATCACGCCCTGCGGTTGACGTCGGATCCAGAACGCAAGTCCCGCCAGACAGCCCACTAACAATGCCGTACCACTGCCAAAAAATGCGGTGGTATCGGATAGTAATCCGGTGCCGATTGACAACCCGATTAATACCAGTGCGGAGATGAGCGATACCAGGGCCAGGTAGAAAAAGAAACGCCGGCGGCGGATATTTCCAAGATGTGTCATCAACGGAACAGTGCCGGTCAATAATGCCCTTGGGGATGCTCGACTTAGGCCGCGCACCGCCCAGAAAATCGATAATAAACCGATTAACACACTTACCAGGAAACCAATCGACAAACTCGTCACGCTGATGTGAATTCGTAGAAACGGTGCATTTGCTGCGGCCGACCACCACGACCTCAATCCCGCCAGCATCAGCCAGGCGTATCCCATCGCGCCAAGCAAGCCCATTACCGAACCCATCACCGCCAATAAAGCCCCTTCTGCCAGCAGTAGTCGAGAAATGGTGCGTGTCAAAAATCCTTCCGCCACCAAAATACCTATTTCGAACGAGCGCCGCTCGATCCCCAGGCGAAACAATAAAGTAACCAGCAGGGCGGCAGAAAAAATCAGGAAAAAACTGAAACCCAGAAATAACATTCCGAAGTCGGTACCGCCTTGAGCGGCATTCAAGGCCCGTGTTTTGACAGGTTCGATGGTCAATCCCATCCTGTCAATCCTGAGGCGCTGTAGAAGTTGACGGGCGAACTCATTTTCTGCGGTTTCGAGTGTTACATCTTTTGTAGGCTTTAATCGGATCGAGGTCAGTCGGCCGAAACGTTCGTGATTCTGCCCCCATATAGCCTGTCCCGTTTTTAGTGATACGAATGCCTTCGGCGTGGGTCCGTGGTTGTCCCAGTAAGCTTCATCCTTTTTACGAATCCGACTCAGGTCGATTGGAAACGGCGGATCCCAGTCCGCAAGATCGGGCGAATCGGTTACCCCTTTATATTCAGGCGTAAGACCGCGATCGGCAGCAAGACCTTCCATTTTAACAATTCCGCGTAAATGGAATTTATGGTTATCCGTGTCTAATTGGCCGAACGGGCCCAGCGAGTAATAAGTTAAACGAATGCAGTCGCCCGGCTTTACCGCCAGATCTTTTGCCGCCCATTGGTTTAATAAAATCTCATCCGTGGCAAGGAGTAGCGCCGGTTTCCCATCCAAAAGTGTTATTCCGGAACTCACTTCGATGGCTGTCACTGTAGAATAGGGAATCTCCTGATGTTGAGTTGGTGCTACGGCCGAAGATGGCACCGGCTGTTCGACTTTAATCGTGTTGGCAAGGTATGTCAGTACGCGGTTTGTGTTCAGCCCCATAGCCTCAGCGGCTTCTATTGCCGCCGTCTCGATCACCGGTTTGATCAGCATACTATTGCTTTCCAGGGCGATATAGCCGAGTTGTTCATCCCGGCGCAGCTTCAAGCCAACGTCCGCCAAGCGGATTTTCTGATCGATCAGATGTTGCAACAGGCTGGGTTGCTCCCGGGTAGTTACTTTGCTGTCAGTCCTGCCGGCTGCAAGGATGATGTTGACGTGATCCGGTTGTTTCAATGCCCGCTGCAATGTTGCCAGTGGAATATATGCGTTAAAGGGATGATATTGAGTCGGGTTCAAGCTGAAACCGCCAAGACCTTTGGCGTCAATGATCTTGTGAACGGTTAGTCGCAATGACAATATAGTTCCTTCGCGTCTTCCAAGCAGCGTTTCGGTTGGGACTTCACTCTTTTTCTCAAGGCGCACCAGCACATCGTCGCCCGGCTCAACTCCGAGTTCACGAGCAAGAGGCTGGTTGAGGACGATTGACCGTCCGGAGGCAGGAGATTCGACATTTGCTACAGATGTACCGTCCAGCACCCAGAATCGATGATCCACTCCCAGGATGTTAATTCTATTAACCCGCGATCCGTGTTCGGTATGATGTAGACTACCTCGCAAAGAAATAATGGGGCATGCTTGAGTACAACAGGCTGAAAATTCCGGAGATTCTGCAATCTCCGAAGCCAATGCTTCCCGAAAAAATCTTTGAGCAACCAAGGCGTAATCCACACGCCCCAATCGGCCGACGGCCAACTCATGAAGACTGCCACGAATGGAATCACCGACTACCAGCGCCCCGGTGAGTACGGCAGCGGCCGCGGCTACACCGAGTGTGGAGGCAAGGTGAGACCGCCAGTGATAGACAAGTGATCGGCGATAAAGTGTTAACAGGCGCATTCTGTCGTCTTCATATTTCTGTAAGTGTGCCGTCGACGAGTTCGTATTTGCGGGCAAACCTGTCGGCCAGGTCCGTATTATGGGTTACCACAACCAGCATGGAATTTTCTTGCTTGTGAAGGTCGAGCAAGAGCGAAATAACTGCATCTGCGGTTTTACGGTCAAGATTGCCTGTGGGCTCATCCGCCAATAACAACGTGGGCCGATTGATTAAGGCCCGGGCAACAGCCACTCGTTGTCGCTCGCCGCCGGATAGCTCCGCCGGTCTGTGTTCCAAACGGTCCGCTAAACCTACACGATTAAGGAGTTGCCGCGCATGTTCCAACACATCATAATCATGTCTGTTGGGTAAAGTGGGGATCAAAACATTTTCCAATACGTTGCATTGGGGCAACAAATGATGATCCTGAAAGATAAAACCCACCTGGCAATTACGAAATTGGGCCAGTTCCATCTCGGATAATTTGAAAGGGGCACACGCTCCGATTTTCAGATTACCCCGGTTGGGTGGTTCCAGGGTGCCGAGAATATTAAGCAATGTACTTTTTCCGGAGCCGGAAGGCCCTATGATGACAGTCGCTTCGCCCGGCGCCAACGATAGTGAAACATCGCGTAGTACTACCAGTGGACCACTGCGGGTGGGATACTCTTTCCCAAGCGATTCGGCCTGAAGCATGGTAGTCGTGTTATTACATATTTCTGGCATTGTTTGCCTCGCAACAGAAGCTTTGGTAAAGGGACCAGGTTTGCTCGGCCATTACCTTATCGGTAAACGATTCAAACACAGATTGTTGCCCCTGGCAACCCAGACGTTGCCGCAATCCGGGATCATCCATCAACCGGGCTATATCTTCGGCCAAGGCCCTGGGATTATCCGGATCGACCAACAATCCGCCGCCGGTGGCTTCCACCAGCTCCGGAAAAGCGCCATGGCAAGGCTGAACTACGGGGACACCATGGGCCAAGGCTTCCAAAATAAACAGCCCCTTCGGCTCACGATAGACTGTCGGCACAGAAAGAATATGCAGGGAGCGGAGCATTGCCTGTTTGCCTGCGCGATCCAACTCACCCAGGTATTCGAATGTGTTATTGAATCCCTGTTCAATCACCCGTTTGCGAACGGTATCGAGGTACGGGCGATCGGAATCAGCAAGGTATCCCGCAACGCACAATCGGAAGAGTCGACCCTCCCGATGAAGTATGCCCGCTGCCTCACAAAGAATGTGTAAACCTTTTTCCGGGCAAATCCGTGCCAGATAGCCGATAGTGAAAGGTTCGGCAGGTGATTGCGAAACCCGGTCCGGAGAATCTATCCGTATGCCGGGTCGAATCACGTGCATGCGATTCCTGGGAATGCTGAAACGTTGACAACAGTGCGAGGCATAGTATTCGCTGGTGGCTACAAAGCCGTCTACATCCCGTCCTTGGTCGCGAATCATGTCAATTACTCGACGGGAAAAAGGTTCCGGAAGTTTATCGATAAAGATATCCTCGCCGGTCAACGTACAAAGCACGGGAATTCCTAATTCCCTTTTGATTGGTCGGGCCAGGTGAACGAACATGGCGTTGGGAAGGTTGACAAGATCGGGCCGCACCTTTTTCAGCCAACGAATCAGCTTCATTGCTTCCTTGCCCTGTGGGCCATGTTCGCCCTGTAACATCGAAATGGTGAGCTCACCAAGATCCCGGTATGATTCACCACCGGATAAACGCGCCACCCGGCGAAGTATTGTTGGGGAATCAAAAACTCGATCAATCCACCAGGGGGTGTGTCGAAAGAGTGGAAAACGCTGTTGCATGTAGATATTGATCGCGCCGTAAAAAATGCACTGTTCGCTTACGTCAGGTTCATCGGTACGGATGGGTGTATAGAGCGGTACCAGTTTGATGTTTCGACCCATCGCACGCAGTGCCGCTGTCAGAGTATTATCGCGCATACAGCTTCCACAGTACATTCCGGCAGCTCCAGCGGTAAGGTAAACAATCTTCATAGATCAGCACCGATGTTTCACGGTCAGTAGTATCGTCGTTTCTGGTCACCCTGGTCCCACGGGGCTGCTCCTGGGCCGAGTACGGTCGAGTTAATCTGATCTTCATTGAACAAGGTAAAATCCACATGAAAGTCGGCAAACAATACATTACTATGCTGCTGTTTGCGATTGTGCCAATGAGATTTGGGATTGGCCGTGAAAACAAATCGGTAAGTGGGTTTATCCTCGGGATATCCGGTTACAAAGAATGATTGATCGGCAAATGCTGGATTGAGGGGTGGTTCCATGAAGACTATTTTGCGCATAGGAAGTTTGACAAATCCCATGGGCAATCCCTCCCGTGAAGAATCTTTAGGATGTCGCCGGCAACTCTGTACACCATAGGGCGGTGGTTGATACATCGGCGGTAGTTCATCTTCTCTGACATGGCTGGCATAGGAATAGCTTGTACCGTGTGCTTCGAAAAAGTTACTTTTCTGGCGCGCCGGATCACCCTTGTCGCTTGGGCACTCGAAGATATTGATATCCTTCAGATAGCGGTTCAGGGCCCTCTTGTTTTCAGGTATTCCCGCCCCCAGCACCAGATATTCTGAGTTAAGCCTTTGATATCCTCCAACCCCGTATATCTGGGCCGCAGGTAGGATTCCATTGCTTTCCTGTAGGTAAAATGCCACGCCATGGCCAATCGATCGCAAGTTAGATTGACATAAAGTATTTCGTACCTGCTCTCTTGCCTTGGCCAGCGAGGGTACGAAGATCGCAATCAGCAGGGCGATGATGGCAACTACCACCAACACCTCAATCAAGGTAAAGGCCCCAAGCGAACACTTGAAAGTTCGAGTAGGGATGAATTGATAGCGGAATGGCATTCTACCGTTAATCATGCTATTTATTATAGTATCTTCGGTCATGCATATTTTGTTAGTTGCCAAAACAATAGAGAATTCCATCCTCCGTACCGACTATCAGAGTGCCTTCACCCACGGCCGGAGAGGCAAAAAAGGGAGAACCGGCCTCAAATCGCCAGACTTCCTTGCCGCTGGTTAGGTCTAATCCATACAGAATGCCGTCCATCGAACCGACGAATACACGTTGGCCGACAATGACTGGTGAAGCGTCAATCTTGTCTTTGGTGGTAAACGTCCAGCGGGCCTTCCCGGTATCGGCATCCAGTGCATGAACGATTTTGTCCCGACCGCCGATTATTACTAACTTGTCCGTTACTGCAGCCGAGGCATAGAATGGAAAATCACGTTCGGGATGTTTATAGTTCCAGGCAATTTGTTTGTTTTCCCAGTCAACAGAGATGACTTCGTTGTTAAACGTGCCGACATAGACTCGAGAGCCGCGAATCGCAGCCGATGCCCCGGAAAATGAGCCCATATTCACTGTGCCGATATTTGCACCGTCATTGAGTCTAAAAACGTGTAAATCTTCGTCGCATCCAGCAACTAGAACTTTATCTCCAGCAATACCGGGGGTACCGTGAATCCGGCCCTCGGTTTCCGTTTTCCAGATCAGCTTGCCGTCGCCGGCTGCTACACAATAGAGGTATCCGTCATAAGAACCGAACAGGAGTTTGCCCTCCATATAATTCGTGGAAGAGATGATCTCGCCATCGGTTTGAAACGTCCATTTGCCGCTTCCGTCGCGGATTTTAACCGCGTGAAACACGCCGCCGCTGTCGCCGAAAAAGACGTTATTGCCCACAACGCAGGGCGAAGAACGAATGGATTCGGTAGCCTCGTATTTCCACTTAACAGTACCCGTGGCGAGATTGAGGGCATATAAAAATCCGTCATGGCATCCGATATAAACCATGCCATCAATAATAGCCGCCGACGATTCGACTTCCGCAGGGGCCTCGAACTTCCAGCGGAGCTGTAGTTTCTTTGGCAGAGTAGTTTTTGCCACGCCGGTTAATTGGGGGTTGCCGCGAAACATCGGCCAATTCGCCGCACCTCTTTGCGGTTCAGCGATGGCATAGAGATGTTTCTGTCCCACGATGTATAAAACACGGTTGGCTGCTATAGTGGTGCTGCAGACCGTCTCATTCATTATATTGGTTGCTACGAGTTCAGCTTGGTTGCCATGTTTGAAGACATGAATATCGCCGTCTTGATTACCAACATAAACCCTGCCATCGGCTATCAGCGGTGAAGCCCAGGCCGTGGCTTTTAGATCGTAGCGCCAAAGTCGCTTGCCTGTAGCGGCGTCCAGGCAATTAAGAAAACCCTCCGACTCAACGGCATACAACAGACCGTCACGAACAGCCACCGTCGATGCGCTACATTCAAAATCTTTTCCTTCCAGACACCAGATACGTGCCGTACGGGTCACGTCGCCGGTTTGGGTGGCATCAATTGCCCACAAGCGCCCTGCTCCGCTGCAACTTTCCGGGTCTCGTCCCATGGTGACGAAGACCTTGTTATCATGAAAAACGGGTGTTGCCACAAACGTATTTTCATCGTCATTGGTGTCTGATTCCGAATCCTTTGTTTGTTGCCTGCCGTTGAATTTCCAGATGAGTTTACCGGTTGCCGGTTCGAACGCGTACAGCCATCCATCACCGCCTGGAAATACCACTTGAGCAGCGCCCTTAACCATACCCCACGCCGGTGATGACCATTGACCGGCCAAGATATTTTTTCCCGGTGAGTTGTCCTGCCAGACCACCTTACCGGTCAAACGATCGACAGCGATGAAGCTTGGGGCTTTCGGAGACGGCACCCTCGATTCATCTGCGTCGGGACCGTTGCCCGTAACCACGAATAACAGATTGCCGACTGCCATTGGGGCAGAGGCGGAGGCGTAAAGCGGCACCACGCCTAATTCCTTCAACATGTCGAGCCGCCAGATGAAATCCGCGTTGTTTTTATCTCGAAGATTCTCATCTTTGAGGGGACCGTCATTTTCCTTGTCGTGAAATCCCTCGGTATCCGCACAAATAAGCTCGCAACGATTACTGACATAGTAGACGCGATCTCCGACGATGCAGGGCACGGAGCAAATGCCAATCTCCGGCCAATCATGTTTCATGGGTGGTGTGAGTTTGTCGTGAACCGCCTGCCAGAGGAAC
>CP070790.1:3782327-3787594 GCA_020346805.1 Planctomycetota bacterium
GAACCCGAAGCCCCACCAACATCAAGCAGATGGCCAAACGAAAGCGGGATAAGTTCGCTTACCACTCCTTCACCCCCCTGCATAAAAACATTGTGCATGCCGCCGATGAACGACTCCTGATCAGCCGCCTTGCCGCGAATACTCGACTCACGTTCTGCCGGTCTCCCACTTTTAACAACTCTGGCCAATTGAACCCATCGACGAAGACAGTTCGCATTATGTCTAACCATCGGCAACACACTATCGCCTCCCCTTTCCGTCAGCGCCTCCGCCACATCCGGTGGAACCCTGTATTGTGTGCCGCTCTTATCCAACAGTTCCATCGCTACCAAGGCATCCAGCAAAACCGCCATCGCCCGCGAGTCGGCCTTCAGTTCACCAGCCAGATCTGTAGCCGTCATCGGCTGCCCACTTAAAGCGCTGAATACATTCAAATCGGCCGCCGCCGTTATTACACACGCCGGCTGAAAAGACCGTGCCAATTGCAACACCTCATCTCGCGTCCATTGCCTGGCCATAACACTAATCCTGTAGATTTCTCATTATTCTCTATTGATAACGCATCCATCCCCTCGCACCGGAATTAGGGCATATTAATCAAAATCAATTCGATCGACCATCGTTGCTTGCTCAACCGCCCTACCGTTTTCATTCGTTACATGGTATATCAATAATTCATGAATCCCAAAACACATCAAACCGCGATTGTTATTATTCCCCCGGATCCTTGTTGGGAACCGATTCAGGTCATTCGCCGGGAACACGACCGCCAATTTCGCCGCTGGATGCCGCACATCACCCTCATATATCCCTTCCGCCCTCGCAATCTATTTGATGCGGTAACCGTTCAACTACGTGAAGCCTGCCGCCTTATCAAACCTTTCGAGATCGACCTTCCCTGTTTCCATCATTTCCAACACGGCCAAAACCATACCTTATGGTTGGCTCCCCAACCGAACAATCCGCTTATCCAACTACAGGCCGCCCTTGAATCCGCCGTACCCGATTGCAACGATACATCCCGTCATCCCGACGGCTTTACCCCCCACCTCAGCGTCGGCCAGGTCCGCGGACGCCGGAACATGGACAAACTCAAACAACAATTACAAAACGCCTGGCAGCCGATCTCACTCCCCGTAACCGAAATAAGTCTTATCTGGCGAAATCCCCCGCCGGACGATATCTTCCATCTGGACCGCACCATACCCCTCGGCTAATAATAAACGCCGGTTGCTTTTCTCATTCTACCTTTCTCGCATCCAAACCAAACCCTTGACATTCCTAGGCTGGCATCAACTAATCAACCCACACGTTCCGCATCGCCATTGTTAAAGGGAACACCAGTTGTGTTATATTTATGCGTGAATATTAGGTGGCATGTCGCAGATTCGCCGGAGGAGAAAGTAAACCCAACGAACGAAGTGAGTCGACTTTACCCATGGACGAACAACGCAGTAACCCGACCGTAAGGGAGGGAAAACATATCACATTCAAGCTTGGGTGCCCTATCCATCCCTATTCATTGGGATGGATGGGGGACGGACTTGGCGCCGCCCTATTCAGAGCTTACTTCAGCCACGAACTTATCTACCAGCGAACGATTGGGGAATCGCTTCATGAGTAATGCAAGGGCAATAACCGCCATCAGCAAGGCTGGCACGGATTTGGTCAACAAATATACCACCGTAGCAAATAAACCATACCCCTCTGCCACGGCCGCGGATATGATGATATATGCATTTACGAATCCAATAATTCGCTCGGTCGAATTCTCATCTTCGGAAACATCATCAATGACCCGACGGGCCTGGCCAATCAGGTTCCTGCGAATAACAATGGGCACGAAGATAGCCACCGCAGCGGCCAACACCAATATCGGCAGCATGATGGACGATAACTCAGGTTGTCCTTCAAACCTGTTGCCGACGGCCAACACGATTACCACAAATATAACTACTCCCCCGATCATCCCCAAAACAATAAGTCGAAGCGCCGCAAGGGCTTCATCTATCTTAGTATTTGTTTCCATGACATCACCGCCTTACTGCACTAAAATGGATATACTAAAGAACGGACCAAATATTAAGATCTTTACCACCGGTATCGCAATAAAAGGACAAGACTATGAATACTAAACCATACCTGCTCACCACCATCCTCGCAATCACCATAAATCCGTTGACGGGTATCGGTCAAGTCCCAAAACCCGCTGCCAAATCCCCTCTCGATAGCTTGCCGCCACATATAACCCGCATAACTCATTTCGGCCAACGTGCCGACTTCTCACATGACGGCAAACGAATCCTCTTCATCGAGAAAACCTTCGGCGACGTATATGAAGTCCAACTGGCCACCAAAACCATCCGGCCCATGACCCATCATTACTTCCACGAAGGCTACACCCGGGCCCTATATCTCAGTAACGGTGACATCCTGCTTTCCGGGGCCAGGAAATTCGATGCAACCAGGCCCTGGATCAGTCGTCGCGATCAGGCCGAACTATGGGTGCTAAAAAAAGACTTATCCGCCCCGCCGACGCCTTTGAACGAAAAATGCTCCGAAGGGCCTGCCGTCTCCCGCCGCCGAATGCATATCGCCTGGACCATCGACCACGGCGATTATCCCGACCGTCTGCCTAAAGGTGTAAGTCAGATCTGGACCGCAGACATCGCTTATCAAAATGGCACTCCCAAGCTGATTAACCAGAAAAAAGTTTTGGACAACCGCGATCTTCCCTTCAAAGCCAATCTGGAAACCCAGAACTTCAGACCTCCCCTTGAAAAAGAACTGATCTTTTCCGCATACGGCTATCAGGGTACCGAGGTTATGGGCCTGAAGCTTAAAACCCAGAAGATAACCAACTATTCAAAAGCACCCGGACAATACGATGAACCGGAAGGTATATTCCCCGGCGGCAGATATACCTTGGTCGAATGCGACAAACACCAGACTAAAAGGAAAGGATCCAGACATATAGATATTTATAAACTCACTCTCGATGGATCGGGTAAAACTCAGCGACTGACTTTCTTTAATGACTATCCGGATTATAAATCCTCCAATCCCGTGGTCAGTGATGACGGTAAATTCATGGCCTTTCAGATCGCCCGTGTCGGCGATCCCGCAGGTGTCGGCCGAGGCCTGCTGATCTACAACTTCACCAAGGCTGAAAAAAACAATTGACAGATCAACCACTGTCCAAATGTGTATAATAGATATATTTAGAGGTACCGGCGCCCTCGGATTGCTCCCAGGGTGAGCAACGCTACCATCATACCTCCGGGGGCCCCCGATCCACAGGCCGGGGGTGCAACCTCACCCCCATCGCTGCTGCAGCCGGCATTGGAACCTGGATCATTTTCATCTATAAACTGGTCGATCCAATTGCAAAAGGTCTCATTGATATGAATGGCCACACCGAATTGGCCGGTAAGCTGACCGTTTATCGTTTCATCAATATCCCCCGTATAAATTCCCACCACTATATATTGTTTGGTCGGAACAGTTTCATACCAGAGCGGCCCTCCGCTTTGACCCGTCCCGCCGTCAATGTAATGGACTATAAGGTTGCCCTCAATCCGTTGTGATTGGCCGACGGCATTGTACATTAGATCCGAGTCTGTTATGTCGTAGGGATAACCGGTCAAATTAAACGAGCGATCCGTAAAGAACGATGTCGGCTTAAAAACCGCACTCATATAACCGGTTTGTTGACCGACCGCCGTTTCCAGCAGCAACAACGCTATATCATATTCATCGTTTCTATCTTGAAGATAACCGTTCTGCCCACTCATTCCCACAACCTTTATTCGTCCATACGGTTCAGCATCTCCCTTCTTGCCGGGAATAAATACGATGTTATCCGCCCAACCCGGCCCCGTTTCATAAACCACGTGAGCACAGGTCAGTACAACCTTGTTGCTTATCAGCACTCCCGTACCCAAGCGAATTTCGTATCCGGCCGCAGGACCGAATAGAGCCTGAATCTGGCCGATGGCTGAATATGGAAACTGCGTCGTATCTGTCACTACTGCGCGATCGTCCGTACCGTATATCCTGAGCGCCTCGGACAACTTGCTACCTGCGGCTTCTTTCAAAATCTCCAACACTGATTGTGCATAAGTAGTACGCGGATAACAAATAGCCGTCAATACGGCAATAACATATACCGAAAGCACCTTCACCAAAGCAGGCCGTCCGGCCAGCGGCATAACAGGTCCTCCAAAACATACTATAATTACCTGCTATGACTAATCGTCATTCTTGCCCATTCATCTTTAAACTCCGCGCAATTTCACCAAACAAGACATCAATCGTCCCCAAACAATGGACCCGGCAACAATATCGGATTATATTATCTGTTTCATTATAAGGAGTTTAAAGCATGAAGGCCTTTCAAATCGTAGCAATTCCATTGTTATCCCTGGTATTACTTATATCCAATACCAACTCGGCAGAAAAAGTCAAAAAGAACTTCGAATACGACCCCGCCGATGAAACAGTTAGAAGTTCACTCCTTGAAAATCCAAATTTATATGACACAGACATCGTTGCCCAAGGTGATAAGTTATGGATCGCCTGGCTCCAGTTCGAGACCGGTAAAGGCGATCATGTCTGGATCGGACGCCGACACGACGGCAATTGGGCTGCCAAACATAAGGTAACCGCAAAACCCGGCAAATACGCCAATCCAACCGTAACCATCGATAAAATCGGACATGTCTGGCTCAGCTATGAGGCGGAATCAAATAAACAATGGGACATATTCCTTACTGCTTTGCAATCCGATGATACCTTCACCACCGCAAAACCTATAACCTCAAATGCCGGACCGGATATCAATCACCGCACGGTAGCCGACCCGGTTAAAGGAATATGGATCGTCTGGCAAAGCGGACAACATGGCCAATTCGACATACTGGCCGCACATATCAAAACCACAGAAAAAGATAAAACATCTGTGGTTAGCGAAAACTCACCGCAAGGTGATTGGCATCCCGATCTGGCAGTTACGCATGACGGTTCTTTACATGTCGCCTGGGATGCCTATGACGGCAAAAGCTACAACGTGTACGCACGAAGCTGTAAAGATAATAACTGGAACGATATTATTTGTGTCGCCAATTCACCGGCCTTCGAAGGCCGAGTATCTCTGGCCCCGGACAATAAGAATAACGTCTGGATCTCATGGGAACAGGGCGCCGAAAACTGGGGTACACCTTATCGATCTCGCATTCGCAAATACCCCACCAGAACACAGCGCCTGA
>CP070790.1:3787694-3800139 GCA_020346805.1 Planctomycetota bacterium
AGTTACTATGCTCAAATCACCGCCATCGACAAAGAAGTCGGCAGAATGATGAATGCCCTCGATGAGCTAAACCTCAGCGACCATACCATTGTTCTTTTTACATCGGATCACGGCGACATGCTTGGCTCCCACGGGCACGTACTTAAGGGCAGACCCTGGGATGAATCGATTATCGTACCCGGGATCATTCGCTACCCCCGTTACGTTGAAGCCGGGCAGAAAAAAGACTGGCTCTTTTCGCACGTGGACTTCATGCCCACATTATTAGGCATGTGCGGCATAAAAGTGCCCGAGAACGTCCAGGGCCGCGACCTTTCAAAACTCTTTACAAACCAAGGTGGAAATGAGCAGAAAGGCGTATTCTGCTTCATCCACCATTCCGATTACATGGTCCCGGATGAAAGACTTTACCCCTGGCGAGGCGTACGAACCCCAAAATACATGTACGCGATCATGAAAGGCCCACGATGGGTACAGTATCTTATGTACGATCTCAAGAAGGATCCCTACCAATTCAAAAACGTAGTGGATGATCCGGCTTACGCTGAAGTGCGAGCCGAACTGGATACCATGCTCAAAAAAGAAATGATTCGTACCGGTGATAACTGGAATCCCAAAGACAATTTCATCGGCGGTCTCGGCGTAAAACTCGACGGTCATCCAGCCGTCTACCACCCGAATGAAGTAAAAGCAAAATTGAAAAATAAAAAATAAATGGAATTGCTGATAAAAAGAGAAATATATTTTCTTAGCATTGTTGTAGTATTCAGCTTCAGACTATTTGTGGGCAGCACATGCAACAAAACTGATATTCCCGAATACTACTTAACATCGATTTTTCAGCAACCCGGCGACTGATTCGCACCGGCCATACAGGAATGAAAAATATTAAAGTCCACCAGGTCTACATCTTCATCAGAATCCATGTCGGCATCTTTACAGCCGGCACCATAAAGATCCCCCGTACCCGAAAAACAGGCCTGAAAATGTCCGAAATCCTCCTGATCGACATCGTCATCACCGTCAAAATCACCAAATACGGTCGTGGTAAAACTCCATACATCGCCGGTGGTGGTCCAGAAATCATTGATCGGATCGATACGCCAGTAATAAGTCATCCTGCTATCCAGCCATCCCGGATCGAAGGTCGTCTCCTCCTGGTTAACCACAAAGGTACCCGGACTTGTCTGGCCTAAGTAAATGTTATACGAGGTCGCATGCTCCGCCGCCGACCAACCCAGCATCGCATTCCTAAGTACCTTAATTGCCCCATTCGATGGACTGGGATTGGCAACCTTGGGAGGCTTCTGAACAGCCTCACCCGCAACCTGAACTCTATCCAAATAAATGATAGTGCCGCCGCCTGAGGAAATACGAAAGTCAGCACCCGCATTCTGACGGTTTCCGAAGTAGGCATCGGTAACATGGAAGGTGTGTTGCTTCCAGGTACCTGTCCCGGTCATGGCCACACTACCGCCACCTTTATATCTGCCCGTATTGGGCAGTCCAAAGTCGGAAGAATCATACTGTAGAGAAAGTGAGCCCGAAGCGGTATCGTAGTAATCGATAGTGATATCAACCTCCGAGCGATTGCCCCGATAGGCCCATTCATCCCTGGCCGCAAAATATATGTAATGATCCTGCGAAGGATCGAGTGTTTTTCGCGCCTCGCGCCCTCCTATATCAACCGGTTCGGTTCGACCGTCACCATTTCCCATCATCAACACACCATAGTCATGGTTGAATGTACCCAACTCAATATAAACCGTCTCGGGGATGGTGGGGGTAAGGTTACTGACTACCTGCTCCCGTTCCGTCTGTAATGTCGCTAATTGGCTGCCATAGGCCGGATTACCGATCACGTTGGTTATTTCATATGGATCTGCCGCCAGATCATAAAGTTCGTCTTCCGCCGGATTCCAGGGATAATGAATGTACTTATAATTGGTCCCCCCAATATCCATAGTGACCGCATCCATGGTCGGGTGATTCCAAACCGCTTCCTGAAAGTATTCCGTCAAAAACGACGTACGCCACACACCGGGATTATCTTCCAGTATCGATTTGAAACTCTCTCCCTGCATATCTGCTGGAATAGTAATCCCTGCCAAATCCAGAAACGTCGGGGGCAGGTCAATATTCAATATAGGCTCATTCGACGTCCGACCGGATGCAACTATCGGAGGATAACGCACAAACCAAGGTATACGAATCGACGGATCGTGCTGCCATCGTTTGTCGCCTAAACCGAAATCCCTGAAGAAATAACCGTTGTCGGAAGTAAACACAATCACCGTATCATCAAGCACGCCCATACCGGCAAGTTTATTCAGGATATCCCTTACGCTTTCATCAACAGCCATAAGCGTCCGGGCATCCTTGCGTGCAATATTATCCACCCCCACCTGCTTTTCAGACAGTGACTTGGGCAGCCACGAATTAATCGAGGCCTGTATCAGCGACGGCTTCCCCGCCGCTACCGGATTGGTCATTGCAGGGGTCATTGTAAAATTATCTGTAGAATACAGACTGGCGTGCCGGGTTGCCGGCGTGCGGGGATCATGAACCGCCTTATACCACAAAAGCAAACAAAATGGCGGTGACGGCCCCGCATCGTCGAGACCGTCCAACCAATTCTCCGCATAATCGGTCAACAGATCGGTGTTGTATTCGCCACTGGTATGAAGCACGGTGTTATATGTTGTGCCGTCAGTACTGATTTTCAAATCAATCGGATCCTCAACCGTACCAAAATAAACCCCCTGACTGGGAAAACCGACCCAATAGTTAAAGCCCGTGATCGGCACACCCAAATTTCCCATATGTGACTTGCCAATAAACGCCGTTTGATATCCCGCATTCTGCAACAGTTTGGTAAACGGCGTATGGGCCGACCAATCTATTGTCGCTCCATTGCTTCTGGCTCCCGTGGTCCGGGCATATTTCCCCGTCAAAAAACAGTGCCGGGACGGCCCACACAGCGGCGTGGTCACAAATGCATTGGTAAAACGTATGCCCTCCGCCGCAATACGATCGATATTAGGCGTATTGATATAATTATGTCCCGCCGCCCCGCAACCGTTAAAACGCAGATCGTCAACCAGGAAAAATACAAAGTTGGGCTGATTCTGGGCCCTGGCTGCTTCAGGCTGACACCATTCCAGCCCCAATATGAATACAAACGTTATAATTCCGCGCAACAAAAGCCGATTCCTCATCCATCCTTCCTCCAAATAAGAATTAATAAGATCATTGTACAATAAACAGACCAGTTAGTATATATTACACACCAAGTCGCGTAACTTTCCTCTACCTATAGTGAGGTATATCATGAAAAAACAAACGTATTCAAAATTATTATTACTTTGGTTATCAGTTTCTATCCTGTCGCTTCCCACCATCTTGTGGGGCCAGTTGCCGCCTGCCGGCGAACCGCGCTGGTTCAAAGGCAACACCCATTGCCATTCATGGTGGAGCGACGGCGACAGCCCACCCGAAATAGTCGCCGACTGGTATAAAAAGAACGGTTATCACTTTCTCGTAATCAGCGATCACAATACCCTGAACGAGGGCGAAAAATGGTACGAACCGAGAGGCAAACGAATCGAAAGATTAAAAATCGCCGCAAAGAAATATGAAGATACATACGGCCCCGATTGGGTTAAAAAAAGAGTAACGAATAATCAAACACAATATCACCTCAAAACCTTAAACGAATATCGCACCCTTTTCGAAGAACCTGGAAAATTCCTGCTCATTCCGGGGGAAGAAATAACCACCTCATCGCGCGACGGCAAAGCCGTCCATGTCAATGGCATTAACCTTAAAGATACGATACCCCCTCTAAGCGGCGACAGCATTTTGGAAACAATTCAACTCAATGCCAACGCTGTTTTTATCCAACAGGCAAAAACCAAACGGCCCATGCTTGCCCACCTCAACCACCTTCACTTTCGCTATGCCGTTTCAGTTGAAGACGTCATGATGGTTAACGGATTGAAATTCCTCGAAATGTTCGATGATCTCCCTTCAACCCCAAACGATGAAAAACGTTTCTCCAGCGAACGTGCATGGGATATATTACTAACCAAACGACTGGCCGAGTTATCCCTGCCCGTAATCTATGGAATAGGCACTGACGACGAACATGGATTTGCCAAAATCGGCCCCGGTTTCAGCAATCCGGGAGACAGATGGGTGATGGTCAAGGCCAAATTCCTCACCCCAACACACATTATTCAGGCCCTGGATAAAGGTGATTTCTACTCGAGTTCGGGAATAACACTGGAAAAACTGAGTTTTGAAAACAATACCATAAAAATAGACATCAAAGCCCGCCCCGGAATAACTTATACCACTCAATTCATCGGCACACTTAAAGGGTATGACCGTACGGTAACCAAGATCGAAAACAGTCCAGTTGCCAACCTCAAATATAAATACAGCAGCGACATCGGACGGATTCTGGACCAACAAACCGACACCCACGTCGAATACACCATGACCGGCCGGGAAATATACGTCCGGGCAAAAATATCGGCCTTAATCAAGAATCCCAATCCCGATCAACCACCTAAAAAAGAAGTAGCGTGGATCCAGCCCGTTCAACCATTTAGGGAATAAGTAATACCAATCATGACAGCATTTCGCGCGTCAATTATTGCTTTCAGCCGCGAGTCATAGGCGAGCGCGTCCATGAAGCACCATCATCCACTTTCACCAATCCTATGCTCACCGTGACATTGGGTGCAGGTAATGACTTGTTGCGAAGGTTGCGTAGTTGGTTTGCCCTTGCTCCGTTCCTGCCAGCGGGCAACCATCTTTTCGGGTTCAACATCGTGCGTTTCATGGCAAATTCGGCAAAACTGGTTGATCTCCTCCCCACTGACAATCTTATCCGGCGGCGTGGCCCCGACATTCTCGTCATTGGCATGACCGGCACTGGTACCATGACAATCCACACAGCCAACCTTGGCCTCAAGATGGACTGCGGACAACTCTTCGTCAACGAACATCATGTGACAAACATAACAGCCGGCATTGGCCCCCAGAAGTGCAAATTGCTCGTCTTCTTCTTCAGCAGGTCGAGTTTCGGGATTGACTTGTTGCTGGCTCTCTACAATCTGAGTATCAACTTCGCTCCGCTCGCCTTGCTGCTCGCCCTCCCGACAGGCCGGTACCAAACCAAGAGCCACCATGGTAATGCCAACAAAAGATCTATACTTCATACCACCTCCCAATTATGCAGCCACTTATATTCGGGTGTGAGATTAGCGTAGAAATTCTCGGTGCATCGATGTAAAGCTTCTTGGTCTTCAGCATCCAACGGCTTATGACGCCCATACGAGGCCTCAACATTCACCTCAAGCTGTTCGGGAATCGTGACCCCGGGAAGAACTGCCGACAGACGTTTCTCTTGAAGGATTTTTTTAAGCAGGCTGGCAGCTTTCTTATCGATTTTGCCTGTTATCTCACGCGGTTTGATATTGAACACGGTACCGGCACCAAACGGTTTAATCCCGATCACTCCCACGTCCTTTTGTTTAGCCAGGGCTAATAAGCTATCCCCGCCAAAAGGTTTAGTCAGAAAAAGGTGCGGAAACAGGATAATCGAAAACTGCGGATACTCATTAAGCACCCGCCGAAAAACCTTCGGATTATGCGCTGAAATACCCAGCCAGCGAACCTTGCCCTGCCGGTGAACCTTCTGAAACACCTCAACCACCATGTCCAGAGTCCGATGGCTGACCATCAGCATGGTTGGTATAGATTTTTGAGTGGTTTTAGTTTTATCCTCATCCCAGGTTGCCCCGACCGGCCGCCAGATGTCCAGCATATCCGTTTTGTAATGCTTGAGCCGCCCCTCTATCTCTTTGATCATCCCCTCTTTGGATAACTTATCCTCATACTAGGTGGTAACCTTCTGCGGCCAGGAGGCAAATCCAATGTGCCAGTTCTTGCGCTTCCCACGCAGTGCCTCCCCATAAACCTCACACTCTTTGACAATGTTGGTATCCAGATAATTTATGCCCAACCCAGCGGCCCGCTCCAATATCTTGGCTCGATTTTCCACCTCCATGGAACCGTGACCACCGAGACTGATCTCCGAAATCATGATCCCCGTCTTGCCCAACCGGCGATAACCCATCTTGGGATTGTAATTAAGAATCCTGGAAGAGTCGGCCGGTCTGGTCGTGCTACATTTTCTGGCCTCTGCCGCTGCGCTGCCCGTAAGCGCCGCTCCCGCAACCGCCGCCGATGTAACCTTAAGAATTTCCCGTCTGGTTCTTTCCTTTTCCGTCATCGCTATAATTCCTTATTTCTTATTACCATCGAGTCGCCCCGCCGCCCACAGAACACCATTGGCTATAAGTTTCTGAAAACTCTCCACCCTAAACGACTCAGGCCAATGGGCGGGAAGAATAGTCACAACTCGGCCCTTCCCGTACATCCGAGTCCACACCGACGGATGCTCTATCGCCTTACCTTTTTCGCTCGCCATTGCCAACAAATGACAATCTTTGGCCAACGGCGTCGATTCATAAAGTTCACTCTTAACCACAAAGCTTTCGTCCAGATCTTCCATGATCGGATGAGATTTATCCACCGTGCGAACATTTATCATCAAATCTATCGCTCCATGCTTGATGAACTTGGCCCCATACAACTCCCGAACGCCGTGCCATTCCGGAAAAGTATAGTATGAAGCATGAATAGCCACTACCCCCACCCCGCCGCGTATCAGATCCAGCAGCTTTTGTTTCTGTCGCTTATTGATCACCCCCTCAGCCGACTTGAAACAATGGTGCATCACAATCACATCCAGTTTTTCAGCTTTCGGCGAGTCCAGAAAACTCCCGTCTCTAACAATCTCGACCTCACTGGGAGTTACCTTGCTGAGAATATCATCAATAATAATCGCGGCCCCTGCTTCAAAATCATGGGCAAATCCCCCGATCCAAAGAACGGCCTCAATATTCCGCGACGGCCCACTGCAGGCCGTTATGCTCAGGCCAAGAACTATTAAACAAACAAAAACAACTTGGGAAAATATCCTGCCTCGAAACATCTTACATTCCTCCATAGCAGGCAGAAATCTGACTCTTGTGACCATTTTCGCCTCTGGATTGTACAAAGTCAAAAAATCACAACTATTATCACATAATCCTCCAATTCTTAGTTGACAACTCCATATATATTTGTGATATTTACTGGTCAAATCCACCTCACGGTGCCTATTCTAAAAGAAAATTCTCATTCGAGAGGCCGGACGTCTAAAACAAGAATTGGTAAAAAATATGATTGCTGGACTGTATGGTCTATGCCATTCAGAATGGATTACCAAGGAGTAGAAATTATGGATACCAAAGGCCTGCGAAACGCTGCAATTCTCTCTTTTGTCGTCGCTTTGGCTTTTCTCCTCGTCGGCGGACATCTCGCCAAAGACAAAGTACCTCCCATCCCCGACCAGGTAATGGCCGACGGAAAGACCATTATGATCCGAGATGACATCATCAGCGGCCAGAATATATACCAGCGTTACGGTTTAATGGATCATGGCAGCGTATGGGGACACGGCTCACTACGAGGCATGGACTTCAGTGCCGATACCCTACACCTGATGGGCCAAGCCATGCGGGACTTCCACGCTGCCGGACAAAATCCCCAACGCGGATTCTATGATCAAGTTCCCCAGCCTCAACAAAAAGCCATTGACGGCCGAGTCATTGAAGAAATACATACCAACCGCTACGATCCGCAAAACGACATCTTGATCCTAACCTCTGCTCAGACCTACGCCCTCAAACTAACAAGAGAATACTGGGATGAACAGCTCGGCCAGGGAAATCCCCGTTATGGCTTCCTACCTGACACCGTCCCTACCGCCGAAGAACGCAAACAAATCGCCGACTTCTTCTTCTGGACCGCTTGGGCGGCCGGCACAAACCGACCGGAACAAGACTTTACATATACTAACAACTGGCCGCCGGATAAATCGGTCGGCAACACCGCCTCATCCGAAGCATTTGTCTGGAGTATCGCTTCTATCCTGGGACTGTTCATCGTCCTGGGAATAGTAATTTACGTCGTACACCGTTACGAATTTTTCTATGGCGAGGCCCGCGCCGTTGAAGCTTCTCAGCAACTGTTGGAGGCCCCCGTTTCGAAAAGCCAAAAGGCTTCCGCTAAATTTTTCCTGGTTGCCGGCCTGCTCTTCCTACTGCAAATCTTCAATGGGGGGCTGCTTGCTCATTACACCGTCCACCCCGGTTCGTTCTATATAAAGTTCATCGGCGAAATGTACCCATATAGCTGGGCCAAAACCTGGCACCTGCAGTTGGCCATTCTTTGGATCGCTGTTTCCTGGGTGGGCACAGCTATTTATCTGGCCCCCTTGATCACCCGGCGAGAACCGAAAGGCCAGGCTATTCTGGTCAATATCCTGTTTGTAGCTGTTTTGGTGGTCGGAGTTGGTAGTTTGCTTGGCGAGGTCCTCGGCATCAAGGGCGCACTCGGGAAAGCCTGGTTCTGGTTGGGACACCAGGGATGGGAATACCTCGAACTCGGACGCCTCTGGCAGATACTCCTGTTCATCGGACTAATCTTCTGGCTGGTTATCGTGTATCGGGCATTAATTCCGGCCATTCGTAGAGGTCAGGAAGATGCCGACCGCCGATCGCTGATACTTTTCTACGTCTTCAGCGCCGTCTTCGTAGTCTTGTTCTTCGGTTTTGGCCTGATGTATGGAAGGGGTACTCATTTAACCATCGCCGACTACTGGCGGTGGTTTGTGGTTCACATCTGGGTGGAAAGCATCTTTGAATTCTTTGGTGTGGCCGTGATCGCTTTATTCCTGGTAACTCTCGGCCTGGTAACTGCAAGCTCAGCCATACGCGTCGCCTACCTGACGGCAATCCTGGTATTCCTCAGCGGCATTCCCGGCACTGCTCACCATTACTTCTGGTACGGCGGGCCAAGCTACTGGCTCGCCATCGGCGGGATTTTCAGTTCGCTGGAACCCATCCCCTTGATCCTCCTGGTCGTGCGGGCCTGGATGGAATACCGCCATATCCGTAAAGCGGGAACCCTATTCCCCTACCGCTGGCCTCTTTACTTCCTCACCGCCAGCAGCGTATGGAATTTCCTTGGAGCCGGTGTCTTCGGATTCATGATCAACCTGCCTATCATCAACTACTACGAGCATGCAACCTACCTCACCAGCAACCACGGCCACACCGCCTTGTTCGGAGTCTACGGCATGTTGGCCATCTCCCTGATCCTTTTCTCCTGGCGAGGACTGGTAGATGACAGACATTGGAAAGACGGAATCCTGAAGCTGAGTTTTTGGGGATTAAACGGCGGCCTGTTTCTCATGTTTGCCACCACCCTATTGCCGGTAGGTTTTATGCAAACATGGTATAGCTACTCCGTCGGTTTCCAATATGCCCGCTCCGCCGACTTTTACGATCTGCCTCTGGTACAAACACTCGGAAACTGGCGGTTAATACCCGACCTGGTGATCATCGTCCTGGGAGCGATACCCTTACTATATTTCCTGTTAAGCACGTATCCTCGTTTACGAAAAGTTACTTAGAACGAATAAAGGTAAAATATATAAAGTTGATTCCAAAGTTATTTATGCCCGGCAGGCAACAACTGAACCGCATCCGCGATCACATAACCGTCCGTGCCGTTGTTCGATATCTCAATATACGCCTCGCTCTTGGTTGCAAAACGATATATTCCCAATGTCAGAAAGCCGTCCGGCTCTTGCGGAACTTTTCGCATATTCACCATCACCTTATTAACGCCCTCAGCATGGCGAATGGTCACCGGCACATTGGAGGCGCGATTATTATACGGAGTGTATGCCAAACGAACCTGATAACGGCCGGATCGCACAATGGGCAGATAAAATCGAACGGACAATTGCCCCTTTCTTTTGTTATAGTCATGTAAATACCAATTACCTACGTATCCTTTGCCACCGTTGGACGGCAACCAATTCCCCACTATTTCAGCATCACGGTCGTCTATCACAATCCCCGGCAACGCCTTCGCATCTTTGCCGATTCTAACCTCTCCTCTCCACAACAATATCTGCTTGTCCGCACGCAACCGCGCCTGCAGCTTCCTGATATCCACATCCTGAACCGCGGTTTCCCCGTCGATGGCCAGACACGCCGCCGTCGCCGCCGATTGCCCCAGAATCATGAACACCGGTTCCATCCGAATCGAACCAAAAGCAACATGGGAAGCCGACAAACACACCGGAACCAGCAAATTAGTACACTCCGATTGCTTGGGTACGATCGAACGGTATGCAATCGGATAAGGCGCGGGAACCGGTATATAAAAGTTGCCTCCGTTCCAGGCTGCCCCATCCTTGATAAATCGCTGACAATTATGCGAGTCCATCCCAAATGATGCCAATCCCACCGAATCCTGAGCCACTCGGTGAGATTCGCAATTGTGCTGGGTCATGACATATCCGGAAACCATCCGCCGCCCTTCACGAATATAAAGCTGATGAGGCCAACCTCCGTTATCCTTAAATTCGTCCTTACACAAACTCCACTGCCCCACCTCTTTGCGAATCCGCTCCGGCACTCGTGGATCGTTACACAAAAACCACATTAAACCCTGCTGATAAATACGGTGTTCCTTGATAATCCGCTCTCGCGTTGCCCAATTGCCTTCCGGATAATCATGGTTCGCCTCCGTATAGTCGGTCGAAAAACCACCATTGTTGTTGGTATCCGTCTTGTTGTTAGGCATCATCGTGTGGTGCAGTATGGGTACGGTTAATCCCTGGACTTCGGCCTTTTGTAAATAACGGGCGAGAAGTTCATATTGACTTGGATCATAATCAGCCGGTTTGGGGAAAGGGATTCGGTTTTGGGGATCTTTTGTTAAACACATCCGAAAATTATAAGCCTGAACCCGATGATCGCTCCGCCCCTGCTTTCCGGGATCACCGCCGTGAACGCCAGGCAGCAATCCACTGTTCGGATCACCCTCAACAACATAAGGATCTACCGGAACTTCAAACTGATGGTGCCACTGATTTAGCCAGACACCATTCAAATCCTCATCATATTGTGAATTGGATTCACGACCCACCGTATAAGATACACCCGCCTGGGCCATCAGATCGCCTTCATAGCTCGCGTCGATGAATACTTTGGCACGAAAGCGCACTCCATCGTGTGTAACAACAGTCTCAATACGTCGGCCATTCTTTTTCACTGAAGCAATTCGTTTCTCTAAGAAAACCGAAACTCCCGCTTCATGGGCCATATAGTTAAAAACCTTCTCGGCCACATGAGGTTCAAACCTCCATGCCTCCTTCCAGCCGTAGTGCCTACCCACCCGCTGATAGAACTCACGCGAGATACCGCCGATCGCATCCTTGTTACCAATATCGGTAGCCCCCAGACCGGCCGCCGACATACCCCCCAGGTGCCTGCCCGGCTCAATAAGCGCCACCATCTTACTCATCCGGGCTGCTTGAACCGCCGCTACCACACCCGCAGAAGTACCGCCATAAACAACCACACCTTTCTCATAAACAACTCGATCCCCAAAAGCCGCAGGTCCATTCAGTCCGGCCACACAAAAACCAACAATCATAGGTAAATATATCTTCAACAAACGCATGCGCTGGTTTCCTATGGTCGCCATGCACTAATGCTCCGGATCGGATTGCAAATCAACAAACCTGAGCGTATACCATAACTCCATCGGCTCGGATATTTATTCTTTCATAACTTATATCGAATGTAAAATACATGGTAAACAACGACCGTTCCCAAGAAAACTCGATTCAACAAAACCAAGACCAAAACCTTACCCAGTTCTTGACTCTTGGCCTCAATGTTACCGGTCTACCCTGCCTGGTTGTAGGTGGTGGAAAAATAGGCACACGAAAAGCATTGCTCCTGGCCGAAAAAGGCGCTCCAGTTACTATCCTCGCACCAGAAATAACCGAACTTGCCCAAAAAAAGGTAGCCGACGGAATAATACTCTGGCAAAGCAGCAAATATGCTCGTCAAGCCCTGCAAGGATTCTTTCTGGTAGTGGCCGCCACCAATAATCTCAAGCTAAACCTGCAAATAGGTCGAGATGCCGAAGACCTCGGTTTGCTATACTGCATAACCTCCGCCGGGCAGGATTCCCGCATTATTTTTCCCGCCGTCTTCGAACACGGCCAAATAACTGTTGCCGTACACTCCCAGGGCCAGGATCCACAATACTCTATCAGAACACGAGACAAAATATCAGAGGTACTTACTAGTAAAAGTAAATTAAAGCCGGATCAACATGCTTCTGCCATACCGGATGACCAAGCAATCCCGGATCAGGGTAAAGTGTACATCATTGGTGCCGGACCCGGCGCTCCCGATCTCATCACCCTTCGCGGCCTCAAAACCATTCAAGATGC
>CP070790.1:3800239-3806814 GCA_020346805.1 Planctomycetota bacterium
ATTGATGTCGTACGCGGGTAATACAGATGTTGAGGAACGGTTGGGCAGTACGCTTTACGTGCAGTTGACCGATGATGCCGGTACGGGTTCGGCGGATGAAGACAAAGTGGCAGAGGCTTTGTTGGGGGCGGAAGGTGAGGTCAACAGTTATCTGGGCCGGCGCTACGCAGTACCCATCGATGTTTCCACTTATAGCGGAGTGGCTGCGGTGTTGAAAAGCGTGACGCTTGATCTGGTGGAGTATCGATTGCATACCCGTCGACCCCCGGTGCCGGATGATGTTCGCAGAAAAAAAGAGGCGGCGGTTAAGTGGCTCGAACGGGTGGCGTCAGGCAGGGCCACATTGCCGGCAGCCAATGAAATACAGGGTAACCAGGTGGATGGAATTATCGGCGAAGTAGTAGGGTCGGATCGGGTTATGAGTCGTGAAGAACTGGAAGACCTGTGATGTGTCTGCGTGCCGATTATTGATGGCGGGGTGACATATTATGAGTGCCTGGGAAACAATTGAGAATGCGATAGTGCAGGCCGTCCAACAGTTGACTTTAGGCTCATCGTCGTTGCTGGCGACGGTAAAGGGTCGTACCGCCCGCGATCGAAAGTCGTTGGTAACAGCTGTCGGCAGGGAGCTTTTACCTGCCGCATACGTATTGGCGGTGGGGCGCGATGCAGGGGATAAAGCAACACGCCGACCCGGTGCGCCGGCGTTTAATGTTTTGCTGGCCACCCGGAGTCTGCGTGACGATGATGAAGCCAGGACCGGATCGGATGATGTCACCGGAATGTTCGATGTTTCGGAAAAAGTGGCTGAAGCGCTGCAGGATCTTTTAGTCGATACCAATCGCAGATTGCTGCTGGTTGATGAGCGTTCGATAGGCCCAGATGAAGGTACTATCGTCTGGGAGCAGCGTTACGTACTTCGCCGACAGTCGGAAATATCCGCCCCTACCTTTGGTGGGGTAGCCCTGGCCGGCTCGGATAGTGAAGCACATGTGGAGTTGGGTAGGCTGCGGCGTGCAGTGTCTGCATTTTCTTTTCCCGGTATCGATGGCGTTTTTGAAAGGAACGTGGGGATCCGCGAAAGGCCGATCAAGTGGAGTGGGCAATTGCGGGCTGCCAATGATTCGGTATTGAATAACATCGAATCCAACATTGAAGATGAAGTGCGAGACGGCGAAGCGAAAACCATGGTGGATTCCTGGGGCCGATCGCATCAGATGTGTGTGTTGAAATCATTTTTACGCTGCGGGCGACGGCAGCGTGATGAGTTGACCGGCGAAAGCCTGCAGGATTTCGAAATCGAGTTCACCCAGTTGGGACAGTAACCGGAGGCGGATATGAGTGGATTACGATCGCGAGCCGAATTGACCGAACGCCTGTTGGTCGGCGTAGAAACGGCTTACGGGTCGGGCGATTTTCAAGTTGATGATCGCCTGCGCGTTGAGGAAGTCTGCCAGCGGTCGGATCAGACAATTTCATCGGCAATTATTTCGGTGCGCATTGATAACGATTTTGATTCTCAAGAAGCGAGGCGGCGGTATCAGCCGGATCGCCGAATCGTGGTCATGACCGATGAAACTGATTCCTCTGATCGTGAGATACTGTTTGAAGGTTATGTGCCCGTGCAATCATCGCGATGGGATGGCAGGATTGGCAGAGAAGACGAAAGGTATGTATTCGAAGCCGAGCATGTGTTCGAGCGGCTTGCCCGAGACCGTGAGGCCTTGATTTTCGGCCGACGTGTTCGCAACGGTGAGATCGAAGACGGTTTGTCCCAAGATCCGGATGATTACACGCACCAAAGTGTGCTGATGACAGCACTGCCTTGTGTTTTCAATCCGGATGGGGTAGCCAATCGGGCTGATACTCCTTTGACCGTTCTATCGCCGGACGGCCAATCACGATCGGTACATTTGTTCACCTGGGAAGGTGACCGGGCGGCAAAGAAATGGACTTACGCGACGGTCCTGCGTTACTTGGTTTGGTTTTACTTGTTGAAAGAGGGGCCGGTATTTGAGGGGAATGTGTTTTCGGTTACCGGTCCGGTGGTGGACAGGGTGGCGGACCAATCAGATCCGATGATTAAGGCATTGCTTCGCCAACCGGTCTCGTTCAACTGTGAAGCTACTAATCTGGTGGAAGCGCTAACGCTGCTGGCGTCGGCGGCAGGTATACATATAACGGCGGAGACGAATAATGACGGCGGCCGACCGGAGACCGAATTGCGGGTATGGGCCCCGGAAGCCGGTCCGCTGCGACGACTATATTTAGTTCGCGGCGGTTGTCGCACGGATGGTGAACCGAGATACCATACCGCCAATCGTTCTACCTCTCAGATATTGTCGGATAATAACATTTATCGCGGCCATGTTACCTGGGATCATCGACGTATTGTGAACTACCCCGTAGTAATCGGCGGAGTAAAGCAGTATGAGATGACCGTATCTTTGTGGCCGGGATGGGTGCCCAGAGATAATCTGGACAATGTGGATGCACCGGATCGCGAGGATGCCAAAGCATTGGCATTGACACCGGCACAAGTGGAAGCCTTGGGGGATGATGCGGAAAACGAGGATTGGTTCCAGCGCTATCATCGTCGGGGAAGAAATTTCAAATCCGATGCCGACGTCGGCCGACTGTGGGTACTTAATGAGAATGATTATTACGATGGGGCAATCTACAACCGTAATGCTCCTTTCGATGACTACAGACCCTTTGATTTCTCCACCGTAACCGATTCCACAGTTACTACGCCGGGAGCGTGGATGAGACGGGCCAGACGGTTGCTGCCGACTATATCAACCTCGTCTGACGGTCGTCCTTTGGGAGTCTGGATAGAGGTCAGTTTTGATTCGGGTACTACCTGGCAGCAGCAGTCAGGCGGCGTACGCATATTACAGGATCACATCGGCATCTATTTCGATTGTGAAAATCCTACCGAGGTAACTCCCGCAGGTGTACCGCCGGAAGAACAGAACATGTGGTACGCTATTATCGATCAAACGTTCCGCGTGCGGGTGACGGCATCAATTGAGAGCGATGAGCGGTTATTGGCTGTTTCCCCGCTGGATCGATCGGACTCGCCGACGTTGCAGGTTAATGCCATGATTGTCAGGAGAGCCAAGTCGTTTCTCTATAAGTCTCGTACACACACAACCAATGTTTTGAATCCTCAAGGTATTGGCGGATCGGTGGAACGAGACGATACAACATTGATTGAATCGTTGGTTCGACAGTTGGCCCACAGAAACCAGGATCGCCGTATCCGTGTAGCCCCGACCATTCCCTGGTTGGAAACAGGCTATGCCCTCGGCGATCGAATCGCCGAAATTCGAGGCCGACATCTTCGATTTACGACAACTGTGGGAGCCGAACAGCAGTATCCATCGGTGGTCGAACGTCGATTTGTCTGGCGGGACGATCGGTACGAAACAATTTTGACAATGGGAATTACCGACGTTCCAGGTGAAGCAGTATAGGGATTGGTTATGCAGGCAATAAAGCTGGGAGTAGTACGCAATCGCAACTATCGTTCGGCGGATGGATTCCACATTTACACCGACGGCGGCAGCGGGCAGATGGACTGGATGCATCCGGCTACCCCGCGGCGCATATTGTTTTGGGAGGATGCCCCGCTAATGGCCGGCCATCTTCTTGCGGGTCATGTGATGGCCCAACACTTGGACAGCGTGTGGATCGACGGCCATCTGGAGGGTACGCATCTGCTTGATGAATTCCTGCTGCCGGCGACGACGATTTTTTACGAAACGGATCTGTTTGTCTTCGGCCGATTTCGCCATGCAGTAGTAACGGAGGACAGCCTGGGCAACGCCACCACCGACGGCGTGGTGGTTTGCCAGACGGTCATCAATAGCGAACCGGGGCAGGCCAACGACTTTCTCCCGATATCCTATGACTCACAAAATGATCGCTTGACTTTTTCATTCACACTCAGCGAAAGGTTGACGGGGTAACATTATTACTTGTGAGGTTCAGGCGGGATTACTCGCCGAACACCAAATTTTATAAGGGGTAAGTGATGGCGACATATCCAAACCAGACTTGGCCTTCCGATGCCACTATTGAAGCGTTGGACGGAACCACCGATACCCAGACCGGTCTACCGTATGTTGCCAAAGGAACCGGACCGACCAGCGTCCCTTCCTATGAAATCCAATACAACCGCCACCAGCATAGAAGGAATCAAATCCTGGCCGGCTGGCGTCAGGGTATGGTGGTGGACGAGGGGAGCCTGAAAATCGGTGTGTACCCCATCAAGTACACCCAGGCCGGTGCCAGAAAAAACTACACCGGTACCACCGGTGTTTCCGTACCCGACAATTCGAGCAAGGTGGTATATTTGGACAGTTCCTCAACCCTTCAGGTGGCCGATGCCTGGCCCGGCGATATAACCACGTTTTTACCTTTGGCTTCCATCGAAACCAGCAACGGGCAGATGACCATTACCGATCTGAGGGTATATACAACCTTCCACGTTCCTTCACTGGAAGCGTCGGGGGTAAAAGATCGCCGGATTGTTACCGCCCATCGTGCCAGTGTGGGTAACAGTGAATCGGATACGGAAATATTCGAATTTGATCCCCCGGAAGATCTGACTCTTGATGAGGTGCAGGTATATTGTACGGCCGCCGCAGCGACGGCCGGCGTGGATGTGAAGGAGGCCGGGGTGTCGGTATTATCGTCGTCGGCAACACCGTCGGCGGGAGCAGTAGTCAAGCCGACAATTTCCGATTCGAGTATTTCCGCATCAAACAACGTGACCGTGCATGTGACTACGGATGGGACCGGCAGCATTACGGATTTAACGGTTACCCTGATATTTAAGGCAGTGGTGGCGGCATAATGGCGAGAGAAAATCAAAATTTCGGCGATCAGTTGACAATATCAAATCCATCTGAATTGCAAAATTTAGATCCGTTCACTTTTGCCTGCTGGCTGTATATGAAGAACCCCTACGGAATTTCCGCAACTTATCCGAGGATTTACGAGACCGACGATAGTGCTGACAATGTGGCAAGAAATTTGTTTTTTAATAATCAATCGAAATTATGTTTACAGGTAAAGCGCAATACCACAAACGCGATTGCTGTAAGTAACGCCAATCCTGTCAGCTATACCATCTGGACCCATGTCCTGGCCACGTTTGATTCAACGGATGTACCCAGAATGTATCTTAATGGTGCGGAAATATCTTATTCTTCTCAGACAGGGGGATCGGGGACATTAAAGACTGAATCGGGCGGCGACCTGGCATTTATGAATTCTGTGGTTATTAATTCAACCCTTAACGGTCGTATGGCGGAGGTTGGATTTTGGAATCGATTATTGAGTTCGGCGGAGAGAACCAATCTGGCAGCCAACAAATGGTCGCCGATGCTGATTCCATCCGGGTTAGTGGGTGCCTGGCGATTATTAGGTGATGATTCGCCGGAACCGGACTCGGTTTATGGCAATAACGCTGCCGTAACCGGAAGCATCAAGGCCGATCACCCGCCGGGGATCGTAACCTCTTTGGGCAAGCCGTCGTCGGCCCTGGTACCGGGGCTGGTGGGAAAATTGTGGAGCTGAGAAGACAGGGACGGAACTCTGAATACTGACTCCTGTCTCCTGACTACTTTAAAAGGATTTATCATGTTGACACAATTGGATCAGGAAAATGCGGATCTTGATTTGACTTCATTGGTAACCGTATTAACCCATACCCCCTCTAACAGTCATGCCCTGCGCTGCATAGCTCATATAGAGCTGGGTGATGGTTCAAAGGACCTGGATGGATCGGGTGGTGACTTTGAGTTGGTAGTAACCATTGGAGGGCAGACGGTTCAACCTTCGCCGGAAACAATTGCTTTTTCCACCGATGTGCAGGCGGTTATTCAGACCAGGTCCTTTGCCGTACCGGCGGGAGCCCAGGTGGTGGTCAGGATACAAAGCCCCAATTCCGCCGATACCGATGTAGATGTAACTGCCACTCTATATGATGCCGGTGATACTGAAATGCACATGGTCAAGGCTGCACTGGCCAACAAGCGGGAACATACCATCGATACCGGGGTGGACGTCATCAAAGACGACGACGGCTCAACTACCTTGCGTACCCTGACGCCGAGCGAAACCAACGGTGTGGTTACCGTGACGCCAAGCTGAGTGAAGGTATGAAGAATGAAGAATTGAATACCGAGCATAGCGATTCTTCGCTAGGCCATAAGTTTTAATTTTTCATTTTTAATTTTAAACGTGATCTGGAGTTCAAAGATGGTAGTCAGTTTATTACAACGATGGTTGTCCCATTACGATCCCATTCATCGCGGCTGGACGCCGGTGGGGATCGCCAATGGGATTTGTACTACCGTCGGGTATTCGTTTCCGCGGATCAGGGGCGGCTACAATCTTCGGCGGGCCGTGGACCGGAAACCCGAGGCCTCGGATCTCATCGTCGGTGTCGCCGGCGCCGATGCCCAGACCATTCATAACTTTAGTTGGGTTACCCACCAGGCGAGTACCGACTATTATTATCGTTTGACCGCTGTCAGCGGCGGCGGCGTTGAAAACTGGAC
>CP070790.1:3806914-3810635 GCA_020346805.1 Planctomycetota bacterium
AACTTATGCAAGATCATCGATATTCCGTTTCACAAACCCTGTTCCGGAACACCGCCTCCCCCGACCATTTGAACTTTTGCCCCAATTCTGCGAAACTCCTGAACCTATGGCAGCCGGTATCGATCCTAAATGCCCCAAACCCAGTTGAGAACACGACCATGAAACAGATATCTCAAAAACTAAATCCTTCGATCATCGGCCTCATCCTCTTCTCCCTGATCGTCGTCAACATCCCCTTGGCCGTACCCGTAAATGCCCAGCAAGCCGCCCCCGCCACCCAGCCTGCCACCCAGCCCAAGGTCCCCAAGCATCTAAGCACCCCGCGTCAAACCTTCATTACCTTTCGACAGGCCATGGATGACGCCAAAGAAAATACCGACCGAATCAATGACGCCGTTCAGTGTCTCGATATTTCCAAGTTGCCTACCCCCTATACCACCGATCCCAAAAGACTCGGCCTGCTGGCCGAGCGGCTACAGGACATCCTCCATCGCACCGACATAATCTACGAGGAAGATATCCCCGATGATCCGGACGCGGATCCTTACGACTTACGCCAAGACCTCGAGGGCAGCGTAATAATCAACCGTGTTGATGACGGACGTTGGCTGTTTTCCGCTCAAACCGTGGAGTCAATTGAAGACCTACACAAAACCCTCCGTAAAACGGAAGAACTCAAAGAGGGTTCGCAAGACACGGTTTCATGGGAACTTTGGCTTGATACCCAAATCCCCGACTCGTTAAAACAAGAATGGATCGGCCTGGAATATTGGCAGTGGATCGGAATATGCCTCTTGATCGTCGTCGGAGTCATCCTCGACCTCATAGCCCGTCTGATTTTTGCCACCGTTCTTGAGAGAATGCTTCGCAACCGCAAGGTACAAATCCTCGATAAAACCAAGACCGCCGCCATTCGTCCCGTCGGCCTGCTGGTCATGGGCCTTTTCTGGTTAAAAGGACTTCCATTCCTCCTCCTGCCCATATTCATCGATGCTATCCTCTCCCCCGCCACCATGGTCTTCACCGCCATTGCCGCCGTCTGGGCCGTCTATAAAATCAGCGACTTGATTGGCGAATACCTTTCAATACTGGCATCAAGAACTGAATCGAGGTTCGACGACCTCCTGGTACCGCTTATCCGCAAAACCCTTAAGATTATCGCCACCGTCGTGGCCTTGATCTTCCTTGCCGACATCTACCGCTTGCCGCTGAAAAGCGCTCTCGCCGCCCTGGGTATCGGAGGTTTGGCCATCGGCTTTGCCGCCCGAGAGACCCTGCAGAACCTCTTCGGCTCACTAACCGTCCTGCTCGACAGGCCTTTCAACATCGGCGACTGGGTCAAGATCGGAGACGTCGAGGGTACCGTCGAGGACGTCGGATTCCGCACCATACGCATCCGCACCTTCTACAACTCCCTCATCACCGTACCCAACATGCAGCTCACCACCCAGATGATCGACAACCTGGGAGCCCGCCGATACCGCCGAATCAAGGCCATGATCTCGCTCACCTACGACACCCCCCCGGAAAAAATCGACGCCTTCTGCGAGGGAATCCGCGAATTGATCCGCCGCCACCCCTACACCCGCAAGGATTACTACCACGTTTATTTCAACCAATTTGCCGACTCATCCTTGAACATCCTCCTCTACTGTTTCCACCAAACCCCCGACTGGGCCACCGAACTCCGAGAACGACATCGGCTCTTCAACGACATCTTGCGCCTGGCCAAAAAACTAGGCGTAGAGTTCGCCTTCCCCACCCACACCATTCACTTGCAGCAGGAGTCGGCCACCGCCAAAGTCGCCCCGCCCGATTTGTCGCAGGATCCAAAAGCCGTCGGACGCAAAACCGCAATCACCCTCATCGAGCAGGAAGGCCTGATCGACAAAATCCCTCCCCCGGTCAGATTTTTATCAACCGAACCCTACGGCGGCGAAGACGCGGATGAGCAATAAACCATTGGGCTCTGATTAAAGTCTATAACTGTAAATAGTAAATATCGGAGAGTGCTTTTGTAAGAAATGGATCAACTTGTCTCAATACGATAGTGTTGATCGAAGGCTTCATCAAATGAAAAAACGTTGTCGAAGTCTTCCTGCTTGTCGTCGGGCTGCTTTTGCAACCAACCGTTATCCACCAGGGCGAAGATAATAGCCCCAATATCCTTGGTACTGGCGATGTTCCAACGAGACAGTACACTGCGGGCCATCATCCCCCATTGCTTCAAGGCCGTATCCCGAATCGCCCAGCATAATTGCTCTCCCGTCACATGACGATTCATCGTTTCCACCCCCCCCATAGACTTCAAGGCATCGGCAATATCCATCGGCAATTCCCCCTGCTCGCTCGAGACTCGCAGGTCGTCGATACTCAAATCGTTATGGGCCATCCATTGAGCAACTGCTTTTTCCTCATCCGACATCGAACCGTGAACCGTGTTGGCCGCAATACCCAGACACTCCTGAACAAAAGCAAAAGCATCGATAGGATATCGCCCCAATTTCTTAACTATCTCTTCGATCTCTTTTTTCGGTTCCCGCGGCATCTTAAAACACCTGAAACATTACTCACCATAACTATCGGGTTCTGTCTCTGCGATGACGCCCTTTCGATTTACTTCGACGCTTCCTTCGGCGACGCCGCGAACCAGGCGTCGATTTCGTATCATCAGCAACATCGCCCTGATCTGTCGTTTCCTCGGAAGATTCCTCCGCCTCCGAAAGATCGCCGTCATCATCAATATACTCGTCTTCTACCAAAGTTGATTCTGATACATCATCTGATTCCTCAACGCTCTCTTCTTCAATGTCTTCATAAGACTCGGACAAATGTGGTTTGGCCACCAACAGTTGATCCTCATCTTCCAAAGGCTTGTCTATTATCTCTTCCCCTGCACCTTCCCCTTCCGGAACGTCGACCTTAAGAATCTCCTCAATGGGAATGGTAACAATTCGCTCATCATCCGTTCTAATCCTTACCAGTTGGGTCAATATCTGGCGATCGATAACCCGCCCCACTTCGGTGGCCGTCGCTATTCGCATCCCGTTCTTGGGCAGATTCTTATCCAGATCCTGGTAGTGATCGTGTTCAAAACGCAGACAGCATTTCAAACGACCACAACGACCACTGACCTTGGCTATATCCAGCGTCGTCTTTTGAAGCTTGGCCATCGACATGCTGATTGGCTTAAGCGTCTTGAGAAAATTCTTGCAGCAACACTCCCGGCCGCAGGTCTCATAGTCGGCCAGCAAACGGGCTTCATCCCGGGCACCAATTTGACGCATCTCGATTCGGGTCTGAAACTCACTGGCCAATCTGCGAACCAGCTCCCGGAAATCAACACGCTCTTCCGCCAGAAAATAAAATACTATCCGTTCGCCGCCCAGAACATGCTCGCAATCCACAACTGAAATACTCAAACCAAGCTCTTCAGCAAAACTCCGGCAAATTCCCAGCTTCTGAGGCAATTCATTCTCAATATGGTGCATCTCGGAAAGATCCGCCTCGGTGGCAACCCGCAGCACCCGACCGGAATTGAGTTTGTAGGTATCGCCCCCGCTGGCTTGAGCATAATTATACATTTGCTCTTTAGTAACAATATTCGGGCAATCAACACAGGTCATCTCAACCTGCTCGCCCAATTCAATACCCCGCTCGGTGGAAACCACTACCGTAGCCCCACAAGGAATCTTCATATTTTGGGGGTAGCTGAACTCAC
>CP070790.1:3810735-3813631 GCA_020346805.1 Planctomycetota bacterium
ATTGGTCTGTTGGACAATCTGTCCCAGCTTCTCTTCGCTCGGCAGGCCCGAACTGGGAGGCCGAAAATCCCGGCCTAAACTCTTGCCACCCCAGGCGGTCTTAATGATGAGCACTTGTTCTTCAAAGTGGTCGGCGACCGTATTGCCGAACTCCAGTTCAGGACCGATACACTTGGGAGAGCCGAAGCCGACGGTGAGCTTGCCTCTTCTGTTGAGGAAGTTGATCCACGCGTCATCGCGCACTACCCATTCTCCGTTTTTCTTGAGATGTTTGAAAAAGTCCCTGGTCTCAGGCTGGTCGACCTGATGCTCCAGCAGCTCCATTTTCGCTTTGCCTTCCATATTGGACTGGCCGGCCAATATGAAGACTTTTACCTTTTTTGAAGTGTCCGCGCCAAGGGTCAATGCACTCAACAGACAGACTACTGTACCGAGGCATCCGAGAGTGGGCAATCCAAGTTTCATGATTTCTCTGTCTCCATCCGTTTTCTATAGTTTGCAGGATTTCCGCTGGCCCACCCAGGGCCGGCACAACCGAAAACATAGTCTACGCAAACGAACCTGAAAATGTCAACTCAAAAGAACCTCAAGCGCAGCTTTTCAGGCCCCAACTGTATATCCAGAAGATCACAATGCCTCCAATCATCCCGATTTGATGTATTGACAATCACACTATGATAGTGTACCATCGTTAGGTCAAGAGAAAGTACAGTATCGACTGCCTGGAACTGCACGTAAGGAGCACACTATGGCAAGAGGTCGAGTCCGCGTTAATGTGCATTGCAATTGGTCGGGGGGTATCTTGTTTTTGCTGCTTTGGCTGTGCTGCTATGTGACCACGGCGTGCGGGGCCGGGCCCAAGGCAGAGGACCAGGCATCTTCCATCAAGCAGGAACTCTTCCAAGGCGGGAAGGGCTTAGGGCGCCTGGTCCAATTAGGCATAGAGCGAGTAGTCTTTGTAACGAGGCTTGCCTACGATGATGGGCACTGGTACGCCAACATTGGGTACTACTGCGACGATGAGAATCACAAGGCCTATGCCGGCAATGGCAAGCCGGATGAGAGCAAGCTGTATGAGTTGAATGCCCGGACAGGTGAAGTAAAAGTCCTGCTGGACGGCAATGGCGGCGGCATACGAGATGCACAGATTGATTACGACGGCGGGACAATTCTGTTCTCGTACCGCCGGGACGGAGAAGACTACTACAACTTGTACGAAATGCAGATTGACGGCAGGGAAATACGGCGGCTCACCAACGGGCCATACGATGATTTTGAGGCGGCATATCTGCCCGACGGCGACATCGTTTTCGTCTCGACTCGCTGCAAACGCTGGGTGGGATGCTGGATGACTCAGGTTGGCACGCTGTTTCGCTGCGACAGGAACGGCGACAACATTAGTCCGCTCTCGTTCAATCCAGAACACGATAACACCCCGGCCGTCCTGCCGGATGGACGGGTCCTCTATACACGGTGGGAATATGTGGATCGTTCTCAGGTCGGATACCACCAGCTTTGGGCGATGAACCCCGACGGGACCGATGTAGTGGCTTACTTTGGCAACCAACAACACTATCCGCTTTTCATTGACGCTAAAGCGATTCCCGGCGGTGAAGAATTGCTGTTGATCGATTCGCCCGGACACGGCCGTGCGGATCATCGCGGATACGTCTGCACAATAACAGCCAAGTACGGCCCGGACGACCAGCGAGGCTACCATCGCATTACTCGCAAAGCTGCATACAATGATCCATGGCCGATTGACGACACCAACTTTCTGGTGGCCTCCTACAAACAAATCCTCCTCGGCACCCGCGAGGGTGAGCTTGTTCCAATTTTGACATATAAGGGCCAGGCGAATGTCCATGAGGCTGTTCCGATGGTTGGGCGGCCGAGAGAGAGGATCATGGCCGACCGTACGGATCTCAGACAATCGACTGGGCGAATGGTCCTGACCGACGTGTACCGCGGCCGGAATATGGAAGGTGTCCGGCCGGGCCAGATCAAGAAACTGCTGATATTGGAGGCCTTGCCCAAACCGGTGAATTTCAGTGGAGGTATGGATCTGACGTCCTGGTTGGGTACATTCATGTTAGAGCGCGTCATGGGCACCGTGCCCGTGGAAGAGGACGGTTCCGCCTATTTTGAAGTTCCTGCCGGCCGTACCATTCTGTTTGTCGCCCTGGACGGCGACGATATGTCCGTCAAGCGCATGCAGAGCTTCACGAACGTGCATCCGGGCGAGGTGCTGGGTTGTGTCGGGTGCCACGAGCATCGCACCGTGACGCCCGTCTCAAGCGGAGGCAATACCGTCGCCGCTGTAAGGCGACCTGCCAGCAAGATTGAGCCGTTCCGAGGGCTTCCGGATGTGTTGGATTTCCGCAGGCACATACAGCCGATTCTCGATGCGCACTGTGTCGAATGTCACAACTACACAAGACCGGAGGGCAAGACGGTATTGACGGCTGACCTGGGTGCGTGCTGGTCGATAAGCTATTACACGCTATTGGCAACCGGACAGGTGGCGGACGGCCGCAATGGTTTCGGGGGCCAGAAGCCGCGCACGATCGGCTCGTCGGCAAGCGAACTCATGCGCAAAATCGACGGCTCCCACTATGACGTTACCGTCACGCCCGAGCAATGGCGAACGATATGGATGTGGCTGGAGAGCGGCGCTCCGTATGCCGGGACGTACGGCGCCCTGCGCAACGCGCAGGACCAGGCCAGGCAAGGCTCGGCGATGGCGGCGTTTGGCTCAGGCGTCTTGAATAGGCGATGTCGGCAGTGCCACGGGAGAGGTAAACAGGCCACTGCCCTGCCTCTGACTATGTCGGAGCAGGAACGGCGTGAGCTGAGGAAGAAGCCGGGCATCGCACCGCACGAACGCATTGTCCGA
>CP070790.1:3813731-3816835 GCA_020346805.1 Planctomycetota bacterium
GCGAATCCATTCTCGGCGCTGGCATGACTGGATGCCACACGTACCAGGGTGGTAAAGCCTCGAAGTCTTTCAGCCATTTGTTCTAGGTAGCGAAACTCGTGGCGGGCCAAAGTTTCATTGCCTTGACGATGGAACATAGCCATACGGGCCAAATGATAATAGAAGTAAAACATGACTTCGCCGTATTCAAAGCGATGCTCGTCTTCAAGCAAACGCAGTTTTTCCACCGGATCGGTGCAGGTTAAAAGTGCGTCATCAACAGCACGTCGAGCTTTCCGGGTCGCTTCCATGATTTCGACCAGATCGGGACCATCGTTAAGCTGTGGACGATGGGGCCAATATTTCAGGTGATCCAGAGGAAACATTTTCATCTGGGGCCTGGTGAATGTTACTCGCATGATATATCGAACGCCGTTAGCTACAACAGCGTGTTTGTAGGCCTTGATGTTGGCGGTGGCATGTTCCAGGTGGCGATAGAATGAACGAGTTAATTCGGCAGTGGTGGGATAGTAGCGTTTGAAATATTCATCTAACAGTCGGTCGACATCGGTGTCGATATTCCATAGCAGTCTGGCCATCAGATACTGATTCAAGGTCCAGGTACCCCATATGTCGGTCATGGCATGCATATAATGGAAATGCCGGGCACCGTTATGATAAAACCAGGGTATATCGGCAGCCATTATGGTTGGAAACAGCACCGGCAAACACTTGATCGAACTGACGTTGTAATACTCACCAATAAATATGGATCCCTGGTAGTGTCTGCCCTCCCCCATTGTCCAGCCCAGGTAATCGTTCATTTGTTGCCGGTTGATCTCTGTGCATTTCGGATCGGCAAAGGGATGAACATAACATCGTCTGATGGGGAAGAAGGTTATGTAAATGTTGTCGTAATCGAAGTCCGCCGGCAGCGGGCGCGTGGGCGGCGATAGTGTCTCCAGGTAAGCGAGCGTAACCAAGGGGATATTACGCTTCAATCGGCCCGCTTGACGGGCTTTTTTGATTTCGACTCGCATAATGTGTATTAATTTGAGCAGGCGATCGGTGGGAGTCCCTTCTTTCTTACAAGCTTCACACTCACACCAGGGTTTACCGTCGAGCATCCAGAAGTTCACCAGGTCGGTATGGCTCCACTCGCCGTCAATCAAACATTGAACCAGATTCCCGGCCAATTCGTGAGTCGCATCTTTGTTGGAGGTGCAGTAGTTGGCTATGAATTTGCGGTGCTGGTGGGCGTTACGTTTACCACCTCGTAAGGCGAACCACTCGGGATGGGCCTCGGCATAGACCAGTTTGCCGTCTTTGTTCGCGTCGCCCAGGTATAGCTTGCCTGGTACATACGGATCTTTAGGTTTTTCTTCATCACCCTGATATAGAGGACAGTCATAGGGATATTCCCTGTGGGGATTAAGGAAACGCCTTTGAATACCATGCTGGCCGGTGGTGAGTATAAGGCCAAGCTTTTTGAGGAAATGATATTCTTTTTCCTCGGCGGTCCAGAAGTTAAGACGATTGCGGGCCATCCATAGGAAGAATTCATCGTTACCGCGGTCTTCCCAGGCCCAAAATCCGCGGGTGAGGTAGTGAGGATTTTCGGCCAGATCAAGATCTTTCGGCAATTGTGCCGGCTGATCGGGATAGACGGTACCCTTAGCGCCGAGACCAAAAAACCGCAAGCCCATCTGTTCGAGATATGCATATACACCATAAAGGGTACCGACTCGTCCATTGCCTTCGACTAACACCACCGTACGCTGGTCTTGAGATAATGCGCGAAGATGGAACGATTCCGGCGTTTTCAATGGCAATCTGTTTTGTTCCGATTTGCCAAATGAGGCGATTAAGGGATTTGACCGGCGGCTGCCAAGAATAAAGACGTAACCTTTTTCGGGCAGTCGATCGGGCTTGGCTACCCGGATGTCCTGTTCCTGCAGTTCGGTGCATGCGGCCAAGAAATGGCGTAACTCCAGGGCGGCGAAAGACTCGGTACAGGCGTCGTCATCTGCGGTGTCTTCATCCCACCAATTCACTGCTTGTTCGCTTGCCGCCGCCTTTTTGATATCCCCGAACGGGCCGGGGTTGGCGATGATGGCCACCGGTGAGGCAGCGTAGACCATCGTCTCGCAAACAGGGATGACGGCAACCAGTAAGTGAACAGTTATCTTGCTGAGGTTTCGTCCTAGCATTAGCAGCACCTCCGGGCCATGATTGGCTCATACACGGCGATCGAGGAAAATCTTTGAGATCAATCCAAGCTGTCGGTCATCATATTCGCTCAACAAGAAAATGAAAACGAGGGAGCCCTTTAACATAAACCATTTGAAGACAAGCACTTATGGCAATTCTGTGCAGTTGGGTTCGTTTGGCGCATAAGGTTTAACGCTCCTGTATCCGTGGGTACCGTGTCTGACTTGTCACATTTATAAGAACACATACGGTGTTCCGTTTGGAAACGCCAAAACGTCAAAAAAGCAAAACGGGGATGGGTTTCCACCTATGGCGGGGAGTGAAGTTGAGTTCCCTACTGTGGGCCCTGCAATGTCAAGGATTCCGTTTATGAAAGGCTAAAGTCGAAATCAATAATAAATGCGGCTAAAATCCGCTCTATAAAGCTGGAAAAAGAAACGTTTGTTAATCCCCAGGCGATTATTTAGAATATTGTAACTGGTAGGGACAAGTCAATTGACCTGCATTGCATCGGTATACTGTTGTCAAGACTCAGCAGGAAAATGAGAAATGAATGCATGTCCAATTGAACCAACTAATGTGAGAATAATATGAAAGGCTGGATCTTATATACCTATCCCCCACATCACCCGGAGGGGGGATGTTATGAAATCAATCGACTGCTCGAAGAAGCAAAAGAGTTAAACATTGATTTGAGGGTATTATCGTCCGAAGAGATCGACTTGATAGTGACGCGAGACGACCGAAAGAGTGTGATAGCCAACCAGCAAACTGGAGAACTCCCGGACTTTCTGATGCGTGAGCTGCGCGTCGTGGTTGGGGATTTCAACGGTTGGAACCAGACTGACCTTCCGATGAAGCGACAAGGGAACGGCGATTGGGTTCTTCGACTTGTTTTGTCCGACGGTGTTTAC
>CP070790.1:3816935-3829587 GCA_020346805.1 Planctomycetota bacterium
CCAAATTGTTCCATACCCCTATGCAACCGCAGGCAGAAAAAACAGAAGAATCCGATTCGGCTAAAAACGTCCGAAAACAAAAGTTGAACAACCGGCTATTGACAGATACATTAACCGGGGAAAACCCACCCCATCATTGTTAAGGGAGATTAGATGCTATGAAATTGAACGATATCCGAGAACAATTCCCCATCACGCAAAACTACAATTTTCAGAATAATGCCGCAGTGGCCCCCATAAGCACCCCGGCCGCTGAGGCAATGCACTACTACTCCCAACAACTCTGCCGGCATGCCAGACTCAAAGGCGAATTTTCCAGGCACGTAGAAAAGGTACGCAAGCTGTCGGCCCAGTTAATCAATGCCTCGTCTGATGAGGTAACCTTCGTCAAAAACACCACCGAAGGAATCGGCTGGGTGGCCAACGGCCTGAATCTCAAAGCCGGTGATAATGTTGTCACCACCAACGTGGAATTCCCCGCCAATATTTACCCCTGGATGGGACTTGAGGAGCGAGGGGTACAACTAAAGATGGTGCCGGAGGTCGACGGTCGGTTTTCCACCGAGCGAATCGTCGAGGCCATAGATAACAATACCCGGGTGTTAACCATATCGGCCGTGCAATATGCCAGCGGATATCGGGCTGATCTGGCCGCACTGGGTAAGACATGTAAGCAAAAGGGAATCTTCTTCTGTGTCGATGCCATACAGGCCCTGGGTGTATTACCCATCGACGTAAAAGCCATGAATATCGATTTCCTTTCCGCCGACGGCCACAAGTGGCTCTGCGGGCCCGAAGGATGCGGAATCTTTTATTGCCGGCGCGAGTTAATCGAAAAGCTTAGACCGGTAATGTCCGGATGGATCTGCATGGTCGATGCCAGCAACTACGGCAACTACCGCTATCAGTTCGTGGATAACGCCTGCAGGTTCGATACCGGCAGCTATAACCTGGCTGGTATCTTTGGGCTGGGGGCTGCAATTGAACTGTTGATGAATATCGGAATTGAGAATATCGAATCACATGTACTGATGCTTACCGATCGACTGGTTGAAGGTGTTCAAGATAAAGGCTTTCGCGTTGTTTCCTCGCGCCGGACCGGCGAAGCCAGCGGGATCGTATCTTTCGTCACCGACGTTCACGATCAAAAGAAAATACGAGATAGCCTGGAAAAAGAACATCGGGTGATAATCTCACTCCGCGAGGGCCGGCTCCGCGCCAGTCCCCATATCTACAACACCCCCGAAGAAATCGACCAACTCATTGAATTACTGCCAAGTCTTTAATATGAAATCGCAAACGAACGCAGATTAAATCAATTCATCCCTCCACAACTGATCCAGTCTCAAGATTGATGTGTGTTTTTTGCCAGCGGGGCCATCTGAGCGTATGATCGTAAGCCGATAGTAACTGTAATCGGATCCATCGGGAGACGGTCATGCGTGTAGTATTCTTCGGATCGGGCGAGTTTGCCGTGCCCACCTTATGGTGGCTGATCAACAGCCATCATGAAATCGCCGCCGTGGTCACCCAACCGGACCGTCCCACCGGACGGGGCAAAAAACCGCAACCCACGCCGGTGGCCACAAAAGCCGAAGAACATAACCTGCCCATCGAGCGGTGTGAGGATGTCAATGCAAAACCATTCATCGAGAAAGTCCGCTCGCTCCAGGCCGACATCGGCGTGGTGATTGCCTTCGGACAGAAAATGTCAGCCCAACTGTGTTCTGTCTTTCCCAGTGAATGTATTAACCTGCATGCCTCCCTGCTGCCCAAGTACCGCGGGGCATCTCCCATATCGGCGGCCATACTCGCCGGTGAAACCGAGACCGGAATTACCGTATTTCGACTAGTCGATCGACTGGATGCCGGCCCCATCCTCGTGCAGCGTAAAACAACCATCGAACCGATGGAGACCTGCGGCGAACTGCACGATCGACTGGCCGGGATTTGCTGCGATGCCGTCGATGCCGCTTTGAAATTACACCAAACCGACACCCTGCCCCCCGGTGAACAACAGGACGAGTCAAAAGTTGTCCCGGCCCCCAAGCTGAAAAAAAGCGACGGCTATTTGCGCTTCGACGAACCGGCGAATAAAATCGCCTTGCGCTGCCGGGCCATGTGGCCCTGGCCGGGGGCCAGATGCCGGTACCTGCCTCCCGAAGGAAAACCGGTTGAGGTGATCATCTGTTCGGCATCGGCTATACCAAAAAATACAAACGCCCCGGCGGGAACAATCACAGACATGCTATCGGTGTCGACGTCGGCCGGCATGTTGGAAATCCATAGTCTAAAACCTGCGGGGAAAAGACTGATGAGTTGGCAGGACTTTGTTAATGGCCGACACGTAAAACCCGGCCACTGTTTTGAATCCCTGAGCGACTAACATAAATGAGTACAAGCTTATGTATTTTGTTGTCTTTGCCGCCTTTGTAATTATCCTGAGCGTTCCGGAGGCCGGCCCACCGTGGTCGACTATCAATTCGCCCGTATGGCGATGGATAATCGTGCTGGGCCAGATTCCCTTGACCGCCATCGTCGGATATTTATTCACCCGTTCGGTGATCAAAAAACTGGAACTCGAACCGGCGTGGCTGCAGAATGCCCAGAAAAAACTGAATCGGGGAAACCTGGTTATTCGGTTAACCCTGACCGCGGGCATTATTATCAGCATCTATCTGACCGACTGGGTAGTGTACGTAAGGGCATTAAAGCCGATCAAAGGAATCTGGGGCATGGACGAGATCATTGCCCTGTTACCCTTCTTTGCCGCGATTTTCGCCGGTTGGTTGTGCGTTTACCCTGCCGACCGTGCCGTTCGTCAAGTAGCCATTGAGCTTCAACTATGGCTGTCCATACCTGCCCGCCCCGTATGGAGGCTGCGAAGATTTTTAAGTTTTATGTTTCGACACCAGGTAATGATAATTGCCGCCCCCATGATACCGATCGTGATAGCCAACGATTTCGCACACCACTACGGCCCGCAACTTCGTAGATTAACCGGGCTGGCCTGGGGGCACGAAGCGGTACTGGTAATAATCGCCGGTGGTATTTTCCTTTTCGCCCCCGTGATGCTGAGATACATCTGGCATACGCGGGCCCTGCCTTCCGGCGAGCTTCGGCAACGGCTGGAAAACCTATGCCGGCGGGCCAGGCTGACCTATCGCCAGATCCTCATCTGGGAAAGCGACGGCATGGTAGTCAATGCTGCGGTCATGGGATTATTCGGTCCGCTTCGTTACATCCTGCTCTCGGACGGTTTGTTGGAGATGATGGAGGATAAGAAGATTGAAGCGGTTTTCGGGCATGAGATCGGGCACATTAAATACCGACATATTCAATTTTATCTCTTATTCGCTATTCTCAGTATGCTCATCGTGGGAGGCATCACCGAACTTATGATGCGGACCATATACTACTGGAGCGAGTATTTTGAACACATCTCCCAGGCACAAGACTACCTGCATGTACTAGCCATGGTTTTGATAGTTATGGTATGGGGATTGGGATTTGGAGGCGTATCGCGACGATTCGAGTGGCAGTCGGACTTATTCGGGGCCAGGAGCGTTACCCCGTCGGCAAACGAGTGCAATCGGCCATGTTTCGTACATGATACCGCCCTTACACCAAAGCCGGCCGATCAAAAACAGTCGGCCATGATCTGTGCAACGGGAGCGGCCACCTTTGCCGACTCCCTGCACCGCATCGCCATACTTAACGGCATACCCATAGAAGCTCGAAGCTGGCGGCATTCAAGTATCAGCCACCGTATGCAATTGCTCAAAAAATGCGCACAAGATCCAACCTTCGCCGCCCGCCTGGAACGGTCGATATTGATAATTAAAATTACTTTACTCATCGGTACCCTGATCGGACTGGCCATCGCCGTCTGGTTGTACTGGCCGACAAATTGATCGAACTCTATTTACCCATCTGGTTTTTTATCCAGCCGGCTATATCCTCGATAACCTGCCTGTCCACATTCCCCGCCTTGGTGTAATAGTCACTCACCTCTTTGGCCTCGCTATCCATGAACAGATGGTTAAGCCTGGGATAAGAATTGAATTGCACGTCTTCTCGGTGACTCAACGCCTTTTTCCATCCCTCAAAATCTTCCTTGGTGATCTGGAAATCCTTCCCCCCTTGCAGAACCAGTATCGGACAATAAAGATTCTTGGCCGTCTCTGCCGCCTGATACGCACGCAAATCCATCCAGTAAACGGCGGTTAAATTATACGGCAGATCTTCCGCAGGCGTCGCAGCCTCCAGATTGGGATCCTTGACTCGGGCAACTTGTGCTTTGAGTGCGTCAAGCTTTTTCTTTTCCTCTTCGGTCACTTTCCCATCCAGCGAGGTTAAATAGGTCTCCTGGGCAAGAATCACGTCTTCCAATGGCCTGGTCGGACCGGCCGCTATAATCAGTCCACCTAAGCCCCACATTTCATTGGCAATCCGTGGAAGCAGAGTCCCTCCCATACTATGACCCAGAATGAAGACTTTATTGCCATTGATCTCGCTTCGATGGCGAACATAAAAGACGGCTTCTTTGACATCATCCAGCGTCTCTTCTTTTACCGTAAAACCTTTCTGACCCAATCTTTCCATCACCGCACTCAAGTCGGCAACCTTGTCGGGATATTGCTTGGTACGTTTTACATAGCGCAGAGTTGCTATTCCTTTCGAAGCCAATCCATGAGCAAAATCTCGTAACGGTTTGTTGGAACCAATGGTTTGATCGCGATCGTGCGGCCCAAGACCGTGAACCAGAACCACCACCGGGAAAGGACCCTTGCCCACTGGAAGGGACAACGTCCCGGGCAAAGCCAGCGCCGACGACTTGCCAAACTCTATTTCCTCTTCACGGAACTTGCTGCGATCGACATAATCCGGCTTCTGATAAATGAGCGTAAAAAACAAACCGGAAATCTGATCCCTGCTATCAAACAGGATCTCGGCATTGAAATCGGCCTTGGCAAATTCGCAGTTTATAATCACGATATCGTATTCACGCCACTTATCTAACCGCACATCACGGCGGTCCTTCAATACCCCGAATTTTGTTGTGTGTTCTTTCCATTTCTCAGCCAAAGTAATGGGCGGCAAATCCTTGTTCATGGTTTTATCGAAATGAACGACGGCTTTATTGAAATCACCCCCGATCATATTGTTAAACAGTTCTTGGGCCCGCCCGACCAGCCGGTCCTGGCGGAAAGGATCTGAAGGTTGAGTTGCCGGCTGCGAAGTCGACGGCCCGGTAGCGGGCGCTGTTGCCGATGTCTGGGCGTAAGAATGCAAAACACTGGCAAAAATAATCGTTACCCCAAATAGCATGATAGTATGTTTGCTCATGTTACCGATCCCTATATTGATCCGTTAAACAAACCACCGTTGTTGCTTAATTGTAGCGTATCTCAGCTAAAGCGCAAAATCCCAAATACAGAGCCAAACCTATTTATCAACCTCGGGGAAGGAGAGTAGCATCAATAGCTCCTGCAATCGGTGAATTACATAGTCGGCTTGATCGGAAAAATCGGGTTTGGGCCCGTCGCCGATCATAAGCACGGTAGTGGCACCGGCAGCGTTGCCGGCCTGGATATCGAATAAGTAATCGCCTACCACCACCGCCGATTCTGCCCCTACTGCAAAACGCCGACAAAGCTCCAACACCGGTACCGGCGAAGGCTTGATCGGACCATCTTCACGCGTATAAATCGCATCGAATTGCATTTGATGCTTGGCGATTACTGTTTCTACAGATTGACGGCTGTTACGGGTCAGCAATCCAACCGGAATGGATTGACTGCGAATGGCTGCCATTACCTCACGGGCATCATCCCGAAGTTCGCTGGCCTGGGCACCTTCTTCCTCATGGCGTTGAATAATCGCCTCGGCTCGCATCCGCTCTTGCGGGGCCATCTGCTCTATGGCTTCGAGGATCGGCGTACGCGGCTCGGTGGGCAAACCGATTTCCTGACGAATGGCATCAAAATCGAAATAAGGTTCGGTCAGGGTTCCGTCCAAGTCGAAAATAACCGCCTCGACCCGCTGTCCGTCAATCGATATCGGTGAGTATCCTGGCTTACACATATTTGCAGGTGTAGCCGACCCGCACGCCCGGGTCAAGACGGGCCGGTCGCCGGTTGGGTTTGGGTATAACGATCGAGTAAGGCCTGAAAACGCGGATTATCGAGAATCGGCTTGAGGTGTCGGTTTTGCCTCAAAACGGATGGTGTCATCCAGGATCGCAAAGCAACTTCCAACCGCGGCAAAGCCGTCTCTATATCATCCTCTATGACGGCCGCTATACCACGGGCACAACTGGCGTACCCATCGTTGGGATACTGCTTAAGAAAATCGTCAAGCAGTGATATGGCTTGCCCCACCCGATTGGTTTCGATGTAGGCCGCCGCCCACCACATAACCACCTGCCCCTCGGAAGGAGCAAGGGCGTGTAACTTTTCACAATACCGAATCACCTGTTCAAATTGATTATTACTCATAGCCAAAAATGCATTACGTTGAAGTACTTTTGCAATATCAGACAATTCAGTTCCAACAGCAGAGGATATAATCGGCGGCCTTAATACCTTGGCCTGGGCCAGCAAGCTTCGCATAGCCTCTGAAGCAGCCAGCTTGTGCTCATTTTTTTCAATAAGCCACCGCAGCTCAACCAGAAATTGGTAAAGAAAAAGGGCATCCGGATATCGTTGATAACCGTCAACTAATAACCTTAATGCCTGATAATAATCTTCCTGCTTATATTGCCGCATACTGCTAATTACAATGCGGCGCGCTTGCATCACCGTGTCTACCTTGGCCTGTACGTCCTCATAAATCTTGCTTCCCTTTTCTCCCACCAGAACTTCTTCAAAAACAGAACGATGCCGATCCATTAACTCACCTGCAATTATTACATTTTCATCCAGATAAAGATTCTTGGGGGCGGAAAATTCCAGCATGGCATTGTCATCGGTGTGAACCGGCGCCGAATCGGACCATTCGCGAAGAGGTTTACCGGAGGTTATGAACCTGCCAATAACCTGTCCCGGCTCCCCAAAACCAATGCGGTAAAGATCCGCCCATACCGACGGCTCTTTATATCGATTTACCACATCTTCCAACGGAACCGCAAAAGGCTCAGCGCCGGCAATTAATAAATAATCGTGTAGACAAGATTGCCATATCGAAACAAAACCAAATACCTCATGTAGCGTACGAACTACCATCTTGAAGTCGTCCAGGGACATCGAATAAGCATGCAGCCAGACACACAACCGACCCTTATCGGTTAGACGATCTTTACATAACGTAAAAAATTCTCTGGTGAACAGATTGGCCACACCGGAAATCCATGGATTGGACGGCTCGGATATGATAATGTCGTACGCCCGGTCGGTTAGTAGTAAATGATTCCGCCCGTCGGCGCGGATCAGATTAACTCGCGAATCTTCGCTCAAAACCTGGTAGTTATAAGGGGCAAAGTATTCGACGGCTTTGATCACCTCGTCACTGATCTCCACACAATCAAGATGCTCATAAGATGGATAGCAGGCAACCGCACTAAGCGTCATCCCTGACCCTAACCCGATTATACATGCACTTTTACCATCACCGGTCAGTAGCGCCGGTAGATGTCCTAACAAAAGCTGTGTGGGCATATCCGCAAGATCGACCGACGCATCGGTTTTGCCATTGATGGTAAGCGATATGGGCCCCTCTTCCCCACCCGTACGAACAACCGCCACCGTCATATCAACCCCTTCACCAAAATAGAGAATTTCTTCCTCTTCAGATCTTTCACCTTCGAGATATGGGGCACTGTTCAGTAACAGCCGATCCCACCGGCCAACAAATTGTGAAACCGATGGAACCGCCAATACCACAACAACCGAGCATACCAGACGCACCAGGATCGGTGTCCCCGAAACTCTGGACTGAATTACCAACCAGGCACCAACCAGGGCGTTGACTAAAGCGGCAGCTACAATCGAATTCTGAATCCCCAATACTTCGCTGCGGATCATGAAAAAACCGGCCAGAAATGAGCCCAAGATGGTACCTACTGTATTGACCGCATAAGCCCGGCCCACTGCCGCCCCACCTTGCCCGTCCTTAATCGCTACAATCCTGCTAACCAGCGGAAAAATCGCACCCATCAGAAACGTAGGCACGAAGGTAACCGAAATAATCAGAACAAACTGATAAGTAAGTAAGGTGCTGTAATTTTGCGAGTATTGTGAAACAATCTTGCTCACCACCACTGGTATTCGACCGTGAATCGGTACAATTAAAATCGCCGACAGGGCAATGGCCATCTCCAGAATGCCAAACATCAACACCGGCCGACGCCAACTATCCACCCAGCGGGCTATCGCTAAACTACCAACCGCCAAACCCAGAATGAAAGCCGATAATATGCAGGTAAAGGCATAGGTACTCGAACCCACCGACATGATTAACGCCCTGGTCCAGGAAATCTGATAAACCATGGCCGCAAAACCCGAAAGGGAAAAACCAAGTAAAACCGCCAAGCGCAAACCGGGGGTTACTTCCTCTAACAAATCGGTTATCTTTATCTTCCGCTGCTTCGCCGGCTTAACCGTCTCTTTTTCCAACCCTGATGAACGCAGAACGATGACTGCTATTATCCCAATCGCCAGATTGGAACCCGCCGCCACCCAGGTGGTATGCGTTAAACCAAACATGGGAATCAACCAGAAACCGGCGGCCAGCGTACCCAGCATCGCCCCAAAGGTGTTGATCCCGTAAAGAAAACCAACCGACTTGCCAAAAGCCTGTCCTGCACCGCTAACGTATCCAACCAGAATCGGAAGAGTGGCACCCATACAGGTGGTGGGAACCAGCAATACAATACTGCCTACTAAAAATCGTACCCCCGTCAGAACCCAGGGCATGTCCGCAACCTGAGGATAAAGGTAACGATATAAGGGTTCGGCCAAGCCCAGCAGCAGAGGAACCACCAGACCATATAAACCAATGCAAATCTCCAGCAAACCGTAGATCCGTCCCGGCTGACGCAGTCGATCGGAGATCTTGCCCGCTAGAAAACTGCCCAGGGCCAATCCCGACATGAAGGCCACCAAAACCGTGGTGATGGCATATGTCGTGCCCCCAAGAACAAATACCAACTCCCGTACCCAGACCACCTCATAGATCAGGCCCGCACCACCGGAAAGAAGAAACAATAAATAAATAAGTAATCTGAGATTCCTGGGCACCGTTATAGATACCTCCTTTTATATGTATCACTATTAGATCGGATTTGTGGGCTCGACTCAAATAAAAAAAACGATACTTGCCAACTATGTCGTCTTACCTGGATATCAAGGACTACAAATTCCCGTCCCCTACTGAAAATTTAATCCGGCCGGTACTTGGCAATTCACTTATCTGGGCTTATGCTAATCTATGCACAAGGACGGGCCTTCGGCACCTGCTTACCGAACGGGACAGTACTTATGTTTGCTGCCGTTGAATGGGCTGAGCCCTTAAAAGTTGCGCTGCTGATCGGTATCCTGTTAGGGATAGCGGCTATTGGTGTCCGGCTGGCCCGGATTACCCGAATTCCGCGGGTGGTCGGCTACCTGATTATGGGATTGATATTTCGGCTCGTATTTCAGTGGATATCCCGGCAATCATATTCGATTATTCCCCCCTTTGATAACGCAATCGAGCTGGCAAATATATTCAAATCATTGGCCCTGTGTCTGATTATGTTCGTAATTGGAACCACCTTTGAGGCCGGTCAATTAAGGGCCATCCGCGGCCACCTATGGAAACTCTCCCTAGCCGAGATTCTGACTGTCCTGCTGGCCGTTTTTCTAGGCACCTGGATAATCAGCGAACAGCACAGTCTTACCAAAGCCGTTTTTCTCGCCATCACCGCCGTCGCCACCGCCCCGGCCGCCACCCTGCTGGTCCTTAGACAATATGGTTCCAAAGGGCCGATGACCGACCACATCTTGACCATGACCGGCTTGAATAACATAGTGGCCATTGTTCTGTTCTACATCGCATTTCTGGTATTCGCCGAAATCGGTCCCCACACCGGTGGCATACATGCCGAGCACATGGAGCATGGGCTGATACTCGGAATCCTGACCGCCACTATAGGAAGCGCAGTCATCGGCTGCCTGCTGGGGCTTGCTCTGTCGCTGACCAATATTTCCCTCACCCGCTTCGAGTCCATACTTATCTACTTCGGCCTTATGCTGGCCATTAGTGTTGGTGCAAAGGTTCTGGGCTTAAACCACCTCATTATCTGCCTGTTCATGGGATTGGTTTTTGTGAATTTTTCTATCCAGCCGCACCAATTACTTACCGAACTGGAATCCATCTCCGCCCCCATTTTCGCCTTGTTCTTCGTTTTGGCCGGCTTTAATCTCGAACTGGCACGACTTTGGGAAGTGGGTGCAATCGGCGCCGCCTTCATCGTCATGCGTACCTTGGGAAAAATCGGCGGTGCGTATTGGGGCATACGATGGATCGGACCGCGGCATCTGGTCCCTAAACAAATCGGCACCGCCATGCTCTGTCAGGCCGGTGTGGCCATCGGCCTGGGCAAATATCTCATCGATCACTGGGGGCAGACTATTGAAGGAACCTTTGTCCCCGACCCTGTTGCCCTCGGTGTTAACACTGTAATCCTGGCCTCGGTCGTGGTCTTTGAGTTGACAGGACCCCTGGCTACTAAACGCGCCGTTATCCGCGCCGGAGAGGTCAAGGCCATTACCCTCTTAATCCGACCAACCGGATCTACCCGCGAAATGGGTACTATTATCGCCCGGCTGCGCAATATTATCTCACCCCGCAAAAAAACCGGTAAAAAACCAACCGAAAAAGAACTCACCGCCAGATATGTCATGCGAACCAATATCCCTTCCCTGCACCAAACCGCAAAAATGGCCGAGGTGCTGAAATTCGTCGAGCATTCAAAGCTGAATCATTTCTTCGTGGTCGATGAGGAAGGTAACCTGGTAGGCACCATTGATTTCAGCGACTTGCGCAACCTGATGTACAATCCCATCATGGCCCAGTTTCTAACCGCCTATGACATGGCTAACACCGCCCCCCCGGTTACCACCGCGGATCAGCCACTCAAGGAAATGCTCGACCTCTTCCACAAATATGACGTGGGCTCATTGCCCGTCATCGAGAGTCCGGATAAGCGGAGATTCCTGGGCGTGATCGAACAACGGGACGTCTTAAAGGCTTTACATGTCGACGAATCCGGCAGCGGAGATGAGGACGAACATTGACCGGATCGTATACAGCCCGCATTATAGCCTGTCATAGACACAGATTTTAACTGCCCGCAACCGCAAGGAGTCGTTAGATGGCCAAGAAAAGCACATCTAAATACACAGTCGGACAGATATCCGCCGCCTTGGATGCCATCGCCCCACTTTCTCTGGCCCAATCATGGGACAATGTCGGTTTGCTCGTCGGCAATCAATCGGCCAAATGTCGGCGAATTCTACTTTGTATCGATCTGATCACACCCGTGCTCAACGAAGCCATCGCTAATAAATGCGAGTTCATCATCTCGTACCATCCGCCGATTTTTCAACCGGTAGCCAAACTCCTGGCCGACAGCACCGATACCGATGCTATTGTGCACCGCGCCATTGCCAACGGCATCGCCGTCTATTCTCCCCATACTGCACTTGACGCCGCCGAGGGGGGAACCAATGACGTCATTGCCGGTTTATGCAAATTGACCGACGTTGAACCTTTTGAATTTATCGCCAATGACAATTGCCAATATAAAATTGTTACTTTTGTTCCGCCCGCTCAAATCGATATGGTGGCATCGGCCATGTTCGATGCCGGCGCCGGACAAATAGGTGAATACCAACAGTGCAGCTACCGCATCCGCGGCGAAGGAACCTTTTTCGGCACCCAAGGTACCCATCCGCAGCTCGGCAAAAAGGGTAGACTCGAACGGGTCGCCGAAACCCGAATCGAAATGGTATGTCCCGATTTTTGTTTGCCGGAAGCGATCGCTGCCCTGCATCAAAGTCACCCTTATGAAGAGCCGGCCTTCGATATTTATCCCTTGCAACCCGAGCCAACGGCAGGTATCGGTCGGGTCGGAATACTGCCGCCAAAAACTACCCTGGGCAGCCTGGCAAAAACGTTGCAAAAAGCGACTCAGTCAAAAATCATGACCATCGTCGGACCAGATAAAACAAAAATCCGCCGGGCGGCGGTCTGTGTCGGCGCCGCCGGTCGATTACCCTTGGAAAAGAACCGTCCCGCCGATTGCGACGTCATCGTCACCGGCGAAATCCGCCATCACGACGCCCTGACTATTCTGCGTAACCAAAAAACCGCCATCGCCCTGGGACACTGGGAAAGCGAACGCCCCGTCCTGAAATCCCTGGCCCAAAGACTGTCCGCCTCCCCCATCGGCATAACCACAATCATCAGCAAACGTGACAAAGGACCCTTCGATAAGTTATAAATCCGATTATTCCAAATAACGCCGCAAATATCCCTACATAGAGGAGATGAAGCATGATCGAGCAAAGACAATCGCGTCGCAATCTACTGCTGGCCGGTGCAACCGGCATGGCGGCAACCTTATTACCGGGTAATTCGACCGCCGGCCAAGAAAAGAAACCGGCGC
>CP070790.1:3829687-3832392 GCA_020346805.1 Planctomycetota bacterium
ACCTAAGGGGAAAGGGGAAAAATTCATTATTGCCGCTTATAGGAAGTCAGATGCATTCTTGATATATATTAGTATTTAGAGCATTAGCGGATCTTAATAGTCTGTGTAAAGGGAGAATATATAAATGGCTTTGCGAAGATGTTTGTTCCTGATCGTCGTTACAATTTGTTTATCTTATCCAGGCCCGGCCGGGGCGGGTGTTTATCGAATAGGGGCCGAGCCTCTGGTTGCCTGGCATGCCCATCCGTATCAGTGGGTGGTCAACAAGGATGTTCATCTCGGAGTGAGAGCCAATCTTCTTTTGGTGCGCATGGCCCAAAACGAATGGGAGCATACCGCCTTCGCCCTGACTAACACCACCGATCAGCCGCGGAAGGTGCGACTCGATGTATCCTGCGAGGGCGTGCCGCCACAAGCCATCCACCTCCGCCGGGTTGTCATGTTCGAAGGCGCCGGAAAGGATGTGTTCCACCTGGCCTGGAAGGCCAACGAGCCGTGGACCAAACCCGAACTTCTTGAACCCGTGGATGGACCGTTAACCTTACCACCGAAAACCACAGCCCATCTGTGGATTACTATCCATTCACGTAACCTGGACAGCGGCCGATATCAAGGCTGGGTGCGCGTGCTCGATTCACATGATGATAGTGAGACATGTCGAATACCTCTAAGTATCGAGGTCTGGCCTTTCAGCTTGCCGGAGAAATCGGGTCTGCTTTTTTACTTATGGCAGCACCTTCCGGGCCCGGCCCAACTGGCCGACCAGGTCGCGCGATTGCTGACAGCCTATGGGGTCAATATGGCCCTCTTTGAGATTCCACCTTTGGCAGACGGCCGGCTGGTGACAGCTAACTACGACTGGCTGGAGCGGCTGAAGATCGCCAGGCGATGGGATTTTATTCCGGTTTTCGAAATGCGAAAGGAATTCGTCATCAAGCCCGAACAGGATAGGTTTAATGCCGTTGCCAAGGTTGCAGCCCTTGTTCGGAAACTCGGATTTGAAGACTGGTATTTTTACATGTCCGACGAGGTCAGGGCGGAGAAGTTTCACTCAGTTATCGATGAATGCGAGCGCTTACGGGAAGTTAATCCGGAGGCAAGGATCGCCCATGCCCTATGGTTCAAATTCGAGTCGGAGAAATGGGAGGAAGAGATCCGTCGGCTCTCGGATTACAGTGATTTATGGTGCATGTTCCGCAACTATGCCTCGACAGACATATTCCACGGTATCCGATGGAAAGATTGGCCGACGGAACTATATGATCTGCTTGCCGATCGGCAGAAACAAGGAGCCAGGATCATGTACTACCACAATACCTGGCGAAGTGAGAATTACATGGATGCATCATTTGCATGGACACGACCCGAGGGCTGGTATTGCTGGCTTAACGGCTACGATGGTTTCGGTGGTTTCAATGGAGACACGGCTCCTCATATTGATGCCCCCGGTGTGTACACCGCCAAGACGGTCAAGGTTTTTCAGTTTCCGATCGAACGGCAGTCGATATGTATTCCCTATTATATCAGGCCCATCAAAGAGGGACGCTATGCTGCAGTGGGTACCAAGAGTCTTGAAGGATATCGAGACGGTCTGCGTGACTACATGTATCTGCTGATTCTCGATGACTTGATCCGTCAGGCCGATGAATCGGATAAGCCGGAGCTGATATCGTTGGCCCGGCAGGCCCGGGCTACCATAGAAGACACCATCAAGGAGGTGCGGCTACACATTCATTCATATTATGCCTATTGCCATGCGAAACGCCGGCTGGCGCTCGAGATCATCAAACTTATGGAAATGAATTTATCGCCGAGGCTCGATCGGGACGGAACCATCCTCCGCCACCGACAACTTATTCCCGAAAAGATCTACGCACCTGAAGCAGGCGGCGTGTCGCATCCCTTGTCGGGATGATCTGCCATCCAGTAAGATAAGAACTGACCAATAACGATTATAAGGTGGTAGAATTTTCCCAAAAAACCGGCAGAGTGAATCGCAACGCACATTGTTTTGTGTATGATAAATATTTGCTCGTAAGGACATGGTGGGTTAATAGGTCATAATACGTTGCCATGATTATCCGGTAAGATTCATGCGATTTAGAAAGTATCTTCAAATACTTGGTATAATAGTTATTCTCTTAGGTATTGTTTTACTTACTGTATTAGAAATATCAGAATTTCAGTTATGCAAATACTTTGGCTTAAAAATAATATATGATTTATATTTGGGTATTCTATTATTAGTCGGTGGGGCGTTATCGATTGTTATTTCAGTATATCGTGCCAGAATAATAGCGTTGCTTGGTTTCATGTTAGTCTGTACAGGTATAGCCGGGTGGATTATTCCTTTATTGTCACCAAATTGGAATTGGGATGCGGAATCTTTCTGGGCTTGGCTTCCTTTGTTGTGTATCATGTACATAATACCTCCTGGTATACTCTGTTGCTTGGGGGCAGCAATAGTCTCATTAATCGTAGGTCCTGCTTCAAAGCCGGGGTACTGCACCAAGTGCGGATATAACCTTACCGGCCTGACGGAGCCTCGTTGTCCGGAATGCGGGACGGCATTTGATACGAAACTGCTGGAAAAGAATAAACCGGAGACTTGAAATCATGAAAGCTTTCCCCTTCCCCTCGCCGCCGGTGGCGGCGAGGGGAAGGGGAAATATAATTCTCATCCAACATTTCCCAGGGTTTACACC
>CP070790.1:3832492-3836530 GCA_020346805.1 Planctomycetota bacterium
ACCCCTCAATCGTTATAATGCGGTCATGATTTCCCAAGCATCTCGTTATTCATGTCAACTGGTGGCGGCAGCAGTACTATGTTCATACGGAGCTATGTCCATCGGCTGCGGTCCGCGTGGCGATATACACTTGACTCAGCCTTACCTGCCGGAATGGCAAAGAGACGTCCACCTGCAAAGCGAGCAGGTATATTGGGCGGCCGGCAAATATGTCGAACGTATCCTGGCGGAATTCCCGCTGCCAGGAGCAACAACCGGTAAACCGAATTACCTTTTCTATTTAAGGTTCCCGGTCGGCGAAAAAAAACCGATGGTCGCCGCTCGAAAATGGCCTACCATGTGCGGATTTATAATTCAGATACGCGGCGAATACGCTGGCCTGGCCTCGATCACCGGAGGAAAAGCGGTCATTAGGGGTACATCCCAAGCAACCAACGCCACGCGACAACTGAACATCGAGCTGAATTGCGAAGACGGCAGCAAAATCGTCGGCCGACTCCGGGCCAAACGGGATGACTGGTATGTAACCAAATTCGAAAACCGCCGCCGACCGGCCGACGTACAGGCCCTTATCAACAAATCGCCAAAACCGGTAGATACCAAAAGCGAATAACACGCTGAGAATTGATAATGTCTGATTGGATCGACATTACCCGAACTCTTACCAGCGGTATGATTCAGTGGCCCGGCGATCTCCCCTTCAGTCGGCAACAATACCTGGAAATCTCCGTCCCCGGTACCGGCAATGTGAGTGAAATTACTACATCCGTCCACGCAGGAACGCATATTGAAGCACCGCTACATTTCCTCAAAGAAGGTATGGATATCACCGAGGTAGCCTTGTTCAAGCTGTGCGGACCTGCAATTGTGGTGGATATCCCCCAAGCCCGTGACGTGAGCATCGAAGATTTGCAAAGTGCAGATATCCAAGTGGGAGAACGGGTGTTATTGAAAACGGCGAATCAATATCTATGGGAAAAGCCGGAATTCGACGAGAATTATTTCGCCATCACGGTCGAGGCCGCCATGTGGTTGGTCGATCATAACGTACCGGCCGTGGGCATCGATTATCTTTCGGTCGACAGTTACCAAAATCATAATCATCCTGTCCACCACGCCCTGCTGGGAAACGGAGTCATCATAATCGAAGGGCTGGACCTCTCGGGGGCGGATCCGGGACACTACGAAATGGTCGCCCTTCCGCTCAAGATCGCCGGCAGCGAAGCCAGTCCGGGCCGGGTGATAATCCGCCGGCTAGTCAGTCAAAAAAGCCTCCCTAAGGAAAGAAAACAATAATATACAGGTATTCGGCATGTATAGGCCGGCTATGACCTCCTTTAATTCAAAAAAACACAGATAATATCACCCCTTCCAAACCTGAATCCGCGGCTGGGAGGGCTACAAACGATGCTTTTGCAGGATTTATTCAGAATTTCTTTATTTCTTTGTCGTTAATTAAACATAAACCTTCTTGACAACAGAGGTTATCAAAGAAATACTAATATAGTAGGACTTGTCGGGCGAGAAATACTACGCCTTTGTTGTTTACTCAAGAAGCCATGCCATTATTTCCCTCGGTTTTAGGCGGACTCGCTCGGATGACTAAGAACTTCCTGAATACATGGATGGGCAATTACCGGCTTGCCACGCCGATGCCCTCACCCCATAATCAACAATCCAGGTTTGCGTATGGATATGCATAAGGAGTAAGAGATGGCGTCAAACAGGACGGTATGGGGCATAGACCTCGGGCAGTGTGCCCTCAAGGCAATCTGTCTGAGGGCAGCGGAGGACAAAGTTGAAGCGATCAACCATGTTTATATCGAACATGCCCAGATTCTCTCAAAACCTGATGTCAACCGCCACAAACTGATCGAAGAGGCAATGGACAAGCTTCTAAAGGAACACGATCTGAGCAATGAGATACTTGTGGTCGGGGTACCGGGACAACATACCCTGGCCCGCTTCACCAAGCTGCCACCGGTGGACAAGAAAAAAATCCCCGAAATCGTCAAATACGAAGCCCAACAACAAATTCCCTTCGATATGGAAGAAGTAATCTGGGACTATCAAGCATTCCAGGATCCCGAGGCGACGGAAACCGAGGTAGGTATCTTCGCCATGCGCCGCGAGTTGTTGCGCGAACACCTCCAATTTCTAACCAGACACAACCTCGAACCGGCAGTAGTCCAATCCTCACCGCTGGCCTTATATAACGCCCTGAAATTTGACGGTTTATGCGGCAAAGAAGGATTGGCCGTCCTCGACATCGGCACACAAAACACCGACTTGATTGTAATCGACGGAGACAGTCTCTGGACCCGCAATATACCCATCGGTGGAAATAACTTTACGGAGGCATTGCTAAAGACTTTTAAACTTTCTTTTAACAAGGCGGAAAACCTCAAACGCAGCGCCGCCAGTCATAAATACGCCCGCCAGATTTTCCAGGCCATGCGACCCACCTTTGCCGACCTGGTGGCTGAGATCCAACGTTCGATCGGATTTTTTACCTCATCGCGACGAGGGATCAAACTGTCAAAACTGATAGCCATGGGTAACGCCTTCCGCTTACCCGGCATGCAGAAATACATTCAACAAAACCTGGGGATGGAAGTCGTCCGGCCGACAACTTTCAGCCAATTATCTGCCAGCGAAGCTCCTAATGCACCACAATTAATCGATCAGTTATTGAGCTTCGGTGTGGCCTATGGCCTGGCCCTGCAAGGATTGGGACTGGCCTCCATCACCAGCAATCTACTGCCTACTGAAATTGCTAAACAAGTCATTTGGCGGAAACAAATACCCTGGTTTTATGGCGCCGCCGCCTGTCTCGCTCTTTCTGCCAGCTTGGTCTGGGGGCGTTACCTCACCGATCAAAGTGCACTCAGTGCCGCCAGCAACGGGACTCGACAATCGGTTTCACAGGAGATAAGTGCGGCACAACAAATTCTGGCGAACGGTCCGGCGCCAGACTTGTCTCCGAAAAATTACGCCCAGACAATCCTTGACGCCTGTAGAACTCTGCAGAGCAAACTCGACAATGAGATGAGCCGTAACCAAACACAAATCCAGGAACTCGAACAAATTAAAAATTTGCATAAAAATAAATCGATATGGCCTAAAATACTTCATTTGATTCATACTTCCCTGCCTCCGCTGGATCCCAAACTCAAAGAGGCAATGGACATCGGCCCGGAATCATATAAGGAATTGGTACAATCGGACAAAAAATATCAACGTGGCAAACGAAAAATAATCTTCATAGACAAAATCGATGCGGCGTATGCCCCTGATGTGGCTGCCTCCTACGAAGAAATCAAAGGCCAACTTGCAGGTCTCGGATCGGGATCGTCCAGAATCAGATCACAAACCGTCGACGAAAGCCAGCTCTTGCCGGGATTCATAATTACCATTACCGGACAGACACCGTACGAAGACAATTGCAAGTTCTTAAATGATACCTTCGTGAGAAATCTGAACGAAGCCTCTATTGAAGGAGTTTATTTTGAATCCGCCGATATGCCGCGGTGTTACCTGCTGAACAGCGCCGACCAAGGATCAACCATAATCGGCAGCGGCAGGACTGGTCGTCACAGCACCCCCCGTATAGGAAGACATGCAAGAGGAAGCGGTGAGTTTGGGGCCTTTTCCAGAACAGAGACCGTTGACTCTGATAAAGATGTTATTACCGGCGAACCCCTGGTAAATGATTACGAATTTGTGATCGTCTTAAAGGCTATCCTGGGCGACAAACCGAAAACAAACGATCAACAGGACACCCCGGGCGAAAGTGAGCAATGATAGATTATAAAGAGGAACGTGATAAATACGAACAATATCGGTTGAGTTAAAACATTCACAAATGTGATCAAGGAAACAGACTCATGCAATGGATCAAATCACATCTGACGGTGGTTATCAGTGGAACCGTCGGTCTTGCTGCCATCGCCCTCTTGGTTCTTGGCATATTAAAGACCGACGTGGTTAAAGCCATGCAAGACGATGCCTCTATTTACCGTAACATGAAGAACATAA
>CP070790.1:3836630-3839678 GCA_020346805.1 Planctomycetota bacterium
ATTGGATGGATGAAATTAAAATATGGCAGGCGGATCAACGAATGCAAGAAAGCGAGACTATGGCCCTGGTTCTGGCCAGGAATGTTACCCTGACCCTCAGCGCCAACTCCATACGTCGTCAAATAAATCCCCTTTGGCAACTTAACTGCCTGAATAACAAAAATGGAAAACTATGGTGGCGTGAGAATCTTCCCTCGCCGGCCCTGGCGAACGGTTTGCTTGTCGACCGTGACGGCAGGATTGTGATAGTTATGCAGGATGGCGGCGTTATGTGTTATGCACATAAACCTGAGGATGCGTCCAAGAGCCAGGCAAAAAGAAACTGATCCCTTATAAATTGGATTTTTGAATGCTTACAAACATAAAGGTAGCGGCGCCGGTCAAGAATAATTGGCAGGCGGGCGGAATTTTTATCGCCGCCGCCCTGCTGGTGTTTAACCTCACATCCATTGAGGTATCGGCCTGCGATTACTATTGTCTGCGCGATGCGGCCTACGATCGGCCGCGAGACATACATCGCCTATGCGTAATCGGGAAGGGTAAGGATCCTGAGGCCCGAGAGATTCACCAGCGGTTAGCCGGCTGGCTCGAAAAATCGGGCAAAGATCTCAATCTCAACCTCTCTCTGATTGATGTAGAGGATCCGAAGATCAATTGGCACGATTACGGTTTACCTTCCACCCCTCCGCCGCCCTTTCCGGCAACCATCCTGGTGGAGCACAAGACCATCGAAAACAAAAGCTGGTTTATCGAGTTCTGGCTACCCGAACCCAAGGCTGCAGACCTTGAGAGAATGAAAACTTCACCCGTCCGCGAAGTAATCCGTCGGGAGGTGGGAAAGCATATCGCGGTTTTATTATATTCGCGGGGAACGGACCAAAACACCGGTCAGGGACGCAAAGTTTTGGAGGCCGTCGTCAAAAACTGGGCGGATAAAGAGCAGGTGGGTCTTACAGTCATTGAGATCAATCGCGCCGACGAACGCGAACGGCTGTTTCTGCCTTTTGTAGGTCTCAAGCCCACCGGGCCGGATTGGGTGTCGGTGATATTCGGCCGCGGAAAATTCATGTTACCTTTGGAAGGCGAGGAAATCACCGAAGAAATCCTCAACGAACACATCGAACTATTGATGGGCGAATGCACCTGCCTGCAATCGCCGATGACCCTGGGTATAGATATTCTTTCGACATGGAACGAAGCGGACGAAAAGGCAGTGATACCATTACTGGAAGCGGATAACAATACAGAGGCCGCCGTCGCTACTTCGCGTCCGGCGGACATCGTTGATTCGCCAATCGGTCGGCGAGCATATAGCAGAACGATCTGGACGCTGGCGGTGATTGCCATCATCGTATGTCTGGCGACAATGGTTTTGATCCGGCAGAGAAATCGAAGTATTAGCTAATCGGATAATTCATCTCCATGGGGGAAATCTGATTCCCATCTTTCGAGCAGGTGGTCAAGGGTTTCTTCGAAACAATAGATTTTCCCGCGGACAGCGAGTTTGGAGATCTTTGCGGCAGGTCTCCAAGAATCAACCTGCCCTACATTCTACAGCGCCTGGGCGATGCGTTTAATGTTAACCAGGTGGGTATAACTGACATTGTCGGTGGTTGAGGTCCCGCCGAAGGTGCCACATCCCAAGGTCAAAGAAGGGATCAGTCCGTTGACCATACCAATACAACCCTGGGAGCCGGGGCAGTTTACCAGACTTCGGCTCACCGGCATCTCCAGGCCGAATAGCTCGGCCAACTTTTCATCATTGGTATGGATGATAGCCGTGTGGCCGGTCCCTTCATTGGCCAATATTTCCTTGCACAGCGCCATACCTTCAACTTCACCATCAGCGGTAAACAGGGAAAGCACCGGGGCCAACTTCTCGTAACCATAGGGTCCTTTGATTCGATCGCGTTTCAGGGGGATGACAATCAGGCGAATATCACCGTTGCATTCGATACCGGCCTTGGCAAGAATGCTCTGGGCCGACTGGCCGACCACCTCGCGGTGCAACCTTTGAGTTTCGGGATTAACTACATGCTCGGTGAAACGGTCGATCTCGTCGGGTTCAAGGACGGCAGCCCCGTGTTTTTTCAGGGCCTCTATGAAAGACTCGCGTATCGAGACGTCGACGACGAGATTATTTTCCGATCCGCAGATGACACCGTTGTCAAAACTCTTACTCCCCACCACCATTTCGGCCACCTTATCCGGGTCGGCAACGCTGCAAATCCAGGTGGGGGCGTTGCCCGGTCCTACCCCGATGGCGGGGGTACCCGAGCTATAGGCGGCCTTCACCATGCTGGGCCCGCCGGTGGCCAAGATAAAAGATACGTCTTTATGCATCATGTACAGGGAGGTGGTTCTGCGACTGGTTCGTTCCTTAATCCATTGCACCAGATCGACGGGGGCGCCGTGCCGGCAGAGCATATCCTGAATAATATCACCGGCCTGACTGCCCACGCCCATAGCATTGTGATGACAACTGAGAATCAATGCGTTGCGAGACTTCAGACAGATAAGGGTCTTGAAAACCAGCGTGGGAACGGGATTGGTCAAGGGAATCAGACCCAGCACCACCCCCATGGGGCTGGCGATTTCGGTCACCTTAAGTTGATCGTCGGTCTTTAGTATTCCCATACCCGGTTTGTTGACCAGCATTTTGTAAACATCGAGGCTGGCGAAACGTATTTTTAATACCTTGTGAGCGGCCACCCCGATTTTAGTTTCCTCGACGCTCTTTTCCGCCAACTCTTGAGCCTTGTCGGCGATGGCTTCGGCAATATCCTTGAGTAAGGCGTCGATCCGTTTTTCCGACCAGTCTTCAAACGCCTTTCGGGCCACCACCGCCCGGGCGATCATCTCATCAACCGAAAGAGGGACTTTCTCCGTGGAGATGTAGTTGGCCATTCGATCGTTCATGGTCCTTATCTTGTGGGTAAGGTCGCGTCCGAATTCGGTAAGGATGGCCATACCGATCTTGGGATGCTTGTCACAAAGTTCCTGAAAATTTTTGGTGGAAAGCCAGCGGGCGGTTACGTCGGTATGGGC
>CP070790.1:3839778-3842359 GCA_020346805.1 Planctomycetota bacterium
GGCGAAACGGTTTTGGTAATCCTCCACCGGCAGGTCGAATCCCCAGGGCGTGATGCCCTCGGCCCAGCGGTTGACGGCGGCGGCACTCGATAAAGAAACTCCAAAGTGAAATCAAACGGTGGACGTGGAGAGGGAGGCCCACAAGGAAAGTAAGAAGGCTATATGCCCTTCAGCGTAAAATGGGCATGTTATCGCCGCAAATATCAGAAAGGTTTGAAAAGTTCGAAAGACGGCTTGGATTGTGATTTATCAGTCGATATAGCGGAAACAGAATAATGATAACGTGCAGTGGAATCAACTTTGATGAAGATGGTATAATGCGGGCGTTCAGTACGGATTGGCGAAACCATGATCCGATTCGAAGAGAGGTCGAAACATGATTACGACAAAGAGACTTGTCTGGCTGGTCAGTTTGGCAATGGCTTTCCTCACGGTTAAACCGGCAATGGCGCAGAGACGTCCTCGTCCGGAGGCAAGAGAACAGGTTGAGCAAGCCCTGTCAATGACACACATCCTCGGGCGTCCGACTGACCGGTCCATAGCGTTGAGTATCCTCGCACCCAGTGAGATAGAAGCCTTCGTTGAATACGGTGTCTCGCCGGGCCAATACACTGTGAAGACCGAATCGAAAGAGTCCGGAGCGGGACAGCCATTCGAGATTGAGCTTAGGGATCTGAAGCCGAATACGCGCTACTACTATCGCCTGCGCTCTCGTCGGCCGGGAACCGCCGACTACCTTAAGGGGACCGAATGCAGCTTCCATACCCAGCGGTCACCCGGCAGTACCTTCACGTTCGCGCTCTAGGGCGACTCGCACCCTGAACGCTACGGCAAAATGTACCACCCCGACCTGTATGTCCTCACAATGAACAATGTGAGCAAGGATCAGCCCGATTTCTATGTTACCCTGGGAGACGATTTTAGCCTTGATCGACTGATCAACCGAAATATGCTCAGCCAGTCCAACGTGGACCAGATATACGCCCACCAGCGCAAGTTCCTGTCAATAGTCGGACGATCATCGCCTCTGTTCCTGGTCAACGGGAACCATGAGCAGGCGGCGCGACATTTCCTGGACGGCACGCCGGACAACCCTGCCGTTCTCGCAGGAAGAGCCCGCGCACGATTCTACCCGCTTCCAGTTCCTGATTCGTTCTACAGCGGTGACCGCGAGAAGGTGGAATTCGTTGGCCTGCTCCGAGACTACTATGCATGGACATGGGGTGATGCTCTGTTCGTAGTGATAGATCCGTATTGGCATTCCCCTGTACCTGTCGATTCTGCTGTAGGTGATACAAAACGCCAGCGCGATTCCAGCGATGCAAGACGCCAGCGCGGTTCCGGTGATACAGGGCGCGGTCGCAACTCTGGCCACACAGAACGCCGGGGTGGTTCCGGCCGAAGGGACCGTGACTGGTGGGGTATGAGCATCGGCGACACGCAGTATCAGTGGTTCAAAAAGACACTTGAGCAGAGCAATGCCCGATACAAATTCGTTTTTGCACATCACGTGCTCGGGACAGGACGCGGCGGAGTCGAGATGGCCGATCTCTATGAATGGGGCGGAAAGAACAGTAATGGAACCTGGGAGTTCGGCGTGAAACGCCCGGATTGGGAACTACCCATCCACAAACTGATGGTCAAGAATGGCGTAACGATCTTCTTTCAGGGTCACGACCATCTCGTTGCGCGACAAGAGCGTGATGGTCTGATCTACCAGTCGACCCCCAATCCGGCCGACGCGTCCTACCAGGCATTCAATCGCCAAGCCTACCGATCCGGGGACATCCTGCCGAACTCCGGCCATCTGCGTGTTACAGTATCGCCGCAGAACGTACGTGTGGATTACGTTCGATCATATCTCCGGAAGGACGAGACTTCTGAACACAAGAATGGCGAGTTGGCTTTCTCTTATATCGTCAAGCCGGCTGCGCCAACCATTAAATGACTGCCATGTCTATTCCTGATGGACCTGGAAGTCAGAAGAGGAGATGGTAAATGTGCATTTGCTGTCACAGAAATATCGTACTGTAACCTGTGGTGGGGCTGCTGTTGGCAATCTTACGGTGCAGGTAGCATTTGCTGAGCCGTGTCTCATAAGCAAAAGGGATGGCGATTGCAGATAATAATATGCGGCTACACGTAAAATAGAATCTGATCGATTTTATCAAGGAGGCATAGGTATGTTTGCCCGGACCAAAACCTTTTACGTACTTCTTGGGATGATCACACTGGATTTGGCAATTCTAATAGGGGTGGCACAGGAAAAAGGCTATACCGAAATCGTCGAACTCTTGCAAAAGCATGGAGCGAAAGAATAAGTCACCGTTTTTTATGAGTTGAGAATCACAGCAATTTACATAGGTTGTGTAGACCATGGGAGTTTCACTCGGCCCTAGAAAAAAACGGACATGAGTGGAGAGCAAAACTGCAGCAAACAGATGCCATGAGATAGTGACATAAAAGTACAAAAATGGCCCAATTTTAACTCGAAAAATCCCTACAACTGAACTACAACCCAAAGTTGATAAATGATAATAATCCCATCAATAATCCGAAAAATATTACTTCAGTGGAATTG
>CP070790.1:3842459-3845008 GCA_020346805.1 Planctomycetota bacterium
AGAAATCATTGTATGAAACTTCGGCCGGCAACAGGTCTGCCGCTAAGGATGCCCCATGTCGGGTAGTATACCGGCCTGCAAGCTACGAATCAACACGATCCAAATGACAGAATCTAGCCCAGGTTCGTTCGCGTTTGTCCACAGTTTGGATCGGGGTTTGATTCGGTAGCGTGGGTGGGGCTTGATCAGGCGTTTGATCTTGGTTTTCGTTCATTGGTCGGCTCCTGTAGGTTAGACGGGCGGCAAACGGTTATATTTCATATAATTTGAGAAATGTCTCCAAATATTTATGTCTCTCAATTCATGTCGGTTTCTCTTACCCTTAACTTCTTGTCAATAATCCTGTCGCCCATGTGTTGGGGCCGATTGAGGCTGAAACTGATCGATGAATGAAGCGGACTTCTTCGACTGTATCATGATTAACGTCACCGATTTGTCTGGGTACTGGCTGGAACCCCCTGATAAACAATCCGGATCTGTTTCCCCGATTATTGGGCTGTTTTACTGACTTGTGTATAATTGTCGGTCGCCTGTTTGAATGAAGGACCTAGTAATACAAAGGATACTTGATGTTCCAGACCAATATGTGGTGCTATTTGTGGGACCTGGTTGATGAAGGGATCGATAAGGTTCTGGATCGGCTGCAGGGTGAGGCTGGGATTACGGGTATTTCGGTGGCTACATTTTACCACAGTGTCGATCAGCTTCGCCCGCATGCGGGGGTTTTACCTAAACGTTTTCTCTCTCCGGGCGGAGCCCAGTTCCAACCACAGGCCGACAGATACACCGGTACACGTATAAAACCGGCGGCGGCTTCATGGTTGAAAAAAAGTAACCCTTTGGCCAAGGTTGCTGAAGCATGCGAAAAACGCAAGCTGGCTCTTCGCGGGTGGACGGTATGCTGCCATAGCTCGCTGATGGTGAGTAAGTACTCCAACGGTGCGGTCAAGAATGTTTTCGGAGATATCGATCCTACCTGGTTGTGTCCGATCAACCCCGACGTCCGCGAATATCTGCGGGCCATGGTTGAAGATCTGTCGGGAAATTATCCTTTTGAAACCATCGAGTTGGAACGCCCGACATTTCAGGAACGTCCCCATTCGCACGCTCATTACAAGGTGGGTATCGAGCTTGGGGAGGTAGGACATTGGCTCTCCGATTTGTGTTTCTGCGAGTCCTGTCGTCAGGCGGCCGTTGATGACGGTATTGACGCTGGAGCCGCCGCCAAAGCAGCTGGTGCGGCATTGGAAAAGATATTTGCCGGCGGAGATCCGCTCGAACAATCAATTGAGGAATTTATGGGGGATGTACCGGTACTCAGCGATTATGTCGATTGGAGATGTGCGAAGGTGGCTTCCCTGGTTGAAACCATCAAACAATCCTGCAAGTGCCGAATAGTTGTCCACCGGGCCGGAGGACGATTTGTAGCAGCTGCCGATTTCAAAACCATCGGCCCATACTGTGATGCCACCTTAAGCAACTGCCCGCATCCTTACACCGACCAGACAATCGATGAGACCGTGAATGAGGCCCTGAAAGATACCGGCGAGATTAGTCACGTGGAATTGGGTTTCAATGCCTTTTCACCTTTTTGTCCTGACTCAGCAACCTTGGTCCGCTCCGTGTCACATGTTGCCAAACTTGGCGTGCCATCGGTAAACATCTACAACTACGGACTGATCCCTTTATCGCGGATGGAATGGATCCGCCGGGCCACACGCTACGCCGGTCGAGAAGCGGATTGATCGAGGGTGTGGTTCGTTGGGTATGAGCCCACAGGTCGCTATTCGTGGTCTCTGTAGTTCACGTGCAATGTCAATTTGTATTTCGTATTATTGGCCGGCCCGAATGAATTTAGTCAATGCCGGCTGCCGGTTCATGGCAATACTGATGGTATAGTCCAGTATGTTGAAGGCGTCACTTACCGAGGCATTGTTGAAGTCGCGTTGGCGCAGGGCTGATAGTGTGGCGGCGGATATTCTGCGTTTGTCGGCCAGAGAACCCTGGCAATTACTACAAATCAATCCACCTTGATGGGCAACATAGTATGCGGATCGGCCTTGAGGAGCAGTCCGATCGCAGTTTACACATCGAGTCAGATCGGGCCAGAGGCCTGCTTCGGCCAGCAAGGCGCACTGATACTCGACTAATAAAGGTAGGGCGTGTTCGCTGGTGCACAGGGAACCGAGCAGATCTGCCAGGGCATCAAACACGTCCGGATGGGGATCGCCTACTTCGGTCATGGCGGCGGTTATTTCTGCTGCATATTGTCCGCAATACCAACGTTGCATGTTGCATCTCAGCCCCAGATAGGCGTTGGTCTGCTGACACTCCGTCAGGGTACCCAAACCCTGATGGGTGTCGGATTTGGCCAGAAAAACAAGCTGTCCGTGTTCCAGCAGATCGATGCCGGTGGAAAATTTATTCTTGGTGCCTCGTTTGACGCCCTTGGCGATCAGATGTTGGGAACCATGCAGGCGGGTAAACAAGACCAACACCTGTGAGGTCTCGGAATAATCGAGACGCCGAAGCACAATGGCTCGATCTTT
>CP070790.1:3845108-3850144 GCA_020346805.1 Planctomycetota bacterium
AGTCGACGGTAGTCTTTGGTAATGAAAGGGCTGCCGCCCACAATTTGCTTGGAAAATTCGATATACGGATCATACAGGTCACAGAGGGCGGTAATTTCCATGTCAGCAGTGTGTGCCCTGAAAGCGTGAATCATAGGAACACCGCGATGGCCCAGGCCGATGAAACCGAGACCAACCCGTTCATTGGCCCCTTTAACCTTCCCGTAGCTCGATGCACTTAAGCTGGATGCTAGGCCATAAGCTGCCCCGGCGACTACTCCCTGCCGCATGAATTCTCGTCGACTTTGTTTATCGATCACCGTCGAGTTCCTCCTTTTTATAATAATGAGATTGCTTTATATTTTTGTAGTTATTCTGTTCCGAGCTCTTGAGCAGCGTTACTGTTCGACCATCACAAACTGCCGATCGCCTGAACTGTAAACGATCACCGCCCGCATCGGTTCCGACCCGGCGGTCTTGGCCCTGTGCGGAACACCGGTAGGAATGCGGATCATCTGGCCGGCTTCGAGCATAACCGTCTTGTCGCCGATTCGGTGCTCGCACGAGCCGGACAGCATGTAGAGGATCTCCTCGCAGTTTGGATGGGTGTGTAACGGATTTTCCTGGCCGGCGTTGATTTGTACCAACCCGAAGGTCATCTCCGCCTTGGGATCGATCTTATCGTTCATCAACCACTTAAGCCAACCCCACGAATGCTCGACCCTTTCCACTTCAGTGAAACATTGAACGAGGGTAGTGAGCGCCTGATCATCGATCTTGGTTACATTCATATCATTCGTCCCTTTGGGCGGAGCGGAACAACTGACTACCGTACATGCTGAGGCGGTAAGGGCCGCCAGCGCCACCTTCTGCCAAACCGGCTGCACACGTACTGCAAAGTCTTTCAGAGGATAGCGAGTAGATAAATTCGTGTCATTGAAGAACATAAATAACCTCCTGTTGTCTGCGGGATACCTGGCGGAATCCAAGTTCCTCGAACCACTGGTCTACAAAACCCACATATCCAATTCTAGGCCGTCATTCTATTTATGCCGGGGCGCGGCGGCAATGATTTATCCTGCTCCTATACTGTGTTCGAAACGATTGACTGAGGCGTATTATAAATTCTATTGGCCCGTGCCCGATCAGGCAGTAATAAGCACATCATAATCTACCGGCAGGCAATTTACCATAAGGTTTATCTACCGCCCGATCCTACAGGGGCGGCCGGTTACTCGGATCGTCCGAATCCAAATAGGGTGTAAATAACGAGATCCCTATACTCTTGATTCGTGGATCCTCAACGTGACTGTCGAAGAACAGCATGTTGGCCCGTTCGCCATGCCGCTTATCGTCGATCATCCTCGGATTGGATCCCCACCAAAACGCCTCCACCGACCAGATGTCATGTTTGTTGAACAGTGTCCACTGTAGATTTCTGTTGGCATCTACCAGGTATGCGAGTTGCCCGGGGTAAGGTATTTCATCCAGTTTAGTGGAACGCTGATTCCTTTTCTTGGTGTCTAATGCCAAGGCTTTATCAAGTTGAAAGGCGTTGACCGCATAGTCGTAGGGTTGCTCGTCGACCACTTCCCTGTTCTCCAGAGGGAGGGCATACAGATCTCGACCCTTAGGGAAGGAGGGACACTGCAGAACTTCCATCCTGGCAAAAATGGGGGCCAACATTGCGTCCCGCTTTGCTCTTTCATCCTCTACCTGGCTTGTATTATGCGGATCTATTTCACGGGGAATCAGAGGGTAACGCGGCCCGCCAAGGTAGCGAGAAAAACGTTCCGGAATCAGCATGCTGAGTCTATTAGGCAAATGGGTATACTCACGTGGGATATACCCCTTGTTTTCCTCGGCATACTGGGTCATTGCGTAACCAAAGGTGTGCAGATTTGTCCCGCAAACCATCATCCGGGCATTTCGACGGGCTGCAGACAGCGAGGGTATCAATATCGATATCAATAAGGCAATGATAGCCACCACCACCAATACCTCAATAAGCGTGAAACCTCGAATAGGGTGTTGGCCCGATCTCCATTGGAACCTAGGGAGAGCTTTTCGCCGCGTGGTCCTTTTATTCATGAACTCACAAAAAGACACGGCCATCCTCCGCTGCAACTCCTCACCCGTTTTCGCCGGCACCATTTGGGTTACTCGGAAATTATTTTTTGTCCGGTGGGGCCTCTACCGGGGTGGAATCAATGCGTTCCAAATTGCCGGAGCCGCACTTCAAACAGTAGGGCTCGCGCAATTCCCTATCGTACTTAAATGTATCGATAGGCACGATCGTACCGCATTTGGCGCAGCGCATCGCCGGCCATACGCCCCTCACCCCGCATTTGGGACACTCCGCTGGCCGATTACTGATGTCACCCTTGTAATAATGACCACATGCAGAGCATGCCAACCACTTGACCATCCTGATGCTTTCCGGTTCGGCAGTGACAGATTTAAAGGACAAGACAATAACCAGGATTATCAGTCCGATCAGCAGAACACAGCCAACCACGGATACCCATTTTGACTCAAACATAATCGTCTTCAGCCTCGAACCGTCTGTACCTCGCAATCCGTAGGGCACATACCCGAGATCAGCCCCAACTTATAAACTCCGCGTAGCCCATCCGGTTTTAATCAGCCACATGGGACAGCAGTCCAAAATAATTCCTGAATCCTCTTGTCAAATTATAATAAACTAACAAAACAGGTGTTTGTCACCATTTTTTATTTGCCATTACTTGTCAATATGATCTTACGGTGGTTGGTGCTGCGGATCGTTCGGATCCAAAAGGGGCGTAAACATTGATATCTTCACACTCTTGATTCGGGGACTCTCAACATGGCTGTCGAAGAACAGGGCATTGGTGCGCCAGTTGTGGCGGTTATCATCGATCATCCTTGAATTGCTGCTCCACCAGAGATTCTCCACGTGCCAGATGTCATGGTAGCGAAATATTGCCCACTGTAAAGCTCTGTTCGCCTCTGTAAGGTAAATAAGTTTTCCGGAATTACGTATTTTATCCAGCTTAGTGACTTCCGGCTTCCCTCCCTTGTAGGAAGCCCCACGCTCAATCTGGAAGGCGTTGACCACATAGTCGTAGGGTTGATCGTCGATAACCACATCGGTTGACAGAGGGAGCGCATTCCGGCCCCGATCCTTTGGGAAGGAGGGACACTGCAGCATTTCCATCCTGGCAAAAATCGGGGCCAGCATTTCATCGCGTTTCTGTATGTTTTCCTCTCCCTGGGCAATATAAGCCGGATCTTGATCACGGGGGATCAGAGGGTAACGCGGCTCGCCAAGGTATCGCGAAAAACGATCCGGAACCAACAAGGCATTGTTTTGGACCTGGTAGTCACGTGGGATAAATCCCTTGTTTTCCTGGGCATACTGGGTCATCGCAAAACCAAAGGTGCGGAGATTGGTAGCACAGATCGCCATCCTGGCGCTTCCGCGAGCAGTAGATAACGAGGGCAGCAATATCGATATCAGCAGGGCGATGATGGCCACCACCACCAACACCTCGATCAGGGTAAATGCGTTCTTAGGTAGTTGTTTTCCCAACCGATGCGATCTCATAAAATAGACAACATGCATAATTATTTTAATCCTTAAATAATTCTGCTGACCGGTCCATCATACAAAATCATGCTCCGCATATAGCTTAACTGAATAACATATAATTTATAAAACATATTTAATTATTATTCATTACAAATTCCGGCCCTCTCCTTCATTATCTAACTCCCATTCCATGTGCTGTCTTTCATAAGAGTTGGGTCAATATAATTCGAACAATACTTACCCGTTTTCTCCGCTTGGTAAAGAGACCGGGCCTTCGAGGGCAGATCAATAATTATCGGGTAAACATCCATAGTGTGACTATTTTTTTGAACGAGAACTTAAAAAGGTAAATATATCTTATATTGGGATGCAGATCAATAGACTAAACCGGTAGTTGCATTAAATATTCGCCCGGACGTATGAATAACCGGGTTCAGGTCAAGTAGTAATTCAAAAGATTTTCGTTTTTTTTTATCTCTGATGCATAATTTGTGGTGAAAAATGAAACTGGTAAGAGTATAATCGATTCCATAATTGATAATACCATTATCGTGCGGCAAACGAGCATGGTAAACATAACAAATCAAAGAAGTATCAGGTAGGTGGAAAAGAGGTTCATTTGCTGATCGAACTTATTCTAAACCAAATACATTTTTTGTCGGCATCGAAAGAATAATACCCAATCAGTTCGCTCGCATACCGCCTTATTTTTCATCGCTTATTTTGTTGTGCGAAAGGTTGACATTTTCTTGGTATGACTTTCAAGGGAAAGAAGCTGGTCGATAACCAAACCGGGCCATCCATTACTTAACTTTTCAGTGGCTCGGCCGGACTTAATATAAAAAGCTTCCGTATTTCTTTTACAATAAATCATTCTACTGGAGGACCAAGGAATGGGAACCCTAAAAGACAAAAGTAGATTGACTCTGGTTACATTCTTTGCCCTCGGGATGGCCATGGTTAGTCCGGCCTTGGCTGGGACACATCAATGGACCAACCACACCGGGGACGGTCTCTGGTCTACCGATATGAACTGGTTTGATGATGATGTTTCCGGTACTGATCCTATGGCTACTACCGGTCCTTATGGATGGGGTTTTTACTGGACACCGGGGAGTCAGAATAACGGCCAAAACCAGCACGCGGCTATTGGTGATCACGGCCCTAAGGGCTACTTAGGCGTTGGTGAGGCGGTGGTGGATTATAACTCGCCTAACCTCTACTTTTTTTTCATCGGCACCGGCTCGGTACGTGTCTTGGCCGGTGGCGACATTGACGCCTCGGCCAGGAGTCGTGTTGGTGGAACCGCTGCCGGAGCAGTAGGTGTGCTTACCGTCGAAGGTGGACCATCAATATGCTCATTCCAGTACAATCAATATCATCTGGGAGGTGATGCGAATTTAAGAGGCCTATGGATTGGAGCTGATGGCGGCACTGGTACGCTTAATATACTTAACGACGGCGGAGTATCTTGTGGCTGGAA
>CP070790.1:3850244-3853098 GCA_020346805.1 Planctomycetota bacterium
TCTTTTGCCGGGGCCCTCATAGCGACCGCCAGTTCGAGCAGCCGCCGCGCTTGGTACTGTTGGACTTGAAACTGCCCAAGGTGGACGGCCTGGAAGTCCTTAAAGAGATGAAGAAAAACCCGCGCACCATGTCTATTCCTGTGGTCATCCTCACCTCCTCCAAAGAAGAAAAGGATATGGTGAGCGGCTATCAATTGGGAGTGAACAGCTATATCCAGAAGCCGGTAGATTTCGAACAATTCAGGGAAACGGTCGGGCAAGTGGGACTCTACTGGTTAGTGGTGAACGAACCTCCACCGCAAAACGCCTTCCGGCCCAAATAGAGGAGCTTACCTGTGAACCAGCAATCCCGTCTATAGCATCGTCGGCCCTGTCATGGGCAATAATCCAGGGCTAATCCGTCAATAAAAACGCTTGTGTAAGAATCGCGGCGGCTCTTCGATAGTCTAGGGAGCTTATTCCAGCAGCTTCGGAGGAAGGTGTCAGAAAAGAGTTCTCAACCATTGGTGCGCTGTTCATTCATGATCGGGCCATGCGAAAAGTAGAGCGTTTTCGTAAATATGCAGCGTGAGTTCTGTTAAAGGCCAACTCGATGCTAGGTCGTGCGCCTTAGCAAGCAGCCACCGAACGCTAGCCAATTGAGCTGACTTTCGAGGATGATCTCTTCCGGTCGTGGCCCGGATACGCTCTATACTAAGAGCGGTTTCGAGGACAGGTTCGCGAACTCAGCTTTCAGCTGGTACCCCGTCGAAGTTGTTCCTTAGGAGAAACCTTGGTGAGCTCGCCTTGAGCTCTCGTTCACAATGATGGACGGCACTGTATCAGAGTATCGCCCTCAAGCCTCACGTTGTAATCCTTGCCGTTCCACGTCACCTTGTGAGCCTGCGGTGGGGGCACTTTATCCCTTATTCGCCCCTGCTTTGTTGTAACGTACGTTGATCGTGGCTTTGCCCTTCAGGTACTGGATACCCTTTTCCTTACAAGTGGCGGCGATGAAGATGTTCTCCTCGGACAGATCCCGGATACCGGCTTCGGTCAGTATCTTCCTGGCGGCTGCGATGCCTTTGTTCGGGTCCCGGTCGTTCATCGCACGCGGGTCCTCCGTGGTCGGTTTGAGACCAAGCTGTTCACTCGCGATTTTTACGATTTCCGGATCCGGCGCAACCGGGGTCTTGCCGAAGTAGCCGAGAACCATCTTGCCATACCCTTCGGCGATCTTTTTCCAGTCGCCTAACATGAAATTATTGAACGCCTGCTGAAAGTAGAATTGGGAAACCGGCGTTACGGAGGTACCGAATCCGCCGCGACGGACGCATTCTCCCATCTTTGCGAAGATTTTGGGATACTTGTCGTGCATGCCGATGTCACGCAACATCTCCGTATTGGCCGTGAGAGCTCCACCTGGCATGGGAGACCACGGAACCAACGGTTCGACCAGGCGGTCTTCCGGCAGAAGGTGATACTTGCTCATGCATTCCTTGAAGACGTTCTCCGCCTCAAGCACCTTGTCAATGTCGACCCCGAGTTCGTAGTCGGTACCGCGCAGAGCGTGCCACATGGTGATGATATCCGGCTGGGAGGTACCACCGGACATGGGCGCCATGGAGAGGTCGATTCCATCCGCACCGGCATCAAGCGCCGCCTTATAAGTCAGCACAGAGGTGCCAGCCGTTTCGTGGGTATGCATACGAATGTGCATGCGCGGTCCGAGCTTCTGGCGAGTCTGCTTAATGGTTTCGTAGACCGTTGCCGGTGTCGCTGTACCCGATGCGTCTTTGAAACACAGCGAGTCGAATTCGACGTCCGCGGCAAGAATCTGATCTAGTATCTTCAGATAGAATTCCGTGTCATGGGCACCGGTACATCCCGGAGGTAGAGCCATCAACGTGATGCAGATTTCGTGCTTGAGCCCGTATTTCTTGATCATCTGGCCGGGGTAGACCAGGTTGTTGACGTCGTTCAGGGCGTCAAAATTACGGATCGTAGTGGTGCAGTGCTTCTTGAAGAGCTTGGCATGCAGTTCGATGATATCGGAGGACTGGCTCTCCAGGCCCACAACGTTGATCCCGCGGCCAAGGGTCTGGAGGTTTGCCTCCGGACCCGTGGCCCGGCGAAAAGCATCCATCATGTCGAAGGCGTTTTCCCCACAGTAGAAGAAAAGAGACTGAAAGCGGGCACCGCCACCGGATTCAAAGTGGTCGATGCCTGCTGCTCTGGCAGCCTCTACTGCCGGGATGTGGTCCTTTGTTATCACGCGCGCTCCAAGGCAGGACTGAAATCCATCCCGGAACGCAGTATTCATGACATTAACAAGCTTCTTGGCCATTATTCTAACCTTTGGTAGTGATCAGTTTGTTGATTGGGCTCTGGCATACACGAGTGCTGCGGCAATCTCTGCATCGCTGTTTACGGAATGCTTTCCGGACATTCCTGCAGCCGCAGATGCGTGCTCCTGTTGAGAAGAGAACAGGGGAGCGAAGTTCTTATAGACGGATGCCGTAATATTCATGACGCTGACCATTAAGGGATGAGCCGGCCGAATGCGACGGCCATCCTGGCGACCCTGAACTGCAAACCTTGTGCTACTTCCCTAGGCAAAGGGCTCCTTTATGATTTTTCGGCTGCCGCACAAACTTACCCTTCCAACGCCAGCCGACTACGCACGCTTAACGTCTTCGAGTGGCGCGCGTAAATGAAACCTGCTGATGATGATAATGCATTGAATCTGTGCGGCCTACTCCCCCGGTTTCATCCTGCGGACACAAGCCTGCGCACAGAACCCTGACACAGTCCACGCACCCGCCAGACAATAGAATTACTACCGAATATTGGTATTGTCAATGTGATCTTGGCA
>CP070790.1:3853198-3857311 GCA_020346805.1 Planctomycetota bacterium
AGCTTATGACGGTGTCTGCTACGTTATTGATACTCAAGGCATTGTCGGCGGAATCCGGCTGGCCCTGAGGTATGCCAGTGGGCTCGCCCTGATACAAAACTTCAGGATTGGAAAAATATGGTATCCGCGTCCCTGGACTGTAAGCCATGACCGTCCGCCAAGTCTGGGATGGATTACGATAACCAAAGGAGTAATCGAACACTCCTACGCCCGCATTGTCGCGGTCGTGTGTGCAACCAATATTGTGGCCCAATTCGTGAACAAAGGTTAAAGATTCCAAACATGCTATATTGACTATACTAAACGCTTCTTCATGGAAACCCCAGGATTCCTCAGTCATTTGATATGCCCTGCCACACACATCCAGGCCCCACGCTACCAGGCTGACCATATCGGCTCCATATGTATTACGCATTATATGGACTTCGTCCATATAGCCGTCGTTTTTATTTTTGAGTCGACTGAGATCGGTACTAGAGCTGTCCGATTCTGTGTAGCTGACTTCTGCCGTGTGAATCAATCGTAGACGTGGACCGATCAAGCTGTTTTGGTAGGCCAGGTTTCCATTAGCAACGGCCAACTGTATTCGCGATAGCATCCCCGCCGTTCCACCGGCGCTATTTCGGGCCTTGGGCGTATAAACAACCAGCACATCAAACACCAGAGGATCACCGACACTGCCCATCAGCGGTTGGGCGACAGAACCAGCCTCGAAGGTTTGGCTTGGAGTCATCTGTGCCATGTGCTCGGAATCGACACCGCAGGGTAAAAGTTGGCTTTCATCCACCTGGCGAATAACATGCAGGCTATTCTTCAACAGGTGAACCTGGTAGACTTCTTCTCCAGGGATTCTAATACTGGCAGCCATCGCCTCATCGACAACTACGATGATGAACGATCCATACTCCCGGTCGACAAGTTCGCCATAGAATATCTGAGCTCCATGCAATCCTTCTTCAATCCGCTCAACAACGCCGATAAAGTTAACATCCGGAAACAGATTGAAGCCTACTCTTTTACCAATCCCCTTTTTGAGTTGTGTGAGTAATTTGAAATCTACAACTACCGGACGACTTCTGATAGTTGCGGTTTTCATCGTGGCTGAACCTGTAGACTGAGAAGCTACCGCGACATCTCGAAACAAATCCCGGGGTTGGTCTAATAATTCTTGAAATTGTTTGGCGACCACAACCTGGACACTAAATGCAAGCATACCGGCGACGGCACAAATAATAGCCTTACTCAATAATATGTTTTTAGATATCCCTTCTTTCACCTTCAAACTACTTCCCCTAAAATTGGGTTACAATTATCCATTATGATGTAAGAAGCCTGATGGGACTAGAATCAAACAAAATTATCCAAACTTATTGTCCGTGCTGCTCATTATACCACAATGAACCATTTATTCGTTAACATAGTGCCAATAATTAGTCAATCCTGTTCTCAACATCCCGGCGGCTGGTTGGGGCCGGCCATACATGACTGGAACATGGTGAAATCACTCAAGTCTACATCATTGTCGCCATCGAGCTCGGCATATTCGCATCCCGACTCGAAGTAAACACCGGTCCCGGAAAAGCAGGCTTGAAATAAACCGAAGTCCTCCTGGTCAACGTCGTTATCACCGTCCATATCACCCTTGTATCGTGCACTGGTAAATTGCCAGATGCGGCCCTGAGTAATTCCGCTTTCTTTTACTTCATCAACCCGCCAGTAGTACTTGGTGTTTACTTGTAGACCACCGGGATTAAAGGTGACACCTGATTGATTGCCCTGCAGCAGCGGCGGATTGGCAGTGCCGAAATATACATTATGCGACAAAGTCCCCCCAGCGGCACTCCAACTTAAAATCGCATCTGTAGCAACCTGAACGGCCTGGTGAGCCGGATCGGGATTATGGGCGAAGGCGGGCAGATCAGGATCGAAATGTCGAACCTGTACTACGTCCAGACAGAATGAACCGTTGCTGGTCCGGGCAATACGAAAATCGGCCTCGCCGTTCTGGCGATTGCCGAAGTAAGCATCGGTCACGTGAAACATATAGGTTTTCCATTTATTTTGTGTGGTTAGTGAGATGGAATCACCGTCCTGGTAAGCGCTATCTGCGGCATCATACTGGAGTACAAGAGATCCGGAACCACCATCGTAATAACTATCATAATAGCTGATGGAGATATAAACTTCCGATCGGCTTCCCTGGTAAGCAAAGGTGTCTGCAATATCAAAATACATGTAATGATCCTGGTTGGGATCGAGAGTTTTTCGGCCCTCGTGCCCCCGTTCGCTAACCGGTTCCGTATCTCCATCAGCGGGCTCAACCAGTTGCAAATCCCAGGTACGATTGACCGTTCCCAGGTGTGCGTATGGCCAAGGCGGCATGGGACGGGTGAAGTTGATGAGCTGTTGCCGCTCTTGAACCATGGCCGTTAATTGTGCGGCGTAATTGGAATCACCGATGACGTTGGTTATCTCTTCGGGATCGATACTCAGATCGTACAACTCATTTTCGGCTGGATTATCAAGGTAGTAAATGTATTTGAGTACGCCCATCATGGTGGCATCCTGAGAGGTCGGTATATTTGTGCGCTGCTCCTCGACGTACTCGGCAAACCAGGAACCGCGCCAGGAACTAACGCTATCTTCAAATATTGGTCGCAGGCTGCGTCCTTGTATATCCGACGGGATGGAAACACCGGCCAGATCCAGAAACGTCGGGGCCAGGTCGACATTAAAGATAGGCAGGTCCGAGGTACGACCGGCAGCAATCATCGTAGGATAACGCACCAACCAGGGAATGCGGATCGAAGGCTCATATACCCTCCGTTTTTCGGTAAGTCCGAACTCGCGGAAGAAATAGCCGTTGTCGGAGATGAAGACCAGCACCGTATTATCCAACTCATCTGCGTTACTGAGGGCGTTAAATATCCGCTCGACGCTTTCATCTACAGCCGCAAGAACCCGCTGAGTCTTGCGGGCGATGTCATTAACAATGTTCTGCTGCTCTTCCGGCGTTTTGGCCTGCCAATCGAGCATAGCCTGTTGGACGTCGGCAGGTTTACCCGCAGGGTCGGCATTTCCCGAGGGGGGTACGGGATAGTTATCGTTCAGATACAGGTTTTCGTGCCGGGTCGCTGGAGTAAGAGGACCATGAACAGCCTTATATGAAAGGTATAACAGGAAAGGCTCCGCACCTACAGTACCGAGAAACTCCTCGGCATAATCGGTGAGCAGGTCGGTGTTGTAACCGGTCAGGTATACGGTTTGGCCGTTGACATTAAAAGTAGGATCGAAGTACTCGCCTTGGCCGGCAAAGGAAACCCAATAATCAAAGCCCTGGCGCGGATTGGGATCGGTACCCATGTGCCACTTGCCCACAAAGGCGGTGTTATAACCGGCGACCTGCAGCAATTGGGGAAATGTAACCTGCGAAGGGGATAACTCGGTTTTATTGTCCAGCACCTCATGAGCCCATATGTATTTGCCGGTCAGTAGGCTGGCCCGCGAAGGCGAACACAACGAAGTAGTTACAAAGGCATTGTTGAAGCGAATACCCTCATTGGCAATACGGTCTATATTGGGAGTTTGCCCGAAGGGATGGCCGGTCACACTGGTGCCGTTATGGCGCAAATCATCAACCAGGAAGAAGACGAAGTTCGGCCGGCCGTTGGCTTCGGCGATGTTCAATCCCGGCAAGCCCAACGTAAACAATAAAACAAGACCAATGCCGGTAGATGGAAGCGCCTTATTCATCGACGTGCCCCTGTTCCTCCTTCAGCTCAAAACTGGCCAATAACCTTTAAGCAAGAACCCTACAGGCCGCAACCTATATCTACCTCCCCGCTAGTCATTATACCAGATGATTCTTATTATCGATAAAATATCGGATTGTTGGTACTATAATATCTGTGTAAAGACCTTGTGGATTATACTTTAGCGAAATTTGCCACAAAAACACATTGATATCCGTAAACACCGTATAACGATATCGGTTATGCAAAACAACAATAACCATAAGCAAGAACCAATCCCATCGAAAATCTCTATTCTCAATGAGCTGCCGGGAAAATGGTATGTCGCCCATACCCGATCCAGGAACGAGAAAATCCTGGC
>CP070790.1:3857411-3862597 GCA_020346805.1 Planctomycetota bacterium
AGCAGGATCAACATCATGCGGCACATCATCAGCAGCAGATGTTTTATCCAATGCGTGCGGGTGGAGGCCTGATTGGAGGCCATCAGGAAGCGTATGGCCGGAAATACCTGGCGACGCGGCCGTTGCCGAAGTACCAGATGGATAATGACCGGGATGGCACAGGCCAACGCCCCCCAGGCAAGCATCGGTGCCCCGAAAGTCATCGAACCCCAGCTAACGGCCAATATAATGTTGAGGATTGCTGCCGGCATCATTAATCAATTGTAACTAAGGTTGCTCAACAATGCGATGATTAGAAACGATCTTTCTTGTTTGTTCGACGTCGCGGGCGATTTGCCGAGACAACTCTTGGGGTGAATCGAATTTTTCCTGGGGCCTAAGCCATTCGTAAAACTCAAGGCGGATCGCCTGATCGTATATTGCCCCGTCAAAATCCAACAAGTGGGCCTCGACCAAAAGATCGCCGCCGTCAAACGTAGGATAACGCCCGATACTGATGGCCGCAGTGAATTCCTGATTTTTCACTTTCGCCCGTCCGGCATAGATGCCCTCGGCAGGAATCATTTGCGATTCGACACCAATATTAGCGGTGGGGAAGCCGAGTTTCTGTCCTCGCCCCACGCCGGGTACCACCGATCCAACAAGGGTATAAGGCCGACCGAGACACAATGCCGCCTGATCCACCGTGCCGGAGCTTATCAGATGACGAATCAACGAACTGGAGATCACCGTATCGGGATGTCCGCCAAGGTTGGCTCGGATAGGCTCGATGATCTCGACTTCAAATCCATATCTGTCGGCTACGGCGCGCAAGGTATTGCCGTCACCACGGCGATGTTGGCCGAATCTGAACGAAGCACCTTCTACGATAAAGCGCGGTTTGAATCGGGCCATAATGATATCGCTGATGAATTGGTCAGCGGTTATGTGGAAAAACTCGGGCCGGCTCTGCACCACCACGATTACATCAACGCCGACACGTTCGAGCAAACGGATCTTTTCCTCTAGGCAGGTAAGGGCGGCCGGCATCCGGTCGGGGGCAATGATGGTCGCCGGATGGGGATCGAAGGTCATGGCTACCAATTGGGTGCCGGCGGAATCCGCACGTTGTCGGCCGGCGGCAATGATCGCCTGATGGCCGCAGTGTACGCCGTCAAAATTACCGACGGTCAGCACAATGCCTGAAAAACTTACCGATTCCAATCCACGGATAACCTGCATAGCCCAACAAATCTCCCAGCTTATTCACCAATCAGCCCTGTTTTTCGGCGCCATAACCGGCACACGTCGGCCGGTATAATGGCCAGAGTCAAATATGTCTCTATACTTGTCAAAAAGACGGTGTTTGGCAAGGGCGTTGACAAACTGATTAGAATTACCAGGTAAGATTGGAATCGAGTCGATTTCGCAGCCGATGTCTAAATAATGAGCAAGAAACGTACCAGTAGTGCTTCCAGAAAACGGGCTCAGGACACTAAGGGGAAAAGCGGCGCCCCTTCCCGTCAAACCGATGACAAGACCGATATGGGGCGGACGTCGGCACCGGTCGGTCGACTGGTAAGGTGGGTGGCCTTGCCACTTCTGCTTGTGGTACTCGCATCGGTCGGATATCTCAATGCGGATCACGAAGAGTTTCTATTCGATTCGGGTTTTAGTTACGCCGAGATGGCGAATCCTTCTCAGGCCTTGGGCCGTTATATACAACGAACCTTTTGGCCGCCCTGGCGACCGGGACAGAATCTTACCCGCGTCAGTTTCATGCTTAATGCGATGGTGAATCGGACCTTGGGACTCGAATGGTTTGACGTCACTTCGTTTTTAGTTGTGAACGTTCTGATCCATGCCTTCAATGTCTGTCTGGTTTATTTTCTGGTATCGGCCATGCTGGGCCGGATCGATCCGGATCGACCGAAGCCGGTATGGATCCCCCTGGCTTTGGCCGCACTGTTTGCCGTCCATCCCATCCACGCCAGCAGCGTTGCCTACATCATTCAACGACGCGGGGCGTTGGCGACAACATTTTATGTGTTGGCTATTCTGAGTTATCTGGGGGCCCGCAAAAACGACAAGTCAACTTTTTCCCGTCCCTGGCAGCGTTTCGCTTTGGCAGCGGCGGTACCGATTTGCTATTGGTTAAGTATTAAATCCAAGCCTATGGCACTGACCTTACCCTTTGCCATCCTGGCCATCGAATTTTGTCTGCGGGCCTCGGATCGGGTGGCCTTGAAACGTTACTTGATAGTTCTAATCCCGGGTATGGTTCTTTCCGTAATCGCAATGTTTATATTTGCCTGGTCGCAGGGATTGTTTGATCCAAGTACTTTTCAGATTCGTCCCTGGGGTCACCAGTTAATCTGGGGGCCGTGGGTTCATTTTCTGACCGAGTCGCGGGCCTTCGTTCATTACTGGAAGCTCCTGATTCTGCCGCTGCCTCAGTGGAGCTGTGTCGATCACGATTTCGAGTTGTCCAGGTCGCTGCTTGATCGTTACGCGATTATTGCCATTGTCTTTCATGGTTTTCTGCTGTTGGCGGCCGTATTTGCCGCCCTTCGTCGATATCCGCTGGCCGCCGCCGGCATCTTTTGGTTTTACATTACCCTTATCCCCTATATAGCCCTGCCTCAGGTCGAACTGCTGGTGGAATATAAAACGTATCTGCCCAGCATCGGACTGTTTTTGATCCTGGCCGAGGTTTTTCGCGGTTTGCAACATCGAATACCACCGGTTGCAACGACGGTCATGATTGTCGCTATGGCTGCGGTTTTGTTGACTACTACTGTTCGGCGCAATGTTATTTACCAGAGTGCCTTTAACTTCTGGTCCGATGTCCTGGAAAAATATCCCAACCACCATCGCCCCAACGATAGTCTGGGCATCGTCTTGTACAAACAGGGCAAGATCAATGAGGCCATCGCCCACTACCGCAAGGCCCTTCAGATCGCCCCCAACTATCCGGAAGCCCTTAACAACCTGGCAGCGGCCCTGGTCCACGTGGGGCAGATCGATGAAGGCATCGAGTGTTACAAAAAGTCGCTGAAGATCAAAAAGAGGCACCCTCACGCCCATTACAACCTGGCTAACGCCCTGGTGAAAAAAGGAAATATTGACGAGGCGATCTATCATTATCATCAGGCGATGGAATTCGAACCCAATTATCCATACATCTATCACAAACTGGCTCGGGCCCTGATGAAAAAAGGCAGTATCGATGAGGGGCTGGCCCGCTATCAGGAAGCACTGGAAATGATGCCCGACAAGGCCGTCGTACATAACAGCATGGCCCTTGACCTTTCTCGCCTGAATCGAACCAAAGAGGCGATCGAACATTACACGATGGCCTTGCAGCTCCGGCCGGATTATGCCCAAGCCCACAACAATCTGGGAACCCTTTATGCCCGATTGGAAAAACTTGCCGAAGCCATCAAACACTTTGAAAAGGCGGTAAAGATCGATCCCAAGTTTTCTGAGGCTTATAATAATCTGGGAGGGACATATGCTCGGCTCAAACAATTCGATAAGGCCCGGAAGCATCTGCAAACCGCTCTGAAAATTAATCCCAACTTTGCCAACGCATACGCCAATCTGGGTAATGTGCTGTTCGAACAGGGGAAAATCAGTGAGGCCATCGCAAACTACCACAAGGCCTTGGGCATCAATCCCGCACATCTGCCGGCCCAAAACGGCCTGAAAGCGGCACTGGCAAAACAAAAGGAATTAAGTCAAAAGTGATAAATTATCCAGCATGGCTAACCGTTCCCCTATGGCGGATCAGTAAGCGGATCAAATAAGTGATTATTTGGCATTTCATACTAATATTCCATGATTCTGTTATACGCTCTTGATTCCCGCAATTTGGATTGGAGGAGATGTCCGCTTCGCTCATGCAGTTTTTGAAGATGGGATAGTCGTCGGTATCTACGTCGTTGCCGTCCAGCTCTATCAACTCCAGCCGAACTTTTCGCGTTGCATGGCCTAATTGGGTATACAGCCTGGATCCGTCTGCTTAATATCGGCCCCGCTCATGCAGCCCACAAAAAGAGTGAAATCATTTATATCCACATCATCGTCACCGTCCAAACGTACATCCAGGCAATTCGGATCATTTTGTGGGTTACCCGTACCGGTTATGCATTCCTGGAAATGTCCGAAGTCCTCCTGATCCACATCGTCATCATGGTCAAAATCGCCAAGAGGATAAACTACTGAGATATTTACGGTAGTAGTACGGCTTAGCCCATCGTTGTCGGTAACCTTCAATGAAGCAATATATTCATTGACGCCCCAATATTCATGGCTGGTAATCGGGGCCGTACTATCCACCGTACCATTGTTGTCAAAATCCCATTCATATGAAACGATCGTGCCGTTTAGATCATAGGAACCGGTACCGTCAAAGTTAACCGTCAGGGGTGAAAAACCCTTTGTAGGATTGGCATCGATCACGGCAAATGGTTTGCCGCCGAAAGCCAGATACAAAACGGAGTCCCCGCCGATGGGCGGGGTGAAACTTCTATTTCCGCCCGCCCAGTCGATAGTCCCGGTATAGGCGGTTGTGCCATTATAAGGATGAACCCATTCGTAATCGTATGCGCCGGCCGGAAGATTCAAGGTGAATGCCCCGCTGACCGGTTGATAAACCAGATACTGCTTGCCGGATTCATATAAACAGTAGGCGGTACTTGATGGCGAAGTTGTACCTTTAGCTTGAGGAACGGTGGAAACCAGATTCATGCGATTGGCATAAGTTAATGTAATTCCCATGGCGTCACGCATTCTTTGGTTTTTAGGATCATTGGGATCATAAGTCCCGTCATACCAGCTCAGGTGATATAGATAACCATCCATAAAGACCGGATGTTGACCTCGAGTAATGGCCTTCCAGATCCATGGGTAAGTGGCTTGGGATGGGCCGATGTGATCGCTGTCGGAAATGATAACCTTGGCTCCGGTCGCATGGGGCGGATCGGTGCGGTAGATGCTGGCTGCACTGGGGGAAACCACATCGGCATGATTGGCGGAATCGAACAGGTATGTTTGGTTTATATTTATCCAGACCAGATGCTGCTTGGGCTTGGAAGCCTCGTAGCTTTTAATGTGGTCGATCATGTGAAACTGCCATAATTCCGATCCGCTATGGCTTTCATTGCTGATTTCCCAAATGATGTTGTCATAGCCGTTCAACTCGT
>CP070790.1:3862697-3865495 GCA_020346805.1 Planctomycetota bacterium
AACTTATCGTGCAGGCGAACGGCCAAGGCAACCATCAAAGCCAGACATCCCAACCCGATGACGATGGAGGTAAGGATCAAGGCCTGGGGCACCGGATCGACGGCCCCGGCGATAAAATCTGCCTCCTTCAGTTCAGGTGAACGAATTGGTGCATACCCACCGTGACGATATCCAAGCAGGAGCAGAAACAGGTTGACCGCATATTCGAGAATAGCCACACCAAGAATGATCTTGATGATATTTTTCTTGGCTACAATTACGTAAAGCCCGATGAGCATCAACAATAGTGCCAAAATGTAGGGCCATGCTCCGAGAGTCATTTTTCTTCCTCCTGGCGCCGGCCCGGCCTGAATATTGCCAGGGCCAAAAATACTCCAAACAATCCCGCACCTACTTTCGCCCCTATGGCAAGGTTGTTAAGAGGGATGGTGCCCGCACTGGCCAATTGATACGGCTGGCCGTGACCGAGAAAGTTAATAAAAAAGTCACCGGCCAGATAACCCAAAACAGCAACCGCCAGGAAGGCCAGTGCGCCAGCGGAATCCCAGGTTACCGAATCACCATGCGAGATTACTGTCAATGTCCGCTCTTTACCAAAGGCCAATAACAAAAGAATCAATCCCGCCGCCAGAATTACACCACCGGCAAAACCCCCGCCGGGGGAAACGTGCCCGTAAAGCACGATATAAATCCCGAACAGCATGATAAAACTGGTTACCAGCCGCGTGATCGTCTTAACGATCAGGCTCATTCCCTGTGTCATGTCGCAACCTGCCTCTTTGTCTAAGCACGACGTACGCACCGATGATGCTCACAAAAATCACCGTGGCCTCACCAAGGGTGTCGTATGCACGATAATCCAACAGTACAGCCATTACATAATTGGCCGCGCCGGTATCGGCCAGACCATTGGCCAGATACTGTTTGGCTACGCCCGCCTGGTCGCCGGCCAATAGCGGTTCGCCAAATGGATGCAGCGCGGTCATGGCCCAAGCACCAATGGCCAGAAGTATACCTAAACACAATAACACGCTGCCTACCGCAAAAGTATCTTTGTGCGTCCTGTGGGTTTCATCCTTTCGTGTAAGCACAACGCGAATCAATATGGTCACGCATAAAATCTCAACCACCACCTGAGTAATAGCCAGATCCGGGGCACCGAGAAACAGATCAATAATCGCCAGACCCGCTCCTACCGCTCCGACACAGACGACGGACGAAAGCAGATCCTCGGTTTCGGCGGCGATCAACGATCCGATGATCATGAAAGCCAGGAGTGCCAACAATAGCAACATAAACGGGTCCATCACCGACTCCTTACAGCACCGCCATCAAATACAAGGCAATCACCACCACACCCACCAGACACCAGCTTACGTACAACGACAATACGCCGGTATGCTGATTGCGCAACATTTCAACAAATGTCCCGCCGTACTTTCCGCCCAGCCGATATACGTCATAAACTTCCTGACCGCCGTCGTGTAGGGCCTGTCCTAAACCGGGCATCTCTTCGACCGTCCGGTAGAAGCTTGTTGCAGGAAATTTATGAACAGATTGATCTTCAAGCACTTCACCACCGACAAAGGTATTGGAGATACGAACGTTTGCTACCTTGCCGATTATGTACAGGACTATTCCTCCGAACATACCCAGCAAAATAAGCATGGTCGCCGGCACCGGGCCCCACAAACCAAGGTCGCCTACCTCAATGGCCTGAAACTCAGTGACCACGGGAATACTGGTAACACCGGCATCCACAATAGCCGGCATAACCAGGTTATTGATGGGCCACTGGGCCAGTACGCCAAAAGCCAAACACAAGATCGCCAGAACAGCTATTGGCAGCATGACTGCAAACTTGCCGTTTGGTCGCTGGTCCATAGAAATTTGCCCTACTGGTTTAGGTCCCCAGAATACGGCGGCCAGCAACTTAATAGACGCTGCCAGTGTTAAGGCACTGCCGAATACCGCTACTACAAGACAGAAAATGGCAAGGTTCGAACCAGAAGCCAGACATCCCTGATAAATAAGCCACTTACTAACGAAACCATTGAGTGGTGGAACACCGCTTATGGCCAAGGCAGCAATCACGCTACACACCAATGTGCCAGGCATAATTCGAGCCAGACCGCCAAGGCGATTCATATCGGCAGTTCCTGTTCGACGCTCCACATTTCCGCCTCCCAAGAATAAGCAAGCCTGATAAACCGCCCCGTTAATAGCGTGGAATATTGCACCTGCAATACCAATAGGTATTCCCGTGCCCACACCCAACACAATATAACCTGTGGAACTAACCGCTTGATAAGCTATCATTTGCTTAAATTGCGATTGTGTCAATGCTGTAATGGCAGCTGCCAAAATCGTAACCGCTCCAATCACCATCAGCACGATTCTAACGGTCGGGTTAAGCGTAAAAACGTCTAAGCTGAATTTCACCAGCAGATAAACTCCAAGCAGCTTGTCCAAAGAGGCCGGCAATAAGGCAATGACGGATGCCGATGCATTGGTGGCTGCTGCAGGAATCCAGGTGTGCATGGGTATCGCACCGGCTTTGGCCAAAGCGGCAACAAGGAAAAGAAAATAACAGATATAGGTCAACGGGGTACCAACCTCAATCGACAGCTCGCCGATACGGAAGGTCCCCTGCGTCACTCCGATCAATACGATGGCCAATAACATAGCAGCATCGCCGAAGCCGATCATCCCGAAGGTCTTGGCGGCACCGCTAGGCGAATCGCCTTTGCCGAGATTCAGCAACATATACAAACTCAGGGTAACCAGCTCCCAGCATA
>CP070790.1:3865595-3870098 GCA_020346805.1 Planctomycetota bacterium
GTCGATGGTCAGTCCTCATATCCCATACAGGTCTATGGCCCGGAATCAGGTTATGCCAGACACGATATGGCTGACTGGAATAATGATGGTTTCATGGATCTGGTTGTGGGAGACGAAGAGGCTCGGGCGTTTATTTTCCTCAACGACGGTTTGGGTAACGATCCTCCCACCTTCCAGCCGGGCTCTCAATTATGGGCCAACGGCAAGCCTCTGGATTGTCTTAAACGGGGAAGCCCATTGGTTTGCGACTGGAACAACGACGGCAAAAAAGATCTCATATTCGGCATGACCCCCAAGCAAACGGATTACAATACGCCTTATGACTGGCCGTACCAAGACGGAGATAACGATAAGACAGACGACGAAGGATTCCTTTTCTATAGAAATATTGGATCGGATGCCGACCCGGTGCTCGCCTATCCCAGCTGGATTCGGGCCGGTGGACAGATCATAACCTATACGCGACCTAATCTGGGATCGTTTGTGGATTGGAACGGGGATGGGGTGAAGGACTTTATCAGTTGTTTGTTCGAAAGCGACGTCCGATTCTATGAGAATATAGGATCGGGTGCCCCCAATGCCGAACCCTTGTTATCCCCCGCCCAGGGTAATATTCTGGTCGAGCCGTTCTGTAAAACCCAAATGCTCTCGGGGGCGGATGTGTTGGACTGGAGAGAGGATGGGGACCTGGACATTCTTACCGGCCAGGGACACAGCGGGAGCGGACTCCGTTTTTATGAACGCGACTATGTAAATGATTTCGTTAATAACACCTATCCTACAGTCACTATCACAACTCCCAATAGCGTGCCTCCAGCTGATGTGAATCCACTGCGTGCCTACAGACAATCTGGCACTCGTGTGCTGCTTACCTGGGTCAATCCGGATGATTCCGATCTTGATGGTGTTATGATCAGGTATCGAACAGACACCTATCCGACGTCGATCACCGACGGCACTGAGCTTTGCAATCGAGTTGCCTCGCCAGGTTCCAGTGACACCTTCACCCACGATGTCAGTTCGGGCCAGGTGGTTTACTATACGGCCTTTGCCTATGACATCTGGCTTAATTATGCCGGTGGGACTCAGGCTGTTACCTCCGGATATTGGTTGAATGAGACCTTTGACAGTTATTCGGTCGGAGATCTCGACGGCCAGGGAGGTTGGACCAGGTCCCCGGGTCGTTATAGCTGTCAGGTTCAGGATTCGGTGTATTCCGGTGGGACCGGCAATGCGGTGGAAATGTTTGGGACCACTGGCGTTTATGATGATGACTCGCTCTCCAATTTTGGGACCATAACTGGCGGGTATCAAAAAGTAAGTTTTGATATGCGCCGAAACACAGGTGCAACGCAGGATCAGGGGGTGGTTAATATTTATGGATCAGGTTCGATACCCGTCAAAGTCTATTGGAGCAGCGGATATAAGATTCTGACCGGCCCGGGTACTACCTTTACCGACCTGGTGACCAGTCCCTTATCGGACAGGTGGTATCATGTTGATATTGGAATTAACCTGAACGAACGTACCTTGAACGCCTGGGTTGATGGGGATCAAAAAGTATTCGGGCAACCCTTCTACCAGGATACCGACCGGATCGATACCGTTAACCTCGTTGGCTTCGGCTATTCGGGCACCACCACCCCTTCGTATATTGATAATCTGATGGGTGCCACCTTGGTATATACTATTCCCCCTGACTTTGACGGCGATCTTGATGTGGATCTGGACGACTTTGACATTTTCATGTCCTGTGTTTCGGGCTCGGGTGCTCAATACGATCCGGATAATTTGCCCCAGGGGTGTTTCCTTATACCCGACGGCGGCGGCATTATATCTGCCGACTTCGATAAGGACAGCGATGTCGATCAATCCGATTTCGGCACCTTCCAGTGTTGCCTGAGCGGGGATGGCAAGCTTGCCGATCCCAATTGTGCCGATTAGAGTGTATATCGCAATATAAAAAACGTGGATTCTAAAATACCTGTCACTGTGATCATATCAGGATCGGTTGGTATAGCTCCGGACAATAAGGAACAATCTGATGCGGTCAGTAGCAATATTAGGTATCGACTTAATGTTGATCTCGGGGATAGGATGTGTGGCGAGCGTACAGGTTGGAACCAACGTGGAACATACGACAATCAGAAGGACAAAAGCCGGTGTAATTCCGGTTAATGATGTTTCGCGTGCAACGCTTAAATTATACAAAACCATCCAACTGGGGAGGGTAACCGCGGATGTCGATAAACTCTGTCCTAATGAATGTCTGACTTGTATCAGGAAGGCCATGCGCGAGGCCTTTGCCGACGAGTTGGATGATGCCTTCCCCGGCGGCGGCAGGAAACTGGTGGTCGACATTGTCTGCCGATTCTTCAAGGACACCGGCAATGAGGGCAGGCTCGATCTGTTGGTAACCCTGGTTGACGGCCGCAGTAAAAAGGAATTGGGTAAGCTGTACGTTGAAGGTGTCAGCGATACGGATCGAGTTCACAAGGCCGGGAAACTGGCCGATGAAACCGCCGAAGAATTGACCGAATACCTGAAAGGAAGAAAAGAAGGCGATTAGATAAATCGACCTCACAATTTTCTCGCATTAATAAAATCAATCAGTTGCCGATTCTACCGAGATGTCGGCTGTCGTTGGTATCCCTTTGGCCATCGGTGTGCCGGGTAAGGCGTGGCTGGCCGGTCCGCCGTCGACGCTGCGCATGGGAATATGACTCATGGGCGCCTTGTTCTGGCGTTTGATCGGGCCGCGCATCAGCCGCAGGGCCCAGCCCAAAGTCCGCTGAATGGTCTTGGTCAAACCCCACATTCCGATTATCTGCATGCCGGCGTCGGCCAGGTAAAGCCGGCTCTTGGGTCGAACCAACGCGATAAGGAAGCGTAGCGGATTATAAAAGTACAGATAGGCCAGTATGATGTTAAACTGTTTTCGCCAGGGTTGGGGATGTTCTGAAGCAACCACGTAATTCCCGTCAATCATATACTGTTCGACCATCTTGCCGGCAGCGCTTTCATACGAAAGCCCCGAGGTGAAGGATTCTTCATACTGCTTCGATCCCGTCGCAGGCGTTATCATTAACACCTGCATATCGATGGCCCCCGCCTTTCGCAGCAGCTTCACCTGGTTAAGTAGGCCGTAAGGGCCGTTACGTGTATATAATGGCTGATGGTCATGATGCATCATCATGGGCATGGGACAAATGGCCCGTTCCCGCAGTCGGTTGAATACTTCTGTGGTTTTGTCCACACTTTGACCTTTTTTGACCAGGGTGGCGGTCATGTCCTCGACGCCCAACCACAACGCTCGAACACCAGCCTTATTGACAAGAGCTAAATAATCTTTCATTTTCAGCGCATCGTGGACCGTGACCTCGGTCCCCCAACGTATCCTCTTGCGAAGCTTCAAGTCGCCGACTTTAATACTTGCGAGTATTTCCAGAATTTCCAGTGCTCGCTCTTGGTCGTTAAAAAAATTGTCGTCTGTCCCGAAGTAATAGCGCATGCCGTATTCATTATATAGACGAACCATTTCCTCAGCGATCCGTTCACCGCTCTTGACTCGGTATTGGCGTTGATTGTAGGCCGGTATAGGGCAATAGGGACACTTGAACTTGCATCCGAAGGTCATAACCAGTGACCCGATACGGCTGTACTTGCGGACTTTGTCGGCAGGCAAGGCCTGATAACTCAATCCGGAGTTCTTGCTGGGCGGTTCGAGTAGCTGATAACCCCAAACCGGATTGGGTAATTCGTCGAGGTCGCCCACCAAACGCTGGATACCCGTGTCCACCAATTCCTCCGCTACACCTTCCAGGTCGGTTCGGGCATAAACCAGACCGGGGATCTCATCGAGTATTCCGCTGTTGCGAGCCCGGATGAAGGTCATCCTTAACGGTTCGCGGTCGGCACGAAGAGAAAGCAGTACTTCGAGCAGGTTGAGCAGCACATACTCCTCACCGGTCACCGCCACGTCCGCCCCCCAAGGATCTTTCGGATCGGCGCTGAAAACATCCCAGGGTTCATAAATGGTTTTCGGCCCGCCGGCGATAACCAGAGGCCGATGTGCCGGATCGATAGTGCAGACATTTCGTATCAGCGCCTGGCACTGGGCCGAGTGTAATTGCATACTCGACACCATAAAGATGTCGGGGATTCTTCCGTCCAGCCGCATCATCGACGGCCGGAAGTTTTTGTTCCATTGTTGCAGGACGATGCGCGTTTTTTCGAAGCCGGCATCGACCATCGCCGACCCAATGGCCCGTACGCCGGCCGGCGCCATTCGCATGTCCGCGTAAACGAAAGGCAGCATCCGCGTGCGATGATCGAACGCGCAGGTGACCACGCTGGTCAGATCGTGCTTGCGGGCAATGTTTCGCAGACGCTTGCGAATGTCGGCTAGTTCTCCCGGCTTCAACAACTGATCGCCGGAGGCACGACAAGGAAGTTCCATAACCGATCGCTCCCAGGGAAGCAAAAAGGGCCGTGTTGTCTGTT
>CP070790.1:3870198-3876825 GCA_020346805.1 Planctomycetota bacterium
AATTACGTATTTTCCTATCTTATCGATAAAGCCGCATTTGCCGTCTATCTTGACTGCAGCCAAGCCTTCGGAAAACCACAAAGCAGCCTGAAATTTTGGTTCAACCAACCAACTGCCGTCTCTGTTTATAAAACCCCATTTGTCATTGAATTTTACAAGGGCAGGTCCATTATTAAAATTAGTACCACAAACCTGAAATCGACAGGGGATAGCAATTTTGCCGTTTTTGTCGATAAAACCATACTTGCCGTTTTGTTTAACCCTGGCCAATCCGTCATCGTAAAACCAACCAGGAGACTCTGAAAAGGGCTCAATGACGATTTGCTTTTTCAGATTGATGTATCCCCATTTGCCATTCATCTTGATCGGTAAAAGTTCAGGTGAAGACCGTATATGAGAACAGGCAGGACATAAGCCGGATATTATTAAACAGAGAGCCAAATATGCATAACAGTGACGGGGCGATATTCGGCAAGTTACATTATTTAGATGATTTAGTGATTGCATGATGAGGGATATTATATGGCGAAATATAAGATATGAATAGTAGGGACAGGCAATGCGCCACAGTAAAGTGCGTTTAGTCAGTGGATAGGAGATTAACCTGAGCAATATTCGGTTTGCCTCGGTAGCTGCCAGAGCGACAAGAAATTCCTCGCACATTTTATCGCCTTAAAATCGCCTCTCCACGACTGAAGTCATGGGGCACCTCCGAATATGTGATGCGACTGAAACATACCCACCTCACACGGCCTGACTTGGTTAATCTTTTATAACAATTCTCCTTGCCCTTCGAGGCCTTTTTTATAGAGGACTGTTTATCAAAAAAAGCCTGAAATAACAGAGTCTAATAAAAGAATGATGAAAGACAATATAGTCAATTATTGTCACAAGGAAAATGCCTAAGAAATGGGTGACTATTAGATTATCATCACATCTTTTTATGTAAGGGCTTGTGTCTAAGGGGTCTACCAACACAGTAAACTCATGGAGAGAACAGCTGTTTGCTGCCGAATTTTGGACATGCTGATTGTTTATGCTATCATGTTTTGTTATTACAATATAAGTGTTTGATTTACAGTAATATACATTTACATATTTCAAAAAGGCCTAAATATATTAAAATATGTAATTACAGATGACGAGATATGTATTATAAGATAGCCACAAGCTGACTTGCTTAAGAGGGCATTGAAATATGCACAGGCAGGGATTCACACTTATTGAAGTACTGGTGGTAGTGGCCATAATTGCCTTGCTGGTCGCTATTTTAATACCCTCTCTCACCGAAGCCCGCGATCATGCTCGCAGTATCAAATGTATGTCCAACATGCAGAATATGGGAGTAGCGGTAAACACATTTGCCACCGTACACCACAACCGGTTTCAGATTATAGCCGCACCCGAGGGGGTTAAGATTGCCGATCCCAATTACAATATTTACGCTTATGAGAGTGGCGGATCGGGACAAACACTTTTGGGCTGGCCGCTGGTTTTACTCCGTGAGATGGGTTTCCGCTGGCTGAAGAGGAATGAGCAGTGGGGGATTGTGGGTCGGAACGCTGTAGCTAAGCTTGAACTGATCCCCAGGTTTGAACTTATGACCTGTCCGGGGGATAAAGTCCAGTTCGGCACTTTCGGATATCCATGGGAAGCGGGCACCAATGACAGTGCCCAGAACTACTACTTCGGCTATCTTTCTTATGGGATCAACAGTGACATTTGCGGCGTACGAATTCCTACGACTAACAATTCCTGGGGTAGGGGAATATGGAAAGAAGGGCATCCGTCCGGCGATGCTGGTGCGGGAGACAGCCTTCGCGGCCAAATGGATAAAGTGATTCGGCCGTCGGAAGTGATGATGTTTACTGACGCCGGCTCGACAAAAAGGCTTGACCAACAGGTAACCGATGCCGGTATTCCAACAACTATAGGTACCTCCGGTCCCAGACAAGATCATACCCCCATAGGCCCGCTTCTCGAGTATGTGGACATCAACTTCAGTAGAAAACTGAAACCCAATCGCCATCGGCGCCAGACATTAAATCTCTGCTATGCCGATGGTCATGGAGGTTACGTAAAGAAAATTAAAAACAATCCATACTATGCCGCATTTCAAGCTTATTGGAATATGCCGAATTGGAGATATCTGCCCAAGGTTCGTGTGTCGCCCCATAATCCCGGAATCTATCCTAAGTACCCGGATGGATAAGCTTCACCTTTTTGGTCCATCTTTGGCGGATCCTACCACAGGCGGATACCTCCAGAGGCGGATTTTCAACTTCGACTTCGATATACCGCCCTGAAAATGTACATTTTTTAGCAAATGATCTATTAATAAACGACAGTCTGTCAGAAAATGTGCATGTCGTTCGTCTAATATTTGGAATCTCAGATATGGAGCAATGATTGGACGGGCAATCGGAAGAACAATTGGTAGCCGCCTGCCGCGGCGGCGATAAGAGTGCATATGCCTCACCGGTCAGGCGGTACGCCCCGCAGGTTTTTGCCATATGTCTGGGTATGCTGGGTAACGCCCATGATGCGGAGGATCTGGCCCAGGAGGCCTTGGTCAAGGGATTCACCCGGATAGGTGAATTGCGCGACAGCGAGCGATTTGCCGCCTGGATTAGAAAAATCGCCCGCCATCTTTGCCTGGATTTTATTCGTCGGCAGAAACTTGGCCGTCAGATTCTGGCCGGGCAGGTTGAGCAAAATCAAACAAGACCCAGCGATTATCCCGACCTTCACCAGGCGATAACCAGGTTGCCGGAACAATATCGATTGCCGTTGATGTTGTATTACTTCGACGGGCAGGATACGGCCGGGGTTGCCAGAACATTGAACCTGACCCAGGCGGCGGTGTGCGCCCGCCTGAGCCGGGCGAGAAAGGAATTGCGTCGTCTGCTCGGCCAACGGGGAGGTGTACAATGAGTGATTCCTGTACAGCAATTCAAGACAAAATAGCGGAAATGATAACCGGTGATCTGCCGCAGCAAGATGTTATCGCCGTCGAACAGCATGTGTGTCAATGTTCGATTTGCCGGGAGTATATGCAGGCATTGCGGGCTGATGATCGTCTGTTGGCCGATTATGTTAAATCAATGCAGGAAACGGTTACGCAATTGGAACAAAGAGTAATTGGGGAACTTGATGGAATTATCGAGACCAAATCCAATCGTTGGATATCAATAGGGGGGGCAATCGTGAAAAGTAAATTAACCAGATATGCCGCTGCGGCGGCGATCGTTATTGGTTTGTTCATCAGTGCATATTTCCTCGGCAAAAAGGATATATCCGGGGTAGTATTGGCGGAGGTGATTGAAAATATCGAACGAATGCCCTCGTTCGTATATCAGGTTGAGATAGCCGTAACCAATACTGAACAGAAAAAGGATGATATGAACCTTAAATGTTTAGTATATCGTTCTTTGGAATATGGAATTCGGCGGGACTTGTTACAGAACGGCAAAGTTGTGTCTAGGTTTTTTATCTCGCCTGACGGAAAAGAAATAATCGAGATAACACCAGGGGCTAAAAGATATTTACGAACCATATTATCCGGTGAAAAGGCTATGGAGCTCAATCATCAGGTCGATCCGATTGCGATGGTTAGAAAGATCATGTCATTTGAACACATAGAGCTCGGCCGTCGAACAATCGATGATGTGGAAGTTGAGGGTATTGAGTTTAGCGCCCGCAGACTAATGGCGGAGGTTTTTGATGACGGCAGGGGACGACTCTGGGTGGATGCGAAGACAAACTTACCTGTTCAAATTGAGTTAGAGGGCACAGCAGGCGAGGGGACGGTACAGTTTACCTTGGTTGCGAGCAAATTCGGATGGAATGCCGGTCTTGAGGCGAGCGTATTCGAAACAGGTATTACTGACGATTACACCTTGTGGGCGGAGTTTGATTTGACCAATATGGAGAAAGCGGCAGTTGATGGATTACGCTGGTTTGCCGAGATTGCCGGCGGACGATACCCCAGCAGCATGTCAACCTTTATTGCCCAGAAGGAGATCTTTGCCGCATGGCAGGCTAAACGTAAAAAGGAAAGCCGTAAGAGAGACCCCGGTGAGAACGACATGAAGAAAATGGTTGGTATACAGATAACTTCCATGTTTTATGCCGACTTAATTCGGGATGGAAAAGATGTTGCCTACTATGGTAAGACAGTCACCGCCAATGATGTCGATGCGGTTCTGATGGGCTGGGACGTTTCCCAGGATGAGTGTCGGATTGTTTATGGCGATCTTCGAGTAGAGACGGTCAGTGCCGAACGAATGGCCGAACTGGAAGCGGTGCAATTGAAGTAGACAAACTGAATAATAGGTTTTAAAGGCCGTTTCATACTTGGGCCGGCCTTTTTTATGCGCTCATCGTGTCAAAACTGTTTATAATCCGAATATTTGAGAAATGGCGGATTTTCGCGCCCATTTCAAGGCTAGATACGCGTCTATAGAAATGAAAGCCGATCGGCGGAACTTAAGTTCGGAAGGTTGAGACAGGAGATCTCGTGGCAGAAAGATCAGATTCGTCACTAGTTGAAGACGCTTTGAACGGCGATGGGGACAGCTTTACCGAGTTGTGCCGGCGTTACTATCCGGCTATGGTGGCCATTGCCCATTCGATCCTTGGTGATCGACACCTGGGCGAAGATGCGGCTCAGCAAACCTTTGCCAATGCGGTACATAAATTGCCGCAGTTGAAGAACACCAATCGGTTTGCCTACTGGCTGGCCGCCATTTGCCGGAATGTTGCCAGGGATATGACGCGGACCGCAGAAAAGCTTAATACAGTTCAAGATCTTTCAATGGTCGCAGTCGAATCGGATCAGGATGAGCTTACAGATGTTGTCAGAGGGGCTATTGGCGAGTTGTCGGTTGCTGCGCGGGAGCTGGTTTATCTGCGATATTACGACGGCATGAGCTACCATCAGATGTCAGCGGTATTAGGAATCTCTGAACAGGCAATTAACGGAAGACTACGAAGAGCCAAGAAGAAAATTGCCGCCTACTTGAGGCGTAACGGAATTGTCGAGGTGCGATCATGAATCAACCTAAGGACGAGAAATGGTTGGATGATCTTATTGCCCGATCGATCGACACGGAAAGGTGCGAGTTTGATGCCGAGCAATGGAAACAAAGATATCCTGAAGAATTTCAAATGTTGAAATCACAGGCCGGACAGGATTTATCTTCTGCTTTCGATCGTCATATCAACATATGGAGAATAGTTTGGAGGAGCAGATTCACCAGATATATCTCAGCGGCAATGATATTTATAGAAATAATAGTGGGAATCTATAGTCTTAGTGTTTCCAATAGTAGTTTAACATTGGCCTGGGCGGATGTACAAGCCGCGTTTATTGCTAAGCCGTGGGTGCATCTTAAATATGACAATGGTCGTGAGCAGTGGATTTCGCTTCAGGATGGAAAAACATACTTTATCAGCGAGGGAGGACGGAAGGTATTTGTCGATAGGGCTTTGAATATACGTCAAATATATGATCCAACAAGAGGTAGAGGTAGTTACATTAGCGAAGACAGACCGGTCAGATATAAAGACAATATTGTTCCACCGTGGCGACCCCAGTCAGCCTGGGAAAGCGTTGTTGGAATGTCAGAATATGGTGAGTGGCATATTGAGCAAATCGACGGTCGGCAACTGGTTCGATTTGACCGTTATCATATTGATGCTTTGGGACGGCGATTGGTTGTTCAAGAGGTTTGGGCCGATCCAAACACGCGGCTTCCGGTGAGGATTCGGGAGCGTTTACCATTGGCATTGCGGGAGGAACAAGGAGGGGAATTCATAACCGGTGAATTTGATTTTCCCCAAACCGGCCCTTTGAGCATATTCGATCTGGGAGTGCCGCATGATCTGCCGATAGTGAGATGGGATGACAACGTTCCAACTTCTTCAGTAGCTGAGGTATTAGAAGCGGGCAAGAAAGCAAAGGAGCAATTCCCTGTTCGATACCGGGCAGTTGTTTGGCAGAACAAAGGATCTCACGAAGTGGACGTGGTATGGCGTAATGGTGATAAAATTCGGCATGCACGTTATTTTAGCTTGGAAAAGGAAGCTTATCATCTACCCGTGCCGACTACCATTGATAAGGTTTTGGAATGGGCCGAAACTCAGCCCTCGATTTCCATAGGCATGTATGATGGGGTAAATCAGTACTACAGAAGAGATCCTCACCCCGAGCTTATTGAAGAACCTGAACCAACAGTTCGCGTGTTGCGTGCCCGCTCAATTAAACAAGTCTTGTTAAATAAAAATAGCTGGCCGCATGAGGAGCTTTGGCCATATATTAATCGTTCAGCTGTGCTGCTTGAAAAAGTACCGAATGAATTGGAAGGCTGTATAGGACTCCGGGTTGAAGCTGGAGATATTCGACGAGACTTTTTTATCGATCCTGGGCACGATTATATCTGTGTCCGCTGGATATGGTGGAAAGAAAGATCGGGCAAGTGGGAGAAAGAAAGGGAGTATGAATATTCAGATTTTGTACAGTTACCCGAAGGTCAATGGTATGCCAGAAAATGGGATCTTATTACCTATGCTGATCCCGAGCGAGGAACTTGGCGGGGAGGAGCTAATTGGACGGTTGACGTCAAG
>CP070790.1:3876925-3895758 GCA_020346805.1 Planctomycetota bacterium
AATACGCGGGTCAGACAGGTGGCAAGATTTGTGCCCGCGGCCAGATGATGGCTGACCTCATGCACAACCCCAATCGAATTTATCGAGCCGGCGATCGATCGGGACCGACGGCGCCTGGTGATGCGATTCAATCAATCGTCGATCATATACGTGCGGGCTCGGGTAGGCGACGGCTGGCGGTTTGGCTTGACGGTAATATTGCAATTGAAGATCTGGCCGCTGCCCGGAGTTTATGCGAACAAATCGGAGATTCTTCGCAATCACTGATTCATATTCCGCCGCATGAATTGGGAGCAGTTGAGGGTCTTGACGCGGCCGGTGTGCCGCAGGCCGCTCCCAAAGACTGGCAGGATGCCGATGCCTTGCTGATTATTGGAAATCCTTTTGCCACTCATCCGCCGGCGGCCCCATTCCTGATGCGTTGGGGCAAAAAACGGGCCGATACGCCGATGGTGGTGATTGACTCAGTTGCCGGTGTTACCGGCAGCTACACCTCCGATAATATCGTATGCCGACCAGGCTACGAATGCTGGGTGCTGGCCGCCATTTTGAAGTCTGCTGGATTGAAGGGGATGACCGATTGGCTGCCCGATGAAGCCGGACTCCGGCAACTTATTACCGACAGCGGGGTGGATGTAGAAAGCGTCAACCGGGCGGCCTTGAAGTTACGGTCGGCGCAGCGCCCCGCTGTCGTTGTTGCTCCACAGTCGGGGGGTGCAGACCGCTGGCGTGCCTTGACGGCAACGGCGGCGAGCTGGGCCAGACAAAAGGGTGGTATGGTTTCGGTATTGACGGGGTCGGCCAACGCCCTTGGTATTTCCCGCTATATGCGAAAACACGGTATCAAGGACTGGGCTTCGGCCGGTGCCGGCAATCAAAGAAGGGCTGTTGATATGCTGCTGATTGTCGGGTGGGAACCTACCAGCGCATATCCTCGGTCGATGTGGGGTTCGGCCTTTGCCACCGCCCAAAACGTGGTGATGGCCAATGCATTTATACCGGGCGAGTGGGAAGAATACGATCAAACTCTGCCGCTGGCCTTGGGATCTGAGGCCGGTGGTTTATATGTATTGGCGGATGTGCAATGCTGCGCAGTGGATCCATTGTTGACTCCGCCGGCCGGTGTGCCCACGGTTCGTGAATTGTTTGCCATGCTTGGTGAATGTTACGGGTGCAGTGTACAGTTCACTGTGGGTAATGACGATGTTGTCGCCGCACCACTGAAGATACAGGCGCCGAAAGCGTCGTCGACCGCAGTGCCGGAAGGTTGGCCGGCGGTGATGATTGCCGATTCGATGCAATATTTTGACGGGCAAATAACCCAGCATACGGTGTGGTCGCGGCAGTTGAATTTGCTGCCCGAGTTGTGGGTTTCACCCGCTGACGCCGCTACTATCGGCGTTTCCGACGGTCAGACAATTCGAATCTCAAACGCCAATGGCCAAGCGATGGTAAGAGTTGTGGCAGCCAAGGACCAACCGGAAATCGGCGGCTGCTTTAGCGAGGTAAAGCCATCGGCTCAGACGGCCGGTTGGTTGGCGGTCAGCGGCGGTTATCCTGAAATACGCAGACTTGCTTCATGGCAATTAGACCCGTCGGATGATGCATTACAGGCGGGAACGATTTATATCCAATTGGATACAAGTAAGGTAACTGATATTCAACAGGAGGCAGTTTATGCCCGCAGCTAAGCCTCAAGGCGAGGTGCGACAACGTGTAGCCATTAATCTCGACGCTTGTATCGAGTGCCGTAGTTGTGCCGCCGCCTGTTTATACGGGCATCACGAGCTGCCCATCGTGCATTTTGCCCGGGTGGGGGCAGCCATGTTACCGGCGATCTGTCGGCAGTGCTTGGACGCTCCTTGTGTGGCGGCCTGCCCTTGGGATGCCATGCGTAAGGATGAAAGCGGCGCTGTTTACCGAGCCATCTTTCGTTGTCGAGGATGCGGATCGTGTGTCCAGGCGTGTCCGTTCGGCGTATTGTCTACCGAGATGCACAACGGTGAGATCGCCAAGTGTGACCTGTGTTACGATCTGATAGACAAAAGTGATAATGATTATAAACCGCGATGTGTGGCAAGCTGCCCGACAGGTGCTCTTCACTTTATAGAGGAAACCCAAGCTCAAGAATTGCGATTGGTGGTACTTGGTAGTCGGACTGTCGGTCAACATCCAATCCGGCGTCGTTAGAGGTGCAAAATGGCAGTTGGCAAAATGGTATTTGCTTTGATTCTGGGATCCATTGGAACACTTGTGCTGGGCTTTTTGGCCAAATGGGTGGATCGGAAAGTTACCGCCCGCGTTCAGTGGCGGGTGGGCCCTCCCTGGTATCAGCCGGCGGTTGATTGCATCAAGTTGATGGGCAAAGAGACGGTAATGCCGGCGGTGGCCCAAGGTACGGGTTTTTTGATTACACCGTTGGTTGGTATGGCCGGGGCATGTGTAGCGGTGACCATGCTGTGGGTTATGAATCTGGAGTTGGGTGTGGGATTTGTTGGTGACGCTATCGTAGTGATGTATATGTTTGCCATCCCCGCCTTGACTACCATTCTCGGTGCCGCCGCTTCAGGTAATCCTCATGCCAGCCTTGGGGCCAGTCGGGAAATGAAATTGTTGCTCAGCTACGAACTGCCGCTGACCATCGCCCTGCTGGTGGCCATCATCCATACCGGTGGAAGTTTTCGTATCGGCCAGATCGTTGGGGCCCAGCAGGAAGGATCTATGGTGTTCATGAGTATCTCCGGCGTATTGGCGTTTCTGGTCGCCCTTTTATGTGTCCAGGCCAAGCTGGGGCTTATACCGTTTGATATGGCCGAGGCCGAGTGTGAAATCATGGCCGGCGTGTACACCGAATATTCCGGCCCGCCACTCGCCGTTATTTTCATGACTCGTTTTATGTTATTGGCAGCCCTGCCCATTTTCCTGATTACGATTTTTCTCGGCGGGGTACAGTTGACCGGTTGGCCGGTACTGGCCTCGCTGATCAAGTTTGTAATTATCCTTGTTCTCATAACCTTGATTCGCAATACCAATCCGCGATTGCGGATCGATCAGAGTCTTAGATTTTTCTGGTACATGTTAACGCCGGTGGCGCTGTTGGCTTTGGGCCTGGCGTTGATCGGCCGTCAATATGGGGTGGGATGGCTATGAACTGGAAATTTTGGTCGTTAAAAAAGTCGTTGTTCGTGTACCACGTGAATGCGGGGGCATGTAACAACTGTGATATCGAAATACTGGAATTATTGACGCCGGCTTACGACGTGGAGCGCTTCGGCATCATTTTAGTGGGCAGTCCCCGTCACGCCGACGTGCTTTTAGTGACCGGTGTATGTACGCGGCAGGTCAAGAAAAGGCTGCAGGAGCTTTATCTCCAGACGGCCAAGCCTTGTGTGGTGATGTGTATCGGAGCCTGCGCCCTGGCACAGGGCATATTCGCCGAGGCCTACCATGTCGGGCCTTGTGTGGATGAGGTGATCCGCGAAGTGGATCCCAATGCCATCATCGCCTATGTGCCCGGCTGCCCGCCGAAGCCCGAAGCGATGATCATGGCGGTGGTGAAAACCTGGCAGAAACTTGATGAATTGGCCGCCGCTGAACCGAAGCCGGTCGCACCCGCGCTACCTGAGGTAGCCGGGGCATAAAATCATAAAGGCAAAGTTATGAGCGATACAGCAACACCATCTGTTATTGAGCGGTTCGAAACAAAGCTGTGCGACGAGCACGCTATATGCGAAACCAGAAAAGAGCGGCAGGGAGTGTATAGCGTACCCATCGCCAAGCTGGTGCCTTTGTTGCGTGATTTTATTAGTAACGATAATGCAAGACTGGCTACCATAACCGGTATCGATGTACGCGATGGGACGGAATTATTGTATCACCTGTGTTTCGATGACCACAAGTATGTGGCCACCTTGAAAGTACTTGTGCCTCGTACGGTCGATGCCATGGAATCGATAACGCCCTGGCTGCCCGGTGCCGAGTTTATCGAGCGGGAAATTCATGATTTGCTTGGCATTGATTTCACCGGACATCCGCGGATGGAGCGGCTGATCCTGTCAGACGATTGGCCCGAAGGTGTGTATCCGTTGCGAAGGGGATTCAAAAAAGAGGACGCCCAGCCTTAGGTGAGGAATATATAGTTATGCGCAGCGTATCAAAAGGTGTAAACGGCAAGCGAACGCTTATCCCCGTCGGACCTTTCCATCCTCTACAAGAGGAACCGGAATTCTTTCAACTCTGGGTCGAGGGGGAAACGGTGGTCGATATGGACCTGCGTATCAGCTATAACCATCGCGGTATAGAGGAGCTGAGTACCCGCAAGACCTTCGACCAGGTTCCTTATCTGGTGGAGCGCGTATGCGGCATATGTTCCTCCACCCATCCATTGGCCTATATACGGGCGGTTGAGACTATCTGCGGTTGCGAGGTGCCGCCGCGGGCCAAGTATCAGCGAACCATGGTGACCGAGCTGGAACGCATTCACTCTCACCTGCTCTGGGTTGGCTTGGCCGGTCACTTTCTCGGTTACAACACCGTATTTATGTGGGCCTGGAAATACCGCGAACCGATCATGGAGATTCTCGAGAAGATTACCGGGAACCGCTGCGCCTATGCCAACGCCAAGATCGGTGGAGTGCGGCGGGACATACCTAACGAACTGTTTGATGATATTGTCAGGGCAGTGGATTCATGTTGGGGGCCCACTGAGATGCTTACCAATGCCGTGCTGGATGATCCTGTGCTGCATGCGCGACTGGTCGATGTGGCCACTTTAACCCATGAGGATGCGATACGATATTGTGTCACGGGACCGACTGCTCGGGCCTCCGGTGTGCCTATAGACGTAAGGCGGGACGACCCATATGACGCCTTTGATCTAGTTGATTGGGATGTGATCACGTTTCCGGAAGGAGATGTGATGGCCAAGGCCAAGGTGCGTCTGCTGGAGACCTTTGAAGCGATAAAGATTGTCAAGCAGGCGGTCCGTGATTGCCCAAACGGCGAAACCGACGCCGGTGTCGAAGAGGTTCCTCCGGGTGAAGCCATTGGACATGTAGAGGCCCCGCGGGGCGAGACCTTCCACTACGTACGCAGCGATGGGGGGCGCTGTCCGGTTCGCCATAAAATCCGCGCCCCCAGTTACGTCAATGTGCCGTCGTTCCGGGCGTCGTGCATCGGCCAGCATGTGGCGGATGTAACTATTGCCATGGCTGCGGTCGATCCATGTTATAGCTGTACCGAACGTATGGCGGTTACCAAGGATAGCAAAACCGGCAACGAACTTATGGACGCCAAGGAATTACAGGAACTTTCCGTCCAACGCACCAGATGGTTTGAAAAGCAGTTGGGTATTGAACCCTTCGATAAACGGTGGGGTCCCAAGCTGCAGGAGCTTTTGGCATGAGTGATTGGATGCAGGAAATTTGGACGTTTATTCATCATCCGCTGATGTTTCCGATGGTGGTTACCGCTCTTGCGGGGTTGATAGCTTATATGACGGCCCGGCGAGCGGCTGATATTTCACGTTTTGTTTCGCTAATAGCTTGTGTGGTGGTGTTAGTACTTACCTATCGGTTGTTTGCCGGTGATTTCGTTGAACTGGACGTGACCTGGTTGGCACTAAACGATTTGAATCTATCGATAGCCATGTCCAATGGAAAATTCGGCTCTTTGATTGCGATGGGTGCCGCTTTCTTCGGTTTATTGATTGCTATCTCTGCCATAGTAGCGGAAAAAGGTGAAGCAGAAGAAGGTCGCTTCTATGCATTTCTGTGCTGGACATTAACCGGTGCGATTGGTGCGGCATTGGCTGACGATCTGATTTGGCTGCTGATATGCTGGGAATTGGTTACCCTTTGTTTGTACATGTTGTTGAATTTGGGCAAGGGAGACTCGCCCACCAGTGCCGCCAAGACCTTCGGAATGATCGGTTTCGGCGATGCAGCCATGTTGTTGGCTATGGTGCTGATAGGTGCTACAGAGGGGACCTTCCGTATCAACGAACTATCGATTGAAGTTGATAGCCCTTTAACCTATATCTGCTTTATCCTGTTTATGATTGCCGCTTTGGCCAAGGCCGGTGCCGTCCCCATGCACACCTGGATTCCCACTGCAGCCACCGATGCGTCGGCACACGTAATGGCTTTATTACCGGCGTCACTGGATAAGCTTTTGGGTATATATTTGCTGGCTACTTTTTCATTGCGGGTCTTTACCCTTGATACCGCCATGAGGGCGGTGTTGATGATCATCGGGGCGGTGACCATTCTTGCCGCCGTGATGATGGCCATGAACCAGCATCATCTTAAGAAGTTATTGTCCTTCCACGCGGTCAGCCAGGTCGGATATATGGTGCTGGGTATCGGAACCGGTGTCCCCATCGGTATTGCCGGTGGCATTTTTCACATGATAAATCACTCGATTTACAAAAGCTGCCTGTTCCTGACTGCGGGGGCTGTGGAACGGCAAACCGGAACCAGTGAAATGAATCGGCTGGGCGGATTGGCCCGTGTTCTGCCGGTAACTTTTATGTGCTGCACGATAGCGGCATTGGCGATTAGCGGTATTCCCCCGCTTAACGGTTTTGTCAGCAAGTGGCTGGTCTATCAGGGTTGTTTGTCTGCCGGTTCGCCGCTGGCCATACTTTGTTTAGTGGCCGCTGTGTTCGGTAGCGCGTTGACCTTGGCTTCCTTCGTCAAGGTCTTGGCTACCGTGTTCTGGGGGCCGGCGACGACAGATGTTGCCCCATCCGGAGGAGTGGAAGGTAACGGAAAGTTTGCCCTTGCCCTGCCGATGGTTGTTCTGGCGGTTTTGTGTTTGGGCTTTGGTATTTTTGCCCAATGGCCGCTGAATAATCTGGTTATACCGGCGCTGGTTGATGTCGGCGTCCCGCAAACTCCGTTAATCATCGGGAATGAGGCTATCGAGGTAAGCGGTCTCAGCCTGTGGGGACCGGTGCCGGCCACCATGCTTATTTTACTCGGTGTTTTGGGTGGGATCGGACTGTATCTGGTTGGCAAAGTTGCTCATGTACGTGTGGCAAATAGCTTTGTGGGCGGTGAAGTTCTTGATGACGAATCGGTACTTAAATTCCCGGCCACCAGTTTCTACCGTACGGTCGAGGATATGCCGGGGCTTGGTCAGGCTCTTAGCGACGGAGGTCAAGGAGTATATGACGTGTACCGCCTGGGCGGCAGGTATGGTGGTTCGCTGGTGGAGGTACTTCGTAATCTGCACAGCGGCGTGCTGTCGCTATACGTAAGCTGGTGTCTGGTAGGTGTTGTGATAATAGCGTTGTATTTAATGGCGGTGCTGTAAGGAGCTGGCGATGGACCCGTTTATGTTACTGTTGTTGGCACTGCTGGCCTTCATGATTATTGGATCGTTGATCGCCGCCGAAACCGAAGACTTGTTATCGTCGGTTGTTTGCGTAGGGGCGATCGGTGCCGGTCTGGCAATTATCGATTTGTTTTTGGGAGCGCCTGATCTGGCCATTACCCAGGTGGTGGTGGAGATTTTGTGTGTAGCCATATTAATCCGGGTAGTGTTGAACCGGAAAGATGAAACCCACCGCACGCACAAGGATACCTTCGCGGTGGGCAGTGTGCTCCTGTTCCTGGGTGTTTTGCTGGTACTTGGTGGATGGGCGATGACTACGCTGCACCCGTTCGGCGAGCCTTTGTTGGCCGGTGATCAACCGGGTGTCGCCCAGCAGTATCTAACCAATGGTTTACAGGATACCGGGGCGGCCAACTATGTAATGGCCGTGCTACTGGATTATCGTGCCTACGACACCCTTGGTGAGGCCACGGTAATATTTGTGAGCATTATCGGCGCCTATGTTATTCTCAGACAAAGAGGAAAATTGCGTCATGACACAGGGAATGAGTCTGATAGTTAAGACTATCACACGATTGGTCACAAGCTTTATCACGCTGTTCGGGATCTATATCGTGCTCTATGGGCATGTTTCGCCTGGTGGGGGATTTGCGGGCGGAGTGATCCTGTCGGCCGGTATGATTTTATTGCTGCTGGCCTTCGGGCGGGAACAGACGATGAAGATTATTTCCCATAGTGCATTGGTGATCTGGGATTCGGCCGGGGCTTTGGCTTTTCTGACCGTGGCGGTAGTCGGTTATTTGGCTGGTGATTTTTTTATTAATTTTCTTTCCACCGGCGAACCTTACCGATTGGCCAGTGCAGGGACTATTCCGCTGAGCAACATGGCCATCGGTGCGAAAGTCGGTGCGGGACTGTTTGGTGTATTCCTGGCCCTGGCCATATTTCGGCCGGGCCGGCACCAGGAGGAAGAATAATGACTCTGGGAGCATTGCCTTACATCCTGGCTCTGGTGCTTATGCTCATCGGGCTGTACGTGGTGGTGGCCAAGAAGAACATTATCAAGATCATTCTGGGTGTGTGCATCCTCGAGTATGCGGTCAATTTGTTCCTGCTGTTGCTCGGGTATCGCCACGGTGGGGCGGCTCCTATTCGTACTGCCGAGCAGGCCGATACCTCCGCCTTTGCCGCCGGAGCCGTTGATCCCATACCCCAGGCGTTGATTCTTACCTCGATTGTGATCGGATTGGGATGTCTGGCGTTGATGGTGTCTCTGGCCGTTCGACTCCACGAAAAATTTGGGACGTTTGACATGACCCGCATACGGGAATTGAAAGGGTAACTAGATGGGTAATATGCTGCCACTATTTATAGCATTACCGCTTGCGGGTGGTTTCCTCGCCGCGCTGGGGGCCAGAAAATCATCACTGGCCGGCGGTGACGTGGCTCGCGTGATGGCTTTGATAATCTCGGGTTGCCTGCTTGTCGGTTCGTTGGCCCTGCTGGGGCGCGAGTCATGTGTATATTGGATCGGGGGTTGGCCTTCCCCAGACGCATCCACTGTAGGTTTGAGCCTGGTGTGTGACGGATTTACGCAAATGCTGCTGGTAACCGTCAATGCCATCGGATTTTTCGCATTACTTTACAGTTTCAGCTACATCCAGCGCTTTACCGGTCGGGCCCTATACTACTGCCTGTTTCTAATCTTGCTTTCGGGCATGAATGCCGTGGTCCTCTCGGGCGACCTGTTTAACGTCTTTGTATTTATGGAAGTTTCGGTTATCGCCTCATATGCCTTGGTTGCCTTTGGAGTGGAGCGGCAGGAACTCGAAGCTTCATTCAAATATGTGATACTTGGATCGGTTTCATCGCTGTTTGTATTATTGGGTATAGGATTGCTCTATAACCTGACGGGGCAGCTTAACATGGCATTAGTGGCCGACCGGTTGGCGGGAATTGAAACCGGACCTGCGGTTTGGCTTGCCGCCGGGTGTTTTATCGCCGGTTTCGGTCTTAAGGCGGCCGTGGTTCCCTTCCACGCCTGGCTTCCCGATGCCCACCCCTAGGCCCCGGCACCGATTTCCGCCATGCTCTCCGGGGTGGTGATCAAGGCCGTCGGGGTCTATGCCGTTTGTCGAATCATGTTCAGCGTGTTCGGTATGGCCTCCGCTACCGGTGGCATGTACGCCAATGTACTGATCGCCTTGGGAATTCTTTCCATGGTAATCGGAGCCTTGTTGGCCATCGGCCAGTGGGATTTTAAGCGCCTGTTGGCGTATAGCAGTATCAGCCACATGGGTTATGTTTTCCTGGGCGTTGGCGTAGGGGCTGCGCTATTGGCCGGTGGCGGTTCTTCCAGTGTAGCGGCCCTGGCCATCTTCGGCGGGTTGTTCCATCTGGTCAATCACGCAACCTTCAAGAGCCTGTTGTTCTTGTGCAGTGGATCTGTCGAATATGTCACCCATACCCGTGATTTGAATCAACTTGGCGGATTAAAGCATGTAATGCCCACCACCGCCGGATGCTGCCGAATCGGTTCGTTGTCGATTGCCGGCGTCCCGCCTTTCAATGGTTTCTGGAGCAAGTTGATTATCATAATAGCGGTGGCCCAGGCAGGTTATTGGGGCTTGGCCGCTGTTACCGTCTTAGTCAGCTTCGTAACCCTGTTGTTGTTCGTTAAGGTACAACGTTACACCTTGGACGGTTCGACGCCCGAGCGCATACGATCCATCCAGGATTCGCCGGCACCTATGCGTGTGGCCATGGTCTGTTTGGCGATTGCCTGTGTGTTGCTTGGCATTCTCGCACCCTTGCATAAAGACATCCTGATCGAACCGGCGGCTTCCGCTCTGGTGGATGGCAGGGGATATATCGAACAGTTTCAGCCGAAGATTAAAACAACCGTGGTGGCCGACCTTGAATTGACGGAGGATCTACAACCATGAGACAGCTCGTGTGTCTGGCACTTACTTTTATTATATGGTTGCTGCTGACCTGGCCGCCCACCCTGGTGAGCGTGGTGGTTGGATTGTTCTTCTCCATCCTGGTGGCTACCCTGTTAAGCGAACTATACCCCGAACAGCCCCACTCGGTTTTCGATCTGAGACGATGGTTCTGGGGGGCCATCTACCTGCCATATTTCTTTTATTATTGCATCAAAGCGAATCTGGATGTGGCCTATCGGGTGCTGCACGTGGATCTGCCCATCCGGCCGGGCATAGTCCGGGTGCCGACAACTTTGACTTCTGATTGGTCCAAGACTTTCCTGGCCGCCTCGATAACCTTGACCCCCGGGACGCTGGTCGTCGATATCGACGGGCAGGATCTGTATGTCCATTGGATTAATGTTGCTACCGAAGATGTTGATAGACAGGTACTAGAGATTGCCTCGAAGTTTGAGCCGATGTTGAGGAGGATTTTCGAATGATGGGCATCAGCTCGATTATATTGTTCGCGTTGGTGTTATGCGCGTTCATGTGTTTATACCGGATCGGCCGCGGCCCCAGCGCTCCCGACCGAGCGATGGGTATCGATATTCTCGGCACGTTAATCGTGGCCTTTACCGCATTGATCGGATTGCATACCGGAAAAGATTGGTACTTGAGTATCGCCCTGGCCTGGGCCCTGCTTAGTTTTATCGGGGCCATCGCCCTGGCCAAATACCTGGAAGGGAGGGCGTATGATGAATGATAACATCGGGGCCATTCTGATCGGTATCGGCGTGATATTTGACGTACTTGGTTGTCTGGGATTGGTACGTTTACCCGATGTATACAATCGTCTTCAGGCGGCCACCAAATGCGTCACCTTGGGCACCTGTTTAATTTTGATTGGTGTAGTCGTCTCTGCCGGATGGGATGCCGAGCCGTTGATGATCAAATCGTTGTTGTGTGCTTTTTTTATAATGCTTACCTCGCCGGTGGGGGCCCACGCCCTGGCCCGCGGGGCTTATCGATCGGGTGTGAAGATGTGCGATGCCAGCGTTGTTGACGATTATGCCGGCAGCGAAGCGCTCGAGCAATATAACAAAGAAGTAACCTTGAAATCCCAGCCGGCCGCCATCCAGGAGCAACAGCATGCGTAAACCCAAACTGCGTGAAGTCGTTGAAGCGGTAAAGGCCTTGATTGTGGGCCCGGTTACCACCAAGTTTCCCTTCGAGCCTTGCCAGCCTCCGGAGAATTTCCGCGGCAAACCGACTTTTTATCAAGAGGATTGTATCGGGTGCAAAGCCTGCGCCGAAGTATGCACCACTCAATGTATAGACGTTTACGACGATGTAACCGCCGATCCTCCGAATCGAAAACTGGTTTTGCGTTACGATAAGTGTATATTCTGCGGCCACTGCGAGCTTAACTGCACCACGCAAAAAGGCATCCGTTTGGGGGGCGGCGAGTATGATCTTGCCTGCTTCGATCGTTCGACCTGTGTTGAGACGGTCGATAATGAATTGGTGGTTTGCGAGACCTGCGGTGCCATCGTTGGGGCCAGGAAACATTTGCTGTTTGTTGCCGACCGCCTGGGGGCCAAGCGTTATGCAAATCCGACCCTGATCCTTACCTCAGAGGGTGATTTGGGCCTTACCGAGGCCGAGGGGGGACGAAGCGAAGATAAACCTCTAACCCGTGAAGACCTGATGCGGGTCACCTGTCCCAAGTGTCGGCGTACGCTCGTCTTGCAGGAGTTGTGGGGTGATTAAATGTCGAATGCCGGCCCGACTCCTGAGGCCGATGAACTCCGCCATCAACTGGCGGCAGTCCTTTCAAAGCACAGTATCATTGTAGGGATCGGCAATCGCCAGAAAGGGGACGACGGTTTTGGACCGTCAGTGGTAGATGCCCTGGAGGGGAAGGTTTCCATACCTTTAATCGATGCCGGTGTTGCCCCCGAAAATTATTTACAACATATTGCGGGGTATAATCCGGACACGGTCTTGTTCATTGATGTTGCCGAGTTGGATCGGGCACCCGGAGAAATTGGTTTATATTCCGCGGATGATTTGGCCGGCGGCGGTATAAGTTGCCATGTCGGTAATATTTCTTTAATCGCCAAGTATATCGCCTCGGCTACCGGTGCAAAATGTGTTTTCTTGCTTGTCCAGCCGTCGGATGTGAAGTATTTGTCAAAATGTTCGCCCGGCTCTTCCGATGAATATCAAGTAAGTGAATTAAGTCCGCTTCTGGCAAAAGCGGTTGAGAAAGTATGTAAGGTCATTGTATCTTCAATTGATAATGTATAACTGTTCAAAGTTCGACTGATTTAATGGCCGATCAGCATAAATCTTCAGGTTCATTTTGAAAATGTATTCTCCACTGGTATATTATAGATAGGCATCCTTTGCTAGTGTAAAGGAGTATGAAACATGTATACGATTGTTTCCCGGTATTCTTCACGGGGAAATAGGTTTCTCTTTCAGGCTAAGGCATTCACCTTGATCGAAGTATTGGTGGTGGTTGCCATCATCGCCCTGCTGGCGGCCATCCTTGTGCCGTCATTGCAGCGGGCTCGCGAGCAGGCCAGGATCGCCGCCTGTGCCGCCAACTGTAGGCAAATCGGCATGATCACCGCCAATTATCAGGCCGGCAATAAAGACTATGTTCCGGTAATTTATAATGCCGGTGCGGCGTACTTGGGGCATTTCAGTGGTGATACACCGTACACTGAGGATGTGAATGATATTCAAAATCAAAACCTCGCCCAACACATGTGGCTGCCGGTCGCTTTCCGGGATTATGATAAGGGTACCAGGAACTTGAAGAAAATGTTTTATCAGCCGGGCGATCCCTTTGATCCTGAACTTGCGTGGCCGGCAAGTAAAATGAGATATTTTGTGGACAGCATTATGCCCGATTATTATGCCTGTCCCTTTGTGCGGGAGGCGCTTACCGACAATACGGTGTTTGAAATAGTGGAAGTCTGGCAGGGGTGTGACGTTTATAATCTTAAAGGTCGGATATGCTCGTACAACACCTGGCAGTGGGAAGGAAGGGTGAGAAAGGGACATATTCCACCTGCGTTTCATCTGGAAAAACCCAGTGACGCCTTTCCCTTTGACTCATGTGGCGGGGATAAAAGCGTGGTTTGTATAGGAGACGGCCGGCCCAAATATTCGGCGCTGAGTTGGAACAAGAATGGAAGAAAAAATGCAGGCTACACCCCACCCCCTTGGTTTGTCAGGGCGGAAAACATATCCGGTTCAAATAGAAAAAACACAGATTTTCTTAATCGCAAATGGACTACCGGTAATGCACAGTTCGTTGGGGCCGCCAGTGTTTCTGAAACGACGGTTATTCACTGTCACGGAGGAATGAATTTGTCGTATAACCGCAAGGTACGTAACCGTCAAAGTCATCGTACCAGTCAGGGCGGCGGAACCAATGCTGTTTTTGCCGATTCCCACGTCGAGTGGGTCAAGGGTACCCAAATCGGTTGGCAGTAGTTATTGAATCTATTTGCAGCAATATGCAACCGTTTTTGATTTTGAACACAAGCTTGGGTATTCAAATTCCCAGGTTTATCTTTATATATTCATCTTCATATTTCGCTATTATACTGGAAGGGAGTTGTTTCCTCCCCAGTAAGTGGCTCAGAATGTGAGAGACTATGTATACACGATACTTAATTCCATGTTTAATAGTGTTGATAGTATTAGCCTTTTTGGAGGTACTGCCTGTGTCGGCTCAATCAGCGGACCGATCCCATCGGCAACCAAACGTAGTGATTATCCTTCCCGATCAGCTTCGCTGGTCGGCGTTGGGCTGTTACGGCAATCCGGTGATAAAAAGCCCCAATATCAATCGATTGGCCGACGAGGGTGTACGATTTACCCATGCTTTTTCCAATTTCCCGGTATGTTCGCCGGCCCGTTCGACTTTGCTGACCGGTCGATATGCCCGATCCAATGGTGTTAACCAAAACCAGGATCCCGAATGCCAATCCGGACGATCTACAACCACGCACACTACTCTGGCAGAGGCCCTCGCCGCCGCCGGTTATAAAACGGCATTGGTCGGCAAGTGGCATTTGTTCCCCAAACCCCAGGCACTCGGCTTTCAACAAAGCCTGCGGGCCAATTATCCCCACGGTTACTTCAAGCAGAAATTCACGGTAAACGAGAAGGAAGTCTATTATCACCAAGGATACGGTCCATTTTACGAAACCGAAAAGGCCGTTGAATTCATCCGCCTCAATCGCGATCGGCCGTTCTTTTTATACTTCTCACCACATCCGCCGCACATGCCCATTGCGGATCTGCCGAATAAATATAAAAACATGTACCAGCCGGACGAACTGCCGATTAGACCCAATGCCATAAAAGATGGCAAGCCGGCCTACAATGAGGAATGGTTCAAGATCTATATGTGGGAGCATCGATATCTGCGAAATCCGGATACCTATCCGGAAAAACTTCCCGAGGGTATGGATTTACGGGATCTGACTGCTTTGTATTACGGCCAAATCACCGCAATCGATGACTGCGTCGGGCAGGTTATGAAGGCATTGAAAGATAACGCTATCGATGCCGATACCATCGTTGTATTCACCACCGACCACGGCGACCTGTTGGGTAGTCATCAACTTTTTAATAAAAATCATCATTACATTGAGGCATGTCGCATACCGATGATGGTTCGCTATCCGCGCAAGCTTACCCCGAGAGTCATCGACAAACAGGTAATTTCGTTGATCGATGTAATGCCCACTATATTAGAACTCTGTGGCGTTTCTGTTCCCCCAAGTGTTCAGGGTTTGTCTATGGACGCGGTGTTAACTTCTAGACAGACAGTTATCGGTGAAAACGCGGCCTATATTGAGACCACTAGCAGCGACGGCATACGTACATTACGATACATGTACGCCATTGAGCGGGAGAGCGGTAACGAATTATTGTTCGATGTTGAAGCCGATCCCTATGAAATGAACAACCTGATTGATAGACCGACATATAAAAAGATTTTACTCGCCATGCGGGAGAAGGTTAAAAGCTGGCAGAAGCAAACAACCGAATTCAAATTCGAGAAATAATTATAAAAGCGGCTGATAAACATTGATTCGATATCAACAGCCGGGAAGGATATCGGCTCCGTTCATGCACGACTGAAATATCCCGAAATCAATCAGGTCAACATCCATGTCCGAATCGAGGTCTGCATTCTGGCAGTCAGGCTGACGGGGATGACCCATTCCGGAAAAACAGCCTTGAAGGTAGCCATAGTCCTCCTGATCGACATCGCCGTCACGATCGAAATCAGCCGCCGTCATCGGACACCCCCGCGTATCCACAGGTGCTCCATACAATGTACCCGGACATTCATCACATACATCGCCCACTCCATCCGAGTCTTCATCGTTTTGATCGGCGTTTGCCGTCAAAGGGCAGTTATCACTCAGGTCGGCGATACCATCGTTGTCGTAATCGCTGTCGGCATCCACATTGTGAACATCGACGCAATCAATGATCAGATCGACATCTTCATCCTCGCCGGGATCGTTGGCCAAAGTAACTTCCAGTTTGTGAATTCCGCTGGAAGCGGATGTGGTTGTGAAGTAGTTAAGATGTGATAATGAGTCGACTATGCTTTGCATTACCGGTACATCATCCCAATAGGTGATAAGGTCCGGCCAATAAGCCGATCCTCCTACCTGGACTGCTCGTGCCCGAACAATCAGCCATACCTGATTTTGATTCTCGGGGAAGTAAACGGCAAAACCAATGCGTGCCCCTTCGTTGTTGATTCGCCATTCGGTTACACCTTCAGCCGATGTCCCGTTCTCCCATACCATGTTTTCGGCCTCAAACTTAACCGACGCCGTGGCCCGGTGACCGATGGACTGCCAACGCAAGGTGTTGGCCATCGGGGCTATCGCATCGATGAAGTCGTAGTCATAAATATATCCCGAGGGTTGGAAGCCATTTACATAGTCGGCAATTATCTCCTGCCCCGGTTCGATCTGGGTTCCTTCGTGAATTTCGTTCCAGGTCTCGATGACCTTAAAGCGCGATGCCCATCTATTGGTAACAATATCATTCCATGCCGAGCTGTACTGGCTCAGGGATCGGGCAAGTCTTACTGTTTCATAGATCTTCCAGAAACCCGGTGACAAACTGGCGGAATCGTCACCGGCCGAAGGGGAAGTAGTTAACGTTTGATAGTTGGCGGGAGCATATCGATGGACCGCATCCCAGGGATCGGGAACGTTTGAACTGTCATATTGACCCACGTCGCCGTTGAAGTATACATCATAACCGCTGGTTGCCAGCAGGGACTTGGCCTGCCGCCAGCGGTCGGCGGCATCGGTACCGTTTACCGCGTATACGAATACCAGCCACTTGCCGTCAATTTTGGCATAATTCCGTGTCGGCCCGTAGTTATCGATAACGTACTTGATATCGTCGTGGATCTCTTGCGGAGTAGGATCACCTTTTGAATCGAGTTCGTAATATATACACCACTGAACACTCTTACAGATTCGAACGGCTTTGCTGAAAGCACCATTCGAGAAGCTGGTGGTTCCCCACCAACTGGCAATGGCGATATCGATGCCCGCCCGGGCCATGCCCCGATCCTGCCAGCGGAGCACATCGATATTATTGCTATCGTACAATTGTTCTGCCGGGTTCCAGGTACAATCCGGGTAACACGGCAGATAATAAGCCGTCCAGGTTGTCGGCGGATTGTGGGTGGCGTCGTTCCAGTGTCGCCAAGATGTGGTGTTCGGATTGCCATACCAGGGGTAATGGAAAGTAGCGATTATGTCGTCCAAACAGTTGTCGCCGAGGACGGTCGCCGGGGCATATTCCGCCAGCCTTTGCACGTCACCGGCATCGGGGTTGCCACCTTTGTCACGGAATCTTACGAAGCCCCGCAATTGATCGTCGGTAATATAGTGTTTTACCCAAGCGGCTGAGTAACCACCGTTATCCCGGGCCAACACCCGTAAACCGCCGGTGGCTGTCGGCCGAACCGATGGCCAGGTATTCTGTATGCCCCACTGAGTTCCATCCGCGGTAATAGTAACTTCCTGGTCGGAGTCCCACGGACCGCTGGCTGCATGAAATCCCAGTATGGTCTCTGATCCGTTTGTCCCCCAATTGGTTCTGGTCCCGTCAGAATGTCCCTGGTAGTAGCACGGTATATCACCGTACCAGACTATTTTACCACCGGCATTCAGGTAGCGCCTTAGTGTACAACCGGACGATTTCGATTCCGCCACCGTATCCGGGGCAATATCTTTAGCAAAAACCACTACACTCAAATGACCGTCATCTATACGATCGTCCATCCATTGTTTGAGTTCATTGGCGTTCAATACGCTGTATCCCTCGGCGGATAAGGCATTGCGAATGGTTGTACCGCTTACCCAAGAGGATGGATAGTCGGCGTCGTAATAAACCACCCGTTTCCAGGTCACCGATTCAGATGCCGCTGAAAGTGAGGGATAAGCCGATATTATTGCCACGATTAAACTGATGGTTATGCCTGGATGATGAAGGCAAATTGTGGCACGGAGAAAAAGATTGCCGAGCGATACGGATTTGCTGCTTAGATAATTAAACATCGAATCTTTTTCCTCTCCACATATATTAACCCGAATTATTCACGGGCCTTACCGCCCGACGGATGCTTTTTCCGTCCGTCTTCGTCAGAACCGACGATTTTTCCTCGACGTATTACCGAATACGCCTGTGGCAAATCACCGTCTCTTCCTCGTCAGACGGGAAAAATCATCGCGCCGGAAAAAACACTCTGTATATCAGTATTACTTTGTATGGGGACGTAACTCCTTTTAACCAATAACATTACAAAAACCAGCGAAAACCCCGTGAATAATCCGGGTTAATTGTTCATATATCAGTATACCATTAAAAGGGAGCTTTTTGAATGCCAGCCGGTGAGTAACTCGGGCTAGCAGCCGGGTGTTTGGTTGGGACCGGCCATGCACGGATAGAAGTTGTTGAAATCGATTCTGTCCACATCCGTGTCCGAATCCATGTCGGCCTCTTCGCAACCCGGCGGAAAGGTTTGGCCGAGACCGCTATAACAGGCCTGGAAAAATCCGAAATCCTCCTGATCCACATCGTAGTCATGATCCAGATCGCCCGGCTGCCTGACCTGAATCTCTACCGTGATTTGTTGAGGTGTATTCATGGCATTGGGATCTGCCACGCTGATAGTGGCCGAATAATCACCGATCGCCAGACCGGCTGTGTGGTAGATTATATTGATGGTGTCCGACTCGCCGCTGCTCGATCCGTTATCGGGATTACAGGAAAACCAGGAGGCATCATCCGTGATGGTATAATTTAGGGTATCGATACCATAATTGGTTACGGTGAAAGTATCGTTCGGCAAATCTGTATTTACGTGCACCCAATGATCGATGGAATTAATACTAAGTCCGATTTTTGGATAAAGGTAGGTCAGTATCGGATCATTGGTATCATACATTTCCTGAATCAATCGGTCGTGCATCTGTTGCTGAATAGTTTCATAAG
>CP070790.1:3895858-3898601 GCA_020346805.1 Planctomycetota bacterium
AAGGAACGGAAAGTATTTTCAATCCAACCCAGATCACGTTCGTCCATGGTCTCATAGAGGCGAGCCCGCACATCGTCGTCGCCGGCCATGACGCTGAGGATCTGCCGATCGAAGAGGGGCCAATTCAGTTTCTCTGACAACATAGCGGCAACTTCATTTCCGCCGGCCCCACAGATATTGGCGATGGTTACAAAGTCCTCGACCTCCTGCGTTCGAGCCGATCCGTTATCAATTTTCTGCGAGCGGGCTAATTCCCAATTGCGGACCTGTCTTTCAACCACCTTGGACAATCCCCCGACACTGCGATAATCTCTCTCGGGCATGTTCCACCTCTCAAACCCCAAAAGGGGTCAAGCGGCCAACAATCATCTACATTGTTCATACAATAAATCTTAACCTAGACTCAACGACTGATTTCTATCGTACAAAGATCTGGATATGTGATCTGACTATATAGATCAACCTTACTGTTTATTCTACCCCTATAACCTAACCAAACTCAAGCTTACCAGCTTGATTCGGCCCGCGGCAGCAATATCCAAAGAGCGATATAGACCAATATGCCGGGAAAAGCAGCCGAGAAAATGGATAACAGCACATAAACAATCCGCATCCTCGTGGGTGATAAACCAAAATATTCCGCCAATCCGCCACATACGCCGGCAATCATATAATCGCTGCTCGATCGGCGAAGCGATCTTTGATTATTCATGACCTTCTCCAAGCTTTGACAGATCCCGGATTATCTATCGTAATTCAAACTCGGCGACCCGATCATAGACATCGCCGGTATTACGATGCGAATCAATATAATTCCAGCGACCGGCATTCTCAAATATCTCGAGCACAGCCGTATGCTGGTCGTAGCCCAACTCCACAAGCAATCGGCCTCTTTTTTTCAGCACTTCCGGGGCCTCGGCGGCCAACCGCCTGTACATTACTAACCCGTCGCCATCTTCCATTACCAAGGCAATCTTGGGCTCATAGTCGCGAACGTTGGGGGGTAATTCAGACCACTGTCGGCTGCTGATGTAAGGAGGATTGGAAACGATAATATCAAATCCATCGTCAGGGATAAATTCCTGCGGTAAAGTTACACAATCCGCCTCAACCAACCGGACGCGATCGGATACTTGATGGCGATCGACATTTTGGGTGGCAACTTCCAAAGTACCGGCAGATAGGTCACTGGCAATCACCGATGCATTATCGGCATAATAAGCTATGGCGATGGCAATACAGCCACTGCCCGTTCCCACATCCAATATCCGCCAATGACGATCCGGCAATTGCCGACAGAGTTCAATAGCCCGCTGAACGATGGCCTCGGTTTCCGGGCGAGGGATCAGGACCGCCGGCGTCACCAAAAAATCCAAAGAATAAAACTCACGCGATCCCAGCAAATAGGCAATGGGAGTATGTTCCGAGGCGCGACTAACCAATTCCCGAAAGGCGTCCCGTTGTTGCGGGGTGGGCTCGACGTGGTAACGGGTGTACAACTCGATTTTGGGGCAGTTCATGGCCCGGGCCAGGAGCAACTCGGCGGCCAAGCGACCGCCTTCGACATCTTTTTGCTTGAACCAATCGGTGGTCCATTCCAGCAGCCGCCCTACAGTCCATGATTCTCTACTCGTTTCCGTCATAAGAGACCACTATAACGACAATTTTGCATAACCGGCAATAATTTTTGCGGTGGTTTATTATCCAAAATCTCGCCTACCGGTAAAGAAAGTGGATCAGGCACATTTTCCCTACTTTTACTACGGAAAAATGTGCCAGATCCCGCGCCGATTCGAAGTATGATCCGTATAAACCGGCCAGACCACATCACCGGACAAATAAATACGTAACGCATAATCGCCGGATACAGGTGGGAAAACCATCAATGCAGCAGGCATTGTGACTTCTCGCGATGCCCGCATATTTACTACATAAATGCCTAAAGAATGGGGTAATGTTGTCTTACAAAGGTCAAACCATTAAACTACCCGGTTTCTGCCGCTTGCGAGGGACCATACCAGCGTAAGCTGCGAACCTAAGTGCTTTTTGCAAGCCTTTTTACGATATTTCCGGCAAGCAGAGTATATATCGGCGAATATGCCGACTCAGGTGATTGACGGTTGATGATAAGCAATTTGCCCACCCAAACGGGTGGCAACGAAAGTCGGCACCAGATTCAAGGAGTTAGCTCAATGGGCCAGAGAAGAATTATTACAGTGGACGGCAACGAAGCGACCGCCTCGGTAGCCCATCGCACCAACGAGGTTATCGCCATTTATCCGATTACCCCCTCATCACCGATGGGCGAATTGGCGGATGAATGGTCCGTCAAGGGACAGCGCAATATCTGGGGAACCATACCCCAGGTGACCGAGATGCAATCCGAGGCCGGTGCCGCGGGAGCGGTGCACGGGGCATTGCAGGCCGGTGCCTTAACCACCACCTTCACCGCCAGCCAGGGCCTGCTGCTGATGATCCCCAACATGTATAAGATTGCCGGCGAACTTACCTCGTATTGCATGCACGTGTCGGCCCGCACCCTGGCCACCCACGCCCTGAGTATCTTCGGCGACCATTCCGACGTAATGGCCTGCCGGCAAATCGGTTTTGCCTTACTGGCCTCGGGATCGGTGCAGGAGGCCCACGACATGACCTGTATAGGTCAGGCGGCGACGCTGAAAAGCCGAATACCATTCCTGCACTTCTTTGATGGATTCCGTATCTCCCACGAGGTGGCCAAGAT
>CP070790.1:3898701-3914644 GCA_020346805.1 Planctomycetota bacterium
CCGCCGGCTGAATATAACCTGGTGGCCAAAGGGGCGGCCGGTCAACGAGGCGACGTATTCAGCTTCTGTATGTGTCCCGGCGGACAAATCCTGCCGACCAATGAAGTCGTCGATGCCGTTGTCACCAATGGCGCCAGCAGATCCAAACGCGAGGGGCCATTGGCCAACTGCGGTTTGGTGCTTACCCTCGATCCCCGTGAAATGTTCGATGATCTTGATCCGTTTAAAGCCGTCGAATATCTGGAGAGGATCGAGCAAACCGCCTTCAAGCTTGCCGGCCAAAATTATCGCGTTCCCGCGCAGCGAGCCTGCGATTTTGTGCAACATAAACCATCAGCCGGTACATTAGATACCAGCTACCCGCTCGGCGGGCAGTGGGCCGACATCCGTCAAGTGATTCCTTCCGACGTCGCCGACGCTATAGCCAAGGCCATCGAACAACTCGATGTTAAACTTCCCGGTTTCGGCGGGCCGGAGACCCTGGTCACCGCCCCGGAGACCCGGGCCAGCAGCCCGCTGCGGATGACCCGTAACCGGCGTACCCGCCAATCCGCGTCCGCCCAAAACCTTTATCCCATCGGCGAAGGCGCCGGTTACGCCGGCGGGATCGTCTCTGCCGCCATCGATGGCATGAAGACTGCTGAACTAATCATCAATCGATATAAACCAATTCCCTAAAACAAAGTAACTGCGACAGATCCGGTCCCAGCGCTGCTTGGGAGTGCGGAAGTAGATCAGGTAGATGGTAGAACAAATTTATCTTACTCGAAAGAATAGATCTACAACCTAAATATCTCCAGACGGCCCGGACGGCGAATCCTACACTTTTGACATAGGTAAAAACACATCGGGACTGGAGGCAAACCTCTAACTGCTTTCTTGGGCATCTCTTGACGCGGGTGGGGTGTAAAGGTAGCTTATAACAAAGTGTTGACTAGTTGAGGTTTGGCCGATGTGGGCCCAGGGAAAACCGCTCTGGTCGGGGCGGTTATTGTTTGAGTGCGTCTTGAACTGACGAACACTCTTTGCGAGAAAGTTTTGACATGGATTTCAAGAAACTGGGACATACGTGTGTGGTGGGCATGCACTGGGGAGACGAGGGCAAGGGCAAAATCGTGGACATGCTCGCCGAACACTACGACATCATCGTTCGCTACAACGGCGGCGGCAATGCCGGCCATACGGTGGTGATCGGGGATGAAAAATACGCATTCCACCTGCTGCCAGTGGGTGTGCTCAACGAAGGCAAGTTCGCGGTGGTCGGTCCGGGTGTGGCCCTGGATGTGGGCAGGATGCTGGAAGAGATCGAGACCTTGGCCGAGCGTGGTATCACCGTCGGCGATAACCTCAAGATCAGCGACCGAGCCCACCTGGTAATGCCCTGGCACAAAAAGCAGGACCTATTATCCGAGGCGTCGTTGGGCAAGAAGAAGATCGGTACCACAGCCCGCGGGATCGGGCCCTGCTATGCCGACAAGATGCAGCGGGCTACCGCCATTCGTGTTATCGACCTGTTGAACACCGAAGTTCTGCGGGATAAGATTGCCGGCATCGCCGACTTCAAGAACACCGTCTTCTCGGCAGTATACGGCGACACCGAGCCTTTCGGCGCCCAGATGATTATCGAGGAATATAAGGATTATGCGGAGCGAATAGCGAATAACGTTTGCAATACGACCCAGTTTTTCCACGAATCGATGCAGGCCGGTAAATGTCTGCTTTTCGAAGGGGCCAACGGGACCCTGCTGGATATAGATCACGGCACCTTTCCTTTTGTGACCAGCAGCAGTACCTGTGCGGTAGGGGTTCCGGCCGGCGCCGGGGTTCCGGCCCGGACGGTACAAACCAATATCGGAGTAACCAAAGCCTACACCACACGGGTGGGGGCCGGCCCTTTCCCCAGCGAGCTGGAGGACGAGATCGGGCAATGCATTCGGGACCGCGGGCACGAGTACGGGACTACCACGGGTCGTCCCCGGCGATGCGGATGGTTCGACGCGGTGGCCGCCCAATACAGTGCCCAGCTCAGCGGCCTAACCCACGTAGCGGTCATGCACCTCGATACCCTCACGGGCCTGGAAAAAATAGGAATATGCACCGGGTACCAAAATGCGGACGGCCCGATCCCCGGATTCATTACCGACAGTTCGGCCCTGGAACAAGCCCAACCGATCGTGGAATATCTGCCCGGCTGGAAGGAGGAAATCAGAAAGGCCCGGTCGATCAACGACCTACCTCAGGCGGCTAGGGATTATGTGGATCGTTTGGAATCCCTGATTGGGGTGCCCATCGCCATCGTTAGTGTCGGTCCGGAAAGAACCCAAACTCTGATAAGAGCGTAAAATATCCGACGCCCAACCAGCGGTGCATGAAGAAAGACACGGAGATTCATTTATAGTAAACCGAATCTCGACTCAACTTTGAACGAGCAGTTTGACTTGAGTATTATATCGAAATGGATCAAGAACCTCTAAATCCCGTGGAAGAACTTGGCCTGGAACCCCAGCAACTCCCTCGTCACATCGCCATTATCATGGACGGCAACGGGCGCTGGGCGAATCTCAAAGGCCTGCCGCGAATAAACGGTCATATGGAGGGGGCGGCCAACGTCCGTAATATCATCATCCATTGCGCCCGACTGAAAATCGAAATTCTTACTCTCTACAGCTTCAGCGCGGAAAACTGGAAACGCCCCAAGGATGAAGTCGAAGCCTTGATGGATCTCTATGTTGAATATCTGATCAAGGAACGGACAGAGATTATCGAGAACAACGTTCGTTTAATACAGATCGGTCGACGTGACGGATTGCCGGCGGCGGTGCTGCGTGAACTGGATACTACGGTACACATGAGCAAGGACAACACGGGCCTGAAACTGTACCTGGCGATTAACTACAGCTCTCGTAACGAGATTGTGGATGCGTGTCGTTTCCTGGCCCGCGAGGTTGAAGCCGGCCGACTAACACCCGACCAAATCGACGCACAACAAATAAACAATGCCTTGTATACGGCGGGCATCCCCGATCCCGACCTGCTGATACGTACCGCCGGTGAGATGCGGATCAGTAATTTCCTTCTCTGGCAGATCAGCTATTCGGAATTATTTGTTACGGAGGTGTTGTGGCCCGATTTCCGCAAGGAACACATTAATGAGGCCATTTGCACGTATGCCGAGCGCGAGCGCCGATTCGGTGGGGTTAAAAGCGATATCCACAGCAACGACAAATAATACGAAATGAAAAAGTATATCAGCTTGACTAAGAACGTCTAACAAGATCAACGGTAAGGAGCGTAAAGGAATTAATACTCAGAATCCACCTCAATCCCCTCTTGGTAAGGGGAGAGGTTTTGTTAGATGTTAATTCATCTTTACAAAATCACATTTGGCTATCTTTTTCCCACCGTTTATTAATCTGCTTTAATGCATTGGGCCTTTTTGATCATCGGCGGCTTGAGAGGGAGAGACTGCTCTCCGCCCATGGCCGGATTTTTACGGGTTTCGACATCTTCGATGCGATGCATCACGTCTAATCCCTCAATCAGCTGTCCGAACACACAATATCCCCACCCATCCTGGCCCGGATAATCCAGAAATGCATTATCCGCGACATTGATGAAAAATTGTGAGGTTGCTGAATGCGGATCTGCGGTTCGAGCCATAGCGATGGTACCGCGTCTATTTTTCAGGCCGTTGGCGGCTTCATTTTGAATCGGTTCATGCAGACCCGCAGTTTTTTCCTTTGTCATACTGATAAATCCCCCACCCTGAATCATGAAATCAGAAATAACGCGATGGAAGATGGTTCCGTCATAGTAACCTTCATCCACATAACTCAAAAAGTTTTTCGCCGTAATGGGGGCCTTCGCCGCATCGAGCTCGAGAACCATCTTTCCCCATGATTCGGTATCCTGGGTAATTTCTAATTCGACGCGCGGTGTGTTGGAAACATTATTTTCGGCCATTTAGTTAAACTCCAATTGTGTTTCACTTCCCAAGTATTTGCCAAATAAGGTTATGGTTATTGTCGAGACAGAGATATCAGGGCAAGGTCTCATATCCGAGTTAACAATCAATTCGCTTTAATCCGATAAGCCTTTTTAAGCACGGGTGGATTAATCGGCTGAGATATTTCTCCTCTTTGATCGCGGCGTGTTTCGATGTTTTTAATACGGTCTACAACGTCCATACCCTGAACCACTTTACCGAACACACAGTAACCCCAACCATCCCGACTCGGATAATCCAAGCCGGTGTTGTCCACGACATTTATGAAAAACTCTGAAGTTGCGGAGTGGGGAGCGGGTGTTCTGGCCATGGCAACGGTACCCCGCTTATTCTTCAGGCCGTTCTTGGCCTCATTCTTAATAGGTTCGTGTTGACCTTCGGTTTTCCGTTTAAATCCACTGACATACCCACCTCCTTGAATCATAAAATTAGGCATGACGCGATGAAATATAGTTCCGTTGTAATAACCTTGATCAACATAACGTAAAAAGTTCTTGACCGTAATGGGTGCTTTGACGGCATCCAGTTGGAGAACAATCTTACCCCATGATTCGGTACCGAGGGCAATTTCCAAGCCGACACGCGGCGTAGGGTCGTCTTTTGCGGTTTCGGGCGCACCAGTGTTAGTTGGCTTTTCAACTTTTTTAGCCGGTGTGGGTGTTGGGGCAGGTTTTTGCTCATCTTTGACCGAAGCCCCTGGTGGTTTGGCGGACGCACTATCTATCCGGGACGAATCCGATCGATTGTCACATGCTGTTGCGGTCACGATCAAAGCTATACAAAACAGATCGATCAACCTATTAGGTATCATGTCTCAGATCTCCATCGGTTAAAAATCATTCATTTACGAAACAAACTAATGTAGTAGATAACTCAGGCCCTTACTAGCAGGATTACGCAACTTGGTGAGTGGAATGATAGATGGTAGGATCATACAATGCAATAATGTAATTATTGGTGTGATACTGAAACCGCATTTTCTTAGATGATTTCCAGCAAAATTCAACAGTGACCGCTACTTCAGGGAACCGGCGTGTATAGATAGCTTATAACGCTGAATTCAAACCCAAGACAGATTTGGTCGTATGATGTAATATATTCAATCCCCTATAGGTCTACAATCAGGTAACCGGCGGTTTTGGTGGCCGATATCCCCTGTTAATCAAATAGTTTAGGACGGATTAAACGATGGCACACGGCAAACATTTAAAAGAATCGATCGAGGCCCAGACCACTATGTCCAGCCTGCTGGTGATCGCTACGCTGATGGGCGGTCTTTTAGTGGGGAATTCTTTTGTGGCGGGGTGGATTTTCGAAGATCCGCGTTATTCGGACATTTTCGCTTTGTTCGGTGCGATTCTGTTGGGAACTCCATTGGTTATCCATGCCCTCAAGCATCTGCTGGAAGGCGAAATGCACATGGACGAACTGGTAGCCATGGCGGTAGTAGCGGCGATTGCCATCCAGAAATATCAGGTGGCCGGGATTATTGCTTTTTTCATGATCATATCGACGCTGATTGAAACTCGGACCGCTTTGGGTGCCCGGGCCTCGATTGAATCCTTGATCAGGATTACCCCGACCCGCGCCCATCGTCTTAAGGATGACGGTCAGGAAGAAGAAGTGGAAGCCAAACTTTTGAAACCCGGTGATATGGTACGCGTTCGTCCGGGTGATAACATTGCCGCCGACGGCGAAGTTATTTCCGGCGAATCCACGGTTAATCAGGCCAACATTACGGGTGAATCTTTGCCGGTGGACAAAAGCATCGGCGATGAAGTTTTCAACGGCACCAACAATTTAACCGGCATGCTGGACATACGAGTAACCAAGGCCGGTGCGGAAACCACACTGGGTCGGGTTCAGAAGTTGATTCTGGAGGCGGAAAAAACAAAGATCCCGCTGATGCGTTTGATCGACAAATACGCCGGTTGGTACACCCCGACGATTTTGATGCTGGCGGGGATCGTGTGGTTTTTCAACAAACAAAGCGACGAAGGGATGACGCGGGCCATTACCATGCTGGTGGTGGCCTGCCCTTGCGCCCTGGTATTGGCCACCCCGACGGCGATGGTGGCGGCATTATCCTGTGCCGCCCGTCTGGGAATCCTGGTCAAAAATGTGATTACCCTGGAAGGGGCCCGCAATTTAACCGCAGTTATGTTCGACAAGACGGGAACGCTGACCACCGGGGAATTGTCGGTCACACAGATGAAACCGTCGCCCGGCATCGAGGGATCGGATTTGCTGCGGACGGCGGCATCGGCGGATCAAATGTCCAAACACCCCAATGCCCGTGCGCTGGCTGCGGTGGCGACCAAGGCACAACTGAAGCTCACCAAACCGGAACAATTTGAAGAGGTAACCGGCAAAGGGGTACGAGCCCGCTTCGAGGGCGAGGAAGTTCTGGTTGGCCGGCCGACGTGGCTGAAAGAACGAGGCGTCGATTTGAGCCTGACCAACGATCCTGACTTCAAGGAGCCGGAAGGTATCAGCGTTCTGTATGTGTCCCGGGGTGGGAAATTACTGGGCTGGATCGGTCTGGAGGACCGCACGCGGGATGAGGCCCGCGAAGCCATCCACGAACTGCGTGAGATGGGAGTTCGGGCATTGACGATGGTTACGGGGGACAAGCAATCGGTTGCCCGGCGGGTTGCTGCTGAGATGGGTTGCACCGACGTATATGCGGAGGTTCTGCCGGCACAGAAACTGCATCTGGTTGACGAATTGAAAAGCAAGGGCCATAGGATTGCAGTTATCGGAGACGGGGTTAACGATGCCCCGGCGTTGGCGGCGGGCGATTTAGGTGTGGCGATGGGGGCAGCGGGGAGTGACGTAGCGATCAACTCAGCCAGTATCGCCCTGATGAATAACGATCTTCGCAGGCTTCCCTTTCTGATTAGTTTATCGCGCGAGACGACCAAGGTTATCTGGCAAAACCTGTTGTTTGGTGCGGGTTTCATCGTGACCCTCGAAGTATTGGGGGCCATAGGGTGGCTCCGGCCGACACCGGCGGCAATCCTTCATGCCGTCGCCAGTATTGTGGTGATATTCAACTCGGCCCGTCTGGTTCGTTTCGGCGAGCATCTGGAAACCGCGTCCCTGAGGCCACCCGGAAAGGCAGGCGACCGTATCGAACCCGCAGGGCCAATGGCGGCGGCACCGATTCCTGCATAACCTGTCAGCTATCGGACTATTGAAGCCCAACAGTTTGTCGTCTGCATGGGTGATAATCCGATAAACACAATCTGACTTATAATCCTGTATTTATTACCAGATACATTTGAAGGCGGTTGTGGAGCCATTGCCATCCACGGACGATAAGACCAACGGTAATTCGTTTTTTTTCGTCGGAAGGGAGGTGGTGATACGCGCCGCCCCCTGTACCGGCCGAAGTCTGTTTGAGGTGCTTGATATGGATCTGGCCACTTTTATTGGTCTGATTGCTGCTGCCAGCATGCTGATCTGGACCTTATGGAACGGTTCGGACGGCATGTTGGGCACCTACTGGAATGGGCCGGCGGCGATTCTGGTACTGGGCGGTTCGCTGTTCGTAGTTCTGACCACCCAGGCCATGGATAAATTCTGTGCGCTGTTCGCGATATTGAAACACACCTTTCTGGTCCGTCGTCAACAGATCGCCCAAACCATAGAACAGATTGTCAGATTGAGTGAAAAAGCCAGGCGGGACGGTGTACTGGCCCTGGAAGACGAATTAGAGAACATCGAGGATGAATTTCTATCCAACGGCATTCGGCTGATGATCGACGGCACGGCGGCAAACGAGATCGAGCAGATTCTAGATGCCGAACTCGAGGCCATGGATGCACGCCACAACCAAGGCAAGGGGATTCTGGAAACATTCGGCAAATACGCACCGGCCTTGGGGATGATCGGAACGTTGATCGGGCTGGTGGCTATGCTTCACGGGATGAACGATCCTTCAAAGATAGGCTCGGGCATGGCCGTTGCCTTATTAACCACCATGTATGGGGCCATCCTGGCTAATGTGGTATTCCTGCCCCTGGCCGACAAACTGACTTACCGGCACGAGGAAGAGATGATGTTACGTTCGGTAATAGTTAAAGGGATTCTCTCCCTGCATGCAGGCGACAATCCCCGCGTTACGCAGGCCAAGCTGTCGGCTTTTCTGCCGATCAACAGTCGCAATGAGATTCCCGAACCGGCGGCCAAGAAAGAGGAATAAAACAGCAGTATCAGATCGGCTAAGGCAAATATCTTATGGTTAAGAAACGCAAGAAATCAGCCCCCGGCGCCCCCGCCTGGATGATCACTTATGGGGACATGGTCACTCTGCTGCTGACTTTCTTCATCATGCTGGCCTCGATGGCCAACTACGAGGATTTCAATGAGAAATTCATGACCGCCATCAAGTCGATCCGTGAGGCGATGGGGATGGAGCAACAGGACAACGCCCGGTTGGATGCGGCCATCGAATTCAATTCCCTGATGCACAAAGTACAAACGGAAGTTGAGCAGGAATTGCAGCAGCACGACGGTGACAGGCAAGGGGCAAGTATTTACAAGAAATTTTTCAGGCTCAGGCGTATCCGCGACGGGATGAAGATTGCACTGGGCGGTCCGGTGGCATTTGATCCCTTCTCCGCCAAATTAAATGAAGAGGGTAAAAACATTATTCGCCGAATCGGCGACCAATTGAAAGGACGCCGTAATAGAATCGAGATTCGGGGTCATGCCGCCGAGGAACCGCGTCCGGCCGACTGGAGTTACGAGGATTCAATGAAACTTTCCTACCAGCGGGCTGAACACGTGTCCAATGAGTTGATGCTGCGTGGGGTCGATCCACGGGCCATGGTATTGGTGGCGGCCGGTGCCAACGAACCGGCCAAACGCCCGGACTACGAATCGGCGGTAAGGATAAACAATCGCCGGGTTGAAATAATCGTTCGCGAGTCGTTAATTGACGATTACGCCGGCCAATCGCCGCCCAATAAATCCGTCAATAAACAACTGACCAAGCAACCGGCCGATCTACCAACTACCAAATGGTAACCATAGACAACGCAATACGAGTTGGAGGAGTAGGAATAATACGAATTCCCCTTGGCAAGGGTGGTTATAGGGGGATTATCTATTTTCCGGCTTGGTCTTTGGGGGCGGATTCAACAATTCCGTACTGATTGAATAACCTCTGGGTTGGGGATGATTCAGTTTGCTGGCGGACAAACCTTTGTTAATGGACATTTTGTCCGGGGAGAAGCTTGCCTCGACGCGGATTCCCTCCTTTTTTTCAACGGTACGGATACACACAGGCAGATCCAGTTTGCGGTGGATATAAAAATGGACCGTACCAAATTGATCGGCCAATTTGGTACCGGGCAGCGGCGTACATTCCAAATGATCGGAGCCAGGCGGATCTTTCTTGGGGTCAGGCGGAACCAATTTCACTGAAAAGTTATCGATGATATCCTTTTTCTTCTGACCAAAAGGCAGAGGGAAAGGTCCCTGTCCAAGTTTGAAGACATCGAGTTTCTCGCCGGGGCGAACGACTTGTCGTTTGATTATGGCTTCGGTCTTTTCACGGACTTCGATATACCATTGGCCATCGAAGGCATGCCACTCTTTCTTCCTTGAGACGATGCCTTCCTGGGAAAATTTGTCGAAGCGGATCAAAAATCGGGGATTAGGTTCTTCCATACGAAAGCGCAAGATACCTTCGTATGTTTGCTTATCGGCAAGAAGAGGTTTGGTTTTTATATAAGTAATCGGAGTTTCGATATCGGTGATTTTTTTTTGTTCCAGTCGATCGAGGATTTTTTCGATGGCTGGATCGAGCTTGACCGCCTGTGTGGTAGCGGGGCTGGAAGCAGGCTTGCTCGCCGGGGCAGCGGCATCAAGCCTGGTACCGACCCACACTATAGCCACAACCACCAACAAGCAGTTCAGGAAGTCAATGGATCGTGAGTTCATATTCTTGAACCCCATACAGAGTGCGGCTCGACCGTTAATCATACACTATGGCGGCACATATTCTATGACGATCCGGGATCGGGGACAAGTTCTTTTACCATATATGTCTTTTGATTCCAATCTGGTATACAATTCTGAGGTCGAGACAATCAAGTAGATTGGGATCAGCCATGTCTCATACCAACGCATTGGATAATCTGATAAGGATGGTGGGCGACTTTGAGCCGGGGACGGTTTCGCTGGTCGGTGCGGGTCCTGGGGACGGGGCCTTGATTTCGGTTCGGGGAGCAGTTCGACTGGGGCAGGCGGAAGTCATCCTCCACGACGAATCCATCGGATCGGCGGTATTGAATGTGGTAGGTACCGACGCGGAACACAAATTAATCGGCCAATATCAAAACAGTCACCTTCAAACCCAAGGGGAAATTTATGCCGCCCTGGTCCGTCAGGCCCGCAAAGGTAAATGCGTGGTTCTGCTGACAGGAAGCGATCCATTTTTTTTCGGCCGAGGCGGTGAGGTATGCGAATATCTGGCATCGGCCGGTGTACCATTCGAAGTGGTACCGGCGGTACCTGCAGCCTTGGGAGCATCAGCCACAGCAGGTATTCCGCTGACCCACAGTGGTTCAAGCCAGGTTTTGTTCGTAAACCATGATGAAAGCGCAGACGTTCATAATCTCGATTTTGAACTGCTGGCCATGGCGGAAACGGTTGTCATTTTGACGGTTACCAAAAACCTGGAGAAGATCTGCCAACAATTAATCGATGCGGGCATGGACGTTCGCACGCCGGCGGCGGTAATCGATCGCAGCACATGCCCGGACCAAAAAACCATCGTAGGTACGGTAGGGGATATACATGACCGGGTGGCCGACGAGGACATCGGCCCACGAGCAATATTCTTGATCGGCCAAGTGGTGCACCTTCGTGAATCAATCGAATGGTTCGAGCAGCGCCCGCTGCACGGTCAGACAATTGCGGTTACCCGCTCCCGCGATCAGTCAGCGAGTTTGAGCGGCCCGCTGTTGGCTGCCGGGGCAGAGGTAATCGAGGCCCCGACACTGGCTATTATCGAACCGGAAAACTACCAAGATGTCGACCAAGCCCTAAACAATCTATCGCAATATGACTGGCTGGTTATGACGAGCAGCAACGGGGTGGAGGCCCTGTATAAAAGACTGGAATTTCTCGGTCTCGACGGCCGGGCCTTGGCGGGAATTAAAATAGCTGCCGTCGGATGGGCAACGGCAGCAAAATTGGCGGACAAGGGCATCAGGGCGGATCTGGTGCCTGCAGAAGCGGTGGCGGAATCACTGGTCCAGGAATTAATCAGTCAAAATGTAGAAGGAAAGGGGGTATTGATGCTGCGGGCCGACATAGCCCGTCAATATCTACCCAAAGCCCTGCTACAGGCCGGTGCCGACTGTGACGATCTTACCATCTACCGTACGGCGTGCCCTACCACCTTGCCGGATTTATTTCTAGAACTTTACGATAAGGACCGGATCGATTGGATCACGTTGACCAGCCCATCGTCTTTCGTCAACCTGTTAACCCTGCTGGGCAAGAATCGGGTGGAAAGCCTGGGAAGTATTAAATTGGCCAGTATCGGTCCCGTAACCACGCGGGCCATTCGGGATGCGGGATATATTGAAACAGTGGAAGCCGATCCTCACGATGTACAAGGTCTAGTGGCAGCCATTAAATCGGCACACAAGAAGCGCTAAACATTTTTGGAATAATGCGGATACCAGGGATACAGCATGGCCACCAGCTATCGCATCATCAGTATCGGGACCTTAAGTCGCAATAGACTTTGGAACGAGACGGCCGCTCAACGCACAGCCTTTTCCACCACCACTTTGATTCGCCACGATACCACCAACATCTTGGTGGACCCCGGCTTACCGGCCCAAATATTGAGCTATTACCTGGATGAGCGAGCCGGGATAAGGCCGGCCGATATTGACGTGGTGTTTCTGACTACCTTTCGCCCCGTTCACCGGCGATCATTGAGTCTATTCGATCAGGCCGACTGGCTTATGCACGGTCCAGAAATAGAGGCCATGTATCGGAATCTGGATGAAATTGAGGAGCGTGACCAGGAAGGTAGCGAAGCTGAAGATATAAAAAAATTGGTTCAGGATGAACGATCATTACTGGAACATATTCAACCGGCCGATGATAAGTTGGCTTCAACAGTACACTTATATCCCACACCGGGCATAACCCCGGGTTCAGCAGGACTTTTGCTGGCCTTTGCATCCCGAACGGTAATAATCGCCGGTGACGCGGTTGTAACTCAGGATTATTTTGAATCTGGCCGCATATTCGAGCAGATATTCGACGTTGACCAGGCCCGTGAATCCTTCGCTGAGATTATAGAAATCGCCGATGAGATCATTCCGGGGCACGATAATTTATTCAGCACGCCCGGGTGCTAGGTGTCTTTGGATCTATTTGTCAAGTCCTGAGCCCGAAACATTTATTCTCGGTTGGTGGCGTTTTGCCCCTGATGTGGTTTATTTACTTGACACCACTTGGTTACGCCGGTAGTCTCGAATCCAACTATCGGAGTTGGAAAAATGGAAGTTAGGATGGATCTCGCTCGAATTGTAATAAGTGATACCAGCGAGCAACAAATTATCGTACTAAGCGAACGTTCTGGGGCACGACAATTTCCGATTGTGATCGGCATCACTGAAGCGTGGGCCATCGATCGTCGAGTAAAGGAGATTGCCACTCCCCGACCGCTGACACACGATTTATTAGCTAACGTTATCCGGGAATTAAACGGAGAGTTGGAAAAGATCGTGGTACACGATCTTCGCGACCATACATTTTATGCCAAATTGGTAATCAGACAGAACGGAAAGTTAATTGAAGTTGACTCCCGCCCATCGGACGCTATTGCCTTAGGCGTAGCCAGCGATACACCGATTTATGTGGAAGAAAGCGTTCTCAACGAAGTTTGCGAAGAGACCTGATTTATAAAGTTATTATTTTAGGCCCTCATTTAAAACGGAAGATCAAAAAGTGAGTGTTACGGGTATCGAAACTGTTTTAACCGCCGGTGTAGAACAATTTCTTGAAGTATGCGAATCTCGTTGGCCTGCCGATCAATCTCGCCCCCGTATATTGACTCGTGCACCAGGTCGCATTGATTGTATGGGTGGGATGGCGGATTTCAGCGGAGCCCTGGCCCTTCAGATACCAACCGAACGCTGCTGTTATATGGCGGCCGGCCCGCGTAATGACCAGAAGGTTTACGTTGAATCCCTGGGTTGGAATAGCGACGGCACACCGGCCGTTGGTGAGTGGCCTTTGCAATCTTTCTATCAATCCGATGGACAGTTAGTAACAAGCGAGGCTCTGGTCGAACGGTTCAAGAATTGTTCATGGGTCGGTCATGTTGCCGGTGTTTTCCTTGCCCTTCTGGAATCGGGCGATATCCCACACTACGCCGGCGGGGCCACGCTGGTTTTTCAATCGAATATTCCGCCAAGTGCGGGTGTGGCATCTTCGGCAGCTATCCAAGTGGTTACCGCTAAAACATTGGTTGATTTGTTTGAAGTCGACCTGGATGCCCAAAAACTGGCCCGAGCCTGTCGTATGGTCAATACGGCAATTCTGGGACACGAGCCGGGATTAGTCGATCATCTTACCTGCCTGCTTGGTGAGGCGGACAGCCTGCTACAAATCCGCTGCCAACCAGATTTCGTTTTGGGCACTCTACCGCTGCCCAAGGATGTAACCATTGCCGGCGTGGATTCAGGTAAACGACTCGAAATTTACGCTCAACGTTATAGCGATAACCGTGCCTCCTCCATGATCGGAAGGTTTTTGATTGAGCGGATATTGAAGTTGTCAGGGGCAGTAGGCGATCCTACGGGTGGTTATCTGGCCAACATTTCGCCGAATGATTATGTTCGCCGATTTCGCAATGAGTTGCCGATCAAACTGCGGGGTAAACATTTTCTTGATTATTTCGGTCAACCCGAAGAGTTGGAAATCACGGTACAGCCCAATCAAATCTATAAGGTACGATCGAGAACCGAACATCACATTTATGAAAACGATCGAACGCACCGCTTCATGGAACGACTGGCCAGGGCCCGTCGCACCGGTGAAAGAGACGCCCTGGTGGAGGCCGGCGAATTAATGTACGCCTCGCATTGGAGTTACAGTCAACGATGCGGCATGGGCAGCATTGAAACCGACGTACTGGTAAACAGTATTCGCCAACGCGGTGCTGCTCGGGGGCTTTATGGGGCAAAAGTTACGGGAGGCGGTTGCGGGGGAACGGTTGCGGTATTGATGGCCGACGATCCCTCAGCTCGAACCGCCTTAGATGAAGCTTGTTCGGAATACAGCGACAAGACGGGACAAACTGCAAGCGTACTGATCGGCAGTTCGCCGGGAGCTATGGCATTCGGGCATAAATATCTCGATTGATTTTCACTAACAAAAATAACAGGGGCCAAATAAGGTTTATTGGCCAGCAGCGGGTTTAGTTGCGGTATCAATGGTAATTTTTTCCGAGCGTGTAACATCTACCTTGGTGGCAACCAGCTTCTTTTCATCCCCATGTTTCTCGATGCGTCCCACTACTTTAACCCGATCGTCGACTCTTAAATCTTCCAACGGGGCGACCACGCCATTGATCAAAATCTCCGCATCGGAAGCAAGTGTTCCTTCAAGCTCGATTTCTTTCTGTTTCTTGGGGCTATAATACCACATTTTAACCACGTCGGTTTCCAGGTTGATCGAAGAAACCTTGCCTTCAACCTCCTTGTACTCCGGCTTTTCAGAGTCTTTACCACACCCGATCAACAAGCTGAAAGAAACAGTCAGTAAAACCGATATGACATAAGTAGAGGTTTGTTTCATGGCCAAATCCCTTATTGCAGGTTACCGAAATATCGATCCTTACTCCAATAATTACCTGTACGATCGGGGCGTCTGACTGGTTCGTACGGCATCCGAAGGTTACCAACCAACTACGTCAATCTAGCCTTGTTCGGAAGTAATTGCAAACAGCGGTTGGCACTTAGGACAGATATGGGTGCCCCTTCCCGACACCAGGATTCTCTCTATCAGGTTATGGCATCGCTTACATGGTTGTCCCGCACGTTTATATACACGGTGTCGGCGTTGAAACTTACCTCTGTTTTTGTCGGCGGTTCGGTAATCGCTGACGCTCGATCCGCGGTCCCGAATGGCTTCGGCAAGCACTTGACGAAGCTTTTGGTGCAATCTCCGAACGGTTGAGTCATCAAGGTCACAGGCCCTGGTCAAGGGATGTATACCGACCCGATGCAGCGATTCATCACAGTAAATATTTCCCACGCCGGCGATCAACTGTTGATCCAACAAAAGCCCTTTGATTTGCCGGTTGCGTCGAAGAAGCTTGCGAAAATTGCGTAACGATATGTCCAAGGCATCCGGTCCCAGGGCAGGCAGTTTTCGCCCGATCCATTTGCGCTTTTGATGTGCTGCCCCATCGATAAGCCAAAGACCACCAAATCTGCGAGGGTCACAGAAGCGTAATTCCGTCTGCCGTCGTACAAATTGAATCCGCAGGTGGGTATGAGGATCCTTGGGATCATCGCGGTCGGCCACAAACAGTCGCCCGGTCATTCCCAGATGCACAATAAGCGACAGATCCGACCCGAGAATAAAGTGTATCTGTTTACCCTGTCGGTTCACCCGCTGGATACGTCGACGCGACAACACTTTATTAATAGGCAGATTATGTCCGAACAAAATGTCTTTGCGGCTCAAGCGCACGGAAGCAATCCTGAAACCGGTAATTCGGCGAGCCAGGCCGCGGACAACCGTTTCTACTTCGGGTAATTCTGGCATACCCATATAATACCGGCGGGGGCTATCCGATACTAATCACTTATTAAAAAAAAGAAGGGCGAAAAAGCTACTCTACCTCAGACAGGGTAATGGTAAATGTGGTGCCGACGTTTTTTTCGC
>CP070790.1:3914744-3918934 GCA_020346805.1 Planctomycetota bacterium
CAATAGATAATAATGCAGCGTTTTAGGTCGTGCAAAGCATCTACAACAATACTGATATTCGTATGAGTGAATTTGCCGTAGAAAACGTATAGCAACTGTACGATCCCAGTGTGGTAGCGATTTTAATAAAGTCCCTGGATGACCCTGAGTATCATATCCGATCTACCGCCGCCGGCCGGTTGGGCGGTACAGGTGATAAAAGTGCAGTTCCCAAGCTTAAGCAGGCACTCAATGATCCGGATACGAAAGTGAGGCGTCATGCAGCACGATCCCTGCGGGACCTGACCGGGGTCGACTACAGCGACCGAATCAAAAAACGATAAAGCAGTACATCAGCATTGTAATATACCATGGTTAACATTTCCGGATCATCGACATTTTTTTCATTCATACTGTGTGTGGCAGTTTGTTTATTATACTGTTGAATATCAACCGATCTCGTTGAATTGTGTTGTCAAAACGAACGCAAATACATTTGCCTATCATGCTACCTTTGTTTATATTAAATGTATGTATTTACCATCATAGTCGGAGGAATATGAATCTTTTTTGATAAGATTCCAGGATATACTTCTTGCTTGCCGATTCTTGTAGAGAAGGCAATAAGTATAGAGGTGGTTATTTCGTTTCACGTCGATTAAATAGTGAGTATGGTAATGATTCGAAAACCAGTTAAAGGGAAGAGCGTCCGCGGATTCACCCTGATAGAAATCCTGGTGGTGGTGGCAATTATCGCCTTGTTAATTTCCATCCTGCTGCCCAGTTTGAAGAAGGCCCGTGAGCAGGGCCGAACGGTTATGTGCATGTCGCAATTGGATCAGATCATGATAGGTACGCATACATATGCAAATGAAAGCGATGACATGCTGCCCTACTACGGTTGGATGGATGACCGCGGTACACGTTTCGAGAAACACTGGTGGCCTACGCAGGTCGCCAGGCAAATAGGAAACGAATTTGATATATATAAGTGTCCCTCCGATCACGAGCCTTATTCAGTCGATGTTGTTTTTCAAAGGGGTAGTATTTATATGTACAGGCTGGATAATAAAATTTTATGGCCCAGCAAATCGCCGGTATCGATGGACCTGTCTTATCGTGGTGCGTGCGACTTACTCCGTGAAATCAGGGGCAGAGGAAAAACCTATTACCTTCCTCGCAAAGTCACGGACTGGAAGCGCCCTTATAAGGCTATCCTCTTGATTGAGGCGAATGCCCATACCGCTGCTTATGATCGAGAATGTTTCCGCTTTGAAAACATCATGGAGGGTATAGATCTTAAATATGGTTTAAGTGTATACCACCTTAGACGATATCCGCATTTACGATCATGGCTGCGCCACAACGGCCGGAGCAATCTCCTCTTCATGGATGCCCACGTTGAAACTCTTCTCCCCCGACAGGTGAAGGAGTTGGCAAAGCCAGATGTTCTGGAACATAAGCTTTAATAACAATGGCTAAGGCTGAAATAAGTCACGCCCGTCGGGATGCAATAAGCGGCGCGGGAACCGGTTGCGGCCAAGGGCACACCAATACAAAAGAGAACAAAACATGTTTAAGTATTTTCCTGTCTCAAACTCCGGTCGACGTCTACGTGGTGCCGCAGTACAGGTTCAGACCATCGTGATTACCTGCGTGGGGGTGTTGGCTGTCGGTACCATCGGGTACTTGATTTTCTCCGGTTCGGCCGAAGACCTGCTGGATGCTGAATCTCTAACCCCCAAGCAGATCCGCCTGGTCACTACCAAGCTACTTCTTCACGACGACCTCAAGATTCGCGAACGGGCAAGCGAGAAACTGCTTTCCTCGGGCAAGGCAGCAGTACCGATATTAAAGGATGTCAGTCTCACCCATTCCGAGCAGAGACTACGGCTGGCTGTCCTTGGTATTCTTACGAGATTGAACGCCGACGCAACTATTGAAGTTTTACACCAGATGATCGACGATGCTGACGCTAAAGTTAGGGTAGTCGCCGCTAGGGCCACCGCAAAACTAGACGATCCCCGGACCATCCCCATTTTAGAAAAAGCACTGGAGGATTCAGACCCTGGAGTTCGGCTGATCGCCATTGGCGCCTGCGAGCTCAGGGAGATCAAGAGCGCCGTCCCCGCCCTTAAGCGGGCACTCGATGATCCCACCTCAAGCATTCGCCGACATGCGGCCCGTGCCTTGGAGCAACTGACGGGTGTCGACTACAGAGATCGAATCAAACGACGATAAAGTAGTACATCAGCTTAATTCTTCACGACCAATCCACAGTGTCAAACAATACCTTACTCAAGTATTTGAACATCGGTAGCACTTTTTGTTTTGACACGTATTACTGCCGGTAAACTTGCCTCACTTTTTACTTGACGGATCGGGCGGTTTTATGATTTGCAGCAGCAACACCTGGTGTATTTTGCCGTGGTCTTCTTTCCGATATTCCGGCACGTTCTCGAAAATGGCCAGAGAAAAAGGCAGCGACTCATCGGGTTTAAAGACCACATCATCAACATGACCGGTGCGGAGCTTGCGACTAAGCTCGACATTCCAGTAGCCGTCACGATGAACGCTCCCGCAGGACACATCACCGCGACTGCCTCGAGCCCGCGAGATAATTCGACCCGGAACAATATCTCCCGCCTTGAAACGACTGAGGTCGATGGGGATCGCCTCTTTGGCCAACAGGAAGCCGGGTATTGATGCCGGTTTGCGGGGATCCTGCATCATGGCCGGTCTACTCCGGTCGGTATTAATATTACGCTGTTCGGCTTTTTCTTCCGGCGGCTCGGCATCAGGGTGACGTCCGGCGTGGTGGGGGTCGGCCGACAGCGAACGATCATCCCAGTATTTGTCATCTGCAAAGTTTAACGGATTACTGCGAACGCTCTTCCAATGCCAGGCATCTATTCGTTGCTTTGGCCCGTTGCTCTTGTGATACCAATGCGGATTGCGGTGAAAAGGTGGGCTACCGACAGCAGCGGCATGACAGGTAATCGCACAGCCATATTTGCGGAAATTCGGCATCGTTTCTCCCACAGGGAAAATCAGGGCCAGGCGGTCCTCGTCCTGGCTGCGGTCTTTGGTCCACTCCTTCCCGTCAAACATCCATAAATCTTTCTTGATGCTGGGGGATGGATCGGGCCATCGAACGGCCATATAAATGTTTTCGCCGGACCAGCAAGCGCGGAGCTCAGCAATTATGTTCCCGATTCCACTGGATGTGTAAGGCTGATGGACGAAAACGTGGATTGGCTTGGAATCTTTCCAGGCGGAATCGGAAAGATCACCGTCCAGTGTTGGAGATGAGGACACCTGGGGACAGAAAAGCGTGAGCGGTTCATCCCTATCCACGCCTGCCGTCATATCGGGTCCCCAAATAATACCCACAACAACGATAAACGCCAAAACCAACTTGTTCATTGGTTCACTCCTGAAATGAGTGCGTATATCTTATTGTCCGCCGGTTTTGTTCTGGTTAAGGGCCGGTGGTTCAGTTAGCCAGGGTCGAAACTCCACCTTGCCCCAGTCGTTGTTGCTCGCATGATCCTGAATCAACTTGGCGATTTCCTTTTCATCGGTTGTGCCCCACCAGTTGTTAGCGGCTTGAACGGTACCTGCGTCCTCATTACGCAGGGCGGCCTCTGTATTATCAATAAATTGATTATCTCGAAGTATTGCAGGCTGGGAGTTTTGAAGCAGCAAACCCGGCCCTTTGTTCTTAAAGAACCGGTTTTTGGTAATAGAAGGAGCACAGTCCAGATTTAAAAGCAGACCCACTTTGCCGTTATTTTCCACACGGTTGCCAACAATCTCACCATTACAACGAACCTCGGCAACAATACCGCCACCATTATTGTTAATAATCGTATTTCCACGAATGGCGGAGTCCCATCGTTCTTTCAGTCGAATACCTATACCAATATTATTTTCTACCCGCGTACCTGCAATTTTGGGCGAAGCCTCTTCCAGGGCGTATATGCCGTTACCCTCGTTGTTGCTGATTCGGCAGTCATTGATTGTCGGCGAACACTTGCCTCGCACGAACACGCCATCCCAGCCACACCGTTCGATACGCGTCTGCCGAATGAACGATTCGTTTGAGATTTCCTTGAGCGTTATACCATAGGTAGTCAGGCCGGTAAGCTGACAATCGGTCATCTGCAAGACAGATCTGCGCTCGCATTCCACGCCTACGCGATAACCGT
>CP070790.1:3919034-3921665 GCA_020346805.1 Planctomycetota bacterium
CCCTCTCCGATTCATAATGTGGTTTGATTCTATTTGCACATTTATTGTCACCAATCCCCGCCTGATACAAGCCGAATCGACGTAAAAGCAGACCGCTCTAGTGCCAACGGCCCACGTTATTGATTCTGTTATACATCGCCAGCTATCGCCGCCTAATAACCGCTAGGCTCCCTAAAGCAAGCAGCGAAAGGGGGGTGGATTCGGGAATGGTGCAGATCTAGCCTTCGCTGTAACCGCTAGGATTGATCCCGAAGCCAACGAAGGTCAAGCCATCGATTGAGACACCGTAGGTGGTTGTGAGCGTCCACCCGATCAAATCCATGTCCAAGTCGACCAGCAAGTCGTGCACACCCTGCATACCGTTGACGGGCTACCAGAGGAACACCCCAGTACCCGAGGTGGAAAACCCGCTGCCAACGACCGACTGCCCCTCCACTATGGGAACAGTTAAAACTCAGAGGCCGTATTGTTATACTTCTCGGAAAGCCCGGTTGAGGCCAAAACCTCACCGTAATAACCAAGACCCAGGACGGCCCAAAACAGAGCGAAACCATTATGAGGATCTGGTCTTTCCCTATGCTCCGCGAAGAATAAAATGTATCGCATATCTATAAATACTAGGCATTTCTATTGCTGTTAGAAGCCGAAAACCGTATGTATTAAATTATAGGTAAATAATTTTTTATGTCTTCTGGAACGATTACCGGATTAATTTATGAAGGGGAAAATGGTAAAATACAACATAAATATAACTTGATGAATAATCACTCCACATTCGTCAAAGCGGAGAGAATAACATGAAAATTATTAATTTGATTATGTTATGTGTGGCCGGCACACTCTTTATTAACCTTACAGTAACGATTACCTCAGCCGCCCCGGCAGCCGGTCCCTTGATCGTGCACCCGGACAATCCCAGGTATCTAATGGCAAAGGATGATCCCTTTAAAAAAGCCGTTTACCTCACAGGGGCCCACACCCACAATAATTTACAAGACATGGCCACAACTGATCCTCCACCCGTATTCAATTTTGATAATGATTGCTCACTACTACCCGGCGATCCGGGATATCTGCCCTGGAACGACTGTTATCTGGATTTTCTGGAATATTATAACCATAACTTCACCCGCGGATGGGCCTGGGAACAGGCCAAATGGGCACCGTGGGAAACCGCCGACTGGTATTTCAATCCTTTGCCCTTTCAACGTACCGGCCCGGGGACGGCAATCGATGGAAAACCAAAGTTCGATTTGACTAAATACAGTTCAACCTATTTCGATCGTCTCCGACAAAGAGCAATCGCCGCCGGTAATCGTGGATACTACATCAGTATCATGCTCTTTGAAGGCTGGAGTATCGAAGACAAAGATATTGGAAAAGACAATCCCTGGTGGGGTCATCCCATGAATACCGACAACAACATCAACGGCATCGATGGCGACTCCAACGGCGATGGCGAGGGGCATGAAGTGCATACCCTTCCGTCGGATGTTTACTATAACCCACCGGTCAGCCAGGCGGTCATTGATATAGAGGAAGCTTACGTCGCCCATTGTATCGATCAACTCTACGACCTGGACAATATCTTCTGGGAAATAAGCAACGAAAGCCATGCCTACTCGGCCAACTGGCACTACCACATGATCGACTTCATCCAAAGCAATGAAACCGCCAACTATCCGGACCAAAAGCACATGGTGTGGATGAACGCCTACGATCTGGCAAATGCGACCCTCTTCGCTCCCGCATGTCACGCGGAAGTGGTTTCACCAAATAAAGAGGGGCCCAATTACCGCAATCCTCCCGTCTGGAGCGAGAATAAAATTATGGTCCTGGACACAGACCATTTATGGGGCTGGGGAGGCGACCGGGATTTCGTGTGGAAATCCTTTACCCGGGGCCACCATCCCATTTATATGGATCCCCTGCAGGATCCGGATTGGCCCCCCAGTGACCTCCGATCCATCCGGGTACGTGAAGCTTGCGGATATACTCTAACTTATGCAGAAAAGCTGGATCTGGCCAATACCATCCCCAGTAGTACCGTCTGTTCTAGTGGGTATTGTCTGGTCTATGAAGGCCGTCAATATCTGGCCTTTCAGCCGACTCTCGGTGCGGATTTCACCGTCAATCTGGTGGCCGGCCCATACGATTATGAATGGTTCGATCCACAAACCGGCCAGCTTGGGACAACCGGTACTATCGTGGCTGGCGGCGGCAATGAATTCTTCAACAATCCCTATAGCGGTATGGCCGTTCTTTACTTGAATTATATCGGCCCACGGATGCCGATAGCCTATTACCTGGATGATCCCGATATACCCGATGGGATGACCCATCCCCAACCTGCCGATGGAACCACAACACCGACAACAATCGGGGATCGAGTGTGCAGAACCAACGCAGCCCCGGCAACTGACCTATATTTTTATTTTGGGATAGATTATTTGTACAACGGCTCTCAACCCGAGGTATACATTACCATCGATTACTATGATACCGGCACAGGCTCCTTGCGTTTGCAGTATGACGGTACTAGTGGCGCCTATACCGACGCAGAAGAAATTCCAATCACAGGAACCAATATCTGGAAATCATATACCTGGCATGTAACCGACGCCTATTTCG
>CP070790.1:3921765-3925877 GCA_020346805.1 Planctomycetota bacterium
AGTGAGATTGATGAAATTGATGAGCTCCCCGGCGATGCTATGATCTTCGAGAAATGGAGTGATCTTCACTTTCACTTCACAGAAAATCGCGATACGCTTGCCAATCCTGACAGACTCCCTCAGGTTATACCGGCTCTCATTCGCCGGCAACGTGAGAACCTCAACCTGCATCTGGATGGCGATTAGACACGTATGATAGGGGGGGAGTATCGCGTTTGATCGCGATGTTCACCTCCCTTTATTATCTGACACCTTTTACAACCCGGGAAGGCCAATCCGTCTTATGTGTTAGCTGTTATCATTTGTCTGGTTTGGTAAAAGGTCGGTGGTTCGTAGGTCCAGCCCCGGCTAAGGCGGCGTTCCTCGCGTTTTAACATCGAGTAGATATATCGGCCCACGACAGGCGCCGCCAAGCGCGACTTCAGTCCGAATTCACGGTAGACGTCTTTGAGGAGTGTTGAAAATTTTGCCGACAATAAAGGATGGTTACGGAACCATCGTATGGTCGCCCAGATCGCCCCGGCATGAGTGGTTGCCAACTCGCGGATTTCATACTCAAAGCGAGTGCGAATCCGCGAGTCGGGGTGGTTTTTGTATCGCTGCCAACCCTTAAGGGTGGTTTGCATCACCCGAATAATGCTCGGTCCGTTAACCTCGAAATCGCGATCAAAAGCACGGAGCAGAAATTCGGTTTCCTGGCCGGGCTTGATATGCGGGTGTCGGTAGTTGAATCTGTACTGACCGTGGATATCGGCCTCACTGATCTCGCTGGAATCCAGGAGTGTACCCATGATCAGGTGCTCATCATACATGGGCGTACCAGGGGCAGGAGTATACAGCATGAACTGATGAAACTCGGTGTTGTGACTGACAGCGTGCTCGATGGCCGCATCGATGTTCGCCGGCGTGTGCTCTTCCAGACCAATAATGGTTGATCCCAGCACCCGAATCCCATGAGACTGAAGTGTACGCACCAACTGGTGGGTATCGATGCCGTGGAGTTTGGCGTATTGAGAATCCTTGCCTTCCAGGCCCATCCAAACCCAGGAGATCCCCAGGGCCACAAGTTGTTCAATCGTATATGAGCGCAGCACATTGGCTGAGCTGAAGACATAGAGTGCCCAAGGCTTGTTGTTTTCGATCATCAAAGCCAATAACCGCAAGGCTCGCTTCCTGTGCAGCAGAAAGTTTTCGTCCATGATGAAGAAGGAATTGACCTGCATCTCTTTTTCCAGTTGGCACATTACTTCGAAGAGTTCGTCACCGGTCTCGTAGAAATGGATACATTTGCCCTTGCCGCCGAACATCGCCGATGTTGAACAGAAATTGCATCCCATGGGGCATCCTACGGAGGGGATCAAAGTCGCGGCTACATCGCCGGTCCTATACCTGAGGGTAATGCCCATGTTGCGAGTGCCGATGCCCGAAAGAATGCGGGGGTGACGGATTGGGGCGTCTTCATCTTCGGCTAAAAACCGGCGCATCCAGCGTATTCCCTCGCCTTTTACAATGTGGTCGGCATCGATCCGCTGGTTCAAATCGGGTATGCCGGCAACATGTCCGCCGACAACGATGGTAGCTTCGGGCAGGTGCTGGCGAATCAGTTCGCACATCTTCTGCGCCTTTCCCAGGTTCGGCATGATCGAACTTATCCCGACGACATCGTAATGGTTGGTAGTTATTTCATGGATAAAGCGATCCAGTTTCGGAAAATCCAGTAAGGTACAGGGGGCGCCAATATTGGCTTGAATCAGCATAAGGCCCCAGGAGCGGTGGAACATCCGAAGTGAAAACGGTCCCTGCACGCGAGTGACCTGATTGTGATACAGTTCCATGGGATTGATCGTTCGGCTGCCGTATTCATCATCTTGGGCATATGGCCCGAACACGCTGGTTAGCAATACCCGGGCCTGGGATCCCTTGGGGTGTATGGGAGGCGTATATGTATCGGCCATTGAAGGTGTAAAAATCGCCGTCATTATGTTGATCACCTCTGTTTATATTAATATCACAGGATATAGGTCGAATCTTGCTCAATATCGCTTATCATAAGGGAGGATACTGGGAAGATACGATGGTACTACACTATTATCGAACTTTTCCCCGTATTTACATCACTGCTTTGCTTGATTTCCCCTTTAGGTCATTATGTATAACCGGTTCTTGCCTGACAAGCAAGTTTTACCTGCCAGTGGTTGGCGAGATGACGGTATATTTGACCAAGTGATCGGCGTGTAGGGTAGGAATTATCACCATTGATCGTGATATTCACCTGCCTTCACGGTCTGTCGAATTCACCTTTTCTTAAGGGTCACCCCGACTCCGGTACCATCTTTATGTACAAATAAAGTTTCCAGCGCCGGATCGGTGGTGATCGCTTTGACGTATTTCGGATCTGCCTGGCGCGGATTTATGTTGTGGGCGACCACCAGCCCACCCGGTCGTACAAGGGGGAGCAGCTGGTTGAGGTAATCCACATAGCCTTCCTTATCTGCGTCGAGGAAAAGAACGTCGATGGATTCTTCGAGCTTCGTAACTAATTCATGCGCATTGCCCTGGTTTAGGGTTACCATCTTGTCGACGCCGGCCCGCTTGAAGTTCTCGCGGGCCTTTGAGGCCCGGTCGGCGTCGATTTCGAAGGTGGTCAGCTTGCCTCCGGTCGTCCGCAAGGCCAAACAAAACCAGATACCCGAATATCCGTTGGACGTACCGATCTCCACCACGTGTTTGGCCCCGGTCGCTTCGGTCAGCAGGCGCAGTAGTCGACCGTCCTTGGTCGGCACGTTCATCATGCTCCGCCGCTGATTGCGGTCCATGTCGTCCAGCACATCGAGAAGCTTCTTTTCCGCCTCATCTTTTGGTGCCGCCGTGCTCTCGGTGATCGATGTTCCGGTATCATCTTGCGGGCGCCGCGGCCGATCTGGACGATCGGCGCCGCGTGCACGTTGGCCGCGGCGGTCCCGGTCACCAAACGAGGGCCGCAATTCATCTCGCGTGAGATCTCCATCGCTGTTCCGATCGAGCTTCTTCAAAGCCGATGCGGCCTTCTCCATTTCGGTCGCCGAGATTATCCCATCGTTGTTGGTGTCGAGGGCCCGCATTAACGGCATCGGTGGGGGGGCAAAGTCGCGCTGCTCCCCACGCATTCCGCCGCGCTGCCGCCTGCCCCGGGCTCCATCCTCTGACGATTTTCCTGCACGGGACGGCTGAGCTATTGAAACCGTTGCCAATACCAGAACGATCAAGACCGACATCATACCAATTCGCTTTGTTCTCATTACAATCCTCCATGGGGTTTATGGGCGGAAGACGATCCGCCCACAAGTGGTGATAGTTACATAATTCTGGAATATCTTTATGGTCATGGAATATTATCTAGGCCCCCTAGGCCGACCCATACCACGGAAGGAGGGCATCTCAATGCCTCGTTCCTCTGCTCGTTTGCGCAGAGCGGTGAAGTAGGCCATTCGCCGAGCCCGGGCATCGGGATTTCGGGACTCCGAGCGTTCTTTCCGGGCTTCACGGGAGGGGGGTCCCCTCCGCCCGTCGCGGGGACCTCCATCCGGACCCCGGTTGCGGCCATCGCCCCTCCTGTCAAAACCCATACCCATCCTTCGCTCACCGTCGTCACCCCTCCTGTCGGTACCCGCTGTTGGTCTGCGACCATCTCCATCTCCTGGACTGCGCCTCTGTTCCCGTTCCCGTTGCCACTGTTGCATTCGCTTGCGCATCTCGTCAAGATGTCGATCCAGAACCGCCCCGCGCTGAGATTCGTTTGCCGTAAAGTACTCGTCGAGCCGCTGGTCCATCCGTGCTTCCATAACCTGCCGCACGTTATGAAAAAGCTGTCGTCGTTGCTGTTCCGTCAAATCCTGTCGCTGGAAAGCCTCACGGAATCGTTCCCTCATTTGGGCGGGATCTTCTGAGGCGGTCTGCAGGGCTTTCACAGAGAATTCCTTCGGGAGCTTTACCTCGTTGCCTCCGCTTAGCATGGCAATGGCGCAGGCCGCTGCCCCGACCAGTACAACACCTGCCGCCGCTAGTATCTTTTTGTGTTGTATGAGATTGTGGATATCCATCTCAAAACTCCTAGTTCTCATAGTCTGCCACGT
>CP070790.1:3925977-3929699 GCA_020346805.1 Planctomycetota bacterium
AATCATACACGGTTTATGGACCAAACTAAAGCTTTGGCGGGTCAGTATCTTGTAATTCATGAGCCCATCTGTTAGTTTATTCAACGAGCTCACCTCTTTAGAGAATAATTTCATGAGCCACAGGCGACAAATTATAAAGCTTGGTACATTCGTTGTTTTTATGATCGCATCGTTCTGTCGGGGGGGCGAGCCTTATCCTGTTCCGCCGCCCAAACCGGCCAATAACGAGATCCAGGTTGGTACATACATTTTTCCCGGTTGGTATCGCGACCAAGGCAAGAATGATTACGACTACCCAAATGCTGACGAGCGAAGCGAGTGGCGGCAAATCGCCAAGTTCGCACATCCTCGGCCGCTGCTCGGTTTCTATGACGATTCGCTCCCCGAAGTCAACGATTGGCACATCAAATGGGCCCTGGAGGCCGGCATCACCTGGTTCGCCTTTGACTGGTATTGGAACGCGGGTGAAAAACGGCTCATGCGCACCCTGGAACGCGGATTCCTCAAGGCACGTTACAACAAAAAGATAAAATTCTGTATCCATTGGTGCAATCACGGACTGGATTGGCGCAAGCAGCGTGATTTTTCGCGTCCGGCCCTTGAAGAGATGATCCATTACTGTGCGGAGAACTACTTCAAGCGGCCTAACTATCTGATGGTAAACAATCGGCCGATGTTTATGATCTGGGATCTGCCGGCGGTGGTTGAGGCCAACGAAGGGGCAGAGGCATTTAAACGTAACGTCCTGCCAAGCTTAAATACCATTTGCCGGGACCACGGTCTGGGCGATCTATTCATCGTGCCGGTCAATAATTCCCCGCATCAGGTTCGTAATTTCCCGGTGGGCGATGCCTTCACCGGCTACAGCTATGGCGGTTTCACCACCCGTACCCCGTGGGGAACACCCGGTAGCGCACCTTTTGCCGAGATGGTCGAAATGCTGCCGCGCTATTGGGATGCCATGCATACCTCGTCGTTACCGTTTATTACCTCAACCCAGGCGAATTGGGATAATACAACGCGTACCCTCGGTGGTAACCGCCCTGATCACCGCTGGATACGTACCGGGTTTACCATCGAATTATTTGAACGCAACCTTCGCGATGGTGCGGCACGGGTGAAATCCAAGTTACCCTACTTCCTGATCGAGGCATGGAACGAATGGGGCGAGGGCTCTATTATCGAACCCTCGAAGGAAGACGGCTTCAAACGACTGGAAGCCGTTCGCCGGGTGTTCGCACCAAACGCCCCGCCGCCTCAATGGCAGCGGCCCACGCCCCAGCAAGTTGAATCCTACAGTGTCCTGAAAGGCGAGGAACTTAAAGCCGCTCGCGAGCGTGAAGCCAGGCCCGATCCCAAGCCGGTCGTTTATCAATGGTCGATCGATCTGGCATACGACCCGCCTTCCCTGCCCGGCAAAATTCTTGAAGAAATCCGCTTCGATAAAGCCGAGTCGCTAAAACGCATCCCGCAAAGGGCCGCAACTGAATTCATCGGTATACATAACGGACGCGGGCGATTCAAGATTGTCGGCGATGATTCCTGGCTACTGATCAAAGGCGATTGGGGACCGATGAATACGATTCAAGGTGTTGCCGTGCGCTTGAGCTATGACGGCCCCTGGAATCTGGCAGAATTTTACTGGCAGACCGACGCAAAAAAACTAGGTCACGACCGGCGCAATTACAATTTGATCAACGACGGCAAATTACACACCTACCTACTCAGCTTCCGCCCCCAACTGCGAGGACCGGACAAGCTGCAGGCCGTTCGCATTGATTTTCCGGCATGTAAGGACACCACCGCTGAATTGGAATGGATTCGAATTATAGGCAATGGTCCAGCGACCCGGCCCAAATAGTCATTTTGAACCATATTACATTCTTGTTGCCAACTATATTTGATCTTCATTGGGCGGCAGGCTGGTTTCCTCCTGGACGGTCTGGCGGATGATTTCCTGCTCGGAAAGTCGGCGGCTGAAAAGTTTGCGGAAAGTCTCGATGCGATTGATGAAGAAGAAGGTCGGTTCCATCGCCAGCTCAACACCCTCCTGGGCCAGCACATCTCTGACCGCAGGGATGAAATAATCGGTGATTACCCAATCGCAGCCGGGCAATACTCGCACGCGATAGCGCAAAATAAGACGGCCACCAGGGCCGGCAAATTGCTTAACCATCACCGGCACATCCTTGACCGGCTCAATACGCTGATTGAGATCTTCACAAACAGGCTGGACGCTTTTGATTACCCGTGATTCATCGGCCGACGGTTTGAGCGTAATATCGACATAGTTATCGACATAGCCGTCGGGGAAACGGCGCGAAGGTATACATTTGCTGTTGGGGATACTAAACTCCTGGCCGGAAACGGTGCGGATGCGGGTGTATTTGGCGTTGAAGTCCAGGACGTAACCGTATTTACCGTCCACCTCTATGAAATCGCCGACGTTATAATGTCGGCCGGCGATGATATCCAGGCCCTTGACGAAATCGATCACGATCTGCTGGAACATGCCGGCCAATATCAACCCGATCAGGCCGATGGCCCCGGCACTGGTGGCGGGATTAACTCCGTATACGTTAAGTATAGCCACCAAACCGAAAATCCATACGAATAACTTGGCGATACTGCCGGCGAAGCTCAGCAGGGTTCCAGTGCGTTTGACCGAAATTCGGCTGCCGACCGGGAGGGTACTCAGGTGAGCAATAACCTTTCCTATCAGCCAGATGACCAATTTGATGCTGTAGGATATTATTAAAATCCCGATGAAGATCTTGATGGAATCGATGATTTTTTGATGTCGCTGCCAGAACGTTTCGACCAGGATCTTCGCCTTATCTACAACCGGCGCCGGGCTGGTAGCGGTTGTTTCATCGGCTGCCGCCGCGGCCGAACAGGCCGGTTGAACAATAAATACCGCACTCAACACCAGGACGGTAAACCATAAAACAACGAGTATTCCATATCCTTTTGAGCTCGACATGGATCACCTCCCAACGGCAAATATGCTATCATGAGTATGCCTTATGCTCAACGAAGTATTGGGACAATGGATTGGATTCTGTGCAGTGACAATCAGTCATATTTATATTAAAATCCGCATATGAGCGAATCGCCAATCCCAACTGAAAACACGCCCAGTGAAGCCAAACAGAGCCGGTGGGGTATCTGGCTGATATTTTTAGTGTTGGCCGGTGCTTATCTTGTGGTATCCCGGCCCAAACCCGTAAAATCCGTTACCCCATGGGTCCATGATTTTGATGCGGGATTGGCCAAGGCCCGGAAAAACAAACAACTGGTGTTGATTGAATTTTTCGCCACGTGGTGTAAGCCTTGTCTGAGTATGGACAAGCATGTTTTCTCCCTACAAAAAGTCGCCGACTCTTTAGCCAATTGGGTGCCTATCAAAATCGATGTGGAAAAACAACCCCAATTAGAACAACGCTATAACGTTCAAGCCCTGCCCACATTCGTGATATTGTCACCGGACGGCAGAGAAATCAGGCGCCGTGAAGAAACAATGTCTTCAAAGATGTTTATTGAGTTTGTTAAATCAACCGAAAAGGAACACTCCGACAAGGGCACCAGACCACCAGTAATTCCCTAGCATGTATTGCTTCGTTCAAAAGTTGCCAACGATTTTTGAACCGGTGTTTGTAGTCATCACCGTAATATCAAAACTGCGGATCAACAGATCCATTTTAATTTCCTGATAATTCGGA
>CP070790.1:3929799-3933626 GCA_020346805.1 Planctomycetota bacterium
GGGAAGCCGGCCAGGATAATAGAAGCGCGCGACGGACTTAACGAGACATTGTCAATGCCTATGAATAATGCGCAGCGCACCGCTATAAAGGAGAAACTTTCAGGGCTTGCCAAGGAATGGCTGTTCAGCAGGAGTGTTTTCCCGCAGGACAAGCTTTGCAGGCGATACAAAGTTGAGCCGGGTGATTTGCTTTCGTCAATCGCCACAGAGTATAAAGTACCGTGGGGGATTCTCCTGGAGGTTAATAAAATCAGCCGTCCCGAACTGCTCAAGGCCGGAGAGACGATAAAAGTCATCCAAGGCCCGTTCCATGTCAAGGTATATCGCTCGACTTTTACGATGGATTTGTATCTTCAGGAAACCTTTGTTCGCAGTTTTCGTGTGGGTCTTGGCAGGCCGGGCAGAGAGACGCCGACAGGTATGTGGCGTGTGAAGCCGGGCGGCAAAATGATATCGCCCAGGTGGACGGATCCGGACACCCACAAAACTTATACGGCTAAAGACCCGGATTATCCTTTGGGCTCGCGGTGGATAGCATTAGAAGGTATCAGTGGAGAGGCCGAGGGCAGAACAGGCTTTGCCATTCACGGCACAAAGAAGCCGGAAGAAATCGGCACCGCCGGTTCACGCGGATGTATTCGTCTGTACAACGGCGATGCTATACTGGTGTATAGCTTATTGACGTCTGGCCTTTCACGAGTGGAAGTATTGGACTAAAGAATAATATGGACGAGCCAAGAGCCGGCTTCGGAGTGGTGGTGTTGAAAAGAGGCCGCAGGGCATAAACTTCAATTCATTTTGTCGAACCAAAGGGCTGAGAGCATGATGCTTTCAGCCTTTTTTGTTAGTTTCAGCCGGTAATTGCAGATTCAGCGATTTTTGCACAAAAAGCATCGGGTATGATTTGGCCAAAAAAATCTTGACAATAGTTCCGATAAATAGTATAATTGTGACTGTTGAGATCGGAAATTACTTGGTTGCTTCTTTTTGAAGGAGAGCGAAAATGCGCAATTCAAGCAAAACTTTCGGTAAACTAACAATACCCTTACTTCTATTGCTTGCCATTAGCTTTTCCGCCATGCCGGCCCAGGCCAAATACGGCGGCGGTACGGGAGAGCCGAATGACCCGTATCTGATTTTCGATGCAAATCAGATGAACGCAATCGGCGCAGACTCCAACGACTGGGACAACCACTTTCTGCTGTGCGCCGATATCGACCTGAGCGGCTTTACAGGACCGCATATTCGTGGCTTTTCCGGTGTCTTTGACGGCAACGGTCATACGATTTCCAACTTTACCTACACCTCTACAGGAACAAGTTACATAGGTCTTTTTGGGGTCGTAGGTAGTTGGTATGATGTGGTGATAAAGAATCTGGGATTGATTGACCCCCATGTTGATGCGGGGACAGGAGACTACGTTGGTTCACTGGTAGGCTATCTGTATTACGCAACCATCACCGACTGTTACGTTGAGGGCGGCAGCGTTTCGAGTGATTCTACCTCAGGTCGTGTCGGCGGTCTCGTGGGGGGAAATCATTCGGGCCATATCACCAACTGCTACTCTACAGCGTCGGTTACTGGAGGAGGTCTCTTTGTCGGTGGTCTCGTGGGAATGTGCCCATTAAGCTCGCGTATGAAGATCACCAACTGCTATTCAGCGGGCAGCGTTGTGGGAGTTGAAGGTGTCGGCGGACTGGTGGGATATGTTATATGGGGAGGTATATACAATTCCTATTCAACGAGCGACGTTTCAGGATATCGAAGTGTCGGCGGTTTGGTGGGGGATACCTTGGTGGGTCCTGGGATGTTCCAATGTGTAGATATAACCAATTGCTACGCGGCTGGTAGCGTTTCGGGAACTTTCATGGTCGGTGCGCTGGTAGGTACCGGTACGGCTGGTTGTTATACAAAGTGTTTTTGGGATAGTGATGTAAATCCGGATTTAAGCGGCATCGGGAATTACACCGATCCGAATGTAATAGGCAAAACGACAACGAACATGCAGACCGAGAGCACTTATACCGATGCCGGGTGGGATTTTGTCGATGTGTGGGGGATATGTGAGGGGCAGGATTATCCCAGACTATCGTGGGAGAAATACGGTGGGGGAAATGGTACTGCGGACAACCCGTATCTGATTTACACCTCATGTCAAATGAATGAGATAGGGTCGGATTCCAACGACTGGGCCAAACATTTTAAGCTGATGTCGGATATCGACCTGAGTGGGTACACAGGAACGGAGTTCAACACTATTGGATACTATATCAGTTCCATTGACAATAAAGCGTTCACTGGCGTCTTTGACGGCAACGGCCATACAATCTCAAATTTCAGCTACACCGCTACAGATAGATCCTACACAGGGCTTTTCGAGTACGTTAGTGACCCTAACGCAGAAATAAAAAATCTGGTATTGATTGATCCAAATATCAATGCCAAGAGTTACGTTGCTTCACTGGTTGGTTACTTAGAGCGCGGAACGCTCACGGGCTGTTCTGTTGATGGAGGCAGTATTTCGGAAGGTTCTACCGGCGGCCTCGTTGGAATCAATGGCGGCACAATCACCGATTGCAGTTTATCGGCTAACATATATGGTACAATGTTAGTCGGCGGATTGGTAGCAATGAACGATTACGGCAATATAACCAATTGTCATTCGAACGGCACCGTTTCAGGCATTAGCCAAGTCGGCGGCGGATTTGTGGGGTCGAATTCCGGCACAATTATAAATTGCGGTTCAAGCGCCACCGTTTCAGGGCTCCTGGTCCTCGGAGGATTAGTGGGAACAAATAGCGGCGCAATCACTACATGCTATGCAAGCGGGGGCGTTTCGGGACAAAGCATACTTGGTGGACTGGTGGGTCTGAATCGAGCGGGCCAAATCACTGACTCCTACGCCACTTCTGACGTCTTGGGCCAAAAAATGATTGGCGGCTTGGTCGGATCAAATGATGAGGGGGGCTCGATCACAAACTGTTATGCGGCGGGCCACGTTTCTGGGGATGATCGCGTTGGTGGTATGGTGGGCTCTAACGCTGCCACAATTACAGATTCCTTCTGGGATACTAATACCAGCGATGTCAATAACATGTGCGGTTCAGGCAGTGGATGCGATGATACAAAAGGCAAGATAACCTCTGAAATGCAGACCGAGAGCACTTTTACTTCTGCCGGCTGGGATTTCGTTAACATCTGGGATATTTGCGAGGGAACGAATTATCCGAAATTTGCATGGCAGATACCACCCGGCGATTTTCTCTGTCCCGATGGCGTAAATTTCTTCGATTATTCCTTTTTCGCAGCGCAGTGGGCGGAGGATAACTGCGGTGCGTCGAATGATTGCGACGGCAGAGACCTTGACCTGCTTGGCACTGTAGATATTAAGGACCTTAGAATCTTTGCTGATAACTGGTTGGCAGGCTTGTAAGAATTGATTTTGTCCTATTGACTATTTTGAGTTACTTCGGCTTCGCCTAAGTATGAAAAATTTAGCAGGGCTGTGAGTGTTATGCTTGCGGCCTTTTCTATTGCTCATAGCAAGTTCAGGGCGTCGAAAAACCTTCCGCAGTGGCCCCATAAAATCCATCGTTTTTTTGCCGAATTCCCACAATTAAGCTTATTGAGGGTGGTTTTTCGGTTATTTTGTTGGATTCGGAAGGCGTTTTCGGTATAATACTTTCAACGCTCCACGGAAGGAGGTAGTGAACCACAGGATGGGGGTTGAGCAGGAATACCTGCGAATCCAACAAAATTAACTTCGAAGAGGGTGTTCATTGATGAAGGGGAGTAAAAAAAGTTATTGGGGTGTTTTTTCAGGCGGC
>CP070790.1:3933726-3948542 GCA_020346805.1 Planctomycetota bacterium
GTCCCAATGCGGTTTTTACGAGATTCCGAGCGTCATCATACCAGTCGGCATAGGCGGTGCCCGGCAGAAACTCATCATGGGCATCGGCCAGAAGATCCTTGAGGCGAGCTCGAAGCTTTTTAAGTGTGGGCAAATCTTTATGCCCCTCAGCCAGATTCCTCATCTGGTAAGGATCCTCGAGGTTATCGTAGAGTTCTTCTTTTCCGCTGAGCCACCTGGCATAAGTAAATCGTTCCGTTCGAACACCGCGCCACTCGGGCCAGAGCGTACCGGTGTCGAAATAGTCCCAATTGGAAACATAGTTCATCATCAGGATTGCATCCCGGTCAACCTTTCGCTTGCCGAGCAACACCCCGCTGAGGTCCATGCCGTCTGCGGTATCGGGTGCATCGAGACCGGCTAGGCCGCATAAGGTTGGCATGTGATCCATCGGCGTATGTAATACATCACTTCTCACTCCGGCTGGAACGCGGCCCGGCCAGCGAATAATAAGCGGAATGTCAATTGCCTCTGCATAAGGAACCATCTTATTTTCGCGGTTCTGGCTGCCGAACATCTCACCGTGATCGGCAGTGAAAACCACAATCGTGTTATTCGATAGTCCGGATTGGTCAAGAAAATTCAGGATTTTCCCCAGATTGTCGTCCATATTCTTGGACATGGCATAGTAACAACGGGCCCGTAACTGATCCTTCCGATGCTTGTGGTCTTCAGGAACATTTGGTAACCAATGCAGGTCTTTCGGAATTTTCTCCAAGTATCCGGCTGGACAATGCTCCGGGCCGAACGGGGGGTGTGGCGGATGCGGGGCGACCATCAGAAAGAACGGATTCGGCGAATCCTTGTGACCAGCCATGAACTTAATGGCCTGATCGGTCTGGATATCTGTCTCAAATCCCTTGGCCGAAAGGCGCTTGGACGTGTCCTCATAATACCAGTAATCATTAAAAGATCCGTGAAAGTTGTAGGCCTCCCAGTGCTCGTACCCCAATCGCTGAGGGCCGGGAGGCACAAACTCCGTTTCCGGATTTCTTTTCAGGTAGTCAACCTTTGCCATTCTTATTCTGCGCCTGTCTTCTCTGGTAACCTCATGTTTGCCGGTGTATTTTTTCTTGCCCGCCGCCAGGTGCCACTTGCCGATGAAACCGGTGTGGTATCCTGCATCCTCGAATACGTGGGCGAGACAACGCTGAGAAGTATTGGTTTCTACCCAATTTATGACAAGCCCCGAGTGGGTAGGATAACGCCCGGTTTGAAGCATTCCACGGAAGGGTGTACACAACGGGCAAGTCGAGGTGGCATTGTTAAACACCATCCCTTGCCTGGCCATTCGCTCCATATTGGGTGTAGTAATGTTCCTTCCGCCATAGATACTGCAGGCCTGGGCCCGAAGTTGGTCATCGAAGATGAACACCACATTGGGCCGTTTCTTAGTCCTTTTGGTTTCCCTCACCTGGGCCAGGCCGGATCTACCTAATCCTGCCAGCCCTATGGCGGCACCGGCCGCACCTTTAATGAATTCTCGTCGTTTCATAAATTATTCAATCCCTTCCTAAACCGAACTTTCTCAGACAATATAACCGCCAAATTCATATTACCGCATCTACTTTGGATATTTATCATATACTACTTGTCTGCGATAGCCCACACCGCTCGTCATAAAATTAGTATTTACGCATGAGCTACAAATACTATATTTCTATATTTCTATCCCCCTCTTTCAGACAATATAGCATTCAATCGGTTGCGGGCCTCGGTATAACCGGGATTAATCTGCAGGGCCTGACGATATTCTCTTATAGCCTCATTAATCCTTCTCTGTTTAACCAAAACATTGGCCAGGTTATAGTGAGCATGGAAATAGTCGGGCTTGAGTTGAATAGCCTTATTGTAATGATTGATAGCACTATCAAATTCTTTTTTTCCGGCCAAAACAACACCCATATTGGTATGAGCTTCGGGGTAATCATAATGCAGTCGAAGTGCCTTGTCGAAGTATTCTAAGGCCTCATCGTTTTTTCCTTTAGCCAGTAAAATACCGCCCAGGTTGTTGTACGCCTTGTAATAGTTGGGATTAACTTGCACGACTAATTGATAGTATGTAAAGGCCTCATCAACTCTCCCCAGTTTGTGCAGGGCGTTGGCTAAATTGTAGTTGGCGTGGTCGTAGCGGGGATTGATCTGCAGAGCCTTCTGGTAATGTACGATGGCTTCTGCGGTCTTGCCGTCGTCGGCCAAGGCAAGACCCAGGCCATTATGGACCGGTGCGGAATCAGGAGCCACACTCGACATGTGCCCATAAAGGCTTACCGAATCTCTCCAATAAACCAGTTGTCGACGCGTCGCGCGGGATTCCGCGGCAGCCAGGATCAATACCAGCACCAATACCACGGATCGTCGAACCTTTACGCGGGATAACCGAATCGGCCTGCTCCAAAACCGACCCAACAGCCAGGCTAATGGCAGCAGCAATCCAATGGAGGGCAGATATACATATTTGTCTGCCGCTATTCCCAAACTGTATCCGACGACCATCAATGTAGGGGAAAGGGCTACAAAGAAAAACAGCCAGCCAACCGCAAAGGCCCGCGTCCAGCGCAGCGAAATTACCAGTCCTGAGATTAATACGATGGTACCGACGACACCAACTGCCAATATCGGGTTCGACAGAGTCAGTGGTTCGGGAAATGGATAAACCGACGATAATTCGGCCGGCCAGAGCATCTTGTATGGATAGAAAATGATGTTGTGGCAAATAGTCAGCGGCATAGCCATGGGGGATCGAGCGCGTTGCAACGTCAGCTCGGCGGTTTGTCCTTGGGAGATCAATGTAATAATCGCAAACATCCCGCCGACAATAAAAAAGGGTATCTTTTCAATGATTCTTCGCCAATTCAGTTTTTCCAGGGGCCAGCAGTCCAACAGTATCAGCAGGAATGGCAGCGGCATACTCGTCGGTTTCGACATCAGGGCCAGCACATACATCGACAGACAGATAACATAGGTTTTCCAATTCACCGTACGACTAAAACGCACATAAAGAATCAGACACCATAACACAAAAAAAGATGCCAATAACGTCTTGCGCTCACCCACCCAGGGTATGGTTTCCACCGTCAGCGGATGTACGCCGAAGAGTAACCCGACTATAGCCGCCGCCCACGGCTGCTTGAACAAACTGTAGATAAGTATGATCACCAATATTGTATTACAAACGTGCAAGGCGAGACTGGTTCGGTGAAAGGGTCGCAGATTGTCAAGTCGCCCCCCGCCGGTGTAATCCAACATCAGCGAGATCATGGAAAGGGGTTGGTAATATCCACCCACCGTTGATGGCTCGATGACTTCGACAAGGAATCGGTAAGCAGAGGTCAAACCTGGATTCTGGACCAACTGATTGGTAGTCAAATAGTCGGTGTCGTCAAAGGAAAGAGCTTGGGCCGATAGAGCGGGCCAATGTGCAACCAGTACCATGAGAGCTACCATAATCGCCAAACCGACAAGTAGAGCAATGGAATGAGGCGATGTACGCGTCGGGCCGTTAACCGGCTCAACCTTGGTAGCTCGGTTCGATTTCGACTTCTCTCGTCTGGCTCTACTCATATAGACAAGTTAGCCGGTAAAAAGGTTCTTGGTCAAGTAAACCCTATCGTGATAAGTAGCTCCAGTTTTCGGATCTACAGTCTTATACTGGATTAACCCTATACTGGTAAACTATCCTTGTGACCGTCAATCAAAGCCCGCAGTATCAAAGTGCCATCAACCTGAATCTACTTGCCAAACAACATTCGGCGAATATAGTATGTTACCTGTGAAAATCCACTATCTGTCAACAAATATTCCGTCATCGGCACACCCGATGCATAGATCATAATCGTGATCAAACTAACAAGGCAAAAAGGAAAAAATAAATGAAAACCGCAGGTAAACTAATCCCCACCACCTTGATAGTTATTATAATAGTTCCAATATTGCAGGCTCAACCAGGAAGCTCTCCTATCGGTAACCTGATTCCCAAACCCAAATCTTGTATCACCACCGGTGGAGTATGTAATCTGTCCATACCCGCGGCGTTCAACCTGCCTGAGCATGATCGCCTTTCGGAGAAGACTGTCCGTCTTACCTTAGGCAAGATTATCCACTTGGCCCCAAAACCATCGACCCAACCGCCGGCACAAGGCCTTCAACTCCTGATCGGCAATCCTGGAGTACCGGGTGATTCGCCCGAGGCTTACAGTTTACGTGCAGAGCAAAACCGCATCGTTATTATGGGAAAAACCGGCGAAGGCATACTCAACGGCCTGCGAACTTTAGCTCAATTAGCCATCGATGGGCCAATCCCCCAATGTGAAATCAATGATGCACCGGACTTCTCCATGCGCGGCGCTCACCTTTGTTACCACCTGATTCGAGAATCCCTCGCCTATAACGTCCCCAACTTCCAGTCCCTCTTGAGCCAGATCGATCGGCTCGCCTCCATGAAAGTCAACACCGTCTTACTCGAACTCGAGTCCATGTTTCCCTACCAAAAACACAAAAAAATAAGCTGTAAAATCGCCTTTACCCCCGATCAAATCAACCAACTCCGCGACCGACTCGATACTCACCACATCCAAATCATTCCCCTGGTCCAATGCCTGGGTCACGCCTACAACGTTCTCACCCACGATGAATATGCAGAATACAGAGAATTACCCGATTACATTCAACAGTATTGTCCCACCAATCCAAAGGTAATCGATTTATACATGGAGTTTGTCGATGAATACCTTCAGTTCTTTCCCCACATCAAACAGTGGCACCTCGGCGGCGACGAGAGCAGGATGCTCGGTCGCTGCCCCCGATGCAAGGCCAAAGAAAAAGAGCTTGGAAGATCGCGCCTGTATGTGGATCACGTCGGCGAAATCGCCAGACGAGTCGCCGCTAAAGGTATAACCCCCATGCTTTGGAGCGACATGATGGAGCACCACCCCGAAGCAATGGATCTATTGCCAACTGAAAGCCTAAAGATCGTTTACTGGAATTATGACCTGCCAACCTGGCCCCGAGGTTATGCCGCTCCCATGTTTATCAATAAGGGCTTCAAAGTAATCGGATCCCCCGGGATTCGCTTCGGCGGAACAGGTACCGAACTTTCCGTTTATTACCCTAGAGCCTTGCGCGGCCTGGAATCACTGATCCCCAGAATGTATTGCGACGGTTGCCGAGAAATCATCACCACCAATTGGATGAAAGGCAGCCCCCACGAAAGTACCGAATACGGATCCGCATACGCCGCCGCCCTTATGTGGAACAAATCCATAAGCCGGGCAGATTTCCAAAGCCGCTACGCCGGATTAACCTTCGGCCTGGCGGATCCCGGAATTTGCAACCTGCACGAAACCCTCAGCTTATGGCTGCCTTATGCCGAGCCGGTCAAAGATCATATGCCGAATCATCTCGACCGCTTCGACCTATCCGGCCTGCCCTTCTCCCAAAAATGGCAGCGCTACACCAAACCCGGGAACGAAACCAAAGTATTGCAACAACTTAAGGACGGTCTTACCGCAGCCGAACAAACATTAAAAATATTGGAGCAACTCCACCCCCGGTGCTCCCGCGGCAAACGCTACTTCGATATCATCGAGCTGTCGGCCGAATGCATCAAAGCCAAGGCCCGACTCGCCCTGGCTCTACACCGGGAACGACACCTGGAACAGAAAGAAAACGCCGACACCGATATCCTCCGCTGGTCCTCTGAGATACCCGCAATCATTGGCGCCTGGAAAGCGGCCAAAGAAAAACATCACCGTATGCTCCTGGAAACGGGTTTCAAACCCTGCATCGATTTTGTAAACGAACTGATGTTCGAACCTGCCGAGGTCGAGTTCCTTGAAAAAATGGGCCGGCGCCTGGCAGGAAAAATATCTGAAGGCAAAAAACCTTCCCAAGTAGCGGTCGCCTTCCTGGATAATCCCGGTCCGCCTTATAAACGTGGATTCGTTCATGGTTCTACTTTCAAAGAGGAAATCAGCCAGGCCATCGAAAAATGGTGCCGGGGAATGAAAACCGCCAGCCCCTATCGGCTCGAACTGAAAAACCGCATGTTCAGCTATACCTTGCAAAACTTCCCTTACATCATCGAAGAACTCCAGGGCATCGCCGACGGTTCCGGAAAGAGCCTCGACGAAATATTCTGGCTCAACATCTTCAACGCCGTCGGCAGAATTCGACCTTTACCCGCTTGTTCCTCGGTTATCCGCAGAGGTACCGACCAGAATCTCTACCTGGGAAAGACCTCCGATACCAATGAAGATCAGCGCAAAATGATGCTGTTGCGCCGCGTAAGGTATAACGGTCGGGATTTCTACGTCGTCGGCTGGGTCGGAACCGTCTGGGTAGAAATGGCCTTGACCAGCACCGGACTTGCTATCGGAGGAAGCTCCGCCCCTTCACAGCCCGGCCAAACCGGTGAAGGAATCGGTCAGCATCTCGGGGCCTATCCCGTCCTCTTCCAGGCCGACAACGTTGAGCAGGCCATCGAAACCTTAACCAGAATAAAATTTGCCGGCAAAGGAAAGATCTTCGGACTCGCCGATGCTGTCGGCAACGCCGCCATTTTGGAAAAAACCGGAACCGCCCAGGGAGTTATTCGCATCCGCCCCCAACAAATCGGTATCCTGGGAGTCAATGATTATCAAACCCCCCATATGAGACAATACAATTCCGAACGCTCAGAAGCCATGCTTCGTAACTGTCAGAATCGTCGTGATGCCTTCGATCGATGGCTGTCAACCACGACCGGTGCTGACGGGCTCAAATCGGTAACCCAATTCCTGTCAGATAATCCCTTCTGTCAGACAGGACAGGCAAACATGTATACACTGTCGGCCGCAATCATCTCACCGGTTTCACGCGAAATGCGCTTGACCGGCCTGCCCCCTTCTAAGAAAAAATATGTAACCTGGCGATTCATTGATTGACGGCAACAAGCGACGGAATTCAAACCTCCACCACCGTTCCGCTTTTTAATCTGCTGCGCGGAACACCGTTTGTATTTATATACAGGATTGTTTTTTGACGTCTGAATATATTTTGTGGCATGCCTAATCCGATGCCAATCGGGACGTGGGCATGTTTTACGCAGTAGCCCGACCGTCAGGAAGGAGCGGTACTATCGGGAATTGGTATGTCGCTGATCCGCCGAAGGAGGGGGCAAGCACAACCAGCGAAGCGAGTTAACTTTGCCCGTGAATATCCCGAAAGGCACTTTATTTACATGTATCTTTCCCTCGTCTCGCAAACCGTTGGTCAAATATGTATTATGCCGATTAAAACCGAACACAAAATAAATCTTTTCCAGGAGCTAATCAAAAATGTCATCCAAACCAATGTCGATCGTAATTATTAATGTATTCGTACTGCCGATATGGATCACCACTCTACTGTCGGTACCAATCCATGCTGCCGACGGTTCTGTAGATATTCGCTGGTGCCAACCCCCACATACCGACACCGTCTTTAAATCCACAACATATGCTTCGCTTTCCGAATGGAAACAACGCAAACAATGGCTGCGCGAACATATTCGATTTGCCGCCGGCCTTATACCCGAACCGCAGCGAACGCCGCTTAATCCAAAAATATTCGGCAAACTCATCCGCGACGGATACACCATTGAAAAGGTCTACTTCCAATCCCGACCCGGTTTTTATGTAACCGGTAATCTCTATCGCCCGACAAAGATCGACGGCAAAATCCCCGCCGTCGCCTGCCCTCATGGGCACTGGAAGCGCGGGCGGTTGGAACATGGTAAGCTCGGCTCAATCCCTGCCAGATGTATTACCTTGGCCCGGGCAGGTATGATAGTCTTCGCCTATGACATGCTCGGCTGGAATGACAGCAAGAAGCAGCTCGAGCACGTTATCAATTCGCCTGAACGCGATCTTTGGGGCATTACATCCTTCGGCCTGCAGACCTTCAACAGCATTCGGGTACTTGATTTCCTCGCTTCATTACCAGAGGTTGATTCAAATCGCATCGGCGTTACCGGAGCCTCGGGTGGCGGAACCCAGACCTTCATCCTTTCCGCCATCGATGATCGGGTCAAAGTTGCCTGTCCGGTCAACATGATCTCCTGTGTCATGCAGGGCGGATGTCCCTGTGAGAACGCACCCACCCTGCGCATCGGCACCAACAATATGGAAATCGGGGCCATGTTCGCCCCCAAACCATTGCTGATGATCAGCGCCACCGGCGACTGGACCCTCAACACCCCTACCATCGAATTTCCTATGATCCGCGACATCTATGAGCTATACGGTTCCGCCGACCGCGTAAGCAATGTGCATGTAAACGCCCCACACAACTATAACCACAATTCTCGACAGGCCATGTATCGCTGGTTCGGCCAATGGCTATTCGGCCGCGTTGACGCCAAAAACATTACTGAAGGGGAGATTCGGCTCGAAAAAGACGAAGACATGCTCGCCTTCGCCGATGATAAGCTGCCCGAAAATACGTTGACCATCGAACAGCTAACCGAGCAGATAAAAGCGGTCACCCGCCAACAAATAGAAAAAATGAAACCGGAAACTCCGGAACAATTGAACGCCTTGACCAACCTGGTCCAAACCGGCCTGAAGCATGCCATCGTTTCCGATTTCCCCCATAACGACACCATTAACTCCGCCGCCCTCAAATATGGGACACCAAAGGGCAAAGATTGGTTACAACAAGACTGGCAATTTGAACGCCGGGGCCGAACCGTCCGGGCCCGCCTCTATCTGCCCAAAAATACTAAAAGTACCTCCCAAATCCTGACCGTTTGTGTACATCCCGCCGGTCGCAAAGCCGCCTCGGACATGATTGACTTTGCCAAACAACTCATCACTGCCGAACAACAGGTCTTATTTGTTGAGCCCTTCGATACCGGTGAATCAAAGCTGCCCGATCACACAAAGCAGCTCAGGAACTCATCCAAATTCTTCACCACCTTTAATCGCACCGATACCGCCGAAAAGGTATTCGATATCCTTACCATTCTTGCTGTTTACCTGAATAATGAAAAGATAAAGCGGATCAACCTGGTAGGCATGGGCGAGATGGGCCTTCCAACCCTTCTTGCCAGGGTTTTAATACCGCCGTCGCCTGTAATATCGAAGTTAATGAAGACCGTTATCGATATGAATCAATTCCAAATCGACAGCGACCAGGCCTATGTGGAGCAACTCTACCTACCCAATATTCAGCGAATGGGCGGAATCCGGGCCATCTCCGCTGTAGCAGCAAATAGACCTATATGGTTTAACAATACCGGTCGATCCTTCGACGATGATTGGCCCCGTATCGCCGCCGACACCAGCCGGACCGCCTGCCGAATTAATCGTGATGCAGTCAACATCAACGATATTGCCGCCTGGATTCTCAAATAATGCGCGATCTTAAAATAGAATTCGTATAAATCTTGATCCATTAGAGCTATACCGATGTAATCCTTTGCTGATTTATTGTATGATTCTAAAATACCGACTGAGTGAAGAAAGTAATCCAGTTATGTTTCCAAACCGGAAAGGATGTGTCCTGATATGAGACAAACTTATAAATCGAAAAATCGCCAATTGCTTTATATCCTATTCTGTTATTGGCCCTTTGCCGTACTCGTTTATGGTGAGACGACGTCCCAGGGATTTTATATTACTCCCTACCTGCAAAATCCTTCTACCGACGCAATCACTATCATGTGGGAAACTCACCAACCTTCCATCGGCCTGCTTGAATATTGTAAGGGCAAAGAGAATCCACGGTATGAATTGAAGTCCCTGGAGACCGAAAAAACCAAGATCCATAAAATAAGAATAAGCGGACTACAGGCCGATACCGAGTATGCCTACCGCGTTAAGGCCGGTAACGCTGTGCATCATGATGTCTTCAAGACCAAACCGGCCAAGAGCAACCGAGTTCGCTTTGTGATTATCGGCGACGATAAAAACTGGCGTACTTATTGGGAAACCTCGCGACTGCCGCAACATCTCAGTTCCCATCAACCGGAATTCATCTTGATCCTGGGCGATCTGGCCAACAACGGATTGAAATACAAGGACTGGCCGCAACACTGGCGGCGCTGGACCAGCATCATGGGGCATATTCCCATCATCCCGTGCCGGGGCAACCACGAACGCGACGGTAGGGAAGATCCCGAAAACGACTGGTTTGCCAAATACCATGATCTGCCGGGCGGCGAACCTTTAACCTCATTCGATTGGGGGCCGGCACATTTCGCCATGATTTCCTTCACCCACTGGAAACAGGCCCCTGACTTATTCGATAAGGATCTTTCCACAACCGATAAAAAGTGGAAGATCCTCGGCACACATTATCCCGTCTATGGTACCGGTTACTTTTCGCCGACCGACAGACGTAAAATGCACGGTTTTTCCAAACTCGAAGCGGTATTCGACAAACATCATGTGGATATGTACGCCGCCGGACACAATCATATGTATGAGCGCTGTTTCGCCATGCGCGCAGGACAACGAGACGACAACCACGGAACTCTCTACCTGATTCAGGGAGGTCAAGTTGAAGGGAATTATCCCGACCGCTGGAGCGCCAAAGTCGCCAAGCAAATGGATTGGCCGCATTATACCCTGATCGAGATTACCGAAGACATCATGGAGCTTTGGTCCTATGGGCTGGCTCCCGGCGAACGCAACAAAAGAATGAAGGCCCGGATAATCGAGTTCGACCACTACATCCGCTGGCGAGACGAATCGAAACCAAAAGCCCTGCTCGCCAAACTGGACCATATCGAGGGAACAGAACTGATTGCCGCCATCGAACGATTGGGAGCAATGATGTATGCCCCAGCGGCATCGGCGATAAACCAATATCTCACCAGTGAAAATCAACCGCTCTGCCGCACCGCAGGGGCAGCCCTTGAGAACATTGCCGGTAAAGATATAGCCGTCCAACTCCTGCCACATCTGAACCATCCCGACGTGGCCATCCAAAACAATATAGCCAGATCGCTGGAAGCGGCGATGCCGGCCGAACTTGCCGACCGTATTGCCCCACTTGCTCTGGACAAAACACGTAAGCCAAGGGTGCGGGCGCGATTGCTGGGCGCCCTGCTTCTGCACGCTCCTGCCGAGTTGAGTTGCAAAATCGCTCTTCAAACTCTCGACGAAAAAAATAAGGCTATTCGTCACCGCGCGGTAGATGTGGTAAAGCGAACCGCAGGCAAAAAGGATATTCCTGTTCTGATCGCCATGTTTGAAAAAGAACTAGACGATCATGTCGCCGTCAGCCTCGGCTGGGGATTGAATCGGCTTACCGGAGCAAGGGTCAACCTGGAAAAGGTCAAGAAATCCAAACCCGGCAAGCGTCAGCCATTTATCGATAAATGGCGTCAAGCCATATGAGTAAATGACAGAGTCGCCGACTCGAAATGATTACCGGCCATTGCTTATATATAAGTCCGCGTTTAACCTTTTAACAACGCTATATATAAACCTCATCAAACAAATACTCATTCATAAAGGATGATTGTGTGAATAATCAGGATAAGTCAGGTAGTCAAAATTGCTTATGCGAGATTGATAGGAGAGCGCTTTTAAAACTCGCCGGCCTGGGAGCGGCTTCGGTAGTCGGGATTGCTCCAAGCGCGTCTATGGCTGGAGAATCCACTGTTAATAACACACAAGATCATCTCGTACCGGCAGACAAAAAGCTCGACCCCGAATGGCTGAAATCCCTGTTCGCGAGGGGAGAACCGACAGTTTACTCCGGCCGGGATCTTGATTTTATCGGCATGCCCGTCGGCGGGATTTGCACCGGCCAACTTTATCTGGGAGGTGATGGAAAACTCTGGCATTGGGACATCTTCAACCAACACATTAAGACGAAAGACGAACATTATGCCCAGCCCCCCAAGCCCACCTCGCCGCTTGATCAGGGTTTTGCCGTGAAAATTACCACAAAAAACAATACTCAGGTGCGCCGTTTGGACAGAACCGGATTCCCAAATGTCAGCTTCCGCGGCGAATATCCCATCGGGTTTGCAGATTACTTCGACGAACTCTTCCCGGTAAATATATCGCTAGAGGCCTTTTCGCCGTTTATACCGCTTAATGCCGAAGATTCGGGACTGCCCGCAACTGTCATGCAATTCACCATTACCAATAGCAGCGATCGGCAAGTGCTGGTCGAACTTGCCGGCTGGCTGGAAAACGCAGTATGTCTGGATAGTAGTAAACATTTCCTGCAACAAGCTGATCGACAAAACCGCATATTACAAGAATCAGAATTGATGTTACTGGAGTGTTCGGTTATTCCGCGCCAACCAACTTCCTTAGATAAGAAGGATAGCCGAGAAACGAATAGCAAAACTAACGAAAACAATCTGCCCCTCAATCAGCAGAATGACTTTGGCACTATGAGCCTCGCTCTGCTGGGTAGCCAGGAGGGCGACCGAGGTATTTCATCGTTACCCGAAGGAAACGCTTCACAAGTTACCTTTACCGGCAATGAACAGGATTTGAAAACAACCGCGCGCAAACCGTTCGACCAGCGCCTCCGAGGCGGGCTGGTCCGAAAGGTATCGCTTGAACCGGGCCGGGAAGCAAACATCACCTTTGTTGTAGCCTGGTGCTTCCCAAACCTGCGACTCCCCGGTATTAACGGCGTGGTCGGTCGTCAATATGACACTCGGTTCACTAACGCTCCGGCAGTAATGCGGTACATAAAAAACGAATTCGACCGTTTGATCAGCCAAACGCGGTTATGGCACCGTACCTGGTACGACTCTACTTTGCCGTATTGGTTGCTCGATAGAGTAGGGGCAAATTTTTCAATCCTCGCATCATCCACCTGTTCCTGGTGGGCCAATGGCCGGTTTTATGGTTGGGAAGGTGTTGGTTGCTGCAAAGGTACTTGCACTCACGTTTGGTATTACGCCCATACCGTAGCCCGCTTGTTTCCCAGCCTCGAACGATCGACCCGGCAAATGCAAGACTTGGGTGCCGGATTTGATCCTAAATCTGGCATGGTTTTCTATCGAGGTGGATTGGATCCTCGCGCGTTTCGCGAAGCTATCGACGGCCAGGCAGGTGTCATCCTCCGCTCCTACCGCGAGCACCAAATGTCGCCCGATGATAAATTCCTCAAATACAACTGGCCCAAGATCAGGAAAGCAACCCAATTCCTCATCGACCAGGACGGCGATGCCGACGGCGTCATCACGGGAAAGCAGCACAACACTTTAGATGCGGCATATTTTGGTCACAATTCCGTGATCTCATCATTGTACCTGGCGGCCCTGCGGGCTGCGGAAACAATGGCCAATGAAGTTGGCGATCAGGAATTTGCCCGGCAACTACCGGCTATTATTAATTCCGGAGCACGGCATTTTCTCGAAAAACTGTGGAATGGCGAGTACTTCATCCACAAGCCCGATCCCAAGTTCCCCCAAGCGCTCAAATATGATAACGGGTGCTTCATCGATCAGGTGCTTGGCCAAAGCTGGGCCTTCCAGATCGGCCTGGGACGAATCCTGCCGGAGGAAAAGGTAAAAAAGGGCCTACGATCATTGTGGAAATACAACTTTACTCGTGATGTCGGACCCTATCGGGAAGTACACCAGAACGGACGATGGTATGCCATGCCCGGCGAGGGGGGATTGATTATGTGTACCTGGCCGAAGGGACGCGCCCCAAACGTACCCGGCAAGATACGACACTACGGCGGATACTATAACGAGTGTATGACCGGATTCGAGTACCAGGCCGCCGCTCACATGATCTGGGAAGGTATGGTTATGGAAGGATTGGCCATCTGCCGTACTATTCACGATCGGTACCATGCCTCCAAGCGCAATCCCTTTAACGAAATCGAATGTGGCGATCACTACGCCCGGGCCATGGCCAGCTATGGTGTATTTGTCGCTCTATGCGGCTATGAATACCACGGGCCCAAAGGCTACCTATCCTTCGCACCGCGCCACAGGCCTGAAGATTTCCGCGCCCCTTTCACTAGCGCAAACGGTTGGGGAACCTACAGCCAAAAACGAAACGGTGATCAACAACAACATCGTATCGATCTGCGCTGGGGCAATCTACGACTCAACAAATTGACCTTTATTGTACCCCATAAGTGGCGTTCAATAAGAGTCAGCGCCGAGACCGATGGCAAAATTGTTATCCTGACGGCAGACAAACCTGAATCGGGACATGTTTCACTGTGGTTTAAAGAACCATTAATATTAAAGGCCAAACAAGTGCTTACGGTCTTAATAACACATGAATGTCCTTAGTTTCCTTTTTTATGAACCAACGGTGTAAAATCAGTACCAAATATTAGGGGTATGTATAGGCAAGTCATAAGTGATTGGTAACCAAAGCGGGCGAAGGGGTTCGAACCCTCAACATTCAGCTTGGAAGGCAACACAAATCACTGTCGCCGAATGCCCAAAAGTCATTTACCTATAACAATATACGTCACAATTTACAGTTTCGCAAATCGTCGCATTTTATCGCGTTTTATCGCACCGTTTTGCGGTATTCGCACACCCAAAACCGTAGTTAAAACGGTAGCGGTTCATCCCAAAGTAAACCATTTACACCTCTCCTCAAATGAATATATGTAAGAATTTCAAAACTAATAAAACTTATAACAATAAATAACGACCAACTCACGCAGCCGCGTAAGCGGAAGAACAATTATGTACACCCAACAATTCACTGCTGTACGCGCACCCAATACAACCTTCAGCCCCAACTCATCACTCAGATTCTTAATGAATTCATATCATGGCATTAGGCTCATTTCGATACTTTGTT
>CP070790.1:3948642-3951487 GCA_020346805.1 Planctomycetota bacterium
AGCTCGATAAATAACAAATCATTCGAACAAGTTTCAAAAACAACTGCTGCCTTAGTAATTATTCTGAATGGAGTAAAGAATCTCCGGTTTTACGTTAATCGAGATCCTTAGGTAGCAGCGGCGACCTTAGTGCAACTGGAGGAGGATTATAAAATAACTCCTAAACATTGACGACAATATCCATGTAGGATATCACATGGCTACAATTTTCCGGGCCTTTTGTAATTGGGAGGCAGTATTGTGATACGAGTAATAATCATTATCTGCACGCTGTCGGCGTCAATATTTACCTCGGGGTGTTCTGTAAACTTGTCCGTTCCTGAGGGATTGCTTACTACCGGATCCCCTTTTGTTATCAGCGGTACCTCAACCCTGGTAGACAATAACGGTCCTTGTCTGATCTGGATTGGTGAAAACGGCGTCACCTATCATCTGTTTCAAGGTTTAACGGTGGAAAACGAAACCTTCGATCGCATCACCACACCGGGGGTCACCTCCCGGCTGCTGCTGGCCGAGCGAAGCGACTTAGATGTCATCTGTCTGATGGGAACGATTGTCGAAGTTCAGGACGTGTTGGAAATCGTGGAATAACAAGCAACAATACACAGATATGAATCGAACACGGATTATTATTGCAAATGGTTAAAGTTTCATGGGTAAAATCCATGCTATTTCACTGATCTTTTTGATATGCACTGTACCGTGTATGCTCGGGCAGGGCTGCGATTTTAACACAGTCTTGACCGACGGGGAGGACGAGATATCATCGGTATTTATACTTAGTGCCGATAAGCTAATCCCGCCGGCTGTCTTTAAAAATAAAATCTACAAACCGAGTTTCATATTTGCCACCGATTCAGCTAACCCACAGGCGGGGCAATCCACAGGTTTTTTCCTCACCGTAGCCGCCTCACGTCCCGAAAACATTCAGTCACGTCTGATTAACTCGGAAACGAAAATCAAAACGAATTTAATAAAAGTATCGACTCCAACGCCAAGCGAATGGTCCGGCGTCAATAATGAGCCCCGGCCGTTCAACCAAACGGTGCGCGATCTGGTATCGGCCGGTAATGCCGTCTACTGGTTGAATAACGAGGTCTTACCGGGAAGCGGCTTCGAACATCGCATGGCAGTGATAATACCCGAAATACTACGTGGCCCCTTCATGCAACTCGAAGTGTATACATACACAGTCGCCGACGGTACCCCCATCGGCTCGGACCGCATCGAAATCGTGGATGATTTCTTTTACATGGCTGTCATCGGCGACTCCATCATGTGGGGTAACGGCCTGAAGGAGGAAGACAAATTCACCACCCTGGTAGCCGAAACCATCGAAACTGAAATCCTCACAAAAGTAATAAAACAAGTGTTCGCTATATCCGGGGCCAAAATAGTACCCGCCGAAGGCGACGGTATATGCACGCCCAACTGTATCGGCGAGGTGCCCAAAGCTGTAACTTCAATCACTGTACAAGCGGATCTCATCAAACAACCGCACCTGATCGATCTGATCCTGATGGACGGGTGCATAAACGACATCGGGGTTTCGACTATCCTGGACCCCGACATCACCGAAGAGGAACTGATCGAACTGACTGACACTTTTTGCAATAAGGAAATGTCCGGCTTGTTACGAAAAATACGCTCGATCGCCCCGCAGGCATACACAGCGGTCACCGCTTACTTCCCAATCGTAAGCCTGGAATCTGAAATACTGGGTCTCGAACAATGGAAGCTTACTCAAGAGACAAACGCTGACGAGGGCACAACCAAACTTATCGAAACCTTAACAGCCTATTCGATCGTGTTTCACGAAAATTCGATCGCCGGCCTTTCCGCCGCCATCGAGGCCGTTAACCAGGCTGAAACCGGCCCGGAGATGGTAACACTGGTCGACCCCGGCTTCGGGCCGGCCAACGCCGTCTGTACCCCAAACTCCTGGCTATGGGGATTGACCAAAAACGGAGACCAAACCAATAATCTGGGAACCAACCTGGAATTAATTCCCGAAGACCCGCTACTGGATTTTAGAATCGATGCTTGTTTGCAATCCAATGTGGTACCGGACTTGATCAGCTGCCTATACGCCTCAGTCGGGCACCCCAACCTGATCGGGGCCGGAGTTTATGCCCAAGCCATTATCGATCGCCTGCGAATCATAGGCATCCTGCCCGAAGCAGCAGCACTGCAAACACCATGATAACATTCTTATCTCCAAGTATAGTGGCCGTGATTACAAAATAATTCATGGCCAACTTCTGGTTGGACGAAGGAGAGGTTAAGGCCTACCTCAACGGCGACGAAGACTATCCCACACTTTGCAGCACAGGCACCGAAGACTGCATTAGCAGCACCTACGGGCAGGGGTTATTCGATAACCTGTACCAAGGCAACCATTTCGTACAACAAGAAAAAAACCCCAGTCATTGTATTATGGCTGGGGTTGTTTTGTTGAATATTGGAAAACAAGGGCTGAATTATTATCCTCCGCAACCTTGCTTCTGGGCTTTAGCAGCTTCTTGTTTTGGGCAGCCGCTGCTCTTCTTAACTTGCTTTTTTGAGCAAACCTTCTTATGCGGGCATTCTTTGTCGGCTTTCTTCTCACCCGCTGCTACCGGGCATTTGCCTTCCGCTTTCTTCTTCTCGCAACATGCGGCCTTGACAGGATCGGAAGACTTGTCGCACGGCTTGGTACACTTGGCCTGACTCATATCGGCCGCCACAACAGGGGTATCATCAGTTGATGCCGTTTTTTCCGTAGTCTGACAACCCGTTATCAACAGCGCAACTACCATACCTATTACCAACAACAAACATTTATACGTATTCATGTCGCCACTCC
>CP070790.1:3951587-3956417 GCA_020346805.1 Planctomycetota bacterium
AAGATGCCATCCGCAACCAATATCGGTTTTACAGCTATGGCGATGCCATGTTGATCCTGTAATTACTGGCCGATCGATTATACTGGTATGAGAATATATGGAGAGCAGCAAAATTAAAAAGGGGGTAATATGTTCGGTAATCACCAACAAAAATCGCTTTCCGTCTTGATAACTGTGATAGTTGCCACACAGGTTGGGACACTCAAGGCCCAGGCCGACGATGTACGTCAAAAGATCGATGAAATGATCAATCCTTTGATAGAAAAGAAAACACACGTCGGCGTCGTAGTCGGCATTATCAACCAGGAATCTCGACAAGTCTTCGGCTACGGCAAGGTAAATCTGAAATCGGATACAGTACCCGACGGCGACACCATCTTTGAGATTGGTTCGATCACCAAGGTCTTCACCACCCTGCTTTTAGCGGATATGTCCCGGGAAGGACTGGTTAAATTGATAGATCCGGTGCAAAGTTGTCTACCGGATCAGGTTACCATGCCCAAATGGGGCGATACGGAAATTACCCTGCTTGATTTGGCCACCCACACCTCGGGCCTGCCCAGGGTACAGATGTTCTTCATACCCGCTGATCCCAAAAATCCTTATGCCGATTATACTGCTGAAACATTATATCAGTTTCTCTCCAAACATAAATTACGACGGGCGCCGGGCAAGTACGACTATTCAAATCTCGGCATGGGATTATTGGGTCATGCCCTGGCCTGTAAAGCAAATACGAGTTATGAGCAGATAATCATTCAACACATTTGTGAACCATTGGGCATGAAAGATACGCGAATAACCTTGAACGACCAGCAACGAACGCGGCTCGCCCCCGGCCACACCGCCTGGAAGTATCTCGGCTTATTACCGGGCCGACCCACATCTAATTGGGATTTCAAAGCCCTTGCGGGTTGTGGGGCAATACGGTCGACTGCCGATGACATGTTGACCTTTCTGGCAGCCAACATGGGATTAACCAAGACCAAACTGCTGCCCGCCATGCTGATGTGTCATAAGAAATACAAGCAAACAGATGCAGAGTTTATACACATATGCATGGGTTGGCACACCTGGATGCTCTACGAACATAGTGAGGAATTCATCTTTCATAACGGAGGCACAGGCGGTTATTGCAGCTTTCTCGCCTTCAGCCCCAAAAGCAAGAAAGGGGTAATCGTTCTAACCAACAGCGCAAAATCGGTTGATGGCGAAGGTATCGCTATAATTAAATTGCTGATTGCCGATCAATAATAACGTACACAGGTTAATATCATGAAGGCTCGCGAACTGATCAAGATGGGTTTCCCCGACGGACCGATTATCCCGCTGGCCCGGGCGGCGGCGGGATCGGCCCGGATGCAGGGGTACACCAAGCACAAGGTCCGTTCCATCCTGGGATCGCTATTGGTCGAGCCGCAACGATTCGAAGACGATCCGTTGTTTGGCAAAGTGGCTGAGGCGGTAATCGAGGCCGGCGTCAGCCGAAAACGGCAGACGGCCAAGGTATACGGAGATTACAACTGGAACGAATCGCTGCAGTACAAAGTCTGGGGCCGGGACATCGACCCGGAAGCCCACCAACAGATGCGCAACGCCTGCAAGTTGCCCATTTCGGTAGCCCGACCCTTGATGCCGGACGCCCATGTTGGCTACGGCCTGCCCATCGGCGGGGTATTGGCCACCGATAACACGGTAATCCCATATGCCGTCGGCGTGGATATCGCCTGCCGAATGATGATGACCGTGTTTGAGCTGCCGCCGGAAAAATTGTCCGACGAACCGGATTGCTTCCAAAAAATCCTCAAGGAAAACACGCGATTCGGCGTAGGTTCGGAGTGGAAACCACGGCGCTCGCACCCGGTTATGGATGAAGACTGGCGGGTAACGCCGGTGACCGCTAAAGTCAAGGACCTGGCTCACCGCCAATTAGGCACCTCAGGTTCAGGAAATCACTTCGTCGAGTTCGGCGAGTTCACGCTGGAGGAACCTGTGAAAGGGGCCAAGCCCGGTCGTTATCTGGCGGTCTTGTCGCACAGCGGCAGTCGTGGCCCCGGCAATAAGATCGCCACCCAATACAGCAAGTGGGCCATGAGCAAGCATCACAAGATGCCCAAAGAGTTAAGGCACCTGGCCTGGCTCGATCTGGGTGGCGACGGCGACGAATACTGGGCGGCCATGGAATTGATGGGACGCTACGCATCGGCCAACCACCATATTATCCACCGGCAGATTGTTAATGCCGTCGGTGAACAACCGATCCTGCAAATTGAGAACCACCACAATTTTGCCTGGCGGGAAAAACATGGCGGTAAAGACGTGATCGTCCATCGCAAAGGGGCCACGCCGGCAGACAAAGGCGCGCTAGGTATCATTCCCGGATCGATGACCACACCGGCCTATCTGGTCGAAGGGCTGGGAGATCCCACCAGCCTGAACTCCGCTTCGCACGGAGCGGGTCGGCTCATTTCCCGCAAGGCCGCCAAACGTCAATTCCAGTGGAGCGAATTCAAGAAATACCTGGCCGAAAAGGGGGTAACACTGCTGTCGGCGGGTCTGGATGAAGCCCCGTGGGTGTATAAAAACATCGATGAAGTGATGGCCGCACAAGCGTCGCTGGTCCGCGCCCTGGCCCGTTTCATGCCCAAACTGGTCAAGATGGCCCCCGCCGGCGAGAGACCGGAAGATTAAGATACGTACGTAACAAATTGATTTTCACGGTTAATATCCATTAATACGATCAGGATGAATCAGGCTCGTGGTGAGAGAGTCTATCCATTTTGATTCATCGGCCGGTGAGCAGAAGAGCATCAGGCAGGTCGCCAAGTCCGGATCGACATCGACGGGACAGCTTTGCTTATCGATCTTCCTTCGATCTAAAGTAAGCCATCGGCCATCTTGAAATTCCCCGATCAGAACCGATAGCGTCCCTGTTGGATTGCATACCTCGAACCTTCCTGCTTCGAAAGGAGCCATCAGGAAGGCGCGTGATTGGCGCAAATCCAGACCATCCAGTGAGAGCATCGCCTTAAGCCCCTCGCCATTCATCAATGGATGCTGGTCGACACCGGCCGTCCCGCAGGCACTGACCGCAACTACTCGACCATCATCAGTCACAACGGCTAACGCGGGATAATAATTTCTGGTATTGAGAGTAATTTGTCCGGCGGCGGTCGGCAGGTGTACTTCTTCCTGCCCTGGAGTTTGCCTGCGATTGAATATTACGTGCACTATGCCACTTTTGGTAGGCTGGGCCATAACATGCAGCCATGGCTCATCGGGAATTACAGGCAGTGGTTTGACAGATGTGGTCCGCAGCAATGCCTGGTAAAGGCTTTGGCGAGTCTCCAAATCCTTTGGATCGGCTGTCAGCTCAATAGGATCGGTGAACAGGTACACGCGGCCCTTTCCGAGAACATGCCGCAATAACACGGGATTTCCATCATCAGTCCAACCTAAAACCCGGGCATTAAGCGGTCGGACACTGATACAGGGGCGGACGGGAAGAGGGGGTAAGGACGCAAGGGTGAAATCAACTTTGACTTCTGCCAACTGTGCGCGATTTATGTTGGGATAGTTGTCGCCCAGCAATTCGACGCCGGCAAGTTCGGACAGGCGCTGGATACGGTTTCGCTGTCTGTTCTCATCGTAAGAAATATCTCCGGTCACGATCAACGTGCCGCCCTGCCTGACCCATTCCAAAAGACAAGAGTAAGCATCATCACGAACAGCAAAAGGCGATGGATACAACATTACTTTCGTTTTGTCCGTCAGCACATCGAGATGATGGTCATCAATCACGTTGAAATCGTAATGGAGTGTCAAAAGGGTTTCAAAAACCTGATCGGCGACTGTACGGCCCATGGCCTCATCATTACCCATACGCAAATTATTCGGGATACATACGGCCAAGGGAGGCGTAACATAGCGGGGCGTGAAGTGCCGCCAGATGACGGACTGATTGCGATGAATATATGCAACATCCTTCGGTATCAGTTGATTCGGATAAAAGATACCCCAAGGGAATACGGATGTCTGGGAATCGCGCAAACACCAGTTTTGAATCTTCGATAACCCCATCCCCAGGGCGTAATGGGCAACCGAGAGAAAAAGCTGAATCTGCTGCTCTTCTGTTCGGCGAATATGATAGAACTCGGCACCGTTCTCCACCGTCCACGCGGGATGGGTCTTGACCCCATACTCCCCCAAACTGACTCCCTTGCCGCGTGCCCTCAGATCGTTAAAACGAATTTTAAGCGGCAATCCCCTGATATCATCCCCCGGTTTGTCAAAGAAACCAATGTTGGAGACATCCTGGCCGTCGATGGTCTGGATCAAATCCAGCCCGCCCCAACAGATTTGGTAATACTCAGAGGTGATCGGATGTTCAGAATCCTCCCCCCGGACAGCAGCGACATGGGCCTGATTCCACCGGCGCGTCAGCCAATTCTGAAAACTCAACTTGTCCACCATCGCCACATCATTCCATTTGCCGCTATTAGGCGGCCAAAAATCCAGGTTGCCAAGCTCACCCGCAAGCGCCGACACTCCCCACGCCGACCTGATTTTTTCTGTAGTGCCATATTTATCTTTCAGCCATCTATTCCACAAAACGCGGATATCCTGTGGATGTTCGTCCAAGCGCATCTGATAGTCGCCGTTGATGTAATAAAGCAGACCCGGCGTATCCCGAAGGTGTTTTGCATAGGAATTACACAACTGGCTCTGCTGTTCAAGTAATTTGTCGCCAATAGCCACATTCTGCCCGATAAGCATTCCCGGCATGAAGATCAGGCGATATCTTTGTGTGAGCTGACTCATGGCCCGAAA
>CP070790.1:3956517-3964578 GCA_020346805.1 Planctomycetota bacterium
GGGCAAGCTCATAGGACCTAAAGCGATATGCAAGCTGTGCATACCTATAAGTTAGATACCAGCCTCCATCGTAATTTGGATTTATTGAAAAGACTTTATGAAAACAATCGAATGCTGATTTCTCATTGCCGTTCTTATCATAGGACTGGCCTAAAAACTGATAAACCATTGTTTTGTCTTCAGTTGCCAACCCTTCTACTTTCAAAGCCTTATGATAGAATTCTATGGCTTTATCTAAATTATTAAGCTTCTCGTAGCTTACACCAGACGCCAAAATTACCATAAACGCATCCTCGGCGTCGAGGCTTTCTATATATTTGAATGCTTCTAAATAATATTTCAGAGCATTATGGTAATCACCATCATCGAAAAAAGCAGCTCCCAAATTATAGTTAACAGACCATTTTAACTCATAAGCTTCACTATCCGGCAAAGCATATAGATTTTCTAATGCTTTAAAATAATTTTTCTTGGCTTCTCCAAAATCACTTAAGCTATAAAAGCTCAACCCTATTTCTTCATGTATAGAGGCAATTTCACCCTTATTAGTTGCCAGCTTTAAAGCATCTCTTAGATACCCTATCTTTTTGTTAAAATCCTCTTTTTCATGAGCATCTTGTGCAAGAGTTAAAAGTCTATCTAATTCATCCATCACGTTTCTGTTATTATTGGGATTTCTGGTTAAAGATATATTTTCTAAATGGGAGCCTTTCCCAAGAAATTAATATATCGCTGATACTATGGACTGGGTTCAGAAAACTGACTAGTAAGAAACCTCCATATCCTGGCTAACCATGGCTCCCGCTTCAACTGCTGCTCAACTGTGGGTGCTATTGGCGGTACAGGATTCTTTTTAGGATCCTGATCTTTTGGTGGCTTGTAAGCATTACTCTCTCTAAACATCTTTTTTTGCTTAGCATAATGATCTCGACTTCGCTTATTACTACTAGCTTCACAAACTGCGGCATCTTCAGACTCCAAGAAATCTATGATATCAAATATAAGCGGACGAGGATCCATTAACCTTATTATTTTCATAAGATCATTAGCGATTAGCTGGTTTTCATAAGTGCCAGGCTGAAAAACATAATGAGCACTTGGATCAAGCCCTCGAGGACTTGGTCTAACAACAGATCCAGCTTGTAATCCCCAAGGGTCAACCAAATTAATCGGATTGTTCTCAGAATATTCAAAAAGATTAATTCCGCCAGCTAGCCCTATCGGATCCGGCCGCATATATCTTCCAGTGGTGGGATCGTAATAACGATGGTAATTGTAATGCCACCCAGTCTCTTGATCATAGTATTGGCCAACAAACCGGAAGTTGTTCACCACTTCGGAGTTGGGATTAACGGTTGCCTCACCAAATGGTTTGTAATCTGCTTCCCAGGCCATAACACCTTGATCATTTGTCATAATAACCGGGGTGCCAAGATAATTATTGAGAAAATAATACATGGTATCGCTGGCAACGTCAATCATTACCAGGCGGGCTTCGTCAACATACAGGTACTCTGTAACAAAAGTTCCGTCCGCTGAACTTTCAGCGATAAGGTTTCCGTTAAAGTCATAATGGAATATCGTAGCGATCCCATCAACTTCCTTGATTACTCGCTGGCCTAAACCATTGTAAGCATATTCTCCAAGGACTTTTGAATTTTCTTCGACCCTTATCAGTCGGTTGTTTTGATTATACGCCAGTTCCCTGTCACCGATTTCTGTAATGTTACCATTGGCATCGTAAGAATAAACTACCGGTTCGCCAAGCCCTGTGGTCTGATAGAGTTTATTGGTTCCCGGATAATATGTGTAAGTTTCAGTCTGACCGCCGATTGTCCTGGTCAGACGGTTGCCCACCTTGTCATAGATGAATTCGATGTTTCCATAAATGCCGTTTGCGTGATACAAACGGTTTAGGGCATCATAATTAAAATCCTTATTATACCATGGGGTGTAAGTGCCACGGATGGAGATCAGGTTGTGGTTAGCGTCATAGGAGTAAACTTGCTCCATAGGTTTACCGGAATTGATGGTCGCCAGAGATTCGTTTTCATTGGATACATTGTTAACCGTCCCGCCAGCACCAGTTTCCAGGCCTTTGGCAGTGCCAAAAGGATTATAGGAAAGATTGTCGACCAGTGTGACCGTATTCGCATTATAGGTTGTTGTAACCTTTTGGATTCTGCCGGAAGTGTATCGATTATAGTCGATCGTTCGTCCTGAAGTGTAAATAAAGGAGAGGAGTCGTCCGCCCGGGGTGAACGTGCGGGACACAGGGTGGGAATACCCATTGACAGTGCTGGTTTTGCCTATCAAGCGGCCTCGGCTATCGTAATCAAAGGCAATCTTGCCGGCTGGACCCGTAATTCCGGTGCGACGACCGACTCCATATGTTCCTTTGTCATACGTATACGTGATGTCGTCACGTGAATCTGGAAATCGCGCCGCTTCCAGTCGGTTGAGCAGATCATAGCTATACACAACCGCGTTTCCCTTGGCATCAGTCTCTTTGATTGGATTTCCGGCTGCATCATAAACATAGTTTGTGGTACCGGTATCTGGCGAAGTGGCAGAAACCACACGGCCCATATCATCGTACATATAATTGGTACGATTACCTTCGGCATCAATAACGGAAACAAGATTCCCGTGCAAATCATAGCTGAAACTGGTTAGCACACCGTTGGGTTGAGAAATCGCAACTAGACGGTTAAGCGGATCGTAGCCATAAGTTGTTGTATTGCCATTAAAGTCAGTCACTGAGATAATATTGCCTTCACTGTCATAGTCGTATTCCGTATAGGTATCGTCCGCATTTATTTGTTTCCAAATCCTGCCGGGGATAACCGGATGCTTGTAGCTCCAACGCTTGCGAGATGTGCGCGTGCCGGACAAATCATGCTTGACCATCTCGATCAGGTTACCTTGGACATCGTAGGTATAGACAATAGAATTGCCTTCCATATCAGTTTTTTGGATTAGTCGACCATAGACAGGATCATAATCGTAGCTGCGCAAAACACCATCTTCATCGGTGATGGTTTCCGGCAATCCGGCAGTATTATAGGATACACTGCTGGTGCTGCTATCGGCTTCATGAGTGACGGCGATAATGCGTTCCATGCCATCATATGTAAAAGCCTGGGACTGGTCATTGACATCGGTTAACCGACCCAATTTTCCGACGGCATCATAATCTGAGAAACTGGTTGTGCCGATCAACGGCCGGGTGACAGACATCAAATTGCCAGTACCGGTATCGTAAGTAAGTGTGGTAATGTCTCCGCTATCAGCCAGCGGGCCATCAATCGATTCGACTTGCCCCTTCGGGTTATAGGTGAAAGTGGTGATATACTCGTATGGAATAACCCTACCGTCAGCATCTGCGGTAAAGCCCTGTTCGATGATACGGTGGAGCAAGTTGATGGGATTTTCATTGGCGGTTGCATTACTGTCATCGTCATAATCCCAGATGGTGACTTTGTCATCGTTGCCCAGGACGCTTTCCTCGGAGCGGTTTAAAGCGACATTCATCGCCGGGTGATAAGTGTAAGTGATCAACTGTTCTTCAAGAGTGCCGGCAGCAAAAATCAATGTCTGCGGATTTCCCCTGTCATCATGATTCAAGTACTGGTGAATGGTGCCACCAGCGGTTTCCACCTCGATAAGATTTATCTTATTGTCGTAGTCCCAGCGAACAATGTTGTAATCAGTGTAAGGCGCACCTGCAATTCCTTGCATGGCGGTTACCCGCCGCCGGTTATTCACCTCCTTGATTGTATAAGTTCGGCGTGCGCCATAGGCATCGGTCACGTCTGCCCGTGTGTTAGTCGCATAATTGACCGATACACCGGTACCTTGGACGTTGAAATTGTCAACACAGCGGTCCTGGTTGTCATAGGTCCATTTATTAATCAAGTGATCGGATGTGTTGCGTTTGCCGGTTAGGTTGTGGCTATCCATCGGATCCGAATATTCATACGTGAATCCAGAGTCGTCAGGATAGGTAACGGATATGAGGTTCTGATCGGCGTCATAGCCATATGTGACGTAGATTCCATTTGCAACTTCCGGTACAACCGGTCCGGAAATCGATTCCAGCAGACCGTTAGAATTGTAATTGAAGGTCAAGGTCCGCCCGCTGGCTTGATCAGCAACTACTTCTAGACGCTCCTGCGCACCATAATCCATAATCAAGCGATTGCGCTTTTCATCCTCGATCCAGAGTAGTCGACCGGTAACTGAGAATCCATACCGAAAGCCATTCAGCCGGTGCCATACGTATTCTCCTGTTACGACGGTCACATGGGTTTTTTCGCCAAATTGGCCTTTATAAAACCCGGCGGTTTCTTCTTTGAAATAAGCCGCCCGGCCGGTCTGATCCACAATCTTGACAAAGTTTTCAGTGCTAAATTTAAAATCAGGATTGAGCGAAACGCCATATGAATGTGTCCATCCAAAACCGAAGGAACCTTGACTGCTGACCCTGCTGTTATATGTAGCTGCAAACAAGAGCCCAAACCGATGGGAGGATGCAAAGTTTAAGTCTAAACGAAATTCGACTGCGTTGCCGTTTAAAATCCGGATAGTTTCACCGATCAGCCCGCCGCCATCCTGTTGCTCATCAAAATTCAAGCCGTAGTCCAGATCTTCTGTCGAGGTGACAAAAACAGTTACCGAGTCAGAGGCTGTGCCCCCGGGTCCAGTAGCCGTCAGGGTATAGGTGGTGTCCTGTAACGGTGAAACAAAGATAGAACCGTTTGTGTCAACATTGCCTATCGCTGGCTCAATTACACATTTTTCAGCATTCGTTGCACTCCAGCTTAAGGTACTTGATCGTCCCCTGTTAATCGATTCAGGATCGGCTGAAAAACTTACCTGCGGCAGAGGGATGGGGCTTGTTTTTGTAATCTCAATTTGAATGGATGCTCCGAGGTCTCCTCTGAGAAACACTATCATCCGATTTACGCTGCTTAGTTGAATAGATGTTTGAAAAATAGCTTGGTTGTTGGTCAATAAGTTCCGCAAAGGAAAAAATACACCGTTAAATATCAGCACGCCGCCATAGAACTTTTTATCCAGGGCATTTTTAATGATGTTAAGGTTCGCCTCACCCGGCGTGTCGACATTGAACCGATGTCGGGAAAGATGGAAGCGCCACCATCGGATTTCAAGGTTTTGAGGACCGAATACAGTCTCTTCGCTTGCAGAAATAGTAGCTGCAGTAGCGGAGATGATAAAAAGGGTGAGTACAAAAGAAAATAATTTTTTTGGCATGATATGATCTCTTGCAGTGAATAGCGGCAATTTGTTGCTTAGTCAATTGAAAGGTGGTTTCTCATCGACTATTGTGAGAGTTACGCTTAACCGAATAACAAATTTCTAAAGTGAGTCAAACGATAATCTGCAAAATATAAAAAGCCACTTGTACCAGGATGCATAGGGTGGTATGAAGGCGCCGTCACATCGGACAGTTGCCATGCAAAAACTGGATAAATCCATTCTCAGTACTCTTCTTTTTTCCATCTTTGCTACGGTTACCGGCGTTGGAATCGTCGTCCCGCTGTTGCCGGTCTACGCCCACGATCTGGGTGCCAGCGGCCTGTACATCGGGATGATTTTCGGGGCATTTTCCCTGTCGCGAACCTTTCTTTTGCCTTACTTCGGCAGGTTGTCGGATAAAAGAGGTCGCAAGCCGTTTATCGTTTCCGGTCTTATTGCCTACACACTGATATCATTGACTTACTTGTTTTCAAAAAGTGTTAACTCCCTTATCATTATACGATTTGTTCAAGGGGCCGGGTCGGCCATGCTCATGCCTGTTATTCAAGCTTATGTGGGCGATATCACGCCCAATGGTCGGGAAGGGTTTACCATGGGCATGTTTAACATGTTCCTGTTTTTCGGCTTAAGCATTGGACCGGTGTTGGGGGGAATTATTCGTGACCGCTTTGATCTGAATGCGGCTTTTATCAGCATGGGGTTGTTGGTGTTTATCGGCTTTTTATTGAGCCTTTTCCTGCTGCCGCCCACCGGATCGGAACAGGTTGTGCGTCGCGGCAGGCCGCCGGCGGATTGGAAGCGACTACTACGGGACCGTGATATTGCCGGAATTTTTCTTTTCAGACTCGCCTTTACGGCCTGTATCGGAATCATATGGGGTTTTTTGCCGGTGCTGGGCGATGCAGAGCTATCTCTTTCCAGTTCATCCATTGGATTCCTTGTTATGCTGGGTATTGCGATCAGCGGTATGCTGCATGTCCCCATGGGCTATCTGGCGGACCGGATGAATAAAAAGTTAATGGTGGTGGCGGGCGGTTTGATCGTTAGCTATGCTATTTTGTCCTTTGAATGGGCTGGCAATTTTGAGGCTATGGTTCTGGCCAGTATTTTCTTCGGTATCGGTGGTGGGATATGCATGCCGGCGCTGATGGCCATGGCTGTTTTGAAAGGAGATTCAACCAACGCCATGGGTTCAGTCATGGCGCTTATGAACGTAGCCCACAGCTTGGGGATGCTGCTCGGCGCATTACTTGCGGGATTAATGATGGATCTTTCCCAACTTCGTCAGGTTTTTTCGCTTGGTACCGTAATTATGAGTTTTGGTGCTGGACTTTTTATCATTTTTACCTATCATCGAAAAGCTTACTACAACCAAGTTCCCTCTAGCGGCAAACCACAATGACAATTCTGTCAGGAAATTTCGTATTTGTCGTTGAAAGCGCGAATGAGTTTCCATCCAGCTGCCAAAGGTTTATAAAATATGGTGTGTCGGAAACCCAACATATTTATCTAAACGATTGACTTTCGCTATATTTGCATTAAAATTATAGATGATTACCGCATGAAAATACTTCAGCAATAATATCAGTATAACCATATTTCTTGCTGTAAAGACTCAGGGACCCAAATGCCACCAAAAAGGGATTATTACGAAGTATTGGGTGTTAATCGAGACGCCGTCGACGATGAAATCAAAGCAAGTTATCGAAAACTTGCTCTAAAATACCATCCGGACAGAAACCCCGACGATAAAGCTGCTGAAGAGAGTTTCAAAGAAGCCGCTGAGGCGTATGAAGTTCTACGGGATCCTCAAAAGCGCAACATTTATGACCAGTATGGCCACCAGGGTCTTGAAGGGTCCGGTTTTTCCGGATTTGGTGGATTTGAAGACATATTTGCAAGCTTCGGCGATATCTTTGAGGATTTTTTCGGTTTTGGCAGAAGCAAGCGTTCAAGAAGCCGAGCCCAAAGAGGAGCTGATCTTCGATACGATATGTCCCTCAGCTTCATGGAAGCTGCGTTTGGTACTGAAACCGAAATAAATGTCGAAAAAGCAGAAACCTGCCTGTCTTGCAACGGTGATGGCTGCGAGCCAGGTACACGACCTGAAGTCTGCGGTCAATGCCGCGGAGAAGGTCAGGTGTCCCGCAGCCAGGGCTTTTTCACGGTCAGAACCACCTGCCCCTCCTGCCGCGGTGTTGGTCAAGTCATAACCCATCTGTGTCCTGAATGCAGAGGAATCGGCCAGGTACAAGTCAGGAAAACGGTCACTGTAAAAATACCAGCTGGCGTCGATAACGGATCCAGGCTTCGACTGACCGCAGAAGGCGAAGGCGGCGTACATGGGGGACCTCCAGGTGATCTTTATGTTTTTATCCATGTCGAACACCATGATTTTTTCGAACGGGATAACACAAACGTAATTTGCCGAGTGCCGATTTCCTTTGTACAGGCTTCCCTTGGTGATAAAATCAACGTCCCTACTTTAAATGGTGAGAAGACCATAGAAATACGAAAAGGAACTCAACCCGGCGATATACATCGCCTGCGCGGCGAGGGAATTCCTTCACTTCGTCACGGCCGCCGCGGTGACCAGATAATTCAATTTGCCATCAAAACCCCGACCAACTTGACCAAAAAGCAGGAAGTGCTGCTGAAAGAATTTGCGAAACTTGAGTCCAAAAAATTGAAAAACGTATTAAAAAATGTACTTAAAGGCGATATGGCCGGCGCTACGAGATAGCTTCAAAAGTAAATGAATGTATAAGAAAGGCCTGT
>CP070790.1:3964678-3967947 GCA_020346805.1 Planctomycetota bacterium
GATTTCGGTATCGGCGAGAATGATGACATGGCCACTGAGTGCGTGCGCTCGGCAATGAAGATGGAAATTGACAAACTCGAAAACCGCGGCGACGCCGACAACGGCATACAGGAATTCAAGGATGCCGCCGCCGATTTTATGCGCCGCCAGTTCGGGGTAAAACTCGATCCGGCTACAGAGATAAACCATTGCATCGGCTCCAAGCCCGCATTAGCCATGTTGCCCGCGGCCTTCATCAATCCCGGCGACATCACCTTGATGACCGTGCCCGGATATCCGGTGGCCGGCACTCATACCAAATACTATGGCGGACAGGTATTCAACATGCCACTGTACGAAGAAAACGGCTTTCTTCCTGATCTCGATGCCGTCCCCCGCGATGTTTGCAAGAAAGCCAAGCTCATGGTTATTAACTATCCCAACAGCCCCACCGGGGCCCTGGCCGACGAAGCCTTCTATAAAAAAGTGATTGACTTCGCCAAGACCAACAATGTCGTCGTCGTCCAGGATGCCACCCACATCTTGTTGACTTATGGCCGAAAACCGTTGAGCTTCCTGCAGGTCGACGGTGCCGTTGATGTGGGTGTCGAGGTCCACTCCTTAAGCAAGGGATTTGACATGATCGGCTGGCGTATTGGTTTTGTCGCCGGCCATGAACGAATCGTTCGCGCCTTCGCCGACATCAAGGACAACAGCGACAGCGGACAATTTATCGCTATTCAGAAGGCAGCAATTGTTGCCTTGGCCGATACATCGATACCGGTTGCTATTCGCGCCAAATATGAGAGACGCTTACAGAAGCTGGTGGCGGCCCTCAGGGAACTCGGCTTCAAGACCGAAATACCCGGCGGAAGCTATTTTCTTTACGTGCCTTCGCCGAAAGGTGTAGCCGGCGGCACAACATTTGAAACCGCCGAAGATGCCTCCCAGTTCCTGATTCGTGAAAGATCGATTTGCACCGTCCCTTGGGATGAGGCTGGCCCTTATCTCCGCTTCTCGGTAACCTATCAGGCCCCGAACGAAACGGACGAAGACGAATTAATGGACGCCTTAAGATCCCGCTTGGCCGACGATAAGTTCATATAGTGAATAACGATGATTTTGGCATTTTGACGTTTTGACTTTTTGGCTTTTCGTAACCATGCCAATTATTGCAGAAAAACTCTCAGTCAACCGTTTGAATCGTCCCGTTTTGCGAGAGGTATCCATTCGCATCGACGACGGCCAGACCGTCTCCATCATCGGTCCCAACGGTGCGGGTAAGTCGACATTGATGTTGGCTTTGCTTGGTTTGTTACCCACCTCCGGAGGCCGGGTGGAAATTGACGAAAAACCCATGAAACGACTGCCCCGTCGGCAAATCGCCCGCAAAATAGCTTATGTACCCCAGATCCACGACGGCTACATGGGTTTCCGCGTTCGCGATATTGTTGAGGCTGGTCGTTACACTCATCTCGATCCCCTCGAATCCATGACCGTTGACGATTGCCGGGCCGTCGATGACGCAATAGCAAATTGTCATATCGAGGATCTGTTGGACCGCACCGTTGACACATTATCCGGCGGGGAGCGGCAAAAAGTCTGGATCGCTGCCGCCCTGGCCCAACAGTCGCCGACCCTGTTCCTCGATGAACCGACCAACGCCCTGGATCCCGCCTACCAGGTGGAATTGATCCGCATCATGCGGCGATTCGCCGAGGCCGGCAACACCTTGCTGGTCATCTGTCACGATCTGAATTTGGCCATGGCCTTGGGTGGTAGGGTGATTGGACTTCGTGAAGGCAAGCTGTTTTTCGATCGATCGCACGATGTGTTGGAAGATACGGCTGTGCTGGCTGAACTATTTGGTATCGAATTCGTTCTCCATCACGACGTTACCGGTCGGCAAACATCCGTGCAGCTTCAGCTGTGAGGTTTATTGATGAAACTGCAGCCCCGAAATCTATATGTTCTGTTGAGCCTCGCCTGGGTTGCGGTGGCGCTATTATCCTTGGCCGTCGGCACCTGCGGCGTAAGCATTGTCGGACATTTCACCGACGAGTTATACCTCGATATATTCAAAAGACTTTCCTTGCCACGATTGGTAATGGGCACCTTGGCCGGCGCCTCCCTGGCCGTCGCCGGGGCCATGTTTCAATCACTATTCCGCAATCCTTTGGCATCGCCATATACCCTCGGCGTATCCAGTGGAGCTTCGCTTGGTGCAAGTATCGCATTTACCCTGGCTGGTGGGGGATTGCTCTTCGGTCTGCCCATAATCAGTCTGGCCGCCTTCGCCGGGGCCATGGTTTGCGTAACCGTCGTATACCTCATTGCCCAAATGCAGCAGGCCCGATCCATCGGTATACTCCTCCTGGCCGGCATTACCATGGGATTCATATGCACCGCTTTGATCGTGGTCATTATTTTTCTTTCAAAAGAGCACGATCTGCGACATATCCTGCAGTGGATGATGGGATCGTTGGAAACCGTGGGGGCCAAGCCGGTCTATGAATCTTTGGCCATGATTGCCATAGCCGGTGGCTTTGCCGTCTATCTGCATCGCGATCTCGATCTGCTGATGATGGGCCAAACACTCGCCGCTTCTCGTGGAGTATCCGTTCGTCGTTCCAACCGCTTGATTTATTTCTCCGCTTCATTACTTACCGCCGGTGTTGTGGCCCACTGCGGCCCCATAGGTTTTGTAGGTTTGATCGTGCCTCATATGATGCGTTTTATCGTCGGCCCCATTCATCGGCATCTATTGCCGGCCTGTGCCTTGGCCGGTGCAGTATTTTTACCCTTGTGTGATCTGCTGGCCAGAAATGCCATGTGGTGGCTCCGCGACGAATCCCGCCAGGTCCCCGTCGGCGTAATCACCAACCTCATCGGCGGCGCGTTCTTCCTCTATCTCCTCCTTACCTTCCGCCGCCATCGACAAATTTCGTAAGTCCGAATACTCCGAGCAAACCACGATTCGACAATATGATGGACGGCCCCTGAAAAATAAGCCCTCCGGTATCCACGGAGGGCTTTGTTTCACTCGAGTAACTCTCTTGCCAATCACTGTCCAAAGAGCGATCCTAGAAAGTCAATCATATTTCTGCTTTATTATTGACTAGCTATTCGACCGGGCAGCCGCACTCGTCATCGGGACCGATCTCTTCATACTCCAGGCAGTCTCCGTGGGCCAGATGGCCTTTTACGGCTCTTTCCGGAACTTCGGTAGTCCAACCGATCATCAACCCGTTAACTACCTCAGGATTCCCGGGTATATGGCACAGAGTAAC
>CP070790.1:3968047-3977858 GCA_020346805.1 Planctomycetota bacterium
CGGGCCTTCGAGATGTCAGCGACGTAGCGCATAACCTCGCCGGGTCGTGCCGATTCATAGGTTACTTTGGGATTTTTGCCAAGGGCCAGGGAGATGATGTTTACGGCGTCGATCAGGGTATTGCCCTGTCCGAAAGCTATGTTGATGGTCTGATTGCTTACCTTACCGGAGACCAAGGCATCAATCCCCTGCACAACACCTTCTATACAATCATCGATATAGGTAAAATCGAACATTTTTTCTTTACCGTAAACGACAATAAGACGATCATTGGCGATCTCGTTTATAAACAAGGGGAGGACTCGTTCCATGCGATCGATGTCGTTGTCGTATCGTCCGTAAACATTGCTGAATCGAAAGACGAGGTAGGGCAGGTTGTAGCATTCGGCATATGAGTAGATGAAGGCCTCGCCGGCGATTTTGCTGGCCGAATAGGGGCTTTCAGCAACGACGAAATCGGCGGCCTCTTCGTCGGTGACGTGTCTATGTATGTCACCGTAGACTTCGCGGGAGCTGCCGAAGATCAAGGGGATTTTTTTTTGCCGGGCGTAGTCGAGAACGTTAAAACACGATTTTACGTTTTCCAGGGCCCGGTCGGGATTTTCGACCAGTTCGAAGACCTTGGCATGTGCGGCCAGGTGTACGACGATGTCGAAGGATCCTTTGGGAAAATCCTTCGAGTTTGTAGTTAGCAGGTCAATCTCGACGGTTTCGATTTTATCCGTCCAATTATTTGGCCTGCGATCGATTCCTACGACCTGGTCACCGCGGTTCATTAAGCTCAAGGCCAAATTTGTTCCGATCTGGCCACTCGATCCGGTAATAAGCACCTTCATTGCAGCTATTCTTCCTAGTCATGTACGCTATTATCAATCTTCCGGCCCGTTGGGCCGGCCGGGCTGAAAGTATACCCTCATGCTGGGGATGCGCCCAACGGCCGGTTGTGTTATATCAGGCCCTGGCATTGAAAAAAGAGCGGGCAGGCAGGGCCTTTACGGTCTTTAGTACATGGACAAGACGAGATTTGCCCATAAATGGCAGATCTGTTAAACTGCTTAGTTCGTTATTATCCGGCCGGTCTGGGCCGGATCAGTGGGTTTTGTGTGCCTTCGGGTCCGGTAATCCGGATCGGTCGTCGTCGATAGGGAGCAGATATATGGTACGCATCCGGTTGAAACGAACAGGTCGTCGACACCGATCATCATATCGGTTAACGGCGGTTGACAGCCGATCTTCTCGCGATGGTCGAGTGTTGGAGGAGCTGGGTTATTACGATCCAGCCAACAAGAATCCCGACCTTCAGCACAATCTCAAGAAAGATCGTATTGAGTATTGGCTCAGCGTAGGAGCCAGGCCGAGCGATACGGTTCGTGATCTGCTTAAAAAGACTGGTATCGCGGTTAGTACCAGCAAGTGAGGCTATCGGAGTGCGGATCGACGTATTGACGTTATTCCCGGAGGTGATGGAATCTTTTTTCTCGTCGAGCATTATTGGTCGTGCGGTGGATTCGGGAATTATTTCGATCCATTGCACGAACATCCGTGATTATGCAAAGGATGTGCATCGGAGCGTTGACGATCGACCCTACGGCGGCGGACCTGGGATGGTGTTGATGTGTCAGCCGATGTTTGACGCGGTGGAGAGTGTTGAAAATGAAGATTCGACATCGGCGACGCGGATTTTGCTGACGCCCCAGGGTGAAAGGTTCAATCAGGCGCTGGCTCGTGAATTGGCCGGCCACGAGCGTTTGTTGATAATATGCGGCCACTATGAGGGTTTTGACGAACGGATTCGCCAGGGTCTTTCACCGCGGGAAATATCACTTGGAGATTATGTTTTATCCGGTGGTGAAGCCGGGGCCATGGTTTTGGTTGATGCGATTGTCAGGCTATTACCGGGGGCCTTGGGCGACGAGCAGTCTTGCCATGATGAATCGTTTTCCAGGCCCTTGCTTGAATATCCGCAGTACACCAGGCCGCGAGAGTATAAAGGTATGGATGTACCGGAGGTATTATTGTCCGGCGATCACGCTCGTATTGAGGAGTGGCGTAAAGCCGAATCACTGCGTCGAACACGCGAACGTCGGCCGGACCTGCTTGAGGGATCAGGGTAGAAACAATTACCAGGCTTATTTTGCCAAGGAGCGACACCATGATTAATCCACTCTTAAAGGTAGTCGAAGATTCGGTGATGAAGACGGATTTGCCGATTTTCGAGGTGGGCGATACGGTTACGGTGCACGTTCGGATTATAGAGGGTGATAAGGAGCGTATTCAGCCTTACACGGGTGTTGTGATTGCCCGCCGAGGCAAGGGTATGGGGGAGACCTTTACCGTACGTCGCATTGTCAATAATGAAGGTGTGGAGCGAGTATTTCCGCTTCATTCGCCGAAGATTACGGGAGTTGAGGTGGTTCGCTCGGGACACGTTCGCCGGGCCAAGCTTTATTATCTTCGCGATCGGGTGGGCAAGGCCCGCCGAGTACGTGATAGAAAGCAGGCGCTCGGCAAACCGGAGCAGGTGGAAGTGGAGGAGCAGGAAAGCGAACAAGAACAGGAATAATACCTGGATATTTGGTGGTGCGGTGTTGGTGAGATAATTTCTTTCAAGAGTTTATCTCAGGCTGATAGCCCATATATTAAATCGGATGCGTAATAAGACATGTTGCTTTAATCTGCTTTCCCGAGATATTTTATCTCGAATCCGGTGTACATATCCATTACATTATCAAGCGTAAAGTTGGGCAACTTTCCAGCATTAGATTGCTGCGTTTTAGGCGGGGCCGTATTTGATGGATGATCGAGCGGAATTGGGTCGAGCGGGGGAGAAAGGGGCGGCCAGGTTTCTGCGTGGCAAAGGTTATCGAATTGTCACTCGGAACTATCGTTGTCCGTGTGGTGAAATAGATCTGATAGCCCTGGATGACAAAGTAGTCGTATTTGTTGAAGTGAAAACCCGCAGGGCGGCAGATCACGCCGACCCGGAACAAAACGTTACCCCGGCCAAGCAGCAGCGTATAACCCGCAGTGCCGAGTTTTTTCTCAGGCAAACCGGTTCTGATGATCGTCTTTGCCGGTTTGATATAATTGCCATCACTCTGAGCGACGCCAAGAAAATGGACATCGAACACTTTATGGATGCATTTTCTCTGAGTGGTTGAAATCTATGCCTATTGATCTGGTTGATACTCACTGCCACTTAACCGCCAAAGAACTTTTTCCTCACCGCCGGCGTGTAATTACGGATGCCGTTAATGTCGGTGTTTCCAGGATGATCACGGTTAGCTGCAGCATGGGGGAAATTCAGGAGGCGCTGGCAACCAGTACCATGCATTCCGGCATATGGGTGGCGGCGGGTATTCATCCTCACCAGGCGAGTAGAGTGGGCAGAGATGATTTGAAGCGATTGGCCGAATTATGGCGGGAAGATTCAATTGTGGCAGTGGGAGAGATAGGGCTGGATTTTTACTACGATTTCAGCCCGCGCGACATGCAACAAACCGTATTCGAGGATCAGCTCGACCTGGCCCAGCAGTCGGGTTTGCCGGTGATAATCCATAGTCGCAATGCCCATGATCTGGTGGTGAGGCTGTTGGTTAAACACGGATATGTTGATAGAGCTGTGGTGTTTCATTGTTTCAGCGGGACGACCGACGAGGCGGCCGAGTTACGTGCCCACGGATGGCGAACCTCTTTTACGGGCATTATTACCTTCAAGAATTCTGCGGCCCAACAGGAGACATGTGTGGAAACGCCGATGGACCAATTAATGTTCGAGTCCGATGCCCCTTACCTGTCGCCGGAGCCAGTTCGGCGTATGCGTCCCAATGAACCGGCAAATGTCGTTCATACGATTCGTTATGCCGCCCAGTTGCGTGGTGAGTCATTCGAAACTCTCGCCCGAGCCACTACCGCCAATGCGGTGAGTTTTTTCCGGCTAAAGTGACCCCGAACAAATATGAAGCCCTTTTCGTGTTTAGATAATTCCCCAAAGCCCATATTTTGCCCATATTTTCATTGTGAATAGTGGAAAAAAATCGCCCGCGCTTTGGGGAGGAGGTTAGAGTCGCGGAGAGCGCGGGCGAAAGGGAATGGATATCAAGTTTATTTGCGAATCGAGTACACAAGCAGTTTGATGAAATATCGCTGGATTCAACGAAGATATACTCGATTATTTAGATTTATATGTTTAATCTCCTCTTGGTGTTATATCTGCCAATAAAAAACGCCGGTGGCTTTTACACCCTCCCGGCTACCTTATTTGCCGAACCGAGATTCGGTCAAATACTTCTTTTGTCCCTTTAATCTTAATACTATACACCCGTAGAGCTTTCAAGTCCAGGAACCTGCAAGATTTATAATATTTTATTTTGTTAAAACACAGGCTTTGATTAAATTGGCTACATATATGGAGCGCTTTGGTAAATAGTAACCGGCCGGATCTGCGTGTATTCTCGATGGCGATTCCCGCAAAATCGACATAACCTATTTATTGCCATGCTATTAGATCTATAAAGCACTTGTTTATAGGCTTATTTGAGGCGGTCTTTGTTCGGTTTTTGTTGATTAGGGCTCAGGGCCCTGAGCAGGATCATCCAATCAGTGTAAATGTAGGGGATATTAAATTCAGTGTGTAAGGTACGAAGGCGGGCGTTATATTCCTCGGAGAGCGGACCCTGCCAATCATGGTGTTCAGGATCGCAATAAAATATTCGGCAGGCAAAGGGGCGGCGAACACGGGCATCACATTTGCCATCGATGAGATGGGGGCAAGTATCCGCGGCTACCGACGGTGGGGAATTGCCTTGGGCCAGATAATAGACGGCCTCCAATGCCGTTACATAAAGACGATGCTCAAAGTTAGCGAAATGGCAACATTTTCCGCAGGCACGACAAGTTGCCTTTTGCTCTGCGATTCTGCTATCGATCTCAGCGTATAACTTCTGGATGACCGAGATGAGATCCGACCGACGGGCGGCTTTCATTATTGCTTTAACGGGAATATCTTCAGCACTGAGCCACATGAGTAAATTTCCTTATGGGAAGGATATAAATTTAGTTTAATTATTAATTATGTTACCTGAAATGGAATCCCCTACAAAGCAGAGTCATTACCATGATTTTTTTAGCCGAAGTTCTTCGATTTGGCAAAAATTGTATTGTTTGCCGTTGTTCATGCCCGGGCATTTAAGAGAGGCTTCAGCCCAGGAATTTGTGGATTTGAGGTTACTGGTCCAGAAGGGCCAGGTTCGGCACTGAAGCGGACGCACGGAATAGATGCTGCAAACACGTTTGCCATTGGCGTTTTTCTGCATAAAGATGCAATCCCCATTGGGTCTTTCAGTCAAGGAATACTTGAACCCTATTCGTCGGAGTTGATCCTTGGATAACCAGCCTTGGTTGTGTCCCAAAAATGCGGCAATACGGCGGATTTCTTGACGGGTTACCCAGACATATCCCGGCTCTCCGGTGCAGCAGTTACCGCACTCCATACAAGCAAAGTGCAAACCACCCTTATACCATTTTTCCGAGCCCATGATGTTTCCACTCTACAAATTATCCCAGCGGTCAAAGTTCATTTCCATCTTTTATTACCCGATATATCAGTTACAGATTCAGATTAACAGTTGCAATACTGGATGGCAACGGTTATAGAGCGGGTTTTGGTTCATTTTGTTCCCGGTGGTCGAGATTTTTATGCCCTACGAAAGTTGGCCTTATTTTTGCGTATTCACGGTTTTAATCTTCGCCGGTCTCGGTGTTCCCATACCTGAAGATATTCCGTTGTTGACGGGGGGATATCTCTGTCACATAGGGCTGGCCCATTTGTTGGTTATGATTGCGATTGGAATGATTGGTGTTCTGGGGGGTGATTTTATACTTTACAGTTTGGGACGAAAGTGGGGTCATCATATTGTAGAACACCGTTTTGTTCGGCGTTTGGTGCGCCCGACCCGGTTATTGATAGCGGAAAAGCTTTTCAATCAACATGGAGTAAAGATTATTTTTGCCGGTCGCTTTCTACCCGGTTTGCGGCCGATGATCTTTGTTGCTTCAGGGGTTTTAAAAGTTCCTTTCTGGACCTTTGCCTCGGTCAATGGGATGGCGGCCTGTATCAGCGTGCCGATTATGGTTGTGCTGGGATTGGTGTTCGGGCAAAACTTCGATCGCCTCAAAAGTGATGTACGGACGGCTACCCACCTTATCGCCTTCGGAATCTTGATTGCGGGATTGATTGCGGCCGGCATCTATCTTCACCGCCGACAGAAACGTATGATGGCATCCACGGGCATCGATCGGAGAATTGATGCCAAGACATTGGCCCACATGTCACCGATACTTAACATACCCATCCCGGAACCCGAAGATGAGGAGAAGCTGGAAGAGGAACCGCAACCGCAAGCTGTGGAGACAGCCGCCGTTGGCGAAACCACCATAAATGTCTAACCGCCCGGGTAACAGGTTTGCAACTCTACGATTAACGGTTAAATTACCCAATATCAATTTTGGACATTAATCACGGATGGAGAATAACAATGAATAACAGAGTTATGGATCGTAGAAGTTTCTTAAGAACGACGGCGGGGACGGCGGCATTGGGTATTGCCGGCGGGGCGGTAAAGGGTAAGTCAGCGGCAAGGGCGGCATCTGCAAAACGAACGCCTGGGGCGAACGATCGAATATCGGTCGGGGTAGTCGGCATGGGGGTTCGCGGCACAGCCCTGGCAGACGCCGTGGTAAATATGTCGAAGAATAAAGGCGTGAATATAGAACTGGCGGCTATCTGCGAGTTGTGGCGGGTGGCCCGCGAGAAAAAGGCTGCCGAGTTTGGAGAAAAAACAGAAACCAAACTTAAAGTCTTCGTCCGTCACGAGGAAATGTTGGAGAAGGCCGACGTAGATGCGGTGATTATTACTACACCGGATTTCTGGCATGTACCCGTTTTGCTCGATTGCGTGCGGGCCGGCAAAGATGCTTACGTCGAAAAGCCGTTAGGCGTTACCTTGGAGGAAGCCAAGGCGGCGCGGGATGCGGTACACGCTACAGATCGGGTGGTACAGGTGGGAACCCAGCGGCGGAGTGAGGATAAATTTCATGTGGCCCGCGATTTCGTCAAAACCGGGCAACTGGGGAAAATCAGCACCATCGAATGTGCATTCAATGACTGCAGCCCGCGCTGGCGGCGCGAAGCCCAATGTAAGAAAATGAAGGAAAGCGATGTGGATTGGAAGTATTATCTGCGGGATCGGGCCTATCGACCCTTCAATCCACGCGACATATTGGAATGGAAGCTGTTTCGCGATTTTACTATGGGTACCAGCGGGCTGCTGGGCTGCCACATATACGATGCTCTGCAGTTGGTAATGGATGTGCCTTATCCGATCAGCGCGGTATCTCAAGGCGGGGTGTTTGTGTATAAGGACGGGCGGGAAGTTGAAGATACTTTTATATCCCTGCTGGAATATCCGCGGGAATTTGTAGCCCACTACATGACGCGTTTGGGGAACCGAGCGAGCCCGGGGCTGAAGATTCGCGGCGTGCGAGGTACGCTGGATGCGGAAGCGGGGCGGTACAGCGGAGAAGGCGGGCGTAAAGATGACCGTTTGCCGGACAAACCGGTGAAACTGACCATGCCCAAGCAGAGACGGCCGTCGCATATGCAAAACTTCTTCGATTGCATGCGTTCACGCCAGACACCGATCGCATCGATCGATGTTGGCTATCAGCACATGATTACCAGCGTGATCGCCCAGGAAGCTATGATTCAGAAACGCCGGTTGGTATACGATCCCAAGCGGGATCGGATTGTATAAATGAGTTATACGAATTCCACTTCAAACATGCGCTAAGAGAGCGGGTCAGGCACAATATTCCTTTGGAATAATTGAGCCAGACCCGGCACACATTTGAAGTGGAATCCGTATAACCTGTTGCTCGCGCTTCTGGCTCTGATATGAGGTTCTGGTGAGCGTCGGGCAGAGCCCGACCATCTGATGAAGTATTGACGAGTCCTACAATGACCAGAGGTGGACAACGGTGGCGTTGGTTTCGCTGACGCCCAGGCCACGCTCCACCATAAAGAGACGTCCGCCCTGCGCGTCAAAGGCCATGCCGCCCGCATTCCAGCAGACGTTTCCGCTGAGATAGAACTGAGTAGGCCGCCAAGTCGCATAAGGCACCACGACCCAGGGATCCTGTTGGCCGAGGGCGCTGCGGCCGAGCATGTGCACGTCGTAGAAGATGACCTGCCGCTCGTAAGGTTGGCAGTGATAGCCGTGGCCCTCACTGCACGGGTCGTTACAATCGACCGGCGGCTCGTCATAACAATTGGTGCCGAGCCCTTTGTAACCGAGCAGCATGATTGCCGCCCTGGTCCCGTCCTCGACAAAGACACCGCCGGTCCAATCGTCACATAAGGTGTAATCGGGGTAATCGCAGTTGGCGGGGTTCCCCACGTTGGGACCGGCGCAGCCGGGAAACGCGACGCGGTAGTAGAGTATCGGCAGGGCGTCCAGATTACCCGTCGCCCTGTCGCTGTCCCAGGCATGAAAGGCAAACAGGGTCGGTCCCTGTGAGCCGCCGCGGGCAGTGACCGGTTCGAGGCTGTCGAGCGGTGTGCCGCGGGCCCGGCCAGTGATCAGCGTTCGGCCGCCGAGGTATTGATTCGCATACCACTGGGGCGCCGAGAAGAGGTAGGAGCCCATCTTGCGCCCGTGATACGGCGTCTCCTCCGGCCCGACGTGGAACATACCCTGGGCCCCTGTGCCATCCAGGTTGGCGAACCAAACGGTGGGGAAGGTATTTTCGCCGGCGACTCCTTCAGCGTACCAGAGATCAATCGAGCCATAAAGTTTGTCGCCGGTCTGGGTGCCTCGCCGGGGGACGTACTCGAGATCGCTGACGTAGAGGTACTGGCGGTGAACGGTTGACGCCAGGCCGCCGTCAAAGCTGGTCAGGGGGGTAACGAAGGCGGCTTGGGGCAGGTTTTCCCAATTTGCTTCGATGGCCGGCGCGGGGATCGCCACCTCACCGTAAAAGGCGTAGCAATTCCACGCTGGGTCCGAGCAGAACTCGCCCGGGTGAGTCGGGTCGTACAAGCTCTGGAATCCGGTCACCAACAGCGAGCCGGCGCCGCTGTTGCCGCTGGGATGGAAGCAAAGTCCGAGCGCCCCCCAATTGAAGCTATCGGGCAGGCGGAAGGCACCCAGGTAAGTGAAATCGGTCGGCTGCAGGTTCTGGGTCGGGCTCTCACCGTTACCGCCGTTCCCATTACCACCATTGCCGCCGCCGTTAGGCGGTCCCCCGTTGCCGGGAGGGGGGGCGGTACACTGCTGACCGGAGAAGACGGTCTGCGCAAAGAGACATAATAAGAGTCGTCGCATTTAATCATCCTCAACAATCAGAGAGAAGGAGAACGAAACGCTGGATAGTCTAAAATGTTCTTTGATTTTCAAGAACTTCGCGCTTGGACGAAGCGCCGACAACCAGAAATGCTACTATAGGCTTCATCGGGAGCGACTGTGTGTTTCTATCTTACGCAAGGCAATCGATTTGTCAAAAAATACTTCGGTGAAAACAAGTAACTCTTCCAATAACCGTATTTTTAGGCTTACAAATAAGGGTGATTTTGAGTTTTTTACAAGGTTTTTTATATAAAATCCCTGTATTGCTATACCCAACACACATTATGATCGTCGACACAAATTCGTTACCATATAAAACATGCTGACCATTGGTTTATTAAAGCTTGATTTTCCCGTGGTGCAGGCGGCGCTGAGCGGCTACAGCGACCTGGCGATGCGGCGGGTGG
>CP070790.1:3977958-3984569 GCA_020346805.1 Planctomycetota bacterium
GCGTGCTTTGCCGGTCTCGGGATGAAGTATGGTTCGTTCTCCTGCCCCGCGGGCCAGGGCCTTTTGGGCTATTTTACCGTTGACGCTGGCCTGTAAGCTTGGCGGTGCGTTGATATGCGTATCCACCAGGTTGATTTGTAACTCGTAGACTCCCGGTGTTACGGCAGGCATTTCGAAACGGATGCTGAAGGGGTGTTTTCTCAGGCCGGCCCAACGGTCCGCCGGGCCGGGATGGACGGCACTGAAATCCTTGAGCGGATCGCTTTTGCCGACAACAAAATTCACGTCTTTGGGGAACGCCTGTTGGTATTTGTTAAAGTTACCGGGAAAGGCCAGATCGCGATAATCGCGGTCGGTTTTCCCGATCTGCCAAACCACCTCAGCCTCGCCCAAAGCGATATTGGCTGAGAAGATAATTATAACTGTTGTCGTAGTTATTAGATTTTTCATCTTAATGCACCTTTTCGATAAAGAAGCCGTGGAATTGTATCATCGTGGTTACCGCAATCGGTAATCCAAACCAGAAGTGCATGTTAAACTTCCAGCAACGGCTCCGCAAGCTTCTTTGCGCCCTGAATGTGCGGTTAACATACCTATGGGGCAACATTTTCGTGATATTCGTTTGGTTGCCGGAATTGATGCGAGTTAAGCGGGCAGTCGCTCGATAATCAGGGCGGTCATATCGTCGTGGCGCTCAATACTGCCTTTGGATTGGTCCAACTGCTCGATCAGCCTTTCCATGCATATCTGGGCGGGTTGCCTGACCATTTCCTGAAACTCGGGGGCGAACTTGACTTCACCACGTTCGCGGATTCGTTTGGATATGATGGTGTATTCAAGACCGTCGCTGTACATGAGGAATTTTTCTCCGGGCTCTAATACGATAGTCTTGCTGGGGAAGGTTTCGTTTTCAAATATACCCAGCAATCCTCCGGCGGTTCGCAACTCTGAACATCTTCCGTCAGTGGATATGTGAATGGGATAAGGATGGCCGGCCCGTGAAAAACCCAAGGCATGGTTTTGGGTATCGATTACCGCGTAGCAGGCGGTAGCGAATTGGCAATTGGGAAGTTGCTGAAGTTTTAATTCTGTGTTGAGGTTGGCCAACACTTCACCGGGATCGAGAATAACATATTGATCGTCCTGAATTTTCTTGCCCACGATCGCCTGCTTGACAAACATGGTCAGCAGACCGGCGGCCACGCCGTGTCCCACCGCATCGGCTAAATATATGCCGATATGCGCCTCATCCAGTCGTCGAACGTCGTAAACATCCCCCGATACCCACGATGCGGGTAGATATAGGGCGGCAAAACGGTAATCGCCGACTTCGGGAAGGGTTTTAGGCAAAAAGTCGCGCTGCAAACGGGCGGCCAGGCGAAGTTCCTGATCTACTTCCACAAACTGCTGATTCAGCTTATTACCCAAACGCTGCATCATGTTGACCTGTTCTTCGATCTTATGAAGCAGGGGCCGATACTTTTGAATCATTGCCAGTCGACCCCAAAGCTCGTCCGAAGATGTGTCTTGGGGAATTACCACAAAGACATCATTGATATCATCGTCGTAGGGTGCCGCTCCGGAGGTGTTCGACGATAGAACGATGCCGATTAAACGATGAGAAATCAGAACGTCGGCCAAAAACTGCATCTGGTTTGTTGGAAAGGCCGATAAGTCCTCCGAGGCCGAATCGCATAATACGACGGCATCCACATTGGCCAGCAGGGAAGGATTGTGGGCCTCGCTGCAGGATTCGACATAAACGGCATTTAATCTACCGTTTTGGATAAGCTCATTTAACGGGGCGGGTAAATCTCGCGATGCACTGATAACCAATAGGCGCAGGACTTCAGTTTCGGTTGAAACAGATTGTACCGATAATCTCGACAAATTTGCCACTCCCCATAACCTTATGCATTCGTAATACGGGGCGCATCCGTACCGATTCTCTCGAACCGACAGACGGTTCTTGGGAGAGATTCGACTGATTAGGGCCTTGGCTTGAGAACTGAATCGGGGAATTCGACGCGATCGCCCGGCCCAATCCCCAGTTGGGCAAAGAGACCGGCCTTTACTTCAAGGGCAAACATGGCCGGTTCGACTGATGGATAAGTGCGGGTCTCCAGGGGAGCCATGGTGGAGATGTTGACGATGATCCCGTCCTGGCGAATGTAGGCAATGTCCAGTGGAATGATGGTGTTATGCATCCAAAAGCTCAGAATTCGTTCGACGGGGAAGATGAACAGCATCCCCTGCTGGATTCCCGGCACCGTCTGGCCGGTCTCGTCGGGGAGGCAGGATAATTCATCCTCGGTAACCTGCATCAAACCTAATTGTTGTTCTTGCGGTGTGGTGGCCAGCCAGACCTCGAATGGCTGACCCTTGATGTTGATTCCTGCAGTTTCCATTTTTTCCAGATCGTTTCGCATGGTTTCCGGTGCACTATTGCAACCGGCCGGTGCCATCAAGAAAGCGCTGAAAATAATAAGCAAGACGTCAATCGGCCAATAACGGATAAAACTGCTTGAGAGGCATTGATTCATTAAAAATAACTCCTCAGCATCGATCAACAAACCCATTTGGCAAGCCGGTTTGACCTTTTGTGTTTATCAGGTTACTTAATTGGGCTGGCATATCGCCGGGGACGAGTATAAGATTAACGATCTCGGGCCGCAATCCGGGTGCGTGTTCAGCGTAATTCCAAGTGCCAGTGTGGCATGGGCCGGCTCAACCAGCAAAGCAAGTTGAGTTTGCCCATGGTAAAATTGATGATTATACAGAATCATTGCCGATTTGGACGCTAAATACATCCCAATCCGTGGATTGCGACTCACTTGGAATTGTTGCCACAACGGGTAGTTTATCAAGGCGTTTTATGCCTTAGCAATAGTGTTTTATCGATATATGGGATTATGAATCGTATTATCCAACGTATGAGAATATTGGTTTTTTTGGCGATTTTATTGGTTTGGGTGTTACCCGCCCAAGCAGAATCTATCGAACATTCATCCTTGCCGGAGGTATTCGCCACCCAGGCGGCATCTCATACTGCCGGAGAAAAGAGTATATCGGGCCGTGAAGATCACGCCGAGCACCAAATTGAATCACACCAAACCCATCAGGCACCTTCACTGATAGCTACGCTTCCGTTCGTGGCTATTCTATTGTGTATTGCCATCCTTCCCCTGATCCACCAGGCCGAACACTGGTGGCACCGTAACGGAAACAAGTTCCTGGTCTCGATGGTTCTGGTGGCTATCACCTTGGTCTATTATTTACTTCGAGGCACAGGCTTTCACCATGCAGCGGCGGGTACCGATTCGGTCATGTTGGTTCTCCAGCACGCAGTGCTTGATGAATATATTCCTTTTATTGTGCTGCTGTTCAGCCTTTATACCATCTGCGGAGGGATCCAGTTACGCGGCGACTTGAAAGCCACGCCGGCAACTAATGCCACCTTCATTGCCGTCGGTGCGTTGTTGGCTAGTTTTGTCGGGACTACCGGTTCTTCCATGCTGCTGATTCGCCCCCTGCTCCAGACCAACCGGGAACGTATTCATGTCCGCCATACGGTCATTTTCTTTATTTTCCTGGTGAGTAATATCGGGGGCTGCCTGTTGCCTATCGGCGACCCGCCCTTGTTTCTCGGCTATCTGCGCGGCGTCGATTTTCTGTGGACGTTGGGTTTGTGGAAGCCCTGGCTTTTCTGTTGTCTGATCCTTCTGCTTGTTTATTACTTTTGGGATAGCATACTTTACAGAAAGGAACCGGTGTTCGAGCATCTGCTGGATGAAACCCTTATCGAGCCGCTGCGTATACGTGGCACGTTGAATTTTGTCTGGCTGCTGGGGGTGGTACTTTCGGTGGCCCTGCTGGTGCCGGGCAAGAAGTTCCCGGGTACCGGATTCACCATTCCTCAAGAAGGGTTGTTTTCCTATTTGCGGGAGATGACCCAACTGGCCTTTGTAGCTGTTGCCTGGATAACCAGTTCGCCGAGACTTCGGCAGGAAAACAAATTCGATTTCTTTGCCATCACCGAGGTGGCGGCGTTGTTCATCGGCATCTTTATTACCATGCAGGTGCCCATAGAAATCCTCAAAATCAAGGGACCGGAACTTGGTTTGAGCCAACCGTATCAGTTCTTCTGGGCGACGGGAATACTATCCAGCTTCCTGGACAATGCACCGACCTACGTGGTTTATTTCGAAACCGCCGGTACTCTGGCTCCCCAAGGCATGACCTTGATGGAAAATGTTGCCACTGCCTTGGGCACTATTCCGGTGCCGTTGTTGATAGCCATCTCTATCGGAGCGGTATTTATGGGGGCCAACACTTACATAGGTAACGGCCCGAACTTCATGGTTAAAAGTATTGCCGAGCAATCCGGCATAAAGATGCCCAGCTTCTTTGGCTATATGCTGTCCAGCATTGTAATACTGATACCCGTTTTTGTGCTGGTGACGGTGGTCTTCCTGCTTTGATTGTTCGATTGCCAATTCGGTCGACGGGCATATCCCTATTGTTAGTTACCTGGCCCGTATAAGCCGAACTAAGTAGAAACATAAAAATATTCGTTGTTTTTTTTATTTAACCCCCTCGCGTGCAACGGTATTGACGGTGTCGCACGCGACACCGCTAAACATCCAAATGTAGTGAATCATTATGTGTTTCTACTTAGGCGATTTTATGGTTTTTTCGTTTCGCTGAGTTCGTAGAAGAGATTCACGTAACTGTCATACCGGCGCTGGTCGATTTGGCCGGCCTCTACCGCGGCCTTGACCGCACAATCGTCTTCGTGAATGTGCACGCAGTCGGGGTATTTGCAATCGGCAACCAGATCGATGAATTCGACAAAATGCATTTCCAACTCGTTGAGCGGAATCATGGCCACATCCAGGGCCCTGATTCCGGGAGTGTCGATAACTGCACCGCCCATTTCCAGTTTGATCCAGATGGCGGTTGAGGTGGTATGTTTTCCCTTCTGGGTAGCGGTGGAAACATTAGTGATCGGCAGATTCAATCCCGGTTGTACGACGTTGAGCAATGAGCTTTTTCCCACCCCGCTTTGGCCGGCTATGATGGTAACTTTGTCTTTGAGTAGCGAACGCAATTGCTCGATACCCGCTCCGGTGAGGGCACTGGTGGCTACAGTTGTGTAACCCAGGCGATCGTAACGTTGAAGGATGGGCAGTGTTTCATCGGACTCATCCAAATCGATCTTGTTCACGCAGATCGAGGCCGGCAGGTTGCCGGCATGGGCGGCCACCACGTAGCGGTCGATCAAGTGTTGTTTGATCATCGGTTCGCGAATCGAGGCCACGATTAATACCTGATCGACATTGGCGGCGATCATATGCGTTCGCCGACCGTCGGAGCGGATCAGTTCCGTTCGGCGGGGATGAACTTTCTCGATCACCCCTTCGTTTAATAATCCCTCTTCGTCGGCGATAATCCTGATGGTAACCTCATCTCCCACTACTACCGGACTTCGCTCCCGAATCAGACGCGTCCGAAGCACGCGCCGAATCGTGCAGGGCCAGACACGATGCCCGTCGTCCACGTCGACGAACTGTCCGCGGACCGCTACCACCGTTCCGCGGGTAGTTTGTTCCGCATCGGTGTGCTGGCCGTCTGATTTTTCGATTACCGTTCGCTTGCGCGATAACTCCCCTTTGGCCCGGACCGATTCGGAACTGAAGGTATCGGCGGCCGATTCGTCGCCTTCCTCGGGTATCTCCCACTTTTTTTGACGGGCCGGTTTTTGCCGGTTTCGGCGAAAATCGACCCTCTTTTTGGCGGGTCGGCCTTTACTCGATGATTTCCGGGCCACGTGGAATTCTCTGTAGGACTCAAAAAAAACATTATTTGGACACAAACACCATATTTAATATTTTATCGTGGAGAGGCTCTCCACTGAAATAATAAATTTTAACATATTTTTTTATATCGCCGCTTGCGATACCCAATTAATCAAGCTAAACTCCATTTGGGGTTGATGGGCCTCTGATATTAGTGTACCAGCCTCCTTTGAAAGGAAACTATTCGTGCCTAGGAATTTTGCAGACCGCCTGTTGTCGGCTATCAAGGCCAAGCGCAGCCCGACCTGCGTGGGGATCGATCCGGTGTACTCCAGATTGCCGGCCGAAATATCCGAAAGCGGGGCATTCAATGATGAAACCGACTCGGAATCGGCCCTCGATGCCATTCTTGAATTCTGCCGGCGGGTGATCAAGATCGTCGCTCCCTATGTCCCGGTGGTCAAAATCAATTCCGCTTTTTTCGAGCGTTACTACTGGGAAGGGATGGAGGCCTACTTCGATCTCATTCAGGAGGCGGACCAGGCCGGGCTGATAGTCATCGGCGATTGCAAGCGGGGGGATATCGGTTCCACCGCACAGATGTATGCCAAGTCCTCCTTGGCCGAACCGGATTTCGAAAACCTTGATAATCTGACCGGGCCCGATGCCGTAACTGTATCACCGTACTTCGGCCTCGACGGTATCCAATCCTTCCTCGATATCGCCCGCGAGCAGGACAAGGGAGTCTTTGTCCTGGTACATACCAGCAATGAATCGGCGGCGGTTATCCAGAACGCCAGGTTGATCGGCGGC
>CP070790.1:3984669-3992067 GCA_020346805.1 Planctomycetota bacterium
AAGGTCATCTTTGTAAGCGGTTCCACTTCGCCCGAGACTTCCGAAGAACCGGAACAAAAGGCGGAGGCCAATTCGCCCACTACCCAGCCCACCGCCAGTTCGACTACTCAACCGGCCGACAGTCATAGCTCGCAGGTTTCCGCCCCGCCCATACCTCACCGGATCGATCCGGAGCCCCTGCGCCGGGAAATGAGTATTACTGCATCACATTTTCCGGAATGACCATTTTATTTCATCAATCAAAACATTTGCAATTGCCCGTTCCCTGCCGATAATTGTCGCTGATGTGATATGCGTTTAATTGTTGGGAGCCCGCCCAAACACGGGTAATCTGGCTGTTGGGCGAGATGTGGGATCCAAACATGCGTTTTCAATATTTAGCGGCATTATATCTGCTTGTTTTGTCTGCTTGTTGTCCGCAGGCGACCTTCTCCAAATATCCCTGCAGTCCCGCCGGTCCAATTAAACCGGATAGTGAGAGAACATCCATGAAAGCAAATAGCTATAAATTCTATCCCCGACAATTTGTCCCTGTTGATGCTGAAATGGGTGAATGGGATCAGATCGCCCCGCTTTTCAGTAGCCTTGATACCCGCTCGATCGATACGGTTAAACAATTAGAACAATGGCTGCTCGATCTCAGCGAACTGAACGCCTGCATCTATGAGGAGTTGAGCAAGCGTTATGTGGCCATGACCCGCCATACAGATGACCAGGACAAGGAAAAGGCTTACCTGTTCTTCATCGAGCATATTCTGCCGCAGTGCAAGGTAAAATGGCAAAAACTCCGCGAAAGATACGTCGCTTCGGCGGCACGCAAGAAACTGCCGCCGGTGCGATACATGGTTTATGATCGTAGTACGGTAAACGCCGTTGGGATTTTCCGCGAGAAAAATATCCCCCTGCAAACCGAGGATGACAAACTCGATCAGAAATACAAAAAGCTCTGTGGGGCCATGACCGTGGAGTACGACGGTAAAGAGCAAACCCTGCAGCAAATGGATCTTTACCTGAAAGAACCGGATCGGGCGGTTCGGGAGCAAACCTGGAAACTGGTGACCGACTGCCGACTGGCGGATCGTGAGGTCTTCGACGAGATCTTCGACAAGATGATCGAGTTACGCACGCAAATTGCCCACAACGCCGGTTTCGACAATTATCGCGATTATGCTTTCAAGGCCCGGGAGCGTTTCGACTATACGCCTGCCGACTGTTTCGCCTTTCATGAGGCCATCGAAAGCGTGGTGGTGCCGGCATATAGAGCAATCCAGGAACAGCGGCGTAAGACTCTCGGCGTCGATAAACTTCGGCCATGGGACTTGGTAGTCGATCCGTACAATCAGCCTCCGCTTAAACCTTTTAAGAATGCCGATGAACTGTGCCGCAAATGCTCGATCATTTTTCACAAGCTCGATCCCGAACTCGGTAAACAGTTTGATCTGATGATGGAAGCGGACTGGTTGGATCTCGAAAGTCGAAAAGGCAAGGCCCCCGGAGGTTATCAGTCCACTTTCGATGAGACGCGTCATCCGTTTATCTTCATGAATGCGGTTGGGATTCAACGCGACGTGGAAACCCTGCTGCATGAGGCCGGCCACGCTTTTCATGCCTTCGCCTGCCGGGATGAGCCGCTGGTACAGAATCGCAATTACGGGGCGGAAATAGCTGAAGTGGCATCGATGGGTATGGAACTGCTGGCCTTTGAGTATCTTGATGCGTTCTACACAGGCCAGGATTTGAGGCGGGCCCGCCGTGAACAATTGGAAAGCGTTATCTGGATCTTTCCCTGGATGGCGACCATCGATTCTTTCCAGCACTGGCTTTACACCCATCCCGATCATACTCGCCGGGAACGTACCGAATATTGGCTGTCGCTGATGGATCGTTTCGGCGGCATTGAGGATTGGAGTGGTTTGGAAACGGCCCGGGAGGCGCGATGGCAGCGGCAATTACATCTGTTCGGATACCCGTTTTATTACATAGAATACGGCATCGCTCAGATAGGTGCCCTGCAACTCTGGTATAACTACCGGGCGGACAAAGCCAAGGCCCTCAAACAGTATCGTCAGGCACTGGCCCTCGGCGGCAGCCGATCGCTGCCCGAACTATGGGAGGCCGCCGGTTTGAAATTCGACTTCAGCCAAGCCACCCTCCGCCCCCTCATCGAGGCCGTTCTGGCGGAACTGAAAACGTTGGAATAAAGGACCTGCATCATCGTGGTGATTGAATGAATCGTCACGTCTACTGTCAATATGAATCATCACAGTGATTATTTTCGTGATAACAAACACTTACATCACAAAGTAATCACCAAAGCCCCATAAACATGTCGCTTCAGGCCATCATCCCCTACAATCCGCAAAATCAACCCATATCGACATGGGGCTCTAATAGGTCTAAACTTTTGTCAAATAAGGACTTGCAGCGTCCTATATACACAAAAGAACGGTTGGTAATTAGGAACGGGCGCTGCCACTTATGATGCTTGGTGATGTACCGGCTCATGGTGCAGGAGTAATTATGCGCGAGGCTTGAGGTGATGGCAGAGGTCTACACCCACGTCTATAGTCAAGTCAGAGATTTCTTTGCCCGCAAGGCCAAGATCGTCATTTTGGCCATCTTGATCTATATCGCCATGTGCTGATCATAAACAATTGGTTGTCGGTCAGAATTTTGACCGATTTTTTTTGCGCATAACTCGATCCGGTATTTATCAATAAAGTAGTAATACGAATCGTATTTCGAACCAGGGCGAAGAAAGTGAGTCAGGCTCATTTTTCGTATGGAAAAGTGTGCCAGCCCCCGCGCTGATTCGAAGTATCATCAGTAGTAATAGGCAGCAAACAGTCAACAAGTCGGGGCAAGAATGACCAAGCGTCCAGTTAAGGTGGCACTGTATTCCACCGACAAGATATGCTGCTGTTACTTGTTTTATATCAAGCAATTACGATATTTGTTGGGTGACGGTGGGTTCGTTTGGTATCTTTTGTTGATCCGCCATGGCACCAATTACAAAGTCGAATCATCGAAACATTGATATTTGTTGTATGCAACCCGCGATAATAAAGAGTCTCTCTGACGGTCAGGCTACTGCTTAAAACATGCCTGCGCAAAGACATAATCATGCCATCAAACCTCATTTCGCCCCATTGCCAAGGAGAGGAATTACTATTCAGATGTTAAAGAACTCCATAAGTTAAAACACAACTAGCGTTCCCTTTGACTTTTCAGACGTGGAACACCGCGTGTATTGGCCCGCCGCGGTAAATCCTGAAATGTCAAAGGTTCTGCTAAGAAAAGTCAAAACATTAAAAAAACAAAACTTCAAATAATTTGAAGAGTTATATTAGGTGGTTGCGGTGGGCCTGTGATCTGCCTTACACTGCCCCATGAAATTTAATGGTGGCCTATGAGCGTGAAAGTTGGTCCAGTTTACGAGACCAAGGATTATGCTGGCTTTTTTCGCCGGTCTTCGGCCATTGTGATCGATCTTTTCTTTTTGTTGGTTTTATACGATGTTGTTGTCTGGGGATGGTATTATTTTGCCCCAACGGTGCTGGTTACCCAAAAATCATACATATGGATCGACATCGGTTGGATTATTATAAGCTTTATTTATCTCATCGGTTTGCGATTTAGCGTCAAGGGCACCCTCGGATACCGCATCATGCGTATTCGCTATGCATATATACTCTGGGAGCAGCCAACGCTACTAACTATTGCCTTTCGTTCTTTAGCAGCGGTGGTGTTGCTGCTATTTTTTGCTCTAGATCACATCTGGATTCTATTTGATAAACGAAAACAAGCCTGGCATGATAAGTTGAGCGGCTTCTATGTGGTCAAGCGTAAGGCTCAGCCGATAGGAGAGCAAGAGGTTGTCCAACGTGTGATTAATTTTATGATGCTTTCTTTTGTTGTATGGGAACCTGCGGATGATAAAGGTTGATTACCAGCATAAAATGTCCCGGGTGGATGGTTGACGCTGAGTTATTGGTTAGGACAGGATGTAGTTACCTATGGAAGATATGGCGGATACGATTGTGGTAGGCTTGGGTGAGGTGTTGTGGGATTGTTTTGCCGATGCTCGTAAACCGGGAGGTGCACCGGCCAACGTGGCCTTTCACGCCCAACAACTGGGGCATCGAGGGGTGGTCTGTTCGCGAGTCGGCGACGATGAACTGGGGCACGAACTGGTGGACCATATTGCCTCCTGCGGTTTGGATGTCGGCTACATCCAGCGCGACACCGACAAGAAGACCGGCTACGTCACCGTCGACACATCCAATCCCGCCCGGCCGGTGTTCACCATTCATGAGGACGTGGCCTGGGATCATATTGAATTTGACGAGAGGCTCGAACGATTGATGAAGGAGGCGTCGGCGGTATGCTTCGGAACCCTGGCCCAACGCAATCCCGCCAGCCGCGAGACTATTGCTAGCTGTTTAAAGGCCGCAAATCATGCATTTATCGTCTACGATGTGAATATCAGGCAATCATGGTATCGGCACGATTGGATAGAAGATTCCCTGCTGGCCTCGCATGTAGCAAAGCTCAATATAGATGAGATCGAGGTGCTCGATAAGGCTTTGCAGATTGGTTCGGTTGAACCGCCGGCTTTTGCCGACGCCCTGCAGCAGCGCTATGACGTCGATATGGTGTGTATTACCCGGGCCGAGGACGGCTGCATACTGATAGTAGGCGGTGAGTATGTTGAGGCGCCGGGGATCGAAGTTGAGGTATCTGATGCCGTTGGTGCAGGCGACGCCTTTACCGCAGCCTTGATATCGGCCCGCTTGCGTGACTGGTCTCTAAAAACCACTGCCGATTTTGCCAACCGCGTCGGGGCCCTGGTGGCGGGTCAGTCGGGGGCCATGCCTCCCCTGGCCGACGAATTTGAAGCAATAGTGTCACAAGTGCAGCAATAGCGTTTTGGTGTTAATTAGCAGAGTTTATCAGGGGTTTGTGGATTTCTTAACGGCCCTGCGATGGGTATAACCGATATATAATCTTGTTCCTCTGGAACTTTGGCCCATACTCGTTTATGCTATTTACCCGGCACAATGATAAGATGGGTGTCTTTTTCGACCGGGATGGGCATAAGTGGCGGACACCCGATTGCTTTAAAGGAGTTATAGATGCGTTCGAGGATTGTGAAAAAATGGTTGGCGTTTATTGCGACGGGCTCGTTCTTGTTCCAGACCGCCGGTGCCTGCGACACGACCCAGCTTTCAAGTCTGGTTGCAACCAGTGCCCAGAGCTTTATCGGCAGCGTGGTCAGTCTCTACGTGGATGCGGCGGTCACCTCGTTACTGAATACCTGATTAGGTGTTATCAGGCGGCAAGACATCGGTTCGTCCTTAAGGGTCACAATTGGCGTCAAATCAGGGATGAATCGATGTTTGCATGCGCCGGGAGGGTTTATTAGTGACAATTGGAGGCATGAGGCCGATCTACTCACCTTCTGCCGATGGTTTCGGCCGGGGCCGGATTTAACAGGGGCATATGCGGTACCTTAAACCACCGGCCGTCGGTTCCGGACGCACAGTCGTTAAGCAGGACCGTAATGATGGGCCGAATACCCTGACGACAACCCGCCAACCCATCCCCATCCCCTTCTGTGGAACCCAGAATAAAGGTCAAGATCAAGGCTCTTGGTGCCGCAATCTTTGTTGCCCAATCACGGGCAATATTTACCAATAAAAAACTTAAAATTTTTATAAAAATACCCCCGACAGGCAAGTATAGGCCACTACAATACTTGCGTATTGAGACGAATCACCGAAAAACGCCAAAAATCTTAAGTCCTTTCTATGCATGAATTTACGTTTTTCATCATCTACCGAATTTTAGCCGATGCATTCATTGACAGGGCTTGTGGCGGCGCGTTATAGTCGCCCATTGGAGCTGTGAGAAACTGAAGACGCGATAGTACTGGATCTTTTGCAAAGGAAAGCATTTTTCAACGATATTCGGCTGTCTTAGCCGTGGCGCACTTCCGGGACGAATAATCTTTTGCCCCGGAAGTTTTTTATTTGTGCATTAACTTGGTATACGCGGAAGCACGCACCGCTAAACCGTCATTTGTTGCGGGGTAATTAGAACAGTTGTCATAGGCTTTTGATCAGACCATACTGTGGCCCATGAAAGTTCCATTATTAGATTTAGCGGCACAATTTCGGACGGTCGAAGCCGAGCTTCGCGAAGCAATCGATCGTGTACTTGTTTCCCAACAATATGTATTGGGACCTGAGGCTCAAGCGCTGGAGGCGGAGATTGCCGAGTTCTGCGGCGCAAAGCACGCGGTTGGAGTTAGTAACGGCTCGGATGCGATAGTTGCGGCATTGATGGCATTGAACATCGGTCCCGGCGACGAAGTTATCGTACCGGCGTTTACCTTTTATGCCACGGCAGGAAGTGTGGAACGCGTGGGTGCCAAGCCGGTGTTTGTGGATATCCTCGCCGACACCTTCAACATCGACCCGGATGCTATCCCCGATGCCGTCTCCGACAAGACGCGAGCAATTATCCCGGTGCATTTGTACGGTCAATGTGCGGAGATGGATCGCATAATGGCGGTTGCCGATCGCCATAAGCTGGCGGTGATCGAAGATGCGGCCCAGGCTATCGGGGCGGAGTACAATGGAAAGGGTGCAGGCAACTTCGGCAACGCCGGGACACTGTCTTTCTATCCGACCAAGAATCTTTCGGCCATCGGTGAGGCGGGCATGGTGTTGACCAACGATGCCAAGTTGGCCGACGAACTGCGCTGCGTTCGCCTCCAAGGACAGACCTCGTCATACGAACACGCTCGGCTGGGGGCGAACTTTCGCATCGATGGTATTCAGGCGGCAGCCTTACGGGTTAAGTTGTCCTGGTTGAATCAATGGAACGAGAATCGCAGGAAGCATGCCGCCCGTTATAACGAAGGCCTGCAAAACTCGGTCGTTATTACCCCGCCGGTTAATGAAGCGTGTAAACATATTTATCACCAATATACCATTCGTTCACCGAAGCGCGATAAATTACGGGCCCATCTGAACGATGCGGGAATCGGATCGGGTGTTTACTATCCGATACCGCTGCACCTGCAGCCGGCATTTATAGGGCTGGGTTATAAGCGCGGGTCGATGCCGGTGGCGGAGCAGGCGTCGGAAGAAGTCTTGTCGCTGCCCGTCTTTCCGGAAATGACTGCCGAGCAGCAGGATTACGTGATCGAAACCATTAATCAGTTTAAGTAATGTAACCCTGTATTCTTACTCATGTTCCTTCCAGGCCTGTTGTCCGATGAGCTTTACGAATCGGCAGGCGTAGCGAGGGGTTTCTTTAGTTTTTGAGCCGCAGCGTTCCACGATGGTTAAGATCTGTTCGGAGTGACTGCCGACGGGGATCACCAGTCGG
>CP070790.1:3992167-4001468 GCA_020346805.1 Planctomycetota bacterium
CAACTTGCATTGTCCCGGTCTGTTCGCCGCTCATGTTGTAAACGGGCACGTCAATCATCACAAAAATTCCAACCAATATTCTCCGTCACAGGTCGATATTTACAACTTCGTCTTTGACTGCCTGACCATTACGTAAACGCCGTTGGGGCCGGGAATACTTCCCTTGACCAACAGCAGATTATTCTCTTTATCCACTCGTATCAGTTTATGATTCCGGGAAGTCCGTCGGACATTACCCATGTGTCCCGGCATCTTCTTACCCTTTTTGATATTCCGTCCGGTACCCAGGTCGGCATTGCCCCCGATTGATCCTAACGAGCGATGTTTGCGCTCCGTACCATGAGAAGCCGGCTGACCACCAAATCCATAACGCTTCATCCCGCCGGTGAAACCACATCCCTTCGTCGTGCTGACCACATCAACGTACCGAGTCTCCGACGACTCAAACATCTCTACCGTCAAAACATCACCCAAAGAAATATTGTGCGGTTCCTCATTTAACCGAACCTCGCGGATGAACTTTTTGGGGGCCGTCCCCCCTTTGGCGGCGTGACCGATCATAGGCAATGTCGATCGGTGTGGCTTGACATCCTCAAAACCCATTTGTACCGCATTATAACCATCCTTTGCCTCCCCCACCCTCTTGATCTGCAGCACTGAGCAGGGACCGGCCTGAATCACCGTCACCGGTACAATTGACCCGTCATCCGTGTATACCCGAGTCATACCAATCTTTTTGCCTAGCAACGCCGCCACCATATAGACACTATTCCCCATCAGGCCATAAAGACCATCTTCACATTTATTGCTGTGCCACGCGATCACGCTCACATGGCCAAATTGTTACAAAGTTGAAAGAAATCGCTCCGGCAGTACACCCGCCCAGCCTACAGCCTATATCGATCCGCCCCTCGACGATCACGGACGTCATGCCTTTATCTTCACAAAAACTCCTGCAGGCACCACCAATCGATTCAAGGCTTCCACTGTCCGTGCTGTCGGTTCATAAATATCGATCAATCGCTTGTGGGTACGCATCTCAAACTGCTCGCGTGACTTCTTATCGATATGCGGCGAACGCAATACCGTGTAACGCTCAATACGGGTGGGCAACGGTATGGGCCCGCAAACACGGGCGTTGGTTCGCTTCGCGTGATCCACTATCTCCCGCGCCGACGCATCCAACGAACGTGGGTCGTATGCCTCCATTCTGATACGAATCCGCTCACCATGCATTAAACTACTCAATCTCTTTACGCTGCGATCTCGTAAGACCTTAAAGCCTCTAAAAACGGCCAATGGTGCCCTGGCCGCTTTCGATTACCATAAAATATCCACGTCGAACTTGCCCCTCATCAAGTCCCGTGGTGAATCACATAAACATTAACCTAATAATATTGCGTCCCTTTCTTGCCTGTAGTTATAAGTACCATGCAGGCAATGATTTGGACGCAGACCATCTAGTTTATTAATATTTATAATTGTGTCAAGGGCGGCTGCGCCGCCTTTTGCCAAATTTCAAATAAATTTGTTATTTTTTGTAGAATTTCCCAAAAACCGCTTTTTTACTCTTCCAGGCCACATCAAACCAGATCCATAATCAGTATATAGATAAAATTGAATTGACAATTTGGGCCGGTACGACCGCATAATGGGAAGGTTCCATTGTCCAATTCCCACGCCCCTGGGTCATACTACGCAGATCCGTCGCATACCCAAACATTTCCTTAATAGGGACCTGGGCATTTATAACCCTATGATCGCCTCGCAATCTAGTATCACTGACCATACCTCGCCGCCTCGATAAATCACCGCTCACTGCCCCAAAATATGCCTCCGGGGTCGCAATTTGAACCTTCATAATCGGCTCCATCAGGGCCAATCCCGCAGCTTCTGCCGCTTTATCGAACGCGATCCGCGTAGCCGCCTCAAAAGCCGCCTCAGTACTGTCATCCTCATGCTCGGCAGCCTCAAATAAGGTCACCTTGATATTGATCATTGGATAGCCGTGTTGCCCGGTGTGGGCGGCATCCCTGGCCGCTTCAGCAACCACCTCAAGAAACTCCTGGCGAAGCGCATCGCTGGCCACTTCACTCTCAAATCTCACATGCTCCTGTCCGGAAGCCGACTCAAAAGGCTCCACCCGCAATCCAACCTTGGCATACTGAGTTATCCCGGCTGTTTGCCTCTTCAATTCTTCAACATATTCCCCGATCCCACCGACTGTTTCTCGGTACGAGACACGGGGTTTGCCGACCCGCACCGGTATGCGCCTATCCCGCTGCAGACGGTTCACCAAAACCTCCAAATGCAACTCGCCCATTCCACTAATCAGCATTTGCCCCGTCTCTTGGTTGTGCTGATACTCAAACGTGGGAGTCTCTCTGGCCAGCATGTCCAACGACTCGATCAGCTTCTCTCGATCCGCCGACGACTGAGGCTCTATTGACATACTGATAACCGTCTCGGGAAACTCTATTTTTTCGAGTACTACCGTATTTTTTTTCTCACACAAGGTATCGCCGGTTAACGTATATTTCAGACCGGCAATAGCCACAATATCTCCCGCCTCTGCCTCATTCATTTGCTCGCGCTTCTTGGCAAAAACCCGAAACATGCGGGTTACTTTTTCCTTACGATCCCTGGTTGGATTAAATACCCGCGATCCCACCTTAAGCCTTCCCGAATAAACTCGCACAAAATAAACATCTACCGGCTTCTCGGCCACAATCTTGAATGCATACACCACCAGAGGTCCCTCAGGATCGCAGTCAAATTCCACTTGGCCATGCTTGCTCCACTTCGACTCGGGCACTTCCCCAACCACCGGTGGTATCTCCAGCGGACTCGGCAAATAATCAACAATGCCGTCTAACAAACGCTGCACCCCGATATAATTCAAGGCCGAACCACAAAATACCGGGTGCAACTTATCTGCAATCGTTGCCGCACGTATCCCCTCCCGCAACTCCTCCGCGGTTATCGGCTCGTCGTGGATAAACTTTTCCATCAACGACTCCGACGTTTCCGCCACTTGTTCTTCCAGCCCGTCACGGGCACGCTTGGCCGCATCTTCCAACTCCGGCGGCAGCGGGCGTTCCTCAAACTGTGAACCCAATTTCTCCTGCCTGTAATACACCGCCTTCATGGTCAACAAATCAACTATGCCCTTGAAATTATTTTCCGCTCCTATAGGAATCTGAACCGCCGCCGGTCGGGCATCCCGTCGAACCCGAATGGATTCAAATGAAGCGTCAAAATCCGCTCCAACTTTGTCCATCTTATTGATAAAGCACAATCTGGGCACATGATACTTGTCCGCCTGTCGCCAGACTGTCTCTGACTGGGCCTCAACCCCCTCTTTGGCATCGAATACTACTATTGCTCCGTCCAAAACCCGCAGCGACCGCTCAACCTCTGCCGTAAAATCAACGTGGCCGGGAGTATCAATAATGTTGATCGTATGGTCGTGCCAGAAACAACTTACTGCCGCACTATAAATAGTAATCCCCCGCTGCTGTTCTTCCTGGTCGAAGTCGGTAATTGTGGTACCATCATCAACCTCGCCCATCCGATGGGTCTTACCGGTATAGTAAAGAACCCGCTCTGTAGTGGTGGTCTTGCCTGCATCGATATGAGCGGCAATACCAATATTCCGAACTTTACCAAGATCGATTCCCACAATCCAAACTCCATAAATACAACGCTATTACATTAACATATCGTAATCCGTTGGCTGAAACCAGCAGCGATAATAGGTTAATCCAACCCATTATAAATTCACATAAACGTCAAAGGGCATATCAATAATACGAAATGCTGTCCTACGATGGTGCCTCAAGTTTCGGATCGGTTTCCTCAAGAACCTCTTGAGGCTTCGGCCGATAGCCTCCCCTGAGCACAATCAAAGCCCCCGGCAAAGACCATAGCAACTGGATCGCACGGTTCAGTAATGACAAAGAATAGGCCGCTTCTCGTGCCCCATATCCCGCTTCGTCAACCAGCAACTGCTTGAAAGTCTCCTCCATGACTCCCAAAGGCATCACCCCGGCCAACAGGCAAATAGGCGTATAGCCTAAATAAATTATAAAATCCCAAATCGGCCTATCGCCAATCATACCCAACGCCCAACCACACAGAAAAACGGAAACAATTACCGTACCTTGAAGAACCAAGCTCAGCACCAGGCAGGCAAAAACCGTTCCGATCCTATGGCGAAACGCAAAAACCGCTTTATCTATTCGTCGAAGATGAGTGGCAAAAGGCATTCGGGAAACAAGCCGATCCAGACGAAATAATTTTCTAAGCCTATTTGAATAATAAATTCCACCTCCTAAAAACAACATGACAACCAGAACACCGATGATCCGTCCCCAACGGGCAAACGCCGGATTGTGCGAGTTCAGCAAAACTACCACCCCGGACATCAGAACCAATCCCAGCACCCCGATCACCCGATCGAAAAAAACAGTGGTCACCGCCTCATGTTTATGCGGTGTTTGACGTGCCACATAATAAGCCTTGACTGAATCACCACCGGGGGTTCCAACAGGCAAAGTCCAGATAATAAAGTTGCCGGCAAATGTCACCTTAATTGCCTGCCAAACGGTCAGATGCACATTATGAATAGCCAACAACCATTTTAAACGAATAGCAATAAACACGGGGGCGGGCCCAAAAACCAATACACCCAGGATTATCAGGGACCTGTCCGCCTCTACCCAAACTTCATTAAGTCTTACCCAATCGGTTTTACAAATAAGCCAACTCACCGCCGCTATACAGATCATATACCAGATCATTGCCGACCAATTTAGTCGCCATCGTCTCTGACCTCTTGTGGTATTCTCAGTTGGCCGATTCATAGCTGCGATTGTAGCAATCCGCCGTAGATTCGCCAGTGAAAACGGGCCTGTTGACAACAGGGAGCTGACTTATACGCAAATAACATGAAATGCCTTATCACTCATACGCTCGGCTTAACCTCGATGTCGGATAATAATATCTAAGAATCTCCCCCGCCTTCCAACCCTCCTTGGCCAAGTCATTGGCCCCATATTGACACATTCCCATGCCATGCCCGAATCCCCGGCCCTCGGTTAATATGATGGCATCATCCTCGACCATCGGTACAAACATGGTACTTTTAACCATCCGTCCCGACGGATCCACCACCAGTCGAAAGTTCTCCGCCTCAAGTTCGATGGCTTGCCCCTCCGAATCGATCAACGACAACATAACCGGCCGACCAGCCGACGTCTCCGACCAAACCTTTAAATCATCGATCGGGCCGATGGAATTAAATTTTTGATATCTATCCCGCAGCTGCTCGGTCAACAATGATTTCTCAATGCGAACGGATTCCCAGCTATAAGGATGTCTGCGACAATACCAACAGATAACATTGCCGGCCAAAGGTGCAATGACCTTCTCGTGCTTTACCGGCCCTGACGCCTGAGTAGTACCCCCGCAGCGAGAACTGTAATAGGTGCAAAATATCCGCTCTCCCTCAGGCGATGTCCAGGTACAAACCAACCCGCGCGTGTCGCGAACGGCTCGCCTCGCCTGAGGCACAAGCTTCTCCCGCTCCAGGCCGGCATAAACCTGCGAACCCTCGCTGGCTTTAACATCCCATTCACGCAGCTTCCCGTAACGCCGCTTTTGATACCATGCATAGGTACGGGCAATAATCGCCTGAGCACGGAAGGCTTCTTTACGAAAACTTTTCTGTAATTCCGCCGCCACCACACCGATTAGATAAGTCTCCAAATCCAAAATATTAACCACTAGACTTCTGCCCTCATCCTCTCGTACCAGCCGCAGCTTGCCGCGATACTTTTTCAAACCATCGGGTAATTGCACAGCTATCGAATTAGACTCGTTGAAAACCAGATCAATTGAAGGCGATTCAAAATTTCGATTTATCTCAATCCCTTGAATCCCAGATTCATCGAAGATAAAGGTTAGCTCAGGTAATGAAACACCCGACTCCAAAACCTCACGGGACACGCTATCAACAATATCAACCGAGCCGACAAATTTCACTCCCAGCTCTTGTAGCCCGTCGGCGAGTAATACTCTAATCGACCGCCCCAGCGGTCCTTCTTGCCCCAGCAAAATCCCTGGGATTGGTGTATCGGTTCTACCTTTAGGCGTACGATCACACGCCGATAAATACAAAAACACAAATATGATTAACGGATAACAAAAATGGAAAAGTATTCGATGCAAATCAATAGATCGTCAAAAGGACCATCCTTGGTAAGGTAAGGCACGGCTCATAATTCCAGATTAATATCGCATGAATTAATCCGCCTTACGTAGTGAAAGACCTAAATCTGTCAATTTCTGCTTAATCTCGCTAAGTGAGGTCTGTCCAAAATTTTTGGTAGCCAGCAGTTCTGACTCCGTCTTAATCACCAAATCACCCAATGTAACCAGATTAAGCCGCTGAAGACATTTTCGCGATCGACCGGATAATTCAATCTCTGACAAGGGCTTGTTAAGCACTTCCGGAGAACCCTCAGGCACCAAAGGATCTAAAGGTATCAGTTGATGACTCAGCTGTGGCTTGGCCTCTTCTTTCAATTGACCGAGTCGAAGATTTCTCTGCTTCAGCATGATCTTGATTTCATTCAGCGATGTCTCCCCGAAATTCTTATAGGCCAATAACTCAGCTTCGCTGATCCTTAACAGATCCCCCAGGGAATTGATATTCATCTTCTTCAGACAATTACGACTACGCACACTCAATTCAAAATCGGCTACCGAGGTATCAAGGATGGCATCGCGTTTCTCACGGTCTCGCTCCTGAACCTCATCGTAAAGCATGTTCATCGAGCTAAGAATGTCTTTGCGGAAGAGCCTGGCGCGTGGATGATTTGGATTCTCTGTCAAAACTCGCTCAACACATTCGTAAGCCTTCTGATAATTATTCTGATCCTCATAGATGGTAACCAGATTGAGCAATGCACTAACGTGGGTTGGACTACGTGTGGCCAGCGACTCATAAAGCTCGATCGCCCTATCCTCGTTCCCGTGCAAATCGAGGTTATACGCCATCCTGAACAGCGCCTCTGTATGATTCTCATCTATCCTTAGTGCGGACTCATAAGCCTCAACCGCATCCTCAACCTGGCCTTTAGCCTCCAACAACAATCCGCGATGGTAATGCCATTCGGCACTACTGATTGCTTCGGACTGTCGCTGATTAAGTTGTGCCTCAGCCTCAGTTAGTCTTCCTTCACGTATCAACGTGGAAACATCATCCATAGTGTCGTATCCTGTTTTGCTGTAATAGCTTACCTATAGCTTGGCCCCGCATAACGACCCACCAACAACATTTGTGAGCTAACAATTTAGCCAAGATTGCGTTATTTGCAAGTTATCGATACCGTTTCATGACATATTGTAGATGCACGCAACAGATGTCCCGAGTTATCAGAATTAAATGATCATCTGTACCAAATAAGGTCAAATGTTTAACCTATAGACAAGTGTATAGTACTGGTACCTGGAATAACCAAACCTGTTCGCCGATCATGATAAGTCATTAAATTAAAAAGATTTACATCAATATGAAAATCGTCGTCATTATCAATCCGGTAGCCGGGGCGAACAAGCACAGAGCACAGCTGGGGAAACTGATCACCCGGCTCAGGTCAACCGGGATCGAAGTTGAAACCAGAATCACCGAAGTCGCCGGCCATGCCCAGGAAATAGCCGCACAGGCCGCAAAATCCGCACAAAAAGTCCTCGCCGTCGGCGGCGACGGGACCATCTGCGAAATCGCTAATGGTCTGGCCGATACCGACATACCCCTTATCGTATGGCCCACAGGGACGGAAAATCTGTTTGCCAGGTCACTTGGTTTCCGCAGCAACGCCGATTCCGCCTTTGATTGCCTGACCCGGGGCCGGGTAACGCCCTTTGACGTGGGTGTGGCCAATCGACGATCATTCCTCACCATCGTCGGGGTAGGATTCGACGCGGAGGCGGTGCATAGACTCGTCCGTTCGCGTAAGGGCCATATTACCCACCTATCGTACATAAACCCGATTTGGAGAACCTTTTGGGAATATCGATTCCCATCCTTAAAGGTTGCCATTAATGGAGATACGTACTGGCAAGGCCGCGGATTGGTATTCATCGGCAACATGTCGCGTTACTCCCTGGGACTCAGGGTGGTACGCGATGCCCGACCCGACGATGGGCTGCTGGACCTTTGTATCCTCCCCTGCACCAATCAGGCCCAACTGATTGGCCATTCGCTGAGGACCCTGCTACACAGGCATATCGAACACCCGGGCGTCATATACCAAAAACTGACCCATATCCGCGTGGAATCCACATTTAATATCCCCGTGGAGCTGGATGGCGAGGCCGCCGGCTACCTCCCGCTGGACATCAGCATTCGGCCGGCAGCAATTAGAGTACAACTTCCACCCAACGCCCCAAATGTGTACAATCGATAGCATGAGCAGGGAAAACAATACCAATCCCGTCCAGATCGGTAATGTCAAAATCGGCCCCGGCTGCGGGCTCGCACTTATCGCCGGTCCTTGTGTCATCGAATCGCGGGATCATACCCTTCGAATTGCCGAAGACATCAAAGATATCACCGATAAACTCGGCATCCCTCTGATATTCAAAGCCAGCTACGACAAAGCCAATCGATCGAGCATCGACAGTTATCGCGGCCCCGGACTCGAAGCAGGTTTGGCCATCCTTTCCGATGTCCGTATGTCCACCGGCGTACCGGTAACTTCCGACATCCATGAATACGACCATGCCGAACACGCCAGCCACATCCTGGACATGTTGCAGATCCCCGCCTTTCTGTGCCGACAAACTGATCTGCTGATCGCCGCCGCTCAAACCGGAAAGGCTATCAACATCAAGAAGGGACAATTCATGCCTCCCGATCAGATGGGACTGGCCGTAGAGAAAGTCCGCCAGAACGGCTCTAGCAATGTAATACTTACCGAACGAGGCACGTTCTTCGGCTACGGCCAACTGGTTAACGACATGACCTCCATTCCCCGCATGGCCGCCTTCGCTCCCGTGGTCTTCGACGCCACCCATTCCTGCCAGTTACCCACATCAGGCGGTATCCAAACCGGCGGGCAGCGCGAGATGTGCCCCACCCTGGCCCGCTCGGCGGTCGCCGCCGGGGCCCATGCTCTTTTTGTAGAGGTCCACGACAACCCCAAAAAGGCCAAGAGTGACGCCGCTACCGTCTGGCCCCTCAACCGCCTGGCCGACTTGCTGGACGGCTGCAAACGCATCGCCGAAACCGTCC
>CP070790.1:4001568-4009591 GCA_020346805.1 Planctomycetota bacterium
CCGCCGACTTCTGGACGGCGCCGTTTCATGCCTGACCGCCGAGGAAGTCACCGTGACGAGCTGTGCCGGGCGCGATCTGGCGGAAGGGATCACCGCCCCCGTGGATGTCCCGGGGTTCCCGCGGGCCGCCATGGACGGCTACGCCATCATCGCCGAGGAGAGTTTCGGAGCCGCCGGCGGCAGCCCGCTCTCCCTGCGAATCATCGGCGAGTCGTTGCCAGGACGGCCCTACGCGGGCCACCTGAAGCGCGGCCAGGCGGTGCGGATCATGACCGGTGCACCGGTCCCTGAGGGCGCCGACGCGGTGATTCCAGCTGAAGAGACCCGGGAGACCGACGGCATCGTGAAGCTGCTGGCTCCCATGACGCCGGCCAAGAACGTCGGATCCCGGGGGGAGGACGTGCGGTTAAAGGGACGAACGGGTGCGGGCCCGAGCCATTTTTCGTAATCAACGCCGGCGGGAACCGGCTCATCGGGATTATTGCCCATGCCGACGGGTGATTCATTGCCATAGGTGAAGGTCTGGGTCATGCAGATTTTGCCCAGTTTTCCGGAGCGGATGAAATCGCGGGCCTCCTGAATGTGGGCCATACTCCGTTGGTAAGTACCAACCTGTACCACGCGCTTGTACTTTTCTGCCGCCTGGACCATCAATCGGCCTTCCCGGATGTTATGGGAGCAGGGTTTTTCGCAATAGATATCCTTTTCGGCAGCACAGGCGTTCATCATAGGTGCGGCATGCCAGTGATCGGGTGTGCCGATGATCACCAGATCAACGTCTTTCATATCCAGGATTTCACGATACTCCCTTGTAACCCTGGGCTTTTTGCCCTGTTTCTTCTCCACCGCATTGGCCGCCTTGGCGGATTGGCTGTCGTCCACATCACAGACGGCAACACCATTGACCTGATCGGTATCCATGATGAACCTGAGGTTGTTGGTTCCCATTCCGCCGCATCCGATCAAGGCCACGTTGAATTTTTCGTTGGCCTCGGCGGCTTTGGCATCCCTGAGCATGGTGTTGACAGTGAGGCCGGCGGCGATACCGGCGGCGGCCTTTCCGCTAGTTCCGATAAACTGTCGGCGAGTAACATTGGTGCTCATTTTCAAATCTCCGTAATAGATTTTTTTGTAGATCTGCATGTCCCATTTGGGTGTGGAGTCGGAGCAGCAGTCAACAGACCCCAAGAATTTAACCGCAAACGGCGATTGTAACAAGAGCAAACGTTCGATTAACAGGCGCCATCGATTCGATGGAAGCGGTCCAGAGGCTTATTATCCAAGCCTGCCCAACAAAACCCTCTTTTTTTTAAAAAACTTGATAATCTGCCTTGAAATTTTGTTTTTTTATGCTAATATCACACGACTCTGTAATTTTATTGCCCGCCCGGATTAGCGATTCCATACCCCTATACGGGAGAGCCCTGAGCCGGAATTTAATCCTACGGTGGCCAATTCGAAGGGCATAGCGACGAAATAAGGTGCTGAAATGAGGCTGAATCTTAGGGAATTTATCATCTGCCGGCAGCATTGATCGTCCGCTGAACAATCGGCGGCCGATCCACTGGCTGCCGAGATGGGGTTTTCCTTATTACATAAATGATTTTGGATTTGAAAAGAGCGCCGGGTTATCTGCCCGAAATTTAAATGCAATCGGGAGAGTCCGGCAAACAGGAATGTTTAACGAGTAATGTATTGAAAGATCGTGAATAAAATGATGAAACTGGCTGAACTTAGAAATATCGGTATTTCCGCTCACATCGACTCGGGCAAGACAACATTGACCGAGCGGATTCTCTATTATTCGGGGCGCATTTATAAGATGGGTGAGGTCAGGGGGGATGAGCGTCCGGCGACCATGGACCACATGGAATTGGAGAAGGAACGGGGTATCACCATCACCTCGGCGGCCACTACCGTGCATTGGAAAGACAAAATCATCAACATCATCGACACGCCGGGCCATGTTGACTTTACCATCGAAGTGGAGCGATCTCTTCGCGTACTGGACGGAGCAATTTTTGTGTTGTGTGCGGTGGGCGGCGTGCAATCGCAGTCGATAACCGTGGACCGTCAGATGAGGCGTTACAACGTGCCTCGAGTGGCCTTTATTAACAAGTGCGACCGAGTGGGGGCCGATCCCAGCCGGGCGATTCGTGAGATGGAAAGCAAACTCGGTCATGTGGCCGTCCCCCTGCAGATACCCATGGGGCTTGAAACCCATCATGAAGGTGTGATCGATCTGATCGCAATGAAAGCGATTTATTTCGAAGGCGACTACGGGGAAAGGCTGCGCATAATAGAAATACCAACTGAACTGATGGAAGCCGCCAAACGAGCCCGTTTCGGCATGTTGGAGACGCTTTCCTTGTACAGCGACGAACTCATGGACCTGCTGCTTCATGGTATTGAAATCGAAGAAGAATTGATTCATAGAGTGATCCGGGAACAGACCATAGCCCGCGAGATCACGCCGGTACTTCTGGGTTCATCCTTGAGGAACAAAGGCGTACAACCGCTGATGGATGCAGTGGCCCGGTACCTGCCCAGTCCGCTGGATCGCATAGCTTACGCCCGGGATAACGAAAACGAGGGGGCGGAAATCGCTCTGACCGCCGATCCGGATGGGCCGATGGCGGCGATGGCTTTTAAGATTGTCGACGAATCATTCGGTCAATTGACCTTTACCCGGATTTATCAGGGAAAGATCAAACGGGGCGGCACATATTTCAACAGTCGGTTGCAGAAGAAACAGCGTGTGGGACGGATTCTGCGTATGCATGCCGATGATCGCGAAGATGTCGATGTAGCCCAGGCGGGCGATATCGTGGCGTTGATCGGGGTGGAATGTCATTCGGGCGATACGCTTTGCGCTTTATCGCATAACTATTCGCTGGAAAGCATCCACGTGGCCGAACCGGTGATTTCGCTGGCGGTTAATCCGGCAAAAGGTGCCGACCGCGATAAACTAAGCAAGGCATTGCATCGTTTCTGCAAGGAAGATCCTACGTTTCACGTTCGTTACGATGACAAGACTCATGAAACTCTGATCGCAGGAATGGGTGAGCTGCATCTGGAAGTTTATGTCGAACGCTTGAGACGCGAATATAAAATTGAACTTGAAATCGGTGCTCCACAAGTCAGCTACCACGAGGCCCCGATGCGGGAAGTGGCCTTCAATCATAAATATAGAAAACAAACGGGGGGGGCGGGCCAATATGCTCACGTAATCGGTAAACTGATTCCGATGTCCCACGATGCCGACCACGAATATAAGTTTGAAAGTTTGGTAACCGGTGGGCGAATACCTACCGAGTTTATCGCTTCGTGTGACAAGGGTTTTCAAAGCGCCCGCAGTAAGGGGTGGTTGGCCGGTTACGAGATTGTGGGAGTCAAGGTGCTGCTGGAGGACGGCTCATACCATGCGGTCGATTCATCGGACCTGGCTTTCCAGATTTGTGCCCGGGAGGCATTCAGAGATGCCTTCAAGAAATCCGAGCCCGTATTGTTGGAGCCGATTGTTACGGTTGAGGTGGAGGCCCCGGCAGATTTTCAGGGTTCTATCATCGGCGATCTGACTTCCCGGCGAGGGCTTATTAAAAATACGGAATCCAAGCATAAGATTTCCAGTATCATGGCCGAGGTGCCGTTGGCCAACATGTTCGGTTATGCCACCGATCTCAGGTCGGCAACCAAAGGACAAGGTACGTTTAGCATGGAGTTTTGCTGCTATCGCCGGACACCGACTGACGTCCAGGAAGAAATCGTCACCGCTCACCGCAAAGAATTGGCCAAACGACGATAATAATCCAATATTTCTTCACATTTTCTTTTCACAATAGGTTTGTTGCCTTTATCGCCAGATTTACCTGGCAGGACCGGTTGTTATCATATAAGCATGAGGTGGCCTTTACTTTTGACGGTGTTGCTTTTGATTTTTTCGGCGGATTTGGCGATGAGCTTTGAACCACCGACGACCAATCAGAGACTGCAAGCCATTGGGTCCACTGATGGGATTCCAGAGACACTCAAACGGGCGTTGATCCCCGACAAACACTTTGAGCCGATACCTGCTCCCAAAGCACACGACTGGCTGGCGGTGCATCCGGAACGGGGGCAAACCTTCGACGATTTCGTGAAGTCCAAAGCGAATCGGCCGGGCAAGAAGCGAAGCAAAATATATCTGCAGCCGCTGGGACAATTTACCAAGGAGCGGAGCCCGTCGTTGGAAAGCTTGAGAGATTATGCGGCCGCCTATTTCGGAATGAAGGTTGAAGTCCTGCCAACTCTGGATCTCGCAGAAGCAAAGTTGACGACGCGTACCAATCAGTTCACCCGCAATCGGCAAATCCTGACCGATGATGTTCTGATTTTCCTGAAGAAGAAGCTGCCGGCCGATGCATATTGCCTGCTGGCGATTACGATGGAAGATTTATATCCGGATGAGTCGTGGAACTTTGTATTCGGGCAGGCCTCATTGCGCGAGCGGGTCGCGGTTTACAGCTTTGCCCGTTACGATCCGGCATTTTACGGGCAGCAGCGGGGCAAGGATTATGAAAAGATCCTGTTGCGGAGAAGTTGTAAGGTCCTGGTTCACGAAACGGCCCACATGTTTGGGATACTGCATTGCATATACTTCAGGTGTGTACTGAACGGATCGAACCATCTGCAGGAAAGCGACGCCCGGCCAATGCATCTTTGCCCGGTGTGCCTGCGAAAGCTTCAACACAGCATCGGCTTTGATATGGCTAAGCGTTACGGCAATCTTTATCGCTTCTATCAGAAGGCGGGTTTTAATGAAGAGGCCCGCTGGACAACGGAACGAGTCCATTGGATTCTGGGAGAGAAGGCAGCCCGGGGAATCCTTGATGAGAAGAAAAACGCTGATTGATGGACTTGCCTGAGGGAAGAAAGGGGATGAGTCTAATTATTGACCAAAGCGACCGATTTGAGTTATCTTCCAGGATGCCCGGGATGAAGCGCATTGCTCCCGGCGGATGTATGTTCCACGTGTTCAACCGCAGAAACGCTCGGATAGGGATATTCGCGGTTCGACCTAATTAATACTAGCTGGTACGGAATATAAGACGGAATAGAAGCATGAGGATCAATGATCCCAGCCGCGAAAAACCGGAAATCGACCAGACGGTATTGAGTCAAACACCATCATCTGAAGATGGCGTGGACATCACTCTGATCCGGTGGATGCTTTCCTTGAGTCCCAGACAGCGGCTATCTGTATTGCAGCGAAACATTGCGTCCATTCTGAGGCTACGCGATGTCAGATCCAGAACCTGATTTCGAGGCCATGCTGAAAGCACCGGCTGAAGCGAAGGTGGATTTTATCGTTATGTGTGGTGTTTGCGCCGTGCTGCAGGGAGCCCCAATCTCGACATTCGATCTCGACTTGGTGTATTCGCGGACCGGTCGAAACCTCTCTCTTCTAGAGAGAGTACTACAGGATCAGAAGGCGGTTTACCGTGAGAATCCCGATGTTTCCCCGGACGTCTCTATGCTTGACAGTCCAGGGCATCATCTGCTGATGACGAAGTTCGGCCCACTGGATCTGTCAGGTAGTACCAGCAGCGGACAAGGATATCAAGAATTATTAGAGCATACCGAGCACATAGACTTAGGCGAAGGGATCCGCGTGCACATCCTGGACTTGCCGACTTTGATTAGCTTGAAGGAGAAGTTGGGACGTGACCAGGACAGAGCAGTTCTTCCGATTCTCCGAAAGACCCTTGCTGAACGTGGCGGACGTTAGAGCTGCTGAGGCAGCAGTTGGCCAGCCACTCAAACATTATGATATTCGCAATTCTGATGCCCTGTTTTATTCTTCCTTTTGGTCCTCATCAGAATCCGGCAGGTGATAGGTGATGCGCATACCTTTGTCAAAATCCATCGTCTCCACTTTATCAAAAGACAAAATGTGTCGACCGTTATAATTCATCCACGCATGCTTAAATATCGTGGAATCCCATTTACATTTAGCTCTGGGTGGTAACATAACAGTTCGCTTCATTTCCATGTGCTGCGGATTAATTGTCAGCGCAGCCGGGATCTGCCGGCCTGTGAGGCGCAATTTTTTATCGTCGATAACCCATACTCCATTTTCCTTCTTGGCCAGCTTACCCAACGACATATTGCTGGCTCGTATATCGACCTGTTCGTCACGAAAGATCGGGTGGTTTAGATGCACAGTACACAGATAGCAGTCCTTGTCTTGCTGTACCTCGTGCACGAGTTTATTACCCTCCTTATCATGCCAGGTTACCTCACCAAACGGTTGGCTACTGCGAATCTTAATAGCTTCCAAGGGTGTCAGGCCGGCATATCGATATTTGGTCCTTATTGTTGCGGTGCAACTGCCGTCAGCTGCTATCTGGATATGTTCCTCAAACCTGCCAAATGAACGAACGTTAAATGCAGGTGCTACATATATAAACGTGCCGGCAAGGGAAAAACCGATAAGAATAATCATGGAAATCAGGTTTAATACTTTCAGATTGATCCGATCCCATAAGCTCTTCTTGGCGACGGACATCGTATCTGAAGCAAGCGAAGATTCAGTCTGGTCAACCGGTAACTGCCCAAGGGTCAACAGTTGCAGTCTCTTGACGTCTTGAAGCACATTGTTACTTGATGCAACTATCCAATACCACAATTTGATTAATATAGTACTTTCAAAACCAATAAGTATTACCAATAAAGCACCAAGCATAAGTTTAATGTTGTCGACACGCCCCAGCATGTAACAACCCACAAAGGCTATCGATGCCATAATCAAAAGTTGGACTAACGTAGCTACTACAAGCTTCTTCTGCTTTCTTTCATACTGACGAAGTATTGAAGCTTTAAATTCCTCCGCTTGTGAGTTGTTAATTGGTTTATCCTCAAATATCTTTTTCCGCAGTTCATCATTTGCATCAGTCATTTTTATTATCCTCCAACAATTGGCGGAGATTGTTTCGTGCCCGGTATAGGCGGGACTTGATCGTACCTGATGGTACACCCACGATCTCAGCAATCTCCGCTACGCTGAATTCTTCTATATAGTAAAGAGCCAACAAGCTCCCTTGCTCCGTAGGTAAAGCATCCATCGCCTGGTAAACCGAATCAAACCGCTGACTGGTCGCGGGCGAGCTGTTCTCGGATTGTTCTTGTTGCTCTGCAAGCCGGTCATGCAAGCGCCGGTCCCGCTGCTGCCTGCGTACCCAGTCGGCGCACTTGTTGGTGAGAATCCGAAAGACCCATTGGCCGAAGGCCTCCGTATCATCCAGCCGCGATAGATTTTTTATGACTGCAATCCAGGTTTCCTGCGTGATATCCCGGGCGGCAGATTGATCATCGATCATCCTGGCAGCATGACGTAGCAATCGCTCTTGCCACCTGTCCACCAAAGCAGCAAAGGCCGCAGTCTCGCCCTGCAGGCACCTCAGCACCAACAGGGCGTCTTGTATGGCTGATTCTCGGCTCATGCGTTCAGTATAAGGTCGTTTGAAAAAGGCAAATGGTTCAAGTCCAGCAAGATATTTCTTTATGTCACAACCTACTATTCGAAGGCAGCTAAGAGTATAGCAATATTTTGTCGATGAGACGTTTTAGGGCTTTTAAGGTATTTTTGTGGTATAATAATGATATATGGGGGCGATTTGGGCTCGACCGGGCAAGTTGAGGTCGTGGCCGCGTGCCCAGGTTGTCAGGTGGCCTGGTTAAAAACCTGACAAAACTATTAATTGCCAATGGTTATCCATTAGCAATGGCTGCCTAAAAAGGCGGCCCGTTCCTTCGGTGATGCCTGCTAGCCGATTGGGACGTCGACAGCAGGCCCGCCCGCGTGGGTAGGCGACGTGACACGCGGGTCAGAAAACCACGCCGCTGGGTCGTTTGGAGCCTGTCGCTGGGCGTCTAGCGGCCGAGATCAAAACGGCAGACTACGCACGTAGAAACCACGGTCGAAGTGTCACGGGACGGGGGTTCGATTCCCCCCGCCTCCATTCAAGAGTCCTTATATGATAAG
>CP070790.1:4009691-4022738 GCA_020346805.1 Planctomycetota bacterium
GCTCCGTGGGCTTGTTGAGACCTCTGAATCGATATCTCAAAATCTCTTCGTTATCATTGACTGTCACTGCATTGTCTACTTCTATCGCACCATTCCCCGCACCACCTGGGGCTTCTATGATCGATACGATTGAAACAACCGTACCGCTGGTGGCAAACTTGATTGTGTTCCCTACGTACAGGTCTGTGTCATTAGCGCCGCCGAAATCGACGGGGCCGCCCGCACCGTCGTCGACGTTAACGACGGTTACACCAGTTTGCGCACCTTCCACCGCCACATTTGAAGCTGTTTCACATGGGTCGGTGGGGCAAGCTTCATCATCCCATACCCGGACCTCGGTCAACGGAGTACCTACGCTGGGACCAATCATGTACAGTGTCCCGTCCTCTCCGACGTCGATGACAGGACCGTCGGCTATAGCGCTGGGGCCATAGTCGCCGTCCTGGGCGTCTAATTTGAGTGCTCCCACTGTCGGTCCTACATAAGTCTCAACCAGGGTAGTGGAGCCACCGCTGGGCAGGGTGAATTCCCATGCATATGCCGTTCGTATCGTATCAACCATACCCAGGGGCATATTGGTGCAGCCACCCAAAATATGATAATACATCATCTTGGCTGATACGATGAGGGTGTTATTCACCGGGTTGTAGCGAATACTTCCACCCGAGATTTTCCTGAATGCCCCAGGAGCGTTTGATTCACAACCAAGCAGGGCACCGTGGTAGATTTGAAAAATCTGAGAGCCGCTTCCGTTGTATTCCACAATCTTGATAGTACCATCTACACCACCGGTACCGTCGAAATCACTCACCCAAGGTCCTGGCGGTGTCGATGTGCCCCAATTACCCATCACGAAGAGGCGGGCGTCGTTGGTTCCTCTGCCGGAGAAGGTCAGGGACCACGCCGCATGATCTCCTTCGGGGCTGAAGGCCGTCCAGTCGGCCAAGGGATCCCCTGCCGGATGTGTCAAATAATCTCCGGTTGTGCTCCGGATCCCATAAAACAAACCTGTGTCGAATCCATTATTGGAAGCTCCCCATGCCGGCTGGGCACACAAAAGTATCACTGCCAATGTCCAGATTGTTACCATGCTTCTCATCAAAATCCCATCCTTTCTGATACTGCAATCCTTTTGTACAAACTGACAAATTGTCACTTGGCCCGATACCTTACAATTAATCGCCATCTCTCCGTGATAGCTGAGAATAGTCTTTATCGTACTGATTACTTGTTCGAGCTCGGCCGATTTATGAAACTACTTGGAAACGGATGGCTTTTATCGGACGACTCTACACTTGTAGCCCGGACAAACCGGTATCCCGGCTACCTCCCTTAATCCCCCCCTTGTTTGTATTTGTGTTGCTCCAGAACTCTGGTAAAGATGGGCTCGCTAAAGTCGACTCAGTTCTTCCTTAAATATGTATTATCTCCCCAATTATTATTTTAGCCTAACAAACTTCCCGATCTATTGCAAGTAAAAATTATTACAGTGTTATATTGTTTCCTTTGTTGCGCATCCCTGCCGGCTCCTGAGGTCCCATAGGGGCGATAACATGCCGATTAAAAAAGACTTAGGAATTGTTTAATCCCTTTAGAAACTAATTTCTATACTTGCATTTTGATGACGGCGCGATTATGATGAAATAATGAGCATTCTGGGAAAAAACGAGAACAGATCTTCCGCTATCGGTGAGGCGGCCCCAAAGAAGCGCCCCCTCTACCGTTCTATTACCGATACGCTGCGCCAGCAACTGATGGACGGGGATCTGGCGGCCGGAGCCAGGATGCCCGCCCTGCGCGAGCTGGCCAAGAAGTTCAACGTCAGTACCATCACCATCCGCCAGGCCTTACGTGTATTGGAACAAGAGGGCCGCTTGCACTGTATTCCCGGTGTGGGTTCTTTCGTTCGCCCCACTTTACCCCGCGAGACCGCCACCGAACAGATTACCGTCGCCTTCGTTACCATAGAGATTGAGGGAGCCTATACCAGTGAGATCGCCCACAGCATTGAGGAGGAGTGTCAACAGCGCGGGTGGGGAATGCAACTCTTCAACGCCCAAGGTTTCCCCCATCTCGAGGCTCGCAACCTGTCCCGACTCGCCAAAACCGGAGCTAACGCCGCCATCATCGTGCCCGTTTCGGACAACGAGAACTTGGAGGAAATGGTCAGGCTTAAGTTAGCCGATTTTCCCTTCGTTTTGGTAGACCGGTCCATACCAGGGCTTAAGGTCGATGTGGTGGCCTCGGATCATGAAAAAGGGGCGTACATGGCCACAGATTATTTGCTGAGTCAAGGTCATCGGAAGATATTGATGGTGGGTTATACAATCATGTCGTCGTCGATTACGGCTCGGATTCAAGGGTATGAACAGGCTTTAATTGATCACGGTTTGGAACCCCTGCGAGAATGGAAGGTCTGGATTAAAGATGAAGCCATCCTCCGCGGGTGTCGGGAACATCGTCCTTGGTTAGGTGGTTATGAGGCGGTCAAACCATTGCTTAAGAAAATTGAACCTCCGATAGCGGTATTTGCCCAAAACTCCTATAGCGGATGGGGTGTCTTCGAGGCCTGCCGCGAAATGGGATTGAACATACCGCAGGAAGTGTCGATAATATGCTTTGATGATTCCGAGTTTAAACGAGCTTTGACCCCACACATGACCGCCATCGCTCAGCGTACCTACGAAATCGGACGACTCGCCGTTGAATTACTCGAAAGCCGCCTGTCCAGGGGCAATACTGACGATCCCCAGCAGATACTGGTGGATGTGGATCTCGTCGAACGAGAGTCGGTTTCCTCGTTACTGGCTGATTGATAGCGTAAGTTATGTTTAAAACTTGCGCTTGGTGTATGGCATGGCTGAGTAAAGGGTAGTCCTATTTTTCGCAACACAATCTCATATCTCAACCATAATGCGTATAACTATATGAACTCATTCATGATATTACCATGGTGACGTCGCCTGCCGAATTTATGTGTATACCAATGTATTTTCTGTGATTATCCGAAGCCGTGATCCTGGTGTTCAACATGCAATAAAGCTATAATCGACGGTTAGGTCGGCATGAGAATGTGGACCTAGCCAAGGAGATCAACTATGCCATACAAAATCACACGCAGGAAATTTCTCGAACAATCCGGTCGCTCGGCGGTGATTGGCGGAACCTTACTGACCGGATCAACAACATCAGCCTCGGCAGGAGCAAACGCGAAGGTTACCTTGGGGTACATCGGTTGCGGCAATCGTCGCAAGCGCCTGATTCCCGCCTTTCTGCAGTTGCCGGACGTTCAGATAGCCGTTGTTTGTGACGTACATCATAAGCGCGCCCAGATCGCAGGAGAGATTGTTGAACGAAATGGGGGGGGGAAACCCGAAATCTGCGGCGACTACCGCAGAATCCTGGATCGTCAGGATATAGACGCGATTGTGATTGCCACTCCCGAACACTGGAAGTGCCTGCCCACCATCCACGCCTGCCAGGCCGGCAAGGACGTCTACGTCGAGAAACCGCTGGCCCGGACCATCGGTGAGGGCCAAATCATGATAAAGGCGGCCCGCAAATACGACCGCATTGTTATGATCGGAACTCAGCAGCGGAACATGCTGTGCTACCACGATGCGGTAAAATACATCCACTCGGGCAAACTCGGCAAAATCAGCGCAGTGAGGGCATGGAATTTCGAAAATCATGCCCCGCAGGGTTACGGCAATCACCCGGATCAGGAACCACCCCCCGAACTCGATTGGAATATGTGGCTGGGACCGGCCCCCCAGGCCCCTTACAATCCGTGCCGATACTATGGATTTCATTTTTATTGGGATTACGGAGGCGGATGGCAGGCCGACTGGGGAGTTCATATGTATGACATCATCCATTGGGCGATGAAAACCGATACTCCGTTGTCCGCCGCCGCTTCCGGAGGAAAATATGTCACCAAAGACAGAGTGGAGCTACCTGATACCTTTGAAGTGGTTTTTGAGTATCCGGGATTTATTTCCCTATACTCATTCCGTTTCGGCAACAGCCGTCTCTTCGAGGGTATGGGTTACGGGAATGCTTTTTACGGCGATAACGGGACATTGGTCATCAACCGCGACGGCTGGCGGGTGATTCCTGAACCGACAGGCAAGTTGGATTCGCAGGGTAAAATGATCATGCGCACTGAGGCGGTATCCGGTCCCGGTTCGCCGCGGGCTCCCGAACACCAGGGTAAATTTATTGAAGCGGTTAAGGCCCATAAGAAACCTGAAATGGCCGACGTCGAAATGGGTCACCGCTCGACTATCCCCGGACACCTGGCCAATATCTCCTATCGCGTCGGCCGAAAAGTCTACTGGGACGCCGAAAAAGAGGTGTTCAAAAACGATCCCCAGGCCAATAAATTGATAATGCCCGATACCTACCGCAGGCCCTGGATGCTGGAAGTTTAGGGTAATTCTGCCCTTGGTGTGGCCGAGATGATCACAAATTAATTGGTAATTCACGCATTCAAGGTGGCTACATTTCATGGAGAATCGCTTAAAAAACATCGCCGTCCATAATACCAGTAAGCTGCCCGGTATCTTGGTTGAAGATAAATGCCAATTAACCATTATCGTTGTGGAATTGATATCGGTTCTCCGGTGGTGACGCTGATACTTTTTGTCTCGCCCTGTAAACTTATCATGCTACTCGTAATAGTTGGTGACCACCTGCCAATGATGAACACTTTATTGACGTCTTTCAGGACAATCATGGGATGTTCGGGTCCCATGCGCCGCCCGTAAAAGAGATCGAGCTGTAAGTTTTGAACGTCGTCGCATATCAGAGCAGGCCGATGATCCGGTTTGTTCCACCGCACATCGATATCACGGAAGGTCAGGCCGTCTACATGTCGGCAATAGAAACCGTAGGCGGGAAGAGTTCCAAACATACTGTACTCCGGATAGTTTGCGGGCCTTTCGGGAACGGATCGGGCAGCATCCTGCTTGCTTCCGTCGCCGGCATACGTGATTTTTATATTACTCAGCGAGACGTTTTTAATGGGATGTCCGGGAAGGCCGGTGATGGATGAACCCACCGGGCCGACTTCGGTGGCAATAACGTTGCTGATGATAACATTTTTAAATGTTCCCATGGCGGGTTTGGCCATGTTTTCCCGGAAAGGGCGGGCCCGGTTGCCCAGTCTGAGGAAAATTGCTCCCCCCACCTTGTTCATAGTGATGTTGGAGACGGTAACCCGGTCGAGCGTGCCGCCGTCGACCATTTCCAGGGCGATCCCGGCGAGATTGACATCGTGCAGGGCGCAGTTACTGATCGTGATATTTTTAAAACCACCGTTACTTTCGGTGCCGAGTTTTAACCCGTTGCAATGGGTGCTTAGCACACAATTAGTGACGGCCACATTTTTGCAAACCCGATCAGCGGTACTCTTGAGGACGATTGCGTCATCACCGGAAGTGATGGAACAGTTGGCGATACGGACGTCTTGGCAGCAATCGATGTTAATTCCATCGTTGTTGGCATTGACCTGGCTGTGTACGGTAATACCGTCGACCACCAGGTTGTCGCATGCCAGATAATGCTGCACCCACATCGGCGAGTTACGCAAAGTGATTCCTTCAAGGCGGATTTTTTGCGAGGAAACGAATCGAATCATGTAAGGCCGTTCACCATAGCGACGCTTGGGATGCTTGCGTTTGAACTTCGCCCCCTGACCGTCTATGGCTCCCCGGCCGATGATCGCCACGTTCTGAACATTTTCGCCATAAATGAGACTCTGATAGGTATAATTATCGGTGTAGGAGCGAAAGTTCGACACGATTCGCGGGTAGTTCTCGATATCTTTAGTCCCCAGTAATATGGCTCCGGCCTCCAGATACAGTGTTACGTTGCTTTTGAGCCGAACTGTTCCAGACAGATATGTGCCGGGCGGGAACCAGACTGTGCCTCCGCCGGCTTGATTAGCGGCATCGATGGCCTTTTGGATTGCCTGAGTATCCTTGGTCTTGCCGTTACCCGACGCACCGTAGTCGGTTACACGGAAAAACAATTGTTTTGATTCGGATTTTCCAGCATCCGCCGGCTTGCCCGGTCCGGGAGCCTGACTGACTCCACCAAATTGAACGCACCCGCCAGCAGCCAACGCAATTACCAGAGTGAATTTGAAAAATCTTTTGTACATCTCGATCTCCTTGAATCAGGCTGAGTTACTTGTCGAGCCGGAAAAAACTGCCGGCTATATATCGTGTACCGCCCTCTTTGTTGCCATCGTCCTTATTAAAGTAATAGGCGGTAAAGATTCGCCCATCGTCCAGTTGGCAGCCGACAGGATAACCCAAGTCCCACCATTTGGCATCATCGCGGATAACGAACTCTTCGCTCCAGGTCTTGCCGCCGTCGGCGCTGACTATCCCGCCGATACCGCCCGGCATCCGCCGCCGGGCAAAGACGACCAGAATTCGGCCATCCTTAAGTAAAATGGGCCAGGGCGAGCGATATATATTGCCCTGGTTACCGGATTTTTTCCAACATCCGCCACCCTTGCCGGCAATGGGTACAGGTTCACTCCAGGTCTTGCCCTTATCTTTTGATATACAAAGACAAAGCGCGTTTTTCATCCCCTCCACAGACTCATCTTTGGCGTGACGGTGAAGGCAATACAAATGCAGATTGCCGTTGGGCATAAGTAGTAGTGTCGGATAAATGAATATTCCCTCTCCGGAGCGGTCCACCACCGGCCGACTGTGGAAATTCCATGTCAAACCTTGATCGGTACTGCTGTAAATTGCCGATCCGTCTACATTGCTCCCGCTTTTCCAGAGCAGTGACGGTGGAGTAATCCAAAATGCGGCCAGCAGGGTTTTGCCGTCCGGCATGCGAATAACCGGGGTGTTGTGTCTGCTGATAGGTATATGCTCGGCAAAAATCGGCCAGTTAACTACCGATGGATGTTTCTCCAAGGTTCTGCCTTTATCCGGCGAACGCAAACTGAAACACGCGGGCACGCTGTTCGGTTCCGGCGGCCAGTTGAATACCCGGCCGAAAAAGAAAACCGATTCCGATTTGAACATGTCAATTGATTGGCGGGGAACCTTTTTCTTGCGGACAAATACACTTTTATCAAACGGTCTCATGGTATTATCAAACAGAACGATCTCGTTCTCTTTCGGCCAGGTCCTGCCCTTATCCGTGGAACGTTGAAGCAGACACACGGAACGGGACTGATAGCAGATATGACGCACGTCTTCGTAGACCTGGTACTTACATGGAGCATGAAAATGTCCGACGATTAACTCATCCGGTGGAAAATATTTGAAAAGCACCATCCGCGGATGGCCACAGTACGTGCTCTTGTCGTAATGAAGGACAATATGCTCGAGATCAATTACCTTCGGTGCGGGGGATAATGGTGTTTTGGGTTGCGGTTTTAGAAAATTCGGATCCGGCCTGGCAACCGGTTGAACGTTAAACCTGGATAATTGCGGCCTGGTCGCATCCAATGTTTGAGCATAAGCTCGGGCATCGGCCACCGCTTTAATATAATCTGCGGACAACCCCTCACCCGTCCACCAGTTACACTTTTCCGTATATATCCACACATAACCGTCACATAGCTCCAAGGCCCGTTTGAGTATTTCGTTGAATGCTTGCGGGGTAAATGCGTTCTTTTCGGGCTGGTTCGGGAACCAATCTTTCTCCCGCCAATCCCAATCCATCTGAAATCCGAATGATACTTTCATTTTGCGATCATAAATCTCCGGCACCTCAGACATCTCCCGGCCCGATACGCGTATCCGATGGCATAATTTGTCAACGTCTTCCGGAGTCTTGACCCGATAGGCCATCTCACAGCCATCGAAAAATATGGTATGTTCGCTCGATGCCTCCATCATTCCATCTATTAATTTGGGCACCAGGCCATAACGGGCCTTTTTGATATCCTTTCGATATCGCACCAGGTACGAATGGGCGTTGGTATGCATAATGGTAATATCCGGAAACTCAGAATTGATTGCCCGCACAATCTGCCGGCCCCGTTTCCGAATCACCTCTGCATATTCCTCAAAAGTTTTGGTCTCGGCGTGCTTTAGTTTGGGATATTGAAAGATCAGCGTGTTACCGTACTGCTCCAGATCGAACATCCAACCTTTCAATCCTCCCTGCTTTGCGATCCAGGCCGCAAGCTTGACGTTTTTCAGGATGCCCTCAAACCCCTCATCATCAAACCAATCCACCGTTCCCGGCGTAATGTTGAATTGTAAGAAGCAGTCGGTGAATTTCTTTCGCTTGGCAGCTTTTAAGTTATCGACAATATGTACAAACTGATCGCGTTCAAAGACTTCGGTACCAAAACCCCGCCAGGTCAGGTTTTTACTCCAATCTTTCTTGCCATCGATTTTGTCTTCAATGGCATTGGCCGAAAGAATCAATCCATCGAAGGGGGCTTTCTCCATGGTTTCCATGTTTTTACGCATATAAGCGGTTGTTGGAATATCCCAGCCCCATTCGATCAACTTGGGATTAACGGTTCCCAATTGACCGGCCAACGTTATGGCTGCAATGATGGTCGTTTTCATGATGGTTGATGCTCCTGGTACATTCAAACAGTGACAATAAACCTCAGTATTCAGCTCGGATCTTGATAGATCGTGAGACGTCTTTCGCGCCTGGTATAATGCTTATGTCTTCTCCAGCCACAAGATCAAAATCGATCACTTTATCATCAATCAAAACCTGTTTGGGAGTTTTGGCCTGCGGATGGCGCAAACGAAGCCACATTTCCTTGGGTGGATTACGCGTCGGCAGCGTCACCTCCGCATAAATATGCCCGCTATCCACTTCCGAACGAATAACCAATCCGACGGTCCCGTAATACGTCGGGGCACGCTCAACTCGAATTATTTTGCCGTCTTCCAGCCAAGCCCGTGGCGTCGCCCGTGCCAACCAAAGCCGGTCGCCATCCTCCCACACCAGAAGCTGTCGCAACCACATGACGAATCGCGACTCGTCGGACGTCTTGTAGAAAGGCCCGCCCGGTTTGCCGTAGTTGGTTGCCCACTCCGCCAAACACTGATCGTCAGGATAAATGAGCAGGGCGTATGTATTCCAGAAGGATCGCAAAGCGGCAGGTATCTCATCCCTGGCCATGTAGATAATCGGGGTGTCCAGCAAACAAGGTTGCTTGGTAACCGCGCCGCGCTCGAACCAATACTTATCCACTTCCTTCAGGCCAAAGCCGGCCTGCTTGGAAAAGAAGATATTGTCTTCCAGCTCGTCGAGCATCCAGGTCATTAGGGGATCAGATGGTGCTACTACTTCAGCCATGGCAGCGTGAAGGGAACAGTACAATGCCTCACGCACCCATCCACCGGTATAATGCTGCCACTCAAACGCTTCCGCAGGTACAAAGGGAATATAACTTCCATCCCGCAAACGCACCACCGACGCTCTTGTGGTCGCTTCACCTAGCGACTTCTCGATATCCTTGCGATACTCTTCTGCCTCCACTGCAATTCTCTCTGCATCAGGATGATCGATGTCCGCCAACGCTTTCACGACCCGCTTCATACCCAGGTAGTAATAACTATTGGTGGCGAACCAGTATTTAAACTCCGTAATATCTTCCAGGGCGCAAGCCGGCGCTAAGCCGCTAATGCGCGAACCTTCCGGCCCCGCTTTGTTCATCGTCGATTTGCGCTCGGAGATCAGGAAATCGCACCCTTTGATCAGCTTGGGAGCCACACGCTGGAGGTAGGCGCGGTCGCGTGTGAACAGATAATGATCTGCTACCCCCCATAGAACGAAACCATGGTTCATCGCATACTTGCCGTGCGTATAATTTCCCGCACCATGGAACACTCCTTCTTTGGTTGAAAAATTACCCGTCAGCGGCTCGCTGCCCTGGAAGTGCAGCATCGGTTCGAGAAAACGTTCCGCCTCACGATGCTCCCCCCGCATATCCATCGATCGGGCAATCATGACCGTCTCATTGGCGAATACCATATAGCCCCACGTTCCCACGAACTGGTTATACAGCCCGGTTTTGACATCGCGATCCGTGGTGATCAGATTGTGCCACAGGTTCGCTGCGTAAAAATGGTTCAGGGCCGGAACCGGAACATCGATCTGCATGCCGCCCGCCATCCGACCGCGCCAATAATCCATCACCTTGGGGATCTCCTGCTCATAGCTGATTTCTTTAAAACGCCGAAACTCTTTCGCATCGAGTAGATCAACGTAGGGTTGTTTGAAATAAAGGGGACGTGTCTGGCCGGGTTTGAGAGTCGCCTGCCAACAAAGAATCTGTGATGTCATAGGTTCAGCGGCGGGCTTCAGCGTCCATCCTTCAATTCCGCCACCCTTCGCCCGGTCAACCGAGATTTGTCCCCGAAGCGGAAGCAGATCGGAGGGTATCTCAATCCTTGGCTTGATGGCGATAATTCCATCCCGTTGCAAGGTGATAGGGGCACCATGAGAATAGCGAAGATTTAACGTCGCCGTTGCCGGCTTGTCGGATGTGTTGGTAATTTCCATTTTTGAAAGAAATATTACCGTCTCGTCACCCCGCCGTTGCGAATCATCACCGATATCACCTAACAGAATCGTCGATGCCATCATGTGGTGATAGCGTATCGGCCCCGTTCGCCATTCCGCATGGATCAGGGGAAGATGATGCTCCGCCAAATAACGCCTCATTTCCTTTCTATCTTTACCGTCAAATTGCGGATCTTCCCGCGCATCGAGTTGAGCATATAGCCCCGGTTGATCCCTTCCCCTCTGTACTTTATATCTTTCCCGAAACGGACATCGCTCTGATTCGCGTCCTTTCGGATTCAGACTGGGCCACCACATAACCCACTCGCCCAATGGCCTTATGAAAACCTCCTGCTCGGCCGAAGGTACTCCGATGGGAATTGTCATTGGAGGTGAAAGTCGCGGGATGCCCGTCATGGCCGACCGGTAAGATGTTTCCGGCCGCTCGGGTATTCGCTCTCGTACGCAACGTTCCCATTTCTTTTGGAAAGGACCACGATCCCGCGCCAGCCCCATTCCCTCAACACTTTCCGTAATCGATATCTCCAAGTCGCGTAGGCGAATTGTTCCTTCATTCAACACCTGCTGAGGGACGAACGAGAATCCCGTTGCATCAGCAGCTCTGCCCAGCCGAACCGTTACCCGCGTAAGGTCGTTGGAATGGGGATTTTTGGTCTCTGCATACAGAACTTTTATCCTTAAGTAAGCCGATTTGTCCGCCGACCCTTCGGCAGACCATATCCTGTCTTGTATCTTGGCATCATATGGAGGGGGTAGACTAGAAATGCCTAACAACTTTCCATTGATGATATCGATTCGACCGGCCCGTGAACTTTCCTGGCCGACATTGACTATCACATCGAAGCTCGCTTTGCCCCATCGCGAAGTACCAAATACTGCAAGCCGACAATCCTTTGGCAGGGCCTGCTCCTCGCTCACCACCCGAACCTTCAACGTGCCCCGGTACGTAGGATGCCGCTTAGGCAGGGCCCGTTTCCACTCCTTTTTGGTAAGGGGAGGGAATTTATATACCCACATAGTCGGTTTGGGGCCGGCGACTGCCTTGGTTTCTACCGGCACCCACTTACCGTTCCAATGATCGTCCTTTTGCAACCAGCCCGGTTGATAGGTGCCCACGCCCACATTAGGCCAGACACTTCCCCACCACTCAAGTCGCAGCTTGCTTACCGGTGGCGCATCCTTACCCTCAGGGAAGATCAAATGCGCCTCGTAGACCTCGCGCAGATTCTCCCACTCCACACCTACCAGGTTTTTAGCGGAAAGCGGTCTTCCAAACTCGGCCAAATCAACCAACGAGCCAATTAGACCATCGTCGGTTTTGATATTCTGTTTTTTCACCTCGGCCATCGACGGCAGTTGGCTGCCGCCACAAACAAATGCAAGCACCAGCAAGGTTCTTGGCCAGACCATTTTTATCTCCTTGAGTACCCTCAAATGTGTTCAAAATACCGGCCATAATGCAACAAGGTACGATGGTGGATAATGGCCCCGAGGGTACCTAAATCGCCCTTTCATCTCCAACCAAACCGCTAATATCACACAAACAGCTCCCTTGTAAAATGACCGGATATTTTGGATTCTGGGATCTTTTAATAGCGACTGAGCCCGATAATGTAGGTAATTGTATCCGGGTCTAACACTACACATAAATCGCTAAATTAAAAGGATTTATTCAATTTAATACTCTATTGTGAGTATAAACAATCAGGTCATATAATGTTTTAAAACACCGTTCTAAAACGTTGTTATAATTATCAAATATTTTACTTGCAAGCCCCTTTGTCGTTATGGTATACTGCGTTTACAGAGTTTTGGGCTGTAATACAAATCGAGCCGAGATCTTAACGCTCTCTAAACAGCTTTAAACGGAGGTGGAATATCTGGATCAAACACCATCTCATTCGTAAACGCAAAAACAGGTTTGCAGGGAGAGAGAAAACGAATTCGAGGGCCAATAGTATTTGCGCTCTCCTGTCGCCCTTATCTAAGCGGCGTGGCGTAACATAATAGGTACTGAAACGTCCTTGGTCGGGAATTTGAGAGGGCGGTTATCTTATACGTTACGTTTGGTGTTATTTGTCAGGTAAAAGTTTAGTGGAGGTAAGAAATTTATTGTTTAAGTCGATCGCGTTCAATAACGGTTAATGGACCGATCGGTACCTTTTTTGGAAGGAGGTTAATATGAGATACCTAGGTATTTTGGCAATTTTGGCCTTGGCCACAACAGTGATGGCCCAGCCGGTTATGGACGAGGTCTGTTTCGAGGACGACTTCGAGGCCTACGCGCACTGGACAAGGCTGCGTCAGTGCGCACCCGTCTGGGGCTATGGTGGGGGTCCGGAGAACAGGATCATCGACAGGGGTTTTACGAAGAGTGTCCGCCTGAAAGGAGACTCGGGTAATAATGCCACCTCGTACGCCACGAATATCACCAATTTCGCGCCATGTATGGCCAATAAGCTGCAGATATTCACCTTCACGCTGCAGTCGGACCTCGAAAATCAGGTC
>CP070790.1:4022838-4031510 GCA_020346805.1 Planctomycetota bacterium
CACCGCCACCCATGCCGGCACAGTTTTTTACGAAGGTGCTGTTGATTATCTTTGACTCACCCTCCAGGGAAATGGCGCCGCCGTACCGGTAGGCTGTGTTACCCACAAATACACTATTTATCAACGTTATGGTGGTTGGTGAATTGGACATGTCAATTGCACCGCCGCTGCCGGTCAGTGCCTGGTTCCCATAGAACAGGCAGCTCTTGAACTGCGTGTCTTTGCCACTCCCGATGCCTGCCGCTCCCCCGCCATGTCCCGCCGTGTTCCGAATGAACACGCATCGGCGTACCTTGACCTTAGCGCCAGCGCTAAGGGCCCCATTGTTATGTTCTGCAACGTTCTCGCGGAATACGCAGTCGGTGATCTCGGCGGCCGGACAGACAACGGCTCCTCCGCCGTAGGCGCGGTTATTGATAAAATGACAATTCTCAATGGTGGGACGACCAAGACTGTTGTAGCTGTAAATCGCCCCCCCTGAATGACCGTATCCCTCGACGGTATTGTCTCGAAACGTGCACTCGACAATCGTCGGGCTCCCTGAATAGTTGTAGAGACCGGCTCCCGCGTGATTGGGATAATCGCCTCCGTATCCGTTCGAGATCGTCACACCGTCAAGCTTGGTCGAAGATCCCGTATCGCCACTGTTGACCACATGGTAGCTATTGTCTGTTGGCTCCCCCGTCACCCCAATGTCGCCGGTAAGGACCGTTTCATATCCCACCGGATCGCGATTTGCCCATGGGCCGCCTCCGGGAGGAAAGCCTCCATAGATTGAAACGCCGTTCTTGAGCTGAAACGTAGCCGCGCGATCGTCCGTGTACGTACCTGATTGAGAGTCATAGTCTGGCCGGTAGGTGCCTGCTGCTACTCGGATCTCCGCGCCCATCGCCGCGTCGATGAGCGCAGGCTGGAGCTCCACATAGGCATCGGCCCAGCTCGTGCCGTTGTTTGCTCCGGAAGCGCTGGCGTCAACATAGATTATACTTTGGGCCTTAACGGATTGACTCCAGAGCGACACAATAAACAGGACTAACACGCTATGTATGCGGGTACTGCGAAGCATATAGGATAACCTCTACCGCTGGGAAATCTTTTGCTAGCCAATCTTTCTGCGTGTTACAGTGGTAATAACCAGTTTACCGACATCGACTTGCTTTAGCAAGGGAAAAGCATCGCAAGGTTAAGCGGCATTAACTTGCATAAAAGATGCCCAAAAGAAAATTTCCCTATGACAAGGACTTAGGATCGGAGAGGGCGGCTGCCTCGGCGGTCTGAAGTGCCGGAGGCCAAGCGGGAGTGATTTGCATCGGCAATGTCCCAGTCTTTACCACTATAGTGATACGTCCGTACCTACCCGCGAACGGTGGAGCAGCGGTTTGCATTTCCCCTCACCCAGTATTGCATAAACTCTTTATTGTATTATAGTTATATTTATGCCACTGTAGCTCAGTCGGTAGAGCAGCGGTTTTGTAAGCAAATAACGCTTCGCACCATAATCTGGAAACGCCGATCCGAAAGGCGCATTTTCTCTACCATTTTCCCTCATTACAGAACGCGAAATCTTTGATTTATACTGTTTTAGGGCCGTGGAGCAACCCCATTCGCTGTTGTATTTGATCGACTGAGTTCAGGCCAGGGAAGACAGAGGGGCACGGAATATAGTCGAGCTAAGTTTCGAGAAAGGGCGGGGATAGCTATCGTAGACTGATCGCAGACATCTATTTCACACTATTCCAATTTTGAAAGTGAAGAGAGATGTCATAGTGAAGGGGAAGTTGTCGGCCTGGAGTCCAGACGGCTGCGGCAAGAATAACTAATAGATGTTTTGCCACCAATGACGCCTTTGGGCCAACGTTCAAGAGTAAGTGGATCATGGGCTGGTAATACAATGTCCGCCAACGATCTGATCTCGGCCATTGCTCCCAGACAGACCTCCTGGTTGGGGCTGTTGATGGCGATGTTTTTCTCAATGTTGTCGTACATATAGACCACGTCACCTGTCAGCATGACCGATCCGATGCAGGTTTGGACGAGTACTCCCTGGCTGCCGGTCGTATGGCAACCAAGCAACACGGTCCGTACTCCGGGTACGACCTCCTCATTCTCAACCAGCTGCAGCGCATCCGGTCGCGACTGGACCACCTTGAGTACTTCAGGATTGATCCGCCCTTTGGCATCTTCCCACTCCTGCCGATTAACAACCAACTTGGCGTTGGTAAACAGCGGAAAGTAGTCGTAGTGGTCGGCGTGGACGTGGGTGATGAAGACGTGGCTCACCGAGTCGGGATCAATCCCCGCCCGCTTCAAGACCACCGGTACCTGCTCCTCGGGCAGCTGTTGCACGCCACCGGGGATGTAACTGGCCGTCGCCCGGTTGAACTCCTCGATATACTTTGGGTTAGGCCCGGTCTCCACAATCATTGGTCTGGGGCCTCCCTGGATCACCCATACGTACAGATAGTAGATCCGAGTCGCCTGACTCTCACATTCATGAAAGGTGATGTGATTACGGACCTCACACTGCCCAACCTTGATAGCGCGGATGGTATACTTCGGCGTCCCGGCCGGTACGGGCGGCCAGCGATCCAATGTGCCCGGATCATGACTTGGCAGCACAATATCAGCCTTGCCGCGGATGGTCTTGATAGCCGCTTCAACTTCCTTCAGGTCCGAGTACACGCCGATTGGTTTATCCATGTTGGATAGCAATGATACGGTATCACTAGTTAATACGACACGCCCGTGGGTGCTGTTAACCAGGAAGGCCATCGATCCCGGCGTGTGTCCACCGACCCAGAAAGACTCAAAACCGGGCAGCACCTCCTCATCCTCGATGAGATGAAGTCTTTTGCTCCATGCGGGATCGTCGCGCAACTTGAACAGGATCGGACCGTGCCCCCAACTTCCCCGGCAGTCGTTCGCCGTCGCCAACTTCCACTCCTTTCGACCTATGTGGATGGTTGCGTTCGTGTAGCTCAACAGCTCATCGATGTGATCAAAATGCAAATGGGTGATGAACACGTGGCCGATTTCCTCAGGCTCGAGCCCGAACTTGCGGAGTTGTGCCCGGCTACTTTGTTGGGGTGTCTGAGTGACTGGTTTGCGCAGTACCTTGGCCGCACCACGGTTCATCTCCGCAACGTTATGAAGGCCGGCCTCAACGAGGATGGGTTTCTCCCCGCCCAGAATCAGCCAGACATACAAGGCATAGTCGTATGTTTCATTGCTGCTGCCGCCGTCGAACGCGTGATCGCCAGCAATCTTGCACATACCATTGAGTAGTGGGTATATGCGATAATTGGGTTTGCTCCGATCCAGCGCCGGCAGTTCTCCATATATCCCAACCTCGCAGAACAAACCCATTATTATTGACGCTATTGCCAGATAACCAATCGATATTCTCAATGCGAAATTCCTATTTTAAACCACGGGCGAACCTCGCCCGCCTTTTTCAGTCTCATTATACCACGATTTGTTATTCGTCTATGTTACATCAGGTCATAAAGATTTAAGACCACGTGTCGCGAATTAGCTGCACATGATTTGCATTCAGTCCCCTAACATAAGTCAATACCAACCAATTTACTTTACTTACTTTGAATTGGGAGAAATGTCATGGGTAAAGTATACATTGGACTCAACCTTGAAGCCGTTCGGCGTCACGAAAAACCTTTCGAGTAGGGTGTTGAGAAGGCGGCAGAACTGGGATATGAGTATATCGAACCGATGGTTCATTGGGGCCGGGAGTTGATGAGCGAGGCGGGCTACTATCACACCGTCTCGATGTTCGATGATTCATATCGTATCAGGCGGGCGGCGGAGAAAGCGGGTGTCAAATTATCGGGCTTGCAGTCGCATGGGCCGTTGGGTCGGCCAGAGGTTCACGGCGAGTATCTGAAGTTGGCAATTCGCCACGCCGCCGAATGCGGCGCGCCTGTGGTCAACACCGATGAAGGTATGAAGGCCTCCTGGACTACAGAGGAAGAAGACCATGTACTAATACGGTATACTTTGTACGAAGCAGCGAAGGTTGCTGAACCTCGGGGCATTTTGATTGGGCTAGAATGCCATGCCCAATACTCGCGGACTCCCGAGGGGCTGGACCGCATCTATAACCTGGTCGATTCGCCGGCCATAGGGATCAACTTGGACACCGGGAATGCTTACCTTGCCGGCCAGGATCCCTGCAAATGGTTGGAGCGTGTGGTCGGTCGTCTGGTTCATCTCCACGCCAAGGACATCACCTTGGAACAATCGGATGCAGAACGCGTTCAAGTCACCGAGACACCCGTCGGATGCGCCTGTGGTGATGGAATTATTGACTGGGCACGGGTAATCAAGATCATCCGCGAAGCCCCACGGGATATTGTCATGTCGGTCGAATGTGGCAGCGTCGATGAGGCCGAACGTAGCATCGCGCATCTAAAATCACTGCTGTAAGCGCGCATGAGAATAATAACAAACGCCCTGCCAATCCGAAGAGTGACAGGGATTTTGATTATTCTATTCAATAGAGCTATTTCCTCTTCCAACGCATAATCACCAGATAGCCGAGTGTATGTGGTAGTCCCATTTATGGTTATGGATCAACCAAACCAAGCTAGACCATCATTGAACGAGCTACAAGAATCATCGAATTGAAGCCGGAAAGGTTGAAATACGCTTATATCAAACGTAACCAGTATATGGTAGATCATAGTGAAAATATAATTGCATTATGGTTGGGTGAGAACCCGCCTTATTAATTATAATTCACCATGGAATCACTGAAGCACGGAGGGCAATAAGTCATTTTGTGCCTTATCTTCTTGCTGCAACTAATACTATTTTTTATTGAATGCCTCCGCCGACCGGTAATGCAACTACCGGTTCGTAGATGTGGCAATCCTGAACCAGCGATGAATTATCAAAAGTAACTTGGCTTATAATTGTATCTATGCTGTCGAGTGAGGCGGCAGTGATGTTAAGTTGGGTGGCAGAGTAAACTACATCACCGATAAACACCCCTCTGGTAAAGCCATAATAACCCCAATAGCAGCCGTTAGTGGCCAAGCCGTCGGTAGAGGCGATACCGCCCAGGAATTCAAAGCCATTTTCCACCGAAACGCGATAGACATACAGGCCAGTGAATGTGTGTTGCCCGTATTGTGAGCCGGTGGTATCCCCGGAATAGAGATCGATAGGGAAGGCCAACACCCCGCGGGAGGCGAAATAGTTGAACGCCTTGGGATTATCATTGGCTTCGCTGTGGGTGCCCCTGCCGCCGATGATTTCCTTGTGCAGCAGCTGGGGGTTGGTAAAGTTGGTGACATCGAAGATAGATAACTGTACCCCCTGGAACCAAGCAAATGAGCCCATGTCTTGAGCGTCTTTACCTATGGTCAGCAGATGATTCTCGTCTAAAAGCTGAATATGATCGGAATAACCTGGCACTTTCAATTCGCCCCTCACTTGAGGGTTGGTTGGATCGGAAAGATCAAGGGTAAACAAGGGATCAATCTTCTTGAAAGTGACTAAAAATCCGCGAGTGCCTATGAAGCGGGCGGCGTAGATAGATTCACCGGGAGCGATGTTTTCTATTTTCCCGACAACCTCAAGAGTTCCGCCTGATTCAGCCAGGATATAAACGTTATTGGTTGATCCGTTGGCATTGAATTCAAAGCTTCGGATCGTGGTGGCGATTCGCAAGTAACTTTCATATTCGCCAAGCGAGTATTGATTCAAAGGCCGGCCGGGGACTAGCCCGCTGGCGATGTATGCGGTGCCGGTATCGGTGAAATCAAACTTGTGAACGATAGTGTCTTCAACCGATCCGCCAATAAAATAATTGTACTCTGTATCGGTGATGTAGAGTGCATCAGTGCTGGCGTAGATGATGCCGGCATCGGCGGAGATGGCTACCGGCTCAAAGTCGGCATTCGGGTTGTCGACGTCCATGGTGACTACCATAGTGATGCCGTAGCCGTTGGGTGTTTCAGGCCGATAGCAGTCCTGCCAATCCATAATATTACCCGATTTAACCGAGCCGTCTGAGGATACGGTTTGATAGTCGGGCAGCCAGTCATTCAGGCTCATTTTATCGAGGTCGGCTTGGGTTATCCCGTAAAACAGTCGCGGGGTTGTAGTGAGAATCAGATACAAACGGTTATCGATCATTCTGCTGGAAACCAGGTTGCCCTCAAATTTCGTAGTTGCCAGGTTTACCGGATTGGCGGGATCACTGACGTCAATTATGGTGACCGTGGTTTGCGAACCGTCGTTCCACTCGTCGCCGATGATGTCTATTGGTTGAGCGGTGGTAACATAATCCCATTCAGCCAAATAGTATGTGTATTCGTGGGACAGTACCACCAGCGTCTTATTGCGGAGGTAAAGTGAATCCCCCGCCGATTCGAGCTGGACGGTTGCCAATTCTTTCATGGAATCAGCCGGTGTGGCTTGGATGATATGGATAGCGCTGCCGTCGAGGACATAAATATTCTGTCCGTTGTTTTTGACAATATCGCTTTCATCCACCCCGATTTCCTGAATATTGGTGGTAGAATAATCGTCAGGAGTATCGCCGCCCGCTTCATTGGACAAATCCTCCGATGGTGTGGGCATGGGTAAGGGAGGTGTTGATTGAGTGGGTTTATATTGTGTGAGGGCCTGTTCAACCAGGTAAGCCCGCATTTGTTCTGCAGAAGAGAAGGTTTTCATGCCGGCAACTTGGGTTTGGGGTGGATTGAAAATCGGAAAGAGCATACAACTGACCCCAATAATGGCAATACATGTCAAAATCAGGACCAGGGATCGTATTTTCCGCATAGCCGTGCCTCCTTACATCGAGGTTTTTTTTTATTATCGGCCCAATTGTAGGATTACACGAAGTGTCTATAAGGGCAAAGTTATGTAATAAAAACCCGGTTTTCGCCCGGTTTCTGTTATCCAGCAGTAAAGTTCACTAGAATAAACTCAAAGAATCCGCCCTTGGATGCTGATTTTTTCACTTCTTATTCGGGTATCAAGGTGAATTCGGTGATTTCCGGGCGGGCGTTGAAGCGGATACGTTTCAGCCAGCCAGGACCGCGGGTAATGTACAGGTTTTTACCTGCCACCTGGTAGTGGTCAGCAACAAATTGCTTATGGTGTATGGGCAGAATTGGCGGGCTAAGCACGCGCGAGAGCAAAACAAAAGCCCTGCCAATCAGAAGACTGACAGGGCCGGAGGGAAAATTCAATTCAATATGATCTATCTAAGTTTACGCCTCAATATCGCCAAACACCCAAGGCCGATGAATTCGAGCGTGGTGGAGGCGGGCGCGGGGATGAAATTCACGTCGAAGGATCCGGTAACCACGCCACCATCGCCATCTTCGACCTGCACGGAGACCGTATGGAGACCCATAGCGGAAAAGGAATATTATCCGCCACCCCCCAGTAGTCGTCATACAAATTGTCGCCATCGAGATCGAGGGTAACACTTATAACACTATTATTGCCTGCAGCGATACAGGGCGAGCCATACTAATTGGTGTAGAAGTCGGGTGCCACATCCTGACAAGATCCATCGGAATAGCAGCAGGCCTGGGGCGTTATACAGTTGCTTTCTTGCGAAATGTTTGACTCCCCCGGCGTGATGCAGCGGACGCTGAAATCGATATTGTTCTGGTTGGTGTCCACTCCGTCGGGAAAGCGCGAGATTCCCTTGTACTCCTCGGGCCCACCTGGAATATTGCTCCAGGGATCCAGCAGGCCAGAGCCCGACCCTTCCGTGTAGGGGGCACCGGTATCGCCTCCATAGCTTACCGTGTCGATGACAGTGTTATTGAAGGTAATAGCGACGGCGTCAGGAGTACCATTCTGGATCAGGTCGGTGTCAGGGCTAACATCCAGGTCGCAGTTGTCAACATTAGCTGCGTTTCCACAAACCACGAAGTAGCCACCGGAATTCAACTCTAAGTCGGGCAGACTGATAATTTTATAGATCACGGCCCCTCCTCCCCATCCGTTGACCAGCTCAACAGTATATCCAGCCAGGTTGACACTGGCTGTCCCGGTGTTCTTGATCTCAATGAACTCCCCATCGTCGGTACCCGGCTGATCGTAATCGATCTCGTTGATCACCAACTGAGGTATGTCCGATACACAATCAGTGGTAGCACAATCGGTCCCCGGCCCCTTTGATGTGCCGCCGTTTGCAGTACAATTAGCCACAGCTTCGTCCTGACATGAACCGTCTGAATAACAGCAGGCTTCCGGCTGCGGGCAGTTGGCGGTAGCACAATCAGTGCCCAGGCCCTGACTTGTCCCCCCATTAGCGATACAGTCAGCCACCGTTGCGTCCTGGCATGAACCATTAAGATAACAGCAAGCTTGTAAACACTGACTAGTAGCACAGCTGGTGCCTGCACCTTTCGCTAATCCACCGCTTGCGGTGCAATCGGCAGCCAATTGGTCCTGACATAAACCGTCTGAATAACAGCAGGCTTCCGGCTGCGGGCAGTTGGTGGTGGCACAATCGGTGCCTTCACCTTGGGGTGTACCGCCGGTGTTGGTACAGTCAGTTGGCGTCTGATCCTGGCATGATCCATCAAAATAGCAGCAGGCTTGGGGCTCCAGCGGTGGGCCGCAATCCACCTCGCAGTTAAACTCGGATTCCTCACCCTCACAGGTGCCGTCGCCACAGC
>CP070790.1:4031610-4046007 GCA_020346805.1 Planctomycetota bacterium
AAAGCAGGAAAAGTGCTCTGGAACAGCCACATCGTCGGACTGTGCCGATAAAGAGCCGCAAACACTGGCTAATATGGTATTTACCGTGTTTTTGATTCGCCGTTTTGATCGGCTGCCCGGGCAACGAATCGGCCGCCGGAGCGGTACCGAACGCCTTACCGGCAACCTGCCAGCCGCCAAAATCGTCCCCTTCGAAATCGCCCAGCACGATCGCTTCTCTGGGCTCGGGCGGCAGGTCCTCCGGCAACTGTTGGGCGGTATGCAGGATCATCGACCGGCCTCGCTGTTCAACGATCCGATTGCATCGATGGGCCCGCACGAGTTTGTTCGAATGGCAACAAACGGCGTTTTCCAGCCAACCGGCTAACGCGACGCGAATGTCTTGACTCGACGTGTTTTTCATTTTGATATGAAATATTGTTACCGGCAGAGCGGACTCCTGGGCGTTGAGTGGGATGTAAGGCGAAAAGGCCTCCATTTCTATCGCGACCGGCAAGCGATCGTCCCGGTAACGCACCTGTCCGATAGGATATTGGCCGATGAACTCGACCCGTTGCATGTCTTTTTTGTTGAGCCGCCTTGCCGATTTTCGGCCGGCCCGTTCGACGATTACCGCAAAGCCCTGATCGACGGGTTTGCCGGGCATGCGGTGTTTGTAAAGTTCTCGTCCACCGCCGGAAAAGTGATGATAGTTGAAAATCTGCCAGCACCCCAGTGTGCCGTCACCGCAGAGATACAGTTGTCCCGCCCCAATGCCCCCAACGGGCATGCCGATAGTTTCCAGTTCCCGGCCGCTATAAACCTCCTGCATGCCTCGGGCATACAGACTCTGTACCCATTGTTTGTGGAGTTTTTTATCCGCGGGCACAAAATGACTGATTTTATTTTCGCCTTCACCAAAAGGACCGGCCATTACCGATACGGTACCGGCCAATGATCTGCAGGATACAAAACCCAAGCCGGCCGCCCGTAAAAAATGACGCCGACTGGTGATGGCCCCATTCGTAGCCGGGCAACATGTATCATCATTACCGTCAGCAATATGAAATACATTCTCCCTTACCCGTCCACAGGAATCGTTTTGATTGGATTCATTTTTGCCCATCGTAATCCTCTATAGCCAGGCCCGGCTTGGACATTTATACCCGATAATAAAAAAGTCTTCACCTTCTCGAGGTTATATGATGTATCATCAGCGGATGCTTCCGGTATCGGTTGCTATTAATAACCGCCAAGGCACGAACACCTGCCTCTTAGGGGCGAAAGAGGAGAAAGGTGAGACTTAAAGAATGCCATACCCCGCACAGTCTTTAAATGGAATTCGTATTACAAGTTGCACAGCAGCAAGAACCACAGAAAGTCAATTCTTGTCGTGTTGTTTTATTAAACACAATCAGAACTGGATGACAACTGTTCCCGGTTTCTTGAGAGACAAGATGAGGCGATCCTTGGAAAAGGTCCAGCCTTCGGCATTGGCAACCTGCTTGGGCTTGCGGTTGGTGCAAATCTCTATCTGGGCCGGGCCGAGCAACTCAACAGCCTCAACTTTCAATTGGTTCTTATCGGCCGACAAGGGGTAAATGCCAGCCCGGTTTATGTGTCGAAGTCGATGAACATAGGGAACTTCAATGGGGCTCATGGGTACAATGACAATTTCTTTGCGGGAAGACAAGGTATTGCGCAGCGGCCCAATATCAAGATAACTATCTTTGGTTGCTACCGACGCATTGCGCACCTGCCAGGCAAGATCGGTCTGTCGAACCAACCAGGTCAGCCGATGGTTGCCACCGGCGGAAATTTCATAGACACTTCGCGCGGGCGGGCGGGACGGCAAATCAAACCGAACGAACTTATCCGAGGCAAGTTCGCCTTTATGCATGAACTTCTTGCCTTCGACCGATACAGCGACATCGATAGTGGGACCGGCGGCGTCGGCAAGCATGATGGCGAAGCGTTTTACCAAAACATCTTCCCGCAAATTCGAGAACCTGGCCTCGATTAACACACGAAAGAGATTGTCGGACTTCGGATTGGTGTAAATGCTGTTCAAATCGGACAGCGGCGGCAGACTAAAATCTGTTTGGAGGGTTTGTCGGCCGGAAACCAGTTTCCAAACCGGCCCACCGAGTGAGGCCACCTGCTGAATTCGGCGATCGTGAATCCGACACTTCAACTGAAGAGTTTGTCCACCACCGGAAGAAACAACTTCTATGATAACCCGGTAAGTCTTGCCGGGAGGGCAGGAATAATAGGATTGCACGCCTCGATGCGGGCCCGGCGCCACCAATGTTGTGGACTCGTCGCTTTCAGTACGGGCCCCAATACGAATACCGGGATCGATCCACTCCCAGAGTGAATCATCGTGCGGCCTGAATTTGTATCCGGGCAGAATCTTTTTATCCGGGGCCAAGGGATGACTTCTCTCGGTGTACACGGTTAAATCCGGATTTTCATTGATTATTGGGCTGTCGGCCCCGGCGATGAATAGTTCACGGGGTCCATTACCACCGGCACAGTGGTGCAGGGCAGCTAACCTCTGACCATCAATGGTGCCACCGCCTCCGTAGCTGAAACAAGGTGCGGCGCCGGAATCAAAAGACGTCTTGATGTTCAGCTTTTGCATGAGTTGAGGGTAGCCAAGGGCATCAAGGTAATTATCCTCGGTAGCGCTGTAGGCCCGGGCCGTCAGATGCCCCGGACCAATTTCAAAATAGATTCCCCCCAGATGGTCTCCCGCCCACTTTTGAGTTTCCGGCGGTACGAAACCACCGATCCGGCCGTTGGATACAAACAGCTTACCCGCTTTGCGTACCATCTCGTAGGTGTGGTTATGACCGTGCATCCACGCTAACACGTTCGGATATCGGTTGAGCAGTTTCAGGACTGCCTCACTGTTGGCAAGACTGCGGTATCCTGCATCATCACAAAATGAGGTTGTCCCCCGGATAGCATTATGAGTGAAAATAACGACTGTCTTGTCTTTGTTGACGGCCAGATCCAGCTCCAGCCAGGCCAGCGCCTCTTGAGATACATAACACATAAATATCAACTCGGGCAGGGCAATGAAGTGTACACCCTTGAGATCAAAACTATAATACGGCCGGCAAGTCAAGTTACCAAACTTGGCGCAGCGCCACTCAGTATCATACGGTCCTCCCCAAACGTCGATTTCATGGTTACCGGCTATGAAATAAAATGGAATAGGCCAACATCCACCCGGGATAATATCCGTGCACTGGCCTCGGGCTTCATCGGAGGCGTGTACGTGATGGGCGTCGCCGGCGTCGAGAAAAAGGTCGAGATCCGGAAAGCGTTTCACAATTCGCTGCATCGCCTCTTCGATTTCCTGAGGCTCAGGCTGCTGAGGATGGCGCCAGCCAAAATGAGCATCCGCGACGACATAACCCTTAAGCAGGCCTGTTTGCTTCTCCGGCCGGTGTGTCTGTCCTATGGCAGGCGACCAAGGAAAGGCAATCACCGCCCCACTGATCAACACTGTTAATACTATTCCCCTTAAGACTGTTCTCCTAGCGACATTTGCTGTGCTGGTTAACCATATGTGATCTTTCACGGATCATATCTCCATGGCGAGAATAATAAAATTATCCAAAAGCCAATCTCAATCTGCGGCAAAAATCCGGTCAAGCTGGTCTGGAAGCGGCTATCAATCCCAGACCTATAATGAAGCAGGCAAACATCAAGGCCAGTAACTTATTAGTACCGGCAGGTGCATCCTTAAATTCTTTCCATATGAATACTCCCCAGAGCGCTGCCACCATTATTCCCCCATATCCCAAACCGAAGGCAATGGCGGGACTGGCCGACGGGGCGGCAACGATGTTAAAGGTTGTCCCCAGGCTCCAAATCACTCCGCCCAGGATACCAACCGCATGCAACTTGACATTGCCTTTGGTGAAATAATCTCCAAAGGGTACCGGTTCCCCAACGAAAGGCATAATCATCACCCAACTGTTCCATACGAAATTGGAAAGGAACAACCCCAGCGAAAAGAAAACCGTCGCGGTATATGGACTGAGTTTGCCGGGGGTACAGTTGGCAAAATCCATCTCCATTGACTTCATAACAAAGCGATAGAAAAAGCCCATCAGCGCACCGGCGGCCAGGGAAATGAGGATGCCCTTGGTGGTTGTTTTTTGTCCCTGGCTGGGCAGTTTCCCATAAGCCACCGCATCCAGTACCGCCGCTACAACCACCGCCAACACACCCAGAAACAAGACAAGGGGATTACCCTCCGGCTTCCCGATATAATTGGTGACGGTACCGAGAATCAGAGACAGGCCACATCCGAGGGGAAAGGCAACCGCCATGCCGGCAATATCGATCGCCGCTACCAGTAGGATATTCGACAGATTGAAAATTATCCCGCCTAACATGGCATAACCAATATATGTAATACTCGCCTGGCCAAGATCTGCAAAAAAGCCCCGCCCCGCAGTGCCCATATTGCCCATAGTCAAGGCCATAAATACGGCAAGTAGAAGGACTCCGACGGCATAGTCCCAATAGAAAAGCTGAAACCGCCATTCCTTGCTGGCCAGTTTTTGGGTATTAGCCCATGATCCCCAGCAAAGCATGGTGATGAAACACATAACCACAGCAATTGAATACGATTCTATAATAATCATGGCAAACTCTCGCTGATTATACCATTAAATCAAATAAAGTCATCCCGAGAGAAGGTATGGTACCACTACTTTTAGGTATACGTCTAATTTCCCGGCTAAACGACTGATTTTACATTATCTCGATTTAAAAAGGATGGGGCCTGTTCCAGCCTGGGCAGTTTATGGACTACACGTGTGTTCAATAGTGGTAAAGGATGGGGATATTGCCCGGCTTTGGCTGCCCTATCGCACTGGTGCTTCGGCTCACTAATAATCTGGCTTGGTTATAGATTTAATTAATTATTTGATACAGTAATTAATGCTATAAGATTCTTGTTGAACATAGGCAAGAGGGACGGTATGCTGTATTGCATAATTCTCAGCTGGACGCGCAAATAGTTCTAAGTCGTGTTTTAACAGAATCTTAGAAATTTATCTGAACGGCAAAAGTCTCGGTGGTCGTTGCCGCCGAAAATATTTAGAGCAAATCCTCGAACGTCGGCATGAACTGTCAGAGGAGCGGCAGAATTAACCAAGGAAGCAATCCCAGACATATGGTATCCACCGCCAAACAATAAGCAAAAAGGACACCAATCTTGAAAGTAAGAATATTTGGATGCACGATAACGATTCTGGTTTGGAGCACGTTAGCCCAAGCGAGCAGCTTCTTCGTTTCGATTGAGGGAACAGATACCAATCCCGGCACGCAGGCGAGACCGTTTCGCACCATCCAGAAAGCAGCGGAAGTAATGAGCCCCGGCGACACCTGCATCATACACGCGGGTATTTACTATGAAACCGTACGTTCGAAGGTCTCCGGTAAGAAAGGCGAACCTATTCGGTTCATTGCAGCTTCGGGCGAAAAAGTAGTCCTAAAAGGAACCGAACCAATCCAAGCTGAATGGGAAGTCTACCAGGACAAAATCTACCGGACAAAGGTGGATCGTAACTTCATTCAGTTGTTCGTTGATGAGCAGATGATGGTCGAGGCCCGCTGGCCGAACATGCGTTTTGCCGACGATCTCTGGGACCGTTCGAAATGGGCTCAGGTCGGCAAGGGCAGCCGATATGGAAAAATTACCGATCCGGAACTTGCCAAAACCGGCATTGACTGGACCGGTGCTCGAGCAACCCTTAACGTCGCCCATCAATTCTTCAGTTGGACCAGGACGGTTGCCAGGCACACCACCGGCAGTGACACCTTTGAATACCCGCGCGATCTGACAGGCATCACCCACCATGCCGACAAGACCAAGACCTGGGAAGACGATCGCTATTATCTGTCCGGAAAACTGGAAGCACTCGATTCTCCCGGCGAGTGGTTCCTCGACACCCGATCTCACACACTCTATCTATGGCCACTCGATGGAAAGAATCCCACATCCTTCCGGGTGGAGGTCAAGACACGCAACTACGCCTTCGAGATTCGCAATCTTGAATATGTTGAAATCGCCGGTTTCCAATTCTTCGGGACGACCTTCCTATTTGACAAGTGCAACCACTGCCTAGTTGTAAATTGCCACCTTCGGTACCCAACCTATGCACGGCGCATCGGCGATCCCGCCGCCCAGGAATCTTGGGCCGATCGAACGCTGGTCGCCGGTGCTTATAATACGGTACGAAAATGCAGCCTTGCCTACAGCCCTACCAGCGGTCTGGTAATGACCGGTCCACATAATGTAGCGGAGAACAACCTTATCCACGACATCAGCTGGTACGGCTCATTGCAACATGCACCCCTCCGCATGAGTTCCAATAATAATATTAAAGGAACTAAGGGCGGCATTGTGCGATACAACACGGTTTATAATTTTGGTAATGCCGGTATCTGCTACCGGGGGCAGCCATACATCATTGAATACAATCATGTCTACAACGGCGGGCTCACCTGCCGAGACGTCGCATTGATTTATACGGGGCAGCCTACATGTGCCGATAGTATTGTTCGTTACAACTGGGCGCACGGTTGCCGGACCGAAGATGGAAAGGGTTTGGGCATCCGAGGCGACGACCAGACCCGTCGTCTGACAGTGCATCACAATGTTGTCTGGGATTGCGGACGGGACGGCATCATCGTCAAAGGCGACTACAATAAGGTTTACAACAATACGGTCCTGAATATCGGCACCAAAGACAAGCCGGGCAACTACATTAACCTGCATACCAGCCCTGAGCCAAAGAAGCCGTGGCGTAAGCAGCATCCGTTACTCGAACGACAAAACGCCAACAGCATAATCCTCAACAACGCCGCCCTAACAATTACCTGTCACAACAAAGGGACTCCATTCCCGCCCGGAGAAAACGTGAGTCACAACTTCCAGGGCCCGGATCTTCAACTAGTCGATCCTGATAGGCTGGACTTCCGCCCGAGAAAAGGTTCACCACTAATCGACGCCGGTCAAAAATTCCCGGAATTTACCGATGACTTCAAAGGCGATGGACCCGACATTGGGGCCTATGAATTTGACGGCAAATACTGGAAGCCCGGTATCACATGGAAACCCTAAGCGGTTTTTATCCCGCACAACATGGGATAACAAACAATGATACGTGTAACAATGGGAATACTAATTACTATTCTTTTAGTCTCCCAGCCGGCGTACGCGGTTTTACCGCAAGGTGTCAATTTAGCTGCCTTGCAGGGATGGGATATCGTAATCGCCGACGATGTGATAGCCAGTGAGATCTATGCGGCCGACGAGTTTCAAGGTTATGTCGAACAGGCCACCGGTGTGCGCCTGCCGATCGTAAAAACGATCGACCATCCGAATCGACACATCTTTATCGGTACCGGCAAGCCGATGCGGGAAAGTCCGGTTGGATTTTCGATCGAGGAATTCGGTCCGGAAGATTTGCGTATCATCATTCGTAATGACAATATCGCCATCGCCGGCGGCCGACCTCGCGGCACACTCTATGGTGTATATACGTTTCTCGAAGATTACCTGGGCGTACGATTCTTGACGGCCGATCACACACATGTGCCACCGGTGGGCAAGTGGCGCGTGGTTGGACCGGTGGACCGATTCTATCATCCGCCGCTGGAGATGCGTAAGAATGATTCCTACGATGTTGTTTTCAATCCGGCCTTTGCCGTGCGACAGCGGATCAATACCGAAACTAACGATCCGAAGTTTGGCGGCAGAACGCCGATGAGACTGATCAATCATACCTTCTATCACATGATGCCGACGTCAAAATATGGCAAGGAACACCCGGAATACTATTCCCTGGTCGAAGGTAAACGACTGGCCGAGGCCCAAAGAGAAGGAAGCGATAGCGACTTATGTCTGACCAACCCGGATGTTTTTCGAATCATCACTAACGAAGTTCTGGCCAAACTGGAGAAGAATCCAGACTGGGGAAACATCTCCGTCAGCCAGAACGACCACTGGAACAAGTACTGCCGATGCCCTAATTGCACCGCAATCAATGAGCGCGAAGATTCACCGATGGGATCCCTGCTGACTTTTGTCAATGCAGTGGCCGATGCAGTTGCCGAGAAATACCCAAAGGTCATGGTGGGCACGCTCAGCTATACATATTCACGTAAACCTCCCAGGACAATCAAGCCGCGCCCCAACGTGCAGATACAATTATGCAGTATCGAGTGCTGCGTCTTACATCCGATTAACGATCCCAACTGTCCAAAGAACGTCAAGTTTTGCAGGGACTTAAAGGGCTGGAATGAGATCTGTGACAATATTTATATATGGAATTACGATGCCAACTTCACCCATTATCAGATACCATGTCCTAACTTACGGGTAATCGAGCCTAACGTTCGATTCTTCATCAACAGTCACGCCAAGGGCGTTTTCATGGAGGCGGCAAGGAACACACCCGCCGCGGAACTGGCCGATTTGCGAAACTATATCATCAACGGTATTCTGTGGAATCCCGCGGTTAGTGCCGAACGGATGCAGAACGAATTTCTGGAACTTCATTATGGTTCGGCAGCAGATCCAATTCGTCGTTATATCGAGATGCTGCACAATCGGGCAGAGGCCAGCGGCCGTCATCCGAACACCGGCGGTCCGGCATCGCGGTTTGGTTTGAATACCGACGACGCCCAAGCGGGGTTGGACCTCTTTGCCGAAGCGATCACCCTGGCCGGCGATAATAAGGTCATCCGAGAGCGGGTGGAAAAGCTTTCGATTTGCGCCTACCGGGTTGCGATTGAGCCAATATGGTATGTTAAGAAGGCCGAAGACCTCGATCCAGCCTTGGCCAAGCACATGCGGCCGTTGGTTAAACGTTTTTTCAAACTATGCAATAAATTCGGTGCTATTCGCTCGAACCCGCGTGAAAAGCTGGAGGTTCCTCACAACCGAATCAAACACATCCTCGGCATCCCCGATAATTCAAAGTTCTAGAGGGGGCTTCCCGAAACGTGTTACTTTTCACTGCACCACTAACCACTAAGCCAGTATCGTCGTTATACCAATCACAATCACTCGGCTCGAATACTCAGACCACGTCCCAGTCACGCAACCATTGGTACTCGCTGGGCAGTTGGGCCATCCGCTCGCCGGTCATTTCTTCAAGCCATTCCCTTTCCGCCGGTGTTATGGTAAGGCTGTGCTCGTAAGATGCACGGGCGGCATTGTCAACCTCGTAGATGGTCGTCAAACCGGGGACCGTGCAAGTGATTTCGTCGTATCGTGTTAGAATACACTTGAGGGTAAGTCGGGCAAGATCGTTCTCTTCTTTCAATCCCACTCCCATAACCGGGAATTTGGCTTTATTCTTGAAGCTCTGGAAGATGTTTCCACCCGCGAAGGGTTTGATGGTAACCAGACCTACGTTGTGCTTGCGAACCGTTTCAAAGATACTCACGGTGCGGTCCTTGGCATTCGGGAATGGCTGCTCCTGCTCGGCAATGTTTTCCTTGGTAATCGGGAGACCTTTCTTTTTGGTCATGGCCGTTACCGGAAAGACGACCATCTCCACCTGAGGATATTTCTCGATTACCTGCTGCAGCCAACGGCGGTTATGAGACGAGAGCCCAAAATGCCGGATCTTACCTGCCTTTCGCGCCTTCTCGGCGGCTTCGACAGCCGGTTCTAAATCGGTCAGTTTATGTCTGCCAGTCTGTTTGGCCTGGACCCGCCAGATGTCCAGGTAGTCGGTCTTCATGTGCCGAAGACATTCCTCGATATTGCGCGTCTGCCCTTTAACATTAACATTCTCGGGCCGCCGCAGACACAAACGATGATTGTCGGCGCCTACAATAAATTTTTCCCGTCTGCCCTTCAGGGCAACGCCGTACGCCAAGCATTCGGCCCCGGTAGTAATATCCACGTAATTGATTCCGGCATCGATGCAGGCACTGACTACCTTGGTGCGGTTCCTGGCCACATCCTCCGGGACCTTTTCATCGGCGAAGTCCCTCCAGAAACTGCCGGCGTCGCGGTTTTTCCAGTGTCCGCCGAGGCTGATTTCCGACAGTATGAGCCCGGTTTTGCCGAGCTTGCGGTATTTCATTTTCGGATGGTAATTTATGATTTTGCGGGCCTTGTCGCCTGACGGCGAACCCGACGAAGGCGAATCGCCCGTCTTGGCCAACACCTCATTACCAATGGCCGCGGCAAGCGCTGCCTTGGAAGTTAATCCCAACAAGTTCCGTCGTGAAAGGTTCGAATCCGACTCGTTCATAATATACTTTCCTCATTTACTGTGGTTACAGGAATCCGCGCTCCAAACATATATTATTATAACTTATTTGCCGCTCTCGCAAAACCAATAAACCCGTTATCAAGCTTGCGGTAAATACAACAGACGGCCATAAGATAATTGGAATTTGTACGTTCAAATATCGATCTCAAATTACTCTTTTCTTTTAATTATTCCGAATTCTCTTTATATTCATGCGGTTGCTTAGCCGCTTCCCGGGAAATAATTGTGACATAAGGGTGTTTCGTCTCCCGCAGCCAATCCAGAACTTGCCGCCTCATACCAGCCGCCAATTCCGTATGCCGCGAGACATAAGCGAGATTTTTAAGCTCTCCCGGATCTGCCTCAAGGTCATACAATTCGTCCAGGTCGCGTTTATTCCAGTTGAGCACGAATTTGTAACGCTTGTCCCGGCAAATAAGGGCTCGATTAAAACAATCGGCAAAGATTATCTCACGGTGATGCGTAGTCTGACCTCTGACCAGCGGGAGCATGCTCTTACCGTCTATGCCGTCGGGAACCGGGATACCTGATGCCTCCAACAGGGTGGGTAAAAAGTCAACGTTGCTAACCAGTGCATCCGAGCGCGATCCCGGTTTGGTCATACCGGGAACGTATAGAATGGTGGGTACCCGGTATAATTCCTCGTAGCCGCAGTACCCTAGTTTGAAGATCATCCCATGGGCACCAACCATGTCGCCATGATCACTGGTGAAAAGTATGATTGTATCATTCCACTGGTCGGTTTCGCGGAGAGCGGTAAGTACTCGACCGATCTGTTTATCTATATAACTGCAGTACCCCCAATACCGCCGAATGTAGTCTTTGAATTGGCCTTCATTCCACCTGGGTAAAACATAGCAGCTACTTTCGTTGCGTTGTGAGACAGGTTTTCCCTTGAGGGTATCGTAATGGTTTGCGGGGAGTGTAATTTGATCGAGTGTATACATCATATCCCAGGGTCTGGGTGGTGCCACGGGATGATGAGGTCCATAAAACGAAAGCACGGCACACCAAGGTCGGGATTTTTCTCCCCTCTCTCTAATAAATTGCTCAGCATTTTGAGCCAGGAAGGAAGCTACGTGGTGCTCCTCGGGAAACAAAGAGTAAATGTGTTTTCTATCCGGCCCCGAAGGGGCGTCAATGTGACAGCCGGTTCGAGGCCGCTTCTCGATTGTTTCGCCGAAGCCGACCTTCTGCAGATAAGCGCGATAGTGTTTCCATCCGCCTATCCATGTTTCAAAACCATGTTGAGATCCGTCCTCACCGAGTCCCCCGGGAACTGCCTCGAATTCATAATTTTCCGTATTCTGAACCCGCTGCCAGAACCATTTCCCGTCAACATTTTTGGGACGACTTGCTTCGCGACATCGGTACATGTAACCGCCCAGATGCCATTTGCCGAAGTATCCTGTATCGTAACCCGCCGCCTTACATACGTCACCCAGGCAAGGAATTTTCTGGTCGAACAGCACATCATTCTCTACTACGCCGTGATTGTGGGCATAGCGTCCGGATAGCTGCGTGGCCCGTGAGGGGCTGCATGGAAAAGCAGCTATGTAGGATGAATGAAACGTACAGCCGGCCTCAGCCAACTTATCGAGATGGGGTGTTTTTATAATCCGGTTGCCGTAAGCGGCAACACAACTGATCGGCTGCTGATCGGTCATTATATAGAGAATATTGGGCTTTTGCCGAGCCGCCTGCGCCGGAGCACTGCAGATTATGGTGACTGCCAGCACTAAACCCACTACAGCAACGGCATTGAAGAATTCCCGGCCCCTTCCGCACCCGATACGAAATATCAACTTCAATCGCCAGTACAAACTAACCACCCGTCCATGCATTTCATCTTCACTCATTTGATTCTCCTGCCGTTCTCAAAAAATAACGATGACTTAATTACGATAAACAGCGCAATACTGTCAACCATCAAGATCCAGTCCTCGGCCACTTTTGTTATTACCGTTTAACCCACCATCAACAGCCGGGTATTTGGTTTGCCCCTCTCATACACTCCTGGAACTGCACGAAGTCGTCCAGGTCCACGTCGTCGTCTGAATTCAAATCGGCCTTTTTGCAACCCACGGCGTAGGGTCTGTTATATCCTGATAAGCAAGCCTGAAAAATCCCAAAGTCCTCCTGGTCCACGTCGCCGTCACAATCCATGTCAGCCGAGGTCATCGGACAACCCCACCTATCCACAGGTACATCATATAGGGTGCCCGGACAATCATCACATTCGTCGCCGACGCCATCCACGTCTTCATCGTCTTGGTTGGTATTGGTTACCAATGGGCAATTATCGGTACTATCAGGAATACTGTCGCTATCGTAATCGCTGCCGATATCCGCCACATATACATCAACGCAATCCACGATCAAATCGACATCTTTATTACCACGAGGGTCGTCGGCTAGAGTAAGTTCCAATTTGTGAATACCGTCGGTGGCGGACAATATTGATTGGTAATTTTTATGCGATAGTACGTTAACCACATATTGATCAACAATAGTGTCATCCCAGTAAATGGTTAAATTGGGCCAGTCAGCTTCCGAACCGATTTGGTCGGCACGAGCACGGGTAATCAACCAGACTTCACTTGCGGAGTTCGTAAAGAACATCGATGATCCGATACGCGTGCCCTCGTCGCTGATTCGCCACTCGGAATCTCCCACGGCCGACGTCCCCAATTCCCAGACCATGTCTTCGGCCTCGAACAAACCGGGGGCATCCCGTCGGTGCCCGGATGACTGCCAGCGAAGAAGCGCGTTCGCCTGAGGAGCGACCGCATCGATAAAATCATAATCGTAGTCATAGCCAGTCGGCGTAAATGGGGTAGTGCTGTTATCGATTTCCTGGCCCGGCTCAATCTGTGTTCCTTCGGGCCACTCGTTCCATGTTTCGATAACCTTGAATCGAGAATCGGAACGATTAGCAACGATGTAATTCCAGGCTGAGGTATATCCACTCAAAGATCGTGTGAGTGAGGGGAGTCTACTATGTTCCCAAAATCCCGGCGACAAGCTGACGGAATTATCACCACTTGCAGGCAGATTGGTCAGAGTGTACCGACTGGCGGGGCTATAAGAATGACATGCATCCCAAGGATCGGGGATATCCTCTGCATCAGGCCAGTAGTCGTCTGCATTAAAATAAACGTCATATCCGTCTGCCGCCAGCATGGCCTTCGCTTGACGGTACCGGTCTGCGTCATTACTTGAACGCACATAAAAGACAAACACCAGCCACTTGCCGTCAATCTTGGCGTAGTTGCGCGTCGGCCCATAGGTATCAATAACGTATGCGATGTCATCGTGTATTTTACTCGGCGTGGGATCAAGCAGGTTGGGATGGTCAAGTTCGTAGTAGATACACCATTGCACACTCTTACAGATCCGGATTGCCCTACCGAAAGCCTCATTCGTAAAGCCGTTAATTCCCCACCAGCTCCCGATCGCAATGTCGAGGCCGGTGCGGGCCAGGTTCCGATCCTGCCAGCGCAACACATCTATGTCTTTACTGTCGTACAATTGTATTGCCGGATTCCAGGTGGAATCGGGATAGTTGGGGAGATAGTGGGACGCCCAGGTATCCGGTGGGGAATAACCATCATCACCCCAGTGATGCCAGCCACCGCTCGTGTTCGGATTGCGATACCATAGGTAAAAGAACGCTGCAACGATATCGTCTATCTCATCGTCGCCGAATACGATCACGTTTTCCGGTATGTATTCTGCCAAGCTTTGGACATCTCCAACATCAGGCATACCGGACTGATCAAAAAAACGGACAAAACCGCCACGGTCATAGAAGTACTTCACCCAAGCCGCTGCATCTCCATATACATCCTCAGCAAGTACATGTACGTTTGTTGCAGTCTCCGTGGGCCGGCGGGAGAGCCAGGTATTCTGAAGACCCCATTGGCTTCCATCTGATGTTATAGTCACTGGTTGGTTGATATCCAAGGCACCACTGGCAGCATCGAATCCCAAGATACTGAGTGGCCCGCTTGAGCCCCATTCCGTTCGCGTCCCATCAATATGCCCCTGATAGAACATGGGGACGTCGCCGTACCAGACGATCTTTCCGCCA
>CP070790.1:4046107-4053639 GCA_020346805.1 Planctomycetota bacterium
ACTTCAAACATGCGCTAAGAGAGCGGGTCAGGCACAATATTCCTTTGGAATAATTGAGCCAGACCCGGCACACGTTTGAAGTGGAATCCGTATTATACCCAGGGAGTATTTTGTGGTTTGGTGTTGGTGAGATAATTTCTTTTCTTTTAACCCGTACAGATGGCGCATGTATCAAATCGGATGCATATTACAGTTTCCATCATTGACCCTAATCAACTAAGGCATATACAATAATAAATGACTCGGCAGCGTGCCGAAATATAATCCGACGCAAAACGTGCCATGACTAAAACAACCTCCATACATCTGCCGCTCTTTCAACGTTTCGACTGTCACAGTTGCGGTTACTGTTGCAGAAACCTTGTGGTCAACGTAACCGATACCGAACGTGAAACAATTCTAAAGGCCGGCTGGCAGTCACGAATACCCGATCGGCCTCTGTTCAAACGCTACCGCTTCAAGGGCCGCGACCTGTATCGCCTGGCCAAATACCCCGACGACCGGTGTATTTTCCTCAGTGACGACGGATTATGTCGACTACATGCCGAAACCGGCATCAAAACCAAGCCCCTGGCCTGTCGGTTGTATCCATTTGTTCCCACACCGGGTACAGATACGGTGCATATCGATTTGCGAGTCGACTGTCCCTCCGTTGCCGCCAACAAAGGACGCAACCTGACCGTACACTCCCAGGAAATAGATGGTCTGGTACGGGAAACCGGCACCCGGGCCATGACTGAACCGCCCATGTGGCAAGGTACGCGCCAACTTAGCATGGAAGAATTCCAGGCGGTAGTTGCCGCCTTTGAAGGTCTTTTACGAAAAGGTTCGCTGCCCATACGCACGCGATTGCTGGCCGGTTGTTATCTATTGGATCTACTCTATACCATTCGCGTACAAAAGGTACGCGACGACCGACTCGTCGAATTAATAGAGCTTCTATCTGAGGCCGCCATTGAAGAAGCCCAACAACAAAATAATTCCGTAAACCAACTCTCCAAGCGACCGGCCAAACTATTTCGCCAGTGGCTCTTCTTACATACCATTACGGACAATCCTGATGACCTTGATGCCGGTTTTCTTAAAAAAATAACAAGATCGTGGTCTCGCTATCGACAAGCCCGTCGCTTCATTACCTACAGAGGTCCTGTTCCTCCCGTGATGCCTGGATGGTCAACTGCCGATTTTGAAGATATCGCCAGGATCAAAACCGGACCGGACGATACACTCGAACCCTTATGCCGATCTCTGCGCGTAAAATTGGATGCCCATGCTTTCGCCGGGCCGGGCTACTATAAATACGATCTGATCCCCGGATTGACCGCTCTGTGGCTCTCATCGGCAGTAGTAGGATGGCTGGCCCGGCTGACGGCCATAACCAAGCAGCGCGACACATTGACCTTGGACGATATACTGACCGGTTTGCGACAGGCACACCACACCTACGGGGTCTCGCCGGTCTTTGCCCGTTTCAGCGAACGCTGGCGCCTGCGGGGATTGGCCAATGTGGGCACACCTGCGGCACTGCTCAGAGAATACGGCCCGTAAATATTTATAAATAATAATCTTAGAGCACTTATTGCCAGCCCGGCCTTCCTCGGATATCATTCCCTCACCAATTTAGCCCGTGGCGTAGGACAAAAGGCGCGGTCAATTGAATCGCACATCCACGTTTTCATCAGCCACCAGGCCGGACTATAACGTGGCGGCCCCCCTGAAGGCCGCTGGAAAATAATAAGTCAATTTTCAGTTTACGAAAGGATGATCCCAGATGGCTAGACCTGTCACACTCTTCACCGGGCAATGGGCGGATATAAAATTCGACCAGATGTGTAAAAAAGCAAAAAAGATGGGTTATGATGGAGTCGAACTGCCTTGCTGGGGTGATCATTTCGAAGTCAGCAAGGCCCTCGAAGACCGCAGCTATTGCAAACGAAAATGGGAGCAACTGGAAAAGAACAAACTTGAATGTTATGCGATCAGCGCCCACTTGGCCGGCCAGGCGGTCTGCGATCTGATCGATGAGCGACATAAGTCCATTCTGCCCCCCCACGTCTGGGGGGACGGCAAACCCGAGGGGGTGCGGAAGCGTGCCGCCGCCGAAATGATGGACAGCGCCAGGGCCGCCCGAAAATTCTTTGACGCCGCCCCGGCAGCGATGAAAAAGAAAATCAAACGGGTGGTGGTCAACGGATTCACCGGCAGCAGTATCTGGCACCTGCTCTACTCTTTCCCGCCGATCATGCCCGGACAGATCGACAAGGGATTCAAAGATTTTGCCAAACGCTTTAAACCCATCCTCGACGTATTCGAACAGGAAGATGTATATTTCGGCCTGGAGGTCCACCCCACCGAGATCGCCTTTGATATCGCCAGCGCCGCCCGGGCCCTGGAAGCCGTCAAGGGACACAAGCGATTCGGTTTCAACTATGATCCCAGCCACTTCGGCTACCAGGGGGTGGATTACATACGGTTCCTCAAGGAGTTCGGCGATCGGATCTTTCACGTACACATGAAGGATGTTTACTGGTCCCACACCCCGACCCGCGGGGGCGTTTTCGGCGGGCACCTGGATTTCGGCCATCCCGATCGTTACTGGGAATTCCGTTCGCTGGGTCGAGGCTGCATCGACTTCGAGGCCATCATCCGCACCTTCAATGAGATCGGATACTTCGGCCCCCTGTCGGTGGAATGGGAAGATACCAATATGGACCGCGAACATGGTGCGGCCGAAGCCTGTGCCTTCGTCCGCAAAGTTGACTTCCCGCCGTCAAACATCGTGTTTGATGCCCAGTTCGGTGAATAATCCCGCAATTGCAGCATTTATAAACCAACTGCCTCACTTTCGGCAACAAGCCATGGGTGAGGCAGTTTTTATTTGATAATAACCGTCACAGGCTGGATATAGTTTTGATATTGATCGGAAACGTGGGCGGCTTTGGTGTCGCCTTTATGAATTAACACTCGGTAATTGAACCGGGCGGATTCGCCTTTTTTCCAGATCTTGGAGCCGTCGTGCTCCTTACCCACAAAATAACTCAGGCCGAAGGGATTGGCCGTATACAAACCGTAATTACGAATGTGCCAGCGGGTGGGGTGGCGGAAGTTGGTCTTGGCATCCATTATCGCAATCCCTACCGTCTTGCCTTCAACCGGCCCAACGTAATCGCACCACTCGGCCGCCTGACCCCAACACTGCTTGGCCCCTTCCTGCCCCTTTGAGTTAAACATTCTGCCCCCCTCCACTTCATCCATACTGGTAGCTATCCGCAAGCATACAATTCCACCCTCCTTGGTGTCGGCGAACATAACGTCCCCTTCGGGGAAGCTAAAAATATTCTTGACATCGATGATCCGATTGTTCGCATCAGCACGGAAAAAAGTGTAAGTACGGTTCTCAGCCATCTCACGTTTGCCGTCACCGGTACACCAATCGATCTGGATTTCCAACTGCCCGAAGACCGGCCCGCTAACCATTCGTATTATACTCCTGACCTGCTGCCGACCCACATTCTCCGGTTTCTTTTTGGGTCGATGCCAGTAATTGGTCCCGGGCTTTTTAAAATCCCCGGTGCGCAGGTCGCCCCAGGCCGCCCACATGGATTGATGATGCGGATGGTCGCGGCGCTTGGTACCCTCGAATGGAACCTGCTTCATCGGATAGTTGCGGGTAACACCGGCCCCGGTGGGCCCAATGACCGGATACAGGAAAGGTTTTTGAGAATCCTTGCCGTAGTTTAAGGCGGTGAAGAGTTCACCATCGATGGTAACATTAATCAAATCGTCTTTGACCTTTTTGAGTTCGACGAGCTGGGCGTGTTTCTGCACGGATTCCACGCGGCAGATCATATTTTCGCCGGTTTTCATTTCCGGGGCCCAAAGCCACCATCGCCCTTTATGATCGACCTGTATCGGGATCGCCTTGCCGTTGGCTCCAACCAAATTGTAACTCTTATTTGAATCAAGCTCTTTAGCCGAAAACCAAGCTGGCCCGGCCGGACGATGGTATTGGCCCGCCTGGATGGTAATCTCGGCGGCGTTAATGCTACAGGCAAATAATGCCGGCAATACAATCACGGCCAATAATAAAGTAGCAGATGTTCGAACAGAGTTCTTAGAAATCATTGATACTATGCTTTCCGGTATATTCAAACCAATGCGCATACTTATAGCCCTCAATCAGACAAACACGAACTAAATCTTAACCATCAAGGCACATTTGCCGGCGGAGCCGGGCTGGCTTCTATAGTTTCGCCGGCGGGAGGTTCAGAAGACTCGGCCGGTTCGGGGCCGACTTCGGCCACAGGTTCGCCACTTGCGTGCCGGGTCTTTTCCGATGTCAACTTCTGTATTTCTATCTCGGCCCAGGCTACGTTGGATTTGTTAAACCTCTCATGTTCGAGTACCTGCTGATACATCTCCAACGCCTTTTCGCTGTCCTTCAGTCGGTAGTGATAGACCACCGCCATCTGAAATCGCGCGGGGTAAGGCAGTTCCGGATTCCAGTCGATGGCCCGCTGATACCATTGCAAGGCAATTAAATTGTCGGCTTCTTCAAGGTATTCCTTGTGGATCTCAGCTATATAAAAGGCTGCGTCATCTACCTTGTCGCTGGTCGGGTATTGGTCGACAAGCTGTTTGAATTTGGCCAAAGCCAGTTTCATCGTCTCCTGGTTATAGAAAATCGGAATGCCCTCCCCGCCCTTTTTCATCAATGCCCGGCCCTCTTCAAACAACCTGTCCGCTTCGGCAATTGACTCAGAAGGCTGCAGGGTGGCTATCGGAACCTCGGCATCGAGTATATAGCGATAAGGTTTTACCCTAATCAGGTCGTTCATCTCATTTCTGGCCCAGATAGCCTTGTACTCCAATCCATGTTCACTGTAGTAGTCGGCCAACACCCGTAAATAACGGGCGTACATAGCGCGATGGAGCATCATCTCCTCGACCAGATCGACTTCCGTACGATCGGCCACATTGATATTGGGTAAATCAAGTCCCGCGGGATTTTCCAACGAGGTTAGCGGCACACCTTTTTCCACTCGATCCTCGACATACAAAGCATCGGTCTTGCAGCCGGTAACACCGACCAGCAAAACTATCGATACAACAACCACAGACATCGATCCGACCATTTTTCTGGTAATAGTTTTCATGGGCTCGCCTCCTGCGAAACGGTTTAGATAATGGAAAGAAGCCACGGCTTGCAAATTTCCTACCAAAAGGTAAGCCAAAATAGATAAGATAGTCAAGACAATAAAGGGAAAAATAGCCAAAAATAATCACGGCCGCTCTGAAGATCGCAAATCCGCTGACCAATCCAGCAAAACTCACAGGTTCGGGCTGCCCGGTAAGTGCGGTCGGTTAAACCAGATACCAAACGCCGGCCATACCGAACTATTGGAAAAATGTAATTCTCAATCCCCGTCCAGGTACCCCGACTTTGGGGATACCCCAAAAATCTACCACTGTGCCTCTTCAAACGGCATCCGCGGGCCCTTGGGGGCCACTTTGGGCCGGGAACGGATAATAGCCTGGGCCAGGGTGATATCCGACCTGGTGGTAATCTTAAGGTTGCTGAAATCCGACTCCACCAGGCTCACCGGATGCCCCGCGGCCTCAACCAACTGGGCATCGTCAGTAGGCAAGCCCTCAAATTCGCCCCGTTTTTCGTAGGCCTCCACGATCACCGACCGCTTGAAGACCTGGGGCGTCTGGGCCTCCCACAGGTTTTCGCGGGGAACGGTTTGATCGATCACGCCGGCATCGCTGCCCCGTTTGATGGTGCCACGGAACGTTGCGGCCAATATAGCCGCCCAGGACTTGACCGCCTCGGCAAAGACCGCGTCGATCATAGCCTCCGTCACGCAGGTCCGGGCGGCATCGTGGACGGCCACATAGTCGGCATCCTCCTGCGCCGCCTCCAGGCCGTTGGCCACCGAATCGGGGCGCTCCGCTCCCCCCTCGACCAGCTTGACTCCCATAAAAGCCAGATTAGCGGCATATTTTTCCTTCATATGATTCTGGTCTTCCGGGGCCACCACCAGAATCGTCTGGCAAACGTCTTCACGATTGATGAAATGTTCAAGCGTGCGAATAAACAGCGGCCTATCGCTGATCTTGGCGAAAATCTTCTTTTCCTTCCCCTCGAACCGCTCACTCTTGCCCGCCGCCACCACAATTACTGCAAATTTGGCCATGGCCGCTCACCTCCCAGGTACCATCCCCCAACCAATCTGAATCCCGACCAGTGCCTTCATTTATAAATCAGAATAACATTTAAGGCAAGAATAATGGAAGTCCTTCAGCTACAGGGACTTGTATTCGCATACACAGTAACAATAGGCACTTCATATCTATCCGGTATTAGGGACAAATTCAGCCCCTTCCCAGAGCACCGTTTCACTAGTCCTCTCTCGGCTTAAGCGTGATGCAATCGGTTGCCGTAAATGGCGTACCATCCAGCAGTTGACCTTCTATAGTAATGGGAACAACTGTGCCGGTTTGCATCGCATCCAGACCCAGAGCAAGGATTATCTCACGCCGGTAGAAGTGGATAACCAAATCATTAAGACCATCCGCCCTTGCAATATGGCATTCACACTCCTGGCCTTCGACCGGCGTACTCACATCCTCAATCTTCGGCACACGAACCGGGAGAACAGTGCCGTTTATCGAGATTAAGTTAACGTCGATTTCGTTAGCATCAAAAGATTCCGTGCCGATTATAGCCATGGGGAGCCTGCCCTTATTTCTGTTGTTTACGGTCAGCTGATTCGGACAATCGCCGGGAAGAATGTCGAGATCGAGAGGTACGACCACAGTTATGTTTACGGTACAGGCACTGGTATTTCCCGCGTCATCCATAGCGGTCAACGTTACTATAGTGTCGCCCGGCGGGATCTTTGCACCCGCTGGCAGATCTTGTGCACAAACAGGTTCCGTATCACAGCCATCTATGATCGTAGCGAGGGCACATAAGTCCGGAGTTGTTCCCTCCCAGTTTTCATCTGCCAAGACAGTCTGGTCCGATGGACAGGTAATGACTGGAAAGCCATCATCCCTATGGTCACAGGCATCTCCGATTCCATCCTCGTCACAGTCGGCCTGATCGGGATTGATAACATTCGGACAATTGTCACAAGCATCGCCGAGTCCGTCATCGTCAGTATCAACCTGATCGGTGTTCACCTCTGTAGGACTATTATCACAATCATTTATTACACCATCGCTATCATCATCCGGCTCACAATCGTCAGGTATTCCATTTTCGTTACAATCACCACCGGGTGTTTCATATTGAACGGCTAACATGATAAAGGAGGTGCCGTCGCACAACGCAGGATTGACCCTGGAAGTGGCCACCATGTTGATCATCGCATCTCCACCGGACAATGCATTATTGTAATCATCGGCGGATACAACGAGTTGGTCAGTATTTGGCGCGTGGGGACAATCATTGGCTCCCCACTGGAACACAATACCAACTGGTGTTCCATTAATATCAACACTGATGTATTCATATGATGAGC
>CP070790.1:4053739-4060534 GCA_020346805.1 Planctomycetota bacterium
AACTAAAAGGGCATGCAGGATCGAGTGTCAATACTCCACCGCCCAAGCTTAGTAAGGTTGATGATGAGAAGCTTGAGAGGTTATCGGATCTTAAAGTACGCGTTCACCGCAAACTGGTCGAGCGACTCGATATGTCGGTTGTTGATAACGACGATCCGAAGATCCGCGATCAGGTCGGCGAAGTGATCCTTGAGTTGTGCGAGAAGGAAGATGCACTACTGAACTATAACGAGCGCAAGCGGCTGGTAAAGGAGGTTTTGGACGAGACCTTCGGGCTGGGACCGCTGGAGATATTGCTGGGGGATCCAAGTATCAGTGATATACTGATCAACGGGCCCCGACAGGTTTATATTGAGAGAAGAGGCAGGTTAGAGCAGACCGAAGCTCAATTCAGGGACAATCAACACCTTCTCCATGTTATTGATAAAATCGTCAGCGCGGTGGGACGTCGCTGTGACGAAGTCAGCCCTATGGTAGATGCCCGCTTGAAAGACGGTTCACGTGTCAATGCCATTATTCCACCACTGGCTATCGATGGTCCGAGCATGTCGATTCGGCGGTTCGGAACCGATCCCATAAACTGGGATGATTATATCCGTTTTAAATCGTGTACGCCCGAGGTAATCGAATTTCTACAGGCCTGTGTAATATCCCGTCTAAATATTTTAATTATTGGAGGCACTGGGTCAGGTAAGACCACTTTGTTAAACAATATGTCGTCATTTATCCCTTCCACTGAGCGGATTGTAACTATTGAGGATTCTGCTGAATTACAACTGCGTCAGCCCCATATAGTGCGATTGGAGACCCGGCCGCCGAATATCGAGGGTAAAGGGCAGGTTACCATTCGTGAGCTGCTTATTAACAGTTTACGTATGCGTCCCGATCGCATTGTAGTCGGTGAGTGCCGTGGCGCCGAAACTTTGGACATGCTTCAGGCCATGAATACCGGTCACGATGGATCGTTAACCACTCTGCACGCCAACACTACGCGAGATACGGTTCAGCGTGTGGAAACTATGGTTATGATGTCGGGATTTGAGTTGCCGGTTAAGGCGATTCGGCAGCAGTTTGCGTCAGCTATCGACTTGATTGTCCAGGCCCAGCGATTAACCGGCGGGCCAAGGAAGATTGTGGGTGTGACCGAGGTGACCGGTATGGAAGGCGATGCCATCACTATGCAGGACATTTTTCAATTTGAGCAGATAGGTATCGATGACGACGGCAAAGCCTATGGCCAAATAATCGCCACCGGAATTCGACCGACATTTTTGGAGCGCCTGGAACATTCGGGATGTGATATCAGACCCGAATTATTCGAACGGCAAGTATTGATGATGGATAACGAAGATGAATAGTTGGGATAGGCAGAATATGTGGTATCGATGTATCTGCCGCTAACAATTAGGAGTTAACGGTGAGTTCTACATCATTAATCGTGTTGATGCCTATAATGGGTTGTATGTTGCTGGCGGTGGGGATTTTTCAGGTGGTCATGGAACTGCGTACCGGCAAGAAGCAGAAGGTTATCGATCGCCTGAATGAGACAAAAGCCGCAAAAAAGAAAGAGCAAAAGATTAAAGAATCACTGCTTCGTCAGAGGATGGGCGATCAACCAAAAAACTTTCTAGAGGCCATTGTTTCCAAACTCAAGGTCGTCGACAGACTACAAAGAATCCTGGACCAGGCCGACATCGATTGGTCCGCCTCACGTACGTTGGTGAATCTTTCGGGATTGTCCTTGTTGGCCGGCTGTGGGATGGCGCTGATGAGTAAAGGGCTGATCGCTTGTGTTGCGGTTGGCTTATGTGTGATGTTTTTGCCCTTGCTGGTGTTAGTTTATATGCGCAAGAGGCGGATCAGGAAACTGGTCGAACAGTTACCCGATGTGTTTGATTTGATGAGCCAGGCCCTGCGGGCCGGCCATGCCTTGGCCAGCGCCATACAACTGGTCAGTCAACAGTTGCCCAATCCGGTTGGAGGTGAGTTTGCTCGTGTATTCCACGAACAGAATCTTGGGATCAAGGTGGAAGACGCGTTGCTTAATATGGGCGATCGGGTGGACCAGATGGATGTGCGGTTTTTTGTGACCGCGGTTTTGATTCAGCGGCAAACGGGAGGCGATCTGGCGGAAATCCTCGATAAGATCGGTAAGGTTATCCGCGATCGTGTCCAATTGCTGGGTACGGTTCAAGCTTTTACGGCTGAAGGTCGGCTTTCCGGCTGGGTCCTGCTGGCTTTACCCGTGCTTGTATTTTTTGCGTCCTTGAGCGTAAATCCTGACTATGCCCGTGTTCTGTTGGATACGCCGAGTGGGCGGATGATGCTGGGGGTAGCCATCGGTATGGATTTGATGGGGATGGCTATGATCAAGAAGATCGTCAATATCAAGGTGTGATATCATGAACGAGCTTATGATAATGGGTGTGTTAGTGGTGATTAGTGCTGTCATGATCATTTATTCGTTGCTGCCGAGCAGGAGTGATGCAGAGGAGCACGTTCGGCGGCGATTGTCCTTCAGGAAGTCGCTAAAGCCTAAAAAGTTGACCGCCCCCAGGGAGAAGAAATCAGCGGCCAAACAGGTGCTGGAAAAAGTGGCTCCCTACGCCATGAAGCCGGTTATGCCTAAAAGTGATGAAGAGATGACCACCTTGCGACAAAAGATGGCCCAAGGGGGATTTAGGCATGAATCTGCCGTAACTTACTTCCTGGCTAGCAAAACGGTTATCGCCGTGGCTTTGGCCCTACTTGCTCTGGTTTTAAGCTGGGATGGTGATAAAGATCCAAAACAAATAGCAGGTATCGCACTTTGTGCTTGTGGTGTAGGATTTATGTTGCCTAATGTCTGGTTAATGCTGGCCAAGAAGCAGAGAATGGAATCGATCCGCGATGGTATGCGCGACGCCTGAGATCTACTGGTGGTGTCGGTTGAAGCCGGCCTGGCCTTGGATGCCGGTTTACAGCGAGTCAGTGAGGAAATGCATGCCGTCCACAAGGAACTGAGCGAAGAAATGCAGATTGCCACCCTGGAAACCCAGATGGGTGTTCCCCGCGCCGAGGCCCTGGAGAATATGGCTCGACGTACGGGGGTGTCGGAAATGCAGGCCCTGATAGCGGTAATTACACAGGCCGAAAGATTTGGCACCTCGGTGGCAAAGGCCTTACGTATCCAGGCGGAAACTCTCAGAAACAAACGACGACTCAAAGCTGAAGAGCGAGCCCAGAAAACAGCCGTCAAACTTATGTTGCCATTGATTTTGTTTATATTTCCGTCGATTTTTGTAGTATTGGTCGGTCCGGCAGGATTGAAAATCGCAAAAATTTTCAGCGCAGGCGGAGCCCTGTCGGGATAAAACCACATTGGTTTTTGTGTTATACGAATTCCACTTCGCATCAGCGCGGGGTCTGACTCACTTTTCCGCAGCAAAAATATGCCTGAACCACTCTCTTCGCGCCGGTTGGAAGTAGGATTTTTATTAATTATCCGGTCTCATTTTCTATTCGTGTTATCTGCTCTGTGTCATATTGGTATAGTGCTCTGAAGATGTGTTTTTATTGCTACTGTTATAACGGCATTGGTAAACAGCCGGTTCGGTGCCCATAGAGTTTAACACCGATGCCGATACGATCACCGACGCCATTTTCCCCCAGCAGTAATTCCGTACGAATGATTTTGCCATGTTGGAGAACGGTCTGGCGAGAGTTGGGTTCGGGTCCCAGTTCTCCGACGGTCAGCCTGAAGGTGTAATGTTGTCCCATGGCTACTCCGTACCCTATTGGCACAATTCCATAGATTCCGTCCTCGCAAACATTGTAGCAATCGGCGGGAATTGCAGCTGGATCGTCTGTGCCGTCATCGGCAGTATCGATCAATACCATTTTACAGCGCAGAGATCTACGGCGGAACTGACGCTTCTCCTTTTCCGGTGTGGGGGGGCGCCATCGCGGCCTCTTCGCTTTGGTAACCGTTGATCTGGATAGGTTTTTAATTGGCAGTAGTTGTGAAAGTGTTCTTTGACGCAGCGGAGATTGTGTGTCTATGGTCATTGTAGCCTCCTTGCTTCCTTCCCCGGACTTGAAACGGACAGACATTCACTTACTTATTTTTCGCCTCCCCCAATCCTGGTGGTCAGAGGCAATATTCCTTCGAGAAGAAAATGTACTAAGAGTAAATACTTTTTCCCTCTGACCCACTGAACTATTCGGTTTGCTGTCCGTAGCGCTTGGGATTGCGTTCCATAACCGGATTATCAAATATATAATCCGAATATACTTTTTAGAACCTTCCATAACTTTTTGGCTGATTCATTATAATTATCCGCTGGCCAGAAGTGCTTTATATATAGCAGATAGATCAGCTGTCAGTTATGGCAAATGATTGAAAAAATCACACATATAAATTTACAGCGACACGATATCCGACCCTTGGTCGTGTTGGCTGAAATCGGTTGATTGGTCACTATAAATACGTTTATCAATCGCCAGCGCTTTAAATATACACTAGCAATGAACAAGGGTCAAGACGTTTTTCTTGGTTAATAGGCCTGGTAGCGGCGATATTTTCAGACCTTGATGATTAAAACCTGTATTTTTACAAATAACTTATATGAATCCTCGTTAGCGACGCCTAATGGCGGGAGATAGTCTGGATTGTGCATAATTCAGACTCGATAGGCACATATAGGATTCTGGGGAGAGGTAAGTATTTACCCCATGTTTTATTACTACGTTGTTTAATACTTTTTATAATTATCGAGGTAAAGGTGGCGTAATTCGGGTTAAAGCGTTGCTGGAATAAAATTATCTTGTTGATTTGTTCAACTGTTTTATGAGAATTTGCTGATCTTAATAGGATATGGTGTTGACAATACCTTATCGGATGCTTTAATTTAATAGAAGGTTACGGATCATTATTATACAGGAGTTCATAGCTGCATAATTAATATCTGATTATATCTATTTTGTAATTGTGGTATACAGCCACACGTTATCATCCATAAAAGTCTCGAAAGAAGTAATCATTCCTTCCCGTAACCACTGATTATGATATGTCTGGTTTGATGCATTATGTGAGCATCACAGCAGCAGGGCAAACCTGGAATGCCCGCCGGTTAATAATTTGTTAATTTGTGAATGATTGTTGATGTTCCAATCAATTTATGCCGGAGCAGCTTGATTGGATCCAGATACACCCCAGTTCACCGTAGGAATTGTGGGTGTGGGCGAAATGGTAAATGTTATGGTGTCCGGCGAGAGGCGTCGGGACACACCATAATTAGTGTTAGTCAGATTTGTCGATCATATGTTCTGTTCGGCGAAAGGCATGGGTGAGGTCGAAAGCGAGGTGAATAGGGAAACGTGAATACGGAATCAGCGGTTCAGCGGGGGTAAATGCTGAATAAGTGGGTCTTATAGATAATTGCATAGTATTTTCCGTATAACGTTCTCGAGCCGGCTTATCGGCAGTCACAGTGTCGCAAACGTGCATAAAGCACGGGAGGTGTAATTATGAGATGTAGAAGAGTCGGAAAGGCCCGTTCCAGGCCGGCGTTTACTCTGATCGAGCTGTTGGTGGTAGTTGCGATTATCGCCCTGCTGATTTCGATCTTGTTGCCGTCTCTGGCTCGGGCTCGGGAGTTGTCAAGACGGGTGGTTTGTGCCGCCAATATGAGTGGTATGGGTAAAGGCTTTTATACTTACGCCAACGAAAATTCGGGTTCCTGGCCCGCCCCCAACCCTCACCAGAAAGCTCAAGTGTCCATGGTTGGAACGGTCAGTTATGTTCAAAGGATCGGAATCGATGTACCCGGGCGGGGTTTGTGGAATAATATTGAAGCGGGTAATCCCGAAGAGGTAGCCACTTACGGTGCCCAAAATAACTATTCAACCAACCTCTCTACCACACGGGCCTTCTGGATGCTGGTCCGCAGTGGGGCATCTTCACCCGCATCCTTTATCTGTCCCTCAAGTGACGACACAAAAAACGACGAAGATAATCCCCAGTTCTATTGGGATTTTGGCAATGGGGATTATCAAGTCACCACCTACTCCTACAATCAGGGGAAGAATCGGGAGGCATACGAACAGTGCAGTTACGGTTATCAGGTACCGTTTGGCCAGTATGGGAATCCTTCAACCGACAGCCAGATGGATATGCCTTTAGCTGCAGATAAAGGCCCCTTCGGTGCCACCGATAATGGTGACGGTGGTAAGACCTGGCGAACCGGTGATGGTATACCTCCGGAAGATATCGACGACTCTAGTAATACTATCACTGTGGAATCCGGGCCTGATGAGTGGCGATTCTATAACTCACCCAATCATGGCGGTTTCATGGATGGTGAGGGCCAGAATATTCTCTTTGCCGACAGTCATGCTGAGTTCTTTAACAAGCCGATAGCGGGAGTCGGCGATGATAATATTTATACTGCCTGGATGGGCAATACCGATGCGGATGCCGGCTTGGCTAGGGAGAATCGCTTTAAAGGACGGCAACCTACCAGTAACGAGCCTAATATAACTCCGTGGGGCAATACAGATGCGCTGCTCTATCCGTGATTGAGGGTTCGCTGCAGGACCTTTGATGGTAAAGTTGATTACCGGCGGGCAAATATATTTGTCCGCCGGTTTTTTTATGCCGGTGTTTGCTGTTTGCCCAAATTATTCACGGGCCTTTGAGCCCGGTGGAGAAAAACAACCGCCGGAAGGAATGTATTCTGCATATCGATATGCAGAATACATTCCTTCCGGCGGTTGTTTTTCTCCACCGGGCTCAAAGGCCCGTGAATAATTTGG
>CP070790.1:4060634-4066630 GCA_020346805.1 Planctomycetota bacterium
ATCAATCAAAGCTGTGATGATGAAAGCTCCTCAGCCAAACAGGATATTCACGAAAATACAAAGCAGTAATCCGGATCAAAAGCCTCCCGCTTGCCTCCGAATAAATTATCCGCTATGCTGAAAGGTCCACGGGATGAATTTACCCCATACCCGTGGCTAGAAAGTTTTATTATGCAAGTTAATCTGTTGTGTATTGGGGATGTCGTCGGCAAACCCGGACGATTTGTGTTGTCCCAGGTATTACCCGATCTGATCAGGAAATATGATCTTGACTGTGTCATATGCAACGCCGAGAATGCCGCCGGCGGTTCGGGTCTGACCGGACAGCTATATAAGAAGTTTCTGCATTACGGGGTAAACCTGATCACCCTGGGCGATCATGCCTACCGCAAACTGGACATCATCCCGGTTATTGAACAATCGGACCATATTGTACGACCTGCAAACTTCCCTCCAACTTCACCAGGGAAAACTTTTGCCATTTATCAAACCAACATCGGTCCGAAAGTTGCGGTGGTCTCGCTGCTGGGGCGTCTATATATGAGACCGACAAGCGATTGCCCATACCGTGCTATCGACAATGTACTTCACCAAATACCCGATGAGGTCAAAATTATTGTGGTGGACATCCATGCCGAAGCTACCAGCGAAAAGATCGCCATGGGCTGGTATCTGGACGGCAGGGCAAGTGTTGTCTTCGGTACCCACACCCACGTATCTACCGCCGACGAGTGTATTTTACCCCAAGGTACCGCTTATATCACCGATGTCGGTATGACCGGCCCCTATGATTCGGTGCTTGGCCGTAAAAAGGACCGGGTGATTCGCACGCTCACCACCAACATACCTTCACCATTCGAGGTCGCTAACGATGATCCCCGGCTATGCGGCATCCTGGTGCAGGTGGAGTCAACCACCGGCAACGCAACCCATATTGAGCGTATACGTGTTGATGTTGATAACACCGATAAGATCGAACCTACCTAAGCACTACGTTATAAGCACCGATTTTCGCAAAAAAATATCTATAAGACACCTATTCAGCTTGTCTATCAACCAATCTACATTTACCATCACAATATATGGCTGCCGAAAGACCAATTTTTGATCCCAATCGTATTACCCCTCCCCAACAGGAATTACCCACCACGCGCACCTTAAGCGTTACCCAGCTCAATTCCTTAATCAAACGGATATTAAACGATCACTTGCCAACCACCATCCACTTGGTCGGCCAGATCAGTAATCTGACCCATCCCATCAGCGGCCATCTGTATCTGACGCTCAAAGACGAACATAGCGAAATCCGTGCCGTTATGTGGCGATCGGCGGCTTCAACCCTCAAATTCAAACCTGTTGATGGGATGGAAGTCATTGCCACCGGACAAGTCGATCATTACGAGCCCAGAGGACAATGTCAGTTCTACATCCGCAAACTCGAACCTCGCGGTACGGGGGCATTGGAACTCGCCTTCAGGCAAATGCGCGATCGGCTTTCGGACGAGGGACTTTTCGACCCTAAGCACAAAAAAACCATTCCACGGTTTCCGCATCAAATTGCCGTGGTCACCAGCAGCACCGGTGCCGCCATCCGCGACATATTAAAAACTATACGCAAAAGATACCCCTGTGCATCGGTTCTACTTCACCCGGCACGCGTACAAGGTGAAGGAGCTGCTCTGGAAATAGCCGAGGCCGTCAAACGATTAAATCGTCTGGCCGACTCCCTGGGAGGTATCGAGGTAATGATCGTCGGCAGGGGCGGAGGATCCATCGAAGACCTCTGGCCCTTCAATGAAGAAATCGTGGCCCAAGCCATATATAACAGTAAAATCCCAATCATCAGCGCCGTCGGCCACGAGATCGACGTAACCATTGCCGACCTGGTAGCTGATGTTCGGGCACCGACTCCAACCGCTGCCGGTGAGATTGTCGTCCCCGTACTCGATGAAGTCCTGGAGTTCCTGGCAAACACGGCTTCTCAACTACAACGGGCAGTCAGACATGGCCTGGACTTGGCTGCGTCACGTCTTCAAGCTGTTCGGCAAATCGAATGGTTTCGCGATCCAATCATTGTAATTAACCGAAAAGAGCAACAACTGGATGAATTAAACTCCAGATTTCAGCTATGCTGGGCCCGAAGGCTATCCCAAGCTCACCAAAGGTTGCACCAAATAGAAATGGTACTGGCAAAGATACAACCCGCTACTTTCATCCGGTACCAGCAAAGCCGACTCAATAACATAACCCGCCATCTACGATGGAGGATACAACAATACATACGAAATACCGAGCACAAAATTGATCGTACTCGAAATAATCTGCTGGCCGCCTCTCCAAAACATCGTCTTGAGCTAGATCGTGAGAAAATCACAAAATACATCGGTAATCTTAACCGTATAATTACACATCGTACCAAATTAACCCAACATACCCTCGAATCACTTACTGCCAGAATCGAAGCAACCAGCTACCGCCAAACCCTTACCCGAGGCTATACTATTACCCGCCTGTCTCGAGGACGATCAGTCATTACCCGGCCCGATCAGGTACAACCCGGTTGGAAGATCGTAACTGAAACAATGAACGGAGAATTCGAAAGTCGGATTATAGATTCCGATCAGAAGGAATTGTTTGAATAAAATAACTTCGTCCACTTATGCTCCCCAACACTTTCCTTATCTTGTCCCCATAAACTCTACAACTATTTCAAAGGCGGTGAAACTCGACTCATAAAAAAACGGCTGACCACAAGCCAGCCGTTTGAAATATGTATCGTTGTAATAACAATCCCAATTACCGCCGGCGAAGAATGAAGGATAAGAGCATAAGACCCGCCAGGCTCGCAACTATCGAACCTGCGGCACCGTTACCGCATACCATACCGGGATTCAATGCGTCTGACGGTGCGGTCTCTGCCGCCGTTACTCCACTGCCTCCTACAATCACCAAAGCCGAGCCCATTCCACCTGAACCACTCTGATCGGTAACTTCGAGGGTTACGCCATAGGTTCCCGGCAGAAGATATACATGTTCGACAACCTGGCCGGTCGCTGTGCTGCCGTCACCAAAATCCCAAAGGTAACTCAGGGCACTGTTATCGCCGTCGGGGTCGTCGGCTATACCCTTGAAAACGACCACCAACGGCGCCGTCCCGCTGTTTGGATTGGCAACAATCTGCACCGTTGGCGGAAGATTCCCTTCCGAACTGACAACTATTCGCGTACTGGCTGAAGCGGTCAGACCGTCCACGTTGGTCACTGTCAATCGGGCCGTATATTCCCCCGGGGAAAAGTAGGTATGATCGACCGTAGCACCCGATCCTGTTGTCCCGTCACCGAAATCCCATAAAAATGAAACCAATCCCTTATCATCGATACCGCCACCGGCAAAGTGTACATCCAGAGGCATCGGACCTATTTTCGGAGAAGCCTGGATTGAGGCCAGTGGGACAGATACCGTCCCGGAAGCAGAAACTACCGCTCGCCTTCCCCAGGAATAGTAGTCGGATGCATTACGTACGAATAATGCATATTCAAATTCACCTTCCGGCAAGCCGGTTTGATCGAGTTCATCGATCAGGTCGTTGGCCACCACAATAACCCCGGATGCCACCTGTTGACCCACGGTATATTCGATCCCATCCACCGGGGCCCAATTAAGCTGACCGGCCGGTCCCCGTACCACCAGAACGCCGGCAACGTCATTATCTATCACACCATCATCATCCCAATCAGGATTATCCCAGAACAAAAGACCAAGGGCCTGCGAACTAATGCTCTGGACATTTTTCACCGGGCTCGGCCAGGACTCACCAACCTGGGCGGCCAGCACCGCTCGATGGGCATTAACCCGCCCATGACCGTAACGAAGGTTATGACCGGTAACCGAATCAAACCACTCGTTCGGTGCTTGGATCTTGTCGGCGGTATGCTCGATAAGGTTACGAGCCTCCCGCGCCGTCAGATTATTGTTAACACTGAATACCAGTGCGGCCACACCGGTAACCATCGGACAGGCCGCCGATGTCCCATTAAAACGCTTGGTGTAATTGACGTTAGGAAATTCATCGAACCAATCCATATCCGGAACCAGTGGGATACCCCATGGATCGTTGGGATCGTACCACACTGGAACATCGAGAAATTTCATCATCTCGTTATAACCGCGGATCGGCCAACCCGGATCCAGCAGACCGTCCCCATCAAAATCCCACACCGTGTACCCCTGCACCTGCATATTGTCTGTGGTAGCAATATCTGCAACAAAACATGACCCTTGGCCGCCCTCACCATATTGACTACGGGGAGCATCAATCCCCCCCCCAGGGGCCATTACCGATAGTTCCGCGCCGTAATTGCTGTAACACGAGACCGTGTCGTCACGCTGGGTAGCACCAACAGCTAATACATTAGGCATCGAAGCGTAAATATTTCCATAAGAAATTGGTATGGGATCGCGATAAAAAATATCGCCATTACCAGCAGAAAATAACACTAAGCAACCTAGCCCACTACGACCGTTGGTCGCCACTTCAAAAATGGCATCACTGATAAGGTCGGGAAGCATAAAGGAGGCGTTTGGTATAACTGGCAACAAAGCCGTCCCTGGACCTCCCCAACTATTATTGATCGCCATTGCCCCATTACGCTCGGCAAAAATAAATGCATCAGCCACGTCCTGATCGGTCGTATAAAACCAACCAAGGCCTATCTTGCATCCAATCAAGCCGGCGAAGGGGGCAACACCTCGTACCCCAATAGTGTTTGCCCGGGCACAGATAACACCACTGACTGCCGTACCATGTGCCTCTCCAATTGGATCAGGGTAATCCGGTCCGAAAAACGGACTGGGATCCCCATCTTCGCCAGCCGGATCAAGATAGCCAATAACATAGAGGATATCCCCTGTGTCCGGATCAACGATATAAACCGTCCCAACTTCCGAACCCAGAAAATCGTATCCGGTCAGATAATTCTCCATCAGATCTTCGTGATCGCGCTGAATCGAATCGTCAATAACCGCTACTACAGCCCCTTCACCCATAGTGATTTCCCAGGCTTCAGGAGCATCAATATCAGCATCCGGTACTGCTCCATCAAGTTGGCCGGTATTGTTCAAATGCCATTGAAATGGATAGAACGTATCTTCGATTATTTGTGACGCTTGATGTTTTTCCAATTTAAACAAAATACTCGGATGACAGTATACTACGTTGGAATTCTGCAATATCTGCTTCGAGCAGGTATAGGGATCAGCTTTATTTTCATTGACATTGAACACATAAACCTGCGGTAATCCCGATATCTCTCGGCTCACCATACAGTTATACTGGGTGGCGATTGCATTCACCTGAGCCCGCGGTGTGCCCGGTTGAAAACGAACAATAACCTGGCCATTGAGCAAAATGGGGTAATCCGTGTATGATGTGTTGTACGCCGGTCGAACCGCTAACACTCCATCTACCCCCAATAGTGCTTCTTTGGTTGCGGCATTTGCTGATCCAACTGTCACCATTCGATAGTTATGATATTGAGGCGGAAGGCCTTTGATTCGCTCAAATGTGGTAAAACCAGCCGCCGCAAGATTCTGTTGTACAACTGACGCCGATATCCGAGGATCAATCACTATCATTAATCGATCGTTCATGGCAACAGTATCAAAGGGCCCCTCTGTTGCCAGTAGTGGTTGACCGGTCAAATAAAGAATCACCAACACAACACACACTGATTTAAACATTATAAACCGGCTATAATTTAGGCCTGGTCTTAATCTCATGGATTTACCCTCACTACCTATCATTATCGAGGTCCGCATAAAAATAATTACATCTCATCGACTAATTATAACCTTATTGGTTTCTATCCTATTCTACGGCGTTACACCGTAAATCAAGTACACCTCGCCGGCGTTGGTCTTGGAGAACACCCCGCCGCCCACGGCATGACGGTCTTCAGGATCGGCAAGCACCGAACTGATCATAATATCGTCCCTGC
>CP070790.1:4066730-4073303 GCA_020346805.1 Planctomycetota bacterium
ATGTGGGTAGTGCGAGGCTGGCGACAGGTAGATTTCGAGACGGAGGCTGGTCGGGAAAAGGACCTACCTTATATGCATATGGCCCATGGTTGGATGGCAATCCTCCTGCCGCTGGCACTCATCTTAATGCGTATACCTTACTGTTGTATTCCCGATCGGGCGAAGCTACTGATTTTAGGCTGAATGGTTATCATGACTCAGATGAGTGGGAGGGAGGAGCCTGGATAACAACCGTGGATGAGTCGGCAATAGTATTTGTTGGCACCAAAGGATCGGGTAACTACTGGTGGTATGGATATACCAGTCCTGCAGGCGATGGTATGCCCTGTCCTCATGTAGAAGGAGACGGGAGTTCAGTATGCTTCAATACCGACGGGACAGCATGCGCGTCGGAATTGTCGGGCTCCTGTGCGGGGTATGTGGTGGAGAGTAAAGGGTGGTGGAGTTCCAGATTTGATGCACAAATGATATTCTACGATCCTGCGGACTTCGTGGCCGTGTTAAACGGTACGATGCAATCCTACGAGCCACAACCATATGCCACGCTTGATATTGACGAGCATTTGTTCCTGAACGCGACGGTCGAGACTGCGGACCTCGGGACTGGTAATCAGCGTCGCTTTCGAGTCGGCGAAATGGCCTATGATCGCGAGCGAGGCTACTTGTACGTACCGGAGCATTTCGCGGACGGGGCAAAGCCGGTTGTGCACGTTTGGAGGATTCAGTAATACATACTTATACTTGCCCAGTCATTAGTATGCTGATTTGTGTATTGATTGCGGCGGGTGATAATTCCATCCGACCGGATTAGAAATGTGCTACCGAAGGCATTTGGGAGGGATATCTGTTTGAAAAGCATTTCATTTATGAGTGACCTATCTCCCGAAAACGGACCATGGCTGTATGTTGAACTTTAGACGATTAATGGATCTGTAATAGAGTTCAAGTCACGATCCGGATGTTATCAACGCCTTATTCTATTTCCTGTTGTACCTGGTACTTGAGGGAGCAAACCAGCTCAGTTTTTGACGCACCCGACGCCAGTAAGCAATCGTATTTATGCTGGTCGCCCCTTTCGGTCCTCCGTTATGAATCCGGGCCAGGGTCTGGAAATCGTGTCGGGTTAGGGCATGTGGGCAATAGCGTCTCCAATAGGCCGTCATGACCCGCTCGGCATATGCTTTCTGTCGGACCATCCGATAGCGACCCGGAAGAGCACTGTCTTTCCAGTATGCCCAGGTGATCTGATACGGTCCCAGTGAGCGTCCACCATCTCCTTTGGCATTCGTGGGATCGGAATGCCCGCCAGTCTCAACTTCACGAATCGCGTCGAACAATGGCCGCACACTTGAATTAGCCAGCGAAGACGAAACAATCATCAATGTAAGAATCCAACAGAATTTCATCATTGCATTTTACCTTAGAAATTATCTCTGTAGTCAATTCCCATACCCCATAATTCTAGTCGCGAAATCAGTGGCGACCACTAAATCTCATAGGGGCCGCAAGACATCGGATATTAGTGTCCCAAGCGGTTTCTTTCTAGAAGGTATGTCGATCCCCGTTACCAGTACTGATAACCCATCTGCCCGATCGAAAAGTTTTTTCGGTTTAACATTCCGATAGATTGATATTAAAGAACGTTTGAGGCTGTCATTGCAATTCGCCTGTATATTGATTAAAATTGGTATTGGAGATTTACCTGTCTGGATGACCACATATTGAATATTTGAATATAAGACCGCGCCTATAATCTTATAGGGAGGCTTACTGTAATGAAGGTGTATGGTGGATTGCTGATACTGTTGATTATTGGATTATATCCCAGCCTGCCCACCGCTTTTGCCGTCCATACGGTGCTGGACGGTATCGATATGTATAATCCCGTCGACGGCAGTCAGCATTCCGATGATGTAACTTATTGGAATGGTGTGGTCTATGTCGCCGCTACAGGCGCTTTCAGCGCTTCAAACACAGCTTATGCAGTTGACGTGAGCGATCCCAACAATCTTCAGCTTCTTTCCGCAGTCGGCGCGTCAGGGCCCAGCCAGGCCAAGGGAGTTGCAGTCGCCAACAACAAACTATACGTAGCTAATTGGACATCATTTCTGCATATCTATGATATCTACCCTGACGGGAGTCTTAACCCCAACTATTGGTGGCTCCCTGATAATGGTTCTCCTGTGCTACCAACTGCTGCATGGGGGATCGACTATGATAATCAGCGACTCTATATAGGTTCCTGCGATAACTCAACCCCAAGTATTAATTGGCGAGTGTATATAGTCGATGTAAGCGAACCTTATCCTGCAAATCCCGGAGATGCTGTAATTTCGTGGATACAATTAGGCGACTGGCACACGGGTTATCTGGTTGCCAGAGGAAGTTATCTCTACTATACCGATGGCAATCACTTCAAGATCGCAAACATCTCCGATGAAGATTCCCCTTATATCATGACTACTAGAGATCTGGGGCAGTTGCTGCTCGGCGTTGTAATCCGCGATGATTATGCATATATCTTTTGCCATCAAGCTGAACCTCAAACCTTCTATGTTTATGACATTTCCAATCCCCTCAGCCCCAGCTTTGTAGGAAATTATTCCACCGGTAACGGCGTAAATAATATCTATCTATTAGGCGACTATGCCCTGCTGGCCGGTAGTTGGCTCCATACCGTAGATATCTCAAACCCAGCTTCTCCATCGGCGGTGGGTAACACAGACCTGCCAGAGGGTTATGATGAATGTGGGCAGGCACAGATAACCCGTTGTAATTCAGTCACTGGCAACGGGAAATACGCTTATATAGGTGCTTCGGAAAGTTATCCTAATACACCTTGTCGGGGGGATAATTATTCCAGAGGTTGGCTCTTCGTCGCTCAGTGTTTCGATCATGATCCTGATAACGCCGGGCCGGCGGATTGGAGTGCATGTTCCCTCGGCGAGGCCTCCTGGGATACCCAATACCACGGCGATGCTCTGCCCTCCAGCAGCGATCCTTCATGGGAAGTATTTGAAGGATCGGAAGGCTGGGCCAGCGTATCGAACGGCGAACTGAGGATAAACGACACAGGAACAGGTTCCAGTGACAAGATAAGATGGACCCGCAATTGGAACGCTACCAATACTCGTGGGACGACAGTCATGGTAAGGGCAAAATGTGCCTCATATGATTTGCACGGCAGTTCTATCAGTCATCTCAGCAACGTCTTCATTGAAGACGGCAAATACCAGATGCAGCTTGCCGTTCTCAGCGATCGGGTAAGGGTCAATTATGCCACCGCCAGCCCCGCGGAGTATGCCCTTGACGGCACTATATGGCGAACCTACAGGATTACTACCCTGGGAGATAGCTTCAGTGTCTACCTCGATGAGGAAAACTTCCCGGTAATAACGGGGACGTTAACAAGCACATCTGAGAGGGCAAGGATTATGTTCGGTAACGGCGGCAGCAGCGCCGGCCCGGCCGAACAGGATATATATTTCGACTATGTCTATGCATTCTCCAACGGAACCTATGGCCCACCCGATCCAACAGGGGATATAGCACCCACGGTAAGCGTGGTAGCTACAGATACCAAAGGTAAAGGTTCATTAAGCGGAATAAATCCTGCCACGGCAACCGTCTACTGGTCAACCGACGGCGGAACAACATGGGAACAAAGTGGGGTAACGGGATGGAGCTGCCTGTATCAAGCCGACGAATTACCCACTGATGCGAATCCTCCCTGGACGGAACCGGAGGGTAATGGGGTCACCGCCTGGGTGAATTCAGGAATTCTTCATGTTAACGACACGGTTGCGGATTGGGGAGCGAAAGTCAAATGGGCCCGGTCCTGGGGTGCTTCTGCTTCTGTGGGTACGACCCTGCTGGCCCGGGTTAAATGCAATTCGGTTGTAGAGGATCCTTATGTTGGTAATCTTTATGTGGATGACGGCGCCCTGCGAGAACACTTCAAGATCATGACCGATCGCATAGAGGTCGGGGAAACAAGCGGCACTTATTACCTCGACGGCACCGATTGGCATGTATATCGGATAACCACCGAGAATGACCAGTACCAGGTATATGTGGATGAAGTTCCCACGGTGAGGCTATCCGGTACCATGACGGCCTCCAGCGATCAGAATCGGGTGATGTTCGGTAGCGGGTCGAGCTTTGCTACCCAGTATATCGAATTCGATTATGTGTACTATACCACTACTGGAGCTTTTGCACCGGGTGAAGGTCCCGGCGGCGGCGGATCGGTAACGGTGGTATGTACCGGTCAACCCGGTGATTACGCCGGCACAGTTACCGCCCATGACATTCCGTTAAATCAGGAATCCAAGATACTGAATAAAGTCAGATTCTCATTACGGGACATGGCTGGAAATACCGGCTTCAGTCCCGTCTACAATGTCCACATCGCTGAACCACCTTCGCCGGATTTTGATAATGATGATGATGTGGACCAGGAGGATTTTGGGCGGCTGCAGGAATGCTTTGGTGCCGATGTCATATCTGAAACGGAATGCAGGATCGCTGATTTTAACATGGATTACAGCGTCGATCAGGGCGATTTTAATATTTTCCAGTCTTGTATGAACGGGCCGGACAATACACCCTTACCGGGATGCGTCTACTACTAAGAAATTTCGCCTTTTATATATATTATATGAGACCGATTTAATATCTGTGCAGCCGGCTCAGGATAAACTCTTACAAATAAATTATCCCACCAACACCAAACCACAAAATACCACCGGGTATAAGACGATTAAACTGCACCTAATACGAATTCCACTTCAAACATGCGCTAAGAGAGCGGGTCAGGCACAATATTCCTTTGGAATAATTGAGCCAGACCCGACACACGTTTGAAGTGGAATCCGTATTACTGGTGAGTGGAATTTTGAATGCGGTTCTGGTTGGTTTTTTCGATGTTTTCCAGTGCCCGTTTCCATCGGGGGCCGCCGAGGTCGGGGGAGAGGTGTTTTTGCTGGTGGATCGATTGCAGGATTTGATTTGGATTTTTTTTCAAGCGGTTGTGTGATTCGAGGCAGCCGACGAAAGACCGCCACCAGGGGGTTGAATGTTCCGGAGAATTTTGCCAGACGTTCATGAAAATGGGTAGGGCGTCATTAACCTTGCCCAAAGCCAGCAAGCATTCAGCTTTTCCCAGTCGGATTTCCATGTTCGAGGTTGAATTGGCAGGCAGGAGATGGTCGCCGATTTTTTGGCATGTCTGGTAGAGAGAAAATGCATCGGCGGGTTTGCCGGCGTTCAGCAGCGACCAGGCCTGCCATGTGCGGATGGTTAATAAGTCGGTGGGCGATACCTGTTGCGGTCTCTGTTCGGACCAATCAATTAGCATTTTCGCCAGTTGATGGGCCTCGGCGGCGATATCGGTTTGTTCTTGTTTATTGCCACGATCGGCGGCGGCATCGATCTCGTTGCGCATGGCTTCCAGCAGTCTGGCCATTACCGGCCCGGCGGTGTCCGGTGAGGTGGAAAGGTATTGTTGAACCACTTGACGCGCCTGAGCAAGTTGCTTGAGTTCGCGATGGGCCAGGATACGCTGTCGCAGGGCCGGTCCTATGGATTCGGGGCATTCGGCGAAACGGGTTTCGAAATTTTGAAGGGTGGTTAAGGCTTGGGCCGGTGTGTTGATATGGGAGGTGTTTAACAAGTTAGCCAAGGTCAACACGATCTCGGCGGTGAGGCATCGATCATCTTTTGTCGATTGTTGATGAATTATGCGGCCGGCGGTTTTAACGCCTTGTTGAGCGGCCCGCAGGGTTTTTTGTGCAAGTTTTTTGATCTCGCTTTCGCTCAGGGTTCGATTGGCCGCCGCATGGTTCAGGGTATTTTTCAGACAGCGGGTTCGGCCCAGCGCGGCCTTTAATGCGTCAGGATCATCGATGGCGACGCGGGCATATTCGTCGGCGGCTTCGGTTAATTTTTGATTTTGTTCCAAAGTCAGGGCTATGAAATATTGCAGCCGGCGAGCCTGCGGAGAATCGGGAAAGTGTTTTTGCATCAGCTTAGCGGCGCGGACAAAGGCGGTTCGAGCTTTTGCAGAGTTGCGCCATTGTGGTTTGTTTAACATTTCCTGAGCGATGGCTACCGCCTGTCTGGCAGCATCAGCAGCGCGATCGTGACTTTGGTAAGAATCAACATAGCTTAACAGTTTATTGACCGCAGTTAAGTGACGGCCCGTTAAATAATGTGCCTGAGCGGTCAGATAGCTCAGTTCGGCAATGCTGGACAGAGTATCGGGTGATACTTCAAAAGAGGTATTTTCAAGGGTATCGATAACTTCATGCAGTCGTTTGTCAGTTGCAGAATGGCTGGCCGAGCGATTTATCCTGGCATCGATTACGGCTGCGCCCGCGATCAGTTGTAGAGCAAATGTCGTGCGGCTGAGTATCAAGGATTCTGTTTCCAATGCTCCAGCCAGGATGGAGTATAAAGCATCCCGATGGTATGGTGATTTGTTGGTCAATTGCTTGAGAGGTACGAGGGTATGGTGATGGAGGATAAAAGTCTCGATATGGTTGGTTTCGGTCGGTTTGGTTGCGGTGGGAA
>CP070790.1:4073403-4078937 GCA_020346805.1 Planctomycetota bacterium
ATACGGGCACGTCGGGTAATGTTGGACGTAAATCCGCAAGGACTTGTTGGGGTGCATCGGTGATATCAACGATCAGCAGGATCACATCTGCCGATTTTAGGAATCTTTGGCTGAACAAAACGGCCAGTTCCGACGGATCGGCCGGTTGTTTGTCCGCCGCTGATTGGTTGTTGCCGTACAATCCTGCACTTTCCAGCAGCATAGCTTCACCACCCGGCACGGTCAGGGGAGCGCTGATTACATCACGGGTTGTTCCGGCAGTGGCCGACTGGATAGTTCTATCCAATCCGGTCAGCTGATTAAATAGGGTGCTCTTGCCGGCATTAGGTTTACCGGTGAGCATGATCTGGGGCAGAATATCGAGTCGTTCGGTTGATGGTGCATTCTGCAACAAGGTTTTTATGTCGTCGGTCACCTGGTCGAGAGTGTTGATAATTTCATTGCGGGAGACGAACTCAATGGGCTCTTCGGCGAAATCTATCTGGGCTTCGATTAAGGCCAACAGGTCGGCCAAGCGGTCGCGAAGTTCGGTAGATCGTTTGCTGAGTTTACCGTGCAGTAGGGCTTGGGATGCCCGGAGTTGGGAATCGTTGCGGGCATTTATTATGGCAGCCACGCCTTCGACGCGAGTAAGATCCATGGCCCCTGAGAAATAGGCGCGGGCGGTAAACTCGCCGGGTTCGGCATGGCGGGCACCTTGAGCGGTCAACTGTTCCAGTAGCATGGCCAGCAGCGGCGGTGATCCGATGGTATGTAACTCAACGATATCCTGCTTGGTGTAACTGGCCGGTGCCCGGAAAGTGTAGGCTTCAGCAGGGACGGAGGAATGGGTATCGATCTTTATTCGTCCGACAATACGTTTATGTCCTGGTATGTTGGTAAGGGATTTCCCGTCGTTGCCGGTGAAGACATTTGATGCCAGGGGGAAGGCCTCCGGGCCGCTGAGGCGAATTATACCCCGCAGGCTTGTGCCCGCCGGTGATGAGATAGCTACTATTGTATCCTGCAGTTGGTTAAACATTGAACTTTCGATTTGAAGAATTGAGAATTATATGTGTTTTAATCTGTCTTGATATTGTTTGATAATTCTCCATTCGTTGGTTTTTCATGTTAATTATTCGTGATGGCAGTTATTAAACGACGAATTTCTCATTGCATAGTTGTTCGAACATGTTTTCCAGAAAATCCACGACGTTGACGGAGATAACCACGGCCAGTTGCCGGGTTTTGTCCTTGGTGACCAGAGGTTTGCAACGACCCGCCTGTTCGCCATCTACGGTTATCTCTAATGCCATTTTGGCCCGCATGAACATTTCCGGCCAGAGCAGGACACCCACCGCCGGGGCATCGTGAATCTTAAATGTACCTGGGGTTTGTTGCGTGCCGCTTTCAAGCGGGAATTGGATCATTTGGCCAAGCAGTTGACCGCTGCGTATTCCGCTGCGCGACAGATGAGCGGCATGTGATTCATCGATGACTATCTGTTGGGTTACATCCAATGGTATTACGGTTATGGGTAGATTGGAGGAAACAGGGCCGATGCCGCTTCAGGATCGCGATAGAAATTGAATTCGGCAAATTGGGTTACATTTCCCGGACACCAGACGGCCCCGCCCATAAGGATTATTTTTCCCGCTCGTTCGAGTAAACCCGGTTTTTCACGAAGGATAGCAGCCAGGTTGGTCAGTGGTCCGATGGCCACTATCACCAGCGATTTGCCGTGTTTATCGATAAGCTGTTCATAGAGTTTCAGGTATTTGCCGGGTTTAAAGTTTTTTGGTTTCGACAGGTCGATTTCGCCGAGCCCGTCTTGGCCGAATACATGGGTAGCATGGGGCAGGTTGTTGCGGTCCTGATCCAACCCTCGGGCCACAGGTGGTGGATTTTTGATCTGCAGACCTGCCAGCAGCCTACCTATGTTGTCGGTGGCCTGGTCCAGAGATACATTACCGCCTACGCTGACCACACCGACCAACTCAATATTATCGGCACATAGGGCCAACGTGACGGCAACAGCGTCGTCCACGCCCATGTCAGTGTCGATTAGTACCGGTATAGGCATCGATAAATCCGCAAATAGCCATCCCACCTTATCAGGGAGGGTGGGATAATTATCATCACATTTTTGTTGACAGGCGATTAAACAAGCGCTACATTCGCCCACATTATTGTCTGTCAGATCAATACCGTGGTCAACAAGATGGACCTGAAACAGCGATATAAACAGACATTTGGCGATTCGGAACCTGAGTTTCTGGTTCGGGCTCCGGGACGGGTGAACCTGATCGGCGAGCATACCGACTACAATGAGGGTTTTGTGTTACCCATCGCCATGTCTCAATCGCTGCAAGTGTTGGCCGGTGCAAGTGGCGATGGTCAGATTGCGGTTTATAGTACGGCTTTTAAGGAAACCGTACATTTTTCGGCCGACGATCCCGGTCCCCCGTCAAAACCGGCATGGGCAAATTACGTTCGGGGTGTAGCGGCTTTGTTGTCGAAGGAAGGCATTTTACTCAAGCCCGGCAAATTGTTGATACATAGCGAAGTGCCCATTGGTGGGGGAGTGAGCAGTTCGGCGGCTTTGGAGGTGGGTACGGCCCTGGCCTTGCTGACACTTGCCGGTAAAACCATGGATCCGGTGCCTTTAGCCCTGCTGGCCCGGCGGGCGGAGCATCAGTATGCCGACTCACCTTGCGGCATAATGGATCAGTTTATTTGTGTTCTCGGCAAGGCGGGGCACGCTTTGTTGTTGGATTGCAGGTCGCAGACTTACGAACATTTACCCATAAGACTTGACCGTACCACTCTGGTTATTATGGATACGCAGGTTAGACATGAACTTGGAGCAAGTGAGTATCCGATGCGGCAGCGACAGTGCAGAGAAGGGCTGGCGGAATTGCGGGAATCTTATCCTGAAATAATCACTCTTCGTGATGTTACCAAGAGTATGCTCGAACCATTCGAGGATAAGATGGATATGGATACTTTCAGACGTTGCCGACACGTACAAAGCGAAATAGCTCGGACACAAGAAGCGGCGGACGCACTTCGTGCCGGCGACTTGGAAATATTCGGCCAGCTTATGTGGGAATCGCACGAATCATTGCGGGATGATTATGACGTGTCGTGCGTGGAGTTGGATTATCTGGTTGAAATTGCCGAGTCTGTTCCCGGTGTTTATGGGGCGCGGATGACAGGGGGCGGTTTCGGCGGGTGTGCCATCGCTTTGGTACGTCGAGATGCGGTAGGTCAGCTTCGTTCGGCAATCAGGCGGCAGTATGATTCTCGTTTCAATGAACCGGCAATCGTTTATACTACGACGGCATCAAACGGTGCTACGGTGCGGAAGTTGTAACCGGGAGACAATATGGCAGTGATTAGTGAAATAATCTCCACCATTGAGGCGGGTAACCATCTTTCGCGGCAACAGATGCGGGAGGTCTTTGAACAGATCATGACCGGCCGGGTCGAGGCCGACCGTATGGGCGAGTTTTTGAAGGCCCTGGCGGCCAAAAAAGAGACGGTCGAGGAGATTGCCGGTGCCGCCGACGTGATGAACGATAAGGTTACCCGGGTGCGATGTGAGGCCGACTGTATCGATACCTGCGGCACCGGGGGGGACGGGATCAGCACTTATAACGTCTCGACCACGGCGGCGATAATAGCGGCCGGTGCGGGAGCCACGGTGGCCAAGCACGGCAACCGTACCAATACGCGGGTGAGCGGGTCGGCGGAGGCTATCGCAGAGTTGGGAGTCAATCTCGATGCCGACGTGGCGACGCTCGAACGCTGCCTGGACGAGTGCGGGATCGCTTTTTTATATGCTCCCAATCTGCACCCGGCCATGAAGTATGCCGGTCCGGTGCGAAAGAAGCTGGGCATGCGCACAATATTCAATTTGCTGGGACCGTTGACCAATCCGGCCGGCGCCAAGCGGCAGGTGCTGGGTACTTCCAAGCCGGAATTGACCGAAACGCTGGCCCGGGTTTTGGCGGCCCGCGATGCCGCGTTTGCCTGGGTGGTTAACGGCCACAACGGTTTGTGTGATCTGACTATCACCGGCCAGACGCGGGTTACGGAGGTCCGCGGAGGGCAAATCAGCACATTCACGATCCATCCGAATGAAGTTGGTTTTGATGCCGCCCCGCTGGATACATTGCTGGTTGATTCGCCGCAGGCCAGTGCCCACGCCATCCGTGCCATTCTTGAAGGGCAAGACCAGGGCCCCCGCCGCCAGCATGCCCTGCTCAATGCCGGTGCGGCCATTGTAGTTGCCGGCCTGGCCGACGATCTCAAAACCGCGGTTAACCTTGCCGCAAGGGCGGTCGATACCGGAGTAGCCGTCCAAAAGCTTAATGATCTAGTCAAAACATCGCATACGTAAACTTTATTTTGATGCCCCAAAACTCTAAGTTATATTGGGGAATTGATAGTGTGTACTTTTATGAGTCAATATCTGAGTTCGGATTAATTCGTGATGTATAAATGTTGTCTGGACATTGTAGCGGTGGGCTCGCTGTTGCTTTGTTCGTGTATTCATTTGCCGATGACGATAGATTCGGCGATCGGGGGAGTGGAGGGAGATATCGATGAACTGCTGGACACTTATACGAATTCGCATCTGGATTACGGGTGCGATATGCAACTACTGGTCGATGGGGAGGCCTCATATCGGGCTTTCGTCGATCTGATCGAAAGTGCCCGGGACCATGTCAATATCGAAACACTGTATTTCGACGACGATTCCAAATACGATTGGGACGTTGCCATGGAGCTGGCCTTGTTGCTGACGGAAAAGGTTCGGCAGGGGGTTCAGGTCAATGTAATTCTGGATCCACTGGTTCAGCAGTACTATGCCGGTTCGAGGATTGCGGATGTGCTTAGGGAGGGCGGGGTTAACGTTGTGCCGTATTTCCCGACCTGGAAGGAAGTCTGTATTGAGTTATTGTTATATCGTACACATAAGAAGCTTATGATTGTTGATGGCAAGCAGGCGATTATTGGGGGGATGAATTTTGGTTATGTATACCTGGCCCCCGATCAATGGCGGGATACCAATGTGCTGCTGACCGGTCCGGTGGTGGCAACCATGCAGCGGGAGTTTCTTTATGACTGGGAGCTGCTGGGCGGGAGTGTCGGCGATGAGGACAGGTTCTTTCCGTCTTTGACTGCGACGGGTGATCTGGCGGTTCGGTCCATCGATCAGCGGCCGGCAGAATATGATTTTGACATCAATAATATGTTGTTGCTCACCCTTCGCTCGGCCCAGGAGTACATAGACATCCAGGCACCATATTTTAATCCCTCCGACTGGCTTTTGGATGAATTGTTACAGGCGGCGGGGCGTGGGATCAGGATTCGAATACTGACCAATTCCGATGTATCAGTGGATGTTATTGAGGCCTATTATGCGGCGTTCTTTTGGTTCGAAATTTTGCTGAACGGCGGGGTGGAGATTTACCTGTGGGGCCTGAACGAGAGGACCTTGCACTCCAAGGCTATGGTGGTGGACGGCCGGCTGTAACAATTAATCC
>CP070790.1:4079037-4082309 GCA_020346805.1 Planctomycetota bacterium
CGAGGACTGCCGGGGCGAACCGTGGGACGTGATATGGTTCGAGTACGGCAATGAAACCGATCACGGCGATCACTTTGGGAACAAGATAACCGCTGCCGAGTATGGGCGAAGGTATCTTGAGTATCGTCAGGCCATGAAGGCGGTGGATCCGCGAATAAAACTGGGAGTGGTGCTGGCGACGCTTTTTCCGAACCTGGAAAGTTGCGCACCCCTAGCTGCCTGGCCCTGTCCGGTATTGGAAGTTACAGGGGCGAATGTCGATTTTGTGATTCACCATAGTTACCTGCCGGGCTACGGGCGAAATGACGGCGAACCCGAAGCCAAGGAACTTTTCCGTATCGCCCTGGCAGGGGGCGATCAGATACAAGAGTACTACGACGATATGCGCAGATTATTACGGGATAAGACAGGTAGGGATGATATACTGATCGCCATAACCGAATACAACGGTCATTTCGTTCAGCAACAACCGGTGCCCTATCGCCACTGTCTGGGTAATGCGTTGGTGATAGCGGATATGCTCAGGGTATTTTGTAATCCGGCCAACAAGATAGCGATGGCCAATTTCTGGCTGTTTGCCAATGAATACTGGGGTGCGGTCAAGGGTTATGTTCATAAGAATGATGTGTTAGTGAAACGGCCTCAGTATTATGTGTTCGAGCTGTACGCCCAACACTTCGGCCGGGAGCTGTTGGCCGTCAAGATAGATTCACCCACCTACAACACCCCGGGCGGTTATGGAGTCAAGCCGGCCGGTGGAACGGGTCAGCAGTTTCGCGAATTCGCAGTCGACATCTTGCCGGACGGGCCGTGGAAACTTTCTGATTTGCCGGGTGTCGAACATAAAGAGAAAGACGGAATCCTGGAGGTCGAGTTTACCGGCCAGGATGTGGACTATCGGCACGCCCAAAAGTACATGCAGGCCGAGCCGATCATGGGATATCATTTGATCGGCCAGATCAAAACTGAGTTGGAAGGCGATGGTGAGGGGGTATGCTATGAAATGTCGGCCCTCGGTTTGGACGGCACTGTCATTGGATCGATCTGTTCGATAAAGATCGGCCAGACCACGGACTGGACCGAGGTTGAGGCCCACATTGTTACTTCGCAGGATACCAAACGTTTGCGAATCTGCCCTCGTCGAGGGGTGCAGAAAAAACCGGTTAAGGGTAAGGCATATTTTCGCAATGTAAGAATACAAAAATACCTGCCCCGCATCTTTCCCGCCGTGTCGTTTATATCCGCCAACGCCAGCCAAAGCGAAGACGGCCGAAATTATTATCTGATGATAATCAACAAGAATCTGGATCAACCGATAGATACGACAATCTCACTTGCCGGTTTGCAACCCACTCACGCCCGTGCCTGGATGCTGACCGGACCCGGCCCGGAGGCAACCAACGAGACCAACTCTGATAATGTTAAAATACGCGAAAAAGTCGGCCGGATAACAAAAGACAAGGTAACCATAACCTTACCCCCCTGCTCACTAACGGCACTGGAAGTTGATAGTCGTTAGCATGTGCCCTCCATCATAGGCGGGCGACTGCGATCATGATCCCCCCACATCCCCTCTTGCCGAGGAGGGACGCAGGGGGGAATTTTTGTACGCCTGCCAAGGGAGAAGACAATATTTTGTCGGGCGGAGTCCGACCTGGATTCTTACTTACTCAAGTACGTTTATGTTTTTCTTCCTGCACATGTCTTTGAGTATCTTCGGCCACACCGAAACCGTCACCTCTCCAAGGTGGGCCGTCCTCAGCAGATACATAAAAGTGCGGGCCTGACCGATGCCGCCGCCTATGCTCAGCGGGATCTCGTCGTTAAGGATCATCTGGTGGTACGGCAGTTTCAGGAAATCCAATTGGCCGGTGATTTCCAGTTGTTGTTTTAGGGTCTCTTTGGTGACCCGGATACCCATGGAGGTGAGCTCGTGGCGGCGCCGAGTTACCGGGTTCCAGACCAGGATGTCGCCGTTTAACCCGTGCATGGGGGTTCCATTCTCCGATACGGTCGGGGTGCACCAGTCGTCATAGTCCGCCGCCCGCATCTCATGCGGATACCCATCCTTGAGGATCCAGCCGATGCCGATGATAAAGATGGCCGGATACTCCTGGATTATCCTGGTCTCCCGTTCTTTACGCGGCAGGTCCGGATAGCGCTCAAGGATTTCCTCGGCATGTAAGAAAACAAGCTCTTCAGGAATCTCGGGATATTTATCGGTATTGAGTTGGGGGAAAAGTTCGCGGGCATGCTGGCCGGCTCCACGGATTACCTTCCACAGCGTTCGCACCGTCTCCTTCAAATAGTCCAGGTTGCGCTGTTCCGGAGTCATCACCCTCTCCCAGTCCCACTGGTCCACATAGCAGGAGTGATCGTGATCCAGGAAGTAATCCTTGCGAACCGCCCTCATGTCGGTGCAGATGCCCTCCCCCACCTTGCAGTCGAACTGCTTGAGGGCATAGCGTTTCCATTTGGTGGCCGCCTGCACAACCTGGGCGTCGATGGGATTTTTGTCGTAGTCGTTGGTGATATGGAATCCTATCGGGGTACGTGAACCGTCGCGGTCGAGATAGTCATTCATGCCGCTATCGCGATCCACAATCAATGGAACCTGCACCATGGTCAGGTTCAACTCCTTGCACATGTTTTCTTCTATGTAATTCTTCACCGCGAACACTGCCTGCATCATCTCTTTTGGCGGGAGCAGCGCTTCATAGTCATCTGGCAGCATCTTTTCCAGCTCCTCATAATTACCGATGCCGGGGCCGGCCAGATCCGCTTGCTTGTCACTCATTCATGGTCCTCCTTTTGTTTTATTCTGGTTGCCTTCTGTAAATTATCTAACAACGATTGGATAGTAATACTCTGCAGGGCAAAATATTATACAGAATTCGATCAAAGCTTTCAACAATAGTAACACTCATAATAAAGAGATTATTTCGTCAAAATTATTATATTTTGAGAATGGTTTTATCAGGTAAAGTCCGATCCATGCAACCATTTTCCACCACGGGTAAGCTTCGCTTATCCATGTTACCCGACCGCCATTGACATATTGTGCATATCGTATACTTTATTGTGGAGAGTGTTAAGCAAATCGAATGTCCATTTAATCGAACCCGCAACCCTATATTGAAAGGAATGACCATGAACGAACAAAAAGGATTTTTTGGCAGTCTTTTCGATTTATCTTTCACTGAATTTGTAACCACGAGGATAATCAAGTTCCTGTTTATCCTCGCTATAATTGGCTCTGCAATAGCGGCATT
>CP070790.1:4082409-4101635 GCA_020346805.1 Planctomycetota bacterium
AAGAGTATCGAGTTTATGAGGTGTTTCGATCCAGATTATCAGCGTAGTGGCCATGATAACCACAAGGCAAATCAGGAGGAAGTATACCAGTGTGCCGCTGCGCAGCTGAGGATCAATGGTGGTTCGACCAACCCTTATGGTACGCACCACATTGGGACGAAAGGTTGTTTCCAATTCCGCCCACAGCACTTTGGCTAAAATAACAAAGCGAATAACCTTTACGCCGCCCCCGGTGGAACCACCGCATCCACCGATAAACATCAGGGTTACCAGTATAACCTTGGCGGGGAAGGCCCATTGATCAAAGTCTGTGGTACAGAAACCTGTGGTGGTTTGAATGGCAACGGTGGTAAACAGAGAATGGCGTATCCTGGCCCAAAAACCAATCTGCTGTTCGCCTTCCATATCAACCATACCTTGGTTGAATACTATGCAGGTGATGATCATAAAGGCGGCCAGCATGATGATCACATAAGCCCTGAACTCGGGATTTCGCAACACCTCCCGCCATCGCCCGCCAAGTAATCGGTCATAGAGGCCGAAATTAACACCGGCCATGAACATGAACCAGATGATAATCAGTTCCACTTTCCACGATCCAAGACCGGTAATGCTGACGTTTTTGGTGCTGAAACCGCCGGTGGCCATAGTGGCAAAAGCGTGGCTGATGGAATCGAACCATCCGATACCAACTGCTTTCAACAACAAAATTTCCGCCAGAGTGATTCCGGAATAAATCATCCATAGCCCCTGGGCGGCGGCACGAATGCGGGGGCGAATACCTTCCTTGGTCGGCCCGGGGGTTTCGAATTTGAACAGTCTCTTTCCTCCCACACCGAGAATAGGCAGAACCGCGACAAACAGGACGATTATACCCAAGCCGCCAATCCAATGAGTAAAGGCCCGCCAGAATAAGAGACTTCTGGGTATAGATTCGATGTTGGTTAGCGTCGAGGCCCCAGTGGTGGTTAGTCCGCTCATCGCTTCAAAATAGCAGTTGACATATTTGGTGAAGGCTTGATCCTGTCCTGCAGTGAACTCATGCAATCCCGCCCATATACGATAAGGGGCCGCCGACAGTGCTGCTCCCAAAACCCAGCAAAGGGCCACCAATAACATCGCTTCTTTTCGTCCGAATTGTTTTTTTTCCGATTTTCCGCTGCGAATCAAGATGATGCCGAGCACAGCGCCGCCCAGGGCGGCCATGAGCATAGCGGCCAGGGCGTCTTCTTCCGCGGGAATTTTACGGTAGTAGTGGTCGTAAACCGACCAGGCGGCCGATGGCAGCATGGATGCGCCCAGTATCAACAGCAGTACACCTAGTTGTTGAATTACAAAACGTACGCGCATCCGATTTCCCGCTTATGAAAAGAGACGGCCAAGCTTTTGGACGAGATTCTCATGGGCCATAGCCACCACGGTATCGCCAACCTCAAGCAGATCGTGAGGGCCGGGCACGTGTATATTGTCCCCTCGTTGTATGGCGACAAAAACACAACCTTTGGGCAGTTTCATGTTTATCAGAGTTTGACCAATGGCCTCGGCATCACGGCCCACGTTGATACGATAAACGCACGTACCTTGCTCGTCGAGTTGGGCGATCTTCTGCACCGCTTTGCCCTGGGTCATATGTAGGATTTCCTGACAGGCAACTATTCGCGGACTGAATATCCGATCGATTCCCAGTTCCTCTATGAGTTCGTGATAAGTTGGTCTGATGATGACTGCAAAGGTGCGAGGTACACCCAAATGTTTGGCTTGCAGAGCTCCCAGAATGTTGTCTTCATCCTCCCAGGTGCTGGCTACAAAAGCATCGGCGTCGGCGATATTTTCTTCAGCGAAAGTGTTAGGATCGGTGGGATCATCTTCTATCACCGTCACATGGGTTAATTTTTGGGAAAGTTCCAGGGCCCGGGTATGGTCGGTCAAATACAACCGAATGCTGAAGAACCGGCTGTCCAAGGCCCGGCTTAACCATACACTCACCGCCGAGCCCCCCATAATAACGATCTTTCTCTTGTATAGTTCGCCTTTGCGAAACATGGGAAGAACTTTATGGAAAATTTCGGTGGCACCAATTAGGGTAATATGATCGCCCGCGTCAAGTATCGTCTCTCCCGTGGGGACCACTGTTTTGTCCTGTTGGGTTACGGTTCCTATCCGAACACCGGCCGGCAATGAAAGAGATTCCAGTGTTTTACCAATGACCTGGGACTGATGGCTGACTTCGATGCGTTCCATGACAATCTGGCCACGGGCGAAGTATTGAATGGCCTGAACCGCCGGATCCCGAAGCACGCTGGCAATGGCTAGCGAGGTTAGGTATTCGGGACAGACCAGTTGATCGATATTCAAGATTTTGGCGTAGTTGATCCCTCGGCCCGCCTGATAGACGCTATGGTGCACCCGTGCTATGACTTTTGTTGTACCCAGACTCTTGGCCACCGAGGCGGCTAATAGATTGATCTCGTCGGAATCGGTGGCTGCTACAAACAAATTCGCACGATCTGCGCCGGCCTCCTGTAAGATATCCGCGTGAGTAGCCGATCCCACCAGGGTGGCGACATCACTTTGTTCCCGAAGGGATTCCAGATTGGAGGCCTTCAGGTCGATTAGGGTTATTTCATGATTGTCGGCGGTCAGAACCGTTGCCAAATGTCGACCGACTTCGCCTGCACCAGCGATGATAATATTCATGATTGCCTCTCTGTAATTATGACCACCATATGAGCTTCATAACCGGTGAGGCCTGATTGTCAAGGGTTAAACCAGCTTCGTCGGGGGCCAGGTCTTTTAGTCAATTATAATATCGGTGGGGCACGTAAATTGGTTATTCTGAATCTTTCAAGAAAAAGCCCCGACCGCAGTCGGCCGGGACTCAGGATAATTAAACTCTGTTCTTCCGATCGTGTCGGTCGCCACGCTCTGGTACTTAGGTTCGAATGGAGCGTCCATTTTCATCGAGTACGACCCGTTGTTTGGCATGATGGGCGGCGTTGGCCAAATGCAGGGCCGATACCGCCTGGTGACCGATCTCTATGGGTGCATTGGGCTCTTTCCGCGAACGCATACATTCAACGAAATTATCTGTATGCGGGGCAGTTAGAAGGGCCCCGGTAATCTCGTGCTCCGGTTTGGGCGGATTATTACGCCAGTTGCGAGGCCATTTTCCCTTGTAGAAGCGGGCCCCGAAACCATCCAGTTCGAGTGTGCCCTCACGCCCCTGGAATATAATGGTCCAGGAATCCTGGTAATTGTTAGTATAGGTCAGCGTCCAGGTGGCCATGAATTTGGGATATTCTAAAACGGCACAGAAGGTGTCCGGTGTTTCGTACCCTTTGATTTGGTAAACCGCACCTTGTTCCTGGGCGGCCAGCGGAGGCTTACTGTCGTTCATAAACCATTGGATCACATCGATCAGATGCGTCCCCTGATCGGTCATGTTGCCTCCGGAGTATTCCCAGAAGTAACGCCAACATCGGTATTTAATAAAGTTTTTGGGAGTCAGCGGATATCGCTTATGCTTGGGCAGCGGAGCCTGCCAGCGTTCCCAGTCCAGTTTGCCTTGTTGTTTGAGTTCATCCGGGGAGGGCAGGTCTTTCATATTCCAGAACCACTGAGCTCGTACCAAACTGACTTCCCCAAGAAATCCACTGTCGACTATTTTTTTGGCCTCCATAATCGGCTTCGAGCTTCGCCGTTGCATGCCAACCTGCACGATGCGATTGGTCATACGTACGTGCTTGACCATGTTGGCCCCTTGTTCGATAGACCAGGATAATGGCTTTTCACAGTAAACGTCTTTGCCGGCCAGGACCGAATCGATCAGGTGTCTTTCGTGCCAGTGATCCGTACTGCCTATGATCACCGCATCAATATCTTTCATTTCCAACAGCTTTTCGTGTTCGTTAAATCCTTTGGCTTTGCCGCCTGCGGCTTTAAGGGCTTGATTGAGATTGGGCTCATAGATATCACAGACGGCAACGAATTCAACGTCACCGCGGTTTTGTAATTCCGACATAATACTCCTTCGTGCCCTGCCGCCGGCACCGATCACTCCCATTAAAATGCGATCGTTGGCTCCAAGTATTCGTCTCCCGGGTTGAGCCGCGATTGACGGTTTATAAGTTTGGGCTCCCGCTTGGGTGACTACCTCTCCCAGGGCCAGTAAACCGGCACCCGCGGCAGTGGCATTCATAAACCGTCGCCGGCTTAGTTTCTGCTTGAAGTTTTTGGCTGCTTGGGGCCGGGAGGCAGGTTTACCTTTGCTTTTGCTCATCTTGCTCTCCTTTGTGTTTATATTTCCATTCAATGATTATTCGTTTGTGGTTTGGCTTGCTCCTCCAGAGTCAGCGGCGTATATAGTTTACCGGTAATTATTGCCTATGTCACGAAGTATAAAACCATAAATTGCCCGGGAATATTTTTTGTTTGAGTTAAAAGAGGCAATAGTCTAGAATATGGCCTATGGCGCAATCGAGAAATAGCCATATGGATGTAGGCGCCTTTTCGGGCCCTGAGGGCCCTGAATCGATTCAAGCCCAGGGCAAATCCCGTTTTACGCGCATATTAGTGGTCATGCCCAACTGGGTTGGCGATGTGGTGATGGCCACCCCCGCCTTACGGGCTCTGCGCGAACGCTTCGCCGACGCCCACATCGGGCTCTTGCTCAAGGGCCATCTGGCCGAGATCCTCAACGGCGGGATTTGGATGGACGAAGTAATCCATTGGCCCGCCGGCAAGGGTAAAAGTCGGCCTAAGCGCCGGCAGGGATTTCTGGGACTGGCCGCCGAACTGCGCGACCGGCAATTTGATCTTGCCGTCCTGCTGGCCAATTCGTTTCGTTCGGCTTTGCTGGCTCGACTTGCCGGTATACGTCGGCGGGTGGGCTATGACCGCGACGGACGGGGTATGTTGTTGACCGATCGCCTATTACCGGCCAAGGTACACGGCAATTATTTGCCTATGCCTATGGTTGATTATTACAACGCGGTTGCCAAGTATCTGGGTTGTAGGGATTGTTCGCAAGAGATGGAATTGCACACCACTCCCGAGGAAGAATCAACCGCTCAACAAGCAATAAAATATGCAGCCGTCCGGGTCGACCAGCCGATTGTCGTTTTAAATCCCGGTGCCTCATTCGGATCGGCCAAGTGTTGGCCTGCCGAACGGTTTGCGGAGGTGGGCGATAAGTTAGTTACGGGATTTAAAGCTGCAATATTTGTTTCTTGTGCCCCTAATGAAATAGATATTGCCCAAAAGGTGGCCGACAACATGCGGCAACCGGTGACCGTATTGAATAAGCCGGTGATGAAACTAGGCCCCAGCAAGGCGTTGATTCGGAGTGCGAGTTTGCTGATTACCAACGACACCGGTCCGCGACATTTTGCCAAGGCCCTGGGCACCCCTGTGGTTACTATCTTCGGTCCCACCGATCCAAGATGGAGTTCCAACAAGTGTCCCACCGAGAGATGCTTGATGGTAAAGGTTGACTGCGGACCTTGTATGAAAAGAGAATGTCCCGTGGACCATCGATGCATGACTCGGATAACCAGCGATCTGGTTTTCGAGCAGGCACGGGAGTTACTGAAAGACCGGATAGCGGTAGCGGTAAAATAGTTAACATCCGTATTTCTGTGGTGAGGAGCATAGATGAGTCGGGTTATACTCGATCGAGATGAGTTAAAGCGGGAAGTGGAGACTTTGCGGGCCCAAGGCAAAACCATAGTCTTTGCCAACGGGGCTTTCGATTTGCTCCATCCCGGACACGTACGCTTTCTAAAAGCCGCCGCCCAGGAGGGTGACGTGCTGGTAGTGGGTCTGAATACCGACGAGTCCATTCGCAAATACAAGGGGCCGGATCGTCCGGTTCAGCCTCTCAGCGATCGGCTCGAGGTTGTATCGGCCCTGATCCCGGTTGATATTGCCACCGCTTTCGACGAACCCACCGCCGACAACATCATCGACCGGATAAGACCCGACGTGCATGCCAAGGGATTGGATTATACCCTGGAAACCCTTCCTGAGGGTCCCACCCTCGAGCGTTTGGGGATACGTCTGGCCTGCGTGGGGGATGAGAAAAATTATTCTTCGACCCAACTTATAGAACGGGCGGCAGATGCTGCGGGCTCGACTTAGTTGCGGGTGAGCGATTGATTATTGGGAATGTAAAGAAACAAGGCTCAGGGATTAAAATACCTAGCCCGTATATTTCACGGGTCTTACCGTCCGGCGGATGCTTTTTCCGCCCGCCTTCGTCAGAGCCGGCGATTTTTCCTCGACGTATTACCGAATACGCCTGTGGGAAATCGACGCCTCTTCCTTGCCGGGACGAAAAAATCATCGCGCCGGCAATTACACTCTGTAAATCAGCATAACATCGTTGTGCGATATAACTGATTTTTTTGGCGAACCTTACGAATATCAGCGAAAACACCTGTGAAATCTACGGGCTAGACGGATTGAATTACCATAGGGTAAGACTACGTGTAAAGACGAGCTTTACAATAGGAATCTTATGAATTAACACAAATGCAAATCAATTAATCAACAAACGATCAACAATCGAAAAAGGCAAATATAGCGCGACAATTGTCTTTCGATACTTATATGGACGATTTATTATCGGACAAACAGCACAACAAGGGATTTTTTCCCACAAAGACCAGAATTACCAAATAACTATTCAAGAAAAAAACAGACTAGTGCCGATAGCAAATTCGCTAGACATGCTATATTGCCCAAATTAACATTTGATGATGGTATCTAGTAAATATGTATAAGAAGTCTGGTGTTAGAAAAGTGTTTATCTGTAATTGACATATCGTTTTGGCGGCCGGTGTGGAACACCGGTAAAAAGTAGTTTTAGACAGAAGATTTCCCCTTCCATGGCATGAGGCACGGGTCGGGGATGAAATGAGCAAAAAAGCGTGACTGGCTGGGCGGAGACGAAATGCGCCCTGAGCGCCAATTTCTTAACGGAGATTATTATGACTTCAGAACGATTGCTCGAAAGGTTTTTACCATCGTTATTAGCTGGCCGTCGTCAAGAATGCAGGGATGTACTGGATGATGCCATGCAACAGGGAATTGAGCCGAGGCAACTTTATGAAAATATGATATGGCGGGCCATGGAAAATATTGAACAGTTATATCATGAAGACAAGATCAACCTGGCAACAGAACATATGGCCACACGAATCAACAGAACATTGGCCGATCAGATACAACCACATTTGCCGAGAAAAGAGTCTAACGGCAAGAACATTTTGATAACCTGTGCCGACGGCGAGCCGGAAGAGCTGGGAGCACAGATGTGTGCAGATTTATTTGAAGCGGATGGTTGGGATGTATTTTTTGTTGGAGGTGGGGTACCCAACGATGAAATACTTTCATTGGTTGGCAGTCTGCGCCCCGAAATACTGTTGATATTTGGAACCCAGCCGACAGGGGTGCCCAATGTTCGCAGGTTAATCGATCTAATTCGGGAAATTGGGACCAATCCAACAATGAATATTATGATTTCCGGGGGGGTATTTAACCGGGCCGAGGGATTATGGGAAGAAATAAAGGCCGACTTATTTGCCCCAACTGCGGCAGAGGCGCTGATCATTGCCAACGAGGCCATGCCGCGCGAGCCGGAGATACGTATTCCTGGTGCCCCGAAAAAACGTCGTCGACGCAGAAGACCTCCATTACTGGCCCAGATGGAATCTGAGATGTAAAACAAAAGAAATAATAAACATAATCTATAAAAAGCCTCGTAGATGTGCAGAGAAGCAAGGAAGCTTGTGCATGTCTGCGAGGCTTATTTATGTGGTTTGTACATGAAACAAAGGTGTGTATTGATAAATAACACATCAGAGTATACAAATAATAATGGGAGCGTGTATATTTGAATCATATACGATAGAATTGAAAGACATACAATTTGAGACATTAATTCTGTAAATATGATTTAGGGTAGCAAACTGTACGCAAAGGAAACAGACTCGATAAATTTACAGGATTTACAAATCGGTAAAATAAAAGATATGAAAACGAGAGTTCAGATTAAATTATAATATGGTCATAAATAGATACCATATGAAATAAGCAAAGTCTATACTCAGGTAAGTAACCATAAAAAGAATTTCAATGATATGATGACCTCATTAGGCGATAAAAAGGCCGGTAAACGGATAACATCGGGATCGATGCGATTGGCGGGTACGGGAGTGGAGTTGGCCGCCACTATAGTAGTAGCGTGCCTGCTGGGCTATTGGATCGATCGCAGATTTGAGAGCGGGCCATGGGGGTTGGTAATATGTTCGGTTTTAGGCATAGTGGGGGGGCTGTACAATATGATCCGGCAATCTGTGCAAGAGCTCTTTGGGAATGCGGAAAATGAGGAACATAAGGAGGGAGCAAAATCTGAGAACAACAGTGCGGAGTCCTGAGGCGGATGGCAAATAGGACTGCACGAATACCGGGAAACTTGTTATTATGGCCGCTGGTTGGCTCGGCGTTAATGGCCGGGATAGGTTATTTCCCGACCTTATCGATCACGGGCCAATCTGGGGTCGAAGCGATGATAATCGCTCAGGTAGTGGTACTGGTGGTAGTATATGTTACACTCATATCGGCCATATACCGGATGATTGATGCAGACAAAAGCAGACGTTTTCAAATTGTTTTACAAGCGGGAGCCATACGGTTTATCTTGACCTTGGTAATAAGTATTGTGGTGGCATGGAAATGCAACTTCAGAATGGAAGTATTTCTGATATGGGTGGTCATTGCTTATATTCTGATGATTAACATCGAGACCCTGAGTTTGATTTACTGGAATAAAAAGTTGGGTAATTGATGATTGACGAATTTCTGGCCGCCGGTTTCAATCCTCTGACCCACGTTGTGGATTACGTGTGGTACAGTGCGGGGGATGGTCGTTTTACCATCCTGTCCAACCACATCATAATGATGTTGTTAGCGGCTGTTTTGCTGATTGTTTTCATGCCCCGGCTGGTGCGGGTTCCCAAAGAGGGTGATGAAATCGATCAGCTTACTCCTAGAGGTTCGCAAAATGTTATTGAAATCATATGCCAGTTCCTGCGCGATTATGTAGCCAAACCGAATCTCGGTGAATATACAGATCGATTTGTGCCATATATCTGGAGCGTGTTTTTCTTCATTCTGACTTGTAATGTTCTGGGTTTGCTCCCTCTGGAGCCGATTACCAAGCCGATCTTTGGTCATGGTATCTACGGAACCGCTACCGGTAACACATGGGTCACCGGTACTTTGGCAATATGTACGCTGCTGATGATTGTGGTCAATGGTTTAAGGCTTAATGGATTTGCCTATGTGAAGCACTTTTTCATGGGTCCTTTTCCGCTCAATATTCTGATCGCGTTTCTTGAAGTGGTCGGATTGGTGGCCAAGACTTTTGCCCTGGCTCTTCGATTGTTCATCAATATGTGTACCGGTCATATTCTGCTGGCGATATTGGTGAGTTTTGTCGGAATGGCCGCGGCGGTTGGGGCCATGGTTGGTATCCTGGTTTCAGTACCGGTTATTCTGGGCAGTGCTGCCATTACCCTGCTTGAATTGTTTGTGGCGTTTTTGCAGGCATTTATCTTCACTTTCCTGAGTTGTGTGTTTATCGGCCAGGCGGTTGTTATCCATCACCCCCATAAACATGATGATAGTAGACGGGTTTTGCGCGAGGAGGGAGAGACTAAAGCATAATAAGAATAATATGCCGTGCTCGTGGTGTGGGACTGCGGGTCATGGGGCCGAGAGGCGGTGGCATTACTGGTAATCCGAAACTGTTCCCGCCGGTTTCAATAGATGAAAGGAAATTAAAATCATGAAGTCCAGAGCATGGATATTAGTCCTGTTGGGATTGTTATTATTTATTACGCCGGTATCAGCAGCGGAAGGAGCTGAGGATGAAGCGGCAACGGCATCGGATGCTGTTCGTTCATCAGGATTGTCCAGCAGTGGTATTGCCATGATTAGTGCGACCATTGGGGCAGCACTGGTGGTTATGGCCGGCGGTTACAGTATCAGTCGGATCGGCGGCAGCGCGGTCGAGTCTATGGCCCGTCAGCCCGAGGCCTCCGGTTCGATAAATGGTATTGCCCTGATTACTGCAGCCATGATTGAAGGTGCAACCCTGTTTGCCGTGCTGGTTTGTTTTTTAGCGGTATTTTGGGGCAGAAATCTCTGATTAACATAGTTGCGGTCGTCTGACGAAGACTCTGAAAGTCTCCCCCAGGGCCTTCATCGGCTTAGTTGGCCATCCCGCAACAGAAGGATATGGCAGGATGCTCATAGATAATACCGGGATATCATTGGCTTTGTTGATTTGTGCCTCTAATGTGAATGCAGCATTGGGTGCTGAAGAAAATAGCGTGACTCTCTTCAGCGGTGACCTTTTCATCGCCATCTCCACATTATTGATATTTTTTGTGGTGGTAATAGTACTGGGCAAATTCGCCTGGGGTCCGATGTTGAGGGGATTGCAGAAACGTGAGAATTTTATCCGTGAATCTTTAGAGTCAGCCCAGCGAGATCGTGAGGCGGCGGAAGCACGTTTGGCCGAATATGAAAAGAAACTTGAAAATGCCTACGATGATGCATCGGCTATTGTGGATGCAAGCCGGTGCGAAGGAGATAATGTAAGGCGGCAGATTGAGGCCGATGCTCGCGATGATGCCCGGAAGATGATCGAACGGGCCAAGCGCGAAATTACCAATGCCCGCGATGAGGCTCTGGGAGAATTATACAATCGTGCTTCCCATCTGGTGATGGAAATGGCCGGAAGTGTACTTAAAAGACAATTGACTCCGGAAGATCATGAGAAGCTCATCCGGCAAGCCTTGAGAGAATTGCGCAAAGAGCCCGGCAGCCAAAATTGACGATTTACCGGCAAATTACATTTGAAGTTGTGATCAGGTGAATTATATATGGCTCAACAGAATACGGAAATCCAAGCAATAGCCGACGTTTATGCCGAAGGTCTCCTGGAGGCGGCTGACGAGAAGGGCCAAGCCGAGCAAGTGGCCGCCGAGTTCGCCGATCTGATTGCCTATATGGATCGGAATCCTGATTTTGACGTGTTTATGACTGCCGAGTCGGTGGACGACGATCCCCGCCACGCGTCCCTGGAGAAGCTTTTCCGTGGAAGGATGAACGATTTATTACTTAACCTCTTGCAGGTATTGAATAAACGATCAAGATGCAGCCTCATTCGAGGCATACAACGCGGACTTGAGATACGTATAAAGGAGAGACATCAGCAGATCGAAGTTGTAGTGGAAACGGCATTACCCCTCACCGATGATCTGAGGGATGCAATTGCCGAAGATGTCGGTCAGTGGATGGAGAAAAAGGCGCTATTGATTGAAAAAGTCAATCCGGATTTGATCGGCGGCGTGGTAATCCATGTTGGTGATATTCGTATTGACGGCAGTGTGGCATCGAGCATGCATGCTATATGCAGGCGACTGTACGAACGGGCAATTAAGGAAATTAATAGTGGGCGCGGCTACAGCGTAGAGGCGTGATCCATATAGCTGCATAATCGCTTAATGATAAGGTAAAGATGACATGAAGTTCAGAGTCGATGAAATTGCATCGGTAATCAAGCAGGAAATCGCACAATATCAAAGCGAGATCGATGTTGCCCAGGTTGGAAAGGTATTGGAAGTAGGTGATGGGATTGCCAGGATCTACGGTCTGGGCAAAGCGATGGCCGGCGAGATGCTGGAATTCGAGAACGGGGCCATCGGTCAGGTATTCAATCTGGAGGATAATTCAATCGGAGCCGTGGTTCTCGGCGATTATCTTGAAATTAAGGAAGGCGATACCGTTCGCGGCACCGGCCAACTTTTATCGGTGCCGGTAGGCGATGCCATGGTCGGCCGAGTAGTCGATCCTCTGGGTAGGCCCTTGGATGATCAGGGTGCCATAGATTCGTCTCATCGCCGACCACTTGAGTCTAATGCGCCAGGTATTGCTGAACGTCAGCCCGTCGATGAGCCTTTACAGACCGGTATAAAGGCTATCGACAGCATGATTCCTATTGGCCGGGGCCAGCGCGAACTCATTATCGGCGACCGCAAGACCGGTAAGACGGCAATTGCAGTGGATACCATTATCGACCAAAAGAATTCGGATGTTATTTGTGTTTATGTGGCCATCGGGCAGAAAGAATCCACCATTGCCGGTGTAGTGGATGTCCTGCGTAAGAATGGAGCGATGGATTACACCATTGTGGTTGCCGCCGGCAGCTCCGATCCGGCACCCTTGCAGTATATCGCTCCCTATGCCGGCACGGCCATGGCTGAATACTTCATGTACCAGCAGGGTCGGGACACCTTATGTGTTTATGACGATTTGTCCAAGCAGGCGGCGGCATACCGGCAGTTATCACTGCTGCTGAGGCGCCCGCCGGGACGCGAGGCTTATCCCGGTGATGTTTTTTATATCCACAGCCGGTTGCTCGAACGCTCGTGCAAGCTGGCCAATCAATACATGATTGTCCCTGCATCCGATCCACCAGATACCAGACCCACATCAGATACCAAAATTTATATTGGTGTCCCAGGCAAGGTAGAGGCCGAAGAGGATCTGAAGAAATTGGATTCTGACAAACACGAGATTCGCATAATACCCGGTACCGGTGGTTCAATGACCGCTTTACCGATGGTTGAAACCCTGGAAGGAGAGGTGTCGGCTTACATTCCCACCAATATGATTTCGATTACCGACGGTCAGATTTATCTGGAACCCGATTTGTTCTTTGCCGGTTTTCGCCCGGCGATTAACGTGGGCATAAGCGTTTCGCGTGTGGGAGGTAAGGCACAGATAAAGGCCATGAAGAAGGTGGCCGGCTCGTTACGTCTGGACTTAGCCGCCTATCGCGAACTGGAAGCCTTTGCCCAGCTTGGCACCGAGCTTGACACCGCCACACAGCGACAATTGGATCGCGGCCAACGGATGGTCGAACTGCTCAAACAGGATCAATACGGCCCATATCATGTTATCGATCAGGTAATCAGCATCTTTGCCGGTACTCAGGGTTATTGTGACGATATTCCTCTGGAGCGTGTTGCCGATTTTGAAGAGGGGTTACTAAAGTATGTTCGCGACGCTTATTCCGAATTAAGGGATGGGATGATTGAGACTCTCGATCTTTCGGATGAGGCAAGTCAGGAATTGAAGGAGATTATTAAGGACTTCAAGAAGCGATTTATGTCTGCTTAAGGATGATAGTTTTTTTGATGTAGGGGTGGTTTGGTATGGCCAGGGCCAGGGCGATTGTAAAGCGGCGCAGGGCCGCTCAGAATATCAGTAAGATTACACGGACTATGGAGTTGATTGCCACTGCCCGATTTCAGGCAGCGTTCAATCGTGCCACTGCGACAAAACCGTATGCCGAAAAGTTGACCGAATTAGTCGAACAGTTGTCCCGCAGCCGGGATGATTTGGAACACCCGCTGCTGAAGATCAATACCGAATCCAAACGTACGGTACTGTTAGTGATTACCAGCAATCACGGTTTGTGCGGTGGGTATAATACGTCGTTGTTGGAAGCCGCCCTTGAGCATATTAACCAACGTGAAGATGCCGGCGAAAAGGTCGATCTGCAGGTGATGGGCAAGAAGGGCATCTTCTACTTTAAACACCTGGGGCGCGAATTGGCCGGTTCGGATACGCGTTTTGAAGACAAGCCCCAATTTGCCGAGGTTGAGCCCATTGCCCAACTTTTGATCGATAGCTACCAACGAAAACAAATCGATTCGGCTTATGTAATCTATATGAGGTTGTTATCCGCCGGTATTCAACGCGTGCACACCATGCAGTTGTTGCCCATTGAGCGGCCGACCTCTGAGGATCGGGCTGGATTAAGAGAGCCATCCCTGCAATACGAATTTACCCCGCCGCCCGAGGAATTATTAACCGAGTTGTTGCCGGCTGCAGTCAAGATCAGATTGTTTCAATGCTTCAACGAGGCGGCGGTTAGCGAGCAGGTAGCCAGGATGGTAGCCATGAAGGCGGCTACCGACGCCGCTAATGACATGATCAGATTACTTAGCCGGCAGTATAACCGTGCCCGTCAGGCACAGATCACTTTTGAATTGCTGGATATTGTCAGCGGAGCGGAAGCCCTGCAATAAATATGTAACGAAAGAACGAGAGAAATGGCTGAACAAGAAGTAACGAATATCGGGCAGGTAATACAGGTGATCGGTTCCACGCTGGATGCGGAGTTCGATGAGGATCGGATGCCGGCTTTGTACAACGCCCTCAAAATAGAAGTTGAGCGTAAGGTATTGGGTTTATCGGATAAGGAGACCTTGTGGTGCGAGGTGGCCTTGCATTTAGGAGGGGGCCGGATTCGGGCGGTGGCATTGGGTTCGACCGACGGGGTGGTACGGGGAATGCCCGTTGAGGATACCGGTTCACCGATTATGATGCCGGTGGGTATGGAAACCTTGGGCCGTGTCTTCAATCTGGTTGGCGAACCCATCGATCAGCGTGGTCCGGTGGCAGCCAAGGAATATCGTCCCATCCACCAATCTCCGCCGGAATTTGCCGATCTTACACCCGAGTTGGAAATTATGGAGACGGGGATCAAGATTATCGATTTGATGGCCTCCTTTGTTCGGGGTGGGAAAATTGGCCTGTTCGGCGGTGCCGGCCTGGGCAAGACGGTTATCGTGCAGGAATTGATCGCCCGCATCGCCCGCGAGCATGCCGGGTATTCGGTGTTTGCCGGTGTGGGGGAGCGAACCCGTGAGGGTAATGACCTTTGGCTGGAAATGCAGGAGACCACCTTTGAAGATGCCGAAGGCAACGTCAAACAGGTTATGGATCATACGTCCATGGTTTTCGGCCAAATGAACGAACCTCCCGGTGCCCGTTTGCGAGCCGGCCTTAGCGCCTTGACTATGGCCGAGTGGTTCCGCGATCAATCCGGAGCTGACACCATGCTCTTTATCGATAACATATTCCGCTTTTCTCAGGCGGGCTCGGAAGTGTCGGCGTTGCTGGGACGGATGCCTTCGGCGGTCGGTTATCAGCCTACGCTGGGGACCGAAATGGGTGCGTTGCAGGAGCGTATCACCTCAACCAAGTATGGGGCAGTTACTTCGGTACAGGCCATTTATGTACCCGCCGACGATCTGACCGATCCGGCGCCGGCAACCACCTTTACTCATCTGGATGCCTTTATCGTCTTGGATAGGAGTATCACCGAAAAGGGCATCTATCCGTCTATCGATCCCTTGGCCTCGTCGAGCCGAATACTGGTCCCGCAATACGTGGGCGAGAAGCACTATGAAGTGGCCCGCGAGGTTCAACGTATACTGCAGCGTTATCGCGATTTGCAGAATATTATCGCCATCCTTGGTGTCGAAGAACTGTCCCAAGAGGACAAACAGATTGTTAGCCGGGCGCGCAAGATCGAGCGTTTCTTCTCTCAACCGTTCTTCGTGGCCGAAGAGTTTACCGGTTACCCCGGTAATTATACGCGTTTGGATGATACGGTCCGTAGTTTCAAAGAACTTTGTGACGGCAAGTGGGATCATTTGCCGGAGCAGGCCTTTATGTATGTCGGCTCCATTGAAGAAGCCGCCGCCAAGGCCGAAAGATTGGAAAAGGAGTGAGAGTTCAATTTTTGTTAACAGAGCCACGAGGGCAAGCGAGTGGTGTATTGAAACAAGTGTGAGTCGGATTCGCAGGTAGCTGTGCATGTCTGAAAAAAGCTTTACATGCAGCGTGATCACGCCTGAAAGGCAGGTCTACGAGAGCGAAGTAGATTCTGTGGTTATCCCCGCCCACGATGGCGAGATGGGCATCCTGTTTAATCATGCCCCCTTGATCTGTAAGTTGGGGACCGGGGCCATGCGTGTACGCAAAGGTAACGACCAACAGGCCTGGTTTCTCGATGCCGGCTTTGTCCAAGTGATCGAGAATCGGGTGATTGTGCTGGCTCAACGGGCCCTGCGTTCGGATCAGATAGATCGAGATCAAGCTGAAGGGATGTTGGCCGAAGCCCGGGCTATGAAGGTTACCGACGAGATCAGCTACCGTAATAAAGTCCATGCCCAAGCGGTTGCCCGCGCCCAATTACGTATTACTGGTAAATAACATTGTATGCTTAATCCGCATATTTCACGGATCTTACCGCCCGGCGGATGCTTTTTCCGCTCGTCGAACACTTCAACCAAACCGTTATGAAGTTTATTAATCCGCGCAGTGGGGATCTGCGGCATTGTTTTGACCGCTGATGCAAACCTGGAAGATCCCAAAATCGGATTGGTCCACGTCATTATCATCGTCGAAATCTTTATCTTCACAACCGGGACTTAATGGGATTGACGGACCCGATCCACAGGTCTTAAAAAGATCAAAATCGTCCATATCCACGTCGCCGTCGCGGTCGAAATCAGCGGGAGCGGGCGGATAAAGTAGAGGAGAGATTTCCAGAGGCGTCTGGGCCTGGGAATGACGGAGCTGGGCGGTTCCCACGTTCTGGTTCGGCGGTTCGTAATAAACGGTTCGACGAACGTTTAAGATATTAAATGGGATTTGTTGTGGATCTGTGTTGGGAATGGAATGGTCTATCCATAAACCGCTGGTGGCATATTCGTGTATATCGCCGGTACATTGAGTAACCGAGGGAGATTCGTCGTCCGAATAGTACGAGGTATAGGTAAAGGGATCGATATCCGTGTACCTCGAATGTGAGATAATGGCCGTACCCTGGGCGCCACTGACCATCTCCCAAACGATAGGACCGCCGACCACGGTATCCGGTAGGCCGTCTACCGGAACTCCCGCAAGATTGAGATCGTTATAATAAGTCATTCCTATGGCATTGGAGCTGTAATCGTATACATCCATTACGCCGGAAATGGCATGTACTCGTAAGAATGTGGTAATTTCCTGTCTTTGTTCGTAGAAGATGTGCTCCCGTTGGGTAAGGGGTCCGCTGTTGGCTCCCATATAGGAGCGAATGGCCCGTACCGGTCCATCTTTGTTGGTGAAGAATGCCCCTTCGCCAGCGGAGAAAGTGTTTTCTGTGCGCACGCAGTTACCTGGGGCGAACATGTTTTTGTGTCGATCCAGGATATCCATGCCGGTTGCCCCACCAGCGTATATATTGAGTTCATCACGGATCCAGCGGTCGGAAAAGTGGGTGCGATAGTGAGTCGATATGGCGACGCTGTCTTCGGGATTTGGCCCCGTCATTATTTTGTAGTCGGGAATGTAGTCGCCGGCCAGCAGATTAAAGGTGTAGGTTATGTAGTCCTGTCCGGCGTCGGGAGATAAGGCTCCATCGGTTTGAAATAGATATAAGTAGCCCCGCCCACCATCTAATGGATCGACAATGGTTATTTCAACGCCGCTGTCCATTATGGTGCCTGTCGGCAAGGGAGCTTGTGCGGCGGCTTGATCACCGGCATCTTTGGCCATAATGACTAGTTCGTCGTCGGCATCGAAGGCCGGATTATCATCCAGCCCGGTGTAGGTGTTTGGATCTATATAGGCCGTCGTACCCAGACCTGCGGGAAGCAGGGTTGTATTATATACCACTCGGTATTCCACGAATTTTCTTTCGTCAATCTGTACCGGTATCTGCTGCCAACTGCCCTGGTAACGAAAGGCCACTATCTCATCAACCGGCAGGCTGATGAGTGATGTAATGCTTGACCCTATAATAACAACCGGGTCTCGGTCGCGATTTAGATTCGCAGTTTGGGCGGATAGATTTGTGATTGCACTGGCGACGACTAGGATCGAGATGCCTGTGGAATGCATACTTCTCATCCTCCAATCACCTTATCATCCGGTCCATATGCTTTTGATGCCGAAGCATCTGATATGTGCTGGAACAATGCTTTTTTGCTTATGTATAGTATATCATCTTGTTAAGTTGAATACATGGCTGACCTTTACTTGACTACGCTGCATAATGATCTCCGTATTTATGTAAAATGCATGATAATAATGTATTGCAATGGGATTTTGGCCACCGGATCCGTTGAGCCGGCGGGATTTTGATAATTCTTGACATATCGCACCGTTCGAGTGCAAGTAGACATTGGGCGATCCGGGAGAAAATCCTCGTATAATACGTATCCGATTTAACACATGCGCGACCAACCCGAGATAAATTCTTAAAAGAAAAGAATTTATCTCACCAAAAGCGCATAACAAAATACACCCCATGGGGTATAATTTGGATTTGTGCGTTTGCCTGCCCCTAAATGGAGCTTATTTGTCATATAGGACTTCCCCTATGGGCAACGTGTGGTCGAGATTCCAGGAATATAGGTCAAAATCCAGGTGCCTCCCGGACCGGTGGCGAAAAGCCCAAAATGGGGTAAAAGAGCGGGAAATGTAAAATTTCAGTTGAATTTGAGGGAGATTATGGCACCTCATGGTATCTCCTGGTGGAATTGCCGGAAGGCTTTATCTAAATCGGATATTTCCAGTATTTGTACTTTAGATCATCGCAAATTTCGCTATACTATAATATAGGTAAGGTATTGTTGTATTTTGGCAAAGGTTCGCACAACACATCTGAGTCAGGAGGGGAAAATAAGAGCCCCAAAGGATTCTGGAGAGTATGTATAGTTGACAGGGGTTTGATTTTGGCGCGCGGGCATGCTTGAGTTTCAGTAATATTGCCGGAGGTGGTGGAAGAATGTCGGTCATGTATTTACGGTTTTTGTTTTTATGTGTTTAGTGTAGCTATGCTGCTCAAAGGTGAAATGATGAACCTTATGTTTTATGCTGGAATTATGGAGGCTAGTAAGGTTTTGCTCAAAATACATAATGATACAGGCTTAGTCGGACTCATTGGATTTCGATCGATAGGATAGAAGTATAAAAATATCAGAGTTGGACGGATGACGAAAACGTCATATAAATACGCTCGGATAATAATTACTTTTTTTGTTCTGGCTATTTTGGTGATGACGGAAGTAGCCTTTAATGGGGAATGTCCGGAAGTTTGTGAGCCGGTTGGCCCGACCGGCAGTGAGACCACCGATATCATCTTTGTTGTCGATGGTTCGGGAAGCATTGATGAGGTATTTAATTTGCAGAGACAGGGGATATGGGACGCGGTTTGCGGCCCGAACAGTGTGGTTCCGAGTGATGGTTCGGCCGCCATAGCCGTGATTCAATTCTCATCGGTACAAGAAACATGTGTTGAAATACCA
>CP070790.1:4101735-4106266 GCA_020346805.1 Planctomycetota bacterium
CGGATAATTCCCTGGAGGAAAGCCCCAGGAGTTCGATGCCATTGAACCGAACCGAACCGGTCACGACGGCGTTCGGAGGTAAAAGCCCCATTACGGCCATCATGGCCACGCTTTTCCCCGAACCGGATTCACCGGCCAGACCCAGGACTTGACCCTTCTCTACCCGAAAACTAATTCCACGCACCGCCTCCAGATTTCCCGTTCGGGAGAGAAACACGACGCTCAGGTCTTTTACCTCTATGAGTGGTGCATTTTCAGTCATTTTCACGACCTGTCAGTCCGTAGTACGTGGATCTAAAAAATCACGCAATCCGTCGCCGATGAAATTAAATCCCAAAACGACCATGAGGATAGACAAACCCGGCCCCAAGGCGATCCACCAATAATAAAAGAAAGTCGCCCCCTCAGAAATCATGGACCCCCATTCGGGAGTGGGCGGTTTGGCCCCGAGACCAATGAAACTGAGGGATGCTGACAATAAAACGGCCTGGCCGAAATCCATGGTTGCGTTAATGAGGACCGGTGTCCAGCATAGGGGCAGTATGTGTACAAACAACAATCGCGTGCGGGACACACCGCTGGCGATGGCAGCCTCGACATGATCGCGTTCCCGGACTTCAAGGGCCTGGGCACGCATGAGTCTAGCATAAATCGGCCACCAGACAATCACCATGGCAATACCAGCGTTGCGAAGTCCGGGACCCAGCGCTGCGGCTACTGCCATGGCCAGCAGAATTGGCGGAAACGCCAGGGTTACATCCACCAGCCGCATAATTAATCCGTCCAGCCATTTACCGGAAAATCCGGCTACCGCTCCCAGAAGCGAGCCGATGGTCACCGCCGAAATCACGACGGACATAGCAATGGGCATTGAATGGCGGGCGCCGTGCAGGGTTCGGGATAGGACATCCCGTCCCAGAGCATCGGTACCCAGCAGGTGCTTGGCGCTGGGTGGCTGAAGTCTGCGGGACACCATCGCCAGAGGATCGTATGGTTGCCAGTAATCTACGCTGATGGCTGTGATCGCCCAGAAAAAGATAATCAGGATGCCGATGATCACCGGTAGGGTTAACAGGTGATCGTATCGTTTTAAAAAAGACCTGAATTGCAGTATTCTCGTGAGAATCATTCAGCCTAGCCGTATTTTGGGATTAGCAAATGCATACGAAATGTCGGTCACCAGATTGGTGACCAAAAAGGCGGTGGCACCGATGATCGTGACGCCGATAATAGCCGGAAAATCAAGCGCGCGAGTCGAGGAAACCGCATAGTAACCGACCCCCGGCCATGAGAAAATGGTTTCCACCAGGACAGCGCCGGTTATGAGATAGGCAAAGGAAAATCCGATGATTGTCAGTGTGGGAATCATCACATTGCGCAAGGCATGGTTGATGATTACCCGCAGCTCTCTGGCCCCTTTACTGCGTGCCGTTAGAATGTACTCCTGATTTAATACATCCAGCATACTGGCTCGCACGACGCGCGAAATAATGCCCATCATAGACCAGGCCATAACAAAGGCCGGCAGGATCATATGCTTGAGAACCTCCAGGAACTTGTTAATTTCACCGGCTATCAGCGCATCGATAGTGAACATACCGGTCACATACGGGGGTATGTCGGTAACGGGATCCAGCCGCCCCGGTCCTGGCAGTATTTGCAGTTTAACGGAAAAAATAAAAAGTAGAATAAGGCCGGACCAGAACACCGGCATGGAAGAACCGACCAGTGCAAACAGGCGTGCGCCGTCGTCTATTCGACGGTTGCGGTAATAGGCCGCCAGCATGCCCAGGGAAATGCCCGCCAGACTGCCAATAACCAGGGAGGCGATAGCGAGCTCCAGGGTGGCTGGCAATCGATCCGAAATATCCTCAAGCACCGGCCGCCGGGTACGGAAAGAAGTCCCGAAATCACCGGATAACAGGTTTCTGATATAAATGAACCACTGCTCGGGCAAGCTCTTATCCAGACCCCAACGCTTTTTGGTTGCAGCTACCACCTCCGGGTTGCCCAGCTGCCGGAAGGACAACAACGATGATAGTGGGTCGCCTTTGATACTATGGGCCAGAAAAAAACAGACCGTAACCACCCCAAAAATCAGCAATGGAATGGCAATCAAACGACGGACAATGTAACGCAGCATCTAAGCTCCCACGCGACAAATATGTAGGGCACCCAGTAATTCTCATTCCGGGTGCCTGTTAGGGTTTTTATCTCTTGGAGATTTCATCAAAAGGAATTTCGGTGATAATGTCATAACGCATCCCCTGCACGTTCTTCCGGTAGGTCAAAAGAAGGTCAGGATTACCGATCGGAATGATGACGTAATCTTTGATCATTTCCTTGGCGAATTCATGATATAGCTTCTCGGCTTCTTTGGCGCCTGCTTTCTGAAGTTTTTCCATCAACTCCGCTTCACGATGGTTGACCAGTGAAGGCATGTCGTTGGTAGTACCGGAGGCCAGGTAAAACCAGGTCGTACCCGGCACCATGGCAAAGTACTGCACGTACTGGGCGCTGCCCATGTAGTCTGCGGCCCACATCAGAATCGTCATGGGGACGGTGCCACCAGTGCGAGCGCGAAGAACGGCCATGGTAACCGGTTCCAGTATAACCTTGATACCGATCTTGGCCAGATCCTGTTGCACTTTTTGCATCACCACGCTGTAATTGACGCCGTATGAGGTGAGGTCCGGGTAGACGGCCAGGATCTCGAATCCATTGGGATGCCCCGCCTCGGCCAGCAGTTTCCTGGCCTTGGCCAGATCCTGCCTGGGCGTCGGAAAACCGCTTCCGCCTGGGAATTCTACCGGAATGACGCTGGGTTGAACTCGTCCGGCCCCACCTAGGGTTACATCGAGCATGCCTTCATGATCAATAGCCAGGGCAATGGCTTCACGAACCTTGGGTGTCAGCGGAACTTTAAGATTAGTGGCCCCGGGTACCAGAGCCACGTAGTTGAAATAATAGGATGGCTGGGACTTGATAACCACATCCCTGCTTCGGATGGTTTTGGCCGTGTCTGCGTCTATCTGCATGGCCACGTCTACCTGACCGCTTTCAAGCATCTGGGCCTGGCTGACGGACTGCGGTACATGTTTGATAATAACGCGTTTGATAGCCGGTTTCTTGCCCCAGTACCGCGGGTTCTGCTTGAGCCGTATCTCCTCGTCCGGGCGGTAGGATTCCAGCACGAATGGCGAGCTGCCTGCTGAATTCTTCATGAACCAGGCTTCGGCCTTGTCTTTCTCAGGTGCATCTGCACTGCTGACGGCACCATTGGCCATGGCTAAGTCGCTGTTAACGATACCGGCATAGGGGACAGCCAGCTGACCCAATAACTCAGAGGGCCAGCTCGAGACAGTTATGACGACTTTCCTGGGATCAGAAGCATCTACTTTGCTGATGCTTTTTACATACATGTTCGAATCCTGCTTCAAGTTTTGCCACCGTTCAATGGAAAACTTGACATCTTTGGATTCCACCGGGCTACCATCGGCAAAGACAGCTCTCTCGTCCAGATAGAATGTATAGGACATACCATCCTTGCTGACATCCCAGCTTTTGGCGATCTGGGGGAGGATGGTTTTATTGTCCGGTCCCAGTTTGACAATGGTCTCGTACATCATACCGATAACGACTTTGCAGGTATCGCAAAAGGCGATATGGGGATCCAGGGAATTGATATCCATAGCCCGAGCGACAACGAGCGTGTCCTTCCCGGCTGCATCAACCCGATTGCTGAAGAACCCGCCTGCCAGCAGCATAAGCACAAGCAACGTCACAAAAATGGATATATGCCTCTGAAGACCGATGCGATTTGATAATTTTGTCATTTTTCCCTCCTTGCTCCATAAAATGGTTAACAGTATCCGACGCGTAGTTCCTTGTACCTGCCGTCCGCTTCAATCCTGCCCCAAGTGAATCAAAAGCATTTCACCTTTGCTTCTCCGGAGCGCCGGCTAGGACCATTGCCCCACCTGCGTAACTATGATTGAAATTATTTCTTAGAAAAGCCTTTTATGGCAACAATAGTCCGGTTTTGGTTTTCTTTAGGCACTCCATAAGCTAAATTTGCCGTATATAGTACGCCATCCCTCAGAACCAGGCATAAATATATCCTTCATCGTCTATTTCAATACCATCGAATATGGCATGGCCTGCCGAGTGAATCACAGCCTTCCCCGCGCTCCCGTCCTCTTTTATTGGGATTCTTACAATACGACCCGGTTGTGTCGTGGTTGCAGCGAAAATATTTTTCTCACCTTTATCAAAGACTAGTACATTGACGCCTAAAGGTAATGGTGTGTTTCCCCAATTAAGAAGAGGATCATCACACCACATTGTGACTTTCTTGCCATCTGGAGATATCTTCCAAATACCTGAGTAAGTTAAATCTGTAAGGTAGATATTCCCATTTTTATCGATATCAACGTCATCCGGAAAACAAAATGGCCAGCCTTCGGCTCTAGTAGCTACCGGCGTAACTTTGTGGGTTTTGGCATCAATCCTGTAGACCCCGCTTCTTGTG
>CP070790.1:4106366-4115033 GCA_020346805.1 Planctomycetota bacterium
GGCGTCGGAAATGGAGACGGGCGATCACGTGGTATTTGCCGGTGAGGTGGTATGCTCGCACCTGAATGAAAAACCGCTCAATCGACTCTACACCGTAGACGAAGATTACAAGATGGGCGGCCTGCCTCGCGGATAGGGAAAACTGCTGATGAAGCTGGTGGGCAAAGTGCCGATATGTCTCAGCCGACGCTTACCAGCGAATCGAAGGTGCCGAATTCGTTGGGTACAAGTCCATCGGCTTGGGGATCCTCAACCCAATTCCCGTCCACAAAGAATTTGTAACGGTATTCGCCGGGATCCAGATTAACCTGTTTACGGAATGATCCGTCTTTTTGCCTGGTCATCCTGCCTTTTTCCGGTTGCCAGTTATTAAACTCGCCCACCAGTTGCACACGTTTACATGAAGGGCCGATGGGTTGATATACGAATGTGACTTTTGCTTTGCCTTTTTTGAGAAGCATAAGCCGTCCTTTCATAATCTAACGGTCAGATATGTATCGGTTAATCGATCTTTATACCATGAATTTTAGACTTTCTGCCGTGAAAGGGTACTGTTTATTTGCATGATATCAGCTATTTTGAAAGCGGATATGGGCCGGTTTGTCAGGATGGGTAATTGGTTTAATAAGCTTCAGTTTTTGGCAGACCTGATAACTTTATGATCGGCAAAGAGTTCTGAAAATACACTTTGACGGGGGATTCTATCTGCTGATTCAGATAATATTACTATGTTTCTTTTTGTGGCAGACCGATGTATATATTATATTAACCGTGCGGTTTGCGGCTGAGTAATAACTCACCCGACGACCCACGTTTGGACGGTCTATTATGGCCGATGGTTTGTTCGCTCTATTATGGGTGGTTATTACTATGCTTACGCTTACCTTTCTCGGAGTAGGTTCCGCATTTGCCAAAAGAAATTTTCAATCCAATGTATTAATCGAAGCCTGGGAAAGAGGGCCGGAACATCAAGAGGTTCCGGACGATACCCTGTTGATTGACTTCGGTTATACCGGCCCGCAGGCATTGTATGAGTTGATGCAGAAACCGGGTTTCGATTACCTCAGTCGCAACGGTAAGATCTACTACCCGGTTATCCGTCACGTGTTCATAACCCATCAGCACGGCGACCATATCGGCGGGTTGGAGGAAATGGCTATTATGAACATGTATGTTTTCGGGGATCGGGAGAACGGACGGCCATACAAAGCCCAACTGATAAGCTCTCGCAGCATTTTGTTAAATTTATGGGATAATTCGCTTAAAGGCGGATTGAGTGCGATGCGGGGTAGGCATGCCCTCTTGCAGGATTATTTTTATATTCGGGCCCTGCAGCCCGGCGATTCGGATAAGGATCATTTTACAATTTTGAAGCATTATCGATTTCGTCCCTTTGCTACCGACCACATCCAGATCGAGCGAAAATACGATTGGCCATCATACGGTTTGTTTGTTGAGGATACCCAATCGGGCGAGTCGGCATTCTTCTCCGGTGATACCCGTTTTGATTATCCCGCCTATGCCCCCATGCTTCAGCAAGCCAAGATTTGTTTCCACGAGGTTCAGTTGTTCGACGAACCTAGTCCCGTTCATGCCACTTTAACCGAGTTGCGCACCTTACCCGGTCCTATCCGCCATAAAACCTGGCTTTACCACTACAGCGACGATTGGGATTCGAAGCCCTTCGAAGATGTCAATGGGCTATTTGCCGGTTTTGCCGAACCGCATCGGCGGTATGTGATTTTTGGATAAACTCAGCCCGTCAGCTTGATTTTCCCGCCGGTTAGTCTTATGTTTTGGGGTTCGGAATTCCCGGGTTTGACGACTGTCGGAGGCCCGGGGCTTGTAATTAAAGTATAAATTCGCAGCAAGGAGAGAACACAATGGCGATTCGTGTTGGTATTAATGGATTTGGTCGTATCGGTCGGTTGGTAATGCGGGCGGGCATTGGTGATAGCGATTTCGAGTTTGTGGTTGTTAATGACATAGTACCCGCAGACAACCTGGCCTACCTGTTGAAGTATGATTCCACCCACGGGCAAACTAAGCATGATATCAAGGCCGACGGCAGCAACATTGTGGTCGACGGCAAGAAAATCCCCTGTTTTTCCATCAAGGATCCGGGGGAATTGCCCTGGAAGGATGTGAAGGTGGACTATGTGGTCGAGTCCACCGGGTTGTTTAGGGATGCTGATACGGCTGGCAAGCACCTGACGGCGGGGGCCAAGCGGGTGCTGATCTCCGCCCCGGCCAAGGGAGACATTACTACCTTGGTGATGGGGGTTAACGAGGAGAAGTTTGATCCGGCCAAGGACAAGATTGTCTCTAATGCCAGTTGTACCACCAATTGTCTGGCTCCGATTGTTAAAGTGGTATTGGATAACTGGGGTGTGGCCGAAGGTTTGATGACCACCATTCATGCGATGACTGCAACCCAGCCGACGGTGGACGGCCCCAGCAAGAAGGATCTGCGCGGTGGTCGAGGTGCGGCCCAGAATGCTATCCCTGCTTCGACCGGTGCCGCCAAGGCCGTCGGACTTTGTATTCCCGAGGTGAAGGGTAAGCTGACCGGCATGGCCTTCCGTATTCCCACCGCCGACGTATCGGCCGTGGACTTGACCGTCCGCACGGAAAAGGCTACCTCGATGAAGGATATTAATGCGGCGATGAAGGCTGCTTCCGAGGGGAAGATGAAGGGTTTTCTCGGATACACCGAGGATCCGGTAGTCAGCAGCGATTTCATCGGCTGCCCGTTGTCCAGTATCTATGATGCCACTGCAGGCATCGAATTGAATGAGAAATTTTTCAAGCTGATTTCCTGGTACGACAATGAAATGGGTTATTCCTGCCGCGTTCTTGACTTGATGAAGCTCATGGCCAAGAAGGACGGCTTGCTGTAAAGTCTGGGTAACGCCGGCGATAGGGCGTGCTGAATACACTGGCCAACTAGCCGCCCGTCTCGACCAATCGAGATAAGCGGTTGATTCAAACCTCGAACCATGCGAGGGATTTGTTCTGGAACAGCCTTGGTTACGTGTGTGGCTGGTTAATGCATACAAGCACGTACTATATACCGGCCGATTTTTCATCATAATGAACAAGCAATCACGCCAAATACGAGGTTATAGCGATGGCTAAGAAAACTATTGCAGATGTTGATGTAAAGTCAAAGCGAGTATTGATGCGGGTGGATTTCAATGTTCCGCAGGACGATAGCGGGGCGATTACCGATGATCGCCGAATCCGAATGGCCCTGCCGAGCATCAGGAAGGTACTGGACGGCGGCGGCCGGCTGATTCTAATGAGCCATCTCGGTCGGCCCAAGGGAAAGGATCCCGAGGCGGACAAAAAATGGACCTTGGCCCCGGCGGCTAAACGTCTCGGTGAGTTGTTGAACCAGGAGGTGATTTTTGCTCCCGATTGCGTCGGATCTGAGGTTGAAAAGATCGTGGCCGGCATGACCGACGGGCAGTGCTGCCTGTTGGAAAACGTGCGTTTCCACGCGGCCGAGCAGATCAAGGACAAAGATGCCGCCAAGGATTCCACCCTTCGAGAACAGAAGGATGGCTTCGCCAGGCAAATGGCTGATATGGCCGACGTGTATGTCAACGATGCCTTCGGTACCTGCCATCGGGATAATGCCAGCATGCTTACCGTGCCGCAGCAGATGCAAGGTAAGCCTCGAGTGGTGGGTTTTCTGGTCGAGAAAGAGCTTAAGTATCTCGGCGAGGCGCTAAACAATCCCCAACGCCCATTCGTAGCTATTCTCGGTGGCAAAAAAGTGTCGGATAAGATCGGAGTTATCGAAGCCCTGCTTGGAAAATGCGATGCGGTACTGATCGGCGGGGCGATGAACTTTACGTTTATGTGTGCCCAGGGTAGAAGCCCCGGCAAGAGTATGATTATCGTGGAAAAAGATAAGATCGGTGAGGCTCGACATCTGCTTGAACTTGGTGGCAGCAAACTCAAGTTGCCGGTAGATTTTGTAGCCGCTACCGATTTGAAAGAAGGCATCGAGACCCAGTTGATCGAAGGTGACCTGCCTGACGATCTGAGAGGCTTCGATATTGGGCCCAAGACCTGCAAAGCCTATTCCGAGATTGTTACTAATGCCAGAACGATAGTCTGGAACGGCCCCATGGGTGTGTTCGAGATCAAGCCTTTTGATGTTGGTACCATAGCTATTGCCCAGGTAGTGGCTGAGACGACGGATGGAGGGGCAATCAGTGTGATCGGCGGTGGGGATAGTGCCTTGGCCGTCGATAAAGCGGGCTTGAGTGAAAAAATGTCTCACGTCAGCACCGGCGGTGGGGCCAGCCTGGAATTTATGGAAGGCAAGTCTTTCGCCGCGGTTGAGGTGCTCGACGATGCGTAATATTCTTTAGTTTTTTGCGACATGGGAGACATACGATAGTACCGTCCAAACGTGACTGGAAATTAGCTGAACCCAAGGTGCGGGTTGTTCCGTCATTATTGTCGGCGGATTTTACCCGGCTGGCAGATCATGTTGGCCAGGTGGAAGCGGCCGGCGCGGAAGCGCTGCACTTTGACGTAATGGACGGACATTTCGTGGAGAATATCAGCTTTGGTGTGCCGGTGATGGAAAAACTAAGGCCCGCCACCAAGTTATTTTTCGATACCCACCTGATGATCGCGGATCCTATGAAATATGCCGAACCTTTCGCCAAGGCCGGCAGCAATCTGCTGACCTTTCACATCGAGACTACAAAACAGCCTCGGACAATTATTGAGCACATAAGGTCGCTGGGACTTAATGTGGGTATCACCTTGAATCCTTCCACCCCGGTTTCGGATATTGTTCCGGTACTCGACGAGGTCGATCAGGTTTTAATTATGAGTGTCTGGCCGGGGTTCGGCGGGCAGCAATTTATTGAGTCTTCGCTGGATAAACTTCGAGAGGTTCGGTCGTTGCTTCGGCCTGATCAGCGGCTGGAAGTGGATGGGGGAGTGGGTCCGGATACGGTCTCAGCGGTAGTATCGGCGGGAGCGGATACCCTGGTAGCCGGTTCTGCGATTTTTGATCAACCTGATCCAGGAGCCGCCTTGAAAGAGTTGGAAAACCTTGCACGGCGGGTATGCTAACTATCCGTAAATGGGACAATTGGGGCAGATTATCTACTAGTTTACACCTTGACCAGTCTTTTGCCTTGGACATAGAATACCTTGACTATAAATTTAAGTGGAATGTATTCATGAAGGGGTTCTGCAAGCATACGTACTCGCCTGCTCTTACATTAGTAATGACAAGCGTTTACGATTATTAAGGATGTTTTCGAATGGTAAAAAATAATCGAAACCATTTGACCAGGATTGCGGTTGTATCGCTTTTAATGGTGTCTGTGCCGATGCTTATCGGGCAGGGCTGTCCCGGTTTTGGCGCCGGCGGTATCCAGCCTCTCGACCCGAGACCGATAACCGATCCCAGTGGAAGCGGTATTCCAGGTTTTGATGGGAATTATTCGCCGATCTTCCGCTTCACCTACCCCATGACTGATGTTGCCGGCGAGGTAGGTAATGTGATTGATATTACCTGGACCGACGACGATCCTGACAACAATGCCGCTATTACCATATTACTTGATCCCGATAACATTTTCGGGAACGGGAATGAGGTTATCGTACTTCCAGTAGTTTTGGAGGATGATCCCACCGATTCGTTTTTGCTGGATACCGGTGCCTTTAATCTAAAGCCGACGACTTATCGGATTATCGCTCGGGTAAATGACGGTGTGAATCCTGAGATAGTTGAAGTGGCGGTAGGCCGCCTGCTTCTCTTCGGAGCGGGGCTGCTGCCGGCAAATATTTCGCCGAGTATCTCGGTTCTAGAGCCTACGACAAACATCGGTGTTTCACAGAATGATTCGGTTGACATCCGTTATTGTGGACAGGATCCTGATGATTCATCAGACGGATCTATTGTACCGGATGTTATTCTACTGCTCGATTACGATAACGATCCGATAAATGATATAGATCTAACCGGACCCGACGCTGAAAACACTATCTTGGATATCTGTTTCAGTGGTTTGCCGCGAAATATCGGCGGAGCAATCGTAATCGGTTGCTTTAAGGATGACGATTGTCAGGCTACCATGCAAGTACCGCTGCTGGATGACAACGGCAATCCAGTGACGGATAGTCAGGGTAATCCGGTTATGCAGACGGTTCCCAATCCGGGGTCACTTTTCACCTTGAACATTGATGTGGGTTTGATTCCGCCGCGCGAAAGCGGCGATCCATATTATATACGGGCCACTATGTGGGACCATACCAATCCTGCGGTACACAGTTATGCAATGGGCAATATCAGCATAACTGCCTATGGTTCGGGAACCGTTGACTTGGGAAGGTTGGTAGAACGATAAGCGGCACCAAATTCATGGGATTCAATGAAGGTGATCAGGCAGGATTTACCGGTAGTGCTCTGAGCGATATCAATGGTGACGGGATAGATGATTTTGTGCTGGTCAGCCGATTCGGTCAGCCATGGGGAATGGCAAATGTTGGTACCGCTCACGTTGTACTTGGTCTTCCGAATGGCCAGAAATTTGGTAATGAGATTTCCCTGAACAGCGTTGGAACTTTGTATGACGGTTCCTTACTTGCTATGCAGTATCGTACTACTGGTACTGATGGAATTACATCTGTCTGCCGGGTAGGTGATGTTACCGGTGATCAACTGCCGGAAATTCTATTCGGGATTCCTTTTTTTGAACAGATATATGACCACCACGATGATGATCCTTGTGATTGTGCGTGGAAACAGGATCTAGATGATCCGACGAACGATGTCGTTCCATGCTATTGGGATTTATTACCCAATCCTTTGTCGGAGGCTAATAATCAAGAGATAGAATTTTGGGATGGTATCAAAACGAATGATTTTGATGAAAATGCCTTTCTGTATCCACCGTGTTCAAATGATTTGGATCAGGGCCAATCGACTCCTATTGATGGCGGTTATGCAATCATGGTGGGGAGTCAAAATAGTTTTTCAAGTGGTATTATTCGCCTGGCTATGGGGGGGATGGATGGTAATACACTATATGGTGGTTATAATGCTGTGGGTCAGTCGCGAGAAGGAGATCCACCGTACGGTGCCCGTTGGCGCGGACCTTGGTACGATGTGCGTGATTTTACCCAAACTGAAAGTCCCTATTCGATTGTAACTGATAATCGCTTTGGGGAAACGGTTAGAAGTATGCCGCGGATGACTGATAACTCGTCGAGTACGCCCGCCAATTACGGGCCGAATTTATTAATATCGGCGCCGATGGGTATGAGCGGCCGTGGAATGGTCACTTATCATCCGGGGCAGGATTTTACAACTTTCTGTGGGAACAATTCGCACTCTTTTCCTTGTTATGATGCTTGTATTGGCAGTTGTCCGGGTATTGGGCGTCGTAGGTTATACCCCGGTTTCGATACGATAATCGGTTCCGCTATTGGAGATGAGCTCGGTTATGCTGATGCAGCCGGTGATTATAACATGGACGGAAGTCGGGATATTGTCTGTGGTGCGCCGGGAGCGGATCGTGACGGGGTGGTTGATGGCGGTATCGTGTATGTCATATTTGGCCGACCGGATTTTACCGGTATGGATCTTGGAGAACAAAATCCGCCCCGAATGGAGATCCGGGGGACAAATAATGGTGATCGTTTAGGAGAAATGCAGACTATCGTCGGCGACTTGAATCAGGATGGTTTGCCCGATATCGGTTTTGCCTCACGACATGCAGATGGGCCCGGTGGTATTGATTCCGGTTTTATTGGTATTGTATTCGGTGGCCGGCGTTTAACCGGCGAACATATCTTTACCGTCAATCAGGTGGCTACTTCTCAATTACCGGGAGTTAAAATTTATGGTACCCAGCCCAACGGCCATGCCGGCTCAATTCTCTCCAATGTCGGTGATTATAACGGCGACAGTATTGATGATATGTTAATTTGTGCCTGCAATGAAATCCGAACCATTGATGGGCTTACCCGTCGGGGGGTCGCCTATCTGATATTCGGCGGACCACATATGTACAACCAGACATTCAATCTCAGCGATGTCGGCACCTCGAGACTACCTGGCATTGTTTTTGTCAGCCCTTATGAAGTTGGAAGTGCTGAAGAAGCTCCGATTGATTCGGTATGCGGTATCGGGGATATTAATAGTGATGGATTCGCCGATATTCTTATCGGGGTAAGTATGGCAGACTACATCAATCCACTTGAACCCAGCCAGCGCCGAAATAACGCGGGCGAGGCTTATCTGATCTACGGCAGCAACACCGGTTCAAACAAGGTGGGCTGGTGATGGCGTAGATGGTTCCAGGCTTATTATAATCTGTTTCTATTTAACCATGTTTGCTTGACAATAACTCAATTCTTGCGCATCCTCATCTTGTTTTAATAGCGGATATTCTGTTAGCAAGTAATGGATTCCTCTAGGTTGGTGTATTGTCATGCAATTGATCTGTAAGCAATCACCGCTTCGCGGCAGCGTTGATATACCCGGTTCCAAATCTCATACCATCCGGGCAGTGGCCATTGCCTCATTGGCCGATGGTCGAAGTCGAGTCGAGGCCCCGCTGGTGTCGGCCGACACCCTGGCGGCCGTCGATGCCTACCGGGCCCTGGGTGCCGGAATTGATATGC
>CP070790.1:4115133-4123163 GCA_020346805.1 Planctomycetota bacterium
ATTTGCCATATGACTGATCGTAACGGCAACCCGCTGTTTATCATCGCCGGTGTTTCGGTTACCAAAACGCTGCCTTTCGGCACCAAAGAAGATGTAATCAAAGAAATGAAATGGCTGGTGGAGAACGGGCCAAAAACGGGGCTCATGCTGGGAGGCAGCAGCAGCATCGTCCCCGGAACCAGTCACGAAAATATCAAAACCCTCATACAAGGACTGCATTACTATCAGGAACATGGGCGCGAAGATTGAATAAAAGGAGTTTAAGATGCAAAAGCCGAAGGTAGGACTACTGGGCCTGACGCTGGAATTCTATGAGCAACTTGCCCCTCAGCTTCGATCCGACCGAGAAAATTTCGTTCGCCAACGACTCATTCCCGCCCTGGCCGATTCGGCCGAGGTGCATTTTGATCATGCAGTGTTTACCCGCGAGGACGTGGAACGAGTGGTTACCGGTTTTGAAACCGACGGGGTGGATATTATCCTGGTTGTGCTGCTCACATATTCCCCCAGCCTTATTGCCGTCAACGCCTTGAAGCGAACAAATCTGCCGATCGTCATCTGGAATACTCAAGAGCTTTACGCAATCGATGAATCTTTCGGCGAGGCCGAAATTATGGCCAATCACGGAGTTCACGGCACACACGATTTGTGTAATGTCCTGGTCCGCACACAGGTGCCCTTCCGCTACCTGACCGGTCACATGGATGATCCCAAAACGCTGGCAGAGTTGACCGACCATTTTACCGTCGCCCACGCCATAGCTTGTCTTCGCCGGGCCCGAATCGGTTTGTTGGGCTACCCCTTCCCGGGCATGGGAGACTTTGGTTTGGATACCACATATCTGGCTGCCACTTTGGGCTGCACCTGGCAACCCATATCGATAAGCGAATATATCCAACATGCTGCAGGAGCCGATGCGGCGGAGGTTAAGAAGCTTATCACTGACTATCGAAAGGCCTACAAGGTAGCATCGGACGTGACCGAGGAAGACCTGGCCGCCGCCGCCCGGGCGGAAATCACGCTGCGCCGGTTGGTAAAAGATCATCGGCTGGATGCCTTCAGTTATCAGTTCCTCAGTTTCGGTCAGGATGAGCGAACCGAAACCTTACCCTTCGTCGCCGCCTGCCGACTGATGGCCGATGGCATCGGTTTCGGGGGCGAGGGAGATTTGATTTCCGCCATTCATTCCGCCCTGCTCGGTTGGCTCCAGCCACCGGCCGGCTTCTGCGAGATGTTCACTATTGATTTCGCCGGCAACGCGGTCCTACTCTGTCATATGGGTGAGGCCAATGTAGCCATGGCCCCCGCCGGCCGTGTCCGCTTGGTCCGCCAGGCCCAACCTATCGTACCCATACGCGGCAATCAATTGTCATTGGTCTGCACCATCCAACCAGGACCGGCAACATTGACCGCCCTGACTTTAACATATGAACAGCGCTGGCGAATTATCGCTTCTGAAGTAACGGTTGAAGACTTTGGACCCCTGGATCAACTTGCCGCACCCCATACCAAAATAAAACCCGCCTTCGGTGATGTTAAAGATTTCCTGACCGCCTATGGAAATGCAGGCGGGCCTCATCATATGGCCATCTGTTTCGGCGACGCCCGCGACAAACTCGCCATGACCGCCCAATATCTGGGTGCTGAATATTTGGAGTTTTAAACCATGTTACTGGGCCTGGACCTCGGTACAACAAATATAAAGGCTCTGATAGTCGACCTGGACGGTAAGGTCGTAGCTCAAGGATCCAAACCGGTATCGCTGCGACACACCGACGACGGCGGTATCGAACAGGATATCGAAGAAATTTGGCAGGCCACCTTACAAAGTATCAAGAGTGCCGCAAAACAAATCGATTTTGCCAGGGTCCGGGCCGTCGGCATCTCCAGCCAGGGAGGGGCCATACAGGTACGAGATCCCAGCGGCCGATGCATCGGCCCGGTCATCAGTTGGATGGATAACCGAGGAGGCCCATTCGACAAGCAACTTCAAAAAAATGTCGGCGAAGAATGGCTTATTGCCCACCTCGGCCACGGCCTGTGCGCTATGGCCAACGGACAGGTCTTACGCTTGCAACAAAACGATCCGGCATTACTGAAGCCACCCAACGTCCTCGGTTTCGTCGGTGATACTATAGTTCAACGCCTCTGCGGCGTAGCGGCCCACGATCACTCTTCCCTCAGTATTGCCAGTTTATACAATCCATCATTGCAGCAGGCCGACCATGACCTGTTAGAAAAGCTGCATTTAAATGCCAAACAACTTCCTGAGTTACTGAATGCACGCCAACCTGCAGGAGAGCTAAAAGCCGAGGTTGCGCAAGAAACAAATTTACCTGCCGGTATCCCGGTCGGCCCTGCCGTCCACGATCAATATGCAGCCGCCTTGGGATGCGGAGCAATCCAAACCGGTGACGTCATGTTCGGGGCCGGCACTGCGTGGGTACTGCTGGCAGTGGCCGATCACCTGCCGGCACCGGTTACCTTATCAGCCTGGGTATGCGACCATGTCGTGCCTCAGCGTTGGGGACAATTATTATCCCTGGTGGTCGGCGGCTCTGCCTTTAAGTGGACCTTGGATATAACCGGCCTTGCCGATGAATCGGGAGAAAATATTGACAACCTTATTGAATCCGTACCACCCGGCAGTGACGGTCTAAGGCTGTGGCCCTTTCAGGATGCCATTGGAGGACAAAATCGACCGAGTGCCGGACGGTTTTACGGCATAAAGCTTTCCCATGGCCGCGGGCATTTTTTAAGGGCCACATTGGAAGGATTGTGCTTCGAGCTGGCCCGCCAGCTTAACTGGCTGGAAAGCGGCGGCTGCCCGGTTACGCGATTGATCATGTGCGGCGGGGCCGCCCGCAGTCGCAGTACAACACAAATCGCGGCCGACGTTGCTGCCCGGCCGGTAATTTGTCCACAACAATCGGAAATTAGCGCTTTCGGCGCCGCCATATTGGCTCGGGCGATGCTGGAGAACAACGCCTCATTGCAGGAACTGTTTCGCTCAATGTGCGGACCCGCACGTGAAATCAAGCCCGGCCCAGCCGCCTCAATTTACAGCTCTATGGTGCAGGAATACATCGAAGCGATTGAAGCAGCCGTCAGCGAGTAAATAATTGAAACGGTCTATCCTCAATCTATTGATAACGTGATAACTATGGGTGATGTGATTAATCTTGGAATATGGGACCTTATCTTAGTGTTGTCTGTCTCGGCACAAGCAACGGTAATAGCATATGTCTATGAACCCAAATGGAAGGCCCTGGTATTGAATTTACCGATACCATTTACCTTTGCGGTGTTGGCCGTCGGTCGCCAGGTGGATATAACCAACATACTGGGTTTGTTTCTACTCTTTTGTTTCTTCCACGTCGTAAGGTATCTGCATTACAATCTGAGTGTTACCATCATAGCGGCAATTATAACCTCAGCCCTCGGTTATTGTGCAACAGGTAGCGCTCTAGCGCGGATACTGCCCAGAACAAACGTATCCTTCTGGATAACCGCTATTCTGATTTTAACTCTGGCCTATCTTCTTTATCGCACCGGATCCTATCGGGCAGAACCGGGCCATCGCACCCCGTTGCCTATCTGGATAAAACTTCCTATTATCGCTTTAGTTATATTTTTTCTCGTCTCTATAAAAGCCTATATGCAGGGCTTTATGACCATATTCCCTATGGTGGGCGTTATTTCCGCCTACGAAGCCCGGCATAGCCTTTGGACAATATGCCGGCAGATCCCGGTAGTTATGTTAACCCTGGCGCCCTTAATGATTGTTTGTCGAGTTACCCAATCATCGATAGGCCTGGTAATGGGATTATCCGTGGGATGGGTTGCATTCTTGGCCGTTTTTCTGCCGGTAACATACTCTATGTGGACCAACGACAAAAAGCAGTTCCTTCAGAACATGGAGGAGATATAAGGTGGCGGATAAAAAAGAAACCGAACAATATCAGCAGATAGACCTTCCTTTCTATAAAAACGAAATTGCTCCAATACTGCCGGACAAAGTCCTGGACTTTCATACTCATATATATATCAAGGATACATGGAAAAGTGCTCCCTGGCGGGAGAATGCTCCCGGCGGAAAATATATGGTAATAATACAAGACTACAGCATCGAGGATCTTTTATACGACGGCCAAATAATGTTTCCAGATAAATCCTTCAACGCAGTCTGTTTCGGTATGCCCACTCCTGCGGTGGATCTCGACAAAACCAATGATTACACCATACAGACACTTGCACACCCCGGTCTTTATCCGTTGATAATAACCGGCCGGGGTCTTATACCTCCTGATCAGCTCGAAGAAGCCATCGTTCACAAAGGTTTTCTCGGTTACAAGGTCTTCCTGAACTGGTTCGGTGATGATTATGGAAATATTACGGTGGCGGACATGATCGGACCGGCAGAGATGAAACTGGCCGACCGACGGAGACTTATCGTCCTATTGCATGTACCGGGAGCCGAGCGTTTGACAAGTCCACAGGTTCAAAAAGATGTTGAACTGTTATCCAAAGATTATCCACAGGCCGGCATTGTCCTGGCTCATTGCGGCCGCTGTTATCTGCCCGACGAGGCCAAACGGGCCATGGGGGCCATACGCCAACTTGAAAATGTATACCTGGATACCTCTATGGTTATGGATCCCACGGTAATAGAAATAATTCTCGACCACATCGATTCAAGTCGACTATTGTTTGCTACTGATTTGCCGATTGCCAACATGCGAGGTCGGCGGGTGTATGTGATGGACCACTGGGTCGACCTGGTACTCGAAGGCTATCCTGACAGTAAATTCCGCGTCGGCTCAAATAACATGCGGGCCACCTTTATGGTCTATGAGATAATTCTGGCCATCCGGCGGGCCGCCGAGAGAGTCGGATTGTCAGACGAATTACTCCGTAACATTTTTTATCAAAACGGCATGAACATATTGCAGCGGGTTGCAGGTAAAGGTTAACGTATTATTCTCGTTTCGGAACTACTGGAATCAGGGTAAATTTTCATGCAATTAAGCTTGTTGGACACGGCGGTTTTTATTACATACTTCGTGGGAGTCGTAATTTTCGCTTTGGTGGTTGCCGCCCGCAGCAAGACCAAATCCTCAGCAGACTACTTCCTGGCCTCAAAAAAACTCCCCTGGTATGCCGTCGGCGCATCGTTTATCGCCTCCAATATCTCCACCGAACATTTTATCGGCATGGTGGGTTGGGGATTTCTTTATGGAATGGCGGTAGCCAGTTGGGAATGGGGCAACGTGGCCACCTTTGCCATGTTAATTTGGATATTTCTCCCCTTTTATATGCGGGGTAATGTCGCCACCATGCCCGAGTTCCTGGAAAAACGCTTCAACCCCACTTGCCGTTACATCTATGCTTTGGTGATGATCGTCGGCCTGGTGATCGCCATGCTCGGTGGGGTACTTTTTGCCGGGGCCAAGGCCATCAATGTGTTTTTTCCCCAGATAAATATCTCACTTGGCATTCTGATTCTGGCCGCCGCCGCCGGTGCATACACTATTTACGGCGGACTGCTTTCCGCCGTCTGGGCAGACCTACTGCAATACATTCTATTAATGACCGGCGGCACAATAGTAACTATCTTCGGCCTGCACCACGCTGGCGGATTGAACGAACTGATGGGGAACCTGCCGGAAAAATTCATCGTTTTTTATCCCTCAAAACAAGAGATGATACCCTGGAGCGGCATGGTCTTATCCACATTCTCGGTCGGGGTATGGTACAACTGCGCCAATCAGTTTATGGTTCAACGATGCCTCGGCGCTCGAAGCGAATGGGATGCACGCATGGGTATCGTGATGGCAGGATTCAGCAAAGCCATTCTGCCCTTTATCGTGGTTATCCCCGGCATCATCGCCTTCTACCTGTTTCAGAATAAAATCAGCGACGGCGATCAGGCCTGGCCTTTCCTGGTCAAACAATTCCTACCCTCCGGATTTATAGGTCTGGTCCTGGCCGGCCTGGCCAGTGCCATAATGTCAACCCTAAGTGCCATAACCAACTCGTCAGCCACCATTTTCACATTTGACTTATACAAGTCCATTCTCCGCCCGGACGCCTCTGACCGCGAACTCCATCGAGTAGGTAGAATAAGCGGATTTGTGGTCATGGTAGTTGGGGTAATAGTAGGGCTTCTCCTGGCAAAGTATCCCGGCATCACCGTCTTTGGATTGATTCAAACCGTATTTTTCTATGTCGCCTCGCCCATATCAGCTTGTTTTCTGGTGGGGATCATGTGGAAACGGGCCACATCGACCGCAGCCACTATAACCATGATAGTCGGCTTTCTGATTCTACTCCCGGTCACGGTATTCATCGTCTTCCCCAAAATCCCGCTGCTGCAGCCTTACGATAATTTCATGCACCACACCTTTGCCGTTTTCCTTTTTTCGGTTGTATTGTTGATTGTTCTGTCTCTTTTTACCCAACCGAAATCGGCGGAACAACTGAAAGGCGTAATCTGGACCAAAAGTGCATTGGGAGTCGCCGAAGCGGAGAAAGGCAAGTATAGAGGATTAAAAAGTCTTGGCTTGTGGTGGTTTCTTATGTCCGCAACCATCATTTATCTTTACATATACACTTATCAACACGCAAGTAATACCGATTGGTTTGAGGCTGAGAAGATTGCCTATGAATACAGCGATGGCGCTACCGTTAAGCCACAGCAACGCAGCGAACTGGCTCAAAAGGAAAAATTCAACCTCTGGACGGGCTCCGGCCAGATTCTCTTTACCCCTTCCCATTCCGATCAGAAAATTACCTTCAAACTGCCGGTCGCTGAACCGGGCCGTTACAAAATCGACGCCCTCATCACCACCGGGCCGGACTACGGAAAATTCGCCGTCAGAATCAACGGCGTCGACACCTTAATCTCCTGCCCTATCACCCAGGTTTTAGACGACGGCAAAAAATATTCTGTGGTTTATAAGCAATATGAAGTTTTCGATGCCAAGGAACTTGACCGCTTGAACACCGACCATCAAACCACAGACAGCATCGCAGCCTCTCATGTAGTTAATCGCGTAAGCTTCGGAAACTTCCTGCTGAATGATAACAGCGTTGATATTACCCTTGTCGCCAGGGACGTCGAAGACAACAATTCGCTGATCGGAATCGATCAGTTTATGCTTACCTATCTCAGCCGACCGGAAGAATAACCGTTACATGGCAGGTCCCCGTGCTGATATATCGACACCCTGACTTGCCATTACTATTTTGAACCGTTGAACTATTTTCATAGCGCTATCAAAAAAAGGTTTTTATCCTGATTAAATACCAATAAATATAGTAAAACCATTGTCTTTGAATTCTTTAGGGCCTTTTTATACCACACAAAATTACCTTCAGTTATTTCCCAACTCAGCATCGAAAAATCAACTACGTATAAAGATTTTCTTGATCTTTAGGGGCCAAACAGATTAAACTACATCTATTGGAGGTGAGAATGGGAAAGATAGTCTTCCCACCTTCAAATATATGTTAGATTTGATGCTGAGGCCCGAGTCTCTTATCGGAAGACTCTCCCTTTCGTTTCGAGCCTTGCCACAGCAGTTTAGTTTGGGAATGTTACCTACTCTATTCGGAAGATAAATCATGCGACCTTACCAATCAATAACCATTAAGGCCTTGCTGATTCTGCTGATGTTGGCTGCTAATTACGCAGCAGCAACAGAGTGGACGGTTACAAAATTATCCGTCAATAGTTACGACGACATGGGTCCCCAGGTTTACGGATCGAACGTGGTCTGGTGGGGCTCGGACGGACACGACTATGAGATCTTACTCTACGATGGGATCAATACTAATCAGTTGACTAATAACAGCTACGACGACTGGTATTCCCAGATTTCCGGCTCGAATGTGGTCTGGTGGGGCTCGGACGGACACGACTGGGAGATATTCCTCTATGACGGGACCGACACTACTCAACTGACTAATAACAGCTACGACGACGAGTTTCCCCAGGTCTCCGGCTCGAACGTGGTCTGGTACGGCTG
>CP070790.1:4123263-4130218 GCA_020346805.1 Planctomycetota bacterium
TACCTCCAGGCGATTGCGGGCCGAACCCGCTACCCTGGAGTAACGCCGATCGCGCAAGGAAATGCCGCCCACGGTCGAAGAGGTAGACCATGCCGAAGAGGAAGGGATCATCTTCAAGATGCTGACCAGCCCGGTGGGAATCCTGGGCGACGATAAGGGCTGGGTCCGGGCCATCCGCTGTTTGCAGATGGAGCTTGGTGAGCCCGACGACTCCGGCCGGCGACGTCCGGTTCCCATCGAAGGCAGCGAATTCGATATCCCCTGCCATGCGGTCATCGAGGCCATCGGCACCCGGGCCAATCCCCTGCTGACCCAGACCACCCCCGACCTCAAACTCAACAAGTGGGGCTATATCGAAATCGACGAAAACGGCATGACCAGCAAACCCGGCGTATTTGCCGGCGGCGACATCGTCCGCGGCGGGGCCACCGTAATCCTGGCCATGGGCGACGGCAAAACCGCCGCCGCCGCCATCGACAGATATTTAAAAGCAAAATAACTTGTCCTATTTATTAAGACATTTAATTGTTATTCACCGATTCTATCCTGTCATTACCCATCCCTACGACGTCATTCTTAACTTGATTGGGAATCCACTTTTTCACGGTTATGACATCTGGATCCCCTTTTTCACGGGAATGACAGTCAGTCTCAACCGGGAAATCCAGACACTGCTGAAATCTCAAGATCACCAATTATCGAAAGTTATTGTGGCCGGTTCGGGACCGAGGGGGATGGCTTTAGCTTGTCGTAGTGAGTCGGGGCAGGCGAGGACGCGGTCGAGTTGGAGCAGACCGTACAAGAGGAATCCCACGCCGTCGACGGCACAGTAATAGGGCTTGGCCGGGTGTCCGCGAAAAAGGCCCTGATAATAGAGTTTGGATATCGCTTGGTTGGCAAAGCGGCGGGCATCGCGCAGATACAAATCATCTCCCGTCAGGGCATACATATGAACGAAAAAGGAGATGGATCGGCCGTACATGCCGGCAAATGTGCCGAGGGGGGCGAAGTGTTCGGCGTACCATTTGTAGTAGGCGTTTTTATTGCAGCCGGTTGTCGGGGGCGAGCTTCGTATACAATCCGCCCATTTCCTTGCCGCCGCCAACATATCCTTTTGGCCGGTGAGTTGATAGGCATAGGCGTAGGCCTGGGCGGTATAGATGGGATACTCGTAGCCGAGTTGATAAGGCTCCCAAAGATCGATGTGTCCCCTGGGCTCGTATTGGGCATAGCCCTCCGACAATCGAGGTCCTGGTACCGGTGTGCCGTCCAGGCGCAGGCTGCCCCAGAACTTGCCGGTCTGGGCATCATAGCCATACTTAGCATAAGCGCGGAGATAACTCAGGGCCTGATCGCGAAACTCCTGTACGCCCAGGAGTTCATAGCTTTTAAGCAGGTAGTAACCGAGCAGCCCGGAGATAGAAGTATCGAAGTGGCTGCCGTCGAAGCGGTCGGTGCCGGCATTGGGCCGATTGGGAACCAGGGAGGTTCGCGGATTTCGGTTCCGCCAATGGTAGTCGGCCACCAGTTTGGCGGCTTTAAGATAAGTTTCGTCTCTGGTTTTGCCGTACAAAAATGAAAAGGCGTAGACAAATTCCCCGCCGCTCATGGCAAAATCGCAGCCTTGTTGGCCGTTTCCGTGGCGGTTGAATTCACCCGTCTTTTTGTCGATAACATGCCATTGCCATATCAGCTCGATTTCCTTTTTGACGGCCAGCTCGTCAATCTTCCACATTTCTTCCCACCGCGGCCGATTGATGTGAATCTCGTGATTTTTGCCGTGAGAAAAACATTTGACATCGTCAAACACATCATAAAACCGATGCCAGCCCCACCAGAAGAAGCCCTTCTCGTCGGTAAGATTCATGGCATATCGCAGGTAACGATCGGCAAATTGTTTATACGCGTCTCGGCCGGTGAGTTGTGAAAGCAGGTACATGACTTCGATGGTCGACTGATCGATGAAAAGATCGGCCCCGCGGGGCTTCCAGAAGCAGGTCCGATTATCACCCCGCCAGGGCCAACGGGCTATATCCGGCAATTCGGGACACTCGCGGGTACGCACATCGAGAATATTGACCAGCATCGGGGTGTGAATTCTGCCATAGCGATCCGTCCCATGCTGCATCAGCAGATCGACGCATTCAGCGACATATTCGCGATAGGGCCTCTTCTCGACCTCCGCCTCTTTTATGCCGCTATCGAGCATCCCGGCCGCCACCTGCTCATCAGTCAGGTCCAAATAGCGGATCGCCTTCTGCCTGGTAACATCCCTTACAGCCTCACCCTCTTGAGCGGATGCGGCCAGGGAAAGTACAATCCCCAGAAATGTCGGCCCAGACAGTCCGAACACGTAATTTCTCCTCATAACAAGCCGATCAACCATATCAATTGTCGCCCACAACGGCAATTTGCTACCCAAAAGAGCCTATCATAAAGGCTTTTTTATCCCTGTTTACTGCAATAATCAGGCAAAATGGAGTATTATCTTATTGAATTACTTATTTGACCTGGCCCGGCATTTATGGCATAATAATCACAACGTGTGATAGGGTATCACCGCCAAAAGCATGCGGCTCGCCCGGGTAAGAAGGGCCAGCGCGGGAGCACTGGCCGATCCTTCTTCAACAAGGACCGTCCCCCTTCTCGTCCCCCTTCCGAATCGGGCAACTCATGCACGGTCCTTGGAAAATGGTCATTACATTATGGCCCGTCCCCCAGTCAGAGGAACTTACTAATGTCATTCGAAGACAAAACCATTGTGTGTGTAGACTGCGCCCAGGAATTTATTCATTCCGCCGAAGACCAGTCTCGTTATGCCGAACGCGGCTTTACCAATGAGCCGAAGCGCTGCCGAGACTGCCGCCAACAGCGTAAATCCCAAAGAGGTGGCGGCGGAGGCGGAGGCCGCGGTCGACCACGACGGGAATTTCATGATGCCGTCTGTGCAGAATGCGGCACGCAAACGACCGTCCCGTTTAAACCAACGGGCGACCGACCCGTGTACTGTCGTGATTGCTTCCAGGCACAACGTCAGTAAAAAAACGATAATCAGTCAACATATAAAAACATACAACAGCATATTCCTGATTTCTGAATAATAATTCCCTGTTTATTATTATGCGCGGGAAAGACAGGATAATATGCGCGCACAACAATCCGCTCCCTGCTAATCTAACCTACAATATTTTTAGAATGATTTCTGTAATGCCGGTCGGTAAAATGTTTCATTGGAACGTTATCTGTCGATTTAATCTGCGCAAGCCGGATTAGCCGGTATATTGGGTCCACTCATGCAGCCCTGGAAAAGACCGAAGTCGGTCAGATCGACGTCGTCGTCATCATCCAGTAATGCATCTAAGCAGTTCGGATCGTTTTGCCATTCGCCCATTCCGGTCATACATTTCTGGAAATGGCCGAAGTCTTCCTGATCCACATCGCTGTCGTTGTCGAAGTCGCAAATCTGATTGATATCTACGGTAATATCAACTGTATCACTGCTGCTATAACCTTGGTTATTGGTAACCGTTAATTTGGCGGTAAATACCCGCAGCCTACTGCTGCGGTAATCGTTGCTGGTAACCGCACTGGTGCTATCCGGCGATCCGTCGTCGGTAAAATCCCACTCATAACCGACGATGGTTCCACCGTTTGGATCGTAGGATCCGGTCCCATCAAAATTCACGTGTAACGGCGAAATGCCGTTGGTTGGATTGGCGTTGATTACTGCTACAGGGGCAACCAGATTCTGCGATAAGTATAAAACCGCCTGATTGGATGCAAACGGGGGAGTAAAGTTTTTGGTCCCGCCCGCCCAATCGATGTTACCGTATTCCTCGACTACGCGCGTATCGCAGTTAAACCATTCATAACCGTAAAATCCGGCCTGTAGATTCAAGCTGAACTGCTGGCCCGCATAAGGTTGATAGACAAGATATTCGGTTCCGGGATCGGCCAGACAGTAACCGGTTGATGAGAGCGAACCCTGCGGTGTCGCGTTGGCCAGGTTCATCCGGTCGGCATAGGAACGTGTATCACCCATAGCGTAACGCAGGGCATTATGATGGGGCTGATTGGAACCCCATGGATTATCATTGTAATAGGAATCCATGAAGGCCACCTGGTGCCCACGGGTGAAGCTCTTCCAACACCAGGAGACGGTCGCATCGGAAGTCGACTGGCATACCCCGCACAGATGGTCGGTATCCAGAATGATAACTTTGCTCCCGTTATTGACCGGCGGATCGGTAGGATAACCATCTCGATTATTCGGCGAAATAACCTCGGCCGACGAATTAAACAGTTTATTGTTGACCTGCCCATTCTGAGTGGATGTTCCCACCATCGCCGTCAACCAGACCGGATGCTGCTGGTAACCCTGTTGTTGCTCGTAGCTTCTGATGTAATTGATAAAATGTACCTGCCAGTTATAGCTCTCGAAGTTTCCCTCGTTGCCGATTTCCCAGATGATATTATCCAGGTCGTGTAAGTGATCGATCACCGCGCTGACATAAGCCTGTTGAATATCAGTAACCGCCTGACTGATGGGAGGATTATAATAACTGTCGGAAGGCAGACTTGAACTTTCCCACCCTTCTCCGTCGCCGTTTGGATCGCCGTCAATCCCGTTGATGTTATTATTTCTCTGAAAGGGATGTGTCCACCAGGATACTTGATTGTCGGGAGGATCGCTGCTTTTATTGCCGTAATTGATCGGCTCAAACATCATGACCCCGTAATAGATTCCCCGGTCCCGGGCCTCAATTACCCGTTGTCGCAATCGGTTTAGATATGCGGTGTTAACCTGGTTTAAATCGAATTTTGCCCGCCCGTCGTTGGCCGTCCCCGGCCCCGTTCGCTCGAAGGTAAACGGATAGAAAAAAACATCCGGACTGTACTCCACCAAAACAGCCGTCTCCCATACCCATCCCCGAATAAAGTTATGATTGTGCTGTTCCAACAGGTCCAGGAAGGCCGTGTGATTGAATTGGGCCGGTGGATAGTATCTGGACCAGTCCATAAAGTTATTCCAGATATGCGAGCCGGTCAGATAAACAACATTACCGGAGGCATCGGAAAAGTAACGGGGATTGGTCGCATGAACGGATAAGGGCCCATTGGTTGGAGCCGCGGACAGGATCGATACAAACCAACATGTGATAATCGATACCGCTACTGTTACAAACTTATACCTGTCAGCCATCATTTAATATCCTTTTTTTCGTCAGTATCTAACCGCCCGACGCATAGTTCGGATTGACCGGCAAACCTGCCTCATTTGATGGTCATATATTCATTCAATCCGCACAGTTCGGATCGGCCGGTATGTTGGGCCCGCTCATGCAGCCCTGGAAAATAACAAAGTCAGCCAAGTCGACGTCATCGTCATCATCCAGTAACGCATCAAGACAATCCGGATCGTTCTGCGGTTCACCCGTTCCGCTCATACATTTCTGGAAATGGCCGAAATCTTCCTGGTCCACATCGCCGTCGTTATCGAAGTCGCAAATCTGATTGACATCCACGGTTATATCAACCGTATTGCTTCCACTATAACCATCATTATCGGTTACCTTTAACCTGGCGGTAAATACCCGCAGCCTGCTGCTGCGGTAATCGTTGCTGGTAACCGCACTGGTGCTGTCAAATGATCCATCACTGGTAAAGTCCCACTCATAACTTACAATCGTCCCGCCGCTCGGATCGTATGATCCCGAACCGTCCAAATCCACATGCAGCGGAGAAAAGCCGCTGATCGGATTGGCGTTAATCACCGGGACCGGAGCCACAGGCTCATCGGTCACAAATAAAACCGCACGGCCGTCAAAGGGCGGCGTGAAAGTATAATTTCCCCCTCCCCAAACGATCGTACCTATATCCTCTACCGTTCCTGTCTCGGGATCAAACCATTCGTAGCCGTATATTTTAGCCGGCAAATCAACCGTAAATTGACCCGTTCCCGGCTGATAGACAATGTATTGCTCTCCTGAGTTGTATAGGCAGTATCCGGTTGACGATGGTGTTGAAGAACTTGATGATTGTGGTGTCACGCCCGACAAGTCCATCCGCTCGGCATAACTCAGGGCATACCCCATGGCCTGACGAGCACCTATATATTGTGGATTATTAGGATTCCAGGTATTAGTGCTCCAGGTGATAGGATAAATGGGATCCATGTATATCGGTTGATAACCGCGGGTGAACGACTTCCATACCCACACTTTATCCCCACCGACACCCCAGAGGTGATCGGTATCCAGCATGATAATCTTATTGCCGGTGGTGGCGGGAGGATTGGTTTTATAATCGGTCCCTGAGCTGTTATTGGGCGAAACTATGTCCGCAGGGCCGTTAAACAGGGCCGAATTGTTCCAATCCCCACGGGCGTTCATCCATATCAGGTGCTGCTTGGGTTTGGAAGCCTCATAGCTTCTGATGTGATTGACCATATGGTATTGCCACGAAACCGAGTAATAACGACTTTCGTTACTGATCTCCCAGATGATATTATCCAGATCGTTAAATTCGTCGATGGCTTTTTCGACATAGTCTTCCTGTAAGGAGGTGACCGCCTGGATCAACAACTGGTGAATCTCACCCCCGTCGTTATCCCCATTCGGATCTCCGTTAATCTCGTTGACGTTATTATTGACATGATAGGGATGGTACGGCCAGGGATTGGGATTCCGGTACCCGCTCGGATTACCCGAACTCCAGGCATTGTCGATACTCCAACCCTCGAAAAGCATGATGCTGATATACATCCCTCGATTACCGGCTTCCTCAGCCCGCCCGTGCAGGCGGTCGAAATAACCTTGATTGTACTGGGTCAGATCGAACTTGAGCCCGCCATCATTAGCGTTACCCGGACCGGTCCGGGCATAAGGCAACGGAGTATAATAGGCGTCTTCCCAATGCCAGCCCCGGGTATAATTGTGACCGTAACCCTGCAGTA
>CP070790.1:4130318-4136087 GCA_020346805.1 Planctomycetota bacterium
ATTCGGTGGGCCTGGCTGCTCGCATACCCACCGTTGCCGCCGTTGAGGGCAACGCTCGCCAATATTGCCCGTCCGCTAACGAAAAATGGGCCAAAAAGTACCCTGACCTGTTTACCATAAAGAAGGGAACTATCAAAACTGGCTCCCTGATCCGGCCCGGACTCGGTTATTAAACTAAACGGATAATTGCCCTGCACTGAGCAATTGCGGCAGGCCAACAATCAACCAATTGCTTTGTTGCCCGCACTTGAACCAACCACCAATCCCACTATCATGTACGGTTCATTATAAGGAGGATTGGTAATTCTTGCCGATTGGAAGAGTTTATCGTCTTCATCATGATCTCGAATAGTTGTCCAACATAAACACAGGAGAACACCGATGCCTCCCAAAATCAAACGTCGTCACGTACTGAAAAATTCCGCCCTTTTGGGAACCGGTTTATGGATAGTCGGCGGCTCGGGATGTGCCGGTCCGCCAAAACGACCGAGTATCAAACGTAAATCACCCAGCGAAAAACTCAACATCGCCTACATTGGTTGTGGCGGCCGGGGGCACGCAAACTTGCGCTCCACCAGAGGGGAAAATATTGTCGCCCTGTGCGACGTGGACGACGAGCGGGCAGCCAAAGTATTCGAAAATTACCCCAAGCTGCCGAAGTTCAAAGACTTTCGGGTAATGCTTGACAAAGTCAAGGATATTGATGCCGTCGTGGTCAGTACCGCCGACCACACCCACGCCGCCGCATCGGTGATGGCCATGAAAATGGGCAAACACGTCTACTGCGAAAAACCGTTGACCCCTACCATCTATGAGGCGCGGATAATGGCCAAAGTGGCCGAACAGACCGGCGTAGCTACCCAGATGGGTAATCAGGGACATTCGCACGATGGGGCCCGGCGTTCGGTCGAGATGATTCGTGCCGGTGCCATCGGCCCGATTCGAGAGGTTCATGCCTGGAGCGATCGGCCAAAAGGGTGGTGGCCGCAGGGGGTGGACCGCCCCAAAGAAACACCACCCGTGCCGGATCATCTCGCTTGGGACTTGTGGCTGGGACCCAGACCCAAACGCCCCTACCACTCCGACTATTTGCCGTTCAAGTGGCGCGGTTGGTGGGAGTTCGGTAGCGGGGCATTGGGTGACATGGCCTGCCATATTTTGGACATCTTCTTCTGGGCCTTGGAGCCCGGGGCACCAACCAGCGTGCAAGCGGAGGTGTCGGACAGACACATAGAGACCGCTCCCGTGTGGGAGATCATCCACTGGCAGTTTCCGGCCCGCAAGAATATGCCGCCGGTTAAGCTAACCTGGTACGACGGTGGAAAGCAACCGCCGCAAGAGCTCATCCACGGCCAGAAGATGGTCGGTAACGGTTCGCTGTTTATAGGCGATCACGGTACGCTTTATGTGCCGGATGCATACGGTGGAAGGTCGATACTGCTGCCAAAGGATAAGTACGTCAACTATGTGGCCCCCATGCCCACCATTCCCAACTCCCCCGGTCACCATGCCGAGTGGATCCGGGCCTGCAAGACCGGCAATCCTACCGGCAGTCACTTTGGCTATTCCGGCCCCATGACCGAGACTGTCCTGCTGGGCTGCATTGCCGCTCGGGTCAAGGATGGTCCAATCGAGTGGGATCCGGTGAGCATGAGGGTAACCAACGTGCCGGCCGGAAATCTCTTCGTACGTCCCCCCACTTACCGCAAGGGATGGACTCTTTAGAAACTACATTATAGCAATGGTCGATGTAGCGGCTCGACTGGCCATTCTGAGCATTGTTTTTTGTCATTCCCAACTTGATTGGGAATCCATACCATGTAGCTCGAACGTCTATTTATCTAACCTAAATACCTACCCTTGCGGTTGGATTTTTGCCACGCAGTACAGGTTCACCGATTGAAAGCGCTTCATATCCCAAGAGCCTAACTTACGAAACATGCGATCCGCCGGGCCGATCCATCCCAACAATTTGCGCAGCCCGCGAATAATGCGCATAAATAATCCACTCCCGTCAAATTCGACTACTTTAAAATCGGCTTTGCTCAGCAGGTCGGCCATGTGACTCGGCGTAAAGTGTTCGTGCCAGCGTTTTTTTGCCGACACGTCCCCTACCAAGCCATCGGGATTGGATACGAAACGGTATTGGTACTCCTGCTTTGAGTGGCCAAGGCAATACAGCCACTTATGGAGTGTGGGAAAGCGAAACTTCAAATTACCCATGTCCAAAAAAGAGAAGACGTGCTGACGCGGGACAGTGATGATTAGTATTCCGTCATCTAACAGCACTCGCCGGAATTCCTTTAGCAGCCGAATCTGATCGTCAATATGAATATGTTCCAACACGTCTATGATACTGATGGAGTTAAAGATCTTGTCCTCGAAGGGCAAGGGAACGTTCGCGTCTACATGGATCAGTTCGAGTTTGGGGAATTTTTCTTGGCCGATACCTATCGCTTCACGTGAGGCGTCTAATCCAACCAAGCGCGAGACACCCTTGGCGCGGAGCGAATTCAACAGATTGCCGCCATAGCAGCCGTAATCCAGATGGGCGGCCCCATCCGTCGGCACATGCTCCCAGGCATAACCGTAGCGATTATAACCAAACGGGTTGTCCGAACTGATCCTGGTTTTCATGCGCTATTACCGACCATTATCCATCTGCCCTACTAGTAGCCCTCGCCTAGTATGACTCATAAATTCTGCACCATCAAGGGTTTGTATATCACCCGAAAATCTGAGCACCCATAACTGTTGTCCTGAAATAACATGCTTTTATGTTTGTTCACAATGCTTGGGCCGCGATTATGCTTCGAACCTGTTAACCGTTCCGCGTTCTGTGATGCCTATGGATACACCGCAGGTGTTCTATAAGTAGAGGCTCTTTGATATCTGAATACTCCTCAGACGTTTAGCCCGCCTTGGGCGGGTCGCGCGCCACGGGTATCAACCTTTTGATTTTCGACTTTTCGAATTGTCGTTTTTTTCACCACGTTATTGGTGTCATGGCGGTTTAAAACGTATTTACCAAACGAAGCCAAATCCTGTTTTGACGGTTTGATGTTTTGATGTTTCACTATCATGCGCCAAACGAACCCAAATTGCCCAAAATCCTATGTAAGCTACTTCCAATAAACCACTTACATAACCTAGTGCCTACTAACCCTAAAGTGACATTGAACACCAATTCCCTCTTGGTCGGCTAGCGTTAAGTTCACACGACGAATCCTACAAAGTCCCAAAAATGATCAAATACAGGAATCAACGCAGTGGCTGGTGGTCGAAGTCGCCACGGAGGCGGTTGGCGTGATCCCAGAGTTTTCTGTCGTTTTTGAGGAAACGAATCAAATGACCGGTGGTTATATCGAGGGCGGCAGCGGTGTCGGCTACGCCGGCCCGGCAGGCAAACATCACGTCCAGGACGTATTGGACGATGTGACAATAGTCACGGTGGCGGTAATTGACCCGCAAGCTGGAATCGCGGGCCAGAGCGGCGGCATAAAATTCGGGATGGGGCGATTCTACCTTGATTTGGTTGCGCTGATTCAAGGCGATGGTCTTACGCAGTCGGCGCAGGGCCCGCTGACGATTCTCATGCTGGGATCGGCTCTCCTCGGCGATGACCATAAGACCGGTGGGTTTGTGTCTCAGCCGTATGGCCGACGAGGTCTTGCTACGTTTCTGGCCCCCGGGACCGCTGGCCCTATAGACGTCGATCTCACATTGGGTCAGCAGCTCGGCATCACCCAGATCGAGCAGGTCCCGAGCGGGAATTTTACTCTTTGAAACTTTTTGGCGTGCAGCATATTTCACTTATGTGTCAGCCTCCATATACGGCCGTTATATACCGTGCCGTCCGGTATGGTTGTTTGCACATTTTCTTGTTGGACGACCAAGTTCACCGCCTGGGCACAATCAAAAAATGCGTCGGCAACCGCTCGGTTGGGATCGCTTATAAGGGCCAGGCCTTCGGATTTGAGTCCCGACGCTATCCAGCGTGCCACCGGTTCACACAATCTTTTCTCGTAGGTCAAATCGGCCCCCAGAACACATTCGTAAGCGGGCGAATCCAACGGTTGACGATAATCGATTTTCCGGCAATCGGCCAAGATTATTCCGTTACGGCGGGCATTAAGCTCAGTAAAGGCCAATGCGTCGTCGTCGTAATCGCCGGCGGTAACCGACCAGCCCATGACCGCCGCCGCCAAACCGACTAATCCGATCCCGCATCCGATGTCAACCGCTGATCGGGCATCACCCGGTTCTCCGTTCAACACCGCCTCAGCCAACATGACCGCCGCCGGCCAGGGTTGGGCCCAGTAAGGCATGTATCCATCCTGCTCGAAGCGTTTCTGTGTCGTAGATAGATCCAACAAGGCATCCATATCGGCAGGCCAGGTCAGATCGAACGATCTCCCGGCTATCTTCCAGGTTTGGCGGCAAACCTTGTAACCCCTGAAAACATCGTCAGTTATGGATGCGGTCACTTGTCATACTCTCTAATCGATCTCGATATCAAAGTATTAACCGGAAAAATCAACAATTGTTTTGATATCATCTGTAATCAATTTCCGGCATAGGCATTATAATGCTCTATGGTAAACCATGAGTACTAAAGTCGCACCATTCACCAAGATCCACGTACGCAGTGGGCCATATTATCTGACAGATTTCGACAAGTTAATGGCCCAGACGGTAGCATCATGGGTTGGCAGCGATTTGGAATTGCTTTGGCTGGCTCCCAAAACACACCCCCCACTAACCGCAGAGAAGGTGCTGGCCTGGCACCTCGAACAGAGCAATCCGCTTTTGTTTTACCGCGACGGCATTTCAGAACCCTTGGGATATCTGGAACTGAATCCCATGCCGGAGCAAAGAAAACATCTTTGGATGGGGCACTGCATTATCCGCCCGGACCAGCGCGGGGTGGGATTGGGTCGGCAGTTGATCGAGATGATGTTGGAGCATGCTTTCGTAAATCGCGGGGCTAGGCGGGTAAGCCTGGTTGTCTTTCCCGCGAACATAGCCGCCATCTGCTGTTACAGATCAACAGGTTTCGCGGACGCAGGAGAGCAGGTTAAATATTTTTCCACCAGCGGCAAAGAACATCGCATGCTGCGAATGACCATCGGCGCCGACCGCTACGGATTGCTGGAGCATAATAAAAAATCGACATGAACATACCGGGGTGTATCATCTACGACTACCGCGTTTATAAGATTGCCAACCGTTGCGGGCATGGTTGCTATGGGTTTAGCCGGTCGCCGAACCAGAGAGAAGCCGCCGTAAAGCATGAGCATTATAAACGCGATACGCAAGATTCTCCGCGGTAATAAATGAGTTAGTCTTCCCCCCCAATAGCCCCCGATAATGGCAGTGGGGATAAGAACGGCGGCCAGTTTTATGGACATTAACAAAGAGAGGTTTGCCTGAATAATAGTATAATTTTTATATGTGGCCCCAATTATACTTATTACTACTATCATGGCGGCCGAGTTGGCGATGGCCCGACGCAGCGGTATTTTGAGAAAGAGCTGTTGGGTGGGAACGGCAATGGCCCCCCCGCCGATACCCAAAAGTCCTCCCAACAAACCGGAAGGTATGCCTACCAACAACAGGATCTTCCATACCGATATCCTTTTAGCAGACTGCTCATCGATATCCGGCAGTTGCTTAAAAGCAAAGAGTCGATACATGTTGTATGCCGCCACATAAAAGAGGAAAAGACCAAAAATACGAGAAAGATAAACCTCATTTGCCCCTTGAAAC
>CP070790.1:4136187-4139462 GCA_020346805.1 Planctomycetota bacterium
ACACGTTTGGTGTTGGCGAGCAGATGCGGGCGGCCATCAGCGGACATGTAGGTGCGTTGTAGTTTCCAATCCTTGAATGCGGGGGCATCGGTGGGATTTAGGCAGTTGAAGGCCCACACATCGTGCCATACTTTTTTACTGAGGTTGGTGACGGTCATCTCGATATCGACATGGTCGAGGGCGGGCATCAACCTGGCCTCATACCGTATATGCTCGTTGGCAGCCGAGGAAAATATAACATCAATTTTATTGAACGGCCGATCCCAACGTGCCTTCACGTCGGGCCAGTTGAGCAGCATGCGTTCCCGACAGCCGATGGTTTCGGGAATCACCAAGCTGAAGGTTTGACCGCCAAGGACAGATACGCGGGCATTGCAGCGCATGGTGCCCTGCTCCGGCGTAAGAGTGATGTGAGACGGTTGGGTGGCGATATCCGAAGCGAGGGTGGCTGTGGACATTAATACTGCGACCAGACCAAATGATGTGTCGGCGATCCTGAAACTCATAGTATATCTCCTTGTTTTCGGCGATGATACTATCCGGAGACAGCAGTGTTTGTAAAACGGCAGACAAGTGCTATGATTAATAGCGAGATCCATACGGTCAATATGTAATTTATTGACCGTTTTGTAAATCGTTAATAACGGCATTGAAGGACATTATAGATGAAACGTTACCAGCGTATTTTAGTTTGTATAGAAGAACCCGAGCGCGATCGCGGCATGCTACACTATGTGGGGACGATTTGCCGGGCGGCGGAAACCAAAGAGGTTCACTTGCTGCATGTTGAGACCGAAAAACCTCAATTAATGGAGGAATTGAAAGAGGTTGGCGCCGCCAAGTCGCCGGTAACCTCGGATACCCTAAAAGATCTGGCAGCCAACCAACTCACCGGACATGGCAATGAAAAAGTGATTTGTAAGGTGGTAAGCGGCGCACCCCTGATTGAAATACTGCGGTACATGCATGACCAAGATATCGATTTGATTGTGATTGGTCGCCGAGCAGGCGGGGGGAAAGATACGGAACACGAAGCCGCGCTGGCCCGGCGCATAACCCGCAAGGCTACATGTTCGGTGCTGGTACTGCCGGAAGACGCCAAAGCCAAGATGGATAAGATACTGGCCCCGGTGCGTGATTCGGAATGTTCGGCCAACGCGTTAGAGATGGCCTGTCGAATCGCGGAAATTTCGAAGGGTACGGCAATTTGCCTGACTGTTTTTGAGGTGCACAGCGGTTACTTAAGCATTGGAACGTCCCTTGAGGAACATACGGCAATTATGGAGAAGTGGGCTCAACGTGAATGCGAACAGTTGCTGGAACGGGTTGATAAGGGCTCGGCCAATATTGAGATCAAATGTTTACCGGACCTTTACCGCAAACCGGTGCCGATTATTCTTGATGTCGAAGAGGGCGAATCGGCGGATCTGGTGGTGATCGGGGCCAGGGGACGAACGGGGGCGGCCGGCGTCCTGCTGGGCAAGGTCCCGGAAAAACTGATCCAGCAAAGCTCACTGCCTCTGCTGGCGGTCAAGAAGAAGGGTGAATGCCTCGGTTTGGTGCAAGCCCTGTTGAGTTTGGCCGGGGAGGGCGAATAATACGAATTACACTTCAAACATGCGCCAAGAGAGCGGGTCAGGCACAATATTGCTTTGGAATAATTGAGCCAGACCCGGCACACGTTTGAAGTGGAATCCGTATAAGACCACCGCTTAAAAGATGAAAACCAAAAGTCGAAACGTCAAAACACACTCCGTAGGCAAATATGAAGGGATAAGAATCACCGCCAGTTGAAGTAATAATAGACAAGATCAATCAAGTTTTACGAGGAACAGGCCGTCACGGGGGCCGACGGTGATGGTGTTGTTGACTTGGGAGCCGTTGTTGGTTTTGGGATCCTGGTTGCTTGAGCCGGTGAGTCGGCGGAATCGCCGGTGGGGAACGAGTTCGGCCAGGTCGAAGGTGAACGGTTTCAGGGATGGATTGGCTAATACCAGGCCGTTTTCGAACTCGCGGATCATGGCATCGGGATGAGCATGCAGGGTGATGTTTGACAGGTAAAGCGGGGTTGTACCCTCGACATCGAAATCAAAGTTGAAGGTACCGGGCCCGACATTGCGGAAATAAAAGGTCGCCTCAAACCATTTACCGTCGACCCAGGTGGCGAGTGGAAGGGATGATGGTTTGCCCAAACACGGCTGTCCGGCAGATAAAACATGTATATCACCCCAGCAGGCATGGTCTGATACAGCATTACCGGCCGGTCCGGCGCCGGTTAGAAATCGAAGGCGAACTGTTCGTCCCGACCATTCGGACAAGTCGACGGTTCGTTGAATCCATTTCAGTTGCTTTTGATGCTGATTAAAAATAGTTGCCAGGCGTACCCCCTCACGTATATCGACACGAAAAGTTACACCATCGGTCCGCCCGCGGGCAGGTAGGATGCCAGTGTAAAAAACGAGCTCGGCAGTTTCCGGTAATACAACGTCCCGTTCCCAATAGGTGTAACCGGATACATTATTATCCTTATAAGGGGGGTGGACAAAGTATGCTTGATGGGCCCGGCCATCAATAACTTTTTTCGGCCAATAGCGTATTTGTGCCCCGGTATTTTCTGTTTGAAGATTTCGGTTGCGGCTTTTGTTTAGTTGTATACCGGTGAAGGTCGGGTATTTATCCATGAGCCAGCTGCTCGGTCGACAGGAAACTATCAATCGGCGGGCGACACTGGAAGGACAATCTCTTAATGGCTCGGCCCGGGCGCGGAGACGAAGAACGGCATCAGCAGCAGGCAGCCGAAGGTCGGCCAAGGTGAACCATAGATTGTCTAAATCTCCAGCGGCCGAGTGAACTTTAATTGTCGGTATCGTCCGTTCAAGTCGTTCAATTTTCGCATTGGCGGAGTTCATCCGTTTGAGGAAAACATCGGCAACGTTTGCACCTTCTCCATCAAACAAGTCTTTATCGCGCAAGGCCAACTGAACCGGCGGGGCAAGGGGCTTGCCCAACCAATTGGTTTTATTAGCGGTTCCCATTCGCAGTTCGTCATAGATACCAATCTCTTCATCGGCCTCAGGCCTGGGCCACACCGCAGAAGTAAAGACCGCATCCATCATGTGGCAGGCGGCCATGACCAGTCGGGTAGTATCAAGGGGTATCGACTTGAGGATATGGGCCCGTGGCAATCCTGTTATTATCTTTACATATTTGTGATTGACATAATGAAACACAGGGGCAGCACATCTCGTATGCCAGAAGCGGTGTCTATTAATACC
>CP070790.1:4139562-4151961 GCA_020346805.1 Planctomycetota bacterium
GGGAGACCATATTTTAGCAGTCAGAGCTCCAAGCGCCGGTACGGGAAGTGAAATATTAATACCCCGCACTTTGTATACTGAGCCACACGCGAAGGGCACTATCTCAAGTTGTTGCTTTCCTGTTGGAACGGTGGGGGGATTTCCCATGAACCTAGAAGATTGACCATATCTTTTGTCCCAATAGGTCGGGGCAGGGCGTATAGCTCGCCATAGCGGTAACCGGCACGACCACCTTCAGCACCGGCAACACTTTCAATATAATGTCTGAGACGATCGAAGCGCTGGCCGGTAAATTGCGATTCATAACATTTAAGGGCGGCAAGTTTCTTTTCGATGGTAGTTGAGATATCCACAACAAACTGGGTGGGGTAATTTAAAGTTTCGGCGGTATTTGGAATGGGGCGGTAGATAAGATGATCGATGCGGTGGGGTGGGGTGTTATCGAAGCGATCATCCCACTTGGTTAGCTGAGAGTAAAATCTGGCGGCCTCGGTGATAAGTTGGGACTGATAGTGGTCAGGCGAGGCTTGAGGGGTTTTGCCGGCGAGGCCCACGAGGATTTTTGGGCAATATCGTCGCAGAACGGTGGCCAGGGCATAACGTGATTTAGGGCAGTCCATCAGTTCGCGGTTAGTGAGGGGCAGGATTTCGCAGACCTCAACCCCAAGAACCTCGGCGGCGGCGTGGGCCTCTTTAATCCGGATTTCGGGAGATCCATTGGGGGTGGGTTCGCCATTGGTTAGGTGGATCATGCCCACGCGGTACCCGTTTTTAGCCATAAGGGCGATGGCCCCCCCGCAGCCGATTTCCAGGTCGTCGGGATGAGGGGCGGCAAAAATAACGTCTAGTTTTTTTTTGTTCATAGGGAGTTTCCTCAGTCAGCCTTTAAAATCCGAAACTCTTGCAACATAAGGGTTTTACACCCATTTCGATGTCAGTGAATCTTATTAATGATAGGCACCGGCGGGGGAACTTCAAATTTTACGAGCACGACTTTTTTTGACGGAATACGGATTTCCGTCAGAGCGAGGTTAAGCTTGTCCGTCCACTTAGCCGACACTAATCTTAATCAGAGAGGCTTGCTTAGGCGGTTATTAGTGGGTGAATGAGGAGACGCGAGAATTCGGATGTGGAGTTCATTTCCGATTTGGACTAATTTTGGGGGCAGATTGGGTATTGATCGACGTATGGGGGTGTTGTTTGGTGTTTTACTCGCTACGGCGATATGTGGCTGTGTTTTGCCGCCTTTCACAGATGTATTGGTTTCCAATGGTCAATCGATACGTATGACTACAATTGTTCAGATTGTAGCAAATCCCGAGCTGAGTGAGGAGGCAAAAAAACAGCAATTACGTGATCTTGGTATTTTAGATGAGGATTTGATTGATTTGTTAGTTCGTGAATTAGGGCAATAACGGGCGGATTCTGCGGATTCTATTGTTAGTTTATGCATCCGTACCGATTTTAAATGATAGGAGGCATATAATGCGAATGATTCAGCGAGTGTTGCTTTGTTGCCTGGCAGTTATGCTGCTGTTCGCGGCTACTGGTTGCCCATCGCTAGATCCGCGCACGAGTAACCAGGGGGGTGGAAGTTTGTTAACAATATTTGGAAAAGTTGGTGATAACGGTGTAATTGGAGATTTGAATCCGGACGAGTGGCAGATTCTGACGGATAATCTTCCCTCATTTGCAGCAGCGTTAGGGATTGAGATACCGTCGGATGTTACTATACCCCAACTGACCGATGAGCAGGCCCAGGATTTTGTGAATCTGCTGGATGAGAATAATATAAACACCATAGAAGAGTTGCAAGCAGCAATAGATGACGGCACAATAACTGTTCCGGAATCGCTGCAGGGTTCATTCTCGTAGTCGTTGCCGAGTATTACGGTAAAGCAATTAAGGTATATGATTTGGCCGGTTGACCTGCCAGGACGAATTATCGTCATGTTTTGCAGGTCAACCGGCTATTTTTTGTCATGTTACTTATTAGGATAGCTAACAAATTAGACCGATCCTGGTATGATATTCCGGCGAAATGAGACTATTTGCCATAATTAGAAGGGTATTGTTTTTAAGGGGTGTGGTTTTGCTCCTATTTTTCATGGCCGGCTGCACAAACGTGGAATCGGAGACTTTGAGTCAGCAGGCTGGTGTTGAGGAAGTTCATATCCTGTGGGAAAAAAGCGGTACCTATTCGAGACTGACACGTTCTATCCGTATTGTAGTCAGGGGACATTCAACCTTGGCCCAGATTCCCCTTGCTGAGGTTGATGTTGATTTTGATACTCAAATGCTGCTGATAGCGGGTCTGGGGCCGACGACCGGAGGGGGAAGGGGAATTCGAATTACCAGGGTATGGCGCGAAGGTTTGCAAATTCGTACTCAGGAGAGACAAGTTAATTCTGCATTCAATCGTATGACGGTAATTCATCACTGCAGCCCGTGGACGATTGTGGCCATACCCAGGAGCGATCTCAATGTTGAAGGATATAGTGGCAGGGTGCCCAAAGATTTGCTTGGCGAGCATCCCGATGGTTAATTAATAGTGGTGACGAATGTACGTCGGGCAGCCAAAGGATGAGCTTGAATTTCGGGAGGCAGTTGAGCTGATACTGGAAAGTCCGGGACGGATATCTTGCGGAATTGAGGAGCAGGTCAATTCGTTAATTAGTTACACTAACAAACTTGATCTAACTTTTGAGCATTGTTTAATCGGAAAAGAAAAAGGGCGAATGTTGGGAGCGTGTCTTTGCGTAGATTTGCCGGGACGTATTTCCAACATTTATGTTCCTCATGTATCACTTTACGATGAGCGGATGCCTGACGTAATAGTTAGGTTATTGTTAGAAGCTGTCCAACTTGCCCGGGAGAGGGATGTTAAGTTTCTTCAGGGTATAGTCCAGTCTGAGAATGAAGAAATGGCAGCAGTTTATGGGTCTGCCGGTTTTCAATACCTGGCACAATTAATCTATCTTAAAAGAGATTTGTCAAAACAGGTGTTTTTATGTAGGGATCCGTATATATGCGACTGGCAGACTTACAATACCCAAACACATCAGCTCTTTGCCCAAGTAATTCAAGGTACATATCAAGATAGTCTGGATTGCCATTTGTTGAGTGGTCGCAGAGATATTGAAGACGTATTAGCGTCTCATCGTTCAATTGGTCGATTTGATCACCGTTATTGGATGATTGGGATGGTTAATGGTGAGCCAATAGGTGTTATATTATTATCCTTTTTGCCGGAACAGGATTCGTGTGAGGTGGTATATATTGGGGTATTGCCGGCATGGCGCAGGCAGGGTTATGGTTCGGCACTGCTTGGCTTGGCCTTTGAGATTGTCCGCGAAACCGGCACCTCTGCCCTGACATTGACGGTAGACGCGAAGAATACACCGGCCCAAAAATTATATCGCAATTTTGGGTTTCGGGAATTAACCAGAAGGGATGTATGGATCAAATTCGTGTAGGCTGTGTTAGGGGCTTGTAGAACTATAGTTTGTGTTCAGTTATGATCACAATAAACTTGTGAATCTGCCCACGATTTATCCACAAGTTCCCTCAATTTGGGTGGATAACTTTTTTTTTGCGCGTAAGTTTCGGCACAATATAAAAATCGAAAATATGGTTTATGAAAATGTAAATTTTACTATTGATTTCTATTTCGCAGCTCGGTACTTTAATCCCTGTTAATAGTCTACTTCTCGGCAAGCGGAAGACAACGCGCGTCATTGCCGAGATCATCGTAAAAGATAAAAACCAGGCCTTGCTTATTCCTGTTGCACGGAAAGGAGTCTACCGTGTATATCCCCCGCACCGATACCATTACGAGCGTACAGGACAAAATAGCGGAAAAATTGGGTCCCCAGCGGTATAAAGTGTGGTTTAAGAACGCGACCCAATTCACCATGGCGGAGGGTTGCCTTAAAGTCAGCACTCCGAACGCTTTTATATGCGGATGGATTGAAAGACATTACTCTGAGACCATATCTGAGGCCGTACGAGAAGTTACGGGGGCGGATTGTCAATTATCTTTTGTGGTGGATCCCAAGCTGCTTAATGCGTTGAAAAAGCGTCAGTTAGACTCACAAGCCGAATTTATAGCGAAAAATCCGGAACGCATGGCCCGGCAATACCGTCGCCAGGGTTTACCCCCGCCCCGTAAGTTGAAAGGTAGATTTGAAGATTTTGTGGTGGGGCCGGCAAATGAACTGGCCGTTTCTGTGGTTCGTAAGATAGCCGATCGGGCTTCAGAAGCCTATAGTCCGGTCTTTGTTCATGGAGGTTGTGGGGTCGGCAAAACCCACTTACTAAATGCTTTAGGGAATGAACTGACGAAAAACCATCCCCAGTGTCAGTGGGCGTATTTGACGGGTGATGAATTTACCAATGCATTTGTACTCGCCCTGCGCTCAAACAAGATAGAAGGATTTCGTCAGAGATACCGGAATCTGGATGCTTTAATAATAGATGATGTGCATTTTCTAGCCAACAAGAAAGCCACCCAGGAAGAATTTTTACATACATTTAATGCCATTGATGCCCAGGGTAAGCATATTGTGCTGGCATCCGATTCACATCCCAAGCTCATCGGGCCTTTTAGTGAAAAATTAATAAACCGTTTTGTTGCCGGTATGGTGGTGCGGATTGATATGCCGGATTTGCGGATGCGCAGCGACATCTTACGTCTGCGCGCCAAACAGGTAACCAGCAAACCTATCCCGGCGGAAGTCATTCAATATATAGCCGAACATTTGCAGGCTAATGTACGTGAGTTGGAAGGTGCCTTATTGAAACTGGTTATGTTCAGTACCATATCACACCAGCCCATCACCCTTTCGCTGGCTCGGCGGGCCTTGGCAGACCATCTGGAACGAACCCAGCGGGCCCTGGGGCTTGACGAAATCGACCAGACGGTAGCCACCTATTTCGGATTAACGCCGGCCGATCTCCATACCTCGCGAAAAACACGGACGATAGCGTTGGCGCGAGGTATTGCGATGCATCTCGCTCGAAAGCATACGGAAATGAGCTTTCCGGAGATCGGCCGATTTATGGGTAACAAGAATCACTCCACGGTCATTCTGGCCAATCGGAAGATAGAAAAGCTGCTAAAGGATGATGCCATTGTCAGCCGACAGACGCCGGCGGGGATTAGTGAGGAGCGCCTGCGTGACATCGTCCAGCGGGTAGAGGAACAGCTTGGCAGATATGCCCGAGGCGGCAGCATTGAAGGCGGTAAAGTACAAGGCATCCATGTCCCCCCCACATCGACGGTGGCCAACACCAAACCGGATGTGTCCAATATTGCTGTGGGGTAAACTGCAGTAATCCGGATTATTTACGGACGGAAAATCATCCGCCGGGCGGAAAAGCCCGTGAATAATTCTGTTTAATGTAATGAGGTGATCATAGCGTCAATTAGCTTTGGTATGACCTGATTTTGTATGTATTTAAGCGTCAGTTTTCTGCCTGTCAATCAAGGCAAGTCGGCCTAATTGGTGTGCAAAAGGACGGTCAATGCACGCTATATAGGCAGAAAAAGGGAATACTATGTTTTGTCTAATTGACTGAATGTTTGAATCTAACTTTAATAATCGGAATAAGATATATTTATATTAGTGGATTAAAGAAACCAAGTAATAATTGTGGCATAATCCATGCTTAGTTATATACAGGGAAAGGTATATACAGTCAGTATTGATGTATATATTGTGATTTGTTAGGCGTTTTGATGTATTCATAACAATACGATCTATTGGGATTGTGGGGCAGTAGTCTTGTCGATTGATTGTTTCTGAAGAGCCATCGTGTTGATTTATTGATTATCAGTGTGGTTTTGTCTTGCCACAATAACCTTTGTTGTAAAAAGGAGTCTGTTATGAAGAGCTTTACTAAGCTGGCGTCGCTGTTGACTACCTGTGGTCTTTTGTTTGGTGTAGGAGGCGGTTGCTTGCCGGATAATTTCTTCGTTGATAAGGCCGGAGAAATTACCAATGGTCTGCTTATTTCGGCAATTAATTTATTACTCGCCCCCACCGGTTTGGCAATATAAATAATACAGTATATGGCTAATGACAGTTGGTAAGCTTTTGTCTTTGCCTTGGTAAGGAGTTACTCATCCCTCCGGAAAGGAGGTTGGCTTCATGTCTCTATACAAGTACATAGTTCTTGTTGTTTTGATTGTGTTACTATCCGATATGTCAACATTAGCCGCGGCCGCAGATTATCAGAAGCTGGAATTGAATCCCACCATGTTGGTCGCCGATGCGAGTCCGGCCGAACCGGTAACCACCAGTGTCCAGATGACGGAAACCGATGCGGTAGAAGAACCGTCTTTGCCCATAAGCCTGAGCCTAAGTTATGCTATTTATAGCGACTACATCTGGCGCGGCATTAATTTCTCGGAATATCAGGGGGAAGGTCGTGAAAAGCCCAATCATCAGTTCAGCGTCGACGTGGCCCTCGACCTGAGTATCCTGGGCTTAGGGGACCTGGGAACGATCGGGTATAACACCTGGTTCGAATGGTACGCCGCTCAGAAGAAGCTGAATCCGGAGCGGGGCGGGCAAAATTTACAGGAGGTCGATTACACGATCTATTACCATAAGTCGATAGATCCAATAGCGACCGATTTGACGTTGTCGGTTGTGTTTATTCAACTCCCCAACACGGCACACACGCTTCGGCAAGACAGGCTTCGGGGAAACAACAACGACGATCGGACAGTTGACTACAGAATTCTACTCGAGCACAACGATGCATGGATGTGGAAATGGCTGTTTCCGGACAACAAAGATGGGATATTGAATCCCAGTTTCTTCCTTGCCCACGACTTCGGGGCCATCCTGGGGGTGTGGATGGAGTTCGGGATTAGTCATGAGTTTGCGATTCCCGGCATCGATAATCTGACTATTACGCCTGGATACAAGTTGATGGCCCAGTGTGACTATTGGAAGCATGGCTTTTTCCTTGCCGGTGACCAATGGTCCCTGGCTGCAAATTATGATTTGACTCAGATCCTGCGGCTTCCTCCATCGGCGGGACAGATCATCATCGGTGGCGAGCTCTACTTCTTCAATGCTTTTGGCAATTTTGAAGGTCCCGACTTTAACGGCCAGATCAGAAGCCAGGACGAGTTCTGGGGTGGTCTCACCGTCAATTGGAGTTGGGGCGGTTGATTAATTCAATTCCTCGAAATTTATGTATCGGAAGTTATTAGTATCGAACAATACTAACCGTACACCAGGATAATTTCACCACGAAGTTCTTTGAACCTTCGGTCTATTCGTTTTATAAAGAGGCAGTCAGCAAGCGGCTGTGGGTGCGGGTCAACGTCCATGACGATCCGGTAGATGCCATGAAGGTGGGATTCAGCGTGAAGGCCTCATTTGAACCTCGCCGATATTTATAGTATTTTGGTGACAGGCGGAAGCGATCACCCGTAGCCGCTTTCGAGCACATGTATAAAAAGTCCGGCATGTATACAGTCAAGGTCGCCGTCTGGCTTGAAAAAGACAAACGCTACGTCCGCTCCATCCGGCTCCAGATCCCCTGCATCCGCCTTGGGGCCCGACCGTCAGCAACTGCGCCCGAATAAATAGAGATACCACGAATAACAGCAATTGCAGAATAAAGAGCTTAAGTTGCTGCTAGTACTTGGGCCGATGAGCAGGTGGTTAGTACAAGTACAAGTAGTATACCGGGACAATAAAGGTGCTCAGATTGACTGATCCTGCATGGCTCAACCATCCTGCGACGCAAATCTGCGACGTAAGCGGTGAACGCTCTTGCGGCTCAGGTGGGACAGGTAGTTGACCAGGAACAAGGGAGTCATAAAACCTATACGCATAATCTGACGGTAGGTGAGAATCTCACAACGGTCCAGGGCTGAGAGCGATCTGGCCAATTGTCCTGGTCTACACAAGAAACGATTGCGAATCAGCATGCGCATCCGACGGAGTCGCTTCTTGTCAAACTTCTTCGAATAGACGTTCCCTTGCGGGCTGATCCAGTAGCCGGGGGTACTTTCAACCAACTTCCGCAACGGAGTGAACTCGTCCACACGAAGTTTGCAGAGGGTTATCCCATGTACGCCAAGCTCATTGGCGAAGTCCGCTATCGCCATCATTTCTTGCTTGGCTTCGCCCACGTTACCGAATATGAAGTAGGCATGGTAGTAGAAAGGAAACCGTCTCAGTACCGTGAAAGCATCCCGAACCTGCCGGGTGTTGAAACCCTTGCCAAGCTGCTCGAGGATACGGTCGGTGGCCGATTCGATACCCAACAGAAGCATGCGAAATCCCGCCCGGTAGGCCTTCTCAAGCACGTGAGGGTACCTGGCCACCTCGAGCCTGGCGTTGGCATAATACCGCTTATCGATTCGGCGTTCGATGAGCAGATCGCAGATGCGTTCGACCCAGGCCGGCTTGAGGAAAAAATTATCATCGGCGAACATAATCATGTTGCCCTTGCTGGCCTCGATCTCATCGACCACCGATTCCGGGGACCGTGCGACCCAATCGCGTTTCTGGCCTAAAGGATTCAGGCTGAAAGTACAAAACTTGCATCGGTAGGGACAGCCGCGCGAACCGAGGATCATATCATACTCCGCCGGCCAAAGGGGTATGCCCTTATATACAGGAACATACCGGTTTCGCCGCAGGCTTCGATCCGGCGGCAGGATATCCTCGATGGGCTGAAGCGGTCGGTTGCGATTGTGTTGGATACGGCCGTTCTGTCGGTAGGACAATCCCTGAATCTGATCCCAGGACCGACCGTCGGCCAACTCCTGGATCGTCTGTTCACCCTCTCCGCGAACGACTGCATCCACGTTGGGGCATCGTTCAAGAACGTCCTCAACGTGCTCGGTCGCCTCGCGGCCTCCCACGATAATCGTATGATTGGAGGGTAGCTGGCTTATATAATCACAGGCTCGTCGATATTGCGCCTTCCAGTTGAGGCTGACGCAGATCAAATCTACGCCCCGTCGGATGAACTCGGCCATCCGCGCAGGCGATTGCAGCCGCCGCTCGTGACGAAGATCGATCAGGCTGACCCGGTTCACGTGACCCTTTAAAGCGGTGGCTACGTACTCCAACCCTGTCGGAGGAAAGATGCTGATGCCGACCGGATCCGACGGATAAGGATACAGGCACAGGACATGGCAATATTTCATCATCACCAACCTTGTTAAGATTACACCAATTATCTGGACCGGCGATCCGAATGCAAGCCTCTCGCGTTCTTGCCACCCGCCTCCGCAGGGGTAACGCCCGGCAGGTAACACCCGTCAATTATCTGATCACGTTGGGAAAAGCCTTTTACATAATAGAGACTTATTGCCCCGTCCCCATCGATGAGAACAGGTTCTGTGTTAATCCAACATCCGTAACGCGCACACAGTAGCATTATCACAGACTCTAAGATCGAAATAATGTTCTATGAGACGATATTTTCACCGAATTTAAGCTAATAAATTATTTTTAAAAGACTAAACTTGCCCCTGGCACATGTGCCGATGAGCAGGAGATTGTGCCCAAGTGCCAGGAACAAACTGCTCACATGATTCAGATTGGGCAAAAAGGTAAGTCATTGTTTGGCAAGGCTTAAGTACTTTTTGGAATGACAGTATCCCAATGTGACTCTAAAAACCAAAAATATTCAAATGTAGAGTATGTTCTAAAGGGAGTGGCGTTGTACAATAGACGAGCCCGACCCGGCGGCGGAGTCGCGCAGCTCTATTTGGAAAATCTTGGGTGACAGGAAATCAACGTCCAATTTGGGGACGTGGGATGGAATGGTAAGCAGTTGCTGCGAAAGGAGAACACTCAAGTGGCTATCCCCGTAATGCTACTGATAGACTTAGTTGTCATAGGGATCACAATGGAAGTGATCGTCAAAATTACGCAGGCGAAAATCAGTTCCGCACATTTCTGCGCCGTCGCCTTTGTCGCGCTAGGAGTAACTATATTTGTTGATCAAACTAGGGAACACCCAAGCTTGTATACGGGGGCTATTGTTGCAGCTCTGCTCACCATAGCATATATGTCGATTGCCAAGTTATTTGTCGCGCAACGCAGATCCTCCCTTAGCCGGAGGAATAACAGTCATCAGGAAACGCCTGGTGGAGACGATTCCTCTAGGCCGCTAACCAGAGACAAGGCGTAACCGCTGCTGAACCAAAACGTTGATCTACACTCGGATCGATGCTCTTGGCCAAAGGCGATTACTCCTTATCGAATCTCCAGAGGCCGATGTCGCGGGCCAATTGGTAGGCTTGGTTCATTTCATGATAATTGGGGCTGCGGTTGATCTTCTCGAAGCGAATGCTTTGTTTTCCATGTTCGTCGGTGGTTACGTCACCGACCTTGTGGGCCGGTCGGTACTGGGCCATGATATTGATGAAGGTGTCCCTGGAGATGTTGTAGGCCAGCCAGCGGAAGATTTGCTCGCTCTCGGTGAGCAGGCCGGGCATGACCAGGTGGCGAATCAGCAGGCCTCGACAGGCGATGCCGTCCGGCGTAAATCGCAAATCACCGACCTGCCGGTGCATCTCCGCAATGGCAAGGCAAGCATGTTCGACATAATCCTCGGCCGTCAGATAGCGGGCGCAGACCTCGGATGAGAAGAGTTTGAAATCGGGCATGTAGATATCGATCAGCCCGTCCAGTAACCGAATCGTCTCCACCGTATCGTAGCCACCAGTGTTGTAAACGATGGGGACTTTCAGGCCGTTATCGACGGCCAAGGCGATGGCCTCCATGATTTGCGGCACCACATGTGACGGTGTGACGAAGTTGATGTTATGACAGCCGTGTTCCTGCAGGGCCAGCATCATCTTGGCTATCGGTTCCGCGGAGTATTCCCTTCCGGCATGATCCGATTGGCTGATGTCCCAGTTCTGGCAGAAGACGCAGCGCAGATTACATTGGCCGAAGAAGATAGTCCCGCTGCCGGCATGTCCGCGAAGGCAGTTCTCTTCGCCGTGATGGGCGAAGGCCGAGGTGACAATTGCATATCGGCCGGTTCGGCACACTCCCAGCTCGCCGGCTATTCGATTGACCCCTCATTTCCGGGGGCATATTTTGCAGTTTTGCAGGGACTCGACCGCTGTTTGTGCCCGGCCGGGAAGTTCGTCTTTGATATTCGGATGGCTGTATGCCGGCTCGAAGTTTTCGACGATGAATTGTTTAACTTTTCCCGGCATGGCGGCTTGCTTCCGTGTGAACAATTACGGGAATCGGCGATCAGGAATAGAAATCCCTTACCCGCATGATGACTTCGATACCCTCCAACTGCAGAACCTCATTCAGGCAGACCATTGCGGGGTGATCGTCGGACAGCAGTTGGTACTTGCGTTTGACCGAACCGACGATCATGTCCAGGCCCAGGGGCATGGCCTTGGTCAGAAAGGCGCTTTCCAGCGGACTCTTTACCGGCGTGCCGTCCGCACACTTGGGGGGCAGCATCACGGTGAAGTTGCTCAAACCCACGGACATGTGTACCCCGGCCAGATCCGGATCCTCGTGGATTAACTTCATCGCCTCAATCAGCCGCTTGAGCATTCCTTCCATATCGCTGCCGATGGGGGCAATACCTGGATCGATGATGCAATGGTTGTTGGCGATGTTGTATGGACTTTGACGGGCCGCGTTGATTATTCGTTTGGTTGCCAGGTACGTTTCATCGGCTGTATGGCAGGGTACGGATTGATTGTTCTCCACCTGTTCGGAGACCAGCAGGATGGGCATAAAGGGTTGGATTTTGTAGAGGTCCAACATTTGGAGACGCAACAGGGAAACGGAATTGAGAATGGGTATTTTGCCATCCGCCCGGCCGGGATCGTAGGCCTCAAGACCGGCCCTGGCGATCTCGGGATCCGGAGTATCGATGGATAATGGCTTGGCAGTAACGCTTTGTATTCGCCGAACCATATCGGCCATAAACTCCGCCGGCCGCATGCCCACATTGACATCGATATATGCGGCTCCTTTTTCGTCCTGCAACCTGGTCAGTTCCAGCAGGCCGTCGATGTCGTTTTCGTCGAATAGTTTTTTGGTGGAAGGAACCGAGTCGTTGATCGACTCGCCGATGATTGTCAAACCTTCAATCGCCATTGTTACTTATCACCTTCTCCTTTTCAGTTTGATTTTTTCTTCGTTTGGCGGCGCTATCCCGCCCCAAATAGGTATTGGCCCAGGCGGAGGTGCCCAGGAGTTCGGCATTATAATAAACGGCCTCGCCATCCAACATCTTTTCGCTTTCGTTATAGAATTTTAGCCTTTCATAGGCCCGGGCCCAAATGCATTCTTTGTCTTCCATTTCACAATAACCATTGATGGAACCGCCGCAGGGGCCGTTCCGCGTTTTCTTAGAGCAGGAGGCGTTGGG
>CP070790.1:4152061-4159829 GCA_020346805.1 Planctomycetota bacterium
GACCATAATATGTGGTCGGTTGACGGCGAAGCTCATCGTCTAGAAACTGCTCGCCGTGACATACTTGGCCGTGGTAAAGCGTGCGCACCCGGGATAAAGATTCTGCATCGGTCTCGCATACCTGCAGGACTCCATAGAAATTTCGGATTGAGGCGACGCTATCTGTTTGTTTTTCATGGATGTTTATGCCTAATAGTATTATCAGAGCTCCGGCACCACCAACACATAGCTGCCGGACCAACCACCAGCCCCACCAGGATGACCTCATATTCCTTCTTCGCAGATAACAAATCCACAGCAGAATGTAGGTGCCGGCAAATCCAACATGAAGTTCCCAGTATCCATCGAATAGATAAGGAGCTGCCAGGTTTACCAATACTCCCCCTAAAGCCCCACCAACCGCTACCATCAAATAGAATGAGGTAAGGTGACTGGCAGCGGGCTTGAGCCGAACCAGTTCTCCGTGACAAACCATACAACAGGCGAAAAGTGCCGCTGAATAAACAACGATTTGCTGTAATATGTTTACCAATTCTTCCTGATTCTTTTGTAGCACATAAACCACCGCGGCCAGGGAAACCAGCAGAACTGGAACCCATACCGTCCGTTGGTACCATCGTTCGCGATCGAAGCTGATGATGAACGTTATGAGGTATAGACTCAAAGGTAGGATCCACAGGAAGGGAATTACCGCTACATCCTGACACATTTGATTGGTAACCGCCAACAGTACGACCGATCCGCATGCCGTAAGTAACAGCCAGAGAAGTCTGTCGGTTACAAGGGGTTTGGTTCCATGTTCCTGGGACGATTGGGCAGAAAGCTTCGTTTCTGTCGCAACTGGGCCGGACCTGACCGCGCACCAACAGAAGATCGCCGTGTATAATCCATAACTGACCGACCAAAAAACTGTCTGTACCTTCAACGATAGTAATAGCTCGATGGCAAAAGGATAGGTGAGAAGTCCTAACAGGGAACCCAGATTGGATAGCGCATAAAGACGGTATGGTGATCTGGCCGGGTAAACGCGGTTGAACCAGTATTGGATCAACGGGCTGGAGGAGGAAACCAGCAGATAGGGCACCCCGACCGTCGTCGATAGCAGAAGGATTACTCCCACGAACGGATTTTGTGAACCAATCGGCTTCCATGCCTCGCTGGGAGTAATCGGTAAAAAAAACAGAGAAAGCACTAACAACGTCAGGTGAACGATGGTTTGTTTTCGAGGAGTTAGATGGCAACGAATAATGTGGGCATACGCATATCCGCCCACCAGACCCACTTGGAAAAAGAGCATACAGGTAGTCCAGACCGACGTGCTGCCCCCATACCACGGAAGGATGTAAGGGGCGATGATCGGCTGTGCCTGAAATACCAGGAAAGCGCCCAGAAATATTGTGATAGCGTATTGTGCCATAGTTTAATGTGAGCCGGCGCTTGACTGCATCACTTTGCGATCGATTCGATGCAACTTGCGAAATGTTCGCCTATGGATACAGTCCTTCCGCCAAACTCGGATTTTATAAACCGGCTTGTATAAGATTAACTCCGCCCGGCCAAACAACCGGATATTCTGCCATTAGAATAACCGAATTCGTAGTTCAGGGAAATGAACTATTTGTCCAAATTACCTGTCATAGCAATCCGGACCTCGATATTTCGGTCGGTGATTATTTAGGGTGGGTGCTATAAGTATATTAGTAAGCGTTTGGCATTTGATGGTTGCTACAAGAGCGTTAGGAAATATACAGTCACCCTGAGGTCGCCGCGGCGACCGAAGGGTCTTTCTTTACGATCATAGAGATTCTTCACTGTGTTCAGAATGACCCTGAACATGTATGATAGACGAAGTGTATACGTGTCTTAATCAATAGCGGGGAGTCTGATGTCTACCCACTGCCCTGATTTAATCCTTCCACGGATCGATGACCATCTTGATATGCTTGTCGCGGGCCGACTCGAACATATCGATGGCTTCAGGTAGACGGGATATGCCGAACGTATCCGTTACAATCTGTTCGTGGTTGATCAGGCCTCCCAAGATCATCTGAGTCGCTCGTTGTAGACTGTAGGGCGGCATCTTTGAGCCAAGGATCCGCATTTCCTTCTGATAAACTTCGTGCGGATTTATTCTTACCGTTGCATCGGCCGGGCAGACACCAAAAATCAGGAATGTCCCACCGCTCTTGACCAGTTTGATGCCTTCTTCGACGGCCTGCGGGTCGCCCGAGGCATCGATCACATAATCCATACCCTCCGGCGTTGCCTCGCGAACCTTTGCCGCCAGGTCCTCTTTCTCCGGATCGATCACCAGGTCTGCACCCAGTCGTTTAGCCCGCTCCCGCCGCGTATCCACCGGTTCGGAATTCACCAGCAGCGTGACGGGGCTTCGGCGGAGCAACTGGTTCCAAAGCAGCCCGACGGTGCCGGCTCCCAGGATCAAGGCCTTGCGGCCGGGCTTGAGGTCGAGTTTGTCGTAACCGTTAAGCACGCAGGCCAGAGTCTCGACCAGGATACCTGCGGTCGGAGGCGTGTCGGGCTGAAGGGGATAGATGTTGGTTATCGGGGCCAACAGAAACTGAGCGAAGCCGCCGTTAAGCTTGTAACCGATGACCGTTGCATCCTTACATAGGTTGGGGCGGGCAATGTGGCAGAACTGGCAGGAACCGCAGCCGATAACCGGATCAACGCATACGTTTTGACCCCGATGCAAATGTTGAACGTTGGGCCCGACCGCCTCAATAACACCGGCAATCTCGTGACCTAACACCACCGGTGGCTGAATGCCTTGTGTAACATGCCCGTGGTATATGTGAACGTCTGTACCGCAGACTCCGCAAGCGGTTACTCTGATCAGTACCTCATCTGCTCCGGGCACCGGTTCGGCCAATTCCTGAATCTGGATCTTCTGATGACTTACAAATACGGCAGCTTTCATAACTGATTCCTGTATGTAAAGGATTGTAAACGACGGAATAAAATCACAACCGGGGGCATAATAAAACCGCTGCCCCATGTTCCTATCTAACCTCGTTTGGCGCGGTGTGTCAATGCCCCTCACCAGGCTGTTCAAAGGAGGTAATAGATTGTACACTATTCCAGCCGGCAAAGGAGAATTGAGCTATCATAAGAGATTTATGAACTCAAGGCATATCGTGATTTCAGCCCAAATCCGACATTTAGCTTTCTTATGTCATCACAACTGAATTTAACGTTAGATGCATGTTGATGTGTTCAAAAGTTATAACTACTGTAATTTGTTGCATCATTAGTATAAATATTCGGAATTTGGCAGATAAGTGTATGTAGAGTATTGTGGTTTCCGTGGTAGACAAACAAAATCTGCAATAGTTGACTCCCTGTTTGCAGATTTCTGTCGGTTACTATTAAGATCATCAAATTGGTTTGTTTTTTGTGTGACGTTCATCTATTTGGATCTTTCCTAATCAAAAGGTGATGCAATGAATCGAATCGTTGATTTGCCTTTGTTTTCACGTCGTCAATTATTATGCGCTTCTCTAGCCGGTACCTGTACGGCCGTCGCCCGGGCAGCGGCTTTAAGAAAAAGCCCAACAGAGAAGAAGTTGCCCTTAAAAACCTATGCAACACAAATAAAGAACGTTCGTATCCATCCCGGCGCCTGGCGGCCACATTATCCCTGGGAACACATCGCCTGGGTCAGCCCCCCTTGGCCCAGCCAGGACTACGTCTGGCTCGACTTCCCCGAAGCAATCTTCACCAAACAGGGCCTGCTCTATCTCAGTCATATAAATCCGAAATATCCGGTGGTTTTTCCCAAGCCGCCGGTCGTTAAATGGCAGACGCTACCCAATGGCGTCACCTATGAACGTAAGCTGCCAAATGGTATCGTCTTCGGTGGAAAAATTACCAAAGACGACAACGCAGCGAATCTGGAGCTGTTCATCCGCAACGGCAGCAACCAACCGATTGAGGATATCAAACTGCAAACCTGTGCATTTTTACGCGCCATCAAGGAATTCGGCGAATACACTGCCGACAGCAAATATGTACACGTACCCCAGCGCGGATGGTTACCTTTCAAAGAGGCTAAGCGCATCCAGAATGAGCCCGGCAAATACCGTCTCGGTTGGCGAAGTGGTCCGGCAATTGCGGATCGACCCATCATGGCCACCTTATCATCAACCGCCCAAAGACTCACCGCCTTCACATGGTTGGCCGATACCTACTCCCTGACCACTAATCCCAACCATCCCTGCATGCATGCTGATCCCGCCTTCCCTAACCTGCCTCCCGGCAAATCGGCTACCATCCACGGCAAACTGCTTTTTTTTGAAGGTAGCCTGAATGATTTCAGCTTCGCCTAATAAGACGGTCACTTGAGTATCGCAATGACGCAGATAGACATTCGGCATCACTTGCTGTAATAAGATCATCGGATCGGGATTTGCCCGTTGCAAAATTTACAATTATTCGGTATTGCCAATTTTAAATGTTAAACGCACACGGGTCGTCTGATCCATTATACGTGTCAGTGTAAAAATTATTGACCACCGCCGCCGAACAGAAGCGTGGACAGCGTCTTTACTCTTTAAATCTAAGCTCCATTAAGCTACCAACACGTTTGGCAGATATGCGCAATTCCCAAGATTGGGCAGAAACGATAGACCTTGCAGCAGAGTACCGGCCGCAAAAATGGCAAACTTGATTTTCCATTTTTCGTACTTTCTCATCGAACAACCTCCGTTAAATGTTCTTTTGGATCGGATGTGTATCGGCTGACAATTTGCCGCGCCATCTGAACCGGATGGGATTGTACCGCCGGTCCCGCGGAAACTCAATGACTGATTTTGCTGTTCTTTTGGGTGGTCGATTACTTATCTGCCATGGGATTGAACCGGTCGAAAAACTCAATTATTAGCTCTATAACCTCCGGATTGGAGACGGGGATGGAGTGGCCGAACGGAAAATACATGAACTCCATTTGCGGCAACGCTTCACCTTGTGCTATCTGTTCCCGGTAGCGATGCTCAAGCGCTAACGTATTGTCAATCCCGAAGATGTAATCGTCCGTGCCGTGAATAAACAGCATGGGAGCCAGAAACTCATCCAGATGGTTTACGCTGTCAAGATATTCCCAGGTCGGCGATTCGGGTGGACCGTAGTATTCAAGCGTGCTTCGCAACTGGCATACTCCGGTGTTATGCGGAAATAGTTGTGAAATGAAAGAGTATAGAGACCACATCGTTTTGAATTGGTCGGGTTGGGTGATGCCGGAGATCGAAACTACGGCGTCCACTCGGCGCCGACGATTTGCCAGGGTCGCCAGAGTCCAGCCGGTTGAGTAACCGAAAATATAAATATGATTAACTTCTAATAGTACCTTTCCGCTTCGTTCCATCCAGTCAATTGCTTCAATCAAATCGGCCAGATCCCCCTGGCCGTAAGCGGTCCCGCACTCGCGAACAACTGGGAACCATGTCAGGTAGCCTGCATTTCGAAAAAATGGTCCGAAATACTGGTGGAATACGCGGGCTCTTCCTTCTGCACCGCCCGGTTCGTATGTGCTGGCTCCATTCAACAGAATTATCAGCGCACCTCGATGGTTATTATTTTGGGAAATATATCCGCCGACTATGCCGGGTTCATTTATGCGTTCAATCTCCAGCCATAAGCCGTCGTCAATACCCTTTTCCGAATAAAATACGGCACCGTCGAGTATGTCGACGATTACGCGGTCGGCAAATGTGTTTGCCTCGACGTTCACCGGGGGAATCCATTGGCAGCCTATACAAATAGTGAGTGAGACCAGGCAGGAAATTATCGAGAACAGGAAGGTTGGCATAACCGAAATTATCCACGAAACTTATTAGTTTTTATCTGTCCGGACCAGGCCGTTTCTGTTGATGCGCAGCTATTAGAATTTTTGCTTTTTATTAAGTGCGGGAGGGCTTATTCTATTCCCTGTTATCCATCCCACGTTTCTCTGTTTTCCCGATATATCGTCCTGTTGACTCGGCGATAATAACCTAAAATTTAATATCGGCCGGCCCGATAAACAAATCGGCGTCTTACGGTTTCAATGTGAACTGTGAGGCCACAAATTTCCCGTTTTCGAGCTTACCGGCAACTTCCGCCGGTTTTGCCGCACTGCAGAGCCCCGATTGGTGGGCATCCACACTCGCTCCCTCCACCAGGTAAGCTTGATTGCCTAGCCTTACCGCCAGCTTGCAACCCTCTACTCCGTCCATCTTGAAGATACAACCGCCGCACCCCGCCATAACCGTCTGGGCCGCCACTGTTTGTACCTTCGTTGCTACGGTGTCTTCAGGCGGCACTGTGGTTTCTTCAGACTTCTTACATCCCGACAATCCCACGGCCAGACTGAATACGATCGTCAATGATACTATTCGCAACATGAGATTTCCTTTCAAAATATTAAACCCGCTCAAACAGGAACTGTCCTATTGTAGCCCCTGCTTCCGGCTTTAACCAGTTTATGGTTTTATGCCGGTTGTCAGGCGGTTTTCACATACCCCAACTTGATGGTTTCGACTTTCGAATTTAGACTTTCGACTTTCAGTTGTAGGGCGGATTTCACCCACCACAACTCTGGGATGCTTGTACGTGGCGTTTAGACACGGAGAAACAACTAATGGGAATATTCTGGGACTTGATTCAGCAAAGTCAGATCAGTGATCAGCAGGATACTACCACCAGCCTGGAGGCTCGCGTCGGTACACTGGAAGAGGATCTTTATCAAACTCGCCAAACCCTTCATAATCTGGTGCTGCTGCTGGAAAATCACTTCGGCCGGGACATCAACCAGAACGGTCGTATTGGTTGAAAATGGTAGAATAGTGGCGTCCACCGTACGGAACGCTGTCGATTACCATTTCTATTTGCAACAGTAGCGATGCTTCGGTGTGCGGTCCCTTTGAGCCATCACACATCCACCGCCGTGAGGTACTACGATGACGTCAACCTTGACTTTACGGGGGTTGCAGATCACGCCATCGGGCAGTTTGAATTTCACCGCTTTCTCGTAATTGATTTTACTACATCTGATCTTGGTGGCGCAATCTAGCGGTACTACAAACTGAACCGGCTTACAGTCTTTGTCCATGACCGGACGCATGTTTTCCAGCACCCGCACCACCAGGTCGTACTTCTTGCCGCATAGTGCGTTCCTGATCTCCACCTCGTACCAGACACAGATGGAATACTTCCCGCAGAAGCCGTATATGTCCGCCTGGAGTGTTGCGATCCTCGCCTTCGCGCACGGTCGGCACGGACTGCACATGCTTGGACAACACAGTTTCGGACCGCACGGTTTTGGACAGCACGGTTTCGGGCAGCAGGTTTTCGGACAACATGGTTTCGGACAACAATCGGCTGACCGCGTGGTGCTGGAACTGCTGCCTTGGCTGGGCTTACTGGGCTTACTGGCCTCCGGCTCTGCGCAAGGACATGGATACCATTCCGCGCCTGCCCCCACTGGTGGATGGACAGCCGATGCCATTATCAGGATTGCGATACAATAGATGAATCTTCTCATGATCCGCCTCCTTTCGCCCAAAACGTGGGTTGCACGACTGGGTCGATCATCCCCGAGATTCCAATTTTACCGGCGGGTGAGCCTCGTCCCCTTTTCCAATTCCGAGACCCCTGCCCTTAGGCAGCCTATCTCTCCTACAGGCCACAGATTAACATTTTATTAGACTCTCGTCTCGTAATCAAGACGTTTTATCGTCTATCTTCCCGAAAATACCCATTTTCCGCCCTCGGA
>CP070790.1:4159929-4173049 GCA_020346805.1 Planctomycetota bacterium
GACGCTAAACACATCCCATTACACGCGATGTGGTTCAACAAAATAGATCTTTGCTTAACAGTTGAAACGCCGTTTCCAAATAGAATTCACATCAAGTGCAGTTCAGGACTTTAGAGGAGGGGAATTTTTCCTGCAGGCGAGCGAGTAATGCACTGCCGATGACCACATCCATTTCGACGATGCTATCGACATAGCGGCGAGCAAGCACTTCGGCATATTTTTCGATAAAGGCGATGGCCCGCCCGTCGCCGTTGGACAGTTGGACGGTGGCCCGCTGCGGAGTACCGGAAACGAGCAGCCGAACCTTTTCGACAAGTTCGGGCAATCCGTTACCGGTCCTGGCGGAAATGCACATTGCCTCTGGCAATTTGTGGTTAAGTATCTGAACGGCAGCCTGATCTTCAGCGATATCGATTTTATTCAACAGCACCAGGGTGCTGTGGCCGGCACAACCCAGATCCTCCAGCACCTTGGTAACCGCCTGGTATTGCTCCCAGGCATTGGGGGCGGAGGCATCGACCACGTGGAACAAAAGGTCGGCGTGAATAGCCTCTTCCAGGGTGGCCCGGAAAGAGGCTACCAGATGGTGGGGCAGTCGGCGTATAAAACCGACGGTATCGCTGAGCAAGGCATAAACACCACCGCCCAGGTTCCATCGCGTGGTTTTGGTGTCAAGGGTGGCAAAGAGTCGGTCTTCGGTACCCACACCGGCATCGGTCAAAGCATTCATCAGGGTGCTTTTGCCGGCGTTGGTGTAACCTACCAATGAAACATTGAAATGTTCCTGACGGGATCGTACCTGTCTGATTTTTCTGCGGTCAATTGAGGCAATTTGACGTTTGAGCATGGCCACCCGGCGGGAGACTATTCGGCGGTCGATTTCAATCTGTCTTTCCCCCGGGCCCCGGGTACCGATACCCCCGACCACCCCGGCCCCGGTAGCGCCGCCGGCACCAGCGATGCGTTCCAGGTGGGTCCACATGCCGCGCAGGCGCGGGGCGGTGTATTCCAACTGGGCGAGCTCGACCTGAAGCTTGGCCTCATGCGTCCGTGCCCGGCTGGCAAAGATGTCCAGAATTAATTCGCTGCGATCGAGCACCTTGCATTCGCAGACCGCTTCAATTTCTCGAAGTTGTGCAGGTGAGAGATCGTCATCGAAGATAACGACGTCGGCATCCTCTTGCTTGATACGTTGAGCCAACTGTTCTACTTTACCCCGGCCGATGTAATATTTAGCATCCAATTGTTCGCGTCGCTGGAGCATCATGCCAACAGTAATGGCGCCCGCGGACTCAGACAGGGCCCGCAGTTCCTGGAGTGATTCGGCGGCGTTAGGTGAGGGATGGCGCAGTTCTACGCCGATGAGAATCGCGTTTTCACGCTTGACCGATATGTCGGTTCTCTGGTCCGTTTCCAAACGATTCACTTACCCTTTACGGGGCTGATACTTAGGACAAAAAACCCACCAATAACAACTGTCTGAATTAATCCTTGGCAACCATCGCAAAATGCACAGATATATTGTACCAATATTCCAGGTTGCGGTTCAAGACGTTTCGAATTGACTATTTATTTAAGCGAGCGGTGTTGAATTATATCCCTGGGTAGTGTTTTGTTGTGCGGTGTTGGTGAGATAATTTCTTTTCTTTTAAGAGTTTATCTCAGATGAGTCGCGTATGTATTAAATGGGATGCATTATACGAATTCTATGCATGCCCCTCAGGTAAATCCGACACTATCGTATTGGTATCAGCAACAACCGGTGTCAGTATCGGATAACGTTCCGCCAACTTATCGAGATCGTAATAAAGCCGGGCCCGTTCAATCAAGAAATTGTATTGGGGGCGCATATTACGACGCCGACAGGCCTCGGCCAACAGGGCATGCACCAGAGCGGCTCGAGGCGCATCCAGCAACTCGGCAATCTCAATTTTCTCCTTGAGGGCCACAACGGCAGAGGCGGCTTGATCGGCGGCCAACTCGTAGCGCAGTTGAATAGGCAATAGTTTCATCCGATCGGCCAAGGTCAAAGGCACATCGTACATCGGCCGCACGGCCTGGTACGCTTCATATACCCGATCCATATATAACAGGCTATCCGCCAACAGTAGTCGGGTGTTGATCCATACGCTGTGCAAGCGACACAAGCGCCGACGGAGCAAGGTCCGACAAATCAACACCACTTCGGCATATTGTTCGCGCCTCATAAAAAGGGCCGCCAACTGCTGACAGGCAATGACCTTTCCCCTGGCTGAAAGCGAAAAACGCCCCATAGCCTTATGCAGCCAGACTTCGGCATCATCAAGCTTTCCGATATTGAGCAAAACACTTGCGGTTTGAACTTCGCGGCCGGTTTGAGTCGAACCGATAACCAGCAGTATCCAGGTCAAGACCGCAGCAGCAAAAACCAAAAACATCATGTGTTTATCGTCGGGTTCGTCCAGTTGATCGGCCCAGATAAAGGCCAAGAGAAATAGAACTATCAAGGCAATGCGCAACACTCTTATGACAGCCAACCGACGCCTGAAACTGCGCAGCATTATGTTTAAATCGTCGGAACTCATATAGCATACTCCGCAGCGTGGTATTTTTCGGCAATGGGGGCAAGTTCACTAAATCTTTCGAGCAAATCCTGGGGCCTTACCAGCATGGTGGCGTCATGCCAATATTTTTCGGCTGATTGAGGTTGACCGGCTCGATCGAAAGCAGCGGCCAACAGTCCGTAGCCATAGCCCGCCCTGGTACTGAGGTGATTACGAAAGAGCTCTCTGCGCTGTTGGGCACGATCTACACCGGCTTCGGCCTGCCCCATGGTCACTTCGCGGAAGAGGGAGAGCAGTTCAACCTGGGCCCGCAGCGGTTCGGGCAACTCTTGCCGGGCCAATCGATCGACGAGGTCGACGGCATCGGTGATCTGGCCGGTACGGAGCATCACCGCCGCCAGGGCGACCTGGGCGGTGTGTATCTGGATGGGATCGGCATTCGACTCTTCCAATAATGATTCATAAATTCGCTGCGATGCTTCATAAAGGTGGCGCGCTTCGGCAAGCGCGGCCAAGGCAAGCAAAGATTCCGCCCTGACCTGAGGTTGTCTGATCGGATATCGCAGTAACTTGACGAGTGCATTTTGGGCCCGATCCCATTGCTTTAACTGGACGGCCTCAAAACTGTCCAGTAAAACTCCAGCCAATCGTCGCTGTCTCGTTGCCGACCATATTATCGCGGCAACCAGTGCGATAACGATAATCTGCATGAAAAACATACCCAGTGAACCGGACCATTCGAGAAGGTCGGGATTGATCAACAATGCCCCCAGAAAAATAGCCAATCCCAACATGGCCAGGGATATGCCGCGTACCAGGCCCGGTTTGGGCCGGGAAGAGGCGATCAGTTTATCGACGGTTTCAACGGTTATCATAGCCTGGTTTCTAGCAGTTCAGGCGGATAATGGCAAGCAGCCTGTTAACCTGAATTATTCATGGGCCTTTGGAGCCCGTGCGGATGCTTTTTCCGTCCGGCTTGGTCAGAACCGACAGGTTTAGCTCATACTATATCGGAACGAAACACCTGCAACAGTTGAGGAATGCGGCAGCTCTCTATCGAGTACTATTCGTGGCAACACCCGGCACTTGCTTGCCGTCCACCAGCCAAAGGAAGGCCAAATACGAACGCAAAGGGGGCGGTATGAGGATACGTATCAATAATCTGGCAAAAGGCCGGCCAGAGACAACGCCAATAACACCGCCCAGTATCTGTGCGATGGTGTGAGCAAAAATATAAGGTATACACCACTGCATAAGACTCGGGGCATTTATCTTCCAGATATAATATGCCGATATCCCGATCAGTACCGGTATAGTCAAGACCACAATGAAATAATATCGTCGTCGCCAATGGCAAAAAATCACGGTTGCGAAAACGGCACCGGTAAAACCCAGGACGAACGAACTCGAAATTAACACCGCAACAAATACTTTGTTTTCACGATCCATCGGCCGCAATTCATACTTATACCTGGGACCGGCATAACCTGGAGCATTAATAACGGATGCCGGCAAGCGGCGCCATCTGGTCAACTCCTCAAAAGAGACGGCGGTTGAAATAAATTCGAGTAATACAATGCTGCCTGCACCGCTAATCACCACTACAATCCAAATCAACAATAACAGCGTCGCCAAGCGATGAAGCCAGGGTCGGGCAGAGGTCACGGTATCAGTGGCAGCGTGGAACCGAGCGCATTCGGGGCAGCGGCAAACAAGAATACTGGTCCGGGGATCTCGACACACGGCCTGTGTTCGCAGATTGTAGCCACAACCATCGCAATATCGATCAATCTCGACATAAGCGACAACGGGGAGGTTTTCCAACGATAGTTGCTCGCCCCCGGTTTGGTCTTGAGGTTCGGTAATCATTTTCTTGATTATATTATAAACACCCACCGCCGATGTTACAAAATCACCGCTTTTAACTGCAGAAATAAACGCGGCTTTTAATCCGCATATTTTACGGCTTAAAAGACCGGACAGGGGCTCAGTCTGCAAAACTTGCATCCACCTCCAGGGCCACCTTTAATCTCTCAAGATATTCCTCGCGGGGTATGGCCCTGGCCCCGAACCGTTGCAGGTGTTCGGTGATGAATTGAACATCCAGCAAGACATATCCCCGATCCCGCATTCGTTCGACCAGGGCCACCAAGGTCACTTTGGAGGCATCGGCCCGGTAATGAAACATCGACTCTCCGAAAAACGCTCCACCAATAGCCACACCGTATAAGCCCCCCACCAACTCTGTATCCTGGAAACTTTCAACCGAATGGGCCAAGCCCAGTTGGTGCAGTTGCGTATAAGCGCCGATAATTTCGTCAGAGATCCACGTGCCTTCAGAACGATCGCTACAAGCTCGAATCACCCGGTCAAAACAGGTATTAATGCGTATTTCGAATTGTCCCCGCCGATATAACGGCCGAAGCGTTCTTGGTATATGAAATTCATCCAAATCGATAATCGCTCGCGGATCGGGACTGAACCACTGAATCGTTCCATCCACATCCATAGGAAAGATACCCTGGCTGTAGGCGGCGACCAGCACCTCAGGGGTTAGGGGTAAACGCTCCATTTATTGAATCCTAATACAGGCGAGCCTATCCATTGTAATCTGCCTTCATAATATACACCTTGGGCCACAAACTAAAAAAAGGACAATAAAGGATGAGGTGGTTTTACAGCACAAAGCGTTTGTGGCCTGCCGGCCTCTTATTTCCGTCAATAATATGGAAAAAATCGTTGCTTTGGATATGGCTGGTGTTAAAATTTAAGGTTTTATACACCCTCTCAGCTATGAAGCCAGAATCATGGACCTATTCAGTAAACAGCGAGAAGCCGCTTTCAACCGTGTTCAACCGCTCCCGGTCCGCATGAGGCCGAGGACCCTGGAAGAGCTGGTGGGCCAGGAGCACTTTGTCGGCAAGGGTAAACTGCTTCGACGGATGCTGACAGCAGACCGACTGACCAGCGCGATATTTTACGGTCCACCGGGTACGGGCAAGACGGCGTTGGCCCATATCATAGCCAATTACACCAAGGCGGCTTTTGAGGAAGTCAATGCCGCCGGTGTGGGGGTAAAGGAGGTTCGGGAGATCCTCAACCAGGCCAAGGAGCGCTTGGCCGCCAACGGTCAACGGACGGTGATGTTCCTGGACGAGATCCACCGATTCAATCGGGCCCAGCAGGATGTATTACTTAACGACGTGGAATATGGACTGATCATCCTGATCGGGGCCACGACGGAAAATCCGTTTTTCAGTGTCAATTCACCGCTGATTTCCCGCAGCCAGATTTTCCAGCTTGAGCCGCTCAGTGAAGAAAACATCCGCACCCTTTTGATGCGTGCGGTTAAGGATAAGGAACGGGGATTGGGGCGTTATGCAATCAAGCTGACTGATGAGGCAATCAAACACTGGGCAACCACCTGTGATGGTGACGCCAGAAGATCACTTATAGCCCTTGAGGTTGCGGTCCTCTCTCAACTTGAATCGGGCAAGCAGGGTAAAAAGAACGAACCTATAGTAATAGACGTGGCGGTGGCGGCGGAATCGATTCAGCGCAAAGCCATTGTTTACGACGGCACCGGCGACGAGCATTATGATGCGGCCAGCGCCTTTATCAAAAGCATGCGGGGCAGCGATCCGGATGCGGCGGTCTACTGGCTGGCCCGGATGCTGGAGTCGGGTGAAGATCCCCGATTCATTGCCCGCCGCGTAACCATATGTGCCGCCGAAGATGTGGGTAATGCCGATCCCATGGCTCTGGTGGTAGCCAACGCCGCCGCCCAGGTAACCATGCTGGTGGGGCTGCCGGAATGCCAACTACCGCTGGCCCAAGCGGTGATTTACGTGGCCGGCGCTCCAAAATCGAACGCCTCGGCGACGGCTATCTGGTCGGCGAGCCAGGACGTGCGTGAAGGACGGACCATACCGGTCCCCAAGCATCTTCGTGACAGCAGTTATGCGGGGGCCAAAAAGTTGGGACACGGAGATGATTACCGATATTCCCACAACTATGAGAAGGGTTTTGTGGAGCAAGATTACCTAGGTGTCGATAAATCTTATTACATTCCCACTGATAGAGGTTATGAAGCCACGATCAGTGCGTACCTCAAGAGTATTGGTGGAGGATGTGATTCATCAAAGAAACGGGACCAAGATAAATCGTAGTCCCCCAGGATTGGAGCGTTATTTTCAGTTGTGACAAAAAAAGATCTACGCCAGCATATTCGAGGATTATTATCAGCTCTCGCGCCCCAAAAGCTACACGAGCAATCGGTCAAGGCATGTTCGCTCCTGATTGAAACGCGAGAGTATAAGCGGTCGGAGATTATTCTGGTCTTTCTTTCCCTGCCCAACGAAATAGATACTACCCCGCTGGTTCTGGATGCGTGGCGCAATCGCAAGCGTGTTCTGGCTCCCAAAGTCAACTGGGATCAGCGCCGGATGCTGCCGATTGAGATCCGTTCCTTATCCGACGATTTAGACGAATCACGGTATGGGCTACGTGAGCCAGCCAATGGGAATCCGTTTCCCATTACCGACATAGACATGGTTATAGTCCCCGGTCTGGGATTTGATCTGCAGGGCCACCGAATCGGGCGGGGGCGTGGTTTCTACGATCATTTTCTAGCCCATGAAGATTGGCATGGGATTGCTTGCGGTTTGGCATTGGAGCAGCAGGTAATCGATGAAGTACCCATTGCGGAGCACGATATCCCGATTGATATGCTGGTAACCGATGCTGAGATAAGAAGATTCAGCCACAAATCACCTGTGAAATCATGAAATATAACAACTGCTGATTCATTTCTTCTGAAAATCCGAGCAGACAGCTTGCAATGCCGACAACATTCGGTATCTTAAGGAGTTGGCGTCAAACCCGGCCACATGTAGTTGGGGATACGCACTGATAGCAAATTTACTATTTCTGTATTTTTTGTAAAGGAGGCCGCCCGTGGCTCGTCGGCGATACATGCGTGGCAGGTGGAGAAGGCCCGTCGGCTTATTAGTATTGGCAGCGGGTATAGCAACCGTCTGGTATTGGCAGAAGGATGGACCATCCCCATCCGAGTCGGAAGAATCGGCTACGACCATTACCTTGAAGAGTGAACTGAATCAGGACAATGCCAGAAAGGTCACGCGGGATGTTGAGACCCCAGCAGCAAATTCGGCTTTGGCAAGCAACAAATTGCCCAAGAAGTCTCAGGCTACTGACAAAAAAGCCCTGGTCAAACTAACCACACCTTCGGCGAGTCAACCGGCACGTAATAATAAAGTCAAGCCTAATTCGGCCCGGGCCGATGCCGAGCTCAAAGCTGCCGATGCTGCTAAAAAACGAAACGATCTGATTGGCACCCGCACCCATCTAAATCGTGCCCTACAAGCAGGGCTTGCCGAAAAGGAGGCTCAGCGGGTCCGAAAGGAACTATCCGAGCTGGCTAATAAGACCATTTTCTCGCTGTCGGTAGATAAAAATGATCCGTTGGTTACCTACTACGTGGTACAAAAATATGACGCACTGGCCATAATCGCCAAACGGTTTGAGGTTCCCGACGACCTGCTGGCCCAGATTAACAATATCAAAAACAAAAACATCATTCGCGAGAAACAGCGTTTGAAGGTGATCAAAGGTCCCTTCCATGCCCTTATTGATAAATCCGAGCATCTGATGCACATTTTTCTGCAGGATACTTACGTTCGCACCTACCGAGTTGCCCTCGGTACCCATAACAGCACACCAACAGGTAAATGGCGAGTAGGTACTCGCCAGGAGAATCCAAGCTGGACCGATCCACGACCCGGCGGCAAGCGCTGGTATGCAAACGATCCCCAAAATCCCATCGGTGAATACTGGATAAGTCTGAAAGGCATCGAAGGAGATGCGGTGGAGCAATTCGGTTACGGGATCCACGGGACTATAGAGCCGGAAACTATCGGCCAGGATGTTTCGCTGGGCTGTGTTCGTCTGGCGCCCGACGATATCGCCATGGTCTACAAGATGCTGATGTCGGGACATTCATTGGTCACGATCATAGAGTAAGAAACAATCCTCTAACTCCAAGGACCGAATCACGTGTCCACCGATCAAGATACGACGGTTGCCGAACTTCGTCAGCTTATTGCCGACTTTATCCGCGAGCGTGATTGGGAGCAGTTTCACGATCCCAAGAACCTGGCCATGGCCATTGGGACTGAGGCGGCGGAGCTGATGGAACATTTTCGCTGGGTTAAGAATGACGAATCTCGCGATATGGCTTGCGATCCGGAAGTCAAGGCCAAGGCCGGGGAGGAATTGGCCGACATTCTGGCATTTGTTTTATCGTTTGCCAATACCGCGGGCATCGACATTACCACCTCACTCAAGGCCAAAATGGCTAAAAACGACAAGAAATACCCCGCCGATCAGTACAAAGGTCGGTATTAACACATCGGACCCTTCGACTACGCTCAGGGCAAGCACCTTCGACTACGCTCAGGGCAAGAAATCGAAATAAGAGGAACCGCAGATTCACGCCGATGAACGCAGATATGAGTTTGGCTTTCCGCCTCCGGCCCGCCATGGGTCAACCTACGGCGAGGTAGGGGATGATTGGAGGTGGTCCATGCGTACCATGATCGGGGCCGGCGTGTTTTTGTTAAAGGAGAATAGGCCGACCATTTGCATATCGCCGGTGCCGACGGTGACTTTGTAATCGCCGTAAAATCCGCGGAAGTGAGCGTTGCCCTGATCGGTGATGGTAGTTTGTACTCGGGTCCACCATTTTCCTTTGATCAGGGCTTTCAATATCAAATAACTCGGTTTGGGCGACATATCACGGCGCAGAAAACCGGCCGGTGCCCTCTGCCAGGCGCTATAATCGGAAAAATCCCACCAGGTTATCGCCTCTACCGCGGGGTGGCTAAACAAGACGGTATAAAACCGCTCCACCTGTTCGGCCTGTCGGAGTTCTCCATCGGGTGTACTAACCCAATCGAAATCCGGATCTTTTTTCTTTAATTCCCAGCCAGGTTTGCCGGAAAGAAATGTGGTTTCGGTGAAGTGCAAAGGCCTGCCATAGCTGGAGAATCGTTCACAAACTTCCCAGATTTTTTCTACGGGCCAAGGGGCGCCGTGCTGATGAGATTGAATACCGATGACGTCATAAAGCGGCCGGCCGGTTCGATCCACGAGTTCCTTGAGCACCGTTTCCTGGTATTCGGGATCGGTGCGGTAATCGTTGATTATCAGTGTGGCCCCGGGATTAGCTTTACGTGCCGCTTGAAATGCCGATCGAATGTACGTCCCTACGCCGACTCGGGCGATTCCCTGGGTCAAGATGGGCGATTGTTTCCAGCAAGTCTCCCGATCCCAGTGGGTGGCCTCATTAACCACGTCCCAGAGATCGAGTTGACCTTTAAACTTCCCGACGCAACGCCCGATGCGGGCAAACTGCAATTGCATGGCCCGATCCGGGTGGTCGGAAATCCACTTGGGGTCGCTATAGTTCCAGGCCAAGGGGTGCCCCTTGGCGGTTATATTGTGCCGCCGACACCATTCGAGGATAGCCTCGGTTCTGGCATCCATGTGTTGACCCTGTCGTGGTTCATAATACCACCAGTAGAAAGGCAGGGTTGCAAAGTTAAACAGCTCGGCGAAGCGCTGTTGGTAAGCGGCGCTGTCGGCAGGTTTTTTTATTTTACCGAACAGAAAAATATTGCATCCGAAGAGGAAGGCATGCCTGGTTTGTTCGATTTTGATTTGTCGGCCGGCAGCGACAGGTTTACCCGAAGGATCAAGCAGTTGGATCACTACCTGGCCGGTGCGATATTTGTGAATCCGCCGGTCGGCCCGGTCAAGTATCTCGTTCTGGCCTTGGGCACCGAGAGCGGAATTTGCCATAAAGGCCAATAGGAAAATCAATTTTCTCATGGATACCTCTTTTACCCCATCCGCTTATTTAGTGCCCAGCAGGTGGGTAATGACCAATCTTTCCAGGCCTTCGTAGTCGCGTTCCCTGATAAGCTCCGCTTCTTTCTTGCGATTGAAGGTCCGTACCTTTTGGAGCAGTAATTCAAAGAATCTTTTGCTGCTGGCGAGGTGGGCAGTGTTTTTTGCCTGTTTCTGGGTACGCATGGTCTTGACGTCCAGGCCGACCATTTCCCCGTTCTGGCCGAAACCACCTTCTTCCAATACGCGGACCTGGTTGAAGGCCTGACGCAGGTTATTGGCCCCGAAGTTTTTATCCTGGTCGAATTTGAGGCCGTTCTGATCGTTCAGGTGGACACTCCAAAGCTTTTTATGATGGTGGGAAAAGGCCATTTCGTCCGAGGGGTCGAGGCCGGCCAGCAGGGCGTGGGCCGTCTCGATCAAGCCGCCGACACGATCGGGATCGTCCGTCATATAAGCCAAGGCGATGGCGTGGCCGATGGTCGGTATGTAGGCGTGGTCCATGGGTTCATTAGGTTTTGGTTCGATCAGGATGCGGATCCGGGGATGGTGATTGAGCATTTTATTGATCGCCTTCAGCAACCATTCGTGGGCCAGGCGGGCGTTTTTGGATTCGCGGATATAAGTACCTTCGCGGGCCAGCCAAAGCACGATCTGCCTGGCGCCGATCTCGTGGGCGATATCGATGGTGGTAAGCGAACGTTCGATGGCATATCGTCGGCAAGCGAGGCTGTTTGAGGTGTAACCGCCGTCGATGGTACGGGGATCCTCCCATAACCGAGGGGCAACGAACTCGGCTACCAGGCCGTTGTTCTTGAGGGTTCTGCCCAAGGCGGCGGCCCGCTTCAGTATTGTCCTATGGGAGAGGTTGTTGAGGTCGGGGACGGCATCGTCATCGTGAAACTGGACGCCGGCGAAACCGAGCTTTTTATAGACCTTCAGTTTCCTGGCAAAGGTCACTGATTTTCGCACGTCGGGGCCGAAAGGGTCGGCTCCCTCATGGATATTCCAGGGACCGAAACTGAAACGATATCGTCTTTGCTTTGTTTTTGTTTTAGCCATGACTGTAATCCTTTCGTGATACCAAATTCCCCCGCCCCCACGATCAATTGCCGGAAAACGGAGAGATTAACCAATTAGATAAACTTCGACAAGATGGCAAATAAACAATGCCAACAATTGAGGGCGTAGCCCAACATATGGGGGGATCGATTAAAACCGTTGTATGGGCCGGGAAGTTCGGCTAACCTGGTTCCTGATAGAACTGGTTATCGATCCGGAAAGAAGTGGTTTTAGTAACCTCGAATCAAACGGTATTTTATGTCGCTTCATACCCAGACCCCCCTTGAGAGTATACTATGAGTCGTATGGATAAAAAGAGGATTCTGCTGGCGTGGAGCAGCGGGAAGGACTGCGTTTGGGCACTGCATGTCTTGGGCCAACAAGGCGATTGCGAGGTTGTCGGGCTTTTGGCCACACTTAATGCCGACAACTCACGGGTTTGCATGCACGGTATCCGGGAGAAACTGCTGACGGCCCAGGCTGAGGCGGTGGGATCGCCGCTGATAAAGGTTTATCTGCCGGATCCGTGCTCCGATGAAGAGTATGGGAAGATCATGGGCCAAGTGATAGAGAGGGCACGAAGGGAGAATATCTCCGCCATCGCCTTCGGCGATATTTTTCTTGAAGAGGTACGAAAGTACCGGGAGGAGAAGCTTGCGGGTACAGGTATCCAGGCAATCTTTCCTCTCTGGGGTACCGACACCAGGCAACTTGCCGGCGAAATAGTCTCAGCAGGATTGGGGGCGTACATTACGTGCGTGGATTTGAAACAGCTTGATTCTTCCTTTGCGGGTCGAAGCTACGATGCGAAGTTTCTTGAGGACCTGCCGACCGGCGTCGATCCATGCGGCGAAAATGGTGAATTCCACACCTTCGTTTACCAGGCACCCGGGTTTAACAAACCACTCAACGTCGAGCCGGGTAAAATAGTAATCCGCGATGGATTCGTTTATGCGGATATGGTAGAACCCAATAGACGTAACTGAATAATCGATGTCGGGGTGGGTCAACGGAATTCCGACAAGACGGTAATGAAGCGATGGAGTTCGACGGCGATACGGGGGCCGGCACTGAGCCATTGGGGGCCGCCGATGGATCGCACCCGACGATGTTGGATGGCCTGCAGCATACCCACCTCCGACCAACTGCCGTATAGCTGATCCATTTGTTTTGTGTCTGGCTGGTCGCGAAATTCCAGGATAACCTCCGGATCGAGGATTCGCAGATTCTCGAGGGGTATCTCGCCATAAGCGTCTTTAAGCACCTCATGAGCGATATTGGTATGCCCTGCCATCTCCACCAGGTTATCAAGGAACGATGCCGGTCCGGCGACAAAGGTCGCCTTGGGGGGTACGGGCATGGAGCCCAGGACCACCAGTAACCTTTTGGGCACGATGTTCAAGGCCCGGGCCGACATTTTAAGGGCATCAATATCAGAACGTATTAAATTGATGAGTCTTCGGGCGGTTTGTGGACGATCACATCGATTGCCGATCAGCGTTATGGCCTGGTAAACATCCGCGATCGAGCCGTGGGGGACTGCCAAGTGGGGCAAATCCAAGGCCCGCAGGTTATCGATCACCGGA
>CP070790.1:4173149-4180396 GCA_020346805.1 Planctomycetota bacterium
ATTCGCTTTACCAGTTTTTATGCCTCCCCCTTCTGCGGGCCGGCCCGTGCCTCACTGATGACCGGCTCCTACCCGCCGCGGGTGTCGCTGGCCTTCAACCATGGGCCGGAGGGCAAGACCGGAATCAATCCTGACGAGATCACCATCGCCGAGATTCTCAAAGCCCAAGGCTACGCCACCATGCACATCGGCAAGTGGCACCTTGGCGATCATCCCAAGTTCCTGCCCACCCGGCACGGTTTCGACAAGTACTACGGCCTGCCATACTCCAACGACATGTGGCCCTATCATCCCAAGATGCCCCCCACCGAAAAAGAACATCCGCGGATGATCGCCGCCCGTAAACGAGCGGAATATACCGGCTACGCCGGGCAGGGATCGTACTATCCACCCGGCAGAGGATTCCCTCAACCGCTGCCCTTGATGTCCAACGAAAAAGTGCTGGAGTACAATCCCGATCAGACCAGGTTGACCACATCTTACACCGAAAAGGCCCTGGAATTCATTACCGACAACCAGGATCGTCCCTTCTTTATTTACCTGGCCCATGCTATGCCCCATGTGCCGCTGTTCGTCTCCGACAAGTTCAAGGGTAAATCGGAGCGTGGCTTATACGGCGACGTGATTATGGAGATCGACTGGAGCGTGGGACAGATTTTGGGCAAGCTCAAGGAACTGGGTATCGACGAGCAAACGCTGGTCGTTTACACCTCCGACAACGGCCCATGGTTAGGCTACGGCATCGACGGCGGATCGGCCGGGCCGCTGCGCGACGGCAAGGGATCTTTATCCGAGGGCGGCGTACGTGTGCCGACTGTCATGCGCTGGCCCGGTCACATCCCCGCCGGTCGGCGCACCTCCGAAGTCGCCGGCCTGATAGATTTACTGCCCACCTTCGCCAAACTCGCCGGTACCCATGCCCCCACCGACCGGGTGATCGACGGCAAGGATATTTGGCCGTTGATGGCCGACCAACCCGATGCCCAGAGCCCGCATGAGGCCTTCTACTACTATGCCGGCAGTCATCCCGGTAAAACCCCGAGACTCAGGGCCGTCCGCAGCCGACAATGGAAACTGCACCTGAAAATGAACGACAACAAACTCATCGGCACCGAATTGTACGACCTGTATGGCGACATCAGCGAGCGAAAAAATCGCATCAAAGACCACCCTGACATCGCCAAGCGCCTGCAAGACGCGGCCCAAAAATTCAACGACCAACTCCGCAAAAACATCCGCCCCCTCGGAAGACTTGATGAAAATTAACCATCTGTGTGCCATGCTCACGCCTTGCTCAAACAAGTTTGAACAAGGCGTGAGCATGTTGTGGCGGGATGGCATGAGCATGCAAAGCCTGCCCGTATTCAAAAGAATACCCAGCTATTCTTTCAAAATCTTCTCCTCCCCAAATACATTGTGGTAAAATTTAACATTCCTACCGCCCTCCTGTCGGCAGGTATGCCAGGGATCATTTCTTTTCTGTAGAAACCAATTATTGTGGACCTCTCCACCCCGTTCGGGTTCACCTCGAATACAGATCGGCAGCATATAATTCGTTTTCCACTTGGCCTTGAAGGTGTTGTGATGAATCTTTACCCAGTCGCCGGCAATAAGCATGCCGTTATCCCTTTTTCCCCCGCCGCCGTGCATATCGAAACTGTGACCGTTAGCGTGTCCTTCGACAATGTTATTGCGGGCCTCATAACAGGTCCCCGGCATGCCGGTAGCGGCGATGGCGTGCCGAACATGGCTGAAGATATTACTCTCTATCAAGGCTTCCACTTTGTTTAAGCTCACTCCATAGCCCAGACCGCGCCGCTGACAATGATGGATATAATTGTGATGAATGTGGGCCTTGGTTCCACCCTCCAACAGGTAAATACTGCCGTGACCCCACCCCATTATCTCACAGTTATCCACCTCCAGAAATGCATGCTCGCATTTGATGCCGTCCGAGGTGGGGAATTTATAATATGAATCCTTGCCGCCGATTTTGCTCAGTCGCGGCAATTCCGTCCAACGCATTTTGGGATCCGGTCCATAAAGCCGCAGGCCGGTGATTCTGGCTTTTTCTCCCGTCACTTTGATCATCGGCTGCGTCTTGAATTCAGTACTGCAAATCAACGCTCCTTCCGAACCGTTATGTCCCCGCCCGCTGGCCAGGGTCACCCCGCCGGGAATCTCCAGACAGAATTCCTCCACCCGAACCCGCACCGATAGATCCAACTCCGCTTTATCGTCCACATACACGACCTGGCCCGGTTCGGCTTTTTTCAAGGCCTCAATCAGTTCATCAATGGTACCGACCTTATAGTCGCCTTTGGTAACAACCCCTTTATAGCCCTTACCTCCGCCCACCGGACCCAAGGTATCGGCATGGGCCCCAAACCTTTCGCTTTTTTTCTCATTGGCTACAGCAGCGCCGGGCCAACATATTGCCATGACCAAAACACAGATAACTACTCTCACGAATGTTCTCATAGACTTTCCCTTCATAATAATATTTTCCATTTGAACCATGTTCTGCAAGGTTAGATGCTACTTGACATTTTTACTTTCTTCAAATCGACGATAAGAATATACTGGGTGCGTATGAAGACAGTTTCACTTTCGTCAATTGGGGACTGGTCATGAAAGCTCGTTCAATCATTTCGATTCTGATTGTTGCCTATCTTTATTCGCCTTTGTCGGCAAATGATCGGCTGCCGAACTTTGTGGTCATATTCACCGACGATCAGGGCTATGGCGATCTCGGCTGCTACGGGCATCCCACGATCCGCACCCCCCGGCTCGACCGCATGGCCGCCGAGGGTATGCGCTTCACCCAGTTCTACTCGGCGGCCTCGGTATGTACTCCTAGCCGGGCGGCGCTGCTTACCGGACGGCTACCCATTCGCACCGGCCTGTGCGCCGACAAACTGCGGGTATTGATTCCCGATTCCGCCGGCGGCCTGCCCGAGCGAGAGATCACCATTGCCGAAGCCCTCAAGACCAAAGGTTACGCGACTATCTGCATCGGCAAATGGCACCTGGGCCATCTGCCAAAATATTTGCCCATGAATCATGGTTTCGATTCCTACCTCGGCATCCCCTACAGCAACGACATGAAACCGACGGTATTGATGCGAAACGAAGCAATCATCGAGAATCCGGCCGATCAGACCACCCTGACCCAACGTTACACGGCCGAAGCGATTCAATTCATCAAAGAAAATCGTAATAAGCCGTTTTTCCTTTATCTGCCCCACACCTTTCCGCACACGCCCTTGTTTGTCTCCGAGAGTTTCAAGGGCAAGAGCCCTCGCGGTCTGTACGGCGACGTCATCGCGGAGATCGACTGGAGCACGGGTAAGATCCTGGACACCTTGCGGGAACTCGAACTCGACAAAAACACACTGGTCATCTTCACCAGCGACAACGGACCCTGGCTCACCCAGAAACAGGACGGTGGATCGGCCGGCCTGTTACGCGATGGCAAACGTACCACCTTCGAAGGTGGGATGCGGGTACCGACCATCGCCTGGTGGCCGGGAAAGATCAAAGCCGGGGCGACCAGTCATGCCCTGGCCAGCACCATGGATATCTTCACCACTTGCCTGACCCTGGCCGGCATCAAGTTACCCGCTGATCGGATCATCGATGGCAAGAATCTTACCCCGGTGTTGTTAGGCACCGGACCGTGCGAGCGCAAAGTCTTGTTCTACTATCGCGGTACCAAACTGATGGCCGTTCGCAAGGGTTCCTGGAAGGCCCATCTGATAACCCAGGGAGGTTTGACCCGCGATGCCGACCCGGCGATTGTGCACGATCCGCCGCTGCTGTATCGGCTGGAACATGACCCGTCCGAAAAATACGACGTATCCAAGAATCACCCCGATGTAATCGCCGACATCCTTAAGGAAGTCGAGCGCCATCGGGCAAAGCTGAAACCGGGAAAGCCTCAGTTGCAAAAACGCCTGTCGGGCAAGTAACAGGATTACGCCGAGCATTTTCTATACGTTTCTTCAAAAGGAGTGTCTTCTATGTCGTCCAATGCCAAACCGACTATTGCCGTTCAGCTTTTGGATGATTTGCAGCCGGTGGAAGCTTACGACTTCGCCGATTCCCGTTTTCTTTTCGTTCAGCCGGAGATGGGCCTGTTTTACACGCGGGTGATGGCCCGCAGCACCATGCCCGCTCACGTTCACCAAACCGCCCACCAATTCTCCTTTATCGTCGGCGGTAAAGGCAGTGTCGAGATCGGGGATCGCCGAATTGAAGTTGAAAAGGGTATGTGCATACGGATACCGGCAGGTTTATCTCATTCCTGGCATAATCCCGGAGATGAAATGTTGGAGTATGTGGAAGCCAAGATACCGGCCCGCCGGGATTCCAACATGATAGATTTTGTCAAGGATCGATTCCCCAACATCGACGACCGCCAACTGGCTATCGATTTGTGACATATTAATGCATCATAACCTTTCGAGCATCTGGAAATTAATTATGTCATCTAGTAAAACCTGCCGCCTTTATCTCAAGCGGTTATTCGGAGACCTCACATTTTAGTGAGGGCCTTTACCTGTTCGAGCGAAATCCGGGCTGCCTCCTCCGGATTGCTTTTCAGGACCTTTTGGTAATAAGCGAAGGATTCGTATTCCACGCTGCAGAATCCCTCATACCCTATATCGTCGAGGGCCTTGAAGAAAGCCTTCCAGTCAACCAGCCCTTCGCCCAGCAGCGGAAAGATGAACTTGCCCCGCTCTGGTATTCCGACCGCATCCTTGAGATGTACGTGGGCGATTCGATCGCCCCACTGACGAATTACCCAACCTACATCCAGGTTGCCGTAAAGTATGCCGTGCGAAGGATCGTGGTTGACCTTGTTAACCGACGCGTCCAGATGGTCCATCATGAATTTATGGGTGTAGAAATCGTGGGCCACCATGCCGAAGACCGCTTCCGAACTGATGACCACGCCGGCCGCCTTGGCTGCCTTGCCGAAGGCTTCATGGGCCTCAAAGACCATCTCCCAGGCCGCCGATTCCGATATGTTCTTACCGATCTTGGGAGCGCTGGCCCGCCAGGCGAAGGGACCGGGCATTGTGCCCACGTTGCCAATACCGCATTGACCGGCGGCTTCAATGATGCGGACGGTCCTTTCGATACGTTTGCGTCTCTCCTCGTCGTTCAGGCAGACCATATCCTCCAGCGTGGAAAGGCGGGAGACTACCATCCCCGCGTCGTGCGTTCGGTCTGCCAGTTCGCGCAATCCGGGCAGCGGATTATTGATATCGATGTGCCGGGTCGTCCATTCGATACCCTCGTATCCCAATTTGCTGAGGGATTTAACCACCTCGGCAGGTTTCATCGATGAATAACCCAGTGAGTCGAGGAAAGCGATTTTCCATTTCCGCCCTTGCTTTTGAGCTTTCGCTTTGTTTTGGTTTTTCTGTCCCGTCGAGTTCTGTCCCATGACCTGTAACACTCCAGCGCCGGTACCCAGCGCCGCCGCCGATTGAATAAAAGTTCGCCGATTGATCATCACCTGTATCCTCGATTTCAGCCCCGTGTGTTTACTATCAATTTCCCCTTGCCAATACGATTGTACATCCCTTTTACCGACTCTGGTCAAGTTGTCCAGTCCATGGACGATTATGTTTGTTTTAGAGCGTTTGGCAAAACGTCCCCCCTTGACAAGGGGGGATTGAGGGGGGTTCAGATTATCAATTCGTTTATACTTCCCCTTGTTATTGTAAGCGTAGTCCCGAGTCATCGGGAACTTGATCGGGGAATCCAGCCGGGTAGTTCGGATCATGTCCGATGATTAATCTCATACAAGTTGCACAATTTAGGGTCTCTTGACACTGCAGCATTACATATGTTATGACTTTTCAAGCATTTGGATCTCTGATCTTTGAAATACTTTTAGGTGCATACAGAAAAAAACAGATTGTCTTGCCCGTTTAATACATACTGAATTTGATCATGATAGGGAAAATACATTGTTACTAACATTTGAGTGGGATGAAGATAAGGCCGACCAGAATCTTAAGAAGCATGATGTGAGTTTTCATGAGGCCAAAACGGTTTTCAACGATCCATTCGCAATCACCATCCACGATCCCGATCATTCTGATGACGAGGACAGGTACATCGATATTGGCCTATCTTTCAAAGGACGACTGATTGTGGTATTATATACAGAAAGGGGAAATACAATTCGTATTATAAGCAGTCGTAGAGCAACAAAAAGAGAACAGAGAGATTATGAAGAAAGATAAAAGAAAAAACGAAGCCAATGATATAAGAGACGAATATGATTTCTCCAGCGGTGTCCAGGGAAAGCACTACCAGAATTATCGCCGTGGCCATTCGGTTCAAATAACCAAAAATAATGGCACAACAGAAACGCACCTGTTCTCCGAAGCGGACGGTTCCGTTATGCTTGATCCCGACGTCAAACAACACTTCCCTGATTCTGAGTCGGTGAATAAGGCTTTGCGTTCTCTTATCGATCACGACTAGATTGTTGTCTTTTTACCAGCGGGCAAATAAGTCACGTAGTTCGGGCCATGCTCGAAAATTTATCCGTTCGCTCATATTTTAAATGGGATGCGTCTAATACAGGCCGCGTCAGCGGGCTTACCAATCGCTAAAAGGCATTACTAAACCGAGCTACTACCTGTTTAGCGGGTATTAATCTTTAAACGAGATGATACCTCTTTATCCTTTGCTTAACTCAATGAGGCTCAAGATAACTCGAAAGCCGCTGGCCCTCGAAATACTTCAGTACCGGATCGTTCATCCTGGCCAGCCATTGCCGCATGATTTGTTGCATTCCATCAAGTAGTTCGGCGTACGCGGGATCTGCGGCCAGGTTACTAAGCTCATGTGGATCATTCTGAAGATCATACAGTTCGTCGATCTCGGCCGGGCTGAATATGTACTTGGCATCGTGGGTGCGCACCAGTCGTTGGGAATAGGGTTGATGATGGCCGTGAAACTCGATGTAAACGGTTTCATCTTCGCGGACGCGCTCGCCATCACCGTTAAGAATGGGCATCAACGAGACGGCATCAAGATCGGGAGGCACCTCGCATCCCGCCAGTTCAAGAATAGTCGGCATGAGGTCCATGTTGTAAACCAGGGCATCGCTTCGCCGGTCCGCAGGTAAGCCGGGCACATAGGCGACCAACGGAATGCGGCAAATCTCATCATAAAGATACGGTCCTTTGTCGCCCAGATTGTGAGCCCCGACCATTCCC
>CP070790.1:4180496-4190012 GCA_020346805.1 Planctomycetota bacterium
GATATTGTCATCGGCAATATCGCCATCGATTACAATTCGACCAATCTTGCGCTGGGCTTCAATGGTCTCAGGATTTCGCTCAACGATGACATACTCTACTCCGTGGCGATCGAAAATGTCAGCGATCCACCGGCCGGCCAATCCGAAACCGGCAATAATTACCCTGCCTAGTTGTTTGGCGGCTTCGTCGTAGCTGATGTCGGCTACACGAACACTTACCGGCGTACCATCCGGCCAGCCAACCGCCGCTGATAAACGAATTGTTCCTTTTTTGTAGACCCCCAGATATTCGGTGGGTTTAGGTTTGTCTTGATCGCAATCCTGATCCATGATCATTCTCTATTGCTAGTCGGCCCATAAGCTATAAAACAGGTTTCCCTCAATCGTTGTTGGTTAAATACAAGTTCGTATCCACATTTATCGGTGATAGTAATACCTTTTCTCAAACGCTTAAACTCATATAGACATGATCGTATTATATTACTTTATATTTATAACATAAAATGGGGCTTCGAGTTAAGACTAAACGGGATAGATTGTATTGGGGCCCGTAACAGTTATTTAATTATCTTAATGATTACACATAAACAAGTTACAACACCAGCCTATTAAGGATTCCCTCAAATTTGCGGGGGGATTGACCACCTTCAAAGGTAAAGGTCGATGGTCGGCGCTGGCAGATCGGGCTAGCCATCCCAGATAACATCTCGGCTATCAAAGACGGGGCCGTCGGTACAGCAGAGTTGATAGCGCCAGCCATCTCGAGCACTATTGTCACGTATACGCACCACACACGACTGACAGGTACCCATACCACAGGCCATCATACGTTCCAGGCAAACCAGACACGTAATCGAGTTTTTACCGCAATATTCAGCAACCGCCTGCATCATGAGATTGGGCCCGCAGGTGTACACCACAACGGTGTCGGCGCGCTTTAGATTTTTATCGAGGTAGTCTGTAAAAACCTCACTTATAATACCCTCAGCACCGAGCGATCCGTCGTCGGTGCTTACTATTACGGGCACGTCTAATTGAGCGAACTCATCGAAGGCCAAGGTTTGTTTGTTACCGGTAACTTTCACCTCGGTTCGGAGAGTTAGAGGAAGTAAATCCGCAGATTGCGCCCCGCAGAAAGCAATGGTATGTTTACCGGCTCTTTGCAGGGTTTCGGCCAGCCAAATAAGCGGGGGCAGACCACAACCCCCACCCACCAGATAGGCAGTTGGTTTATCCTCAGCAATCGGGAAAGGGTTACCCAAAGGGCCTAGAATACTCACTGAATCAGCGGGTTTTCTTTGGGCCAACCAGCGCGTACCTGGCCCGATGACGCGGAGATAGATATCGATTTGACACTGTTTAGCTTTTGCTCGAATCCCGCCGATACTGAAAGGCCGACGCAACAAGGTCGGGCCCGTCAGGTTTTCATGACCCGGATCGGCACATAAGATCTGAATGAATTGCCCGGGATCGGCGGGAGGAAAGTTTTCAACTTCAAGCACGAGTTTATGGTGTTGGCGGCAAATTGGCTGGTTGGCCAACACCCGGGCCAGGAAAATCCCTTTACATGTTTTTGTCTTACCGGGAGCAGTCATAATCATCTCTTAAAAAGCATCCGCGAAACGGGCGGTTCGGGCAATAAGCACCGACTCGCTATTGGCCGGATCTATTGTTCGCCAATGTTGAGAACTTAGTCAAAATGCTTATGGAAACTGTTCGATACGCAGATTTTCATACAAATTCACGCGGTCATTCTGACTGTCTTCACTATCCTGAATCGGCGCTACTACATCGATATCGGTATCGTTATCCATGTCGCCGACGTCGATCAATCCAACAATATCATCATCAGTCATTAAATCAATTGTGTATTCAATCCAGGAAAGGCGGTTGTCGGTTTTGGGTGTAAACCAGTAGATCCCACCGGGATTGGTGGTGGAGACGATTACGTCGTTTTGCGTATTACCATCGATATCACCAATGGCGATATCGGTAGGTACTCGCCCGTCGGTCTGGGCGCTGAAATCGGTCAGTACCCAACCCGGCCATCTATTGGTGACCGTATCGGGCTGGGGAAGCCAGGCCACGCGTTGATCGGTGGGAGAGATGACGGCCAAGTCAATATCCAGATCGTTGTCCAGTGTGGCCAGGTCAAAACGGGTGGCGCCGGCGAAATTGCTCATGGGATGTTTGGTCCATGGGTCATCGACCGGATCCTTGGGCTGTTCGTACCAGCTGATCACATCGCTCTGTTCCCCGGGGGCGGTGGAAACCACGTCCAAATCCGTATCCAAGTCCAGATCGATCAACAACACCGAGTCGGACCCCGTGCGGGTTGTGTTATCAATGTTGACCAAGATCCATCCATCGGCGGAATCGGGATTACTGGGACACTGGAACCATACTACACGCCCATCGTCAGCCAAGGCGGCGGCAATATCCAAGCCGTCCGTGGCATCGATTTGTCCCACGTCAACGTCAAACCAGGCAATAAATTCGTCGGCGATAGATGCGGCAATCTCGTAGATTTCCCAATCTTCGGCATCGATGGGGTCGTCGGGGGCTCTAAGGTAGACAATGCGATCCTGGGCGGCGCAGACAATATCGGGATTGGTATCCAAATTTACATCGCCTATCGCGATACTGTTGACCTGTATATAGCGCACGTCTTCATCGATGACCACCGTATCCCAATCGTTCAGGGCTTGCTGAAAGTGGATAACGATCATGCCTATTTCTGTGCCGCCCCCGATAGGGGCCCCACGCCAGGCACTGACCACGTCCTGATCCAGGTCGTCATCCATATCAAATATGGCCACCGCCACGGGCAATATCGACGGATGGTTATCGATGCGCACAACTTCCCAACCGACACCGGGACCGGGACTGGGACTGGGGGTTGGACTCGGAGAAGGACCGGGACATCCCAACATCAGCAACAGTAAGATTAGAGATAACGGTAACAAATATTTCATCGATACGGAATCCTTCAATTATGGTGACGGTTGATAAAAGATCACGCCGGCATAGCCGACAGAATCCTCCATCTTTCCCAGACGATCCTCTAGAACCTCGACACTGGTAGTGTGTTCGATTAGTTTTGCCTGTTTGGCGCCTGCAGTCTTACAAGCGGCAATGGTAGCGGCAATAGCCCCGCTGCCACAAGCATTATGATTTTTCCCGGATTCGTCAACAATCTTCTCCGCACACATATCGATCATCAAATCGATAATTCTCCGATCATTGACCCCCTTGGCCCATTGCAATGCCTCGTCACCGATTCCCTGAGGTGTAAAATGATAGCCGGGACCATAATGAGTCAGGTCGGAAGAGCCCATATACACCACGTTTCTGCCTACTTCCTGGATCTGCTGGGCAACAGTATGTCCTAATTGAAAGGCTGAAGTTGTTGGGGGTACCATAATCGGCAGCAATTTTACATTGGGACAGAGACGCTGAATGAAAGGCACCTGTACTTCGATGGAGTGTTCTAAACGGTGAGCGGCAGGATCGTTTACCATCTGAGATGACGAATTCAGTACCGCCGATGCCAGTACTTCATCTATTTCAATTGCCCCGATAGGCATTCTCCAGCTACCGCTGGAAAATAACAACGCCTGTGAACTCACCAGGCGATGCATTGCCCCAAAGATTACACAAGTTTCGATATCCTGACCGTCAATCAACAGTTTGATTACTTTGGCCGCAACGGCACCGCTACACATCCAACCGGCATGAGGAACAATCCCGCCTACGGGATGTCCCAACCATTCCTGCCCGGTCTCGGCTGGGGGCGGAGAAGCAGAGAGATAAAGATCAACTTCAGCCCAACATTGTTCAGCAGAGTCCGGATAAAATTGACCAGCAACCACCGGTTCTCGCACAGGCATGACTATGGCCCCCGATCAAATAGCAAACAAACTTTCCCGATAAAGTTGAACAATCGACGCAACCGTGATTATGGCAATTGCATGCTGGCTATGCAACGTTCCTCTTGCGGTAATGACAGGGTGCAGATGATTTGTTATACCCCTTTCTCCGTAAATACCGACCGGTTGGTATTATAATGCGCTTGTTAAAATCTCACAACCCAGTAGTTTAATTTTCCGTCAGTTAGCAGGTCAATCCTGCTGCTGTTCGTCCACCAGAGTTTTGCGAATATCGTTAACTGCTTTACGTATCTTGCTTTTTCTCATTTCGTTTACTTCGGGGGGTAGATCATCCTCGCGGATGAAAAAGGAAAATGACGAACCATCGTCGTTGGCAACCGTAATGCTCCCGATAATTGAATTTGAGCGTAAGGCAGCCACGGTGGCTCGGGCAGTGGCATCGGCAGCCGTAGGACCGGGGACGGTTGGGGGGGCAAAAGTGCTGGTGGTCAATCTAATGCCGTCCGACTCAACAAAATAACCAAGACCGGTTTGTCCGGCTACCATCTCCAAAGCTTGACGGATGGTGGCATTTTCGATGGTAAGGGTAAAGTGCTGTGTGGTCTGGGGTGGCAGGGAAGCCATTACTCCGGGATCCATTCGCAATAACAAATCAGCTTGTTTTATAAGATCGAGCAGGGCCTCGCTCAAAGTCTTGTGCTCATACTCGAGGGATACCCGCCGATCAAGCTGGCGTTCGACCTGGCGCATTTTGGTCACAATAGAGATATACTCCTCCAAGGGGTACCAAGCCCAGCCATACTGATCGCAGGCCAGCTCCAGCACCTCGGCAACAGTTCCCTCCCCAACGGCACCGCACAAACGCTTTAAGGTTTCGCGGTTTGTCTCCAGATCTGCGGCAGGGGCGTCCTGAAATTGGAAGCGTAGTGAATCAAACAATTCTTCACTGAAGGGACGGGAGTAGAGCAGGGCCAGCGTTTCCAATTCCTCCCAGGTAGCCCTACGAACAACGCGGGCCAGGTGTTTGGTGGGTTGGATAACCAATCCATTTTTTTGAACTTCAAAGGTCAGCCCGATAGGTAACAGCAATGCTTTAAGGGTATCCCTCAACGGTTGAGATTCGACGGTTGCCGACAGTGTGGTCCTGGAACCATAGGGCAGTAAACTGAGGGCCCGCTGTTTAATCTCGATGGGGACGCGCGTGCTCTCGGAGAGTTTCTTTACAACTTCTCGAATGGGCATCTCTTCCACTTCAAGATCGGTCAACTGATCCAAGGCCTTGATGATGCTTATTTCTCCAGCATCTTCCTCAGGCTCGGTAACGGTAGCGATGTTGTTTTGTGAGACCACCAGGGTCTTGTCCGAATCGGTCGATTGTTTGGCGGGTGAAGTATCGACGGCGAGAATAGTCGGCGAGGCGATTGCATAAAGGGTAATAAAACAAATTGACGACGTTAGGCGGTGGATTAATTGTTTTGGCGGCATTATATGCTCCTGCTACAAGGCCTTGTATACATATGCACAAAACCAAACCAAGCAAGCTAAAGCGGCGGCACCTCCATTGTCTCGGTTGGAGGCATCGGCAAACTGATCTCAACGTTTAGCACCTGCCAGGATGGCGGACGGGCAAGATAATCTTCCTCGTGTTTGCGAACTGTAGCCGCCACCTCGGTGGATCGTCCGAAACTGACCCGTATAGTACCGGTGTTATCCGCCTTTTCAGCATATTCGCGGTGGTAACGGACGATTATTTTACCGGCCTCTTCCACGAGAGGTGATGTGAGGGCAACGGTTTTATCAGTCAAATCTTTTGTAGTCGAGGATTCCGGTGTTTTTATCTGATAAACGGTGATCAGCAATATAATTGCTGCCGCCGCCGTCAGCGGGGTACCGATTCGCAGCCATCTGGGAAAGCGAATTGTTCTACGGGCAGTGGATTCGGTTTCGATAACCCGCATCACCGAATCATGAAAGCGGGGCCAATTAATGGCTGGTTCATCGGCTCTCCTGGATGCCAACCTTTTATTAAGTCGGGCCAGCGACTCGAAGGTTTCCAGCAAGACCGGCTCGTGTCTTATGCGTTCGCGTAAAGCCTCCGCCTCTTCCGGGTCCAGATCACCGTCCAACAGACGATTCAGCAGATATTCATCCTTTTCATCGATTTGCCGATTCATCCCAAGTATCCGTTAATCTAAGAGAATATCACCCAATTGTTCGCGTAATTTCTTACGAGCCTGGAACACATTCCATTTAACGTTTTCAACACTACACTCCAACACGTCGGCGATATCTTTCTGGGCCCAACCCTCGATGGCAAAAAGCACCAATGAAAGCCTTTGTTTTTCAGGCATCGAATCGAGGATGGTATCGATGGCTTCCTGCAACTCCCGACCCTCAATCTGTTGACTGGGGCCAACGGAGGTGGTCACCGGCCTCCCGTTACTGGTTACCATTCCCTCAGTTCCCAGTTGCTCGTCCAAGGTAACGGTCGTGCCCGAACGCCTGGAGCGACGAGCGTTCAACGACAGATTGCTGACGATCCGCATCAGCCAGGGTCCAAATCTGCTGGGTTCCTTGAGACGATCCAAAGAGCGATAGGCTCGTAGAAGTGCCTCCTGCACCACTTCCATGGCATCATGAGTGTTCCCCAGCAGTCGATAAGCCGTCGCAACCGCCGGTCGTTCATACGCCTCAACCAGCCGCTCAAATGCCTTTTGGTCACCGGCAAGGGCCGACTCCACCAATTTGGAATCTCGCCTACCGGCGTCATCCGTGAACAGCGGCCGATTTGATCGCGTCATAGGTATAGACACCGTGGCAAGGAAAGGGTTAGATAATAGCGAATAATTCCGATAGCAGGGCGATTATGGGGCCGGCGTTCGGGATGTCAACGAATAGCCGTTTCGGTTTGTTTTAGGGTGTTAAGGTGCCCCGGCCCTGAATATACGTAAGTGATTATCAATGCTAAAGATAGAATCAATAACCAAACTGCAACAACATGTCCGGCACCTTCGCCGGGCCTCAAAAGTTATCGGATTTGTCCCTACCATGGGAGCCATCCACGAGGGCCATTGTTCGCTGATGCGCGCCGGGCGGGCCGAATGCGATGAACTGATAGCCTCCATTTTTGTCAATCCCACCCAATTTTGCCCCGGAGAGGATTACGCTAAGTATCCGCGGCCATTGGAGCGGGATCTGGCTGCCTGTGAGGCTGAGGGAGTAGATACAGTCTTTTGCCCTGATGCGGATGAAATGTACCCGGCCGGTTCAGCCACCACCGTATCCGTTTCGGGCCTGACCGACGGCCTCTGCGGTGCCTACCGTCCGGGACATTTCGACGGAGTTACTACTATTGTGGCCAAGCTATTTAACATCGTTCAGCCGGATATCGCCTATTTCGGCCAAAAAGACGCCCAACAGGCGGCAGTGATTCGCCGAATGGTCCGTGATCTGATATGGCCTATCAAGATCGTAATCTGCCCGACCATCCGCGAGCCGGACGGCCTGGCTATCTCCAGCCGCAATGCCTACCTCACCCCCGAGCAACGGAAACAGGCCCTTAGTTTGTACGCCGCCCTCGAGTACGCCCGCCGACAGATCCAAGCCGGTCGGCTCAAGGTAGCCGATTTGACGGCCGAGATGCGACAACGGATTGAAGCTGCCGGTCCTTGTTCGATCGACTACATAGAAATTATTGATGCCCATGAACTGATCCCCAAAAACACCGTTCAAGGTCGATGCCTCATCGCACTGGCGGTACGGATCGGGAAAAGCCGACTAATAGATAATATTGAAGTGGACGCAGGGACATCCAAAAGTTAGTATGCCTACATCGGATATGGGCAGCGTTACTCCGAACGCAGACGAAATTGAGTCCCGATTTATCGGGAATTTATTGGGGAATCTTTATGTACGAAAAAGGAAATCCTTCACTTTGCTAAGGGTGATGCGTGCATACTCTATGAACAAAGCAAGTAGAGTTTGCCCGTGTAATATTATCAATATACCTAATATATTAGGTGCCACGAATAATCGTTGAGTTATAAACGAACATGTTTGTCTAACGCTCACAGGCTTAATGGGTAATCGACTTTTAAACAATCAATAATCAAGTGAATTATGTGGCCAACGTTGTTTAAAATTCCTTTTTTTCATCTCCCCATCCGCGGTTACGGTCTGATGTTGATGATCGGATTTCTGGGGGGCACATGGTGGGCGGCACGACGTGCCTCCAGGGTTAAATGCGATCCCGATATGGTGGTCAATCTGGGCTTCTTCGCCCTGCTTAGCAGCGTGATCGGGGCCCGAATATTTCACGTGGTCCATTATTGGGATTCACATTTTGCCGGCAGGGGATTGGCAGCGGTGATCGATCTGACCTCCGGAGGGCTGGAATTTTACGGCGGATTTATCGCGGCTTTTATAACTGTGGTCATATTTATGTCGGCCCAAAAGGTGTCCGTTCGTCTGTACCTCGACATCATCGCCCCGTCATTGATGTTCGGCATGGGAATGGCCAGAATCGGATGCTTCCTTAACGGTTGCTGTTGGGGCGGACCATGTACCGCGGAGTTGCCGTGGGCGGTTCAGTTTCCCTATGCCAGCCCGGCAACTTATCGGCAATGGGAAGATCGGCTTATTACCCTGCCGGCGGAGTTGATCTTAATCGACCAACACGGTAATCCCGCTCATCCTTACCTGATGCCGCGAGACTGGATCAATATGAGCACCGAAGAGCGCTACGGACCCAAACTTGCGGTACGCAAGGCCCGGGAAGAACTCAACCAAGCCAAACTTAACAACCAAGATCGCGAAACAATAGCCAAACTGCAAAAAATACTGAATAAAAAAATAAAGGCCCAACAAAAAAACGCGGGGGTCACCAATACACTCGATATGCAGGAAAAACATTTCGATCTGACACCCTCGCAACTGGAACAACTGGCCAATGCCCCATCGGTAAAAACGCTTCACGTACATCCGGTTCAACTCTATGCCTCACTTAACGGGCTGCTGTTAGCCATGCTGCTTAACGTAATTTTCTATCGGCGAAAGAGACACGGCACGGTGGCCGGATTGATATTTTTGCTGTATCCGATTATGCGCATTCTTGAAGAAATCATTAGGATTGATAATCCACACGATACCGCGGGCCTGACCGTGTCGCAGTTCTTAAGTGTGTTGATTTTTATGGGGGGCCTTATCTATATGTATATAATTTATCGCCTGCCCCTGCGGTCCCCGCGGGCCATACCGTACGTTCCCCCACCCCTGAATGAATCAAAACCAAAGAAGAAAAAGAAGAAGTAATACGAATTATATCTAGAACACGCTTTTTTCCAGGGAGGCACGTCGAAGTCGATGATCCCCCGGAGCGGGATCGCCAAAGGTGGGCCAAAGCGAAGCGCGGGCATGTTCTCTATCGTGAACCAAAGGCTTGGGCCGTGAGCTTTCATCGAGCCTGAGCCTCAGAGCTGAAGACAGTCGAACGGTGAGGGCATTCAATCTTGAGCGCAAAATTAAAACAAAACCGGTATAATGAGTACCTAAGTACCATCAATCCGTCAGGGAAGTACAGATGTTTCCAGTATTGCATTTCATTATCGAGCCTTATCGACACGATTTT
>CP070790.1:4190112-4193641 GCA_020346805.1 Planctomycetota bacterium
CCGATTTTCAGCCGCGATATAATCAGTTTCACCACCTTCAACCAGTAAATCCTTCTGGACTGCAGTCAGGAAATTAAAACGGAACGGGGCACCGGCCGTTGCACCGTCGTAGGTGGCAATAATCCGGTTTTCGGGTGCCAGGTTTTCCAGTTGCTCTGCGGCCGAAAAAACATAGGAGGTCGTGACAACATCGCCGGAGACCAGATCAACACCATAGGCCTTTACGTCTCCGATCCATCCATCGCTGGAGTAACTTGACTGATACATGCGAACATCCTCGTCGAGGATGCCATAAAGTTCATCTCCATTGACCGAAACCGAGGCTGCAGATCCGATCCGTGATTTGATATTTTGCATCACGGCCAGAAATGCCGCCACCAACTCTTCGGGGTCGGATGTCATCATAAAAGTACCGCGTCCGTTTACGGTGGCATGCCACAAATCGTCGATTTTAAAGCGCTTATCGTTGAACGCGGTTATGGGAACAGGCCATGGGGGGCAAGTTGCAACGGTACAGTTCTCGAGATCATAATCATTGGGGTTCATGGTTCCGTAAACACCGAAGGTTACACCGAAGGTTACCATGTGCTGGTGAACGGCATCGTCGGCCGGATTGACCGGTACCTGGTCATCCACGTTGTCGGCCAGGTCATTTTCATAATAGTACATGGCCACATCTGCCAGAGTATTCGGTTCCGAATCTGCATAGGGAAGTCCGTTGTCGCCGTCGGCGTTACTGACATGGGGGGGCAGACCATTATAATGGCTGTCGGTAAAGGCGACTGCAAAGTTTTGCTGGCAGGCACCCCCCTCCTCGTTGGTGGCGATGGGTGAAGGGCCCACGCCGCCATCAAACCCGTCGTCCTGGTCAAAATATCTACCGACCTCTTCCAGACCCTGTCGCAATGGCGTGGCTGCCCGATGGGCATCGAGACGGTAGGCGTAAAGCCCTTGCAGCAGGATCGAGGTATAATCTTCGCCGCCGACTTTGACTTTGAGCACCGGTTGTATCAGGACCCCGTTGATGCCGCGCAGGCCGATTTGAACCCCTTGTATTTTGGTAATAACGTTGGCCACGGCATATCGGCTCAGCAAATCCCGTTTGCGATAATACTGAAACCAGTTGGCAAAATTTTGCCGTTCTTCGGCATAAGTTCGGGGTGAGACGACATCATCCGGTGGAGAAGTGGTTTCTAAAAGCTCACCGGCTTCAACTAAATCATCGCCGTCATCGGTAATCTCCCAGTAACGGATTGTTCCCCCATCGACGACGATCAGATATGGTTTATTTTCAAGAGCAGACCAGACATAATAATGGGCATTTTTAATATCAATGATCGAGGAAGTGGTCGGAACGAATTTCACCGCATCGGCGCATACCGTATCATTCGCACCGTTCCGGGTATAGGCCAGGGACACATCCCCGCTGCCGGCATCGAAGCTGTAGGTCCCCAATAGATACCAGTTCCCGTCATCTTGGCGTTGATCTACTGCGATTGTGTCTGAACCCCCGGAATGATTGATTGTGTAAGGGACGGTTTGGGAACGGGTGTCATTGTGCACCCACTTGGCGTATACCAGGTAATCACCTGCGGTTATGTTCGGTGTCCACGTCACCGTATAGGTTCCGTCTTTGGCCGTCCAAAAATAGTGGTTGTTGTAAGCTTCGCTGTCAGTTGCCCAGTCCCAACCATCGGTTAAAACTAATCTAACGGCATCGGCACACAGACTCTCGACGGTATTGTCGCTGACCGTGGCACTCAAGGCAACATTACCGGAGCTTCCCTGATCAAAGGTATAGGTACCGAGTAAAACCCACTGTCCGCCGTTGCTGCGTTGATCGACGGTGACAATCTCCGATCCGGCAGCGTGGTTAATCGTGTAAGGCACACTGGCCGAGCGGGATGTGTCGGCTTGCCAGTGCGCGTAGACCGCATACTGGCCGGTCGCTGGAAGGTTTGGTGTCCAGCTGGCTGTGTAGTCTCCGGGCATGGCGGTTTCATAACCATAATTGTTGTAAGCCTCGCTGAGAATTCCCCCGGACCAGATACCGTCGATGGTACTTTGCGAAAAGCCGGGATCCATGTCGTCGACTATTACGGCTGAGTTACCCATCGAAAACCCGCTGTCCTGATTATCTACAATTTTGGAGGCGGCGCCGGCATCAAAAGAATGATAGGTATCGCTTAAATCAATGGTCGGCGTGGCTTCGGTCGGAAACGAACGGGGGGTGTCGGGATCGGCATCCGTCAGAGTCGGCCATGGTGTATAATCAATTGTTGGATTGTAATATGTTTTGTTGACGCCTGCCCACTGGGATCTCCAATTCAAGCGATCGGGACCGCTTAACACCGTAGATTTGTTACCGGTTTTATACATTTTATCGGCCAGATCCCAGAGGTATTCATAATCGGTATTGCCGACCGTAAATACCCCGTTGTCCTGAGTGGTCATGAATTCCCAGTCCATGCTGCCGGAGTCATCCAGCATGAACATAATGTTAGCCGGCGCCCCGTGTCGTTTGACATCCAAGGGAACGTCAGCCAGGTCAACACAGGCCTCCGGTGGGACATCGAAGGCTGCCACGATCGTGTGGTCGGATACAACATTGCTGAAAGTATAGGTGTTCACCGCCCCAACCGATGCACCGTCTACCAATACATCCAGCAGGTTATTGCCGCTATTGGGTACGATCATAAAAGTTTGACTGCCACCTTCGCTGACGATAATCGTTCCGGATGGAGAGATGGTTCCTCCGTATTGAGCGGTGGCCGTGAGCGTGTAAGAAAGGGTGCATTGCACGTCCAGTGAATAATCTCCGGTTTGACTGGCGTTATAGTGCTGTACAGCAATATAATAGGTTCCTGCACCCAACATTCTTTCGATGAAAAAATTGCTGGCGGTGCCGCTGTCGTTGTCATGTTGAATTTCGTTGCCGCCCGAATCCAACAGATACCCGTAGGTATCGGTGTTGCCGGTAGATTTGATGGTGACCAGGCCCGAATTAGACAGATTCAATCGGAAATAATCCCTATTTCCGGCGGGATAAATTCTGCCGGCGGTCGTACTGCCGCAAGCAACAGGGGTTGCACCGGCAAGATCGCTGCCGTGATCATCAGATTCATATTCGACGTGAAGGATATAGCTTCCCGTTTGGTTCGGCCAATAATTTCGTACCCGAATGTAATAAGTGCCCGGGGGCAGGGTCTGTATAATCTGAAAATTGGACTGGTGTCCGCCGTCATCGTTTTGGGTGATCTCACTGCAGGTGCTGTCGAACAGATAACCGTATGTGTCTGTTTTATCAGCGGTATACTCCGTGTATATGGTGAGTGTCCCGCCGGGTGCGGGGACAACGACCCGATAAAAATCTTCATCACCATTGATATCGATGATACCATTGGGCGTGCTGTTGAGTGACACGGCGGTGGCATTCCCGCAGCTGTCGCCGTGATCTTCAAAGGTTGCGTTGATGGTGTGGTCGGCGGTCACATCAAAAAGCGTGTAAGTACTAATGCCCTCACCCAGA
>CP070790.1:4193741-4202549 GCA_020346805.1 Planctomycetota bacterium
GGGAGCTTCGTGGGGCAGGTCTGATAGGTCCCAAAGTACGTGATTTGTATTCAATAACCAAAAAAGGAAGGCGGGCGATCATGGCCGCATTGGTTATGGAGAAGGCCTGTAAAAAAGCGCAATAACATATAAATAAAGACAGGCCAAGGAAGGAGGTAATTTGTTGCCCGATGTCCAATGTCCGATAATGTATGTTATGTTGCGTTGGGTGTTTTGGGCGGGAAAACGTTTTTCAGGCGGGTTCTATCAGCATTGCTGCCAAATGACCTCCGAAGCCCAGGGATATCTTCAAAACCGGCCCATATACGATATCAAATGCATCCCTGGGTAATAATAATTCACCCAATTCAGGATCAGGATTAATCAAGGTCGTGGTTCCCGGGCATTTCAGGTATTTGCATGTAAGAGCGGCCACCGCTGTTTCCACAGCTCCGGCGCCGCCTAATAGATGACCAATAGCACCTTTTATCGAGATAATCGGGATCTGGTCGGCTAATTTTCCTAGAGCCTGTTTTATGGCGCGAACTTCAACTAGGTCGTTGCTGGGAGTGGCCGTTCCATGTGCATGGATGCATGATATTTGTTGGGGACGGCAATTTGCCATATGGCAGGCGAGCTTGATTACATGAGCCAATGATTTGCCGTCGGAATTCAGGCTGGTAAGCCCGGCAGGATCATGGCCCATAGCGTATCCGGCAATCCTGGCGATAGGCTTACATTTGCGTTTATTGACTGATTCGGAAGATTCAAGCACGAGCACAGCGGCCCCTTCCCCAACGGCAAATCCGTTTCGGGTTTTATCGAAAGGTCTGCAAGCCCATTCGGTGCCGAGTTGAGGATGTTTTTCGGCTAGTACACCCATTTGTTCATATGCTCCCATCCATAAGGGGTGGATGGGAGTGTCGGCGCTGCCGGCAATTATTATATTGGCATCAGAATCATGGATCATTTGTGCGGCACGGATAATAGCATGGGTTCCAGTAGAACAAGCGGCGACTGCGGAATAAATGCCCCCTGTAATATTAAAGCGATGGGCGATATGAACTGCGGGGGTATCGAGAAGATAGTTGGGTGTCAATTTATTTTTATGACAGTAATTAGTGTAATTATACACTAATGTTGAATTATTAACATAATTAGTATCATTAGGGAATAAACTATAATTACTGTATATATACTCAATATCACACTTGCTATATCCAAATAACACTAGCATGTTTTTATGGTTGCCAGTTGGTTGGCATTTTAGGTTAAGGTTTGCAGAGGTGATGGCTTGTTCTGCGGCAGCGACGGCGAACTGGTTTAAACGGCCTAAGTTTTCAGTATCTTTTAGGGGTGCAAAATCATGGATTTGTCCGGCAAATTTGATGTTGCATCCGTTTAGATCGACACCTTGTACAAGGCGAACATGTTTTTGGTTGGTCAACAAGGAAGACCATGTAGTTTGGGTGCTGCATCCGGCGGGCGATACCATTCCAATACCAGTAATGAATATATCAATAGGCATTCTGCAGACTTAAAGTTGAATCCAGGGCGTTATCATTTATATGATCGGCTTGTCGGTATGGTTCAAGCACTAATCCGAGGTCGCGCACCATCTGTCGGTCGGATTCCGGATTCCGGCCGCAGGTTGTCAGATAATTCCCGATTAAGAAGCTGTCGGCCCCAGCGGCAAAGATCCAACTCTGCAAATCGCGGAGGTTGGCCTCTCGGCCGCCGGCTATTTTTATTTGCTGCCTGGGCAGCATAAGCCGGTAAAGAGCGATAATTTTAAGGCATTCAAGGGATTCGAGAGGCTGAATATCAGCCAATGGTGTTCCATTTATGGGGATAAGAAAATTAATGGGAACTGTGTCGACATCAAGATTACGCAGTTCCAATGCCAGATCAATACGGTCGGTCCATGTTTCCCCCATACCGAATAAGGCACCACAACAGATGCTTATACCGGCGGCCTTGAGGTATTGTATGGACCGGAGGCGATCGTCGTATTGGTGCGTGCTTACGATTTGGGGATAGAAAGCTCGTGATGTTTGCAGGTTAAGGTTATAGCGTTGCACGCCGATTCGGGCCAGCCGTCTTGCCTGATCACGATCGACGATACCCATTGATGCGCATACACGAACAGATCCGATCGATCGAATTCGTTGTATGACGTGGCTCCAGTGCTCGATTTGACTGTCGGATGGGCGGTGGCCGCTGGTCACGATGCCAACGGATTCTGCCCCGTTTGAGGCGGTATTTAATACCGCCTGGTAGAGGTCATCTTGTTCAAGGGTAGTGGTATTTTTAACGTGGGTTTTGTATCGAGACGACTGGCTGCAGAAGGCGCAATCCTGATTGCACCCCCCCACCTTAGCGGCCACAATACTACAGCAACGGACTTTGTTGCCGAATAATTTTTCCCGTACGCGGGAAGTCAACCTAAATAGATCGAGCAGATGATCATTTTCCAGGCCTACCAAAAAGCGGGCCTGTTTAGGCGACAAAGGTTTACCATCGAGCACCTGTTTTTCGATATTTGAAATAGTAAAGTTGTTCATGATTTGGTGCTATATCAAGTATTGGGGGGAAATCATATATAAACATAATACCCGCTGGACATTGATTATTATCATCTTATTATCATCGTCTGGATTTTCGTTTACGCTGCTGTTTAAGGTCTTGGTCTTGCTGAAGGTCGGTTTGCTGTCGCTCATCGAACCGAGGTCGAGATCGACGGTTAACCTCACGTACTATTTCTTTAACGTCAATGGGCTGGATTAGATCAACTACTCCAGTGCGAACATCGAAGCGATAAGCATTCATTCTTTCCGAAGGTGTGTGCATAATAAACAATAATTCGGTATGGTCATCCAATTGGCTGGTGGTGACCACATAATTTCCGCCGGTTGTATTCTGGGCGAAAGCCAACGCCTGATTAGGCAGTAGCATATTTACGATGAGCCACGCGGAAAACAGGATAACCGCGGTCACACTTAATATTCCGATTGCAAAATTCTTACCATCCATAATTAAACCTCATATTTAGCGGAAGTCCCGTTTCAAGTCACGTGATCCGAGCCAACGAATCACTACCGGTTGACCTGCCAAGTAAGGGAAATTTGTACGAAAAACATGTAAGCGATCATTTTGGAGGTCTAGCAGGTAGACGGCATCGTTAAATGTTTCCGCTTCGGCGGTGATCAAAAGGTAATTGTTCCCAAGCTGTTCGATATCCTGGGCCAGGGCCAAGGGGGGTGAATATGCAGTTAAGAGCAGACAGGCCAGCAGAAAAAAATTCACTCCTATCAGCAGCATAATCAGTGTTTGTTTGCTCATGATTTGATGCCTCCGGGTGCAATTTTGAGTACTTATTGTTTGGCGATCAACCTATCAAAGTTATCCCAAGTTTGAACGCTTGGCGGGTTTGAATGCGACGACCATGCACCCTACCAGAAAGATCCCGGCAATAAGCCATTCGATGGCCGACGACTCCTTTTCCAAGACCTTCTGTTTGATTTCTTCATAAGATTGGGCCATGGCCGGCATCGCCAGTAACAACCAACACCATAAAACCCATATCATATGACGTAACATAATTATCTCCCTATAGATATTCCGCACCAATATATAGATATTATACCTGTTTAATGTAATTGGTGAAAGACAGGCATGATTTTGACGTTTTTTCCGCGTAAGAGCGTTTAACCCGCATATTTCACGAGTCTTACTGTGCGGCAGATGCTTTTTCCCAGGGCAGGTCTGTAGTTTCAGTAAATTTTCAAATGTTTTCGGGTCTTGCCTCTTTGTATGGGGGATTATTTGGATTGGAGTGTATATGAATAATATATGCGGATTTTCCAGTCGTGATAGCGGGGGAAAACTATTATTGTTCTTTACCGTAGACGTCGACGGGGCGGGCGATATTTTTAAAGGTTTTTGCGGAGACGGAAAGGGTCTGCCAACTGGGCGATCGGGGCCGGGCGTGTTTTTGATAATCGTCCAGGGTCACAGTCAAGAAGGCATAATAATCACCGCGGAAGCTGTGTAGTCTGACGGCCGGCCAGCGATCCGGCGGGCCGTCCAGCCAATAGGCGAAAACGAATCTGGCCTCAAATTCTTCGCCAAACACGGACTGCCATTCAGTGAGACAATCAAGATCTTCTTTGGTGACCCAGTTTTCCCAATACCGTTTTGCCCCTTTATCGGTAATATAAGGGAACTTTCGACCCTTTACGTCTGCAATCCAAGGCAGATGTCCGTCGGGATAAACCAGTAAATCGAATGATTTGATTTTTGCGCCGGCGAAAATAGGTCTTCGTGCTTCGTCGACGGGAACAAATGGTACCCCCCTACTGCGTAGATAGTCTTCAAAGGCGACTTCATAATGGATGTGTTTGCGAGTCATCAGGCGATCATCAGTGTGCTTTTATTTTCCCATTGGAGCATGCGGGTTGTCCAGGAAAGTTCTGATGGGAATTTCCACTTGTTCTCCGGTGTCCAGATCCTTAACGCTTAAGACTCCGCGTTCGGTGTATTCGTTTCCGACGATTACCGCCCACCTGGTGTTATTTGCGGCAGCCTGTTTGATTTGTTTTCCTATGGCTTGTCGTCGATAGCTGAATTCGGCGGCAAATCCGGCCTTTCTGAGCTTGGCCACTAAGGACAAGACCTCATTAAACAGATTCGCGTCGGCATCGATTACGTAGAAGTCGTTTTGCTTGGAAATGGTGGCCTCTGTCGGTACATGATTCAGTTCGATAAGTAAGTCAAGGATTACCACGTCGCTGGTTCCAAAACCTGTTCCGGACATAGGTGGTCCACCGAGTACTTCCAGTAATTGGTCGTAACGGCCGCCACCGCAAATGGCCCGCTTAAGGCCGGCTTTTCCGAAGGCTTCGAAGACCACTCCCGTGTAGTAAGCCAGACCGCGGACAATGCCCATGTCAAACTCGCAGTAATCGGCAACGCCAAGGGTGTTGAGGATATCAAATACGTTTCTCAGTCGGGTAAGTTCCCTTTCGGCTGATTTATTTCCCTCAGCCATTCCAGCCAGGGATTCAAGACCGGTTTTGCCGTGAGCTTGGCCAATTTCGATTAAAGTTGTTTTTTCTTTACCACGACGAGAACCAGATTGTGTGATTTTTTCAACCGATTTAATAAAATCGTCTTGGGATAGTTTATCGCGTTTATCGAGTACCACGAAGATATCGGCGTGTCTATTTTCGGCAAAGCCTCGAGCAGATAGTAGTGCTGCTAACAAGGCTCGCGAGTTGATTTTCATGACTATGTCCGCCGGTGTAAGCCCGATCTGTCGGAAGAAGTCGACGGCCACGAAAATGCATTCGGCATCAGTTACCGCATCGTCGATTCCGACGATATCGATATTCCATTGAAAAAACTCTCTTAGCCGGCCGCGTTGGGGTCGTTCGGCTCGGCAAAGTCGAGGCACACTAAACCATTTGATGGGAAGAGGCAGGGACTGGGCACGTGCGTTAATCATACGGGCCAGGCTTGGTGTCATCTCGGGACGAATGGCCAATTCGCGATCGCCGCGGTCCGTGAAGTGGAATAACTCGGAGACGATAGCTTCGCCGCTTTTGGCCTTGAACAGGTCGAGGTATTCGAAAATGGGGCTGTCGTATTCCTCAAATCCGTGGTTTAGCGAGACACGTTTCCACGTATCCACGATCCAATTCCGAATGGCCATGTCGGTAGGATAGAAATCACGAGTTCCTTTGACTGTTCTGAATTTCATTCTTTTTTCCGTGTTTTTTGTCAAACTATAGACCGTATCAGTCAGCCATCTCATATCAAGATGTTTTAGGCCGCGGGCCCCAAAGTCAGGCTACATTTATACAATCATTTCGGCATAAGTGAAGAGTGACCTGTAAATAACCAAGGATACCCTTCACTATGCCTATGGTGACGGGAAAGAGATTTGTAACCGCTTCCAACCAACGGGTCAACATTGGGAAGTCAGGCGGATTTCAGCATTCTAATCGTGAGGTTACTGATCTTGGCTTTTCCGGGTTTAGCCGCTCGTCTTTTGGTGGATATATGTTTGGCGCTTACTTTGCCATTCCCCGATCTTCTTCTGGCAGCGGTTCGTCTTCTGCGTTGTTTTGCCAGGTGTTCCTTGGCGAATTGGTCAATCTGTTCGGGATTAGTAAAGAGATGGTCGTAATCACAGTTATCCGGATACCAGTCGCAGCCCTTGGCTGTATACTCACGACATATAGCCGGCCGATTTTCATATATGGCACAGCGGTTGTCCGGCATAAGTGCATTACATTTTTGGTTTATTTGAATATACCAGTCGCCTTCTTCCACATAGACAATATTGTTGCCATGTAGTATATACCATCGAATGTCATCGAAATCTCGTTTGGTCTTTGGGGTATCAATGGCAAAGGCGTAATATCGGCAGCACAAGCCTACGCATTGCTCACACAGACTGCTTAAATCCGGATTAACAGGTATCTTCACGGGTCTTCTCCATTATCTCCTGTATTCGATTCCGTTTACCATGACCCAAACGCTATATCTTATATATAAAATGTCTTTATAGCAACCATCTCGCAACTTGGCCTGTCTTTGTTATACTTTGCCTATGCGAATCATTGCCGGTAAATGGCGTAGTCGACAGATAGCCGCGCCCGAAGGCAGGACTACTCGACCGATACTGGATCGGGCCAAAACGGTTTTGTTTGATATCCTCGGCCACCGTCTATATGAACCGGGTGGTTTGCCGCCTCTGGCCGTTCTGGATCTCTTTGCGGGCAGCGGTACGCTGGGTTTCGAAGCCCTTTCTCGAGGGGCCAGGTATTGCCTTTTTATCGAACAAGACCGTGTTACAGCTTCACTCTTACGTAAAAATCTTGACCTCCTCAATATCGTTAATGAAGGTCTAGTTATTGAGGGTAAGGCGTCCTATTGTGAATATCAGCCACCGCCGGTGTTACCGGACGTGCCAGCACAATATGAGCTGGTCTTCGTCGATCCCCCCTACTCTATGCTGACCGGCCCATTACCACATAAGGATATTAGGCATCTGCTGCACAGATTGGCCACTGAGTCTGTGATCGCCCGGTCCGCCTTGGTTGTGGTCAGGCACCGGCTACAGTCCGCCGGTGAGCCGGACCTGACGCCGCTGGTTGAGCAGGAAAGTCGGGATGTTGGTAAAATGACCTTTCGGTTTATGGTAAGGCCCGATTTTGGCCTGTTACCAGAGGGTAAGGAGCCTGAATGAGACGAAAAATGACTATCCATGAAGCGGCACTGGCCGTTGTTCGGCATCTTCGTCAGAATGGACATGAGGCCTATTGGGCCGGTGGCAGCGTCCGCGATATGCTGCTGAACCGCGATCCCGAGGATATCGATGTGGCCACGGAGGCTCCCCCGGAACGCATAATCGAGCTTTTTAGCCGAACGCGGAAGGTCGGGGCCAAATTCGGGGTAGTGATGGTTCAACAAGGGACTCATTGGATCGAAACCGCCACCTTTCGTACGGATACGGATTATCAGGATGGTCGTCGGCCGGTGAGTGTCGAATTCACCACCGCCGAACATGACGCACAACGCCGTGATTTTACGATCAACGGATTGTTTTATGATCCCATCGAAGAGAAGGTGATCGATTACGTCGGGGGGCAGTCGGATTTGGATGCCGGTGTGATCCGGGCGATCGGGGATCCCGGGCAACGGTTTGCCGAGGATCATTTGCGGATGCTACGGGCGGTTCGATTCGCCACCCGGTTTGGTTTTGAGATTGAGCCGGCTACGGCGGAGGCTATTGGCCAGCAGGCCGGAAAGATTACCCGCATCAGCCCCGAACGAATTCATGAAGAGCTGGAAAAGATGCTGGGACATCGATCGCGGGCCAAGGCCGTGGAGGAGATTGCCCGTCATGGTCTGTTGGAGCATTTGTGGCCCGGATCTCATTGGCCGGCCGATCGACTACAGCGGGCGCTTGGGGTGATAGGAGCCTTGCCGGAGGATGTGGATTTTGTGTCGGTGATGGCAGCACTATTGCACGAATTGTCGGTTGATGTGGCTAAGAAAATTTGCCGCGAGCTTCGCTGTAGTAATCGGCAAATTGATGATACAGGATGGTTAATTGAAAATCGCAATCGTTTTGACGAAGCGAAGTCGATGAGTCTGGCGGAATTTAAAAAATTGCTGGCCCATCCGCGGGCCGATGATTTGTTGGCCTTATATAAGGCGATTTGTGAATCACAAAACAAGTCGCTGGATGTTTATGTTGCGGTGGGTCAACGACGCGATTCAATCCCCCCTGCCGAGGTAGCCCCCCTACCGCTGGTGACCGGCGAAGATTTGATTGAATTGGGTTTGGAACCGGGCCCGCAGTTCAAGCAGATCCTCGATAAACTCTACGATGCCCAGCTCAATAACGAGTTGATCACCCGCCGGCAGGCGATCGAACAAATGAAGACATACATAAACCGGCAGCATTGAAGGGTGACACCCCACCTATCCGCAGCGTGCTTATAGGACTTGAGAGTGTAAATATTACGGTAACAACGGATGGCCCTTGTTGGCAAAATATCCATATAAATCCTGTTTTTAAAGGACCTTATGACAGGCGCATTCCAATTGGTACATTTTTAACTATAAAACTTTGCGTCTTGGTTGATATATGACTCTTGGTTTATATAAAATCGTAATAGTAATGGAATTTAAGGGTACTTACGTGTGTTTGTCGGCTGCAACCCATATGTAAACCATCATCTCTTTTTGGAGGTGGAATAGGGCAAAGCTGTAACACAAGTTAGGTAATTGAATTCTAATAAGGTAAGATTGTTA
>CP070790.1:4202649-4213824 GCA_020346805.1 Planctomycetota bacterium
CGGAACACGACAATATACGTGTGCTGGTTGTTCGCGATCATGAGGGCGATCCGATGGGGGCTACGGTCATTTTCGTCGACCAACATAATAAAAAGCGAATCGCCTTCGTCGAAGAATTATTTTCCCTGCCGGGGAGACATGATGTAATTCGCACATTATTAAGTGCGGCCCTTGCCTTGGCCTTCGACCAAGAAGCGGATTATTTGGTTACCATGAGCGGAAATCCGTCAAATATGCGCATTCTTAAGGAATTGGGTTTCGAGTCGAAAATACGGCCCACCGCTGCGGCATCTATTCATATACCCGACCAGATAACCAAAAATACCAGCCCTTTTATATCATACGAAGCCATGAATGAGCATCTCGAATTGTGGCATGGCGAGATGTTTAAATCATAAATATTGGTAATGTTAGGTTAATATGTTGCAATTGCCGTAATCTGCACTGGACATAGGGCGTAAAACCGATACAAATAGATATTGGTTGCATACCTGTTGCAGCATATCCATATCGAGGTATGTGATGGTGGAAATTTACGGACAGGAAGTTCCTCAGACGCTTGAAGGCTGGTATCTTCTGCATGATGTGTATGCAGTCAATTGGTCTCGCTGGCGGGCAGAGGAGCCGGCTACGCGTGAGGAAATCGCAAACCAGACAGCGCGTTGGTTAACCAGCGCCGCCGGTTACGAAAAGGGAGATTCCGCGGCCTACAGCGTATTAACGCAAAAAGGCGATTTGATGTTCCTGCACTACCGCGAGTCGCCGGATGAACTTAATTATCTTGAGCTTTCTCTTCGTCAAACACGTTTGTACGAGTTTCTGATCCCGTCTTTTTCATTCCTGTCCGTGATCGAGATCAATATGTATGAACTGGCTACCTTGGCAAGAATGAAACTTGCCGACCAAGACATTATCCCCGGCTCAGTAGAATACGACTCCGCCTTCGAAACGGAGATGGCCAAGCAAAAGAGCCGTGTTCAAAGCCGTTTGTTTGGCGATATACCCGAACAGCGATATATATGTTTTTATCCGATGAATAAACGCCGGGGGGTGAAGCTGAACTGGTATACCCTGTCGGTTGCTGAACGTCATGATATCATGCGGAGTCAGGGCCGGATCATTCGTAAATATCAGGAGCAGGTGGCAGAAGTTGTTTCCGGGGCAATAGGTCTTGATGCCTGGGAATATGCAGTCAGCCTGTATTCAGATGATGTTTTGACAATCAAAAGAATGTTGTACGAGTTGCATTTCGATCCCGCCATTGCCGTGTATACGAATTTCGGCCCGACTTATGTTGGAATTCGATATCAACCTGGTCAACTTACCGACTTGCTGGTCGGCAAATTGAAATAAATGTTCATAAGATGGATACCATACGCATCTGATTTAATACATGCGCGACCAGCCCGGGATAAACTCTCAAAAGAAATTATCTCACCAACACCAAACCATAAAATACCCCCTTGGATATCGTCATTTTCTATACCTTTCAATCATTTTCCGGCACCCATGTTAATCGATTAATCTGGATCCCTTTGAGATTGGGTAAAAGGTGGGCGATATAACACTCATGGTTGTGGAAGATAATCTCCGGTGCGGCGATGGGCATAGTGCATATCAGGTATTTATCGTCGTTGATACCGAAATCCATGGGATCCTTTGATCGATAGATACTGGTTTTTGACTTGGGGCCATACCGCTGGGTTCGAAACAGATAGTAATATCCCCGGTGTTTGACTACATGGGGGCATTCGGCCTGGGTTGGACCAGTGCCGGCCTGACCACCGAAGGCCACGATTTTCGAGTTGCTCCAGTTCCGCAGATCCGTCGATGTTCGGCAATATACCGATCCTTTACGTGATCCCTTCTCACCGTGGGCTGCGGTATAGTAACAATACCATTTGTCGTCTATACGAATAATCATAGGATCGCGTGTACCTGCCGTCGGTCCCTCAGTAAACATGTTGGCTTTTCCATTGGGATACAACCAACGGGTGAATTTCTTCCCTTCCGTGCTTCTGGACAGACAGATGGTCGTCCAACTGCCATAGAACATGTGATATACACCATCGATTTTTATGACATGAGGAGCCTGTAAGCCGCCGGGCGACTCGCCATACTTCGGATCGGCCTCCATGGCGATACCCATAGGCTTCCAGTCGGGATCGGTGAGATTTTGCCCTTCCCAGCGATAGAAGAGCCGGGTATTGCCGCCGCATTTTGTGTGGCGAATACACGACCATAACTGCCATGTACCGTCGGCGGCTTGCCAGACACCGAAATCAACGGGTTGTTGCTTTGGACTTGAGTATTTACCCAGGTCGGGATTGTGGGCTACGGTCCACGATCCACCCACCATTCGCGGAACCATCGGCAAATCTTTGGGGCCGAGGCTGCATCCGATAAGCCACAAACATGCTACACCGGCAAGGAACCGGGGGCAGATTAATACCTCCGAGTTAATTTTCATCTCCCAGCCAATCTCGTGTTACGATTTAATAGGCGGCAAAGTAACCGGCAAAACCTTGCTTATTGGCGGCTTATGAGACATCAACTCGTCCATCACTTTTGATGGAATTTCGCCATCTATTTTTAAGGCCATTAATGCGGTTTTCTTCTTTCGCGATAGCATACAGTCGGCAATATTAATATTGTGATTGCCGAAGATACTGCCGACCAAACCTATAACCCCCGGCTGATCATCATTAAGGATCATCACCATCTCACCTTCGGGTTCGAGGTTCATCTGGTATCCGTCAATGGCCATTATTCTGGGCCGGCCGTCGATGAATACCTCTCCCACGATCTCATGAGGGCCCTCTTTGGTGGTAATACGCAAGGTTACCGCGTCAGTTATGGCACTGGCTGCCAAATCAGCGGTATGTTCGACCTTAATACCCCGCTCGTTGGCGAAGGCATCGACGTTTATCAAATTTAACCGGGTTGTGAAGTGTGGGCTGAGCAGGGCCACCAGAATCTGCCTCTGCAAGGGGCTACCGAGGGATTCGAGGGACTTGCCGTGGGTGGTAACACTAACTGATTCGATCACTCCACTACCCAGGCGAGACATAATCGCTCCCATGCGGTAGGCCAGATCCATATATGCCTTGTCACGATCGCTCATTTGTGCGGGCAAGCCGGTAACATTGACTGCCTGGCGGATCTCGTCGTGGAGTAAGTAGTTCATCAATCCGTCGACGGCATCCAGGGTAACGGCCAATTGAGCCTCTTTTGTGGATGCTCCCAGGTGGGGGGCGAGTACCGTATTGGGGGCGTCGATCAAAGGATGATCCGGCGGGGGAGGCTCCTTGACATATACATCAATAGCTGCTGCCGCCACTTTGCCGCTCTTAAGTGCTTCCGCCAGATCGGTATCGTTGATGACCCCACCGCGGGAACTGTTTACGATTCGCACCCCGTCCTTCATCTTGGCGATGTTTTCTTTGTTAATCATCTCCTTGGTGTCGTCGGTTAGCTTGGTATGCATTGTAAGGTAATCACTTTGGGCAAAAACCTCATCGCGTGAGCCCAACAAGGTGACCAAGCCATCCAGCGCAGTTTCACCAGAGTAGAAGGGATCGTATGCGACAATCTTCATATCGAAAGCAGCCGCACGTTGGGCAACCGCCTGACCGACTCGCCCCAGACCGATGATTCCTAATGTTTTGCCTGCCAACTGGGTTCCCATGAAGGCCTTGCGGTTCCACTCTTTCGCTCGCACGTGGGCATCGCCTTTGGCAACGTGTCGGGACATGGCCAACATTAAGGACATGGTCTGTTCGGCCGTACTGATGGTATTGGCATCGGGAGTATTCATAACCAGAATGCCGGCCTGGGTGGCGGCTTCGAGATCGATATTGTCCACACCGACGCCGGCCCGGGCCACCACCCGCAATTTTCCCGGATTTTCAAGAACCTTGGCGGTGACTTTCACGCCCGAACGGACGATCATCCCGTCGTATTCACCGACAATTGCCGCCAATTCATCTTCGCCCAAACCGGTTTTGACGTCAGCCTCGACGCCGTCCAGATCCTTGATTTTCTGCAATCCAGCCTCGGCCAACGGGTCTGCTACCAGAATCTTAATCATTGTTTTCTTACCTCATATCATATGGGTCCTGAACTCATCAAAAAGCCTCTCTACCGTATATAGCGGGAAGACTATTCTAACCAATTTGCTGCAGAATTCCATGCCCACGGGCTGGAGCCTGGCCATCGGCTGGAGGGGCTATTTGAGTGTCCATAAAACGCTCGCTACAATGTCCCTTTGCAATAATGTGTTAATAATATAATTTTCCTGGACTTAGCATCATTATACGAAGCCGGCAATCCGGCTTTGGAGGTTGGACATTATGGCCGGTAAATATCGAGTTGGATTTATCGGGGGTGGGAATATGGCGGAGCCCATGGTAGCCGCCATACTGAAAGAGAAAATCTGTTCTCCCAACGAGACCATCGTTTCCGATCTATTGGCCGAGCGCAGGGAGTTATTTGAGGCCGAATTTGGGGCATCTGTAACGGACAATAACCGCCAGTTAGTGGCCAATTCAGAAAGAATTGTATTCTCGATCAAGCCGCAGACATTCACCGCCGTGGCTGAGGAAATAGCTGATGTTATAACCGATGAACATATGTTGATCAGTATTATGGCCGGCGTGAGCACCGGGCGAATTGCCGCGGCATTCCCCAAAGTCAAGGCCCGCGTAGTGCGGGTTATGCCCAATTTACCCATCCGTGTCGGGGCAGGTGTGGCTGCCCTTTGTGCCGGCGAAAACGCCACCGAGCACGATGTTGCTGAAGCACGAGCGGTATTTGACGCCGGCGGCGGCACTATCGTGGTGAATGATGAAAGATTAATGGATGCCGTCACTGCCGTTTCCGGATCGGGGCCTGCATATTTCTATTATTTCGTCGAGTCGATTGTCCAAGGCGGTGTGGCCTGCGGCCTTTCGGAAGATGATGCTCTAAAACTAGCCAAGTATACATGTCTGGGAGCAGGTCGTATGATGTTGGAAACCGATGATCCGCCGGCTGAGCTTCGCCGAAAGGTTACCAGTAAGGGGGGGACCACCCAGGCGGCAATCGAACACATGAACAAGGTCGGTATCCCCGAAGGTATTCGAAACGCCGTCAAGGCTGCATACGAACGTGGGAAGGAACTCGGCTCGTAATTGTATGTAATAATGACGTTTGTTATTGAGGTGTCAGGATGAGGTTGTCTGGTTTTCATCTTATTTTAGCGCTATCCGGTATGCTGGTGCTGTCTGGTTGCGAAAAAAGTAATCCGGATGCCGCAAAGAAAAAACGCATTGCCGTTATTCCCAAAGGATTGACTCACGATCATTGGAAATCGGTTGAGGCGGGAGCCAAAAAAGCGGCGGAAGAAGACGGTACTATAGACATTGACTGGAAAGGGCCGCCCAAGGAAGACGACACTCGCCAACAGATAGATCTGGTCCAGAATTTTGTCAGCGGCGGTATTGACGGCATTATCCTGGCTCCCCTAAGCGATCAAGCATTATTATCACCGGTAAAGCTGGCGGTAAGTGCAGGTATACCGGTAGTTATTATCGACTCTGCCTTGGCGGGGGAATGTGGTAAGGATTTTGTCAATTATGTGGGCACCGATAATTACACCGCCGGTACTTTGGCCGGTAAACGAATGGCTGAGTTAGTCGAGGGCAAGGGCACGGTACTCCTTCTTCGTTATGCGGAAAGCTCGGCCAGTACCCGGAAACGCGAACAGGGTTTTCTTGATACCCTCAAGAAGACAGCCCCCGAGGTCAAGGTCATCGATCCCCCTCAATATGCCGGTGCTGATGTCAATTCTGCAAAGAAGGCCTCTGAAAATATGCTGATTGCATATGAAGGCAAATTTGAGGCCATTTTCTGTCCCAATGAATCGAGTACCTTCGGAATGATGCTGGCCATGGAAGATCGACAGCTCACCGGAAAAGTCAAATTCGTCGGTTTTGACGTTCGGCCGGAATTTATTCAAGCCCTCAAAGACGGCAAGCTTCATGGATTCGTCGTGCAGAATCCATTTATGATGGGATACCTCAGCGTTAAATCCATTCTCGCCCACATGAAAGGTGAGAAAGTGCAGGAAAGTATCGATACCGGCGCGGTACTGGTAACCAAAGAGAGCTTAGGCGATTCGAAAGTTCAAAAAGTTCTTTATCCTCGTCGAAAAGAATAAGTCAATTATGCCAGAAATAGACGCACCGATTACCCCGCTGTTAAGCGATAGGTCCGGCAGATCATTTAAGCATATGATCTGGCAATGGATTGCTCCATTTATCGGTCTGGCTGTTGTACTGGTGTTTTTTCATAGCAAACGACCCGATGCATTTCTGGCGGTTAGTAATCTGAAAATCGTTGCCACCCAGACTGTGATTATAGGCATTTGCGCAATCGGCATGACTTTTATTATGATCGGTGGGGGGATCGATCTCAGTGTTGGATCGGTGATGGCATTATCCAGCGTGGCATTAGCTTTGGCATTAAGTGCCGATAGTTCACCGATAGTGGCGGTAGTGTTGGCTATTTTCATCGGAGGTCTTTGTGGATTGGTCAATGCTCTCATGGTCACCGGTCTGCGCATAATTCCGTTTGTAGCCACATTGGGTATGCTTAGTATCGCTCGAGGAACGGCCCGGGCTTTGGCTGATAATATGATCGTCAGGCTTGACCTTGATCAACGGCCGGAAGCCCTGATAGACTTCATGATCCCGATCCGATCGAAAGCCTGGTGGGATTTTGCTCCCTCGGTATGGATAATGTTTACAGTGGCAATAGTTGCCGGCGTGGTGTTGAACTATACCGCTTTCGGACGGCGCACTTATGCCTTGGGATCCAATGAGTTGGCTTCGAGATTGAGCGGTATTGCCATCAATCGTCAAAAACTCATGCTTTACACCATCGGTGGTATGCTGACCGGTCTGGCGGGTGTTTTCCTTTTCGCCTACACCACAGAAGGTGATCCGACGGCGGCCGTTGGTATGGAATTGCAGGTCATCGCCGCTGTGGTTATTGGCGGCGGCTCACTGATGGGGGGTGAGGGGAGCGTTCTGGGAACCTTAATTGGTGCCTTTATGCTCACCTTTCTAGTCAACGGTTGTACCCAGGCCGGCTACGCCAATTGGGTACAGGAGATTATTATCGGTGTGATTATCGTCTTGGCCGTTTCTCTAGATTACTTCCGTAGAAAAATACCGGCATGACACACAGACCATTGAAATGGTTGCGGATCACTCATTGGCCCCACCGTTACATTATCCCAATACTGCTTGTGCTATCAGCGATTTTCGCCTTTGGCTCGTTGTTGGGGGATAGCATCACTTACGACGAAACCAGTCATCTTACGGCCGGTATGAGTTACCTTGTGACCGGAGATTTTCGCCTTGAACCCGACCATCCACCTCTGGCAGAAATGTGGGCTGCCCTGCCGCTGCTGTTAACCAATCAACAATGGCCGCCGCCGGAAATCCCTGGTTGGCGCCAAGGCGATATGTGGCAAGTCGGTCGAGCGTGGCTCTACGATTTCAACGACGGCGAGAAATTAATGACCATCGCAAGATGTATGATGCTGCCGATGTTGATCGCCACCTGTGCCTGTATATATATAATTGGACGGCGATTGTTCGGACCAGCGGCAGGTTTAATCGCACTAATCTTGGCGGTATTCAGTCCCACCTTATTGGCCCATGGCCGACTGGTGGCTGCTGATTTACCGGCAACATTGTTCATGATGTTGAGTTTAATTGCCTTTGCCCGGCTCATGGACCGCATTACCTGGGCCGGACTATTATCGACGTCACTGGCCCTGGCCGCTTTAAGCCTGACCAAGTTTTCCTGGCCGTTGATTATCCCCGCTTTGTTGATCATGGCCGCCGTCGCGGCTATCCGTACCAGGCCAATTGAATTTGCATTATTTCGGCTTCGATCGAAAAAAGAAAATCAAGGAACCGGCTTAATACATCGTGGGCATCGTGTAGTAACCTTATTTGCTGTTGGGATATTTTTCCTTGTTGTAGTCTGGGGATCGATCTGGACCTGTTTCGGCTGGCGTTACAGCCCCTTTCGTGGCCCGGACCGCGACCGAGCCTTAATGATCGATCGTGCCGATCTGGGTTGGCCTGCTCCCAAGACCATGCAAGAGGTGTGGCAAACCGTTTTATACGATCATAGTGGCAAGCCGATAAAGGGCGCCGTACCTGCTTTTGTATCCTGGGCCCGCAAATATCATCTTCTTCCGGAGGCATATATCTACGGACTTGCCTTTACCAACAAGGCGACCAGTGTGCGAAGTGCGTATTTGATGGGAGAAATATCCAACACCGGCTTTCGTTCATATTTTCCCATTGCTTTTGCCATAAAGACGCCACTGGCCATCATACTGCTCTTGTTGGCCGGTCTGGCCGCCGTAATTACGAGAAAGACGAATCGCGGTAGCGCTCCTGTCCTTATGGCAGGGCTGGTTGTATTTACCTTTATCTACGCGCTATTTGCCATCACCAGTCACATTAATATCGGCCACCGTCATATCCTGCCCATCTATCCTGCCCTGATGATATTCGCGGGTGCGTCGGCGGCATGGTTAAACACCCGAACCGGACGATGGTTTGTGGCGGCATCAATTGCCTGGCTGATAATAGCCAATATTTGGATTCACCCGCACTATCTGAGTTATTTCAATGAACTCATCGGCGGGCCGAAGAACGGCCACCACTATCTGGCCGACAGTAATATCGATTGGGGTCAGGACCTGAAACGATTGGCCCGATATGACCGCCAACATCACGACCAAAATATCAAGCTGGCTTATTTCGGCAGCGGCAATCCATCGCGGTACGGCTTCAAATGTGAGATGCTGCCCAGTAGTTTCGATTTCGGCGAGCCGGCAGAACTGACCGCGGGTACATACGTGATCAGCGTCACCCAGTTGTTAGGTGTTTATTATCCGATTGCCCGCGACTCGTTTTGGAAGAGTCCGACCAATATAAAAAGTTACAATCTTCTGACTCAAATGCTTGCCCGGCCGGTTCCGGAGGACCAATCGGACCAGGCTCGCGAAAAACGGCTCAAGATGATCAAGCAATATGACATCGTATCGCGGGGACGTTTGATAAATCAATTCCGCCACCGCACCCCCGACCTTCGCATCGGCTATTCACTATTCGTATATCGGTTGGACCAGACCGACATCGAAACCATACTCAAACCATAGCGCCGCCTTCAACAAAGAGCGGTAGAATCCCGATAAATCGGGATCTCGCTTCGGCTGCGCCGAACCTTGTGTTTGATATGAGGTAGCCGGTTGGAAAAAAATACGGTGGGTCAAAAATAATGGCCCGCGCTATGAGGCTTTTGCCTTAAAAACACAAACCAAAGACTCCCGCCCCCTCACTCGCCCATCTTTCCTCCGATTTATTCCATATTACCTGGGGTATGCCTATGGGCCAGTGCCCTTTTCATATAGTCATCCAGCAGTTCTATCTGGAATTCGGTAACCATATCTTCCACGGTTATCCGTTCATCTTCGCTGGCGATTAAGACTGATCCCAGGAATCCGGGATCGGTGATCTTTACTTTGGGCCCGTATTTTCTTTTCATGGCCTTTAAACGGTCCCAGTTGTAGTCCAGGTGGGCGAGACAACAATCGAGATTGACTGTGGCGGTTACAAAATCGAAATAATTGGTGTTTGCAGCAACAATTTCACCTAAAGGATTACGGATTTGACAAGGCAAGGCTGCAACGGCGCCAACAAAGTGGGCCCGGCAGGAATAAGCCCAGTAGGACTGCATTAATCCTCCGTGATACATGGATGAAAATATTATCAAATCCGCTTTGGCCTTGACATATTTCAGTCGCAGCTCATCGAAATTCAGATCGAAGCATATGGCCAGTGCGACCCTACCGAAGTCGCAATCTATTACGGGTGCATCCCTGCCGCAAAGGATACCTGATTTTGTGGTTTCCTCTATAACGACGTGGTTCTTGTTATAGATACCTGCAATCTTACCTTTTCGGTCCAGCATCACACTTGAATTTCGCCAGGTGCCATCATCCATTTCCCTGGTTGACGAATATACGATATAGCAATTATTTTCCTTTGCGACCTTGGCAAAAATATTCAGTACCTGATCTTTGCGCACTTTGAGATATGTCTGACGCTTATCCGGGGAAAAACTCCCCGGTATATCACATGCTTCTGGTACCACTATCAGATCAGGTTTGTCGGGAAGGACCTGGGCAAATTTGTTTTTCCAATGTTTAATAATTATATCGACCGCCTTCTGCGGATCGACATTGACATCTATGCTCGGATACCGGGGACCTATAGTTGATATTTTGACGTAACCCTTTTTCTTGTGCCTTACCGCTCGATCGGCTTGGGATTGCGGCCCGGTTGTTAGTGATGGTTTGGCATCTTTGCCGAGACAAAGGCCCGAGTGACAAAAATAAATCGCTACCGACAACACGATTGGAAACGTCAATATTGTTATGGATCGATTCATTTTGTTCTCCAGTTTAAAGTGTGCAATAGTTAAAACGGGCATCGAATTATAATCCGCGATCATCGTGAACAAAACCAACCTTCCGCCCCAGGTTTTCCGATACGGGCAGGGTGTCATATATCTCCCTCGTGCGGTCGTGTGATAAATCAACTCCGCCACCGCACCCCCGACCTTCGCATCGGCTATTCATTATTCGTATATCGGCTGGACCAAACCGATATCCAAGCCATGCTCGAGCCATAGAAAAAAGAGGACGCAGCTCTTTTTGTCGAGGGCCTGGATTTAGTCGCGAAAGTCTTGACCGCGTTTTGCTGGCGTTCAATTGTCGTTTATCACTCATACGGATTCCACTTCAAACGTGTGCCGGGTCTGGCTCAATTATTCTAAAGGAATATTGTGCCTGATCCGCTCTCTTAGCGCATGTTTGAAGTGGAATTCGTATAAGATCAATCCTTTAACTGCTCGAGCCACGTGATCATCTCGTGCCGTTTTTTCTCAAAGAGGGCGAACACGGCGATCATTGCCGTGCCAAGACCGATGCCGGCTACATACCATACCCAGGTCCAGCCCAGGTTGGAGGCAGCGTGCCAAATGAAAGTTAGTAATGACAGGCAAAGAAATCCTGTACCAAGCAGCAGAAACGAGCGAACTCGA
>CP070790.1:4213924-4219621 GCA_020346805.1 Planctomycetota bacterium
AGCTACAACATCTCTCGTTAGCCTGCTCAGTGGTTTTGTCTTAACAAACACGTTTTGTTCCTCCGACACTAAGAAGTCGATTTAACGTTAAGTATATTATCGTTTCAGCCGCAGACTTCGATTTTTATCTCCCTGAGCAACGCTCATGAGCGATGGTACGCTGCTTGTGACGGCAACAGCCGCCTGATTGGTCTTCTCCAGCGCATTTCTCACTACCGCGACCTACTTTCATGAACGTGACACCTCGGACTCGGAAGATGTCGGTGTTGAACCGGTTTCCTCATCGCTGAATTCGGCCAATGTCTGCCTGATTTCAAGCCATAGCTGCCTCTTATCGCGCTTCCAGTTCAGATAAGTGAACACTAATCCCATCACGCACAGACCGGTGAAGAAAACGCAGTAAGAAACGATGATCAACGTGAGGTGTTCCGGTCCGAAGTATCGCTCCATCATGACGTTAACGACATGAATTCCGGTCACACTTCCCAAAAGCACGCATCCAACGATAATGATCAGATAGTCCCATGGTCGCATGAAACGATAACGTCGCTCTGTCGCCTCCAGGAACTGTCGCATGGGTGCGGCATAGTCGATCTCTGATAGGTGGCGTAACTTCCGCAGGAGCAACACAGTTATCAGAAGAAAGTTCGCGAAGACGACTACACGGAACACAACATCGCCTGCCGACGGGGACGTCGAGGGAAGTAAGCTCGTGACCACAAGTACAAAGAATAATAAGGCAGCGGCGAAGGCAAAGAGCGGGGCCGCCTTCCGGAGTCCGCTTTGCTCCTGCTGATCCGCAGCCTGTAATCGCGCCGTCAGCTTATCCAGCGAACTCGAGGTACGAACGCGAGCACCTGATTCAGCTTGCGGCGCCTTGACCTTCTGAGCCCTGCTTTTGATTCCGTTAAGATCCATTTTCACTTTGCTCCCAAAGATCTTTCAGTCGTTTCTTGGTGCGGTGCAGCTTCACCCGTACATTTCCCTCGGAAATGCCCAAAACCGATGCCATTTCGCGGGTGTCCAGGTCTTCCAGGTAGAGCGATATGAGCGCCTTTTCGAGCGTCGGTAACCGGCGGATGCATTCGTGGAGATGTCGCACGTCATCCTCTAGCGCCTTATCGGGCTCGAACGCGGCAATATACTTCTCTTGTTCGTCCCCCGGCAGTCTCTCTTCAATCAAACGATTCCGGCGCTGCGCCACCCGCAGGTTGTCGAGGCAAGTGTTCACCGTGACGCGGTAGATCCAGGTGCTGAGTTGCGACCGGCTCTGAAAATTGGAAAGACTCCGCCAAATGTGAACCATAACCTCCTGGCAAACATCCTGACGCTCATCCTCGTCGTGAACGTAACAGCAACAAATACGGTAGATACGGTCCCGGTTGGCCGCAATCACCGCTTTGAATTGTGCATCTTTGTCCACGGTACACTCTCCTACCCTTTAGACGACCGCCGATGGATATCTGTTACAGTAAAGTTAAACGAAAGCATGATATAACCTTACCCCGCCAATGACATCATTTCCCATACTAGTTCGAAATCCGTATAATCACGTGGTCACATTACGGCATATTCTACGTTCTAAAATGCCATTACATAAGACGATATTCTCATTTGATTGTGTCTAAGTAACTGTGATCAATAGACTTAACTTGTCACCGACACTTGTGCCGATCAGCAGAAGCTAACAACCAAGTACCAGAGACAAAACCAAAGCAGTTTAAGTACCGAATAAATCCATCTCGCGATTTTACATAGACTCCCAAACATTTGTCGAGTGACCTGCCCAAAGCTGGAAGTAATCTGGAAGCGTTATATATATTGAGACTAAATTCAAGTTTATTATTCTACTTCTGAAATCATAACCTTAGTTAACTGGATTAACCATGCTGACTATGGATAATATAGTAAATCCCTCCGCAAGACCGCCATTAAGGAGAATGACTAATGCCCAAGCATCGTGCTTTCGCAGGCTTATTTATGAACCTTCTCTATTCTGTGCCCGCAGAGGACATCAAACCGCGCTTCCTCTCTGTCATGGAGTTCGGCGCCAAGGGTAACTGGAACTACGCCGACAGGACGGGTATCGATGACACAGAGGCGATCCAGCGGGCAATTGACCATGCCGCTACCGCTAGCTCGAAGAGCAGTACCGTCTACTTCCCACCGGGCAACTACCGGGTCTCTTCCACGATCCGCCTGCCCAACGGTTTCGACTACACGATTCGAGATGAGCGATCGGGTAACCATAGGAAGGGGATACTTGCTGATGTCGTCGTGCCCGGCAAGCAGGCAAATATATCTTCGGAAAGACGGCAGGTACAGCCGTAAAGGTAAACTAGAAATGTCGGATAACTACTGATAATCTAAGGAGCAGCGGTTATGCAAAAATCCATCTCTATATTCGCTATGACTATTTTTTTAATATTAGGATTTTCAACAACATCCAAGGCCATAGATACATCAACAGCACCAGTTGAAATTTTTAACAGAAATAGTGTCACCAGAAGCGACTATCAAATTCTAATCCCAAATCCTGTCGATGAGCCCCGTATTAACGGAGCAAAAATATTCGGTGTTCGACCGGGCAATCCCTTTCTGTTTACCATTCCAGCTACGGGTAAGCGACCAATGAAGTTCTCAGCCAAAGGTTTGCCGCAGGGATTGAAACTGGATGAGGAAAAAGGGCGGATCAATGGTACGGTGGGAACACCCGGAACATACCAGGTTATTTTGCAAGCCGCAAATTCTCTAGGTAGCCATCAAAGAAAGTTTCGCATCGTGGTCGGTGATAAAATCTGTCTGACTCCGCCAATGGGGTGGAACAGTTGGTACTGCTGGGATAAAACCGTCACCGATGAAGTTGTGCGGGCAGCAGCCAAAGCCATGGTGACCTCAGGGCTCATCAATCATGGCTATACATACGTTAATATCGACGTCGGATGGCCAGGGCAACGCGGCGGTAAACACAATGCCCTACAGGGTAATGAGAAATTCCCCGACATGAAAGGGTTATGTGACTACGTACACGACTTGGGACTAAAGATCGGTTTGTATTCAACACCCTGGATCTCAACCTACAGTAACTTCTGTGGTGGATCAAGCGATAATCCGGACGGTTCGTGGACTCGGACGAAAGATCAACGTAGCGAACGCCGTATCGGCAAATACACATTTGAGACCAATGACGTAACCCAATGGGCTGAATGGGGATTCGACTTCCTGAAATATGACTGGAATCCAATCGACGTCCCCAGCACCGAAAGAATGGCTAATACCCTGCGAAAATGCGGCAGAGACGTGGTTTATTCTCTTTCCAACTCTGCTTCGTTTGAGCACGCTGCCGACTGGGCCAGGCTGGCCCACCTCTGGCGGAACACGAGGGATATCAGCACATCACACCGCGGCGAAAATTGGCGGTGGGTCTATAGAAACGGATGGGCCACCCAAAACAAGTGGAAGCCATTCGCCGGCCCCGGCCACTGGAATGATCCGGATATGCTCATGGTCGGACAGCTCGGCTACGGAGAACATCTTCATCACCCGAGCAAGCTGACCGCTGACGAGCAATATGCCCATGTCAGCTTATGGTGCCTGCTATCCGCACCTCTGCTGATTGGCGGCGATGTTACCAAACTGGATGAATTTACTCTTAACTTGCTGACTAACGACGAAGTCCTGCAAGTTAATCAGGATCCATTGGGTGAACAAGCCGCTCAAATATTCAAGAAAGCTCACCAAGAGGTGTGGGCCAAAAATATGGAAGACGGTTCCAAAGCCGTCGGATTATTCAACATGGCCCAAGAATATGATCAAATTACAGTAAACTGGTCCCAATTGGTCATTCAAGGCAAGCAGTCAGTCCGCGATCTGTGGCGGCAGAAAAATATCGGTGTATTCGAAGATGAATTCGTGGCTAAGGTACCCAGCCACGGCGTGGTCCTGGTTCGAATAATCCCAATAACCAGATAAAATGAATTTATTTGTCAGATAGCCTGTCCATCCTGAAAAAACTATGTACTCATATCTTGATCAATGAAATCTGGCGGTTGTTGTTAATTGTTTACGTCTGATCACAACAAATCAAGCCAGATGAGGTTTTCGGGAAGAAAAATGATGTCTACTATTGAACAGATTCACTCGCTAACGATACACAGATGATTTCCTTGTCGTTACGGGCGTAGACGCAGCGATTGGCGAAGGCGGGGTGAGACCATACAAGGTTCCGGCGACGCAATCGGTTGGTTGGTTCGATCAGTTGGGCGCGGCTGATTTCATCGTACCCCTTGGGTGAGAGGCGGGCGATGATGAGTTCGCCCTGTTCGTTGTGAATGAACATTCGGTCACCGTTAGGGATCAGGAACGCGTTCCACCACCGCCCGTGACCGGTAGCTTGGTAGGTTTGCCAAATCCGCCGGCCGGTGCGGGCGTCGAGGCACCGCATTTCGCCGTACAAGCTGATACCGTAAAGGTATCCATTGCGGAGAATCGGGGTGGACATAAGACAGTTGAGCAGATCATTATCGGCATCGCCGTCAGGCGGCAGGCGCCATAAAACCTTCGCGGCAGGCTTGTTTTTAGCGAGCTCCAACATGAGCGGTCCGCCCCAAGACTGGCTGACAAACAGCAATGGGTCATCGAATACAGGAGTAATGATTGAAACGCCCATGCTGGTGTGGAAGGGAACCTGCCAGTAAACAGCCCCCGTATTTGGATTGAGTGAGACGACCGCCTCGGGATGCCAGATGATCAGTTGTCTGACACCGCCGGCGGTATAGATGATCGGCGGGGCATACCCGATATCAGATATGGAGAGGGCTCGCCAGATTACCTTGCCGGTGTGTCGGTCGAAAGCAACTACACCGGCGTTGTTTTTTCCCCCCACCAGAGCGATAAGGCGGTCTCCGTCGACCAGCGGTGCCGACGCGATTCCCCAGGTTGGCAGGTCGGTGCTAAAGTCTTTGACGTAGTTTTTTTGCCAGATTAAGCGGCCGGTCTCGGCGTTGAGGCAGAACAAGTGACCCATAGTACCGAGGGTGTAGATTACACCTTTACATACAGTAGGGGTACAGCGGGGGCCGGAGTCGTATTGGACGCCTTTATAGGGACAGGGATATTCATGAGTCCAGATAATCTTGCCGGTATCAGCGTTCAGGCACAAGACCCGTTCGGTGTTTTTCTTGCGGTTTCGATCGGTGACATAAACTTTGCCGTTTGCGACCGCGGGGCCAGCGTAACCCGGATTGATGGGGGTGCGCCAGCGGGGTTGAAGCTCGGTACGGTCGAACCTTTCGAGAATGCTGGTTTCACGCCATATACCATCGCGATGAAAGCCTCGCCATTGAGGCCAATCGTCGGCCTGTAACTGGAGCGCCAATCCGTTTGGGGCCACTATCGCAGCAGCCAATATGGTTATTGCTCGTGCAAACTTCACGGGTATCCTCCTGATGTACGAGGTGTTTTCTCTATTGATTCATGGACATGCAGAGATTATACCCTATCCTTTTTCTCCGGAATACTTCATACTTGTTACCAACTCTTGAGTTACGATTTTGCCGAACTTCGATCGCTTGGCACATTCCCACTAACCAACGACGTGGAATAGATCATGTTAATCCGAAGGTGAGCTTAAATTTAATCATTCGGGTTTATGCTGCATCCTATAGCTTTTCTTATGTTGTGTTGGGTTATGAGGCT
>CP070790.1:4219721-4231881 GCA_020346805.1 Planctomycetota bacterium
TCAAGGGTGGGGGTTGCAGCGGATTCACATATTCGCTCGATCTGACCGGCACCAAAGGAGAGAACGATGAAGAATTCGAAGAATACGGTATCAAAATGATTTGCGACCCCAAAAGTTATTTATACTTGAACGACACGACGGTGGATTTCAAAGACGAATTGATGGAGCGCGGATTTGTTTTTGACAATCCAAACGCAACCGGCACCTGTGGTTGCGGGAGCAGCTTCTCTCCGTAAAAATATTGTTCTAAAGAAGTTAGACCAAAACAACCACATAATTAATCATTTGGAGAACAACTATAGTGTCCGATAAAGCTTCGCCGACGCGTCCAACCCATTGTATTGACTGCGCCAAGCCGATGGAATCACCCATATGCTGCACGCATTGCGGGTCATTAAATCCGGTGCCACTGGTCTCCATCAATTACTTTGAGTTTTTTGACATCAAGCCGGGGTACGATATAAACCAAGACGAGCTACACAAAAAATATCTATGCCTGAGTCGAACCACGCACCCGGACATGGCGGGCCGGGATTCGGATGAGATGCGAAATCGGGCATTGATGTTGAATGCCGAGTTGAACCGGGCATATGAGACATTAAAGGATCCGATTGAACGAGCAGAATACTTGCTGGCGCTTGCCGGAGGACCTACGCCGTCGGACGATAAATCGGTACCCGGCGATCTGCTGGGCGAAATAATGATGATTCGTGAAGAAATTGAAGAGGCCAAGTCGACAAATAAGACTCCGATGCTGGAAACATTAAAAAATCAGATCTGCCAAAAAGAACGAACCGTCCGGGAACAAATTGCTGTTCTGGCACGCTCGCTGGACAAAAACGATCCGACTAATAAAAAAGCTATGCGCAAACAGCTCAATGCAATCAAATACTGGAACAATCTGTTGGAACAACTACCGACAGGGTAACCGTGTTGACATAAACAAAATACGATGAGTAATGAAGCTAACGTCATAATCGGCATAGACCTGGGCACCACCAATTCACTGGTGGCATTTTGCGATGAAAAGGGGCCAAGGATCCTGAGCAATGAGTCGATTGAGGGGCAGATACCATCTGTTCTGGCTTTTGATCCGGAAAAAGGGGTCACCATCGGACGAGAAGCAAAAGTCCATGCCGTAGAGAAACCCGAAACGACGGTTTTTTCCATCAAACGGCTGATGGTCAGGGGTTATGACGAACTGGCGAAAAGCGGGGAACTTGAACATCTTCCTTACCATGTGGTCAAACGAGTAGCTGAGTCTTCGGATCGTGACATAGCGGCAGTTGAGATTGAAGACCGACTTATGACCCCGCCCGAACTCAGTGCCATTATTTTACGCGAATTGAAACAGCGAGCGGAGGCGGTGCTGGGATGCCAAATTGGTAAAGCGGTTATCACGGTACCGGCCTATTTCGACGATGCCCAGCGCCAGGCAACACGGGATGCGGGAAAGATTGCCGGTCTTGAGGTAATGCGGATCATCAATGAGCCGACGGCAGCGGCCCTGGCATACGGGCTGGGAGTAAGGGATCAAACCGAGTTATCGCAAGATGAGGAAATCGAACTACCGTTAGCCCAACAGTGCAACTCGCTGGATGATCAGGAAAAAGAATCATCAACAAACAGCGGATCAACAGACGACGAGCCGATCATTGCCGTATACGATCTGGGAGGGGGTACTTTTGACATCTCCATATTGAGAATCGTCAACAACGTCTTTGAAGTGCTGAGCACGCATGGCAATACCCAACTCGGGGGTGACGACCTGGACCGGGAGATCATCAAGCTTATCCAGCGGGAGATCAAAGAGCAGTTCCGCATAAATATTGAATCGCCGCAAACCAAACAGGCCCTGCGAACATTTGCCGAAAATGTAAAGATCCGCCTGAGCACCGAGCAGCAGGCATCGGTAGAAATAGATATTGGTCAGGGCCGGTTGTACAAGAGGACCATAAGTCGCAATGAATTTGAAGCGATGATTGCTCCCTGGATCGACAAAACCATGGATTCCTGCCGCCGGGCTCTTACCGATGCCAGGATCGAGGCGGAAACTATCAGTCAGGTAATCATGGTTGGCGGCAGCACACGGATTCCGTATGTAAGACAGCGAGCTGAAGGATTATTTGGCCGGCGTCCATACACCGCGTTAAACCCAGAAGAAGTTGTAGCCTTGGGCGCTGCCGTCCAGGCGGGTGTTTTGGCGAGAACGCGGAGTGATGCGCTGCTGCTCGTCATTATTCCGCTGTCGCTGGGTATCGAAACCATGGGCGGTGCAATGGGTAAACTGATTCTGCGTAACACACGTATTCCCTGCCAGGCAGCTGAGTTTTTCAGCACCTTTGTCGACGGGCAAACCAATGTAAAAATCAACGTACTGCAGGGGGAGCGGGAACTGGCCAAAGATTGCCGATCGCTGGGTGAATTTGAGCTGCGAGATATTCCGCCCATGCCGGCAGGGATCCCCAAAATTCGAGTTTCATTCTTAATTGACGAAAACGGAATACTAAACGTATCGGCAATCGAGGAGCGAAGCGCTAAGCAAGCAAGCATCCAGATTATCCCCACCCACGGCCTGACGGTGGACGAGGTCAAGCGGATGGAAATCGAATCGATCATGCACGCACGCAAAGACATGACCGAACACTGGCTGATCGATCTGAGAAACCAGATTACTTTCGATACTAATAAAGCCGAACAAATGTTGGCCAAGGTAGGAGACCGAATGAATGCCCGGCAGCGCGGGGACATCGAACACGCCCTGCACAACCTGCGGATGCTGGCTGAAAAGAGCGACAGCGCTGAGCTGCTACAACGGGCCTTAGGCGAGTTTAATGAGATGACGGTACGACTGGCGGAATTGTCCATTACACAATCGCTGCAACAAGCCGGTGATTCAGATCTATCCTCATCAAACGGTGTTTGACCTTCGAGGATCAACGGCGGAAGATTCGACATGTTAAATAGTCACATCCAAATGCCTACACAAAACTATAAGATTACCTTTCAACCGATGAATCGCACGGTTGAAGTCGATCCGGCGGATCTGCCCTACGGCAACCACGGTTTAGCGGGCAGCATCCTGGACATTGCCCTCAAGCATGGAATCCAAATCGAACATGCTTGCGGCGGGGTATGCGCCTGCTCAACCTGTCACGTAATCATCAAACAGGGCTTTAACGCATGTCACCGACCCACCGAAGATGAAGAGGATAAATTGGATGATGCCTACGGTCTCAAACCTCAATCCAGATTGGCCTGCCAATGCGTACCCGACGGCACAAAAGATATAGTGGTTGAAATACCCGAATGGAATCGCAATCTCGCCAAAGAAGGCGAAGATTGATAAGGAGAATCATGCCATGTCGCCGTTGAAGTGGTCAGATGCTGAAGAAATCGCCATCCGTTTATACGAAAGCAAACCCCAACAGGATCCGCTGCAGGTGCGTTTTACCGACCTACATCAATGGGTATGTGAACTCGAAGATTTCGATGACGATCAGAGCGCCTCCAATGAAGGCTTATTGGAAGCTATACAAATGGCCTGGCTGGAGGAATGGCAGGAGACACAGGAATGATTCACAACCATGCATGTCCCACAAAATCACATAAGTACTTATTAAATAACAATTTATATGGATTCCGCTTCAAACGTGTGCCGGGTCTGGCTCAATTATTCCAAAGGAATATTGTGCCTGCTCCGCTCTCTTAGCGCATCTTTGAAGTGGAATTTTTATGACACCCAAACACTCTTACCGTAGGGTTTGCCCCGCCGATGTAGGGGATTAGTTTGAAATCTCTTTCCATCCGCCGACATACGGAGAGCTATCCCAGCAATTATCCAGACCGAGTACTCTCGGATCGGCAGTTTCTTTTAACCAGTGGTCTAATTGGCCGCGCAACTTTTGTCTTACCTCCGCGTATTTTGGCCGATCGGCAACGTTGATCAGTTGGTGCGGATCTTGGTCCAGATCGTATAGTTCTTCGGCGGGGCGCTTGGCAAAAGCAAGTTTGTATAATGCCGATATTTGGGGATCGTTGCGACCGGCCAAGAGTGCATTTTTGGAAGGCGAATCGTCAACATCGCCAAATTGTCTGTCGAGTTTAAGTATCTTTTTTCTACCATTCCTTCTAAGAATCATATTCAAATGAGGTTCACCTTGCGGCCAACGATCGGGTAGAAAGTTGCGGATGTAGAGATACTGCTTGGTACGGATGGCCCGGCTGGGATAGCTCAGATTGTCTTTACGGCAATATGCATGTCGTTCTCGCTCCAAAAATACCTTATCCCGGAGCACAGTGCTTCTGGAGTCGATGAGCAAATCAAGGAAGCTGCAACCGGTCATTTCCCGCAAGGGTTTCAAGTCCGCTGCCTCGAGGAAGGTGGGGGCAAAATCGGTAAAGCTGATAAAATCATCAACTCGTCGACCACCCTTAATCTTTACAGGCCAACGGACGGCCATAGGCATTCGGCTCCCGCAATCATAGAGATTGGCTTTGGCCCGAGGGAAAGGCATACCATTATCACTGGTCATCACTACCATAGTGTTATCTAACAGATTTCTGGCTTCCAGCAGCTCAAGCATCCTGCCCACTTGGCTATCGAAGCGTTGAACCTCAAAATAATAATCCAGCATATCGCTGCGGACTTCAGGTGTGTCGGGCAGGAACGGGGGCACAACCACATCTTCTATTTTCATGCCCGATTTCAGGCCGGAGCCCTTTTCATAAGCCCGATGAGGATCATGACTGCCAAACCAGAAGCAAAACGGCCGGCCCAAGGGCACTTTTTCCAGAAACTCTCTAAAGCCACCTTTGAATTTCGGCCCGGCAGGATTACGACTCCAACCCCCGAGTTGGTAGTTGCCGGGAGACCAACCTTTGCCGGTATAGCCAACGTAATATCCAGATGCCTCGAGGATGTCTGGGTAGACCCTGAACTTGTTCTGTAAGGTACTAAAGAGGTTACCCCCCTCTTCGAGTCTATGGATGGCCTGGCCGGTAAGAATCGCTCCCCGTGAAGGAGTACATGTAGGAGCGGCACAGAAGGCGTGAGTAAAAAGCACCCCTCGAGATGCTATCCGATCGAAAACGGGGGTCTTTATTACCTTGTCGCCGTAGACGCCGGCATGAGGCCAGGACCAGTCATCGGCAATGGCGAATAATATGTTCGGCCGATCATTGGCCCGCTCGCCAGCAGAGGTCCCCGCTGCCATTACGTTACAACTCAGCATTATTATCACCACCGCCGTAATACAGCATGTCAAGGTGGTACGTCTGACATCAATAACAGCGGTTGTTTGCATACGGTCACCCTTTACTGACATCGATCCCCAATTGTTTGAGGTACATGGCCAGGATGTGGGCCTGCTCCCCGTCTAGACCGCCTTCCGCCGCCAGACGTTTAAATTCGGCCTTTTTCAGCGGCTTTCGGGGACGATCGGCAGTTACCTTGTCCAGGATATCGCCAACTTCCTTGAGATAAGCGAATTCCGGCACATCGAGCATTTTCAAGGTTGAGCCTTTACCGGCCAAACCCCAAATGTAAAGAATGTCGCTATTGGGACCAGCTATAACCGGATGGGCGGCGCCGGGGATGGCAAAGGCATCGCGATTGTGGATGACATAAGCATTATCTAAACCCTGATCGTCGAACAGCATCTGTACACCAAATGGCCCCCATGCCCCGACGGTGATCCTGGCCAGATGATAGTAAACCTCTTCATGGTCGGTCTGACCGTTTTCAGGATCATCTTTATCGTGAACATGGAGGGGGGTTCCCGACCATAAACCGGGCGGGCTATATGTTTCGCCCCCCACCAGGACGGTTGTCATATCCTCCGGCGTAAACATGGTTATGACTTCACGATACCATATACCGGTCCCGCGCGGCAGATTCTCCCGTTGGCCGGGCTCGACCATGGCCGGCGGCTTGTGCCCGTCTGCCGGTGCGGAGAAATATACCAGTTCGCCCTTCCCGGCGATCTCGATAGTGGCGTCGGCGGGTGCGTAGACGGCATAGGCATTACTTTGACCGGGTAATGTCGCAAAGGGGCCGCCATCCCGTCGCCCCTTAAACACCTCAGGGCCAATCTTTATTTCAAATTCGCCGACCGCGGGAACCAAAGCGAATTCACGATCACGAGTTTCCATTCGGTGAGGGCCGTTATCCAGCCGGCAGGCGCCGAAGGCCAGGATAGTCAGTGGAGTACTATCAACTTGGGGATCGAAGATTAATCCCGTACTTTGGCCATCCCACCGTACCAGTGGCGAAATCTCACCCGTACGAATACGTTTTCGATACAGTTCCAGTGTTTTTTGCATAAACAAACTCCCGGTATTTTTACGAATAAGTACGTGTTCAGCACTTCATAAACTACCGAATAACATTAGTAAAATCCCAGTCACCCTGAGCGGAGCGAAGGGTCTCCGTTTTCGATAACAGAGATTCTTCACTTCGCTCAGAATGACGCCTAACACGTACGGAAATATTACCGGGAGTTTAGGCCAAGTAGTGACAGCAAGCAAGTGGAAGTGGGAGTATAAGGTTAATAACCGCGGCGCATTACCCGGAAATCCTTTTTACGAGAGTTGACAACAATTCCGTCTCTCCGCTCGAAAGAAATAATAAGTCGTATTTCCCGTCCGGTGAGTTCAAGATCGTCCCAGAGAATGTGCAGACGATACCCCCACCCACCGGTGGTGGGTTTTTTGGATCGGAAAGGCAGGGCTTCTTCGACATCAAAGGCCCATTCTTTGATCAATGTGGCAGAACGGGCGCCATCCGGCTTTTTATGAATGGTATATAGTTTGGGATGAATCACACCATTACCGAAAACACCTGTCCCTTCGGGTCCTTTTAGATACAGGGCTTTGATGATAATACCGCGTGGCGTAACCTGATCCTCTGACCAAATGAAAGGATCATATCCGTCATAAAAGGCAACCACGCCGGTGACATTATCTTCGAGCATTTGAGCCACTTCCAGAGGGGTGGGAACCTTTTCGCGCGATGCGTTCTTTCCAGGCGTAATCTGGCAGCCAACTGCAAATACATTAGCAATGATAAATGTCAATATAGATAGATGTTTCATAATTTCACGTATGGATAACGTGTGCATCATCAAAAATCCCACTTATCTTTAAGTGTTAAATGATACCGCAACCTTCGCCAAAGGTTGCACCCTGAATAACTCGGGAGAAATCAAAATACTCCATCAACCACCGCAGGCATCGTGCATTATCTTTCAGCCCGAATTACGATGGCACTTCGGGAAGGACCATATTCGATCGAGGAACTTGCCGGTCCGAATTCCTCCAGGGCAGGCCCCATTTGGTCAAGCTGCTGTTGATCCCGCTTTTTCCGATCGATGGGCCGCAGAGGTTCAACCGGACCCAACTGATCCTCCTCCGGTTTTACTTGCAGCCTTTGCATAAGCGGATTCTTACGCATGTTGTCCAGCATGCCGGTTTGATCTCGCATTTCAATCGAAATAGTACGCGCCTGATCCATATCACGAATAACATGCGGGGTAAGGACAATCAGCAATTCAGTTTTCGTATTTGATACGGTGTTAGTCCGGAAAAGATGTCCCAAACCAGGAATATCACCGAGCAGGGGCACCTTGGTTTCGCTGGTGTTCTCCCGACTGGTGATCAAACCACCGATTATGATCGTTTCACCATCTTTGACCGTCACCGCAGTTTCAGCCTTTCTTTCGTTTAAGATCGGCAAGTTGACCCCGGCCGCCACCGGAATACTTGACGTACCTATCGATGATATTTCAGGGAAGATTTCCATGTTTACGTAACCGTCGGGGCTGATAATTGGAGTTACCGTAAGAATTATTCCAACATCCTGATAATCAACGCTGGGGGTTACACTTCCCGTAGAAGCTACATTGAAGTCCTTTACTATTGGAATACTTTCACCTACCGTAATACTTGCCTCTTTCTGATCCTGAACCAGGATGGATGGACGGGATAGGATTTCCAGTCTGCCTTCGGTCTGTAATGCCCTGAGCAGGAAATTGAAATCCTCCCCGGTGACGGTAAAGCTGAATCCGCCCAGGGTTCCACCCGCTGCTCCAATATCGGTACCCATGATAAAATCAAAATTATCACCTTGCAGTGTGTTATTGGGCCCCAAGACTGCCTTTTCGCTGAACAGCAAATCCTGGACCGCAAACTCCATACCCATCTCAAAACGATCCTCCAAGGTAACCTCCGCCATCAAGACCTGGATCATAACCGAGGGAGGTAACTGATCCAGTTCGTTGATCATGGTAATAACCTGCGATTCCATTCTGGGGCTATAGCTAACCAGCAGGGTGTTGGCAACCTCGCCCGCATCGGTAATGGTCACTCGGCGTTCCATTTGCCGAGTAACCGCCTCACCTTCAACCTCTTCAACAATGCTGCTTTCCTCATCAAAGTACGCGCTCATTCTTTCGGCTACATCCTCTGCATCGACATGACGCAAAGGCACCACCTTAACAATACGTTCTTCGATCTCCTGATAGTCCAAATCTTGAACCAGCTTTTCCACCGTCTTGAGGTATATTTCACTACCGGCGGCAATCAACGAGTTGGTTCGCCTATCTACGGAAAATGCCAGATCGAGACTGGCGGCACCTTCGGCACGCATCGGCGCCTGTCCTTCTCCGCCGATCACCAACTGACGGCGTTCCTGACCACTGTCACCTTCCTGGGTCTGGAATAACTCATCCAGCAGTTCCTTCATTTCAGTGGCGTCCGCGTTATAGAGGGTAAACATTCTTACCTTGGCAGTGAGCGGTTCAACACTATCCAACATCTCCACCAGCATTTGCATCATGTCAATGTGATCCTTAGGAGTCATAACCAGCAGCGAGTTGGTGTTCGTATCAGGCTTGATGGTAACATCCTGATATACCAGGCTGGGAATAATATCCCCGACGACTTTCGGATCGGCACTGGTCTTGAAATTAATGATCAGTTGCCGGCTTTTTTCCTGGTCCCCGGCGCCCGCCGCTTCAAAAAATTCCTCCAGCAATTCAGAAAGATCCTCGGCATCGGCGTTGTACAGTTTGAACACCCTCATTGCCATTTCCGTCTTGGATTTAACGTTATCCAACTGAGCGACAATAGTCTTGATGTTGGACAACATATCCGGGGAAGCCCAAACCAACAGTGAATTGGTTCGTTCCTCAGGGGTAATGGCAAATCCGCCCTTGGCATCCTTCATTCCTTCCTGCTGCTGCTGGAGCAAGTCCTCCAGAGTTTCGGCGAGTTCCTCAGCCCGGGCCTGCTCCAAGGAAATGATTTCCACCTGCTCGGCCAGGGTGGACTTGCGATCCAACTTTGTGATCAGGTCAGCCACCATCAGATGATCTTCGGTGGAAGCGGTAACCACCAGGCTGTTGGATCCATCGTCCGGCAGAACAATAATGGGGGTTTGCTTGTCCTTCAGATCAGAGGGGATACGTTTTTCGAACAACTCGGTCATTACCGGTTCGAGCTGTGAAGCCGCCGCATCTTTCAACTTATAGACTCTGACCTCAGATGTAGGCATCACCGAAGGTTGATCCAACTTGGGAACCAGCTCTGCCGCCCGTTTCATGGCCAGGCGTGTACCGGCCACTATCAGCACATTGCTGCGCATATCGGGTATCAGGGTAACCTCCAACTGTTCTTTCTCATCCTTCAAGGTATCCTGCATACCCTCGAATAGTTGTTCAAGAATGTCGGCAACCTTGACCACGTCGGCGTGCTGCAGCTTGAAGAAGCTGGCTTCGGCCTTGAACATAGGAGTATCTTCTTGGTCGATTTCCTTGAGCAGGGCCTCGATGATGGCAAAGTTTTCGGGGCTGGCGCTCACTATAAGCGAACTACTGCGTAGGTGAGGTACGATAGTAACCTTGGTTATCGACTCCGGTATATCCTTGTCGCCGGCACTTCCCCGATACACGCCCTCTTCGAACATCTTATCCAATAATTCAGCGGTATTGGTCACATCGGCATATTGTATAAAGAAGGTGCGAATTAAACCCTCGACGGCCAAGGGTACATCCAGCTTCTCGACCAAGCGCATAACTTCGTCATATTTGGGTTTGGTCGAAGCTATCAGCAAGGTATTGGTGAGAGGTTCGGGAACCACGGCCACTCGCTCGGAAGGTCTTTCTTCCTCGCCTTTGGCCTGACTGATCTTGATCCTTTCCTCGAATAGCTTTTCAACGATCTCGGCCAGCTTGGTGGCATCATTATGCTTAAGGGGGACCAGACGAATGTCGGCCATGGGGGTCAGTTCCAGCTTTTCCAACTGCTCGACAAGCTGTTTCATGGCTGTAACATCCTCGGTACTGGCTGCTACTACCAACGAGTTGCTCCGCGTATCAGCGACCAAAACCGGTTTATCCTCAGGAAGTTCCTCCTCCTTGCGAATCGCAGCCCGGCGTTCCCAAAGTTTCTCGATCTTCTCAACTATCTCAGAGGCGGCCAGGTTTGTCAGAGATATAATTTGAATATCACCGAAAGGGACCTTACCCATCTCGTCCAATTTTCGGGCCAGATTAACAATCTCGTCATAGTTGTCGTCCTTGGCCACTACAATCATGCTGTTGGTCCGGACATCGGGAATAACCAGTATCTGCTCACGTTCCTCGGCCAGCGGGCCGATCCGCTTGGCCGCTTTTTGCCGCATTTCCGCCAGTTCTTCTGCTATCTCCGCTACCCGCCGAACATCCGCATGTTCCAGTTGGATCATTCGCAGAGGAAACCGATTTGCATGTTCGGGTACATCTATAGCGCTGATAACCTTTTCTATCAGCAGCAACTGATCGGGCTGGCCGGCGGCAACCAGCATGTTGGTTCGCGGATCCGACGACAAGCTGATGTTATGTACCAGAGACTTGCCCGGAAGTTCGGAAGGCACCCGGTCGGGGATTTTACTTTCCCGGCCGGGAAGTTTGACCAAATCCTTGGCGCTCTTGAACATATCCTCCAACATTTTTTGCAGCGACTCGGCATCAGCGTACTTGAGTGGGAAAAGCTTGACCAACATATCCTCGGCAATAGGTACGGTATCCAATAGCCTGACGATCTCCCCCACCGATTTCAGGTTGGACTCCACACTGGCCACGATGACCGCATTAGCCGACACGTCGGAGAACACCTTAATCGGTTTATCCAGATCGAGATCGGCCAATATTTCATCCCCCAGGGTACCATCCGCCTTCCTGACCATTACCTGCAGGCGCCGGATCTGTTCCTGCATGGCCTTGGCGTCGTCGCCGGCCGACTGCAGCATGGTCTCCAGAGTGTCGGCCAGATCCTTGGCCACCGCTTTCTGCAGCGGGAAGACGGCCATCTTGACCATACTCCAACTCTCTTCGGTAGTCTCCACATCGATCAAGTCGATGAGATGCTTGATCTGTTTCAGATCTTCCTCGGGAGCCGAGATCAATAGCGAATTGGTCCTGACGTCAGCCTTGATGTCGAACAATTTGGTCTTGGACTGCCGGCGCTTCTGGAGATCTTCCAGCATTTTATTCAACATCTCTTCGGCTTCCAGAACCTTAATATGTTTGAGGGGAATTTGTTCATATAATCTTACTTCATCTTTTAAGGTAGGTTGATCGAGCTGATCGATGATATCCTTAATTTTATCCATACTATCCACGGTAGCGGCAACCATCAGGGTGTTGGTTCGCGCTTCGGGAATGATAGTGATCCTATCCTCGGGCCGAGGTTTCCCGGTAATCGGCTTGGTAACCTCGTTCCAGAACTTTTCCACCTTTGGGGCAAGTTCGGCGGCCTGAGCATGCTTCAGATTGATAATATGAAAAGTCGGCTCAATCCACGGCTGGTAATCCAGGACCTTGATAAATTCCGCCAGTATCTCCACGTCTTTTTCATCGCCGGTAAGAACCAGCTTTCCATCCGGTGTGGTGCTAATCTGAACCGGAAGGCCGGACAACTCGGAAACCGAATCGAAAGTAGTCGCCGGCTGGCTGGTCGCCTGCGAAGCCGGTTGTGTGGCGGGAGGGGCCTGCGCCGTCTGCCCCAATATCGCCGCCATCATAAGCATGTAGTATAACATTGAACATATCCTCCACATTTATAAATACTTATCGGCAATCGCCTATCCAGACGAGTACCTAATCACTTACCTTTACCGCTC
>CP070790.1:4231981-4238101 GCA_020346805.1 Planctomycetota bacterium
GTCCCAGTTCGACGGCCTGTCGACACAAATCGTCAAAGGAATCTATCTCTGACAACTCGTTACCCACTTCGATCAATGCGGTCAGCCTTTGGCGGAATCGTTGTTCGGCCTTTTCGCTCTCGCTCTTGGCCTCTTCAACTTGTTTGCGATCGGTCACCTCCTTTTTTATTTGCCGATCGGCTTCATGTAATTTCACCTCCGCTTTTTTACGAGAATACAGATGCCCCAATATCGAGGCATACAAAGCCAGTAGCTCACAGTCGTGATCCACAAATGGTTTGAGGGAAAGTTTATTGTCTACCGAGAGATAACCGATTATCTCATCGCCGGCCCAGATGCTGGCTCGTATTAACGTCCCCGCACCAATATACTCCCCTGATGCCCTATAAAAGGGTTTATTGATCATGAGGGTAGCCAGAGGTTTTTCGAAACTGGGGAAAATCTTCATGCTAACTTCGCAGAGACGATCAATATGTGCCTCCTGCCGTATGGATAGAATTTTTACCTCGGCGTGCTCCACGATTTTTTCGCGATGTCGGGTGGCGAGCATTTCTTTTTCAACTTCATCGAGGGATAATCTCAGGTATGCTCGTCACGGGTCTGACCCTTATCATCGGTACCGAAGGTGCCCACTACGATATTCGGATCCTCCTCGCTAAAGAACAAAAGCCCCGCACGATCGAATCCCAGTCGATCTCGGCATAGTTCGACGGCTTGGCGGCAAAAATCATCGAAGGAGTCGATTTTTGAAAGTTGAATATTGATATCCAATAGATCCATCAATTGCTGTTGAAATCGGTGTTCGGCGACCTCGGCCTGTCGGTACTGTTGTTCTTTACTCTCCAGCTCTTTGACACGAGCCTGCAGGATCTTCAATTCCGCTTGATGGTTTGCCTGTAGTGGTTTGGAGTCGCTCATGGCTTTCTCCTTAATTACTAGGCTCCTATCCATTGTATGATATTGATCAAGCCAGACCAAAGAGTCCCTCTGAAATGCCCATAAAACCAGGTAATATCCGGATTAAACTATCCGAAGATATGATTTTATCTTGCCCTTCGCCTTCGTCTTTTTCGCCAATCAATAGCGGCGAGCGGACTCGAACCGCTGACCTTGGGTTTATGAATCCCACGCTCTAACCAGCTGAGCTACGCCGCCGAATTATTAAAGAACCTTCCTTATGAAATATAGACCTGGATCGGCTCCTTTGCAACGGGTAATCCAGTACAGAAAACACAAAAACCGTTATATCAATCCCTTACCGGACTATAAAACCGACAATTACAGGCCTAATCCGTCACCACGGCCATCACCCTACCGAATACAACAAAAACCGGCAACAATTACAGGCGAAAGAGGTCAGCATCCCCTTTTCTCCGCCGTCACCAGCATGATATCAAAGGTATTGACGGTCAGCCCCCAACCGGGCCTGATAAGACACTTCACCTTATGGTAAAGTCCCGGCATTTTCATACGCAGTACCAGTATAGAATAAAGAATCTGGCGCAAACTCCGGGCCGTTCCCACCGTCTGAGTCTCAATCACCCGGAAACCATAATCGGCTAAAAGTCGAGCCAGCGTACTTCGGTCGAAGTAATGGAGGTGCGAGGGGGGATGGATCATTCGCCACTTGGGACCGCGATGTCGAGCAACGAAGCTGCCTATATCTGAAGTAGTAACGTACATCAGGGCTCCCGGTCCGGATAATTCGGCAATCCGCTTAACAAACAGGTCGGGCCTTTCAAGGTGCTCAATGACATCCCACATTATCGTAACATCAAATGGACCGCTTATATCGGCTTGCAGAAAATCATCCGTGCGAACGTCCACCCCATAGGTTTGTCGAGCGTACTGTGCGGCCTCAATATTTACTTCGTAACCTACAACTTCGAAATATTGCTTGGCCAGATCGAGAAAAAAACCATATGCCGATCCGATTTCCAGCAGGCGTCCCGAAGATCGACGACGCAACAATCGGCTCAGGCGGGCATGAAAGTTCTTCCGGTGTAACGCCTCATCGGCCAGGTAGTCGAGGTACTCGGCACCGGTGAAATAATCGCTTTGATAAAGGCTGAGTACATCGATAGACGAATCGGGCCTGGCGGTAACAAACCCACAATTCGGGCACTTTAATAAAATATCCAGATAGGAACTGAATCCAACATGTCCGCATACCAGACAGGGGCCGGCGGTCATGGAGCTTTCACTTGGCGACTCAGTTTGTTTCTGATCAACCACCTCAGCCCACTTCACGTTTCTGGAACAAGGCCACACCAATCAGCAACCAGGTCAAGACAATCAATATCGCATAACCGAGTGCCCAACCCACATAACCCAGGGTCACGTGCTGTTCCTGGGTCAGGGCATCGGTAATCCATAGAAATGCCAGATTGGGTGAAATCCAATAGGCCAATTTGGCCAACAGGTGATTCTCTCGATACTGCCCGAACATGGCGTCGGATACCAAACCGATCAGCAAAACCGCCGTACAAATAGTCAAGGTCATTACCTGGCCCATGCGAGTGGATACCGCGACGGCAACTGCGGTAAGTATCAGGATCATGGCAAAAACCAGAACAGCGGCCCCTATAAGCTGCCCATCGATAAAATCTTTGCCGAATTTCTGGATTTCCCACTCGGGGCTGATCAGCGATACCAGTATCAAGGTCAGGGTCATCATGGGAACGGCCAAGGCTATCGAGAGCGAAGAGAAGTGCATGTCGTATATGTAGTTACAAAAAGCGGCGACCAAGATGGTAATCAGCAATGCTGAGATCCCGAAAATAATAACCGGCAAATCAAAATCCTGGCTGGCCCGCTCCAGAACCTTGTGTCTCATGGTCAGCAGAAATACAATCCCGCACAGATAAAAGGCCACCGCCAAGGCCCCAACCAACCCTAAAAACTTGCCCAATAGGAACAAGGGCCGGCCTACCGGTTTGCTGATTACGGTCAAAACGGTCTTATTATCGATTTCGCGTGACAATATTCCAGCAGAACTGAATGCGGACAAGAACAAACCAGCCAGCAGCAACGTAGAAAGTCCCATGTCCTTGAGGATTTTGTTATCATCCTCCAGGGTATAGGCGGCAACCCCCACATTGAGTACCAGCAGGCCTGCGGTGACCAGTAACAAGGTCCCGTAGATGGGTTGCCGAATCGTTTCGGTGAAGCTATTAGTTATGATGCCCCAAAGTTTGGTAAACATGCGATTTCCAATTAGTTATAATTATTGTAAGATCTTTGCCTACATTACCTTAACCGATTTCGGCTTGCAAATGGCTACAAGTCGGCCAAGTTATAGCTTAACTTGGCATCCAGAGGCTGGTATTGTAAATTACGCCGCTCAGTCGTCCACTGATCGGCCCAATTTTGAGTAACTTTGAGGGAGGCCTTCGCGAGCCGACTTTTCGGCTCGTACAAAAAGACTTCATAACCAAAGATGATCGAACACAATCCCGAACATAGAGCTCGGACCGTATCCTTTGTGGGCCTTGGCTTTCAGGTGGTGTTGACCACCTCCTTTCTCCTATTGGCGGCCTGGAGCAACTCACAGGCCATATGGGGTCTTACCCGTTTGGCCGGCGTGGGTATAACCATTTGGCTGTTCCTGGTCCTGGTCTACCACCAACGTACCCTGGTCCGACAGGAGGCCCTGGAAACCGAACAGCTTCGCAAAGAGCGGGAAGCCGGTACGGGTAGCGGGGCCATTTTTGATGTTGAATCAGAGCAGTTTCTGCTGGCCCGCCGCCGTCTGCGGTGGATGCATAAATGGTTATTGCCCTTCTTTACCATTCTTATCATTGCCGAGCTGTTGGTAGCAGCGCTGGCCTTTTGGTCCTGGGATTGGGGTCTGGCGGTCAGGGCCGAAGAATGGGAACCGATTGAGAATGCCAATCTGCTGGTCTGGTTTGTGGGGGGTGCTGCATTCTTATGCTTCCTTCTTTCACGCTATGCCACTGGAATGGCCCGGCAACCGGAGTGGAAGATGCTTCGTGCCGGGGCCGGATATCTAATGGGTATAACCCTGGCAGCGGTTGCGGTAACAGGAACTCTTGGGGCCCAGTACTACGTTGAGACTTCGGTTCCCGAACATGTCCTGGCTTACATTATCCGCATTATGTTTATGGTTCTGGCGGGAGAATATCTGCTTAACTTCGTCCTTGATTTCTACCGCCCGCGCACACCTGACGAAGAACCACGCCCCGCCTTTGACAGCCGACTACTCGGCTTGTTCTGTGAGCCCGAGGGCATCGCCCGCTCTATAGCCGATGCCATCAATTACCAGTTCGGCTTCGAGGTTTCATCCACATGGTTTTACAAACTGCTGCAGCGAACGGTGGTGCCGTTGATCGGTTTTGCCGTGATTGCTCTATTTGCCGCCAGTTGCATGGTATTTGTCAACGCCAACGAACAAGCGGTGGTGGAGCATTTTGGCGAAAAACTTCGGCCGGTGCTGGAGCCGGGGCTACACTTCAAGTATCCCTGGCCCATCGATGTAGTCTACAAAGTTTCAACCGCCAAGGTTCACGAACTCAAAGTCGGTATTGTCGAGCGGAAACCCAAAACAGAGGGGCTCAAAGAGGAATTGATTCTCTGGACCAATGAACACTCCAGCGAACCCCATCTGAATGTTCTGGTGGCCACCCCCCGATTGGTTGAGTATATTACGCCGGGAGAAGCGGGTGTGACCCCCAAGGTTGATGAAGTCACACCTGCCAGAATAACTCAACCTGCGGACCGGGCTTTCGGTCGGGTAGGCGAAGCGGTACCGGTCAGCCAATTTCGCGTCTCCGCTACGCTGCAATATCGTATCCGTGAGGCCTACCAGTGGCTCACGACCTATGAGGATCCCGAAGCAATACTGGCAGCTATCGCCGAAAGCGAGATAACGCGCTATTGTGCCAGTGTTGACGATAAAGAACTGCTGGGCGAGAAGCGCGGTCAAATTGAACAAACCATAGGGAATACCATTCGAGAAAAAGCAGATTCCAAGCAGATGAACCTGGGTATTGAGATCGTCTTTTTCGGCCTGCAGGGTGTACATCCGCCGGTGGATACGGCCCAAGCCTTCCAGGATGTCATCGGTTCCGAGCAAAAGAAAACCGCCGCTATCCGCAGCGCCAGAATCGAATACAACAAGCGTCTGACCGAGGCGGCCGGTGAAGTCTATCAAGCGGAACTATTAGCACAAGCCATACACACCATGGATAATCTGGAGGTTGACCAAAAGGCCACAAAAGAAATGAAACAGAAGTATCAAGCCGCCGTCAAACAGGTAAATACCTTGTTTTTCGGTGATGCACAAAAGAATATAGAGCCCATCGGTGGTGAGGCGGTGAGAAAGATCGTGGAGGCCCGGGCCAAACGGTGGGAATTAGAAAACGAAAGACATGGTGAGGCACAATTATTCCTTCAGGAAACGAGCGCCAAGAACGCCGCCCCCAAAGTTTACCAGCTTCGGAAGTATCTGGATGCCTTGGTGGAGTCAACGGCTAAAATCCGCAAATTCGTGCTGGCTACCGAAGGAGAGCCTTACTTTTATTTGAATATTCAGGATCCGGAGAGTGCACCCCTGGACATGATTCTGGAAGGCGAAGATTGATGAGATTTAATTCGGTTCGATTTATCATGAAGCGGTTAATGGATTTTGAAGTAGTCGATGTTGAAAGTTTAATGTCATAATAACTGTTATGAAACAGATTGCCGGAGGCACCTAAAAATGAAACGCAGCCTACCCTCAATGATTGCCGGCACGGTGCTGGTCGCCATCCTGCTGCTGTACATGATTACCTTTCAGGTTCGCTTCACCGAAGTGGCCATAGTCCGGACTTTCGGTAAAGCTACCCAAGAGGATGTGGTCACTGAGCCGGGGCTTTGCTGGAAATGGCCCTGGCCCATTCAGAAGGTGGACAAATACGACAATCGCATTCATGTTGCGTTTACTACCGGTGAAGAAACTCCCACTCGTGACGGCAAGAACATTATCGTGACTACAACCATAGGCTGGAAAATCGACGATCCATACCTATTCAGTATCAGTTGTACGGACAAAAAAGACGGTGAAAACAAATTGAAGAGCCGGGTCCGCAACGATCAGAAAACAGTAATCAGTCGTTACGA
>CP070790.1:4238201-4248038 GCA_020346805.1 Planctomycetota bacterium
CTGGCCATCGTGGTAACCATCACCCACACCGCATTGGTAGTGGCACTCGGTCTGATCATCTGGGCATACCAGGAAACCAATCCCACCCTCGGGGCCCGAATGCAATTATGGTTAGGCATAGTCGCCGGTTTATTGGTGGCCGGCATGGGCGCAGTACTCATTTGGCGGGCTCTAACCGGCCGAATCGCACCACATCAACATGATCACCATCACCACCATCAACACCACGACCATCGTTCATGGTTCAGGAAATTATTTACTCACTCACACCCGGATCTCCCCACTCAAATCCATGAAAATAAACAAGACCATAACCACCACCATCACCATCAACCCATAGAAAATAAACCCCTAACCACTCGCATGGTTCTGGTACTGGGTGTCACCGGCGGTATCGTCCCCTGTCCCACCGCCACCATAATCATGCTTTTAGGCATCGGGGCCAACATAATACTCGGTGCCCTCTATGCCGTCGGAATCTTCAGCCTGGGAATGGCTCTGACCCTGATGGGCATCGGGTTCCTCGCCCTATCCAGTCGCAAATTCGCTTCAAAAGTGCTATCCGACTCCCAACACCAAGGCCAACTCTCCGGCACCGGTAGACATATCATGCTCCAAATAGTACCCGCTCTTAGTGGTTTGGTGGTAGTGGCCCTGGGAGCTGCTATTGCCGCCAATTACATCTACAGGATCAACACCGGCCAACCCCTCATTTCCTGGCTTGGATGACCTCCAAATCACCAATTTGACACCAACATCCGCCCCAGTCAGCAGCAACCGCCTTTACCCAGCCCATCATAAGCCCATAAATTGCAGTGTCATTTTTTCACTTGTTTTTACAATACAAACATAAATCTCTATAAAACAATAACTTATGAGATACAACCCCGGTTTACTACCCAATAATCAACACCTATAAATACCCGTAAATCGCTGTTCCGATTGACCTTTGGGTGATTGAATACGATAATATATAGGAGAGACGTTAGTGCGAGGATAACAAAGGTTTATCCCCTGCAGTAAGGTGTCCAAGCATGCAACCGGCGGTCAATATGTAATAAGGATGCATGCCCAAAGCTGTGTGTTTAGCCGCTGCCGGCACTCCAGCCAACCCCGGGCTCTTGGCCTCCCGGCGGCAAAAGGGGACTTTTAGCAATCTGACTTTAGAGGAGTTGTCCTGTGGCAAAGTACCGTCATAGGCCGATTGCAGAACTAACGCACCAGTTAACACTCTCACCGGTGCGACTGCGACCCAAACAGCTCGACGCCGCCGAGTACCTGATTAATCTAATCGATCCCGCCAAACACTATCCCTACGACTTTGTCGTTCACCATATAACCGATTATCGCCCCAAGGGCGATTTCCCCCAACGGCCCATGCAGGGCAAAGCACTTATCGGCGATTTGGTACAACTTGTCGAAGATCTTAGTGCCACCGCCGTCCTGCCCGTGCACCAAATGAGTACGCCTTGCTGGACCACCGAGGAGTTGGCCACTCGCCTGAAAGTCTCTACCAAAACAATTTGTCGGTGGCGGCGACGCGGTCTGCCGGGACGTAAGCTCCGATATCCCGACGGCACCATCAGAATGTCCTTCCTCGAACGAAACGTCCGCCGCTTCGTCACCCAAAACCATGAACTGGTCAAACGCGGGGCGGCCTTCAAACAACTCAGTGACCAGGAGAAAAAGCAAATTATCGACTTGGCCAAGGCGGCCCTGCTCGAGAGGCGAATGAAACTGCACGAATTGTCCCAGGTCATCGCCGCCAAGATCGGCCGGGCCGTCGAAACCGTACGTTACACCATCCGCCGATACGACCAGATGTATCCGCAAGATGCCTTGTTTGGCCGGGACGATCAGCCGGTGGTCAAGCCCGAACTGCAGACCATTTATGATACCGTCAAAGCGGGCAAGACATATGAGGAAGCGGCCCGCACCTTTGGCCGAACTGTCGGGGCCGTCAAAGAGATCGTTCGCGAGGTCCGTGCCCGTCTGCTGAAGGCACAAGAGATTAAATTCATCCACAACACCGAATTCGAAGCCCCCGGTGCCGACGAGGCCATCCTCAACCATACGTGTAACGTCGAAACACCCCTCAAGCGGATACGGCCGCCCAAGGATCTGCCCCCTTACCTGCAGGATCTGTATCGTCAGCCGCTGCTGACCCCCGAGCAGGAACAGAGCATCTTCCGCAAATACAACTACCTCAAGTTCAAGGCCGAACGCCTGCAGCGGGAAACCGACGTCATGACCGCCTCCGACGCAGTACTCGACAAACTCGAAGCCCTCTTGGCCGAAGTCGATCGGGTCAAGAACGAGATCCTGCGGGCCAACCTTCGGCTGGTAGTCAGCATCGCCCGTCGGCACGTGGGACGATCGCCCCACTTCTTCGAGATCGTCAGCGACGGTAACCTATCGCTGATGCGGGCCGTCGAGAAGTTCGACTACTCCCGCGGCTACAAGTTCAGTACCTACGCCTCCTGGGCCATCATGCGGAATTACGCTCGCACCATCCCCGAACAGATGTATCAGTCGGTCAAGATGGTCACCGGCTCCGAGGAAATGTTGGCCGCCACACCGGCCAAGGAAGAGGACACCCGCGAGTCGGTGGTCGAGGCCGCCCGTCACATGATCCAGAAAGGTTTGGGATTGCTAACCGCCCGCGAGCGGGAAGTAGTCGTTAAGCACTACGGCCTGGAAAAGAACGAATCGCCCATGACCCTGGAACAGATCGGCGGGATCTTCGGCGTAACCAAGGAACGGGTCCGACAGATCGAACGCAAGGCCCTCAAGAAACTCCGCGAAGCCATGGGGCCCGGCACCCAGGACCTCATCCCCGAAACCGCAGGATAAATCCACCCTGTTACCACGATCAAGATGTAAAGCTCACCCAATCTCATCTTCTTTTGACATTTTGATGTTTTAATTATCGACTATTATCCCCATACCGCCATTCTAAGGGCAGCTTTTTTTGTCATTCTGAGGTCGCCGCGGCGACCGAAGAATCTCTGTCATCGACAAATGAGATCTTTCTCTTCGGTCAGGGTGACTATGATAAATATGTTGGGTGGCCCACCTCATTAGCGAAGCGCTGACGTGGGATAGTGATTTTCGATCCCGAAGCAAGTTTCCCGACAGATCGGGATTTCGACTTTTCGAGCCTGCCTGTCTATGGCGAACTTCAACATTCTGCTATTTTGACATTTTGATGTTTTGACGTTTCGACGTTTATCCACCTATGGATCGAAAATATCAAACTTCTGGCGTTGGTACGCTCTGCATTTGGGGCCCATGCTCTGAAAGGCGTGACGATATTCGTCCAAAAGATAGTCTTTCAACTCCGCGATTTGCTGGGCGCTGTCCGTCCGATCGGCCAGATTGCGAAACTCCAGCGGATCGTCAGCCAATTGGTAAAGCTCCTGGCTTTGTCGGTTGATAATCAGCTTCCATTCGCGCGAACGCACCGCCACCGCGTGATCGCCAAGCATTGATAACGCTACCTTGCGCTGCCGCTTCATCGGTTCACCTTGAAAAAGCGGGGCCAGGCTGATTCCGGGAAGTCGGTCCGCACCCGGCATGCCCGCCATCTCCAGCACCGTGGGCAGGACGTCCACTAAAGATGTAAGGTCATCGCTGGTTCGGCCTACATGCTCGGCCAAATGCTTGGGCGGCTTGATGATCAACGGCACGCGGATGGCCTGCTCATATAGATTGTACTTGGAAAACGAAGTAACCCCGCGCGAGGCAAGCAGTTCGCCGTGATCCGAGCAATAGACAACAAGACTTTTATCATAAAGGCCGTTGCGTTCCAGGGCCTCGATCACCCGGGCGTGGCAGGCATCTTTGTGAGTAACACAGGCCATGTAATTAGCTACCACTTTTTTCAAATCCTCGCGGGTAAGACCCTTGAAACGCTTATACTTCCTCGCATCGGGCAGGCCCTTCGGCGGTTGCTGGGGGACCGGAACCTGCGACGGATCGTCGGGATCGTACATATCTTTGTAGTCTGCCGGCACTACGCTAGGGGCATGCGGCCCCTGCAGACTGCAAACCAGCAGGAATGGCCGATCGCGATGGGCATCGATAAATTCCGCCGCCTTGCCCGCCAGCCACCAGTCACCGAATTCGTCGCTTCGCAATTTGGAGACAAATCCCAGATATGCTGCCGCACAGCCGTCGCCCCCGAACGAAATCCCGTGCTCTTTTCGTTCGGCCATGTAACGTTCCATAATATCGCGATGTTCCTTGACGAAATGGGTGATCATTTTCTGCCCGCTTTCATGGAACGTACCCACCCGATAATCAAATCCGAAATAGTTGCCCTCGGGAATGGTGGCACCGTAGGTGAACCAATGCATCTTGCCGATGGCGGCGGTGGCGTAGCCGGCCTCGCGGAAGATTCGACCCATGGTAAACCGCGGAATATCTGCCAGCGGGATACAGTGGCCATTGGTGAATATACCCGTCTGAAACGAATACAGTCCGTGAAACAGACTGTGCCTGCTCGGCGTGCAGACGGTCGCCGCCACCGTGGCCTGGGTGAAGCGAATACCCTCATCTGCCAGCCGATCGTAGGTCGGCGTCCGAATCTTGCCGAATCCCGCGCAGCCCAGAAAGTTATGGGCGTGCTGATCGCTGATCAGGATTACCACGTTGATCTTCGCCGGGCTGCCCGAGGTCTGGTTCGCGGATCGCTGTGCATAAGCGGCGCCGTCCGGAAGCAAAGATATGCCCGTCATAAATAACACAACGAATTTGACCGTATTTATTTGTTTCATCGATCCAAACTCACCTATACCCCGATAAAAAAGTTAACGGCTGATTCCGACATTTGTGTCTAAAAACATAGCACGTGTTTTGCATAAAGTCTAAAAATCGAAGTGAAATATGCGGGCTAGGGACGAATGATTCCGCCGCCGTTAACCGACCGGACTTCCCAGACCGTCGGGGGCAGTGCCCGTGGATAATAATATTCTTTGGTCAGCATGCGCTTGATGCGGGCAACCGCCGAACGCCGAGCCAGAATCATAACACATCCGCCAAGACCGGCACCGGCAATTTGGGCCCCATAGACACCCGGTATAGTCAGTGCGATATCAACAATTTCGTCAATATTCTCTGTACTGCACGCATAGGCACCGATGAGCCGATGGAGCGGGATTTCTTCCGATTTATCATCCCGCTCGTTAAAGAGGAACTTACCGTTGATCCGGTCCCCATCATGCGAAATCTGCATCAATTCCCCGAAGGTGGTCAGATCGTTCTTCTTCAGATAATTGGCCGATATCCGGCTCCTCTCGCATTCCCCTACTCCATAGGCCACCACATCCCGGATAGTGTATTGCCCCGGATCGCCATGCGAGGCGAAAATTCGTTCCAGTCGATCGGCAAAGGCAGGTCCCAGCTTGCGGCGCAACTGTTGGCGGGTGATACGCTGCGGAAGATCATTAAGCATTTGACGGGTTTGTTCCACATTAACAACTCGCCGGGAAGGTGATAAATGGCAAACATGCTCCAATCTGGCAGCCCGCCCCGGGTATTTCTTTTTGAGCAGTAATATCCCCAGCCTATAGCAGGCCACTCGCTCATTGAAACGATCGCGAGCGCCGGCACTTTTGACGGCATGCTGGCCGCTGAAGGCAATCAGGACGGCGGCATCAAGGGGGATAGGTACGTAACCGGACATTTTAAAGGGATGAAAACCGATACGAACGGCATGCCCCGCCTTACCCAGCCTGATGGCGGCGTGATCGGCACTGCCTCCTCGCGATCCCACAAACCACTCCGCTTCGCCTGAGAAGTTAACCACCTCCGATCCGGTAACCCGAAGGGCATTGACCGCACAAATCGCCTCCATGGTGGCAACCACCATCGAGGAACTGCTGGACAGCCCCGCCGCTCTGGGAACATTCCCATGAACCGCCACATCCATGCCCCGCAGCCGGCGGTTTCGATGGTGATATTGTTGGTAGACGGCGGAAGCCAGCACGTAATTACTCCAATCGCCGGCGGTGGACATCAGGTGAGAGCGGACAACATCACTGTCAACGAAACTCAACCAGTCCGGGAACATCAGTGAATTTCGCCAGTCAGTAATTACCAATTCACGAGACGGAAAGGCCACGGGTTCGGTGTTGACCAGACGAATTACATCATCGTTCCTGGGGGCGACGGCCATAACCACCTCACTATCCAGGGCCATGGCATGTATGAATCCACCCTGATGGTCTATGTGTCGGCCCATAAGGTTGATGCGGCCCGGGGCGCGAACCAGAAATAATTCACGCCATGGTCCATACTGGTGGGCAAAAAGTCGCACAACTTTTCGAAGGGCACGCAGTCGTTCCTTAACCAGGGTGCCGCCGACACCGTAAACAAGTTCGATCAGCGATCGACCTCGAATCGATGCCGGCTTGAGAATGTCCAGCCATTGTTGGGATCTCCGCATAGAGCGAGTAAGCTGTTTGTCGGCCGCAAGCCGGGCCTCTTTCCGCTCATCTTTTCTCAGACGCTCCTCCACTCGGCTCAGCTCTTTGCGGGTATTAAAAGCCATAGCCTCATTACGCCGGATTTTATATTCCACTACTCGCCTTCGTTTGTCTGAAGCAGTCGAATCGTCGCCGTCTGCAATTAATGCAATCACATCGGTCAGATAATATTCATCCTGAGCGTTATCGCGGCCAATACGCCGAAGGGCCGATTGCAGAGTATTAATATTTCCTATGTAAATTGATTGATTGATCGAGTCGCTGCGTTTTTCAACTTGATGGGGATCCAGACAGTATGAACCAACCACTATTTTAGTGCCGGTTTCACGAATGGACTGAGCCAGCTCGGCAGCCCGAACCGTTCCCGTGCCGCGGGCATATCGGCCCAGGGGACCGAGCGCCCGCCACAACTTCTGTGCCGGCCGAATATACTTAAGGCCTGCCTTACGCAGGCTGCTGCGAGAAAGGGTCCGGCGTTTAGAAGCCATGGCCAGGAAGCCACCAAGTACCAATGATCGATCGATATCGCGACGTTCGACGATCCCGATAACACCTCGACCGGGAACCTTTACCAGACGCCCTGCAGTATCGGCCGATCTTTTAGGGGCACTTATTAGCAACAGGTCGGCCCGGCTTTGATGAAAACGCCTCAGGGCTTTCTTGACCAATTCGGGCTCGAACCACTTGTCACCCATAGTGATCAGAACCGGCCCGTCATAACCGGCATTACGTAAAGCCTCAATACCAATACGGGCGGCATGGCCCGTACCCAATCGGTCGCGCTGATAGACGTAGAACACGCCCGGATGAGATGCCCCGATGGTTTCAATTACATTGCCGGCACGATATCCCACCACCACTACCAAGGGATCAACCCTCTCAACACGAAGGGTGTCGATCAAGCGAACTATCATGGACCGCCCCAAAACGGGCTCACAAACCTTGTGCCTCCGCGTTCGGCCCATGCGGGTACCGGCTCCTCCACACAGTATTACACCCGCGATGGTCTTATCATCGTTGGCACGATATGTCATACTTGAACTCTGATCCGCACTCATTTCATGTACCACCAGAAACGATAAACTTAATCCCCATCATAGCAATTTTCCCGCCCCGCTCCAACCGAAAATACCAACAGATATATTCATCCGGGATTATGTCCACCAGACGATGTTAGCCCGCATATTTCATGGGTGTTTTCGCTGATATTAGTAAGGTTCGCCGAAAAAATTAGTTACATTGCATAACTATGTTATGCTGATTTACAGAGTATAGTTTCTGGCGCGATGATTTTTTCGTCCGGCAAGGAAGCGGCGGCAATTTGCCACAGGCGTATTTGGTGATATGCCGAGGAAAAATCGTCGGCTCTGACGAAGTCGGGCGGAAAAAGCATCCGCCGGTCGGTAAGACCCATGAAATATGCGGGCTGGTACGTCAAAGGAAGACTCGAGGCTTAAAGATTAAAAATACGGATATGACCCGATCGCTTATTCCGCCGCACCTCGGAACGGCTGACTTTAAAATTCTCCAAACAAACAATGTATCCGCATGTTGGATAGAGTGTCGGCGGATCTCATCCCGACGCCAACGCATCAAGACTCAAATCTGCCCTACACTCAGACAAAGAATGAGGCAACCTGTTGTACGGTCCCGGCACCGGCCAGCCCCACGGGGCAGACATCGGTGCACACCGAGCAGTTACCACAGGCCGTGGACAGACCAGGGGCATCAACATCCAGCATGCTAAACTCATCGCGGGCATGATCGGGCCAGCCATACTCATCGTGGTACATACGGATCCGCATCAGGTCGCTGACCGGCAGGCCCCGCGGGCAAACTTTATTGCACCGGCCGCACATCAGGCAGGCATCCGAGCGACTGCGATCCAAATCGACAGCCGCCTTCCGCTCGCGGGGCGTAAGGTGTGGATTCTTCAGATCCAGATTCTTAAGCATCTGAACCTGCTGGAGGGTATTCATGCTGGTCAATACGCTGTCGGCACCGGCCTCTAAAATAGCCTTGGCGTGAGCCTGGAAAAGCTTGGCACCCTTGGTAACCACCTTTTTGGCACCGCTTTTCATTGACAATATACCAATACCTTTCTCCCGCAGGGCCTTGAGATTCTTGAGAAAACGCTGAGTATCGGCATCTGACTTATCCTTGGATTTTCCAGCAGCCGCCATGCCCATGGCCATCAAGGTAATATCAAAGTAGTCGGGGGCCTTTTCCAGAACCATTTCCATCGCCCCGTTCATATCCACATGACAGACGAAGCCCGTATAGCGAACCTTGCCCTTCTTTTTGAGTTTATCCTGCTGCGCCTGAATGGCTTCAAGCCTCTTAAGGGACGGCTTGTGAAACTCTGTAAGCACCACATCCACATGATCGGTACCCAGCATCTTGAGACCGTCATCTGTCTCGGATTCCTTCTCGGGAGTAAAGCTTTTCAGGCAAAAAAATACTTTATCCCGGTATTTCTTGTCGGCCTTGAAGAGCCGCCCGCAGGCTTCAATACTCCTCCCTCCACGGTAGCTTTTGGAGGTATGAACCAGATTGACGCCCTGATCGATAGCCGCCTTAAGAATTCGTGTGCCGAGTTTTTCACCTATCAGGATGGCCCCGAAACTGATCAGGGTCACCGGATATTTGGTACGTCCGAGTACGCCGGCCGGCAGCTTGGGCTTTTGGGATTCGTCTGATTTGGCTGTCGGCATGGTGCTCGAGGCCAGACCGCCTAGTCCAACGGCTGCCGCCCCTCGGCTGGTAGCCTCAAGAAAGTTACGTCGAGTAAACCGATCATTATCAAATACGCTCATGGCATCCATTCCTTCTTTAAAGAATATCAAATCCCCTCATGGCCATACCACAAACCGACAAATCATACGACTATAATCCCCGCTGCCCCGCTCTGGTTATTGCTCGCGACTCGTTTTTAAAACGATCTAATTATAGCCATAATCTCAGATGGATGCCAAATAAACCTTGATCAGACCTGCGACGTAACTCCGCGTGTCTCATTTGTGGCACAGGTGCATATGGAGGTGAAAACGTTATACACCCAGGCAAAAATCAATCCCGCAACCAAACCGTCAAGCAGGGCATATAGAGTACCGACGATCACATCTGCGATACTGGCCGTCGCCTTGTAGCCGGGGTAAACCGAGGCTACCAATTCGAGAAAAGCTCCGCCATAACTTGGCCAGATAAGGTTGGTCAAACCAACCAGAAAAACCGCTCCCCCCCAAACCAGAGCAATAGAAATAGCCATGGCCTTTACATTCAGTTTCATGTCGGTTTCCTCCCAAAAAAGACAGTGACAAATGATATGGAAAAATAGGTACCGCAGCCC
>CP070790.1:4248138-4256575 GCA_020346805.1 Planctomycetota bacterium
ACGGTGTAACGATATCCCTTCACCTTTCTACCATATTCTCTCAACTCTATCCCGCCGCAGGCGGGCGCCAAACGCTGGAGCGCAGCAGAAGTCCGCCGTAGGCGGAAACCCAACCCAAGGCCGGATAATTACAAATACCGTCCCTTCCCGAAGTTACGGCTACACATTCCAATATGTCCTGTCCTTTATTGAGAACCGGGGCGTGATACCGTACATTGACGGGCATATACCATGGCTGACACGCGAACCAAATCCCGATCCAATACCAAGACCGACAATCTTACGCCGGCCATGCGGCAATATATGGAGCAGAAAGCGGCGGCACCCGATGCCCTGCTGCTGTTCCGCATGGGCGATTTTTACGAAACCTTCTATGAAGACGCCCAAACCGCTTCACGGGTCCTCGGCATTGCCTTGACCAGCCGGGGCAAGGACAAGGGCGGGGCTTCCATCCCCTTGGCCGGAATCCCTTATCACGCCCTCGATTCCTATCTTACCAAGCTGGTGCGGGCCGGCCACAAGGTGGCCATCAGCGAACAGGTGGAGGATCCCAAACAGGCCAAAGGAGTCGTCAAACGCGAAATCGTAAGGATCATCACCCCAGGCACCCTCACCGACGATGCCTTGCTGGAACAAAAGGCCGACAATTACCTGGCCTGTATCTGCCAACATCGCGATCAATGCGGATTGGCGTTTGTGGAACTATCCACCGGTGCGTTCTGGGTTCAGTTAACCTCTGAGACAGAACTGCTCGACGAACTGGTTCGCCTCGCACCGGCGGAGCTACTGCTGGCCGAGACACCCATCGATAAACAAGATCCGTTGGCTACGGCCGTCAATAGGTTGACCGACCAACAGCAGGCCCTCGGTGATATGCCCATAACCTATCGGCCGGGGCACCTTTTCGATCCCCATATGGCACAAGAACGGCTGCGGAAACATTTCGGAGTGGCTACCCTTGAAGGTTTCGGTTTCGATCGGATGGATGCATCACTCTGTGCGGCTGCGGTTATCATCGACTATCTGGCCGATACCCAAAAAACCTCGCTGGAACACATTGTCAAGCTCAGCCGACGTTATAGTCACGATTTCGTACTAATCGATCAATCCACCTGGCGCTCCTTGGAGATCGAGCGGACCATTCGTAGCGGATCAGCCGTCGGTACTTTATTACATGCCGTGGACCGAACCTCCACTGCGATGGGCGGGCGATGTCTAAGGCGCTGGCTGGCGGCCCCCTTGCGCCATTTAGACTCCATAAAGCTCCGACAAGAGGCTATTGGCTGCCTGGTGTCCGATCCCCATAACTTGCGCAACATCCGCAGCGAAATGGGCAAGTTGTCGGACATCGAGCGAATCACCGCCCGGCTCGGGGTAGGGCGGGCTTCCCCGCGGGATCTGGTGGCGCTGGGCAACACCCTGCTCAGCGTGGAAAAGATTGCCGACCTGCTCGATGCAATGACAGAGAACATCGGTGTTGCTTCGCAGGAATTGGCTCCATTTCTATCCACCCGCCGAGATGCCCTGCGAGGCCGGCGCGAATTGGCTGAATTTCTTACTACCAGCCTCGATCCCAATGCCCCTTTGGTACTCAATGAGGGTGGAATCATTGCCGACGGTTACGATGAAGAGTTGGATCGGCTGCGGGCCATCGGCAAGGACAACAAACAATGGCTTGTCGATTACCAGAACCAGCAAATCGAACGCACCGGTATACCTTCACTCAAGGTGGGCTACAACCAGGTCTTCGGCTACTACATCGAGGTCACTAACACTCACAGCGATCGGGTGCCGGTCGACTTCGTACGCAAGCAGACGTTGAAAAACGCGGAGCGTTACATCACCGACCAACTCAAAAAGTATGAAACCGAGGTCCTCACCGCGCGCGATAATGCCATCACCCGTGAAGCGGAATTGTTTGAAATTATCAGGCAGCACGCCATCGAGCATATACCGGCCCTGCAGGAGTTGGCATCGGCGGTGGCGGAAATAGACGTGGTTGCCGGGCTGGCTCATCTGGCGGACGAACGGCGATACAGTCGGCCGGTGATAGTTGACCAATTCACCCTGGAAATAAACGAAGGCCGACACCCGGTATTGGAGCAGATGCTGAGAGAAAAATTCGTCCCCAACGATTGCCGATTGGGCATCCAATCGTCTGACACCAAACAGCAGGCAGCCAAGTCAAACAAGACATCGGCCGACCAAGGTGACCGGTTGGTCATCCTCACCGGTCCTAATATGGCCGGTAAGAGCACCTACATCCGCCAGATTGCGTTGCTGACCCTGCTGGCCCAGACGGGCAGTTACGTGCCGGCCACATCGATGCGCTTTTCGCCGGTGGATCGGATCTTCACCCGGGTCGGTGCCTCAGACGAGATCGCCCAGGGCCGATCCACCTTTATGGTGGAAATGACGGAGGCGGCCAACATCCTGAACAATGCCGGCGAAAACAGCCTGGTGATCATCGACGAATTAGGACGGGGCACCAGCACCTTCGATGGGTTGTCACTGGCCTGGGCCATAGCCGAGCAGTTGGTTACCAACGTCGGCTGCCGAACTTTTTTCGCCACCCATTACCATGAACTGACCGAATTGGAAAATTATCTTACCGGGGTAGTCAATTATAATGTGGCGGTTCGGGAATGGCAGGATGAGATCGTCTTTTTGCATCGGATCGTACGCGGCGGTACGGACCAAAGCTACGGCGTGCACGTTGCCAAGCTGGCCGGCGTTACACCTGACGTCATCACTCGCAGTCAGGAGATATTGACCGAGTTGGAAAATAACTTCTCCGCCACCCCGCGGGCCCCCAGGCGGGCGGCCCGCCGAACCAAGAAAGAAGACAACCAGCTTCTTCTGTTTACCGATCCCGCCGACGAGATCGTCAAGGAAATCAAACAAACCGATCCTCACGCCATTACCCCCATCGACGCCCTCAAAACTATCGAACGCTGGCGAAAACAACTGGGACAATAGCAAACAAAAGGGCATATCCCATATGCGTCGTCGATGAGGTTATAAGCGCATTTCATCCGGGCCGGGTAGCAGACTGCCTCGTCGGCTGCGATGTCGGTTGTGTGTCAGGTACATCGAACATCGATTGTAAGAACGCGGGTCGGATCGGTTCGCTAACGCCGATGATGGGGTATTTGCGTTTGACTTCATCGGCGGCTTCGTAAAGCACCTTTTTCTGCAACCAGGATCGGGCGCGTCTTTTGACGTCCTGGTCGAATTTCCCTGTGCCGGGGATACGTTTGGTGACCTGGATGATATGGAATCCCATGGGCCCTTTGACGATATCGCTGAACTCGCCGATTTTTAATTTAAAGGCCGCCTCGGCCACCGGCTCACCGTATACCAGTCTCAGATGACGCGGGAACGGGCCCATATTCCCCCCGCTGAATTTGGTTCGGGCATCGCTTTCTTCGAGGCATTCTTCCCAGGTTCGCTTACCGGAAACCAGATCCTGGCGTATCTTGGCCAACTTTTGTTTTCGGGCCTCGAGTTGTTGGGGAGTATCGTAGATGTTGAAGCCCTTCATAATGTGTCGGGCCTCCACCCTGGTACCGTCGAATTCGCTGGAATCGGCATCAAAGAGCTCTTTGAGATAGGCCTCATCCTGTCCTTTTTTAATGGCCTCGCCGACCAGTTTGGCCATTGCCAAACGATGCCTTATGCGGCCCCGGAATTCCTCCATAGTGGTCCCGAATTTTATGAGGCGCTCTTCAAACGCCTTTTCATCTTTTAACTTGACCTTTTTAATCGACTTTTCAATTTCCTTCTCGACTTGCCCTTCGTCAACCAGTTCGGGATGGTCGGCCACATACAATATGAACATCTTTTTGCCGAGCAGGTCATTTATCCTGGAATTCTTATAAGACTCGTATTTTCCCACCGGGATGCCGCTCATGATATATTCAAATTCACCCTGGGTAACGGCCATTTTGTCGCCGAGGCGAACCAGTACCCGCCGGTAGTCCGGTTGGGAAGCTGCAGCGGGCCCCGTTGCCGGTCGGGAAGTTAATGAAGGCATAGTCGCTGGTTGGGTAGTAGCCGTTTCATCGAGTTTAGCAGACTTGCCATCATCGGCGGCAGAACATAAAGCTGCAGCAAATACCAAAAAAACTGATAATAAAGAAATTCTGAATCTCATGGTTTACCGAACTCCGCCCATCTCTTTCATCAACAATCCGCCAAGGTCTATTACTAGAAATTACTTGGGCTAATCATGCTATATTCTTTGGTGGCCGACACTATTTGTCCACTGAGGTACCAATTTTGTTTTCGGTGCCGGTAATCAACCGCTGGATATTACTGCGATGACGGTAGACTACCAGTATAGCAATAATAACGCCAAACAGTTGCAAGGGCCAAAGCTGCCGGGCCAATCCCCACCTTCCACTTTGCAAATACCCGATCAAGGCAAATATTATCGGAAATCCCACTGCCGCGGTTACCGAAGCCAGGGATACATACCTGGTGGTCAAAACCACGAGCCCCCACAAAGCAAAAGCGATCAGGCCCGGCCACGTATAATATGGATATATACCTAGTATCACACCGAGAGAGGTTGCCACTCCCTTGCCGCCGCTGAATTTCAAATAAATGGGAAACATATGTCCCAGGATACAGGCCGCCCCCACCAAAACCCATAATAGATAAACGGTTGAGCCGGCACCGGCCTCCCCTGACGTAACCACCAAACGTTTAAGCATAACCCCAGCCAGTAAGGTGGGCAGCAATCCTTTGAGCACGTCCAGCAAAAACACCAATATGCCATATCGCCTGCCCAGGACTCGGCCGGCGTTAGTCGCCCCGATGTTCTTGCTGCCGATGGTTCGAATATCCACGCCTTTGAGCAAACCAATCAAAAGCCCGAAAGGTATCGAACCACAAAGATACCCCCCCAACAACAAGCTTATTATCACCGCCCAATTTTCAGGTTGAATATCCATTAAGATACCCCATCAACTCAAAGCAGATCCCAACCATAATACCTTAAATACATTCTTAATTCAGAAGTATTAGCGATAACCTCCTCGCTTGGGTCCGTCACTTTTAATAATTTCTTCGTACAAAGACAACACCTCTTGTGTGTGTTCTTTCATAGTGATATTCGCCACCGCAGTGCAGGCATTTGAAGCACATTCTCGACGATGTTTATCATCGCTGAGCCGATCGATACCGTCGGCCAAGGCCTCAACCTTCATCGGCGAATCGATAACGTATCCTTGCTTGCCGTTTTTGATGCGTTCGGCGGCTCCATTGTAGCCTGTGGTGATGACCGGCAAACCGGCGGCCATTGCTTCCAGTACTACCCGGCTACAGGGATCATAGTATGTAGGATGGGCCAAAAGATCGGCGGCATGATAAAAAGCATGTATTCGCTGAGTCGGCCCTGCAAAAATTATACGATCGGCAATCCCCAAATGATGGGCCAATTTCATATAGCCGGTAGGATTATCCCGCCCCACGATCACCCCATAGATTCTTCTCCCGGAAGCTTGGCAATCCTGTCTCTGCCTTGCCCGAAGCAAAGCAAGGGCTTCGATGAGTTTGGCCACGCCTTTCAGCTTGAAATTATGGGCCACACACAACACGAACAAGTCATCGTCGGCCAATTTAAACTGTCGGCGTATTTGGGTGCGGCGCGTCTTTCGTTCGCCGAGCGGGGTGAGATCGGGATCGACACCGTTGAAAATCTGCCGAATGCGAGAGGCATCGAAATTATAATGCCGTTCCAATTGGTCGACGACATATTGCGAAATTGCAATTACCCAGGGTGTGTAACGGCGGTTTAATAATCGTCTTTCCAGGGCGGCGACAACGCGATATTTCAAACTCGTGGTCTGGAAAACTCTTTTGATTCCTCGGTAAAGGGGATTGCCACGGGTAGCCAAATTGCGTTCCAGGGCCTCGGGCAGCGTACCGCCGCGAGGCTGATACACGTCGGCAACCGGGCAAGGAGTAATACAGTGAACTATATCGAAATGGTGCTCACGTATGTAGCGGGCGGTTCGTCTGGAAAACAACCATGTTTTAACAGCCCGCAAAGCGCCGCTGGCCCCGATGGGTACTACGGTTATCGTCGGTGTCGAAGGTATAGCCGAACAGGTCAAGATACTGACCTTGCATCCGCTGTCGGCCAAATGACCGGCGAAGGAAATGGTTGAGGTTTCCGCCCCACCCCGCCAGGTCTCGATCCGTTCCATAATCAAAGCTACATTCATTATTGCCCCAAACAATTCTACTTATTTATTATGCCGAGCAATTTGTTTGGTTTTGGCTTCAATTAATCCGGCCAGCTTACCAGCCGAGCCGAATCCGCTGCACTGTCGGACATATCGGCATAAAAATCGCAACCGCTCCCATTTGCCTACCAATTCTGTGGGGGTGGAGAAATTAAGGGCCGCCAAATCCTTGACCACCCAGCGCCGTCGGCGAATTTGAGGCCGAAACACTCTCTGCAAATCAATTAATCTAAATATCTCATCGGCCGGCTTACCGCTGTAAAAAATAAATATATGACTCAGATAAAGATCGCGATGCACAAAACCTGCCCGATGAAAATCAGCTACAAAACAGGCCAGTTTATCCAGAAGGTGCCTGCGCTGTTGCAGATTGGATTCCCTATCGGCGGGCGACAGATTGGCGGGAACCCATCGTTCCAGCGACTCGCCCGGAACTTGATCCAATAAAATAAAGCTGCACTCCTCTGTTGGCCCTTTCATACGTTGGCCAAAGGCGATCGCCTGCACCGATGCAAGTCCGGCCGCCGACAGTTGCCGGCTATTATGCCATTCGATACCCGCAGTACTCGATGTCCAATATCCGTTCAACCATCGAGCCAGTTGGCGGCGCCAAGGCGGATTCTGAAAGCGCTTCAAATAAAAGGTATGCTCCCGCCCCCGACCCTCCGACATGATTATCCGCCACCGCTGCCGCCAGGGTTCAAGCCCCGGCTTGTCCATCCGCTGGCCTTGATTCCACTGAAAGACGGCATCCAGATTGCGCAGGCCGTTTGCGGTCAGTAACCCTTCATAACCAGGAACAACCTGCATAGTTTCGTCCATCGTTCAACACCAACCGGGCCAATATTAATTATTAAGGCTATCTTGTGAGAGCGAGGCTTGCAATGCTCCCATAAAATCTTCTACTGGGGTAGTAGTCACAATTACATACGATCGGGGTAATTTATAGAGCCTGTAAAATGCCCTGGGCTTGGCAAACACCTTGGCCTGGCAATAAAACCCGGTTATTATTGTTGAGCACCCAGGGAAGTTAATGGTATCGTAGCCGAAAGATTCGGAATTAGTAGCTATCGGTAGATGATACCGGTTGAACCACATTATTGGAGCCATATCTGCGGGAGGAACTAAAAATGAACCGCACACAACACCTATTTCAAAACCAGTTTCTACTCTTCAGCCTGACAATTGGTTTGGTTCTTGCCTTTTCCACTACATCCTTGGCCCCACCCAAAGGGGGGCCGAAGGGAGGGCCTAAGTCGGGACCGAAGGCCGGACCGAAAAAAGCCGGGCCTAAACCGGGACCGAAAGTCGGGCCAAAGCCGGGACCAAAAGCCGGGCCTAAACCTGCGGGCAAAAAAGTTCATCCCGGACCTAAAGCCGGTCACAAGCCACCCAAGGCCAAAGTTAAAGTGCGCCCTCCGATAAAAAAAGTTAAACCGTCTCGCTTCACCCATCTGCGACGACATCGGCGTTACTGGCATCCCAAATATTATTATCTCAAGGGGAAACCGGCCACCACCTGGAGCGTAATCGGTTATCCCTATTACGTGGGAGGAACCAGCTATGTAGTTACCACGCCCTCAGAGGAGAGCGTCAGCAGCGACGAGTCGGCTCCGATCTACTCTGCCGGACAAGAATACGTCGATGAAAAATATCAACAACTCCAGGAACTGGTGGAACTGACCCACGAATGGAGGACCATAAACGAATCTCCGGAATTCCACCAACGGATCATGGCCGCCAACACTTCCGAAGAAACCAAACACAAAGTTGTGGCTATCAAAAACAAAAATCGGCAATTCGACAAAGCGACGCGGTCGGCCATGTTGGCAATCACCCAAGGCAAATCGGCTGATTCACAGCTTGAGAAGGCCGGTAACCATCTGGATGAGTTGATTCAACTTGTGGAGTCATTACCTGAAGCCACCGTAAAAAATAACGAAAAGTAAGGTGGCACGCGTCGACTCCAAGACCTGGAAAATATCGTAAAGTCTGATTAACATTTGAGTATTTACTAAACCCAGGTATTTTAATCCCTGAGCCGGCTTTCTTTACATTCCCAATAATCAATCGCCCACCCGCAACTAAGTCGAGCCCGCCGCATCCGCCGCCCGTTCTATAAGTTGGGTCGAAGAATAATTTTTCTCATCCCCCACGCAGGCCAGACGTATCCCCAAACGCTC
>CP070790.1:4256675-4264211 GCA_020346805.1 Planctomycetota bacterium
CACACACCTTTTACCTTTGTTTGTGTTTTAAGCAGCGGCCAGCGAAGCTTTTTTCATACCAGGGGAACCAATGGTACCCTCTGCTATGATGATATCGATCTTGATATTGTCAGGCAGGCTAAATACTGCTTTGTGACCGGGACCATGTTGATGGAGACCTTTGACGGGCAGCAGACCGCCGATCTGTTAAAGGTTGCCAGGGGTGCCGGTGCCAAAACCCTGCTGGATACGGTTTATGTGGATAATGTCTCTCAACAGTTGTGGCAGGCCAATACTTATCCCGGTTTGCCGTTCCTGGATTACTTCATACCCTCGCAGCCGGAGGCCAAAGCGATTACCGGCCTGGACTCACCGGCGGACATGGCTCGTCTCTTTCAGGATGCCGGCTGCAAGAACGTGGTTATCAAGTTGGACGAGCAGGGAGTCTTTTGCCGGGATGCCGACGGCAATCAGGTGTCGGTGCCTTCGTACCAGGTTCAAAACGTGGTTGATACCACAGGTGCGGGAGATAGTTGGAGTGCAGGTTTTCTGGCCGGTCTGCATGAAGGAATGGACATTGGCCAAGCCGCCCTGCTGGGCAACGCTACCGCCGCCCATTGTATTCAGGCTCCCGGGGCCTCCACGGGTATAGTGGCCCTTGATCGGATCAAGGCATTTCAGCAAACCGCGCCTTTGAATAAATGACGAAGGGGTAATAAAACATCCCCCCTTCCGGACTGCGGAAAGGGGGATGAGATCTATTTCGTCAGGTTGCCGGACGATATATGAATTATGGTGGTGGTAGTGCCGGGCTGGTATAAGATGCCGCCAATAGATGCCCGTTAATGTCTGTAACTGACCAAGCGGGGATTGCGACAATCCAATCGGCCGCGGGATCGGCCTCTTCAACGGGGGTGACTCTAACAGTAACACCATCCGATAACAGAAGAGCATCAGCCACAGGGGTAGGGGGTAAGACGCCGTCGGTAAACAAGTAATAAGGAGGCCATTCAGCCATCCACTTGTCCATCACTTCGCTGAATTCGATATCGATGTAGGCAGGATTGACTCTGGTAGCTGAGACAACCGTCGGAGGGTTCATGTCAGCAAGATTGGGGAACACCCACATATCGAATGTAGTGGTATTTAGCAGGCCGTTGATATCTTTCACATTAGCGGATACCGACATATCATCCCATGAGGTAAAGCCGCCTGTATGGTCGTCGAAGGTCAGGGTTACAACCATGCCGGTGGGATCAAGCACTGCCAGCGTTGGATGTCGATTATCGACGCCCCAGTTTCCTTTCAAGACGTAGTTGGTTAACTCCTCTGCAGAAGTTTTATCCATTACCTCGTCAAAGGTTACGATAACTTTGTAAACGGTCTCATCCGCACCCCACATTAGCCATGTAGTCATTGGCCCCTTGCTGTCGAGGGAGTTAGGTAAAACAGGGATTGGGTCAGGATCCAAATGGAACGGATCCTGATCGTGATTAATACCGTTGATATCGGTGACGCTGGAGCTAACGGTAAGTTCGTCTCCTATAGCGAAAGTTGTTGGGGTCGGATCGAAAGTTAATGTAACCGTTTTTCCGTCGGTACCCAGGTTTACACCGGTGGGATGTATACCTACTGACAAGCCCGCTACTATTGTATAGAGGGTATAATCAGTTAACAATGTTTCCACCGTTGATGCATTAAGCGGTTCGTTAAAGGTGGCGACAACTTCGTATTTTGTGTCTCCGTAGTACAAACCGGTGATGGGGTCTATTGGCCCGGCGCTCCATACCAGGGACTCCATAAAGGGACCGGTAAAGTCATTCGGATTAGCGAGAATTGGGTATGCGCCGTTAGAGGTAGTTGCCTGTCCGTTAATGTCCAGTACGTTTGAGGTTATGTTTATTGAATCTCCCAGAGTAAATCCGTTATCGTTGGCTGATGTTTCAAAAGTAAGTGTTATAATTTTACCGGTTTGATCCAGATCCGCACTGGTTGGATTGACCAAAGCCGCCCCGCCGCCGGCGTCGTGGCCGTCCAACGAATAGTTGAATACCGTACCGGCGCTGGTTGCATCCATTATCTCATTGAAGGCGAAAGTCACCCGGTAGTATGGGGCGCTGGCCCCCCAGGTGGGCATGGCCGCCGGATCCAGGGTCGGTCCGGTGATATCGGTGCCGCCGGCTGCCACGGCCACTGGAAGAATCGTGCCGGTCGCCCGACCGTTAATATCGGTGACGTTGGGCGAGATGGACAGGGTGTCGTTTATTGATGCCCCCCGGTCCAGGAATGATGCTTCAAAGGTTAGGGTAACGGTTTGGCCGGTGGCATCCAATGTTGCCGTTGTCGGATTTTTAATAAGCCATCCTGTAGTTCCCGTGGCGTTGAGTTGGTAGTTGACTAGTGTTTCGGTTGACCACTTATCCATGGCTTCGTTAAAGGTAAGGGTTATTTGGTAGACAGTTGTATTATCTGCATCCCATACCGGAGCGGGTGTGGCGGGATCGAGTATCGGTCCGTCTGTATCCGCGGGATTGGCACCGATCGATTTGTTGGGCGACTCTTTCATTATGTTACCGTTGATATCCATGATGGAGTTGTTGTAGGAAACACATAGTGCATTGTTAAGGGCCAATGGTATGGTTGTGAAGTTAAGGGTGACGATCTTGCCGTTGTTGTCGAGTGTTGCGGTGGTTGGGTTGGTGGTTGTTCCGCTGATTCTCCAGTTTGTTACTTCTTGCGTGGATGTTTTATCCATTGACTCGTTGAATTTGGCGACGATCTGGTATCCGTCGGGGGTATAGTTTGCCGCCCAGACGGCCGAGCTAACGAAGGGAAGTGCCGTGTCGTCGCTGGCCGGATTAATGGTCTGATCGTTTGCCGCAGCCAAAGAATTACCGTTGATGTCTTTGATGGCGTTACCGACCCCGACGGACAGCGTATCTGTGGCGGCCAGTGGATCTTGGTAATTAAGCGTAACCGTTAGTCCATCGTTGCCCAGGGTGGCGGTGGTGGCCGGTATCCCTCCGATGGTGTATGCGTTGGTGTTCTCGGCTTCGTCTTTGCTCATCATTTCGTTGAATTTGACGGTGATTTGATAGCCGTCTCCCAAGAAATTGGTCTCATGTTGGATTGAATCTTCAACAATAGTTGGCGGTGTTGAGTCGTCAGGATTAACTGTCACCGCCTGATTGAGAGCTTCAGCGCCGGCATTGCCGTTGATGTCCTTGATTATCCCGTTGACGTTGATATCCAGGGTGGAGGCGGTTGACAGGGTTGTGTTCTTGAATATCAGAGTAACGGTTTTGCCGTCGTTACCGAGTACGGCACTGTTGGGTTTGGTGGTTGTTCCATTAATGCGGTAGGCGTCCAGGTTTTGGGCCGTGCCGCTGTCGAGAACTTCGTTAAAGCCGATCTGAATCCTGTAGCCGTCCGCGTGATCAGCCCCCCAATTACTGCCGGTAGTTGTGGGTGGGGTGTTATCATTGGTGTTGGGATTAATGGCCAGGTTTGTTAATGGGGAAATAATGGTGTTATTACTGTCGCGAATGCCGGCGTTAATACTGAGATCGACTCTGGTGGCAGACGACATCGGGGTTTCAAACACCAGGGTGATAGTTTTCAAGTCGGCGCCGAGGGTGGCGGAGGTGGGATTGATTGTAGTTCCGGAGATGCGGTAATTGGTGACTGTCTGGGCGCTGGCTTGGTTGAGTTCTCTGCCGAAGACCACAATGACTTGATAACCGTTGCTGGTAACATTATTACCCCAGTTAAGCGAAGTCAATGTTGTAGGATCGAACGCGGTAACTTCCATGGTGTCGTCATCGGTACTGCCGACACTGTCGGTCACGGTAAGGGTAAACGTGATGGTGCCGAGAGTCGGCGGGTTGAAGGTCGGTTGGGCCAGGTTGGGATCCGACAGTCCTGTAGTCGGAGACCATGAGTAGGCGTATGGGGGGGTGCCGCCGGCGGCAGAGCCCAGCAGGTTAAGAGGTATTCCAACAGCCGCGGTGAGGTCCTGTCCCGCATTGGCCACCAGTGGGATGGTTTGCCCGCTGGTAGTCACGTCGACGGTAACAGTGTCTGAGGCTATAGACCCCAAGCTGTCGGCTACGGTCAAGGTATATGTTTTTGTGCCCACAGCGGTAGGGGTGAGGGTTGGCTGGGCGGTAAATGCATTGTTCAGGTCATCTGGCGGGGACCATACGTAGGTGTATACGCCCGATCCCCCGGAAGCGGAACCTTGTAGTATGACCGGTGAGCCCACAGTGGTGGTTTTGTTTGGGCCCGCTTCGGCAGTCAGTTGATTCTGCGAGTCGCCGGTTAAAAGCGGAATCGGACAGCCCTGCCCCATTAGCAGAGGCAAAGTCAGCCCAAGAGTAAGAATGACCATTACCGTAGTGTTGGGTATCTTGAGTTTCCACATCTTTTTTGTCCTTTATGTATTACCAATGAAAGCTTCCCGGCCCCCCCACCAAAGGCGCAGCCCCATCCCTTTATTATACATAACTATAATGACATACTAAGCATATACAGATGTCCAGACAATATTATACTTGTCGCCTCGGGGTGCGGATTACGGCTTTGAAACCCGGTTATCGGCTTTGTTATTGGCTATTTTGCGTTATTATCGCACCGTTTTTCAGCCAAGCAGTTCTTCCGGTGGCGAAGAACCCGGCCCCATACCCGGATTTTCCACTCCCTCGCGGGCGGGAGGCAGGTTTTTATACCACATTTTGTACAGACCGTATAAACATATCAGCCAGATAAACAGCGTAATCCCAAAAGCCCGGTAAGTGCCAATAACTAACTGCATGGGGAGCAGAAACATGCATACCTGCCAGGTCAGGCCGATAGGTAGACAGATAACGTCGTAGAAATTCTCACGTTTGGTGGCCGCTCGTTGTTCGGGGGATAAGCATTTTTTGAACGGACCCCACAAACCGAAGGGCCGGGTAGTTTTGTAAAAGTGTTCGAGAGTTTTGCGGTCGGTGGGTGGTGTCATATAAGTGCCGGCGATGGTGCCGGTCAGGGAAACCACAGTCAGCACGGTAAACTGGATATAAGTATTCCAATGCGGGAAAAACCAGGCTTGCACAATTATGCTGATCATGCCGACAATGGTTCCAATGATGACCCCCCCGGCATTAAAGCGCCACCAGTAAAGACGCAATATGCCCGGCAAGGCCACCCCGGCACCCAGGCCCATCACAATCCAGTTCAAAATCCCATGAATGGTTTTTGTCTTGTATCCCAAGGTAAAACCGCATACTACAATCAGCAGACCAAATGTGTAACTGGCGATAATGAGTTCCCGGTTTTTAGCCTTGGGGTGTATATAGGCCTGGTATATGTCTTTGGTGAAAAATGCGCTGGCCCAGTTTACATGATAGTCGAAGGTGGACATGGAGGCGGCTAGCAAAGCGATGAATAACAATCCTCGGAAACCGGCAGGGATCATGGTCAATAAAACGGTGGGCAACATACGCTCCATGTTGACGGTTCGGTGATAGCCGACCAATTTAACTTTGGTCTTCCATTCCTTTTCACCCACTTTGGCCTTAAGTTTGGCGACTAGTTCGGGGTATTTCTCCGGGTGGTTGATAATGTCCGCCACATCATCATTCCACCTGTTTTCCGGGATGAGATTTTGCTTGATCAGGCTCCGTGTTTCACGAATCGCATCAGGATCGAGTTGTGTGGTAGTTTTTGCATCAGTTTCTTCATGGAATGCGATTTGTTGTACGTTTTCTTGCCAGCTCTGTTCGCCAAGACGTTCTTTGAGTTTGGTGACCAGGTCTTGATGACGATCGGGGGCCTCGATAAGATCGTCAATACCTTCATCCCACTCTTTTTCAGTGACCTTTTGGCAGAGTTGCTGTTTGAGCAGGTCGCATGATTCGGCGATCGGCTTTTGATCGGGGAAGAGGCGATTGACCAATAATAATCCCATCACCGCAAAACCCATCATCATCGGCCAGCGGAAGGTCATCAGGCAGGACCAGAGGAAAGTGAGCTTGCCGCAGTCGCGCTCGTTACGGGCCCCGAAGTAACGGGAATCGCCGCCCGAGCTGATACCGGCCATTATGTTACGCAGCAAATAAAATCCGGCGATCAGGGCCAGCCAGTTGTACTCTTCATAACCTTTGGGCATTTCGGTATGCAGGTGCGGCACGGAACTGGTCCATAATTCATTGCCGGTGACCTGGGTAGCCAGGTCCGTCAGCTTGCCGCCGTAATCTGTGAGATTATTGATGGCCAGGATGGAAATACCCACCACCGCAGCCAAAATTATACCCGCCTGAAACAGGTCGGTATAGACCACCCCATAAAATCCCGAACAAATCGTGTAAAGGGTTGCGATACTTACCAGAACTATTGCACAATAAAAGGGCGGGAAGTCGAAAAAAGTGTTTAAAAAGATCCCTACTCCTTTGACCATATACCCCAACATGCCTACCACGGAAAAAATGATCACGCAGGCTGAAACGATGCGTGCAATTTGTCCCCCGGCGCTGGTACCAAAACGATAGATATTCCATTCCGCCCCGGTCATGCAGCCGCTTCGCCGGTGCCATTTACCGGTCCAGAGCATCATGAAGATCAAGGCCAGATTGGCTCCACTGCGGAACTCGATGAACAGCCCTCTTGGGCCGATCATGTATAGAAAGGAGACGATGAGCATAGTCCCGGTGATGTCCAGGGACCAGGCCATGCCCGATACCCCCAGGGCCCACCAGGGCAGCTGCTTGCCTCCTAAAAAGTAATCATCCAGACTTTTTGCCGCCCTGCGCTGTAGATAAAATCCCAGGCAGATCAGAAAAGAGAAATAAAAAAGGATGATACCGTAGTCAAAATTATTAAAGTAACCCAAGTTCAACTCCCTGGTTTATGAATCAGATTCTGTTTCCCGGTGATTTTGTGTACGGGACAACAGCGGCCCCGTCACGCCGGGATTGGTTACACCCTCCTGGTCCGGCGGGAGATTCTGGTACCACACAAAGTATAACCCAATCAGGCTGAGGATAAAGATGACCAGGGTAATCCAGAAAGAGGTATAACTACGGATGAGTAACTGCATGGGCAGCAGCAGCATGGATACCAGCCAGGACATGGCCAGCGGTACGGTCAGGATATCGTAGATATGTTCGCGGCTTACCGTTTTGCGGAATTCGGGATCCAGCCGTTTTTTATACGGTCCCCAGAGACCAAACGGACGGGTGGTCTTGTAGAAATGGTCCAGAGTTTTGTCATTTGTCGGAGGGGTAAGGAAGGTCCCGATGACGATCCCCACCAATGAAATCGCCGACAAGATGGTGAACTTGGAAATCGGATCCATATCCGGCATCAACCATCGCTGAATACACGCTGCCCCAATGCCCATTACCGAACCAATGATCAAACCCCCGGCATTAAATCGCCACCAGAGGAATTTAAACATATTAGGCAACAGGAAGCCGGCGGTCAGGCCCATCATCAACCAGTCCCAGATATCGTTAATGTTCTTGGAGGTTTGGGCCAGGCCGAATCCGCAACATACCAGGAAAATGATGAATCCCC
>CP070790.1:4264311-4272564 GCA_020346805.1 Planctomycetota bacterium
ATAATCCCCTTTACATGCGGAGTAACATCAGCAGTGGCCGGCAAAAAAAATATCAGCCAGATTGTACTCGTAAGCGTCAGGGTATCGTGCGATACACTCTTAAACGTTTTATACATGTCTTAAATGATCCATATATGTAGATATTTTGCTTAACATGAGTAAATATGATACCGCAAGTTTATCTGCAGGCAAATTGTTGAAGGCATGTCAAAATTACCATGTTGTTAACTTAAAGGAATCTTTCCGGTGAAAGTTTAATGCAAAATATTTTTCTTAAATACTGGGCGCGGATTCAGATTTATCCTGTTAATCCAAAGAATTTTTGTTAAAATATAATTTGATAATTTATAATACAATATTTATGATAAAATTTGTGACAAAAAAATACGTGCTGTTGAATTAGTTCGTTTGTTTCACGGCCAGTCTAATGGTAGTAACACCTTCCAATATGTTAGAACTGGGTACGCCAGCGCCTGATTTTCGATTGTCGGATACCGAGGGTGAGATGGTGTCGCTGTCGGATTTTGCAGGGGCCAAAGCGTTGTTGGTTATTTTTATGTGCAATCATTGTCCTTATGTTAAACATATTTGTCAGGTGTTGGCCTATTTGACTAAGGAATGTCAAGCCAAAGGGGTAGCGGTGGTGGGGATCAATTCCAACGACGTTGAACATTATCCCGATGATAGCCCGGCCAAGATGAAAGAAGAAATAGCTGCTGTAGATTACACTTTTCCGTACCTTTACGATGAAACGCAGGAGGTAGCCAAGGCCTATCATGCCGCCTGCACACCGGATTTCTTCCTGTTTGACCGCGAATTCAAACTGGTATATCGGGGTCAGTTTGATAGCAGCCGGCCGGGTAATGATGAACCTGTCACCGGAGCCGATTTGCGATATGCCCTGGAGGCCGTTCTGAACGGGCGAGAGATTCCCGAAAACCAGATACCTAGTGTGGGCTGCAATATCAAATGGAAACCGGGGAACGAACCTAACTATTAAAGTCAGTGATATTATTATTTATTGATGAATGGTGCCTACTTGCTGTGTGATTGGACAAGATTGAATCTGTGAATCTTGTTATAGAGGGTTCTTCTGCTGAGTCCAAGTTGCTTGGCCAGTTGGGTGTGATTAGTATTTGAACGGGCTAAGGCCTCGGCCAGTATCATGCCTTCGAATTCCTCGAGCATCTGAGACAATGTCATTCTCCCGCTTCTGATTATTGTTTCCACCGCCGACGCCAGAGACAAGGGGATCTCGCCTTCCGTATTGTGGGCGGTTTGTTTAATCAGCAGTCCCGGCGGGATATCGCTTAACTCGATACGGTTACCGGCTTTTTTAAACACCAGAATTTGGCGAATAGCGTTTTCAAGTTCTCGCACGTTGCCCGAACCGATAGAACGGGACAGCACCTCATAGACGTTCTCATCCACCGACTCAATGGGGTATGGGTAGTAGCTGGCATAACGTTTGAGGAAAAACTGTACAAGTGGGGGAATGTCTTCGACTCGATCGCGTAGCGGAGGGATATTAAGCGAGATAACGTTTAATCGCTGATAGAGGTCGATCCGGAAACTTCCTTTTTCGATCAAAATCGGTAATAGGCGATTGCTGGAAGCAATTATGCGAACATCCACCTTTCGTTCTACGTCGTCACCTACGGGCAGTACCAGGCCCTCTTGTAGTACCCTCAGTAGTTTGGGCTGGAGCGGTTTTTCCAATTCGCTGATTTCGTCGAGCAGAAGTGTGCCACCGTCGGCGGCTCGGAAATATCCCAACCGATCTTCGGTGGCCCCGGTAAACGCCCCTTTTCGGTGTCCGAAGAGGGCGCTTTCTGCCAGCGATCCTGTGATGGCGGAACAGTTAACGGATAAAAATGCTTTGTCCTTTCGCTTGGGATCCATCCGGTGGATGGCTTCGGCGAGTAGTTGTTTACCGGTACCCGATTCACCGTTAATTAGAATAGGTACGTCTGAAATGGTGGCGGCCCGTTTGGCCTGGAAAAGAAGCTTGGCCATTACCCGACTTTGGCCGGTGAGGCCTGTTTCCTCGAAGATGTCACGAGAATGTAAAGCCCGGCCTACCTGCACGACGACATGATATCGGTGAAAGGCTTGGGCTAGACGATAGGCTATCAGATCGATCGGATCTCCATCGTGCCACTCGACAAAACTTGCTGCACCATTAGTAACTGCTCGGCAGCAAGTTGTAAGGTCGGCCTTTTTGGAAATGATTACCACCACTTGTGTTACGGGGGAGATTCGACGAATTTCGCGCAGGACATCAAGCCACGGAGCTTCCGGGTTATGTTTTTCAGAGACAATGGGCGAGGTTTGGGAAACACTCTTCTTTGGGTGGGCGATGCAATCGGCCAGGTCAAGGAGAACCAGGGGATACTGGAGAGCATTAATTTCTGCCAGCGCATGATCCAACGACGCAGCACACGCAACTTTAAAGCCCCTCTCTTCAAGACCATGAATCAGCTTATGATTTATGCTTGCGCTGGTTCGTACCCAAAGTACTGATGAATTGGTGCTCCTTTTGAAATGCAATGTTCTCTCTCCCACCACACGAGGCCCTTCAAAACAGATATTCGGACCTCACACATCACTCCCCTCACAATCTTCTTTCCGTCTCTCTCTAAACAGTATACCCCTGGTGAATATAAATATGCAACCCCTAAGTTACGGGGTTTTTAAGATATCTTGGTAAACTCGGATAAATATATGAAAATGCCCGAACTTATCAGACTTTTACCCTTATTTATTTCCGGGGAATTAAGCCCTGACAATTGAAGATCCCATAAATGTATGTGGCGCCATGAAATACGGCATGAATTCCGGGGGTAGATCGGATTAATCTGGAAAGTACTGATTTCAAAGGGCATATGGCACCAATACGGTTCTGTATGTGTGCTTGAGTTATGACTGACGGTTTGGGGCAACGGTTGATTAGGCTGGTTGATTGGGATTTTAGTTCAGATCGAACAGTGAATTGTCTTTGGGACCGAACCACCCGATTTTATATGCTCGAATTATGTGTTCGTGTACCCTGTAGGCGTTTGGGCCGCGGCTGAAAGTCATGGGTTGTTGATCGACGTGACCGTCAGCCCAAGCCACGTTGGTTTTGTTTCGGTGTCGAAATTGGATGGAAGCAGAGGCATGGTAATCACTAAGTTTGCCTTCTACGTCCACGAAAAAGGGCGGTTCGCAAAAGGAATATTCGATTAAATATGGTTGGGGCCCCGGTAGTTTCATTTTAATCATGGCTGTATCGGTGAACATGACCGTAGCGGTGGGGCGTTGAACTTGACAGGTTTTGGCACTGTTTTGGGATGCTTTGATGCCGGTGTATGAGTCGAATCGGCCGCCGATGTATTTATCGTTGTATCCGTACCCGCCGCAATTTGCCTCAAAGGCTTTTTCATCTTCAACGAAGCTTCGGAAGATCGGACATTGTTTCACTTGACCATCGCTACCCATGTAGCGTGCCAATGGGCTGCGAGCGGGATCGAAACGATTCTCTTGGGGGTTGGTCGATAAACCCGGTGACTTACGTTGGCCGTGCCAACGTTTGGTTCCACCGAGCCCCCACATTATGTCTTCGGCAGCCAATACGTAATGTCCCTTATTGGCCATTGCATAGCCCTGATTGGCTATTGCTAACTGGCGGATGTTCGAAGCGCACACGCTTGAGCGAGCACTGTCGCGAGCCGCTGCCAGACACGGTATCAGGATGCTTATCAACAGGGCAATTATCGCCACCACCACCAGCAGCTCAATCAAGGTGAAGCCGGCTTTTTGTTGGCAAATCTGGTTTTCGCTTCGATTCGTCATTTGCTTTAATTCTGCTATGCGAGTCTGTTTCCCATTTGATCTACATTTAAGGTCCATCGCACATTGGGTCTGCCGGCACATTCGGGCCGCTGGTTACCCGGCAGGCCTGGAATGCGTCAAAATCTGTTATGTCCACGTCGCCGTCATAATCCCGGTCGAAACATGCACATGCAAAACCGGCAAATATATTACCTTCTCCCGAAGTACAAAGTTGCCATAAACCGAAGTCTTCTTGATCAACGTCGCCATCACCATCCACATCGGCAAAAGGTTCATTACATTCGATCAGATATGGTAGCACGATTACACCATCAATTTCAGTAGTGATCGGGCCTAATCCATACGGATGTATATCATCGCTTCTGGCATCTGTTATCCGCAGCAAATCAATATGATCCAGCTGTACGAATTGAAAATGATTACCGTTCATTGCCGGAATACCGGGACTACTCTGCACCACGGCTCTATTCAGATCGATGCCGGTTCCTCCAAGTCCTTCGATCTTGTACTGGGGATCGTCAGGATCGTAGGTTCTTGGATCGTCTAATATCACATCATCCAGGTTGTTACTGCTTATTATGGTGGCCAGCGCCGATCCTCGGGCAGGATTGCAGTCGGCGAATCCGTCGAATCGAGAGGTTGATATGCTCAGATCTCCAATGGCCAACAAATCATAGTCTGGAGGAGGTCCCAGTGTAGGTTGCAGCAGCTCATCAGGTGTAAAAGCTCGTGGAACCGGATTGGGGCGAATGTCGTCTTGAAAAATCCTTGGCAGGATCAGATACCATTCAATCGGGGCACCTTGTTCGTCGGTTTGGGCTACCTCGACAAAACCCTGCTCCTGGAATATGGCGGGTTCGAAGTCGGGAGTAAGTACATCGTAACCCAGAAATGTGTTGCCCCAGATCAATAGATCGTATCCAAAAGGATTTCTGGTTGATAAAGGCTGATTCAGAACCGGGTGGTTAAATTTCAATGTGATGTAGCCGCTCTGTCCCAGAGACAATACAGTTTGTTCGCCGGTATAAGGGTTACCGTTGTCTGGAGCGAATATGGAATGATAGATGCTGGGTTGGCCGACGGCTTTAGAAGGATCGGTGTAGCCGGGCTGGGCGCCGGGACCTTCATTGTATTCTACATAGTCATCTGCGTAGCGCAGCAGATCCGCCCTTGATCTCTGAATGGTTGTTAGTAGCAGACAGACCATGATAGTTATTCTCATGTAGCCGATCATTGAAAACTTCGTCATTCTTTCACCACCACACAGCCCCGTGAACCGACCAGGGCGTGGTAAAGGCCCTGGTCGGCACTCACGAAACTACTGCAAATCTTTCCGAACCCCCCGGTTAGCACGTCGAGCAATTAGTCCGAGTCCACCCCAACACAATAAAGTTAAGGTTGCCGGTTCCGGTACCAACAGGCCGTAAAGGTTACCATCGGCACTTATCCATAAAGTCTGGTCGATGGCCCGATAGGCCAGATATCCGCCGCCGTCCGAATCGTTGGTATAAAGCGTATCCGCGACGGTGGCGGAATAATCATGCCCTGTTAGGTTTACATCCAACAGCATGCCTATGCCTGCGGTGCCCACCCAATTAAAGTTGGCGTCATACAGATACCCACTCATGCCTATAATCAGGTCGCCGTTCTTATCGAACACCAGATCGGATATGGAGGTGAAGACATAACCTCCGTCCGGTGTATGCTGGTTGAAGAACGGAGCTGCCGCGGCATTCAAGGTTGTTCCCGTAATTAAGGCGTCGGCGGCGTCGGCGGATACCCCGGTGGTTTGACCTGCGGCGATACCGGCCTCCACCTGCTCGGCCGACAACAGATACAGGTCGTTGTGTTTGCCGAGCAGTTGTGCCGATGTGCCCCCCAGGCTGAATGCCAGATTGCCTGAGCCGTTGCCCGTTACTACCCCGCTTGGTGCCCCCGTGTCGAGGATGAGATTTAAGCCGGTTAAAGTACCATCCATTCCTTCCGCCCGATAGATTCCGCTGTAACCGTTATTACCCAGACCGGTAGCCGTTCCCGCAGCAGCGGTAACATAGAAATTTTCACCCGCAGTAGCGGCATCAAAATTGCCCGCCACGTTCAAGGTAGTGGTGGCCCCGTTGCTGAGTCGGGTCATAAATAATTGTCCCGGCATCAAACCCTGAGCGTCGGCGGGGTAACCGGTTTGCCCGGTTAATACATAGTTTCCGTTGGTGGCCGTATACCAGCCGGCATAGGTGCTGCCCGAGGGAAGAGTTGGTTGAGTGTAAATGACCGGACTCATGGGACCGGCATTTAACTCCACCGTGCGCACTTCCAGCAGGCTATCCCAATTGGCCGTATAAGTTGTAGTGCCGGCTGCCAATTGGCTGTCTGAAACCATGTCGATCGGTCCTGTAAAGACGCCGTCGATCTGATAACTGATCGGGTATCCCGGTGCAGGATTCAAACCTGCATTGGCGATCTCCGCCGTCGTTAAGATACCCATCACTAAAACCACTAACGCTGCCACTGTCCCCTTGCTTTTCCCAACACACATAGCTATTCCGCTCCTTTCTATGACCGACCTCGCGGCCATAAACAAAAAAATCCCAGTGCCCGCCGAGAGCACTGGGATGGTCAGCTCATTAAATGAAAACGGGATCCAAATTACCGCGAAATTCGTACGGCATATTTCGGACCCCAGCAGACTCGCTGCACCCAAGGCTCCCGGGGCACATTACGAAAACCATCACGTTCACAGGCAGGTCTTCTGGCTTACGGAGGGCAGGATCAGCCTCGAGGTGTGCGGCGGATATCCGTCAATTCTCGGGGCCTGATTCCGCATCCGGCCACGCCTTCTCATCCGCTCAGAAAATGCGGTGAACATTTCTATCGCCGGACAATGGCTTATTGTGGCCGGTACATCCGATTACAGCGGCGGGTCCGCGGTGGATTTTCACCACCTTCCCTGTTATTTCCGCATGGCGGAAAACCTGTAACCGTGTACATATTCACTTGCCAATAGTGGGTATATTACCAAGAATTTCCACCCATGCAAGGGGGCTGACAAATATTTCTCAATGGTTTTGTTTTTCTTATAAACGAATCATTTGACCAAGACGGACGAGGTGCGGTTGAGGGACAGTACAAGTTTGTGCCGCCCCTGCGCTTGTATGGGCTATGTAGAAACAGAATTATGTAATCACGGTCGCATTGCTCGGATACGTCGGTTGCTGATGAAGGTGAAACCGATCATACCCAGAATGATGGTGCCGGCACCCATGGGCCCGCATCCGTTTCCGCCCGTCGGCGTCGATGAAAGGACCTGTTCGAAATCAATCAGGTATTGCGGCTCCTGTTTGGTATCATAGAGGGCCGCTTCGGCGGTAGTGTCGGCGGCCGTTTTGGTGAAGATCTCGTTCCAGGTCAGATTCTGCTGCGATTGGGCCAGGGTTACAAAGGCGTTCATAAACATCATGACGAACAATCCACCTGCCTCTTCGGCTCCCAGGCTGAATTGGCCGGGCTTGCTTCCGCAGGCAAGTATCCGGCCCTGGTTTTCGAGGAAAAGGCTTTTGAAGTTTTCCTCTTCCAAAGGAGTACCCGGTCGAGGAACGTATACCGGCAACGGCCGGCCGACCTGGTCGGGATAGTTGTTACAGCAGTCGGCAATTATTATCTGTAATCTGGCGTTTTTGGGTTCCAGCAGCTCGACGACTTCATCGAAAAATATGTAGGGCTCGGCGGAATCGAAATCAAAGGTAAGTACCGGCCATTGGGAGGTACCGGAGTTTGCCCCGTGCCCGGAGTAGAAGAAATAGATCACGTCGTCGGCATTGGTGTCCAGACGGTTGAGCTTATATCGCGCATTGTGGGCGGTCAGACTGCTGCCAGTGAGGCTTTGGAATTGAAGGTTCAGGCCGGTATTGTCCGCAATCCGCTGGGCCCAGGTTTGGGCGTTGTTGACGTCCACTACCGTGCCGATGGTGGTGTCGGTGGTGTCGGCAAAGACGATGAAGTGCAAATCGGCACCGTGCCCCAATGATGCCGATAACAACAGAACAACTACTCCCACGATCCGATAAAATCCTGATCTGTTCATTTGTCAGCCTTTCCATAATCCTGTGAAAACGAGTTTCCCAGGCTCTATCGGGTCGATCGGGTAGGATAGTTAGGAATAATTTTTGTGCGATCATGTGGCAATGGTGATGCCGAACATCCGGCAGAAGGTTAGGAGTTGGGCGGTGTGGTTGCCCAGGAATACAGTCTGGTGCATACCCTTGACCTCGCAGGGATTGTCCAACTCGTTGATGGTCATCACCAGGTTGGTCCGGCAGCCGCCGGCGGGCGGGGTATCGTAACAGGTAATCACCTTGCCGGAGTAGATGAGCATCTTCGGTTCTTCGCCGCGCAGATAATGGGCCATGGTAACTTCCTGGC
>CP070790.1:4272664-4283044 GCA_020346805.1 Planctomycetota bacterium
AGTTGATCGTAAAAATGGCTGCGATCCCCCTCCATCAAAGGCCGACCGTTGCGCCATCGTCGTGCAAGGGTTAAAAGCATGTCGGCTATCGGTAAGCCAAAAACCATAAGTGCTCCAAGCATCCAGCGAACCAGATTCTTTTCCGCAAATAATAAGATGATAACCGCCGCATTAAGCCCCAGCAGCATAGATCCCGCATCACCTAAAAAGATTTTGGCCGGATTCAGATTAAAAGGTAAAAAGCCAACTGCTGCTCCAAGCATCGCCAGCGCCAAAACAATCCGCTCATTGGCAACTTCAATATCCTCATAAATCCGCATGTGGGAGGCTAACAGGAAAAATCCAACGGCAATAATCCCCAAAACCCCCGTGCATAATCCAACAAGCCCGTCAATCAGATTGGTCGCATTACAGGCACCCACCACAATGAAAACCATCAGAGGCGCAGAATATAAAATCTCCAACCAACGACTTTCAGATCCAATATCTATCGCTGCGACTCCGGGCAACACTCGGATAAGATCGTCACCCAGCCCCAAAAAGAGTAAGAACACGGCCACGCCAATATTACACGTCAGCTTTAACGTCGATCGCATAAACCGTAAATCATCAAACAGACCGATCAGCATTATGGCCAAACCGCATAACGCAATTCCCGCCATCAGACCAACACGAACGCCGATCTGATCTGTCATAAAGGTTACCATAATTCCAGCCAGCCAACCGAGAAAAACGGCCACACCCCCCAAATAGGGAATCGGGACTTCATGCGGTTTAAGGAAGTCATCCGGCTTATCAATTATCCCTTTTTTCAGGGCCATATATCGGCAAACCGGAGTGGCTAACAGGGACACCCCGAAGGATATTACCGCCACCGGCCAGAAACGCTCAATAATCTCACCCCAGGTGGTTATCATCGTTGATGCAAGTATATCGCCATTGACAAACATTGATTGCTCTCAACTCAGATACAAGCGCCAGTTACGGCATATCATCATATAAGTAGATGCCTTTGGCCAATAAGATCGGCATTTTGCCCGACTTTATCCGGTCAATCCAGTATATATTAGCCAAACAGAGGCTTAAATCCTCATTTTCCACAACATCGATCACGGATTATACGTTGTTACAGACTAAACGTTCAAAAAACGCACTTCAACTCCCATATCCGATTGCCATCGAATTCTTCGACCCGCAAAGCCCGATTTTTCCCAATTCAACCATGACAGATCTCAAAATCCCTTTACACAGTCTATGGATTCGATAAAAATCCCTTCATTCGGTATTCCGGCCCTCCCCAGAGGACGTACGGACCGGAAGGCCTTGGCAATACTTGACAATAAAGGATAGATTATTCGTAAATATCAGATAATTGTGAAGGTGAGATAAAAAATGAAGGTTCTACTAATCGGAAGCGGTGGAAGGGAACACGTCCTGGCTTGGAAAATCAAACAATCTCCCAAAGTCGATCGATTGTTTTGTGCTCCTGGTAATGCCGGGACGGCTGAAATCTCGGAAAATGTCGATTTGAAAGACACGGATCTAACCGGCATCGTACAGTTCGCCAAGAACGAAAAAATCGATCTGGTAGTGGTCGGTCCGGAGGATCCTTTGGCCTTGGGCTTAATCGACGAACTAAACACCGCCGGTATACGTGCCTTCGGACCCGACAAAGCGGCCGCCCGGCTGGAAGGCGATAAAGCATTTGCCAAGGAAATGATGCGGCACAGATCGGTTCCGACGGCCGACGTCCGCATTTTCACCAAATATCGCGACGCCAAAGCCTATATTGCCAGTCGAGACGTCGGCATAGTGGTCAAGGCCGCCGGTTTGGCTAAAGGCAAAGGCGCCATAGTCTGTGAAGATCCGGCAGATGCACTGATCGCCCTGGAAAGGATAATGGTCAAACGGGAATTCGGATCGGCAGGTAACACCGTACTCGTCGAAGAAAAGCTCACCGGCCCTGAAGTCAGCGTCCTGGCACTGGTGGACGAAAACACCATATACGTCCTGGAGAACGCACAGGATCACAAGCCCATCGGTGAAGGTGATACCGGCCTTAACACCGGGGGCATGGGCGCCTACTGCCCCACCGATCTACTGGACGATAAACTCTTAACACAAATCGAATCGGAAATACTGGTGCCAATCGTCGATGCCCTTCGACTGGAGGGCATCAAATACAAAGGAGTGCTCTACGCCGGCTTGATGCTCACCTCTGGAGGGCCGAAGGTACTGGAATTCAATTGCCGATTCGGCGATCCCGAAGCCCAGCCCATCCTAATGCGGCTCAAAAACGACATCATCGACGTATTTGACGCACTCATCGACAACAAACTCGATTCCATCACCCTTCAATGGGACCCGCGGGCATCCATCTGCGTGGTCATGGCCTCCGGCGGATACCCGGGATCATACGAAAAAGGCAAAACTATCGCCGGTCTGAATCAAGCCAACGCCATGGACGGGGTGGTCGTCTTTCATGCCGGCACTAAACACACCAATGGCCAGGTAATTACCAATGGTGGGAGGGTCCTGGGGGTAACCGCCCTGGGGGAAACCTTACAAGACGCCGCCGATCTCTGCTATCAAGCCGTCGATAAAATCAAATTTGACGGAGCTTACTATCGTCGAGACATCGGTGCCAAGGCCCTGAAAAAAGTCGCCTCTACAACTTAAATAAGGTCTCTCTCACAAGTAATACGGATAATACCCAGCCCGCGGTAACTGAAGAATCTCCGTTTTCGTATAGAGAGATTCCTCAGTCGCTGCGGCGACTTTGCTTATGACGCTAAATACGTAACGGTAGTTATGCCGGGTAGACAAGTGTTATTGTTACCAGAGAATATCACGCCGCCAGGTACCGGCAACAGGACTCATCGTGCCGCCACCGCCCCACTCCAAATGCAGTAACGGTGCGCTGTCGGGATTTCCATTATAAGATACTGCGGTTCTGGTCCCTGATCCGGAGACAACAATCACCAGGGCATTGCCACTCAACCAGCCGGTTCGGTCCACTATCTCCTGGATGATCGGTGAAATGTCGGGGGTGCGCTGATCCTCACCTGCTTCACCAACCGTATACCACTCAGCAGGTGACCAGGCCACCGCTGCCGATGTCGGTGTCCGAAAAGATATATTGTAAAGCGATGTGGTGAAGGCCGAGGCATAATCAGTATTCTCACCCACAATCGTCAGAGAGGCAGCGCCGCTGCTTACTTCATCTGCCGTAAATTGAATGTAGCAATTGCTGACCGCAGCACCCTGCGGTATCGGTACTTCTGTGAAACGTATGCCCACCATGTGCGTATGCACCGACGGATCTGAAGGGGGATCGAGGTCCAAAGCCAGTTCTAGATCGGTGCTTGCCGGGTATATCCACCCCGTGTTGATATTTTGCTCTATATCATCGTTGAGGCTGGCCACTCGCTTCTCAAAAACCTCGCTTCCACCGACTCCGGTTCTCTGAAGCTGCACACTGCAAATCCGCACCGCTTCGCCGACGGTAGCCTTGGCGTAGAGCCTCACCGGCTGTGTGGAATCATTGGCTAAATTACTATCCAGTTCATCAACCAGCTTAAGCGTATAGGCGCCATCATCAATAGGTGCCTTGGGTAACCAGGTGTCATTGTTGTAGCTATTGCGCCAATTGGGATTATTGGCCATCCTGTATAAACCCAATTCGACGGCTGACTGAGCATAGAAGCGCGCCTTTACCGCATCCACATTGTTGTTGACTGTCCGGCGTTGGACGCGCACGGCCGTTAACGCCGCGATGCCAATAATGCTCACTATCATAGCTACGCTGAGCGTGGCAATATAAATACTACCCCTACGGTAATTCTTATCATTACCCATCATACTTAATCGTTACCCAATCGTTTTCACTATAACCGTTAACATATCGACATCCATGCCACCCCGGCCGTCGGAAACCGTCAAAGTTATGTTGTACGTCCCTGGATTCATGTACGCATGGTTAACTGATTCACCGCTGTTGCTATTCCCATCACCAAAATCCCAGTCATAAGTAAGCGGATCACCGTCCGTGTCTTCAGAACCGCCGGCATAGAAAATAACCGTCAACGGTGGATATCCCGTGAGTGGATCGCCAATGGCTACCGCCGTCGGCGGATTGTTGCTCGGTGTAGCGGACCAACCGCTGCCGTCCAAATCCATCACCCAGGCACTGGTCCTGAAGGCCGTCAGAGTAGCTACCGGCGTACCGTTACAGCTTACCTTCACATCAATACGCTTAACGCCCGTTGCGGTTGCTATACTCTGTGAGAGATCACTGGGATGGACCCAACAAACCTCGACTGAGCGGGTATAGTTTTCCGTCAGCAGAATCGCCGAGCCGTTTTTGTGTTGCGGCGGGCTGGAACTCCATTGATGGTAATCATCTACATCGTCATAATGGGCACGACTGGTGGTACCTTCACCTATATCCCGGCCAAGTGCCCCTTCTGTATTAGGTTCCTGGTAAGGCAACTGAAGGATTTCCGTCATCAGATCCTGGGCTAGATGTAATCCCTTGCTGTTTTCAGCAATGACGGTCGCACCAACTTTGGAGGCACCAACAGTATGCAAGGCCGCCGCCAACATGATCCCGACGATAAGCATCGAAATTACCGCCTCAACCATACTAAAGGCCGATCGCCTGACAACTCGGGACAAGCTTTTATCAATCAGAACGCTCATCAGCCGGTCCCTCCAACACGTATAGACACATAGTTAAATTCCGCTCCTGTGTCATAGTCTACGGGCGTCAGCTCAATCGCATGATAATTGGTGGTGGCGAATCGGTAATAGTTATACGTGCCATTTTCTTCACCGTTGATCTTGATATTAACCGTGTTGAAATTCGGATCCACCAACAGACGAAGATTAACGAATCCGCTCGATAATCCTGTAACCATCACTAACTTTTTCACGGTTCCGGCGCTGGGTTTGGTGTATAAACATAGCGTTTGAGTTCCATCGTCCTCCCGCCCCACAGTGGCGTAAATGATACCACAGGTGTTATCTGAACTATCAACATATAATTTGACGCCGGCTCCGAAACCGCCAATCGTGATATCGCGGAATTCAACCTCCACCGTAGTCAGCTCAACAAAATCATTTGCCGGATTGCTATAGATGGCCCTGTCGGCCGACCATACGTCGCCGAAAAGTGTGCCAGGATTAAATGAGCCGCTCCCCGTAACCCAGTCGCTGATTCCATCGCCGTTCATATCCAGGTCTGTCGGGCTGGTATGAAAATCAAGCTCCCACCAGGCCGACAGCAGCTCTGGAGTATTCAACATGCGAATGGCGGTATTAATTTGTGACTCATAATCATCACCGGCCTGCAAACTTAACTTGATGCCGGTCACATACTGTCTGGTAGCGATCTGGTCCGGCCCCGGAGCGCTTATCGTGCCCCAAATATAATACAGCATGGACTGGGCAGGTTCGTAATTCCAATTCGCACCGGCATCGGTTGTTTTAAGCATACCGGTTGCCCCGTTGCTATTATTATTCTCAAAAATAATTCTACATGACGGACCGCCGCCGCCGTGTTTGACTACCAGACATAAATCGTCCTCGGGAGCTAAACCGGCAACATTTGTAAAGAAAAACTCTGTCCATGCATACGACCTGGGCAGATTATTCTCATACATAATCTGTTCTTCGAGTACGGTCGAGGTAGGGCTATAATTGTCGTCAGCCGGTCGCAATTGAACAAACGAATATTCTTTAACCGGCGAATTTTGTATGGCCATAAGTAACACACGCGTCACCCGCCAGCTCAGCGTATCAGAGGTTAATACAGCGGCTGAGGGTTTGAAGTATTGACCACACCATAGGTTGTCATCAACTTTATATTCTTTTAAATCAATTGCCCCAGTGTAGCTGCTTAATATTTGTTCAGGACCTTCTACCGGAAGCCCCGGATACTGCTCTGTTAAACTCTTCAAATCGTAAACCAGATTAAACTGCTGTACGTTTTCGAGGATTGGGATCTCGCTGCCACCGTTATGTTGCCGAGTCAGAGGATCGCCCGGGGTGCCTGACCAGGCGTAGCGGATGCGCTCGGATGAGTTGTCATTGTCGTCATAATAGTCGGCAATGGTAAAGGTGATGGCATTTGAGGTTCGCTCGACAATGTGACAGGCATTCTGGAGCTCGGTCACCAGATCGTCGGCAATCAATCCCGTATGAATTAACTGACTGGAAGCCTCCGCGTCCTCGGGCAAGGCCTTGGCGGCAATGAGAATGGCCGATCCCATCCCAACCATAATTATGCCGATCATGCCCACGGTGACCAACATCTCGGTCAAGGTAAAACCGAAACGTTGATAATCCCCGTATGTCATTGCTCTAAAAAGAACATACCCCGATCGTTCTGAAGCCACAGACCAATACCCCCACTATCTGTCTGCCACGCTGCTTTCTTGACCGCCATAAACCATTGGAATTGATCGGCTTGTCTCACCCCTGCCTTAACACCCCTATACCCTAGCGTCCGATATCATCATTGATTACCATCAACCGATAATTCTTCAAGGCTGGCTCGGCCCGTATCCGGGTCTACCTTGATCGTCTTTTGCTTCCCGCCGACTTCGATGGTTATGGTACCTTCACTATCCGGCATTCCCCTGCCATCGAAAATAATATCGGTATCTCCCCCCAGAGAGAACGAAATGATCTTGGCCCGGTAAGGTTGCTCTGATAATGTCACAACATAGGCAGTCCTCGAACTGTCAACGCCGACCACGTCGATCAGGCGGTATCTGTTCAGCATTATGTTGAAACGTACCGTTTGACTGCTGCTGGTAATCTTCGCTCGTTGCTGGGCAAGTTCCAGATCTCTGATAATCCTGTTTGCCGTCACATCGGCACGATGACGGGAGACGGCATTGGCAAAACGGGGGATGGCGATGGCGGCCAGAAATCCGATAATAATCGTCACCACCACAAGTTCCGCCAGGCTAAATCCCCGCTCTGCTTCAAACACGTTGATAGATCGCTTCTTGTCACCCATTAACCACACGCAATTCAGCATATATAGACCTACATCCACTTACCCCGACGTTTGCAATAATACCCAATAATTATCCAATATATTTTGCCGGATGTCGGAACAAATTTGTGATTTGTAAATTAATCGTATGCAGAGAATGTTCGTCCGATATCCAACTTGTCAAATCGGCTATCGGACAATCCCGAACAATAAACACTATTCATTACTGCCAGGTCGTTGAAATACTTCGCAGCAGCAGAAACATCACCAGATTGTGCATCAGATGAAATGTTATCGAGGGCAACAGACTTTTCCGCCACACCAATAAACTCCCCATTATCATCCCTAGTATGAAGATAAGCAGAACCGCCAAAAGCCCCTCGTAAATATGCATCATGCCGAAAACGGCCGAACCAACCAACACCGCCAGCCACCACCGTCTGAATAATGCATACAGACGGGTCAAAACAAAGCCACGAAAAACAAATTCCTCCCATAAAGCGACAAAAAGCGTCATTAAAATAATCACCGGTATCGACAAACGAGGAAAGCTTCCCTCTATCGCCTGTTGCGCGGCCGATGGTTGAGAAAGGATATCCGGATAAATCACTATCAAAAATGACGCAAACATAATCAGAACTATGACGGTTACAACAAACGCCGCTACGCCCAGTCCAACGTTGACATGAAAATCCTTGAATACCCATCCAATAGTAATTGCCTTATGTCCGGCAATACGCAGCATCAGCACGCAGGTCAACATAACCGTCGCCCCCACTCCCATGCTCTCCCAGATGAAATACCACCGCGTGTCTTCAGCCGGCCACTGTCGGTATATCACAAAAACCGTAAAAGCCCCCAACCAGCCAAAACCGACCAGCAGCAACAATTCAAAAACCGCCCGCCATCGGGACATAACCATCGGCATCCGTTGCACCGGCAAAGCAATTGGAATCAAGGCAATAAAACTACCATCCACCGTATCCACTCCCCGGGCAAGCGGAACACCCGTCGCACAGGCAAACGATGCCGACGATCCCAAACCTGCGGTAGATGGATCGGGATGGTCATCTTCGGGAGCAGGTGTTGAGGATAATTCAGAAATCATTTATTTTTCACACTAAACCAACCAACCAATCCTTTAAGTATGATACCGGTCCCTACTCGCTCCTCGGCCAGTCGCGGGGGCCCACGCTGACCAACAGCCCCTCTCCCGTAATAGGATACTTACTAAAATAATCACCGATTGTCTCACTTGAAACCGCATCAACCGCTGCCAATCTTTCTTCTGCCGGCCGAGGTGTACCGTAATAATCAACATCATCAACCAATTGACTCAGACGGTAAAACGGTGCCTCGGATTCGGTCGCCAGCGAAGTTCGTCGAAGATTCTTTACCCGTTGTATCTCCTTGGCTTGAGGCCCTTGGCCAACCAGCTCGCCGGCTTCCTGACGCATCGCTGCCAATAACTTCTCACAATTCTCCGGTTCACACAAACCATACATCACCAAAACCGCAAAGTCGGCATAATCCTCGCGATAAACACCGGCCCGGGTACTCAAACCCTTTTGCATGATATTCCAATAAAACCGCGAGTTCACACCCCCAAGAATGGCCGCCACCGAACCCGCCGTCTCATCCAGCGGGTGCGTCGCCGGTGTAGACGGAAAGGCCAGAATCAACGCCTGCTGGTGAAACCGTTCATATGTACGAACCGCCACTCCGTTATGTATTCGTGGCGATTTACGTGAATCAACTGTATCCGTCACCGCCTCCCAGCACCCGCAAAATCGTTGCCCCCACACCAACACTTTATCCGGATCGACATTACCCGCCACAAACAGAATCATATTGCCCGGGGCATAACGCCGTTTGAAATATTCATACATCTGATCGCGGCCCATCGATCCGATCGTGGCGTCGTAGCCGAGCACCGGCCAAGACAAGGAACTGCCCGCACACAAACTTTCATATAAAAAGTCGTACGCATTGGAAGGAAGATCGTCATTGGACATGGCAATCTCTTCCAGAACGACCTTCTTTTCCATCTCGAACTCATCCACCGGCAAAATCGACCGCATCATATCCGATAGTAATTCCATTTGCCGGTCCAGATCCTTGGTTTGCCCCCAACTGTAGTAAAAAGTCCGATCCTTACTGGTATACGCATTATATTGGGCGCCCATCTCATCAAATTCGATATTTATATTCTCCCAGCTGCGCGTCGCTGTCCCTTTAAAACACATATGTTCGAGAAAATGGGACACACCGGCCATCTCGGCCGGATCGTCACGCGCCCCGGTGCGCGATAAAAATCCACATGCCGCCGACTGTACGTGAGGCATGATTTCGATCACCACCCGCAAACCGTTGGCCAGTCTTTCTTGTACAAAACGAACTTCAGACATCGAACAACCTTTAATATATACTGATACCCCAATCAAATTATTCCAACATATACACGCAGTAAAACAAGAGCGCCCAACAAAATGCCCCCCCTCTATACTTCCTTGGTTCCCCCTTGCCAGGGGGGATTGAGGGAGGTCCTTAATATCAATTCATTTACAATCCTTACCGTTGATTCTGTTAGACACCGGCTAGCATCGCATGATGTTAACCGTACCCGATTAAACGCTATCTGAACTCAAACTCTCAATTCCACAGGCCCCAAGGCAACCACGCTAAGTTTATCCCGAGGATGGTTATCGAGAAATTGTCGAACGTCGGAGACCCTGACCGACCTTACCTTTTCCAGTTCTTCCTCTCTGGAAACAGGATGACCGTAATAAAACAAATCATTCGCCAGTTCGGCCGCTTTCGCACGGGTCACATCACCCCGCGTAAGAACCCGCGTAACAATACCCGCCACCGCCCGTTCTATCTCATTCTCGCTAACATCCTCCGACAGTCGATCGATCTCTCGCAACAAGCTGGTATAGGTCTTATCAATATTCTGCGGGGTCGTGGATGCACCCAGATGTATCATACCGCCTTTTCTGGGCTGATCCCGCCATGCCCCAACCCAATAAACCAACCCCTGCTTCTCACGAACCTCGGTAAACAATCGCGCACCCATCCCACCGGACAGCACGCCGATGATTATCCTCTGGACCGAATGGTCATCATCGACTACCCCGACACCCGGAAAACAAATCGCTATCTGCTCCTGCTCTAGTTCCTTGGGGAAATGGGAATGTGTCGGCGAAAAATTTAAAGTAAAAGATGGTCGCTCAGACACCGCTGAAGCACCGGTCGAACCATCGTTAAAACCGTCAAATTCTCCTTCCAACCAATCAGCTACCATCGCCGGATCGACCGCACCGGCAATTGAAACCTGCATCCTGGCATTGCAAAAATATCGCTTCCAATGATCC